>CBDBPQ010000002.1:0-2165220 GCA_965208795.1 Dehalococcoidia bacterium
CGCCCAGGCCAGGGACTACACCGTCTGCATTGACGGCGACGGCAACGACGTGGACGCCTCCAGCCAGACAGCCTGCGAGGCGACCAGCGGCAACAGCTGGCACTCCATCGACTACTTCGACTACGTAGACGACAACAACGAAGCCTTCATCCAGTCCCCGCACCGGAACGGGCGAGAGAGAGTCGCACGGCCTGCGGGCGCAGTTCTACCCCGACCCTCCCATAGCCATCGTGCTGTGGGACGAGCTGGAGTCGGTGCACGGCCTAGTGGTGTCGCACTACGAGGTGTGGTCGGCCCCGGCGCCGTGCCAGACCCCCGGGGAGGATGACGCCCGTGGTGGAACGGAAGTATAACCATCCACCTGGACTACTCCATAGACCCGGACACCCCCACCTGCTACGCCGTGCGGGCGGTGAACAACGACGGCACACCCGGCTTCTGGTCGGAGCCCGTGATGGCGACCGACGAGATCCCGGGCCAGCCGCGACTATGGGTGCAGGGCGGCGATCCGGTCAACGAGGGCGACGCCGCCCAATTCACGGTCAGCGCGTCCCCGGCGCCCGCCGCCGACGACAGCCTCACCTTCCACTACACGGTGATCCAGCGTGGCGGCTACGTAGCCGCCGGAGAGTTGGGCCGGAAGGAGGCGACCATAGGCAACAGCGGCCGCGCCACCATAACCGTGCCCACCGTGGGGAACGATACCGACGACGCCGACGGGGAGATATTCGTCACCCTGAACAACGGCGAGGGCTACACGGCGTCTTCGGACCGGTCGGCCAGTGTCGAGGTGAGGGACAACGACAATCCCGAGGTGTCCTTCGCCGACGACCCGGCCACGGCCACCGTGAGCGAGGGAGATGGCACTTACGACGTGGTGGTCAACCTGGTTCCGGCGCCCCACGCCGCCACCACCATCAGGTACCAGATCGGGGGCGTCGCCGAGGCCGGCGAGGATTTCACGATCGGCGGCCTGAGCAACGGCTTTGGGTCGGTCTGGGTTGGACCCGGCTCGTCCAGCGTGAACATCCTCGTGCGGCTGATCAACGACCGGGAGAGCGAGCAGGAGGATTTCCTGGACATCTACCTGCGCGCGGGAGAGGGGTACGTCGTGGGAGCTCCGTCCCGCTACACGCTGACCATCACCGACAACGACGGCCCCGGGGCGCAGTTCGCCAAGGCCGATAGCGAGGTTGGCGAGTCCGACGGGAGCGTGGGCGTCACCGTCAACCTGGTCCCGGCGCCCACCGAGGACGTGACCATCAACTACACCCTTGGCGGCGGCACGGCCACGCGGGGCACTGACTACAGCATCGAAGGCTTAACCGGCTCTTCCGGGTCGGTGACGGTCTCCGCCGGGATCAACAGCGTCGACATCCCTGTAACCATCAACCCCGACAGCGACTCCGAGCCCGACGAGACGGTGGTGCTGACGCTGGGGGGCGGCTCGGACTACACCGTCGGGACGACTCGGACGCACACGCTGACCATCCTGGACGACGACCGGCCGCGGGCGGAGTTTGCCTCCGCTGAATCCACCGTCGTCGAGGCGGACACCACGCACCCCGTGACGGTCAATCTCCGCCCTGCCGCGCCCGCGGGCGGCCTGACCCTGAGCTATGGCGTGAGAAGCACGGCCACGCGCAACCGGGACTACCGCGCCTCCGGCACGGTGCAGGTTTCGGAAGACGCCGAGAGCTTTGACATTCCGGTGGAGATCATCCACAACGGCGAAAGCGAGCCGGACGAGACGGTGGAGCTGACGCTGCGGGTCGGCTCGGGAAACAACGTGGGCGAAGAAAGCGTGCATACGCTGACCATCACGGACAACAACCTGCCTATGGTCGCCTTTGAGACGGCGGAGGCCAGCGTGAGTGAGACGGCGGGCTCCCACCGGGCGGTCATCACCCTGGAGCCTGCGCCCCACGAGGCCATCACCATCGGCTACACCCTTGGCGGCGTCGCCACGGCGGGAGTGCACGGCCAGCACGGCCCGGGCGACGACTTCACCATCCGTGATTCAGGCACGGTCACGGTCCCGCCCGGACAGACTCAGGCCTTCGTGCCGATAACCATCCTCAACGACTCGGACGCCGAGGGAGATGAGACTCTGACGCTGACGTTGACCGGCGGCGACGGCTACGCCCTCGATATGTCGGCGAACATCTACGAGTTGACCATCCTGGACGACGACGCGCCGGAGGTATCCTTCACGGCGACCTCGGGCGAGCCGGGCGAGGGCGCCGGCACGCACGTGGTGCGGGTCAGGCTGGACGGGCAGACGGACAATCCGGTGACAGTGGGCGTCAGCGTCAGCTTCCCGCCCAATATCGGCTCTGACAACACCGATGACCACAGCGCCATCCCCGGCAGCGTTATGATTCCGGCGGGTATGCTCGAAACCGAGATTACGGTGACCATCACCGACGACAACCTCAACGAGGCCGACGAGGTGGTCGTCCTGACTCTGGAGCCCGGCACGGGGTACTCCCTGTCGCAGGACAAGCCCACGGAGTACACGCTGACCATCGTGGACAACGACGCGGACGAGAACACCCCGGTGGCCAGTCGCGACCATCCCCATGCCCACGGGCAGGGCTCGACACAATTTGAAGTCTACGAAGGCCATACGCGGATCCCGACGTGGTACGTGACCGGGAACTTCGCGGGGGATGTGATCTTCCAGTACGTCGGCGGAACGGCGACCCTGGACGAGGACTTCCGCTTGTTCAACATAGACGATCAGATCGAGAAGGTGGGCGACACCTTCACGGTCCGGTCCCTTGAGTCCCCCCACGACTCCGACAAGGAAGCGGGCCTCCGTTGGGCCAGGTTCACGTTCGACCCGATACGAGACCAGGAGCGGGAAGGCGGCGAGACGGTTATCCTCCGGGTGCTGAACGGCCCGGGCTACACCGTCGAGGAGCCCACCGAGCTCACCATCACCATCATTGACTAGAAGCAACCGGCCGGCGTCCCCACGGGGCCATGGGCTGAATGCGGCAGTTCGGCTGCCGACCATTGGACGCCAACGCGCCGGTGCTGATGCGGACTTGGTGAAACGCAAAGAGAGCGGGATACATGCCGGTAGAGAGGGAGGCCATCCAATTCGGATAGCCTCCCTCTCTTGTACCTAAGCGGTCGCCGCCCCCGGCCGCATCAGCAGTGCGGAGTATCCCGGCGCCACCACGTGGTCCACCGACACCTTCCCGGCGCCGTCGTACCCAGCGCGGAAGGCGTACTCCACCTCCGCGCCCCAGGGCACGCGCCCGCCGACGCGCACCGCGCCGCCCCTGGCCGTGCCGTCCCTGCCGCGAGCGCCGTGCACCACCATGCCGCTGCGCTCTCCCTTCTTCCAGCCCAGCACCTTCAAGGCCACGGGCATCACCCGCTCCGAGTCCTCCGCCCGCCGGAACAGCGCCCCGTGCAGCTTCCTGAGGACCACGGCTGACGGGGTGCTTCTGCCGTTCATGATCTGGGAGAGGTGACCGGAGCTGATGCCCGCCCTACGCGCCACCTCGTTCTGGCTCACGTTCAACTCGTCCATCCGCTCCCAGATGAACTGCCGGTCGATGTCGGGGCACTGGGCGGACGCGACCTTCGCACGTCCCTCAAGCACGGCCTCGACCCTGGCCTGGAGCTTCACCCCCATGCTACGGTGCCCTCTGGACACCTGGCTGAGGTACCCGGCGGACACGCCGACCTTCTCGGCCAGCTCCCTCATGGTTAGTCCGAGTGCGCGTGCGGTCTCCCTGATGAAGCTGCTGGCCTCACTCTCGATCACGTCACCCTGGCGGTTGGCGAGCTGGGCGGGGGCGACCCTGGCCGGAGCGTTCAGGACCGACTCGATGCTGGCCTGCACCTTGGGTCCCATGTTCCGGCGTCCCCTTGCCACCTGCGTCAGGTAGCCGTAGCTCACCCCCGACCGGTCGGAGAGTTCCAGCATGGTCATTCCTATCTCGCGTGCGCGCTCCCGGATGAAGGTACTTTCTGCATCTACCTCGCGGGTCTGTCGGTACACGATCCCCTGCCCAGGGACCTCTCCCAGGACGGCCATCGCCTTCTCCCGCAGGTTGGGGGTCCAGGGCTTCTTGCCCGTGCCGACCTGGGAGAGGTGGCTTGCGCTGACGCCCATCAGGGCCGCAAGCTCCTTCAAGGTGAGGCCGCGCTTCCTGGCCGCCGCCCTGAGTTCGCTCTCGGGCCTGCCCCTGCGCTCGGCGGGCGCCGCCGCATCCGTCGTGGTTGCCGTGTCCTTGGTCCGATTGGTCCTCGTCGTGGTTGCCGTCGTCATGTCGCTTCTCCTTTCAATGAAGAAGCGGGACGGCCCACCACCCCCGTGGGGTGGAGACAGTCCCGCTCGAATTGGTTGTCCCGAATGGCCGGGACTGTCTCCGTGGGTGGATTGGTTGCTGTGGCTGATGGCCGGCTGCGGCGTCCTCCGTATCGCTGTACTGGGCAGGCTCTACGTGGGGAAGCCGTGCGCGGGCAATGTCAATGCCCGCCGTGCGTTGGGCATAGTTCCTCCTGGGTGGGTTAGTGGATGGGTGGTGCGGGACTGGGTCCCGCAAGCAAGGGGCGGAGCGGGCAGGCTCCGGCGTGGCAAACGACGTGGAGAGTCGGAACGAGGGGAGCGCTAGCTAGCGGCGCACTCGGCCCAAGCAAGCAGGTGTAAGAAGGCAGCGCGTCCTCGCCCGGGTTGCAAGAACAACCGCGCCGCCGATGCGACCGAGGAGGGTGCGGAGAGCCGGGTCAAGGGCAAGCCTTCGCTAGAGCCTGCCTCGTACTCGATACGAGAGGCTGGAGGCCCCGGAGGCTGCGCTCCGAGACGACCTTGCCGGGCCGCCAGCGCATCCCCAGGACCGCAGCCACCTCCAGCGTCCCGTCGCCGTGGGGAACCAGCGTCGAGGCCCTGCCCGTGCCCTGGCTGTAGAGCACGGCGTTCTGGTCCCCGAACCGCCGCTTCACCAATGCCTTCCACTCGGAGAAGGCCCAGCGAGCCTCCCTCGGCGTGGCCTGCGCCACGTTCGCACTGCCCAGCGCCGCCAGTGCCCCGTCCACGTCCCCCGCCTGCCTGAGACGCCTCGCCTCGTGGATGGAGCGCGTCGCGCTCCGCTCCGCCGTCTCGGTCTCCGTGTTCGCCGAGAACAGCGAGTCGATCAGGTTGTCCACCAGCTCCTCGAGGCTGCGCCGGGGCCGCATCGTCTCCGTGTCCATCGTCTGTCCGTGAGTCGCCAAGGTCGCCGTCGTCATTTCGCACCTCCTACGTGCCTGTGTTTGTGTTGCCTTGAATCCGTTACGCCCGCTTGCGGGCAAAGAAGAAGGGGCCGACTCCAAACAGGAGCCGACCCCTCTGATTGGGACGGGCTATGTGTTTTTCATGACTGTCAGCGGAGGAACCTCTTCCTCCGATGGCGCATCATGTGTCGTCCCGTCAGCAACGCCCCTACGCTGAACGCGAGGACGGCGAGGATCGCCGACTCCGGGCCATGGCCGAGGAGCAGCGGCACGGCGAAAGCCAGCGCCGCGACTGCGTAGGATTCGAGTCTCCACCTGGGCCAGTACCTGATCCACCAGAGCCTGTCGATCTTCCCGTCCAGGGGCTCGTAGGCCCACCGGATCGGCCATCCTGCCTGACCACCGAGGGCAGAAGCAGCCACCTCCGGAGAACAGTCCCCGGTGTGGCAGCGCGCGTCTATGCCCTCGCCGTCGGGTCTCTGCCGGAAAGCCAGGCCGTCGTCCTGCCGGCTGTGGCACGTCGCCGTCGTCCAGAACCAGCCGTCGTGGAACCTGACCCGATGCGGCAGCCGTTTGGCAACCCACAGCGCGCTCGGCCCCACGTAGATATCCTTCACGTCCATGCCTTTGATTTCGTCGATGTCCGTCAACGTCGATTCCATGTGCTCATCGCCTCCTTCTCCGATGTCGTGTGTCCGCAATGCTTCCATGCCTTCAATGCCTCCTTTTGTATGCTTTGAATTCGATGCCGTTGACTTCGTAACCACCGTCACCGCTTCGATACTGCACCCGACTACGAGCCTGATTCGGAGCGTCGGAGATAAGGCGTGGGAGGTCCGGTCTGAGGTGGAAGACCTCCCGGACGGCGGCCACAACGTGAGGGCCTGGCCTGTGCGACGGACGCACCTCGACCAGGGTGTCCGAGGGGCTGAAGCGAAACGCGCCTCTGCCGCTGCGAATGTGTCCCTCCGGGGTTTGCCTTCGGGAGAGCGCAATGCTCGATCCCTCCAGTCTGACCCCTGGGTGGCTTTCAGAGAGCGCGGTGCTCGATCCTACGCAGCCGGTCCCGGATTCGGGGGACGGGAACCCTCCAGGTTTCTTGGCACGAAACAACTGGAAAAGCCTGAAACTGACTCCATTATTGCCGAACAACTGAGCGGATGGAAGGGTTTCAGGGTCACAGCGCCCAAAGTGTTCTGTCCAGTTCCACGAAACCCTAAGCGCGCCGCGCCGGCCACCAGCGGCTCCGCCACAGGCCGCACGTGAGCGCCTTCCACAGCAGGTATCTCCAGGCCAGCGCCCTGCGGACATCGACGAGGGTGTCCCTGCGCCAGGTGAGCTGTGTGCTTCGGTAGAGTCCGTGCAGCGGCTCCGTCTCCGGCGGAAGGGTCATCCCGTACTCTTCGAGCAGGGCCACCTCCAGGCTGCGGACCCGTTCCTCGGTCTCCAGCCAGGCCAGGCCCTTGCCTGTACCCACGTGTCCCGCCTTCCAGATCTCGCGCCACTCCTCAATGAGCGGCCACGCCTCGCCGAATACCTCCTCGTCGTCGGGCGCGGGCTCCTTCGTCACCAGCTCGGGATACAGCCGCTTCGGGTACCTGGCCCTCGCCGACGGCTTGTCCGTCGCCGGGGCCTCCTCCGGCGCGTCTCCGGTTGCGTCCTGGGCCTCCGTCGGTCCCGTCGTGGACTCTCGCTGGGCTTCCGCACGCGACAGCCTCTTCTCGATCTTCGCTAACGCCCCGCTCTGCTCCTCACACAGGACTTTCACCTCGCCTTTGACGGCGTCCAGACCCTCGTGCAGCTCCTTCGCCAACCCCTCCACCCGACGCTCCAGCGCGTCGTGACGCCTCCGGTGACGGGCGGCGGACGAACCCACCCCATCCCGGAGGCCCCGCTCCAGGGCTTCCCTGAGCCGCCACGTCATTCCGCCGCCATCCATGCAGGCCCCCACGGTCCGCCGGTCTATTCCCAGCGCCCGCGCCGCTCCCTTGCGACTCCCTTCTCTTCGCACCACCTCGTGCAGCAGGGCCATGAGCCTCTGGACGTGCTCCTTTTCAACGTCTCCGCCTTCAGTTTTGACCACCTCACTCGCTTCCATCAGTCCCTCCTCCGGTACAACATGTACCCGTTTTGTACACGGCTTGCCGATCCTCTGAGGTGTACAACATGTACCGCTTCAGCTACGGACGATGTACCACCCCGTCGCAACCGGCCCCTGACAAAAAGTGTTCGCTTTTCACGTCCTTGTATGTTGACTAAGGGGGATAACACTCACTATCAATGTGGTGGGATCGGGGCGCGGCAGACCGACACGTCCCTGGTCACAGAAGACCGTCCTACAGCGAGGGTCGCCGCGCCCCTCTGGAGTTAGAGCCCGAACAGTTGCCTGGGTCAATCGAACCCGCATCATGCAAGGAAGGGCCAGCACTTCACACAATTCACGCAGGAGGTATGAATGGAACAGGAACCGAGCACATACGTAGGCATTGACGTAGCAAAGGCCCAGGTGGACGTCGCGGTCCGCCCCACAGACCAACTGTGGTCGATCTCCTACGACGAGGCCGGGGTTAGGGATCTGGTGTCCCGTCTGAAGGCTCTCCAACCGGCCATGGTGCTGCTGGAGGCTTCGGGCGGCTTGGAACTGCCGCTGGTGGCAGCACTGGCAGCTGCGGCGCTGCCCGTGGTCGTCGTCAACCCCCGTCAGGTTCGAGACTTCGCCAAAGCCACCGGAACGCTGGCGAAGACCGACGCTCTGGACGCGACCAACCTGGCCCATTTCGCCGACGCTGTTCGTCCAGCCGTGCGCCCCCTGAGGGACGCCGAGACCCAGGTCCTCAACTCGTTGGTCGCCCGCAGGCACCAGGTGATGACCATGCTGGTCTCGGAGAAGAACCGCCTGGGCACCGCCATCAGCGCCGTCCGGCCCCGGATCGAGGCCCACATCGCCTGGTTGGAGCAGGAACTGGACGACCTCGACGAAGGTTTGAGGCAGACTCTCCGCAGCAGTCCCGTGTGGCGGGAGAAAGACGATCTCCTGCGCACCGTTCCCGGCGTGGGCGAGCAGCTCTCCCTGACTCTCCTGGCCTATCTGCCAGAGTTGGGGACCCTGGACCGTCGTGAGGTGGCCGCCTTGGCCGGCGTAGCCCCCTTCAACAGGGACAGCGGCACCCTGCGGGGCAAACGGACCGTCTGGGGCGGACGCTCCCGGGTGCGGGCCGCTCTCTACATGGGCACGCTGTCTGCGACCCGCTGCAACCCGGTCATACGGGACTTCTACCAGAGGCTGCTGGCGGCTGGTAAGCCGAAGAAGGTGGCCATCGTCGCGTGTATGCGCAAAATGCTGGTCACCCTCAACTCCATGCTCAAACATCGCACATCCTGGGGAGAGCTGACTCCGGCAGTCGTTAGTCATCTCTCCTGACTCCAAATCCAGTCCTCTTGACCTGGAACACCGTTCCTGTAGGGGGCTATCCACTTGACTTAAACCACAGTTGCTGTAGGGGCTGCTTTCCCCCTGTTCCAGCTTTGAAAACCGCCCAGATGTACAACATGTACACGGACGCGTTTCCCTGTACTACCCCATGACATCACGGCGACCCCTTGGCGGGGTATCCCCTGGAAGGGGCTATCACGAATGAAACGGTTGCACGGATGAATACCCCTTCCGAGGGATAACGCTCGTCTTTTCAGACCTCCACACTCGATGGCAAATCATCGCGATTCCACCCGTGAGGAGGCATCAACTTGGAACGGTACTCGACCATCCGGCGGACCCTTAGAAGAGCTAGGAGGCTGATGCCCCTGGCCGCCGCGCTGCTCTTGGCGGCGCTTGTGTCCATCCCCACCAGCAACCTCGCCCTGGCCCAATCTCCCCCCGGCAACGACATCACCCTGGTCAACTCAGACCGGGAGTTCGTGGAGCGCAAGAAGGGCGGCGAGTTCGTCGCACGGCCCGTCTTCGACCGCGAGATAAAGGACCTTTTCTACGCCGTCCGCGATGCCGACACCGGCGACTGGATATCCGCCATGTACCGGGTCAGGGGAGGCGACAAGAAGCGCTCAGACGGCTGGGAGTACTCCTGGGAGTACCCCAAGCTGGACGAGCAGCCAGACCTCGACCCCGACCGCGCCTACCTGCTGGTCATGCTGGCCGTGGCCGAGGACGGCAAGCAGGGAGACTTCTACGCCGTCGTACCCATCCACCAGCCGGGGCGCATCTGGGACAAGATTCTGAGCGCCCTCAACCCCTCCCGCTGGGCCAGGGCCGCAGCCGGGTGGGTGATCGAGGGAGTCCACGGGACGCTGTGCGGGGTTGTTGAGCGGGCCTCGGGCGAGGACGCCGACAACTGTGAGGGGAGCTAGCCCATGAGCGACATCCTCACCGGCACTCCCGAATCCCTCACCTACGGCCACGACCTGGTGCAGCAGGCGTGGATGGTCGTCTGGGTCATCACGTCGGGCGCGCTGGTGGTGATCCTGGGCTGGATGGGCCTCTCGCTCATCATGTCCGAGCACCTGGGCAGGTCTCAGGCGGGATGGCGGGAGATGGTTCCCCGGCTGGTGCTGGGACTGGTGGCGGCGGCGTCATCCCTGTGGTGGTGTGCGCTGGTCATCGACGTTGCCGACGCCGTGTCGGGCTTCGTCGCCGCATCCCTCGGCGTCACCGCCGGAGACATGCTCCGGTCAACCCTCAAGACGCTGCTGACCACAGTTCAGGCGGGGAGCGTGGGCATGGCCCTGCTGCTGGCCCTTCTCTACCTCGTCTACGGCTTCTTCGTCCTCTACGTCATCGTGCAGATGATCCTGCGCCTCGCGTTGATCGACATCCTCCTGGCCCTGGCCCCCATCGCCTTGGGGCTGTGGATTCTGCCGCACACGGCGGGATGGGGCAGGCACTGGCTCAGGCTCTTCATGACGACCACCTTCCAGCAGGCGATCCAGCTCATCGCATTGGCGTTGGGGTTCGGCTTCCTGAACGAGGTGGCGCAGATAGCGGCCTTCGAGCCGGTGCAGGACCTGGTGTGGAAGCTCTTGATGAGTCTGGCCTTCGTCTACATGGCAACGAGGGTGCCGTCGCTCTTGGGCAACGCCGGGACCTTCGATAGCTGGCTGTCGATGCTCTACTTCGGAATGAACCTACCCGCGTCGATGGTGCGGTCGGCCCGGACCATCGGGCTTGTGGCGGGCGGAGCCGCCGGAGGTCCCGGCGGAATGGCCGTGGGAGCGGTTGCGGCCAGCGCTGGTCTGTCGGCTGCGGCGAGCGGTCTCAACTCTGCGGCGTCGATGGCCACCCCATCGGGTGGTGGGGACATGGGCGGCGAGGCCCCTAGGAGCGCCAACGAGTGATTTTTCAAAGAAGACGACAACCCATGAGGCGCGGGCGAAGAAACCCGGCCGAATCGAGAAGGTGAAGGAGGTGGGAGCGATGTGCAAGTAGATGGGCGAACGGAACCGATAGAGGCGAACAAGAGACTCCGAAACGGAGAGTGAGAGGAGAAAAGTAATGGAAGACCTGACTCAGACCATATCGAACCTGGTGGGCATCCTGCTGGGAATCGTGGGAGTCGTGGGCGTGGGCTTCTTCATCTACGGGGCCTACCTGTACCTGACGGCATCGGGAGCGCCCCACCAGATGGAGCGCGGCAAGAGCGCCATGATGACCGCCCTGGCGGGCATCGTACTGGCGATGGTGGCCTACGGGGTCGTCGAGCTGGTGATGGACGCGGTGGTGGGCAACCCGGTGGAGATCGACGTGCCCGACCCGGCCACGCCCACGCCTGAGACCAAGAACAGCTAGGCGGACGCGAGAAGGGAGAAAAAGACATGAGAGAACACGAGGTTCCTACCCACGTGCAGGCCGAGGACAGGGTGCTGCTGTGGTTCACCTTCCCGCAGATCGTTGCGGTGGTGGCGGTGTGCGCCCTGTCCTACGGCGCATACCGCTACGCCCCGGTGGGGCCGAACGAGATGAGGATGGCAATCGCCGTCCTCATGGGTCTCATCGGGATCGCCGTTGTCGTGGGGAAGATAGGAGGTCGGCGGCTGCCGCTGGTGGCCGCCGACCTCTTGAAGTACCGGCTGGGGGCGAGGCTCTATGCGGGTCCGGTCTCCCAGTTGGTGCGGTCCGAGCCGCCCGCTCCGGTGCACCCGGTGAAGAGCGGCTCCGGCCCCTTGAGCCTGATGGCGAAGAGGTCGAAACGCGTCCTCCGCAGACTGCGCAAGCTGCGGAACAGGCGAAAGGACCGCCGCAACGGACGTATGCCCTTTCGTCCCCACCGCTGGTTCGGCAGGGGCCGCAGGCCCCAGGCGGACAGGGAGAGCGTCAACGACAACGACAACGGGAGCCGCAAGACCAAGCAGCGGAGCAAGTTCCAGAAGAGCTTTCTCGCGGTGATGGCCGCCGTCACACTGGCGGCGGTCGTCACCATCCCAGACGTTGCCCTTGCAGACGGCCACGAGCCGTGGCGGGATGAGATCGACTTCGAGGTCACGGAGCCGGTGGATGGGCGGCGGATATTCGTCGAGTCCCTAAACGTCTCCGGCGACCGGGCCGTCGTGACCCTGAGGGCGGCAACGGACGTTGACATCCGCATCCGGGCCTTCGGCGGCAGCCAGGGCACGGCGCTCCGCTTCTGGGGGTCGGCCAGCCTGACAGAGGGAGAGAGCATCGACTACTCCCTGCCCCTCCACGGTCCGGTTCCGTCCTTCACCGTCTCGTGGGAGGACACGCTGGGGCAGGCAGGAGCGCTGACTGTAGAACACGACCGGATACCGTACCCGCTCCCCGAAGTGGAGGGAGAGCTGTGCGACCTGAGCATGACCTCCCTGGGCTGGACGCCGGGGGCCGTCAGCGGCGTTATCGAGTCAGTGTGCGTGTCCGACATCAAGGAGCCGGTCGAGCTTCAGACGGTGGCCGGACATGAGAGCGTCACCGAGACGGCGCTCATGGACGCTGATGTGACGGGAATCACCGGGACAATTGTTGCCACCGTGGGAGCATCGACCGCCAGCGTCCCGTTCGTTGCGGACGGCGAAACCGCCTTCAGGCTGAATGTGTCCGCAGGCGGGGCGATTCACGCGGTGAGCGTGGACGTGAGCCTTGAGGCGACCCTCAGCATACCTATCCCGCCGCTGACGACGCTGACCCACCACCCGGAGCGGACGGAGGAGCGCACCGAGACGGTGAGCCTGTACAGGCCGGGGGCGAGCGACTCCGACAGCGACAGCCAGACCATCACCGTCACCCACGACGATGGCACCACCACGGACCACACGGTGTCCGCCTATGCCTACGCCCATGTGTCGGGCACGACGATCCAGAAGCAGGTCACGCTCACCATCGTCCATCCCGAACACGTCAAGGCCGAAACGACCGACCGAGCACCCATCGCCAAGACGAGAAGCGAAACGCTGGCTCTGGCATTCGACATCGGGTCCGACGACGCCTTCTCCATTCTGGTCTTGCCGGAGCCTGAGCCGGAGGATCCGCCCGCCGAGCAGACGCCAGCAGGCGGACTTCGGAGCTGGTTTGAGCGGCTGGGATGGGAGTGGCCGTGGTGAGACGCTTGCTGACGGCAACGCTGCTAGCAGGGCTTGTGCTGGCGACCACCGGCGCGGCCCCGGCGGAGGAGCGGGCGATGCTCGAAGCCTTCGACGCGGTGCTCACCGCGATGGCCTACGCCGCCGCCGGACTCTGCGTCTTCGCCATCGTCTGGGCGGGGTTCGTCCTGATGGCCGAGGGCGCGGAGGAGCGGGGCGGAGGCAGGGCCAGGACCGCCGTGGTCATGGCGGTCGTCGGCCTGGTGCTGGTGCTGCTGGCCAAGGGCGTCGCCGCCCTGCTGAGAAGCGGCATCGTCCCGTTCCCCATCCCCTAGCACAAAGGAGACCGAGTTGAAGAAGTTGATCGAACGAATCACGAGACGAAAAGCGGAGGGGCTGCCCAACGATGCAGCCGCCCCGCAGATCATTGCGGAGGCTGACCCCGTGTTGGTCTCCGAATCCACCGAACTCCAGGTCCCTGCGTCGAAGCCTGCACCGGAGCTACCGCTCTTCTTCATGGTGTCGCACCTGGAGGAGGACGGTCCCGTCCGGCTGGACGGGGTGAAGCTGGGCGTGTGCGAGGTGATGGGCCTGGAGCTTGACGAGCCGAAGCTGGGGGCCTTCGCCGGGGCGCTCAACGCCCTCGACTTCCCGGTTCAGCTTCTCATCCGCCAGCACCCGCCGCGCCTTCAAAGTATGCGGGAGAAGCTGCAAGAGGCCCAACCGGACAACCTTCCACCGCAGACGAGAGCGGCCGCCGAGTCGCTGAACCGGCTGCTCACCGACCTTGAGACCCGCGACGGCATCCTCGACCGGCGCTTCTACGCCGTCTGCGAGCACGCTCGCATCGACGAACTGCGGGGCCTGCTGGCACGTGCCGGACTCTCCGTCCATCCACTGAAAGGACGCCAGCTTCGGATGTTTTTTGTAGCGGCCGCCCTCGGCGGCACGCCCGCCGACGTGGACGAGAGCGAGGAAGTCGAGGTGCAGGTCAACCGCAGGGACATGCGAGTCGGAGACCGGCTGGTTCGCTCCCTGCACCTGGGCAAGTGGCCCCGGTCGTTGGCCCCCGGGTTCCTCCAGGGGCTGATGGCGGCGGGAGCGCCCATGGACCTGTCCATCCACCTGGGGCCGATACCGGCGGAACAAGCCGCCCGCACCCTCGAGTGGCAGAAGGTGCGCTTCGAGTCGGCCCAGTCCCTGTCGTTCAAGCGGGGCCGCACCATGTCCCCCGAGGCGGAGATCGCCCTGGAGGACGTGACACGCCTGCGCGACGAGGTGCAGCGGGGCCGGGAGCGGCTATTTCATTCCTCCCTGTCCGTGACCCTTCACGCGAAGGACGAGGACGCCCTCAAGGAGATGACGCAGCGGGCCAAGGCGCACTTCGCCGCCACCCTGGGCAAGCTGGACAACCTGGCCTTCCGCCAGCGCGAGGGTTTTCTGTCCACGCTGCCCCTGGCCCTGAACGCCGTGGCCGAGTGGCGGACGCTGGACACGTCGTCGCTGGCGCGGCTGTTCCCCTTCTCGCCACCGGACCTGGACACCCGGAGCGGCACCCTCTACGGCATCGACATGCGGGCCTGCTCCCCGGTGGTCTACGACCCCTGGGACGGCACCCACCTCAACGCCAACACCGCCGTCCTCGCAAGATCGGGCAGCGGCAAGTCGTTCGCAACCAAGCTGGGAGTGCTAAGGGGTCTGACCAGGGGCGTCACCGCCTACGTCATCGACCCGGAGGGGGAGTACGCGGACATGGCTCGCGCTGCCGGAGGCAGGGTTCTCTCCCCAGGTGTCGAGGGCCAGGGCATGAACCCCTTCGTCATCGACCGGGGCGACGACGAGGAGCTGCTCCAGCGCATCGGGAGCCTGAGAAGGCTCATCGAGGTGATGGTGGGAGAGAGCCTCGGCGCGGAGCGCAGGGCCTCCCTCGACCACGCCCTGGCGGGCTACTACGCCCACAGCCGAGAGCGCACCGGCTTCCGCGACTTCTACAAGTATCTGGAAGGTGAAGCCCCTGACATAGCGCACCTACTTCGGCCCTTCGCCACCGGCAGCCTGCGCAACCTCCTCTCCGACGAGGGGGACGACCTGCTCGGCAACGAGGCGTTGGTGACCGTCTTCGACCTGCGGCTGCTGGAGCCGGAGCTAAGGCCCGCCGCCGCGATGGTCTGCACCGAGACGGTGTGGGCTGCCGCCGCCCAGAACCCCAAACCGAGGCTTCTGGTGGTGGACGAGGTGTGGTCGATCATGCAGCACCCCGAGGGCGCGGCCTTCATGGTCAGCATGGCCAAGCGCGCGAGAAAGCACCGGCTGGGGTTGCAGTTCATCACCCAGGACGTGCAGGACCTTCTCTCCGAGGACTCATCGAGGACCATCACCGGCCATTCGGGGAGGGCATTGCTACAGAACGCCGCCTTCAAGCTGCTGCTTCAGCAGGACGCGGCGGCCATAGGCACGGTGGGCGACGCCTTCGACCTGCCCGAAGACCTTCAAAGGTGGCTGCTCTCATGCCCCCGTGGTGACGGCCTCCTGCTGGCGAAGGGACACCGCTTCCCCGTCCGCATCGAGGCCACGGCGGAGGAGACGGAAGTCATCGAGTGGAGGCCGGGTGGGCACAGGTAAGGCGGCCTCAACGCACAGAGTCCGACAGAGAACGAGTGAAGGGAGGAGAAGAACCATGAACGGCGGATACGACTACTGGAAAGAGAACGCAGAGCGACGTGATTACGAACCCACCGACGACCCCAATAGAGAAAGGAAGAGAACCATGAAACTGAACCCATTGAATTGGTTTGCCGACGAAAGCAAGAAGAGGAGTCCCGTGCTGCTGGCGGTGACGCCGCCGAGGAAGGACGAGCGCACCATGCTGGGCGTGGAGAACATGCTCCAGTCCATCGCGGTGCCCGAACCCTTCTCCCTGGAGCTTGCCGGGGACGCCGACGGCGTGACCCTGATGGCCCGCTGCCTGGACGACCAGGTGGTGCGCGGCCAGATCGCCGCCCACTACCCCCAGGCCCGCATCGAAAGGGTGCCGATGGATGAAGACCCGCTGCGGCTGGGGGAGGACGAGCAGGCGTGGGGGATGACGATCCGGGCCGACGGCCCGGAGTACGTCCCCATCCGCACCTTCCGGGACGACGATCTGCTGGACCCCGGCTCCGACCCCGTCATCGCCCTGCTGGGCTCGCTGTTCAACCTGCGCCGGGACGAGCGCGTGGTGGCGCGGCTGATGCTGAACTCCCTGGGACCCGACTGGTCGCAGCACCACCAGGAGAAGGCCCACAGGCCCGCCGTGGAGCAGCGGCGCGATCCGTCCTACACCTACCAGACCAGGCCCCTGCGCATGGACGGGGTGACGATGGCCGTTCTCGGCGTGGGCACAGTCGCCGCCCTCCAGGGCTACCTGTGGGTGCAGGCGGGGCAGACGTGGAAGGCCGTGCTCCTGGGCATCGGCGTGAGCGCCGGACTGGCCGCCGCCGGTTGGCTCTGGCACAAGTGGAAGAAGTCCCGAAACCGCGTCTACGACCCGAACCTCATCAAGGAGAAGGTCTCCCGCGTCGCCTTCGCCGGGGAGATACAGGTGACGGCGATCCTGCCCGCCGACGCCGGACCCAGGCGCGCCAATGAACTGCTGGGACAGGTCGCCGCGGCCTACCGCCACTACGACCATCCGGCAGGGGCCAGGCTCAAGGCGGGCAGGGTGAGGCCGGTCGTCCCCGACCCGGAGACGCTTCACCCCGCAGGCCCCGGCCTGTTCGGGCGGCGCAGCGTCTTCGGGATGCGAGAGGCGGCCGCCCTGTGGCACCCGCCGGGAGCGCGTGACGAGACGCCGTTGGTGGGGCGGTCGGGGTCGAGGGCGCTCATTCCCTCGGCCAGGAACGTGAAGGGCGGCGCGCTGGTGGGCGAGACCACAGCCGGAGCGCGGAGGGAGATCCGCTTCCCCGACGACCTGCTGCGCCGCCACCACCTCTACGTGGCGAGAACACGCATGGGCAAGTCCACCCTCATGCACCACATCGTCAGGCACAAGATGGAGGAGAAGGCGGCGGGCAGGGACGGCGACGCCATCGTCGTCATCGACCCCCACGCCGATCTGGTGGAGGGCATCCTCCAACACGCGCCGGAGGAGATGGCCGACAGGGTGCGGCTCATCGACCTTGCCGACGAGCGGGGAGCGCCCGGCGTCAACCTGCTGGACACCCGCGTCTTCTCCGACCGCGACCGCACCGCCGACTCGGTGGTGCGCGTGGCCAGGGGCCTGTGGGACCAGTGGGGGCCGAGGATGCAGTCCATCCTGGAGCAGACCGTCAAGACCCTCCACGAGGCCAACGAGCAAACCGACGCCGACGAGCAGTACACCATCCTCGACGGCCTCAAGCTGCTGTCTGCGGACAGGAGGTCCAGGGGCGAGGCCTCGTCGGAAGACCAGAAGTTCAGGGACAGGGTGCTGGCGAAGGTGAGCGACCCCTACCTCAAGGACTGGTGGGAGAGGGATTTCAAGAACTGGACCCACCAGTATCGGGCCGAGGCGCTGGCCCCGGTGCAGACCCGCCTCAACTACTACGCATCCTCCAAGCGGGCGCGGGCCATCCTCGGCCAGCGCCGCTCCACCATCGACCTGCGCAGGACCATCCTCGACGGCGGCATTCTCCTGGTGTCCACCGCCCAGGGCACGGCGGGCCGGGACGTGGCCGCCCTGGTGGGTTCGTCGATCCTCAACCTGGTGGACGCCGTGATCCGGGAGCAGGGAAGCCTGCCGCCCGACAGGCGCAGGGGCGCGCTGGTCGTCGTGGACGAGATGCAGTCGATGCCCGGCGTGGACTACGAGAGCATGTTGTCGGAACTTGGGAAGTTCGGCGCGTCCTTCGTGCTGGCGACCCAGAGCCTGGCCAAGCTGGACGACCTCTCCCGCACCATGCGAGACACCATCCTTGCAAACGTCGGCTGCCTGGCCGTTTTCCAGGTGGCGGGCAGCGACGCAAGGCAGCTTGTGTGGGAGCTTGGCAAGGAGCGGGTGACAGAGGACGACATCACGTCGCTGCCCGTGCACCAGTGCTACGTCCGCGCCACCGTGGGCACCGAGCGCATGGACGCCTTCTCCATGGCGGTCAGGAAGCCGGAGCCGGGAGACGTCGAAAGGGCCGAGCGCATCCGCGCCGCTGCGTCCTCCTACGTCACGGCGGCCAGGGACATCGCCGCAGGGAACGCGGAGTGCGACGGGAAGCAGGAGCAGCAGGGGAAGGCGGAGAACGGTCAGGCCAAGGCCGAGCACAGGAACCCGAAGCAGCCTCCCAAGAATCACAAGGGACGCTCTCCGGGACGCTCCCGGAACCCCAAGCCGCCGAAGCCCAAGACCGGCGACGGAACCTCCTCGTGAACCGCAACGAACGCACCCTGCTCTTGATGCGGCGGCTGGCCTCCATGCCGTTTCTCGACCGCCTGGAGCTGGCCGCCGCGTCGGGAACGCCCGACCGCTCGACCTACGACGCCGTGGACGATCTGCAACGGGCGGGCCTGGCGGCCTCGATCACCCACGCCACCGACCTGCTCAGGGCTACGCGGCGATACCATCTCACGGTCTCAGGGCTACGGATGTTGGCTGAAGCCGACCGCCTAGCGATGGACGAAATACTCAGCGAGTACCCGGTCTCCGCCCAGTGGCGGCGTATCCTCATGGAGCGGCTCGACGCCGTGGGCGTCATGTACCGGCTGGCGTCGTCCATCGCTGCCGAGATGGGACCCATCCGGCTGCGCTGGTACAGGGCCGCGCCCCTGGACGCCGCCGTCGAGCTCGCCGACGGCAGGACCCTCGGCATCGTCAGGCAGGGGCTCACGTCGGACAGGACGGGGTTCGCAAAGCGTCTCTACCGGCTCGGCGAAGGGCCGCTTCCCGGAGCCGTGCTCATGCTCGTGCCCGACGAGGTGCGGCTGAGGCACGCCCGAAGGACGCTGGCCGACTCTCACCTGCCGGCCGTTCTCGCCCTGGAGCGGGACGCGGCGTGGGCAGGCCCGTCGGAACCCGTCTGGCGCCTGCCCTCCGTCGCCGCCGCCCTCGGCCTGCGCTACGTCCTGTCTTCATATCTCGAACCGGGCGGACGGCTGATCACCGAACCGGAGCCGTCGCGGGCGACCCTCCCGGAGGGCCTCATCCTGGAAAGCCCGGGGACGCCCGACTGGCTGCTGCCAGCACTGCTGAAGCCCGCCGGGAAGCGCGTCCTCGACCTGCTCTACGACTGGCCGGGCATAGCACCGGAAGACCTGCGCGGGCTGCTGGGGATCTCCATGGGCCGGTTCTACGAGATCGTTGCGCCCCTGGCCGACGCCGGGCTCGTCGAGCGGGTCGCCATCAATGGCCGCCGTCTGGCTGTCTCCGACCGGGGATTGGCACTCCTAGCGCGGAGGGACCGCACCTCGGTGGGCGCGGCCAGGAAGCGATGGAGCGTCTCTCCCAACGGCGCAGCAGACGACGCCGTCGAGTGGCGCAACATATCCGGCAGGAGAAGCCGCCAGCTGCTCAGGAACCTCGACCACACGGCGGCGGTCCACCGCTTCGTTGCGGCCCTGGCAAAGCAGGCGCGTTCCCTGGGCTGGGAACCGGCGCAACTGGACCCGCCCATGCGGGCCGCAAGGCACTTCCGCCAAAGGGGCAAGCTGCGCTCCGTCCACCCCGACGCCTTCGGCGTCCTGAAGAGGAACGGAACCCCGTGGCCCTTCTTCTTGGAGTGGGAGCGCCGCGCCGTGCGCCCATCGACCATGGCGGCCCGGCTGGCCCCCTACCTGCGCTACTACTCCTCCGACAGGCCCGCCGACGACCACGGCGCACGGCCCGCCGTCCTCGTCGTCCTCCGCGACGACGTCACCGCCATCAACTTCCTGCGGGTGGCGAGGGAGCGGATGACGGAGGCCCGCGTGGAGGTGCCCCTGCTGGTCTCTCACGAGGGCCTGCTGGAGCGGGAGGGGCCGTTGGGACGGGCGTGGCGCACTCCCGATGGATGGGAGACCATTCGCGCTCTTCCAAATAGTTGAAGGAAGAATACGAGAAAGAGGTAATGAACCATGCGTCTGTACTACATCGACGAGTCCGAGGGACCCACCCGCTACGTCCGCTCCGCCCTGGGGGTGGACGCCGAGCGGTGGAACGACCTGTTCGCCGACATCCAGGAGTGGAGAAGCGAACTGCACGAGGGCTACGGCATCCCGCCGGACAGGGAGCTTCACGCCTGCGATCTGCTGGCGGGGAGAGGGATGCTGGCCCGAAACGGCGATTCCAACGAGCGGCTCGCGCCCAGCCAGGGGGCCGAGGTCTTCAGGGAAGGGCTGCGACGCATCGAAGAAGCCGCCCGCATCGGCGGCGTGGAGGTCGTCAACGTCTGCCTGAGGAAGGCCGACGTGAAGGGATACGAGAAGGTCAGCCTCGACCGGCTGCTCAACCGCATCAACGCCTCGGTCAGGGCGGCGGGACGACACGCCTTCCTCATCTTCGACGAGGGCAAGGAGCGGATGATCACGCGGGCCTATAGACGGCTCAGGATATTCAACCCCGTGCCAAGCCGCTATGAGCGGTGGGAGGAGGGCGAGAGGACCAGGAACATCCCCGTGGAGAACGTCATCGGAGGCCCCGCCTTCAGAAGCTCCGACTCGGACCACCTGCTACAGATGGCCGACCTCGTCGCCCACGCCCTGCTCAAGCAGGAGGAGGAGGAGCCCGTCCTCAGAGTGGAGACCCACGGCATCGGAGATGCCTTCTCCATCCTCGACAAGGCCCTCAACCGGAGAGCGTCAGGGCACGATCCCCAGGGCATCGTCAGGCGATGAGTGGAGGCAGGGGCGGGTCGTTGGCCATGTCACAAGGCCCGCGCCCCTATTCCTCTACCTTGTCGTCAAGACCTCGCCCATAGATCATCAACTCGAAGCCGCCCGGCACGGAGCGAGACAACTGCACGATACCGTAGTAGCTGCCACCCTTCGGTCTCGCCCCTCCCCTCAGCCACGTCTGAACGGTGCCTTCCTTCACGCCCAAGAGCCGGGCTAGGTCCTGCCGCGACAGGCCCGCCATCTCCAACAGGCGTTTCAGCCGTTGCGGAAAGTCCTCCGGCCAGCCCGGTGAGCGGAAATCCTTGAGGCTCCCTTCATGTCCTTCGACTGTCATTGCGCCACCTCCTCGGTTGATGTTTCCCGATCAGGCTCCTCGTCCAAATGGCAGAGGTCGGCCCGTTCCCAAGCCCGGCTAAGCGGAATCCCGCAACCCTTTGTCGGCGCTGCCATTCAGGGAGTCAGCCACTGCTGCGACCAGCAGGGCCATCGCGGTGGGCAGGTAGAACAGCCCGATGGAGAGTATCCCCACAAGGCATAAGGCCAGGAGAGCCAGCGCCGATATCCACAACAACGCCTTTCGCCTCGCCTGCCCGGCGCGGGTGAAACGGATAGCCAGCAGCGCCAGGCCGGAGAGCAAAACGGGGATGAGCAGCAGCCAGAGCACGTACAGGCCGTTCACTTCCACGAGGGTGGCGGTGTGCCTCGTCACTTCTCCCGCAGGCTCGCCGGTGGACGTCGCCGTGACCGACACCCCCTGATAGACGGGTACGAAGACGAACCAGAGCCCGGCGACCCAAGCCAGCACATGGCCCGCCCACGCGGAGATCGCAGCAACGCAGGCTCGCTTCATCATTCCTTCATTGGGACTGGAGTGAAGGCTGCCCCTCGTCGGGCTCGTAATCGGGGCCAACCCAACGTACCCGCACCCATGTCATCGTCGTGTACATCAGGTGGTTGTAGCAGCGCGAGATGGCCTCCCTTGTGTATTCCTCTATCTCCTCGTCGCCGACCCCGCCCTCCCTCAGGGAGTTTTGCACCCGCTCCAGTACGCGGGACGCGTCGGGGTTGTCCGGGCTGTAGTCTCCGTCCTCCTCGTCGTCTGCGTCATCCCCGCAATAGACGAAGGGGTACGCTTCCCAGATATCGACCTCGATGTTCGGGTATCTCACTCCCAATTCGATCATTCTTCCAGCCATTTGCTCCCCTTTCATTCGCTTTCACAATGGGGTCTGGACGCTGCTGGTCAACGGCTACTTCTAGGTGATGCGGGCATTCACTCCATTGGTAGGAGCGGCTGAAGCCAGGCCATCTCCTGCGGCACCCCGAAGTGCTCAGCCACCTCCCACAGCTCGCTGAGCCCCTCCGCCATCGCCTCGTCCACGTCCATCAGCAGGGCGCGGGCGAAGTCCTCCGCCTCCCGCTCGAACAGGCTGCCCAGGCTGGTGTGATCCCGTATCCACAAGTGGTTGCCGGAGTGCAGCAGCCTGTGGCCTATGGCGTGGGCTATCACCCAGCGCCGCCAGGGAGCATCGAGCCTGTCGGCCACGCCGATGTAGTGGCCCATCTGCATCTCCTCCTGCACCTCCAAGGGCCACGGCACCACCTCCAAGCCCAGGATGCTGGCCACGGTCTCGGCATCCACCCGGCCCGACAGCTTCAGCTTTCGCCGCAGCTCTCTGGCCTTCCGCTGCGCCCGCTTCATCGCCCATCCCTCTCCGTCCTCCGCCTCTGCTCCCGCACGAAGCGGATGAAGTTCATGATCGACTCGATGTCCTCCATGGGAAGGCCCTCGATGGCATTGCGGAAGGAGACGTCGGCCTCCTTCAGTATCTCCGCCTCAACCACGTCCCGACCCAGCAGCCAGTCGGTGCTCGTCTCACACTGGTAGGCCAGTTCCAACAGGTGCTCCGGGGTGGGCTTCATCTTCCCAGACTCCCAGGACCAGACGGCGTGGGAGCTGACCCCGACCAACTCGCTCACTTGTTTCTGGGTGAGGCCGACCTTCAGCCGCGCCTCCTTGATGCGGGCTCCGATGCTCTTCCAGCGGTAGCCCGGGTCTACGGTCATGGGTTCCGGCCTCTCTTGGTCAACGCTCATAGGCGGTCATAATCCACGATTAGAAGTATCGCACACTTGTTCTTGACAAGCTACTTGCGATATGATTACACTATATCATAAGTGCAGCTTAGAGTACAGGAGACCATCTTTCCCCATGAAACGCACCGTCGTCCTGCTCAAGACGAGAGCCCTCTGGGAGCGGCTGGCAATGCTCGACCGCTCCCAGAACTGGCTGGCCCGCGAACTCGGCATCAGCCCCGGCTACCTGTCCTACCTGGTCAACACAGGCCGCGCCCCGTCCGGGCGCATCAGGCGGCGGATGAGGACGGTCCTGGGAGTGGAGGATTTCGATGAGTTATTCGAACTGGAGCATCCCAATGACGACAGCGCTTAGCTCTCCCCGCCTGCCAGCGTATCCCGGCGATCCGGTCATCGACGGCAGACTCGCGCCCTTTCTGAGCGGGGAACTGCCCGACGACTTCGCCCAGCGTCTCATCCGCCTCAAGCTGGCCAGCGACCTCACCTGGGAGGAGTTCGCCGACGTTCTGGGCGTGGAGCTCAAGCAGGTGTTGAGGTGGACCCAGGGAACCAAACCATCCGGCGGGGCTCACCACTCCCTGGTGGAACTCGCGCCGTGGATACCGGGCGGCCTGGAAATCCTCATGGGAGAGGGTTTCCTGGACCCCCTCAGGAACGAGTAACGCATGTCTCGCAAGCGAGGAAGACGACAGAAGACGATACGGGTCCTGACCGGCGACTTCGGCAAGGGACTGGAGGACTTCAAGGAGGCGTCCGGGCTGCCGTGGGCCGAGATCGCCCGGCTCCTGGGCACCAGCACCCTCAACCTTTGGCGATGGCGCAATCGGGGAGTCCTACCCAACATGCACCACCTGCTGGCCCTCCAAGAACTGGCCGACAGCAGGGGTCTCGGCCACCTGCTCCCGACGGCCAAGCTGCTTCGGCCCTCCCAGCACCCGTAAGGCGCTCCACCCCTGGCATAGGGCCACGCCTCGTCCTCCAAGGCCCTGCGATGCTCCCCGTCGAGTTTCATGCGTGAAATCCCCTTCCGAGGGATAACGCTCCGCTCTCCCACCGCCCACACTGACAAGAGCACGCCTGTTCGCTGTCTGAAGACGACCTCGCCTTCGGCGTCGAACATGCTGAACACGCCACGAGAAGTTGCGATCTTGAGAGACACCAAGCACAGGACGAAGCGGCGAGACCGCGAGAGCGACGCCCCGGATATGAGGGTTGTCGGGATCGACTTCAACCCCGGTCCCGACGCCGAGGAGCGATTGCGCCGCCTGTTCACCATCCTGGTGAGGCTGGCAGACGACGAGATCCCCGCCCTTGGCGAGGAGCATCAGGTGGACGAAGGCGGCGAGGAGCGCACCGAGGTTCTCCCCACCGGCTCAAACGGTCTCGAAAGTCTGCCGCCACACGGTTGATGCTTATTATGCAAGTATGTTATGCTGAAGCATCATGAGAACCAGAACCACCATCTCCCTTGACGACCGACTCGCCAAGCAGGTGCGCCGCGAGGCCGAAGCCCGCGGCATCAGCATGAGCGCCTTCATATCAAGGACGCTCGACGACGCGCTCAAGCGCCGCGAGCCGTCGGAGCCGCCGCCCTTCCGGCTGGTCACCGTAAGCGGCGTCCACGCCCGCCCCGGAGTCGATCTCGACCGGACCAGGGCGCTCGACGCGCAGGAAGACGAGGCCCGGTTCGGGCGCGGGAGCCGCTAGTTCGAGATGCTGCTTCCCGACGTGAACGTCCTGATCTATGCGCACGTGGAGGACTCGATCCCCGAACACGCCGAGTATGCGGATTGGATCACCCGCCTTGCGACGGGGCCTGAGCCCTTCGCGCTCTCCGTCCTCGTCCTTTCCGGCTTCGTTCGCGTCGTGACCAACCCCAGGGTCTTCGACCCGCCTTCCACTCTCGACCAGTCCTTCGGGTTCGTCTCCTCCCTCGTGGAGCGTCCGACCGCGCGCATCGTGGGACCGGGACCCGACCATCTGGACATATTCGAGAGGCTGTGCAGGCAGTCCGGAGCCGCAGGGAAGCTTGTAGCCGACGCCCAACACGCCGCCATCGCGGTCGAGCACGGCTGCACCATGGTGACCACCGACTCCGACTTCAGCCGATTCCCAGGACTCCGATGGCAGCATCCACTCGGCCCCGGCGAGCTTTAGGCACCCTTCGTTCCTCAACGGGAGCCTTCGGTCTGCCGGCAGCCTCAGTGCAGGCTCCATTGCGTTGGAGGGAGTCGAACTGGCAAGCCGGGTGTCTGTTTTGAACTTCCGCTAGAAGGATAGGCAACAGAGGGAGGCAGTCATGGCGAGAAGCGCCTGTAGCAACACACAGAAGCAGCGGGCGGCCATCTACGCCCGCGTCTCCGACAAGAGCCAGGCCGAGGAGGACAAGACATCCATCTCCGAGCAGGGGAAGGCCAGACATCGCCTCCCGCTAAAGACGAAGAGTGTGAGAACGGCAATGGCGGTTGACGGGAACGGCCCGATAGCAGCGTCATCACCATCCCGCAGGCTTGGTGATGACGCCGATGTCATCCCTGAGCGTGTCGGGAAGCAGGCTCTGGCGCAGGTGGCTCTTCCACAGGCGCTTCACGTAGGTCGCGGCGTCGGCCAACTCCTTCGGGCTTCTGTTCCGGGGATCGGGGTTTACCAGCGTGACGCGAAGCCCGAGGTCGTCCCGCACGTACCGCATCGCACCGGCGAAGTCCGCGTCGTTCGACACCACGACCGCCTGCTCGTAGTCCCGGTTGAACCCGTCCACCAGAAGACGGGTGGCGAGGTTCACGTCGGACCCCTTCTCCTCCGAGTCCCTCACCAGGACGTGAGTCGGCAGTTCCGCCACCGGCTCCGCCAGCGGGCGGCGCTTGACGCCGGACCGGAAATGTCCGTAGTAGGCATCGAAGCCCGAAAGCGTCGCCAGAGCCCTGAGGTACGCCTGCTGTCGCTGCCGTTGGGATGGGTTGCCGGGGCGAGCGTCAAGTCTGGCGGTGAAGTAGCACACTTTGTTGATGTCGTCTTGAGGAAAGAGGGTTTCCGCCAGCCTCCGAAGGTCGAGCCACCGGAACGGCGTGTCCTTCAGGGCGCGGTAGTAGAGATTGAAGCCGTCGATGTAAACGTTGGTGATCAATCCCGACTCCCTCACAAAGACAGAGACCGCCCGGAAGGACGGTCTCGACCCTACCGCCGAAGAGATAGGGGTGGTTCAATCAACCTATCACGAGACGGCGGAGATGTCAACTGAAACCTCTTTGACGACGCCCCACTCGTCGCGGTATCATGAGAGCGAAGTTGGCCCGGCGATGCTGCAAACACCCCGGGCCGTGGCCCCACCTGCGGCAGCAGGCAGTGCGTCGGTATTGTACTACCAGCAGACCCGCTCCCGACAGGAGGCGGGTCTCTTTTAGTTTCTGAGAGATTGATGGGAGGTTTACATGGCGAGAAGAACCGATAGAAACGCACCCAAGAAGCGAGCGGCCATCTACGCCCGCGTCTCCGACAAGAGCCAGGCCGAGGAGGACAAGACATCCATCTCCGAGCAGATGGGCGACATGGAAGCCTACTGCGAGGAGAGGGGCATGGCCGTCGTGGCACGCTATCAGGAAGTCGGTCGGGGCTGGTCCAAGAAGCGTCCCGAGTTCCAGAGGATGCTCGCCGACGCCAGGATGGGGCGCTTCGACACCATCGTATGCTGGAAGTCCGACCGGCTCAGCAGGGGCATGTACCCCGCAGCCGCCCTCATGGAGGTCGTCGAGGCGTACCGCATCGGCATCGAGGCTGTCATGGACGCCATCGACATGAAGACCTTCGGACTCATGGCGGCCATCGGCAAGATCGAACTGGACAACTTCAGGGAGCGGGCCTCGATGGGCAAGCGCGGCAAGGCCAAGCAGGGCAGGCTGCCCACCGGGTCGCCGCCCTACGGCTATCGCGTCGACGAGCACGGCAACCCCTACGTCTACGAGCCGGAGGCCAAGTTCATCCGCCGAATCTTCCGGCAGTACGCCGACGAAGGCATGACCGCTCCCGCCATCGTCCTGGGGTTGGAGCGTGACGGCGCGCCCCTGCCGCCCAGGTGCTCCAAGTGGCGCAAGGAGCGAGTCCACGCCATTATGAGCAGCGAGACCTATAGGGGAACCTACTGGTACGGCAAGAGCAGTTGGGTGACCACCGAGGACGGAACCAAGGGAACGAAGAATCCAAAGGACACCTGGATAGGCATCCCGTTCCCACCCCTCGTGGATGAGAAGACCTGGGAGCGGGTGAAGGCGCGCAAGTTCAAGCGGTTCAGCCACTCCAAGCGCAACACCAAGACCTTCTACCTCCTCCAGCACATGGTCAGGTGCGCCGAGTGCGGGTTGTATCTCCACGGCAGGGCGCAGAGCAAAAAGTCCCAGTACTACAACGGGAAGCGCTACGCCTATACCCTCGACCCTCCCCACCGCTACTACCGCTGCGGCGGGATGACATCCCACAAGCTGGAGTGCCGTAGACCGGGCTTCATCAAGGCCGAACGGCTGGAGGAGTTCGTCTGGAGCGAGGTCAAGAGAATGTTGCAGAATCCCGGCCTCATCGTCGCCGGCATCGAGTCTCTGGGCTCTCAGGAGGACGACGGCTGGGAGAAGGAGATCGACAGGGCCGAGCGCGAGCTCAACAGGGTCCAGTCCGAGGAGGACAGGGCCATCAGGCTGTACGTCTCGGCCAAGATCACCGAGGCCCAACTCGACCACCAGCGTAAGTTCATCACCGAACGGCTGGAGACGCTCCGCAGGGAGCTGGACGACTACCGGGCGCAGCAGGCGGCGCTGGCCGAGAAACGCATCCTCATGGAGAATATCCTGGCATGGGCAAGCAAGGTGGGAGACCGCCTCGACGAAGTCCCCGACGAGCAGCGCAAGGACATCCTGAAACTGCTGCTGGACCAGGTGGTGATCGACGGCGGCAACAACGTCCGGTTCACCCTCGGCATCCCCGCCGAGGACTTGGTGTCAGTTAAGTATCCTGAATCAAAGTTCGCAATTCGGTACGCGTTGGCCTACCATTTTCGCCCTTGCTCGCCGCGCAGCTGTCTGCGCCCGGCGCACTCTCAGTTAAATCAATGCGTCGGGTGATTTTGTTGACAATCGCTGTTTTTTGATTTACTATGCGGCGAATTTAGCGGTCTATAAGTTCAAGGAACCCGCGCAGAAACGAATTTTGGAGGAAACTCAAATGAAGTTGTTTAGTCGCGCAAGCATTTTAACGGTTGGAATCCTGGCTGCGGCGCTGTTGGCCTTCGCGGTCGGGTGCGCCAGCGAGGATGAGACTCCGGCTCCCGCGCCTACGGCGGCGGCGCCTGCTCAGCCGGCGCCTGCTCAGCCGGCTCCGGCGGCCACCACCGCGCCGGTGGCGCCCACCACCGGGCAGATGTCCCAGATGGCGACCGCGGTTCCGGCGGCGCCCGCGCCCGCAATGTCAGAGTCCGAGTTGGGCGACCAGACGCTGACGCTGCTGGTGGCGAACGTAGGCTCTCGCGGCGGCTGGGATCCGACGCGCTCCGGCGGCGCGGAGTTCATGAAGGTAACGCGGTTCTACAACTGCACGCTGGTCGGCGGCGGAGGCGGAGGAATCCTGAAACGCGGCGTTGCCGATAGCTGGTCCGTCAGCGGCGACGGCAGGACTATTGACTTCGTCATAGCCGACGGCATTACCGCGCACGACGGCAGCGTGATAGACGTCGAAGACGTCTGGTGGCGCTATGAGTTCGACATCGGCGAGATAGGCACGGACAAGCCCGGCGTGCATCCAGACTCGCTGGCTCTGGGCGAGGTTACCGAGAGCATCAGCAAGGTAGATGACAAGACGTTCAGGTTCGTGTTCGACGCGCCGCGCGCCGACACGCCGTTCCTGGTGTCCGAGAACTCTCAGGGCGCGGAAGGGCAGATCTTCAATACCGACTACTGGAGAGACGTGACCGGCTACAACGATCACGGCTTCGACGAGGACGCCGGCTTCAGCCACGACGAGTATCAGAACGCGCCTTCGAGCTGCGGCTCGATGAAGTTCGTGGATCAGATCCAGGGCCAGCGCTTCGTGCTCGAGCGGTTCGACGACTACTTCTATCAGCCCGCCAACGGCTACGATGAAGACAGGCGCCCGAAGTTCCGCCAGTACATCACCGAGGTGGTGCCGGAAGCGCCGACGCGCATCTCCGCGCTCCAGGCCGGACAGGCTGACATGATCGAGGCCAACGTCTTCATGCTCGAAGACATCGAGGCCGCGGATGGACAGGTTGTCTATCAGCCTGAGGCGGCGTACTCCTGGATCGTCTATGTGGACTGCTGGGATCCGGAGTTGTGGTGCCACGACAAGCGCGTGCGCCAAGCGCTCGAATACGCGATCAACAAAGAAGAGATCATAGACACGCTGTACAACCGCGACATGGCGGTTCCGAAGGGCTGGCAGCACGTTACGCCAAGCACTATCGGGTACGAGGAAGGCGTCGCCGACCCGCGCCCCTACGACTTGGAGAAAGCCAAGCAGCTTCTGGAAGAGGCGAACGTGGACATTCCGGCGTTCGACATCTGGACGTGGGAGGCGGGCGACCTGCCGCTGCAGCCGCAGTTGGCGGAGGTGTTCAGCCAGACGTGGAACCGCGATCTCGGCCTGGACACGACAGTCCGCGCGGGCGACGCGACTTCGGTGCGCCAGCAGTGGAACGAGCGCAAGCTGCCCGGCAGCGTGCTGGTTCGCACGAACGAGACGCGCTGGAACGGCCTGAGTATCACGCGCGGCATGTACACCAACGCGGCGGGTGAGAAGGCCTGGCGCATCTGCGACGCCTACTGGACGTCGGACGCGCACCCTGACGGCGACCCGGTTTGCCAGCGGCTCAGGGACGTCGTTACCGACGGCATCGTGAACGAGGTTACGATCGAGGGCTTGGCCGCGAACTTCCCGGACGTTTACAAGACGCTCCGCGAAGAGAACCACGCCTTCAGCCCGTTCTTCGTGAACCTGCCCTGGGGCATGGGTCCGCGCATCAAGCCCGGAAGCTGGCAGCCCTGGCCGGTGGTAACGTACAACACGGCCATGTGGACGATCGAGTTCAAGGACAACTAGGCGCCGCTTCCCTACCCTACCGGCAAACCGTAAACCAACCCTGCCCTCTCCCGCCGCGGGGGAGGGCAGGAACCACCGTTCCAGCCCGACTCAACCGGCTACGCTCCTGAAACCCTCGACAGGAAATTCCGCCCCTTGGTGGGTCGGAAACCCTGGCTTAGGCATCCCCAATGACACGCTACATCCTTAGAAAATTCGCCGAGGCAATCGTAACCCTCATTGGCCTCAGCCTGATCGTGTTCTCCGCCGTTCACCTGACCGGCGACCCGGCACGGATGCTGCTTCCGGTGCGAATAGACGCGTCGGAAGAGGTTTACGAGAAGCTCAAGGAAGAGTTGGGGCTCAACCGCCCGTTCATGGTGCAGTACGGCTCATTCATGTGGGAGTTGGTCACGAAAGGCAACTTCGGAAAGTCGGTCCGCAGCCAGCAGGAAGCGCGGATAATGCTGATGGAGCGGGTTCCGGAGACGCTCAAGCTGGCGGCGGCGGGGCTGTTCCTGTCGTTCATCATCGGCGTTCCGGCGGGAATCCTATCGGCGGTGAAGCGCGACTCGATACCGGACAAGATAGGCAAGGCGGTAGCGATATTCGGCTTGGCGGCGCCGCAGTTCTGGGTGGCGATTATGCTCGTCATCCTGTTTGGCGCGTACCTGCAGTGGCTGCCCGTATATGGCGCGGGCGGCATAGACAACCTCATTCTGCCCGCCTGTGTGCTTGCGCTCGGTCCGCTCGCCGCGATGATGCGGCTGGGGCGATCCAGTATGCTGGACATTCTGGACAGCGAGTTCATAAAGTTCGCGCGCGTCAAGGGGATGCGCGAGCGCGTAGTCATCTGGAAGCACGCGGCGCGGAACGCGGTGATACCGCTGATGACGTTCGGCGGGCTGACTCTTGCCGGGCTGCTGAACGGGTCTATCGTAGTGGAACAGGTCTTTGCCTGGCCCGGACTCGGCAGGATGATGATAGAAGGCGTAATCCAGCGGGATATGCCGCTGGTGCAAGCCACAGTGCTGGTATCCGGCTTCTTCTACGTAGTCACCGCTCTTGTCATAGACGTTTTATACGGATTCGCAGACCCGCGAATTCGAGACACGAATTAGGGACACCAACTAGCCCACAGGCGACGCAATCATGGCAACACTTACGACAGAAGGCGAACGCTCACAAGGAAGGCTTGCCGCGTTACTCGAGCAGTCGCGGGAGATAAACCTGCCCTGGATTCCGGTCATCGTCATCGTCGTCCTGATATTTCTGGCCATATTCGCGGACGTGCTGGCACCGGCAGACCCGCGCGAGCCCGACCTGCCGAACGCGCGCGTGGCGCCGTTCGAGCAGTGGTCCAACCCGTTGGGTACGGACTTCGTGGGGCGCGACGTGCTCAGCCGTCTGATCTACGGGGCGCGCACGTCGGCGTTCATCAGCCTGTTCGCGCTGGCGACCGGCGTTGTGGTCGGCACGGTGTTGGGGCTGGTCTCAGGCTATGCGGGGCGATGGGTGGACACGATAATCATGCGAATCGCTGACGCGACCATGGGGTTTCCGTCCATCCTTCTCGCCATGATAATCGTTGCGATACTTGGGCAGGGGCTGATGCCGATCATCGTGGCGGTGGCGGTCTCTACGTGGCCGCGCATCGCGCGCATGATACGCGGCGAGGTTCTGGCGGTGAAAGACCAGGACTTCGTAATTCTGGCGAAGATCGCCGGCGTTTCTCCAGTGGTGATAATCTGGAGGCACGTATTCCCAAACGTGCTGAATACGCTGATGGTCATCACGAGCCTGTCGGTCGCGGCGGTGATACTTACCGAAGCATCGCTCAGCTTCCTGGGTCTGGGCTTGCCGCCGGGCGATCCGGCGTGGGGCATCATGGTGGCGGAGGGTCGTCAGAGCCTGTTGCGGACGTGGTGGATTTCGCTGTTCCCGGGCCTGATCATTACGATTGTAGTGATGGCGTTCAACTTCTTCGGCGACTGGCTGCGGGATACGCTCGATCCGAAGCTGCGTCGCGTCTAGTACGGGGGGCAACGTGAACACAGATACGCTGCTGGAGGTCGAAGGCCTCCAGACACATTTCTTCACCAGAACCGGCGTCGTAAAGGCGGTTGACGGAGTGTCGTTCGACCTCAAGCGCGGCGAGACTCTGGGCATAGTGGGCGAGTCCGGTTCAGGCAAGAGCATGACCGCGCTGTCGCTAATGCGCCTGGTGCCCGAGCCGGGCGGCAGGATCGTGGGCGGCAAAGTCATGTTCGACGGCGAGGATCTGCTGCTCAAAGACAGGCACGAGATGTCCGACATACGCGGCAGGGACATATGCATGATACTGCAGGACCCGATGACGTCGCTCAATCCGGTGCTGTCGATAGGAGATCAGCTGGTCGAGACGTTCCGTCCTGATGGCAGCCAGTCTTCGCGGTCTCTGTGGGAGCGCGGGGTGGAGTTGCTGAGGATGGTGAGGATACCCGCCGCCGACGTCAGGATGGCCGCGTTTCCGCACCAGATGAGCGGCGGCATGCGCCAGCGTGTCGTCGGGGCGATCGCCATTTCGCGTTCGCCCAAGCTGCTGATTGCCGATGAGCCGACGACTTCGCTCGACGCGACCATTCAGCTTCAGTATCTGCAGTTGCTGAAGGACATCCAAGCGGAGACGGGCGCGGCGATCATCTTCATCACGCACGACTTTGGAATCGTTGCCAGGATGTGCGACCGGGTGGCGGTGATGTACGGCGGAAAGATCGTCGAGATAGCGGATGTATCGGACCTCTTCTACAAGCCGCAGCATCCATATACGGAGGCGCTGCTGGGTTCGGTGCCGGACTTGGAAGAGGACGTGGAGTGGCTGACATCCATTGCGGGACAGCCGCCGCAGCTGGACGCGATGCCGCCCGGGTGCAGTTTCGAGCCGCGCTGCCCCTACGCTTTCGAGAGGTGCTCTGAGGAATACCCGCAAGAGTTCAGGATATCTGAACAACACGTAGCAAGCTGCTGGAGGCTGGACGGATGACAGTCAACGGGGCCGTTTCCACCGCTGAACCTTTGCTCGCCGCTCAGGATGTGAAGAAGCACTTCCGCGTTACGAGAGGTTTCGTGCTGCGGAAGACCGTGGGGCAGGTTCGCGCCGTGGACGGGGTTTCGTTTTCCATTCCGCAGGGCGAGACGTATAGCCTGGTGGGAGAGTCGGGCTGCGGCAAGACGACGACCGCGAAGGTGGTGCTGCTGGTCGAGGCGCTTACGTCGGGCAGACTGGAGTTCCAGGGACGGGACATCAGTTCATTCACTGCGGAACAGCTTTTGGAATATCGAGCGTCGGTGCAGGCGGTATTCCAGGACCCCTGGAGTTCGTTGAACCCGCGAATGAAGATCGAGTCCATCATCGCCGAGCCGTTGACGGCGCACCACAGGTTCACGAAGGGCGAGCTGCGGGAGCGGGTGCTGTCGCTGCTCGAAGAGGTAGGCCTGCATCCGAGCCACGCATATCGTTATCCGCACGAGTTCAGCGGTGGACAGCGGCAGCGCATCGCTATCGCTCGCGCGCTTGCGCTGAGGCCCCGTCTCATCGTTCTCGACGAGCCGGTCTCGGCGCTCGACGTATCCATCCGCGCTCAGATAATGAATCTGTTGAAACAGCTTCAGATAGACCATAACCTCAGCTATCTGCTGATCGCGCACCAGCTTGCCACAGTCAGATACATGAGCCATAAAGTCGGCGTGATGTATCTCGGCAGGATAGTGGAAGAGGCGGATTCCAAAGAGTTGTTCGACAACCCGCACCACCCGTACACGCGCGCGCTCATATCGGCGTCTCTGTCTTCCCGGCCCGGCGTTGACCGCGAGGAGATAATCCTGACAGGCGAGGTGCCGTCTCCCATCGATCCGCCGCCCGGTTGCACGTTCCACCCACGTTGCCCGTCAGTGTTCGAGCCGTGCGCGGACGATGACCCGAAGATGACGACGGTGGGACCCGGGCATACAGTGAGTTGCCATCTGTACTAGCATTGGATTTTGGCGCGGAGGAGCGGAGGTACGCGGACGGTTTGTAGGCACCTCTTTGCCTAGTCCTTCTTATCCCAGTTACCGCATTACCCCACGGGATGTGATTTGCGTTTGCGCGCGCGGGTTGCGATCGCTACTCCCGCTAATGCCAGAAGCGATCCCACCGCGATTCCCCCTAGAGCTGCCCATAGTACGGGGCCGAAGACAGTGACGCCCGCGTCGTTTCCGGCGTTGGGAGCGCCCTCAGGCGGGTGTTGGAGCGTCTCCAAGAACTCGATGACGGATGCCTGATCGCTTGCGCTCAGGGATGCGAATGCGGCACGGCTGGCATCCGCCTCGCCGCCGTGCGACAGGATGGCTTCAGATATGAGCGTGGCGCGTCCGTGGTGCAGGAAGGGGGGTTCGCTGGCGAAGCCCCACAGTTTGCGAGTTAGCCATTCGTCGGTTGGGACTCCCTCTTCCTCCAGAGCCTCGTTGTCGAGAATTTCGCCCATCTTATGTCGTTTCAGGTCGGTGAACACGGGGATCATGAGGCGGCCTTGCTCGTCTATTCGGAAGTTTGGGACGCCTGCATTTCCATTGATGCCGTCCAGCGCTATCAGGTCGGCGGTGTACGGCTCATCCACGTCGAAGACGCTGAGCTTGCCGGATGGGTTGAACGGGTTGGGTTCACTGAACACGGCGCTTTCGAGCGGGAGTTCGGGGATGTGGCAGGTTACGCATCCGAGCGTCGTGAACAGCGCCTCGCCGCGCTCAGCGGCGTCGCGGGTGGCGCGGGACGGCGGCTCGGCTCGGACCGGCGCGGGCAGGGTAGCCTGGAACATCACGAGCGCGGTAATGTCGCCTCGGGTCAGCTCGTCGGCCATCCCGTCGGCGTCGTGGTCTATCGAGTCGCCGAACCGTTCAGACGCCTGCATTCCGAAGTGCTGGTTCATCGCCTTTACGGCGAACTCGCGTAGGGAGACGATAGTGCCTTTCTGCATGAACGGGCGGATCACGAGGTCGTCATTGACGCCTTCGACGCGGTCTGTCAACAGGGTGCCATCCGGCCTTGCCGTCATGCGTCCGAACGACACGCCCTTGCTGGAAAGGTCTGCCGTCACCTCCGCGCCGGTCTGCCGCGCCCGGCGGCGGGCATCGTCGCGGATGGCGTGCAAATCGGACGTCATCTCGCGCGCGAGAAGCTCGACGTAGCCGGAGCCGAACAGTCCGAGCGGCGCGCGTTCGTTGCCGACGGTTTTGAGAGTCTGCAGATCTCCGCCGTCTCCCTCTTGCCCGTCGAAGTTGACGAAGTGCAGGCGGTCTGCCAGCACGAAGACGTTGGCGGCGTTGTCCGCCGCGCCGCCGGCGCGAGGCTGGTTATGACAGCCGAGGCACGAGTTCGCGTCTGGGCCCGAGATCCGGTTGAAGTTGTCGGGGAAGGTATGCGGGGGGCGGAAGTTGTTCACACCGACGTCGGTCGTCTCGGGTCGGCCCGCGCCATCGAGGGCGTTGAACGATGCAGTGAACAGGCTCTCGCCGCGTTCTACTATCTGAGCCAGCGTCAGCTTGCGTCCGTCTATTTCCGACTGGAGCGTGTGGCCGTTCAGGACGCCGCTTTCGCCTATCGCAGCGTCAGACTCGGACGGCGCGGCGGTTTCGGCGGGTCGGGCGCAGGCTACGGTCAGGAGAGTGAGGACGCAGAGCGCCGCCGTTGCGGCAACTGCCGAGATCGTTCTACGCATTTCGGAGATTTGGCGCATTTGGACGCCTCATGCACGTAGTCGTTGGACACTAGCCGGACCAAGGCTGTTTGCGAGTATAACCGTGCACTACGCTCAGGGCAATGTGGATGACAGCGCCGACGGCCAGCCCGACGGCGGCGCCGATTGGCACCAGCAGCGCGCTCAATCCGATAGAGGACATCAGAACCGCGGTGTCGAATATGGCAGGCGCTTCCCGTCCGGTCGCCTCTGCCCTTTCTTGGAGGTAGCTGATGCGATCGTAATGAACATATGCGAACGCCAACAATCCGCCCAGAGTGGCGCAGGCGATGTATATCTGCTTGATTAGGGACATCCGATTCTCGCCCGTTTTATCTCACTTGATTCGGTCTTCTCGATATTGCGAACAGCGCCGCCGCTATCGTCCACGCGACCATGAACGTGAGCAGCGCCGGCGTGTAACTCTCGTATCTGTCGAACATCCAGCCCGCGTACCAGGGCGCCAAGAATGTGCCGATGGTGTCGAACGCCCTCATGATACCAGTTATCGCGCCGTAATTGCGCCTCCCGAAGTAGCTGCCGATTGCGACCCACTGAAGCACGACAGCGCCTTCGTAGATGGCGAAGAGGAGGACGAACGGGTACAGACTGGCAACGCCGTCGGTTTGGATGAGCAGCAGACATCCGACGATGGCGGATAGTATCCCGCTGATGATGAGAGGCTGGAAGGGGAAGCGATAACCCGCCACCCCGAGCAGTAGTCTGAACGGGATGGACAGCAGGAAATACACGGATACCAGCCCCGCCGCGAACCCCTCTTCCGCGCCTTGCCACACCATGATGGGTATGATGTGAACGGCGATACCGTTTTCCGCCGATATTCTGAGGGTGGAAGCGGCCAGCAGTATCCAGAACTGCTTGTTGCGGAGCGCCTCGGCGAGCGTGAAGTTCCGCTCCCGGAACGCGGCGCGGTTTCCGGCCTCGGGCGAATCAGGCTCCGGACGCTCCGCTTCGACTGGGCTGACCGCGCCGGTGGGCGGGCGCCTGACGACGCGGGAGAAGAGTACGCCGGTGGAGATTACCAGGATTCCAGCGTATATGGCAGTTGATCGCCAGCCGATGTTCTCGACGCCCAGCCCAAGCGGGTATACGAACAGCGCGCCTCCAGCCGCGAAGCCGGTGAGCAGTATGGTAAGGGCGATCGCCTTGCGACGCACGAACCATCCGTTGACGGCGGTCAGCAGCGTCTGGCCGAAGCCGAAGCTGGACGGCACCGATACGAGGATGAGGTACACGAACAGGAAGACGAGGTATCCGTCTATCCGGGTCATGACAATCATGCCGGCGCCCGCGAGGATACCGCCGAGGGCGATTAGCGGGCGCGGACCTACCCGGTCCGCCAGCCACCCGTACAGGGGCGCGGCCAGGCTAGTCTGCGCGTTGGCGATGGTGAATATGAGCGAGGTGTTCGCGCTGCTGAGGTTCAGGTCTCTGCGGATGGGGTTGAAGAATACGACGCGCCCATGATAGAGAATTCCGCCGGATATGAGCGCGAACAGGGTCGCGCCCGCAAGCACCCACCAGCCTTCGTAGATGGAGGACAGTCGGGTTCTGATGTAGTTGAGTTGTCGCATCGTCGCCCCATCATACGCTCTTGGCGACTATCGGGCGTGGAGATTTTAACGCGGAGACGCGGAGACGCAGGGTGTATGCTGAGAGCATGACTCCCATTCCGACCTTCCCCTACAAAAGGGAGATCGGACGTTCGACGTCGTTAGTTCAGCTTTTGGAGGGGGGCCAAGCTGGTGAGGAATCGCTTGACGCCGCCGCCGTCTTTGAATGCGACGGTTGCCTGGAAGTCTGCGCCGGAAGGTTCGCAGGCGGTTACGATTCCGTCTCCGAACGCTTCGTGTCGAACCTTGTCTCCAACTGAGAACGGGGGCCCCGTGACGGCGTCTGACCGGCGGCTTTGGCGGCTTCTGCGTCTTGTTTGCGGAACAGCGGTGCGGCCTCGGCCGCGCGGGACTTCTCCGGGGCGAGTTCGGGGCTGGGCCATCGGGCGACCGACAGGGCGGTCAGGACGCCGGCGCTGGGTCCGGCCAGTCTCCGGCGCATCGGTTCGGCGACCGCGCGGAGTGAATTGGAAGCCCTCTCTACCTCCGTCGCCGTTGCGACGGGCGCCGGGGCGCGCGCGTCCAGGCGACGGCTCGGCGGCGGCTGATGGCTCCGTGTCCGGTTCGCCTGTGGCGATCAACTCTGTGGGAATGTCCAGCAGGAAGCGAGACGGCAGGTTGGGTCCGGTTCCGCCGCGGAATCCGCGACGGAAGGCGCGAGTCAGGTAGAGCTTGTCCTTTGCGCGTGTCATACCGACGTAGCATATCCGCCGCTCCTCTTCGAGACTTGCCTCTTCGTCCAGGGAGCGCGAGTGGGGCAGCAGGCCGTCTTCCATGCCGACCATGAACACGACGGGGTACTCCAAGCCCTTTGCCTGGTGCAGCGTGATCAGAGTCAGGCGCTCCGGCTCTTCGTCCATGCCGTCCACATCGCTGACGAGGCTGACGCTTTCGAGGAAGGCGGTCAGCGCGTCGGGCATCTGGAGGCTGATGAATTCGCGCGCGGCGGACTTGAACTCGTTTATGTTGTCTATGCGTTCCTCTGCCTGCTCGTCGCGGTTCAGCAGGAACTCTCTGTATCCGGTACTTTCTATGGCAAGTTCGACAAGCTCGACGATGTTGAGTCCGTTCATCTTGGCGCGCATAGACTCGATCAGCTCGCGGAAGTCGCCCAGCGCGCGGGCGGCGCGGGTGGTGAAGGGCCCGGATACCAAAGGGCCGCCCAGCGCCTGAGAGGGCGACTGGGACGGCGATATGTTTAGAATCGCCTCGTACATGGAGGTACCGTTGTTTCGCGCGAGCCGGGTCAACTCGTCGCGGGTGCGGTCTCCGATGGCGCGGCGCGGCTTGTTCAGGATGCGATTGAGGCTTACGTCGTCGTCTGGGTTCGCCAGCAGGCGCAGGTACGCGGCTACGTCTTTCACTTCCTCGCGGTGGTAGAACTTGGTTCCGCCAACGAGCTGGTACGGCACGCCGTAGCGACGGCAGGCCTCTTCGAGAGCGCGGGACTGGGCGTTGACGCGATACATGACGGCGATTTCGCCGAGCTTGTACCTACCGCCGCCGGAACGTCCGGCGCCTGTTAGCTCGGCCACCTCGCGCAGAACCAGCCGCGCCTCTTCCTCTTCGTCGTAGCCCTCCTCCATCGCGATACGCTCGCCCACGCCCTTGTTGGTGAATAGTTCTTTCTCGACGCGCTGCGTGTTGGCTGAGATCAGCCGCGAGGCGGCGTCGAGAATGGTCTGCGTCGAGCGGTAGTTCTGTTCGAGGGCTATGACCTTGGCGTCGGGGAAGTCCGACTGGAAGCTGAGGATGTTTCGGATGTCGGCGTTGCGCCACGAGTAGATGGACTGGTCGGGGTCTCCGACGGCGCACAGGTTCCGATGCTTCTGGGCGATAAGGCGGGCTATGGCGTACTGGGCGACGTTGGTATCTTGAAATTCGTCTATCATGAACTGCGCGTAGCGGTCCTGGTACTTCTCGGCGACGGCGGGGTTGTCGCTCAGCAGAAGGTATGTCTTGAGCAGCAGGTCATCGAAGTCAACGGCGTTGTTCTGGCTCATCATCGCTTCGTAGCGTTCATAGACGCGGCCCACGACTTCATCGAGGTAACTGGCGGTTCGCATGGTGAAGCCTGAGGCCGTGAGGAGTTGGCTCTTGGCGCCGGAGATGGCGGACTGTACGGCGCGGGGCGCGAACTGCTTGGGGTCAACTTCCACTTCGCCCATGCTCTGCTTGATGGCGGCCTGCTGGTCGGCGTCGTCGTAGATCGTGAAGTCCTGATTCAGGCCCATCGCTTCGCCGTCCACGCGGAGCAGGCGGGCGCAGAATGCGTGGAAGGTGCCGACGGTCAGACGCTCTGAGCCGTAGGAGGCCAAGGACTCTATCCGTTCCTTCATCTCGCGCGCCGCCTTGTTGGTGAACGTTACCGCGCCGATTCGTGCGGGCGACATTCCGACTTCGCGCATGAGGTAGGCGATCCGGTAGGTGATCAGGCGTGTCTTGCCGCTGCCGGGTCCGGCGATGACGAGCAGGGGGCCGTCTATGGCCTCGACGGCTTCACGCTGTCGTTCGTTGAGACCGTCGAGGAGATTGGATGTTGTCATGTTGCAGCGCTCGCTTGGGGCAGCGCCCCGCGTGTCGATTAGACCACGAATAGCGGGTTGTTGGCGGTGATGATTCGCTTCTCTCCGGCGACGTACCGGCGGAGGTACTTGGGGACGGACGTCATGCCGCGCAGGGTGACGCCGTCGAAGTAGCGCAGGTCGCCCGAGACGCGGCTGGCGATTCGCGCGTCCGTTTCGCGCGGCGACAGGTCGGCGGGGTCGGTACCGAGAGAGCCGATGACGAATCCCCAAGTCGAGCCGAAGGCCGGCACGAAAGTCTCGGTCAGCGTGACGGTCGGGAATACGCTGGCGACAGTATTGGCGACCGCGGAGAAACACTGTTCGTAGAATGAGGGGCCGGTGGGGCCCGCTTGCGTTACCAGCGAGCCGTCGTCGCGCAGGCGAGAACGCGCCAGGCGGTAGAACTCCTGGGTGTACAGGGAGTAAGCAGGTCCGGCTTCGAGCGGGTCCGGCACGTCTATGACCATGATGTCGAACCGCTCGTCGGTCGTCTCCAGGTAGCCGAGCGCGTCGGCTATGACCAGCTCTACGCGCGGATCGTCGAAGGATCCCTGGTGGTGGTTGGGGAGATATTCTCGGCACAGTTCGACTACTTTGGCGTCTATATCCACCATCACGACGCGCTCTACCGCGCTGTGCCTCAGCGCTTCGCGTATGGTCGCGCCCTCGCCGCCACCGGCCACGAATACGGATTCGGGGGCGGTGTGGGCGATCATGGCGGGGTGAACCAAACCTTCGTGATAGACGAACTCGTCAACCTCGGTGGACTGGGTCTTGTCATCCAACACCAGGCTTCTGCCGAACTCTGCTCCGTCTTGCACTACGACATGCTGATAGGGGGTGTCGCCCTCGAAGTGGACACGCTCGATACGCTCGACCTGCAGCAGGCCGGGCGTAATTATCTCGTAATGCCAGTTCCCGTTGGGAGGGGTTCGCATGGGGTCGCCTCAGATCGCCGTCGCAGCGGTGGTCGTGGATAGTTCGCCGCGCCTGACCTCTGAGATCAGGCGCCGCCTACATTCGAGCATCTCAACGATGCGGTCGGCGGCGCGGAAGGGCAACAGGCTCTCTCCGCAGGTGAAGATGTCGGCGGCGGCGTAGCCGTGCTCGGGCCAAGTGTGGATGGAGATGTGCGATTCGGCTATGGCGACGATGCCGGTAACTCCGATTGGGCGGAATTTGTGGAAGGTTTCGCCCACGATGGTCGCGCCGGCGTCTCTCGCGGCGGCGAGCAGGACCGAGCGGATGTAATCGAGGTCATCTAGCAGGTCTGAGTTGCACTCCCTGAGGTCGAGGAGCAGGTGCGTGCCTAGCGCTTCCAAATCGCGGTTCTCCATAGCAGGTTAGCGAGGATTCGCCCAATGGGGACAGAATCGAATTATACACGATACGGGTACGCGGTGTCAGACACCTGGGATGCGATGAAGCGACTACCGGGCGCGCGCCAGGCCAACTGGGAGGACAGCAGATTCAAGGAAAGACATCCGCGTCGTTCATAAATCGTTGCTCAGACACTTATGGAATTTTTCTCAATAAATTCCAATTATCTGCAGAATCTTGACCAAAACTGTTGAAGCGTGTTTTTTAGTATGGGACTTATTCTTTGAGAGAGTAGAGAGATGAAACAAGAGGCAGCCATCACATTTTGGTCAGGGAGCCGATATGAATATCCCAATAGGCCAAACGCAGTTTCGCGGCATTGTGCAGTCGTTTCCTGCCATTTCCACACATATCAAGGCGACAAACGTGGCTTCTCCACGTTTCATCGTCGTTCTGCAGATCTCGGCTGTTGTGGTGGCATCGGCCGGCTTGGCGCTGCTTCTGATTAAATTCAGCTCCCTGTTGTCGGAGCTTGGTCCTTGGGGTTACGTAGGCGTCGCGGCGGCGGAATTTGGCAACAGCGCGATGCTGGCGGTTCCAACGCCGGCATCATTGTACACCTTCGCCATGGGCGCGACGCTCAACCCATTCATCGTAGGCGCAATAGGCGGAGTGTTCTCGACGCTGGGCGAGTTGATTGGCTACTACTTGGGTCGGCGCGGCGGAGTGGCGATGGCAAACAAGCCGTCGGCGCAGCGGCTCAGCGCGTGGACCGCCAGATGGGGCAGTATGACGCTGTTCGTCTGCGCCGTGCTACCCGTCCCGTTCGACATAGCCGGCGTCTGGGCGGGGGCGGCGCGCTATCCGCTGTCGCGCTTCGTGCCGATAGTGTTGCTGGGCAAGCTGATAAAGATAACTTCGATTGCGCTGGCGGGTTACTTCGGACTCGAGGCGCTAGCCGGAATATTCGAGCTTGGCGGCGGTTTCCGCTTTACTTGGATCGAGGCGCTCGTATAGCATTGGCTTGCGTTATCGGGGCATCTGGGGAGCGCCTGGGGGTTTATCACGAGGTTTTGTTGCGATGGGCGATTACGGCAACTTGGTACAGGAGATAAGTTCCTGCGTGAAGTGCAATCTTTCGCGCGGGCGCACCCGGAGCGTGCCGGGTTCAGGCGCGACGGACGCGGACATCATGTTCATAGGCGAAGGTCCGGGATACTACGAGGACCAGCAGGGCGTTCCATTCGTCGGGGCCGCCGGCAATCTGCTGAACGAGATGTTGGCATCCATCAACCTGTCGCGGCGAGACGTGTACGTAACGAACATGGTGAAGTGCCGCCCGCCAAAGAACCGCGATCCCTTCCCAGCTGAGATAGGCGCGTGCGGGCAGTATTTGGACAGGCAGATAGAGATGATCAAGCCCAAGGTGATAGTCGCGTTGGGGCGGTTCTCTTTCGCAAAGTTCTTCCCTAACGAGACCATCAGCAGGGCGCGGGGAAGGCCGCGAGTCTGGAACGGGCTGGTAGTCTATCCGATGTACCATCCGGCCGCCGCTCTGCACAATCCCGGTCTGCGCCCCGCGCTGGAGCGGGATTTCGCCAGGCTGCCAGGTCTCATCCAGAGCGTGATAGAACGTCAGACGAACGGCGAGCGGCCAAGCACGGAGTCGAACGTGCAGACTGGTTTGCCGGAAGAACCTTCCAAGCAGCTTAGTATGTTCGACTGACAGCGAGGGCGCGAAGCGTTGAATCTAGAGGGAGTGAGGGAGTGAGAGCCGCCTGTCCCGCCACCGGCGGGCGTGGCGGCTCTTTCATTTCCAAAAAGGGGCGTATGTCAGATAGAACACTACTGGTCATTCCACTGGGCGGACTCGGCGAGATAGGCAAGAACATGATGGCGCTCGAGTTCGGCGACGACATTATCGTCATAGACGCGGGCATAATGTTTCCCGACGAGGACACGCCGCCGGGCATAGATTTCGCCATAGCGGACTTCAGCTACCTGATCGAGAACCGCGACAAGGTGCGGGCGATACTGATTACGCACGGCCACGAAGACCACATCGGCGCGCTGCCATACCTGCTCGAGAAGATCAACGCGCCAGTTTACGCATCGAGACTGACGCAGGGGCTGATTTCGGTGAAGCTGAGAGAGCGCCGGCTGCTGGACAGCGCTCGGTTGGAGGTGGTGGAGCCTTACAGCCCGTTCGACATCGGCAAGGAGCTCAGCGCCGAGTTCTTCAGGGTGTGCCATTCGATACCGGACGCGATGGGGATTGCAGTTACGACGCCGCTTGGGGTGGTGGCGCACACGGGGGATTTCAAGATAGACCACACGCCCGCCGACGGTATCCGGACGGACTTCGCGGAGCTGAGCCGGATAGTCGGGGACGGCGCGCTGATGCTGTTCTCGGACTCCACTTACGCGGAGGTCGAGGGGTACACTCCGTCCGAGCGGGTCGTGGGCGACGCTCTGGACCGCGCTATCGGCGACGCGGAGGGACGAGTGATCGTGGCGACGTTCGCGTCTCTCATCTCGCGTGTCCAGCAGGTCATAGACGCGGCTGTCAGGTACGGACGCAAGGTTACTGTCGTTGGGCGCAGCATGTCGAACAACGTGAAGATGGCGATGAACATGGGATACCTGCACGCGCCCGATGGCGCGATGGTTTCTATGTCGCAGGCTCGGCAACTTCCACCGGAGGAACTGGTGGTACTGGCGACGGGCAGCCAAGGCGAGCCCACGTCGGCGCTGGCGCGAATCGCCAACGGACGCCACAACGACATCGAGATAGAGCCCGGCGATACGGTGATCATATCGGCGTCCCCGATACCGGGGAACGAGACGGTGGTCGCCAAGACGATAGACAACCTGCTGCGGCAGGGCGCGGACGTGCTGTACAGCCGAGTGTCGCTGGTTCACGTACACGGCCACGCGGCCCGGGAAGAGTTGAAGATGATGCTCAGCATCGTCAAACCGCGCTTCTTCGTGCCGGTGCATGGAGAGTACCGCCACCTGATGCGACATGCGGACATTGCCGCGGACATGGGCATTCCGCGCTCGCGGATATTCGTGCTGGAAGACGGCGAAGTCTTGGCCGTGGACGGTGAGGAGGCCGCGGTGGTGGGCGAGGTTCCGGCGGGGCACGTGTTCATAGACGGTCGGCGAGTTTGGGATATGGACAACTCGGTGCTGGACGACCGGCGGCGACTGGCGCGCGACGGAGTGGTGACGGTTACCGTTACGCTGAGTCTGAGAACGGGGCTTCCGCTTTCGGCGCCGGCGATAACCTCAATGGGATTCATGGATTCGGACAAGTCGTACGCTCTTTTTGAAAATACTTCAAAACGAGTTTCGACTTCGCTTGAAGATTTGAGCGACAGAGCAATACCTTTGGAAAGTATGAAGTCGAGACTCACGAAGACCGTGGCCGACTTCATATACGGCGAGACACGGAGGAGACCGACGGTTCTAACCGTCATAGAACAGGTCTGAGGGTAGCGTTAGACTTAGCCGCGCATGGCGAGAGCGCTGTTCCATTCCAATGGTCTGGTCGTTGCCATCAGAGGTTCAGCATAACCTAGCGCGAGGTCTCAGCCCATGTCATTCGGCGCCCTATTCACACTCAAGACACTGTTAATCCTAATCGCCGTGGCCGTGGTCGCATCTATGGGCGTGGGACTCTACGCCTTTGCCCAAGCGATTCCGGGCGACGCAAGCCAAGCTGGAGGAGGCGCTGCCACAGCGGTTGGACTGGGCATAGTCCCGATTGCGGCGTGGGTTTTGTCGTTCACGTTCGCGCTGGCGTTCAAGAGAAGGTGGCTCATGGAGGTCAATCTATGGGCTGCAGCGGCGTTAGCCGTGATAGGTCTAATCGGTCTGTTGTCGTTCTTCAACCCGCTGTCGGGGCCGCTGGCTTGGTTCAGCGGCTACGGCTACTCGTCGTTGGGCGGCAGGTTTGGGGACGCGGTAATCGGCAGCCCGGGATTCTTCGGTGCGTTGCGGGCGCTTGCGATCTTGGCGCTTGCGTGCGTGGTCGCTCTGCCGTCGTTCATGGGTGACTTGGGCAGAATCGTGGGACAGTGGATGATGATCACGTTCACGACCGCGTTCACGGGCATAGGCTCCATGTTTTCCAGGAAACGCGGCGAGGATGACGCAAACTACACAGGGGGAGAGCCATACGTTCCGGAACCTGAGGAGTCGGTTCTGAAAAGAGACTACTCCAGCATGAGACGGGAAATGTGGGGCAGCGAGGCGCTCGTATCCAACGGCGAAGTGATTGGGCTTTCGGACAGTGGCGATGAGGCGACCGCCACAGGTACATTACTGCCGTATGGGGGGCCGTATGGGGTACAACCGCCATACGAGGATACAATCGGAGATGAGCGGAGTCGGCTGGAGGCCGAAAGCGTCGGAGTCGGCGATACGTTGACGTTGCAGGAGGTCTCGAGCGAGGCTAACGGCGATAGCGCTGCGCGGGCAACCGACAGCGCGTCCTACAGTTTTCTAAGCGCGTCCCCCGATTTTCTGGATGACCAACTCCACGGCAACCTGGGGAGGTCAACGGACGACGGCAACGGAGCCACAGGCAACGGCCGGGACATTCTATCGGATGTTCCGATCTTTCCGAGTTCGTACGGCGATTCGCTCAGGTCGGAACCTACGCTTGTGGCGGATGCGTTCGAGGGCACGACGGAGTTGGTTCTGACTGACGAAGACGATGCGGACGACGCCGGGCCGCCGTGGGGCGCCGAGCCGAACGTGGGCGATAAATTCGAACCCGGCGCTCGCGCTGAAGGTGGCCCCAAGCTGAATCAATACTGGTTGCCGGACGGCGGCGTGGGTTCTCCAGAGCCGGACCCGATCCGAAGTAGAGCCTCGCGGGTGGCGGAAGGCCGGCAGTATTCGTCGCGGTCAACAGCGTCGGCGGAGTCCGAAGGGTCACTGTGGCGACGCCCGGGCATTGAGCTATTCCAAGACGCGCCGGAAAATCCGATCTCCCAAGTGGAGTTGGATGAGACGGCGAGTGTAATAACCCAGACTCTTGCGGATTACAACGTAGAAGTCGAGGTAGGCCACGTCAGGCCCGGGCCGACGGTTACGATGTACGGGCTGGTGCCGGGGTGGGTACGGAGGAACCGTAGGGTCAAGCAGCTAGACTCGACGGGAAGTCCGATACTGGATGCGAGAGGACGCCAGACTTCCAAGCTCGTCGAAGAGAAGACGCGCGTGAAGGTGAGCGCGATTCTGCAGCGCGAAGCGGACCTCGCGCTTGCGCTCAAGACTCCTTCGCTGCGAATCGAGACGCCCGCGATGGGCAAATCGCTTGTGGGAATAGAGGTTCCGAACCCCAACCCGAGCATGGTCGCGATCAGAAACGTCATGTCCAGCAACGAGTTCCAGAAGATGAGGAAGACCGCGCAACTTCCAGTGGCGCTCGGACGGGGCAGCGGCGGCGAGGCGGTATGCTTCGATCTGGCGAAGATGCCGCATCTGCTGGTGGCGGGGGCTACGGGCAGCGGCAAGAGCGTGTGCCTCAACGCGATCGTCTCGTGCATCATCACCGAGAAGACACCGGCTCAGGTTCGGCTTCTGCTGGTTGACCCGAAGCGCGTCGAGCTGACCCCCTACAACGGAATACCGCATCTCATGGCTCCAGTCGTCGTGGAGACCGATACGGTGGTAGGATACTTGAAGGGGCTTATACGCGAGATGTTCAACCGCTATCGCCTGATGGAAGAGTCGGGAGTGCGCAACATAGAGGCGTACAACGAACGCGGCCCGGACAAGATGCCTTACCTGTGCGTTGTGGTGGACGAGTTGGCTGACCTGATGATGACGGCGGCGTTCGACGTGGAACAGTCTTTGTGCCGGCTGGCTCAGCTTGGGCGAGCGACGGGCATCCATCTGATAATCGCAACGCAGAGGCCATCGGTGGACGTGGTAACGGGTCTGATCAAGGCGAACTTCCCGAGCCGAATCAGCTTTGGCGTTACGTCTCAGGTCGATTCGCGCACCATCATAGATACGGCGGGCGCGGACAAGCTGCTGGGTCGCGGCGACATGCTCTATCTGCCTCTGGACGCATCGAAGCCGTCGCGTGTGCAGAGCGTCTTCATTGGTGACGACGAGATAGGCGATCTGGTAAACTTCTGGCAGAAGAAGCCGTGGCCGCCGCTGCGCGAAATAGACCTGCTGGGCGGGGATGACGTCGAGGGCGGAGCCGACGACGCGGGCCAGACTAACAACGATCCCGACCGGGATGATATGCTGGTCAAGGCCACCGAGCTGGCGCAGACACATCGCAAGCTATCCACGTCTCTGCTTCAGAGGCGGCTGAGGATCGGCTATCCCCGCGCGGCCAGGCTGATGGACCAGCTCGAAGAAGAGGGCATCGTGGGGCCGGCAGACGGAGCCAAGTCCAGAGATGTTATAATGAATCAAAACTAAGGTAAAATTAGAGCGACGGCAGAGTTGGAGTGGCGGACTGCTGATCGGGGGGAGGTAAATTGGTACAGAATCTGGCTAACTTGGTCAACCCGGAGACGCGCGAAGACGAGGCTGATAACGTACGCTCACACTGCATCGTGTGCGACGTGGATCTGCGCGATTCGGCGATATATGACGTGTTCAGGGTGTGCCCGCAGTGCCGCTTCCATTACAGCATGAGCGCGCGCGCGCGGATAGATTCGCTGGTTGATAGCAACAGCTTCAGCGAAATCAATCGAACGGTGATGTCGTTAGACCCGCTGTCGTTCGCGTCGGAGCAGTCGTACAGCAACAGCCTGTTTCAGGATCAGAAGCGCACAGGGCTGACGGAGGCGGTGATTACCGGCACGGCAGCCATCGCCGGTACGCCTATCATCTTGATAGCGTTGGATTTCGGCTTCATGGGCGGAACTATGGGCTGCGCGGTAGGCGAGAAGGTAACGCTCGCGCTCGAACGCGCGGTCATACGCAATCTCCCTACGGTGGCTATCGTAACCAGCGGCGGCGCGAGAATCCAAGAGGGCGCTCTGTCTCTGATGCAGATGGCCAAGACGGCGGGGGCGGCGAACCGTCTCAACGAGGCTGGGATACCATTCATAAGCGTGCTTGCAAACCCGGCGACAGGCCAGGCGTATGGGAGCTTCGCCAATCTGGCGGACATCATACTTGCCGAACCCGGATCGGTCGTTGGCTTCTCGTCGTTGCAGGTCATCAAGCGGGCAAGCGATCATCCGCTGCCGACCGGCGCGCATACGGCGGAGTCGCATCTAACCCACGGGATGCTTGACGCGGTAGTTCAGCGGACTGATCTGCGGACGGTGATCGGGGTGCTGGTCGAGATGCTCTGCGCTCGCTACACGCTTTCCATGTCGTCCATTGGCGGGCAAGCGGAGGCTCCCACCTCGCAAATCGATGCTTGGGAGTCGGTGCAGATGGCGCGACACGAGGAGCGTCCGTCGGCGAGAGATTACCTGTCTCGCATGTTCGGCCACTTCGTCGAGCTTCACGGCGACAGGTCTTATGGAGACGACCCGTCCATAATCTCCGGGCTTGGGCAGATATCGGGACAGACCGTGGCGGTGGTAGCTCAGCAGCGCGACACGCGAATCGCGGCGGACGAGGACGCGCAGGGAGAGAGCCGGACGACGCCTGAAGGCTTCCGAAAGGCGCAAAGGGCTATGCACCTAGCGGAGAAGTTCTCTCTGCCGCTCGTTACTCTGATAGACACTACGGGTCCTGACCTCAGCGAGGCCGCCGAGGAGCGCGGTCTGGGCAATACGATCGCGACGACGATGGCTAAGATGTCGGGGCTGAAGGCGCCCACTGTCTCGGTGGTAATCGGTCAGGCGGGCAGCGGCGGCGCGCTTGCGCTGGGCGTCGCGGACCGGTCGCTGATGCTGGAACACGCCATCTATACCGCCGTATCGCCCGAGGAGGCCGCCGAGGTCATCTACCAAGATGCTTCCAGGGCGGAGGAGGCCGCTTCTTCGCTGCGTCTGACGGCGCATGACTGCCTCGACCTTGGGATCGCCGACCGCATCGTAGCCGAGCCGCCGAGCGGAGCGCACGCGGACCCGGACGAGGCGGCGCGGCTGCTGGCGCGCGCGCTGGTGGAGGAGATAACGCGACTGCAGGAACAGGCATCGAAGAGGCGTGAGAAGGCCCGCTACTCTAAGTATCGCAACATGGGCGTGTACAGTTCGCAGATCAAAGCCGCCGTAGCCAGGGAGGTCAACTCGCTCCAGAACCTTCTGAAGGCGGGACTGAACAGGCTGTCGCACAGAGGACGCGATAGCCATTCGACAGCGGATGACATCGTCGCCGCCGAGCCCATGTCGGACGACAGTCGCGCGTCAAGCAATGGTCATATGCGCGACGCGGACGACTGATCGGTTCGTCGGCGCATGAGATATCCAATGCTGTCGGCGATGCGGGACCGGAGAGCATCCACCGCCAAGTTTCGTCGCGCATCCGATGCTTTGGCGCCGCTGCTTTGCGAGGCTACTATAGAGGCGATGGGCGAGGTTGCGGGTAATTCCGGCGTTGCCGATGAAGTGACGCTAGTACCCGTTTTGAGGGCGGCGCTGGCGCTGTTGCCAGCGTTCACAACGGCGCTACCCGCCGCGCCCGTCGGATTCTTGGGCGTAGCGCGGGACGAAGATACGGCGCTGCCCAGCCTCTATTATGAGAATCTGCCGGAAGAACCGACCCGCCGCGCGCTCATACTGGACCCGATGCTTGGCACGGCGGGATCGTCGCGGCTGGCGGTCGAACGGCTCATCGTCGCAGGATTCGCGCCTGAGAACATCTACTTCACGGGCGTACTGGCGGCGCCGGTTGGCGTGGAGAGGCTGTCGGCGGTCATCCCTCGCCGGAACATTTCTCTAGCCGCCATAGACGACGGGCTGGATACCCAAAACTTCATCGTGCCCGGGCTGGGCGACTATGGAGACAGGTACTTCGGGACGTAGGCGCCCCTACCCTAGAAAGTCAGGACGCCGCCGTTGGAGCTTCTGCGGGACTCGAACTCTGTAATTTCGTCGTTGTTTTCCAGCGTCAGGCCGATGTCGTCCAAGCCGTTGAGCAGACAGTGGCGCCGGAACGGCTCGATGCTGAATTCGGCTACGACTTCTTCGTTGTCGTCCCACACGCGCTCGGCCTCGAGATCGACGTTGAGGCGGTAGCCGGGTTCATTCTCGGCGTTTTCGAGGATTCGCTGTACTGTCTCTTCGGGCAATACGATGGGCAGCAGCCCATTCTGGAAGCAGTTGCTGTGGAAGATGTCGGCGAAGCTGGGCGCGATGACGACGCGGAATCCGTACTGTCCCAGCGCCCAGGGCGCGTGCTCACGCGACGAGCCGGAGCCGAAGTTGCGGCCGGCGACGATTATCTCAACGTCTTCGTAGCCCGGCTTGTTGAGGATGAAATCCTGGTTGACGCTGCCGTCGTCGTCGTATCGCCAGTTGAAGAATAGGAACTCGCCGAATCCGGTGCGTTCCACCCGCTTGAGGAACTGCTTGGGGATGATCTGGTCGGTATCTACGTTCACCCGGTTCATGGGAAGAACCGCGCCTGTCATCTTGTCGAATGGCTCCATGCTCTACTCCTGTCTCATTCCCAGAATATCTCTGATTCCATCAGCGAACAGCCCGTCTTCCGCGCCGCCCGCCTGCATACGGCTATCAGACATTCGTACTTGTCGTATGTATCCATGCCGGACATTGGGCTGAGCGACGCCAGCGCCTCTCGCAGGTCCGTGTCGCCGGTGAACTCGCATTTCAATCCGTTTACCAAACCGTTGTCTATGGGCGGATGGATCGCTTGGGACAAGCCCGCGCGTCCGTAGCCACCCACGTAGCAAGCCGTCTTGAGGTATTCGTTCACCAGCTTGGCTGCCCAGCCGACGTTCAGCCTCGGTTCAGTCTCCAGCATCGCCGCGACGGACGAGCTATGCCAGACGCCGAACTCAAACTCGCCGATGGGGCCGCGCTCGTCGTCGAACAGCGGCGCGAAGTCCACGGCATCAATGGCGGCGTACAGCGCGCCTCGCGCTCTGACGGGCGAGTTGGAGCGGACGGCGCAGGTAGCCACCCAACGGGCGAAGTCTTGCACCAACCGCTCTCTAACGGAACTCGTGGCGGAACTCACAGGGCTCGCTACCACTCCCGAATGTCCACGAAGTGGCCGGCTACGGCGGACGCGGCGGCCATCTCGGGGCTTACCAGGTGGGTGCGCCCGCCCTTGCCCTGCCGGCCTTCGAAGTTTCGGTTGGACGTGGAGGCGCAGCGCTCGCCCGGCTCCAGTATGTCGGGGTTCATGCCGAGACACATGGAGCAGCCGGCTACTCGCCAGTCGAATCCGGCCTCGGTGAAGATGCGGTCCAGTCCCTCATCCTCCGCCTGCGCCTTGATCTGCGCCGAGCCGGGCACGACCATGGCGTAAACGCTGTCCGCCACCTTCTTGCCGCGGGCTACTTCGGCGGCCAGGCGCAGGTCTTCAATGCGGGAGTTGGTGCATGAGCCGATGAACACGCGGTCGAGCGCGATGTTCTGGATCGGCGTGTCGGGTTCAAGCCCCATGTATTCCAGAGCGCGCTCGGCGGACTCGCGTTCACCCTCGTCGTCGTATTCTCCAGGGTTTGGAACGCGGCCGCTGATCGGCGCGACCATGCCAGGGTTGGTGCCCCAGGAGACGTATGGCTCGATGTCGGACGACTGGATTACGACTGTCGTATCGTATTCCGCGCCCTCGTCGGTGGCGAGCTTTGCCCACTCTTCGCAGGCGCGGTCGAAGTCGGCGCCCTGTGGAACCTGCGGCCTGCCGCACATGTAGTCGAATGTCGTTTGGTCCGGAGCGACCATGCCGGCGCGTCCGCCGCCCTCGATGGACATGTTGCATACGGTCATGCGCCCTTCCATGGAAAGCTGTCGGATGCCCTCGCCCGTGTACTCGATGGCGTGTCCGGTGGCGCCCGCGACGCCGATCTTGCCGATGATGCAGAGAATGACGTCCTTTGCGGACACTCCGAACGGCAGCGCGCCTTCGACGCGGATCTCCATAGCCTTGGGCTTGAACTGCCGGAGCGTCTGGGTAGCCAGCACGTGTTCGACCTCTGAGGTGCCGATGCCGATGGCGAAGGCGCCAAACGCGCCGTGCGTGGACGTGTGGCTGTCGCCGCAGACGATGACTTGTCCGGGCTGGGTGAGGCCCTGCTCGGGGCCGATGACGTGGACGATACCCTGGTAGGGGCTGAACCGATCGTACAGCGTAACGCCGAAGTCGTTGCAGTTGCGCTCCAGATGGTCGAGCTGCTGGGCTGCGATGGGGTCTGTAATCGGGCGGCTCAGTTCCCACGTTGGGGTGTTGTGGTCCATCGTGGCGATGGTGAGGTCGGGGCGTCTCACTTTGCGCCCCGCCATCCTCAGTCCCTCGAACGCCTGGGGCGAAGTAACCTCGTGTACCAGGTGCAGGTCCACGTACAGCAGGCTGGGTTGGCCGGGCTCCTCACGCACTACGTGAGCGTCCCAAATCTTGTCGAACATCGTCTTGGCGGTCATTGTCATTCCTCGAGTTTTGGTCTTTTGGCTGGTTATCCGCACACGTCTTTGGCAGAGAGATGCATCAGGCGAGCGGTGGTTAGCGGCTTGGTATTGGCGGTGGTCATGGTTATCAGGGCGTGGGTGGGGGCCGCCCCTTAGAGGGAACGGCCCCCGGTGGTTTGCGAATCAGGCTACGGAGACGGGTCAGCCGACCTGTCGGCGCCATTGCCGGCGGTAATCAGACGGTTGAGGGCGTTCATGTATGCTTTGGCGCTGGCGACGATGATGTCGGTATCGGAGCCGCGCCCTACGTAGGCGCTGCCATCCGCTTCCACGCGGATGGTTACGTCGCCGATGGCGTCTATGCCCTCGGTTACGGCATCTACACGGAACTCGGTCAGCGTGTTGGGCGTCTGAACGATGCGGTTGATCGCCTTGTAAACGGCGTCCACGGGGCCGGTGCCGGTGGCGGCGTCCGTCATCAGGTCGCCGTCGGGCCCTTCGATGCGGACGGTGGCGGTCGGCACGTCGTGGTTGCCGGAAGACACCTGGACGTGTTCGAGCTTGTAGAGCGTGGGCACGTCCACGACCCGGCGGCGGCTGGACATGAGGGCTACCAGGTCGGCGTCGCTGACCTCGCGCTTCTTGTCCGCGAGATCCTTGAACGCCTCGAACGCCTCGTCGAGCTCCGCCTGCTCGAGCGCGTAACCCAGCTCTTCGAGCCGGGAGCGCAGGCCCGCCCTGCCGCTGAGCTTGCCGAGAACCAACTCGTTGCTGGGCCAGCCGACCGAGCGCGGGTCCATTATCTCGAAGGTGCTGCGGTCTTTCAGCACGCCGTCCTGGTGGATGCCGGAGGCGTGTCTGAAGGCGTTGGCGCCGACGACCGCCTTGTTGGGCTGCACCGGGAAGCCGGTGATGTCGCTGACCAGACGGCTGGTGCGGTATATCTGGCGCGTGTCTATGTTCGTGCCGACGCCGAACAGGTCCGGGCGCGTCTCGATAGCCATGATTATCTCTTCGAGCGCTGCGTTGCCGGCGCGCTCGCCGAGTCCGTTGATGCAGCCTTCGACCTGTCGCGCGCCCGCGGTTACCGCCGCCAAGCTGTTGGCGACCGACATGCCGAGGTCGTTGTGGCAGTGTACGCTCACCACGGCCTTGTCTATGTTCGGCACGTTCTGGCGGATGAGGCTGATGCGGTCATAGAACTCGGCGGGTATGGTGTAGCCGACCGTGTCGGCGACGTTGACGGTGTTGGCGCCGGCGTCTATGACAGCTTCGAGCATCCTGTACAGGTACTCTATGTCTGTGCGCGTGGCGTCCATGGGCGAGAATTCCACGTCGTCGCAGTACTCTTTGGCGCGTTCGACGGAGGCGACGGCCATTTCCAGCACCTGCTCCGGGTTGCGCCTGAGCTGGTGCATGATCTGAACGTCGGAACTTGAGATGAAGACGTGGATGCGCGGCCTCTCGGCGTCCTTGATCGCCTCCCACGCAGCGTCCACGTCGGGGATGTAGCAACGGGCGAGCGACGCGATGATGGGGCGTCGCACTTCGGCGGCGATGGTTCGGACGGCTTCAAAGTCGCCCGGCGAGCTTGCCGCGAATCCCGCCTCTATGATGTCAACGCCCAGCCGGTCTATCTGCTTGGCGATTTCGAGCTTCTCCGGCGTCGTCAGGCCGATGCCGGCGGACTGCTCTCCGTCCCGGAGAGTGGTGTCGAATATCATTACTTTTTCGTCTGGCATTTTCTTCCCCTGTGATGAGTCTCGGTTGGTCTGCTAGCGCTATGCGGACGCCAAGTTCGCAAGGGCATCGCAGTCCGCCGGACCCAGCATTGCCAGAACTGGGTTGGGGTGGCGGACTACGGGAGGAACCTCCGCGCTGTTCATGTTCGTTCTCCTATCGCGCGCTAGTCGGCGTCCTTCAGGAAGGACATCATGCCGCGCAACTCTTTGCCGACGACTTCTATGGGGTGTCCGGCGTTTTCGTTCCGCAGGCGGTTGAATGTCGGGCGCCCCTCGTCGTTTTCGGCTATCCACTCGCGGGCAAAGCTGCCGTCTTGGATGTCGGACAGGACGCGCTGCATATTCTCCTTGACGCTTGCGTCTATGACGCGGGGGCCGCGGGTGTAGTCTCCGTATTCGGCGGTGTCGCTGACGGAGTAGCGCATGTACTCCAAGCCACCCTGGTAGAACAGGTCAACTATGAGCTTGAGTTCGTGCATACACTCGAAGTACGCCGACTCGGGCGAGTAGCCCGCCTCTACGAGCGTCTCGAACGCGGTCTTGACCAGTTCGGCGACGCCGCCGCAGAGTACCGCCTGCTCTCCGAACAAGTCGGTCTCGGTCTCTTCCTTGAAGGTGGTTTCCAATACGCCGGCGCGGGTGCAGCCGACGCCGCGCGCGTATGCCAAGCCAACGCCTTCGGCGTTGCCGGAAACGTCTTGGTGGATGGCGAGCAGCCCAGGCACGCCTGAGCCGCGAGTGAATACCTCCCTCATCCGGTGTCCCGGCGCTTTGGGGGCTACCATCGAGACGTCCACGCTGTCGGGCGGCTGTATCCAGTCGTAGTGTATGTTGAAGCCGTGCGCGAACATCAGCGTCTTGCCCGGGAGCAGGTGCGGCAGAATGGAGTCCCGATAGACCTCTGCCTGGATGTGGTCGGGAATCAGCATCATGATGATGTCGGACTCGCGCGCCATGTCTTCGACCATGCCCACGTTCAGGCCGTCGGCCTCGGCTTTGGCTATGCTGGAGCTGCCCTCGTAGAGTCCGACCATGACGTTGAGGCCCGAATCATGCAGGTTGAGCGCGTGAGCGTGGCCCTGGCTGCCGTAGCCTACTATTCCGATGGTCTTATCTTCGATCAGCGACATGTCCGCGTCATTCTCGTAGTAGATCTTCGCCATGTAGTTCGTTCCTTTATCTAACTGGTTGGTGGCGGGGTTTCACCCCCATCCTAACCTTCCCCCATCGAGGGGGAAGGGACTCTATTTACACGCTGCCGCTCTCCCACTTCACCGCCGGTCTTTCGGCGTGGACGCGGCGGCGCGAGTCGCCTTCGCTCCGGCTGCGGCTCATCGCCACGACCCCGGTTCGCATGACCTCTTGCACCTGGAAGCCGAATCCATTGAGGTCATTCACGAGGTCATCCACCTTGTTGGACTTGCCGGTTACCTCGATTATCAGAGCTTCGGGAGTTGTGTCAACGATCTTTGCCCCGAATATATCCACCATGGCTTTTATCTCGCTGAGGGGTTGAGTGTTCCATCTGACGCGGATGAGCGCGAGCTCGCGCCAGACGCTGTTGTCGTCATCCACGTCAACGACCTTGATCACGTCTATCAGCTTGTTCAGGTTCTTGGACACCTGCTCCAGCGTGAGCGGATCCCCCTCCACCACGAACGTCATGCGCGAGAGGTCGGGTATCTCGCTGGGGCCGACGGCGAGGCTGGCGATGTTGTAGCCGCGCCGGCGGAACATGCTGGTTATTCGGTTCAAGACGCCCGGCTTGTCTTCGACAAGGGCGGTTATGGTATGGCCTTCCCATGCGCCGTTCATGGTCGTCATGTTATCTTCACCCTCACCCCAGCCCTCTCCCTGAGGGAGAGGGGGGTCATAGTTACAGTGTTACCTCCGAGCCTCCTCGGGTATCGGCTCTTCTATCATCTGACCGACCGACATTCCGGCCGGAATCATCGGATAGACGTTTTCTTCCTGTTCGATGACGAAGTCCACGACGGCCGGTCCGTCGAATTCCATCGCCTCCAAGATAGTCGGCATGACCTCGGACTTCTCGGTTACGCGCGCGCCGTATATGCCGAACGCGTCCGCGAGCTTTACGAAATCCGGGTTGCCGCTGTAGCCGGTCGCCACGTAGGAGCTTTCGTAGAAGATCTGCTGCCACTGGCGCACCATGCCGAGGAAGCCGTTGTTGAGTATGGCTATCTTGACGGGTATGCGGTTCTCGAACATCGTCGCCAGCTCGCACATCGTCATCTGGAAGCCGCCGTCTCCGGCGATGGACCAGACCACCTTGTCCGGCCTGCCCACCTGCGCGCCCATAGCTCCCGGCACCTCGTAGCCCATAGCGCCCGCTCCGCCCGACGAAACGAACGAACACGGATCGTTGAACGTGTAGTGCTGCGCCGCCCACATCTGGTGCTGGCCGACGCCGGTTACTATCACCGCCTCGCCGTTGGTAGCTTCGGAAATCTGGTTGATCACGTACTGAGGCAGCAGCTTGTCGGTGTCGCGTATCAGCAGAGAGGGGTGGTCGCGCTTCAACTCTTCGATCCGGTTGAGCCACGCCGGCCTGGAAGTCGGCCGGATGCGCTTGTTGAGCGCCTGCAAGACCAGTCTCACGTCGCCGACGATCGGCACGTCCACCGAAACGTTCTTGCCGATCTCGGACGGGTCTATGTCAACGTGTATCTTCCTGGAGCCGCGAGCGAACAGCGACGTGTCGCCGGTTATCCTGTCGTCGAAGCGCATACCCAGCGCGATGAGCAGATCCGCCTCCTCTATCGCGAGGCTAGCGTACGCCATGCCGTGCATACCTGGCATTCCGACGCTGAGAATGTGACTCTCCGGGAATGAGCCAATGCCCAGCAAGGTAGTTATGACCGGTATCTGCGCTTCCTCCGCGAGTTCTCGCAGCTCGTCGTATGCCCTGGAGATGATGACCCCGTGTCCAGCCAGTATGACCGGTCGCTCCGCCTCCTCGATGAGGTTCGCCGCACGGCGAACCATCCCGCCGTGGCCCTTCAGATTGGGCTTGTAGCCGGGCAGGTCTATCTCGTCACTCCACTCCACGTCCACCTCTTCGGTGAATACGTCTTTGGGAATATCCACCAGAACGGGACCGGGGCGGCCCGTATTGGCGATGTGGAACGCCTCTTTGATGACGCCCGGTATCTCCGAAGCGTGCATCACGAGGTAGTTGTGCTTGGTGATAGGCAGGGTGATGCCGGTGATGTCGGTTTCCTGGAAGGCGTCCGAGCCGATGGCGGCGCGTCCGACCTGTCCGGTTACGAGCACCATGGGAACGGAGTCCATCATGGCGGTGCCGATGCCGGTTACGAGGTTGGTGGCGCCGGGGCCGGAAGTCGCCCAGGCCACGCCGGGCCTGCCGGTAACGCGCGCGTAACCGTCGGCGGCGTGCGCCGCGCCCTGCTCGTGCCTGACGAGGATGTGTCTGAGCTCAGGATATTCCGGCAGTATCTGGTAGAGGGGAAGGATCGCGCCACCGGGCAGCCCGAAGATCGTGTCCACGCCCTCTCGGAGCAGCGCTTCGCATACTAACTGTCCACCGTTGCGTCGCATACTCGAACCTCCGCGCCGTTCCATATTCGCCAAATCAAAAATCCCGCCCACACAAGGGACGGGACACGCTGCGTTTCAGCAGATGGATACCCCGCGGTACCACCCAAGTTGCCCCGGGCATTCGCGAGGGGCCTCTTTGCGGCTCGATAACGGCGCCACACCGTCCCGCCTTACGCGGGGAAGCGTTGTATGTCTTCCCATTCAGGCAGGATGCTCATGGGCGAGTTCTCGCGGTGGTTGGCGCCGGATTTTCAGCAATCTCCGGCTCTCTGTCGCCGCCGCGCCGCGGTACTACTCCCACTCTCAGCATATACATTCTACGATTTTCCAATCGCTGATAGCACATGATAGCACAGCGCGGATGTTTTGGTAAACCTCAATTGACCGCTCCGACCGGCTGGTGTACCCTTGCGCCGGATAGCAGGCGCGAACCGGCGCAAGGAGATAACGCAATGCCGCTTTACACCAAGGGCGACGTCACAATCCGATACGAGGAGGTAGGCTCAGGCTTCCCGCTATTGGTTACGCCGGGGGGAGGGTTGAACTCGAAGGTCGAAAACTGGCCCTCGCAGGTGTTCAACGCGATGGAGGTCTTCGCGGACGACTTCCGTTGCATCACCATGGACCAACGCAACGCCAACGGCGGACAATCCACCGGACCTATACAAGTCGAAGACCCGTGGGGAGCTTTCGCGGACGATCAGCTAGGGCTGATGGACCATCTGGGCATACGGGAGTTCTTCTTCATGGGCTACTGCATAGGCGGACCCTTCGCCCTGAAGCTCATAGAACGCGCGCCCGATCGCATATCGGCGGCCGTCTTCTGCCAGCCGGTAGGTCACGCCAGCAAGACTCCGGACGCTATGTACGACTCCGGCATCGAGGCATGGGCGCCCGAACTGCTCGCGGAGCGGTCCGACGTTACTATGGAGATAGTCGAGAGCTACCTGCACAACCTCTACCGCGTCCAGCCGGACTTCATGTACAGCGTGTCGCGGGATTTCGCGCGCTCGTGCAGGACGCCGATGCTGGTCATGCCCGACGATACGCCGGCGCACTCGCTGGAAGCGGCCATGGCGCTGGCGGAACTGGCTCCCAACGCCCAGAAGACGGCGTATCCGTGGAAGGACGACGAGGGGCTGTTCTCGAAGACGATAGAGCAGGTGCGCGACTTCCTGAAGGCGCATGAACCCAACTGAACGACCAACTGAACGGGGCGTGGCGGCTTACTTCGCCAGAATCCCCGTTCCGGGCAGGGCGCCCTCTACGATGGCGGCGTTCTCGACTACGGATGCGCCGCCGACCATCACCCGTTCTATGCCAGTCGGCGGCAGCGCAGGTTCTTCGTAGGTGGAGTTGTCTATCACGCGGTCAGCGTCGAACATCACGATGTCGGCGTCCATGCCGGGCCGCAGGCGGCCCTTGCGCTCGAACGCCGGAGCGCGGCGTTCGAGTCTTCGCGCCGGCATCAGCGAACATTTGGCGAGCGCGTCGGACAGCGAAAGCAGCCGACGCTCGCGCACGTACCGGCCCAGTATGAGCGAGTACGTCCCCGACGTGCGTGGATGCCCCTTGCCGCCGCGCAGGAAGCCGTCGGTGGCTATGGCGGTGAGTGGGCTGGTAACGGCGGTGTCCACGGCATCCGGTGGCGTGGAGTGTACGATGACCATGCCGCCGGTCTCGCGGTACTCCGCGAAGGTGGATGCGGTCAGCCGCTCGCCTGTATCGGCCCACTGCAACGCGTCATAGCCGATGCCGTACTTGTCCTGCCAGCCCTCGCTGAACAGGGCGGAGTCTATGGCGGTCATGCCCGCCGCGTATGGGTAGCACTCGGTCGTAACGTCTAGGCCGTTCGCTCGCGCGCCGGCAATCATGTCCAGCGTGTGCGCGGTGGCGTGGAGTCCGGTGCTCTGAACGTGGACTATGTGGAGCGGCGCGCCTGTTACTGCGGACGCGGCTATGACCTCGCCTGCCGCCTCGATGCTGCTCATAGGCTCCAGCAGCCCCTTGCCGCGCAGGTGGACGTGGCAGGGCGCGTCGTATCTTGCGGCGATTCGGAACGCCTCTATCGCTTCCCAACGCGAGCAGCCGCGCGTGTAGTCCAGCCCGAAGCCTACGGCGAGCGCGCCGCGCTCCAGCCCGCGCTCGATGCCTTGCTTGATGCGGTCCAGCTCGTCGGGCGTCGCTTCCCTGAACGCGGCGTCGGCTACGGGCAGGAAGTCGCCCGGGTCGTCCATCACCTCTATGCGGACGGGGATGTGGCCGACACTGGCGCCAAAGTTGACGGCCGCCTGTCCCTGTCGATCGGCGTACCAAGCGTCTATGTCCGCGGCGCCTACTTCGAGTTCCAGGGCGGTCGTGACGCCGTCAAGCGCTTGCACAGCGTAGTTCTCGGCGTCCTGGCCGTGCGAGTGCAGGTCTATGAAGCCGGGCGCGACGACCAGGCCGGCGGCGTTTATCGTGTCTTCGCCATCAAGGGGCGCGTCGGCGATCTCGGCGATCTCGCCGCGCGATATGCCGATGTTCCGGATCGCGTCCAACCCCGATTCGGGGTCTATGACTCGTCCGCCGCTGATAACCAGGTCGTGGGTCATTCGTCTCAACTCCCGTCGTAAAGTGTATCCATTGGCGAGTAATCGTCCAAGACGGGCAGCCTGCGTTCCAGCGTTTGTCCGCGTTCGACTCTCAGCGAGTACGCGCCCGACGTTTCGTTCGCGGTGACGACCTTGTAGCCGTCGTCTGCGAATACGACCGCGCAGTCGTTGTCTATCGCAATGCCACGCCCGCCCTTGCGCCTCATCATATCGTGGAAATCGTCCCGTCTTGGAACGCCGCCGGTATCGCCGTTGTAGTGCGGGCAAGCCAGACCCGGAAGCAATCCCATTCCGGTGACCGCGATGTAGCTCCAGCCTTCCTCCTTGTAGAAAGACATGGAATCGCTATGCCCCCGTTCGAACCAACAGATGGCGCCCGCGCTCACCCCGCACAGAATCGCGCCTCTTTCGTGAGCGTCCTTCAGCAGGCGGTCAATCCCCAGCCGCCGCCAGCGTCGCATCATCTTGAGCGTGTTGCCGCCTCCGACGTAGATTATGTCCGCCCACCTTATCTTGGACTCTACGGCTTGAGTCGGCGGCGCTTTGCCGAGCAGGTATAGCGTGTCCGTCTCGCACCCGTAGCTCGCGCCGTATGCGCGGTCGAACGCCTCCACGTATTCAACGGAGTCGCTACTCGCCGTCGGGACGAACAGCGCGTTGGGTTTCGATTTGCCGGATAGTCGGATTATCTCCCTGTCTATCGGCTCCGTGGCGAGCGTTCTAAGGTCTCCCCCGCCTATGGCGACTATGCTGCCCATTGCAACCGTTCCTTCGTCGTTATTAATAATCATCTTCCCAGTCCTAAGTTGACAATTGAGCGCCCCTACGCCAGACCTGCTGGATGCCGGGTATGCCAGTCTGTGCGGGACTGGTAGGCGCGGCCGAGGGCGAGACAGATGTTTTCGTCGTATGCGCGCGCCATGAACTGGATGCCGGTCGGCAGCCCGTCGGCGTCGAAACCGCTGGGGACTGACAGCGACGGCAGGCCGCAGCCGTTTCCGATGGCGCCCATTACGTCGCCCGGCCCGGACGAGCCGCGGCGGAACTGCTCGTCTATGGGCGTGGCGACGGTGGGAGACGTTGGCGCCGCAAGCGCGTCGTAGCGCGACATCGCGGCGTCGGCCTCTCGCGCCATCAGGCCGCGCAGCCGCAGGGCGCGGACGTAGTCGGTGGCGAGTATCGCCGCGCGAGCGTAGGGCGCGGAGTGGTCTTCGGGCGCGGTGAGTTTCTGGGGCCCGCCCTCGGTGAGGAAGTCTTCGAACGCGCTGACGGCTTCTACCATGAGTATGACGCGGGTTATTTCGACGTAGGGCATGTCGGGCAGGGACACTTCTTCGACGTCCGCCACGTCGGACAGCGCGTCCAGGGCGGCCTCGAAGTTCGCCTTCACGGCGTCGTCCGCGCCGTCGGCAATGTCCTTTATTACGCCGATTCTGTACCTGCGTCCCGGATCAAATTCGGGGTCGTATGTCCATTGATGCGGGTAGGTTGTGGGGTCGTTCTCGTCGGGGCCGGCTATGGCTTCGAAAACTAGGCCGCAGTCGTCGGCTGTCAGGCAAAGCGGCCCCAGCTTGTCTAGCGTCCAGCACAGCGCCATCGCGCCGTATCTGCTGACGCGGCCATAGGTGGGACGCAGCCCGGACAAGCCGCAGTTGTTCGACGGCGATAGGATGGAACCCCACGTCTCGGAGCCGATGGCGAACGGCGCGAGTCCGGCGGCGACCGACGCGCCGGAGCCGCTGGACGATCCGCCCGTCCATCGGTCGCGGTCCCAGGGGTTGCGCGGCGGGCCGGTGAGAGAGGCGTTGGGTTGGTGGTAGCCCATGCCGCCGGCAAGCTCGATCATGGCTACTTTGGCCGCCAGAGGCGCGCCCGCCGCCTCGAGGCGCGTTACTACGGTCGCGTCGCGGTCGAAGGTCTGGTCGCGGAACGGCTCGGCGCCCCATGTCGTCGGGATGCCGCCGGAGGTGGCGAGCAGGTCCTTCGCGCCCCAAGGGATGCCGAGCAGCGGCCCATGTTGGCCGCCGGACGCCAGCGTCGCCTCCGCGCGTCGCGCCGTTCGGAGCGCGCGCTCCTCGGTGAGAGTTACGAGCGAGTTGTAGGCGGGGCCAAGCTCGTCGAGCCGCGCGAGGAAGTACTCGGCGACCTCGACGGGCGACACCTGCCGCTCGCGTATCATCGTCGCCAGCGTTCTGACCGGCGTGAACAGCAGTTGGTCGGTCATGTCACTCCCCTCCCCTGTACGGTCTGAACGTGGAGAAAGGTTCGACGTCGTTCGTCAGCCGCTGGGCGCGAAGCGGCTCGGTGTACGCTCGCATGGCGAGGACGGACTTGCGGACTTCGTCGAGATGTTCGTCCGTCAGTAGATGGCCGTAGCGTTCCTTCACTACCGCGAACATGAGCTCCTGTTCCAGGGTAGTTTTGTCACTGCCCATATCGCCGCCTCCCAGCGCTATAATGTCGTACAGCGCATCATACCAGCAAAGGATAGGCTTCGTGACGCTCAAAGTCGGCATATTCGGATATCCAATCAGCCACTCGATATCGCCGCCGATGCACCAGGCGGCGTTCGATAACGCCGGCATCGCCGCGGTGTACGAGGCTTGGGAGACAGCGCCGGAGACGCTGCGCGCCGCGGTCGCCGCGCTGAGGGCCGACGACACACTGGGCGCCAATGTTACCGTGCCGCACAAGCAGGCCGTAATGGCAAGCCTGGATGAGGTGGACGACCTCGCTCGCAGAATCGGCGCGGTCAACACTATCGTCCACGATAGCGGCAGGCTGCGGGGAACGAACACGGATGCGCGAGGGTTCATAGACTCGCTGAGAGAGTACGGCGGAATGGATCCGTCGGGAGCGGACGCGGTTCTGGTCGGAGCGGGGGGCGCGGCGCGCGCGGCGGCGCACGCGCTGGCGGAGAGCGACGTAGGCTCACTGGTGATCGGGAACCGAACGCGCGAACGCGCGGAGGCTCTGGCGGCCGAGATCTCGACTCTGGACGTCGGGGCGCGCGCCGTTTCTCTGACGGACGCGTCTTTCGTCGATGCCTGCGGCACGGCTGATCTGATCGTCAACTCCACCTCGGTCGGGATGCTGCACGGGCCGGCGGAGGGCGCATCGCCAATACCGGACGGAACTATTCGGGCAGGCTGCGTGGTGTATGACATGGTGTACAATCCGCCGGATACGCCACTGTTGCGGGCAGCTGTGGGCGGCGGCGCGCGCGCGGTCGGCGGGCTGCCGATGCTGGTCTATCAGGGCGCGGCGGCGTGGGAGATGTGGACTGGGCGGGATGCACCAGTGGAGGTGATGATGGCGGCGGCGCGGAGGGCGCTGGGGCTGGGCTAGCGCTTCAATATTATTGAAATGGCGGCTTATCCACCCTAGCCCTCTCCCAGAGGGAGAGGGGATAAATCGGAATCTGAATATCCATCACAACTAAGTTGTCGCACTACTAGTCTCGCGCGGGAATTAGCTTGGATATTTCGATTCTTACATCTGGGAAAGCCAAGGGCGCTATCACGTCGCCCGGATGGTATCGGTGGGTTGTCCGGTATCCATCTGGGGATGGGTCGGTGTGGGAGTCTATCACGTCTTCGCGCAGGTTCAGTATCCAGAGTTCGGGAATGCCCGCCGCGGCGTACATGGGGACTTTGACATCGACGTCGTAGCTGAGAGTAGAGTCTGATACCTCTACCGCCAGCAAGACGTCGTCCGTTCGGGGGGTGGCTGGGGCGTATCCGTCTTCGCGCAGCTTCAGCAGTTGAAAGTCAGGTTCAGGATCGGAGCGTTCCGTTAGATCCACCGGGTTTTGCACACTCACGTCCGCCAAGTCGGAGAGTCTGCCTGATACAGCAAATTCCCGGGTCAGCAGGATCGTTGCGGCGATGTGTCGGTTTCCGGCGGGGGCCATTACGACGATCTCCCCTTCTATCAGCTGCAGTCGCTCGTCGTACCCGATAATCCCCACCTCTGCCATCGCGTGGTATTCGGCACGGGTGAAGAGTCGGGGGATGCGGTTGCGAGCCTTGCTCTCGACGTAAATGACTCCGCAGAGCAACCTGGCGCGATCATTATCTGCCAAGATGCCAGAGTCGCTCATCGCGCGCCGCTCGGAGTCAGTGAACAGTCGGGGCTTGGGATCGTCGTATGCCCATGCGGTCTGATCGGCTGGTTGGCGGCGTTGTGTCGTAGAGGTTACCATGATTTCATCCTCGTCATGAATCATAACTTGCGCAATTATACACCCTAATTCACCTAAGCGTTGGCGCGCGGCACAATTCAAAGATACACTTCAGATGCAGTCATGAGAGGCAATGCCAATGACTTACGTTACCCCCAGAGTCTATCTCGTAAGCCGTCCGTCGGTGGACTGGGCGCAGATCGCCGCGTTCCTGCAAGACGAGGAGTTGCCGGACATCCCCAGCAGCATTCGCGCCGGCGATTCGGAAGCGGAGGCGATCATCGAGGTCTCGGCGCGGCTGTGCTACATGAGCTTCGGCCGCGGGCGGCGCGACATCGCCGATTTCATCCACAACCTGCTGCGGTCCAAGGACGGCTCAGTGTTCGAGCACGTGAACTACGGGTTCGTGTTCACGGGCGTATCGCGCAGCCTGACACACGAGCTTGTGCGCCACCGCGCGGGGTTCGCGTACAGCCAACGCTCTCAGCGGTACGTTGACGAGACCGAAGGCGCGTTCGTGCTGCCTCCGGCCCTGGTGATGGAGAACGGAGGCCCCTCATCTAGCATAGGCACGGCTCGCGCGATTCTGACGGACGCGCTCGAGAACGCCGCCGAGAGCTACGTGAAGCTCGTGGCGGAGTTGGAGTCGGCTCTTCCCAGGGACAAGTTCGAGTACGCGACCGACCGGCGCAAGGCGATTAGGCAGGCGGCGCGCGCGGCGCTGCCCAATGCGACTGAGACGAAGATATTCGTTACGGGAAATGTCCGGGCGTGGCGACATTTCATCGAGATGCGCGCCGCGCCGTTCGCCGACTGGGAGATACGCGCGCTGGCGATACGGGTGTTGGAGCTATTGCAGGCGGAGTCGCCTCTGATGTTCGGGGACTTCCGGATATCAGACCTGCCAGACGGCACGCAGATTGCCGAGCCGAAGTACTCCAAGGTGTAAGTGCCGTTTTAACGCAGAGGCACAGAGGGCGCAAAGGAACGCAGAAGAGACAATATAGGTCTCCGCGCTCCTATGCGCCTCCGCGTTAAATCCGGGGTGGCTGGGGTATGGTTGCGCCAAGCCAATCGCGTTGATACACTCGCCTCCAAATCTCCTGAGCGGGTGTACGGCGCATGAAATTCGGCATCTTCTACGAGCACCAGATACCCCGCCCGTGGAGGGACGGCGACGAACATCGGCTGTTCAAGGACGCGCTAGAGCAGGTAGAGATTGCCGACCGTCTCGGCATTGACTACGTGTGGGAGGTGGAGCACCACTTTCTGGAAGAGTACTCGCACTCGTCGGCGCCGGAGGTGTTTCTCGCCGCATGCAGCCAGCGAACGTCGCGCATCCGGCTGGGGCACGGCATCGTGCTGATGCCACCCGGCTACAACCATCCGGCGCGGGTGGCGGAGCGCATCGCCACACTCGATCTGGTCAGCGACGGGCGCGTTGACTGGGGGACGGGCGAGTCGAGTTCTCGAATCGAACTCGAAGGGTTCGGGGTAGATCCGCAGCAGAAGCGGGATATGTGGACGGAGACCCTGCGCGAGACGGCGCAGATGATGGCTTCGGACCCCTATGCCGGATTCAGTGGCGAGTACTTCTCGATGCCGCATCGCAACGTTGTACCGAAGCCGCTGCAGCGTCCGCACCCCCCAATCTGGGTCGCCTGCTCGAACCGCGAGACTATCAAACTGGCCGCGCGGCTGGGAATCGGCGCGCTGACGTTCGCGTTCGTGGACGCCGACGAAGCTCGCCACTGGGTATCGGAGTACTACGACACATTCGAGTCTGAGTGCGAGCCGATAGGCCAGGCGGTGAATCCGAATATCGCCATGGTTACGGGCTTCATGTGCCATGAGGACAGCGATACGGCGGTCGCGCGGGGATTACGCGGCTTCCAGTTCTTCGGGTACGCGCTCAGCCACTACTACGCTACCGGCACGCACGTGCCCGGCGAGTTCGACATCTGGAAGGATTTCGAGAAGAACGGCCCGAAAGAGCTGGGGCCGACGGGCTGCATTGGCGACCCGAAGCAAGTGCGCGATACGCTTCGGATCTACGAGGAGGCGGGCGTCGATCAGGTCGTCTTCATCCAGCAGGGCGGACGGAACCGGCACGAGCATATCTGCGACTCGCTGCGGCTGTTCGCCCGCGAGGTGATGCCGGAGTTCAGGGCGCGGGAAGCCGAGCGCGAATTGGCGAAGGCGGAAAGGCTGGCGCCAGCCATCCGCGTGGCTGAAGGGAGTATCGCCAAGCCGACGGCGATGGAGGAGATAGCGGAAGTGGAATCCTACCCGGTTCTGATGGAGCGTTTGGGCAAGGTGGAAGAGAGCCAAAACGCGAATGGCGCGAGCATCCTGTCGCTGCTGGGATCAGAGCCAACCGAAGGATGACCTGAATTTGGGCGCCCACAAGGGAAGCCCCCTACGACGATCGGGACGCCGGACTGGAATAAAGTCTAGAGAGGAGCGTCGAATGTCCATCGAACAGTTGGAAGCGGTGATAGACCTGCTGACCAATCGCGAACGGCCCGAGAATCCGACGGTTGAAGAATCGCGGGATGGTTTCGAGCGGTTGGCGCGATACGTGGGCGGCGATACGCCTGCGGAGATAACGACGGTCGAAGCCAACGGCATCCCTGGCGAGATGGTCCGCGCTACGGGAGCCACGGGCGACGGCGTTACGCTCTATCTGCACGGCGGCGGTTACGTAATCGGTTCTCCCGCCACGCACCGCGAATTCGGGCGGAGACTGTCGGCGGAGACCGGCGGTGGCGTCCTGACGATAGACTACCGCCTCTCGCCGGAGAATCCGTTTCCAGCGCCGGTCGAGGACGCGACGGCGGCCTACGAGTGGTTGCTGGAACAGGGACACGACGCCGCAAACCTATCCATCGCCGGAGACTCGGCAGGGGGCGGGCTGACGGTGGCGACGCTGCTGAGCATACGCGAGAGGGGCCTGCCGATGCCGTCCTGCGGCGTCTGTCTGTCGCCCTGGGTGGACATGGAGGGTCTGGGCGGCTCGATGACGACTCGCGCCGACAGAGACCCGATGGTGCAGCGCGAGGGTCTGGTGGCGATGGGCGGCGTGTATCTCGGCGGCGCGGACCCGCGCTCGCCGCTCGCCGCGCCGATGTACGCCGACCTCGCGGGGCTGCCTCCCCTGCTGATACAGGTGGGGACGCGCGAGACGCTGTACGACGACGCGACGCGACTGGCGCGCGTCGCCATGGACTCGGAGGTCGAGACAGTCTTCGAGCCATGGAAGGAAATGATTCACGTCTGGCACTTATTCGCGCCGATGCTGGACGAGGGGCAACAGGCGATCGAGCGCATCGGAGAGTTCATTAGAGCCACGCGATAGCGTTCAGTCATCCCGTGAGTTGGGGGTATCCCAATACAACAGCATCCAGACACAGACTCCTCCCTGGACTTCTGGCATCGTCATCGGCTGACGATTCTGCTCGTGGCGGCAGGGGCGCTGCTGGCGTTCATGCTGTATCTGGCGCGGGGCGCGCTCTTCCCGTTCATCATAAGCATGGTGCTGGCTCAACTGCTGCACCCCGCCGTCGAGTGGTTGGAAAGACGCGCGCCTTTCAGGGAGGAGCATCCAACCGCCGTTCGCATCGCCGTCATTCTTGTGATCTACATCGCATTCATAGTGGTGGCCGGCGCGTTCATCTACTTCTCCATCAGACCACTGTTCGCGGAGGCGAAGGATCTTCTCGACGCGCTCCCCGATCTCTATACCCGCGCCCGCGCCACCATAGAGGTGTGGGCGCATGAATATACGAACCGCATCCCTCCTGAGGTGCGCGTCCAGATCGAAGAGTGGGTCTCTTCAGGCGGCAATGTCTTGACGAGCGCGCTGTTCGGCGTACTTAGGAGAACCCTCAGCGGCGTATCTAACGCCATAACGCTGGTCATCGGGCTTGTGATCGTGCCGTTCTTCTTGTTCTATCTGCTCAAGGACCGCGACGAGGTGGTGGGTGGCGCGCTGTCCGTGCTTTCGCCGCGGGCGCAGACACATACGCTGAACACGCTGAATATAGTCAACAACGTGATAGGCCGGTACGTACGCGCGCAGTTGCTCAGCGCGAGTATAGTCGGCGTCCTGGTCTTCGCCGGGCTGCTGGTCGCCGGAGTTTCGTACCCGCTGATTCTCGCCGCCGTCGCCGGGCTGTTCGGGCTGATACCGATAGTTGGCGCGATACTCGGCGGGGTGCCCGCCGTCCTGGTAGCGCTCGACAAGTCGCCCGAGACGGCGATCGGGGTCGCGATATGGTACTTCTTGGTCCAGCTGTTCGAGAGCAACATCGTAGCCCCGCGCGTGCACGGCGCGGCGGTGAGGCTGCACCCGGCGATGATAATGATCATCATCGTGGGCGCCAGCGAGATCGCAGGCCTGTGGGGGGTGGTGGTCGGCGTGCCGGTAACGGCGGCGGCGCGAGACGTGTTCCTGTACTTCCACAGCGAATGGAGTGGCGCGCGGATTCAGACGGAGGCGACTGACGAAGGCTCCGAGCAGATGATAGACTCCGACTCATCCAACCTAGACCGATAGGCGGGCCCAGACTGATAGGCGGGAGGCGACCGATGAAATGGATCAGATACCAATATGGCGGAAGCGTCAGTTACGGCATCGTAGAAGAGGATCAGATAGAGGAGGTGTCCGGCGCGCCGTTCGGACAGTACGCGCGAACCGGACACAGGTTCCCGATTTCCGCCGTTCAGATACGCATACCGTTCGCGCCGCTGACCTTCTACGCGGCGGGCATCAACTATGAGGAGCATGTGCGGGAGGCCGCCGCGCTTCTGGGGCGCGAGCCGGACCTGCCCGACAAAGCGGACATCGGCTACCGCGCGAACAACGCGCTGATAGCGCACGGGGAGCCGATCGTGATCCCTCCGGACGCCACTGAGCAGGTGCAGTACGAGGGCGAGCTTGTGGCAGTGGTCGGCAAGACCGTCAAGAACGTGTCGGAAGACGAGGCTCTGGACTGTCTTCTCGGCTACACCATCGGCAACGACGTGAGCGAGCGCACCTGGCAGGCAAATGACCGCACGCTGTGGCGCGCCAAGAACACAGATACCTTCAAGCCGATGGGACCGTGGATAGAGACGGACGTGGATCTCGACAGCCTGCAGACGACCGTTACCGTCAATGGAGAGGTGATGTCGCAGTTCGCCACCAACAAGATGATCTTCGGTGTGGCGCACTACATTAGCGAGATGTCCAAGTACTTGACGCTGCATCCGGGCGATATGATCTGGATGGGCACGGACGGGGCGACACAGAACATCAAGGCCGGCGATACGGTGGACGTGGAGATCAGCGGCATCGGGACCCTGAGCAATCCTGTAGTTCAGGGATGACAAACTGCAAGGCGCAAGTCTTAACGCAGAGGCGCAGAGCGCGCGGAGGGACGCAGAGGATAGGACTAAGATATGTTCTTCGCCCATCTGCGTAAATGGAGGTATGGGAGGCGCATCGGTAGATTGCGCAGTTGGTTTGGGATAGTATTGCGGCACATTTCCCATCAGGAGAGGGACGCATGGTTACTATCAACTCTGTTCTGGGGCCTATGGATACGGCGGACTTGGGCTTCACACTGTCGCATGAGCACGTCATCGTAACGTCGGCGGGCATACAGTACGTGTACCCGGAGTTCATAGACCGAGACGGCACCATCGAACGCGGCATAGCGTCGCTCAGCGAAGCGCATGGCGAGGGGCTGCGGACGATCATCGACGTTACGACGCTCGACCTGGGACGAGACATACGCCTGCTGGAACAGGTGTCGCGCGAGTCGGGCATCAACATCATCTGCGCGACCGGTACTTGGCGGGACATCCCGCGCGTGTTCTGGACGGCGAGTCCGGACGTCGTCGCAGGACTGTACAGGCGCGAGATAGAGGTGGGCATCGAGAACACAGGCATCAAGGCGGGCATCATCAAGGTAGCCAACGACATGGGCGGCGTTACGGACGAGGGCGAGATAATCCTGCGCGCGGCCGCGCGGGCGCAGGCGGCGACGGACGTTCCCATATCTACCCACACCTGGGCGCCGGAGCGCGTGGGCGAACAGCAGGTGGCTATATTCCAGGACGAGGACATAGACCTCAACCGAGTCTATGTGGGCCACAGCAACGATACGACGGACACGGAGTATCTGACAGGTCTGCTTGAGAAGGGCGTGTGGATAGGGCTGGACAGGTATCCGGGCCGTCAGACGGAACTCACGCCGGACTGGGAGGGCAGGACTCAGACAGCGTGGAGGCTGATCGAGGCGGGCTGGGGACACCGCATCATGCTCGGCCACGACTGGTCGGTAACGCTGAGCATCGCAAGCGCGGAGATGCAGGAGCAGCGTGATCTGAACAACCCGGACGGCTACCTGTTCATCACCCGCCGCGTGATTCCGCGCCTGAGGGATCTCGGGGCTACGGACGCGGACATCGAGAATATCTTCGTGAACAATCCGCGCCGCTTCTTCAATGGAGAGCAGTAGGTTGACGAGGGCGGGATTTCACCCTCACCCCAGCCCTATCCCCGAGGGAGAGGGGTTTGGACACCCTCTATCAGGGGGATGGCAAGGGGAAGGGGTATCAGCGGCAAAAAGAGAGCGGGGCCTCGCGTCAAACGCTGAGGCCCCGCCCATTTTGGAGGCGTTCCGGGGAACACCTACCCGGAATACCTCCTCGTACTGCTATCCAATTTGCGCATCCTCCTTTCCAGGGACTCTTCCATAGGCTGTCAACATCCACCTCCCGTTTCCCTGAAGGCTATTATAGACCCATATGTCAAGAGATGGGTAGGCAAAATGATTCGATACATGAACGGCGTTATCATATGGACGGACGATCTGGCGAGTCTGCGAACATTCTACGTTGACACCCTGGGGCTAACGCCGCGCTCCGATCATCCCCACTTCGTAAACTTCGAGTGGGGCGACGTGCGCTTCTCCATCGGCAGCCACGACGGGGTGCGAGGCCAGGCGCGCGACCCGAATCGCATCATGGTCAATTTCGACGTGGGCGACATCCACGGGCTGCACGAGAGGCTTGAGAGCAAAGGGGTGAGCTTCATCCGTCCCCCCGAACAGGAACATTGGGGCGGATGGGTGGCGACTTTCGAGGACCCGGACGGGAACCTCTTGCAACTGCTCCAACAGCCGGGAGGTTGAGGGCGATTTAACGCAGAGACGCAAAGGCGCAGAGACGCAAAGGGTTATTATTTTGTCTCGCACACAGGATAGAACAGTTGCCGCGCTTTGGGCGGATAGATACAATGCCCGCCAGTGAGCCTTCGTGAGCCAAAGGGCCTTCAAGAGGGCGCGGCAGCAGTTCGACAGGGGTTAATTATGGAGATTGGAGTTGGGCTAGATCCGACGTTGGGTCTTAGTTTGGATGAGCAGCGCGAGGTCTCGCGGGAGGCGGCGCGGCTCGGTTATACGAGCATCTGGACACCGGAAGGGAACGGCCAGGATTCGTTCCATATCTGCGTTCAGCGCTGGCAGGCGTCGGCGGAGGTCGTGGACGGAGGGCTGACGACGGGCATCGCCGTCTCTCCCGTAATGTACCGGACGCCGTTGTCGTTCGCCATGGAAGGCGGCACGGTGAGCGAGATCACCGGCGGCAAGTTCATCATGGGCATCGGTTCGGGCGGCGCGTACCGTCCGGCGGCGCGGGCGGCGCTCGGCGTTGGACGAATGTCGGCCCTCGCGCTGATGCGGGACTACCTGATGGTGGTTCGCGGACTGGTGCGCGGCGAACGGGTGGACTATGACGGCGAGACGACCACGCTTAAGGGAATGCGGCTGGCGATGCGTCCCGCGCCGGAGACGCCGGTGTATCTGGGCGCGCTCGGTCCGCGGATGCTGGAGTTGAGCGGCGAACTAGCCGACGGCGCGAGCCTGAACTGGTGCACTCCGGAGCAGATCGCGTGGAGCCGCGAGCGAATCGCAGACGGAGCGGCGAAAGCGGGGCGCGACCCTTCGGAGATAAAGGTGGCGGAGTACATCCGCATCTGCGTTGACGACGACGTGGACGCGGCGCGCATCGCGCTGGCGAAGGCGACGATGGGCTACGCGCTCGGCGCGTCTGTACCGACGGAGCGAGAGCGGCAGCTGGGCTATCGCGCGCACTTCGAGCGCATGGGCTTTGCGGACGAGCTCGGCGAGCTCGATGAGATGCGAAAGAACGGGGCGTCGCGCGACGAAGTGGCGGACGCCTTCCCGGTCGAGATACTGAACGCGGTCGGCTACTTCGGCAAGGCGGACGGCGCAAACGCGGCGTTCACTCGGCTGGCTGAGGGGTTGGATACGGCGATAGTTCGCGTGGTCGCGGCGCGGCGCGGGGTGGATTCTACGCTGGCGGTTATGCGAGCCTGTGCGCCGAACGGATAACGGAGCTGGGTTTTCACCCCCAATCCTACCCTTCCCCCATCAATGGGGAAGGGACTGAATCGTTAGGGCGAGGGTCTTGCATACCCCGTGGGCAAGGGACTGAATCGCAAGGGCAGGAGAATGATATGGCTACGATTGGCAGCGGCGAGAATACGTTTGACATCATCTCGAATTGGGCGAAGCTGCCGGACGGCTGGGACGCTCCAATGGCGGCGGTCGCGGTGGACTCTCAGGACAGAGTTTACGGCTTCAATCGCGGGGCGCGCGGGGTCATAGTGTTCGACAAGGACGGCAACTACCTGAGCGACTGGGCGGGGGTGGACTTCGTCTTCCCGCACGCTATCTACGCCGATCCGTCGGACAACATCTGGATAGTGGACCGAGACGCCGGCCAGGTTCTGAAGTACTCGACGGACGGCGAGCTTCTGCTGGAGATCGGCGAGCGCGGCCATCGTTCGGATACGGGGGCGGACAACTCGGAGTTCAGTTCTGATGGGTGGGTGGACGTTACGCACGGAGGCGAGCCGTTCAACCTGCCGGCTGGCGTCGCCGTGGCGCCAAACGGGGATGTGTTCGTGGCGGACGGATACGCCAACTGCCGCGTCCACAAGTTCACGGCGAGCGGCGAGCACATCTTGAGTTGGGGCGATCCGGGCAGCGGCGCGGGGCAGTTCAACCTGCCGCACGGCGTGTTGGTGGATTCGCGCGGCCACGTGCTGGTGGCGGACCGCGAGAACGACCGCGTTCAAGTCTTCGACCAGGACGGCAACTACCTGTCGCGGTGGAATTCTGAGCTAATAGGCCCCGCCGTCGTCTGGGCGGATCCGGAGGACCGCGCCTACGTCGCCGAGCATAACGGCGGCTACTTCAGCATTCTGGACGCGGACGGCAACCGGCTAGAACGCTGGGGCGGTCCGGAGTTCCGAAGCTGCCACGGCGCGGCGGGCGACTCGGACGGCAGCATCTACTTCGTGCAGCCGGTCGAGGGGCAGTCCGGGCGGCGCATCGTGAAGTATGCTCGAAGGTAGCGATGGGGTAGCGAAAAGACAATGCCCGACGTAATCAGCATTGGCGAGTGCATGATCGAGCTCTTCTCCGAGGATCCGATAGAGTCTGCCGATACGTTCACGCGCTCACTTGCGGGAGACAGCTTCAACATATGCGTCGCGCTCAGTCGGCTCGGCACGAGCGCGGGGTATGTTACGCTACTTGGCGATGACCCGTTCGCGGATTACTTGCTCGGCGCCTTCCAAGCGGAGGGCATAGATACGAGCGGCGTCAGGACGGTGGAGGGCTTCAACGCGGTCCACTTCGTCGCGCTGCTGCCGGATGGGAACCGCGAGTTCGTCTATTACCGCTCGGGCAGCGCGCCAAGCACGCTTCAGCCGGACGATCTGGACGCGGACTACATCGGCTCGGCTCGGGTCTTGCACTGCTCAGGCGTGGCGCAAGCGATCTCGGAGAGCGCGCGGGCCACTGTGCTGCGGGCTGCGCAGATCGCTAAGAGCCGCGGCGTCGCGGTATCTTACGATCCGAACTACCGGCATCAGCTGTGGTCTCCGGACGATCTGTGCGAGGCGGCGGCGGAACTCCTGCCCTACGTTGACTATCTGCTACCCAACGCGCCGGAGGATTCGCAGGCGCTGCTGGATACGGACGACCCTTTCGCGGTAGTGGAGCATTTCCGGGGGTTGGGCGTTCCGGTCGTGGCGGTTACGCGCGGCGCCGACGGGGCGTTGATCGGCTCCGAGGATGGGACTGTCGAGATTCCCGCATTCGCCCCGGAGGGGGTGATCGACACGACTGCCGCGGGAGACGCCTTCAACGGCGGGTTCATACATGGGCTGCTGAACGGCATGAGCATGGCGGACGCGGGCAGGCTCGGAGTGGCGACCGCTGGGCTGAAGTTGCGGGGTCGAGGCGCGTTGGCTGGGATGCCGTTGCGCGAAGAGGCTTACAGAGCGCTCGAGGAGTTTGGTTAGACGAGCATGGCGAACGAACAACAGATACAGTACGCTATCGATAGCCTAGACCTGATACCACCCTGCCCCACCTGCGGGATGAGGTACTGCCAGGGAGACTATGAATGCCCGCACTGCGGCGCGGACCTGGACGACAACCTCCGCGCGTGGGCCGAGGCGATGATAGATCGGGTTGCCGAGTTGGGCGGCGATTAGCGACGATTAGCGACGATTAGCGATCAACGGGAGGCGTGTCTTGAGACTGGAAGGCAAGGTTGCGTTCATAAGCGGCGGCGCGCAGGGGATGGGCGCGGTGGAGGCGCGATTGTTCGCGCGGGAGGGGGCGAAGGTAGCCATCGGCGACGTTCTTCCGGAGGGAGAGAGCGTAGCGCGCGAGATCGAGGACGCCGGCGGCGTGTGTCTGTTCGCAAAGCTCGACGTTGCAAGCGAGGCGGAGTGGCAGGCGGCTATCGCGGCGACCGTCGCTCGGTTCGGACGGCTGGACGTTCTGGTCAACAACGCCGGCGTCAGCCAATGGGGGCTGGTGCACGAGACGTCAGAGGCGGACTGGGATCGGGTAATGGACATCAACGCCAAGGGAGTATTCCTGGGGACGAAGGCCGCGATACCGGCGATGCTCGAGGCTGGCGGCGGATCTATCATCAACATATCGTCGCAGTTGGGCCTGGTGGGAACGGAGATGTCGAGTCCGCAGTACCAGTCGTCGAAGGGCGCCGTTAGACTGCTAACTAAGCTGACGGCTATGCAGTACGCGAAGGACGGGATACGGTGCAACTCGGTGCATCCGGGGCCGATCATGACGCCCATGACGGAGCCGCGCCGGGAAGACCCCGCTACGTATGCCGAGATGCTGGCGCGGATTCCGCTGGGCAGGTACGGCGAGCCGGAGGAGATCGCGAACGGCGTCCTGTTCCTGGCGTCTGACGAGTCCGGGTGGATGACAGGCAGCGAGCTCGTGTTGGACGGGGGATGGACGGCGCAGTAATGACTAACACCAATAACCGGAACCCGGAGGTTTCCCTATGCAGATTACCGACGTAAAACACTTTCTGGCCAACCCGGGTCGGGGGAAGAACCTCTGCTTCGTGAAGGTCGAGACGGATGAGGGGCTGTACGGCTGGGGCGAGGCTTACACGCAATCCGACCGGGACGTGCAGGTTACGGCGCACATCGATCAGCTGCGTCGGTATCTGCTTGGGCGCGATCCGCGCAATATCAAGCACTTCGTACAGTGGGCTTACGACGACTTTGCCGGGCGGCGCGGGGCGATGGACTTCTGGTGCGCCGTCAGCGGCATAGAACACGCGCTGTGGGACATTACGGGCAAGGCGGCCGGGATGCCGGTTCACATGCTGATAGGCGGGGCGTGCCGGGATAAGATCCGGGTGTACGCGAACGGCTGGGGCGGTGGCGGCGGTGGACCTGAGGCGCTAGCCGAACGCGCGCAGGCGGTGGTGGAGATGGGTTTCAACGCGATGAAGTTCGACCCTATTCCGGGGCCGTGGCGGACTTTCGTTAGCCGGGAAGTCGAAGACGCGGCTATCGAGAACGTGCGCGCGGTGCGGGAAGCGGTCGGCTGGGACGTGGACATTCTGGTCGAGATGCACCGTCGGCTCGCGCCGATGCACGCTCGGCGCATCGGACGCGAGATCGAGCGGTATCGCCCGTTCTGGTATGAGGAGCCGGTGCTGGCGGAGAACGTGGACGCGCTGGCGGCCGTCAAGCGGGACGTGAACATTCCCGTTGTTACCGGCGAGGAGCTCTATACCAAGTTCGAGTTCAGGGAGGTCTTCGAGAAGCAGGCGGCGGACATTCTGAATCCGGACGTGTGCAACGTGGGCGGCATACTCGAACTGAAGGAGATCGCGGCTATGGCGGAGCCGTACTTCGTGGTCGTATCGCCGCACAACTTCAACAGCACTACGCTAGGGCTTGCGGCGACTATACAGGTGTCGGCTGCCATTCCCAACTTCCTGATTACGGAGTACTTCGTGAACTTGGAAGACTTCGGGCGCGACATAGCCAAGCAGCCTTTCGAGGTGGTTGATGGGTACATCGCGGTTCCGGACACGCCGGGCATCGGCATAGACCTGGATGAAGACGCGCTCGCGAAGTACCCGTATAAGCCGTTCGATCCGCGCTCGCCGCTGCAGTACTGGGAGGAAGGACCGTAACCCATGTTCATCGGATTGGCCCTCATCGCTATCGGCGCCATCCTGCTGCTCGAGCGGCTTGGGGTAATCGAGGGCGGCTTGGGCCAGTACTGGCCCGCGCTGCTGATCGCGATCGGCGCCGCCATCATAATCGAACAGTTCAGGAAGAAGCGCGGCTGAGCGTCACGACCTGACGGAGCGGGATGCGAAACGCAAGATGGTGTAGCCGAGCAGTCCGGCGACTACGGATGCGCCGAGCACCGCCAGTTTGCCGTAGTCTATTAGCTCAGGGGACTGGCCGAAAGCCAAGCCAGTTACGAATATGGCAACGGTGAATCCGATTCCGGCGACGAAGCCAACGCCCAATACGTGACTCCACGTTGTCGCGGCCGGCAGGGATACGAGACCCAGCCTCGACGCTACCAGCGGGAACAGGACGATTCCGAGTGGCTTGCCCAGGACCAGCCCGGCGATTATGCCGATAGCTACGTTGTTCTGGAACAGGGCGTCGCTGAATCCGCCGCCTGAGAAGTGGATTCCGGCGTTGGCGAGGGCGAACACCGGCAGTATGACGTAGCTCGTCCAGGGATGGAGCAGACGTTCCATGCGCTCGAGCGGCGCTTCGGTCAGCCGGACCAGATGTTCTATTTCGCCCAGAGCCACTTCGGCGCGGTCGCGGTCTCCTGCGACTATGGACGTGCGGTACTCGGCCAGCAGCGCCTCGGACTCATCGGCGAACTGCTGGCCGCTAGTCTCGGGCGTCGCGGGCGTCAGGACAGCTATCAGCACGCCGGCGACGGTGGCGTGGACGCCGGACTTGAGCACGGCGACCCAAATGACGAATGCGAGCCCGGCGGTGACGGCGGGCTGTCGCAGGCCGAGCCGGTTGGCCGCCATCATGACTACTACTAGCGCGGCGGCTATTCCAATCTGCGCGAGGTCTATCGTTTCGGTGTAGGCGAATGCTATGACGGCTATGGCGCCTAAGTCGTCCACCACGGCGAGTCCTAACATGAAGACGCGCAGTTCGGAGGGGATGCGCCTGCCGAGCAGCGCCAGGACTCCGAGCGCGAATGCGATGTCGGTCGCCATGGGGATGCCCCAGCCACGTACGGCTTCGCCGGATCCGCCGAGGTTGAACGCGACGTAGATAGCTGCCGGAATTACCATGCCGCCGATTGCGGCTACGACGGGCAGCGTCGCCGTTCGCACCGTGGATAGCTGGCCGCGAATTACCTCGCGCTTAATCTCCAAGCCGACGACGAAGAAGAAGATCGCCATCAGTCCGTCGTTGATCCACTCCTCTATCGTAAGGTCAACGGTGAACAGGCCAAAGCTGAGCGTCAGGTGATGATCGAGGATGTGATGGTATTCGTCCGCGAGCGGCGAGTTCGCCAGCGTGAGCGCGGCGATGGTAGCCGCAAGCAGCACGATGCCGCCGATCGCCTCGGTGTGCATGAAGCGCTGCGCAGGCAGCATGATCGCGCGAGACAGGTATGAGTGGTCCGCCTGCGCGCGCAGCGTTCCCCTGCTTCTTGGCGGGATGTGCGTCATCGGAGGTCGCTACTCCACTATCTGGAACGGCGGCATCATGTTCGGCAAGACGACCTCGAGCAGGACGGGGGAGTCGGCGCCCAGGGCGGATTCGAGCAGTTCGCCGAACCCCTCGGGCTCGGTTCGCATACCGACGGCGCCGAACGACTGGGCGAGCATCATGAAATCCGGGTTGTTCAGGTCGGTTCCGATGAAGGCTCCCCGGTAGCGATGGGTCTGATCCCACTCGGAGGCGCCGAACGCACCGTTGTTGAAGACGACCGCTACCGCGTTGATGCCGTGTCTAAGCGCGGACGACAGTTCTTGGGGACTGTACATGAAGCCGCCATCGCCGCAGAGCGCTACGACCTTTCTGTCGGGACGTCCGACCTGCGCGCCGAGGGCGGTAGGGAAGGCGTAGCCGAGCGTGCCGAAGTAGCCGGACGTTACGTATGTACGCGGTTGGCGAACTTCGTAGAAGACGTTGCTCCAGTAACCGATGTTGGTAACGCCGCTGACGACTATGGCGTCGTCGGGCAGCGCGTCGCGCATATCCTCTATGATACGCGCCTGCGCGGGAGCGATCCGCCTCATCTCCTCGAAGAATCCGTCGCGCAGCTCGGCTATGCGGTCGGCGCGGGAGGGCTTGGGGCTCGAGGATTCGCGCAGGCAACTCAGAAGCTGAGCGGAGGCGGTCTTGGCGTCCGCCACTACGCCGATTTCGACGGGCAGGTTGCGGCCAATCTCTGCGGCGTCTATGTCTATCTGTACTGTGGTCGGATTCGGAGGCGCGTCTCGCTGAGTAAAGAGAAGCCGCGAGCCTACGGCGAGGAGCGCGTCGGCGTCGGCGAACACGGCGTCAGCGGGGCCGACCATGGAGTAGTTGGTTCCGACGAAGAAGGGGCTGCCCTCATCTATAACGCCCTTGGAGTTCTGGGTACCCATGACGGGGGCTTGAAGGAAGTCCGCCAACTGAAGTATCTCGTCGCCCGCGCCGGATATTCGCGCGCCGCCGCCAACCATGATGGCTGGCCGTTCGGCTGAGGCGAGCAGGCTCGCGGCGCGCTCGACGTCGCTCGCTCTCGCGGCTTGCGGCGGGTAGTCTTCCGCCTCTATCAGATCGGCGTTGCCGGTGGCGGCGAGGGTATCGGGAGGGACCTCAAGCTCGACGGGTCTGGGCCTGCCGGTCTTGAGATGCCGGAACGCCTGGTGTACGGCGGCGGGTATCTCCTCTACGCGGGTTACGCGGTGAACCCACTTGGTGATGGGTCGGAACACATCGAGTTGGTCTTCGATTTCGTGAAGTTGGCCCTCTTCCCTACCGAGCGAGGCGCTCGCTATCTGGCCGGAGATGAGCAGCACTGGGGACGAAGCGGCGTATGCGGTGCCGAGTCCGGCGGCTGCGTTGAGAGCGCCGGGGCCGGGAACCGCCATGGCTACGCCGACCTTGCCCGTGGCGCGAGTGTAGCCGTCCGCCATGTAGGTGGTCGCCTGCTCGTGCCGGACGTGTACGAGGCGGACGTCCTGCCTGCGCTCGTGGAAAGCGTCGAATGCCGCCATGATCTGGACGCCGGGAAGGGCGAAGACGGTATCTACGCCTTCTGCGATTAGCTGCGCGACGAGCGCCTGCGCTCCGGTCATGGTTGGCATAGTTGTCCACTCCGTAGGGGGTATAGATAATCTACGGCAGTATGACGGTATCCGCAATAGCTAAAAGTCAAAAGTCTCGCCGTCCAGCCCGAACTGTGTGTTTTAAGGGTAGCCACTGGCCGTCCATACCTCAGTGGTCTATCGGGGTGATCGTCAGTGTGTAAGGGCCAGTCTCCCCGCCGAAGTTCCTTACGGCGAAGTAGTACACCTCAGACGTTGGCGCCACCCAGACTATCTCAGGCCCATCCACCGCTCGTTGGCGGTATTCCCAATAGTCATTTAGAGCCCGTACTCCGTTAGGTTCGTAAAGTCCCAAACTGGTTGCTCGCAGCGCCCGGTGTTTGACGATTATTCGGTATCTCTGGCCTAGCTGCGCCTTGAAGCTGAAGTAGTCGAAGTCGAACATGTAGTCCAATTCCCCGTCTGCCACTTCGCTTACGGCGATTGGCGTGGCGTCGTTGGCCTCGTTGCCGTGGTCGTCCGATGCGGGTGGCTCAGGAAACACATAAGGCCCGCCGTGCAGCGCCCTGTATATTTCCTGGAAGGCGTCTTTGCGGTCCGACGGCGCATGGTCCAAGAGCGCTCGATATAGGATTTCTTCGTTTTCGTCCGAACTGTCCGAGCGTTCCAACAGGTATTCTCTCAGCGCAGCGGACATCGCTTCCTCTCCGATGGTGTCCAACACGGCGTGCATGAAATTTCGTCCCAATCTGTACAGGCACGGGCGAGGTACGATGATGCCCAACTCGCGGCGTTTATCGAACATGAAAGCATAATGCCGGATATTCTCGAATTTCATCTCATCGAGGCACCATTCAGCGTTGAGCGCCGCATTCTCCCCGGAGCCGGACAGATCTTGCACGCCTCGACGGTCGTAAACGAGGCCCGCCATAAACTCAGCCGCGCCCTCAGAGACCCACGCCGGAGGGCCAGTGAAATAGTAGTGCGCCATCTCGTGGTATATGGTCCACTCATTTCTACTGCTTCCCACGAAGAAGTAAACCTGCCGCTGGTTCCCCCCGCTCGCTACGGCCAGCATGACAACGTCGTTGGTAGGAAACGGCGCATTCAGAAACTCCTCCATAACCCGGGCTGCATCTCCAATGAGGGACGGATAGTCTTCTCCTGGATTGAAAGGTTGGTCCGCCAAGACCCAAATGTTTACGTCGCCGGCAAGCGGCAAGGAGACTGTGGCAGCTTGAATGAAGCGGGATTCTAGCAGGCTCTGATATACCGCCCGGACATCGCATTCAACATGGTCCTCCACAGCAATGGCCATAGCAATGACCATAAAAGCCTCGTCCCTATCGAGACCATCCATAATGCTTGGCTCAGCGCCCAGCGTCCTGAGGGAGCTGACGCACTTTCGGCGGCCAGCAGTTGCATACAGTGAATCGAGTACAGCGCCTATCAGGGAGTCGCTGAGATTGGCTGTCAGATCAACCGTGCCGTCCGGCAAGCCGAGGACGAACCGCATGTATTCGGCATTGGTGACGTCATCTTGGAGCCAATGGAGGTTTGCCTGCGACTCGACCGACTCTAGGCCCTCTCTCGCGAACGACCTTATCGCGCGTAGGGTTTGCAGTTCCAGTTCATTCATCCCGTCAATCACCCAGGGATAGCCTGCGACGGGGTGGACTAGCTCCTTGTCTGTCCGCGCTATGGAGCTCAGGGCTAAAAGAGCCTGATATTCGTCGTTGGAAAGACCGTCTGCGACCCAGGAGAATCCAAACACCCGCTTAGCTAGTTCCAGGCCTACATCATCCAGGAAGGAACTGGCGAAATACGCTAGGTCTCGTTGGGCCGGGCCTTCCAGAGAGCTGAGCCATGGATGGCGCACAATTGTCCTGGCGAAGGCAGGGGGGAGGGCCATCAGGTTGCCTATCGCCCGAAGCGAGTCCCACCTGGGCGCTATCGGGCCCTCCTCGAACCAGGGACTTTCTGCTATCTCATTCGCCAATTCCAAGTCTCTACTGGCGATGTGGCTTAACTCTTTGAATATGCTCCAATCGCTTTGACGGGGCAATTTCGATCCCTCCGTAAACCAGGGAAGGGTGGCAATGGCATTGGCGAGGTCCGCATCCATGAACCAGATAGCGATGATTGCGTCGGCTGCATCGGCCTGATACCTGTCCGGCGGATTCGCCAGCCATGGAGCGTACTCCGATAGATGTGCGCGGACACCGGCCTCGGTCGTTGGCGCGGGCGTAGGCGTAGGTGTCGGGGTGGGTGTGGATGTCGAGGTCTGTGTTGGCGTGGACGTGGGAGTCGAAGTGGGCGTGGATGTGAGTGTGGGCGTAGGTGTCGGGGTGGGTGTGGATGTCGAGGTCTGTGTTGGCGTGGGCGTTGGAGTCGAAGTGGGTGTGGATGTCGGCCGATGCTCAAATATAGGAGTGTGGGCGGGGTCGATGGTCACTACCGTAGTCGCAGTCGTGGCAGGCGTGGTGGTCGCAGTCAACGTAGGCGTCGGCGTGGCGGTCGGCTCCGGGGCGCCGCATGCTGACCCTATTAGAAAGACGAGGGCCGCAAGCACAACGAGATAGATATACGCTGCTTGCGATTGCCCCGCTTGTCTTTGACGGAATGTGACCAATTCTAGTGCACGAGCGCGCGTCGAGAATCCCGAGACTTTGGCCGTGTATGCCTACGCGCGGGCGGGGCTTAGGGCTTCGGTCACGCCGATCATGCTGTCTCGGGTTACGAGGGCGGCGAGCTCGGACTCGGCCATGTCTTCGGTGGCGGCGGGTCGGCGCGGGAGTACCAAATAGCGCAGGTCGGCGGCGCTGTCAACGACGCGGATCTGGACGCTTTCGTCCAATTCGAGGCCGAACTCGCGCATGACGGCGCGGGGTTCCACGACGGCGCGGCGCCTGTACGCGAAACTCTTATACCAGTCGGGCGGCGGGCCGAGCAGGGCGGTCGGGTAGCATGAACAGAGGGTGCATACGACGAGGTAATGCACGTCGTCGGTATTTTCGACGACGGCAAGCTCGGCATCGTGGGTGAGCGTGTAGCCGAGTTCGGCTACGGCGGAACGGGCGTCGGTGAGCAAGCGCGCCTTGAACTCCGGGTCAACCCACGTTCTGGCAACGACTTTCGCGCCGTCGGCCGGGGCGCGCGAGCGGACTCGATGCACCTGCTCGTCTATCTCGTCGGCCTGGACGATGCCCTTGCGAATTAGCAGGTCGCGGATGGCCAGGGCGCGGGTGGCGCGGCGGCTGAGATCGGCGTCGGGCTGTGCGCCGGGGTGTTCGGATTCGTCGTGGTGGTTGGCGCTCATCTCTGATTCCTTGTAGCTATGTGGGGGAGTTATTCGGGGGTCTGTCCCGGCTCTAGCCACTGTTCGTAGAGGTCTATGAGCAGGAGGTCGTCGCTATTCCCCGCGTAACGGTCTCCCCAAATTTGCGACTGGCTGAACTCGACCTGGTACAGCAGGCGCTTCGGTTCTCCGGAGCCGCCATGCGCGCGCGATTCGGGGTCGAAGAACGGGCCGCTGACAGCGCGGACTACTCCGGGCTTGCCCTTGACGAACCAGGGCGTGCGGTGGTGATGGTCGGCGGCATCAGCGCGAACGACGACAGCGTCGCCGACGGTGAACAGACCGGGGGAGGCCGAGAATACTACTCCCATCGGTCTTGTATTTCCGACGCGCGGGCGTCTATCTCTTCGATGGTGAGGATGCCTTTTTCCACGAGCAGGGTTTCGAGCGAGGCCGACCAGCGTTCGTAGTAGCTCGACGCGAGGTACTCTTCGGTGGACATGGATTCTATGCCGCGTCGCAGTTCGTCCACGCTCACCAGGTCGTGGTAGCGCAGGACGCCCGCGAGGGCGTTGGCGACGTGTTCCCAGTCTGCCCATTCGTGGGCTGAGCGGTCTATGGGCTCGTCGCTGAGCGCGCCGCCCATGTCGTGGACGCCGGTGTGGGCGGGAGTGGTCATGTGGCGGTCTCCTTAGATGCAGGCCAGTGGCAGCCGAGGGGCGGACGTCCACAAGGGACGCCCTGCGAGTTGCCTCCAGGTTAGCCCCTGTCGGTTTACGGACTACTCTTTGCCGACCGAACTGAGAGGGTTGACGGTAACTCGGCTGAGGGTAACGTCTCCGGTGTTGCGGAACTGGTGCTCGACGTCGGGCGGGACGAGCACGGCGTCGCCGGCGGCAACCGGGTACTCCTCGCCCTCGACCCACAGGACGCCGGCGCCTTCTACGATGTACGCCTGGTGTTCCCAGGGGTGGGTGTGCAGCGGGCTGGTTCCCCCGGGCGGGTGCTGTACCCAGAGCATTACGTATCCGGGGGTACCGTCGTCCGGTCCGAGTACGGGGTTGGAGGCGCCGTGTACTGTTTTGATTACAGGTTTCATATCGCTCCTTGATTGTTAGTTGGGTGGGCTTTGGGATTACTCGATGTCGTAGTCTTGGGCTACGGCCATTGGGGGGTTGCCGTCCCACACGCCTTGCATGTTGCGGTAGGCGAACTCGGCGCGGCGGAACCAGGTGTCCCAGGTGGTTCCGGCGGTGTGAGGCGTTACGACGACGTTTTCCATTGACAGCAGCGGGTTGTCCGGCGCGACGGGTTCCCGCTCGAACACGTCGAGGCCGGCGGCCGCTATGCGTCTGTCGCGCAGGGCGTCGGTCAACGCGGCCTCGTCCACGACAGGGCCGCGGCTGGTGTTTATCAGCACGGCCGTCGGCTTCATGCGGGCGATAAGGTCTCGACTGACGATGTGGCGCGTGTCCGGCGTCAGCGGCGTGTGGACGGACAGGATGTCGCTGGTCTCGAACAGCTCCTCGATGCCGACGCGGGTTACACCGAGCTCGCGTTCGCGCTCCGGCGGCTGCGGGAAGAGGTCGTGGTACTGGACGCGCGCCTCGAAGCCCTGCGCGCGGCGCGCGACGCGCTGGCCGATGTTGCCCAACCCGAGGATGCCGACCAGCTTGTCCGCCATCTCGAAGGTGTTGAAGCCGGTTACGGGCCGGTTCCACGTTCCGGCGCGGGTGGACGGCTCTATCGCCATGAGCTGCTTGTACACCGCCAGCATCAGCATGACGGCGTGGTCGGCGACGGCGCGTGAGTTGGCGCCGCCGTTGTTGCAGCACGGCACTTCGAGATCGCGCATCAGGCGCAGGTTCATGCTGTCGTATCCGGCGGCGAGCGTCTGCACGACGCGGGCGTTGGAAGCCGCTCGCAGGACGTCGTCGTGAAGCTCTGCGCGGTAGATCATGATGAAGTCTGCGTCGGCTACGCGGCGCTTCTGGTCTTCGATCGAGGTATCACGGTAGATGACGTCGGTCGTCCAGTCGTCCGGATTATAGCCCAGCACGACGTCCACTACGGCTTCGGGGAGGCCTGTGAGAAAGGCTACTTTGGGCATGGTTGTTTGCTCCGTTTCGCGGCGTGTTTGCTGGTTGTCCCCGCACGTCCCCACTTCCTTAGGTTCCCGCCTGCGCGGGAACGACGAGTCGAGGCGTGAAGCGCGGGCAGGGATCAGGTCTAGTATCGCGCGGCGAGCATCTCTTTGAGCCCCTCTACGGAAAAGCCTTCGGAGTTGGCGTACCCGATGAGTTCCTGTTCGCCATCTTCGACACGCTTGACGGCGGCGGGTACGTCTGCGGCGAGGTCGCGCGGCACCTTGATGACGCCATGCTGATCTCCCTGGATGATGTCGCCCGGTTCGACTTCCAAGCCACCTATCTTGACGGGCACGCCTACGTCGGTGATGTGTACGTATGCGTGCGAGACGAGTACGCAGGAGGCGAACGCGAAGAAGCCGACTTCCTGCATCTCGTCGAGGTCGCGGACGCCACCGTTGGTAACAGTGCCTACGGCGCCGAGCGCGCGGTGCAGGTTCGCCTGAACTTCGCCCCAGAACGAGCCGATGGGGTTGGGCCAGTCCAGATCTTCCAAGACGAGGACCCGGGGCGCCGGAACCTTCATGATCTCATCCACCCACTCGGTTCGGGCGACGTTCATGTGGCCGGACGGGGGCGCGTCGGCGACGATCTTGGCGGTAACGGCGTATCCGATCATGTGGCCCATATTGGGGAAGATGCTCTTGATCTCCGGCCCCATGAAGCCAATGTTTCTGGGCTGGTAGTTGAACGTCTCGATAGCGTTGGCTATGGAGCAGGACGGTATCTTGCGAAGGGTTTCGAGAAGGTCTGAGTCTATTGGGGTTATGTCTGCCAATTAAGTCTCCTGCGCTTGTTCTTAGTCTTCGATAATTTCGTAATCGCTGCTGATGAGTGTCTTGCCGCTTATGGTTGCGCCGATAGAGCAGTACCTGTTCTCGGACAGGTCTATGGCTCGCTCGACGAGCCGTGGGTTGATGTCGGTACCGTGGATTACGTAGTGGATGTGGGCGTCCTCCCACGTCCACGGAGGATCTGGGTTTTGATGTCCGCTGACGCGGATCTCCAGCCCGCTGATCTTCTGTCGCTGCCTGGTGAGGATGTTGACGACATCTATGCCGCTGCAACCGGCCAGGGCCGTGAGGAGCATGTCGCCGGGCATGAAGCCGTCGAACGAGTCTCCCTCGGATTGCGGCGCGTCTATGGTCAGGGTGTGTTCGTGCTTGTCCGTGGACTGGAACTTGAAACCGCCACGCCACGTGAGCTCTACGCCGCTGCCTGGCCTATCGTCCATGTCGTCCAACCTGACGTCTCCTACTCCGGCATACCCGCGTCTATCCAGCGGGCGATTTCGTCTATCTCGTTTGGTTTGATGAAGGGGCCGCCCATGGGCATCCGCGGGATGGAGCCGAAGCCACTGCGGAGCGAGATTATGAGGGCCGTCTCCTCGGCTGGGATGCCGGGTTCGATGAACTTCATGCCCATCGCCTCGTCGTTGGCGAGATCTTTTGGCGTCGCCCAGCGGTAGTCGTGGATGCCCGGCAGGCCGGAGCGGCCTTCCTTGCGCTCCCATCGTCCCATGATGTCGTGCAACAGTTGTTGGACGCGGGGCCAGTCGGATACCTGTTCGTCCGCGGACATGGGGGCAGCCTCCTGTAATTAGTTGTGAGTATGTTATCTAGGCGGTGGTTTTCAGTCAAATAGGCGATACTCTGAAAACTGTGGCAAGAATCGGAATTCGGGAATTGATTTGACACATCCGATTTTCTGGGATATGTTGGGCGACATTGGCGGGAGTACAAGCAATTGTGATTCCAAGCTGAGGAAACCGAAGTGAGAGGAAAGGCGCTATGAGTAGAGCACGATTGATTATCGCGGCGGTCTCGCTGCTGGCGCTGTTCGCGCTGGCGGCCGCCTGCGCCAGCGAGGAGCCGGAGCCGACGGCGCCGGCCGGAGCCACCGCCGAGGATATTCAGAAGGCGATGGACGCGACGCTCGAGAAGGCTATGCAGGCCCAGCGGCCAGGCGCGTCGGCGGAAGACGTCGCCGCCGCTGTCCAGCAGGCTATGGCGGCGCAGCCCGGCGTTACGCAAGAAGAGGTCGCGGCAGCCATAGCCCAGGCGCTGGCCGAGAGCGGCGGCGTTACGCAAGCGGATGTTGCGGACGCGATAGCCCAAGCGCTTGCCGAGAACCAAGGCGATACAGAGCAGCAAGTCGCGGACACGATTGCCCAAGCTTTGCGCCAGCAGACGCCCGGACTGACCGAGGCCGAGGTGTCTGCCGCCATAGCGAAGGCGCTTGCCGAAAGGCCCGGCGTGTCCGAGGCCGACATACAGGCCGCGGTCGAATCCGCAGTCGCCAAGGCGGTGCCCGCGCAGCCCGAGAGAGCCACCGGCAAGGAGCCGATGGGCGAACTGCTGGTTGGCGTACCGCTGCTGCATCCGCTGGTGCAGTTGCAGGAGAAGGACGCCAACGGCACCGTTGGCGGACCGGGGACCGACTTCCAGATATTCGAAGGCATATTCAGGGCGCAGTTCACCAGGCCGGGCATCATCCCGTCGCAGGAGGTGTACGAGCCTGAGATAGCCGAGTCTTGGGCTATCGCCGAAGACATGAACAGCGCGACGCTGAACATACGTCGCGGCATCAATTGGCACAACGGCTACGGCGAACTGAAGGCCGAGGACGTTGTATTCACCTTCAACAACTCGTTCAAGACAGGTTCGATCAGCAACGCGGGCGAACAGCTTTCTCCGGGCCACAGGGCCGGCTGGGAGGTGATCGACGAGTTCACCGCGAAGATGAACGTCATCCCCGGCCAGTTCAGCCCCACGTGGGGCGTGCTGCACGGCGGTCTGGGGTGGGATTCCACCTTCGGAATGACCTGCAAGCACTGTTTCGAGGAGATTGGCGAGGACGCCTTCATCACCACGCCAATCGGCACCGGCCCGTTCCGGGCGCGGCGCTGGATAGGCAACGACGTGGTTGACGCCGAGGCGCTGGTCGATCACTGGCGCATAACACCGAACATCAAGATACTGCAAGTATTCGAGATGCCGGAGGACGCGACGCGCGAAGCCGCCATCCGCACCGGCGAGGTGGACATAACCAAGATCTCAGTCAAGCAAGTGGCCGGAATCGTCGAAGACACCGGGGGCGAGGCGGTGCCGATGGGCCTGCCCAACCCGAACACCATCTATTTCTCCGGAAACTACTGGGCGAAGCACTGTCCCGAATGCCCGGAGCAGGACCTGATAGCCAATCCGAGGCCGGGCTTCTTGCCTGACATGGACCACCCGTGGATAGGCAACCCGTTCGCCGATGGCTGCGACTACGACGCGATGTTCTCGTCCGTGCCGCCGCCCGCCGGTTCGGTCTGCCCGGAGATGGAGAACGCGCGCAAGGTGCGCTGGGCTATGTCCATGGCGATAGACCGTCAGGCGATTGTGGATAACGTGATGGACGGCTTCAGCGACGTCGCCTATACGGCGATGCACACGCAGTTCCCGCCGGGCACCGCGAACTTCCAGGAGGAGTGGACGGTGCCGTTCGACCCGGAGATGGCGCGGCAGTACCTGGCTGAGGCGGGTTACCCGGATGGCTTCCCCGTCGTCTTCTGGGCGACTATCAGTGTGCCAAATACGTGGGATCCGGAGCTTGCTGACGCGGTCGCCGAGATGTGGCGAGAGCACCTGAACCTGGACGTTGAGGTTGACAAGTCGCCATACGCATCGCGCAGGCCCGAGACGGTAACCAAGCACATGGACGTTCCGTGGCTGCACGGCTGGGGTCTGCCGCCGGGCGGCACGAAGGCGCCGTTCTTCTGCCCGACCCCCGGACACCTTGGAGGCGCGGAGCTGCCGGCCGTCGTCTGCGACGTGAACTACATGAACGACATCGAGCCGAACGAGCAGAAGCGGATCGAGAACAGCATCTACTTCCAGAACTACATGTCCTACTGGCACATCAACGCCGCCGTAGCGACGGTCAAGAGCTTCTGGGTAAAGCTGCCTACGGTCGCGGAGTGGCACCCATACTGGGGCAGCAGCTTCAACAACCCGGCGACGGTGGTGATAGACAAGTAGCCACTCCTGATGTCGGCGAGCTGGGCCGGTGAGTTGGACCGGCAAACAGGGCGCGGCGCGGGGAATCCTCTCCCAACGCCGCGCTCACTCCGCCTGATAAACGGTATTCCAATCTGCGATTTCACCCCCATCCTAACCTTCCCCTATAAATGGGGAAGGGACGCATGGCACAAGAGCTAGGGTTTTACACACCCTTGTCAGCCCGTCTAGGGAGAGGGGATTAGCTTCCCACCTGCGTGGGAGCAACGAGTTGGCGAACACGCGATATGCGAAAGCTAATCCTAAGAAAACTTGCCGCGATCGTGGTCGTCCTGTTCGGGCTGACCATTCTCGTATTCTCGCTGTCTCACGCCACGGGCGACCCTCGCTACCTGTACATGACGCAGTACACGCGAACCTCGTCGGAGGATTGGGAGGCGCAAGGCAAGGCGATGGGGCTGGACAAGCCGCTCATCGTCCAGTATCTGATCTGGGTCGGCAACGCCGTGCGCGGCGACTTCGGCAACTCGGTGTACTACCAGCGCAACTCGCTGGAGATGATACTGGAATCTATGCCGGCGACGTTGCAGTTATCGGGGATTTCGTTCATATTCGCCATCCTGCTCGGAGTGCCGCTGGGAGTGCTGTCGGCGGTCAAGCGCAGCACTGTTTGGGACTACGCCGGGCGCAGCTTCGCGCTGTTGGGGCAGTCCGTCCCGCCGTTCTGGATAGCGATTGTGCTGGTGCTGATATTCAGCGTGCAACTGGACTTGCTGCCCACCTCGCGTCGAGGCAGCTGGGAGCATTACGTACTTCCAATAGCTACGTTGGGCTGGCTGCCCGCCGCCGGACTGCTGCGGCTGACGCGTTCCTCGATGCTGGAAGTTCTTGACAGCGAGTTCGTCAAGCTGGCGAGGGCCAAGGGTGTAGCCTCCACCTCTATCGTGTGGAAGCACGCGTTCAGAAACGCGATGATAACGCCGCTCACCTTCGCGCTGATACTGCTCGCGGGCTTCCTGAACGGCACCGTCGTCGTCGAGACCGTGTTCGCGTGGCCCGGCATCGGCAGGCTGGCCGTCAACGCCGCGCTCAACACCGACTTCCCACTCGTAACCGGACTTGCGCTGGTATTCGGGTTCATGTTCCTGTTCGCAAGCCTGTGCGCCGACATATTGTACGGCATACTGGACCCTCGGATTCGCTATGAGTAGTTACGACGACAGCGCGGGCGATGGCGCCAACAACAGGGCGCTCGACGATATCCTCGCCCCACCCGCAAACCGTTGGGCAGCATGGTTCCGCGCGTTCAGGCGATTGCCTGTCATACCCGTCGCGATCATCGTCATACTGATCATCGTGGCGGTGTTCGCCGAGTTGACCGCGCCGAACCACCCGCTGGAAGGCGATCTGGACGACCGCAACACGCCGCCGGCCTGGGACGAAGAAGGGTCGGCCGAGTTCTTGCTCGGCACGGACCACATAGGACGCGGCATTCTCAGCCGCATGATATTCGGCGCCCGGGTATCGCTGCTCGTGGCCGGAACGGTGCTTGTGGCGGGCGCCGCGCTCGGAACCGTCGTCGGGGTCGTGTCCGGTTACCTCGGCGGACTGGTAGATGAAGCGCTGATGCGGCTGGTGGACTTCGTGTTCGCGCTGCCGTTCATCGTCGTGGCGCTGGTCGCGTCCGTCGTGTGGGGGGCGAGCCTGGAGTTAGTCATCATTCTACTTGCGCTGTTCACGTGGGCGCCGTTCGCGCGCCAGGTGCGCGCCGAGACGCTGCAGCTCAAGACAACCGACTACGTGGCTCTAGCAAGGGTCGCGGGCGCGTCGGGTTTGCGGATCGCGCTCAAGCACATCCTGCCCGGCGTCGTGAATACCGTCATGGTGCTGTCGTCCCTTCAGGTCGGCTCGCTCATCCTGACCGAGTCGGTGCTGAGCTTCCTGGGCGTAGGGATACCGCCGCCGCAGCCGTCTTGGGGCAGCATGGTGTCGGAAGGTCGGCAGTACGTGGCGACCGCGTGGTGGATTTCGTTCTTCCCCGGATTCGCCATCCTGCTGATCGTCTTTTCGATGAACTTCTTTGGCGACTGGCTCAGGGACAAGCTGGACCCGCGACTGAGGCAGATCTGATGAGAAGCGGGTGAAGAGGAGCAAGGAGCGAGAGGGGATGGCGATGAACGAGTCTGTTCACATCCTACATCGCGCTCTAATGCTAGGGGGATTGCTCTTGATCGCTGTCGCGGCATCCTGCGGCGGCGATGCGATCGCGCCGATCGCTCCAACGCCCGCGCCATCCACTCCTACGCCTAACCCCACACCAACGCCAACCGCTACGCTCGAACCTGACAACGGCGTCACCCCATTCACCAACACTGCGCCGACGGCGTTGACGGACGGTTTCGAGGTGTCGAACTACCGCCCGTCGGCGGTGGTGTTCGACTACGATGAGGACGGCGATCAGGACCTTTTCATCACGTCGAACAGGGGGCACGCCAATTTTCTGTACAGCAACCGCGGCGACGGGATTTTCGACAACGTGTCCGTCGAGGCGGGGGTCGCGCTGACAGGCAGCAACAGCAGCGGCGCGGCGGCGTGCGACTTGAACAACGACGGATACAAGGACCTGTACGTGGGCGCGCGGGGCATCATCGGCGACAGGCTGGACTTCCGGTCGGCGGACGACGAGCTGCTGGAGGCGATAGGCGACCACCTGCTGCTGAACAACGGCGACGGCACGTTCAGCGACATCACGGAGGCCGCTATCGGCGACCAGGTGAATTACCGGTCCGCGTCGAGCGTGGTATGCGCGGACGTGGACGGCGACGGATGGCTGGACATATACGTGGGCAACTCAATAGACGAGGACTGGTTCTGGTTCGACCAGGCGTCACATCCTGGCCACTACAACCTGCTGTACGTGAATGGCGGCGACATGACGTTCCGTGAAGTGTCGGAAGCCGCCGGAGTTCGAGGCGGCGAGATCACCGTGCGCTACCTGGACGGGGAGCCAATCCTGTTCGCCGACCCGGATACGGGCATCGAGTACGGGGGATACGATCCGACGATGCTGGACGCGGGCGGCAACCGCGTCGCGGACCCTTCGGGACGCACCCACGCCGCGCTGTTCTTCGACCACGACGACGACAGGGACCCCGACCTGTGGGTAGCCAACGACGGCCATCGGCCCTACGTGTTCCGCAACGATTCTACGCCGGGCGAGATCCGGTTCACGCCGGTCGCCGAGGCGATGGGGATCGACCAGTCCGGCAACTGGATGGGCTTCGCGGTAGGTGACATAGACAGCGACGAAGATCTAGACGTCTTCATCACCAACGTAGGCTTTCACTTGCGGCTGTTCGCGCCGCAGGAGCAGCCGGGCGGCGACTGCCGATACACGGAGCGATTCGACTGGGGCACGTGCCTCCATTATCTGCTCCGCAACGATGGCGTTCGGGAGGCGGACGGTGTGGGCGTTATCGGGGTGTTCGAGGACGTGGCGCCGACTACGGAGGTCGTTCCGAGTCCGCTGATGCCGCCGCGTTCGCTGGACGGCAAGAGGATACATCCGCACTGGGACGTCCCCACCGGTCTGTCCGCGTATGACTTCGGCTACGGGACGACGTTCTTCGACTACGACAACGACGGCGACCAAGACCTGTACTGGCTCGGCTCCGAAGGGCCTCCGGGCAAGTCGAGCTACCCGGCTGCCGGACGGATGCTGGTAGGCGACGGACGCGGGGGATTCGAGGATATAACCGTTCGCGCGCGGATGCTGGACATCGTGGACGTCGATTACTCCGCGCTGGACGCTGACGACCCGGCGTTCAACCCGGACAGACAGCGCATCAGCAGCAAGTTCCACCTGAACGGCAAGGCGCTGGCGCACGGCGACTTCAACGGCGACGGGTACATCGACCTGGTCGGCACGAACAGCAGCGGGCCGCGCTGGGATGCGCTGTCCAACTCGTGGGTGGACGAACTTGGGCCGGTGTTCATGTGGATGAACGGCGGGGATGGGAACACCTGGATCAGCCTGCGTCTGCGTGGGCGGATGGGAGTGGACGGCACGGGCAGCAATGCGGACGCGGTGGGCGCGCGCGCGTATCTGAGAGCGGGTGGACATGGGCAGGTGCAGGAGGTTCGGGCGGGGTCGAGCTATCTTTCCATGGATAGCATCGAGTTGGAGTTTGGGCTGGGTCAGGCGGAGATTGTGGATGAGATTCGAGTACTCTGGCCGAGTGGGAGGGAAACGACGATCCACGACGTGGAGGTGAATCAAGTGCTGGAGATCGTGGAGCCTTCGGCTTGACCGCTTGGGCGAGAGTCATTAACCTTTCTGCCAACGCACTACTCATTTGACGCAATAGGAGAACACTATGCCAAGCGGAGAGATCGGATTCATCGGATTGGGAATCATGGGGCGGCCTATGGCGCGGAACCTGATGGACGCCGGTTACTCGCTGACGGTGTACGACGTTGTGGGTTCGGCGATGGAGGAGGTTGTAGGGTATGGCGCGAAGCCGGCGTCATCGTCAGCGGAGGTGGCGAGCGCGGCGCCGGTGGTGATTACTATGGTGCCGGACTCGGCGGATTCGGAGGCGGCGATTCTAGGACCCAACGGGGCGCTTGAGGGCGCGTCTGAGGGGTCGGTGGTGATTGACATGAGCAGCATCGCGCCGGCGAGTTCGCAGAAGATCGCGGCGGCGTGCGAGGCGCAGGGCGTTGAGTTTCTGGACGCGCCGGTTTCCGGCGGCGAGCCGGGAGCCATAGATGGAACGCTCGCCATCATGGTCGGCGGCAAGAAAGAAGTCTTCGACGCCCATATCGGGATGCTGGAGACGGTGGGCGCGAGCATCGTGCTGTGCGGCGGCTACGGCGCGGGCAACACGACGAAACTGGCGAACCAGATTATCGTGGCGGCGAACATCGAGGCCGTGGGCGAGGCGCTGACGCTGGCATCCAAGGCGGGGCTGAACCCGCAGACGGTGTTCGAGGCGATACGCGGCGGGCTGGCGGGATCGAACGTGCTGAACGCCAAGGGGCCGATGATGATCGAGGGCAACTTCGAGCCGGGCTTCCGAATCGCGCTGCACAACAAGGACCTGAACAACGCTATCCAGACGGGCAAGGAGCTGGGCGTGGCGCTTCCGGTAACGTCCATAGTTCAGCAGATGATAGTGTCGCTGATGAACGAGGGCAAAGGAAACAAGGACCACTCGGCTATCGCCAACTTCATCGAGGATATGTCGGGCGCTACGATCAGGGGTGAGTAGCCGGTTGGAGACTGGGTTTTCACCCCCATCCTAACCTTCCCCCGTCAAGGGGGAAGGGACTGTATCGCAATGGGGAGGATAGATGGTATTTCCGCGTTTTCGCCGTCCGAACGCCGAGCTGCGAGTCGAGCTTAGCAAGCGGGTCGCGTTGCCGGGCGACGAAATCGAGGCCCGCGTGTCGCTCATCCCAAAGAGCAGCTTCCACGTTCGCGAGGGCAAGGTCGAGCTCGTCATGCTGGATACATACATCCAGCGCGTCCAGAACCAGTACGGGGCTTCTTACCACAAGCGAACGAACGACGAGGTAATAGCGTCCGAGACGCTGATGGACGACGGCGCGATACGCGGCGGGGTCACCTACTCCTCCGACTTCCGATTCGTCGTGCCTGAGGACGCGCTGCCGACGCTCAACGGCGCGGAGCACCGCAAGATACAGCCGGGCATCGCGTGGGCGGTGAAGGCGTCGCTGGACGTAGCGAGCGCGCGGGATCTGAGCGGGAATGGAGAGTTCGTCGTCAGACCTGACGAACCTGATCACGAACCAGCGAGCCCGACGTCCGTCGAGGAAAGGCGCCGCCAGTGCATTCTCGAACTGAGCTTGTCGCAAGACCGCGCCCGCTCCGGCGACAGAATCTCCGGCGTCTTGAAAGCCGAGATGCTGCGCGACGTCAAGGTCGAGGACGTGCGGGTGGAACTCGCCCGCATCGAGAAATTCGGCGACGAAGACAATGAAATCACCGTATCCCAAGTCGTGGTCACTAAGGATGTATCCCTTCCCGCCGAGCGTACGATGGAAACGAGCTTCGATCTGGACGTGGGACAAGTATCCGTGCCCACCTTGAAGACCGAGAAATCTGAGGTCCGCTGGGTTGTGAAGGGCATCCTGTCCCGCAACCTGCAAACCGACCTGCGAGTGGAAGCCGAGATTCCAGTTGGCGTCTGACGCGTCCCCGTCCGGCGCTTTGTATGGTACAATGCGGCATCGGTACGGCGACACAGTCGGAGGTTCTGCCCAATCTCTACGCGGACTGCCAAGAGGCTCAGGCTTCCCGCCCATGTCGCGGACGCCATAGGCGCGCGTCTGCGCAAGCGCGAAGACGGGCTTTCGCCGTTCGCGGCCCGGGCGTCGGAGAGCCGGGGGCGCGCGATGCCGGAGCCGCAGTCCCCTACCCGCTCGGAGTACCAGCGCGACCGCGATCGCATCCTCCACACCAAGGCGTTCAGGCGGCTGAAGCACAAGACGCAGGTGTTCGTGGCGCCGCTGGGAGACCACTACGCGACGAGGCTCACGCACACGCTGGAAGTTACGCAGATTGCGCGCGCAATCGCCCGCGCGCTGAACCTGAACGAAGACCTGACGGAAGCCATCGCGCTGGGCCACGATCTGGGGCATACGCCATTCGGCCACATTGGCGAGGATGAGCTGGACAGCCTGTACTCCGGCGGATTCACCCATAGCGGCCAAAGTCTCCGCATCGTTGACCAGGTGGAGAAGGAGGGGCACGGCCTCAACTTGATGTGGGAGACCCGGCAGGGCATTCTGCGCCACTCGAAGCCTCGCGGCGACTTTCTGCGTGAATCTGACGTGGACGATCTGACGCTGGAAGCGCAGGTCGTCCGCATTTCGGACGCGGTGGCGTACCTGAACCACGACCTTGCGGACGCGTTCCGCGCGGGCGCGCTGCGCGACGACGCCCTGCCTTCGGAGGTGGCGGCGGTTCTGGGGCACAGCCACTCGGAACGCATAGACACGATGGTGTCGGACATCGTAGCGGCGTCCTGGGCGGCTTCAGGGGAGTCATATGGGCAGGCGTTTGGGGGAATCGAGAGGCTTTACGGGACGAACGGGGACGCGGTTCCGACGATAGACATGGGGGATGAGGTTCGGAGCGCGTTCTACACGCTGCGCGAGTTCATGTTCGAAGAGGTATATCTGCCGGAGGACAGTGGCGTTCTCGGCGAAACGTCCCGCGCTATCGTTCGGCTGCTGTACACGCACTTCGACGCGAACCGGCGCGAGATACCCGCGGAGTACGCTCGCCGCAGCCGCTCGGAAGACGCGGCGGTAGTGGACTACGTGTCCGGCATGACCGACCACTACGCGCTGCGGATGGCAGAGCGGATACGACCCGGAATCACGAAGCCGTTCGAGGAGCGGGCAACGATATGACTCCACAAGACAAGATTAGGGTGCGGACAGTGGGCAACAAGGTCCGCATGATCCGCGAACACCTGGAGGCGATGCAGCGCGACGCGCACGGCTTGGAGTACGCCCCCTGGAAGACGGAGGTGGATGAATTGTGGAAGAGCTTGTTCGCCGAGGTGAACGAGCTCGATCCCGAAATTCAGCCTGTCGCGCTAGAATCCATCAAAGAACTCTGGATGACGTACATTACTCACTACGCGGTTGGGCTGAATTAAGAGGTACAATCTAGGAGTGAGGAGTGAGAGTTAGGAGACGGGATGAACCTCGGTCAAGATGATATAGAGCGGCACCTGGAACGCGAACCTGGGCTGGAACAGGCTCGGCGCGCGTCGGTGATGGCCCATAGCGTGGTGATAAAGCTGAAGGAGATGGGGCTGCCAGAGGAGCTGGACGGCGAGCTTTCGCAGCTCTGCACCGACTTGGGCGACCTGTGGAGCGCGCAGGCGTCGCTGGCGCAGCAGGTAGAGGGGCTGCTGAAGGGGGCGGACGATTGGGAAGTAGTGGGAGACGGGTTAGTGGACATCGGTTCGACGATCGAGCATATCGCATGGCACATGCAAGGGGTTCGGGAGCCGATGACGAAGATCGCGGAGTATGCCTATGGAAGGGGTGAGGAGCGAGAGTGACGGACGAGATCGGCATCTTGGAATGGACGGTAGCAGGTAGTTGAATGGGCGTTATTGACGACATACGAGCCAAGCTCGACATTGTTGAGGTTGTAGAGTCGTATGTGCCGACGCTTCGGCAGTCGGGCAGGACATGGAAGGCGAACTGCCCGTTCCATACGGAGCGGACGCCGTCGTTCGTCGTAAGTCCGGAGCGGCAGTCGTGGCGCTGCTTTGGCGCGTGCGCGACCGGCGGCGATATATTCGGCTTCGTGATGCGAGTGGACAACGTGGAGTTTGGCGACGCGCTGCGAACGCTGGCGCAAAGGGCGGGCGTCGAACTTCAGCCGGAACGCGAGCGTCAGGCGACGGACGCGGTCGAAAGCGTCAATAACGCGGCTGTCGAATTCTACCAGCAGGTTCTAGAGAGCGACGCGGGCGCAATCGGACGCGAGTACCTGGACGGCCGCGGCGTGAGCAAGAAGGCGCGCGAGGATTTCAAGCTGGGCTTAAGCCCCAACTCCTGGGACGGTCTCTGCCAGTACCTGCGGATTCACCAGTTCAAGAGAGGGGACGCGATCCGGGCGGGTCTCGTGCGCGAGACCGACGATGGGCGCCCATATGACTTCTTCCGCAACCGGCTGATGTTCCCTATAAGCGACCGCAACGGCAAGGTCATCGGGTTCGGCGCGCGGGCGCTGGACGACTCGAACCCCAAATACATCAACACGGCTGCCACCGAGGTCTTCGACAAACGCAACACGCTTTACGCGCTGGACAAGGCAATCGGCGAGATTCGCAGCTGCCGAACGGCGGTCATCGTCGAGGGGTACATGGACGCCATCTCGGCTCACGAGAGCGGTTTCAGGAACGTGGTCGCCTCGATGGGGACTGCGCTGACGGATAACCAGGTGTCCCAGCTGCGGTCTCTGGCGGACGACTTCGTGCTGGCGCTGGACCCGGACGCGGCTGGACAGGAGGCGACGCTACGCAGTCTCGAATCGTCGTGGCGGGTGTTCCGGGGCGTTGTGTCGAGACGCGGCGCGGCGAGCCAAAGCGTGCTGAGCGATTGGAAACCGCCGTCGCTCAAGATAGCCGAACTTCCGGTTGGGCTGGACCCGGACGCGCTGATACGCGAAGATCCGGACAGATGGCGCGCGACGGTGGAGGAGGCGCAGCCGCTGCTTGACTTCGTGATCCCGGCGCTGGTGAAGCGGACGGATCTGAGCGTGGCGGACAACCGCGCGCGAATCGCGGGCGAGCTTGCGCGGCTCATCAACGAACTGGACCAGGCTGACCAGTACGAGTACTGGACGAAGTTGGCGGAGGCGCTGGGCGTAACTGTCGAAACGCTGCGGGCGTCCATATCGGTTTCGTCGTCGTCTCGACGCGGATGGCGACGACGGCGCGGGCGAGCCGGCGACCGGGCGGATGAGGGCGCGGAGGTCGAGGTGAGCGCGGAGCTGCTGGCAGAGCGGACGGGCGATCCGGTGGAGGATTACGCGCTCGCGCTTCTGATACGCCATCCGAACCTGATGGACGAGGCGCGCGAGCGCGACTCCGAAATGTTCAGCCTGACTGAAAACCGCCAACTTTTTGCCAATTTGACAACTTGCTCTACAATTAAAGAACTCAAGGACGGGCTCGATCCGGCGTTGGCGACGCTGTTTACTCGGCTGGAGGGCTTGGCGGGGTCTATAACTGCCGCATCCGGTCAGCGAACGGCGCAGATGGCGTTGCGCGAGTGCCTCGCGCGGTTAGAGTTGAAGCGACTGCGAGAGCGGCAGGAGAGCATGCTTCAGACACCGGCGGACGAGCTTCCGGAGTGGGATACCGAGGGGACTTCGGTGCAGGAAGTCAATCGGCGCATTCTGGAAATCGAGTCCATGATGGCGAGTTAGGGTACGGTATCGGCGACATTCTAGCATCCACGAGGAGCTATCGCGTATGAACAACATCATCACCGAGCGGGCCGCGGATATGGGGTTGGGGGGACGTACAGAGAACGACATCTTGCGTACAGCCCAATCTACCGAGGATGGGGTGAGGATTGGGGAGGATGCGGAAGAGAGCGTATTCGATATGCCCAGAAACGGCGTGCCTGCCGTGCAGCGGGTCCGCCCTGGAGGGGCTGCCGCGCCCGCCGAGTGGGAGAAGGACATAGGCAATACCGAGGTCATCGATGATCCGGTGCGAATGTACCTTCGTGAAATTGGGCGCGTGAACCTGCTGAAGGCGTCGGAGGAGCAGTCTCTGGCGCGCAGCTTCGAGGAGGGGCGGTACGTGGCGGCGGTGGAGGCGATGCTCGCGGACGCGGACGGCCGGCATCCGAGGGCGTGGATGATAATCGCCCACTTCCTGGAATACATCTCGAAGCACTACGAGATAGTGAGCGCGGTTGCGCGATACAACGGCATCCATTTTTCGGGGCGGACGTCGGAGGCGGTGATGCTGCCGGAGATGCGCGCGGCGCTAGACGGCGGAGTCTCAGTTGAGATGATCGCGTTCTTGGCGGACGCGCTGAACGTGGAACCCGACGACGCCAAGGATCAGCTAACGAAGTTCTCTCTGAGCAGCAGACTGCTGCCGCTAGGCGCGCTCAAGGCGCTGGGGTCTATGGGGACACTGAAGGCTGACCCGGACATTCGCGACATCATGGCGGCGGTGGGGACGGAGGAGTTCGAGAGCGCGCTGGAATCGTACGAGTTCGTGTTCTTCAGGCACATAGAGGCGGTGAAGCTGGAGAGCGAGAACTCCCAGCGACACCTCGCCGAGGCGAACCTGCGGCTTGTGGTAAGCGTGGCCAAGAAGTACATCGGGCGCGGCATGAACCTGCTGGATCTGATCCAAGAGGGCAACATCGGGCTGATTCGCGCGGTCGAGAAGTTCGACTATCGCAAGGGATACAAGTTCTCGACTTACGCGACGTGGTGGATTCGCCAAGCCATAACGCGCGCCATAGCCGACCAAGCGCGCACGATTCGGATTCCCGTACACATGGTGGAGACGATCAACAAGCTGCTGCGCGTAACGCGCAAGCTGGTTCAGGAGTACGGGCGCGAACCGACGAGCGAAGAGATCGGCAAGGAGATGGACATATCCGCGGATAAGGTGCGCGAGATTCTGAAGATTTCTCAGGAGCCGGTGTCGTTGAACACGCCGATTGGCGAGGAAGAGGACAGCCATCTGGGGGACTTCATAGAGGACACGACCGCGCTGGCTCCGGCGGAAGCGGCGTCTTACCAGCTTCTGCGCGAGCAGGTGGGCGATGTCCTGTTCACGCTTAGCGAACGCGAGGCGCAGGTGCTCCAGCTAAGATTCGGTCTGGAGGACGGTCGGGCGCGGACCCTGGAAGAGGTGGGACGCGACTTTGGCGTAACGCGCGAGCGCATCCGCCAGATCGAGGCGAAGGCGCTGAGGAAGCTGCGTCACCCGAACCGATCCAAGAAACTGAAGGATTTTCTGGAGTAGCGCGCGGGAGCGTGGGCATGGCCACCGAGACGAAAGTCGCAGTATCAGAACCGCCTAGATCGGGGGTCGGAAAGCCGACCGTAGCGGTCGTGTACACCCGGCCCGAGACGGTACTCGAAGACATCTCGCGCGCGATGGAGATGGCGGGAGTACGCGAGGCGCTGCCGCCAGACATCGAAACGCTGCTGAAGATCAACATATCGTGGCAGCACTACTACCCGGCGTGTTCTTCCACGCCCTGGCAGCTAGACGGCGTGATTCGCGGGCTGAGAGGGGCGGGATATGATCGGCTGACGCCGGTTCACAACGGCACTGTGGTCGTCGATCCGCGAGAGGGCGCGGTCAACAATAAACACGAGGCCGTCACGGAGATGCACGGCCTGGAGTCGGTCTTTCTGGAAGACGTAGAGTGGATGGATTTCGAGCCGCGCGAGCCGATGATGGTTCTGGACGAGGTGTATCCAAACGGCTTTCAGATTCCTCGTATGCTCATGGGCAAGAACATCGTGCACCTGCCGACCATCAAGACGCACGTGTTCACCACCATGACGGGCGCGATGAAGAACGCCTTTGGCGGCCTTCTGAACTACCAGCGGCACTGGACGCACTCGGTGATCCACGAGACGCTGGTTGACCTGTTGCAGATACAGCGGCAGATCCATCCGGGCATATTCGCGGTTACGGACGGCACGTTCGCCGGCGACGGGCCTGGGCCGCGCGCGATGCGCTGGCATACGAAGAACGTCATCCTGGCGTCCGCGGATCAGGTGGCGATAGACGCGATTTCGGCGAGCATGATGGGGTTCGACCCGATGTCCATAGGTTTCATCCGGCTGGCGCACGGGCGCGGACTTGGCGTGGGCCGTCCGGAGGAGATCGAGGTGGTGGGCGAAGACATAGAGGAGGTCAACTGGCGGTTCAGCGCGTCTGAGAATACGCTTGCGAGCCGCGGGCAGAAGCTGATCTATTGGGGACCTCTGAAGTCATTGGAGAACGCGCTGCTGCGTTCGCCGATCACCCCGTGGGCGTATGCGGCGTCGAACGTGTATCACAACGCATACTGGCTCAAGGTGGTGGGGCGCAAGCGGGTGCGGGAGGCGATGAAAACCGAGTGGGGTCGGCTGTTCTCGGAGTATTAGGCGGCTTTCACCCTCACCCCAGCCCTCTCCCTTAGGGAGAGGGGGTTTCGCCCACCATCCCCTGCGATGGGCATGGTATTTTTGTGCGCTCACTGCCTCTCTGCCAGCTCTACCAACGTCTCGAAGCGCTTATCCTCACGGATGTAATCAACCTGAACCGTGTCGCCGATGTCGTAGGACCACAGCAGGGTCAGGAATCCGCCCATGTCGTCGGTGGGTATGCCATCCATGCTTACGATGACGTCTCCGACCTCCAGGCCAGCCTCGAATGCGGGGCCGTTGCGCGATACTTGGGTTAGGATGACGCCTTCGTCCACGCTGAGCGATAGCCGGTTCGCGATGGCTGAGGTTACGTCCTCTCCAGTCATCCCGAACAGCGGACGCACTACGCGACCATGCTCGATGAGGCTATCTATGATCGGACGCGCCGTCTCGGAGCTGATAGCGAAGCCGATGCCCTGAGCCTGTCTGAGTATGGCGGTGCTTATGCCAATGACCTGGCCATCCATGTTCACTAATGGGCCGCCGCTGTTTCCGTCGTTGATCGCGGCGTCGGTCTGTATCATACCGTAGAGCGGCTCGCGCTCCGTCTTGACGGTGCGCCCTTGCGCGCTGATGATGCCGAGCGTTACAGTCGGGCCTCCCTTGAGGGCCAGCGCGTTGCCCACGGCGACGACCCAATCGCCAACGCGCGTATCGTCGGAGTCACCCCACACGATTACGGGAAGGGGGCGCTCCGGCTCTATCTTGAGGATGGCGATGTCGGTAATTACGTCGCCGCCGACTATTTCGGCGTCGTAAGTCTCGCCGCCGGGCAGGTGGACGCGGATGCCTACGACGTCTTGAATGACGTGGTAGTTGGTGACGACGTAGCCATCGGATCGGACGATTATGCCGGATCCCGCGCCCTCATCGGTAAAGTCGTAGAAGATGCCGCGGTTGACCGATTCCACGGAGATGGATGCGACCGCCGGCTCGACCTGCGCGACCAGATCGGCTATGGACGGCAGCAACGAGAGGGACTGCGGCGGCGGAATCGCCTGCTGCAAAGAGGCTAGGGGCGTAGCGATGGGCGCGGCCAGCGGACCGGCGATGGGCGCGGTTAGCGGGGAAGTGAGGGGCGCGGTGATGGGGTTGAGAGGCTCGATTAGGGACGCGGGATTCGGCGGCTGTGGCGGCTGTGTGGACGGCTGCGTTGGCGCCGGGACGGCGGCGGGCGCGGGGGAGGAGAAGCCGCACGCGAGCGTGACGGCAAACAGGACGGCGAGCGCGGCGGCAAGGGCCGAGGATATAGACGCCGCAGGCGGTATATGTGGGTTAGATCCGGCTCTCATCCGTCGCCACTGTCCTTAGTCTTACGCGCGTTACGCCCGTCAACATCGCTTTCCGCCAAGCCAAGTCGTCTTCGAAGCGATCTACGTGCCGGACGAAGCGCGACGTTGCCAGCGCGCCGAACAGCAAGATGATCGCCGAGACGTACACCCACGTCAGCAGCGCCATTATCCCTCCGATGGCTCCGTACACCGCGTTGTAAAGCGCGAAGGCGCTGACGTACCAGATGAACGCGAGGTTCGCGACGTAGAACGCCGCCGACGCTACCAGGGCGCCGGGCCACACGGTACGGAAGGCGACTTTAGTATTGGGCATGTATCTGTATAGTACGAGGAAAGTGCAAAAAGCGATTACCGGCGCGAAGCCAAAGGTAATGAGCCGGCCTATAAACTCGTTCGGCACGTCTCGGAAAACGAGCTGGAGCAGGTTCTGGATGGAGCTGACCATTGGCGCTACGAACAGCAGAAAGAGTATGAGGATGCCTGCGCCCGTCGCCAGCCCAATGTCTATGAGGCGTTCGCGGATGAACGGCCTGGTCCTGGTGACGCCCCACGCGGTGTTGATGCCCTTGCGGATGGCGCCGAACGCGGTTGAGGATGCCCATATCATCGCAGCGACGGAGACGATGCCGGTTATAGCGCGGGCCGATACTACGCCACTCATCGTTTCTATGATAAACGTGGACTTGACGGGTATGATTTCCGCCATCTGCTCCGCGAGCGCGGCGCGTTCCATCTCCTGCCCCGAGAAGAACCCCCAGATGGAGACTATGGCAAGCGCCAACGGGAACATGGAGAAGAGGGTGTAGAAGGCGATCGCGCCGGCGACGTACTGGCAGTTGTTGCTAAGAAAGTCGTTCACCATGTCGATGCTCAGCAGTATGAAGCGCAGCAGGTACATAGTATCGCGCCCTCCTCGCCGTGGACAGACAGTGGATTGGAAGAATGGTAGCTAGGGGATTGTGAGTGGTCAAGGCAGGGGGATTTTGACGCGGAGGCGCAGAGGATTTAACGCAAAGATGCAAAGACGCGAAGGCGCAAAGGATTTACTGTTATATCCTCCGCGCCTCCTTGCGTCTCTGCGTCGAACTCTAAGCTATGTGGCGTAGAACTCGCGCAGGATGGATACGGTGGCATCGAGGTCTTCGTTGTGAAGGCCGTGGCCTACGTTTGGGATTTCGCCGAAGACGCCGTTTCCGCCGGGGATGGCGGCGACCATCTTGCGAGCCTGCGGTTCGTCGAGAACCGAGCTATGCTCGCCGCGCAGCACGAGGGTCTTGCAGCTGATGCGCTCGACGCATTGCCACATGAAGGGTCCCTCCTTGAGCGCGGTCCTGCCGAGCAGCCAGCGCATTTCAGGATCGGTCTTGGGGACCAAGATGCCGTCCCAGTTGGTGCGGTAGGTGTGTCGTACGGTCGCCCATACCTGCTCGTCGGAAGCGTCGGGCGCGTCTTCGCGGTGCCAGTCGAACGCCATTTGGGGGTTGAAGAAACCACGCGGACGCTCCCGGTTGCCGGACTGCATCCGCGTCGCGGCGGTCTGACGCCCTGCGGGCGACGGGTCGGGCATGGGGCCGTAGTCGCCGAGCGCCAGGTGGTCTATGAGGTGTCCGAAGTAGGCGCCGAGCGGCATTCCGATGCGCGAGCCCTGCGAGTGGCCGTAGTAGTCGAGCGGGTACAGGCCGGTGGCAAGCGCGAACATGCCGACATCGGAAGCGAACGACTGGGCGGAGTAGCCTTCGCGACTCCAGTCGCTGTCGCCGCAGCCACGCGCATCCAGAGCGACGACATGCCAGTCGTCCGCCATGCGGGGCGCGAGTTCGTCAAACATATGCGCGTGGCCGCCGATGCCGTGCATCAGGACGAGCGGCTTCTTCGTTCTGTCTCCTCCCCAATCCAGGTAGTGCAGGCGCAAGCCGTTTACGGTTACCCACTTGTCTTCGGGATATGCGTTGGTCATTGGATGGCTCCTTCGATGGCCGGATAATTCTGTTGTTCATAGCCTCAACGTGGCTGCCGCCCCGCGCGCCGCCCCAGGTTCCCGCCTTCGCGGGAACGACAAGTTAAGCTATCATACCCGCTCTGATGGCGGCGAACAGGTAGGTGGTCAGCAGGCTGCGATGCGGCTTCCAGCGTTCGGACAACTCGGCCGCCTGCCTAGCCGTCAACCTGGCGCCGTCGTTGTAGAGGACGCCGAGCGCGCGCTGGACGGCGAGGTCGCCGTCCGGGAAGCCGTCGGCGTGGGCGTAAGCGCGGACGAGGAGCCAGTGCGCCGTCCAGGGGCCGACTCCGCGCAGCGCGGTCAACCGCCGGATGATGTCGTCGGCGGGCAGGTCTGCCAGCGAGTCGAGGTCCAGCGCGCCGGATGCGACGGCGGCGGCGATGTCGCAGATGTACTCCGCCTTTCGGGTACTGAACTTTATGTCGCGCAGGGCGGACGGGCCGGCGTCGGCGAGCGTTAGCGCGGATGGGAAGACGCGGCGAGTCGCGCCGTCTATGGATACGGGACGGCCTAACGTGTCCACCAGCAGGTTTCGGAGAACGCCGGCGACGTGATTGCTGATCTGCTGTCCCAGGATGGCGAGAACCAGCGCCTCGAACGGCGATGCCGACTGCGGGTTGCCAAGCCCTCGGAAACGGCGGACGATTTCGGCGATAGGGGCGTCGTTCTCAACCGCGGCGTAGAAGGAGGATAGATCGCCGTGGGCGCCGACGAGGCGGGAAGCGACGCGGGTCATCGCGAGCCGGTCGGCGTGTGTGAGAGCGTCGTCCGAGGATATGGCGACTTGGAGTTCGGGCGATTCGACATCTCCGATGGAGCGGACGGTCAGGACGGCGGTCTTGCCGTCCATTTCGAGGGCCCGGACGTAGGCGCCGTCTTCCAGAGTGTCGGCAGCGTATCGTTCGCTATGGTAGGTGGCATGTCGCGCCGTCGCGTTGAAGTCGTAGGGCGGGGTTGGAGTTAGAGTGTGGTTGGTGATGGACATGGCATCTTCAGAGTATCAGCATCGCGTCGCCGAAGGAGTAGAAGCGGTAACGCTCTTCTACGGCGCGGGCATAGGCATTAAGGACGTTCTTCCTGCCGCAGAAGGCGGACACCAGCATTAGCAGTGTGGATTTGGGGAGGTGGAAGTTGGTTATCAACCCGTCTATGACTCGGAATCGGAAGCCGGGAGCAATGAAGAGATCGACATCTCCGGCGCCCGGGGAAACGAGGCGGGCCGAATCGTTCTCCGAGATGTCGCTTTCCAATAGCGCGGCGTTTTCGAGCAGGCGGACGGCGGTGGTGCCAACGGATATGACGCGCCTTCCATCGGCGCGAGCGGCGTTGATGGCGCTGGCGGCGTCAGCGGAAAGCTCCCAGCGTTCGGAGTGCATCCGGTGCGCGGCAACGTCGTCTGACGCAACGGGGCGGAAAGAGTCCCAACCGACGTGGAGGGTTACGAAGGCGCGGCGGACGCCCTTCGCTTCGAGGTCGTCGAGTAAGCGTTGGGTGAAGTGCAGCCCGGCGGTGGGAGCGGCTACGCTGCCGACGGACCGGGAGTAAACGGTCTGGTATCGTTCGATGTCGTCCGGCGTCTCGTGGATGTACGGGGGAAGCGGCACGACTCCTATCGCGTCGAGGTCCGGCTCCGCGTCGAATCGGACGATGCGAGAGCCGGAGGTTTCGACTGAGATGACTTCGCCCGCGGCGCGGGAATCGGTTTCTGACGCGGAGACGACGAAGCGCGCGCCTTCTCGCAGCCGCCGTCCGGGACGGACCAGGGCTCGCCAGTCGCCGGACATGAGGCGGGTCAGCAGCAGAAGCTCGATACGTCCGCCTGAGGGATCGGCGCGTCCGCGAAGGCGAGCGGGGAACACGCGACTGTCATTGAATATGAGCAGGTCGCCCTCGCTGAGCAGGTTGGGCAAATCGTAGAAGTGGCGGTGGCCTATCTCGCCACCGCGACGTCCGAGCGTCATCAAGCGCGAGTGGTCGCGCGGCTCCGACGGGGTCTGGGCAATAAGCTCTCTGGGCAGCGAGTAGTCGAAATGCGATGTCTTCATCGGCTGAATTGAGAATACCCTAGAATTGGGCGCTCACCCCCATTCCCCGCCTTCGCGGGGGCAGACTCTAACCTTCCCCCTTGACGGGGGAAGGAAGTTAGTCGGCGGCTGTTGACGCCGTTGGTTCGGGCGCGCGGCGCGGCGGGGGTTCGTTTGCCTGGGAATCCGGGGCGGGAGCGCGGTGGAAGAATGCGAGCATCGCTCCGAAGCACAGCACGAACACCACCATAAGGCTGGACAGCTGGAAGCCCTGTATGTAGAAACCCTGCGAGGTGGAGTCGGACAACAGCGATATGCCGGCGGGCAGCGCCAGCGCCAGCATCGCGGCGGCGGTCGTCGCGCCCAGCGCGTGTCCCATCTCGCGGGTGGTCTCCATCATGCCGGAGGCGACGCCGCGATGGCGCAGCGGCAGCGAGTTCATGACCGTGGCGTTGTTGATCGGGTTGAACATATTGGTTCCGACGGATATGGGTATCATCATCAACGGCAGCGCCCAGAACGGGATGCGCGAGGCGGTAAAGCTAAGCGCCAAGAAGCCACCTGCTATGAGTATCATCATGATTGGACGGAGCAGAGGCGGATTGTATCTGTCATAGACCCAACCGGCGACCATGGGCATGAACAGTCCCAGGGTCTGGCTAGGCAGCAGGACTATGGTTACGTAGAGCGGCGGCTTTCCGAAGCCCTCTTCGACCAACACCGGCACCAGGGTCATCGTAGCCAGCATGGAGAAGTGATAGGTTACGTTGGTAGCCAAGGACAGCGAGAAGGGCGCGCTCTTGAAGTGTCGCACGTCCACGATGGGGTTCGACATCCTGCGCTCGACGATGAAGAAGACGACCAGCATCACGATGAACAGCAGGTGCATGGGTAGATGGTAGGAGAGAGCGTCGTTGGATACGTAAGACTCCTCCCCGCCGTGCAGGTGTGAGCCGGACAGCACCAGGACTACGCCGGCGGCGACCAACAGGATGCCGCCGAGCCAGTCCACAGGCCCGGTATCGCGGTCGGTCGTGGATAGGGATGTCTGGCTGCGCACCATGGGCAGCGATGCGAATATGGACAGGATGCCGAGCGGCACAAAGGTCAGAAAGATCAATTGCCAGTTGAGGAACTGGAGCAGGATGCCGAAGAACGCCAGTCCGATGAGCGTGCCGAAGCGGGCGCCGATTATGGGGACGGCGAAGGCGCGGCCACGCTCGTTGGGCGCGAAGTTGGCGGCGAGGATGGCGTTGGCGTTGCCCATGACCATCGCGGAGCCAAGCCCGGCGACCGCCCGCCAGCCGACGATGTGCCAGAGTTCCTGAGACAGAGCGATAAGCCCCGATCCAACGGTTGACAGCACGATGCCGATGAAGAAGATGCGGGCGTGTCCGAATCTGTCTCCCATGCGCGCTCCCAGCAGCACGAACGCGCCCAGCATCATGAGGTAGATGATGACGATCCAAGCGGCGTCATCTACGCCGGTGTCGAACGCTTCAGCTATGGTCGGCAGCGCGATGGCTACCGGCAGGCTGGATAGCTGTACCAGCATATAGGCGGCAGTGAGGGCCAGCAGCGTCTCTCGTCGCCCTCTCGTGTGAACCAGCGGGCGTAGGGCCGACATTATGCTCAACGCGCTTTACCTCGCAGAATTATCAGGGTGGGAGAATTGCGGTGGCGTCATGTTACCACGTTATTCAGAGGATTGGGGAAGATTGGGGGCTGCCGCGAATGTGATATAATTATCTGGTTTGTTCGCTAACCTTTTTCGGGTCGCGGCGTTGCAACGAGTGAGCGCATGTTCAAGAGCGCCTCCGCTCCGGCAGCTCCCAACCTGAGACGAAGGCAGAAATGGAAGATAGACAGTCAGGCCATCCGGCAGATCGGCAGGTCGCCGATGACGTTGTGAGGCGCGCCCAAGAGGGCGATCAAGCGGCGTTTGGCGAATTGTATGAGACTTATTATGATCGCATCTATCGCTACGTATCTTTCAAGTGCGGCAGCCGGAGCGAAGCCGAGGACCTTACTGGCGACGTGTTTCTGAAGATGCTCGAATCGGTACACAGCTACCGGTTCCAGGGCTATCCGTTCACGTCGTGGCTGTACCGGATAGCGCACAACGTGGTTGTGGACAACTTCCGTCGCAAAGGCAGACGTCCCACGACGCCGCTCGAAAACGCGCTGCACGTAGCGGACCCGGCTGAGGGAGAGATGGAGAAGCGGGCGCAGATTAGCTGGACGATGGGCGAGGTCGTCGAAGCCATGGACGACTTGACCGAACTTCAGCGCGAGGCGATTACGCTTCGTTTCGCGGCCGGGCTTTCGATTGCGGAGACGGCGAGCGCTATGGACAGGAAAGAGAACGCGGTGAAGGCGCTTCAGCACGCGGGGATTCGCAAGCTGCGACGCGCTCTAATCAAGCCGGAACCGCTGCCTACAGCCGGGCGAATTAGGGGGCAGGTTGTGAGAGGTGAAAGATGAGCCAAGAGTTTAACGACGCGCTCAACGACTGCCTCGACCGTCTTGTTCAGGGCGACGACATCAGCGAGTGCCTGAGGCGCTACCCGGAGCAGGCGGAGGAGTTGGAGCCGCTGCTCTACGTCGCGCAGGCCACGATCCGGGCGGCGGAATCCGTCAGGCCCGATCCGCAGGCCAAGGCGCGAAACTTCGCGCGCTTCTCGCAGGCAGTCGAGGCGATGCCCCATGCGGATCAGGGGGCTGGGACTGAGGAACGCTCGAGGACTTCGCAGACACACAGGGCGCGACGCGGACGCTGGGATTGGCGAGCGTGGCTATCAGGGCGCTGGGCGCCGGCGGCGCGTCCCGTCGTCGCAGTCATGGCGTTGCTGCTCGTATTCGCGCTCGGCGCGGGCGGCGTAACCGCAGCTTCCGAAGACGCTGTGCCGGGGGAGACGCTCTACTGGGTCAAGACGACGCGCGAAAACGTCGAGCGCCGCCTGCCACGTTCGGACGACAGCCGCGCAATCTACGAAGCCAAGCTGGCACATACGCGGGGCGATGAGATATGCAAGCTGATCGAGCGCGGCCACTTTACGCGAGCCGACGTTATGGTAAAGCGGATGAACGGCCATCTAACGCTGTCGGCGTATTACGCGGGCATTACGGTTGCGGTAAATCCGGTGGAGATGCCGGTCAAGCCGACGGCGCAGATCGGACATGTCCAAGCAGAGCGCCTGAGACATAAGCTGGAAGCCGACCGCGAGTCGTACCGCGCCAAGGTGGCGATAATCCTGTCCGACCTCAGCCCGGAGCAACGGCGGCGCGTCGAGCAGACGCTCCGACGCACCGAACTAGGTTATTGGCTGCTGATAGACGCCATGCAGTCGGGTTCGCCCAACGTTCACCCCTACCTAATACAGTACAGAATCATCAAGACGCCTCACAAAGGTTCGTCGAGATAGTCCGACACGCCATCATCTACAGACATACACAGTGCGGGGAGTATGCGCGCCATGAATCTTCTACGGTCTCTCAAGTCCTGGCGAACCGTCGCGGCGGTCGTTGGGCTGCTGGTGATCGCAGGCATCGCTATAGTCGTCTATTCGCGGATGAACGCCACTGAAAATGGTGTGGCTGAAGACCAGCAGCTGGTATCGGTGAGGCGCGGGGACCTGATAGACCAGGTTTCGGTGAGCGGCACTGTCAGCTTTCCGGAACGCGAGAATATGACGTTCGGCTCGGACGGCGTTGTCGAGGACGTCTTGGTTACCGAGGGCAAGCGCGTTTCGGCAGGAGACGTGATCGCGACGCTCGACGCCGAGACAGTGGCGCGCTTGGAGCGCGAAGTTACCGAGGCGCGCGTGGACCTTCGGGACGCGGAGAAGGCGTTGGAGGATTTCCTCAAGCCGGCGACGGACCTGGCGGTGGCGCAGGCGCGACAGCAGGTGATCGACGCCGAGGCCGCGCTGGAAGATGCGCAGAAGGCGCTGGACGCCGTCGCCAACCCCGATACCCTGGCGATCGAGGACATGGAGGCGAAGGTCGCGGCGGCGGCAAGCAGCGTCAACGACGCCGAGAAAGCGCTGCAAGACGTTACCCTGCCAGACAGTCTGGCGATCGAGGACATGGAGGCAAAGGTCGCAGCGGCGGCAAGCAGCGTCAACGACGCCGAGAAAGCGCTGGAAGACGCGCGCAAGCCGGCGTCCGCGCTGGCGATCGCGCAAGCTGAGAAGAATGTCAAGGATGCCGAAAAGGCGCTGTCCGATCTGCTGGAGCGGCCTACGGAGCTGGAATTGGCGCAGGCCGCGGACAAGGTGGCGAGGGCGGACTCGGCGGTCAAGGCCGCCGGCGACGCTCTGGACGACTATGTCGATAACGCGCAGCGTACAGTCAGCGAGGCGGCGACGAATCTCGCAAATCTCGTCGCGGACCACGAAGCCTCCCGACGCGAGTGGGCATCGAGGCTGGATACGGCCCAGAACGCGGTTGACGACTCGGGCGAGGCGTACTCCGATATCTTCATGAGGTGGCTCGGCATCAGCCTGCCGGCATCTGAGCTGAATTCGGACTACGAAGCCGCGCTGGACGAGTTCGGCGTGGATCTGGATACGCTATTCGATTCGTCGAACAGCGGGGACATCTTGGGCAATCGCGGCGCGTTGCCGGCCGATGACCCTGAAACGAGATGGAACGAGACGCAGGTGGCGATATGGCTGAACTTCGGACGCACAGACCTGACTCCAACGTGTGAAGCGGACAGTCTGCCGACCAGCAGCGTCTGCATAGAGCACGAGTTCCGGGTTGCGGGCGAGACTTACCGGAAGGCCGTTGATGACAAGGCCAGAGCCGACGCGGACTCTGGCAAGGCGCTTGCAGCGGCTGAGTCCGCGATAGATTCGGCAAGGGACGCCCTCGACAAGGCGACGGAGGCTCTGGACGATCCCGTTAGGGCAGTCGAGCTGGAATCGGCGTATAACGTGGCGAAGGAACTTCTGGTAGAGGCGAAGAAGGATCAGAGCGATTTGACCGACGACGCCGATCCGCTGACGGTAGCGCGCAATCAGGCGGATATAGAGGTTGCGCGCGCGAACCTGGATGATGCCAAGGAGAAGCTAGACGAGTTGAAGGACCCTCAAGATGCGGAGACCATAGCGCATCTTGGGGCGCAGGCAGATCTCTCGCGCGCGAGTCTTGAAGACGCCAAGCGGAAACTCTACGAGTTGAACAACCCGGTAGAGGCGAATGCCGAGAGGGTAGCGCATCTGGTGGCGCAGGCAGACCTCGCTCGCGCGAATCTCGATGACGCCAAGGAGAAGCAGGCTGAGCTTCTTTCCGGCGAGGCCCACCCGAACTTCCCATCGGCAATCCAGGCTGTTACGGTCGCTCGGCTGACGGTCGAAGACAAGCGCGAGGACTTGGAGGAACTTCTGAAAGAGTCGGACGCCATCGACCAAGCCAAGCTACAGGCGCAGGTGGACGCCGCAAAGACCAAGCTAACAGAATCTGAGAAGCGGCTGGAGGACGCCTCGTTGAAGGCGCCGTGGGACGGGTTCGTGTCAAGTGTGGACGTAAAGTCGGGCAATGACGTGAAGGCAACGGACATTGTGGCGGCGCTCGTTGACACCAGCATCATCGAGGTGGAGGGTTCGGTTGATGAAGTGGACGTGCTGAAGATACAGTTGGACAACGTAGCGGTAGTCGAGGTGGACGCTCTAGAAGATCGCAAGCTCGGCGGGACCATCTCGTTCATCGGCGCGGAGGCGAACGAGCAGCAGGGTCAGGGCGTGGTCAACTACCCGGTGAAGGTGCGACTGACAGTACCGGACGACGTGGATCTTCCCGCCGGTCTCAGCGCGGTGGCGTCCATTACGATACAGGAGACGCGGGACGCGCTGCTGGTTCCGATCAACGCCGTTCGCGGCGCCTTCGACGCGCCTACGCTGAACGTTATGGTGGATGGGGAGGTCGCGCAGAGGCGCGTTGAGCTAGGCATCTCGGACGACTTCTGGACGGTCATAACCGCCGGTGTGGAAGAGGGCGAAATGGTAGTAGCCCAAGCGCCTGAGGGTGGAGCGCTGGACGTTACGTTCGACCTAGAGGGGGGGCCGGAAGAAAACGAGGGGCCGCCGCCGGAGCGGAGGCGGAGGAGCAATAACTAGCGGCGCTCACCCCCATCCCAGCCTTCCCCCATCGAGGGGGAAGGTGTTTGCTCGGAAACTCGAACGGGCGAGGACGATTCATGATCGAACTGGAAGACGTTACCAAGATATACCAGATGGGCGAGGTGGAAGTCGGCGCGCTTCAAGGCGTCAGCCTGACGGTGCAAGAGGGCGAGATGACGGCGATCATGGGGTCGTCCGGCTCTGGCAAGTCAACGCTGATGAACGTCATCGGCTGTCTGGACGTACCGACTAGCGGGAGGTACGTTCTGGACGGTGAGGACGTCGGCTCGCTTTCGGACAACCGGTTGGCTGAAATTCGCAGCCGGCAGATCGGCTTCGTGTTCCAAACGTACAACCTGCTGCCCCGCCTGACCGCGCGCGCGAACGTGGAGCTGCCGCTGGTCTATGGCCGCGGATCGGACCGGCGGCGGCGCGCGATGGAAGCTCTCGAACAGGTAGGACTCGAAGACCGCGCCAATCATAAGCCGGCGGAGCTTTCGGGCGGTCAGCAGCAGCGCGTCGGCATCGCTCGCGCGCTGGTCAAGCAGCCGCGCATCCTGCTCGCCGACGAGCCTACGGGCAATCTGGACAGCAAATCCAGCGAAGACATCATGGCGCTGCTGAAGACGCTGAACGATGAGCATGGGCTTACGGTGGTCATCGTTACGCACGAGCCGGACATAGCGGTGCAGACGAACAGGGTCGTTTCCATGCTAGACGGACGAATCATCGGCGACAGCGAGACGCAGGCGTACATGGTGCGCAGCAGGGGGTTGGAATCTTGAGTCCTGTAGATGTCTTCACTTCCGCGCTTACCTCGCTGGCGTCCAACAAGCTGCGCGCCAGCCTGACGCTGTTGGGGATAGTCATCGGCATCACGGCGGTGATAGTGCTAATCTCACTGGGCAGGGGCGTTCAGGCGTCTATCACGTCCCAGTTCGAGGGGCTGGGCGCCAACCTGATCACAGTAACGCCGGGTTCGACTGAGGGCGGCTTCGGCGCGTTCTTCGGCGAGGGGGGCGATGTGAATACGCTCACGCTGGGCGACAGCAAGGCGCTGCTGGATCCGGTCGCCGCGCCGTCCGTCGGCGCCGTCGCGCCTACCATCGACACATGGGCGCGGGTAGTTTACGACAACCAGAATGACGGAGCGCAGGTGCTGGGCGTAACGCAAGCGTATAAGGACGTCCGCAACTACACGGTGGCGACCGGGGAGTTCATATCGGACATTCACGTTCGCGACGGGGCCACGGTTACGGTGCTGGGAGCGAGTATCTCGGAGTCTCTGTTCGGACTTCGGAACCCCGTCGGACAGACGGTCAAGCTCAACGGTAGACCGTTTACGATAATCGGCGTGCTCGAAAAGCAGGAGGGCAGCTTCTTCGGCTTCCTGGACCAGAATCTGATGGTGCCGCTGACCACGGCCAATGACCGACTGGTTGGACACCGCACCTCGACGGGCGAGATACCCGTCAATACGATCAACGTTCAGGCGGCATCGGTGGACGCCATAGACAGCGCGGAGCAGGAGATAGCTTCGATCCTGCGGCTTCGACACCGCATCACCGGAACGGATGACTTCACGATAACTGCGCAGAAGGACGCGATAGAGGCGATCAACGACGCCACCGGAGTGTTCGTGGTATTCCTCGGCAGCATCGCGGCCATAAGCCTGCTGGTTGGGGGCATCGGCATAATGAACATCATGTTCGTGACGGTTACAGAGCGGACGCGAGAGATCGGGATACGCAAGGCTATGGGAGCGAAGCGCCGGGACGTGCTGTTCCAGTTCCTGACGGAGGCTTCGCTGCTCAGCTTCGGCGGCGGGCTGGTGGGATTCACGCTCGGTTCGATGATCTCGTTGGCCCTGAACGGACAGTCCCTGGGCGACGGGGTAACGCTGGATATCTCCATAGGCTGGGACATCACCGCGCTCGCGGTGTTGGTGTCGGTAGGCATCGGTCTGTTCTTCGGGATATATCCGGCGATGCGCGCGGCGCGGCTGCACCCCATAGAGGCGCTGAGGTATGAGTAGCAAGCCAAACGCTTGACTGGGGCTTGTGGGTGGTGATTGCCTGAGAGTAGCGAGGGCGATCGGCGATCGCGGGACGCAAGGGTACACGATGCGTAGTAGAGATATGGAATCTTGAGCCCCGTAGATGTCTTTACCTCCGCGCTTACCTCGCTGGCATCGAACAAGCTGCGCGCCAGCCTGACGCTGCTGGGGATAGTCATCGGCATCACGGCGGTGACAGCGCTCGTCTCGATGGGCAGGGGCGTTCAGGCATCCATCATATCTCAGTTCGAGTCGTTCGGCACGAACTTGATCGAGGTTACGCCTGGATCGAGGGGTGGAGACGAGTTCGGCGTATTCTCCAGCGCGGGAGGGGATGAGAACACTCTGACACTTGACGACGCCTACGCGCTGCTCGATCCCGTCAGCGCGCCCTCGGTAGCGGCGGTCGCTCCGGAGACCACTATTTGGGCGCGCGTCGAATTTGGAAGAAGCTCGGACGATACTACGGTCCTGGGCGTTACAGCCGACTACGACGAAGTCCGCCTATATGATGTCGAGTACGGCGAATTCATCTCACCCATCCACGTACGCGACGCCTCGTCCGTAGCCGTGCTCGACGCGGGCATCTCCGAGTCTCTTTTCGGACTGAGAAATCCAGTCGGACAGACTCTCAAGCTCAACGATAAGCCGTTCACAATCATCGGCGTTCTGGAGAGCAAGGAAGGCGGAATCTTCAGCTTTTCGAACCGCATAGTGATACCCATAACTACGGCCCATTACCGTCTGTACTTCTACCGCAACCCCGAGGGCAATATCCTGGCCGGCAGCATCACCGTCCAGGCGGCGTCCAGCGAGGTCATCGAGAGCGCGGAGCGCGAGATAACCGAAATCCTGCGGCTGCGTCATCGCATCACGGGTTCGGACGACTTCACGATAACCACCCAAGAGCAGGAGCTGGAGGCGATCGCCAGCGCGGTCGGCGCGTTCACAATCTTCCTCGGCAGCATCGCGGCCATAAGTCTGCTGGTTGGGGGCATCGGCATAATGAACATCATGTTCGTGACGGTTACAGAGCGGACGCGAGAGATCGGGATTCGCAAGGCGATGGGGGCTAAGCGTCGGGACATAATGTTCCAGTTTCTAACGGAGGCTTCGCTGCTCAGCTTTGGGGGCGGGCTGGTGGGCCTGGCGCTAGGATCGCTGATCGCGATGGGTCTCGACGGACAGGCTCTGGGCGACGGGATAACTCTGGAAATCTCCATCGGCTGGGACATCGCCGCGCTCGCGACGCTGGTGTCGGTGAGCATCGGACTGTTCTTCGGGATATATCCGGCGATGCGCGCGGCGCGGCTGCACCCCATAGAGGCGCTGAGGTATGAATAAGAGGAGTTAGGGGCGGTCCGGGGGATAGTAGCGCGGAGTGGACGGGCGTTGTTCGAGCGTCCGCGGTTGATGGGAATGGTGTCCCCTATCGGGGGCGTCTCTCATCTCGGGGCGCCCAATACTGAACGATTTTTCAGAAATTGCCTTTACATTAGGCTTGCAATTAGCGCAAGGGCTGTTAGAATATCTTGTCATGGGCAGGTGATTGGGGTTCGGCGACGGACTTGGGCTTGCCCGCAGCCTAGTAGGGAGGACCGCTCCGAGCTCTCATGAGAGAAATCGCCCGGATCATCGGAATAGCGCTTCACCACAAGTGGCGGCTCATTGGAGCCTACGCGAGCATGGTAGGAGCGCTTATATCTTTTGTGCTGATTCCGCAGTACCTCGGCGATGCCATTGACCGCATCGTGGAAATGCTGGACGAGGGGTCGTACGATCAGGGGGTCATCGTCACGGTCGTGGGAACCGTCCTAGGGCTGATGATCATCAGGGGCGCTCTCTCCTACTTCCAGCAGTACTTGGGCGAGGCGCTATCGCAGATGGTGTCTTACGACCTGAGAAACAGTCTGTACGACCACGTGCAGCACATGAGCTTCGGCTTTCATGACCGGCATCACACGGGCGCTATCATGTCCCGCGCCATTACGGACGTCGAGAACATCCGCATGTTCATCAACATGGGGCTCGTGCGGACTCCGTACTTCTTGGCCCTGTTCGTGGCGGTGGCGATCATCCTGCTGTTCAAGGACTGGCGGCTGGGGCTGATCAGCTGCAGCTTCATGCCGATAGTGATGATCTACTCGGCGATGATCCGCCTGAAGATGCGGAACATCTGGCTCATCGTCCAAGAGAAGATGGCCGAGATGAGCACGGTGCTGCAGGAGAATTTCACCGGCATCCGCGTCGTCAAGGCGTTCGCGGCTGAGCCGCACGAGGAGGCGAAGTTCGAGCGGCGCAACCAAGAGGTGGCGGGCTACTTCATCGAGGCGGAGCGGATGCGGGCGTCCAGCACGGCGTTCATGCTGTTCACGTTCCTTGCTGCGATGGGGCTAATCCTGTTCTTCGGCGGGCGGCAGGTAATCGCGGGAGAGATGACGCCGGGCGAGTTGGCGTCGTTCATTTTCTACCTGCAGATCTTGCAGATGCCGGTTCGGATGGCTGGATGGCTGGTGAACTCCTACGCGCGCGCGGCGTCGGCGGGGGAGCGGCTGTTCGAGATTCTGGACGCGGAGTCGCCGGTACGGGAGGAGCCGAACGCGCGCGCGCTCAGTCGTCCGCGCGGGCACGTCAAGTTCGAGAACGTTACGTTCAGCTACGATACGACGCGTCGGGTGCTGCGCGACCTGAGCCTGGAAGCCGAACCCGGCAAGGTAATCGCGCTGCTTGGCGCGCCCGGCAGCGGCAAGAGCAGCGTGGTCAACTTAATACCGCGCTTCTACGACGTGGACGGCGGCCGGATTACGATTGACGGCAATGACATTCGGAACGTGTCGCTCAAATCGCTTAGACACAACATTGGCATCGTGCAGCAGGACGTGTATCTGTTCACGATGTCTATCCGCGAGAACATAGCGTATGGGAACGTTGACGCGACGGACGAGATGATCGAGCGCGCGGCGAAGATAGCGCAGATGGACGAGTTCATCAGGTCGCTGCCGGACGGCTACGATACGCACGTAGGCGAGCGGGGTTCCACGCTATCGGGCGGCCAGCGACAGCGGATGTCCATAGCGCGCGCGGTGCTGCTCGACCCGCCTGTGCTGATATTGGACGACTCCACATCGAGCGTGGACGCGCGCACCGAGGAGTTGATTCGCAACGCGATGGAGGCCGTGATGGTGGGGCGGACGACGTTCGTCATCGCCCACCGGCTGAGCACCGTCCACAGGGCGGACAGCATAATCGTAATGAAGGATGGGCAGATAGCCGAACAGGGCACCCACCAGGAATTGCTTGGTATGGACGGTCTGTACCGCGAGATCTACGATCTCCAACTGCGTCCGCAGGAAGAGGTGATGCGGGAGATCGAGTCTCCGATTCCCGCCGCCGGGAATTAGGCTACGCCATAGGCGGTGGCTCCACCCTACCCCACCGCTCGGGATCGAGTGATTGGGCAGGGAAGATTGAAAGGAATGTAAGCCAATGATGATGGGGGGCATGGGCTTCAGCGGTCGCAGCGGCGGTCGCGGGCACCCCGATGAGGAGATGTTCGGCTCGGTGTACGACGGCAAGGTCGTGCGCCGGCTGCTGCCCTATATCTGGCCGTTCAAGAGGCTGGCTATCATCGCCGCGGTTGCGATGCTGATATACACCGGCACGCAGGTCGCCATACCCTGGCTGGTCGGTCACACCATAGACACGTACATAGAGGAAGGCGACCTGGGCGGCCTGACGGTGATGTTCATCGTGTTCATCTGCATCGCCATCGTGAACTGGATTATGAACTTCCTCCAGCAGTTCTCTATGGAGAAGGTAGGCCAGGGCGTCCTGTACAACCTGCGGCGCGACGTGTTCCACCACGCCCAGAAGCAGTCCGTATCGTTCTACGACAGAACCGAGGTTGGGCGGATGATGTCGCGCGTGCAGGGCGACGTTGGGCAACTACAGGAATTCGCCGCGCTTGTAGTGATGACGCTGGGCGAGATGCTGGGTCTGGTCGGCATTATTGTCATGCTGCTGATCATGGACGTGCAGCTGGGGCTAATCACGATGGTCGTGCTTCCGCTGCTCATCCTTACGATGATGGTGTGGCAGCCGCTGATGCGCAGGGCATTCATGGAAGTGCGCCGCACAATCTCGATAGTCAACGGCGAGCTGAACCAGAACATCACCGGGGTCCGGGTCGTGCAGGCGATGAACCGCCAGGAGTTAAATCTGGAAGGGTTCAACAAGCTGAACACGGATCACCGCAACGCGAATTTCCGGACCGGCAGGCTGGGATCGGGGCTGCTGCCAGTGGTGGATATTCTAACGGCGGTGGCGATTGGCCTGGCGCTGTACTTTGGCGCGCGCATGGTCGGTGGCGGCGACCTGGCGATCGGCGTGCTGGTTTCGTTCATCATGTACATCCAGCGTTTCTTCGATCCGATACGCAACCTGACCATGATGTACACGCAGCTCCAGCGCTCGATGGCGTCGGGGTCGAGGATATTCGACCTGCTGGACTGGGAACCCGACCTGGTTGACGCGCCGGACGCGACGGTTCTATCGGAGATAGATGGTTCGATAGACTTCAAGGACGTGACCTTCAGCTATGTTCCCGGTGAGGATGTGCTGAAGAACGTGAATCTACGAATCGAGCCGGGCGAGGTGGTGGCGGTCGTGGGTCCGACCGGCGCGGGCAAGACGACGCTGGTAAGCCTGATGTCCCGGTTCTACGACGTGGAACGTGAGCGAGGCGCCGTGCTGGTTGACGGCTACGACGTGCGCGAGGTCCAGCGCAGCTCGCTGGCCAAGCAGATGAGCATGGTGCTTCAAGAGCCGTATCTGTTCTCGGGCACGGTGCGGGAGAACATCAAGTACAACCACGTCGAAGCTACGGACGAGGAGATGATAGAGGCGGCGCGCGCCGTGGGAGCGCACGACTTCATCATGGCGCTTCAGCACGGCTACGACACGTTCCTGGCTGAGCGCGGCGGCAACCTGAGCGCGGGTCAGAGGCAGCTACTCAGCTTCGCTCGCGCCATCGTCGCCAATCCGAAGATTCTGATTCTGGACGAGGCGACGGCGAACATAGACAGCTACACGGAATTGCTGATACAGCGCGCTCTGGCGCAACTGCTGAGGGGACGCACGGCGGTCGTGATCGCGCATCGCCTTTCGACGATACGCGGCGCTGACAAGATAGTGGTGCTGAACTTCGGCGAGGTAATGGAAGTGGGCAACCACGATGAGCTGATGTCGCGGGACGGGCTGTACGCGCACCTGTACCAGATGAACTACGCGGCGATAGACGAACCTCTGCCCATTTCGACCAACGGCGCGGACCAGCGAGCCGGACGGCCCCGGCAGATCGTCTAGCCTAGGGCATCTCCAAGCCGTGTTCGGACAGGAGCGCCTGGTCTGAGAGAATGACGTCAGTCGGGGCGTCGGCGACTATGCGGCCTCCGTCCATGATGACGGATCGGGGGAATATCTCCCTGACCATGTACATATCGTGGGTGGTAGTCAGGATGGTCTGGTCGAGATCATCTATGAGGTTTATGAGGCTCCTGCGCGCCCTGGGGTCTAGGCCGGCGGAAGGCTCATCGAGGGCAAGGATGCCCGGGCGCATGGACAGCACGGTGGCTATGGCGACGCGCTTCTTCTCGCCGCCGCTCAGGTGGAAGGGCATCCTGTTTTCGTAGCCGTGGAGTCCGACGCGGCTCAGCGCGTCGTGGACGCGGGCGTCTATCTCGTCCTGCGACAGTCCCATGTATATCGGACCGAACGCCACGTCGTCATAAACGGTGGGCGAGAACAGCTGGTCGTCGGGGTCCTGGAACACCAGACCGACGAGGGCCCGGATGCGGCGCAGAGCGTCACGGTCGTCCTCGACGACGGGGTTGCCCATGACGCTGACTTCGCCGCCGACGCCGTGCAGGAGTCCGTTGAGGTGCAGCAGCAGCGTGGACTTGCCGGCTCCATTGGGTCCGAGCATGGCAACCTTCTCCCCCGGGCGTATCTCGAGGTTTACGCCCGCAAGCGCGGCGCGTCCGTCCGGGTAGGCGAACTTCAGGTCTCGAATCTGCACCGCGGGAACGGCGCCGTTCTTGGATGCCTGCTGGGGCGTCTGTGGAACTAGTCGGGGGTTGTCGGCTGTGGCGATCAAGGCATTATCCTCGCAAGTATGGCGATTGTGGCGAATATGATTGCGGTCAGCGCGATCTGGGCGTATGCGAGTTTGGGCAGCGGAGTCTGGCGACTCTGCAGAATACGACCGTCGTAGCCGCGCGCCAGCATCGCCAGGTAGATTCGCTCGCTGCGGTCCAAGGTGCGGATGAACAGCGAGCCCGCCATGCCGCCCGCGCCCTTCGCTCGCCAGACGATGGTACCGCCTCCCGCGCCGGCGCCTGTGGACGCGCTCCGAGCGGTTCGCGCTCTCAGGAGGCGCTGCGTCTCGTCCACAAGCACAAACAGGTAGCGGTACATCAGCATTACGATGGATACGAGGATGGCAGGCAGCTTGAGCGATCTAAGCGCGGACAGCAGGCTGAACGCCGGTGTGGTCGAGGTGAGCAGTACGGCAGCGGTTACGGAGAGCCAAGACTTGAGGATGACAGTGGCGAAGAACGCCAAACCCGCATCGGTCGCCGTCAACGTGATCAGAGGCGGCGTCAGCTCGAAGATGGTCGCGCCGGGCTTCGTGAACACAGTGGGAAGCGCGATGAGCATGAACGGCGCGGCGACGAGCGATCTGAGGAACACCCGAATCACGCCCACGCCGGACAGCGCAGCAGCCGTCCAGACGATCAGCAGCATGACGCCGAACGCTGGCCAGAGCCCGACGGGCAATGAGCTTGTGGCGAAGATGAACGCGAGAGCGACGGGCAGTTTCACGCGCGCGTCTGCGCGGTGCAGGAAGCTGCTCCCCTCGTGATAGTGGTCCAGAAAGTGCGTTGTGGTGGAAATGGCGGGTTACGCCCTTCGCTTGATTGCGCGGTAGGCGAGGTATCCACAGCCCGCTACCAGCAGATACATCAACGTTACGCCTACGAACCCCGCCAGGATGGTCGCAATCGTCTCGCTCGCCACGCCGGGCAGGACATAGTCCGGGATGATGTTGTAAGGCGCGTCCAAGGCGGTTTCGATGAAGCCCTGATCTTCGGCGACGCGCTCCAACCCGTCAGGGCTAGACGACGCGAGCGGCGCGAGCAGAACCGTGGCGAGCGCGATGAGGTATCCGATGACCCACCAGGCGAGCCTGCGACTGGAAGTCTCGCCGGTCGCGGGCGCGGCGGGCGCGCGATCTTCGAGCAACTGGGGCCGCGCGGCGCGGATGAACGACAGCGCGAACACCGTAATCAGTCCCTCGCCGATGCCGATGAGCGCGTGCACGCCGACCATGGCGGGCAAGGCGAGTTCGAGCGGCGACGTTCCAGAAGCAGCGAGCAACAGCGCGGCGACAGCGGCGATGACGACAACCGACGTCCAGGCGCCGACAAATCCTCCGACCGGCATCCCCCAGGATTCACGCAGGAAGGAGGCGGCGCGGCGGAAGATCCAGTACACAGCATAGCCGGCAAGCACGCTGAGTATGGACATGACCAGCAGGTTGACGCCGAGAACGAGCAGTCCACCGTCCTGGAACAGCAGCGCTTGGAGTCCAACGACGGCGGTCATTACGATGATCGCGGCCCAGGGGCCAAGCACGATTGCCGCCAGCGCGCCGCCGACGAGGTGTCCGGACGTTCCGCCGGCTACGGGGAAGTTCAGCATCTGAACCGCGAAGATAAACGCAGCCATCACGCCCATCATGGGCACGGCGCGCTCGCTCAGGTCGCGGTTCGTCCGGTAAACGGCGTAGGCGAGTACAGCGGCTGTAACGGCGTACCCGCCGATGGCGACGGGCAGGCTGAAGAAGCCGTCCGGCGCGTGAAGCGGCAGGGGGATGTCCGCAAGAGTATGTTGTATGGCAATATCGAGTTGCAAAGTATCAGCCTCTCTCGTTCTTGCAATCGCCGCAGGTGCCGAAGACGGCGAGATGCTCTATATCCGCCTCGAAGTCGTATGCGTTCATGATCTGCTTGCCCAGCGCCTCGATGAAGCTATCGTCCATGGAGGCGACGCGGTCGCAGTCATGGCAGATCATATGGTGATGCCGTTCGGCGTCCACCCACTCGTAGCGGTGCTGATCGTCGCCCATGTGAGTTTCTGAGACGAGGCGCATCTGCTTCAGCATATCGAGTGTCCGATAGACGGTAGAGGTATCTATATAGGGGTACGACTGCTTCACCGCGTCCAGAATCTCTCCGGCGGTGATGTGGCCTCGTGAGTGTCGCACGGCCGACAGGATGAGCAGGCGTTGGGGCGTCAGCCGGTGGCCCGCGTCTTTGAGCGTCTGTACGGTGTGCGTCTGGCAACTCATTAGGAGCCTCCCGTCTTTACGAACGGCACAAACGCACTTTAGGGCTAATAGCGCTTGATGTCAAGAGCTAATCAGTGCTATTGCGAATATTTGCATGAAGGCGGGTGGTGTATAATGCGGACGGAAAAGTCGCGCAGCATAGGCGCCCCAGGAGTCGCTCGCCCTCGTGAGTACCCAAATCTACACCATCGGACACAGCAACCATAGCTGGGAGACGTTCTTGCCGCTGCTGCGGGAGAACGGCATCGAGCTGGTGGTGGATACGCGGACGAATCCGGTGTCGAGATTCGCGCCGTTCGCCAACCACCGCACGCTTCCCAGCTTGCTGGAATCGGCCGGCATAGACTACGAGTTCATGGGCGGACCCCTGGGCGGCAAGCCGCGAGATCCGAGCATGTATGATGCGAAGGGCAATCCTGACTACCGCAAGATGCGCTCTACGGACGAGTTCGAGGAAGCGATAGACCAACTGGCGGGGATGGCGTCGCGCCGGAGGACGGCGGTTCTGTGCTCGGAGGAGGATCCGACGGCCTGTCACCGGCTGTTGCTGCTGGGGCCGGCGCTTGAGGAGCGGGGATGCGTTCAGCGACACGTCCGCAAGGATGGGCGGGCGCTGGCGACGGGGGAGCTATCCGTGAGGAAGAAGTACGGGCAGCAGCTTCAGGGGACGCTTTTAGGCTAGAACAGGCCGGGCTGCGCCGGGTCGGGTGTGTAATCGGCGCCGAGGTGGTCGTAGGCGCGGCGAGTGGCGACGCGGCCTCGCGGGGTGCGGTCGAGGAAGCCGAGTTGGAGCAGGTAGGGTTCGTACACGTCTTCTATGGTGTCGGCGTCTTCGCTGATGGAGGCGGCGAGGGTTCCGATGCCAACGGGGCCGCCGTCGAACTTCTCGACTATGGCGGACATGACGCGCCTGTCTATGTCGTCCAGTCCTAGCTCGTCCACCTGAAGGCGCGCGAGGGCGTCTCTCGCCACGTCGGCGGTTATCACGTTGTCGGCGACGACCTGCGCGTAGTCGCGGACGCGTCGCAGAAGCCGGTTTGCGACGCGGGGCGTTCCGCGCGAGCGTCGGGCTATCTCGGCCACGCCCTCGGCGTCGGCCTCTATCCCCATGATGCGCGCCGACCTAGCGACGATTGAGCGCATAGCCGAGTCGTCGTAGAAGTCCAGCCGGTGAACGGAGCCAAACCTGTCCCGGAGCGGCGCGCTGACCATTCCGAACCTCGTCGTCGCGCCGACGAGGGTGAACGGCCTGATGGTGAGGTTCATCGAGCGCGCCTTCATGCCACGGTCTATAACCCAAGACACGAAGCCGTCCTCCATGGCAGGGTACAGCACTTCCTCGACGACGCGGCTGAGGCGGTGGACCTCGTCTATGAACAGGACGTCCTGCTCGCGCAGCTGAGTTAGGATCGCCACCATGTCGCCGGGGCGTTCGATGGCGGGGCCGGAGGTAGTCTTGAGCCGCGTCCCCATCTCCGTAGCCAGGATGTTGGCGAGCGTGGTCTTGCCCAGCCCCGGCGGCCCGTAGAGCAGCGTGTGGTCGAGCGGTTCGTTGCGGAGGAGCGCCGCCCTGACGGAGATATCCAGGTTCGACTTCAGCAGGTCTTGCCCTACATAGTCTTTGAGACGGCGCGGTCTGAGTCCGGTGTCTAACTGGTGGTCGTCGTCCTGGACGCTGCCGGAGACGACGCGGTTGGGTTGGGTCATGTCAGTATTCCCTGAGGTCGGTGCGCCGATGGCGCTAGGATTGGGGTGGCTATCATATGTTACCATCATTGCGGAGGCTTGATTTAGTGGGAACTTTCAAGATACCGATGGAAATTGGCGACCCGGACGGGATGCTGATGTGAGCGGACCCAGTAAAACAATCGCCGATTTGAGATGACGGCGAGGATACCCGGCTAGTAAGTTATACGCCGGTCAACCAACACAACCACGCGGAGGCTAACCTATGCCCAGCGAAAGCAAGCGGGAGTGGCGAGACGCTACGCTCGCGCCCGTTCTGAACCGGTTCGGGGAGCGGCAGGAGCGATTCGAGACCGGCTCCGGCATTGAGCAGGACGCGCTCTATACGCCTGAGGAGCGCGAGGGCGCGGAGTATGCCGATAATGTGGGCTATCCGGGCGAGTATCCGTACACGCGCGGGGTGCAGCCGACTATGTACCGCGGCAGGCTGTGGACGATGCGACAGTACGCGGGCATGGCGTCGCCGGAGGAATCGAACCGTCGCTACCGGTATCTGCTGGAACAGGGGCAGACGGGGCTGAGCGTAGCGTTCGATCTGCCGACGCAGACGGGCTACGACTCGGACCACGCCATGGCGCAGGGCGAGATCGGACGCACGGGCGTCCCTATCAGCAGCCTGGCGGACATGGAGACGCTGTTCGACGGCATACCGCTCGATCGGGTCAGCACGTCCATGACCATCAACGCCACCGCTTCCATCCTGCTGGCGCTGTACATCGCGGTCGCGCGCAAGCAGGGTGTCGCGGCCTCGGCGCTCAACGGCACCATCCAGAACGACATCCTGAAGGAGTACATCGCGCGGGGAACGTACATCTACCCGCCGCGCCCGTCCATGCGGCTGGTTACGGACACGTTCGCGTACTGCTCGGAGAACGTTCCGCGCTGGAACACTATCAGCATAAGCGGCTATCACATGGCGGAGGCGGGCGCGACGGCTGCGCAGGAGTTGGGCTTCACATTCTCGAACGCGATCGAGTACGTGCAGGCGGCAGTAGAAGCGGGGCTGGACGTGGACAGCTTTGCGCCGCGTCTGAGCTTCTTCTTCGTGGCGCAGAGCCATCTGTTCGAGGAGGTGGCGAAGTTCCGGGCGGCGCGGCGTATGTGGGCGAAGATCATGCGGGAGCGGTTCGGCGCGAAGAATCCGCGTTCGTGGACGTGCCGGTTCCATACGCAGACGGCGGGGGTTACGCTCACGGCGCAGCAGCCTGACAACAACGTCATCCGCACGACGATACAGGCTCTCGCCGCCGTGCTGGGCGGCACGCAGTCGCTGCACGTGAACTCGAAGGACGAAGCGCTTGCGCTGCCTACGGAGGAATCGGTGCAGCTGTCGCTGAGAACCCAGCAGGTGCTGGCGTACGAGATGGGCGTCGCGGACACGGTCGATCCGCTGGCCGGTTCCTATTACGTCGAGAGCATGACGGATGAGGTCGAACGGCGCGCGTTCGAGTACATCCGTCAGATAGACGACATGGGAGGCGGGCTGTCGGCGCTCGACCGGGGGTATCAGATACAGGAGATCCACGAGAGCGCTTTCCGGCACCAGCGCCAGGTGGAAGCAGAGGAGCGCGTGGTCGTGGGCGTCAACCGGTTCCAGTCGCCAACGCCGCCCATCGAAAAACTGCAGACGATTGATCGTTCTGAGACTCAGCGGCAGCTAGACAGGCTTGCCGCCGTGAAGCAGAATCGGGACTCCGACGCCGTTAGCGCGGCGGTGGCGCGGCTGGAGGAGGTGGCGCGAGGCCAAGACAACACCATGCCGGCGATAGTCGAGGCTGTCGAAGCATACGCAACGCTGGGAGAAATCTCGGACGTGTTCAGGAGCGTGTTTGGAGAGCAGCGGGAGTTCGCGCCATTCTAGGGCAGCGCTAGGCTGGACAGGATAGATAGTTCTATTAGGAGGTAATTGATGCCATATATCGAAGTTCTTCAGAAGTACGCGGTATTCGATGGACGCGCCAAGCGCACCGAGTACTGGCTGTTCATGCTGATTCACGTCATCATTTCGATAATCCTTTATGCGCTAAGCTGGATCGTCGATTTCTTGATCATCGTGTACATCGTGTACGTGCTAGCGCTGCTGGTGCCCAGCCTTGCCGTGGGGTGCAGACGGCTGCACGACAGCGGAAAGAGCGGCTGGCTCCAACTCGTTGGGCTAATTCCGCTTGTCGGCGCGATCATCTTGATAGTGCTGTTCGTACTGCCCAGCGGGGATGACAACAAGTACGGGCCCAGGCCTGAGTAGGTCTTGGCTCTGGCTGTCCTTATAAGACATGCGGCTCCTCTGGTCGAGCCGCATGTTGCGGCTTCGGAGTGGCGTCTTGGCGCCGAGGGGCGCGGGGGAGTAGAGTCTCTGGCGACAGACCTCCGGAAGTTCTCGCCGGAGACGCTGGCTTCCAGTCCCGAACCGAAGGCGGTGGAGACGGCGACGATCATGGGGGCGCGTCTGGGTTTGAGCGTCTGCGTCAGACAGGGTCTCAGGGAGCATCGGCGATCGTCGGGGTTCATGCCGCAGGCGGAATTTCACTCGAACATACGCGCAGTCTTGGAGAATCCGTCCGATGTCGTGTTCGGTCATGAGTCGGCGGACCAAGCGGCGAGGCGAATCGAGGCGGAGATTCGGCGCGCGCTGGCATTCGACACGGGGGACACCGGAGGGAACGCGCTGCTGGTTACGCACGGAACCGCAATCGCCTGCTTTCTGCGGAAACGCTGCGCTGTTGATGCATTCGCCGTTTGGAAGTCGTTCGAGCTGCCCGCTTTCGTAGCGCTTGAATCGCAGGACTTTGATATAGTTGATTATGGTGGAGTCGAAATCGCGCCCTTCACGGAGAATGAGACATGACCGAACTGCTGCTGTCCGAAGAAGAGTTGATGCTGCGCTCGGCCGTGCGCGAGTTCTCGGACGCGGAGCTCGCGCCGCGCGCAGCCGCCTACGACGAATCAGGCGAGTTTCCGTGGGACAATTTGCGCGGGCTTGCCGATATGGGACTGTTGGGCCTGGGCGTGGGCGAGGAGTACGGCGGATCGGGCGGGACGACGCGGCAGCTGGTGGTAGCGGTGGAGGAGGTGTCGCGGGGGTGCGCGGCGACAGCTACAATTCTGGGCGCTCACCTGTCGCTGTGCACGCAGTACATCAACATGTTCGGCACAGAGGGGCAGAAGCGCGAGTTCATCCCGCCGCTGGTGTCGGCGGAGAAGGTGGGCGCGTTCGCGCTTACGGAGCCGGGCGCGGGGTCGGACGCCGCCGCCATGACGACGATGGCCGTCCGGTCGAACGGCGGTTACGTTCTCAACGGGACCAAGACTTTCATTACCAACGCGCCAGAGGCTTCGACGATGGTGGTGATGGCGTCGCATGATCGCAGCCTCGGCTCGCGCGGCATAGATACGTTCATAGTGGAATGCGATACGCCGGGCATCGAGATCAATCCGCTTCACGGCAAGATGGGCATACGGGCATCGTCCGCCGCCGAGGTGGTGTTCGATGGCTGCGCGGCGCCGTCCGAGAACCGGATGGGCGACGAGGGCGACGGCTTCCGAATGACAATGGAGGTGCTGAACGCGAGCCGGATGGCGATAGCCGCGCAGTGCGTGGGCATCGCGCAGGCGGCATACGACGCGGCGCTGTCCTACGTGAAGGAGAGAGAGGCGTTCGGACAGAAGCTGGCGGAGTTCCAGGGGTTGCAGTGGTACCTGGTGGATATGGCGACGAGCATCGAGACGGCGCGGCTGCTGACGCTGAAGGCGGCGACGCTGCGAGACGAGGGACGCCCGTTCATCACGGAGGCGTCCATGGCGAAGCTGTACTGCTCGCGGGTGGCGGTGGAGTGCGCTGACAAGGCGGTGCAGATGCACGGCGGAGCCGGCTACTTCGCGCCGTCTGCGGTGGAGCGGTACTACCGCGACGCGAAGGTGCAGGAGATATACGAGGGAACGACGGAGATACAGCGGCTGATAATAGCGCGGAATCTGCTTAGGGATTAGCAGGCTAAACACACCGCAGGCCGTTGGGAGGGGGAGTCCGATGATTAGACGAGTCTTCATCAAAGGGTACAAGTCCCTCAAGGACGTGGACGTCAAATTCAATCCGCTGACAGTAATCCTAGGACCGAACGCATCCGGCAAGAGCAACCTGCTAGACGCACTCGGCCTCCTCAGCCGGATAGTGGCGGGACCGAACATTAAAGCGGCGTTCGACAACCATCGGGGAGCGCCATTGGAGTCTTTCCACATTCCAAGCGGTGGAATCGAGAAGTTGATCAGGCAAGAGACGCTCCGACTCTCGCTCGGAGTGGAGGTGGAGTTGTCCAAAGATGTAGTGCAGCACACAGAGAAGCTGATTCAAGACCTGCGCGAAGGCTTCCCCGAACCAGACTCCAATGAACGAACTGGCAGGAACCAAAGAATACGGGAACGGTACCTCAGATATGAAGTCGAAATCGAGTTCCGCACACCTACTGGATACTTGCGAGTGATCAACGAACGACTGGTGGCGTTGAGGAAGGATGGCGAACCAAGTCGTGCCAGAAGTCCATTCCTCGACCGTAACGATGACCTTCATCGGCTGGTTCTCAGAATGGAGGGACAGTCCCATCCAACATATCACGAGTTAGGGCTAGATTACGCAATCGTGTCAACAACCCTCTACGCCCCACACTACCCACACATAACGGCTTTTAGGGAAGAGTTGCGCCGGTGGAAATTCTACTACTTCGATCCCGGCGTGATGCGGCAGGAATCGGATCTCAAAGCCGTTGACTCGGTGGGACAGGACGGGGAAGATTTGTCCGGATTTTACCACACGCTGAAGGTCCAGGACCCCCAGCAGTTCGCCGGGATATCCGACTCGTTGCCCATAGCCTTGCCCAGTGCCGAATCCATAGATACAGCCATTACCGAACAAGGGCATGTCCGTCTGATATACAAGGATAGTTGTTCTGAATACTCGTCGCTTGTCATCTCGGACGGAACATTGCGAGTGTTGGGGCTTTTCGCAATCATGTCCAGCTTCAATAAGGCTTCAACCATAGGGTTCGAGGAGCCGGAAAACGGAGTTCACCCAAGAAGGCTGAGTATCATCACGCGCCTCCTAGCAAATACCGTAATGAAAGATTCTGAAACGCAGGTACTCGTTACCACCCACTCACCACGTCTTCCCGAACTCTTGAACCAAGGGACCGACAGTCAGAATCACCATTCTCGGGCACTAATTGTAACTTCGTCGAAGCGTGGCTCGGAGACCAAATTCGAGTATCTTCACGACAGCCCGCTTTTTAAGCAAATTGACGTTGAAGATGCGCTAGATGAAGATCACTCGGCAGCCACTCTGGAGGAAGCATTGATACGAGGTGATTTTGGTGGCTAATCCGGTGGTTGGCTTGTTCATGGAAGACAGCGTCCACGAAAGGTTCATCACAGGTCTGGTTCGGCGAGTAGCGTCCGATGTAGGGATCTGCATTGAGTTCGATGTGCGGAACTCGAGAGGCGGAATACCGCAGATGCGGGGTGAGCTATCACGATTCTTTCGCCAGTACGCTAAAATTAGCTCTGTGACATTCGATACGCTGATAGTCGTGCAGGATACCGATTGCCGCGGAGTGGCGACGATAAGAAATCACATCATAGCAGAGGCAGAGAGAACAGAGTATCCTGGAAACGTCATCGTTGCCGCGCCCGACCCTCACATAGAGGCATGGTTCTTGGCCGATCCCAGCTCGCTCCAGATTCTATTGGAATTAGAGGGCTTGCCGCAGGTCCCACATGGGGAATGCGAGAGGGATAGATACAAGCGTGAGTTGTCCCAACTGTTCCCTAACTCGCCGCTAGGCGGAGGAATCGAGGCTTCAAGTAGAATCGTGGAACGTATGGATCTGTACAGAGCTGGATACAATGTACCATCATTGGGAACTTTCATTGACGAAGTCCGGTCAAGCCTGACACAGCTAGCGAGTACCCAATGAGATTCGGAGAAACGATACTATGGCCGACGCATCATCCGCGCCGTGTGTGGCGCGGCACATCAACCACGTAGCTATTGCCGTAAGCGACATAGATGACACGCTGGCTTTCTACCGCGAGGTGTTTGGCGCGCGCGAAGTCGAGGTCGAGAATATCGAAGACCAAGCCGTTCGAGCGGCGCTGGTGCGGGTCGGCGGGTCGCAGCTGGAGTTCATACAGCCGACCGACCCGGAAGGCGGCGTGGCGCGGTTCATCGAGCGGCGGGGCGAGGGCGTACATCACATCGCGTTCGAAGTGGAGGATCTCCAAGCGCGGCTCGACGCGTTGGCGGCTCACGGCGTTCGGCTGATAGACGACGCCCCGCGCGAGGGGCTGTCGGGGATGATCGCGTTCCTGCATCCGCGCGCGACGCGAGGAGTGCTGATCGAGCTTGTCGACCAAGATACGGCGCAGAGGTAGGGAATTGATAAAGGTGGGGTTTTCACCCCCATCCTAACCTTCCCCCATCAAGGGGGAAGGGATTTTGCATCTACATATCCCGATCAGGTTAACAAGGGGAAGGGACTTCTGTAAACGAGCAGATTTCTTGGAGGCAGCCAAGTTGACAACACAGTATCCCGCAAGAGTGCTTGTCGCCAAGCCTGGACTGGACGGACACGATCGAGGCGCGAAGATCATAGCGCGAGCGCTCAGGGACGCGGGTATGGAGGTCATCTATACCGGCATCCGGCAGACGCCGCAGATGATAGTAGAAGCTGCGCTGCAAGAGGACGTGGACGTGATTGGCCTCAGCATCCTGTCCGGCGCGCACATGGATCTGTTTCCACAGATATTCGAAGGGCTACGAAGCAACGAGATGGACGACATCTCGGTCGTCGCAGGGGGCATCATCCCGGAGGCTGACAGGGCCGAGTTGGAGTCCATGGGAGTGCGCGGGGTGTACGGTCCCGGCACGCCGACTTCGGAGATCGTGGACCGGGTCAGGGAGCTTGCAGCCGAGCGGGCCGCCCCAGAGAGCGTACAGGAGAGCGGCTAGTTGTCCGGCGGTTCTATCGTTACGGGCGCATCGAAATCGGACAAGTGGATGTCGAGTTGGAGCGAGGCGTCGCCACTTATCTCAAAGCCCTCTAGCTCCAGACCCAGACCGTCGGTGGGAATGCTGCCGCCGGCGACTATGCGATACACGACCTTGTCGTCTGCGCCGATCCACACCTCCGTGGGGATGCGCCCGGAGTCGTCGCCCAAGTCCAGATGGTCCAGCGCTTCGATCTGCGCTACGCCGCTGAGGCGGATCGTATCTATGCCGAGCGACTGTTCTTCGCCGATGACGGCCGCCTCGGACAAGGCGGGAGTCACGCCGCTCATGAGTAGCGCGGGGTTTGGGAGGGCGAGCGCGCCTGTTTCGGCCTCGAACCAGACTCCGGGCTGCTGCGGGTTGGTCGTCCACATGGTGTCGCCTATGATGATCACGTCCATCTCGAGTACGAAGAAGTACACGCTGAGGAGGAGCGCGCCGGCGCTGCGATCAGGCGCGACGGATGCGCCGGTGAACGTCAGCGGGATGTCGAGCGGACCGTTCTGGGTCTGCAGATTCAGGGTCCCCGCTACATCGAAGGCGAACGATTGGAGCTCGGACATCGCCTGGGCGGATTCTGACAGAATACGGATTGCTTCCGCGTCGCCGCTTGACTCGCCGGTTTGGACAGGCGCGCGCGGTTCGGGCGCCTGCGGGGTCTGCGACACGGGCGCAGGCGTCGCGGTCGGCACCGGTGTCGGCGTGGCTGTGGGCAGCGGGGTGGGAGTAGGCGTAGGGGTTGCCGTCGGCGTGGCTGTGGGGGTTGCCGTGGCGGTAGGGGGCGGCTTGGTTATCGGCGCAGGCGCGGGCGTGGGCGGCTGACTATCGCAAGCGCAGGCCGCGAGGATGAGCGCGGCCAGTATGATTTTGGTGATTGCCGACATGGTTCGTGGGGCCATTATAGCCTGAGGGTGTGAAAGGTATGCAAGACCGGGGGATAGTCTTCGACTTCGACGGGGTGATTCTGGATACGGAGACGCCGCTGTACGAATCTTGGGAGGCGATGTTTGCCAGGCACGGGACGCATCTTGAGATGGAGACGTTCGCGCGCTACATCGGCGGGGCGGAGTACTTCGACTTCCACGCCCTGCTGGAGCGACAGACAGGGCTGACGCTGGACAGGGAGCGTCTGATGGAGGAGCGCCGCGCCCTGTATGCGGAGCGCGTGTCCGGCAATACCGTGATGCCCGGCGTGCGCGAGTACCTGTCAGAGGCGCGACGGCGCGGGTACGCGATCGGTCTGGCCTCTAATTCGGACCTCGGCTGGGTGGGATCGAATCTGCGAGAGCTTGGTCTGTTCGATGAGTTCGACGTTATCAGGACGCGCGACCATGTTGTGAGAGGCAAGCCGGACCCGGAGATATATCTGGACGCGACTCGGGCGCTTGGAGTGCAGCCGCGCCACGCGATCGCGGTCGAAGACTCCGCCAGCGGAGTGGCCGCGGCCAAGGCCGCGGGGCTGTTCGCGGTGGCGGCGCCGAATCCGATAACCATCCACCAGACCCTGGACGCGGCGGATCTGATCGTCGTCAGCCTCGAGGCCCTGCCGTTCGCCAAGCTGGTAGAGTTGATTGTCTGTCGCCCTTGATATTCATCAGTTGGCCGACGCCCACGGTTGATAAAGCGTCATCCTTGATATTTTTCAGCTGACCGCGTGTGGTTGATTACCTGTCGCCCTTCATATAGACTCGGCGTAAGAGCAATCTGGCTCCGGAGGAGGAAACTATGCCAAAGGTCAGCGGACTGGGACATGTCGGAATCTACGTACACGACCTGATGAAGCAGCGTGATTTCTACTCCCGCGTGATGGGGCTCGAGATCGCCGACGAGGACATAGAAGGGCGCGGGATGGTGTTCCTGAGCGCGCATCCGGACGAGGAGCATCACGAGTTCGTGATCATGAAGGGGCGCACTGGCGGCGCGGACGCGCAGGTCATCCAGCAGCTTTCGTTCAAGGTGGACACGCTGGCGGAACTGAAGGAGTTCCACTCGGTGTTCAAGAGCGAGGGCGTGGAGATACAGCGCACGGTTAGCCACGGCAACGCCTTCGGCATGTACGCGACAGACCCGGAGGGGAACACCATCGAGGTCTATTACAAGACGGGATTTCCGGTGCCGCAGCCGCACGGCGATCCGGTTGACTTGGAAGCCTCAGAAGATGAGTTGATCGAGATAGCGCGGTCGGCCATCCCGCAAGCCTAGCGTTCGACCGTTGAATGTCGAGGTGGCGGGCAACCACAAGGGTTGCCCCTACATACCTTGAAAGGATGATTGGAGATGAAGCTAGTTCTAAAGGCCGACCTGCTGATAGACGGCACCGGCGCCGACCCGGTACGAAACGGGGCAGTTGTGGTGAAAGACGGGCGGATAGCCGAAGTTACGACGCAGGATGCGCTCAACATCGGCGAACGCGAGGAAGTGGACGTGATCGAGGTTGCCGACGGCGCTCTGATGCCCGGTTTCATCGAGATGCACACGCACATCCATTGCAGCGCGCAGGCTGACGCTTACACGCACATCACGACGGAGAGCAACGAGACGTTCATCATGCGGGGCGTGGGAGCCGTTCGCGCGGCGCTGGGTTCGGGCGTTACGACGATGCGCGATCTGGGCAGCCGCAACGAGGTCGTGCTGCCGATCAAGGCGGCTGTGGAGAACGGCATCGTGCCAGGCCCGCGGATGGTCGTCGCCGGCACGCCGATTACTACGACGGGCGGGCACTGCAATATGTTCGGCACGGAGGCGGACACGGCTGAAGAGGTCGTTACGGCGATCAGGCGCCAATTCAAGCTGGGGGCGGACTGCATCAAGGTCATGTCCACCGGCGGCGGGTTTACGCCCGGCACCAATGTGCGCGCGCCTCAGTACCCGGTCGAGACGCTCAGGGCGGCGGTGGAAGACGCGAAACGGCTCAATCTGCGCGTGGCGGCGCACTGCCACGCATCGGCGGGCGTGAGAAACTGCGTGGACGCCGGAATCCACAACCTCATCCATTGCTCGTGGCTCGCTGAGAGCGAGGAGCAGATGTACGACTACGATACCGACTACGCGGATATGATCGCGGAGAGGGGCCTTTACGTCGATCCGACGCTGGCGCTTGGGAGACTGAATGAGATGCGAAACCCCAATCGGTCCGGCGGAGGACAGGGGATGGGCGATCCGGCGCGCCGCTTCGAGCACCTGCGCGATATGTGGGATCGGGGCGTCAAGTTCGTTACCGGCATGGACGCGGGCATGGCGAACGCCAATTTCGACGACTTCGCGTACATTCCGCAGATAATGGTGGAGGATATGCACATTACGCCAATGGAGGCGATCGTGTGCTCGACGCAAACTTCCGCCGAGTGCCTGGGTCTGGAGGATGAGATAGGCACGCTCGAAGCGGGCAAGTCCGCCGACGTGCTGATCGTGAACGGCGACCCGTCGTCGGACATCGCCACGCTGCACAACGTGAACACCATCGTCTCTCAGGGCAAGGTGGTCAAGCGACACAACGATCTGCTGATCTAGGGCGAGTCCGGCTGCGCTTGACAAGGATGTGCAACTGGTTGGACACGACACTTTCACCCCCATCCTAGCCTTCCCCCATCGAGGGGGAAGGGACTACACTATCCTCTGGAAAGGGTCGGAGGGTGAACTGTGAGGATGTATGCGCTCATTGTGGCGTTCGCCTTGTCGCTGTGCCTGGCATGTGGGGGAGGCGAGAGCGCTCCCCTACCCGACCGGACCGCAATGCCGGCGCCAACGACCGTGACGGCAAATCCTACGGCGACTTCCGCGCCGGTCGTTCCTACGAATACGCCGACGCCAGCGGCGACGGCGACGCCTGAACCCACAGCTACGCCCGCTCCGACTCCCGCCTCGACCGGCTCGCCGACCGCGTTCGGGTATGGATCCTTGTCGGAACCCGCAGATGGGCCGACGCCGACCGCCGTTCCGACTACTTCTCCTACCCCCGCGCCCGTCTCTGCCGCCCCTCCTCCGACGCCGGTAGCTCCGGACGTGTTGGGGCTAGAGCCGCCAGGACTCATTCCCGCGCCGGCGCCCGTCGGTTTGAGCGGGTGGATCAACTCTGAGGCGCTGGACGCTTCGGATTTCGCCGACAACGTGACGTTGCTCGATTTCTGGACGTACACTTGCGTCAACTGTATTAGGACGCTGCCGTACCTGAGGGAGTGGCATGACAAGTATGGAGCCGACGGGCTGCAGATCATAGGCGTCCACACGCCGGAGTTCGACTTCGAGCGATCGCGCGAGAATGTGGCGGACGCCGTCGCCGATCTCGGCATCGAGTACGCGGTGGCTCAGGACAATGAGCGCGCGACGTGGCAGACGTACCGGGTGCAGGCGTGGCCCACCAAGTACATCGTGGATGGGCAAGGTTTCGTGCGCTACTACCTTCGCGGCGAGGGCAGCTACTCGGATACGGAGAGGGTCATACGCTACTTGCTTGAGGAGATGGGGCGCGACTTGTCGCACATCCAACCGAACACGGACCCTGATCCGGTTCGATTGGCAGGGACGCGGGCTACGGACTTCGAGAAGTTGCTGACGCGCGAGCTGTACACGGGTACGCTGCGCAACATCGCCTACGGCGGCGCGTATGTGCTGAACGAGGAGTACTACGAGTCGGCGGGAATCGCGCGCGAGTACACGGACAGCGGCGAGCGCAAGAATCACTTCCTGTTTCTGCGCGGCGAGTGGCGCAGCTCGGAAGAGAGTCTGGATCACGCGAGGGTGAGCGCGGACTTCTCGGATTACGTGGGCTTCCGGTTCTACGCCAACGAGGTGAACGCGGTGCATAATTTTAGTGGAGGCGAGCCGTACAGGTTCCGCTTGACACTCGACGGCGAGCCCGTGCCGCGCGATTCGGCGGGAGCGGACGTGCGGTACGATGCCGACGGCAACAGCTTCGTAGAGGTTGATTCGGCGCGAATGTACCGGCTGGTCCGGCAGGCGGAGGTGTCGTCGCACGAGCTTCTGCTGATGCCGGAGGATGACAGGTTTTCGGTGTACGCCTTCACGTTCGGAGGATACGAAGAGTGAGGAGATGAGATCGAGGAGTTAGGGAGCGAGATCCCTGCAGTTACCTACGTCCATTTGCCATACTCGCCGCAATAGGATGACGTCTGAGGATGAGCAGGGCTGCTACGCCGAATATGGCGAGGGCGCCGTTGAGCGTGAAGGACAAGCCCCATCCCAGGGGGCCGTCGAACAGGTCTAGAATCGCGCCGGCGAGAATCGGGGCAGCCGCTCCGACGGTGAATCCGACCAAGTTCTGTACCGCCTGCGTCGAGCCTATGAGGTTGGGAGGCGCGAGTTCGGTGGCGGCGGTGGAGTAGATGGCCGAGTCGGCCGAGGTCGCGAAGCCATAGACAAATCCGAGCGCCACCAGTATCGGGAGCGGCGCGCCGGTCAGCCATCCTACAACGAAGGATACCGCGCCGCTGACGGTGAATATCAGCGCGGCGCCTGCTGTGCGTCCGACCCTGTCGGACAGCGCGCCGCCAACGAACACTCCGACCGCTCCGCTCATGAACATGAGGCCCGCCCACGTCGCCGCCAGCACGGCCGCCTCGCCCGCGTCCCGGCCGCTTTGTACCAGCGCGGCTACGAGTAGCAGCGGTAGCCACAGACGCGCAAGGTACAGCTCGGCGGTGTGCAGCGCGTAGGCGAGATTCAGCAACAGTATGGACCGGTCTCGGAGTACGGCGAGATTCAGCCTGCCGGACGCGCCGGACGCCGACGAGGTGGGCGCGGGATCAGCGGGCGTTTGGGGGGATGCCCGCCTTTCCAGCAGCGCGACGATAGCTATCGCCACGCCGATCAGCCCCACAAGCGCGACCGCAAGGTAAGCAGACCGCCATGAACCTGTCAGGTCGAGGAGCCATCCCGTAACCGCGTAGGAGCCGGTGGTGCCAATGAACCCAATGCTGACGAACGCGCCGACGGCGGTTCCGCGCCTTGTGTCCGCAAAGCGCAAGGAGACGAGGCGGACGCCCGGTATATATGCGCCGATGTGTCCGGCGCCCGCCGCGCAGCGCAGCAGAGCCGCAGACCAGATATCTTGCGCGAGAAGAGGGAACAGCGCGTTGCTTGCCGCCATGACGACGACGCTGGCGAGCAGCACCCATCTCGCGGGCGCCCGGTCCGTGATCGGCAGCAGGAACACGGACGATAGCGCGCTGCCGACGAGGTATGCGCTGAAGACGACTGCCGCCTCGGTGTTGCTCATCGCCCACTCGTCGCGTATGAACGGTACGGATACGATGTAGCTCGAAAACGGCAGCAGCGTCAGCAGCAACGTGGAGCTGATGGCGATAAGCCAGGCGATGTCGCCCCAAGTTCCAAGACCGAAGCGCATGGGAGGTTGTGGCTGGGCGTTCGAGGTCATGGTTCTGTCCGTCATGTTACCCTAGTGGCGGTTGGATTTTAACGCGGAGGCGCAGAGAGCGCAGAGGGATTCATAGGGTTGGGGTTGTTGCGATAGTGATGAATGGCTCGAAGACGGTTTTGGTCGCGGCTTTGGTCGTACTGGCCGGCGCGTGCGTGGCGGACGCGGCCCCAGATGCGTTGCGGGACGCCGACGCGCGACGGATTCCCGTCTTCAGCAACGTCGCGCGGCAGGTTATGGGGGCGGCCTTCCAGGTCAGGAACTATCGTCCCGGCGTTGCCATTTTCGACTTCGACCGCGACGGGGATTGGGATTTCTACCTGACGCAGGAGGCCGGTCAGCCGAACCGGCTGTTCCGCAACGACGGTGAACTGGCGTTTACGGACGTTGCCGAGTCCGCGGGCGTGGCCGCCGTGGAACAGGGGTCGAGCGGCGTAGTGGCGTGCGACGTGAATAACGACGGATTTCAGGATATGTACGTCGGCGGGCGCGGGGTGGAGGGGGACGGACTGGACTACCGCTCCGCAGAGAAGGGCGACGCGACTGGGAATGCTCTGGGCGCGGCGTACGCGGACGCGCTGTTCATCAATCGAGGCGACGGCACGTTCGAGGATGCGACCGCGACCGCGCTTGGGGACGCCGTGAATCTGCGGTCGGCTTCGACTATCGCCTGCGCGGACGTGGACCTGGACGGCTGGCCGGACATCTTCGTCGCAAACATGGTGGACGAGGACTATTTCTTCTTGGGACGGTCTCACCATCCGGGACACTTCAACACCTTACTGCATAACAACGGCGACGGCACGTTCACGGACATCTCGGAGTCTGCCGGCGTTCGCGGCGGGCAGATATGGATGCGAGACCATCAGGGCGCGCCGATCACGTTTACGGACGCTTCGGGGGCGGTATTCGAGGGCTACGATCCATCCATGCGCGACAGAGCAGGCAATCGAGTCGGAGACCCGACGGGTCCGACGCACGCGGCAATGTTCTTCGACTACAACGACGATATGCTGCCCGACCTGTGGGTGGCGACGGATGGCGATTTTCTAGAGGTGTACCGGAACGATTCAGCGACGGGCGGGACCGGGAAAATCGCGTTCACGCCGGTGGCGCGAGAGATGGGGTTCACGCGCGTGGGGAACTGGATGGGCTTCGCGGTGGGCGATTACGACGCAGACGGCCGGCCGGACGTGTTCGCCACTAACGCCGGATACCACCTACGGCTGCGTCCGCCTCAGCCTCAGCCTGGGCCTGACTGCAAGTATAGCGACCAGTTTTCGTGGGGCAGTTGTCTGAATATGCTGCTTCGCAACGATTCCGGCGGCGCGTTCGCGGACGTTGCGCCGACTACGGAGGTAAGTCCGAGCGCGCTGATGCCGCCCACATCGCTCGACCCGGCGAACATAGACCCGGCGTGGCCGGTTCCGACGGGCCTGTCGGCGTACGATTTCGGTTATGGCGCGACGTTCTTCGATCTGGACAACGACGGCTACGAAGACCTGTACTGGCTGGGTTCGGAGCTTGCGGCGGGCTCCGGGCCGGGCGGCAGCGTCTATCAAGCCGCCGGTCGGATGCTGCGAAACCTGGGTGGATCGGGGTTCGAGGACGTTACGGTGGAGACGCGGCTGGTGGATGTGCTGGGGGTGAGGTATGACAAGCTTCACCTGCTGGAACCGGGTCAGGACCCGGCTGCGTTCAAGCTATCGGCGCGGTATCACGAGAACGGCAAAGGCCTAGCGCACGGCGATCTGAACGGCGACGGGGCGGTTGACCTCATCGGCACGAACAGCAGCGGCTTCGAGTACGGCGGGGATGGGCAGGAGTTCGACTTCACGTTCGGTCCGACGTTCGTGTGGGTGAACGAGCCGCCGGAGAATCGCTGGATTACGCTGCGGCTGGTTGGACGCATGGCGATAGACGGCACAGGGAGCAACGCGGACGGCATCGGCGCGCGGGTGTACCTGACGGCGGACATATCCGGCGATGGGTCGGCCATCACGCAAACGCGCGAGGTGAGGGCGGGGGCCAGCTATCTGTCTATGGACAGCGTCGAGGTCGAGTTTGGGCTGGGCAGCGCGCAGGTTGTGGAAGAGGTTAGGATAGCGTGGCCCAGCGGTCGAATGCAGACGTTGACGGAGTTGGAGGCGGGTCAGGTAGTCGTGGTGGAAGAGATAGGAGATGAGAGATAGTAGATAGGCAGCGCTTACATCCAGCCAATGCGCCACTGCCTGTATATGCCAATGACAGACGCGACTATGTTGGGCGCGAGCACCGCCCACAGGACGGCGGTTTGGGACACCACGTTGTGCTCATACGTAGCGTAAGGATCGATGATCGTCTTGTACCCGTATGCGGCCCACGCGGCGGCCATGCCCAGCAGCAGCCACCCCAAGGCATGGGGTGAGCGCAGCTGCGGCGCGATATCCGAACCTATCCAGCCCAACACGGTTCCCATTCCGGCGGCCGCCCCTATTCCGCTGAACAGCGCGATCACGTACACGTCCCCAGCCCACAGGTAACCACCGAGGACCAGGTCTCCAATCACGAATCTGAACAGAACCCGGGCGAACATCAGCGAGGCGAAGCCGAAGAGAGCCGACAAGCCAAATCCGGCGATCACACGGAGCAGGAGGACGCCATAGGATGTCATAGTCGTCGGGCTATGCTCGGCGCGCCAGCTTGGGATCGAGGGCGTCGCGCAGACCGTCGCCCACCAGGTTGATCGCCAGCACGGTGATGGTCAGAACCAGTCCGGGGAAGAAGGCTACCCATACGGCGGTTTGCAGGAACGTGCGTCCCAGGGCCAGTATGTTGCCCCAGCTTGGCTGGTCGGGCGGTATGCCCAGTCCGAGGAAGCTGAGTCCGGCTTCTACGAGCACGGCGGAGGCGAAGACGAACGTGGCCTGAACGATAACGGGCGCGAATGTGTTGGGCGCGACGTGCTGGAGAAGGACTCTCCAAGTGGGCGCTCCGATCGCGCGCGCCGCCTCCACGAATTGGAATTCGCGCAAGCTGAGCACCTGTGAGCGGACTATCCGCACCATGCGCGGCGTATCCACTACGGTTATGACTATGATGACGTTGGTGACGGAACTTCCGAGCATGGCGATTAGGGCAAGCGCGAGCAGCAGCGTCGGGAACGACATCAGCGCGTCCATGAAGCGCTGGATGATCATGTCGGCTCTGCGGTCGTAGCCGGAGATCAGACCGATGACCATTCCGGCGCCTACGGTGAGGACGGCGACGCTGAATCCGACCAGCATAGAAACGCGCCCGCCGTGCAACGTGCGAGAGTAGATGTCCCGTCCGGTGGTGTCGGTGCCGAACCAGTGCTTCGCTCCGGGCGCCATGAGCCGGTCGGTCGGGTTCAGTTCCAGCGGGTCGTAGCGATCCACGCTGCCGGCGAACACGGTGAAGAACGACATGACCAGGAGGATGGCGAAGCCGAGCGCCATGTTCGGATTCTTGACCAGCGCTCGCTGCGCGCCGACGTAGCGCTCCGCCCACCGGGAGCGCGGGCGCAACTGTGTCTGAGTCTGCTGTGACTGTTCAGTTGCCATTAGTACCGCACCCTCGGGTCCAGGTAGGCGTAGAGAATGTCAACCGCCAGGTTGATGAAGACATAGGCGCCGGCGAATATCATCATGAGTCCCTGAATCACGGGGAAGTCGCGGTCGGTAACGGCGCCTACGAACAGCCTGCCCATTCCGGGAATGGCGAACACGACCTCGGTAAGGGTCGCGCCCGTTACGGCGCCGGCGAAGCTGAGTCCCACGATCGTAACGATGGGCATGGAAGCGGCTCTGAATGCGTGCCTGAACAGCACCACTCGTTCCACAAGCCCCTTGGCGCGGGCGGTTCGGATGAAGTCGTCTTTGAGCACTTCAAGCACGCTGGAGCGGGTCATCCTGGCGTTCAACGCCATCAGGCTGGTGCCTATGGAGATGGCGGGGAGCGTCATGTGCCGGAAGAACTGAGGAACGCCGTCCGAAAAGTTGCTCGAACCGAAAACCGGAAACCAGCCGAGAACCACACTGAACAGCCAGATGAGGTTGAACGCCAGCCAGAAGCCGGGCATGGCAAAGCCGATGACGGCGAATACCATGACCACGCGATCTATCCACGTATTGGCTTTCCACGCCGCCAGTATGCCCATCGGAATGCCCAGCGTGACGGCGATGAATATGCCCAAGAAGATCATGGAGACGGTCGGTTCGATGCGCGGCGCTATCAGTTCGCCGACCGACTTGCCCGTGAACAGCGACGTCCCCAGGTCGCCCCGGAAGAAGCCGGTGAACCAGTCGAGATACTGCACTACGGCGGGCCTGTTCACGCCCAGCTGGGCGCGGGCCTGTTCGATGTCTTCTTCGGTGGCGAACATTAGGTAGTCGCCGCCGAGCAGAATCGCCGCGGGATCGCCCGGAGCGAGCTGCATTATGGAGAACGTAATGACAGACACGCCCAGAAAGACCGGGACGGCAAGCACGATTCTTCTCAGGATATATGGCAGCATTGCGTACCGCCTCTTTGCGGTAGTTACGGGTGGAACTTTACACTCAGATCAACCTTCCCCCATCGAGGGAGAAGGGATTCTGCCCCATCCCCCGCCTTGGCAAGGGATGGGGCGACTTTTCCAGGATTGCGCCAGTCGCTTACCTATCCAACCAGACGTTGTGGAGGATGGGGAACAGGCAGTCCAGGCAGAAGTTCTTGACGTCCGCCCTGGTTGCGCGCGGCGGGGAGAACATGAAGTGCCAGACGCGCGCGGGGTTGTCGTACAGAACGCGGTTCATGTCATCGAACAGCGCCTGCAGCTTCTCCGGGTCGGTTTCGGTGAGGAACTGATCGCGGAGGTCGGTGATCCGCGGCTCGTGCCACCTTCCTGTATCGAGCGGGTTGGATGACGCCATGGAGGGCGCCAGCGGGTTTAAGCCGTTGGCGAAGTTCGACCACGAGGTAGCCATCTCCCAGGGGCCGTCCACGTTGCCGGTCAGCGCGACGCGGCTTGCCCAGTCGAGAGACACAAGCTCTACGTTGGTGAAGCCGAGCTGCTTCAGCGTCTCGCCCATGACCAAGCCGGCCTCGGGCATGAACGGCATATCGGATGCGGCTACGAGACGCAGCGGGTAGTCCTTGATCATCGGGTCTATGGCGGCTGCCTCGTCTAGTATCTGCTGACCCAGCTCAAGGTCGCCTCCGTAGGTCTTGATGCCCTCTACCTGGATGTCGTCCGCCACGACGGTCTTCCACGGCGTTCCGCAGTGAATCTCGATGTAGCACGTAGTCCAGAACTTCTCTTCGCCGACCGCAGCCTGCATGATCTTGTCGTTAGGCGACGCGGCGTACACGGCGCGCCTAGCCAGCCTGCCAGCCGGGGACATGTCGAAAGGCGGGTGGTGGAAGTTGAAGGCGTGGACGCCGTAGTTGCCGTCTCGAATGGGAGACCAGACGACGTCGGGGTTGCCGTCGAGGGTGAATGCGAGGTCGAGCCGGAAGTCGTCCAGCACGTCCACTTCGCCTGTCTGGAGGGCGGCTACGCGGGTGGCGTGGTCGGGTATGTCGAGAGCGACGAACCCGTCTATGTACTGTTCGATCTCGCCTTTGGTGAAGTTCCACGGCTCGCCGGCGTTCGGCACGTAGTCGGGGAACTGCTCGAAGACGAGGCGCTCTTGCGGAATCCACTCGGTCATCATGAAGGCGCCGGTGCCGATGGCGTCGTCCACGGGCTGGCCTACGGCGATGGACCAGATTTCTTCGTGCATCACGGAGGGCTGGCGCGGGTCTAGCTGCGCCATGAACTCCAGCACCATCGCGGTCGGCTCTTCGAACTTCACGACGAGGTTGTTGTTCGCCTCGTCGAGAGTCCAGTTGAAGACCTGGTCACTGCGCTCTTTGCCCTCGTTTCCGGCGGAGATGCCGAGCAGCTGGCGTCCGAGTGGGTCCACGCGAGCGAACCGGTTGTGCGTCTCGGCGATGTCAACCATGCGGAGGGGATCGCCGTTGTGGAACGTCTGGCCCGGGCGGACGTTGAACGTGTACTCGGTGCCGTCGTCACTGATGCTCCAGCTTTCCAGCATCTGTGGGAAGATGTTGTAGTCTTTGTCGCGCCAGAAGAGCTGGTCGTAGGCGTGTCGTCCGACGGTGCCGGTTACGATCGCGCCAGTGGCGATGGGGTCAATGATCTTGATGGAACCCTGGGGCACGTAGTTGATCGTGCCGCCGGTCTTGGCTTCTCCAGCCATCGTCGGCGCGATGGGTATGGAGGTGGGTCTTATGACAGCGGGCGCTTGAGCCCCGGTTCCGGCCGGCGCCTGAGCGGCTTGCGCGGCCGCCGCTGCGGGCGCGGGCGCGGCGGGCTGCTGCGGCGCGGCGGGCTGTTGCACCGATCCCTGCGCGGGCGCTGCGGGCGCTGGCGCGGCGGGCTGCTGCGGCGCGACGGGCTCGCTGGTCTCGGAAGTGGCGCAGGCGAGCGCGAGCGTCATCGTCAACGCTAGGGCGACCGCAAGCGTTAGCGCTATCCAAAGTGAGCGTTTCATGGTCTCGTCTCCTCTCGAGGTAGCTAATTTCCTACATCCTGCCTGGAAATATGAAGAGGATTTCCTAATGTGGGGCGCATACTATCACAAGTTTCAAGAAGTTGCATTAAATTTCAACGCAAAGACGCGAAGACACGGAGAATTTCATTTTACCCTTTGCGCCTTTGCGCCTTTGCGTTCTATCATTTGAGCGAGAATCAACTTGGAGGATTGATGATGACGACATTCGATATGAAGCCCGTGGATGTGCCGCAAGAGACGCTCGACGGCTTGAAGGCGCTGCCGACGGCTACCGTGTATAACGCGGTGCGCCACTTCGGTTCGCCGCAGACGGTGTGCGAGGGGCTTCTAAATTTCACGCCGGGAACCCGGCTCGCGGCGCGGGCGCGGACGTTGAGGTTTCTGCCGGTCCGCGCGGACGTGATAGCCGAGCGTCCCAAAGGCGAACATTCGACGGAGTACGTGGCGATGGGACGATGCGGGCCGGGCGACGTACTGGTGGCGGACGTGTCCGGCGCTCGCAAGGACGTAGTGGCGGGCGACGTGAAGCTGCTGCAACTGGCGATGAACAACGCTGACGGCGTGGTCATAGACGGCGCGATACGCGACCTGGACGTTCTGATAGACGAGGGCTACGGCCTTGCGGTGTACGCCAAGGCGCGGAGCTTCCACGGCAACCCGGAGTTCACACCCGCCGAGGAGAATGTGCAGATACAGTGCGGCGGCGCGCTGGTGCGTCCGGGCGACGTGCTGGTGGGCGACAACGACGGGGTGTTAGTGGTGCCTTCGTGGATGGCGGAGGCGGTTCTGGAGTGGGCGGTGGAACATGAGGACGCGGAGAACTACATCAAGGAGAAGGTAAAGGCGGAAGGCGTGCCGCCGGGCAAGTACTACCCGCCTACCGATGAGCTGATAGCGGAGATGCATCGGGTGAAGGGGATTTAAGGCAGAGGCACAGAGGAACGCAGAGATGCGGAGATTTGTATTTTGCATCCGCGTCTTTGCGCCCAATCCCCTGAATCTGCTATATTCAGTGTTACTCGCGTGGGGCCGTAGCTCATCTGGGAGAGCGCTTCAATGGCATTGAAGAGGTAGGGGGTTCGAGTCCCCCCGGCTCCACCAGACTTGATAAAATCAAGAACCTTCCGCTTGTCCTTCAAGCTGGAGGCGTAACGCATGAGGTGTTTTTCGTAGGCAGAGTAGGCAGAGAGGAGGGGAGTTATGCCACGACTGCGTTCTAATGGGCCGCGCCGCTTCCCTATTGCACACCTCTGGATTGCCATGATGCTGCTTTTCGCTGCTGTTACCGTGGCGTGCAGCGAAGAGGACCCGACACCCGCCTCAGCGCCTACTCAGGCTCCCACAGCCGCACCGCCCGCTACTCCGACTCCCACGCTTGATGCTTCCGTTTCAACGGAGATTGAGTTCTGGGAGTTGTACTCGTCATCCACAGGCCAAGACTTGGTTGCCCTTCTGACCGACGAAGAGGCCGCCTGCCTGGAGAACGAGCTGGGCACTCGCTACGCGAGGATGCTGGAGGCGCCGCTAGCCAGCGAAGCTGGGGCGCTGCTGGAGGAGGGTGGGAGCGATGCGTTCCCGTTGCCCCGATGCTTCACGGTAGAGCGTGCGGCATCTATGAGCCTCTCGCTGTTCTCGGCTGCCGCCGACGGTTTCAGTGCGGAGACGCGAGACTGCATGTTGCAGCTGCTCAACGACGATCCGGCGATTGCCGAGGCACTGGGGAAGGGACAGGCTTTCATCGACGGCCCGGCGATACTGGAGGTCGTCGCGTGTCTGACGCCGGAAGAGGCCGCAGCGCTGACGCCGCCCGGTGAAGGCCCTCCGCCAGACACAGCCGGTCTCGCGTGTCTGATAGAGGAGCTCGATGGCACGTCCTCGGGCGAGCGCATCCTTGCCGTCCTCTCGGGCGCGGACACGTCTGGTGAGGGGCTGACAATGGCGGAGAGCGCAGCGCTCGGTCGCGCCGTGGAGTCCTGCGACATCGAAACCGGGTTCAGCTTTCCCAGCCCGGAATCGACGGCCTCGCCTATCCTGACTGCTGTTCCGACCGCGACTCCAGAGGTCACTGGCTCCGATGTGTGGCGTGGCCTTGTGGTCGCCCCGGAGGACCGCTGCTCGCCGTACGACTCCGACGACTACCCTTATTCGCAGTCTGTTGAGCGACGCATTGTCGCCGACATGGGCGGCATCTTCTATGGTCCATACACGGGCATGTGGTTCGATAGCACGTCCGAAACCGACATCGAGCACATCGTCGCTCGATCCGAGGCTCACGACAGCGGCCTGTGTGCTGCCAACGCCGCAATGAGACGACGATTTGCCTCCGACCTGATCAATCTCACCCTGGCCAGCCCCTCGGTGAATCGGTCTCAGAAGAGCGGCAAGGACGCCGCCGAATGGGTCCCCGACCTGAATCAGTGCTGGTTCGCCAATCGCGTTGTCGAGGTTCGGAAGAGGTACGACCTGACCATCGACGAACGCGAACGTGACGCACTGGAGGACATCTTGTCGGATTGCACGTCCACGGACTTGATTGTGCGAGAAGCTTCCCAGGCCCCTACGCCGACTCCCGCTGCTGCGCAAGGAGACGGAGCAGCCAACAATGCCCTTGAAATGTACGACGACAACGGGAATGGCCGCATCACCTGCGCAGAGGCACGCAACCACGGAATTGCTCCTGTGCGCCGTGGGCATCCCGCATATGAGTACATGAACGACGCAGATAACGACGGCGTGGTCTGCGAGTGATGCGGCGAGCCAGAGACACCCTAGATGAAGAGACGCCCAATTGTGCTCTACACCAAAAGGGCGCTCATAAGAAGGTTTCAGGAATGAACGGAAGCGAATTGCGGCAACTCATCATTGAGGCGGCTAAGGGGTACGCCGACAGCCATAACTTGCCCCATTACCTCAGCCTCGGACGGACCAATCCCGTGGCGCTCTTCTTGCCGAGCCAGAAGCCGCTTCAGCACGGCAACTTCCTCGATGCCTCGTACAGTGCCATCTGTGGAAATCCGGCGTGGGCGCGGCGGCTTGCAAAGGCTCACTCCCAGAGGCAAGCTCTGCCGGAAGAACATCGCGCAGAAGCAATGGAGTTGGATTCATGCACGAGTTCCGATGCGCTGCTTATGAACGTGTTCTGCTATCCGGGAGTCTTCCAACACGGTCCGTTGGCTCGACTGCTGGGACTTCCTACAGTACCCGAGCCTCGGCTCGACTTCGGGTTCAATCCTGGGGTGCCTCGCCGGAACTCAGGTCGTGATACAGAGGTTGATCTGAGAGTCGAAGACTTGTTGATAGAGGCCAAGCTGACTGAGACCGACTTCACCGACAAACGCATCGATGTTGTCGAACGCTACTGTGATTTCCGTGCAGTATTTGAGCCGTCCACCCTTCCTATGCTGCGTGGTCAATATCGCCACTATCAGCTTCTCCGCAACGTGTTGGCTGCGCACCACCTCGGCTTTCGGTTCAGGCTCATCTGCGATGAGCGGCGCAATGACCTAATCGACGCCATGTCTTGCATCGTATCTGCTGTGCGCGACCCTGCATTGCGCGCTAGGTGCGGAGTCGTCACGTGGCAGGAAGTCGCCCGCTGTGTCCCTGAGGCTTTGGGCTATTTCCTTCTAGACAAGTACGGTATCGTACCTTCTGACAGCGTGTCGCTACGAAACTTGACTTTGCAATCGTCCTAGGTAGTGTGATGGGGGGGAGGTTTACAAGGGGGAAGGGGACGGACCGTAGCCCGTCCCCTTATCTTGTGCCATACGGCTTGTTAACGGAAAGCCCCCGATCTCCCATCGGCTAAAATCCGAACAAGCATTTGGCCTTTGACTGTGAACCAGTGTATCATTAGTTCTATGGCGATTACAAGTTCGGGAGCCAGCTATGACTACAAATCATGTGAAATATCGTCTCGGTATTGATCTTGGCACTAACTCCATCGGATGGGCAGCCGTGAAGCTGAATGCCGACGGCGAACCATACGGCGTTTTGGACATGGGCGTTCGCATCTTCCCAAGCGGGCGAGACGAGCAAAGCCAAACCTCTAACGCGGCAGGTAGGCGGCTTGCGCGGGGACAGCGCCGCCGCCGGACACGCTACGTAGAGCGGCGCGGCGATCTTATGGCGCTACTCATCAAGTTCGGACTGATGCCGGAGGACGCCGACGAGCGCAAGGCTTTGGAAGAAATAGACCCGTATCAGCCTGTCTCATAAGTCGCGAGAGTTGGCGAGAAGAACTGTGTTCAGTGTACATTCTCAAGCGACACTGAGTTAGGAGCGAATCAGATGCCGCTTCGAGACATGGATCGAGAGCAGGCTTGGCTATTGCCGCCGTCTCTAGACGATCTGCTGCCATTGGATCACCCAGCTCGGTTCGTGGCTGAGTTCGTAGACGCCTTGGATAGGGAGGGCTGGTCAGAGCTCGGCGTGGAGATAGAAGGAGACCCGATGGGGGCTCCAGCCTACCATCCACGGGCGCTGTTGAGCGTTTGGCTGTACGGCTTCATGACTGGGGTTCGCTCCTGTCGCAAGTTGGAGACGGCTTGCCGGGACCAGATACCGTACCTGTGGCTGACAGGGTGGCAGCATCCAGACCACAACACTCTGTGGCGATTCTACAAAGCGCACAGGCAGGCTATGAGGAAGCTATTTGAGAGAACGGTCCATACGGCGGTCACGATGAAGCTGCTGGACCTGGCGGTACAGGCGGTGGATGGTACGAAAGTGAGCGCCAACGCATCGGTGTACAGGACCCACAGCGCTGAGGAACTGCGCAAGTTGTTGGACCGGGTGGAAGCGGCGATACGTGACCTTGAGGCTCAGAACGAAGCGGGAGAAGATACGGCCGCCGTCCATCTGCCTGGGGAGCTGGCCGATAAGGAGATGCTGAGGGAGCAAGTGAGGCAGGCGATGGCCGACCTTGGGAGTAAGGAAAGCCAGAACCGCATCAACCTCACGGATGGAGATGCCCGGCTGATGAAGACGCGTGGCAGTGTTTTGCTCGGCTACAATGCCCAGGCCATGGTCTCACCCTTAGAACCTGACGGGGGAGCGACCGGCATGTTTATAACGGCGGTTGATATTGCGGACGATGGTCGTGACGATCCACAGTTGGTTCCCATGGTTGAACAAGCTGAGGAGACGACGGGGACGAAGTCAGAGATGACGCTGGCGGATGCCGCCTACCACTCTGGGAAGGGCCTGGAAGAATGCGCTCGTAGAGGCCAATCAGTTGCGATGCCGGAGGCGGCGAGCCAACGGACACTCAGAGGCATGTATCACAAGGATCGATTCACGTACGACAAGTACAGCGACAGCTTCATGTGTCCGCAGGGACAGAGGCTCCAGTATCTTCGTATCCAACGCTTGAATGGAGTCCCTTGGCGACTGTACCGAACCTCTGAAGGCGTCTGTCAGGCGTGCCCGGCCTTCGGAGTCTGTACAAGGTCCCAAAGGTTCGGCCGTAGTGTGACAATAGGGCCTTACGACGCCGTGTTGCGCCGTCATCGTGTTTGGATGTCTACCGGCGAAGCCTGGGATGCGTATAAGCGGAGAAAGCAGTTGGTCGAACCGGTCTTCGGAATCATCAAGGAGCAACTGGCAGCTCGGAGGTTCCTACTGCGGGGCTTCGCGAACGTGTCGGCCGAGTGGACTCTGTTGGGCACAGCCTTCAACCTGCGCACTCTCTGGCGGGTGTGGCGCCTCGGCGCCTTCGCCGATCCACTTCGCCGACCAAAGCCTCAGTTCGCTTCTTAGACCCTCGCGATAACAGCGGGCGCTCACTGGTCGCAGGTCCAGTAGCCTACTTTAGCTCTACAGGCCAGTCCGTTTGACGAGTCCCTCGAACCTGAGCTGGTCGCAACATCGCTTATGAGACAGGCTGGTATGCGCTGAGGGCGCGTTCTCTGGACGAGCCGCTCGAACCATTCGAGCTTGGACGCGCGCTGTTCCACCTCAACCAGCGACGTGGCTTCAAGTCCAACCGGAAAGCCGCTGGAGACGGAACTGAAGAGTCCCAGACGCGCGAGGCGATAGCCGATCTGCGTACCGCCGTCCGCGACGCCGGAGCGCGGACGCTCGGCGAATATCTGGCGTGGCGACATTCCGACGGGGATGCCGTCCGCGCGCGACCCGAACTGAACCTCTACCCCGACCGCGCAATGTACGAAGCTGAATTCGACGCTATACGCGACGCGCAGGAATCATGCCACTCCCTATCCTCCGGACAGTGGGGCACACTGCGAAAGACGATATTCTTCCAACGTCCGCTGAAACCCGTTGAGCCTGGATGGTGCCGATTTGAGGATAGAGAGAGACGCGCGCCGCGCGCCCTTCCCTCGTTCCAAGAGTTTCGGATGCTTCAAGAAGTCAACAACTTGCGCTTGCTGTCCACGACCGAGCCGGAGAGACCTCTGAAGCAGGACGAACGCGCGCGCTGCCTAAATCGCCTGCGGTCCGGCAGCGACATTGACCTGAATAAACCTGTCAAGAGCTTGAAGCTGCCTTCCGACGCCGAGTTCAACCTTGCTCGCGGCGCGACAACCAAGATCAAGGGAGACGAGACCGCCGCCAAACTCGCGGGAGGAGCGAAGAAAGCGACGCGGAAGCGTCCCGCTATACCAGCGCTATTCGGCAAGAGATGGTTCAGCCGCTCCTTTGACGAACGGGACGAAATCGCCCGATTCCTGCTCGATACCGAAGACCCCGATGTCGTGCGCGCTAGGGCGATTGCCGAATGGGATTTCGACGAAACGCAGGCTGAAACCGTCTCTCACGTCTCCCTGCCAAGCGGATACGGAAGTCTGAGCGAGAAGGCAATTCGCAAGCTGCTGCCGCATCTCGAACGTGGACTGGTACTCTCTGACGCCGCGAAAGCCGCCGGCTACCACCATTCCGACTTCCGAAGCTCCGAAGCACACGACAGTTTGCCCTACTACGGTCAGATACTCCAGCGCGACGTTGTGGACGCGAACCCGAAGAAAGACCCTGAGCGAGAGGGTGAACCCGCCTGCTATGGGCGCATCCCCAATCCAACGGTTCACATAGGCTTGGGACAGTTGCGCCGCGTCGTCAACCGGCTAATCCAAGTTCACGGGAAGCCGGAGGAGATCGTCGTCGAGTTGGCGCGCGATCTGAAGATGAACAGGGAACAGAAGCGTCAATACCAGCAGCGACAGCGCGAGGGCGGCGATGCCAACGATCGGTTGAGGAAAATGATTGAAGACTCGGAATACGAGGTTACACCGGATGCGCTCCGCAAGTTGCGGCTTTGGGAGGAACAGGGACCGCCCCAAGCTCGCGTATGCCCGTACACCGGCGCCCAGCTATCTTTCGGGATGGTCATGTCCGCTCAAACCGAGGTTGACCACATCCTGCCGTTCAGCCAAACGTTAGACGATTCGCCTGCCAACAAAGTCGTATGCGTTGTCAGAGCCAATCACGTCAAGAGAGACAGGTCGCCATACGAGGCGTTCGGTCACAGCCCGTCAGGATACGACTACGACGCGATACTCGCCCGCGCGGCGAAGCTGCCGCCCAACAAACGGTGGCGCTTCCAGAAGAACGCCATGGAGCGATTCGAGGGGGAAAACAATTTCCTGGGCCGCCAGCTAAACGAAACGCGATACCTGTCCCGAACCGCGCGGACGTACCTCGCCCACCTATACGACGAGCGCGCTGGTGGACAGCGGGTTAGGGTGATACCGGGCCATATGACCGCGCTGCTAAGACGCGGCTGGGAGCTAGAAGGGCTGCTGAGAGTGCCTGTCGGCGATGAACCGCCCCGCAAGCAGCGCGACGACCATCGCCACCATGCCGTTGACGCCTTTGTAGTAGCAAACACGACGCAAGGGGCACTCCATCGGTTCGCTAGGGCGTCCGCAGTGTCATATGACGGCTATCCGGTGGAGCGCTTGGCGTCACTCGTTCCCAAGCCGTGGGAAGGCTTCAGCCGCGAAGAAATGAAGCGGCATCTGGACGCCATCGTAGTCTCGCACAAACTAGACCATGGAACGCGGGGCAGCGCCGGCAAGACCACCGGCAAGCTGCACAACGAAACAGCTTACCGACTGGTAGGGGTAGAAGGTGGCGAGAACCTAGTGATGGCTAACCCCATAACGCGTAAGCCCATATCGGACTTCACAAGCCGCAGCGCCCTAGACAAAGTGCGTGACGATGCGTTGCGCGACGCGCTCATCGAGTTGTGGGGCCGGGTCAAGGCAGAAGGCGGAAAGCCAGCAGACTTCACTGAGCGGGCGGCGACCGAAGGCGTCAAGTTGGGCAACAGTCGCCAGCGCGTGCGACGCGTCAGAGTCAACGGGAACCGCCCGGAGCGCCTGATTCCCATCAAGAACGAGAAAGGGGAAGTCTATAAGGGCTACAAACCGGATGGCAACGAGTTCGCAGACGTGTGGCGTATGTGGGATGAAAGCTGGAAGATAGTCGCCGTGCCAACTTTCTACGCCAACCAGCCCGACTTTGACGTCGAGCGGTTCCGACCAAAATATCGGGGCAGGCCCGATCCGACAGCCAAGCGGCTTATGCGCCTTCAGATAAACGACATGGGCGCTTTGTGTGTCGGAAGAGATCGCCGCATCGTTCGGGTACGTCAAGTTACAGGCGGTAGGGTGGTCTTAGACGATAACAACGAAGCCAATGTGGACAGCAGGGAAAGAACCAAGCAGATGAAGAGAAACTCGGGACACAGTGCCAAGAGGCTACGGGAGGAGGGCTTCCGCAAAGTTGGCGTGGACGAAATCGGCAGAGTCAAAGACCCGGGACCTTACCGGTTATGATCGGGCGCATAATCGAAATCGCCAGCGAAGGGCGGCATCTCGCCAGGCACCGGGGATTCATGACGGTAACCGCCAACGGCGCCGAGGAGGGGCGCGTCCCGCTTGACGACATAGGCGTTCTGCTGTGCAACGCGCGGGGGCTGACCTACTCCAACGGCCTGATAACTGAACTCGCCCGCCGTGGAGCCGCCGTCGTGCTGTGCGGCGCCAACTACCTGCCGGTCGCGTGGGTATGGCCCATCGAGGGACACCACGTCCAGGAGCTGCGTATGCGGCGCCAGCTAGAAGCGTCCAAGCCGCTGCAAAAGCGTCTATGGCAGGCGGTGGTCAGGGCCAAGATCGAACAGCAGGCAAACACGCTCCAACTGCTGAACAGACCGGATGGCGGCTTGCGCGCGCTCATCCGCAAGGTCAGGTCGGGCGACACCGGCAACGTGGAAGCGCAGGCGGCGCGTCTGTACTGGCCGACGTTGTTCGGAGCGGATTTTAGGCGGGAGCGGTTCGGTGAGATGCCAAACCCGCTTCTAAACTATGGCTACACCGTACTGCGCGCTACGGTCGCGCGATCTATAGTAGCCGCCGGTCTGCACCCGTCCATCGGCATTCACCACCACAACCGCCTCAACGCTATGTGCCTGGTTGACGACTTGATGGAGCCGTTCCGTCCGTTCGTGGACCATGCAACTTACGGGTTGATGGCATCCGGCGTGGAGCAAGTAACCTCGGAGGCTAAGCGCGCCCTCGTGAGCGTAATGGCGCTCGATATGGATAGCGACAGGGGAACGACGCCATTGCAGACGTGCATAGAGCGTTCCGCCCAGTCCCTGGCGCGATCTTTCGAGAACAACAAAGCCGCGCTCGAGTTCCCGTCAGGCTTGGCAAATTCAGCGGATTCATCGGCCGCGTAGGAACGCCTGATGCTCAGCGGATACAGGCTCATGTGGATGCTGGTGATGTTCGATCTGCCCGTTCTCACGAAGCAAGAGCGGCGCGACGCGACCAAGTTCCGCAAGTTCCTGCTGGACGAGGGATTCGGCATGTGCCAGTACTCGGTCTATCTGCGCTTCTGCACCGGCAAAGAGCAGACGCAAGTCTATACGCGGCGAGTGCAGTCGGCGCTGCCACCCTCGGGCAACGTTCAGATACTGTATTTCACGGACAAGCAGTATGAGAACATAGTGAGCTTCATCGGACCGAAGCGGCAGCCCGCCAACAAAAATCCTGAGCAGTTCACGCTGTTCTGACCATACCGACGCCGTTTTTCTGCGGTTTATCGCCCTCCGGCCCAGCTACGTTTCATAGCTAGGCCGGAGGGCTGACGATTATAGCCGATGGGAGATCGGGGGCAAACCGCAACACCATGCTATGCGGGCTGGGCGAGTCCTGGATTATAGCCGATGGGAGATCGGGGGCAAACCGCAACGACGAAGATTGGGACCCTGATTGGGGGGAATTATAGCCGATGGGAGATCGGGGGCAAACCGCAACCGAGCCTCGAAGTACGAGAGCATGACGTCGATTATAGCCGATGGGAGATCGGGGGCAAACCGCAACGACGTAGCGGATCTGGGCCTCGCAGGCGATATTATAGCCGATGGGAGATCGGGGGCAAACCGCAACAAGCCCGGTGGTCTCCTTCAGAAACGTCTCATTATAGCCGATGGGAGATCGGGGGCAAACCGCAACCGCCACGCGCGGGTCATGTCGGCCTGGGAGATTATAGCCGATGGGAGATCGGGGGCAAACCGCAACCGCTCTCTATGTCGATCATGTTCATCTCCATTATAGCCGATGGGAGATCGGGGGCAAACCGCAACCAGGCGACACGACGCCCGCCAGACAGCGTCATTATAGCCGATGGGAGATCGGGGGCAAACCGCAACACACGGAACGGCGCCATGCGCTGCAAGACATTATAGCCGATGGGAGATCGGGGGCAAACCGCAACAACAAGCGTGTTCGGCAACGGCAAATGCCCATTATAGCCGATGGGAGATCGGGGGCAAACCGCAACACATCTCTCTCCGCAGTCCGGGCAGGTCGATTATAGCCGATGGGAGATCGGGGGCAAACCGCAACTGCGTGGCGACTATGGGGGTCAGGATCAAATTATAGCCGATGGGAGATCGGGGGCAAACCGCAACGCGCAGTCCGTGGGGGTTGTGATCACGTAATTATAGCCGATGGGAGATCGGGGGCAAACCGCAACTAGCGTCTCTCGGCATCGGGAGTCCCTCCATTATAGCCGATGGGAGATCGGGGGCAAACCGCAACTAGTCGTCCACCGTGATGACGCCGCCCATATTATAGCCGATGGGAGATCGGGGGCAAACCGCAACACGATGGCGACGGCATAGACCCCGTGTGGATTATAGCCGATGGGAGATCGGGGGCAAACCGCAACCCCCACGCGAACAGACACCAGACAACTACGATTATAGCCGATGGGAGATCGGGGGCAAACCGCAACCAGCGACGACGTGGGCCAGGTCGTCAGCTAATTATAGCCGATGGGAGATCGGGGGCAAACCGCAACTGCGTGGCGACTATGGGGGTCAGGATCAAATTATAGCCGATGGGAGATCGGGGGCAAACCGCAACGCTCTGTGTACTCCACTAGCTTTCCTTCGAATTATAGCCGATGGGAGATCGGGGGCAAACCGCAACACGATGACGTCGCTTTCAACTTCGGCCTCCATTATAGCCGATGGGAGATCGGGGGCAAACCGCAACGGCGAGGAGTACACGTCGATGTGGCGCGGATTATAGCCGATGGGAGATCGGGGGCAAACCGCAACGGGGAGCTATCTGCTCCGATGGAGCACCCCGATTATAGCCGATGGGAGATCGGGGGCAAACCGCAACATATTCGGCAACGGAAACGGCACAGGAACAATTATAGCCGATGGGAGATCGGGGGCAAACCGCAACCAGGCCACGTCGATCTACCTGGCGTATCCATTATAGCCGATGGGAGATCGGGGGCAAACCGCAACCGCCTGGCACAACGCGACCAGGTTCCAGGATTATAGCCGATGGGAGATCGGGGGCAAACCGCAACCCGGTGGTCCCTCTGGTCCTGTCGGTCCTATTATAGCCGATGGGAGATCGGGGGCAAACCGCAACGGAGCTCGCCACGCGCCGAGACCCGCCCAATTATAGCCGATGGGAGATCGGGGGCAAACCGCAACAGAAAGCGAAACCTGGGTATGTGCGTTATCATTATAGCCGATGGGAGATCGGGGGCAAACCGCAACGCGGCTCTGTGTACTCCACGAGTTCCCCTATTATAGCCGATGGGAGATCGGGGGCAAACCGCAACCGGTCAATCCTCGTGGTCCTACTGCTCCGATTATAGCCGATGGGAGATCGGGGGCAAACCGCAACACGTCGGCGGCGACGCCGCGCTGGACGAGTATTATAGCCGATGGGAGATCGGGGGCAAACCGCAACTTACCACGAACGGGTGCGAAACGAACTTCAATTATAGCCGATGGGAGATCGGGGGCAAACCGCAACGACATGTGGCGCGACGGCGAGGGACCGGCATTATAGCCGATGGGAGATCGGGGGCAAACCGCAACACCTGCGCCTGCGTCCTCGAACCGAAGGTAATTATAGCCGATGGGAGATCGGGGGCAAACCGCAACCAGTGGGTGATAAGCCTACTGTACGACGAGATTATAGCCGATGGGAGATCGGGGGCAAACCGCAACGGATACCATGCGCGCCGCGGAATCGCGCGATTATAGCCGATGGGAGATCGGGGGCAAACCGCAACATATCATGATGAGACGTGCATATCGAGTCAGAAAGTCCGAAGGCGGGTGGAGTCGATCTTCGGATGGATGAAGACAGTGGGAGGGTTCCGCAGAAGTCGGTATCGTGGAGTGGAGCGGACCGGGCTGTGTGGAGAGTTGGTGGCGACGGCGCACAACCTGGTGAGGATATTGAGGCTGACCGACAGGGAGGAGGCCAAAGTCCCTGTCGTTGGGTAGCCTGCCGTGGTCGATGTGCGCCATTCAGGCCCCGGTCGGGGCTCTGAGGATGGGGAATGAGACTGCCAGAGTCCGAAAACATGGCTCTACGCAGCCCATGCACTGACTACGCCGCTCTGATACCCGTTCTTCCGCAGCCTGCTAATAGTCGCTGACAGGGGACGTCTCGCGCCGCCGAGCGGCGAACGCGGCGGCTTGATGGCGATTGTCCATCCCCAGCTTTCGCAGAATGTTGCTGACGTGGTTCTTGACCTTGCTCTCGGTTATGTAGAGGAGCTTCGCAATCTGCTTGTTGGTTAGCGTATCAACGAGCATTGCCAGAACTTGGCGCTCTCTCTTGGACAGCGGCAGTTGCGGCGACGAAGAATCGTCGCCGGACGGGGCGGCGTCGGATTCTTGGACGGGCTGCCCTGCGGAAGCCAGCGACGTCAGGCTGTCCACGACGCGACCCGCCAGCGCGGGGTCCAGCAGCGTCTCGCCTCTCGCCGCCGCCCTCACCGCGTGGAGCAGTTCGCCGGAACCGCCGTTCTTCAGCAGAAAGCCACGCGCGCCCGCCAGTATGGAAGCAGTAGCGGCCCATTCGTCGTCGAACGACGTCAGCATCACCACGTTGGCGTCGGGAACCCTGTCCCGCATCAGGCGGCACGCCTCTACCCCGTCCATGCCGGGCATACGGACGTCCATCAAGACAACGTTCGGCATGACTTCGCCAGCGTCCTCGATCGCTGACTCGCCATCACCGTAGTCTCCAACCACCTCGATATCCTCTTCGCTCTCGAATATCGCCCTCAGCCCCAGCCGAATAGGGGCGTAGTCGTCAACTATCATCAGTCTGATGCGCTCCATCCAATGCTCCTTCCTGAATGGATGTCCTCCTCACGTATCCCGACGGGATGGATGGTACACTATTCTTAGGATACGCGCTTACGCGCCACGAGTGGCAGCCCTACCGCATAAGAACATTTGCCATAGGTCTTCCTACCTATGTCGGAGCTCAAAAATAGGTCTTCAGACCCATATCTTGGCCCAGAAAATAGGTCTTGCGGGGGATATGCGGAATTCCCGACGCGGGGTAAGGTTCACCCATCAGACTAGCAGTAGGGAAAGGCAGACTTTCATGAACAAGCGTATCCACATTAGCGCAACCCTACGGGCGATGCTCGCAGTCCTGTTCGCTTTCAGCGTCGTGGTCGTAGCGACCGTCAGCGTAGTCCACGCCACGGGATCGGGAAACCTGCCGGACGTGGCTGCGCCGGCAATCGGCGACGCTCCCAACGCGGCGGAATTGGAGAACCTGCAATTCGTCGCCAACCAGGAAGGCATATCCCTTCAGACCGCCATCGCCCGATATGGCTGGCGCGACAATTTCTCACTAGCAGTCGCGCAAGTCCGAGAAGAGGTTCCAGCCGCTTTCACCAAAGCGGAGATCGTTGACGACAGCAACGCTTGGATAGCTTTCAAAGCTAACGCGCCCCAAGCGGCTCTTGACATAATCAACACATTCAAAAATAGTCATAGTGGAGTCTCAGTCCAGATCATTACCGGCAAGGGATTTACTGAGGTGGAACTCAGGAAAGTGATAGAAGCGGCTCACTACGCGGTGTACGAGTCGTCTGAAGTACACAGCGCCGTCACTACTTTCGATTCCTCGACAGATCAGATAAATACGACTGCCGTCCTAGATAGTGCGGCTTCCGACTCCGTGATCGAGAGCCTCAAGGCGACTGCGAAAACGAATCTCACTAATGCGACCAGGGCGGACATTCTCAGCAGCATCTCCGTCACTGTAGTCCGTTCAGAACACCTCGTACTAGGCGGCAACGATAGCAATCCTGAGCACATGGGCGGTGAAGTCCTTAAAGATTATAACGGTGACAAGAATGAATGCACCTCAGGATTCGGGACGATCACTACGTCGCAGGTGAGAGGTATATCCACCGCCGGACACTGCCGCAACTCTCTTACAGATGATGGGTTGCTCCTGACCCACCATGGAGAGCATGAGGGCACTCACGGCGACTTCCAGTGGCATACGGGCCCCGACACTGAAACTGACGACTTCTACGGGGGCAGTTCCACGAAAACTGAAACCAACAAATTTGATGTCGCTGCCGTCGGAGCGCCGGAAGTGGGGGACTATCTTTGCCGAAATGGTCTAGTGAGCCACAGGGACTGCCAAACAGTGCGGAAGGTGGACGTATGCAAGGATAACCTTTGCAATCTCGTACAAATGGGCGCGCGCCTGTCTGCACCTCTTGATAGCGGCGGCCCCGTGTACTGGGGAAGCACAGCATATGGACTTCACCAAGGCTGGATGTGGGACCCGTGGCCGTTCAAGCGAGATGTTTTCTCTCGGGCAGATCGCATTGACGATGCCCTAGGCTACGTGTACATCGCCACCGAGTAGGGAACGAAAGCCTGGTCCCGGATGCACACCTGAAGACTAGCGCATTCGGAACCAAGCATTATGTTGACCAATTGAGATTGAACGTCATGGAAGGGCGCAGCCAACCGGAGGGAACATTATGATCGCCAACAGTCCCGGTTCAAGAAGATTCCTGTCCAGCCGTCTAGGACGGCTGTGTATCTTCCTGTACATCGCGGCTGTGGCGGTTGGGTCGCTGGCCTTTGCTGTCTGGCTGTTCACTTTCATTGGCAACGGCGGATACACTTGGCGCATCGGAGTGACTGTGGCCGAAGCGCGTTTGAGCGCCCCATCGGACAGGCTTGGACTCCGTGTCAGCGCCGACTGCACCAAGAACTCGGAGGTGTCGCGCTTGGTGGAGACTGACGTTGACGTGCAGGTCGCGGTGGTTGCCGACGCCACTCCCTTCTTGCATGGCGTGGATTGCGGAGGAAGTGTCAGGGTACAGCTTCAAGAGCCGTTGGGGGATCGAAACGTCGTTGACAAGAACACTGGCAATGTCGTGAGAGACGCATCTTCGCACACTTGGGTGAGCGTGCGCTCGACGTTTTTGAGGGCGCCGGACCTACTCTTTCTCTATGCCAGCACTTGCGATGAGTATCCGGAAGTGTCGCGCTTGGTGGAAACTGACGTTGATGTGCAGCTCGAAGTGGTTGCCGACTCCCAATCCTTTCCACCGGGTGGTCAGGACTGTCAAAACCGCGCTTCGGTACGACTTCAAGAGCAGTTGGGAGATCGGGACGTCGTTGACAAGCATACGGGGAAAGTCGTCAGAGACGCATCTTCGTATCCTGGGGTGAGTGTGCGCTCAGCGTTTTTGAAAGCCCCGGACGTACTCCACCTCTATATCAATACCTGCGATGAGAGTCCGGAAGCGTCGCACTTGATGGAGACTGACGTTGATGTGCGGGTCAAGGTGGTTACTGACCCTAGCCTATCTCCACAGGCTGGGCAGGATTGTCTCGGTCACGTTCCGATACGGCTTCAAGAGCCGTTGGGAGACCGGAATATCGTTGACAAACATGCCGGAGAATTCGTGAGACTCCAATCCTGGGAAGCGGAAGCCTATGTTGCGGACCTGCCGGACGTACCGGCTCCGAAGATCGGCGACGCCCCTAATGACGCGGAATTGGAGAACTTGCAATTCGTCGCTGACCAGAAAGGCATATCCCTTCAGACCGCCATCGAACGGTATGGCTGGCGAGACAACTTCTCCCTCGCGGCGGCACAAATCGAAGAAACGGTTCCCGATGCTTTCATCGGAGCGGAGATCGTTGACGATAGCAACGCCTGGATAGCTTTCAATCGCAAGGCTCCCCAAGAGGCGCTCGATATAATCAACACGTTCAGAAGCAGTCACAGTTGGGTCTCAGTCCAGATACGCACTGGCAAATGAGTGGAGTTGGAAGATAGCGGCCGCGGACAATGACGCTCACGACGCGCAGTAGCTACTAACTGGAAGCAAAGGCAAGACAATGGACATAAGACTCGTGGCGCAAGTGATAATCATGATGGGTCTGCCCGCCTCCGCGTTGCTGGGAATTGGAATATGGGCGTTCAGGAGAGATTCCCGCGCGCCTGTCCAGGCGGTCGCTATCTTGCTCATAGGATTGGGGGCGGCTCTTGGGCTATTCACGCTGGCGACGCTGGCGTTCGAGGGCGCGTTCCGTCCGTTGCCGTATTGATCTGCCGCGCGACGCGTACCATAGCGACTAACTGAACGCAGAGGTCAGGCGATGATGTATTACATAGGGGCCGGAGCGCAGATAATCATCCTATTCGGGCTGCCCGCCTCCGCGCTGCTGGGCGCTGGGATATGGGCGCTTAGGCGGGATTCCCGCGCGCCCGTCCAGGCGGTCGCAATCTTGCTCATAGGATTGGGGGCGGCTGTATGGATCGTCACGCTGCTGACCATGCTGACCATCCTAGTTCTCAACCCCCTCTAACGGCAGGCTCACCCTTACGTCGGTACCTGCGCCCTCCGCGCTGGTTATGGTGAACGTCCCGCCTAACTCTTCAGCCCTGCGCCTCATGCCATCCAGCCCGAAGCCCGCTCTTGGGTTTCCCGCGTCGAATCCGGCGCCGTCGTCCTTCACCGACATGCGCGCGTTGTCAGAACCCACTTCGAGCTCGATGCGAACCTCCGATGCCCCAGCGTGCTTGAGAACATTCGACAGCGCCTCGTGAAGGATGCGATACATCCCTACCCGCGCCAAGACGGGCATTGGCCGGTCGCCGCCGCGTATTTCCACATGAGCCGGTATCTGGGAAATGGCCTCGAACTCGCCCACCTGCTTTTTCATCAGGTCCTCGAAACTGTCCCCGCTCGACAGCAGTGGCGTGAGGTCGTACATATAATGCCGGATCTCAAGGAGCGTCTGACGCGATAGTGGAACGAGGCTGCCGAGCGAGTCGTTCAGCGTGGAGTAGTCCCCCCGCTCCGCAAGCCGGGCGCAGTTCTCGATCCCCAGGTTCAGCGCGTACATGGACTGCGCTACGCCATCGTGTATCTCGCAAGCGATGCGGGCGCGTTCTTCGTTTGCGGCCAGCTCCAGCTGTCGCCTTCTGAGATCGACGTTTTGGATCCCCAGCGCCAGCTGCGCTGCGAGGGCGCCGCACAGCGTAAGCGCATGGTCGGCGGCAGCGCCCGGAGCGTCCGAACCCGCCACTATCGCGCCCAGGATGGACGAGTCGCTCGCTATCGGAACGGCGACCTGCCACGAGCCGCCGATTAGCTCTCTCACCGGACGAGGCCCGGCTGTCGCCCTCTCCGCCAATGACAGGAAGGCATCCTGTGGAAGAGTTCCGATTGGCTCGCCGCCCGCAAGCCTGAGATTGCCACCATCGGGCTGCGCAAGATATACGGCGAAGTGGTCGTACCCGTGACGTTCCACTACGGTACGGGATGCCCTTCTCATCAGGTCGTCCACGTCGGTCGGGGCGGAGAGAATGATCAGGGTGATTTCGAAGATCGTTCCCTGTTCATGTAGGGCCGTCTGCGTTTGCAGCCTTTGCGGGTCCGCTTCCGATTGGTACCTCATAAGGTCGTAGTCGTCAGCTACCATCAGTCTGATGCGCTCCATTCGATGCCCCTTTCTGAATGTGTATCCTTTTCACGAACCCTGGTTGATAGTACACCATTTGAGATACAAGAACGTTTGTCGTAGGTCTTCCTACCTATGTCTGGGTTTCAAAAATAGGCCTTGAGGCCTATATCCGGGCCTGAAAAATAGGTCTTGCGGGTGATATGCAAAATCCCCAGCGTGGGATAGGGTTCTCGTGCATCGGTATAGGACATCAATCACCCATCGAGAGGGGGCAGCATGAAAAGAATATTGAACTGGCGTGTATTGAGCATGGCGCTGCTGTTAGAAGTTGTTGTGCTTGGTATAATCCTGTTACCCGCCGCAACCGGGACCGCAGAGGCTGGAACGTGCACGGGACACTACTGGTCAGCGGCAAACGACGACTCAGGGAGTGGCTTCTACGGAGCGTCTGGGACCAGCAAGGTGCAATTCACACCCGTGCCTGGAAACTCTTCAAAATTCTTCGTCAACTCCACATGGATACAGTACGACGCTGACCACTATGCAGAGGTCGGATGGATCTGGAGAGGCGGTTGGGGCAGTCCCAAGATGATGGCCGTATGGAGCGAGTATGGCAATTGGGATGTCGAATACTTCAACACGCTCAGCGTGAACGGATCATACAGTTTTGCGGTCCGCAGGATGTCGACCACTTCCCACCAATGGAAGTGGTATCTCGGCAACAGCGTCAAAAAGACTGAGGACCTCATAATGGGCCATGGCGACGCTGGCGCTCAGCAGGAGCGTTACAATGCATGCGACACCCCCGATGAGAGTCACTGGTGGTCGCTGAAGAGAAGAGCGGCGATCTCCACACTCACAAGCTGGGAAGACCTTGAAATTTGGCGTGAGGACGACCCCGATTACTGTCTGAACGAGATTTCCAATACTGAATTCAAGGTAAAGAAGGGATCGGGAACCTCGTGCTAGACTCCATACTTGCCCATGGCTGAAAGAGAAAGGAGAGGAGTCAAATGAAGTTGAGAATACTCATCGGCATGATCGTACTAGTGGTGGTCCCAGTTCTGATCGCTACGTTCGCAATATTCAGGTTCACATCAGAGCAAGGAGGCTCGGGTGGCCCACCGATCCAGGCTTCTACAAATGTCGCCCAGGCTCCCAGGCCCCCTGCACATGCCCCTATCGTCGGAGACCGTGTAACCCTAGAAGAGGCGCGGCAACGAACGCCATACACGATACCTGTTCCTCCACTTGACGTCGTTGGGTCCGACATTCAAGAAGTGTGGGCCTCTCGGCAGAACAAAGCTGACGAGTTCAAGCAGGTCTACATCATTTACTCCAACGGGTTGAAGATCTCCGTGGGAGCCACCCCCAACACTCCCCCTCCCGTCGATCTCAGCAAGTTGCCTGACGCGTACAGACAAGAGAATATCGGAGGAAAGACGGCTACGGGTAAGGATGCGTTTGTCAAGACCACAAACATAGGCACTCGGGTAAACGTTCCGGCAAGTCTCAGCTGGTGGGACAACAAGGTTCTAATCATCCTGTACCACCCGACCATGTCATTGCAGGAATTGGTCAGAATCGGAGAGGCGATGCCTACTCCCACTTGGCCCTCCTCTGGGTCATAGAGGCTTTGCAGAAGAGGCGTTTTTCACGTCAAGTCGTGATGTCTCACAATAGGTGATGAGCGCGACTATCCGACTTACACCCATGAAGGAGAGGCCCCGGAACGCCCGGGGCCTCTTCATGTCCGAAAGCCAATCTCTAGGGCGAAGTAAAGGGCAGGCTCACTCTCAAAGTACACGCCCGTACCCTCTGCGCTGGTTATGCTAAACGCGCCTCCTATTTCCTCCACCCTCCACCGCATGCTGCCCAAACCACAATCTCTTGGTGCATCATCCGAATTCTAGGCGAAGAGTCGCTCGAGTAGGGTCGTGCGTAATTATTTTGCGGTATGGGAAGTATAGTACAAATTTCTAATATGGGTGGTTTACCCTTATTCAAGTCTCATGTGGGAAATCACCACTTGGATCAATTTCTGGCTTTGGGGCCGTTGCCCACTGGTTGAGGAGCATAGTTTCAAAGCCTCCGGGTCACACGAGGCTGTCTGAGGGCGCGATCACGGCACGGAGTGTGCCCGGATCACTTTTCCCCGCTCTTTAACGGCCGCATTCGACGCCCCGCCCTTGACCGCCGCTTTAACTGCCCACGACTGGGTCAACGCGAACGAGTACTCCCTCAACTATATGGCCCTGTTCAATGTTGATTTGGTCTTAGCGGCAGCCGGAGAGTCGGGCCTGCTGGGCTGAGGATAGCCGCGCGTCGTTCATAAGCCTGCAGTAGGGGCTACCCGACAGGTTCTTCGTGGATTCGACGAATCAATGCGTTGACTGTGACCCTGGTGGCGTTGAGTCGCTCCAGATGCGCTTTCTGAGCTTGACGCAAGCAGTTGAGTTCATCGCGCTCTTGGATAGCCCGTTCTAGTGGATCATCCAACATTTCTTCGATGACCCGCTGCGATTCGACGTTTACGCGCTTCCGCACTTCTGCGCCGATCTCCGCGAACGCAGCGCGAATGTCCTGACGAATTTTCGCCAGTTCTTGCCTGTTCTTCTCTTTCTGGCGCTCTGAGAGGACTTGCGCCCCAATCTCGATAGCGGCACCAACCAACGGAAGGAATTTGGAAGCCCGACCTACGAACCCAGCCATTTTGACGGCTTGCCAAGGACGGAATCGGAAACCTAAGCGATGACCTACATTGAGAATGACACGGTGGGCGTCGCCGGCGTTAAACTTTCCAGCGAATCCGGCCAATCGCTCCACGCCGTCGGCAGCCGCGCGAAAGGCTCCACTCCAGTCTCGACTTTGTCGCCTGCCGCTTATGTTGCGTAGGGTTTCTCTGTACATATCGCTGGATTCGATGTCGCTCAGGCGGTTTCCCAGATTTGGCAGTATTTCCTCAGCCTGAAGCTCGATCTCTCGTCCCAACTGCCTGACGATTTCCTCGACTTGGCGCTCTGCTTTATCTTCGGCGCGTTCCAACTTGTCCTCTCTCGAGCCGGGATAGAAATGCTCGGCAAGGTCAGCTCCGGCAGTTCCTATCTTACCCTCTGCATCTCTGATGGCGACGCTGATTGCCGATTCCAGTTCCCCCTTAGCATCGGTAATCGCGCGGATATTCTGGTTGTATATCTGCGTCAAAGCATCTGCGTCGGGGTCGTCAGTAGGTTCTTGCTGGATTGCCGTCTGGAGAACCTGCTCTATGGCGTAGAGGGCGGTGGTATGCCGGGCGCTCAGTCCTTTCTCCCGCACAAGGTCGTCAAGGTTGGCGACTAGCGAGGAGAGATTGCCCTGCTCGGTCAGCATCTCCCGAAACTCCGGGTCGGTTTCGGTCAGAGATTCCAGCGCGCTTTCGGCGTCGGTGAAGGTGATGCGGAGCTGTTCGGGTGTGAAAGGCTGCAGCGGCGCGCGGAGGTCTTCTGCAATCACGTCGTGGCTTTCGGGGGTGTTGCCGAGGGCATGCCGCCCCATCTTGTTGACGACCAGGACGGTCTCGCGTCCCTTGTCGCGGTCAATGGTCAGTTTGCGGTAGTGGTCGGCGAGATAGCTGTCGAATAGCTCGTTGGTGATGACGAAGACCAACATGTCGGAGTTGCTGATAGCTTCATAGGCCTTGTCGTCATGGTCAGGTCGGATCGAAGTATGGATGCCGGGGGTGTCAATGACGGCAACGCCGTGCCAGTCGTAGCGATGGGTTTGCTCGGTGGTGATGCCCGCGCCGGTGGCGATGTCGTTCCGTCCGGTGAGGGCTTTCAGGATCGTGGACTTGCCGGCGCTGTACTGCCCGGCGAAAGCCAAGCTTATCGGCGCATCTTCATCGTGGACAGTGGCGGGCAGCCTCTCTGCCAATCTTCTCACGTCTTCCGATCGAGATTCGCCAATGGCTTTGCGAGCCTCGTCGAGGATCAATTCGGTTTCTCGCGCCCATCGGTGGGTTTCCAGTCGAGGCATGGCTTCACGCTCCGTCGAGATTGGTGATGTGGCAACAGGTGAGTTGGCTGGCAAGCCGAATCCGCGCCTTGGCGGCGGCGTTGTCCGCATCGAACGACAGGCGGACGTGGCGCAAGGCGTCATCAACGATAATTCGCCCGTTTCTACGATAGCCTTCGGTAAGCGATTCGATGATCTGCCGATCGCTCAGATTATCAGGGAGACGGATGATGGATTCGTTGAATAGGGTATCGAGAGCGGCATACGCCGATCCTGACAACGGGGCGGAGGTCTGCAACGCTTGCGCCTGTCCAGGGATGCGGGCGACTCTGGATATCTTGGGGATCTCGTCGGCGTGTCCGGTATGACGCAAGCCCAAGCAGATGATTTCAAGATTGAGTTCTAGCAAGGCATCTTGCTGGCCCCGAACGGTATTTCGCATCAAGGTGGCAGACCGCGCAGCGCCGCGCTTCATTGAATTTATCCGTTCGATGGCTTTGTTGATATGCTGCTTAGTGAACTCATCCAGCCATCGGCGCATATCGTCGCGGACTTGTCTCTCGACGTCGTTCAGGTGATTCCGAAGGCGGCGAGTTATTCCCGATATGGCTTCGCGGCGTTTTTGATCCCTGCTAGTGAAGACTCTGCCCAATAGCCCCGCAACAAAGCTGCCTATTCCAATCGCCGCTACCACTACGCCAGCGCCCCATCCCAGAGGATTCCAAGAATTAAGAGCGGCTATGGCTGCCAAAACTCCTACACCGGCTACACCCCAGTCCCACCAACGGCGGTAGTCCCGAATTGGGCCGGCCTCGATGGAAACTCTGCCGATGTTGACTTCAAGCAGTCTGAATTCTTCCTCAATTTCTTTGACCAGGGTCTTGAAGTATTGATGGCATTCCTCGACCAGTTGCCGCTGGGTTTCTCTCATTTTCCTTTCGATGCCGGCAGATTCGACTTTGGCAACCCAGGCTCGTTCAATGTCTTTATTCTCATAGTTACGGTCTGCGAAATCCGGTATCTGGCGGCGCAGACAGCCGACCGTATCCTGGATTAGCCGATCTATCTGCCGGTCGGCGCGGCGGGAAAACCCTTTTCGCCAAGAGTGGAGTTCTTGAACGCGGTCCGCCAGACGCTCCTGGCGCTGGTCCATGAGATGCGTCCACTGAAGCATTCGTTCCACGGCATCCAAATTGGCGGTAGCGGCAGAGTCGAGGAAACTGCGCTGACGCAGGAACTTGCCATTGGCTGCAATCTCGTTAAGGATGCGTTCTTCCACGTCCCAGAACTGGCTTGCCATTTCCAGTTGATCGCGCCTGTCCCTGTCTTCGGAGCGATCAGCAAGAAATTTAGCGTGGAGGTGGGTATATTCCAGTTCCAATTGGCGCCCCGGGGTAAGCCGGTCTGCCATTTCGTCGAACTGGCGGCTGAGGTCGTCAAGTTTCATCGGGTTGTAAGACTTGTGGCGGTCGCGGATGAAGCGCCGGACATGGATGTCGCTCCCAAGATTCTCTTTGACATTGCAAATGCCCAGCAGCGGCAGCCCCATGCGGCGGAGGCGGGCAAGATGCTCGGCTTCCGCCGGCTGCGGAGCATCGTCTGTAATCAGGAACAGCACGAGGTCTGAACGTCTGGCGGCTTCGAGCGCGGTCTCTTCATCCTTCTCGCCGGCAAAGGCGGCAATGCCGGGGACATCGGTTACGGCAAGTCCTTGCCATTCGTAGGTTCGGACGTCGCGCGTCGTGCGCTGCGAGCCGTTTCCAATGGATTTGCCGTCGCCTTTGGTAAGTATCTCCATCAACGTAGATTTGCCAGACATAGTGCGTCCGTAGAGAGCGATATTGAACTTCGCCTGCCTGCGGCGCTTATCCTCGATTTCCCGAGCAACGCGTTCGCAGTCCATCTGCAAATGTTCGATGACATTGTGCAGAGAATCCAAGAACGACTGGTCGTCTTCAGCAGCGGAACTAGCGGCCTCAGCTAACATTTCGGCTTGACTGATGACCTCATTGACTCCCTCGAGATGCCGATTCGCCATTGCATAGCCCTCCGCCGCGGCACCGGCGCAGTCGGCAAGGGCGGCTTCCAACTCGGCGGATAGAGCAGGGCGACGCTTGTCTATCTCGATAAGAGTGGCGGGATCAAGCAGATGCTGGCTTTCATCCAGCAGTGTAAGTAGTTCGGAGACGGAAGGTGCGCTAGTCATAGAAGCGCAATCACGATAGCGGTGGCGGCCACGGCGATACTGGCGGCGGTCGCGCCAATGAGGATTCGGGAGAGCTTGGTCCATGCAGCGTTGATCTCGGCGATGGCGGAGTCAGTGTTGCGCTGATTCGCGGCGTTGAGATTTGCCACAGCCGCATCCAACGTATCCCGATTCTCGGCGGCGGCGGATTCCAGCGCTTGCGCTACCGATTCGTTCAACTCGGCGATGAAGCGGGCGCGCGACTCATTGAGTTCGCGCCGGTGCGCGGCAAGCGCGTTCTGAGTCGCGGCTTCTAGCTCCTGCGCGAGGATCCGGCGCTGGGACTCGGCGGCGCTCGCGTGCTGATCCCGAAGACGCGACAAGGCGGAATCGGTTTCGTCGGCGAATCTTCTCTGCAGATCGGCTACAGCGCTGGCTAGGGCAGTCTGATGGCTCCGTTCTAAGGCAGATTGGGCTTGCTGAATCGCCAACTCGACCCGCTGCTGCGTCGCCAACTCTAAACTTTCATGCTGGGTGATGTGCAGCCCAAGAGTTCTGGATCCTTGAGCCTGCTGCTGAGCCACTTTGGCTAGTAATTCGTTGGCTTTGCTATCCTCCAACTGCGTAGTCATAGGCGCCTCGCTCAGTCATGCGAAGAGTTTAGGATAAAGCCGTTCCTAGCCCCTTACACCACCCGCATCCCCTCCAACTCCGCTACCTTGACTTCAGTATATATGGAGTTTTCCCGATGGCGCAAGGATTTGAGGCTTGAATTAGAGTTCGTGGGATTTGATCTGCCCGCGCCGAAGTGCTGGCGAACGTATAATCTTTTTGCTAACATGAAGTGACGCGTACAGACTCAATCCCCCATCGGAGCGTGAAACTCTGGGGCCGAAGGGCCGGGACGACCGGCCCTTTCTTTTGTACCTTGACAGCTGAATAGCGGACGGAACGGAATGGCAAGCCGCGCCTACGCATTGTCGTGTCCACGCGCTCCACAACGCGTCGGACGCCATACGATAATCAAAGGAGAACAACCATGAACATACAATTTTCTACCGCGACGGACGCCGCAGGCGTCAACGGATGGAAGCCGCCGTTTGGAGGGCATCCACCGCTAGCGATTCCCAGCGGTGAGCCTGACTGAGCTCACAATTCATGCGACGCCTCCCAGCTTCGCGCATTCGGATCATCGAGAGCTTGGGGAGACGTTGGATGAGATGAACCTGGGGCCGATCGCGGCGTCGTTGACGCCGCCGAGTCGGCTGGGGCGAAAGCCACTACCCAGGATGCCCATAGCGAGGGCGCTGTGCGCGATGCCGGTGGAGGGCATCGCAAGCGTGTCCGAGCTGTGGCGCAGACTAAGCAACGATGCGAGTTTTCGCGCGATCTGCGGATTCAGCGCAGACTCGCCCCTGCCCTCCGTGGACACGTTCCGCAGGGTTCGCATGAATCTGGAGGCCATGCCGGAGATCGTTGAATCCCGCATCGGCGAGATGATAGGACGTATAAGAGAGTATTCGCCGGACTTCGGCAAAGAGGTCGCCGTGGACGCGACCGTCATCCGCTCCAACTCCAACGGCAACAGGGATCCGGTTAGCGATCCCGACGCGGCGTGGGGCGTCGGCAACAAGGCGGGCGCCAGGAACGGCAAGGATTGGGTCTTCGGTTACAAGCTTCTGGTGGCCGCAGACGCCAACGACGACGCGCCGCTGTACATGCAGGTCGTTCCTGCGAACGAGAGCGAGATGAGCGGCTTCATCTCGTTTATGGACAACTTCCTCGCGCGCGGCTTCAAGCCGGAGGTCGTCATCGCCGAGAGGGGCTACGACAGCATGGAGAACAGCGAGTGGCTGCAAGAGCGCGGCATCGCGCCCGTGATCCACAAGCGCAGGCCGCGCAACGAGAAACACACTCGGAAGTGGTATAAGCCCGGCTTCGCGCCGGACGGAACGCCGCTGTGCGGCTGCGGCATAGCCAGGCCGTATCTGAGAACCGATCCGGACACCGGCGAGCATGGTTACGGAGCCAGACCCGACGGGTGCGAGAACCTGTTCGGGCCGGACCAGCCGGCGCTTGGCGACATGGGGCCGTGCGGCGTCGAGACGCGCATAGATCCGACTCTCGACGTCCGCCTGTTCGGTGGAACCATCAGACGAGGGAGCGATGAGTGGAACGCCGCGTACCGCAAGCGCTGGTCCGTCGAGAGGGTGTTCAGCCGCTGGAAGCAGCAGGCGAGGCTCAACGACCACTACCTGCGAGGCTGGAGCTGCGTCAACAGGTTGACGCAGCTTCACATGCTGGCTCTGCTGTCCAGCAAGCTGATCGAGCTGAAGACGAAGGCGAGAGCGTCCATTCCCCTGGCCGCGTAGCCCCGTCCCACCAGAGTTTCACGCTCCGACTTTCCACAAATGCGACGCGAGAGCCGTTGCAATCCGAACGCATCCGTAGTACAGTTGTTCCAATAGAAAAGATGGGCCGCCGGAGAGGCAACTCCGACGGCCCTGAAGACCCGTAAGGATCGACTGCGATGGTTTCTCCACCGGGCCCTCGGGGCAAGTGTATATGCGCGCGTCCGCCCGGACAAGCGCGAAACGGTACCTATCCGTCCCAAAGCGACTGTCGGGACCTCGCAGAACAGCGAGCTATCCTCGCCAACGTCGATCTGGCGCCACTTATCGAGGCGGTCTCCAAGCCGCTGGGAGCCGTCGGACCCAGACAGCATGACCGCGCTCCAATAGTGAGAGCGCACTTCCTGGCGTTCGTACACCCGTCGAAGGTGGAGAGCGTTACCGCGCTCCATAGGACGCTCGACAACGATCCGGCGTTCAGGGACGTGGCCGGGTTCGACGGTCCATTGCCGTCCCGCTCCACGTTCTCGCGGGCGTTCAGGGAAATGGCGCGCTATCCACGACTGGTGGAGAGAGCAACGGCGGATCTCGTTAAAGAGATCAGGAAGCGCAAACCCGACCTGGGGCGCGAGATTGCGGTGGACTCCACGCCGGTCAAGTCCAGGTCCAACCCCAACTTCGATCTTCCCAGCGACCCGGACGCCGTGTGGATTCGACACGACAAGGCCGGGGCGAAGGGCGGAAAGGAGTGGGAGTGGGGACACAGACTCCAGATAGCGGTCGACGCCAACTGCGACATACCGCTCTGGATCAATCTCAGCTGCGAGAACAACGACTCCCCGCAGCTGATACCGCTTCTGGAGAGCATGGACGCGAACCTAGGCGGGCTGCGCACGGACGTTGTGCTGGCCGACAGGGGATACGACTCGTCCGACAACTGCGTCTATCTCCACAAGCGCGGCATCGAGCCGGTGATCCACAAGCGCAGGCCGAAGAAGAACCCGGAGACCGGAAAGCGACTGCACCCGGGCGGATACACGACGAACGGCGCGCCGACCTGCGAGTGCGGCGTCGCCATGGACTACGTCGACGAGACGCCCGAAGGCCGCTATCTTTACAGATGCTCCGCCGTGGGCGATGGAGACCTGACCGAGCAGGCGCGGGACTTTCGAGAGACGACGCGCGTGGTGTGCGCGGGGAAGTTCGGAGATGCGGGAGTCGCCTGCCGTGAGGACGCGACCGTGGACCCCGAGACCAACGTGTGGCTGTTCGGCGGTCGCCTGCGGCGCATGGGACCCGAGTGGCGGCGTCTCTACCGCAAGCGCTGGTCAGTCGAGCGCGTGATCGGCCTGTGGAAAGGCGCTGGACGTCTGAACGCCCATCGTTTCAGGGGCCGCCTCGCCATCGCGCTGCACGTCCGCTTGCAGATGCTGGCCCACTTGGCGACGACGCTGACGACATTGCAGGGGAAAATCTGATGAGGAAGGGACTCTCCGACAGGCAGCAGGCAATCCTCAGGGCCATAGGCGCGCTTATGGATAGGCAGCCCTACCCTCCGTCGGTGCGAGAGATACAGGCCGAGACCGGCGTGAGCTCGGTGTCGGTGGTGGCTCACAACATGAGGATTCTTGAGCGCATGGGCTATCTCAGCCTAACGGCCAGAATAGCTCGTGGAGTGGTCATCACCGAGGCGGGACGGCGACGCCTCGAATCGCTCTGACGGGCTCGAAACCGCTCTCGCGTCTGATTTGCAGCCAACCGTCCAACTTGGCAATTTTGCTCGAATGGTCACCCCTGGGGGAGCGCTGCGCCAAAATTAGGGCCGCTTCCTGAACAGCGCCTCAGCCGCCGACCACCTGCCAACAAGCCCCTTCTTGCCATCGCGCGCCCTGGTCAGGGCGCGTTTTTTGTCTTCACCGAGGTCTGGACGGCTGTTTGTGGCCTCGTGTATCCTCTAAATTGAGGCTCGATGTTGGGAAAACGCAAGTTTGTCGGCCCTCAGCTTGATGTGGAAAACCCACAGATTTTTCACACCGAAATCAATTATGCACGAGCCTAAGGATTCGCGCAGCGCTCGCACTCCTCGGATGCGGTATTGGCCTGCCGCTGCTGGTGAAGGTCGTTTGTGATGTTGACCAGTTTGAGTGGTTTGCTGTGCATTGATGCTGACTGCACCGCGCCGCTGGCAAGGGGGTTGTCGCCGTTGGTGACTATCCAGCGTTCATCCCAGAAGTCTCCGGCGGAGGCAGCCGCGAACTTGGCTATCTCGCTGCTGCTGATTGATTGACCGCGCCCCTCATCGTCAAGCCGGCGCGACTTGCATTGGATTGCGATGTATCTCCCGTCGCCACGGCGCGCTGCTACGGCGTCTATCCCCACATCCAACTTGGTGGTGTTCGGGAAGTGCGTTTCTCTATCCGGCCACTCGTCCCAGCGCCGAGCGCTCTCGATGTCCCATTCCTTGATGTACGGACCGGACTCCACTGTGACGACTTCAAGCCAATCGCCATCGGTCTCCTGTGGATTCATCGCGGCTGTTTTCCTAATAGCCTCTTCGATGGTGGCCTGTGCCTTGGCGCTAGTCATCGTCTGTTCCCCTGCTGACAGTCGTCAACCCGTTAATCTTCTATCACGTAATCAGTACAGTCGATGTCTTGTCCGTATTCCTCCCTGAAACTTCGGAGCCGGGAGAAGAATGTCCCTGAATCCACCCCGTAGAACCCCACACATATACTGCAGACGGGGATCGTATGCTCTTCATCCCTGGGGACGGTCTCGTCATCATAGCACTGCGTGTCGTACACGAAGCAAGCTAGTCCGAAATTCTTGAACCTGCCGTGGCAGTTGACGCACTCCCGGCCAAAGTCGGCGTACCGCCTCCGCTTCGCCGCCACGCTGATGCTGGACTCGAAGGACTTCACCCATCGGTTGAAGCTTTGTTCTTTCGGCACAAATTTCATGGTGAAGTCAAATGCGTCATCCCTCAGCGAAGACACACTCTCTTCAGCGAGAATGTCATCGATTTTTTGGAGAGTCCTCTCCCGCTCTCTCCGCTCCCTTTCGGATCTCTTCTGCATCCCCCGAACCGCGCCCCGAACGGCGTCTCGGGCCAGCAGCCCGGCAACAATTGACCAGAAGCCCATCATGAACCTGCCTTTCCGTAAACTCGCTTCGTTATTGTGCTGGCTGTTATGGTCCAATTGGAGCCGTCGGGCTCGCCGTGCGCTGAACATTGGCTGACCATCGACAACTGACTGGTCAATTCTCTCAAATGCAAGATGCGCCAATCGCCTCCGGCTTCTCATTGAGGAGTTCCAGAATCACGGGACCTCCAGGAAGGCGCACAATGATGTCTGGACGCCTGTCGCTGCGCAGCGTCTCAGCAACTGCCGACAGCCCACACCGTTCCCGGAGGAACCTCCTCAGCGTATCGTTGATGACGCTCTCGTGGCCGCGATCGCTGTCGGCATCAGTAATCATTCCAGGACCTGTTTCCTCGTTGCGCCCGCGTTATGGAGCTGGCATAGCGCGCAAATCCTATGCCGTGGTCACGGGTTGATAACGTTCGACTCGTATTCTGTCCTCTCCCTTGCGGGCCTGCGCCAGGTCGTATGCGGTCTGACGACTCAACCAGAAGTCTGCGCTGGACCACCCGGCCTTCTCCAGGCGGATGGCCATGCCGGGCGAGATCGCCGCGTGACCGTTCAATACCCGAGACAGGGTATGACGGGCAACTCCCAGAAGCTCCGCTGCCTCGGTAACGCTCAGGCCTAGAGGATCTAGGCAGTTCTCCCTGACGCTGCGGCCCGGTTCATGTATCCATCCCTCCCATTCCAACCCCATCCGCAAATCCGCCTAGCATCGGCTCTGGTCTATGCTGCTGAGGGATTCGCGCGCCGCGTCAACGGCCTCCTGAGCTACGACCAGCACGGCTTGCGCAATATCGATCAGCGCTCGCAACGGCGCGGTGGCGGCGTTGCCGGCTACGCTTGCGACGTCCATGGCCTCTTCCTTCGCCTTGTCGAGCAGCCCACCGAGCCCTTCTCGGGCCTGGGAGGTTTGCTCCTCAGACCCACCCATAGTCAAGGCTTCCTCGGCGGCGTCCAGCCAAGACCGAAGCTCGGAAATCAACGCGCTCCCGGACTCGATCAGACTCAAGGTGGGCGCGACGGTTGCGCATATCACTTCCCACGGTATGATTATCTGCACAATGACTATGGCGATGCCGCCGATAGCCACCGCCCCAATCAACGCGCCAAGCCCGATCCATCCCACTCTGTGCATTACAATCTCCTATACTAAGCGTCGATTGAGCTGTTCGGGATGTCCCGCCCCCTCAACTCGTCAATCGCTGCCCATATCATGATGTTGATTGGGTCTTGAGAGCTTCGTCCAATTCCTCGAACAAGGTTCTGAACCACTCTTTCGTCCTGTAAGCGGTCATGGAAGAGATAGCGTTCGTGAAATCGGGAGTCCCAAGTGATGACATGCTGAATCCGTTTCACCCTGTCTGAGAACTCATCCACATATTCAGCTGGATCTGGCATGTTTCCTCATCACCGTACCCTAAACACCTAACGACGCCCCTTCCCGCCATTCTCGCGAACCGCCCGCTCGATAGCGCGACGGTACTCACCCTCGTCTGTGAAGTGCCCGTCTAGACCTTGCCGGTCCGCCAAGTATGGCCCATGCACCTCCCCGGTTTTTCCGATGACCGTGAGCTCGTACTGATCACGTCCATGCCTATCAATCGTAAATCGTCTCGTCTTCATGTATCTATCTCCCTGCAAATGTCAGGCCGCCCGCTCCCGAACTGCCATGATCATGTTGGACCACACACCCGAAAACGCTAGCGCCGCTTCGCCCAGCAGCGTCGCGTAGAAGCCGACGCCCGGAGAGGCCAGCGCTTTAGTTCAGACAATGATCGGTCAGCTCTTTCCAGAGAGATTTCCTGGGGTGTCTGCGTGAAGATCCCCTTCCCGAGCTCCTACCAACAACTCCTTTTCTAGACTTGATTCGTTGGAAGCTTAGATGTGGAAATCGTCTCCTTGGATCATGTCAAACTCTCCTAACAGGCGTGACTGCGCAGACGTGGATTGCGACGACCGGGTAGAGGGCGCCCTAATGATCGGCGTAGGGGTAGGTCATAGGCCTCGGTGATGGAGTTGCTCCTCCAACTCCCGAATGCGGTACTCGGCGTTGTCGGCACGGGCTTCGGCTGCCAAGCGGGCTAACCGTTCGCTCTCAAAGGTGGCGATGTGCTCTCCAGTAGCCGGGTCGTGGCAGCCTAGACCACCGTCCTCCCACCGCCACATCACGTTCAACGCCTCGCTGTAGCCCTGCAACACTCCGCCGGGCAATTCAGCAATGTCGATGGCTTGATAGCCTCCCACCGCCAACCGGTCCCCGGCCAGCCTGGTCCCGTGATGCGCGCCAGTAGCGTCGAATCGCCAGTACTCCAGTATCCCCAGTCCCTGATAAAATTCCCACTTCTCCCCTATGTCAATATGGCCCGTGCCCTCAGACGCTATCTCCAGTACCAGGTCCGGCGGCTTCCCCTGCTCAGAGACGACGTAGCCGTTGGTCTCCCTATAAGCCACCGGGTCCGCGTCATAGGCCACCAGCAGGTCAGGATACCTCATCTCGGCGCCCCGCCGGGCGGTGACGTACTTCTCGCCGGACACGATGGTGGTCTCGACATTGCCCAGGAACTGCTTCAGGTGGTGGTGAAGGCCGGTTTCGCTGAGATGCTCGGCGGATGTCATATCATCGGGTTCTCGTTCCGGCGCGTCGGGCAGGCGGAAGCGGCCCTCGGCTCTTGGTGTCTTGGTGGCGGTGTCGGAGGTGGTCATTTCTCACCCAACCATGGTCAATGATGGCTTCTGGTTCGCGTTCCAATCCGAACTTTTACTCTCGGCATTGTACCACATGGAACTATGGTCGCAATAGTTCGCAGGACAGGCTTCGGTTGGTTTGGTTGCGCCGGAGGAGACCGATTCCCGACTACTACTACTACCTCCACCACAGGCCCAGCGTCAGTGCTCGCCTCAACCATCTGCCTTGTTCAGTTCCTTTGAGCCGCCCTCAGAGCCAGGCGCCGCCATCTCAGATGATCATCCCGGCGCGACGGCTCCAGCGGTTCCGACTCCGGCGGCAGAGTCAGGCCGTAGTCTGAGAGTAAGGCGCTCTTCCCCTCCCACCTGCACACAGAAGCGGCGGCCCGGTCGACACGGCCGCCTGAAGCTTCACCCCCACTCCGCAGCTCCCGCCACTCGGCCACCAGGGATGCGGCAGGACCGAATGCGCGCTCCTCGTCGGGCTGTTCCTCAAGCGTGACCACGCCGGCTTCGGGAAGCCCGTGATCCCGTCGCGGGGGCCGTCACAGTCACAGCCGGTCATCGTCATCGCCAACCGCACCGACTTCAGACCATTGTCGTTCATATTCCTCCGACCGTTCCACCCTTCGCTCCAGTATCGTCAGCTGCTTCGCCTGAGCTTCGACCGTCACCAGCAGCGCGCTATTCACCTCTTTCAACCAACGCGATCCGCCCGTTCTTCCAATGCCGCCACCTTGACCCGGAGGTCGGCGCCGTCCGGATCATCACCGCCATCAGGAGCCGTATCCCGGTACATCTCAGGCGCCCTCCGCATACACGGCGACACCAGCCGTGAGTCGTGGCAGATCGCCAGCGCGCGGCAGTTCACCCCCAAGGCCTCCGCCGCGGCGACCCTTCCCCGGTCATCGACCGGAGCGTCCGGCAGGTCCGATAGGGAAGTATCCGACGGTGGGACGTTCACCCCGTCGCCGGAGCCATTCGACCCGTCCGCGACAGGCCCACCATGGTCAGCCATCGCACCCTACGCGCCTCAGAAAACTGCAATAAGTGCAATACAATAAGTACAATATACCCGACACGGACCCGCAGTAAAATCGCTTGCAGGATTCTCCTCGGTCTCCCCCTGATTCCCCTTCAAACAGGTACGATTCTCGTCCGGATTGTACTCTACAATGTATTCCGATTCTCCTTACAACCCTCATTGGGCGAAAAGCGTCTCCGGGCGATTGCAGTCTGACGCATCAGCCCCCCGGACGTCCGGCGGCGGCCTAGGTCATCCAACCGACCTGAGGTAGAGACCCTCAGGGTGTTTCGGCCTGATGAGTCGCCCTTGCGGTTTCTCAAGGATTCTGCCAAGATAGAACGCATGTATTATTGTCGTCGCGGCGGAAATCATTTCCAGTCAGAGGACCGGGCCGGGAGGAGGAGGAGCGTCCACCCGGCTGACGAGCATAACGCCGCCGCGCTCCAGGCCGCTCATTCGCTATGTGTGAACCATGTCCATTACCGACCGACAGCTGCTCGACGCCCTGAGCGGGATGCCGTTCATCGAATCTACTGAGCTGGCGCTCATCCTGGGCGAGCCGCACGCGACCGTCCACCGCAGGGTGTCCGAGCTGCTGTCCGAGGGCATCGTCGCGCGCGCCAACCACGGTACCGCCCACCTGCCGTCGAGCGGGAGATACTGCCTGACGGCGCAGGGCATTCGCGAAGCCGCCGACTTCCTGGGCTTCGCCACACCCTCGGACTTCGCGCGGGCCTACCCGATGTCCAGGGAGTGGCTCGCGCTGCTCATCCGCCGCATGGACGCGGTGGCCTCGATCTACCGCCTGGCCTCGTCGCTCTCCCCCGGCGTTGACGGCCTGCGCTCGCGCGTGGAGTTCCATCGCAGGGGCCGGTTCGACGCCACCGTCACCCTCCACGATGGCCGGGACTTCGGCGTGGCGCGCCAGGGACTGGCCCTGCGGCGCCGCTCCCTCTACGACCGGCTGAGAGCCATAGCGGAGTACGACTACACCCGCCGCCCGGACGTCGTTCTGATCCTGGTTCCCAGCGTCTGGGAGCGCAGGCTGACGGCCGCGTTCTGCGAGAGTGTCCATCTCGGCGACTGCTTCGTGGCCGTGGAGTCCAGGGAAGCGCTGGAAAGGCGTAGGGATCGCGTCTGGCAGAGCGGCTCGTTCCTGGGCGGAGGACGCCACCGTACGCTGGAGAGCGTCATCTCCCATGCCGGCCCCGGCGGAAGGAGTCGAGCGTCGTCGCCGGGTCGGAAGCGCGCGTCGCTGCCCTGTCCCGAGCGGATGATGCGGGAAGCGCCGGCATTCGGCGTCGTCCCTTCGGAGAAGCGAGCGCTGGACCTCATCGCCGACCACCCGATGATTCCCCGCGAGCATCTGTCCGCCTGGCTGGGCGTCTCGGAGGGGCGTGTCAGCCAGATGACGCGCAGCCTCGTCGATGCGTGGGGCCTCATCGAGCGCCGCGGCAAACGCGGGGACACCCGCTACACGCTGTCCGCCGGGGGCATACGCTACGTCACCCATAGGGACAGGGCCGAACTGCCCACCACGCGGGGCATCTGGAGCGCGGAGCTGACCACCGACAAACGGGGACGCCCCCGTCCCGTGGGCCACCGGATCGAGACGTGGGCGCGTCAGACGAAGCACACCGACGGCATCACCTGGTTCCTGTCGCAATTTGCGGACGAAGCCGGGGACGATCCCGACAGCGAGCTTGTGTGGTCCGTTCCCACCGCCAGGTCGGACCGCGCCTACAACTGGGGCCGGTCCGCCATCGCCCCCGACGCCGTGGGGCAGATGATAGCCGGGGGACACAGGATACCGTTCTACCTGGAGTACGAGCTTCGCGCCCGCCACCCGCAGGGAGTCATCGCCCGCCTGAGTCCTTACGTGAGATACTACCGGTCGAATGAACACGAAGAGGACCAGCCGCCGTTCCCATTCACGCTGTTCGTGGTGGACGATGAGGATGTTGAGGACACCTACGTGAGGACCGCCGCCCGTATGAGCCGGATGTCGCTGCCCATCCTGGTGTCGAGCGTCCCCGCGCTGTCCGCCGAGGGGATACTTGGAAAGTCCTGGAGACCTCTGTGGGATGCGGAGTCGCCCCGACTGGCGCTGTCCGGCATGGGCGCATACACCTACGACTCGCTGTACTGCCGGATACGGCGCAGTCCTGTAGAGGCGTCCTATAGGCGGTGATGACATGACACGTCGATAGGGCTGATGCATCGTTATCTGCCCTTCCTGCCGTCTGGGGCTGACAACTTGCACATATTCGAGCTCCGGCGCTGCCGCCAGAATGCCGATTTATCCCGATTTCAGCTACGAAACGGGTTGACGCATCAGCCTGACGCATCGCGATGTGTCAGTCCAAAAAATGCGAACCTGCGCTAAAATAGCGGACCAAGCCGATGACAACTTGTCTGCGCTATTGCAACCCTGACGCGTCAGCCAATAGTGGAGGAGAGAAGCGATGAACGAACCCGTCCGTTGGGTGACCAAAGCGGAGGCGGCCGAGGAACTGGAGATCTCCCTTTCTACCCTCGACCGGAAGATCAGGACGGGAGAGGTGGAGGTTCGTCGCGAGGGACGCAGGGTCTACGTGCGTATGGAGGGGGAGTACATCACCGACGAGGAGCTGCTGCGCCGCGCCATGATCAGGGAGGACGAGCTTGTGCGGACGGTGCGTGAGCTCGAGCGGAGCGTGTCGGAGTCGGAGGAGCGAGCGTCCGAGCTTGAGCGGGAGCGGGACGAGGCCAGGGAGTCCGAAACCGCCGCCATACAGGCGTATGAGGAGCTGAAAGAAGAGTATCGGAAGGAGATGGCCGAGCGCGGGAGGACGAGATGCTGGATAGTCACGCTTGGCCTGGTAGTGGTCGCGCTGGTCGTCATCTGCAGTCTGCTTATATGGCGACTGTTCGCGTAGGACGGCGGCCAGGTTGCAACTTCCCTATCCCGTAGCTGAGCTGTTCCATAAGCGAGGAAGGAACCCCGAAAGGGAATCGCGCGCTTCGATTTGGCAGGCTCGCGCATTCACCCCGACTTCAGCTATGGGATCGATCGAGCCGGCTCATACACGCTATCAGGATTGCTGTACACGGAAAGAGCGCCGCCGACGCTCCCGTGAATCTCGCGCCCGTGAGGGAGTTGCGCGAGCCTGTCCGGGCGTATGTTGACGGCCCGAATTGGCTGGTTCCTCTTGCGTTCTAGGTATCCTGTGGACTACAATATGGCAATGGTAGAGATTCACCAGACCGAGGTCTACGCCCGTTGGTTCAGGCGGCTGCGGGACAGGCAGGCCAGGGTGAGGATCGACAACCGCATCAGGCGGATGTCTCTCGGCAACCCCGGAGACGTGAGGCCGGTGGGAGAGGGAGTATCGGAGATTCGCATCGACTACGGACCCGGCTACCGGGTGTATTTCGCGCAGAGAGGGGAGGCCTTGGTGGTTCTTCTGGCCGGAGGCGACAAGGATAGCCAGGAGAGGGACATACGAAGGGCGCTGGATCTGGCCAGAGGACTTTAGGAGGCAGCAGCTATGGTAAAGACGCAGACGAGGCCGTGGGACCCGGCGGAGCACCTTGAGACAGAGGAGGACATGGCGGCGTACCTGAACGTCGCCCTGGAGGAGGGTGATCTGAGTCTCATCTTGGCGACCCTCGGAGACGTCGCCCGCGCCAGGAGAATGGCGGTTGTGGCGCAGGAGACGGGTTTGGCCAGGGAGAGTCTGTACAAGTCGCTCTCAGCCGAGGGCAACCCGGAGTTCGCCACCGTGTTGAAGGTGGTGCGCGCCCTGGGACTCAGACTTCAGGCCGCCGCGCCCAATGCTACCGGCGAATGAATGACGCCGAGGAGAATGGCTAGAGGACCAAGGGAGGTTATGAAGCATAGCGGAGCCCAAGACAATCGCCGAATACAGGAGGACGACATGAAGAGGAAGCATCTACAGCCGCTGACGCCGGCGGCGCTGTACGCCAGGGTGTCCAGCGACAGGCAGGACGTGGACCTGTCCGTATCCGCCCAGCTACGGGCGCTCAAGGAGTACGCCAAGGCCAACGGCTACTCCGTCGCAAGAGAGTACGTGGACGAGGCCGAGAGCGGACGCGTCGCCGACAGACCCCAGTTCAGAGAGATGATCGAGGAGGGCAGCAAGCCGAAGGCTCCCTTTGCAGTGATTTTGGTCTGGAAGTTCAGCCGCTTCACCCGCAAGCGCGAACACGCCGTGGCCTTCAAGGCCCAGCTGCGGCGCAAGGGCATCAGGGTGGTGTCCATCACCGAGCAGGCCGAGGACAACGCCACCGGCAGGCTGCTTGAGGGAATCATAGAGAGCGTGGACGAATACTACTCGGAGAATCTGGCGCAGGAGGTCGTCAGGGGGATGAGGGAAGCAGCGTCGCGAGGCTTCTTCCTTGGCTCGAAAGCTCCCTTCGGCTACCGCAAGATCAAGGTGCTGGACGGACCGAAGGAGCGACCCACGCTGGAGGTTGACCCTGCCACCGCCCCGGTGGTGAAGGAGATGTTCGAAAAGTCCCTGCGTGGCAGCGGCCTCAAGGAGCTGTGCAGGGAGCTGAACGACCGTGGCGTCACCAACCGGGGCAAGCGCTGGTACAAGGGAACGCTCCACTACGTTCTGAGGAACGAGGCGTACACAGGAACCGCCGTGTGGGGCAAGACCAGCAAAGGACAGAAGGCCCAGGACCCTGTGAGGGTTGAGGGAGCGTGGCCCGCGCTGGTGTCGCGGGAGCTGTTCGACGCCGTGCAGCGGGCGATGAGCGAGCGCGCCCCGAAGGTGCGGAGGCCCGCGAGGGTGGGGAGCCAGTACCTGTTGAGCGGGCTGATCAGGTGCGGGGTGTGTGGCAAGTCCTACTCTGGCCAGGGAGCCAAGAGCGGCCGGTTCGCCTACTACATCTGCGGCACGCTGCTCAGGGAAGGAGCAGGGACGTGCAGCGCCCGCTACCTGAGCGCGCCGAAGGTCGAGGACTTCATCGTCGAGAAGATACGGGAGCGGATACTCAATGAGGAAACCATCACCGAGCTTGTGACGCTGGTGGCCGAGGAGATAGACGCGATGGCCGGGGAGCTTTCCGGCAGGCTGGAGGTGGTCGAGGCGGAGCTGTCCGATGTGAGGAAGCGTCTTGAGAGGCTCTACGAGGCCATAGAGACGAGCGATCTGACACTTGAGGCGCTGTCGCCCCGCATCATGTCCCTGAGGCACCGCGAGGAGCAGCTTGAGGCTGCGCGGGAGGACGCAGAGCGCCAGCTTGAGCGGCGCAGGGTGGAACTGCCCACGACGGACGTGATTCGGGAGTACGTGGCGGACTTCCGGGAGTTCCTGAAGGAGGGGACGTTTCCCGAGCGCAAGGCGCTCATCCGCAACTTCGTGGAGGGCATCGAGGTGGTCGGAGACGAGGCGACGCTGACGTACACGGTCCCCATGCCCACCGACGGCGTGACCAGAGAGTCGGCCTCGGTTCTTGATTTTGTCAAGTCCGGCCCACCAACCGGCACGGTAGATAGCACCGAGCCGTTCAGCGCCATATCCTCGGCACTCATGCCGGGTGCAGGGCTGTCCTCCGGCATGGGCACCGTATAACGCATCAGCGCGTTGTCGGGGGTGACGAGGATTTCCTTCACGAAGGACTCGATGAAGACCCTCCGCTCGGTCAGCTCGCTCTTCTTCAGGAACCTACGCATGTCCTGAGCGTAGGCGGTGATGGTCTCCACCTGTTCCAGTACCTTCCTGCGCTGGCCGAGTCTCGCCCTGGTCTCCAGCTCCGCGGTCTCAAGGCGCTCCTGCCGCTCCTTGTGATCTCGAATGCGGTGGGAGAAGTCGGCCATGTTGAACTCCGTCGTCGTCTCCACGAGATCGTAGAGCCGGTCGAGCCTGCGGCGCACGTCGGCAAGCTCCGACTGGATGGCTTCCAGCCTCTTCCGGTGTTCACCCGCCACGCCGTCCATCTGCTCGTCCACGATCTTGACGAGGGCGCGAATGTTGGAGTCCGTGAGGATGTTGGTGCGAATCTTGCGGACCACCTTCTCCTCGAAGCTCCGGGCGGCGAGCCTGGGAGTGGTGCAGGCTTCCTTGCCCCGCTTGATGATCGACTGGCACACGTAGTAGGGGAACTGGCCGCTCTTGGAATACCCGCCGGTGAGCGCACCCCCGCACGTCTTGCACCTGACCATCCCGCTGAGCAGGAATGAGCTTCCCACCCTTCGGGGGTGTCTGACCTTGGGGGCGCGGCGGCGGAGCTGCCTGCCCACGCGCTGGAACTGGGTCTTGGTGACGATGGCGGGGAACGCCTCGTCCACCCGCACCGGGTCGGCCCCGTCCTTGGAGCTCACGCCCCATATCAGGGTTCCGGTGTACGCCTCGTTGATGAGCACCTTGTGAACGCCGGTCTTGCTCCAGAGCTTTCCACCGGGGCTTGCGATGCCGTCGTCGTTCAGGGCGCGGGTGATGTCCACCATCCCGCTTCCGGCCTCCGACATGTCGAAGATGCGCTTTACGATGGGGGCCGTATCGGGGTCGATCTCCAGCGTGGGGCGCTTCTTGGCCCCGTCCTGCACCATGACCCGGTTGTAGCCATAGGGGGCCTTGCTGCCGACCCAGAAGCCGCGTGAGGCGGCCTCTCTCATGCCCCGCAGGACCTCCTGGGCCAAATTCTCGCTGTAGAACTCGTCCACGCTCTCGATGATGCCCTCAAGCAGCCTGCCGGTGGCGGTGTCCTCGGCCTGCTCGGTGATGGACACCACGCGGATGCCCTTGCGCCGGAGCATGGACTTGAAGGCGACGGCGTGCTCGCGCTTGCGGGTGAACCTCGAAAACTTCCAGACGAGTATCTCCTTGAAGGGGGCCTTGGGCTTGGCGGCCTGATCGAGCATCTTGCGGAACTCGGGGCGGTCGGCGACGCGGCCGCTTTCGGCCTCGTCGATGTACTCCCCGACGACGATGTAGCCGTTCTTCTCGGCGTAGTCCCTGAGCGCCCGAAGCTGTGCGGCGACGGAGTTGTCCACGTCCTGCCGTTCGCTGGACACCCTGGCATAGAGTGCCACCGGTGTGTAGTCGTTTCGTTCGTTCATCTGTTCTCCTCCTCTTTCATTCTTGTTCGGTTTGGCGTGAGCGCCGCATCTGCGTACTTTCCCGTCTTCGCCATTCCCGCTCCTCCATGTAGAGGCGGAATCCCTCGCGCAGCAGCTCGCTCACGGTTCGGCCATCCTCCTCGGCCACCTGCCTCAGTTGCGCTTCCATAGCGGGCGGAATGGAGAATGTGACGATCTTCGTGGTACGTGCCATGTTTTTTGCTCTCACAAGTAATACTTAGTCATACTCTTACTATGAACGGTCCGGCTCCCGGTGTCAAGGGGCGCAGCCCCGATAGCGGGCGTTCTGAATGGGGCAAAATGGGGTGGTGGAAACTACGATGCAGAGGCTTCCCTATGGGGACATTCAGGTGGTCCGGTGGAGCGCCCGATTCCCGCGCCGGGCCGTCAGGTCCATCCGCTCACACCCCACAGTGTCCCTCGCACTCGTTCCCGAACCCGTCCGTTCGCCCTTCCGCTCCCATCCCCGTCTCGTCCAGCGCGACGGCCTCTGCCAGGGGCATCCGCTGCCTGTGCAGGTACGGGGCCTTGTCGAGGGCCAGCTCGGTCCTGAGCCTGGCGTCGATCTCCACGGCCTCGGCGAAGAGCTCCGGCCAGCGGTGCTTGGTCTCCACCCATCTGTGCCGTGACTGGAAGGGGCAGGCGACGCAGGCCGAGCGTTCCAGGGGCCGGTCGTAGCGGGCTTCCCACCAGTCGGCGCAGTCCCTACGGGACATGCCCGCCTCGATGAGCGGGTAGCGATTCTTCACCCACCTGTCTCGGGAGGTCTTCATGCGAATGGCCTCGTCGGTGGAGATGCCGAGCCACATCTCGACAGTGGTCCCGGATCGGACACGCTGCCTCGGCTTCAGTCCCAGCATCTCGCGTATCCTGCGGCGTATGGGCACGACCTTGTAGTTCTCCGTGCACTGCCGCCTGCCGATGCCGTCTCCCTCGCCGTTCCTTCCCTTCAGGTAGAGGGGGATGTCCACGTACCTGCGGTGGCCGGAGTGGCTGGTGAGGGCCTTCACGTCCTCCCGGAGGCTGCGTCCATTGTCCACGACGTAGAGGGGGAAGCTCAGCCTGTCTCTGAGCCACTCGACGTGCTCGTACACGCTGGGCGGCTCCCATCGGGTGTCGGCGAAGATGGCGCAGTCGGGCACGCGGTCGAAGGCGCCCTGGCTTGCCATGAGCGCCATGACGGAGGACTGGACTCCTCCGCCGAGGCTGAGGACGGTGAGGGTCGGAGGGGCGCTCATAGGTCGTCCTCCTCACCTGCGTCGTCAGCCTCGGCCCGGGACCGCTCCGCCTCCTCCTCCATGTAGGAGCGGATGGCGACGCGGGCCAGGACGCGCAGCCCCCTCACGACCTTCTCCCGCTGCTTGGGGGTGTAGGACGGCAGCAGCGCGTCCAGCGAGTCGTCCGGGGCGTTCCGGTCGGGTTTCTTTCGTTTCCTCTTGCCTTCGTTGTCTCTCATGGGTCACAGTCGCAGCGGCCTTTTCCTGGGGCCGCTGGCCTCTCGTTTCAGGGTTTGGGAATGGGCCGCCGGGCGCGGGACGGATTCGGGGCGATTGCCGGCGGCCCTGTGTGCTGGGTCTAGCTCTCCCACCGGTCCTCCTCGAAGAGGGCCATCTGGAAGCCCTCGCCCATGAGGATGTCCAGGCCGCCGGGTATGCGGGCGGCGAAGCGGACGAGGGAGAGCATGGGTCCTCCTGACGGTTCGACGCCCTTCCTGCGCCACCTGCGGAGCTGCTTCTTGTCGACGCCGATGGCGTCGGCCAGTCCGGCCCAGGTGAGGCCGCTGGTCTCCTTGAGCCTGCGGAGGCGGTCCAGGAAGTCCTCGGACAGCACGCTGTCTCCGTAGGGCAGCGCGCGTCCACGGGCGTTGATCCGGTCGGTGTATCCGTCGAAACGGGGTTCAGCGTTACGATTCGTCATCTCTAACCTCCAATCTGAAAAGCTGGTGACAGTCGTTCAGGTCGAGGGCCTTGAGCATCCGCTTGCGGACGCGTCCCGAGGGCGTGCGCCCCCCGTTGACCAGCATGGAGACGTAGCCGGGGCTGGCCCCGATCTCCCTGGCGAGCCAGTTCTGAGAGCGGTTGAGCGCTGTCAGCCGCTTCCAGAGCGCCGCCGTGTCGAGCCGGACGACGGTCCGTCCTCGACGCCTCCGGGGGCCTCTCGATTCGTTGGTTTTCGGGCACATGGCTTTTCGTTCTCTCCGTTGGAAGGGAGGGCGAGCCTGCGCCGCTCCCGTCCTCTATCGGTTCTTCATCATTTCCCTATCCGTTGCGCGGCAGGGTCCGCAACAGGTGGGCGGGCTCCCAGTCGCCTGGGGCGCGCCAGGCGCGTCCCAGCGGTCCCAGGGCGTCGATGGCGGCCCCGTGGGAGACCCACAGGGGGAGGGTGGTCCTCGTTCGCGCCGTCTCCTCTCGGGCGAGGCGCAGGAAGTGAGTGGCGGCCGTGTCGTCGTCGAAGACGACCAGGACGGCGGGCCGCACGCCGTTGTCGTCGGTGGGGCGGTGGGATGAGTAGTAGCGAAGATAGGGGGCTAGGCGCTGCGACATGGTTGCGGGCCTGATGGCCCTTCGCTCCCACTCCAGGAAGAAGGGCCACGTCACGGGGCCTCGCCGGAGGATGCCGAAGGCGTCGGGGTTGACGGAGCGCATGGTGTCGCCGTGGGGGAAGTGGCGGGAGGCCCGGTGGGGCGGGTCGATCTGCGCCAGCTCCCAGCCCAGGGCCTCGCACTGGACCGCCAGGGCCGAGATGAAGGCGTGGACGGCGGCGGTGTGCTCGATGTTCCTGAGCAACTGGCGGCTCCTGCCTCCGATGAGATTGCGCCACTCGTCCTCGCCTACGGGGTCCATGGGCGCGACGCTCCACCGCCGTCTCGCCACGCCGACCGACGTGCGGTCCCTGCGGGCAAGCACGCCGAGTCCCCTGTCGCTGAGGGCCAGCCGCCCTGAGGCGGCGGCAACACGGCTTACGAGGCCCAAGCCTTCCAGGGGCGCGACGATGCGGGAGACGCGGCCCTCCGAGAGGTTCATCAGGTTCGCCATGTCCCTCTGCAACATCCAGGGCCAGTCGGCGAGGAAATCGAGAGCGCGCTTCTCGGCTGGCTTGAGGAGCACCGGCAGGGCGCGTGCGGCGTCCGCCGTCAGGTCGCCGGGGAGGGCCGCCTGCGCGGGTGGCGGCTCCTCCGGCGGCGCGTCTCCGGGGTCGAGACGCTCCAGCACGTAGCCCAGGTCCAGCTCGGCGGAGACCTTGGACGGACGCCATAGCCGGGCGTCGTTCCCCGCCAGGACCGCGTCGCGCTCCAGGGCGAGGAAGGCGGGGACGGAGGTGCGGGCGAGGGTGCGCCGGGCGTGTCTCAGCCTGATCTCGTCGGGGACCAGGACGAGGACGGCGCCGGGGTACGGCCCCTGGCCGAGCCGCCACAGGCGCTTGGAGAAGGCCGTGCGGTCGGCGGCGTGTCCCTGCCGGACTATGCCGACGGTCCTCTCACCCGGAAGGGTCATGGCGGCGTCCAGCGGCCCGGCCCGGTACAGCCGCAGCCCCAACGGGCGGTCGAGGCCGGCGACGGCGGCGGCCAGGCGGTAGAGGGAGGGTACGGCGTCGAGCCTGTCAAGCAGCATCCGCCGCCACTGGCCGGAGACGGGACGGGAGCGGAGGAGATCCTCGATGGTGGTCTTCTTCTCTTCTGCCAGGCGTCGCAGCCCGTCGGCGGTGAGGCAGTAGCGCCGGGTTGGGGGCGCGAGGTCTGAGGCGTGGGGTATCGAGTCGACGAACCCGCCGCCCTCCAACCTCTCGACGGCCTCGTAGACCGCGCCCCTGGGGATGCCGGTGACGGCCGCCATCTCCTGCCGGTCGATGAAAGGCATGGACGCCAGGGCATTGAGCAGCTCGGTTTCGCGTCCTTCGGGCCTCATTCGCCGCCCTTCCCTTTCGCCTGCTTCTTCTCCTCCTGCCCGTCCTTCTCGATCCCCTCGACGCCCTTCCGGTAGTCGTCCACCTTCCTCTCGCCTGCGGCCTCGCCGTGGGCGATCTCCCGGTCCGAGAGGGTGTAGGACTCGGCGGCCGTGCGGATGCGGGCAGCGACGGCGGGGTCGCCGGGCTCGGGCTTGCGGACCATCATCGAGAAGGCGGGCATCCGCTCCTTGTCCACCGTGGCGCGGACGTAGCAGTGGTGGACGGGGAGCGAGACGACGTCGTCCTCGGTCACCCGGTCCTTGCCCAGCTCCCACACCAGGTGGCGGGCGTCGGAGCCGGCCACCTGGAACACGCACAGGCAGCCCACGTTGGCGAGGAGGGTGTCCCGCATGGTGCGGGAGAGGTCGTCCAGCTTGGCCAGGCTCTGGGTGGCGAGGATGAAGGACGCGCCGAACTTGCCCAGCTCCGACAACATGCTCTCGTAGTCCACGCCGGGCATGGACTGCATCTCGTCGACGACCACCAGGGCGCCGCGCCGCTGGCTCAGGGGCAGCTGTCCCTGCTCGCGTATCACGGCGTCCACCAGGTTGAGGAGGGACGCGCCCACCAGGGCGGCCACGTCCCTACCCACGGTCCCCTGGGATGTGGACACGAGCAGGACTCCGCCCTCGTGGATGGTGCGGCGCATGTCGATGGTGGAACGGCGCTGTCCCAGGATGGCCCGCGCCCTCTTGGAGGACGCGTAGTAGGAGAGCCGGGTCTGCACGGGGGCCAGCGCCTCGGCCCGGTACTGGCGGTGCCAGCTGCCGAAGTCCCTGGCCCACCATTCGAGGAGGTAGGGGTCGGAGACCTTCTTCAGGACGGCGTTGCGGTACTGGTCGACAGAGAGGAGCTTGAGGCCGTCGAGGATGGTGTGCTGGTCGTGCTCGTCGGTTGTGGGGTGCTCGTTGGCCTCGTGGAGGGTCTTCACGGTCTGTTCGAGGATGGACTGCATCCTCGGCCCCCACTGCTCCCACAGTCCCTTGGCGACGCGCACCACCGAGTCGGCGGTGCGGTCGCGGTCGGCAAATATCCTCGTGTCCAGGAGGTTGATGCCGGGGGAGCGGCCCTCGTCGGACAGGTCGATGAGTCGCACCCGGTCGGCGATCTCGTCGGGGACGTGCTCCATCAGCCCCTCCACCAGGTCGGTGTGGGGGTCGATGACGACGATGGCGTCGGGGTCCCTGCCCGCCGCCTTCTCCCGCATCTTGTGGGTCACGACGTGGTGCATGAGGGTGCTCTTGCCCATGCGAGTGCGGGCGACGTAGAGGTGGTGTCTTCTGAGCAGGTCTTCGGGGAAGCGGATGGGCATGGTCTTGCCCGCCGTGGTGTCGCCCACGAGCGCGCCGCCCCGTACGCCCCTTGCCCAGGGCGTCAGCCCCCTGGCGCCGGAGCGCTCCACTAGGGGCGTTTCGTCTCCCGCACCGGGCGGATGCCAGAGGGCGGCCACCTCGCGTACCCCCAGCACGCTGCGCCTTCCGAACAGGCCGGGGCCCGTGGGGTGCATCGCGTCGGGGTCGGGCTCGACGGGCCTGATCTTGCTCACCTTGAACCGCGCACCTGCGGGGTTGTCGAAGTGGCGGTAGGCGGCGGCCACGGGGCCGAGAAGCTCTTCGGCCCGCTGGGGCCGGGTGTCGGCGGGCAGCACGGCGACCACCTGTATCTCGGCGTCGAAGGCGATGCGGGAGACCTTCTCCCGTATCAGCAACGGGTCTTCCACCCGCTTGCGGGCCTTCTTCCAGCGGTGCCAGGCCCAGCCTCCGGCGGCCAGCCCCAGGGCCGTGACGACGCCGAGGAGCGCCGCCTTCCATATCTCGCCGTCCTGCACCCACAGGTAGCCCTTGAGGGCGGCGAAGGCCGCGATGCCGAGGACGGCCATCGTCACGCCGTCCATCTGGAGGGGCTTGGTCTGGAAGGTGTAGGCCGGCTCCCTCGGCTCGAAGCCGGGGCGTTTGTGGGCCTTGTCCAGGTGCTGCTGCGACCAGTCGGGGCCGAGGGAACGGAGCAACAGGCGGGCCACGGTGCGCTCCCCGGGCCGCAGGGCCGTCAGAGCACCCAGCAGGGCGATGAGAGGGTCGGAGCCGGGGTCGAGCAGGTCGTCGTCGCGGAAAGTGCGAAGCGGGACGTACTCGGGGGCGTCGGCCCGCAGGGTCACGCTCCACGCCTGCTCTCCCTCGCGGACCCACAGGGCGTCCTCGCCGGGGTGCACCTCCTGGATGCGGGCCTGGGGGTAGTGAGCGGCGATCTGGCCGCGCACCACCTGGTCGTCGAAGCAGCGGCCCATCAGAGACACGCCGTCGGCGCTCCCGACCAGCTCCAGGGAGAAGGGTTCGGGGACGGCGATGGACTGGAGGAGGTTCTCCACGCCCAGGAGGGTGCGCTCCCCGGTGCGCGGCGGCGTCACCGCCAGCAGCACGGGTTCCTTCTTGTCGGCGTCTCCGCCGAACAGGATTTTCTTCGGGTTTAGTTTCATGGGTGAAAGTCCTTTCTCTAATGGCGTCCGGGCCGCCACTCGATGACCTCGGTCTCCTCCGGGGTAGCCTCGATGCGGACGGGGAAGCGATTGCCCCTGGCGAGGAGCAGCCCGTCCCCGCGGGGACACGAAAGCAGCCAGCGCTGGAGGTCTTCGGGCAGGTCGAAGGCGTCGCCCACGGTGCTGATGGCGGCGGCGTCCTGCTGCAACAGCAGCTTGAAGGCGGCGTTCTGAAGCAGGGCGCGACCGGAGTGGCCGGTGATGGTGCGGGAGGAGTCCTCGGAGAGGAGGTCCTGCACGTCCTGGGTGATGAACTGCAACCCCAGCCGGTGCTTCCTCGCCCGCTTCGCCATCGACACCATGAACGCGGCCCCTTCGGGGTGCTGCATGATCGACCACACCTCGTCCACCACCAGCAGGCGGGGCTTGGGGTCCTGGGCGGCCGCCGCCCACACCGTCTCGGTGCACACCATCGCGGCGGCGGGCCTCAGCTCGGGTTCAAGCAATCGAAGGTCGAAGACCGTCACCAGCGCCTCGTTGGAGAGCAGGTCGTCGCCCTGATCGGACAGAAGGTGTCTGAGGCTGCCGGTGGCGAAGGGCCTGAGCAGCCTTGCCAGGTCTGGGTCGCCCGCCTCGCTCTCCTGCAGATACTTGTAGAAGTCGCTGAAGCCGGTGCGCTCGCGGGGCTTCGAGTAGTAGCCTGCCAGGGCGTGGTCGAGGGAGGCGCGGCGCTCCGCGCCGAGGCTCTCCCCCACCATGACCTCGATGAGCCTTCTCAGGCTGCCGATGCGTTGCAGCATCTCCTCGGAGTCCCCCTTGTCAATGACGAAGGGGTTCATGCCCTCGCCGGGGACGCCGGGGCTGAGGACACGTCCGCCCGCTGCGCGGGCCATGTCGGCGTACTCGCCCTCCGGGTCGATGACGTAGGCGGTCACGCCCCGGCACAGGCCCCTCAGCACGCCGAGCTTGGTGGCGAAGGACTTGCCGCTCCCCGACCTTGCGAGGACGGCGGTGTTGGCGTTCAGGTGTGTGCCATCCCACGGGTCGTAGACCACGGGGGAGCAGGCCCGCATGTCGATGCTGTAGAGGGTGCCGCTGCGGGTGTCCAGGTCGGGCGGCGAGAAGGGGAACAATCTCGCAAGGCTCGAAGTGTCCAGGCTGCGCCACTCGGCGACGGCGTTCAGGGCCAGGGGCAGCGTCGATAGCAGCCCCTCTCGCTGGCGGAAGGCCAGGTTGTCCAGCTTGCCCAGGGTGGCGGCGAAGTGGGCCTTCGCCCGCTGGGTCATCTCCTTGAGGGACGCCTCGTCCTTCGCGTGAAGGGTTACAGATAAGGAGGAATGGAAGAGCCTCTCCCTGCCCCTCTGCACCTCGTCCCTGAGACGGGTCACGTCCTCCAGGGCGATCTCCGCCTCGGGGGACATCGTTCTGCCACGTTTGAAGGAGAGGGACTGGGCGCTCTCGAAGCGCACCTTCTGCCACTCCAGCGTCCTCGCCGCCTGCTCGGCGGGTATCGGGCCGACGTGGACGGACAGGTCCATGGGCGCTCCCGCCGCCATCAGTCCTTGCAAGAATCCGGGGGACAGCGACCGGGGCCACTTGCCCAGGTGAAGGGAGCGCACGAGGCTCTCGCCGATGCGAATGTCGCGCCGTCCGATCTCCACCTCGACGGAGGCGTCACCGTCCGGCTCGGCGGGGGAGCCGCCGAGGAGCGCCGACACGAGGAACATGCGGAGCTGGCGGCCTCTGAGGGGGTGTACGGACAGCCCCGCCCTTGCCAGCAGCCCGCGCAGGTCGTCGACGCGGGGGTACTCGCAGACGGCGTAGAAGCGCCGGTCCAGGATGCCGTCGCGGGTCTCAAGGTCGGTCAGGAGACGCCTGAGCGACTCGGCTGCCGCCTTCGTCTGCGGGGGCAGGTCCTCCGGCTGGGCCCCTCGGAGCTTCTCCCGGAGATGGCCCAGGCGCGGCGGGTGCTGGCGAACGAGCAGTTGCACTGGGAAGTCGAGGGCGTTGAGCGCCCCCGCGAAGGCCCCCAGCTTCGGCTCGTCGATTTCAAGGCCCATCACCTCGCAGACGCCGAGCTTCACGCCGTCCAGGCGCACCGGCCCGTCGTCGTCCAGGTGCGACAGCATGAAGAACAGGGGCGGCTCGGGCGGGAGCTTGGGCGCAATCTCCTGAGGAGCGGCGGCCTCCCCCGGTTGGGCCTCCGTTCCTCGTCTCGTTATTCGTTCAAGCAGCTTCTTCAATTCGTTGGCTTCCTTATCTCTATGGGGTTGGGAAGGACGGGATGATCCCGTGCTTCAGCAGGGCGGCGACGCCCTTGGCGGAAAGGACGAGCGCCAGGCCGACCACGGTCAGGACGACGGCGGCCTTGGCCCTGCCCCCGCCGCGCTCCTCGCTCCCCTCGGCCATCAGGACGAACCCGGCCCAGGCGATGGCGAATACGGCAAGCCCGGCGGCGGCGTAGGCCATCGCCGTCAACACCCGGTCGAACGCGTCGAGCATGGCCTGCTCCTCGGCCGGGGCCGCACCGGTGGTTGCCAGCGCAGCCCCGGCCAGGAGGGTTGCCGTCAGCGCCCTCCTCACCAGGGCCACTCCCATCCCAGCCACTCGAACCAGCCCTGAAGCCCGCCCGCGGGCGTTTGCTCGGCGGGCGGGTCCTCGGGCTCGGGCTCCGGCAGGGTGAGGACCTCGAAGGGGTCGTCCGATCCCACGCCCGACGCGGCGAGGGCGAGGGCCTCGACCCTCGTCCCGCCGATGGGATGTCTCTGCACCACCTCCGCCTTCACGTGCTCCGGATGGACGATGGTGATGGTCACGTCCTTGTCGATGGTCGTGCCCGGCACGTGGGCGTAGGCGGAGGCGGAGACGGTGTGGTCCGTCGTGGTGCCGTCGTCGTGGGTGACGGTGATGGTCTGGCTGTCGTAATCGCTGTCGCTGGCCCCCGGCCTGTACAGGCTCACCGTCTCGGTGCGAAGCTCCGTCCGCTCCGGGTGGTGGGTGAGCACCGTCAGAGGGGGAATGGGGATGCTCAGGTCCGCCGTGAGTCTCGCGTCCACGCTCACGGCGTGAATCGCCTCGCCGCTGGAAACGGCCAGCCGGAATCTCGTCTCGCCGTCGGGGACGAAGGGAACGCTGGCGGTCGACGCGCCGGTGACGGCGTTGACCGTCCCCGTTATGGCCGTCACCTGGGCGTCCATGAGGGCCGTTTCGGTGATGTTCTCGTGGCCGGCCACCGTCTGAAGCCGGACCGGGTGGTCGACGGACGCCACGCACCGCGACTCGACGACTCCGCTGACCGCGCCGGGCGTCCAGCCCAAAGACGCGAGCCGGACGGTGCAGAGTTCCCCCTCGACGACCGGCAGGGGATAGGGAAGCTGCGCTTCCTCGACGGTGAGCGCACCGGCCTGCCCCAGGGTGTCCGTCCACGAAAAGGTGATGGACGGGACCGGTCCGTGCAGGGGCAGGTCGAAGTCGATGCTCTCCCCCTCGGACAGGGTGGCCGAGCCCCAGAAGCGCAGCGACGTTCCCTGCGCCCCGCCGAAGGCCCTCACCCGGATGTCCAGGGCGGTGGCGGCCCGAAGAGTGACGGCGGCCCGGTCGCCGGAGACGGTGAGGGCCTCGACGAATATCCGCCGTCCCTCCACCGGCTCGGTCAGCTTGAACTCGATCTCGTCCTGCCAGCGGTCGTGGCCGTCGGCAAGGACGACGGCCTGGGGCACGGTGGCGGCCATCGCCACCAGGACGGCGACGACGACCGCCATCCCGCCCCTGCCGGGTCCGCGGCGTCTGCTCTCCAGGGTCTCGGCCATGTGTCCGGGACGCTGCCCGCGCTCCCCGCGCTTGCGGCGCTTGCCGAACCAGGTGTGGGGACGGAAGGGACGCCGCTCGCCGCGGCGGTCTCCGCCCTTGCGGTTCTTCTTGCGCATCCTGCGGAGGACCCGCTTCGTCCTCTTCGCCATCAGGCGCAGAGGGCCGGGGCCGCTCTTCACCGGCTGCGGGGGCGCCGGGGCCTCGCTTCTGACAAGCTGGGAGACCGTGCCGGCGTAGCGCCGCGCCCCCAGCCTGTACTTGAGCAGGTCGGCGGCCACCAGCGGCAGCCGCCTCCCGCCTATCTTCCCCACGACCATGGCGATGCCGACCAGTCCGAAGAGGACGGCAACCGCCATCCTCACCTCGGAGGGGCCGACGGGGGCGTAACGGTACGCGCCGTAGGACAGGGCGCACACCGCGACCATCGCCACGACCTGCGGGAAGGTGAAACCCAGCAGCACCCTGTCCTCGGCCTGCACGTGCGTGGGCACCTCGTGATCTCTCATGTCTCTCTCCTCTCTCATGCCGGCCTATCCGCCGGAATCGGGTGTGGGCGTGGCCGGGTCTGGCACGTTGGGGTCCACCGGGGAACCGACCACTGCGTTCATCACCAGCTCGACGATGCCGTAGGCGACCAGGGCCAGGACGACGCCCGCCAGGGCGGTCATCATTGCGCTCTTGCCGCGCTCCATCTGGTGGGGCGCTCCGCTGGCCGTCAGGTACAGGTACGCGCCGTAGATGAAGAATCCGACGCCCACCGCGCCCACAACGCCCAAAAGGATTCCGACCAGGTTGCTTATGGTCTGAGTTAGGTCTTCCATTCCTCTGCTCCTCTCCGATGCCGGGCCGTCCCTCGACGCCCGGCGTTCTTCTCTTCGTCTTCTCGCCTCTGTGACTTCCCTCTAGCTGCACATCTCTCTGCCTCCGTCGCGGTGTCGGTCGGCGCGTGTCTCTCGCCCGCGCCTGTCTGATTTCGTTGTCGTGGTGTGGCGGCTACTCGCCGCTGCTCCTGGGCGCTCCGCCCGCGTTCGCTCCGCCGCCCGATGGGGTTGCCATAGAAGCCGCCGAGCTGAGACCTCCGGCTGCAGCCGACAATCCCGCGCTGGCGGCCATCGCTCCCACCGCCGCGCCTCCCGGCCCTCCCGCCGCTCCGCCCGCCACGAGTCCGAGGACCCTGGCCGAACGCACCATCGAGGCGGGCAGGTTCATGCCGAAATAGAGCATCGAGAGCCAGGAATCGAAGGTCCCGGCGTTGCCCAACAGGGAGGGGACGCGGGTCGCCATGTAGACGAAGGCCAACGACATGAGCAGCTTCCAGATCAGGTCCTGCACCGGCTCGAAGGCGGCTATCTCGGCCACCTCGTTGAGGAAGCCGAGGCCGAGGGCGAGCGCAATCAACTGCACCGCCTGCTGGAAGGTGGTGGTCATGAACAGGCGCAGCCAGTGGCGGCCCCAGCCCGCCGTGTGGGGCAGGATCCACAGCCCCAATGCGATGGGGGCGAGGGCCAGCAGGATGTCGATGAGGGCCAGCCTCAACACCATTTGGACGATCACGTACAAGACGAAGAAGCCGTAGACGAGGTAGAGGGCCGCCAGCAGCAGTCCCATGCCCACGCTCCCGGCCTCCACCGCCGTCAGAAGGGTGCGGAGGGTGGAGCGGAGCATGTCGCCTGCGGTCACGTTCAGGGACGTTGCGATGAAGCCGGAAACGGCGTCGGCCACATCCAGCACCAGGGCGCACCACCACAGGGAGGACGCGGCGGCCACGAGGCCCAGCACGAGGCGTGGGACCATCTCTCGCCATCCCGCCTGCTGCCGTCCCAGGTGCTCGGCCATGATGAGCGAGAGGCCCATCCAGCCGAGGATGACGACCAGCGCGCCCGACGTGACGGCCCAGACGACCATCCACGCCTGGCGCACCAGGTCGTGAGCGTAGGTGAGGTCGGGGGGTGTCCCGGTGAGGATGTCGCTCATCGGCTACCCGCCCCCGCAGTTGTCGGCGTCCTCGCCGCTGGCCCGCTCAACCACCCCGCAGAGGGTCCCGTGGGTGCCCTCGATGACCCAGCCGGCGAAGGCTTTGGCCCAGCGTCCGGGGTTGAGGGCAGCGAGGATCTTGTCCCAGATGCGCCCCGGCTGGTGGATGGGGACGACGGCGTAGAAGTCGCCCCGGTTGCCGTTCTCGTCCTCGGCAAGCATGACCAGGAGGTAGGCTTTGTCCCTGTCCAGGTCGGGCTGCTCGTCGAGCTTGGGGTACTCCCAGGAATACTCCCAGCCGTCGCTTCGCTCCTTCTCGCCGCCCTGGACCCGGTACACGGCGCTGATCCAGTCGCCGGTGTCGGCGTCCCTGACGGCGTAGTGGAGGACCGCGATCTTCCGGTCGAAGAGGGGACGGGCCACGAACTGGCCGCCTCCCTTCCTTTCGACAAACTCTCTATCGCCGTTGACCAGGACTATCTCGTTGCCCGTGGGGGCCTGGACCAGGGCGGGGTTGCTGGTCGGAACGGCCACCAGCGCCGCCAGGAGCAGCGCGGTCGCCAGGGCCAGGAAACGCCTGAAGGAGCGGGGTGTCGATCTCTGCGCCAAGGTGTCCACCTCCCTGCGAGTCGGTGCGCTTCTGGAGTCGAAGCGCTCGACAGCGAGTCTGAACAGCCCGGATGCCCTGCATAACTACCCATGGGGAGGTTCATCTGAACGTCCCTATAGGCCCTTCTGTAGCCGTCCCCGTCCGTGATGTAGTAGGCGTGTACAGGGAATTGGCCCCGGTTGGAAACGTCCAAGTCGGGTCGTGGGCAAGCTGAGACAGGGGGGAATCACCCCCCTACAGCAACTGTGGTTTAAGTCAAGTGGATAGCCCCCTACAGGAACGGTGTTCCAGGTCAAGAGGACTGGATTTGGAGTCAGGAGAGATGACTAACGACTGCCGGAGTCAGCTCTCCCCAGGATGTGCGATGTTTGAGCATGGAGTTGAGGGTGACCAGCATTTTGCGCATACACGCGACGATGGCCACCTTCTTCGGCTTACCAGCCGCCAGCAGCCTCTGGTAGAAGTCCCGTATGACCGGGTTGCAGCGGGTCGCAGACAGCGTGCCCATGTAGAGAGCGGCCCGCACCCGGGAGCGTCCGCCCCAGACGGTCCGTTTGCCCCGCAGGGTGCCGCTGTCCCTGTTGAAGGGGGCTACGCCGGCCAAGGCGGCCACCTCACGACGGTCCAGGGTCCCCAACTCTGGCAGATAGGCCAGGAGAGTCAGGGAGAGCTGCTCGCCCACGCCGGGAACGGTGCGCAGGAGATCGTCTTTCTCCCGCCACACGGGACTGCTGCGGAGAGTCTGCCTCAAACCTTCGTCGAGGTCGTCCAGTTCCTGCTCCAACCAGGCGATGTGGGCCTCGATCCGGGGCCGGACGGCGCTGATGGCGGTGCCCAGGCGGTTCTTCTCCGAGACCAGCATGGTCATCACCTGGTGCCTGCGGGCGACCAACGAGTTGAGGACCTGGGTCTCGGCGTCCCTCAGGGGGCGCACGGCTGGACGAACAGCGTCGGCGAAATGGGCCAGGTTGGTCGCGTCCAGAGCGTCGGTCTTCGCCAGCGTTCCGGTGGCTTTGGCGAAGTCTCGAACCTGACGGGGGTTGACGACGACCACGGGCAGCGCCGCAGCTGCCAGTGCTGCCACCAGCGGCAGTTCCAAGCCGCCCGAAGCCTCCAGCAGCACCATGGCCGGTTGGAGAGCCTTCAGACGGGACACCAGATCCCTAACCCCGGCCTCGTCGTAGGAGATCGACCACAGTTGGTCTGTGGGGCGGACCGCGACGTCCACCTGGGCCTTTGCTACGTCAATGCCTACGTATGTGCTCGGTTCCTGTTCCATTCATACCTCCTGCGTGAATTGTGTGAAGTGCTGGCCCTTCCTTGCATGATGCGGGTTCGATTGACCCAGGCAACTGTTCGGGCTCTAACTCCAGAGGGGCGCGGCGACCCTCGCTGTAGGACGGTCTTCTGTGACCAGGGACGTGTCGGTCTGCCGCGCCCCGATCCCACCACATTGATAGTGAGTGTTATCCCCCTTAGTCAACATACAAGGACGTATCCGGTGAACACTTCGGCTTGCGGGCTCGTTCCGGTTCGGATTGGGATGAGACGTAGGTGGGAGTCGGGGGTCTCCAAGGGGCGAAAACAGACGGGACTCGGAGAAACCCTGCGGTAACTCGGAGCTTTACGAGAGGAGGCGAGACATGGAAACGGGCAAGCCGGTCTTCGAAAAGAGCCGGAGCGTCGAGGACATGCACCACATGAGGCTCATGGCGCTGCTCAACGAGCTGGTCAAGGACAAGGGGGTGATGAAGGCGGCGGAGGCCCTGGACGTGGACTACAAGACGCTGACCGCCAGCATGAGGAGGGGCAGGCTGTCCCGGCGGATGCGCACGGTGCTGGACAAGGCGCTGCTGGAGGGCGCAGGCTCACCGGCAGTCGAGCAGCGGGAGCGCATCGACGAGCAGGAGGGACGCATCAAGGCGGTGGAGGACCGCGTCGACGCCGTGGAGAAGGACCTGGGCAAGGGCCTGGCAGCCGTCCGGGGCGAGGTCAAGTCGGTCGGTGGCGGTCTCGACCGGGTGTCGCGGCGCCTGTCGAATCTGGAGTCCGGGCGGGGCGCTCGGGACGATGACGAGCCGGAGGCCGACGACGGGAAGCCCGCCGGGAGCGGTCCGCCCAGGCGGGAGTTCCCCGACCTGGTGACCATCGAGCCTGCCCCGGACGACGAGGAGGTCTTCGGGGAGGCGTGGCCCCTGATCGCCGAGTGGCGGGGGCTGAAGGAGTCGCACCCGAACAAGGGCAAGGGGCTGGACTGGCTCGTCGCCGAGGAGCGGTTCCTGTCGTTGGAGCTGGAGCTACTCGAAGAGCACGGCATGACGCTGCCCCCGGAGACGTATCCGCTGCGGGGTCTCGAACGGAGCAGTCAGGTCAGCTGGCGCAGGACCGCGCTCTCCGACACGCGGAGAGAGCGGAAGAAGGCCGAGTGGCTTCGCAAGGTGACGTTCGGCCTCTGGCGGTAGCAGCCCGCGACCGGAACCCGAGGACTCCCGTGGACAGGGGGTTCATAAGTGGGGTCCTACAAGCCCTTTGCAGGGGTTCCGGGGGCGGTAATAATTGATGCAGTTTCAGGCTTTTCCAGCGTTTCCTGCCCTAGAAACCTGGGGGTCCTTCCCTCAGCCCGGGATGCACCGAGAGGTCTCCCACGAGGGATTGCTGCCGATGCGGAGTGATAAAGCCCTTCGCAAGCAGCACGGGCCGACGGACGGAGTGAACTAGCCCTTCGTCCCAGGCCCACGCCAGGCGGTTGGAGTGACAAGTCCTTCTCCCGCCGGGCACACGTCTGACGGATGGGGTTGATCGCCTCATCAGTCGGACACCATGGACGGAGCGTCTTCGACGCCTCGTCCTCAACCAGTCGGTCGGAGTGCGTCTGTCGCCCCGGCCGACTCGACATGCCTGCGGCACAACCGTCACGCGGTTGGGTCGCAGCTTCAACACGCGCCGGTCTGCCGTCTCAAGCAGGCTGGCCGCTTCGCGTCTCGCAGCTTTTCCCCAGTTGACCTGTGTTCACCCTGGGCGAGCTGCGTCTTCGACACGGCACGAGATTCAAGCAAAGGAGGTAGTTGCACATGGAAGTTCAGGCTAGTCGGGTTCCGAAGAGCAAGAGGCAGGTCATCGGCGACCGGGTGGTCGTCAACCCCCGCTCCCGCGTCAGCGTTCTGCGCGACGTCGAGGGCAACGTCATCGACACGGTGAGGCTGTCCATGGAAGTCTGCGGCTGCGGGTACTCCTACGCACGTCCCGGGGTGGGCTACGCCGGGCCGCACGGCTGGTACTGCAAGCGGTGCGGGCAGCTCCACACGGTGGACAGGGCGAAGGCCAGGGGCGCCGGCAAAGACCTGCCCAACCTGACGCCCGATCCCGCGCTGGCGAGGGAGTTCGACAAGAGGGCCGTTGGGGTGTCGTACGACTGGTCGACCCCCGAGGACCTTGAAGACGGTCAATCAGCGAACAGAAGGAGGTAACGCACATGGACGAGACACGGAAACAGGCGGAACGGTACACGGGACCCAGCGCGGGGCGGGTCGCCGACCTGCTGCCGCACAGGGTCAGCTTCGAGAAGGGCTGGTTCTGGACGACGGCGGTCTGTCACGGCGCGCAGTCGGACGGGCTGGCGTTCAGGCAGCGGCCCGACGGCAACGGCCTCGAGGTGCGGTGCCACACGGGGGGCTGCGGTCCCGGCGTGGTCATTACCGAGTTGGAGGAGCTGGTCGGACTGCCCATCTGGACGGCCTACGAACCCGTCTCCGACGCACGGGCCAGGGCTCCTGAGAAGCGGCCCTGGTGGAAGCGGAAGAAGGTCATCGTGGCCGGGGTCATCGCCCTCGTCGTAGCGGCGCCGCTGCTGACGCTGGACGTCGAGCTCTTCTTCCTGAACCTGTTCGGGCTGGGCGTCTTGGCGCTGCTGGTCAGGCGGTTCATGCCCCGGCGTTCCAGGCGGAGGTTCCGCCGCTGACGGCGCGGGCCTCGGCCCCTCACAACCCATTCCCAATCACAAGGGTCGTCTCCATCCGGGGGCGGCCCTTCTTCTTTGCCCGCAAGCGGGCGCGGTTCGACGGCAACACAAAGCAGATGCACTTAGGAGGTGCGAAATGACGACGGCAACACTGGTAGCAGGCAACCGGACGATGGAGACCGCGGAGGGGCGTCCCAGGCGCAGCCTGGAGGAGCTGGTCGACCGGCTCATCGACGCGCTGTTCTCGGCGAACACGGAGACGGAGGAGCTCACGGCGACGCGGAGCATCCACGAGGCCCGCAGGCTCAGGCAGGCGGGGGACGTGGACACGGCGCTGGAGGTGCTCGGCGGCGTGAACCCGGCGAAGGCCACGACCAGGGAGGTCCGCTGGGCCTTCTCCGAGTGGAAGGCGCTGGTGAAGCGGCGGTTCGGCGGTGGGGACGCGTCGCTCTACACCCAGGGCGCGGGACGGGCCGCCGCCCTGGTGCCCCAGGGCAACGGGACGCTGGAGGTGGTCGCGGCGCTGGGGATGCGCTGGCGGCCCGGCAAGCTTGTCTCGGAGCGCAGCCTCCGGGGGCTCAGGCCCCTGAACGGAGGCGCGTGATGGTCACGGCCAGCGTGGACTTCGCGGCGCTGAGGGCCCGCCACGACCTGGGCGACACGGTGGAGGCGGCAGGGGTACGTCTCAGGGGAAGGGGCAGGGTCCGCCAGGGCGTCTGCCCCTTCCACGACGAGGCCGAGGGCTCCTTCACGGTGTACGCCGACTCGGAAAAGTTCTACTGCTTCGGCTGCGGTGAGCGCGGCGACGTGGTGGACTTCGTACAGAAGTCCGAGGGCCTGTCGCGGCGCGAAGCCATCGCGCGGCTGGACGGCAGCCCAGGGCTTGCGCCCCGGGCCGCTCCTCGTCCAGCCCGAACGCGGCGTCCTGCCACCGCCGCGCTGCCGCCGAGAGACCCGTCCCTGCTGACGGCGGCGGCGCGCTTCTACGCCGGTTGTCTCCGGCGTTCGACAGAAGCGCGGGAGTACCTGGCCTCACGGGGCATCGGCCCCGTCGCCGCAGACCGCCTCGGCCTCGGCTATGCGCCGGGCAGCGGTCTGCGGCACGCCCTCGAGTCCCTCGGCTTCTCGGAGAAGCGCATCAGGGACTCGGGGCTGTTCACGGAGCGGGGCTCCGAGCGGTTCGCCGGTATGGTCGTCGTCCCCGACGCCTCCGGCGGCCTCGTCCGCTGGCTGAAGGGCCGGGCCCTGGGCTCCGGTTCAAAGCCCCGGTTCCAGGCCCTTCCCGGCCCCAAGCCAGTGCTCGGACTCGGCAGGCTCGGCCCCACGCCCCCCTGGGCGGTCGTCACGGAGGGCGTCTTCGACTGGCTCCTCCTCACGGGCTGGGGCCTTCCCTCCTGCGCTGCCCTGGGCACCCAGGGCGTTGAACGCATCGCCTCGGCCCTCCGGGGCTGCCCCCGCGTCTTCCTCGCCTTCGACAACGACGACGCGGGCCGCGAGGCGACGGACGGGCTTCTAAGCCTGCTCGGGCGCAGGGCCGCCGCCGTCGCACTTCCCGCTGGCATCGGCGACGTGGCCGAGCTTGCTGCCCATCCCCAGGGCCGCGCCCTCTTCCTCCGCCTGCTCTCGCAGGCCGCCCGCTCAGCCCGCTAGCGGCTCCCCGCCGCTCTCCTGCGGGCTTCGCTCCCGCTTCATCCCCCACCCCAATCCCACCGTCACAGGAGGTCCTATGCCCAATTCACGACGGGCCTTGCCCGCCCACGGATTCCCGTAGAGGGAACACGCCCATCGCTCATTCGCTACAGGAACGAACACACGGAAGGAGATTCACCATGTTCAACAGGAACGGTAACAACGGAAACGGCGCCGTCCACGTCAACGGGGCGGCCAAGAACGGCAACGGGCACAAGCCCGACGCCACCATCGTCTCCGAGCACGAGCTGCTCTGGGACGCACTCTCGCCCGCCGTCACCCAGGCCCTCGGCGAGCCCATCGACCCCGAGCTGGTCTCCCAGCGCAAGGGGCGCAGCGGCAGGACCTTCGACTACCTCGAAGGCCACGCGGTCATCACCCAGGCCAACCGCATCTTCGGATACGGGGGATGGGGCTACGAGCTGGCCGGCGACGTGACCCTGCGCCGGGTCGAGACCTTCGATTCGCAGACCGGCGAGGTGAAGGTCTCGCTCGGCTACAGCGCCCCGGTGCGGGTCACCGTGGCGGGCGCGCTGCCCCGCACCGACGTCGGCGTCCACCCGGTCACGGAGGACAACTTCGACGGGCACGACACCGCCATGAAGGGTGCGGTCACGGACGGCATGAAGCGTGCCTTCCGCAGCTTCGGCGTGCAGTTCGGCAACGCCTTCTACGGCGACCAGCCGCAGGCGACCGCTCCCCAGCCGGAGCGGGTTCCCGCGCCGTCCCAGTCCAGGGCCAACGGCAACGGCGGGCAGTCCCAGGCACCCCGCTCCCAGCGGCAGGCTCAGCCTGCGGGCGGCAACGACGCCCAGGCCGCGAAGCTGCGCAAGCGCCTCTTCGAGATAACCGCCGAGCGGGGATTCGATGAAGACACGGTGCGGGCGGAAGTCCTGAGACGCACCGGCAAGAGCATCGACGACCTCGACGCCTCGGAGCTCGGGGAGCTGGTGAAGGCCGCCTCCGACAAGCTGCGGGAGATGCAGCAGGCCCAGGCCGCCTAGCTCGCCTCGGCCACCGGAACACGGAACGGGCGGGGTCGTCTCCTTCGGGTGGCGGCCCCGCTCTTCATCCACAGGACAAGAAAGGAAGGTGGAAGCGACATGATGCAGACCACGATGCACACCCCCTGGGGGCCTCCCCAGGACATCGAGGAGTTGGCCGAGGGCGTCCTGAGAGTCTCGACGGCGGGACACGGCGGACTGGTCCTGACCCGCGAGCGGTGGAACGAGCTTCCCGCCGCCGTCCGCGACACGATGCTGAACGCAACCTTCGCCGAGGAGGACTGCGAGGAGCCCATCGTCAGGACGCTCCTGGGCATTGGGGACGACCGGGACCGGGAGATGGCCCTGAAGGTGGCCGGCTACTTCGACAGCTACGCCCCGGCCCTCCCCTACCTTCGGGACCTCGCCCCTCATTACCACGTGGTTGCCCACCTGGGCGGCCACGCAACGGATCCCATCGGACGGTTCGACACCACGGAGGAGGCCGAGGCGTTCGCGGACACCGGGCGGTGGAAGGCCGTCTCCTGCGAGGCCGTGCTCCCGCTCTGCCGTGGGGAGGGATGCAGGCCATGACAACCAAGACGCGGGACAGACCCCGCAGCCTTCCCAGCACGACCACCAAGCTGAAGACCGAGTTCGGCAGCCTCTTCGTCACCGTCTCGACAGACGAGGACGGCGAGCCCTTCGAGGTCTTCGGATTCCTCGGCAAGGGCGGCTCCTTCCAGCACGGGGTGACGGAGCTTGCCTGCCGCCTCATCTCCCTGCACCTGCGCAGGGGCACCCCTCTCGAAGAGGTGATCGACCAGTGCCAGGGGATCCAGGAGATGCAGCCCTTCTGGAACCAACTGGGCGACGGCAGGAGCGTCCCGGTACACGGCCTGGGCGACGGCATCGCCCACATCCTCAAGGCCCATCTCACGGCCAGAGGGGAGAGGGAAGCTGCCGAGACGGAGCAGGTAAAGGCTGCCGCATGACCATTCATCTACAGGACACAAGGAGGCAGAGACGATGACAACCACGACAGACATCGACAGGGCGGAGGTCTTCTCCCGCCCTTCGGCAAGGTTCGACGGCGACGGCAACATCGAGGTGCGGGCATCGGCGGCCCTGGGCTGCCGCCGCGCCCTCTGGTACGCCGCGACCGGATACGAGCCGACGAATCCCCCCAGCGACGACTCGCTGATTGCGATGGAGGCGGGCAACGCCCTGGAGCCGGTGATGGAGCGGGCGATGGAGCGGGCGGGCTGGCAGGTCGATGCCGCCGACCCCCACGACCCGAAGCAGGTGGCGGTGAGTGTCGGCCCGAACATCCTGGTGACCGGCCACCCGGACGGCACGGCGCGGCTTCCCCTGACGGGGGACGAGGCCCCGCCGCAGATCTTCCTCTTCGAGGGGGAACCGGAGCAACCCGCCTACGGCGACCCGATGGTCGTCGAGATCAAGACGCGGGGGCCGGAGGCGTTCCGCCGCTGGCAGACCCTCGGAGCCGAGCGCAGCCACCCGGCGGCGGTGGCCCAGGCCGCCTTCTACACCCTGGGCGAGTTCGGGGAGATGCGGGACACCGTGATCGCCACGATGGACACGGGCAACCGCACCTGGGACTACGAGCGGATACCCGCCGACCGGCTGGAGAAGGCCCTGCAGGACGCCTGCGCATGGCTCGGCGACCTGGGGGGGCACCACGTCAAGAACGGGCCTGACCCAGACGCCCTGCCGGAGCGGGACTTTTCCGCCGCAAGCTGGCAGTGCCGAAGCTGCCCATTCCTCACCGTCTGCCTGCCGGGTATGGCGTCAGAGGACGGGACCGACGAGGCGGCTGAGACCGAAGGAAAGGAGGTGACGGACGAGGAGGCGCGGGACGCGGTGGCGGCCTACGCCGAGGCCCAGGAGTCCATCCGGGAGCCTGAGAAGGCCAAGCGCGCCGCGCTGGACACGCTCAAGGCGTGGATGCGCCGCCAGGGTGACTCCAAGGCGACGGTGGGAGACCGGACGGTCACGCTGGTCAGCTCGACCAGGTACTCGGTCAACCACCGCAGGCTCAACGAGGCCCTCGACCCTGAGACCAGGGCCGAGATCGTGACGGAGTCCGAGTCGGAGTACGTCAGGGTCAGCTAGCCGCTCCTTCATTGGAGCGCAGGACGGGGCCGTCTTTCCACTACAGGAGCGGCCCCGCTTTCGTCTCATACGGGCGCGGGTACACCGCGCCACACCCAATCCGAAAGGAGAATCGAATCATGGCACGGACAATCAACAAGGTAACGCTTCTGGGCAGGGTCGGGACCGACCCTGAGATGACCTACACCCCCAACGGCATCGCCCTCACCAAGCTGCGGCTGGCGACCGACCGCTACCGCAGGGACGGCGAGGATTCGACCGACTGGCACAACGTCGTCGTCTGGGACAAGTCCGCCGAGGCGGTGAACCAGTACGTCCAGAAGGGCCAGCGCATCTGCGTCGAGGGCCGCCTGGTGCAGAACACCTGGCAGACCGAGGACGGTCAGCCCCGCAGCCGCACCGAGGTGCACACCCAGGAGGTCGTGTTCCTCGACTCCAACGGCAACGGCAATGGGCACGAGGAGGACTCTCCCTTCTAGCCCGCCAACGCCACAACCGAAAGACGACGCCTTCTCGAAGGCGCAGTACCACGGGGCCGCTTCCAATCTACGGGAGGCGGCCCCGCTTCTGTTGTAACCGCGAAGCAAGGAGGCCGACATGACCCGCAAGAAATCCCTCGACAAGGACGCCGTTCTGCTGAACGCGCTGCGCATCAACCTGAGCCTGCTGGGGGAGATCGCCATGCGCTACGAGGTGGAGACCCAGCCGGAACGCCCGGACGACCCGCCCTCGATCATCACCCCCAAGGACGTGCACACGCTGCTGGCGCCGGAGATGTCCGGGCTCGCACAGGAGCAGCTGAGGGTACTGCTTCTCGACATCAAGAACAACGTGGTGGGCCAGAGAGTCATCTACCAGGGCAACGTCAACTCGGCTGAGGTCAGACCCGCCGAGGTGCTGCGCCCCGCCGTCGTCGAGGCCGTTCCCAACATCATCGTCAGCCACAACCACCCGAGCAAAGACCCGACGCCGAGCCCGCAGGACGTGGCCTGCACCAGGGAGCTATCCCAGGCCGCGAAGCTGCTTGGCGTCGAGCTCATGGACCACATCGTCATCGGCGGGAACCGCTACGTCAGCCTCAAGGAGCAGGGCTTGATGGCCGCATAGGGCGTCCAGATTCATCAGTACGGAGGCCAAAGGAGGAGTCCATGACGGACATAGACATTCAGAACGCGCCCATCAGGTGGAAGGTCCCGGGGGCCGGGTTCATCGGAGCGGGAGGGTTCGTGGTCCTTGTGGACAGGGACCCGGACCCGTTCCCCTGCGTCGTCTTCGACGGCCCGGAGGAGGAGCGAGAGGCCCACGAGAGGACGTGCCGGGAAACCTGGGCCACAGCCTGGGCGCTGGAGGGCGACACATTGGAGGAAGCAAAGCAGGCCCTGGCCGAGCGCCGCTTCCTCGGCGCCGCCTACCACCTGAGCGACTGCGAGCTCCTGGAGGACCGACCCCCGGAGCACGCGGACTAGCGCAACGGAATCTGACCCCTACCGGGGCTCTCACGCGGGGGCATAGTCCCCGCGCATCGCACTCAACCCACACATCGAAAGGAGACCTCTCATGCTCCAGACCCACACCATAGACCCCGAAGACCTGTTCACCATCTCGGCGGGCGGCTTCTCGGCCACCGCCGACGCCTTCGCCCGCGACGAGAACACCGACGGCCTCTGGTTCGTCTCGATGGTCGGCTCCCAGACGGCGCTGAAGGCGATCTGGGCGTCGCTGCTCAAACAGCCCCCGGACGTTGCTCACATCATTCGCGGCGCGGACGGCATGGCCCTCACGGGCGGCTACCAGCGCTGCGTCATTCCCTACGAGACCATCGGCACCTGGACGACCAAGATCGCCCGCCTGCCGGCGACCGGAGGCTGGCACGCGCTGGTCTACACCAAGACCGCCGAGTACGCCCACGAGAAGGACAGCTTCCTTCTCCTGGCGCAGTCGACGGAGGAGGCCCCGGCGCTCCATCACCGCTTCCTCGACAGGCGCAGCCCGCTGCCGCTCCACGACTCCTGGGCCGGATGGCTCTGGGAGCGGGGCATCGCCGAGGGAGAGATAGTTCCCCTCCAGTCGGTGGGCGTTTTCGGCTACCGGTGCTCCCCCAACGCCAGGAAGCTCCGTGATGACCTCTCCGTCGCCGTTGCGTCGGGCAGTCTCTCGCTTCCCAGGGAGGAGACGACGGCGGTAGGGGCGACGCCATGATCGGCTACCGCTACGACGACGGCGGACGGGCGGCGGCAGGATACCGGGGCAAGACCGGCGACTGCGTCGTCCGCGCCATCGCCATCTGCGCCAACGAAGACTACCTCACCGTCTACCGGACGATGGCCGAGCACATGAAGCGCAACGGCTACGCCGCAAGCGGCAACGCCTACGCCACACGGGAGCGCAACCGCAAAGCGCCCCGCCGCAGGGGCCAGCTCAGTGCCCGGCGCGTCCAGGACCACGTCCTCGAGGCCTACGGCTTCACGAGGGTGCGCCTGCCGTCGGGAGAGCGGCCCACGTTCACCGAGGCGCACCACCGGTACGGCGACTGCATCGTCGGCACCACCAAGCACCTGGCGGCCCTCGTGGGCGGCGCCCTCCTGGACATCTTCGACGGGCGCACCTACGAATGGGATGCCGAGACGCGGGAGCGCAAGGCCCAGTCCGTCTGGGTCCGGCTCCGGACGACACAAGAGTAAGAGAGAAAGGAGAGACGACATGAGACTGGCTGCACAGGCGAAAGGCGGCTACTACCCGACCCCAGACCGGGTGGTGGACCTGATCGCCGACCTGATACACACCCCCTCCGGCTACTACCACAGGGCGCGGGAGACCATACGCATCCTCGACCCCTGCTGCGGGGCCGGGGATGCGCTTCAGAGGCTGGCCGAGAACCTCGACCGGCCCAACTCGATGTCCATCGAGACCTACGGCGTCGAGCTGCACAAGGACCGGGCGGAGAAGGCCGAGAACCGGCTGCACCGCACCCTGGCGTCGGACCTGTTCGCCACCTCCATTGCGAACGGGGCCTTCGGCCTGCTGCTCCTCAACCCGCCCTACGACTTCGATTCGGGCGAGGACAAGCGCGTCGAGCACGCCTTCCTGACCCACACCACGCGCTACCTGGCCGAGAGCGGCCTGCTGGTCTTCATCGTCCCCAGGCAGCGCCTCGCGGTCTCGGCCCGCTACCTCTCCACCCACTACGGGCGGTTGCAGTGCTGGGCCTTCCCTCAGCCCGAAAGGGAGGCTTTCGACCAGGTGGTCTTGATGGGCTACCGCAAGGAGGACCCCGTTCCCGACGCGGCCGCCGAGAGCATGGTCATCGAGTGGTCGATCGGGGAGCCGGAGCCGCTGCGCTCCCGGCGAGACCCCTACGCCTACGGGGAGTACACCCCCGCCACGTTGCCCAGCGGCGACGTGCTGTTCACCACCCGCACCGTCGATCCCGTCGCCGCGGCGACCGAGGCCAGGCGGACGGGGCTGTGGACGAACACGGACATCACCGACACCCTCTGGCCCCACGGCGACGCCCGCACCAGCCCGCTGATGCCCCTTCGCCGGGGCCACATAGCCATGCTGGTGGCGGCGGGCTTCCTCAACAACCTCGTCCTCGAAGGCGACGGCAGACGCATCCTGGTCAAGGGGCGTACCAGCAAAGAGATGGAGCTGGTGGAGGACTCCCCGGAGAAGGAGGTCCACCGCGAGAAGCTCAGGACAACGGTGGTCGCCCTCGACCTGGACGACGGCGGGATCGAGGACATCGCCGCCTAGACCGGATGCAACCCAACACACCCCATCTATAAGGAAAGGAAGGCGAAACGATGCAGACGCAGACCTTCATGGTCATGGAACCCTGCTCGCGGTGCGGGCAGCCCATCGCTCCCGGCGAGCCCGCCATGCAGACCGCCTCGGTGGACCTGGACGAGTACGGCAGGGCCGTCTCCTCGCCGGTGAAGTCCTACCACCTCAGCGGGCGCTGCTACGAGGACCACAGGGCCGCAGAGAAGGCCCGCAGGGAGTCCCCGAAAGCCGCATAGACCCGCTGGTGGAGCGGCTCCTGCGCCGCCGCCGTACTCGCCGAATCACCAACCGCATCAACGGAAGGAGTTGAACCATGCCACGACCAACGAAATGGGACCGCGAGGTAGCCGACGCCGTGTGGGCCAAGCTCCAGGAGCTGGCCGACGCCAACGGCCAGACATCGCCACGTGCATTCGTGGCAGCCGTCCGGAAGGACGCCACCGCCCTCGTTGAGGCACTCATCGAGGACGCCATCAAGCACCACGAAGCGAGCGCCGACGACGAACCCTGGGACGACGACGCTGTGCTGCCGCCCGAAGTCGAGCGGCAGATCGCCGAAGCCCACCGGAACGACGACCTGGCCCTCCGCGACAGCGGGTACTAGCCATGCTCATCAAGCAATGGCTCCTGTCCGCACACGCCGACCACGAGGACGACGATACCACGGAAGGCGTCGACGACCTCGCATCGCAGCTTGAGGAGCTCTGCTCCCACTACGCAGCTGAGTACGGCCTGCGCATCTACTACCAGGACCACAGGGCCGCAGAGAAGGCCCGCAGGGAAGCCCTGAACGCCGCGTAGACGACTCGCCAAGAGCCGCACAACGAGCCCGCTACACCTGCGGGCATCGCACGGTAAACGAGGCAGTGCAACACTGCCGCCACTCTGAGACCTCACAGAACGAGAGAGGGCGCCGAATGGCGCTTCTGGACCGCCTCGGGCGCTCTCTCTCCACCTCCTTCGGGGGGTGGAGTGCGCCCTCCGTTAGGCGCTCCCAGGAGCTCCGGGGTTCCCTCCTGAAAGGAGACATCCATGAACCTCGGAGAGTTCATCGACAAGTTCAAGGAAGCGATTGCCCGAAGGGTCGTCGAGTCCTACCCGCCGCTCTACCGGCCCTCGGAGAACGGCGGCATACTCCCCCGCCTGCTCCGCAGGCCCCTGGGGGCGCAGGCCGACGCCATCAAGGGAGCGGCCCTCTCCCTCGAAGCCCACCGGGGCACGACGATCGTGGGCGAAATGGGCACCGGCAAAACGTTCATCGGGACGGCCGCCGCGCACATGGCGGGCTTTAAGCGGGTGCTGGTGCTCTGCCCGCCCCACCTGGTGTCCAAGTGGAAGCGGGAGGTGGAGATGACGGTGCCCGGCGCACGGGCCGCCATAGTCACGTCCATCACCGACCTGGAGAGGCTGCGCCTCTCCATCGGGTCGGGGCCGTTGTTCGCGGTGATGAGCCGGGAGCGGGCCAAGCTGTCCTACCGCTGGATGCCCGCCGCCATCTACCGGTGGGCCACCTCCAAGGGGAGGCTCATACGGATGGAGGAGACGGGGGAGCCCTTCCGGGTCCCTTGCTGCCCCATCTGCACGGCGCAGGTCGTGGACAAGGACGGGGTGCCCGTGACGGACAAGGTACTGAACCGCCGCAAGCACGTCTGCGCCGACTGCGGCTCACCCCTCTGGCAGGCCGACAGGTCGGGCCCGGCCCGCTACCCGCTTGCGGATTACGTGAAGCACCGGATGAGGGGCTTCTTCGACCTGCTCATCGGAGACGAGGTCCACGAGTACAAGGCTCGCGGCTCGGCCCAGGGCATCGCCGCCGGGACACTGGCGGAGGCGTGCGGCAAGTCCCTCAGCCTCACGGGAACGATGATGGGAGGCTACAGCTCGACGCTGTTCCACCTCCTCTACCGGTTCTCGCCGGAGATTCGCACCGAGTTCGGGCGCTCCGACGAACACCGCTGGATCGAGCGGTACGGCTTCGAGGAGGTCTCCATTGGCAAGGACGACGACGGCTTCGACGAGGACGGCCGCAACAGCAAGCGCCGCAAGTTCCGCAAGGTGGTCAGGGAGAAGCCGGGGCTCGTTCCCTCGGCGCTCTTCCACATCATCGGCAACACCATCTTCCTCAAGCTGGCCGACGTCGCATCGGGCCTGCCCGACTACAACGAGCAGATCCTCCTGTCCTCGATGGACTCGGAGGAGGACTCGACGGGCTACTCCCAGCGCAGCGCCTACAACACGGTGTTCAAGAAACTGAAGGAGGAGCTGTCCAAGGCGCTCAAGGCCGGCTCCAAGCGCCTGCTGGCGACCTACCTGCAAACCCTGCTCGCCTACCCGGACGGCTGCACCAGGGGGGAATCCGTCTTCGACCCCAGGTCGGGCGACCTCATCGTCGCGGTGCCTCCCCTCTCCGAGGAGAAGCTCTACCCGAAGGAGAAGGCGCTGGTGGACCTGGTGGCGGCGGAGCGGATCGAGGGACGCCGGGTGCTGGTCTACGTCACCCACACGGGGACGCGGGACATCACCGGGCGCATGGACGACATCCTGACCCGCCACGGGTTCAGGGTGGCGGTGATGAAGGCCGACGCCGTGTCCCCCGACAAGCGGGAGGCGTGGGTGGCCGAGAAGGTCAAGCAGGGCATCGACGTGCTGGTCTGCCACCCCCGGCTGGTGCAGACGGGACTGGACCTCATCGACTTCCCAACCCTGTGCTGGTTTGAGACTGACTACAGCACCTACGTCATGCGGCAGGCGTCCCGCCGCTCGTGGCGCATCGGGCAGACCCGCCCGGTCAAGGTCGTGTTCATGTCCTACAAGAACACCCTCCAGGCCGACGCCCTGAAGCTGGTGGCGCAGAAGCTGCAAAGCTCCCTCGCCGTCGAGGGTGAGCTGCCGGAGGACGGGCTGGCCGCCTACGGCGATGACGGGGACGACGTGATGATGGCCCTGGCCCGGAAGATCGTCAGCGGCGACGAGGAAGAGGCCGACGACGCGGCGATGGAGGAGGTGTTCGCCCAGGCGCGGGACGCCGAGGTCGCCGCCGAGGAGTTCCTGGTGGACGACGGATGGAAGGCCGTCGAGGTCGAGCCGGAGACCGTAGCGGTCAGCGGCAACGGGACCAACGGACACCACGCCAACGGCCACGAGTCCGACATCCTCGGGCCTACGGTCGAGCTGGCGCCGGTCGACAGCCACGCCGCCAACGGCAACGGGAACGGCGTCAACGGAAACCACCACGACGAAGTCGAGGAGCCGCAGCAGTCGCTGTTCTCCTGGGCCGAGTTCCTCGCCGAGCCGGTCAAGCCGAAGCGCCGCAACGGGAAGCCCCAGCCCGCCACCAAGTCACTGTTCGAGTGGGGCATGGAGCTGGAACAGGAGAGGGAGACGGTCGGCGCGGGACGCTAGACCGCAGTTCACGGGGAGGGGCCGTCGCCATCGGAGCGGCGGCCCTCCCCCGCCCACGGCAACGCACCAAGCAGCAACATGGAAGGAGAAAGACCAATGGCACGCATCTTCGTATACGACGACCGCGAGTTCCCGGACCCCGACCCCGAGATGACCGTCGACCAGGTGAAGGGGACCCTCGCCGACTTCTACGGCGAGATCGCCAACGCCTCGGTCAAGGAGACCAAGCGGGGCGACGACACCATCTACGAGTTCCAGCGCAGGGTGGGCACCAAGGGGGCCTTCACCCCGGCACGGAGCTAGAGAGGGGGCATCCGATGGACACCCCGACCTTCGCGGGTCTGCTGGCGGCAACGCTGCCGGCGGACCTGCGCATCATCGAGCTCACGGCGGAGCTCACACGGCCCGACGGCTCCCTCGACCTGGAAGCCGCGGCCGCACGACAGCCGGAGATCGAGGCGGCCTGCACCCAGGCGCAGGACTACGCCTCGACTACCGGACGGCTCCTGGAGGCCATGCGATGGAAGCTGCGGCCCCGGCGCTCCTGAGCGCGCTTCCGGGGCTGCTCCTGCGGCGTCCGCCGTCGCTGCTGGAGCTGGTCACCATCATCGGCTACGCCGACGACTACGCATGGTTCGGGGGACTGGTGCGCCGACTCTTCCCCGATGAGGGGGAGGCGGTCCTCTCGGCCCCCGACGTGCGCACAAGGATGGAGCGGTTCGCCAACCTCTTCGCGGAGCGGCACTTCCCCCTCCACGGCTCCGTCATCGAGTTCTACTTCGACTTCGGGGATGAACCTCCCTGGAGCTGGCTTCGCAGGGGCATCCCCTTCGAGCTAATGGGCATCGGCTACGACGGCCTGCACGAGATGTGGGACGCCTACAGGGAGGGCATCTCCGCCCTCGCCCTGCTGGTCAGGGTCTCCGATTCCTACTACGACGGCCCTGACGGGCTGCGGACGGCCTGGCTTGAATCCGCCTCCGGGCGCATCCCGAAGGAGACCCTTCAGAGGATTCCCGAAGGCGGCATACCGGTCGAAACCCTCGCCGAGGCGGTGAAGGATACCCGCTTCAAGGGGGCGGCAAAGGCCGCCTCATGGCTTCTGGCCGAGACCGGCAACTGGTTCCTCGATCACAACTACGAGGACGGCTGCTACGACGGCTTCGCCGACCCCTGGGACGACGACATCATCGCCGAGGGGACGAAGGAATGGCGCAGTGCGAACGCCCTCATTGACTCGGTGAGCAACCTCGCCGAGTGGCTGGAGGAGGACCTTCCGGCCCGCTTCGCCGAGATGCTGGATTTCATCCTGCCCCGGCTGCCGGAGCAGGAACAAGGAAAGGAGGACGACGACCATGACGACTGACGTTGAAAAGACCGAGTGGTCCCTGCCAGGCGCGGAGGACATGCCCAGGGACGAGCTCCAACTCCAGATGGAGGTCTACAAGGAGACCGTCCTGCTGAGAGGCTTCGAGGGGGACACCGACTGGGTGAGGACCGTCTCGGCGGACGAGATCGCCAACGTCTTCATCCAGCACCTAGGGGCCTCCTCGGGCTTGCTGCCTCAGGAGACTCTCTGGTGGAACCAGGGCGAGACCGGGCAGGTGGTGGCCCTCTGGAGGCCGCCGCAGGTCTGGCCGGTGGCCCTGCAACGGGAGGCGTTCAAGCCCCCCGCCCGGCTCCGGCTCCCCATGCCGGGGCTGGTCTTCGTCTGCTCGCCGGGCCGCGCCCCCTGGGTCTACGCCGCCCGGGAACGGCCGACGGACTCCGAGCAGATGCTCTACAAGATGCCCGCCTTCAACGTCTTCCGTGACGGGCGGGTCTGCCCCGGAAGCCACAAGTTCCCGGAGGAAGTGGAATTGACACCTGAATCCTTCTTCCAGTCCTTCTTCTCGGGCACCGGGGACAGCAAGGAGCGGTCGAAGAAGCACCCCGACAACCTGCACGCCCTATGGGAGGAGTTGGATGGAAAGACTGATTACCCGGTTGAGGACCTTGTTCCCCAGTGCACGGTGGCCCAGGTCATCGCGGCCTCCCAGGGGAGGCGGCTTGGCTACCGCTAGCGGCGGACCCGCCGCGACCGACCGCCCGAAGCCGGTGGGCTACCTCGTCAACCACAAGAGTGAGCTGACTGGCACTCACGGCATCGGCTTCGACTACGTGCTCGGAGCGGGCGGCCTCTACGTCCAGTCCGAGAGCGCAAACCTGACGGCGCGGGTGCTCGTCGCTCCCTGCACGGTGCGGGGGCTCGCTCCCGTGACCGAGAAGGTGGAGCTTGCCCACGGCCCCATCCCGGCCCGGCTCTTCGAGGTCGGGCTGCGCTGGTTCCAGGACGACCCCACCACCGAGCGGTTCTTCGCCGTGAGGTGGGACGGGCGATCCTACCGGCTGGTGGTTCCCGAACAGGAGGGCACGGCCACGTCCCTCGAATACACGCCGCCCGCAGGAGTGGTCGCAGAGTTCCACTCGCACGGAAGCTCACGGGCCTTCTTCTCGAAGACCGACGACGGCGACGAGCAGGGCTTTCGCATCTACGGCGTCGTGGGACGCCTCGACGACCCCGAACCGGAGCTGAACCTCCGGGTGGGCGTCTACGGCCACTTCGCCCCGGTGGACTGGCCGCAGGTCTTCGACGGCCCTAGCCCCGGCGTGAATCTGATGGGCGAGGGGCCGGATGCAACCGATGAAATGACCGAGGAGGTGATCGAATGCCTTACCGCCTTGACAATGAGTTCCTGCTGGACAACCCCTGGATAACGGTGGTCGGCTGCGGCGGGACCGGCGGCTTCGTCGCTGAGGGCCTCTGCCGTCTCTTCCAGGGAAGGGAGGCCAGAATCGTCCTGGTCGACCACGACCGGGTGGAGCCCCACAACCTGCTCCGCCAGAATTTCTACGCGGGCGACGTGGGGCAGTTCAAGAGCAAGGCCCTGGCCGACCGGCTGGCGAAAGCCTACAACCGGCCCGTGGGCTACTCGGTCTACCCATTCAAGGAGTACGACGAACGCCCGAACGGACCCGTCTACCCCGGCCTCATCGACATGGGCGAGAGCCTGATCATCGGCTGTGCCGACAACGCCGCCGCACGACGGGCGATGGCCGAGTGCCTGCCGGGACACCCGGCCCGCTGGCTCATCGACGCGGGCAACGACACCAACTGGGGACAGGTGCTGGTGGGGAACGTGGCAGGCAGGGTGGATTGGGAGGAACCCGCCTTTGAGGGCGAGACCTGCTACATCGCTCCCGCTCCCACGCTCCAGCGCCCCGACCTGCTGACCGCCGTGTCGACAAGGCCGCCGGACGTGGACTGCGCCGCGGCCCTCGACCTCACCGACCAGGACCCGACCATCAACCAGATGATGGCGTCGCTGGTGCTACAGGTGGTCCGCCGCATGGTGGCGGGCACCTGCCCCTTCATGGCCCTGTACCTGGACATGGACCAGGGGACGGTCACCCCCACCTACGTCACACCGGAAGCGGTGGAGCGGACGGTGGGGACCTACGTCGAGTGATCGGCGCACGCGAACGAAGTCTTGGAACGAACAAGAGAGGAGAAATCGATGTCTGAAAAGAACGGAACGACCACGACGATGTGGCAGGACCCCAACAGCGGGATGCGCAGGCACAAGCTGATGACGAAGGAGCTCGGGGAGACCATCCCCGCCCTCTACGCCAACGAGAACGTGGAGGACTACGACTCCGTCCTCGCGCACGCGAAGCTGTTCACCCCCTTCAGCAACTGGACCTGGTACGTGACTGAGTGGCAGGCCGAGACCGGCCTCTGCTTCGGCCTGGTCGAGGGGTTCGAGACGGAACTGGGCTACTTCTCGCTGGACGAACTGGCAGAAGTGACCGTGCGCGGCGGTGTGCCCGCCGTGGAGCGCGACCTCTACTGGAAGCCGACGACCCTCGGCGAGATCAGGGGACGAGCGCGGCAAGCCGCCTAGCGTCCGCCGCACGAGAACCCAACCGGAACACGAACAAGAGCGAAAGGAGAAGACCATGCCGGACGAGAACGGAACGGAAGCAACCCGCCCGGACGTCGTGAGCGTAGAGGAGAGCATCTTCGGCGACACGGCTGAGAATGCGGACGACACGCCCGCTGCGGTCATCGAGGAACAGGACGCAAGCGAGGAGACCGCACAGGACGCGCAGGGCGATGCTGACGACGGAGACAAGTCCGCCGCCGCGAAAGCCGCCGACGCTGAGGCTGAGACCGACTCATCGGAGGAACTGAAGGTCGTCGTCTCCATCAAGGGCAGCAGGGCCGTCATCGGGGTGCAGCAGCCCTCGTCGGACCCGCACATAGAGACCTTCGAGGACCATGACCTGCCCGCGCTGGCGCAGGAGGTCACGGCGGTGACCGAGCGGGCCAGGGCCAAGTGGGAGGAGGCTCCCAAGCACCCCGCCTACGAGCGGCCAGCTCCCCCGGCCAAGCGCCGCAACAACCGGCGTCAGCAGGGGGCGACCCAGGACGCCAACGCGGAGGGCGCGGCGGAGCAGGAGCAGGCGCAGCAGACGCTGAGGCTGTTCTAGGCGCTGCCGCCTGAGCGAAACACACGGGGGAAGGATGCCACATGGCGGTGTCCTTCCCCCGCCGAACCCATATGTGTGGGTTTTTTGGCGTTTCAGAGGGAAAGCACGTCCCGGCTAGAGGCACTCCGGCCCATCCATTTGTGGGTGCTTTCTGCGTTTGCGGGGTGTAGGGTCGGGGGCGACGGCCATGTATGCAGCCCCTTTTGCGTTTCAATAGAAGGGCGACGCGACCTTCGGGTCCCCGCGCCAGGTGGCATCGAGGTAGTCGGGGATGTGCGCGTTGGTCAGCTCGCCATTCCAGTAGGCGGCGCGCTCGGTCTTGGCGAGGCTGACCGGCTGGATCTCCCACCCGGGATTGGACTCCCGGATGGCGCGGGCGATGTCCGCGAACGTCGCGCCCCGCGTACAGAAGTCGTCGACGACGATCACCAGGCCGGGCTCGCCCCCGATGGGGGCAGCCAGGTACTTCCCGTCCACGGTGGCGTCCCGGTCGGCGGCGGCGGCGATGCCGGTGAGACTGGGATGCCGGTCCTTGGTAACGTGATGCGGAAGCCACTCCCAGCCGCGGGATCCTGCAAGCGCGGACGCCAGTTTCGACGCCGGCGTGTCGTGTTGCACGATGTTTTGCCCTGAAGAGACCGAGGAGACGACGACGACACGGGGGTTCCCGTCAAGGCGGAACATGCCGAACGCCGCGCAGAGGGTGCGGGTGGCCGCCTTGACGGCGGAAGGTTGGCCGTACTTGAACCGGTTGAAGCGCCGGGTCCACTTCTCATAGGGCCGATCCGTGATGCGGAACCCGACCGTGAGCAGCCCCAGATCGCCGACCTGGAGGCTGTCGAAGCGGATCAACCGGCCCGCTACGAGGTAGCTGCCCGCGGACTCCTCGCCGAACAGGCGGGCAGCGAGGCGCGCACCCTCGTAGCCCGCCGCGAGGGCGGACGGCGATTGCGTTGCCGGTCCTGTTTTCTTGTCCATCAGTTCTGCTCCTGCACGGTACTGTATACGACCCCAGCTGCAATGGCGGTCAGCGGCCACCTAGGATGTTCCGATGCACCTGTCGCAACGCTTGACGGGGCCTGCGTACAACCGCACCAGCCCCGCCGCCAGCCACATGAAGGGGATGGGGCGGCTCCAAAACGTAGCCGCATCAGGCTCACGACGCCGATATTCGCAACAGGCGGTCGTGTGCATCGAACAGCCCGACAATCCAGGCGGGTGCGGGAAGTGAAGGACATACATCCTCATTGTCCGCCTGCCAGAAGGGATGGGCGTTCACCCTGGCTCATGGGCCGGTTCCCACGTCGTTGACGGGCTGTACCGCCAGACGCCCCTGATGTTTCCGGTACGTGCAATCGCCGGAAGGCTGACCCCCGTCCCCAGTAAAGGGGCGGCGGTCCTCACCGCACACCCTGGGAGGCTCCGGCGCAACCGTTTTGCCGGAGCCTCCCGGCACAGCTACCCTCGTCATGACGTCCAGACGCTGACCGGGCCTTTGCGGGCGTCGACTCCCTACGGGCGGCATTCGCCGGCGGCGTCCTTCAGCGTCGGGAGGTCGCTGCTCGTACCAAAGCACCACGGCTCCTCGGTTCCGGCGTTGCCGTCCTCGTCGTAGTCGTCCCAGTTGGCGAATATGCTGGTGTAACCGGTTGGATTCTCCAAGTCCGAGGTGGGGAACCCGTGCACCGTGTTGGTTTCACCCTCGTCCACGATGTTGTTGTTGTTCCGGTCGTCGGAGCCGACGCCGAAGGTCCAGCCCACATCGGTGGTGCTCCAGTAGCTGTTGGTGACGGTGTAGTAGGGGGTGGAGCCTTCCATGGCGTTGTAGCCCACCAGTCCGCCCACTGCTCCACTGGATACTCCGGCGCCGTGCCTGTGCACCGCACCGGTGGAGTAGCTGATGAGGATATTGGCGTAGTTCTCGCCGACCAGGCCGCCCACGTCGCCCCGGCCGTGGACGTCGCCGGTGGAGTAGCTGGCCAGGATGGTGCCCTTGTCCCGGATGTAGGGGCCGCCGTTCGCGCCTACCAGGCCGCCGACGAAGAGGGAGCCGTTGGCGTTCACGTTGTTGGTGGCGTAGCTGGCGTAGATGATGCCGCTGTTCTGGCCTACCAGCCCGCCGATGTTCTTGGCGATATTGCCGGTCGTGCTTACCGTTCCCGACGCGGAGCTTTGGCGAACCTGGCCGGCGAAGTTGGTGCCGACCAGTCCGCCGGTGTGGGATGCCCTGCCGCTGACCGTGCCGTCGAAGCTGCTGCTGAGGATGCTGCCCTTGATCAGGAAGCCCACCACGCCGCCGGCGTCGAGGTTGGCGCCGGTCACGGCGCCCGCAACGCTGACGTTGCTGACCTCGCCGAGGGTGCTTCCGACCAGGCCGCCGACCTCTTCGTCGCCGTTGACGGCGACGCCTGTCAGGGTCAGGTTGCGGATGACGGAGTTCTTGGCGGCGAGGCCGAACAGTCCGACCCGGTAGCCGGCCCAGTAGTCGGACGACGAGTACTCGCGGTCGATGAACAGATTGCTGATGGTGTTGTTATTGCCCTCGAAGGTGGCGTTGTAGCCGGTGTTCCAGCCGGCGTTCTCCAGGCCGCCAATGGGGACCCAACCCTTGCCGCCGTTGTAGTAGTCATCGTCGGTTCGGTCGTCCGCCGTACCGGTGTCGAAGTCCAGGTTGGCCGTCAGCTCGTAGCCCGTGCAGCCGGAAGGGCAGCCCATGCCCGAGGTCGGGTTGGGGAAGGCGGCGGAATAGGCGGCTTCGTTGGCCGAGTCGTCCACCGCGCCGTCGCCGTTCATGTCGTAGCGGATGGCGTCGAGCTTGGCCAGGCTGTCCACGTCGATCAGGCCGTTGTCATCGCCGTCGTAGTCGGCAACGGGGATATTGTCGATGCTGGACCGGGGGCCGATGGCGTGGGCCGCGCCCGAGGAGAGAGCCCATACCTGGACCGTGAAGGCGTTGGCGGTGGAGAGGGCCGTGATGGTGTGGGACGTGCCCGTCACGGGACCGAAGGCCGTCCAAGCCAAGCCGTTGCTGGTGTAGCGACCGGCGTATCCGGTCAGCGTTCCGTCGCCGGCGTCGGTGGGGGCGGTCCAGCTCAGCGCCGGTTGGCCCTGGGCGTTGGACGAGATGGTCAGGCCGCTCACCGGGCCCGGCCCCTTCTGGTTGCCGCCGGCGTTCTTCAGCGTGGGGTAGTTGTGGTTGGCGCCGAAGTCCCAGGGGTCGTCCTGCCCGGTGGCGTGGCTGTCGTCCTCGTCGGCGTTGTCCAGGTCCAGGTTCCAGTTGGCGTAGATGTCCGTGCCCGTGCCGTACGCGGTGGGAGCGCGCAGCTCCGCGCCGGTCTTGCCAGTGCCGGCCGCCGAGGTTGTCTGCCCCGACCTCTCCGTGTCCCAGTAGCTGTTGGTGACGGTGCCGAAGTTCTCCCCTACTAGGCCGCTGCCGACGCTGACCGCCCCGGTGGCGTAGCTCGCGGTGATGCTGCCGCCCAGTCGATTCTCTCCGACTAGCCCGCCGACGAGCACGTCGGACCACCCTCCAACGCTGACGCTGCCTGTGGCATAGCAAGCGATGACCTCGCCGGAATTTACTCCGATCAGGCCGCCGAAGGGGCTTTGGGCGCCGGCGTTGTCACTGCTGGAGACGCTGCCCGATGCATAGCTGCCCAGGATGGTTCCAGAATTCTCCCCAGTCAGGCCACCGACGGCCTCCGTGCCCGTCACCGTGGCGCTGGAGTGGCTGTCCGAGATGTCGCCGTCGTTGCTTCCGATCAGCCCGCCTACGCTGTCGCCTCCACTGGACGCCGTACCCGAGGTGGCTGCGCCGTTGATGCTGGTATCGCTAAAGGTCAGACCGACCAGGAGGCCGATGTTGTCGCTGCCGGACATGGAGCCGGTGACGCTGCCGCTCACCGTGACGTCGCTGATGCTGGTGGGGCCGTAGGTCTGGCCGGCCAAGACGCCGAGCTTGTCGTCTCCCGTGACGCTGGCGCCGGTCAGCGAGAGGTTGCGGACAGTGGCGCCAGCGACCGGGTTGGAGGTATCGTCGCCGAGCCTCGCGAACAGTCCCAATCGGTCGGAGCTATCCCGGTCGATGAACAGGTTGGCGATGGTGTTGTTTTTGCCGTCGAAGGTGCCGGCGAACCTGTTGATGGGTTCCCAGCCCTCGCCGCTGTTCCAGTAGGTGCCGGAGAAGCTGCCCTGGGACACGGAGCCGTCGCCAGCGACGCTGACCGCCCCAAAGTCCAGGTTCGTCGTAAGCTCGTAGCCGGTGCAGCCGGTAGGCGGACAGCCCATGCCGGGGACCGCGTTGGGGAAGCCTACGCCGTAGATCAGGTCCTCGCGCTTGTCGACGGTGTCCGGGTTATCGGGCACCAGGCCGTCGCCGTCCGGATCCATGCGGATCGCGTTCAGTTGCGCCAGGTTGGATATCTCGATCAGGCCGTTGTCGTCGGTGTCGTAGTCGATGCCCTTGTTTTTGATCCGCAGGTCGATTCGATTGGGATTGCCCTTGGCGTAGTCGGACGGCGCGGGGTGGACTCGTACCGTGATGCCGCCGTCGGGTTCGGGCATGTTGTCGTCGGTGGTGTTGAGTCTGAGGGTTCCGGTGCCGCCGGTGCCGACCGAGACCGTGTGGGCGTTAGCGCCGGAAGCAATGGCAACACCGAAGTCGCCCGAACGGGACTGGACCTCCACCTTTACGTCAGTGGCCGCATCGGGCGCCGGGCTGAGGGTGACGGTGAAGACAGCGGTTCCGCCCTCGGTGATGGGGTTAACGCTCGCCCGAATGGTGGCGACCGAGTTGGTGGCGAGGTGACTCGAAGCCTCCGCCCAGTCGCCGGATGCGCCGCCGTTGATCGCCCGGACTCGACCGTAGTAGCGGGTCTTGGTATCCAGGCCGGTGCAGGTGTACGTATACCGGGCGTCAGCCTCGAAGGCGAGGTCTCCGTTGGCGAGGGGGGAGTAACCAACGCCGGTGCTGGCGCCCCAGGCCGAGTTGTCCGTGTTGCACTCGATCCGCCATTGGGTGACGGCAGTGGTCGCGTCGGGGGCCTGCCAGGAAACGACCAGCTCATTGTTCTTGTCGTTCCTGGATAGCCCAACGCTCCTGGGCTCGTGGGGCGTGCCGCCCTGATGGCTGGCGGCGGTTCGTGGCTCGTCGTTGTCGTTGACGGTTACGGTGGCCGAGTTGGCCGCGCCCACGGCGTAGCCGGCGCCGGGGGCCAGGAGCACGGTGACGCCGCCGTTGAGCTCGTCGTCGTCGTCATCGGTGGTGGCGAAGGTGATCGCAGCGGTGGTTGAGCCGGAGCTGACGGTTGCCGTCAGGCTGTCGGGGGTGGCAACGCCGTAGTCCCCGCCCACCGCGAGGTTGTAGTTCACGCTCACGTCGGACGCCTGGGCGCGGCTGAGGGTGACGGTGAAGACGGCGTTGGCGCCCTCGGTAATGGCGGCGCTGTTGGCCGCGATGGTGGCCGTGGGGTCGTCGTTGTCGTTGACGGTCACGCTGGCCGAGGCCGACGTGCCCACGGTGTACCCCGTGCCGGTGGCGAGGGCAACGGTAACGGAGCCGTCGGCCTCGTCAATGCTGTCGTCGGTGGTGGCCAGGGTGATGGTTGCGGTAGTTGCGCCGGAGTTGACGGTCACCGTCCGGCTGCTGGCGGCGCTCACGCCGTAGTCCCCGCTCACCGCGAGGTTGTAGCTCACGCTCACGTCGGACGACGGGGCCGGCTTCAGGGTGACGGTGAAGACGGCGTTGGCGCCCTCGGTGATGGCGGCGTTGCTGGCCGCGATGGTGGCCGTGGGGGCCTGGGGGACCGGGGTCGCATCACGCTGAGGCTCCGGCTCCGGTTCGGGAGGACTTGAGATCGTGATGGTGGCCTGATCGGACCAGGGTCCGCCGCGCGGGTTGCCGTCACTGTAGCGGGCCCGCACCAGGACCTTGTACTCGGTGCCATGGGGCAGGTCCGCCACCGTGTGGGTGTTCACCGTCGGGTAGGCGTTGCCCTTCTCCGCGGTGTTCTCATCCCGGTAGGAGGGAAACCTTTGGTCCGCCGGGGCGTACACCACCCGGTAGTCGGTAGGAGTCTGGCTGGGCACGTCCCAGTTCATGACCAGCTCGCCGGCATTGGGGCTGGTGAGCCGGAGGTTCTCAATAGTGCCCCTCGGCGATTGGGCCTCGGCGGCTCCCCAGGAGGAGACGGCGAGAACCAGCGCCAGGACCGCGGCCAGCAGCCACAGCCGGGGCTGGCGTAATGCGGCAGAGCGACCGAGAGTCGGGGGGGTAAACGGAATGCGGAGGCGCTCAGGCCTCATTCCAGAACTCGAACCAGACTTCGCCTTCGGCATCCTGCTTCCCATTTGGCGCACCCCCTAAGTCATTCTTTAGGCTGTTTCGCTACACGCCCCTTATGTTTCCGCCGTACGTCACCGCCGGAATACGGACAAGCTGCCCCGACCCCGGCGATGGGGCACAGACAGCTTCCTATTTTACTAGGGCGGTATGATATGACTGTGATAATTTCGCCCAATTCCCATAACATCGGTATGACATTGCCGCCCAAACTGGTATAGTCGCCCCGGCAGCGTCCACTCCGGCTTCCCTCCGACCGGCTGCCATGCACCGGAACACGGGGCCTTCCGCAGCCCGCTGCCTCAGCCGGTAAGCGGGCGGGGATCATCCATATATGCGGCCCTCTTTGCGTTTCGGCGGCGCTACACCATGGCCGGCTCATCGGCCTGGGGCCCCGTCCTCGGGACCCTGCGCCGGGGCGGTGTGGCGTGCCCCGAAAACCTCCCCCGCCTGCGTGCTATCCCGGCGGGGCCTGCCGTGCGAGGCCGCGCCTCGCGCCGGGTTCCCCACTCGGTGAAGATGTGGCCCAGGTCCAGCGAGTCCGCCAGGGCCAGCAGCGCCGTCTGATGCCTCAGGTTGGGCCGCACTCCCTCGCTTCTCCACCGCCGTATGGTGAGGGGGTAGGTCTCGATGCGCCGGGCTATCTCCGCCCACGGCAGGCCGGACTCCCGGTGGAAACGCTTCAGCCGCTCCGGGAAGTCCTCCGGCAGGACGTAGATTCGTCTGCTGTGGTTTGTGCGCTGTCTCGGCATGGCCGGTCGCTGCTCGTGAGCCGAGGTCTGCCGGAAGCGCCGGGCTAAGCACCCTTGCCGATTCGGAACATCCTCGTGGAGCAGACCGGGCAGGTACCCCGGGTGGCCGGTCTGCCGTTCTTCATCGTGATGGCCTGGGTATTGCTCATCTCCCTCTTGGCCCGGCACTTCATGCAGTAGGCTTCCAAGACACTCCTCCAAATCTGTAGTGTTAGCGGACTCTCCTCTTCAAGAACGGCGGCTCCATACGGCCCGACACTCTGCCGCGATGGAGCCTCACCGCTTCGCCCTGACCACCGAACGGACTATCCATAGGAAGTTCAGCAGGACCAGGGCGATGGCGACGCCCCACAGGACGTACGCCCCGACCGGACTTACCTGCAGCCCGACGCCCAATCCCAGGTAGCCCACGACGACTGCCGCCAGGAACAGGGCTGTGTGCACGGTCACCTTGAACGGCATATGAAGCCTCTTTTGCATTTCCGGTCCCTCCGGTACGGGCCGCCTCAGTGGGTGTTATTCCGCTGTTCGGAAGCCCGCCGTATGTGGCGTACATATTCGGTTAATTCGCCTTTGGCGTGGCCTCCTGCGCGCCGGTGGCGGCTTCGCCCCACTTGTTGAAGGCGACCACCCGCACCTGGTACGTCTTGCCGCTCTCCAGGTAGTCGATGGTGGCCGAGGTGCCCTCGTAGAACCCCCACTCGAACCAGTCGCTCTCGCCCTTCTCCCGGACCTCCACGATGTAGCCGATAAAGTCGTCCGGCTCGCCGATGTCCGACGGCACGCTCCATGACACCTCGATAAGCTCGTCCCCCGCCGTCAGCGACAGGCCGCGCGGGGCCGTGGGCGGGCGCTTCGGGTCGGGCTCGTCGTCTTTGGACACGGTTACGCTGATTACCACGGTGTCCGGCGCCGAGTCGCTGGCGCCGTCGTTGACCACCAGGGAGAAGGTCAGGGTGTAGTCCGCATCCCGGTCCGGCGCGGTGAAGGTTGGTCTGGCAACGCTGCTGCTGCTCAGGGTTATGCCGGAGGGAGCGGTCCAGGCGTAGCTCAGGGACTCACCCTCCGGGTCCGTTCCCGACCCAGCCAGGGTCACCGTGGCCCCCTCGTTCACCGACTGGTCCGGCCCGGCGTTGGCCGTGGGCGGCTGGTTGGTATCACCGCCATCGCCTTCGCCGAGCGTCGTTACGCTTTCCGGCTCGGTGGTGGCGTCGCCGTGGGTGTCGAATACGGTGACCCGCACCTGGTAGGCCGTGCCGCTCTCCAGGTATTCGATGGTCACGGGGCTGGACGCAAGGCCGTACTCGTTCCACCGGCTCGCACCGGCCCTGCGGAACTCGACCAGGTAGCGCGCCTGCTGGTCCCACAGGCGCTCCGGCGCTTTCCATGACACTTCGATCTCGCCGTCTCCGGCGGTCAGCGTCAGGTCGCGGGGCGCGGAGGGCTGCCGCTCAGGGTAGGGAGGCCCGACCTTCCCATGCTCGGAGGGCGTGGCCTTCACCGGTCCGGCGGCGGGGCCGGTGCGCTCCTTTCCGTCCCTGGTGTGTACGGCCTCCACCCACACCTCGTACTGCTGGCCGTTGTTCAGCCCGGAGTCGATGGTCCTCGCGTTGATCGTCAGGTCGTCGTGCCACAGGGTGACGAACTCTCCGGTCAGAGCCTCCCGGTAGCGTACCCGGTAGCCGTGCAGGGGCGGGTTGCCCTCGAACTCGGGGGCGTCCCACTCCACGACGATCCACTTGTAGCCCGCCGTCAGGGTCAGGTTGCGGGGAGCGGTAGGCAGGTCGGGGTCCGGCTCGGTCGACACCGTGTCGCCGTCCCCGGCCGAGGGCGTGGCCGACAGGGTGACCCCGGGCCCGTAACCCGAGCCGTTGGAGATGATGACCCGCACCTGGTACTCGGTGCCGTTGGTCAGGTCCGTGAAGGTCCGGGAGGTTCCGCTCTGGCTGAACCCCTGCCAGGTGTTCTCGCCTGCGGCGCGGTAGGACACGGTGTACTGCGAGAAGGGCGGGCTGCCCGGGTCAGTGGGGGCCTCCCACTCCGCCTTTATCTGCCCGTCGCCGGGGGTCAGGGTCAGGGAGGCCACCGGGCCGGGGCGGCGCTGCGCCTGGCCGGAGGTCGCGTACTCGCCCATGTTCCACACGGGGCCGACGGCCGCCACCCGCACCACCCAGTCGGTGTGGGACCCGATGCCCGTGATCTGGAGCTGGAAGCCGCTCTGGGTCTGCCGGGGCGTCAGCGTCCAGTCGTTCCACTCCTCGTCCCCGGCCCGCTTGTACTGCACCGAGAAGCCGGTGAGGGGCGGGTTGCCCGGGTCCGCGGGGGCGTTCCAGGAGACCTCCATGCGCCGCGAGCCGTCGTTGGGCGAAGTCGTGATCACCGCCGACAGGTTGCGGGGCGGTCCCGAGGCCCGGACCGCCTGTGCCTCCGCCCTCACCACCGGGGAGAAGCTGCCCGTGTAGTGGACAGCCCGCTGGGGGTCATCGCAGTTGCCCTGGCAGATGAGCGTCCCCACCCGCACCTCGTAGATGCCCACCCCCAGGCCGGTGATGACGGTGCTGCGGGCCTCGGTGTCGATGATGAGCCGGTAGTCGATCCACTCTGCCGCGCCGACCCTCCGGTACTGGATGATGTAGCCGGCGTGGTCGTCGTGCGGCTCATCGGGGGCATCCCACTCCACGGTGATCTGCCCCCCGCCGGGGATCAGTCTCGGGTTGCGGGGCGCGTCCGGTTCAGCCGGGGCCTGGGCGAGCAGGATCGTGAACGCCGAGGGCGTGGCCGTCGCCGCGTCGGTGTAGGGGCCGATATTCTCTGGCGGGACCACCACGTAGCAGTCGGCGGTCGGATCGGTGCCGTCGGTCGGGCACTCCGGCAGGGGGTCCTGCCCCGCCTCCGGCGCGGGCACGTCGGCGGCGTTGAGGACAGGAATCACCCGAACGTCCTCCGTCGGGGCGACCGGCAGCTTGTGGAAGGCCGCCACCCGCACCTGGTACTCCTGGCCGTTGGTAAGCTCGTCAAGCTCGTAGTCGTTGCCGTCGGCGGCCAGCGTGAGGAAGCTCTGCCACTCCGTCGCATCCGCCTGGCGCCACTGGATGACGTAGCCGTCCAGCGCGGGGTTGCCGGCGTCCTGGGGCGCCTCCCACAGCGCCGCTATGCGCTGGTCGCCCGGTTGGAGGTGCAGGCTCTGCGGGACGCCCGGCGGCCGCTCGGCCCCGGGTGTGGCAGTCTTTGCGTCGGTGTACGGGCCGGTGTTCCCGGAGTCGATTAGCACGTAGCAGTCGGCAGTCGGATCGGTGTCGGTGGGGCACGCCGACAGAGTGCCCGCATCAGCGGCGTTGAGGACGTAGGTCACCGTGACGCCTTCGTTGGGCGTCACCTCTCCCCTGTGGAAGGCCGCCACCCGCGCCTCGTACTCCTGGCCGTTGGTCAGCCCGGTAGGCGAGTGAGCGAGGCCGGCCGTTGCGTCCATGGGGTCGAGCAGCGTGACGGCGCTGTTCCAGGCCGATTCGGGGCTGGTGACTGGCCGCCACTGGAAGACGTAGCCCTCCAGCTCCGGGTCGCCCGGGTCCTCGGGCGCCTGCCACGTCGCGGATATGCTCTCGTTGCCGGACGCCAGGCTCAGCTCCCGGGGTGCGCCGGGCACCCTCGGACCGGGCGTGCCCGTCGCCGGCGGGTCCGGGCTCCAAGCGCTGTCCTGCTCTTCCTCCACGAACGTGCCGGAACCGGGCGGGTCCTCCACCAGCACATTGTGACCCTCGGCCTTCATCCGCACCTGGTACTCCACGCCGTCGGTCAGGAAGAGGAAGTGGAAGGTGTTGAGGCCCGAGACCCCTATGTGTTCCGGGTCGGCGACGCCGCTGAGATTGATTTGGGTCTGTGCCCAGCCGTCCTCCGGCGGATAGTAGCCGAAGGGCGAGTCTGTCGAGCCATTGCCGCCGTACACGCAGTAGATGGCGACCCAGGTGGGGAAGTCGTCCTCGTCGCCCGTCCATGGCTGGCTGGTGTCCGGGTCGTTGCAGTCCCAGCCGGCGGTGGGCTTGATCGCGACGACGTAGGACTCGAAGGGCCGGTTGCCCATGTCCAGGGGCGTGTCCCAGGTCAGCACCAGCCCACCGGGCGCCGGTCTGACCTGCACGTTGCGGGGCACGCTGGGGGCGCGCAGCTCCCTGCTGGGGGTGGCGGTGGCGTCGGCGAACTCGCCCACGCCCAGGACGCCGAGGGCCGCCACCCGCACGTCGTAGGCGGTGTCCACGGTCAGGGCGTCGATGGTCAGCGTCAGGCCGCTTTCGGCATCCCACGCCGCGTCGCTCCACGCGCCGGCGTCGGTCCAGGTCTCGCCCGCCCCGGTGCAGCCGCTCTCGGCGTCATGGGTCGAGTCCGAGCAGAAGCCCGCCGTGCGGTACTCCACCACGTAGCCGGTGATGCCCGAGGCGTCGGCGGGGGCGCTCCACGACACCCCGATGATCCCCGTATACAGGCGGTTCCCCTCGGAGTCATACAGGGGGTTCCCATTCTCGTCCTCGACGGTATCGGTGTATGGCGCCAGCAGGAGGTCCCCGGGCGCGGCGGACGGCTCGATGCGGGCGGCCGTCCCCGGGTTCCGGACGGCCTGGTTGCCCCGGGTCGCCCGGTTGGAGGCGCGCGCCTCCACGGTGTACCCGGCGTCCGCCATGGGCGTGAAGGTGTGGCTGGCCGCATTGGTCTCCGTCCAGTCGGTGCCCCAGGCCGTACCCCCGTCGGCGCTCACGCGGTACTCGTAGCTATGGAAGACCCCGCTGCCGGGGCTGGTAGGCGCTCCCCAGGTGACGGCTATGTCGCCGCCTTCGTCCCGCTCCGCCGCCAGGCCCGTCACCGGCCCCGGCTTGCGCTGGATACCGAACTCCTGCCAGGTGGCCTGCCCGTCGCCGTCCAGGTCGGACTTCAGCGCCGGGTAGTCCTGCGTCGTGCCGAAGTCCCAGGGGGCGGCGCTGTTGACGTTCCAGCCCGCGTAGATGCCGGAGTAGCCGGTGGGGGCCTGAAGCTGGGCGGTGGTCCGGCCCGTTCCCCAGTTGACTGATGTCTGGCCCGAGGTCTGGGTGTCCCAGTAGCTGGCGGTGATGGAGCCGCCGTCGCTGAACCCCACCAGGCCGTTGACGTCGTCGCCCGAGCCCGGCACCTGGCCGGTGGCGTAGCTGGCGGTGATGGAGCCGCCGTCGTTCAGACCCACCAGTCCGCCCACGTCGCCGCCGGAATAGCTGACCGCTCCGGTGGCGTAGGAGGCGGTGATCGAGCCGGTGTTCTTTCCCACCAGCCCGCCTATATTGGAGTCGCCGGACGCCTGCCCCGTGGCGTAGCTGCGCAGGATGCTGCCCGTGTCGTTGTTGAGGCCCACCAGCCCGCCCACGCTGTTCTCGCCGCTCGCGGTCACCCCGCCCGAGGCGTAGCTGCCCCGGACGGTCCCTGCGTTGGTCCCCACCAGGCCGCCGGCGTTCTCGTCGCCGGCGGAGACGGTCGCCGCCGACCAGCTCTCCCCGATCAGGTCGCCGGCGTTGTTGACGCCCACCAGCCCGCCCGCCTGGTTTCCCGCCGTCACGCTGCCGGTGGACCAGGAGCGCAGCACCGTGCCGCTGTTGAGGCCGGAGAGCGCGCCCACCGAGTTGTTGCCGGTCACGGATGCGTCGGGCAGGCCCAGGTCGCGCACCACGCCGCCGTAGCCGATGCCGTCGAACAGCCCGGCCAGGCTGTAGGAGCCCCGGTTGACGAAGAGGTTGGCGATGGTGCGCCCGTTGCCGTCGAACACCCCGGTGTATATCTCCCGGCTGTCGTCGGTGCCGGAGTCGCCGATGGGCCGCCAGCCCTCGCCCTCGTTCCAGTAGGGGTTGGCCGAGTTCCAGGTCCCGAAGTCCAGGTCCGCCGCCAGCTCGTAGCCCCGGCAGCCGCCCGCGTCTCCCACGACGGGCGGGCAGCCCATCCCCTCCAGGGGGACCGGGTAGGCGGCCAGGTAGTCCAGCTCGTGGGCCGCCGCAGCCTCGCCACGGCCCCGCATGTCCCAGCGCACGGCGTTGAGCTGCGCCAGGTTCCCTATCTCTATCAGGCCGTCATCGTCCTTGTCGTAGTCCACCCCGTCCGAGGGCGTGGCCTTTGCGGATGCGGACCAGTCGCCGGGGAAGTCGGTCCCGTCGGTCCGGCGCACCGCCCGCACCCGGAAGTGGGTCTCCACGTCGTTGGTCAGGCCCGTCACCGTGAGGTCAGTGGGGGCCTGCGTATCCGCGTTGGGGTCGCTGGCCGTCGTCTCCACCGTCTGCGAGCCGGTGAAGGCGGAGTTGGCCGCGTGCTCAACGGTGTAGCGGGAGACCTCGGCCGGGTCCGTGGAGGGGGCGGTCCACAGCAGGCGCACGGCCCCGTCCAGGGGTATGGCGATGAGGCCCGTGGGCGCGCCCGGCGCGGTGCGGAAGGCGGTGGCCGGGGACGAAGCTCCCAGCCGTGTGCCCGTGGGGTTGCCGTCGCCGTCGAGTATCTGGTTGTTGGCCCGCACCCACACTTGGTAGTCGGTGCTGGGCGCCAGGTCGATCTCGACGCCGCTGACCCAGTAGCCGATGAGGGTCAGGCTGGTGGCCGTCCCATCCGCAAAGGGGCGAGAATCGTGCCAGGCGCTGCCGTCGAAGACCTTCACGTCGTAGTCGTGGATGGGCGTCGCCCCCGTGTACGGGTCGGGCGCGCTCCACGTCACCGTCACGCTGCCGGAGCCGATCTGCGACACCGTAGGGGCGGCCGGGGCGTTGGGCGCCCCTGGCAGGGTCTCGACGAAGGAGCTGGGCTGCGACCACTGCCCCACCAGGTGCTCCACGGGGGGGCCGTCCAACCGGTTCACGGCCCGCACCCGCACCCGGTACTCGGTGCCCGGCTCAAGGACGTGCTCCGTCGTGCCGACGAGGTAGCCGGTCAGGGTCAGGCTCGTGTTGCCGCCCGGCGCGGGCCTCGATTTGCGCCAGTTGCTGTCGACCAGCACCTGCACGTCGTAGTGGCTGATCACGCCCGTCTCGCCCAGCCAGTCCGGGGGCTGCCAGGACACGTCGATGCGCTGGGGCGACGGCTGCGGGTTGGACAGCGTCGGCGCGTCCGGCGCCGACGGCGCCCGCGTCCGCGTGCGGAAGTCCGTCCACTCCGAGGCCGGGACGTAGTAGGTCCGGTTCACCCCCGGAATCCGCGCCCGGCCCATCACCCGCACCTGGTGGTCCAGGTTGGGCGTCAGCCCGGTCACGACAATCGTTCTGGCGTTGGGGGAGTGGGTGTCCACCCGGGTCCAGTCGGACCAGGTGTTGGCGGACTCGCGGTGGCGGGTGTCGATGCCCCAGTTGACGATGTGCTGGGCCCCGTCGTTGGTCAGCCCCTGCCAGCTCACCCGCGCGCTGTTCGGGGTCACCTCCGATACGCTCGGCGGGTTGGGCGCGTAGGGCACCGGCGAGATGGTGGTGAACTCCGTCACCTCCGACCAGGCGCTGGTCCGCGCCGTGGAGTCGTCGGTCCCGACGCGGTTCCTGGCCAGCACCCGTATCTGGTAGGTCCGCTGCGGCTCGAAGTTCACGAAGCTGCCCGGCGGGCAGAAGCTCAGGGTGCCGCCGTTGCAGTAGCCGGTCACCGTGTGGTTGTACACGCTGGCCCCGGCCCCAAAGTTGGCGGACCAGCTCCAGTCGGTCCAGCCCGACCCGCTCTGCTGGCGGGCGTGGACGGTGTAGCGGTAGATGGAGCGGCCTGGGCCCTCGTGGCCCGGCGCCCGCCAGCGCACGTCGGCCCGGTTGTAGTACGCCTCCCGGGCGTGGAGGTTCCAGGGCGGGTCGGGGTCGTTCACGGAGCGCGTGGTGAAGCCCTGGGCCTGGGACGTGGGGCCGTAGTAGGTGACCCCGCCGGACCACATCTTGGCCCGGGCGAAGAGGCGCACCTGGTACTGGGTGCTGGCCTGCAGGCCCGACACCACCCTGGTCAGGGTGCCCGAGCCGTGGTTCACGTTGGTGACCGTGCCCCAGCCGGTCCAGGTGTTGTCAGGCTCAAGCCGCCGCACCTGCACCGCGTAGTTGGTGATGAACTGGGAGCCGTCGTGGTCGTTGGCGTCAAACTCGATGCGCACGCTGTTGCGCGTCGGCCCCCAGGCGATCTCGGGCCGGGCCGGGGCGTCCGGCACCGGCGCCACCGTCACCGTGCCCACGGTGCCCAGCTCCACCTGCTCCGCACCGCTGCTTGGATCACCCCAGCCACGGTTGCCCAAGCCGCTGCGGGTCTCGACCTTCGTGCAATCATTCCCAGTGAAGAAGGCGACGTGGAAGGTGCTGCCCCGGGGGGCGTTGGCGGGAATCCGCACGGTCAGGTCGCGGCTCTCGGTGCGGTGGGTGCTCCCGGTGTGGCCGCACACCGAGGTCTTGCCCACCAGGTCGGAGTCGTCCGCCTGGGCGACGGTGGACAACGACAGGTTCCAGATCAGCCGGGCCGCGTGGTCGCTCGAAGAGGTGTGCTGGGCCACCACCTCGCCCGTGCCCGATACCAGGCCGACCCTTTGGTTGATGCTGGCTCCGACAATTTCCTCGCAGTTATCCACAGTTCCGCCATGGTCCTTGATTTTTACGGCGTTGTGGGTGAACGTGTAGGTATAGTCGTTCCCCCGGTACACAACCGACGGACCCGACAAATAACGCGGATTGTAAGTGGCTCTCGTTCTATTCGAGCAAAATGAGTCGGCAAGCCGCTCCACCAACCCAAAGGTAGCCCGCGCCCTGGTGCGGTCCACCGTGAACACCGGGGACATGGCATAGAGGGGATAGACAAGGTGGTTGAGGCCGGTGAAGAACTCCAGCTCATCGCCGGAGTTGGGCCCCAGGTACCCCGTTAGGACCCTTGCACTGCCGGCGGCATCGTGCCTGTACCCACTGCTATTGGAGCCGGTCCAGACAAGCGGCAAACCGCCAACCACAGACCCGCTCTCGTTGCGGGCCTGGCGGGAGTCCCAGCTGTTGTCGAAGAAGTCGTGGCTGTTGTCGGCCACCTTGGCGCCGTTCAGCCAGTACACCGGCACGCGCCCGGACCCTTCTATGCTGCTGCCCCCCTGGATGAAGTAGGAGATGACCGACACGGCGTGGATCCAGGATGGGCCCTCGGTGGAGATGACGGGCCGGAAGTCGCCGGCGTAGGGCTGGATATTGGCGTGGCCCGCCGCGGCCCGGCCCGTGACGAAGTCGATGTAGTCCTGGATGTTGCCGGAGGCGGCGTTGCGACTGGTCGAGGTCAGGAACATCAGGCGGAAGGAGCCGCCCGGACCGACCAGCTTGTTGCCGTTGGCGTCCCTGGGAATCAGAGGCCAGTTTTCGGGGACGCGGTACTCGGGGGGAGGCGTGGGCGCCGGGCCGTTGTAGCCGGACGTTTCACCCTGCTGGGCCGGCGGCTGGGCCTGGGCGGTGTCAGAGGGCAGGAGGGCCAGGAAGGCGAGAGCGCCCAGGAGAAGCAGAAGGAGGGGGAGCGGCGCAACCCGCCGCGGGGCGGTCATCCCGCCACCCCGGACGGGCGACAGAACGGATATTCGGGGGGGGGGGGGGGGTAAACAGGGCGCCAAGGGGCGCAGGCTTCAGTCTAGACCTCGAACCGGACATCGCCTTCGGCAACCAGGATCCCATTGAACGTCACCCCTTTATTTCATTTCGCAGCTCACCGTTTCCAGCCCGTGCCATCGCCGGAAGAAGGACAAGCGAATACAGCCCCGGCGATGGGGCACAGACAGCTATCTAGTTTACTAGGGCGGTATGATATGGCCGTGATAATTTCGGCCAATTTGCATAACATCGGTATGACATTGGCGTCGAAGCTGCTATAGTCGCCCTTGCAGCGTCCATTCCGGCTTTTCTCCGACCGTCTGCCGCGCACGGGAACGCGGGCCTTTCGCGGCCCTCTGCGCCGGATGCTCCCAGCGGTCGGGGACCGGCAGTAAGAAGACGAGTTGCCATCCGGCCCCTCCCTGTTTCGGGGCCGGATGGCTGTGGTGGCGCCCGCGCTACCGCGTCCTGGTCTGGGCTATGGCGAGGCCGCTGCCGTATCCGTTGTCGACGGTCATCACCCGCACCTGGTAGTCCATCTCCGGTTCCAGCCCGGTGATGGTCGCCCTGGTGGCCGTGGTGGACTCCTCGTGCCCGAAGGTCAGGGTCGTCCAGTCGGCCCATTCGTCGTAGCCGCACCAGCGGCAGCGGTACTGCACCTGGTAGCCCGCGAAGGCCGGGTCCCCCCGGTCCGACGGCGCGCTCCACGACACGGTGATCTGGCCGGCGCCCGGCGACAGGCGCAGGTTGCGCGGGTTGGTGGGCGGTTGCCCCTGGCCGTCACCGGCCTGCTGCGGCGTCGCCTTGAGCGCGCCGTCCGCCCCGGCCCTGGGGCTGTCGCCCGCCCGGTTAACCGCCCACACCATCACCTGGTAGGTCGTGCCGTTGGTCAGGCCGGTTATCGTCGCCGACCGGTCCGTCGCCGAGGCGGAGATGGGCGTCGCGGGGAGCCATTCGGTGCAGTCGTCGCTACAGTCCTCCCGGTACTGCACCTTGTAGCCGGTCAGCTCGGGATGGCCCGGGTCGTAAGGCTCCCGCCAGGTCACCACGATGTGGCCGTGGCCTCCCGTCTGCTCCACGTTGCGCGGCTCGCTGGGCGGGACCTGCGGTTTGTTCGGAACCGCCGAGGCCTGGGCCCAGGGGCCGGTGTACCCGCTTTCGTTGATCGCCGCCACTCGCACGTAGTAGCGCCGGCCGTTGGTCAACTGGGTGCCGTTGGAATGTTCGTAGATGCTCGTGTCCGTGTGCGTGCCGACGTGCGGCACATCCTCCCACGAGCCGGAGCCTCGGAACTGCACCGAGTAGTCCTTGATTGCAGCGCCGCCATCACTGGCCGGCGGATCCCACACCGCCTCGATGAACCCGTCTCCGGGCAGCACCGTCAGATTCAGCGGCGCGGTGGGCGGACCCACGCCCTCCTCCCTCTTGACCGGCGTGGTGGCGCTGGCCGCCCGCGACCAGGTGCCCGCGCCCGCGCCGTTCACCGCCCGTACCCGGTAGTGCCGGGTGGTGACGGGACCCAGACCGACATCGGCGTAGCCGGTAACGTCCGCCGGCGAGACGCCGGCCAGATCCTGCCAACCGCCGGGCCTGCCGTCCTCGGACCACTGGATGTTGTAGACGGTGATCTCCGAGCCGTTGTCGGCCGGCTTGGTCCACGTCAGGTTGATTGTGTCGTGGAACTCGGCCCGGGCCGTGAGACCGGGCACGCCCGGCACCCCTGCCAGCGTCGTCGCCGTGGCGTAGGGCGGGTGGGACCAGTCGCTCAGCCCCCGGCTGTTCCGCGCCGCCACCCGGTAGCGGCGGGTCTCGCCGAAGGCCAGGCCGCTGTCCTTGAAGGTCAAGGTCTCGCCGTCCGCAGTTTGGCCGGCGCTGCGCCAGCCGCTCACACCGTCGGCCGACCTCTGCACCTCGTACCGGGTGACGATGGGCGTTTCGTCTTCGTACGGGGGCGGTTCCCAGGACACGTCGATGGCGTTGCCTCCGTCGGGCGCGGCACGCACGTTGGTGGGCGCGGCGGGTATGCCCGCGGCCCGTGTGCTGACTTCAACCGCCTTCGACCAGGGGCTGTCGCCCAGGCCGTTGGTGGCCTTCAACCGGTAGTACTTCCGCGTCCCGGCGTTCAGACCCGCGTGGGTCCAGGACGTGGCCTCCGGCCCCAGCGTCGGCGCCGGATCCGGCTCGGCCCAGGGGCCGTTGCTGCGGTCGGCCACCTCGATGGTGTAGGAGGTGATGGACGACCCGTTTTCCACCGGCTTGGTCCAGGTTAGCAATATCTGCTCGCGTCCGTTGGGCTCGTTGGGCCGGGCGGCCAGCACGGGGGCCTCGGAGGCGCCGACCGCGGCCGCAACGCCGATCTGCATGACCGAAGACCACGGCCCCGCCACGCCGAAGCTGTTCACCGCCCGCACCCGGTAGCGGTACATCTGCCCGGTCTTGGCGGTGGTGTCCGCATACCGGCAAATGGCGGCGTCGGCGAGACACTGCGCGTTGTCCGCCAGGTCCTCCCACTCGCTGGACGAGCGTTGCACCTCGTAGTGGGACACCGGCCAGCCGTTCACGGTCGGTACCGGTTGCCATTCCAGGACGACGGCGGAGACGCTGCGGAGCGATTGGGGGCCTGCCTCCGGCGTGTCCGGCAGCGGTGCGCCCGTTCCCGCCCGCGCCGTCAGCGTGGCCGTGTTGTTGGCGTCGATGTAGTCGTACACCGTGCCGGTGTGGGTGGTGCCGTCGATAACCACCCGGTAGGGATGGTTATCGTTGTCGTTGCTGATGGTCGCCGTGGCGTCGGCCGCCTCCCCCCCTTCAAGGATGAGGGTCAGCGTCGCCTCGGGCCGGTGGCCGTTGGCTGTCCGGTAGTCCCGATGGCGGAGGGCTCCCAGGTCCCACGTGCCGGTGGCCTCGTCATAGGTCCCGTCGCTGGCGACGTGGCTGGCCACGGTAGCCCCGGTGGGCAGAGTCACATCCACCTTCGCTCCCAGCGCGTGGTCCGGGCCATTGTTCACGGCGATCACGGTGAGCGCGGTTTGCCCCAGCTCCACGCCGGGAGCCGGATCGTCGGGCCGCAGCCCCCGCACCGCAAGCTCCGCCACCGGCCCCACGTGGAAGGTGTAGGTGCCGCTGTCGGTATATGTGGTCCCGGACTTGGTGCCTCCGAAGGTGTATTGCACCCGATAGGTGCCGAGGGTGTCGAATTGGTGGTATGCGGCACGAAAACGGTCGGAAACGCCGTTGTTTAATGTAAAGGTTGGTTTCGAATCCGGGTCCAAGAAAACAAGATCTGATGTGCTTCTCGGGATCATGAATTGCATGGAACCTGGCCTTTGCTTGGGACTTACATCGCTGACTTGGGCGGTCAAGGGCTTCCAACCCTCATCACGTGTCCCAGGTTGCACCAAATTTGTCAGTGGGCTTCTCCATGTCCCATCAGCTTGCCGCCCTATCAGGTCCGAAATCTGCACCACCACCTCCTCCGGTTGCAGGATCATTTCGTTGGCTCTACCGGAGGAGAGGGAGTCGCTCCTGAATCGAGCGCGATGGACGCTGTCAATGTCGTAGGCTCCCTCACTATCAAAGCCCGACTTGACGGCGGTCAGCTCCACGGATGCCCGGCTGCCGCAGGGATAGGCGCTGTCGGTGACGCAGTCATACACGGTGAAGGTGTCGAATTGGCCCTCGGTAATCAGGGCCTTATGGGCCATGCAGGCGGTGACGGGGACCCAGAATGCCGGCGGGTCCGGGACCTTGTGCTCGATCTCCACCGTCAGGCACTGCTCTTCCGCCGGCCCGGCCCAGGCGTCCCGTCCCGTCACCCGGATGTCCAGCTGCCTTCCTGGGTCAGACGGCCACACATCCAGCGTGCCGATGTCCCAGATGCCCGTCGCCGCGTCGAAGGTGGTGCCGGCGGGGGCCGCCGCCGTGTACCGCAGGCCCGGGGACGGGGTGACCCTGAGCCGCAGCTGGTACTGAACTGGAGATTGAGAGAGCCAGGACCCTACCACGGCATTCCTGTTGGCGACCTTAACGGTGAATGTGTCGGTAGCAGCGTCAGGGTCCACCCCGTAGGAAACGCTGTGGTCCGGCAGGATTGTCATTCTGCGGGAGCCTTGAATAGTGCTAACATAAGTGCGCGCCTGGCTGTTGCCCAGGGCGGCCGGGCGCTCCCGGGGCGTGGATTCCACGATCCTGCCCTGCAGGCGGACCACGGAGCGTTCCGTTGCGCTGAGCCCGTCGGTGGTTTTCCCCCAATCTATCTTATGTAGTGTAGTCGCCCTGTTTCTGCTCTTAAGACTGGGAATAGTCCATTCCAGGGTGTCGTAATCGACGATTCCATCGCAGGCCGGAACAGGGTGGCCAGTACCACAAGCCTCTTCGAGGAATATGCTCCGTCCCAGGGCAACGTCCTCAACCTCCAATTGGACCCGTATGTTCCTGACCGTGACGTCCGAGTTATTGAGCACCTGAACCACAAACCTGCCGCCGAGTTGCGATCCGAGGTGCCGGTTGATCATGCTCAACTCCAAGTCCACCGGCCGCTGCTCCTGGGCCGCGACCGGTGAGGGGAGGGGGAGCAGGAAAACTGCCGTCAGGGCGGCGATCAGGATGAGCGCGAGGCTGAGAGTGCGAATAGACAAAATCCAGTCCCCCTTTGTCAATAAGAGCTGAGCGGAAAATCTTCACGCAATGGCGCTCGCGACGGAAAGGGGAAATTGGATTCGCCCCTTCCGTCGCGACAGTTGGCAGCCGTCGGGCCTAGCTGCCGCCGCTGGGCCAGGTGACATCCACCCAGTCCGATGAGAAGTTGTGGGTATTGCCTCCCTGGTCGTATTGCAGGTAAACCCTGAAACTCCGGGCGTCCGCCGTATCGAAACTGTAGGACTTGTGCAGCGAAGGGCCGTATGGCCCGACGGTCTGTTGGGTGCCGCCCTGTTCGCTTACGGTCCATTCCACCTGAAGATTGGTGGCGCCGTCCGGCAGGTCGCCGATGGAGGCCCACAGGTCTACGTTGTAGAGTGTGTCGCTGTCGGAGTCGGTTGACGTGGAGGTGCCGAGGACTTTCACCGTCGCTTTTTCCGTCTCCGTTACGTCGTTCACCTTGATCTCGACCCAAACGATGTCGTCAGCCGAAGTGTCCGCTCCGTTGTCGCGGTTATTGCCGTCGGTGACCTCCAGGGCCAGAAGGTAGGAGGAGCGGATTTCGTGGTCGAGGTCGCCGTTGCCGGCCACCCTTATCTGGGCGCCGCCGTCGTCGTCGGTGGCCACGCTGAAGTGGCTGTTCCCGGGCCCGGACAGCCTGTAAGCCAGCGTAGTCGCCTCGTTCCCGTCCGGATCGTACGCCCAGATCGGGTCTCCCACCGCGTCGCCCACGTCGGGATTTTCGTTCACCGACCGCTTGACTAGGAACCGGGGCGGGCTGTTCAGGGTCAGCGGGCCGACGTGAATGGTGTACAGTTGCCTCACCACCTCGCTGGTGACGACTTTATTGATTGACTCAAGGACGTAGGCGTTGCTCTCGGTGTTGGTCTGGTCGTAGGGCGTCCCCTTGGGCCAGGTGAGGGGTTTCCAGTTGGCCGGCGTAACTCCGCTCTCAGGCTGGGTGCGGACGTGGCCCTTCATGTGGACCTCCAGCACGTAGGTGTGGCTCTGGCCGGATCCGGGGAAGAACACCCAGTTGTAGTGCTTGTACTCGCCGGGGTTCAGCCGGATCGAGTGGGTGTTGGTGGTCCTGCTGTCCCATTTCGGCTCTTGCGCGTCGTTCTCGAAGACCAGGAAGGGAAGGACGTTGCCATCCAGGTCCCGCTCGGCCTCGAGATGGTATTCCAGCGGCTCGAACGGGGTGCACGTTCCTTCCAGCGTGCACTCCTCGGCGTACCAGTCCGCCTCCTCAAACAGGCCGGCGGAGAAACCCAGCACCAGCTCCGGCTCTTCCTCGCCCTCGCCCTCCTGTTCAGCGGCCTCGGCGATGGGATCGTCCTGCTCCAGCCACCAGACTACGGTGCCGGCCGGCGGCAGGAAGGGGTAATCGGCCCGGTCGATGGTCCGCTGGCCGGTGTAATCGTTGGCGTTGTAACCGGCGGCGTCACTGTCCACCACGGTGGCCTTGAACTCGTCGCCCACGTGGAACACCGTGGTGTTGACGTCGATGTTGGACCTGGTGCGACCGGTAACTATCCCCGTTACATCGCCATATTCGTCTGTCTTGACGGTGTGCACCGCCAGCGGCGGGCAGAGGTTGTTGTTCAGGGTCTGGGTGTTGTAGTCCCAGTAGGCGTCGAAGAGGGCGACGTGGCCTTCGCTGAACTCCGGGACAGGGTTGGGCCGCACTCTGTCCACGTGGAGTCCGCAGGGCTGGGGGCCTTCCCACTTGCCGTCGTTCAGGTTGGGGTCGGGGGTATGGGCCTGGGCCGGGCCGGTGGCGAAGACCACCACCAGCAGCAGGGCGACTGCGGCCATCGCCGCCACCGCCAGGGTTGCTCCGAAGAGCTTCATCGGATGGGTTTTCCTGATAAGCGTGGACATCGTGGTTTCTTATCACTCCTTCTGTGGGTTTTGAGTGCGTGTGTCTCTGTCTTCAGCGTCGTACTGCGGGTGCGCCCGTGCTCCTACATCGGCGCACCCCCTGAATGGGAATCGGTCATTGTTCCTCCTGCTTCCTTCCGGACCCTGCGGCAAGCCCAGCGCCGGCTCAATCCGTATCGCCGCCCTCGCCTCTGAACCGCAATCGACCGTGCCATTATCTGATACCTAGTATCGTTACTGGTCATCGACCACCGGTCCTCTCGCTCCCTTTAGCGCCACGTTTGTTTTCGCCGGAAGCCAGACCCGCTGAACAGTCCATAGATAGTGCTACTTATTGATACTACATATCACTATAGACCGACGACGGAGAGCATTATACAAGACTGGTATGATATGGCTGTGATAATTTCGGCCAATTTCCATGACATTGCTATGACATTGCCGCCCAAACTGGTATAATCGCCCCGGCAGCGTCCAATCCGGCTTCCCTCCGACCGTCTGCCGCGCATCGGAATACAGGGCCTTCCGCAGCCCGATAGAGAGGTGAGAGATGGAATACGACGATGCCCGGGACCTGGAGAATCAGGCCCTCAGAAACCGGCTGACCCGGCTGAGCGAGGCCAGCCTGCGCATCAACGAGAGCCTGGACCTGGACGCCGTGCTGCAGGGGGTGCTGGACAGCGCCCGGTCGCTCACCGGCGCCAGCTACGGCGCCTTCGTCCTGCTGGACGACTCCGGGCAGATCGAGGACTTTCTGTCGTCAGGGCTGACCTCCGAGGAGGCCCAGGGGATGTGGGACCTGGCGGACGGGATGCGGTTCTTCGAGCTGCTCACCGGGCCCGAGGGCCCCCTCAGGCTGCCCGACCTGCTGGGCCACGTCACATCCCAGGGCCTTCCCGACCTCCAGCCGCCCGTGGAGGTCGGCCCCATGTTGCCGCTGCTGGCGGCCCCGGTCCTGCACATGGGAAAGCGCGTCGGCCACATCTTCGTGGCGGAGAGGGATGCGGGCGGAGAGTTCAGCCGGGAGGACGAGGAGACGCTGGTCATGTTCGCCTCCCAGGCGGCGCTGGTCATCGCCAACGCCCGGCGGCACCGGGACGAGCTGCGGGCCAGGGCTGACCTGGAGATCCTGATGGACACCGCTCCGGTGGGCGTCGTGGTCTTCGACGCGAGGACGGGAGCGCCGCTCTCCGTCAACCTGGAGATGAGAAGGATCGTCGACGGCCTGCGAGACCCGGACCAGCCGCACGAGCAGATCTTGGAGACCCTGATCGTCCGCCGAGACGACGGCAGGGAGATCGCCCTGGAGGAACTGCCCCTGTCCCAGGCACTGAGCATCCCCGAGACCGTGCGGGCCGAGGAGATGGTCCTGCGGGTGCCCGACGGCCGCAGCGTCAGGGTGCTGCTCAACGCCACTCCCATCCTCTCGGAAGAGGGCCATGTGGAGTCCTTCGTCGTGACCGTACAGGACATGACGCCGCTGGAGGAGCAGGAGCGGCTGCGGGCCGAGTTCCTGGCCATGGTGAGCCACGAGCTGCGGACTCCCCTGGCGGCGGTGAAGGGCGCGGTCTCGACCCTCAGGGAGCCTGCCCGCCTGCTGAACCCCGCCGACGTGCGCCAGTTCCACGCCGTCATCGAGACCCAGACCGACCGGATGGACCTGCTGATAAGCGACCTGCTGGACGTGGCCCGCATCGAGACGGGGGCGCTTTCGGTCTCCCCCGGAGCGACGGACGTGGCCCTGCTGGTGGCCGAGGCGAAGAGCGCCTTCCGCAGCGGCGGAGGCAGGCACGGCGTCGAGATCGACCTTGCGGAGGACCTGCCGTGGGTGATGGCGGACCGGGCGCGCATGGTGCAGGTGCTGGGCAACCTGCTCTCCAACGCGGCCCGGAACTCCCCGGAGTCATCGCCCATCCGGGTGAGCGCGGAGATGGATGGGGTCCACGTGTCGGTGTCGGTCTCGGACCAGGGCCGGGGCATCCCGGCGGAGAGCCTCCCCCAACTGTTCTACAAGTTCTCCCGGATAGACCCCGGGGAGCAGGGGGGCGACACCGGCCTTGGCCTTGCCGTCTGCAAGGGAATCATCGAGGCCCACGGGGGCCGCATCTGGGCAGAGAGCGACGGTCCCGGCCTGGGGGCGCGGTTCACGTTCACCCTGCCCACGGTGGAGCAGGCCGGGTACGTGACGCCGGCAGCGTCAACTCCGCCACCGGCCCGCTCCTCGCGGCGGCGGGCGGCGGCGCAGGTGCGGGTGCTGGCGGTGGACGACGACCCCCAGGCCCTCCGCCACGTCCGGGACGCCCTGGTGAGGTCGGACTACACGCCCATCGTGACGGCAGACCCGGAGGAGGCGCTCCGCCTGGTGGCAGAAGAGAGGCCCCACGTGGTCCTGCTGGACCTGGTGCTGCCGGGTTCGGACGGGATGGAGCTGATGAAGGAGATCGCGGCCATCGGGGAGGCGCCGGTCATCTTCCTGTCGGCCCACGGCCAGGAGCAGCTCGTGGCCCGCGCCCTGGACGAGGGGGCCGCGGACTACCTGGTCAAGCCCTTCTCGGCGGTGGAGCTGGCGGCCCGCATAAGGCTTGCCCTGCGACGGCAGGAGATGCCCGAGCCGACAGCGCCCTACGTCCTGGGCGACCTGACCATCGACTATGCCCAGCGCCGGGTGAGCCTTGCCGGCCGCGCGGTGGAGATGACCGACATCGAGTACCGGACCCTGGCCGAGCTTGCATCCAACGCCGGGCGGGTGCTGACCTACGAGCACCTGCTGAGGCGCGTCTGGAGGCTTGAGGGCGACGCCGACCTGCGCCCCATGCGCTCCGCGATAAACAGGCTGCGCCGCAAGCTGGGCGAAAACGCCGAGGACCCCACCTACATCTTCACCGAGCTCCGCGTCGGCTACCGGATGCCCAAGGGGGAGACGGGGGAAGGGGAAGAGAGGTGAGCCTTGGCTAGGTTGCGTCACCCGCTCCCGGGCGCGTTCCTTTCTGGAGATAGTATGGAGTCCATGTACTCAGTAAACTCGATCTCCCCGCTCTCCAGTTTTTCTATGAGGTCCGGCCTAGCAGTTTCCATCCTCTCCATTTCCTCATGGAGAGAATCAGGCCAAATCCTTAACTTGCCCATGAACACGTTCTCAGTGAAATCGTAGAGCAACATCCGTAGCTCTGACATTACAGTGAGTACTCCTCCGCCTTCACGACAGACCTCATCAAAGAACCTTATGCTCCGACTACGCCAGTACTTCGCGCTATTTACGTGGAACACTCCCTTCCGTACCGTTTTCATGCCCTCTACGAATCGTCGCCTGCCTCCCGACCTCTTGAAAAAGTCTTGCAAACCGGGGTCTTCTAATCTAGGGTCTATCCCCGTTAGACGAAAGTAGTTTTCGAGGCACTGATACAACAAAGATACGACTATCAATGTGACTGATCGGTTATGGACATCCAATTGCTGTGTGCCAACGGCTACTCCCAAGAAACCGAAGTCTTCGTTCTTGTAGTTGGATGGCTCTATTATTGAGCGGCGCACGAACGCGTCCACCATCGCCAGATTGGACCTCATGGTGTAAAAGATTGGTAGCGCCTTGAAGGTAGCGGCAAAGTGGTTCGGCTCAGTTGCCATTCCGGGCATCCTCTTTCAGTGAACGTGCCAAGCGCCTCAAGTAGTCTTGGTAGAGGCTCTCCCCCTTGATTAGCAGTGTGACTAGGTGCTCGGTCTTGTCTCCAGAAAACTCCTTTGTGAATTTCTCCTGGTCGTCCATATTGTCGTAACGCTGGCGCACTATCGAGTTTCTGAGCGCCTCCAAGTCCTCCACGAACTGATGATTCTCACGGCAGTACTGGTCAACTGCGTCGTCCCGAAAAACTGGGTGAGCCTTCGATAGCTTTCTGTATTTCTCTACTATTGCGAATAGCAACGCCAGTGCGATTTGCAAGGGCCCAAAGTGATACTTGAGGACCTCCTGAGGTGCGTCAAGAAGCATCCTTGTATTGACTCCCCCAATCTCTTTAGCCGTGTGCACCTGTAGTAGGGTAAGCGTCTCATGATCCCTTGGTATGCTTGAGAGTCCAAGGTCTTGGATCGTATTCTCAATTTGCTGATGCCGGTCATTCGCAAGGTTCATAGCACTTCGAAGGAAATGGGAGTGTTGCACTAGTGCCTCGAATTCCGCTCTATGCTTCAAGTGTGGCCTCCTGATACTGCTGTACTGTAACTTACCTGCACTCCCACGTGAAACAATTCCTGCAACAATGCACACCGTTGAGCGGCGAGTGCGGTGGGTTCCATGAGAGAGCTAACGGCAGACTCGAAGGCTGCGCCACATCGGTCGGTGTCAACAACGGTTCGGCGATATTGAAAGTCTTGAGGAACGCGTGACGGACGCATCAGGACGAAGATCGTATGCGGTGCTGCCCATCAGGTGACGGGTCGGCTACCGTCTGGCGATGATGGGAGCCGGACTGTCTTGGACTCGCTAAGTCTTCGCCTGGATGAGAACGCGCCCGCCGTTCTCGACGTCAATGTTCAGGTTGTGCCTGTCTAGCAGCAACATACCCACGAGTGGGGTGGTATCCGCTTCGTCGATCAGTACGTCTCGCTGCTGGCCTTCCCAAAGTACCGTGGCATCGTAGGCGTCAAATGATACCTCGCTGCCGTCGGCCAAGGTGGCCTCGCTGGTGCCCATGAGGACCAATCCCAACTCCGCCACGAGTGAGGGCGGAAGTGTCACGAATCCAGTGAAGCCAGTGTCTATCACGGCGTCAACCTCGTGCGCCTGTCCCGCCGGGCCGCGTAGGGAAAGAGGTATGACGGCTTCGTAGGCGGAGTTCACCACCCCCTCTATCACTCGGCTCTCCGCCAGGGTCTGCCCCCGAAGTGATGCAACGCCCGATGCCCAATCCGAAGTAACCAAACGTCGATAGCCTCGGGTTGCTGGGCTCGCAGACGCCTCGCCGCGGCGAGAGCGTCATTGGAGATGGCCCAGGTTCCGCTGTCCACGTCAACGGCGACGTATTCGCCATTGTGGTCCGCCTCTACCTGGGGCCGGATGTCCCGTTCGTAGATCGCTTTCCCAAGGCGGGCTGTCTCCTCGCGGGAACGTCGGACAGGCGTCGTCAACTCTTATCACCTACCTCTGAAGGTATTCTTCTACGCCTGATATTCTACGACAATCGGCGGTTTCGGGACAATAGAGAAGGCCCCGCGCGCGGGGCCTTGAACAGGAGAACATCGAGAGGGCCGCAGGTCAGGGCTTCCCTTTGGTGGGTCGGCTGGCGTGGCTCCTCGGCTTGCGTCCCTCCGCCCTATTGAGCCATACTACTGGATCGAGGGCCTTGGTAGGCTTACAGCCTTCCAACCACATCTCGAAGACGGTGCCATCTACCGTCCCCTTCGGCCCACCACAATTCGCTACACTGCTAGTTCTCCTGCCCCACACAGGACCGCTCAAACGCCTAAAAATCAGAAGGGCGCGGCGCCCATTGGGACGCCGCGCTCTTTTTGCTTGGGGAATACTCACTCGGTGAGATCATACCCCCATCCTATGCCGTTCCGCTCCGGTTCGAGCTAGTTGCCTCCGCTCCCTTCGCGGCCTGAGCCATGCTCGCCTCTGCCCTCGCCGCCCGGGCCGTGCCCCTCGCCGCCGGCTCCCTCGCCGCTGCCGCCTTCAGCGCCCGTGTGCGCCACCGGGCCGGGGCCGCCGCAGTCAAACACCTCCATGTGAACGACGTAGCCGTCATACGACACTGCCGCAAGCTCCGGCTCAGCGGACACCGCCAGGCTGGAAGTCGCCTGCTGTCCGGGGGTCAGGTCTCCCATCTTGCCGGGGCCGAGCTCGCCAACCGTCTGCCCGCTCGACTTCAGGTGAGGCTCGGACTGCACGTAGCACAACGTCTGCTGGGTCGTGTTCTGCACCGTCGTGTGAACTGTCTGAGTCGCCGCGTCGTAGCTCGCCGAGACGGCCAGCCCGCCCAGCGCTCCGTTCCACGTCTGATCCAGAGGCGTGATCGGGCTGGACATCGCCGCTTCCATGGCGGCCTCCGGACCTTCCGGTCCGTCGGGTCCGCTCTCGCCGCCCGCGACCTCGCCGCCGCCTTCGCCACTGCCGACCTCGGCGTGGGGAACCCAGCCGGTGAACGACGCCTGCGTGGAGGGCAGGCTGATCGTCGCCACCTCGCCGGGGGCCATGTCCATCGGGGTCGTCGGGCCGAGCTCGGTCCCGTTGGACAGGTGGATCTCGATCCTCACGTTGGTCAGTATGTTGTTGGTGGTGTTCTCGACCGTGCCATCGAAGGCGTTGGAGGCGGGGTCGTAGCTCATGATCAGCCGCGCTCCGCCGCGAGTCGCGTCGAAGGTCTCGTCGGGCGCCAATGTCGCGCCGCTGCCCTCTTCGCCCGTCGAGCCTCTGTGCTCGCCTCCCGCCTCGTTGCCGCCGCGCTCGTTGCCGCTTTCCGAGATCTCCCGGCTCACGGTCTGCCCGCCGGCCTCGCGGCCCTCTCCGATTCCGATGTCCGTCCCGCAGCCTATCAGCGCGCCCGCACCGAGTATGATCGCCGCTATCGGACCAACCAGCCACGTCTTCTTGATCAGTCTCTTCGCAGTCATCTTTCCACTCCCTTCGTGGTGTATCTCCAATGTGATGCCACCACGATAGGGGGGAAATGTCGCAGAATTATGTCGCCGGAGACGAATTGGGGGAAATGCCTGAGCATATGTCCAGGTGCCTAAATCAGGGCCTCCGGGCGAAAGTTCGCGGTCTGGACGCTCTGTTCCCATGCTTATCCCCAACGTCACGGCCAGCAGGGTTCAACATCAAAAGCAACGATTACGCCGCATTTGCCGAATAGTTATAGAAAATGATAATTACTAGGGCAAAGTAGCACACAAATTACACTCTTGCGGTTATGGTACCGACGGTGTTTGCCAGATAATGAGAAACTTGCGTATCGGGTTAGTAGTCATTGGAGCGTTCGGCTTAGCGTTGTTCGCCGTCTCGCCGGGGTCCGGCGCGGGCGTGGTGAGTTTCATAGACCCGGACGCCTTCGACGAGTCCATCCCAGGAGATCTGAAGGATCCGGTCGGCGCGCCCGACGAACAGAAGTGGGCGCGGCAAGGCAGCTTCATCGGACTGATGTATGAAGACGCCAGCCTCGACCGGCCTGTCCGCCGCGTTCTAATACCATACGTGGATACGACGTTCGCAAGCTCTGCCGACATCGAGGCTCACAGCAACATAATTACGATCAAGACCGGAGCGTTGACTGTCAACGACTACATCATGATGATTGACGAACACGGCATCGATGCACACGGCGTCCGCAAAGTACTGAAAGTAACCCCATCCACGTCCATGAACATGATGGACGTGGTCAAGCTCGACAGGCCCTTCTACCAGAGCGGTTCCACGCAGGGCGTCCACAAGATCAAGCCGGAGGTGGCGGCGGCCCCGGGAGTGGACTGGCCCGATGACTATGGGCTCTACGCAAGCGCGGTCGAGTTAAGCGAGTACGAGTTGTTGCTGGCCGGTGTCGTCGCCTACCGCGGCGGCCTCACAATCTACAGGGGGGACAACTATGTGGTGGACAGCGACATCGCCAACACATACGGCACCGCCCCAGATAATGACGATGGGAGGCGTCTCGCGCGTAGGTTGACAGGTAGAGAAGGCTCCAGTTCGCCCAATCGCACCGATAGCGAGGATGCGCTGATCGTGAGAGTTGCCCAGACCGAAACTGGGGGCATGATCGCGGGCGCCGACTACTATACCGGACCCGTAACCTACACCGTTGACGATGTTCGCGACGAACGGGTCGAACTTAGGGTAAGCGGCGCTACCTCCGACAATCCACTCAATATTATGGGTCGGTTCGGAAGCGAGCCTGATCTTACGATTGACAAAGTCTATCTTGCCGCGTGGTTCGAGGAGCGGAACGACACCGGCTCTACGGTTTCCGTTCGCTCGCAGGCGTACCAGACCGATACTACTTTGGTTCTGAGGGAGACGCTGCCCGACTCCGGCAAGTTTGCGCTCAAGATAAATGCGGTCAGACACGGGGCGGACAATGCCGATCAGACTCAGCTGTTAAGGCCGGTCACCAATGCCAAAGACGAGTTCCTTCTGCCAGTCAATCCGCATGACGTAGTTGCCTTGTCCACAGCCGACTCGATAGCGACCATCAGCGTCGAGTCCTCCGCTCCTACCTTTGCCGGCTTCTCCCCTTCGCACAACTCCTACGGCAGAGACGACCGGCCAAGAGTCTCCGCTCAAGTAGCCGACGCCGAATCCGGCCTGACCTCGAAGAACATACACGTTCTCTTCCTCATCGAAGAAGAGGGGCAAGCCGACAGAGGTCTGGTCTATACTCCCAGCGACTCCGGAGACGTTGACGAAATACCCGGAGGTTTCCGGGTTAGCAACCGGCTGTCCGGCGCCGACTCTCCGACCAAAGACGCCACCGTATCGTGGTGGCTCATGGCGACCGACAACGTGGGCAACGTCGGCTTCTCCGACCGCATGACCATAGCATACGGGGCTTCCGATATATGCGCTGAGACGTCTGCCGACATCGGCGACACGGCCGCAGCCAAGACGCGCTTCATCGCCGCGCTGGAAGGCAACGGGTGCGATCCTTACGTCGTCCACGTGGACCGAACCGCTCCCAAGTTCCTGAGAGCCGAAACCGGCAGATACTGGGACTCCGCTTTGCCTACCAACAGGAGCGCGGACAAGACCGAGTACCGCGTATCGAAAGCTGACAAGTCCAGCGTACTCGTGGTCTTCGACTCGCATCTAGACGCTTCCAGCGTCAGCGCGGCGGACTTCGAGGTCAGCGGCTCGCAGGCGCGGGGCGCGATGGCGTACAACGTCAAGGTTCGCCAGGACACCGAAGGCGCCGGCGTCCCATACGACGGCAACTCCGCCATCGCGGGCGACGCTGTCCAGGACCTCGGGGAGGGCAGGGGCTACGTGTTCCTGCAGCTCCGCTCGGATCTGGCGGCGAACGCGACGCCGGCGGTCGAACTCGTAGGCGACGTTCTCGACTTGGCCGGCAACGAGCGGGACGCGGGCAGGGATGACGCCGCCCTGGATCGCATCGCTCCCACTCTGACGGTTACCGCCGACGAAGGCAAACGCCCGGTTACCAACGACATGATCGACCTGACCATCGCCTCGGACGAGAACGTCGGCGCGCCGAGCGTTACCTTCCGAAAGGTCATGTCCACGACCGTTGAGGGCAAGACGACGCAAACTCTCGGCAGAGCCAACGAAGGCTACGTTGTCGTGAAGTTCATCTCGGCCACCGAGTACCGCGCGACGATCGCCGGCGGCGGGGACGAGGGCCTGTACACGGTCGTCGTCGAGGCGACCGACGCCGCGGGCGGCAACGTGGGCAGAGCGGGCGACGCCACCGAGCCGTCGGATGACAACCCCGCGCCTATACAAGTGGGCGACGCCACCGACGCCATCCTGTTCGAGCGAGACGACAGCGTTCCGAACCCGGACGTCGATCCCACCGTGGATGGCGCCCAGGACAAGTTCCGGACGGAAGACCCCAACACGCTCATCCACATAGACTTCTCCGCCGAAGCGAACGAGTACGACGGCCAGAAGGGGACCGACCCCAATGACGAAGCCACATTCAACAAGAGAATCGGGGACGACCTCGACACTCACGCGGGGGTAACCATCCTCTCCGCCACCCTGGACGGCGTGGACATATTGGACTCGCTGCAAGCCAATGAGGCGAGCAACGTCTTCATGTACAAGGCTTCCGGTCTTGCGATCGGCGACCACAAGCTGAGAGTGGCGGCTCAGGACGCCGCGGGCAACAGGCATTCCACGCCCAGAGATGCGACTATCACGATAGAGGAACGCAAGCCGTTCTCTCTGAAACTCAAGCCTGGCTGGAACCTCGTGTCCATACCGGGGGACCCGGCCGACCCATCCATCGACGCGGTGATCCCGATGGACCGCGCGGACATCACCGCGGCGCTCGCGCATGAGCCGTCGGCGCCGGATCGATGGCTCAGAGCGACACGCGGATCGGACGGCACGTTCGAGGGATCGCTCAAGAACATAGTGTCCACGCGCGCGTACTGGATCGAGACCAGCTCTTTCGTCTCGCTGAAGGTGAACATACCAAAGCCCCCGACGGGTCAGGCTCGGATCAAACCAACCATCCCGATAGTCAAGGGGTGGAACATAGTTCCGATCCTGGACGTGGACGGAGACTTCGAGCTGTCGTTCCCGGAGGGCAAGAACTACTTCAGCGGTCTGACGGCCGGTGAGGTTATCATAGAGATAGACACGTTCAACACGATCACCAATCGCTGGGAGAGCGTCGCTCCCGAAGACGTAGAGATCGGCAAGGGTTACTGGGTACACTCTTCCGGAGCGGGGGTCATCGTCCCGTAGTTTGCGCCGCATGGAATCGGCAGGCGCGCGGACGCCTCCTATTCATCATTCACTAGGGATGACGATGCGGAGACGCGGACAGTCAAGAGTCACGCCCGCAAGCGGGTCTGCCTCCAGAACCCGGATAATAGGCGCCTAAATTTGCCTTGCGATCGATGACATCGAAACGCTAGTCTCCCGAATACAACAATTCCTATATGGTGCGAGATGAGAATACCGTTAACTAATATAACCAATCATGGCGCGAAGATACTGGCGGCGGTCGCGTTGGCTGTCGTCATAGCGTTGGCGGCGTCCGGCGCCGCCAACCGGGTGAACGCGCAGTCGCCCCCGAGCGGTCCGTACATATACAGCGGCGCGGCAAGCGTGAACGGCCAGCCCGCGCCGGACGGCTACATGATACATGCGACCGTCGGCGACTACCAAAGCGAACCCGCAACCATAGTGGGCGGACGATATGAGGGCCTGGCCGTAGTACCCGCGGGAACGCAATACAATCGCCAGACTATAACGTTCTACTTGGGCAACGTGGCTGCTAACGAGACAGACGTGTACCATCTCAGCGGCTTGCCTGTGCCGAAGCCGAACTTCGACCTCACATTCCCGTCCCTGCCCGTTCCAACGCCGACGCCGACGGTGGAAGCGCCCCCGACGGCGACGCCCACCGCGACGCCGGAAGTTCCGGCTGCGATGGTGTTCGCGTCGGGCAACGTATTCCTCACGGGCGGCGGAACGCTGCCGGAAGGCGCGCAGCTAGCCGCGCGGATTGGCGGCTACTTATCCGAACCGGCGAGCATCCTGACCGCAGACGGCCTGTTCGCAGACCTAGTGGTGGATCCGCAGGATGGCGCCGCAGTCGGCCAGAACATTCTGTTCTTCATAGACAACAAGGCGGCGCGCACTACTACGACATTCGCGGGCGGCCAGACGGTGAGAAACTTCGACATCGTGTTCACCGTACCATTCCCCACGGCAACGCCCGTTGCAACAAACACGCCGGTCCCGCCGACGGCGACGCCTGAGCCGACGGCGACGCCAGAGCCAACGGCTACGCCCATTCCGCCTACGGCCACGCCTGTTCCCCCGACGGCTACGCCTGCCCCGCCAACACTTACGCCCGTTCCGCCTGCCGCGACGCCCGTTCCGCCTACGGCTACGCCTGAGCCAACGGCAACGCCGGTTCCGCCTACGGCTACGCCTGAGCCAACGGCAACGCCGGTTCCACCAACCGCTACGCCCGTTCCGCCTACACCACCAACGGTCGCGCAGGAGCCGGAGTCGAGTGGTGGATGCGCTTCGCCGGGTCGTGTGGCTCCGGGCGCGGCGGCTGCCAACGCGCTGCTGCTGCTCGCGCCGCTAGGCCTGATCGCAGGCATCCGAACCGCGCGGAGGCGCAGGCGGTAGTACCTAACGCAAAGGCGCAAAGGCGCAGAGGGAAACAGAAGCCCTCTGCGTCTTTCGCGTTAATTCCGGCTAGATGCAAGCGGCGTCGGCGTATGCTATAGTACCGTTCAAGAGCCACACGACGTCCGGAGGAACCCCTATGGTTACAGCCAACGACAACTTCAACGGCATACAGGAGTACGCCGAAGATCAGGGACTGAAGCTCGACTGGATAGACCAGCAGGGGGAGTGGGGCGTGAAGGCGTCCGCCGACGGCCAGAAGGGGATGACGCTATCCGACGTCCAGATCGGCAGCTACGGCGACCCGGCGCCCACGTCCGACAACATGACCGGCAGGCCGCGCGGCGCGGCCGCCAGACCCAACGCCTATCGTATCGGCGGCTACCAGGTCCGCACCAAGTCGGACATCTGGCTAGTGAACGCCGCCATGCTCTACGAGGAGGCGCTGCAGCGCCAGTGGAGCTCGGCTACCGACGTGCCGTGGGAGACGATCCGTCCCCTACCCGACGACGTCGAGCGCGCCCAGTGCCAGTTGGCGACGTTCCTCACCGAGGTCGAGTTCGTAGCCGCCGACGTGCCGGGCCGTTGGGTCGCCGCCACGTCTCCCGACTACTTCGAGCCGCGAATGTTCCTCATCACCCAGATCATGGACGAGTCGCGCCACCTCGACGTATTCCGCAAGCGCGCGCTCGCCAACGGCGGCGGGCTGATGCAGCGTCCCAACGTAACCACAAGCGGCACCGTGGGCAGCATAGACCTGTCGCGCGACTTCACCGAGATGTCGTCCCGCCTGCACATATCCGGCGAAGGCGCGGTGCTTACCATCTTCAGGATGGGCGAGCTGATGGCATACAACGAAGCGGAGAAGCGCATCTACCGGCTGGCGGCGCAAGACGAGTCGCGCCACGTGGCCTTCGGCGTGATGCATATGCGTTACCTGGCCGAGACCGAGCCTGACCGCAAGGAAGAGGTACACGAGTACCTGGACGAGGGCGAGCGCTCGCTGGTCGCCGGCAACCAGAACCCGGCGGCGCGCGACACCGCTCAGAGCGAGGCGCTAGCCATTCTGCTCGGCGGCGGCGAAAAGAACTTCGACGAGGGTTACCGCAAGCTGCTGGCGATACGCAAGCGGCAGGCGAAGGAGTATGTCCAGCGCATCCGCTCCGCCGGCTTCGGCGAGCGCTTCGATAACGGACGCGCGTTGCCCGAGCTGATGGAGTACGTCAAGAACTAACAAGCCGTCCATGAACGAGAACGTGCGATTCGAGCCGGAGGAGCGTCCTCCTCATCTGCTCTCTGCCGGGCTGGGGATTCAGGCCACGATCATCCTCATAGCGCCCATCGTGGTAACGGTGGCGATCATAATGAGGTCCGCCAACCAGTCCGAGAGTTATCTGAGCTGGGCGGTGTTCGCGGCGGTGGTCATCAGCGGCGCGATCACCATGCTCCAATCGGCGCGTTTCGGACGTTTCGGCGCCGGGTGCATTCTCTTCATGGGCACATCTCCCACCTTTCTGGTCGTCTGCGTACTTGCAATGGCGGCGGGAGGCCCTGCCATGATGGCGACTCTGATAGTCGCCTCGTCGGCATTCTACTTCCTACTGGCTGCGCAGCTGTCCGCATTGCGCCGAGTTATCACCCCTTTAGTGTCGGGGGTGGTCATCATGCTGCTGGCGGCGATGGTGGCGCCGATAGTGTTCAATATGCTGGCGGACGTTCCTGATTCGACTCCCGACGTCGCCCCTCCCCTGATTGCGGCATTGACTCTTGGGGTGGTAGTTCCGCTGGCGCTTCGCGCGCCAAAAGCATTGCAGCTATGGGCGCCTCTTATCGGGGTGGTCGTAGGCTGCATAGCATCGTCATTCTTCGGTCTGTACGACTACCAAAGCGTTATCGAGGCGCCGTGGGTCGGACTGCCTCCCATGGAATGGCCGGGGCTGTACCTAGGGCTGGGAATCGAGTTCTGGGCGCTCCTTGCAACGTTCGCCCTGGTGTCATTGGTAAGCGCTCTTGAGACGGTCGGCGACGGCGTCGCCGTGCAGCAGGTGTCTCGCAGACAGGCCAGGACGACCGACTTCCGAGTGATACAGGGGGCGCTCAACGCCGATGGACTGGGCAATGTGCTGTCCGGGCTGGCGGGCACCGTGCCCAATACGACCTATTCATCCAGCATTCCATTGATCTCGCTTACCGGAGTCGCGGCTCGACGGGTCGGAGTTTACGCTGGCGTCTTTCTGATAGCGACCGCTTTCTTCCCCAAGATACCCGCCCTGCTTCTGGCGATTCCGGCCCCCGTGGTGGGGGCCTATGTGACGATATTCTTGGCGTTGGTCTTCGTCGAAGGACTTCGGACAGTAGTCAAGGCTGGTCTGGACCAGCAGAAGGCGCTGATTCTCGGGATGGCGTTCTGGGTCGGCGTCGGTTTCGAGTACAAGTTCATCTTCCCAGAGATATTGAGTGGACCTGTGGGGACTATCCTGAGCAACGGAATGGTCGTTGGTGGGGTTACCGCTATAGCGCTGGTCCAATTCGTAGGACTGACATCGCGACGTCGCCGCCGCATCAGAGTAGAATTGAGTCCGTCATCTCTGCCACAGATTGATGATTTCCTACGCGCATTCGCATCGCGGACGGACTGGAACGGAGCATCGACCGACCGGCTGCGCGCGGCAGGCGAAGAGGCGATCATGAGCCTGCTGCAGGATGAAGGGGCGACGCGCGATGGAAGAAGGTTGGTAGTGGGCGCGCGCGTTGTGGATGGTATGGCGGAATTGGAGTTTTCCGCGATCCCCGGGGATGAGAACATCGAGGACAGGCTCGCCTATCTGTCCGAAGAACCTGAGATCGAGGACGAGCGTGAAATTTCGTTCCGTCTTCTCCGGCATTACGCCTCCTCGGTCCGCCACCAGAAGTATCACAACGTGGATATAGTTACAGTGCAGGTCGAAAGAGAAGACTAGGCTCGGCGCGCGTGTTCATCGCTCAAAACGATATGATGAACTCATAAGACTTCCGTCCGCAACGCAATTTCGCAACACACGACATCATGTGCTATAGTACCGCTTAGCGAGTCGTGAACCGGGCAATATCAGGAGAAGCCATTGACTACTGATAGACCGCCGAGGCCTTCGGGGCGACGTCGGCTCGTGTTGGATGAGAACGTCGAGGTCCCCGAGCCTAACCTCGCATGGAAGTCGCGCACGCTCGAGTGGGGCGTCCGGGCCAAGCCCACCAAGCACGGCCTACGAATCGGAGACCTCAACGTCGGCATATACGGCGAGATTCCCGACCATTGGGAGGAGCAGACGCGGATGCCGCGCGGCGCGTACCCCATGCCCGGAGTTCCTCCAATCGGCATCTCCCTGCGCTCCAAGCGCGAGCTTTGGGCAGACAACGCCGCCGACCTGTACGAAGAAGCCATCCAGCGACGCTGGGCGCCCGCCACCGACATCCCGTGGCATACCATCGAGCCGCTGCCGGACGACGTGGAAGCGGCAATGTGCCAGCTGTGCACCGAGCTGAGCCAGGTCGCCAACGTCGAGTTCGAGACCATAGGCTCCTGGCTCCAGCACATGTCCTACGGCTACCACGAGGTCAAGCTGTTTCTGGCGACAGAGATGTTCGACGCGGGCCGGCATCACGAAGCGTTCCGCAAGCGCGCCCTCTCAAACGGCGGCGGACTCGGACTCGAAAGCCGCGGCGAAGTCAACCGCATGATACTGGAAAGCAAGGGCGGATGGTCGGAGACCAGCCTGCTGCTTCATCTGCTGCGCGGCACGTTCATAATGGCAGTCTATCGCTATGGGGAGAGGTACGCCAACAATCCGGCTGAAAAGACGCTGTTCGGCCTCGCAATGCAGGACAAGGCGCGACATCTCGCATACGGCTTCCAACACCTGCGCTACGCCGTAGCACACAAAGACGACAAGGCCATGATCTTCAACCAGTTGCTGGGGATCGGAGAGCGCATCTTCGCGCGCGAGCTGAAAGAGCCCGCCCTGCTGGAGCCGATGGCGATAGTTTTCGGCGGCGGCATCGAAGGCGCGCGCGTCGGTATGGAGCGGGTGCACCGCATGATGGGCGACTGGGCGCGGAGCTACCTATCCGCCGCCGAATGGATCGGCGTCCCAAGAGATCAAGCCTTCTCGGCCGACCTAGCCAAATACCTGGAAGACTAGAAACGCCAACGACTCGCGCCGCCCATAGAACCCTTTGCGCCTTTGCGTCAACAATAGAGGGAGTACCCGAATTGCCCACATTCCCGTCAGTAGAATGGTTTGACGCCGTTCGCGGCGAGTTCAACTCCGACGACACCGTCCGCGGCGGCGGCGGTGGCACCTGCGACGCCAGAGTGGGCGTCCGAGTCGGCGACTCCACTTATCTGCTAGTCTTCGAGGGTTTCGAGTGCGCGTCCGCTTCCGAGATAGGCGAGGCGGATCTGGAGACGACCGACTTCTACCTCGACATGCCCACCGAAGACTGGGCCGATATGCTGGCCAACATCAGCGAAAACGGAGAGGCCGATCTCGACCACACGCTGAACACGATCGACTTGGACAGCCCGGACGGCTTCGCGCTGTCATACACCGGCGACCAGTATCGACAGGACCTGTTCTTCAGATACAACCAGACCTTCCAGTACTTCTTCGATCTATCTTCGAGGGTCGAAACAGACTTCCTCACAACGTAGGCGCATACAGAATCGCAACCAACCCGTAGGAGCGTCCCTTGTGGGCGCACGCCAAGCGGAGCCACCGAATTGCCAACATTCCCATCAACAGACTGGTTCGAGTCCGTCCGTTGCGTCGCCAACGCCGACGCCGCCTTTCGCAGCGCCGGCACGAGTGAAACCACCGTAGGCGTCAAAGTCGGCGAGCGCGTCTTCATTCTCAGCTTCGTCGCCTTCGAGTGCGCCGCCGTTTCGGAAGCCGAGGAGCGCGACCTGCTGGACGTGGACTTCTATCTCGACATGCCGACGGACGATTGGCGCGCCATGCTCTCCAACATCGCCGCTAACGACGGCGCCGACTCCGAGCATACGCTGAACACGCTCGACGTCGAGCGCGGCATCGTCGCCGCCGCCACGCCATACGGACAGAACAACTTCGCGCGCTACCACCTCACGGTACAGCGTTTCTTCGACCTATCCGCACAGGTGCAGACCGCTTTCGGGTGAATCCAATGCCAATCTACGAGTACCGATGCGACGACTGCCGGGGCCTGACCGCCAAGCTGGTGCGCGGCTTCGACGCGCCCGACGCCATACCTTGCGGCGATTGTAGCGGCGAGAACACCCACCGGATCATATCAAGCGTCGCCTTCCACAAGTCGCTCAGCACGCAGCTGAACGAGCTGGACCCGCGCTACGACCGTATGGTGGACGCCGCCGCCGACAGCACCGCCGACGCGGACGAGAACCGCTTCCTCAAGAGCGCGATTCCTCTGGACGCGGCGGATAGGTAGGGAGCCGAGCGCTTGACCGGAGTTGGGGATGTGGAATCGGACCCGCAAAGGCTGCAAACCCAGACGGCCCTACATGAACAGGGGACGATATTCGAACTTACCCTGATCATTCTCTCCGCCCCGACCGACGTGGACGACCTGATGAGAAGGGCATCCCGTACCGTAGTGGAACGTCACGGGTACGACCACTTCGCCGTATATCTTGCGCTGCCAGATAGCGACGATCTCAGGCTTGCCGGCGGCGAGCCAATCGGCATTCTCCCACACGATGCCTTCCTGTCATTGGCTGAGAGGGCAACAGGCGGGTCTCGTCCGGTGAGAGAGCGAATCGGTGGATCGTGGCGGGTCGCCGTTCCGATAGTGAGCGACTCGTCCACGCTGGGCGCGATAGTGGCGGGTTCGGACGGTCCCGGAACGACCGCAGACCATGCGCTTGCGCTGTGCGGCGCGCTGGCCGCGCAGCTGGCGCTGGGGATCCAAAACGTCGATCTCAGAAGGCGACAGCTGGAAGTGGCCGCAGACGAAGAACGGGCCCGCATCGCTCACGAGATACATGATGGCGTGGCGCAGTCCATGTACGCGCTGAACCTGGGGATCGAGAACTGCGCCAAGCTCGCGGAGCGGGGGAACTATTCCACGCTGAACGACTCGCTCGGCAGACTCGTTCCGCTATCGCGGCAGACGCTCCTGGAGATCCGGCATTATATGTACGACCTCACGCCACTGCTGTCGAGGGGAGACAATTTCGAGGACCTGATGAAGAAGCAGGTGGGCGAGTTCGAGGCCATTTCCCAGATACCGGCTCATGTCGAAGCGCGTGGATGCGACCGGCCAATGCCCGTTCAGGCGCGGGCGGGGATGTATCGCATCCTTCACGAGGCGCTGTCGAACGTTCTCAAGCACGCTGGGGCATCGGAGGTTCGCATCGAGCTGGAAGTGGGTTCTGACAGCGCGCGCATGTCGGTGAAGGACGACGGGGCCGGATTCAACACTGATGGGCCAAAAGTCGGGTTCGGGCTGGATGGCATGAGGCGCAGGGTTGAGGAACTGGGCGGGACGTTCACCGTAACCAGCGCAGAGGGCGTTGGTACCGACGTTGTGGTGAGTCTGCCATTAGAGGCGGTCAGTCACTAGAATCATCATAGTCAGCAGTGTGACCAACCATATAGCCGCTCCCAATCCTATGAGCAAGACAGCGACCGCTTGGACGGGCGTGCGGGAATCCCTCCTAAACGCCCATATTCCAACACCCAACAATGCTGAGGCAGGCAGCCCGAATAGGATAATTATCTGCGCTCCGACTCCTATGTAATACATCATTCCCTGACCTCTGCGTTCAGTTAGTCGCTATGGCACGCGTCGCAACCGACGCCAGGGCTTTGGTGCGGTAGATCAATACGGCAACGGACGGAACGCGCCCTCGAACGCCAGCGTCGCCAGCGTGAATAGCCCAAGAGCCGCCCCCAACCCTATGAGCAGGATAGCGACCGCCTGGACGGGCGCGCGGGAATCCCGCCTGAACACCCATATTCCAATGCCCAGCAACGCAGAGGCGGGCAGCCCCATCATGATTATCACTTGCGCCGCCCATACTATGTTCATTGCCTTGCCTCTGGGGACAGTTAGTCGCTTCGGCCCACGTTGCTAGAGCCGAGGGGATGCCGCCGCCTGGCGACGTCGGGATACTTACGGTTCTTCCCAAGATTGGAGGTTCACGACTTTGCCGGTATGCTTATCAACGATGTCCCGCTCCCCCAACGGTTCTTGAAGCGGTACTGGAAGGCGGTGGGTTCGACAGTCTTGTCCATCGAGCTGAGATGGGTGAGAGTCGGCAACCACCTTGACCTGCACGTCAACGCCAGTCTCCACCAAGTGCGACGCTTCGGGATTCTCGTTGCAAGTATTGACATAGAGGTGGAGTACGTCCGGGGTTCTCATAAACGCTGAGCGTACACTCACCCCAGTGTACGAGGATGCGTCTCTGACGACTTTACCGGTATGCTTGTCAACGACGTCCCGATCTCCCAATGGCTCTTGAAGCCGTCTCGTAACACGGCTTCGACAGTTCTGTCCACCCGGTGGAGAGGGAGGAGAGTCGGCAATCACCTCGACCTGCACATTAACGTCAGTCTCCACAAAGCGCGACACTTCAGGATACTCGTCGCAGGTGCTGGCATAGAGAAAGAGTATGCTTGGGGCCCTCAACCGCGCTTCGACCACATTCACCCCAGTGTACGAAGATGCGTCTCTCACGACTTTACCGGTGCGCTTGTCGACGACGTCTCGATCTCCCAATGGCTCTTGAAGCTGTAGTCCAACAGGCTGACCACAGTCTAAGCCAAACAAGAAGGGAGTGGCATCAGCAACCATCGCGACCTGTACATCAACGTCAGTCTCTACCAAGCGCGACACTTCCGGGTTCTTGCCGCAGACTCCGATAGACGAGAGTACGAGCCTGTTTGGGGCACTGAAACGCGCTTCGGCCACAGTCACTCCGATGCGCCAAGTGTATCCGCCGTTGCCGATGAAAGTGAACAGCCAGTCCGAAAAAGCCAACGAGCCCATCACTACAGCCGCGATGTACAGGAAGACGCACAGCCGTCCTAGACGGCTGGACAGGAATCTTCTTGAACCGGGACTGTTAGTGGTCATGATGTTTCCTGTGGCTAGCTGCGCTATACAGTGGTGTTCTCAAAAAGGATTCTCACCGAGAACGGACTCTCACGACTTCACCGGTAAGCATGTCAACCACGCTCCGATCTCCCAATGGCTCTTGAAGCTGTATCGCAACGCGGTCTCGGCAATCTTTGCCATACACGAAGGGAGGAGCCTCTGCTACCACCTTGACCTGCACATCAACGTCGGTCTCTACCAAGTGCGACACCTCAGGAAACTCGTCACAGGTACTAACATCGAGAAAGAGTCTGTTTGGAGATTCCAAACTTGCTTCGTCCACACTCACCTCAGTATGTGAAGATGCGTCTCGCACGACTTCACCGGTATGCTTGTCAATGACGTCCCGATTACCCAATGGCTCTTCAAGCTGTATCTCAACGATATCGTCGCATTCAGGGCCGCCATATGGGGGCGGAGCGTCTGCTACCACCTTAATCTGCACATCCACATCCGTCTCCCGCAGTAGCGACACTTCCGGATTCCGGTTGCAGGAGTTGACATTGAGTACGAGCCTGTCTGGGGCATTCAAACGCGCGGAGAGTACACTTATTTCATTGCGTCCCCAAGTGTATCCACCGTCATAGCCGATGAAAAAGAACAGCCATACCATAAAAACAAGTAACCCGATCGCGGCTACCGCGATGTACAGACGTCCTCGACGGTTTGAGCGGTTGGTGGTCATAATGTTTCCTCTGACTGGATGCGAAATTCAGCGGCATTCTCAACCGCAATGGGCTAATTCGGTGCTTAGCCCCAGACGCGACCACATAGGAGCGCGCCTGGGGCCAACCTCTCGACACTCACTCGGTGGCGATGGAAGCGTCTAGGGCGTCGTCAAATTTGTCCGCTCGGGAGAAGACCTCTCGCTCAACCTGCCCTGGATCATACATGAAGCCTTGGTGAAGTCCAAATGCTATGTTTGACAAGTACACGGGTCCGCCGCTATCCCCACCAGTAGATAGATGCGCCTCCATTTGCACTAGATTGCAAACGACGTTTCCATTGCATACATTCACCTTCCGCACGTTCTGGCAGTTCTTGTAGGTCATTTTGCCGTTTCGGCAAAGCAACTGCCCTACTGTTGGAGAACCGAGTGTGGCGACATCGCGTCTATTGGCTTCAGCCGACGTGGAACTGCCCGCATAGAAGTCGTCAGTGTAGGTATCGGGACCCGTGTGCCATTGGAAGTCGCCGAGATTGCCTTCATACCCTTCCTGGTAAGTTAGACTCGAACCGTCATCAGTCAGTACGTTGGGGCAGTGTCCAGCTGTGGATATGCCTCTCTCCTGCGACGAGTTGATGGTCCCGAATCCTGAGGTGCATATGCTAAGAGCTTCACCGCCAAGATGCTCAGTGTTGCTTTCGAGGACACTAAGGACATGCTGTTCCGAGCGGACCACCGTCGCGGTAATGCTGTTGAAGATGTCCGGCCTTGTCGCACTAGTGATACTCGTTCTCACAGTTGCCTTGAGACTCTCGATAGCGGTATCGGGTGCCGTGTTCTCCAGGATGACAACCGACTCTATCTGGCCTGTCGCGAAGTCGAAAGTGGTAACGGCATCGCGCACGTCGGACGACTCGTAAACCGCGTAGTGAGCCGCTTCTATCGCTTTTCTGAGTTCCACCTCGGTAAAGCCCTTGTCAGTGTGGGACTGGACTGAAACTCCGCTGAGACCGCTGTTGAATGTGTTGATTATGTCGAGCGCCGCTTGGGGCGCGTCGGCCTTGAAAGCTACCCAGGCGTTGCTGCCGTCAACGATCTCCGCTCCGGTGAAAGCGTCGGGAACCGCTTCTCGGATTTGCGAGACCGCCAGGGAAAAGTTGTCGTGCCACCCATACCGGGCGATGGCGGTCTGAAGAGATATGCCCTTCTGGTCGGCGACGAATTGCAGGTCTTCCAACTCTGCCGCGTTAGGGGCGTCGCCGATCGCCGGCGCAGCCATATCGGGCAGGTTTCCCGATCCCGTGGCGTGGACGACCCCGACGGTCGCTACGACCACGACGCTGAACGCGAGCAGGACTGCGAGCGTCGCCCGTAGGGTTGCGCTAATGTGGATACGCTTGTTCATGAAAGTCTTCCTTTCCCTACTGTCAATCCGATGGGTGAACCCTATCCCGCGCTGGGGATTCTGCATATTACCCGCAAGACCCATTTTCTGAGCCGCGATATGGGTCGGGAGACCCATTTTTTGAGCCAAGACATGGGTCGGAAGACCTATGACAAGTGTTCTTATACGGGCGGGAGGGCTGATACTCTTGGCGTCTGAGCGCATATCCCAAGAATGGTGTACTATCCGTCAGGGTCCGTGATAATGACCCATATTCAGCAGGGGGACCGAATGGAGCGCATCAGGCTGATGATAGTTGATGACTACTACCCTATTCGCATAGGGCTGAGGTCAACCTTCGAGATCGAAGAGGGCATCGAAGTGGTTGGAGACTACGGGGACGGCGAGTCAGCCGTCGGGGACGCTGCCAGGGTCATGCCGGACGTGGCACTGATGGACGTTCGTATGCCCGGAATGGACGGAGTGGAAGCGTGTCGCCTGATTCGGGACAGGGTTCCCGGCGTAAACGTGGTGATGCTGACATCGTTCGACGACGAACAGGCTGCGACAGCTTCCATACTGGCGGGCGCGCGCGGCTTCCTGCTGAAGAATGGCGGTTCCGGCGAACTGCTCCGCGCGGTAAGGGCCGCGGCGAGAGGCGAGATGCTGCTCGATCCCGCGCTGGCGGGGCGCGTCGTGGAGCGCCTGACGACGCTGGCTGCCGCCAGCCAGCCTCGGCAGGACTCCGACACCGACCGGCCTGGCGACGAAGAACCGCTACCCGAACCGGCGCTTTCCAACAGGGAGCGCGAGGTGCTGGCCATGCTCGTTGACACGCGAACCAATCGACAGATTGCGGACAGCCTCTACATAAGCGAAAGCACGGTCAAGAAACACGTCAGCAACATTCTGCGAAAGCTGGGACTGGACAGTCGCCATCAGGCCGCGGCGTTCGCCGTCCGGCGGCGCGAGAGCTCCAAATAGGTTCGTCAGAATATGGGGTGGCGCCCACTTCGCATTGTGCTATAATTGTCATGTGTGGGGACGCGTGGGTTCGACAGGGGGTATCTTCGCGGGATTGCAGGTCGAGGCGCCATCGCCCTCGTTAATCAGGTGGCAAAAAAAGTAACTGACGACAAGCAGTTCGCTCTAGCCGCTTAGCGCGGCTACGTTCCCCGGCTCCTTACCTCGAGGGGGCCGACGGAGCGCCATAATTCGGGGCGCTTCTCCGGTGACGCCGATGCCCGGAGCCTAAGACCATCGGCTAGCTTCGAGCGCGAACTCCGCCGGTACGGACGCGCCGGAGTGATTCCAAGTACCGGCTAAGCCTGTAGATGTCCTAGCCGCAGAGTCTTCTGGACGGGGAGTTCGACCCTCCCCCGTCTCCACCACCCTTCCCTTCTTACGCCCAAGAACGCCGCCTACGGAATACACGCGGCGTTCTTTGCGTTACTGAGATGGCTTCCCGCTTCCGGTCAAGGTCCGGCGAGAGCAGCGATTGATCCAGCGGCGGCGAGTCTCTAAGCTGTCGCGGCTACCGGTTCGCGAGCCTTCAGGAAGCGACGGGCGTGAGCCACTACCTCGTCTATGTGGCGCTGCGAGTCTTTCCAAGGATAGATGGTTAGCTCGGAGTTCGGGGCCAGGCTGGCTACTTCCATCGCGCATTCGTACGGGTGCGCCGGAACATCGTCTGGGGCTATCAGCAGCGGTGTCTGCAGGGCGCGCACAAAATCGCGGGAAACGGTGAATACGAAGTCGGCGCGGTCCGTGTACATGCTCGTCAGGAAGTCGTGGACCATGCCCATTGTGACTTCAGGGCGCTTTTCGCAAAGCGGAGGCCCCCACCCCTTTGTGTTGTTCTGGTAGAAGATGTCCGGCGCATCCGGGTTGAACCCGCTAGGCTGCATCAGCGCCGCCGCCACGATGCGTTCCGGGGCTATCCTCAACAGGTTGTGGATCATTGGTCCGCCGATGCAGAAGCCCATGACCATGAACTCCTCGATGCCCAGGTGGTCCATCAGCCCAAGTTGGTCTTCGGAGTAAGCGTCCCAGGGCCGGTCGATCTCCAGCGGCCCGCTGGATTGGCCCTGACTCGCATTTCGCAAGTCGGCGGCGATACAGCGGAAGTCGTCCTTATAGGTCTCCATGGGATTGAACGGAACCGCCGTCTGCAAGGATGCGATGGAGGAGTTGAGTCCGCCGCCGGGAATGATCATCAGGGGAAATCCTGAACCTGTCTCTTCGTAGTAGATGCGTGTGGAGCCTCTTTCGTAAAACGGCATGGCAATTTTCCTCCATTGGCAAGGTGGGGCAAGTTGGCGGCGAGTCGAAAGCTAAGTTCGTGTACAATGAGAAGACAGGCTGGATGCGATGTACCCGGACATGCGTCGTCTGCCTATTCTGACGTTGAATCTAACCCAAGATGACTCCATTGGTCAAAAGACGGGGTCAAAGAAATGGGGCCAAAGCGTCGGGGACTGATAGAGCGGCGACAGGTCGGCGCTGGGTTGGCGCTGAAGCCTGTAATACTATCCGCTTCAAGTTCAACGGGAGGACCGATATGCCGATGCAGCTAGACCACACTATCGTGCCCGCCTATGACAAGGTGAAATCCGCTAAGTTCATCGCCCGCATCTTCGGCCTCAAGTACGAGGGGACGTGGGGACACTTCGCGCCTGTCAAGGTCAACGACACGCTAACCCTCGACTTCGACGACTCAGACGACCCTCGCTCCAACCACTACGCCTTCCTGGCTTCAGATGATGAGTTCGACGCGGCGCTGCAGCGTGTCAAGGACGAAGGGATCCCCTTCGGAAGCGGGCCGCGCTCGCGGACAGACGGCGAGATCAATCACAAACACAATGGACGCGGGTTCTACTTCGACTGCGAGAACGGGCACGTGTGGGAGGTCATCACCCACACCTACATCACCGATTAGGGCGCGTCTATCACACGCGTCTGCCACTCGTTTCCGGCGATTTTCTGACGTTCGGGACTCAGGTTGCGACCCCGCCTCCAACTGGACATGATGCCTCCGATATGCAAGAATCGCTTGGGGGATATCTTCATGCGCACCAACACAACCAAGGCTAAACTCAACGAGGGCGAAGTCGTCTTCGGAGCTATCATCACCCGTTACGCTCCCGACATGGTGGAGATATTTGGGGCTCTCGGTTACGACTTTGTGATGATCGACTGCGAACACGGTCCCGCCGATCTAGACCAGGTCGAGCACATGGTCAGAGCGGCCGAATCCTTCGGAATCACCCCCATCGCCCGCATTCCCGACCACTCCGAGTCCACGATTCTGCGTTTCCTGGATCGCGGCCTTCAGGGGATAATCGTGCCCCACGTCAATACCGGGGAGCAGGCCGCCGCCATAGCCCGGGCCGCGCGTTACTACCCCGACGGTTACCGGGGGATGGGCGGCGGCCGCGCCCACGACTACGGCATCGGCGTGTCCCGTGACGAAGGGACCTCTTGGATCAACTCCCAGTTGCTGGTAATCCCGATGGTCGAAGACATCGAGGCCGTCGGCAACCTCGACGACATCCTCCAGGTTTCCGGCGCGGACGTTCTCCACGTGGCGGCTTCCGATTTAGGCCAGAGTATGGGCAATCCTGGGACAGCCGAAGTCCGCCGCGTCATGAGCGGGGTCATTCCGAGGATTCGTGCCGGCGGTAAATTCGCCGGAGTGGGCGGCAACAATCCCGCCGATACCGACGGAGTGGCCGAGTTCGTCAGCCAGGGCGCGAACTTTGTGACCGTCTCCGCCTGGGGCCTGCTTCGCATCGGAGCTGAAGATTTCCTGAAAGACGTCAACGCCGCTCTGTAGAAGCTGACGCCTTCGACTCACACCGATCTGGCGCAGCCATCATGGGCAGGAGGGTTCCCGACATGCCGAACCAAGACATCGCATTGCTGTCGCACCTCATGCGCCGCGCCGGCTTTGGCGCGACTCCCGACGAACTCGATCGCTACGCCGACATGGGATACGAGGCGACCGTGGAGGAGCTGCTGCATCCCGAAAACATGCCGCCGGCGCTCGACGACGAAGATCTCATCCGGCGCTACCACGTTGACGAGAACGGACTGCTGATTGTGGATAGCTGCCAGACCTATCTGGTGTACCGCATGATCAACACGAGCCGACCGCTCGAAGAGAAGCTCGCCCTGTTCTGGCACAGCATATTCGCTACCGGATACACCAAGCTAAATCAGCCCAAGGCGATTCTGAACCAGATAGAGATGTTTCGCAGGAACGGGCTGGGACGCTTCCGAGACCTGCTCATCGAAATCTCAAGAGACCCAGCGATGATCTTCTGGCTCGACAACAAAGACAACCATAAAGACGCCGTAAACGAGAACTACGGCAGGGAGATCCTGGAGTTGTTCTCGATGGGCGTGGGCAACTACACCGAGGATGACGTGAGGCAGTGTTCCAGGGCATTCACCGGCTGGACCATACGAAACGCCACCCACCACACGGTGCGCGCTTCGCAGGACTCGGTGTGGCCCTACGGTCGCCTCGACTGGCAGTACGAATACCGCGGCGATGATCACGACGGCGGCGAGAAGACGTTCCTGGGTCAGCGCGGCGCGTTCGACGGCGAGGACGTTATCGACATTATCTGCGAGCAGCCCGCGACCGCGCGCTTCATCTCGCGGCATCTCTACAACTTCTTCGTCGCCGATGAACCGCAGGTGCCCGCGTGGGAGACAGTGCCGCCGCGCGACCCCGACGCGATCGACACGCTGGCCCGCGCCTACTTCGAGAGCGGCGGAGAGATTCGCGCGATGCTGCGAACGCTGTTTAACTCCGATTTCTTCAAGCGCGCACGATTCGAGAAGGTGAAGAGTCCGGCAGAGATGGTCGCCGGGGCCGCGCGGCAGTCCGGCGGCTTCGCGTTCCCGGAGGTAGAGGACATCCAGCTAGCGCTCCAGACCGGAAGCATGGGCCAGATGCTGGTCGATCCGCCAAGTGTCGAGGGCTGGCACACCGGCAGGGAGTGGGTAACCACCGCGAGCCTCGTCAACCGCGTCAACTTCGCCGTGCAGCAGTTCGCCGACGACACAAAGCCGGGAGTCAGGTCCATCGTCGAGCGCGTTCAGGCTCGCGGGCCCGGACTCACGCCCGAAGAGATGGTGGACAGCTGCCTGGAACTGATGGGGGCGATGAGCGTTTCTCCAAGAACGCGGCAGGAGCTCGTCGATCATGCGGCGAACGCCAACGGCGACGGCGAATCGTCCGAACGGGTGATGGAGCTACTGCAGCTTATAGTCTCGACCCGCGAATACCAGATGGCCTGAGATCCGGAGATGCGCCATGGTCGCCACGGACCAACTATACAGCTATAGCCACACCATAGGCCTGTACTCGCTGCAAGGGCGCGGGTTCAACAACCCGGTTGACGTGGCGTTGGGCAAAGACGGCGTGATGTACGTGCTCAACCGCGCTGGCCCCGAGGTTGCGTCGAGGTTGCCCAACAAGCGTGTAACCATGTGCACCGTGGACGAGGAGTATCTGGGCGAGTTCAGCAGAGGCGGCGTGGAAGACGGCCAGATGATGTGGCCCTCTTCGATCGCTCTGGACAGCGATGGCAACGTGTACGTATCCGACGAGGCGCTGCAACGGATCACGATCTTCGACGGCCGCGGACGATACCTGGACAAGTGGGGCGCCAAGGGCCGCGGGGACGGCGAGTTCAACCGACCTTCCGGCATTGCGTTCGACGTCGACGACAACCTGCTGGTTACCGACAGCCTCAACTGCCGCGTGCAACGCTACACCCGCGACGGACGTTTCTTGGAATCGTGGGGACGTCCCGGCCGCGCGGACGGCGAGTTCAACCTGCCCTGGGGCATACACGTAGATGCCGACGGCGGCGTTCTGGTAGCCGACTGGCGCAATGATCGAGTGCAGCGCTTCAACGCCTCCGGACGCCACACAACCACCATCGGCGCCGCGGGCGATGGCGATGGCGAGTTCAGCCGTCCGGCAGGGGTAGCTACCGATGCGGACGGCAACATATACGTGGCCGACTGGGGCAATGAGCGAGTTCAGGCGCTGCGTCCCGACGGGAGGTTTCTAGCCAAGCTGCGCGGCGAGTCGGGCATATCCAAATGGGGACAAGAGTATTTCAGCTCCAACGCCCATGAGTTGCGAGAGCGCCAGAAGTCGGATATGGAGCCCGAGCTTGGACCGATGGCGCGAGGCAGCGCGCGGGAGGAGTCGGCCAATATCGAAAAGCTGCTCTGGGGTCCAACCGCCGTGAAGGTGGACGATGAGGGCAGGCTGTTCGTAGTGGAAAGCTGCCGGTTCCGCATACAGGTGTACCAGCGCGCCTAGAAGTTGAACCTCTCGCCGCTCTCGTACCGTCGCCACGCCCCACCCTGATAGACGGTAACGCGGCCCGATCCGAGCGCGGTCCAGCCGGCGGCGGCGTCCAAGCCGCTCATAACGCCGGAGCCTCCGTCTATGCCGAGCGCCGCCGACAGTCCGGCAGGCGCCGCCGACAGGTCGGCGAGCGTAGCGTCCGGGTCGGCGCGCTCGTGGTGCGGCAGCGTCGCTATGCCTTCGGCGATGCCGAGCGTTTCGCGCCATCTCCCTCGGAAACGCATCCAACTTCCCATGACCATGGCCCCCGCGCTGGAACCGGCCAGTATCGCGCCACGTTCCACTGCGGCGCGAATGGCGTCCAGCAGCCGAGAGTCTTGGAGCGTGTCGAGCAGATGCGCCGGATTGCCGCCCGTGAGGTAGATGACGTCCGCGCCCCCGATCCGCGCGGCCATGGCGTGATCGTCCGCGTCGTCGCGGTTCAGCGCCATCAGCGACGACGCCTCCGCGCCCAGCGACACGAAGTGGCGTACACCGTTGTTCGCCGCCAGATCCGGCCGCTCGAAGGCCGCCGCAGTCGGGATGATCAGCGTTGCCGGGCGCTCCTTTCCCGCAGCTTCCAGAATCACCCTGTCCATATCCTCGCAGGGGGGCCTAAACTCGTCTCCGCCAACCAGGGCCAATCGTCCGACCATAGCGTTCTCCTCGGGTGTTGCAGGTTGCGTCCGAATTGTAACAGCAGGAGCGAACCCTGTGGTTGTCCGAGCCTCGTCGTCCGGCGCGAGCTTGCGGCTGACACCGCCGCCCCATCTCCTGTACAATGAATCTACGGCATCCGGAGGCATCCGGGTTGGGAGACACGGACATGATCGGCAAAGTCATCAAGGTAGCGGCAACCGCGGTCTTCGTCGCCACTGCCGTTTACGCGTACCGGGAGAAGAAGTCTCACGGAGTCTTCTACGGCATCCCGTTCGACTACCGCGTTCCGACGCCCGAGCGCATCCGCGAGCGGCTGTGGAATCCGGACGATCCGCGCGTGTTTACGCCTATGGTCTTCGGCGCCGGCTGGTCTATCAACTTCTACCAAGCAGGTGTGGACATGGGGCTTATCGAGCCTCCGGTCGGCGACGGTCATCCCATAAGCCGGCCCGGCGACCAACCCTAGGCGCGCGTCGGAAGCGTCCCATCACCCGGACGCCTGCTGACGCCGCGCCGATTTCCCTCAACGCGCTGCCCGGTGGTGTAATGGTAACACGGCGGACTTTGGCTCCTCAGCCCCGGGTTCGATCCCTGGTCGGGCAGCCAATCGGTTCGCTATCCTACGCCCCTGAGACAGGGCTACCAAGAACATCTTGGAGACTCGCGCAACTTGGCCAGGGCGAGGGTTTCACCCCCCATCCCAACCTTCCCCCATCGAGGGGGAAGGGGTTTGGCGCCGTTGCCTACGTGTGCAGCTCGATGATGTCCCTGTCGGTCAGTTGGTGGCCGCGTCCCACGTGCTGCCCGTCGAACTTGCCCGATTCGCCCCACAGCACGGCGTATCTGAGGCCATGCGCCAAGTCCTTGTGCAGTTGGGTGGCCGCCTCGCTCACAGTCGCGCCGATCGGCAGCACCAGAGGCTCGGTCGGGGCGTAGTCCTCGACCTTCACTCGCGGCGACTTGGTATATACGCGGATCACCTCCAGCGCAGCGAACACTTCCTCGGCGAGCTCATCGAAGCCCACCTCTTCTTCCGCGCTCGCCATGATGACGACGTACCTGTCCCCGTACGCCTCTTCCAACTCGATGTACTGGTCCAGGACGTCAGGTATGTCCGCCTTGTTCCCCACCAAGATCGTCGGCTTATCTAGCCAGGGATTGCGCCCGTCGCGCATCTCGTCGCGCCCGAGCATACTGAAATTCCACTCGCCCAGCGCGGTGAACACCTCGTCCGCCTGCGCGACCGGGTCCATCGCCAAGTCCACCACCACCACGAACACGTCAGTATTGCGAAGCAGTCCGTACAGCCTGCCCTGGGTGGACGGGTTGGATATGGGCGGCGTGTCCACCAACTGGATGCGTACGTCCTCATAGTTGAGCATACCGGGCACCGGCTCCTGCGTGCTAAGCTCATAGGCGCCTACCTTGCTCCGCGCGCCGGTTGACTTGTTCAGGATCAGCGACTTACCGACATTGGTCAGACCGATCAGCGTCGCGCGTCCACCGCCCTCCTTGGGCATCGAGAACGGCTCGGTTCTTCCGCTGGCCGGCCCCTTGGACGATCCGCCATCCAGGTCCGCCATCAGCTTCGACAGGCGCGAGCGCAGCTGCGCCTTGAGATGGTCGGTGCCCTTGTGTTTGGGCATTATCGAAAGCATCTCCTGGAGCGCGGCTATCTTTGCCTGCGTCGTAGTCGCCTCGCGGAAGCGCGTCTCGGCCTCCCTGTATTGCGGGGGAACATTCGTCGGCATCGGGTCACCTCCGTCTCTGGCTTTAGCGGATACGGGGATTTCACCCCCATCCTAACCTTCCCCCGTCAAGGGGGAAGGGACAGAACCTACGATTGCGGCTCTCCAAACCCGCCCGCCGATGCGCGCCCGGCGGCGCGGTCTGCCGTCGCCCTGTCTATCTCGCGGGACCACTCTCGCTTCAGGTCGTCGCGAACGCTCACGGTCAGCTTGTCCAGACCGTCTATGTGCAACTCTATCGTGTCGCCGTCCTGCATCGCGCCCAGCCCCTGGTGGTTGGTGCCGGTAGCGAGTATGTCGCCGGGTTCGAGGGTCGTTATGCCGCTTGCCCACTCGATGCAGCGCGGGATGGCGTAAGCCATGTCCGAGGTGGAGAAGTCCTGCCGCAGCCTGCCGTTCACCCACAGCCGAACGCGCAGATCCTGTGGGTCTCCTATCTCGTCCGCCGTCACGATGCACGGCCCCACCGGCCCGAAGGTGTCCCAAGACTTGCCCTGGAAGAAGCTGCCGTTGCCCAGCCCGCGCGCCGAGCCGTCTATGAAGTTGACGTAGCCGAAGATGTGGTCGTAGGCGTCGGCGGCGTCCACATTAGCCGCCTCCCTGCCGATGACGACGCCAAGCTCGGCCTCGTGGTGGAAGATCGCCGCCGGCGCGTCCGGCAAGACGATCGTATCTCCGTCTCCGATGATCGAATTCGGCGACTTCAGGAAGGCGTTGATCAGCGCGGGAGCCTCGCGCGCGCCACTCTCCATGTAGTTAGCCGCCATGGCGACAATCTGTGTCGGCTTGGGAAGCGGCGGGCGGAACCGGACCGTGTCGCGCGGCGTGCCGCCATTGGATGCGGCGGACGCGGCGACGAGAGCTTCTATGTCGCCTCGAACCGAATCGAAGTCGGCGATGATGCCGGCCATCAATTCCTGCGGAGACAGATGCGCGATACCGCCGACCGCCTCCGAGATGTCCACCACGGAGTTGCCGCTCAGAACGCCGGGCTTGAAATCGTCGAACATTACCAGTTTCATCGCGCCGCCTCTCTCATCTCGCGTTCCAGCCGCGTCTCTCGGGGCCACTCGCGCTTCAGGTCGTCGCGAACATTGAGGTGAAGCGCGCCGAGCCCCTCTATCTCCATCTCTATCGTATCGCCGTCGTGCAGCGGTCCAAGCCCGCGGTGGTTGGTGCCGGTCGCCACCACGTCGCCCGGGTCGAGCGTCGTGATGGACGACGCGAACTCGATCACTCGCGGGATCTTATGAGCCATATCGTTGGTGTTGAAGTCCTGCCTCAGCTTGCCGTTGACCGATAGCTTGACAGCCAAGTTCTGCGGATCGCCCACCTCGTCGGCGGTAACCAGGAACGGGCCAAGCGGCGCGGACGTATGCGGCGACTTTGTAGCGAAGAAGCTATCCATGGGCGGCGCGCCCAGCCCGCGCGACGACACGTCTATGAAGTTGAGGTAGCCGAACACGTACCCTTCCCAGTCGCCGGCGCTAACCCGCGACGCGCGTCTGCCTATCACCATGCCTAGCTCAGCTTCGTGTTCGAAGATCGCCGCCGGCTCTTTGGACAGCACCACCGTATCGCCGTCGCTGATCACCGCCTTGGGCGACTTCAGGAAAGCGTTGATGGGCGCGGGAGCGTCGCGCGTTCCGTCCTCCATGTAGTTTACCGCCATGCACACCAGCTTGCCCGGCTTCGGCGTCGGGGGGCGGAGTCGGACGTCGGCGAGCGGCGCGCCGTCGGACGACGCGGCGGCGCGTTCCAGCGCGGGCCTGTACTCGTCGAATCGCTCTATCAACCCGTTGATAAGGTGATGCGGCCCCAAGTGAGGGATGTCCGCCACCGCCGCCGAGACATCTACGATGCGATCGTCCACTGCGACGCCGAGTCTGTAATCATCGAAGAACGCGAGTTTCATGATGGACGCTTCCTTCCTCGTTCAAGGCATCTATAGTCCAACTTTCAGCAAGTTTCCGGAAATGTCAAGGTGAATGTAGGTCTTGATTTTATAATTTTAGTAAATTTGACGTTTTAGGCGAGGGTAGGTATAGTAGCTTGCGAGCGTTCACTTACAAGACTATCAGAATATTGTGGATTTGGCGAGATGGTAACACGAGTTCGACGCCCCACAAGCGTCAGGAGGCGTGAAATTATCGAGGCTGCCAGGGTCGTCATCACCCAGCGTGGCATGAGGGCGCTGACAATCGGCGCCATCGCGCGCGCCGTCGGAGTAAGCGACGGCGCGATCTACCGCCACTTCAGAGGCAAGAAGCAGATACTCGCCGGCCTCATCGAGGATATTGACGATAGGCTGGCGCGGCGCATAGACCTGATAGACGGCGACCCCGAGTCCGGTCTCTGCCGCCTGGAAAGCGTGCTGCGCGACAACGTCGCGCCTTCGACCACTATCGGAGTCTCCTTCATGGTGATAGCCGAAGTGCTGATGAACGGCGACGACGAGTTGAGAACGCTGATGCAAGCGGCGGTGGATAAGCATTTGGAGATGATCGAGGCGCAACTAACCATTGGCGTACAGCGCGGCGAGGTGAAGCGGGACGTGGACGTGAAGGCGGCCGCGCTCCAGTTCTATGGGCTAATACAGGCAGTCAACACGCTGAACCACTTCGTAACCGACCAAGACCACCCCGTCGGCGACAGCGCGGCGCTGTGGAAGGTCTTCAAGTCCGGCGTCGCCCACTGAACGAGACATGGCCGCGCCCCCCAAGAAGAGATCAAAGATCGAGGAGCAAGTTTTAACCAAGTGAAAGACGAGCAACAGGGAGGACAGATAAATATGAGACTGACACAGTTCAAGTTACCCTTCGCGCCAATCGCAGCGATAGCGTCGGCAGCGCTGCTCGCATTTGCCGCGCTGGCGTGCAGCAGCGAACCTGCGCCGGCGCCCGCGATAGACGAGGCGCAGTTGAGCAGAGTGGTCGCAGAGGCGGTTGCTGCGGCGCAGCAGCCGGCGCCGGAGCAGGTCTCGGCAGCGGAAATCCAGACGATGGTGCAGTCCGCCGTCGAGGGCGTCCAGATGCCGGACCTTCCGGAGCAGGTCTCGGCAGCGGAAATCCAGGCGATGGTGCAGTCCGCCGTCGAGGGCGCGGCGACAGAGGGCGCGACGCCCGAGCAGATTCAAGCGATGGTCGAGAGCGCGGTAATGGCCGCCACCGAAGACGCCGCAACCGGCGCGGACGTCCAATCCGCAATCTCAATGGCTGTCAGCGAAGCGCAGGCGGGCATGATGACCAGCGAGGATGTCCAGGCAGCTGTAATGAAGGCGACCGAGGGCCAGATAACCGCCGCCGACGTGCAGGCCATCGTGGACAGGGCGGTAGCCATGCCCGAACCCGCGATGGGAATGGGCGACACGCCCGTCTCCGGCGGCACGATCCGCCTCGGCATGATCGCGTTCAACTCGCTGGACCCGATGCTTGCGGGCTTGGCGCAGGCGGAAGCGCCATACGGCGAGTTGACCCACGACAACATCGCCCACTACTGGTTCGATGGCGAAGTTACGCCCTGGGCGGTAGAATCTTTCGAAGTTACCGATGACCTGTCCCAGTACACGTTCAAGGTGCGCGAGGGAATCAATTTCCACAGTGGAAAGCCTCTCACGTCCGCCGACATCAAATACACGCTCGACCGCGTTCGGGCGCCGGACTCGGCATCGCCCCACAGGGACAACATCAACTATATTGATACCGTTACGACGCCTGACGACAGCACCCTAGTGCTGGATCTGGGCAACCCCAACGCGTTCCTGCTGGGCGACATGACAGACTACCACTTGCGGATCGTCGAAGACGGGGTCACCAGCGAACAGATAACCACCGGCGAATACGGCTCCGGCCCATACACGCTGGGAGAGCACAATCCCACCGAACGAACCGTGATGCACAAGAACCCGGACTACTGGCGAGAGGGCAGGCCCCACGCGGACCAGATGGTGTTCTTCTATATGCCGCAATCGGTAACGCGCATCGAGGCGCTGAAGACCGGCGCGATAGACGCGGTGCTATCCCCAGACTTCTCGTCGCTCGGCTCGCTGGCGGGCAACCCAGACATTCGGATCGTCTCAGCTCCCACCGCGGGCGTGGGCGTGATAGACTTCCACACTAGCTACGCGCACCTCCAGGGCAGCGAGGCTGAGAACTTCGCCCCGTTCCAGGGGTTGGAAGATCCGCTCTTCGCCAACAAGGACCTCCGCAAGGCTGTCCAGTACGCGATCGACCGCGACTTCGTAGCGGAAGCCGCCCTCTTCGGGCGCGGCTTCCCCGCCAACGACCATCCCGTGGGCATAAACGACCAGTACTACTGGGACGAGCAGCCTATCATCAAACAGGACATCGAAAAGGCCAGAGGATACCTCGAAGCCGCCGGGTACCCGGACGGCATAGACCTGACCCTGAACACGTCCGACTTCAACCAGATGCAGGACGTCGCGCTGGCAGTCAAGGAGTCGGTCGAGGCGACCGGGCTGGGCATCAACGTAGATGTCGTCTCGCATCCCGAGTCCACCTACTGGACGGCGCAGTGGATGAACCCCTGCTGCCCGTTGGTATCGAGCAACTGGGGATCGCGCCCAGCCAACGCCTCGATCAACGTCCAGCTCAGGAGCGGCGGCACCTGGAACGAGTCATTCTACGACAACCCGCGTCTCGACGAGCTTCTCGATCTCGCAGCCTCCGAGGCGGACTTCGAGAAGCGCAAGGAGTACTTCCGCGAGATGCAGGAGATCCTCATCGAGGATGTTCCGGTGCTGTACCTGACGTACAACCCCGTTCTGCACGCGCACCGCGCCAACGTCCACAACGTCCAGGCGCACACCGCGCTCGCGCACTGGCTCTTCGAGGAGTGGTGGATCACAGAGAACTAGCCGGCCCGCCGTTTGTCTAGGATGGAGTGGGGAGGCGCGAGCCTCTCCACTCTCTAACCACTAACCGATGGAAACTAGGGTATGGCAAGATTTCTCACAGTCAGACTATCTCTCATAGTAGTAACGCTGCTCGCGGTGTCCGTTGCTATATTCCTGCTGATAGAGCTGGTGCCGGGCGACGCGGCCCAGGTGATGCTCGGACAGCAGGCGACTCCGGAGAGTCTCAAGGCGCTGCGCGAGCAGATGGGGCTGGATCGTCCCCCGCACATTCGATATCTGGACTGGATATGGAACGCGGTTCGCGGCGACCTGGGCGTGTCGGCGAAGTCGCCGGACATCTCGATCTCCACGGTCGTCGGCGGTCGGCTGGCGAACTCGGCGCTGCTGGCGATAGGAGCGTTCGTTATCGCCGTTCCAACCGCTCTGGCGATGGGCGTCTGGGTCGGCACGCGGGTTGACACCAAGATAGACCGATTCCTGACCATGGGCAGCCTCATAACCATATCGCTGCCCGAATTCGTAACCGGCGTGATAATGATACTGGTACTGTCGTCAACGCTAGGCTGGCTGCCGTCTTCGAGCATCATGATGCCGGGCGAATCCATACTGGGCAATCCACAAGTGCTGATAATGCCGATTCTGACGGTTACCGGCGCGCTGTTCGCGTACATATTCAGAATGGCGCGCGCCAATGTGATCGAGGTCATGGGCAGCAACTACGTCCGCACCGCGATTCTCAAGGGCCTGCCGATGCGAACGGTGGTCATCCGACACGTTTTGCCGAACGCGATGCTGCCAACGATAACGGTTATAGCCAACAACGTCGGCTGGATGTTCGGCGGGCTGATCATCATCGAGAACCTGTTCGCGTACCCGGGCATGGGCAGTCTGCTGATACAGGCGATAAACACGCGCGATATACGTATGCTGCAGTCGGCGGCAATGGTGATAGCGGCTGTTTACGCATTCAGCAACCTCGCCGCCGACCTCGCCTATGGCGCGCTCAATCCCAGAGTGAGGCTGGCCTAATGGCAACCGGCGATCCGGCGATCCGAACGACCGAAGAAGCGGCGCGAATGCCCGCGGCGCTCGCCAGCGCAGCCGCCGCGCTCCAGCTCGTTCTCCGCACGAACACCGGACGGGTGGGTTTCGCCATCGTGGCGTTCCATCTGTTCCTCGCGGTAGCGGGGCCGTGGATCGCGCCATACGATCCACTCGAATACCACCTGCCCGACCGATTCAGCGCTCCTTCCGACGCGTACTGGCTCGGCACCGACGACAAGGGACGGGATGTGATGAGCCGAGTGCTCGCCGGCGCGCGTTCGATAATCTGGATCTCCGCTATCGGCACAGCGTTCGGCGTAACGCTCGGAACGATAGTCGGCGTAACCAGCGGATACACGGGCGGCAGGGTAGATCAGGCTATCATGCGAGTCGTGGACTGGTTCCTCGCCGTTCCGTCGCTGCTGCTGGCGATTCTGGTGATCAATATGGCCACCCAACGCTTCAGCGGCATAGACCACTCGTGGATAGTAATCTTCATCATTGGCATCTCGTTCATGCCCAACAACAGCAGGGTGATACGCAGCGCGACACTGGCGGTCAAACCACTGGAGTTCGTCCAGAGCGCGCGTCTAAGGGGTGAGCCGACGCTGTACATCATGTTCCGCGAGATATTGCCGAACGTGCTGCCAGTGGTCGCGGTCGAAGCTTCGATACGCCTGAGCTTCGCGCTGCTGCTCACCGCAGGTCTGGGCTTCCTCGGACTTGGCGTTCAGCCACCCACACCCGACTGGGGGCTGATGGTCAGCGAGAACGCCGAATACCTCAGCACTGTCCCGTGGGCGGCGCTCGCGCCCGGATTCGCAATGGCGTCTCTCGTCGTCGGCATCAACCTGCTCGCAGACGGCATCCGACAGGCGCAAAACCTTCCGGAGACAGATAGAGCATGACCCAAGTTTCCCCTGATCTCAGCCGAAGCGCGCTCCAGCCGGACGCCCCGCTCATGCAAGTCGAAGACATGGCGGTGACCTTTTACAGCCCGAGAGGCACTTTCCGAGCGGTCAGGAACGCTTCTCTCGAAATCGCGAGGGGCGAGGTGCTAGGGCTGGTTGGCGAATCGGGTTGCGGAAAATCAACCGTCGCGTTCGCCATGATGGGCTACCTTCCGGGATCGGCAGAGGTGGAGGGAGCGGTGCGATTCGAGGGCGTGGACATCACGTCGCTGTCGCCGACCGAGCTAATGGAGCTGAGGGGCAATCGCATCGCGATGGTCTATCAAGACCCGGTTACCTCGCTCAATCCCTCGATGCGAGTCGGTCCACAAGTCGAAGAGGCGCTGCTTCAGCACCTGGACATTGGCGCAGACGAGGCCCGCGCCAAGAGCGTTGAGCTGTTCGATAGCGTGGGGCTGCCAGCCGCCAACCGGATCGGCCGACGCTACCCGCACGAGCTCAGCGGAGGTCAGCAACAGCGCGTGGTGATAGCGATGGCCCTGGCCTGCGACCCGCATCTGCTGATAATGGACGAGCCGACGACTGGGCTGGACGTTACTACAGAAGCTACCATTCTGGACTTGGTAGTCGATCTCAAAGACCGCGTGAACGCCGGCATCCTGTTCGTCAGCCACAATCTCGGGGTCATCGCCCGCGTCGCCGACCGCGTCGCCGTCATGTACGCCGGCGAGATCGTCGAGCAGGCGCCCGTCCGCGAGCTCTTCAAGAATCCGAGCCATCCGTACACCGCCGGCCTACTGTCCTGCGTGCCGCAGCCGCCGGGCGACGACGGCATCGAGCGGCAGCTGAGCAGCATTCCCGGGTCGGTGTTCGACGCGCAGTCGCCGAACCTCGACGAGTGCCTGTTCGCCCCACGGTGCCCGCTGGTCCAAGACTCGTGCCTCTCGCAGTCGCCGCCCATCGTGAACGCCGGCGCGAACGGGCATCACTTCGTCAAGTGCCTCTACCACAATGACGTACACTCGGACGTGTGGGGCGAGGACTTGGCGCGCGTTATCAAGCCGCCCGAGAGTGGCGAGACCCCAGTGCTGAACGCCGAACAGCTGAGAAAATTCTACGGCGGAGGACGAAGGAAGTACATCCTGTTCGGGCCGCCGGTCGCGCCGCCCGTGCGAGCGCTGGTGGACGTGGATATGCGTGTCGGCGAGGGCCGCACTCTCGGAATCGTCGGCGAGAGCGGATCCGGCAAGAGCACAGCCGCCCGCGCCATAGTCGGCCTGGAGCAGAAGAACGGCGGCAGGCTGGAACTGCGCGGTCAGACTTTAGAATCCGACGTCCTCGACCGCACAGAAGATCAGCGCGCCGCTATGCGGATGGTGTTTCAGAACCCGACCGCGTCACTCAATCCCAAGCTGCCGATAGGCCATACCATCATCAGGGCGCTTAGGAAATTCGCGGGACTCGGGCGCGGCGAGAGCAGAGAGCGCGCCGAGGAGCTCATGGAAGCTGTCGGCCTCGATCCGTCTTTCCTGGACCGCGAGCCGTCCGAGCTTAGCGGCGGCCAGCAGCAGCGCGTCGCGCTAGCCAGCGCGTTCGCCGCCAACCCGGACCTCGTCGTAGCCGACGAAGCGGTCTCCGCCCTCGACGTGTCCGTGCAGGCGCAGGTGCTCAACCTTCTCGAAGAGCATCAGCGGGAGTACGGCAACTCATACGTCTTCATCACGCACGATCTCGGCGTAGTTCGCTACGTCTCGGACGATATTCTGGTGCTGTACGCCGGTCACGTCGCCGAATACGGGCCGGCCACCGAGGTGCTCAGCGCGCCGTCGCACCCCTACACCGAGGCGCTGCTGTCCGCCGCGCCCATCCCGGACCCGGACGCCGACCCGACCAACATCAGGCTAGAGGGCAGCGTACCTACGCTGCGGTCCGCGTTCAAGGGATGCTTCTTCGCCGACAGATGTCCGCGCAAGCTTGGCGACGTCTGCGATACGACGCCCCCGCCTGAACAGCACGGTCCGAGCGGCGTCCGCCACACAATCAACTGCCACATCCCAACCCAAGACTTGGCGACGATGCAGAGCTAGGGATGTGACGCTGCGAAACCAATTATTAACGCAGAGGCGCAGAAGGACAAATTTTGGTTCTTTTCGTCTCCGCGTTCCTATGCGCCAAGGTCCCACCGCGCCAGAATACCTGTCAACAAATCCCCGCAACCTCATGTTCATGTGCTAATCTTTATGTAAGACCACCATAAAGGCTACGATACCGCACCATGAGCAAATCCGCACACCAAATCCAAGTTTCCAACCTGTCCAAAGTGTTCGGCAACCGACCCGAACGCGCCCTGGCGGCTGAACACGCAGCCAAGACCCGCGCCCAGATACAGGACGAACTGGACTTGGTGTTCGCCCTTCGCAACGTTTCGTTCGAGGTTGACGAGGGAGAAATCTTCGTCGTCATGGGGCTGTCCGGCAGTGGCAAATCAACGCTCGTCCGCACTCTCATCCGGCTCATAGACGCCACCGACGGCGAGATACTATTCGGCGGCGAAAACATCCTCGATTACGACTCCGAACAGCTAATCCAGTTCAGAAGAAACAAGGTGGCCATGGTCTTCCAGCACTACGGCCTGCTCCCGCACCGGCGCGTGCTAGACAACGTGGCATACGGCCTGGAAATCCAGGGCATGGACAAGGAAGAGCGTTACTCGCTGGCCGCCAAAGCCATCGAGACGGTGGGACTGACGGGATGGGAAGACTACTACCCGCGCGAGATGAGCGGCGGAATGCAGCAGCGCGTCGGCCTGGCGCGCGCGCTCGCCGTCAACCCCGAGGTACTGCTGATGGACGAGCCGTTCAGCGGGCTGGATCCACTCATTCGACGCGAAATGCAGGACGAGCTGATCGCGCTCCAGCGCGAACTTCAGCAGACGATAGTGTTCATCACTCACGACCTGAACGAGGCTCTCAAGATAGGCAACCGCATAGCGATAATGCGCGACGGGGAGATCGTCCAGCTTGGTCCGCCTGAGGAGATCGTCACCAAGCCCGCAGACGACTACGTCGCCGAGTTCGTGCAGGACGTATCCCGGACGCGCGTCATCCAGTCCGGCGCGATCATGCAGAAACCCGCTGAGGTGGTGTACGACTGGCAGGGGCCGAACGCGGCTCTTCGAGTCATGCGCTCGGCAGACCTCGACGCCGCCTTCGCGCTGGGTCACGGCAACGTCTTGCGCGGCATCCTCACCGAGGACCTGGCGGCAAGACTCGCGCGGCAGGGCGTCGAGAAGCTGGAAGGCGTCCGCCTGGAGCCGGCGATGACCGCCGCGCCCGAGTCTTTCATCGAAGAGATAATCCCAATGGCGGCTGAGACGGAGCATCCAATAGCCATAGTGAACGAAGAGGGCCGACTGCTGGGCGAGATACACCGCGGCGCGCTTCTGGCTGAGATAGCGGACACCGATACAGAGCCGGACCCATAGACCTCCAGGAGGACCAACATGGCGCAGGCGGACGATACCCGATCGGATACGGTCTCACTGCCGGCGGGCCTATCCCTGGACCCGCGCTCGCCCCGGACGGTTTGGGCAGCGGCCGCGGCGCTGATCCTGTTGACTCTCGTCGTATGCCTCGTCGCGTGGGGTCCCGCGATGGAGTTCCCGACCACCGTTGACACCTACGAGGAGCCAACGCCGGCCGGCAACACCGTTACTATCACCAGGACCGTGCGGCAGGTTACAGGCGGTTGGATAGACGACGCGGTCAAGTGGCTCACCGTGGAGGGCAGCTGGCTGTTCGGCCCGCTCAAGGAGGGCGTCACCTACGCCCTGGTTTACATAGAGAACGTCCTCAAGTGGATACCATGGCCTGTCGTCGTTCTCTCGCTCGCCGTCCTGTCTTTCGCCATCGGCCGCTGGGCGCTGCTCGGCTTCACCGTCGCGGCGCTGCTCTTCATCGGGTTCATGGGTCTGTGGGAAAACACCGTAGATACCCTTGCCCTGATGGTGGTCTCGGTCTTCATATCGGTGGCGATTGGCCTGCCGCTTGGCGTGTTCGCGGCGCGAAACGAACTTGCCAACAACATCATGCGCCCCATTCTGGACGGTATGCAGACGATGCCCAGCTTCGTGTACCTGCTCCCGGGCGTGCTGTTCTTTGGACTTGGCCCTCCAGCCGGCGTCTTCGCCACTATCATCTACGCCGTTCCTCCCGTGATTCGCCTCACCAACCTGGGCATACGCCAGGTATCCGCGGAGACGGTGGAGGCGGCGCGCTCGTTCGGCACGACGCCGTATCAACTGCTCACCAAAGTTCAGATTCCCATGGCGATGCCCACGATCATGGCAGGCGTGAACCAGACGACCATGATGGCGCTCGCCATGGTGACGATAGCCAGTATGGTCGCCGCCGGCGGTCTTGGCGACAATGTGCTCAGGGCGCTTCAGAAGAACCAGTCCGGCAACGGCGCAATCGCTGGACTTGCCATCGTCTTCCTTGCCATAATCATTGACCGCCTTACCCAATCGGTAGCCAGGCAGCAGAACGAAAGAATCAGCGCAGGATAGCCCGATCGGAGCAAGCCGGATACCGGACATCGAAGACCCACAGGGAGGTTTGCCGTGAACACCAGATTCATAACCAAGATAGCCATAACAGGGGCGCTGCTCGCTGTCGTGGCGTTCGCCGCGCTCGCTTGCGCCAGCGAAGTCGTCAGAACCGTCGAAGTCGAAGTCGTCAGAACGGTCGAAGTCGAAAAGGAAGTCGTCAAGACCGTCGAAGTAGAGGTCATGCCCACTCCTGGACCCAAAGAGAAGATAGTCTTCTCAGACCTGAACTGGACGAGCGCCCAGGTGCAGGACCGTATAGCGCAGTACATAGTGGAGAAGGGCTACGGATATCCGACCGACGTGGTGTTCGGCGCCACCCTGCCGCTGTTCAACGGACTCCGCAACGGCGACTCTCACGTGACCATGGAGATCTGGCTGCCCAACCAGGATGAAGCCTGGATGGAAGCGCAGGCTATGGGCGAAGTCGTCTCAGTCGGCGAGAGCCTCGGCAAAGACTGGCAGTCCGCTTTCGTCATCCCCGCTTATCTCCAGGAGCAGTACCCTGATCTCGACAGCGTGGAAGACCTCAAGGACGACCAGTTCAAGCAGCTATTCACGACGGCGGAAACCGGCGGCAAGGCGCGCCTCGTCTCATGCGTCATCGGCTGGGCTTGCGAAGAAGTCAATGCCAAGCAGATGGTGGGATACGACTTGGAAGACCACGTACACATCGTCAACCCTGGGGACGGCGCGGCCGCCAACGCCGACCTCTACGGCGCCTACGATAAGCAGGAACCCTGGCTAGGCTACCAGTGGGGCACCAACGACCCGCCGCTGCTGCTCGATCTGGTCCGGCTAGAAGAGCCGCCGTATAGCGATGAGTGCTGGTTCACCACCAAGGCTTGCGCCTACGAGGACGCCACCATCCTGATAGCGGTACACCCCGACCTGCTCACCCGCGCTCCGGACGTGGTCGAGATGCTCCGCAATTGGGAATTCGACATAGACAAGTACAAGGTCGTCGCCCAGTGGATGAACGACAACCCGGACGCGACCGCCAATGACGCCGCTCTCTGGTGGCTGAACGGCAACGAGATGGTCTGGTCGGGATGGGTTACCGCCGATGCCGGCTCCGCCATCAGCGCCGCTCTCGCCGCCGGCGAAACCGCCGATGGCTGGCCCACCGAGTAGCCAATAGGAAATAAGTTGCCCAGCCGCTTCCCGTTCGATGTAGCGTAGAGCGGCTAGGGGCTTGAGCGGGGGAAGCCGTTGGGCTTCCCCCGTTGTTGAACTAACTAAACGGTCCCGCATACACCACAAAAAGGTTGACCAATGAGGATTGCGCGCTTCGTATGGAGAAACAGAGTTAGGTGGGGAGCAATCGAAGGCGACCGGGTGAGGGCCGTCCGAATAGGCGGCGATAACTCCCCCAGCGTTGGGAAATTTCTCTGTTCTCTTGCCGAAGTGCGCTTGCTCGCGCCCATAGACCCCTACAGAAACAAGGTAGCCGCGATAGCGGCCAACTATGGGGAGCGCGACGAGCGCGACGGCCCCGGAATCTTCATGAAGCAGTCCGGAACCGTGGTGGGGCACGACGACCCCATCATCTATCCCCGAACCGGCATATCCATAATCCATGAAGCTGAGCTTGGCGTGGTCATAGGCAGAGCGGCCAAGAATGTTCCCGTAGATGCAGCCGACGACTACGTTCTCGGGTACACCTGCGTCAACGACGTAAGCGGCTCCCGATTCACCGCCGACGACACGGGGCGCGGTACAAGCATGAGGTGGAAGCACTTCGACACCTTCTGCCCCGTGGGTCCCTGGATAGACACCGACCTCGAACCGGGTTCAGGCGCAAGCTCCCCTTCGGAGCCATCAGCGCCCCGCGCCAGCGATCCACGCCGCCGTATCCAGTGTCGCGTCAACGGCGAGACCGTCGTGGACGGTTCCACCGACGATATGCTGTGGAACGTAGCCCAACTCGTAAGCTGGGTTTCGGAGGCGATGACCCTCTACCCGGGCGACATCATTGCCACCGGCTGCCCGGGCGTAGGCGAGATAAACGTAGGCGATACGGTCGAAGTCGAGGTGGAAGGCGTCGGAACCCTCCGCAACTTCGTAGTCGCCGACCCCGCTCCTCCGACCGCCGACTGGCCCGTTCTTATTCGCTGACCCATTTCCCTCGAACATCGTTTATAATCAACGAAACACATTCCGCTGAATAGGGGTTCACCAGATGAAGATCACCGACATCAAGATACATCGCCTGACGCCGCCCGCAGACGCGCCCGCGTCGTTCGTCGGCAGGCCCGGACGTATGCTAGTGCAGGTACTCACCGACGAAGGGGTGACCGGCATAGCCGAAGGCTCGCGCGGATACGGCGTCTTCAACGCATATCTCGAAGACGTCATAAAGCCGCTTATCGTAGGCATGAATCCCCTCCAGCCTCGCCGCATCTGGGAGCTTCTATCGCTCGGCGACGGCGAACGGGCCACGCGGCTGCCGTCTCAGATAGTCGGCGTCATAGACGTCGCCATATGGGACATCATGGGCAAAGCGGCCAATATGCCGCTTCACGCTCTGCTCGGCGGCGCGGCGCGCACTGAAATTCCCATGTACTGGAGCCGGGGCAGCGGCTGGCGAAAGTCGCCGGGCGAGATGCTGGAAGAGGTTCAGGAAGGCTACGAACGCGGCTTCCGCGCTTTCAAGATACGCATGGACTGGCGCGACTACAGGCAGGACGCCGACCCGGATAAGGACTTCGCAATCTTCAAGGCAGTCCGCGAATGGCTGCCCGACGACGTGCCTCTCGGATTCGACGCCAACTGCGGCTACTCGGTTCCCACCGCCATCATGCAGGGACGGCGGTTCGAGGAGGTGGGCGGAATCGCCCACTTCGAGGAGCCGCTGCCGCAGTACGACTTCCCCGGTCTTCGCCAGGTGGTGGATGCGCTGGACTGCCCCGTTTCCACCGGAGAGCAGGCGATCTCGGCATGGCAATTCAGAGACCTGCTCGACCTCGGCAACCCGGACATCCTCCAGCCCGACATTCTCAACGTCGGTGGCGTGTCCGAGATAATGCGCGTCTATGAGATGGCGTCCGCGCGCAACAAGGTCATTATGCCGCACAGCCCCAACATCGGCGCCAACTCGCTGGCAAGCCTCCACGCATACAGCACCGTGGGCAACGCCATTCGCCCGCACGAGTTCTCCGAAGAGTTCACCGGTCCCGCCGAGAGCGTAGCCGAGCTGTTCGTAGAGCCGATCATCCCCGAGGGCGGAACGATTACCCTGTCCGACAGGCCCGGCCTGGGGTTGGAGATAGACGACGCGGCGTTGGCGAGGTGGACCGCCGACTGAGCACATACAGGCGGTTGGGCGCGCGGCGCACGTAGATGCCCATGAGTTCCGGCCCTGATACTGATCGACTGAATCCGAATCACTACCACGCGCATCTAACGACTGACACCCTGACACGGAGCGGTTGCCATGAAACTCAAGAGCGTTGGATTTGGAGCGCTGGCCGGCTTGATGCTAACGGCGCCTCTCGTCGCCATCATGTACCTGGCGAATAAGTGGTTCGAGCTGTCGTTCCCGCCGTTCGATGCGTTCGACTGGGTGGCGCGAATGCTGCCCGGGCCGATGGTGACCTTCGGCATAGACCTGATGGTAGATTCCCTCATGCTGATAGGCATGAGCGTGAAAGATTTCGCCAAGACCGCCGAGCAGATCATGGCGATCAGCATATTCCTTGGCGCCGGCGTGGTTGCGACGATCATCATCTTCGGCCTTGTGGAGCGTCGAATCGCGAGCGGGTGGCGTTACCTCGGCGTCGCCTGTGGCGCAATCATAGGAGCTCCGATCGCCATCATCACGGCGTCAATCGGCCAGTCGCCGCTGGAACCCACCACCAACTTCGTGTGGACTATGTTGGTGTCCGTCATATGGGGCGCATCTGCGGTGGGCATGGGCAGGCGACTGCTGCTGCCTATCGAAACGACACGAGCGCTTGACGATTCCGGCGACGTGGTCGAAGAGCCGTCCGTAGAAGTTCTCGGCAGACGCCAGTTCCTCGTGAGAATGGGTGTGGCGACAGCGACGGTAACGGTCGCCGGAGCGGGCATAGGCCGCATCATGGAGGGCGCCGAGCAGCGCCGCCTGGAGGAGGAGCAGGCGCGCCTCGAGCAGGAACTGCAACGAGCGCGCGCAGAGTTGGCGACACGCGCGCAGTCCGGCGCATCCGCGCAACCGACGGCCGCGCCGCCCATAAGCGACATGCTCCCCAACGCCGACGACCCGCTCAAGGCCGCGCTCGGCACACGTCCAGAGTACACCGCCGTCCGCGACCACTACCAGATATTCATACGTTCCACCCCAACCAGGATCGAAGAGGCGGACTGGACGCTTCCGATCACGGGCCTGGTCAGCAACCCTCTGACGCTGACGCTGAGCGACATTATGATGAATTACGAGCCGCGCAGCGAGTTCGTAACACTGTCGTGCATATCGAACCGCATCGGCGGCGACCTGATCAGTACGACATACTGGACGGGCGTGAGCCTGCAAGACATCCTAGCGGACGTCAGGCCCACCGACGAGGCCCAGTACCTGATCATCGAGTGCGGCGACGGCTTCTACGAAACCGTGGATCTCGACCTAATCAACGCCGACAAGCGCGTTATGCTCGCCTACGCCTGGGACGAGAAGCCCATCCCGTGGGATCACGGCTTCCCACTGAGGATATGGATACCCGACAGATTCGGAATGAAGCAGCCCAAGTGGATTACGAGCATCGAGGTCGTAAGCGAGTACAAGGCCGGATACTGGGTCGAACGCAATTGGGACAAGGACGCGATCGTTCGCGCGACGTCCGTTATAGATACGATCGCAGTTGACGCGATCGTCGAAGAGGGCGATCAAAAGCTGATACCGATAGGCGGCATAGCCTACGCCGGCGCGCGCGGCATCTCGAAGGTAGAAGTGCGAGTCAATCGAGGCTTCGACAGCAACGACCCCGCCGATGAAGGCCCCTGGATGGAGGCGCAGCTGCGTGAGCCGCTGTCCGACGTCTCGTGGGTGATCTGGCGATATGACTGGCCGTTCGAGGATGGTGAATGGGAGTTCGAGGTGCGCTGCGTCGAGAAGGACGGATCTCCCCAGATCGAGGAGGTCGCTTCCCCCAGGCCCAGCGGCGCGACCGGCATCCACAGACGAACGAAGAAGGTAGAGGCGGAGGGGTAGCGCATGAACGAACTCGTGCAGCTGACGGCGCGCGAGGCGGTGGATCGGCTGCGCCGCCGCGAGGTGTCTCCCGATGAGATGATAGACGCCGCCATGGAGCGTATCGGCGAGACCGACGGCTCCCTGAACGCGCTGCCCACGCTGTGCGAGGATAGGGCGCGCGACCGAGCTTCGAATCTCGCGCCACCGGACGACCCGGCGCCGCGCGGCTACCTCTACGGCTTGCCAATCGCCATCAAAGACCTGACCGACGTCGCCGGCGTTCGCACTACCTACGGCTCTCCGATATTCGCCGACCACGTTCCTGAGAAGTCCGACCTGATGGTCCAGACACTCGAGTCACGCGGCGCGGTGGTTCTGGCGAAATCCAACACGCCTGAGTTTGGCGCGGGCGCCAACACCTTCAACGAGGTCTTCGGCAAGACCCGCAACCCGTGGGACACGTCCAAGACTTGCGGCGGCTCGTCGGGCGGATCCGCGACAGCGCTTGCCGCCGGACAGATCTGGCTCGCTTCAGGCAGCGACCTCGGCGGCAGTCTGCGGATTCCCGCCAGCTTCTGCTCCGTAGTCGGCCTGCGCCCCACCCCCGGCCGCGTGGCGACCGGGCCGCGTTCGGTTCCATATGGCACGCTGGGCGTCAACGGGCCGATGGGCCGAAGCGTAGGGGACGTCGCGCTGATGCTGGACGCTCAGGCCGGCGCATTCCGCCAAGACCCCCTCAGCATCTCCGAACCCGACCGCGCCTTCACCGACTGGGTGGACAACCCGACGACGCCAAAACGCATCGGCTACTCGCCCGACCTGGGGCTGACCGGCGTGGACTCGGAAGTCGCCGACATTTGCCGCGCCGCCCTGCGCAACTTCTCCGACATAGGCGCTGAAGTCGAGGAAGCAAGTCCGGATCTGGGCCAAGCGGAGTGGGTGTTCCAAACGCTACGCGGCGCGACTTTCGTATCGAGTTACCGTACGCTGCTGCAAGAGCATAGAGACGAACTAAAGCCGGAGGTCATCTGGAACATCGAGCATGGCTTGTCGCTGTCGCCTGACGACGTCGCGCGCGCCGAGCTCGAGCGCGGCGCGATGATCAACCGAACGGCGGAGTTCTTCAGCGAGTACGATCTGCTCGTGTGCCCAACCGTCCTCGCCCCGCCCTTCGACGTGGACACCCGCTACCTATCGGAGCTGGACGGAGTCCCGTTCGACACCTACGTTAGCTGGCTCATCCTCACATTCGCCATCACCCTGCTCGGATGCCCGGCGATCTCAGTCCCCTGCGGATTCACCAAAGCGGGCTTGCCCGTGGGTCTGCAAATCGTAGCCCCGTGGCGCGAAGAGGGATACTTGCTAGGCGCCTCCGCATTGTTCGAACGGGCGGCGGGCATCTTGCCTCTGACGCCGCGGTTGGCGCTCTAATAGTCGCAGTTCGTCGTCCTCGATAGCGCAGCTCCCGCTTCCGCTATCGAGAGTCTCAAGGCGACTGCGAGAACGAATATCACTGGCGCGACAAGGGCGGACATTCTCAACAGCATTACCGCCACATTGGTACGCTCGGAACATAATGCCCTCGGCAGTGTCGAGAGCAAAACTGAGCATCTGGGGCGGTGAAGTCCTTCTGCATGACGACAGTAGTGATAATGAATATGATGATGAATGCACGTCAGGATTCGGGAGATATTCTCCCGGGCGGATCGCATTGACGACGCCTTAGGCGTTTTCATTGCCACTGAGTGAGTGTCGAGAGGTTGGTCCCAGGTGCGCGACTCTAGGGTGTGCGTCTGGGGCCTTCGTCCATTGTGATGGAGAACACCACTGTATGGCGCAGCCAACCAGAGGAAACATTACGGCCAGTAACGGTTCTGATTCGAGAGGATTCTTGTCAAGCTGGCTAGGCCGCCTATACATCGCGGTTGTGGTGGTGGGGTCGCTGGCTTTTGCGGTCTGGCTGTTCACTTTCATCGGCAGCGGCGGATACAACTGGCGCATCGGAGTGACTGTGGATGAAGCGCGTTTGAGCGCCCCGGACAGGCTTGCACTCTCCCTAGACGGCAGTACCTGCGGCAAGAACCCGGAGGTGTCGCGCTTAGTGGAAACTGACGTTGACGTACAGGTCGAGGTGGTTGCCGACGCCACTCCCTTCTTGTATGGCCTAGATTGTGGTGGAGGTGTTGGATTACAGCTTCAAGAGCCGCTGGCTGATCGAGACGTCGTTGACGCGCGTACCGGCAAAGTTGTGAGAGATGTGTCTTCGCACACTTGGGTGAGCGTGCGCTCGACGTTTTTGAGGGCCCCAGACCTACTCTGGCTCTATGTTAGTTCCTGCGACGAGTACCCGGAAGCGTTGAGCTTGGTGGAGACTGAAGTTGATGTGCAGGTCAATGTGGTCGTCGAATCTCACTACCCCTCTCAGTTAGGTGGACAGGACTGCCAAAACCGCGCTTCAGTACGACTTCAAGAGCCGTTGGGGGATCGGGACATCGTTGACAAACATACTGGCGAAGTCGTGAGACTCCAATCTTGGGAAGAACCGTAATTATCCCGACATCGCCAAGCGGCGGCATCCCGTCGGCTCTAGCAACGTGGGCCAGAGTTACCAATCGCTTGAAGCAAAGGCAAGACAATGAACATAGTGTTAGCTGCGCAAGTGATAGTCATGATGGGACTGCCCTCCTCTGCGTTGCTGGGAATTGGAATATGGGCGCTTAGGCGGGATTCCCGCGCGCCCGTTCAAGCGGTCGCTATCTTGCTCATAGGATTGGGGGCGGCTGTATGGATAGTCACGGCACTGACCATGCTGACTATCCTAGTTTTCAATCGCTCCTAATGGCAGGCTCACCCTAACGATTGCATGCCTAAATCTTCTAATAGCCCGGCGGCGTCTGCATATGCCAGGTTGTGGTCTGCTGGTAGGCGTGGCCCGCGCGACAGAGCAGGTCTTCTGAGTTGGGCTTGCCGACCAGCTGCAAGCTCAGGGGCAGGCCGTCGCCGTCGAAGCCGCACGGCACAGAGAGCGTCGGCGCGCCGTTGAAGTTGTACGGCACGGTGTAGCGCTGGAACGACGTTCCGCGTCGCCCGTCCATCTCCCCGTACAGCATCTCAGGCGTTACAGGATACGCGGGCCCGATGGTGGAGGGGCACGCCATCAGGTCTATTTCCAAGAACGCCTCTCGCACCAGGCCGTTGCATTCGGCGCGCATATTGTTCGCCTCAGCGTAGTCCGCGCCCGACTTGGCGGCGCCCATGTCCAGCCATCCGCGGAACCAGGGGCCGTAGTCGTCCCGCCGGTCGGGGTAGTTCTCGCGGTGCGCCGCCACCGCCTCGGCCGAGCACAGCACGGGCCACGCGGGCAGATAGCGGTCGACGTCCGGCATCTCTATCTCTACTATCTCGGCGCCAAGCCCTTCCAACTCTTCTACGCCATCGAGAACGGCGCTGGACAGCTCGGGATCCACACCGTCGGAAATATGATGGGGGTCTATGCCGATGCGGACTCCTCGCACTCCCCGGTCTATCGTGGACATACACGCGGTTGGTCCGTCAGACAGCGACGTCGGGTCGTTGGGGTCGTATCCGGAGATGGCGTCGAGCATCGCCGCGGCGTCGGCGACAGTGCGCGTCATCGGCCCAACGTGGTCCAGAGATTCGGCGAGCGCGAGCACTCCGTACCGGCTCACGCGACCCCAGGTTGGCTTGAGCCCGGTGATGCCGCACGCGGCGGCGGGGAAGCGAATGGAACCGCCAGTGTCGCTTCCAAGCGAGCCGTAGCACAGCCCGGCGGCCGTAGCCGCGCCCGATCCGCTAGAGGACGAACCCGCCCACCTGTCGTTGTCCCACGGGTTGAGCGGGATGTCGAATTCAGGATTGTAGCCGCCCATCGCGCCCTCGGTCAGGTTCAGCTTGCCCAGGAGAACCGCGCCGGCGGCGGCGAGACGCGATACGACGGTGGCGTCGAACGTCGGCGTGTGGTCTGCATAGACTTTCGAGCCGCCCATCGTGCGGACGCCCGCCGTATAGCACAGGTCCTTCACCGCGACCGGGACGCCATGCAGCGGACCGCGCCAGCCGCCACTGACTATCTCGCGCTCCGCTCGCTCAGCGGCGGCGAGCGCGCGCTCGGTCATCACGGTGGCGTAGCTCTTGAGGTGGCCGTCGAGCTCGCCGATACGATCCAGCATCGCTCGCGTTGCCTCGACGGGAGAGAGCTCGCGCGCCCTGATGCGCGTGGACAGCTCGATGATCGTCATATAGCGCAGCTGTTTCTGCGACATGGCTACACCCCCGGAACTGGTTGCTGTCTATATTTTTCCACCCCATCCATAGCCTAGCTTCTTCACGCCAAGACCAAGCTAACCCGCGGCCATCGGATAGACATGGCGACTGCGCGTCAACTCGCCGGGAAGCAGGGAAGCCGCCCACGTCTCGCCCTCGTCGTGGCTCTCGTAGAAGTGGCCGTAGCCGGTTACGCAGTACACGCTTTCCGGTGCGCGGCGGTCTATGGCTATCTGGAACATGCGGCTTGGCGGGGTGTCGCCGATGTCGAGTCGGCTCCAGGTCTCGCCCGTGTCCGAGCTTCGGAACAGCGCGCCGGCCTCTTGCGTGCCGGCCGGGGCTCCGCCGCCTCCCGCGCCCGCGGCGAGGTACAGCGTAGCAGGGTCGTTCGGCGAAACGATCAGGCCTCGGCAGTACGAACCGCCGGGGAACATCTCGCCGAAGCGTATGTGTTCCCAATGGCCTCCGCGGTCGCGGCTTCGGAACATTGCCACCTGGGCAATTATGAACACCGTGCCTGGCGCCGCCGCGCTGACCTGCACGCCGTGAAGGTCAACCGTGTGATTCTCGGTATAGAGGCCGTCGGTGATCGAGTCCCAACTTTCGCCACCGTCGCGGCTCGCCAGCAGACCGCCCACTTCGACGGACGCGTACACGTCCATCGGGTCCGATGGGTCGGCGGCAATGCCGATAACCCGCTTGGCGAGCGGCGGCATGTATGTCGTAACCATCGGATATCGAACGCGGTCGGTATTCATCGGCGCCCAAGACTCGCCCCCGTCCTCGGTGCGGTATATCGAGCACGGCTCGTACCCGGCGTAGATGACGTTCGGATCGTCCGGGTGGAAGGCGAGCGACCAAACGTCCTGGCCGTCGCGCGGGGCTTCAAGAGCGCTCCAGTTATCGCCGCGGTCGTCGCTGCGGTACACGCCGCGCTGCGTGCCGGCATATACGATCGCCGGATCGTCGGGATGCACGATGAGCGAGCGAACCTGCGGCTCTTCCGGCAGGCCGTTGGCGGCGCTAACCCACTCATCGTCGCCGTCCGCGCGACGCAGCAGCCCACCCTCGGCTATGTTGTCGCCCTCGCCGGCGAGTCCGATGTAGATGTGGGTTCTATGCCCGTTCGATGCCATGACTTCCCTCCCCCTCTGATTCACGTAGCCGGTACATGTCTATTCGGATAAACCCCCATCCTAACCTTCCCCCATCGAGGGGGAAGGGAGTTGGAAGCGATCCCACCTAGTCAACCGGGATGGCTACCGACACTCTAGGAACGTCGCTCACGGCGTGGGTGGTGTGTCCTCGTCCGGTTAGGTCGTCGGCGAGCATCACCTGGCCCGCGCCGAAGCGTCGCAGCGTGCCGTCTCCAAGCCCGATCTCAACCTCTCCCGACAGGGTGATGATGAACTGACGGCGCGGCGCCACGTGCCAGTCCATGAACGTACCAGGTTCATCGTGTCGAAACATAATGCCTGTCGCGTTCTTCAAATCACCCCACGGGTACTCGCCCAAGTCCATGTCCAACTCTTCGAAGTGGGATTCCCCATCCTCGCCAGTGTAGAGTCTCGTAATCATAAACGCCCTTTCTGTGTGTGGGATGCTCCTTATTATATTCGGCGGCGTGGAATCCGCAAGCCTCGAACGTCTCCGCGTCGGTCAACTCAGCCGCGGACGACGGTATAGGGGCGATAGCGCCGGCTATGGGTTAGGCGGGATGCGTCGGCGGCATGGCACCGCTATCCCGTCGCGTTCGGCCATTGCGGACCCGGGTCGATTCCGAGGCGTCGCGCCCGCGCGATGACCGACTCAGTCGCCGCGCGGTGGGCTTCTTCTTCGTCCACGCGGGTCGAGCGTCCGCCGCGCAGAACTATCTCGCCGTTGACCAGCGCGGTGTCCACGCTGCCCGTTCCCATCGTCAACGCCAGCAGGTGGAGCGGGTTGTTGGCGGGGTGCGCTCCGGACGCCAGCGGGGACCGCGCAACGACATCCGCGCGTTTGCCGGCCTCCAGGCTTCCCACTTCCGACTCCATGCCGGCCGCCGCGGCGGCGTTGATAGTCTGCATCTCCAGCAACGCGCTCGGCGGTATCGGGTCGGCATACGTCTGCGCCGCGTAGTGAGCGGCCTGCATGACGTCGGCGGGCGCGCACGCGGACGCGCCGTCCGTGCCCAGCGCGACGCGGATGCCTCGACGGTAGCGCTCCGCCATGCGGAAGTCCGCGATCCGCCCCAGCCCCAGCGAGAAGAACGCCGCCGGACACCACACTACTTGGCAGCCGGACTCCCGAACGGCGACCTCCTCGTCATCGTCCAGTACGTTGGCGTGGATGATGACGGCGCGTTGGTCGAGGATACCCAAATCTCGCAGGTGCACAAGCTGGCTCATACCGTTGAGCGCGCGGTAGATGTCGCCCTCGCCCGGCACGTAGCCGGCGTGGAGTTGCAACGGCGCGTCGTTGGCGCGGGCGCACTCATGCGCGGCTCGCAACAGCTCCTGAGACGCGGTTCCCAGTCCATAGACGAACACATACCCGCGAACCAGCGCGTCCGGATCGCTGTTCCGGCCAAGCTCAGCGTCGAGTTGGTCAAGCGACCGTTCGAGGCTGATGGGAGCGCGCGCCATCAGGCTCTCGCTGTGCAGCGACGGCACCGCCTCGAAGCATTCGCGCCTGTCCCACAGATACAGCGGCGCGAAGAGCGCCCGCATTCCCACGCGCTCGACGGCGCGCGCCGCCGCGTCCGTAGAAAACAGCGAACCCGGCTCGATGAACATCGTGAAGCCGCCGCGCAGCATCTCCAAACACGCCATGGCGGTCGCCGCCGCTTCGTCCTCGTCTGTAACGTCCGCCTTCCAGTCGGCGAAGTTGACCGGGCCGGTGGCGGGGCCGGCGTCGCGCAGATTTCCGACGCCCCGGCAGGACGTGTGCACGATGTGGTTGTGCGCGTCTATGAAGCCCGGATGAATGATGCCTCCAGCGGCGTCAATGGTCCGCGCCGCGTCATAGCGGCTCCGCAGTTCGGCGTCCGGCCCAACCTCCGCGATGCGCGAACCGGAAACGGCCACCGCGCCCGGACTGAAGACGCTGCGCTCGGGGTCCATCGTGATGACCTGTCCGTTGCGGATGAGTATGTCGCATTCGCGCCTGTCCATGCGCCGGCCTCCATTGCGATTGTGAGTTGTTGGCGTTCGACCTTGCGCCCACGATTATATGCTAATCGAGCGTCGCCGGCTAAGCCAGCTAGCGGACGCCGACGGGGTCGAGGGCCGCCGAATTGCGGTTCCTGTCGTGTGGCGCGGTTGACAGCCTCATTCCCAATTCGTTCCCAACTAGCTATAATTAGGTTAGAAAGGGGGCGCGAAATGCTTAGGGGTTTGTGGGTTCTACTGAGCATGACGGGTATTCCGCGCCTGATCATGCGGCTCATGTTGGATGGTCGCGTACCGTTCAGACTCAAACTGCTGCTGCCGGCCGCTATCGCTTATGTGCTAAGTCCGATCGACCTCGTGCCGGACATCTTCCTTCCGCTGATCGGCAGGATAGACGACCTTATCGTCCTGGTCGGCGCGGGTCTGATGTTTCTGCTGATGGCGCCGCGCGAGGTTCTGACGGAACACGCCACCGGCCAACCGCAGCCGACCACCGAACGGCGAGGCCCGAAGGACGGCAGCAAAGTCGTAGATGGGGAGTACCGGAGGCTCGATGAGTAGCGCCACGGAGTTTTCCATCCCGTTTACCCAAAGCCCGACCGGCGGACAGGGAGAGACCCTTTGCAGTTAGCCATCATCGGGCTGCCGTTCAGCGGCAAGACGACGGTATTCAACGCCGCCACGCGCGGCGCGGCGCAGGTCGCCGGCTACTCCGGGGCGGCGAGTCCCAACATCGGCATCGCAAAAGTTCCGGACGCGCGGCTGGGCACGCTCACTCGAATCTACGGTCCCCAGAAGACCACGCCCGCCGAGATCACCTACGTCGATCTGCCAGCCGCTCCCGACGGCCTGGGTCGGACGCGGGGCATATCCGGCATGTATCTCAACCAAATTCAGACGGCGGACGCGCTCGTCGTCGTCGCGCGTGGATTCGAGGATCCGTCGGTGCCGGACGGCGGCGACGGTGTGGATGCCTTCCGCGACGTCGAGACCATGCTGTATGAGCTGACCTTCGCCGACCTCGACATAGTTCAACGACGCATAGACCGCATCGCGCAGAACAGCAAGGGCGCGCGCGCGGTGGACCGCGACGCGCTGGAACGCGAACGGCGGCTGATGTCATCGCTCATGAACAGGCTCGAAGACGGGGAACCCATCCGCAATCATCCACTCACGCCGGACGAGGCGCGCCGCGTCAACGAGTTCCAGTTCCTCACCGCCAAGCCGGTCATCGTAGTCGTCAACGCCGGCGAAGACCGGCTCGACGACGCTGATGAGATATACGGGCGTCTGGAAGCCGAGATCATGGGCGACGGCGTTCTGGGAACCGCGCTGGCCGGCGCTCTGGAGATGGAGCTGGCGCAGATGACAGCCGAGGACGAGGCTGAGTTCCGAGAATCGCTGGGCGTGGGCGAATCCGGCCTCGACCGGATGGTACGCCTGTCGTATCGCGCGCTCGACCGGATAACCTTCTTCACCGGCGGCCCCAAGGAGGTGCGCGCATGGACCGCGATACGCGGCGAATCCGCGCCCCGCGCCGCCGGACGCATCCATACAGACATGGAGCGCGGCTTCATCCGCTCAGAGGTGATAGCATACGAGGACCTCGCCCGCTACGGCTCGGAAGCCGAGGCGCGCAGAAACGGCGCGCTAAGGCAGGAGGGCAAAAACTACACCGTTCAGGACGGCGACGTGATGCACGTCCTGTTCAACGTCTAACGATATGTGGAGGAAACAGGAGTCAGGAGATAGGAGTTAGGGCCGCCGGTCCCCGCCGAAATTGCGGACTCATGCAATTTTCTCCATCCAATAGGAGGCAACCATGTCCTACGAGTTCATAGAGTACAGCGCATCGGACGGCATAGCCCGCGTCCGCCTCGACAGGCCGGAGAAGCTAAACGCGCTCAGCTGCGAGCTTCAAGACGAGCTCGTGGACTGCATGGAACGAGCCGACGACGACCCCGAAGTCCGCGTCATTACGCTACGCGGCAACGGGCGCGCCTTCTGCGCCGGATACGACATCACCCCGCCCTCGACTCCCGAGGCTCAGGCGGCGGCGCAGGTCGCGCGAGACAACATCCGCGCCGACATCCACCGCATGAAGCGCACGCCGACCACGATGAACGCCATCCTCAACCTCAGCAAGCCGGTCATCGCCGGCGTTCACGGCTACTGCATAGCCGGGGGCACGGACCTGGCGATGCACTGCGACATCATCATAGCGGCGGACGACGCGCAGATCGGCTTCCCGCCCGTCCGCTCCATGGGCACGCCTCCTACGCATATGTGGACGTACATGGTCGGCCCACAGTGGGCGAAGTGGTTCCTGCTGACCGGCGAATCCGTATCCGGCGCGCGCGCCGAAGAGCTCGGCCTGGTGTGGAAGTCCGTCCCCGGAGAGGGTCTGGACGCCGCCGTGGACGATCTGGCTCGAACGATGGCGCGCATCCCCTGGGAACTGCTCGCCGCCAACAAGAGCATCGTCAACAAGGCAATGGATCTGATGGGGCGCGCAACTCTCCAAACCATAGCGGCCGAGACCGACGCGATAGCCCATCAGGCGCCGATCGTCAAAGAATTCTCCCGAATGTCGCAAGAGCAAGGACTGAAAGCCGCGCTGGACTGGCGCGACGGTCCGTTCAGGGACTATCGGGGAGGGAGCTAGGCGACCGAGGCCGATATTGATCTGCGCCCGGCTGCGCTACAGCTTCAGCAGTCGCGACATTTTCTTTTGGCCTCTGCATGGGCCTACTACAGCGAGGTTTAGCCGATCGCTCACTAGCCGTTCCGACGCAACGCGGTGGAGATCTTCGGTAGTTACCGCATCTATCCGCTCCACGACGTCGTCCACGCGCATGATGTGGCGGCGCACCAACAGTTGGCTACCCATCCACTCCGATACCGCGCGCGTGTCCTCCATCCTCAACATCATTCGGCCCGCGACGAGTCGCTTGGCGCGGCTCATCTCGTCCTCGCTGACGAACTCACGAATGTTCGCCATCTGTTCGAGTATCGCCGGAACCGCGTCGTACGCGCTGGAGGGATCGACGCCCGCCGAGATGATAAACGCGCCCGTATCTCGGAAGCGTGACACGCCGCTATGGATGTCGTAGGCAAAGCCGCGCTTCTCGCGCAGCTCGGTGAACAGGCGGCTGCTCATGCCCTCTCCCAAGATGATACTCAGCAGATCCAGGGCGTAGATGTCCGGGTCGTCCAGCGCGAGGCCCGGCAGGGCAATCGAAAGGTGAAGCTGCTCAGTCCTGCGGTATTCCAGCCTCAACTGGCTTTCCCGCTGCTGATGCACCACCGGCGCCGGCTCTAGAGGCGAGGCTCCTCCGGACCAATCGCGCGTCAGTCCAGATACCTTCGCGACCACTTCAGCGTGCGCGACGTTGCCGGCGACGCTGACGACAATGTTCGACGGCGCGTAGTACGACTCCATATGCTTCAGCAGCATGTCGCGCCCAATGCCGTCCACCGACTTGCGAGTGCCGCCGACGTCGCGTCCCAGCGGGTGGCCCGGCCACAGCATCTCGTCTATCAGCGAGTCCACCCGCGCCGAGGGGTAGTCGCTGATCATCGCAAGCTCTTCGTGGATTACGTTGCGCTCCTTCTCGATGTCGTCCGGTCGGAACAGCGAGTTGCGAAGCATATCCACCATCAGAGCCATGCTGTCGGCGAAGTAGGGCTGGGCGACCTTGCACCAATAGACGGTCAGCTCCTGTTCGGTGCCGGCGTTAATCGCTCCGCCGGAGCTTTCGATCTGCGCGCTGATGTCCAACGGGTCGGGCCTGCTCTCAGTGCCTTTGAACATCATGTGTTCCACGAAGTGCGACAGGCCCGCCTCATCGTCCGTCTCGAAACGCGAACCGACGCCGACATAGGCGGATATGGACACCGACCGAGTGTGCGGCATCTCGCAAGTTACCATCCGCAGGCCGTTGTCCAGCGTGGTCTGCTCATAGATATGTGGGGATAGCCCTGTCATTACCATGAAGAGATTGTAATCGTACCAGACACTCGCGGTCATAGTCGGTTGAAGGTTGCAAAATGGCAAAATCGTTGAATTTTAACGCAAAGGACCCAGAGGCGAGGAGGATTCGGTAATATCCTCAGCGTCTCTGGGTCTCTGGGTTAAATCTCCGTGATCTACCCGTCAGACGGCTTTATCTCCACGCCCGCGCGCTCTTCCTGCACGATCGCCACCGCGCCCGCCGACAGCCGTCCGAAGCCGCGGTTCTGCCCTTCTACGTAGCGCTGCTGCGCGACGTTCGACATCTCCATGGGCACGCGCAGTTCGCGCCCAAGTTGTGTCGCCAGTCCCACGTCCTTCGCCGCCAGGTCGAGCGCGAATCCCGGATCGAAGTTGCGCTGGAAGATGCCACCGGGCCAGCCGTGCATCGAGTTCGTATTGCCCGAACTGCCAGATACCGCCTGATACAGCGTCTGCGCGTCCACGCCCCACTTTACGCCCATGCTGAACGCCTCCGACAGCAGCACGCCCACGCTCAGGCCTATGAGGTTGTTGACTATCTTGCACACCGCGCCCGATCCCAAGGGCCCGCAGTACATCACCTTATCGCCGATGCAGTCCAGAGCCGGCTTGACGCGGTCGTAGGTCGCGCGGTCGCCGCCGACCATCACGCACAGCGTCCCAGCCTCCGCCCCCGTCGTGCCGCCTGATACGGGCGCGTCGAGAACCTGGATGCCGGCGGCCTCGCCGCGCGCCGCGATGCGCTCGATCGTGCTCGGATCGGTGGTGCTCAGGTCGAACAGCGCTCCGCCGGGGGCAAGGCCGCTCAGCGCTCCGCCCTCGCCGAGCGTCACCTCTTCGACTACCTGCGGCGTCGGCAGCGACGTGAACACCACCTCAGCTCCGTCCGCCGCCTCGCGGGGACTGTTCGCCCACGTCGCGCCCAGCGAGAGCAACTCGTCCGCCGCCTCGCGCCTGACGTCGTACACTTTCATATCGTGCCCACCCTCGAGCACGTTCCGCGCCATGTGCCGGCCCATAAAACCAACGCCAACGAATCCTACCTTCATCCCGATCGCCTCCTGTGAATCGCAATGTGAGTCTGTTTCATCTAAGCTATACGTACAATATGCAGCGGCGTCCTCCGGTCGTCGCCAACCAGCGCAGGCTAACGAGCCAGGAAGACCCCATGCACAGACTACAACAAATCGTACCACGCGACGCAATCATATACGTTCTGGCGGCGCTTGCGCTCCTCGCGCTCGCGGCGGCGGGCTGCTCGTCCGGCGAGGATGCGGCCGCGCCCGCGCCAGAACCGATAGTCGTTCCAACCGCCACCAGCGCGCCGGCGACCACGACCCCTGAGCCAACGCCAGAGCCGGCGCCAACGGCTACCGCCGAACCTGTGGATGAAGCAAGCTCCGCTCCTCTCGCGCCCGATCTCGAAAAGACGGGCGGATGGGTGAACTCCGACCCGTTTACTCTCGCCCAGATGCAAGACGAAGGCAAGGTGGTGCTGATAGATTTCTGGACGTACACCTGCATAAATTGCATCCGCACGCTGCCCTACCTCAAGGCGTGGAACGACAAGTACGCCGAGCGCGGACTGGTCATCCTCGGGGTGCACACGCCGGAGTTCGCGTTCGAGAAGGAATACGACAACGTTGTGGAAGCCGTCGCAAAGTTCGGGCTCGAATACCCCATAGTGCAGGATAACGACTTCGGCACCTGGCGCGCGTTCGAGAACCGGTACTGGCCGGCGAAGTACCTGATAGACGTAAACGGACGCATCCGCTACTTCCACTTCGGAGAGGGAGCCTACGACGAGACCGAGCTGAAGATACGCGAGATTCTGACCGAGGCGGGCCATGACGTGAGCGACATCACGACGGATACGGACCCCGGCCCGCCGCTGTCGCAAAAGGCGAAGGAGGCGCAGGACAGCGAGGACATAGAGGCATTCCAGACGCGCGAGCTATACGCCGGATACGAACGCAACTACGGCACGCTCATGTCCGGCGGCGTTCCCCCCTACGTGCTGCACGAGGAGTACTACAACGCGCCCGACAAGAAGGTTATGTACACAGACCCGGGCGAGCGGCGCAACCACTTCCTATACCTTCAAGGGCTATGGCTCAACACGGCTGAAAGCCTGAACCACGCCCGCGAAACGATGGAGTTGGAAGACTACATAGCCTTCAAGTTCGTAGGCACCAGCGTCAACGCCGTCATGTCTCCCTCCGTGGCGTCCACGCCGTACGACGTGGTGGTCTATCTCGACGAGGCTCCCGTGCCGGAAGCGCGCGCGGGCAAAGACATAATGTACGATGACGAGGGCAACAGCTACGTCCAGGTGGACACCTCTCGGATGTACTTCCTGGTGGATCAACCCGAATTTGGCTCCGGAGAGATGCGACTGGCATCCAATTCCCCCGACTTCGCCCTATTCGCCCTAACCTTTGGCTCATACGACGGCGGCGAGCCCGCAAGCGAGTCTTAGAATGAAAACTCGCTACGTTTTCAATGCACTCGGCTTGCTGATCCTGGCGCTAACGATCGCCTGCGCCCCCCAGCCCGACGAACCGTCAGCAGCGGAGACCACAACGGAGACGTCGGGCCACACTATCGAGTTGGAGCTAATCCGCGGTCCGGTCTCGGAAGACGGGACGCAGGCGATATTCGCCACCCCGGATCTCGGCGTCGGCGAAAACCGCGTCGCCTTCGCCATCCAGTCGCCCGACGGACTGATAGACGCGCCGTCGGCCACCGTCCAGTCGTTCTTCGAGCCGGCGGACCAAGATGCCGATCAAGATGCGCTGGGCGAACCGACGCAGACGGCTTTCGCGCTGTTCAGGCCGTTTCCACTGGTAGAGCGCGGACTGTACGTCGCGCGGCTGACGTTCGACAGGCCGGGCGCGTGGGGCATACAGGCGACCACTCTAGGGGAGGATGGCAGCCCTGTCCGCGCGCGGCTGTTCTTCGACGTGCCGGAACGTCCAGCGGCGCCGACAGTCGGCGACGCCGCCCCACTCAGCGACAGTCGCACCCTGGAAGACGTGGAAAACATCGCGCAGCTAACCACCGGATCGCTGCAGGACGCCGATCTCTACCGCCTCACCATCGCAGACGCGGCGCGAAGCGGAAAGCCCACCGTCGTCGTGATGGCAAGTCCCGCGTTCTGCGTCAATGCCGTGTGCGGCCCGCAGGTCGAGGCGCTCAGCGAACTCAAGGGCGAGTTCGCCGGACGCGCCAACTTCATCCACATAGACCTGTACGACAACCCCCACGAGATACAGGGAGACCTGGACCGGGCCATAATATCCCCTGTAGTCCGGGAGTGGAACCTTCCGAGCGGCGAGTGGACGTTCGTAATAGACAGCGGCGGTCTGATAACCGATCGCTTCGAGGGCTTCGCCAACCTGGACGAACTGAGAGAGGCGCTGGAGGGTGCGCTTTATGGTAATAAGTTAGGTTAAGGCGAGGATTCCCTTAGATTGGCGCGCCCTCGAACTCCGCTATCTCTACAAATCCGCGCGCCTCGTCATTCCAGTCGAACAGACGCGCCTCCACGACCCGCTCCGCGTCTATGCCGACTACCAGTTGTCGGACGGGATACACCGGCCCCTCTCCCCACGGATCGGTCGCTACGCGCCTGTCGGTGTCAGAAAAGTACGCTCTGCCGTTGGGATGCGAGTGGTAGATGACGCGCGGCGGGTTCGGGTCGTCCATGCTGCGGTTGAGTTCGAGCAGATCCGCGCCGGCAATGACGTATGCCCTCTCGGCCGTCCGGTCGGGAGCGGTCGGGTGGGTCGTAGGATCGTAGGCGTTTACGGCGGGGCGGACGCCGGTCGCGACATCGCCGTCGCGCGGGCCTGTCAGCCAGCCGCAGCACTCATTCGGAAACTCCGCGCGCGCCTGGGAGTATATTTCGTCGAGTATCTCACCGGGTATCTTCATCCGTATCTCGCCTTCCTCTGCTAATCCTCCAACACGAATCCGAACACCGCTGGGCACACGACCAGGAACACCGCATCGAACAGTATCAACAGCGGCAGCCAGGGGTTCAGATCCGGCGTCGGCTGTCGCGCCACCGCAGACTCTATCAGCGCTCCCGTCGCTTCCACGGCGGCGATTATAACGGGCGCGACGACGGGAAGGAACAGCACGGGCAGCATCACCTCCCGCGAGCGGGTGTTCGCCGCCATTGCGCTGAACACCGTGCCGACAGCCGCCACGGCAGCGGTCGCCAGAACCGCCACCGGCAGCAGTTCCCAAATCAGCGGTAGATTGAACAGCGCGGCGAATACCGGATATATCACCGCCTCCACCACGAGTATGAACACAAAGTTCGCCAGGAATTTGCCAAAGTAGATGGCGTCGCGTCCCACCGGAGCCAGCATAAGGCCGGCAAGGTTGCCCCTGCCACTCTCGACGCTGAACGAGCGGTTCAGGCCAAGCACTCCGCCGAACGTGAACGCGATCCACAGGATGCCCGGGGCGACGCCGACCACCATGTCAGGCGTCGGATCGACGGCGAAGTTGAAGACTACGATGACCAGCAGCCCGAATACCAGCATCGAAACGAAGATGTCCTTGGTCCGGAGTTCCAGCAGCGCATCTTTCGCCAGAACCGCCAGAACCACGCCGAAGTAGGCTCTCAACTCGCGTCCCCGCGCAAACCGGCTATGGACGCATACATTCCGCGGACCTCATCGCCGTCCCCTAACGGCCTATCTGACAGCGCCTGATCGTACACGATCCGCCCGTCCTCGAGCGCGGCTACCCGATCCGCAAGCGCCACCGCCCGCTCGAGGTCATGCGTCGTCATGATCACCGTCCGGCTCGTGTCCCGCCGCGATATGATCGCGTCCAGCAGGCCAACCGCCTCCAGGTCCAGCCCTGATTCCGGCTCGTCCAGCAGCAGGACCGGCGGGTCGTGCAGCAGCGCTCGGGCGATGCTGAAACGCTTCTTCATCCCGTGCGACATCACGCCCGCCTTCCTGTCCAGATTAGCGCTCATGCCCATGTCCGCCGCCACTTCCTCGATCCGCTCATCGGCCCGCTCCACTCCGAACATGCGGCAGACGAAGCGCAGGTTCTCCCAGGCGGTCAGATCGTCGTACAGCAGCGGGTCGTGCCCTACCAAGCCGATCATCCGGCGCAGCGCGGGCGCGCGCGCGCGCAGTGGGACGCCGCGCACCCACACCTCGCCGGAGTCGGGCCGCGTCAGCGACGCCATCACGCGAATCAGCGTGGTCTTGCCAGATCCGTTAGGCCCCAGCAAGCTCAGAGTCGCGCCCGCGGGCACGTCCAAATCTATGCCGCGCAGCGCCGGCGCGCGTCCAAACGCCTTGGAAAGCCCGCGGATTCGCACCGCGACGTCGTCGCCGCTCACCGCTATCTCCTTCATCTAAATTCAAGGCCCGGATTTAACGCAAAGGCGCAAAGAAGCAAAGGCGCAGAGGAGTGAATCGAAATCTCTTGTCCCCCTACCCTTCTGAGTCGAATACAATGTGTAAACCCCTTGGACGATTCGCGGCGAATTAGAAAAGACCCCACCCGACTATGATACAGTGTTAGCGTCAGAACCGCGAAACGAGGAACCGATCTCCATGCCCACCATCGAAGAGCTCCAGCGCAAGTACGAAGGCCTCAATGACTTCCACCGTCACCCGAAGTCGGAGGAAGAGATAGATCCGGGCTGTCTGCTGGCGTTCGACTACGACTACCCCGAAAGTGGGGCCGAAGTAGCCATAGACACCGACGAGTTCACCGCCGTATGTCCGTGGACGAATCTGCCCGACTTCGGGACGCTCAAAGTCAACTACGTCCCTGACCGCCTGTGCATCGAGCTGAAGTCGCTCAAGTACTACCTCCTCAGCTACGACGGCGTGGGCATAGTGCAGGAACATGCCGCGAACCGCATCCTCAACGACCTCGTAACGCTGTGCGAGCCCCGCGAAATGACCGTATCGCTGGACTACAAGGTGCGCGGCGGCCTGCACACCGCCGTCAGCGTAAGCTATGAACGCGGCAAGCCGAGCGCTTGACCGGAGTTGTATGGCGTGGTTGGTTGCGGGGTCGGGCGGGCATTGGAGCGCGGCTAATCGCAGGGGCTGCGTTGGCGACATATCCGGCACGGATTTGCAATGGCTAGAATACTGGTTACAGGCGCAGCCGGTCAGATCGGCTCAGAACTGGTTCCCGCGCTCCGCGCGCTGCATGGAGGGAACAACGTCGTAGCCGCCGGGCACAGGACCCCACTGCCGGACGAGGTACGCGACGGGGGACCGTCGATTACGTTGGACGTAACGAGCCGGGACGACTTCGAGGCGGCGATCCGTGACCATGACATCGGCGTGATCTACCACATGGCGTCAATTCTGTCCGCGCTGGCTGAGGCGAACCGGCAGACCGCTCACGCGGTGAACGTCAACGGGCTGTACAACGCGCTGGAGGCGGCGGTGTCCTGCGGAGTGGCACAGGTCAACATCCCAAGCTCGATCGCCGCGTTCGGGCCGGATACACCCCGCGAGCATACGCCCAACGATACGCTCCAGCGCCCGAACACCCTGTACGGCATCTCCAAAGTCCTCGGCGAACTGCTGGGCAACTACTACTTCGAGAAATTCGGCTTGGACGCGCGCGGTCTCAGACTGCCCGGCATCGTTAGCTGGAAGACCGAGCCGACCGCCGGCACGACCGACTACGCCGTCGCTATCTTCTACGGAGCTCTCAGAGAGCGGCGATACACCTGCTACCTGGAACCGGACACGCGCCTGCCCATGATGTACATGCCCGACTGCATCAAGGCGATCATGGATTTGGCGCGGGCCGACCTGCCGGCGCTCACGCATCACGCGGACTTCAACGTGGCGGCGATTAGCTTCACGCCGTCGGAGCTTGCCGACGCCATCCGCCGCCGTATCCCCGACTTCCAAATGCGGTATGATATAGACCCGCTGCGGCAGGGCATCGCCGATTCCTGGCCTGACTCGCTCGACGACTCAGCCGCGCGAGACGAATGGGGCTGGACGCCCAGCTATGATCTAGACATGATGGTGGACGATATGCTCGCCAACCTATCATCCAAGTTGGGCGTATGAGCCACGCCCGGATCATGAGGAGGAACGAAATGAGACTCGAAGGCAAAGTAGCCCTAATCAGCGGCGGCGCGCGCGGGATGGGCGCAGCCGAAGCCAAGCTGTTCTCACGCGAGGGCGCGAAGGTCGTGATCGCCGACGTGCTGGAAGACGCAGGACGGCAGACCGAAGCCGAGATCAACGAGACTGGCGGCGACGCGATATTCGTCCGCCTCGACGTTACCAGCGCGGACGACTGGGACGCCGTCGTCGCCCGCGCGGTAGAACAGTTCGGCAAGCTCGACATCATCGTCAACAACGCCGGCGTCGCCAGCCGCGTATCCATCGAAGAGACTACCGTGGAAGAGTGGGACCGCGTCATGGACATCAACGCCAAGGGCGTGTTCCTCGGCACGAAAGCAGCAATCGCTCAGATGAAGGCGCAGGGCGGCGGAGGGTCGGTCATCAACATATCGTCCATCAGCGGCAACATAGGGCAGGAGAATGTGGCGGCCGCTTACAACTCGTCCAAGGGCGCCGTCCGCATCTTCTCCAAATCGGCCGCCGTCCAGTACGCGCCCGACGGCATTCGCGTCAATACCATCCATCCCGGCCCGATTCAGACACCCATGACACAGGCGGGCTGGGAAGACGCGGAGACGTTCGGAGACTCCGACTACGTGCCGAACGATAGCGCTCCGCTCGGACGCTACGGCAAGCCGGAAGAGGTGGCCTACGGCGCGCTCTACCTGGCCTCCGACGAATCGTCCTACGTAACCGGCGCCGAGCTGGTCATAGACGGCGGCTACATGGCCCAGTGACGGACGACTCGATCACGACTCGCGCGAGCCTGGACGAGCTGATAGAACGATACGACGTCATCCTGTTCGACGCCTACGGCGTTCTGTCAGGTTCGGAATCAGTCGTCCCCGAAGCTCCAGCCGCCATCGCGCGGCTGAACGCCGTCGGCAAGCCTTACTACGTACTGACCAACGACGCATCCGCGCTGCCGGAGACTCGAGCCGCCCGCTACGCCCGCATGGGGCTGCCGGTAGCCGCCGAGAGAATCATCACCTCCGGCAGCCTGCTGCGCGCCCACTTCGCCGCCAACCGTCTGGCGGGCGCGCGCTGCGCCGTGCTGGGAACGGCGGACAGCGTGGCATACGTCGAAGTGGCCGGCGGCGTCCGCGTCTCCTTCGGAGACGACTTCGACGCTCTGGTAATTGGCGACCAGGGCGGCTTCCCCTTCCTGGAAGCGTCCAACGCGGTTCTCAGCAGGCTCTTCGCAAAGCTGGACGCCGGAGACACGCCCCGCCTCATTCTTCCCAACCCTGACCTGATCTACCCGAGAGTGCCAGGCTTCGGATTCGCCAGCGGAACCGTCGCGGCGATGTTCGAGTCGGCCCTCGCCCTGCGCTATCCCGACAGGCCCGACCTGCGCTTCGTCCGGCTCGGCAAACCCCACCGCGCCATATTCGCCGAGGCCAGACGACGCAGCGGCAGCGACAATATGGTGATGATCGGAGACACGCCGGACACCGACATCCGCGGAGCCAACGACTACGGCATAGCTTCCGCCCTCATAGCCACCGGCATAGGACGTGTGGACGCAGCCAAACTACCGATAAGGGACAGGCCGCGCTACCTGATGCGGTCGCTCGCCACCGCCTAGAAATCCACGCTCATAGCGCCACTGCGAACCCGCTAACGACCTCCGCCTCACAGACTCCGGTCAAGGGCTCGGCTTGTCGTCTAGCACGGGGTTGTAGCACGCCAGCGTATGACCGGGCTCCACCTCTCGCAGCGCGGGCCTGGGACTGGTCCGGCACTCGACCGTCGCCTTGGAGCAGCGATGGAGGAAAGGGCACTGATCGGGCGGGTCCAACATCTGGGGCGGCGCGCCCGTCATCGGACGCAACCGCTGGTTCACCGCGTCGAGACGCGGCAGAGACTGGAACAGCCCCCAAGTGTAGGGATGCATCGGTTGACGGTACAGCGACGGCGTATCGGCGTACTCGACCACGTATCCACCGTACATCACCGCCACGCGTTCCGCCATCTGGGCGATTACGCCCAGATCGTGGGTAATCAGCATAATCGCGGTTTGGCTCTCCTCGCGCAGAATCCTGAGCCGTTGGAGCATCTCAGCCTGCAGCGTAACGTCGAGGTTCGAGGTCGGCTCGTCGGCGATCAGCACACGAGGCTTTAGCGCCACTCCTATCGCCATCATCACGCGCTGCGCCATCCCACCGCTTAGCTGGAACGGATACTGGCGCAGCATCCGTCGCGGGTCGGGTATGCCCATGTTGGAAAGAAGCTCCATGGACAGAGCCTGCGCCTGGCGCTTGCTGATGCCAGTGTGCTCCAGCATTATCTCCTCGACCTGGTCGCCGATGGTGATGACCGGGTTGAGCGCGGACGCCGCATCCTGAAATATCAGCGATATCTCCCGACCTCGGATACTGCGCATCTGATCGTCGCTCGATTGCAGAATATCTTGCCCTTCGTACAGTACCTGTCCGCCCACGATCTGACCGGGAAACGGCACAAGCCGAAGCACCGACAGCGCGGTCATAGTCTTGCCCGACCCGCTCTCGCCCACCACTCCCAGCACCGTATCCGCTTCCAGAGACAGCGACACGCCGTTCACCGCCTTCACGATACCCTCGTTGGTCGCGAAGTAGGTGTGCAGGTTGCGAATTTCAAGTAGCGGCGGCATTGGTGGTGGGGGGTTCCTCAGATTGTCAGCCGGTTTCCGGCTACGACGCCGCTTCCGACAGCGTGGGCAGCGCGTGGGAATGCGCGGGCGTAAGCAAATACGGTCTCGGCGGCGGCAGGACGACTTCCCGCCGCTTGTCCAGAACCGCCGGCCTGAAGCGTCCGGCCCGGAGTTCGGTGATCAGATCGTCCAGGCAGGAGACGCGGCGCTCGAATTCCGTGGCGTAGGTTCCCAGGTCATCCAGCTTGTGCGCGTCGCTCGCGCCTGTGCCGGGCAGGTCGAAGCTCTTGGCAAGGTCGGCGCTGAAGGCGTTTTCTTCGGGCAAGCCGCGGCTATTGAACACCTCGACGGCATTCACCATACCGAATACGTGATTGCGCGCTCCCCGGTCCAGCATCTCGCGGTAGTTTTCCTCGCTCGTGTCAGATCCCTTGCGGTAAACTCGCCTGTACGGATGTGCGACGACCATCGCCCCCGCCTCGCGGTCCAGCTTATCCTTCACGAAACTCGCGCGGTGCATCCCGAAGATGTACTTTCGCAGCCCGTAAACCAGCACGTGCCCTTCCTCAGTGGTAACTTCGCAGCCGGGCAGCACCAGGAAGTTGTGCCGCTTCGACAGATCCTCCACCTCGCGGTGGTCCCAGAAGCCGTCGTGATCGGTGATGCAGACGCCGTCGAGACCTATGCGCTTGGCCTCCTCGACAAGCTCGTCCGCCTCGATGAAGCTGTCCACCGAAGTCGGGTACGTGTGCGTGTGGATGTCTATAATCAACCTACGCCTCGTCAATCCTGATCGTCGTTACCGCATCCCCCGGCGTCCTCGCGCGCATCGGGTCGCGCTCCGAGATCGAGTTCACCACGTCCATGCCGGAGGTTACCGCTCCGAACACCGCGTGCGCGTTGTCCAGGTGGGGCGTGGGGACGAACGTGATGAAGAACTGGCTGCCGTTCGTGTTCGGCCCGGCGTTCGCCATGGACAGGATGCCCGGCCTGTCGTGTCGCAGGCTGGGGTGGAACTCGTCGGCGAAGCGATATCCGGGACCGCCGCGTCCGGTCCCTGTCGGGTCGCCGCCCTGAGCCATGAAGCCCGGGATGACGCGGTGGAACGTAACGTCGTCGTAGAAGCCGTCCTGGGCCAGAAATACGAAGTTGTTCACCGTTTGCGGCGCCTCCGCCGCGAACAACTGGACCGTGAACTCAGAACCGTTCGCCATCTCGAACGTCGCCGTGTAATTCTTTGTGGGGTCTATCCCCATCTCCGGCGGCGCGTTGTACTGCTTAGTCGTCAAGGCGTTTCCTTTCTCGTCTTGTGGATAGGCGGGGTTAGTTGGCGATTTCGAGCGTATTCACTATTCGTCTGAACTTCGGCAGGTTTTCGCGGATGCCACTCAGCGCGTCTGTGAACGTTACCACAAAGTAGCCCGACTCCGCCGTCGCTACGTACTGTACTACACTAATCGTCTTGATGCCTCCGTCGGGCAGAGGCGCGGCGGTGGCGTAGTAGAGCTCGGCAATGGTTATGCCAGACTCCAAGTTTATCAGCCGCGCTCTCACATCCTCCACACCCGGCAGCGAGGTCTTGATCTGTTCCACGCTCAGCGCCGCCAGCGCGTTGAGATCCTCCGACAGCGGACTTTCGGCCCATAATACCGTGAAGTTGGCGGGAATCGAGCCGGCGGCGCCTTCGCTATTCTGATCATACGCGAACAGCCGGAACCCACCGGCGCCGCGCAATCGTTCGATCTGCTGAGCGAGATCGTCCACAAGTTCCGGCGCTGTGGATGCCGCCTCTTCCAGAAGCGCGGCTATGTCCGCCTCGCTCGGCGAGGCAGCCTTCCAGGACGGCGGCGCGGCGATGCTGAAGCTGCCGTCCGCCAAGCCGTAGCGAACCCAGCCATCGCCCTGAACTGTCTCGGTCAGCGTGGGCGCGCCCGGAATCTGAACGAACGTATCGGGCGGCTCAATTGTCAAGGGCGCGTTGAAGTCGAAGAGCGTAACCGTCGCGCTCAGGGTGATCTCGCCCAACATTCCTCCCAGCGGGATGCCTCCACTCCCACTCGTCGCCTCCATCTCCATCTTGGATGTCAGTTCCATATGGCGCGGCAGGCTGTCTTCCACGCCCACCCACAATTCGACGTCGAAACTGACCGGAATCTGTGGCGTATCGGGTTGATCCCCCGCGTCCACCGCGCTCGTCTGGGTGAAGAATCGGTAGGATACCCCATAAGATTCGACGCCTCCACGCCGTTCGACGCCAAGCAGTCTTACGTCTTCCAACTCCGGATCATCACTCGGCGCGCCCTCGAAGAAGCCGCCGATCCGCAACAGGCCGCCCGGATCGTTGACTACGCCGGTGAGGGTATCCGGGCTTATCAGCAGTTCGGAATCCTGGCTGCTGAACCACGCATCCGCCTCCAGGTCTGCGATGTAGACAGTGTCGCCGATGCTGATGAAATGGTACTCGATCGGCTCCGGGGCGAGCAGCGGCGACTCTATCCTCAGGGCGCCTTTCGTCCGATCCGGAGCGACATAGCTGGCGTCCACGCCCATATCGAGTTGAATGATGCCAAACAGGATTTCGCCTTCTATCGTCATCTGGTAGCTGTCCAGCGCGGCCATTGCGCGTCTGCTGGCTTCGAGAATTCCCAGCGCGTCGGGCTCGGGCGTCGCCGCAGGAGCGGGCGTAGGGCTTGGCGGAGGCGCGGCGGTGGCCGTCGGCATGGGCGTCGCGGAAGGAGCGGGAGTAGGGCTTGGCGGAGGCGCGGCGGTCGGCGTCGGCATGGGCGTCGTCGTAGGAGCGGGCGTAGGCGTCGGCTCGGCAGTCGGCGTCGCAGTGGGAGCAGGTGTCGGCGTCGGCGTCGGAGCGGGCTCGCTGTCGGCGCACGCCGCGAGAGCTACGAGCGCCAGCGCGGCCAACGCCAGCGCGGTCGTCCATCTATTCCAAATCAGCAAGCCCAGCTCCCCTGTCAGAAAGAGGGGTGGCCGCGCCGCAACGACGCCGCCACCCCTACATTGCCTCTTTCCGTTCACTCCACCCGTCCAACAAATTCAGGTCAAGCGGGCGGCTCGCTCGCTAGAGCACGTGGTACAGCAGAAGGTGTTCGCGCAACACGTCGTTAGCGAAGTCGTTCTCGACGTCGCGCCACACGCTGTGTATATGGTTCGCGCCGTTCTGCCGGTTGTCGTACTCTACGACGAAGTTGCCGCCGTGGATGCGGTAGTAGTGCTCCTTGGCGGGGTCAACGGCGCCGCCCCATGCCCAGTGAAGCCCTTCGAAGCCCTCAGATTCCAGACGTTCCCACTTCTCCGCCGCCATGTCCGAGCGCACCTCGTCCACATACGTCTTCACCAGGCTGCGGAGGATGGACTTCTGGGTGTCGTTCATCTTGGAGGCCGGGAGACCTTCCTCGGCCGGCAGCGACACGCGGGACGAATTGTACGTGAGAATGTCGTAGGGCGCCTCTCCGTAGATGGTCGCCGTCGAGGTCTGGCCCTTGTCCAAGCTATTCATCATCTCGAATCCCAGGTCCATGCGGTCGTCGAGGATGCGGAGGCCCTTCTTCGGCCCCTTGCGAACCTCCGCCGGGTTCGCCCCGTAGAAGAACGGCGTCATCGAGATGAACTTGTCGCCCCACAGGCTGAAGTTGAGCGAGATGTGGTGGCCCTCGACGCGCCATCCCCAGGGCTGAGAGTCGTCAGACGGATCGCCAAAGACCGTCCAGTAGTACAGGTCAGGGTCGCGCGAGAAGCTAGTTACGCCCGCTTCCTTCTCCAGCGGACCAAGCACGTCCTCATGCTCGATGATCAGCTTGGCCTTATCGAACGAGCTGTCAGTCAGCCCCGTCTTCATCAGCGAGTAGGCCATCTGTCGCTGGTCGTCGTCCATGTCGCGCAGCGGAAGGCCGTGCCGGTTCACGGGCGGGTAGTACCAGAAGATGCGCTCGCCGTCCATGTATTCGTAGATAGTCTTGTCGCGCTGGTCTCCGCTCAGGCTATCGACGAAACTCGCCGCCGCCTTAACCATGCCAGCCGCCGATGTATTCTTATGCGCCGTCGCCATCCAGTTCACCTCCACACTCGTTGTGGGCCCGTCATGGGCAGTATGCGTTCTGAGGATAACATATTGCGGGGCGGGTGTCAGCCGGCGGCGAGCGGTGAGGCGCCGGCGATTAACGCCGTCCAGCCAAGCGTGAGGCCAGGATCAGGGACACTGATCGTACAGCCCCACGCCAGGGGCCAAGGACAGAGAGAAACCGGTATGCCAGTCGTGAGACGGGCTACTCTTGGGCGCGAATCAGCTTCTGGAACGCGCGGACGTTCGGGGGCGGAGTGGTCGTGTGGCTGATGTTCGTGTGCGCCACCTCGCCCACGTAGATGCTGTCGCTCGAATCCACCGCTATGCCGTGCGGGGAGATGAACTGGCCGGACTCCAGCCCGTAGCCGGTTCCGAGCCGCTCGACGACCTTGCCCGCCGTCGTCATTATCGAAACGCGAGGGCCGATGTTCGGCAGGTCGCGGTTCACCGCCATGCCCCAGCCAAGCTCGCCGACGTACACTCGCTGGTCGTCGCCGATGTAGATGGCGCACGGACGGTGGACGTTCGCCCAGATGTCTTCGACGTTGCCGCTGCGATCGAATACCTGGATGCGGTGGTTCTCGCGGTCGCACACGTACACGTAGCCGTCGCGGTCGGTGGCGATGTTGTGGGCGATGTTGAACTGCCCCGCGTCAACGCCGGGCGAACCCCAAGACATGATATGTTCGCCCTCTGCGGTGTACTTGTGGACGCGGCTGTTGGCGTAGCCGTCGGACACGAACAGGTCTCCGTTCATCGGGTCGGTGGCGACGTGCGTGCAGCGGTTGAACGGGTCGCCGCTGAACGCGGGCGCGGGCTCGCCGGCGGTTCCAATGGTCATCAGGACCTCGCCGTCCAGCGTGCACTGTCGGACCGTGTGGTCGCCATCGTCCGTCAGATACAGCGTGTTATCGGGCCCGCGGCTGGCGCCGTGCGCGCGAGTGAACACGCCCTCGCCCCACGTCTTGAGGAAGTTGCCGTCGCGGTCGAAGACCACCATGGGATGATCGCCGCGACTGAATACGTAAACGTTGTCATCATCGTCGGTGATGACCCCCGCCACCTCTCTCCAGCCGACGCCATCCGGGAGATTCTCCCAACCGTCGGCTACCTTGTATGCGAACTGACCCGATCCTAGCGTCGTCATTTCATCCCTCCGTACGAATCTTGCCCGCGCCGCGCTGCGCGTTGAGGCGCGGCGCGGACCATAATATGTATCGAACGCTATGTTACATCCGGCGATAAGGGTGTACAATGGCCGAGAATGTAGCCAACAGTAGGGGAGGCGTGAGATGAGCAGCGGCACGATAGTTTCCATACAGCTCAAGGTCGGACACCGTGAGCCGATGCGCGGCGTCGAATCAGCCGAAATGACCGCCGGATACGGCATCGAGGGCGACAGCAACGCGACGCGACGCGGCCCCCGCACCGCGCGGCAGGCGCTGCTGATGGACACCGAGACGCTCGACAAGTTCGGCCTCGAGCCGGGCCAGATACGCGAAAATATCACTACAACCGGCATAGATCTGCATGCCCTGCCCGTCGGCGCCCGAGTGTCGCTGGGCGACAACGCCGTAGTCGAGATAACCGGCTTCTGCACCCCGTGCAGCCGCATGGATGAGATTCGCGACGGTCTTCAATCCGCTCTGCACGAGCAGCGCGGTATGCTGGCGACCGTAATCGACAGCGGCGCGATAGCCGTCGGCGACGCCGTGAGCGCATAGGGACTCGTCCTCAACCATTTAGTCCCAAACGCTTGAACTTTAACGCGAAGGCGCAGAGACGCAAAGGAATAATGTTTGCTCTCTCGTACCCGCGACTATGGGTTGACTACAATGGAAATCCGCGAACTCAGGTCTTTCTGCGCCGCCGCGCGGCGGCGCAGCATCTCGCGGGCGGCCGCCGACCTCGGCATAGGCCAGCCGACGGTTACAACCCACATCAAGAAGCTCGAAACCGAACTGGGCGCCGTGCTGTTCGACCGCGTGAAGCGGCCCATTCAGCTGACGCTGGCGGGGAGGCGGCTTCAGGAGATGGCGGTGCCGCTGGTCGAAGGGCTGGACGCGCTCGCGCAGTCTGCCGCCGAAGCCGAGGAGCGCGGTCCAGTCGTTCTCGCCGCTACGCCGGACATCATCCCTCACACTCTGTTGCGGGTAGTGCGCGAATTCAAGGCGCGATACCCTCACATCTACCTATCCATACGCTCGACCGACCGTCCCAGCATCAAGCGGATGGTCGAGCGGGGCGACGCAGACATCGGCGTGGTCCAGCACTACGACCGCGATGAGGCGTACGTGTTCGAAGGGTTGTTCGTGTACGAGCGGGTGTTGATCACGCCGATAGGACACGAGCTCGCCACCGAACCCGTCATCAGCCTCGAGCAGATAGCTCGATATCCTCTGATCATGATGCGCGAAGGCACGCATACCCGCGCCTTGACGGAGTCGGAGTTCGAGCGGCGCGGCATAGATTACGACATCAGTCTCGAACTGGACAGCATGGACATGGTGAAGCGTTACGTCGCGCTGGGGATGGGCGTGTCGGTAGGCCCTCGCCTGGCGATCGAGCCGGACGATCACCGCGATCTGGGTGTGGTGAGCCTGCTACACATCCTGCCGACGGAGCAGGGCGGAGTCATCACACTCAAGGGACGCCAGCTATCCACCCCCGCGCGGCGATTCCTGTCCACCATGCGGGAAACTCTGGCGTCGGAGACTGCTTAGCTGGCTATTTTAACGCAGAGGCGCAGAGATTCGCAGAGGGATTTTTGAATAGGGCGTAGTGAATTTCAATCTATCTTTATCTTTGCGTGCCTTTGCGACTTTGCGCCTCTGCGTTAGATACTTTAGGCGTCGGACTTGCGCTTGATTCCCACCAGCTTGCCCGTAACCAGCAGCCGGTGGTCGTACACCAGCCTCGGAACGCACGCCACCAGAGTTATCGTAGAGTCGTCCGTGTCGTACAGCGCCAGGTCATCCTGGTGAACCACCTTCGTAGCCGCAATCTGGTACAGGAACTCGTCGCCATCCTCGTTCAGAAGGCTGACGTACACGGGGTCGCCGGCGCTGAGCAGCGCCGGAATCTCAGGCAGACGCTGGAAGACGTTGCCCTCGCCCCTTATCGGGCTTTCGAGGTGGCCGAAGAGCCAGCCGTTGCCCAACTCTCCGGGATTGGAAGTGTTTGGGATTCTGCCCACGATGTGCTTAGGAGTCTCATACTGGCGACTATCGCCAATGTCTATGATCTCGAGAGTCTTGATCTCAGAATCCACGTTGATGCTGGGTATGAGAATCTGGACGGCGTCGGGCGATGCTCCCCTCGGCGCGCCCTGAGTGGAGCCGACGCCGACAAAGCCGTCCGGGCGCTTCACCGCGCCGTATGCGTAGTCGTCGGCGCCCGCCTCCCAGGGACGATCCCAGTACTTCGGGTGCATCTGGTAGCCCGGGTAGATAGCGTTGTAGGTGTAAACGAGGTCTCGCCCATCCGCCTTCACAGTGGCGGCAACCGGAACCGCCGGAGCAGGAGCCGAGCTTGCGTCGATCGTCCGCCCCGTCGCCGGTTCCGACGTTGGACTGGGCGCCGGCCCAATCGCCGCTCCGGACGCCTGATCAGATGCCTGACCGGACGCCGCTCTCGACGCAGTATCGCTCTTCGCGCCCGGCGTTGGCCCAACCGCCGGCTCCGAATCGACCGCATATGTGGCGCGAACCGGAGCGGGCGGGCGCGTAACCGGCAGGCTCTCGCCAGGAGATCCGGCGCCTGTGTACGAATCCAGGTCGTCGGCGACTATCTGAATAGGCTTGAAACTGCCGTCGGGCATCAGAGCGCCGTGTATCTGCGGCTGACCCGCCTCGACGACGGGAAGCGCGACAGGCCCCTGCGCCGATGCGTTCAGACCATCGAGCTGCGTCGATCCGTATCGGCCCAAACTGTAGTACAGCGCGACGCCGCCAATCACGGCCAAGCCCAACGCGAGCATGGCAATTCCGGCGGCAAGCCTGCCACGCTTGGAGCGCGCATATTGGCTGATGTTGCGTGTGAATTTCATGGACGCGACCTCTTAGGCAGTCCACCGCTCGACATTTACTACGGATAAACGAAGAACAGCCCGCAGCGCGGACTGTTCTATTCTATCCGGTATCGGGACGCGACGCTATCTGTATCGCGGCGTGTTCATGGCTCCGCTGGCTATCGGCTCGTTCAGATACACGTCGCCGTTGCGGATCTTGATGTTGAACCCGCAATCCGGATTGCTGCAAACCCAAGCCTTGTAGTGTATCGCCGCCCCCTGACTGCCAAAGTCGGACAGCGGCAGCAGGTTCCCTCGAGGGCAAGCCATGCAGGTTGGAAAATCTCTACCTTCCACGAATACCTCCTCAATGTCGCCATGTTCCAAGCCTCGAAGAGTATAGCGCCCCAGCTAAGCCCATCACAAGAATAGAGTTTCCAGCCAACCGGCGATCGCCGCGCCAATCTCGTCCGGAGAATCCTCCTGTACGAAGTGGACTCCCTTCACGACAGCCTCAGTCTGATTGGGCCAAGTTCGACAAAACTCGCGCTGTCCGCCGGTCAGGATGGCTCCAGGCTCGGCGTTGACGAACAGCTTGGGCATGTCAGACTTCGCGAGCCAAGACGAATAGGCGTCCACGATCGCCACCACATCCGGCGGCTCACCATCCAACGGTATTTCGCGCGGCCAGGTTAACGTGGGACGGCGCGACTCGCCCGCCTCTACAAACGGCGCGCGGTATGCCGTCATCTCCTCGTCGGTCAGTTTGCGTATGACGCTGCCGGGGAGTACCCGCTCCACGAACAGGTTGTTATCCAGAACCATCGCCTCGCCCGCGTCCGACCGGAAGCCCTGGAAGATACGCGTCGCCGCGTCCGGCCACTGCTCCCACGTCAGGCTCTGGACTATCGCCTCCATGTACGCCACACCGGCCACGCGCTCCGGGTTCCGATGCGCCCAGTGGAACATCAACGCGGAACCCCAGTCGTGACCGACGATCACGATCGGTTCAGCTTCCGGCCCGTCCGGCAAGATCGCATCGAACCAGGCGTCCAAGTACCGCGAGTGGTCCACGAACCTGTACGAGCCGGACGGCGCCGCGCCCGACCGTCCCATACCGACCAAATCCGGCGCCAGGCAGCGAACCGCTTCCGTCGCGCCGATCACGCGCGAAATGACGTTGCGCCACAGGTACGAACTTGTGGGGTTCCCGTGCAGGAACACCACGGGGCGGCCGTCGGTATCCTGGTGGGCGGTATCCACGTAGGACATCCGCGTATCGAGAACGGATACCTCGCGGCGCGGGTGCGTATCGAGTGGCGATATTGGCATAGCTCCTAAACCTCCAGCTCAATTCTACCAGATACGCCTATCTGATATACTCGCCCCGCGGCTGATACAGACTTCCAGAGCTACGAAAGGCGGCCCAAAGTGACCAACTTGGACGACCTGCTCCAACCCCTACAATCCGACGCACGGGCCAACGCATGGATTCGACGCCTGACCGATTCCCGCAAACGCCTGGCCGCCCTCGATCCGTACCGACCGCTCTACCACTTCTCATCTCCCGAAAACTACATGAACGACCCCAACGGCCTGTGTCATTGGCGGGGTTTGTACCATATGTTCTACCAGTTCCGCCCCGCCGACGTGGACCGCGTCCACTGGGGCCACGCCGTTAGCGAAGACCTGGTGCGATGGCGCGACCTGCCCGTCGCCCTGTACCCGACGACCGAGCGCGACTGCTTCAGCGGCCAGACGCTCGTCGAAGAAGACCGTGTAATCGCCATATACCACGGCACCCGCTCCGGCAACGCCATAGCGACCGCGTCGGACGCGCTGCTGCTCGACTGGGCAAAGCACCCGAACAATCCCGTCATACCGGGCGACAACGCTTCTGAGTCCGGTGGGCATGGCGGCTACCGCGTGTTCGACCCGTGCATCTGGAAAGAGGACGACGGCTGCTACTACTCGGTATCCGGCACCTATAAAGACGGCGAGCGCGGCGTGGACGCCGTGGGCGTCGATCACCTATTCCGCTCGGAAGACCTCGCCGAGTGGGAATATCTCGGCCCGTTGATGGAGGACGCCTTCTTCGCCGAACCCGGCGAGGATGCCGCGGTTCCAAACTTCTGGCCCATCGGCCCTATCGAAAAAGGGCGCCATATGCTGCTGCTGTTCAGCCATAAGCGCGCGGGTCGCTACTATGTTGGCAAGTACGACACTGAGACGCACCGATTCGCGCCCGAGGCTCACGGGCGCATGAACTACGGTCCGTGGGTGGTCGGCAGCCTGCACGCCCCGTCCGCCACCATAGACGACGCGGGACGTTATCTTGGCATCTTCAACGTCCACACCGGTAGGGACGCCGACGAGACGGACGAGATGATGACGCTCCCCCGCCACTATTGGCTAGGCGACGACAACTCCCTACGCATGGCGCCCGTCCCCGAGCTCGAAACGCTGCGGACCGAGCGCCGCTCAGTCGGCGCGACGGACATACCGGCGAACGGCGAAGTCGCGCTCGAAGGCATAGGCGGCGACGCCGTCGAGATTCGCGCCACCATCGAACCCGGAACGGCGCGAGAAGTGGGCATGTACGTCCTTCGCTCCCCGGATGGCGCAGAGCGGACGAGAATTTCGCTATACCCCAACGACCACCGCCGGTTCGATACAAGCTCCCTTCAGATAGACGTGTCCGAATCCTCCGTACGGAGCGACGTGTGGGCGCGCACCGCAGAGACCGGTCCCCTCACGCTGGCGCCGGATGAGCCGCTCGAACTGCGCGTATTCATAGATCGGAGCATCATAGAAGTCTTCGCCAACGACAGGCAGTGCCTTACCGTCCGCGTCTATCCCGGAAGGGAGGACAGCCGGGGCGTATCGCTGTTCGCGCGCGGTGGCGATGCGCGGCTGGCGTCGCTGGACTGCTGGGGGATGGGGAGCGTGTGGCCGGAATTGGGGTGAGACCCGGGCCGTCGGTACCGACTGACGGCAATGCGCCAAACGACTCTCGCCCGCACATCTATCTCCCCAACGACGGGAGGCTAGGTCGCCGCGCGCCAATCGGACTCGGATTTCCAAAATATCCATACCTGAATATCTTGGAGGCCGCCTGCCACCAACCTTCGACATTTGCCCACTAGTCTTGACTACACGGCGTATCTGTGGAAATATCTTCATACACCATTGCGCGAGGAATTCCATGACTACGCAAACGAAAACCGACACCGCCCTAATATCCCACTTGTTCCGACGCGCGGCGTTTGGGGCGTCCCGCGACGAGATAGACGGCTGGGCGGCGCGTGGCTACGGAGCCGCCGTCAGCCACCTGATAGATCCGCCCGACACTGAGTGGCCCGAAGAGTTCCTATCCCGCCGCTTCCACTTCGAAAATTCGGGTATGCTCACCCCGCGAGGCGGCCCAACGCACTGGCTATACCGCATGATCACCACCGGCGATCCGTTGCGCGAGAAGGTCGCCCTGTTCTGGCACGGAATCTTCGCTACCGGATACCCGAAGGTCATCCACGGCAAGGCTCTATCTGACCAGATACGGATGTTCCGGCAGCTCGGCATGGGACGGTTCGACGACTTGCTGCTCGAACTCGCCCGCGACCCGGCTATGATCGTCTGGCTCGACAACCAAGACAATCACAAGGACGCCATCAACGAGAACTGGGGCCGAGAGCTGCTGGAGCTGTTCTCGATGGGCGTCGGCAACTACTCGGAAGATGACATCAAGGAGTGCGCCCGCGCTTTCACCGGCTGGACTCTGGCGAACACCGAGTACATGGTGCTGCGCTCGATGCGCGACTCCGACTGGCCCTACGGGCGCCTCGCCTGGCGCTTCGAGTACCGTCCCGAAGATCACGACGACGGCGAAAAGACTTTCCTCGGACACACCGGCGACCTGAACGGCGAAGATATAGTAGAGATAGTCTGCAAGCAAGAGGCGACCGGGCGATTCATAGCGCGCCACATGTACCACTTCTTCGTGGCCGACGAGCCGCCAGTGCCGTCGTGGCCCTACACGCCGCCGCGCGATCCCGAAGCCGTTGACACGCTTGCCCAAGCCTACTTCGATAGCGACCACAACATCGGCGCCATGCTCGAAACTCTGTTCAACTCGGACTTCTTCAAGGATGAAGATATACGTTTCGAGAAGGTCAAAGGCCCGGCGGAGTTCGTTACCGGCGTTCTGAGGCTGACCGGCGAGTTCGACAGGCCCAGACGCGAGATCATCGAACGATACGATCAGACAAACTTCATGGGCCAGATGCTCACCAACCCGCCCTCAGTCGAAGGCTGGCACCAGGGCGTGGAGTGGATAGACACCGGCACGCTCATCGAGCGGATCAACTTCGCATCCGAGCAGTTCGGCGACGAGACCAAGCCGGGCGTGCGCGCGATGGTTGACTCGATCATGGCGGCCACCCCGGAGCCGGACGCCCCAGATCCAGATAAGCTGGTGGAGTTGTGCCTCGATCATCTGGGCGGAATCTCAATGTCGGATGAGACGCGCGCCGTGATCCGCGAGTTCGCCGACGATGACGAGCAGGCGGGCGAGCTATCGCGGGCGAAGGTAGCTCAGCTGCTACGCTTGGCCGCAGCCACCCACGACTTCCAGCGCGCATAACCTCAGGGGCGTCCCTTGTGGGCGCCCAACCACAAGGTGAACGACATGGCATCGGTAGCCAACACGCCCACGATCCCACCCCTCGAATACCGCATCACAGTCGGCCTGTCCGCCATGGAGGGGCGCGGCTTCTACTACCCTGTGGATACACTGCCCACCTCGCACGGGCGGCTGTACGTCGTCAACCGTTCCGTGGACGGCGTGGACCGCGGCGTGCGCGTTACGATGTGCGACGTGGACAGCAACTTCTACGGCACATTCGCGTCGGCGGGCAGCGGCGACGGCCAGTTCGTGTACGCATCCGGCATCGCCGAGGATAGCCAGGGCCGGATCTACATCGCCGACGAGTACGACAACCACGTTACGGTGTTCGACCTCGAAGGCAAGTTCTTGGCGAAGTGGGGCAAGACGGGCAGCGGGGAAGGCGAGTTGGACGGGCCCTCAGGCATCGCGGTCGGCGCGAACGACACAGTGTATGTATCCGACTCGCACAATCACCGCGTGCAGCGCTTCACGCCCAGCGGCGTTTCGCTCGGAGTCATTGGCGAACCCGGCGACGGCGACGGCCAGCTAGACCTCCCGTGGGGCATCGCCATCGCGCCTTCTGGAGAGTCCGGGGGCGACCTCTACGTCGCAGACTGGGGCAATGACAGGGTACAGCGGTTCACGCCCAACGGCGAATACGTAGCCACCTACGGGTCGTCCGGGAGGGGCGACGGAGAACTGCGCCGGCCTTCCGGCGTCGCGGTTGATGATGCAGGCCGAGTGTACGTCGCCGACTGGGGCAACGAACGAGTGCAGGTATTTGACGCCGATGGAGCGTTGGTCCAAAAGCTGCGCGGCGAGGCTACCGAGTCTGAGTGGGCGAAGATATTCCTCAACATCAACAAGGAAGAAGCGGCCGCTCGCGTAAAGGCCGACCTAGACCCGGATGTTTCTCAATTCGACGCCTCCGACCCGCACGAAGAATCCTCTCACGTAGAGAAGCTGTTCTGGTCGCCGGTGTCCGTCAAACTCGATTCCGGCGGCAACCTCTACGTAACCGAGAGCAATCGGCACCGCATCCAGATATACAGGCCGGCTTAGCGCTGTGAGTAGCCTTGGGAGCGACGCCGAACAGCGCGACGCCCTCGTCATAGGCGGTGGTCCGGCCGGCAGCGTCGCGGCGACCATGCTCGCCCGTCGCGGCTACGACGTCGCATTGCTCGAACGCGAACGCTTCCCACGCGAGCACATAGGAGAATCGCTGCTGCCCGCGTCCATGCCCGTCCTGGAAGACCTGGGCGTCCTGCCGCAGATCGAAGCCGCCGGCTTTCCCAAGAAGTGGGGCGCCACCATGGTATGGGGACGGGATCCGGAGGCTTGGTCGTGGCGCTTCAGCGAGACCAACCGCGCCTACCCATACGCTTACCAGGTATCCCGCGCCGAGTTCGACAAGATACTGCTCGACAACGCGCGCGCCGAGGGCGCAACCGTTCGCGAAGGCGCGACCGTTACGGGTATAGAATTCGCGTCCGAGGCTAACGCACGCCACGTCGTTGCCTACCGCGGCGACTGTGGACGCTCGGGCGCCGTCAGCGCGCGCTGGGTCGTGGACGCAAGCGGCCAATCCGCGGTCCTCTCACGCTCGCTCGGCCTCAGACGCTGGGACGACCGCTTCCGCAATATGGCGATATACGCCTACTTTCACGGCGCGCGCCGGCTCGCGCCTCCCGACGAGACCAACATCTTCATCGAATCCTACCCAGAAGGATGGGCTTGGAACATTCCCCTTAGGTGCGACCAGTCCAGCGTGGGCTTCGTCATAGACTCCCGGCGCGGCGCCGAGGGCATCTCCGAACGCGGCGTCGAATCCTACTTTCGTCGCCAGCTCCAAGCCGCCCCTCGTACCCGCGCCATGCTCGACGACGCCCTCATGACCGTCGCTCCCAAGGTGGTCAAAGACTGGTCGTACACCTCGACTCAGAGCGTAGGCGACGGCTGGATACTCGTCGGCGACGCCTCCTGCTTCATCGACCCGCTATTCTCGTCAGGCGTCCATCTGGCGATAATGTCGGCGGTCATGGCGGCCGCGTACATCCACGCCGCCGAGCGCGATCCTTCCATACGCGAGCCTGCCGCTCGCGTCTATGAGCGTCTGTATCGCGCCGAATACACCCACTTCCGAGAGCTGGCGAGTCTGTTCTACGCCAGCAACCGAACCGTCGAATCGTACTTCTGGGAAGCGCGACGGCTTCTCGGCGCGCCCGAAGGCGCGGAAGACGAGAGCGAGCGGCAGTCCTTCGTCCGCGCAGTCGCCGGGCAGGCGCCGCGCGGCTACGAACGCGCAGTACTCGAACGAGGAGACCTGCCCACGTCGTTCACCGAATCCGTCCAAGCGGTAGAATCCGCTAGGGACGCACGCGCCGCGTCGTTCGATCCCGCGGCTGCGATGGAGCTCGTCCCCAATCTCGCCGCCGGCGCGCGCGTCGAGCGTCGCCCGATCTTCGCGGACGACCAGTTCCAGTGGAGTCACGCGCTCATAGCCGACCACAGGCCCGACGGTCTGCCCGTAAGTCCGCTGGTATCCGCGCTGTTGGTGGGTATGGATGGTCAGCGCTCGACGGGTCGGATAGTGGCGCGGCTGTCGGAGGGCGCATCGTCCGCAGCGGAGCGGCGGATGATCGAGGGCGCGGCGGTTGCGGCGCTGAGACTGCTGGTGGTGGATGGGATGATAGAGTGGCGAGATTGAACGAAATCTTCGCCGATTCCGCACCGCGCGTTCCAGACACGACCGACACCACAGATTGCCCTAGCGCGTCCCGTTCGCTCGCTGTTACAATGAGTTTCCTTGCGGCTTTGGAGAGGTGGCCGAGTGGTTTAAGGCGCTGGTCTCGAAAACCAGTATGGGTTCACGCTCATCGTGGGTTCGAATCCCACCCTCTCCGCCATGCCGCCGCTGCGCCGCGGAGAGGTGCTAGAGTGGCCGAATAGGCGCGACTGGAAATCGCGTGTCGTCTGTAGAAGGCGACCGTGGGTTCGAATCCCACCCTCTCCGCCATGTCCCTACACGCGGCAAAGCGCCCATATCGCACCCAGGATCTGTTTGTGGTCTGAATCCAAGCGTTGGATTTTACGCAAGGGCGCAGAGAAGCAAAGGCGCAGAGGAATGAATTAGAATCTATTGCAGACCCTGTGCCCTTGTAACGAAAAGATACTGAAAATCGCACTTGCGTTCTTACACATCTCTAACTATAATCTCATTTCGTGGAAACTTCCGAACTAAAATACTGGCTCGGCTTCAATCGAGTATCCCGCGTCGGACGCGCTCGGATGGCGCTGATGGAGGGCGCTTTCGGCTCGCTCGCAGTGGCTTGGCGCGCGTCCGCGTCAGAGCTCCAGAAGGCGGGGCTGCCCAGGAGCGTCGCCCAGCACGTCGTCGGCGCGCGCCAGAAGATAGATCCTGACGCCGAGATAGAGCGTCTTCGAAAATCAGGCGCTACCGCATTGACTTGGCACGACGAGGAGTATCCGCCACGTCTGAAGCAGATCTACGACAAGCCGCCCGTACTGTTCGCGCGCGGCGATCTGGCGCCTGCCGACGAACGGGGCGTCGCTCTAGTAGGAACGCGGCGACCAACAGCCTACGGTCGGGAGGTCGCCCGCCAGCTTACGGCCGATCTCGCCGCAAGCGGCGTTACCATCATAAGCGGCTTGGCTCGAGGCATAGACGGTGTGGTCCACAGGGCCGCGCTCGAAGCCGGCGCGCGCACTATCGCCGTGCTGGGCAGCGGCGTGGACGTGATATACCCGCGCGAGCACGGCGACCTGGCGCGGCAGATAGCTCAGAACGGCGCCGTCGTCTCCGAGCATCCGCTTGGCGCCAGGCCGGACGCGCAGAACTTCCCGCGCAGAAATCGCATCATAAGCGGCATGAGCCTCGGCGTCGTGGTGGTGGAAGCGCCCGAAAGCAGCGGCGCGCTGCTGACCGCCAGCCACGCGCTCGAACAGAATCGCGAGGTCTTCGCGGCGCCGGGGAGCATCCTTTCACCCTCCCACGTCGGCGGCAACCGGCTCATACGCGATTCGGGAGCGAAACTGGTTACCTGCGCCGACGACGTGCTCGAAGAGCTGAACCTGCAATCCATAGAGTCCTCGGAACAGCAACTCGAGCTGGCGGCGTTCTTCCCGGAGGACGAGGCGCAGACGGCGGTGCTCAAGTACGTTACCTTCGACCCAATCCACATAGACGAAATCATCAGAAACTCCGCCCTCGCCGCCTCGACAGTCAGTGGAGCGCTGACTATGATGGAGTTGCAGGGCGTGGTCCGACAGGTGGGTGGGATGAACTACGTCCGTCTGCGCGAGAGCGCGGCGGCATACGAACCCGCACAGGCATAAGTAGGGGCAGAACAGATACATGGCTAAAGATCTGGTAATCGTAGAATCGCCCGCAAAAGCGCGAACCGTACAGCGGTTTCTCGGCAGCAAGTATGTCGCCGAGGCTTCCATGGGCCACGTCCGAGACCTTCCCAAGAAAGACATGGGCGTCAGCATAGACGACCGCAGCTTCGAACCCACGTACAGGGTGATGAACGGCAAGGGGAAAGTAATCTCCAAACTGTCTAAAGAGGCGAAGCGGGCAGACACCGTGTATCTGGCGACCGACCCCGACCGAGAGGGAGAGGCGATAGCGTGGCACCTTATGGAGGCTGCGAAGATACCTCTGAACAAAGCGCGCCGGGTGGTGTTCCACGAGATAACGCGCGAAGCGATAGACGAGGCGTTCAACAACCCGCGCGAGCTAGACCGCTCGCTCATAGACGCGCAGCAGGCGCGGCGCGTCCTAGATCGCATCGTCGGCTACAAGCTCAGCCCCGTGCTGTGGAAGAAGGTGCGGCGCGGCCTTTCCGCGGGTCGAGTGCAGTCCGTCGCGCTAAGGCTCATAGTTGACCGCGAGGCCGAGATCGACGCCTTCGAGCCAGTCGAATTCTGGACCATCGACGCCACGCTGTCGAAGCGTCCGCGCAAGAGCGACGCTGATACGTTCAAGGCCCGACTCCACGCAATCGCCGGACAGAAGGGCAAGCTGGAAATCCCCAATCAGGAGACGAACGACGCGATAGTCATGGACATCCGAGGCGCCGACTACGCCGTGAGCCGCATCCGCTTCCGCGAGACGCGCAGCCGCCCCGCGCCGCCGTTCATCACAAGCACTCTCCAGCAGGAGGCGGCGCGCAAGCTCCGCTTCAGCGCGGGCAGGACCATGTCGATCGCCCAGCAGCTATACGAAGGCTTGTCCATCGGTAGCGAAGGCACTGTCGGCCTCATAACCTACATGCGAACAGACTCCACCAACGTCGCGGCCCAGGCGCTGCGAGAGACTGCGACGCTCATCAGACGGAAGTACGGCGACGGGTACGCGCCGTCCAAGCCCCGGGCGTATAGTCGAAAGGTCAAGGGCGCGCAGGAGGCGCACGAAGCGATACGCCCGACCTCCGTAGCGCGAGAGCCGGCCGCCATTCGACGCTACCTCACCAACGACCAGGCGCGGCTCTACGACCTAATCTGGAAGCGTATGGTCGCCAGCCAGATGAACGACGCGCTTTTCGATTCGACGAACGTAACCATAGAGGCGACGGGAACGCCGTCCGGCAAACGCTACGAGTTTCGCGCGTCCGGCTCCATCCTCAAGTTCGCCGGTTTCAGGGCCGTGTACATGGAAGGCAAGGACGACGTGGACGAAGAAGACGCGAACCGCCCGCCCATTCCCAAGCTCGAAGAGGGAGAGCGGCTCGACTGCATGGGCATCGCCCCGGAGCAGCGCTTTACCAAGCCGTCGCCGCGCTTTTCCGACGCCTCCCTCGTCAAAGCCCTCGAAGAGGAAGGAATCGGAAGGCCCAGCACGTACGCCAGCATAATCGCCACGCTCGAAATGCGCGACTATGTAACCAAAGACGGCGCTCGCTTTGTACCGACCAATTTGGGCAAAGCCGTAACCGGCCTGCTGGTGCAGAACTTCACCGACGTGATGGACATCGGCTTCACCGCCGGAATGGAGGAGAAGCTCGACGACATCGCCGAGGGGGAGATGCGGTGGACTCCGGTCATCAACCAGTTCTACGATCCGTTCGAGCAAGCGATCGAAAAGGCCATGAACGAGGCGGAGCGCGTGCCGCGCGAACTGTTGGAGGAGCCGACAGACGAAGTCTGCGATGACTGCGGCCAACCAATGGTCATCAAGAGCGGGCGCTTCGGCAGATTCGTAGCCTGCACCGGGTACCCGGAGTGCAAGCACACCCGTCCAGTAGAAACGCCCGAGCAGCGCGCCGTCCGAGAACTGGTCAGCGAAGACATAGACGAGCTTTGCGACAAGTGCGAACGGCGCATGGCGGTCAAGAACTCGCGCTCAGGCAGATTCATCGGCTGCACGGGATATCCCGAATGCGCCAACGCCAAGCCCCTGCCCGTAGGCATAACCTGCGAGAAGGACGGCGCCATGATGGTCGAGCGCAAGCAGAGCGGACGCAACGGCAGAATCTTCTACGGCTGCTCGAACTATCCGGACTGCAACTACACCATCAACCCGCTGCCGCAGCCGTGCCCAAGCTGCCACAAACTGCTGGCTGCGGTAGGGCGCGGACGCCGCAACGCGCGCTGCCTCGACGGTGACAATTGCGGCTGGACGGGACCTACACCCAAGTTCGAGCCCGGCGCGGTGGGCGCGACGTCATAGGTACCTTAACACTCGATGGTCCATAGGGGGTGTGCAACTTGTTGGAGACGGGGTTTTCACCCCCATCCTAACCTTCCCCCATCAAGGGGGAAGGGGCTTTAGTTCTCATTCTCAGAGATTTCGGAGCAGCGCGACTTGGAACGAACCGCTTGGAAAGAGACCATGACCGCGTTCCGCGACCACCTGGTCGCGGAGCGAAACCTGGCGCCGCTGACGGTGCGAAACTACCTCGCCGACCTCGAGCCTCTGCGCGACTTCATGGAGAACCGAGAAATCGCCTCGTTCGCAGACCTGGACCGGCTGAAGGCGCGCGGCTACCTCGCGTGGCTGCACGAACTCGGCTACGTCCGCCCATCTGTGGCGCGCAAGCTCAGCGCGCTGCGATCCCTGTTTCGCTGGCTCAACAGGGTCGGAATCGCCGACCACGACCCGCTTCCACCGCGCGGCGGCTTCAAGGTGGACTCGCATCTGCCGCGCTTCCTGTCGCAGGACGAGGCTTCGACGCTGATGGAGATACCCGACACGACGACAGACAAGGGCATTCGAGACCGCGCGCTTCTGGAGCTGATCTATGCCGCGGGCCTGCGCGTTAGCGAAGTCAACGGCCTGAACGTGGACAGCGTGAACCTCCAAACGCGCGAACTTCGCGTAAGAGGCAAGGGGTCGAAGGAGCGCGTCGCCCTCATCGGGGAGACGGCTCGCGACGCCTTGAACGCCTACATGAACGAGGCGCGCCCGTCCCTGGCATCCACAGATAGCGATGGCGACGCCGACGGCGCGCTATTCGTCAACAGGTATGGCAAGCGACTGAGCCAACGCAGCATCCAAAAGGCGGTGCGCGGCTATGCGGCGCGCGGCGGACTTGGGACGCAAGTCCACACCCACACCTTGCGCCACTCGTTCGCGACACACCTGCTCGAAGGCGGCGCGGATCTGCGCGTAGTCCAAGACCTGCTCGGCCACGCCAGCCCCGCCGCAACGCAAGTCTATACCCACGTAACCGGATCCGAAGCCAGGCGCGCGTACATGTCCGCCCACCCGCGCGCCCAAGACCCACAGGACGGTCAAGGCGAACAATGAAGTTTCTAATCATCAACGGACCCAATCTGAACAATCTTGGCCGCCGCGACGCCAGTCACTACGGCACAACGACTTTGGCGCAGATCGAAGACAGCATCCGAGAGATAGCCTCTCAACGCGGCGTCGAAGTCGAGTTCTTCCAGTCCAACCACGAAGGCGACATAGTGGGCTTCATCCAGCAGTTTACGGACGGGGCCGACGGCATCGTAATCAACGCCGGGGCGCTGACGCACTACGGTCTTTCGATGCGCGACGCGCTCACCGACTCGCGTCTGCCCATCGTCGAGGTTCACCTGTCCAACATACATGCCCGCGACGAGTTCCGGCGACACTCGGTAATCGCCGACATCGCCGCGGGACAGATTGCCGGACTCGGCGGGCGCGGCTACCTATACGCTCTCGACTTTCTGGCCGCGCGCCTCGCCCCCACGGAGAGCCAAGAAAGCGAAAATGACGAAGACGACGAAGAGAGCGAAGAGTGAGCGCCCGCCTCGCGCGGCTTCGGCAACGCATGGTCGAGCTTGATGTGGACGCCTTCTTCGTATCGTCGCCCGCCAACCGCCGATACATATCGGGTTTCACGGGATCTAACGGCGTCCTCGCAATCACCGCCAACGCCGCGCTGCTGCTGACCGACTTTCGCTACATCGAGCAGGCGCGGTCGGAGTCGCCCGGGTTCGAGGTTCGCCGTATGCTCGGTGGACAGCGATGGCTGCCAGACGTAGCGGCGGAGCTATCGATCAACAGGCTGGGGTTCGAGGCGGACGATCTGACCGTCGCGCAGTTTAGCCGCCTCAGGCGAGAACTGGATGGGTCCGACGACGGCCCCGATGTCGAGTTCGAGGAGACATCCGGCGTAGTCGAGAAAGTCCGCGCCGTGAAGGACGACGGCGAGCTGCGCCTGCTGAGCCGCGCGGTCCGCATCGCCGACGAAGCGCTTGCCTATGTCCGCGCCAACATCGAGCCTGGAATGACAGAACGCGACATCGCATGGGCGTTGCACCTCCGGATGCGCGAGCTTGGCGCCGAAGGTCCCGCCTTCGATACGATAGTAGCCGCCGGCCCCAACGGCGCGCTGCCCCACCACCGCGCCGACGACACGCCTGTCCGACACGGCGACGGCGTGGTGATAGACATGGGAGCGAACTGCGACGGCTACCGGAGCGATCTAACCCGCACCTTCGTCGTAGGCGCCGAGCCGAGCGAAAAGTTCCAGGAGATATACGGCATCGTCCTGAAGGCGCAGCTTGCGGCCATAGACGCCGCCAAGCCCGGCATGACAGGCGAGGAGCTCGACGGCGTGGCGCGACAGGTCATCGCGGACGCCGGATATGGGGAAGAGTTCGGACACGGCTTGGGGCACGGCGTAGGCCTGGCAATCCACGAACGCCCGATGGTGGTCCCAACCTCGGAAGACGTAATCGAAGACGGCATGATCTTCACCATCGAACCCGGCATCTACATCCCCGGCTGGGGCGGCGTGAGAATCGAAGACATCGTGGCTATGGAAGATGGCGCCGCCAAAGTTCTGACCCGCTCGCCCAAGTAGATATCTAGATTCGGGGTTGGCGATGGCGCGGGGCTGTGGATTCCCGCTTTCGCGGGAATGACGGGTCGGGGGCGGGAGTGGGCGCTGGGATATGGGGTAGGAATGGGGCGCTGGGGTCTGTGCAAGTTCAATCCAATGCGCCATCAAGGTCGGTTTTCTGCTATGGTATAGGCGATGGGCGGAGGTGAGCCGATGATGATAAGTTGGGAAGCCTACTGCCAACGAAAAGTGCAGGCAGTCAAAGAGGATACCCTATCGGAGTTGGCCCGATTGGCTTCGCCTGTGAAAGCAAACTGCCCCGCCGATCATCTTGAATTGGCGAATATGATTGTCGACATGGTCCGCGTGGTGGTCAAAGAAGATCGTATGCCGGGCTTGTTTAGGACTTGGGAGAGCTTCTCTCAGGAAAGATACGAGGCGGGCTACAAGCAAGGCTTGATGATATGTCTGCTTGAAACATGGTTCGACACAAGAGACATTCGGCGAGCCGCTGTGCGCGCTCTTGACTTCCACGACCTCAGCAGGCGAGAACGCAAGACGCTGAAACGGGTAATCGCCGACCTTGAAGAGCATCGGGAGACAAGCGCATGACAATCGGATATGGAGACCTTAGAAAAGGCATGGCTATCGAACTGGACGGCGAGCCTTATTTGGTCGTGGATTACGAACGCAACAAGATGCAGCAGCGCGCCCCCACTATGCGAATTCGTTTCCGTGGGATCCGTTCCGGCAGGGTGATGGACCGCAGCTTCTCGGGATACGACGTGAAGCTGACGCCCGCCGACGTCGAGCGCCGCTCCGCGCAGTACATCTACGACGAAGACGATCTCTGCTACTTCATGGACTCCGAAACCTACGACCAGTTTCCCATGTCCAGAGGCGATATCGCCAACGAACTCAACTACCTGAAAGAGGGCACTACCGTAGATCTCGTCTTCTACGAAGACAACCCCATAGCCATAGACATCCCCATTACCGTAGATTTGGAAGTGGTGGACTCGCCGCCCGGACTGCGGGGAGACACCGCGACCGGCGCTACAAAGCCCGCCACGCTCGAAACGGGGCTGCTGATACAGGTGCCGCTATTCGTGAACGAGGGCGAGATGGTGAAGGTAGATACTCGATCAGGCAGCTACCTATCCAGGGTGTAACCCGGCCCGAGGCACCCCATGACGATGATCTACGGCGTATCCCAAGTTACCGGATACCTCAGAGACCTGCTAGCCTACGATGACCTGCTGAACGACATCTGGATCGAGGGCGAAGTCTTCAACATGACTCGCTCGGGGGCGGGACACTCATACTTCACGCTGCGCGACTCAAAAGGCGCGCTCAGATGCGTTCTGTTCCGAAGCGGGCGTGGCGGACAGCATCTGAGCGCCGGCGCGCAGGTCGTGGCGCACGGGCGCATCGGCATCTACGAACCGCGCGGAGACCTCCAGTTGATCGCCGACATCATCCAGCCGGAAGGCGTCGGCGAGCTTCAGCTGCGACTGGAGGAACTCCGGGTACGGCTTTCGGGCGAGGGGCTTTTCGACCAATCGCGCAAGCGTCCTCTGCCCGCGTTCCCCAGGCGCGTCGGCGTCGTAACCTCTCCGACCGGGGCGGTCTGGCACGATATCCAAAACGTGCTGTCGCGCCGCTACCCGCTCGTCGAGCTGCTGCTGGCCCCCGCGATGGTTCAGGGCGAAGCCGCGGCTGACACGATTGTAGAGGCGCTCGCCGCGCTAAACGAAGAGCCGGACGTGGACGCCGTGATAGTGGCGCGCGGCGGCGGCTCGCTGGAAGACCTGTGGCCCTTCAACGAAGAGGCGGTGGCGCGCGCCGTGTTCGCCAGCCGCGCGCCAGTCGTCAGCGCCATCGGCCACGAGACCGATACGACCGTCTGCGACATGGTAGCCGATCTCCGCGCTCCCACACCGTCAGCGGCGGCGGAACTGGTCGCGCCCGACCGCGACGAACTTGCGATGCGCGTCGGAGGCGCGGCTCGCGCCATCCATGCCGCCGCGTCGCGTCGCGTCGAGCGCGCTTCAGCCGATTTGGACGCCCGCCGCCAGAGACTCGACCGCGCCGCCCCGTCTGCCGACGAACTCAGAATTCGCGTGGACGAGACGCTCGACCGCGCCGTAGAACTGATGGAACGTGGGATAGAGCGCCACCGATCCCGCGTCGCCGCCGCGCTGCCCGCCCTGCGCGCGCTATCGCCGACCGATACGCTAAGACGGGGATATGCCATCGTCGTAGATTCCGCGTCAGGCGCGGTACTTACCGACTCGGCAGACACCGCTCCGGGACGGCGCATTGACATCACGCTCCACAAGGGCGATATTGTAAGCACAGTCCAATCAACATCAGCCGCAGTGAAGAATGCGCCGGAGGATTGACATGGCAACGCCTTACAACGCCGACATGTACCCCGTCCAGTTCAGCGTAGAGTACCCGGAAAGCAGAAACAGGCTTACCACACTGGTACGAATCATCCTGGCGATCCCTGCCGCGATCCTCATCGTGCTGATCGCATACGGTATGTTTTGGCTGAGCTTGGCGACCGTTCTGACCATTCTGTTCCGCAAGAAGTACCCGCGTCAGTGGTTCGACTGGCAGATCGCAGTCAACCGTTTCAAGGCCAGGATAAACTCCTACATTGGGTTGCTGCGGGACGAGTACCCATCCACAGATGAAGAACAGGCGGTAGATCTCGACATCGCCTACCCCGACGCTACGACCCAACTGAACAGGGTGATGCCCCTAATCAAGTGGATCCTAGCGATTCCGCACTACATAGTCGCCTACATAGCGCTGGGCATCTGCAATTTTGTCGTTACGGTCATCGCGTGGTTCGCCATCCTGATCGTGGGACGCTACCCGAGAGGGTTGTTCAATTTCTCCGTCGGAGTCCACCGGTGGACGTTCAGGGTCAGCGCGTACGCGGGAATGCTTGTGACGGACCGCTATCCCCCGTTCAGACTTTCCCCATAGCGCGTACACCCAGAACAGGCTGAAAAGGATGACATGACAACGAACGACTCCGGCGAGAAGTTGCCTGAAGACCTCGACAATCTGACGTTAGAGGAGGCTCTGGCGCTGCTTGATGAGACCGTCGCCGCTCTCGAATCCGGCTCCCTGACTCTCACGCAGTCCGTGGATAACTATGAGCGCGGCATGAAACTGGCGCGAGTGTGCAACGAGATGCTCACGTCGGCGGAGCTGCGAATCGCTCGCATCCGCACCGCCTATGGCGAGCAGATGCGTATGGTCGGCGACGAGGAGTAGGCGTTGCTTAAAGCCGATTTCCACATGCACACCAACTACTCTCCCGACTCTCTGCTGAAGCCGGAGCGCCTGGTGGAGCGCTGCATCGAAGTCGGCCTCAACTGCATCGCGGTAACCGATCACAACACCACGGACGGCGCGTTCGCGGTGCGCGAGATAGCCCCGTTCATCGTCATCATCGCCGAAGAGGTCGCCACCTCAGAGGGTGAGGTTACCGGCTTATTCCTACAGGAGACGATACCGCGCGGGCTGTCGCCGGTGGAGACCGTCAAACGCATCAAGGAACAGGGCGGCCTGGTGAGCCTGCCCCATCCCTTCGACAGGTTCAGGAGCGAGGTAATCACTCGCAGTGGCATCGAAGACGTGCTGCCATACGCCGATATCGTGGAGGTGTTCAACTCCCGCAACAATATGGACGAGGACAACCGCAAGGCATACGAGTTCGCAGAAGAACATGGGCTATTAACGTCTGGCGTCAGCGACGCTCACACCGCCATCGAACTGGGGAGAACCTATGTAATCATGCCCGAGTTCGACGGCACGCCGGAAGGCTTCAAGCAGTCACTAGCGCAGGGCGTGATACACGCCCGCAAGATGACGCCGTTAATACACGCCGTAACCACGTTGACGAAGGTTAGAAAGCGCGTGTTCGGTTGAGGAAAAATTGGAGATAAGAGTTAGGTGTTAGGGTCCCAGCCCCCGCTAATAACCACCAACTACGAACCGCTAACAACAAAGCGCTAACTATGCCCCAATCCCAAGAATTTCTAACATACGTCAATGGGCGTCTCATGCCGCACTCGCAGGCGGTTCCCCTGCTGCGCCGCATCAACATGCGGGCGGCAGGCGGATACTATGACTCGGCGCGCACGTTCGGCGGCAGACCATTCCGGCTGCGTCAGCACCTGGAGCGGCTATTTGGCGGACTCGCCTACTCTCGAATAGACCCAGGCGTTACCATCGAAGACATGGAAAGGGCGTCGCTCGGAATCGTCGAGGCTAATCTCGCTCTGCTAGGCCCCGGCCCGGCGGACATGGTTGTTACGCAAACCGTAACCGCAACGCGCCCAAGTTCCGCCGACGACCTGCCTGGCGTAGATGTGGCGATATACTGCGTTCCGCTGGACTTCTCCGCATTCGCGCGCGGCTACGTGGACGGCGCGCGGCTGTTCACCCCGCTCACACATCCACTCCCGCCCGGGGTCGGCGACGGCAAGACCGGCAGCGCGCTTACGCTCGCGCTCATGGTCAACCGCGACGGCCACGTCACCGAATGCCAAGGCGCGAACTTCATGTTCGTAGCGGACGGCAAGATCATCCTGCCGGATCGCCGCAACGTTCTGCCCGGCGTCAGTATGCATACGGTTTTGGAACTGGCGACTTCCATGGGGATTTCGGTCGAAGAAGGACTATTCAGCCCATCGCTCATATACGCCGCCGACGAGGCGTTCGTAACCAGCACCCGATACTGTATGCTACCCGTATCCTCGCTGAACGAACGCAGAATCGGACGCTCTATACCCGGCCCGGTTACCGACAGCCTTCTGTCGGCATGGAAAGACATGGTAGGGATGGACTTCGTCGAACAGGCTCTCAGAGCGACCGACGACAACGGGTAGTACGCGCTTTGGGAAGGCTGTGATCTAACCCGGAGGCGCCGGGGACACAAAACGCGGAGAGAGGTTTAGAATAGAAACCATTGTGACCATTGCGAGTTCGCGCTCCCCTGGCGGGCGCGCGTGAAGGAACGGAGCGCATTGAGACAATAGGGAGGCGCCCAAATGCTGCCAAGAGAGTTCGATGTATCGGGCAAGACCGTAATCATAACCGGCGCGGCGCGCGGCATAGGAAAGGGAATAGCTCGCGTGCTTGCTCACGCAGGCGCCAGAGTGATGGTCACCGCGCTCACCGAAACATATCTGGCCCCTCTCGGACGCGGTATGCAGGAAGCGGGATATCCCATCCTCACCATAACCGCCGACGCGACGGATAGCGACGACTGGCGGCGCGTGACGGACTACGCCCTGTCTGAGTGGGGACACATAGACGCGCTCGTAAACAACCTCGGCGACGCCATCCGCAAGCCTCTCGTCCCTACGCCCGGCTCGGACGGTACGCCGATCACGGACGACGAGTACCGGTTCGTACTGGACGTCAACCTCACCCAGGCGTTCAAGGGCTGTCGCGCCGTAGGCCCTCATATGCTCGAGCGGGGACGCGGGCGCGTCATCAACATCAGCGGCTTCGCCGCGCGCAGGGGTTCGCCTGAAGCCCTCGTCTATTCGACCGCCAAAGCCGGAGTAGCGCGTCTGACGCAGACGCTGGCGCTGGAATGGGCTCCCTATGGCATCACCGTCAATTGCATAGCGCCCGGCATCTTCCCAGACCCTGAGACGGCAGACCCGGCGCAGCTCGCCAACTCCCGACAGAACGCGCGCGAAAACGTTCCTCTTGGCAGGGTGGGCGAGCTAGAAGAAGTCGGCTTCCTCACGCTGTACCTGATGTCCGACGCATCGTCATACATGACCGGCGAAACATTGTACATAGACGGCGGTCTGAGCCACAGCTAAACGACGACCACCTCGTTCTCCAACTCGCCGATCCCCTCTATCGCAATCGCAACCAAGTCGCCTTCTCGCAGGCTGAATTCCGGCGGCGGCACGATTGCGGTGCCTGTCAGAACCGTCGTCATGTCCGGCACCAGATTGGCGCGCTGGAGCCAATCCGAAAGCTCTTCGCAGGATCTCGCCATCAGCGACGTAGATGTACTGTCCGACCATATCTCTTCGCCGTCGCGCCATATCGCGCACGATATTCCCAAGTTCGACGGGTCCAGATCCTCCGCCGATACGAAGCAAGGCCCGATCGCGCAGCAGCGATCATACACCTTGGCCTGCGGCAGGTAGAGCGGGTTTTGCCCTTCGATCGAGCGGCTGCTCATGTCGTTGCCGACGGTGTAGCCGACTATCTCGCCCCTGTACAGCACGAATGCAAGCTCCGGTTCGGGCACGTTCCAATCCGAATCCGGGCGGATGCCTACCGTCTCGAACGGCCCGACGCAGCGGTCCGATGACGCCTTGAAGAATATCTCCGGCCTGTCCGCCGTGAACACCTTGGCGTACACATCCGGCGTGTCGCTCTCGCGCTGCCGCTCCATCTCGCTGGTCTTGTACGTAACGCCCGCCGCCCACACCTCGGGCGGATCGAAAGGCCTGTCCAGCCGATAGTAGCCTTCACCCGTCCGCGAAACCCCCATCACCTCGCCCAAATCGAACCTGTCAGCGTTCCCGCTCTCAAGAACCAGATTGGCTATCTCGTCAATCGACATCCCGGACAGCGACGCTCCCAGCAGCAAGTCGCTCAGGTCGGTCAGATCGGGGTCCACGCTGGTCAGATCCAAAGCAATGGAGTTGTCAGTCTCCACCACCAGCCGAGCGTCCCCGTCGTTGGAAACCAAAGTGTAGTATCGCATTGGTCGTATCACCTCGCCCATGTCTTCCGCCAATAGCGCTTCCCCGCCATCATATCGTCTAGGTCGCAGAAACCGCAAAACCGCCGTTTACGCGACCACCGCGCGTTGACACTATCCGACCGTAGCTCATATACTCGATTGGAATTTCCGAAATGAACTTCGCGAATCTTTCCACACCGCATCTAGCCCGCGGGCGTTCGGCGTCCCGGAGCCGGTGAGCGCATGACTAGGATTATCTTCGTAACCGGCGGCGTAGTCAGCTCAGTAGGCAAGGGCGTAACCGTAGCGTCCATAGGCCGCATACTCAAGAGCCGCGGCGTCTCCGTCTCACTCATGAAGCTCGATCCGTATCTCAACGTGGATCCGGGCACAATGTCCCCCTACCAGCACGGCGAGGTGTTCGTAACCGAAGACGGCTGCGAGACGGACTTGGACCTGGGCCACTACGAGCGGTTCGTAGATATGAACCTGACGCGCCTGTCGAACATCACGGCCGGACAGATATACCGGGACGTGATCGCGCGCGAACGCGCCGGCGAGTTCCTCGGCGGCACGATCCAGGCGATCCCGCACGTAACCGACGCCATCAAGCAGCGCATCCTGGAGTTGGCCGACGACTCCGGGGCGGACGTGATAGTGGTGGAAGTGGGCGGCACTGTCGGCGACATCGAGGGACTGCCCTTCCTCGAAGCCATCCGGCAAATGCGAAACGAGGTCGGGCGCGACAACGTGTACTACATACACTTGACCTTCCTGCCGTTCATCTCCTCTACGGAGGAGCTGAAGACCAAGCCGACCCAGCACTCGGTACGAGAGCTTCGCAGCATAGGAATACAGCCTGACGCCATCCTCTGCCGCTCCGATCATGAAGTGGATGAGGACATCAAGATGAAGATCTCCATCCACTGCGACGTTCCAAACGAAGCCGTTCTGACGCTGCCAACCGTATCCAGCATCTACGAGGTGCCGTTGATACTCCAGGATGAAGGGCTGGGCAGGCTGATAGCCGACGCGCTGAACCTGAAGACGTCTTCCGACGACCTGGTTGACTGGCGCAAGATGGTTGAAGCCATCCGCTCGCCGAAATCGAAAGAGGCGCTGCCGATCGCTATCGTCGGCAAATACGTAGATCTGCGCGACTCGTACATATCGGTAAAAGAATCGCTGCTGCACGCCGGCCTGCACTTCAACAGAGACATAGACGTTCATTGGATCAACTCCGAGCAGGTGGAACAGGAAGGCGCGGACGCGCTTCTCGAATCGGCTGCCGGAATCGTGGTGCCCGGAGGCTTCGGATCCAGAGGCTTCGAGGGCATGATAGAAACCGTCAAGTACGCGCGCAGCCACGATGTTCCGTACCTCGGTCTGTGCTTGGGAATGCAGGCGATGGTCGTCGAAGCCGCGCGCAACCTGCTGGGACTGCCGGGCGCCAACTCCACCGAGATGGACTCGAATACCCCGCACCCAGTCATAGACCTGTTGGAAAGCCAAAAGGCCGTTACCGAGATGGGCGGCACCATGCGACTCGGTCGTTATCCGTGCAAGATGGTCGCCCCCGATAGCTGGGCGGCGCGCGCCTACAACTGCGAAACCGTGAACGAGCGCCATCGCCACAGGTGGGAGTTCAACAACGAGTACCGCGAGGATTTCGGCTCCGTCGGCCTCTGGCCCACAGGAATATGGACCGAGGGCGACCTGATAGAGATAATGGAGTACGAGCCTGCCAAGTTCATGGTCGGGACACAGTTCCATCCGGAGTTTCTGTCGCGTCCAAACCGACCCCATCCTCTGTTCAGAGAGTTCATCGGCGTGGCGAACGAAGTAGTGCGCGAGGGCGGCCAGCCCATGCTGCCGATTGCGACAGGATGACGCCATAAACAAAATTGGACTAAAATGCCAACTTTATGTTATCATTGCCTCATAATTGACCTCCAACATCCTTGCGCGCTCTGGATTCCCAGCCGTAGGCGCCCATAGAGGCGTCAATCCCGCACTTTACCCGCCTGTCTCTTCCCGCACCCCGCTCTAGCCGGCCCCGAACGCTTGTATGCCGTGATTGTTCTCACAATCGGAGTAAGGCCATGAACCTAACCGAAATAATGACTAAATCCAACGATGAACTTGCGCGCATGGCGTCTGATCTCGGCGCGAACGAAAACGGCTCCGGAAAGCGGCACGATCTGATAACGCGCGTCGCCAAGGTAGTCGCCGAGAAGCGCGGGCCCATCACAGCGTCGGGCATTCTTTCCATAGTCAACGACGGCTACGGCTTCCTGAGACAGGACGCCGGCAACTCGTCCGCGAGCGACGTTTACGTGTCGCAGTCTCAGATCAGGCGATTCGGGCTGCGAACCGGTGATCAGATGTTGGGCCGCGTGCGTCCGCCCAAGGACGGCGAGCGCTACTTTGGCCTGGTGCGTGTGGATCAGGTGAACGGCGTGAAGCCCGACGCGGCTCGAAACCGCCCCAAGTTCGAGAGCCTGACGCCCATATTCCCCATAGAACGCCTCAGGCTGGAAACCGTTTCGCGCAACCTGTCCACCCGGCTCGTAGATCTTCTCGCGCCCATCGGGCGAGGCCAGCGCGGCCTCATCGTATCCCCTCCGAAAGCGGGCAAGACGTCGATCCTGAAGGACATAGCCGCCGGCGTTACGGTGAACCACCCGGACGTTCACATCATGGTCGCGCTAATCGGCGAGCGCCCCGAAGAAGTAACCGATATGCGCCGTTCGATCAAGGGCGAGGTTTACAGCTCCACCTTCGATGAACCGGTAGAAGACCACTGCCGCGTCGCGGAGATGGTTCTGGAACGCGCCAAACGCCTCGTCGAGGCCGGCGCCGACGTGCTGATACTGCTCGACAGCATCACCCGCCTTACGCGCGCCTACAACCTCGCGCTGCCCACCAGCGGGCGCACCCTATCCGGCGGCATGGACCCGGTCGCGCTGTATCCGCCCAAGAAGTTCTTCGGCGCCGCCCGCAACACTGAAGAGGGCGGCAGCATGACAATCCTCGCCGCCTGCCTCATAGACACCGGCAGCCGTATGGACGATGTGATCTACGAAGAGTTCAAGGGCACCGGCAACATGGAAGTCCACCTGGACCGCCGGCTAGCCGAACGCCGCATCTATCCTGCGATAGACATAGCCCGCAGCGGCACCCGCCGCGAAGAGCTGTTGTTGAACCAGTCCACTCTCAATCAGGTGTGGCTGCTTCGCCGCATGGTCTCCATGATGTCGTCCGACGAGAAGTATCCCGGCGAGTCCAACGAAAAGATGCTCGAGTTCCTCCGAAAGTCCAAGAACAACAACGAGTTCCTAGCCAATCTCGGCCGCAGCGTCTAGCGCTCGTCCGGACCTCAAGCCCCCACGTTCCAATTCCGCAGGCCCGGAGTCGCCATCGCCCCCAGGCGCCCGGCCAAGCCGCTACTTCGGCATAGCGTCCTTCAGACCGAACCCGGTAACCGGCAGCAGAACCGTATCCGTTCCACCGATCACTCCCCGCTCCACCAGCGTCTCCAGACCCGCGAACGCCGCCGCCGATGTAGGTTCGGCAAACACGCCTTCCCGCTCCGCCAGCAGTCGCTGCCAAGCCACGATGCGCGTGTCCGAAACCGCCGTCGCTGCGCCGCCCGAGTGGCGCAGCGCACGCAGAACCTGGCGACTGCGTGGCGGCGCGCCGACCGATATGCCCCCGGCGACCGTCGTCGCGCCCGACGCCTCCCAAACCTCGCCCGCGAACTCGGCGGCGATCGGCATAACCGCCGCTGCCTGAACCGCATGCAGTCTGGGCATCGTCTCCACCGCGCCGACCTCCATCAACTCCAAGTACGCCTTCCACGTTCCCAGAAGCAGGCTGCCATTGCCTACCGGAATCACGATGTGGTTGGGCGCGGGCGACACCTCGGTCGCCACCTCGTAGCCGAACGTCTTCGTTCCCTCCACGAAATAGGGGCTGAGATTGTGCGAGGCGTACACGATTCCACCCCGCCGCGCATATTCGATGGCGGCGTCCGCGCTCGCCTCGCGCGGGCCTGGGGTCGGGTGTGTCTGCGCCTGATAGACACGGATCTGCCCCATCTTCGCCACAGGCGCGGTTTCGGGCGCGAACACGTGCGCCGCGATTCCCGCGCGCGCGGAGTACGCCGCCACGGAGGCGCCGGCGTTCCCGGACGAGTCTTCCACCACCGCTCCAACACCATGCTCAAGCGCAATGGACAGCATGGTCGCCGCGCCTCTATCCTTGAAGGAGCCGGTGGGGTTCAAGAACTCCAGCTTGCCCAGCGCCAGCGCGCAGCCCACCTGCTCGGCCACGGACGGCATCGGTATAACCGGCGTCCGGCCTTCGCCCATCGTCGCGCTTGGCGCGTCGGAGTGGAACGGAACGGGCATCAGCCACCCGCCGATTTCTACCGTGTGGGCGCGTGGGTCGGTGTATTCGACGTCGAGCGGCGCGGCGCACTTGGCGCAAGCAAGAGCAAACATATCCGCGGCGCGCGTCGCCGAACACTCCGTACAGACCAGCTCTATGTGAGACATCTTCCACCTCTTGAACTAAAATCTCCACGCCGGTTCATGTAGAATCAAAGCGAGGTTTGACCATGGTAAATCAACTTACAGCTTCCCGCCCCGTTCCGGCGACCGCCATGGGCGTAGATTCACCCGAAGCGGTTGTATTTCGCGGCGACGGCGAACCCAAGACGCCGGAGGGAATGGTGGCCCAGCTCGCCGACATCGTCCAACGACGCGGCATCGAACCCGACAGCTACTCACAGGGCGGCGTGGTAGGCGAACTCGAAACCGCCTTTGCCGACAAGCTCGGCAAAGAGGCCGCCGTGTTCATGCCCAGCGGCACGCTTGCCAATCACCTGGCTATCAGGCTGCTGTGCGCCGGGAAGTCTCGCGCCATCGTGCAGGAACAGAGCCACCTATACCACGACAGCGGCGACACCATGCAGCGGCTGAGCGGCATCAATTTGATACCGCTCGCGCCTTCTCGCCCGTACTTCACACTCGACGAAGCGCGCCGCGCCGTCTCAGAGTCGGTGGGCGGCAGGGTGGCGGCGCCGGTCGGCGCGCTGATGATCGAAAGCCCCGTCCGCAGGCAGCGCGGCCAGATAATGCCCCTGGACGAGATGAGGCGCGTTACCGACTTCTGCGCCGACAACGGGATACCAACCCACCTGGACGGCGCGCGGCTGTTCATGATGAGCGCCGCTACCGGCGTTTCGGTCGCCGATTACGCCTCGATGTTCGACACGGTGTACGTATCGCTCTACAAGTACTTCGGAGCGCCGTTCGGCGCGATACTGGCGGGCTCAGCCGACTTCTGCCGCGACCTATTCCACCACCGCCGGATGTTCGGGGGCGGGCTATCCGGCGTCGCGCTGGCCGCAGCCCTAGCGCTCGACGGCATGGACGGCTTCGAGCGCAGATTCGCCGATGCCATGCGCAAGGCGCGCGAGCTGTTAGACGAACTCAACCGTATGCCGGGTCTCAGCGCAACCTCCTATGAACATGGCTCCAACATATTCCGGCTAACCCTGCCGCCCGGCATGGACGGCGAGCGATTCACCGAACGTCTGGCAGAGTTCGGCATATTCGCAAGCGCGGACGAGGACGATTGCTCTTCCGTCCACCTGACTGTGAATACTACAATACTCCGTCAGACCAACGAACGGATAGCGAGCGCTTTCAGGGCGGTAATCGACATTGGTTGACCAAGAGTCAGTAAGAGCCTTACGACGTTGGGCAGAGCGCACCGCCGACCGCCTAAACCAGCGACACGGCGGCATCATAGATCGAGTCCGCAAGAACTTTACGGTCGAACTGACCGTTAGGGTAGTGCGCGAGCTCGCCGAGGACGACGTTACCCATATGGCGGCGGGCGTTGCCTACTACGTGCTGTTCTCCATCTTCCCGCTACTGCTGGTCATGATCTCGTTGATGAGCTACTTCATGGAGCCGGCTGAGATCGAGGCGCATGTAGGCTCGCTGATGGGCAGCTTTCTGCCCGGCTCGGACCAGTTCGTGGCGGAGAATATAGATACCGTCATCCGGCTGCGCGGCGCGCTCACACTGTTCGCTTTTCTGGGGATGCTCTGGTCCGCCAGCAATATGTTCGGCGCGCTCAACCGCGCCATCAACCGCGCGTGGGACATTCACAACGACAGGCCCATCTATCTCGGCAAGCCACGCCAGCTGCTCATGGCGCTCAGCATGGGGTCGCTGTTCGGTCTGTCCATCACCAGCGCGACGATCGTGCGCACCGCCGACGATATAACCGGACTGGGCGTGCCGATCATCTCCGAATTCGCTCACGTTATCGGCCAGATCATCTTCCAGTCCATATCGCTGAGCCTGATGATCATCATATTCCTGCTGATGTACAAGCTCATGCCCAACACGCAGACGCACTGGCGCTACATCTGGCCCGGCGCGGTCATATCGGCGGTGATTTTCGAGATTTCCAAGAACCTGTTCATAATCTACATCAGCAGTTTCGCTTCCTACCAGAGTGTTTACGGCTCGATCGCTCCCGTCATGGTGCTGCTGTTCTGGACGTTCGTGAGCAGCATGAACGTGCTGCTGGGCGCCGAGATATGTTCCGAGTACGAGCGGATGAAGCACGACATAGAGCGCGGCGTCGTGCGCCACAGCCGACACAGACCCGGGCGGGTTCCCACAGGCCCGCACTGAGCGGCGTCATGCTATAATTTCCGTAATCCGACCATACCAAGCAAAGCGAAGGAGCGAGTCATGACTCTCCTGCAAGACGTCGAAATCAAAGAAGTAGTCCGCGAGCGCTACGGCGAGCTGGCGCGGCGCTCGGCGTCAGAGCCGACGTCCTGCTGCGCGACCGACTGCTGCGGCGACGATGGAGCAGACGCGCTGGCGGTGGTATCGCCCCTCTACGAGGCGTCCGAGACCGATGGATTGCCGGTCGAGGCGCTCGCCGCGTCCGCAGGCTGCGGCAACCCGCACGCCATCGAGACGATGAAACTCGGAGAGACCGTCGTGGACTTCGGCAGCGGAGGCGGAATAGACTGCTTCATCGCCGCCAAAGCCGTCGGCGAGACGGGCCGCGTCATCGGAATAGATATGACGGAGGACATGATAGAGCTGGCGCGCGCGAACGCCGAGTCGCTAGGCGTACCCCACGTCGAGTTTCACCTGGCAGAGATGGAAGACACGCCGCTGGAAGACGACACGGCCGACGCGATCATATCCAACTGCGTGATCAACCTCGCGCCAGACAAAGACCTAGTCTTCCGCGAAGCCTACCGCATCCTAAAGCCGGGCGGCAGGCTGATGGTGTCCGACCTCGTGAAGATAGAGGAGATACCGCTGGAAGAGGCGCAAGACACCGCCAACTGGGTAACCTGCCTCGCGGGCACGGAGATGAAGGACGTGTACCTGGGGCGCATCAGCGCCGCTGGGTTCACCGCCGTCGAAGTAGTCGCCGACGCCCCGTGGAAGGACGAAGGCTGGCAGGCAAGCATCCGGAGCATGAACATCAAAGCCGTGAAGCCGGCCTAGCCACATCGCCCCCAGCGTTATGCCCCATGGAGATGATCCATGGGTACGTCCACGAGTTAGAAGGCGAACGCGCCCGACGCCAGCAGGCGTCGGGCGCGTTCCCATGATTAGCTAGTTGATCTGTACGTGGAAGTTGTTGCCCGTCAGCGTGGCATCGGCGCCGCCCGCGGCAGGGCCCACGCCAGCGGCGGTCGCCTCGGGACGTAGCGTGTCGATTCCACGCCTGATCTGGCCCAGAACCTCGGACATCTGCTCTTCGAGGCTGAACAGCACCTCACTCGCGTACTGATCCGCGCCTTCGCGTCGAGACGCCGCGATGTCTTCAGCCTCAGACACAATCCTGTAAGCGCGCCTCTGCGCGTCCTGGATCATGTCCTCAGCCTCGCCCATCGCCTGCTCCGCGATCTCCGCCGCGCGCTCTTCCGCGGCGGCGAGAACCGTCGAGTCGCTCACGGCCGCCTGGTGCTCTTCCTCCGTCGCCTTCTTCTGGGCCGCGACCTCTTCCTCGACCGTAGCCTTCACCCGCTGGGCTTCGAGATACGCCTGGTTGAGGATGCTGTCCTTCTGACGCAGAATCTCCTGAGCCTCCTGAACGTCCGCCGGCATGGCCGTGCGGAGCTGACTGATGACCCTAGCGAACTGGTCGGCCTCTACCATCACCTTGCGGCGGAAGCCAGGAACACGATTGCTTGTAGAGTATAGTCGCTGCAACTCACTGTATGCCTGTTCGAAGTCCACCCTCGCCCTCCTTAGTTATTCAGATTGACATTGCCTATGAGACTGTCTGGGAATCGGCAGGAAAGTCGCCTCAACCCGAGTTTAGCCTGTCCTTCAGCGCCTGCTCGATATGTGGCGGCACGAGCTCGGATATGTCCGCGCCCAGGGCTGCCACTTCCTTGATCCTGCTTGAGTACATGAACTGGTATTCCAGCGAACTCATGATGCACACTACGTCGATATCCGGCGCGATGTGACGCCACATGAGCGCCATCTCGAACTCAAGCTCGAAGTCGAACCCGGCCCGCAGGCCGCGCACGATGAACTGCGCGCCATTGTCGCGCGCCACCGTCGGCGCAAGCCCGGTGAACGGGACGACCTCGATATTCGGCGTGTCCTCCACAGCGCGGGAGAACATATCCACACGCTCATCGGTGGAGAACATCAGCGACTTCGTCGGCGGCGACTTATAGACGGCGATGATCAGCTCGTCGAATACCTCCGCCGCTCGCTTCGCTATGTCTATGTGCCCCCAGTGCGCGGGGTCAAAGCTGCCCGGATATATCGCTCTAGCCATCTTCGACTCCGGCAGAGAGTACGGTTATCGCCGTATCTCCGTATGTTCTCGTCGTCTCCAATACGAATCGCCCTTTCGGGAACGGATGCGGAGCGCCGGTCCACAGGCTTGGCCCGTGTTCCAGAACCACCAGCCCGCCCGGATTCACCAAGCGCGTCGGCTGCAGCCGCTCCAACAACGTATCCAACTCTCCGACTTCCGCCTGACGATACGGCGGATCGGCGACCACTAGGTCGTACCCGCCTGGCAGCGCATTGAGCGTCGCCAGAACGGCGGCGCGGTACACCTTCGAGCGGTCCGAAAACGACCACTCGCGCAGGCGCGCCGACAGCGCGCCGCACAACCGTCCGTTCCGCTCCACGAAGTCCACCCACTCGGCTCCTCGACTTAGCGCGTCAAGACCGATCGCGCCGGTGCCGGCGTACAGATCGGCGACCCGCTTGCCGGCTACCGCATCCGATCCCAAGACCGAGAACATCGCCGACCTGACACGTTCAGACGTTGGCCTAAGCCCCTTCACCGAGGGAACCCTGAGCCGACGTCCCCTGTGCGTCCCTCCCGTTATTCGCGTAGTCAAGGCAAATCACCGGAGTGGTTTCAGAGTTGCCGCCAGAGAGTGCATATCGCGCATGGTCAAAGATGCTACCACTCTCAAATGAGCCATGAAAGGTAATTGCGAATGTTATTTTAGGGAAAATTTCGGGAATTAGACGAAACACAGACAGGCTAGAGTCTAGATTCAACGCAGGGGCGCGAAGACGCCAGGGCGTGAAGCAAGGGTCAACATGGCTACTTGGAGCAGAGGGCTCGCTATGATTATCAAAACACCCGTCCGGTGGCGGTATCCAGAACCAGTACCTTGTCCTGAACGTCCAAGCCCAGCAGATCGCGCGTCCGCGCCATAGCGTCCAGCGCGCGTTCCGGCGTACCCCAGCCGGCGTCTTCCATCGCCTCGCGAAGCTCTTGGCCCAGCCGAGCGGCGTCGGGAGCGCGCTCGGCGTACAGCGTTTCGAGCGGCGTCCACAACGTGTGCGAAAGCTCCATGCTCAGCAGACAGTGGCGAATGGCCCACGTGAAGTGCCAAGGCGTCCCATACTCCGGCGGCGGCGCGGAGCCGACACCGCTCATCGCGCCCGAAGCCATCACCTCCGAGATATAGTCGCGCCTGAACTCGAACGGCTCTATGATCTCATGGAGAGAAGGGTGAAGAACCATCTCCTCCAGATCCTCGCCCACGCGCGCCTCAGCCGAACCCGGCGGATAGTCCACGCCGCGCATGGTCTTCGGATATCCGCGCGTTCGCATCAGCATATGCGTAAGCTCGTGGGCGACGTGATACGCCAGATCGTCATCCGGCAGCGACATCCAGCGCGGCGCGAAACCGCCGCTGTACTCCACCCCTTGGTCGCCGAACACCGATGCCAGGCCGCGCTCCACTTCGTCTGCGTTCACAGGCATTTCGGACGCGAAGGCATTCCAGAACTTGCCGAAGGGATCTGCGAGTTCACGACCCAAAACGCGCATCGCCAAGCCTCCTAAGCCTCTAGGCGCGGCTTCCGCACCGTCAGCATCAGCCCCGCGCCCAGGTACGCCAGAACGGCAAACGTCAGGAACGATATGAAGTAAGAGTCGAAACGATCATAGATATAGCCGGCGTACAGCGGCGCGAATATCATGGCGATGTTATTCGGCATCTGCGAAAGCCCCATGATCGTAGCGAACGCCCTGCGCCCAAAGTATTCGCCCCGGATCGCGGTCAGCAACGGGATGCGCCCTCCGAATCCTATACCGTACAGCACTCCGAACAATACCGCCATCGGCGCCGTTTCGGCGAACGCGATCGCCAGTATGCCCGTGGCCTGGAATATGAGGAACACGAACGTAACTATCGGCTTCGGGAGCCTGTCGGCGATAAACCCCGCCACGAACTGCGCGGGAAAGGCTACCGTAGTATATACAATCGGAATCAGCGCCGCCTGCTCGAGCGTAAACCCCATGTCCGTCAGCTTCGGCGCCAAGTGAATCGAAAGCGTAACGATCGATATGCTCGAAGAGAGGTGAACCAGCGTGAGCGCCCAGAACGCTCGCGTCTTCAGGGCCTGCCGCGCCGTGAACTCAGGCTCGGCGCCGGCGTCGTCTTCTTGCGCCGCTTGGGTCGCCTGTCCGGACTGCCTTTCAGACTGCCTGCCGGGGGAAGGGCGATCTCCATCCGGGCGCAGCCCCATATCTTCCGGCCTGTTGCGGACCGCCATGGACACCGGCCCGATTATCGCCAACAAGAAGACGCCGATGCCCAGCGTCGTCCACTCGAACCCGTGGTTATCCACACCGTAGGCGAGCGCATAGACCATGTAGCCGCCTATGTGTATGCCGGACATGGCCGTGGCGATCGCCAGCGACCGCTTCCTCGAGAACCAGTTGTTCACCATGCTTATCATCGCCAGCCATCCGCCCAGACCGGAGCCGAGCGTGATGATCAGAAACGCGATGTAGAAGTGAATGAGCGTCTCGTCAACCGAGTCGAAAGGCAGCGCGGCGAGCGCGAAATCGAGCCAGGCCAGCAGTCCCAGATCTCCCAGCCACTCGATGCTGGAGAAGTAGATGAAGCCCAACGCCATCACGACGTAGCCGATGATGATCATCCGCCGGTTGCCCAGCTTATCTATCAGCCAGCCCTCGATTGGTCCCAGCACCGCGCTCTCGCCGCGAGCGAGCGAGAAGGCGAGCGACATAGACGTCCTGCTCCAGTGGAACTTGCGCTCCAACGCGACGAGGAACGTTCCAAGCCCCTGGAAGACGGCGACGGACATCAGCGACAGCATGAAGACGCAGATGATCACCAGTTTCCAGCCATAGAACATGCCGCGCGCGTCGCCATAAACGCCGTACACCGCGCCCCACGCTCCGGAAACTCTCCTGGATGATGCCTCTTGACCCGTATCTCTCACGCCGAGATTCTACCAAAGAGGGAATGGTGGGAGGTAGGAGTTAGGAGATAAGAGTTGGGAGATAGGAGGTAGAAACACGAAGGAGCGTATCTGCCTCTGCGTCTTTGCGCTTCAGCGCGTTTGCGCTAGATTCTCCCCGCTCCTTGGCGACTTGGCAGTCTTTGCCAGCCCGCGGGCGATGTGCGCCGCGACCCTGGGGCCGCGATATACCATGCCCGTAAGCAACTGTACGGTGTCCGCGCCCGCATCCATGGCGCGGCGCGCGTCTTCGGCGGTGAATATGCCGCCGCAGGCATTGATGGCGGCAGCGTTGCCGACCCGCGCCCTGACTTCGGACACCATCCGAACCGTATCATCAAGAATCGGCCTGCCGCTCAACCCGCCCGATCCAACCGCCAGCCTGTCGTCTGCCACCGGCTGGGTGTTGGCTACACTCAGCGCATCCACTCCGGCGTCCACGCATACCTCAGCCAGGGACAGGATCAGATCATAGACATTCGCGTCCGTCTCTCTGGCAGGGAACGGCGGCATCTTGATGAACAGTGGGCGCGTCTTATCCTCGTTGATGGCATCGAGCAACTCTCGCAGAACGCGCGTGTCGTGGAACAGCCTCAACCCGGCGGTGTTGGGAGAGCTGATGTTGACCTCTACCGCCTCTGACAGCGGCTGAAGACGACGGTGGCAAGTTACTATGTCGCCTATGGCGGTTCCGGATACGCTGGCGACGATGGGGGTATCGCCTACACGCTTGCGTCCTCTTTCCAGGTTACGGGCTGCGACTTCGAGCCCCACGCTGGGGAAGCCGAACGAGTTGATTATCGCCTCTCTCGATGTGTCCCGCAGAAGCCGGGGGCTTGGGTTGCCGGCTCTCACGTCGCGCGTAACCGTTCCACAGGTCAGGTAGCCGAATCCGAGAGTGGATAGGCTGGGGAGGATGTTGCAGTCCTTGTCGAACCCCGCCGCGAGACCGATAGGATTTCGGAGGGGAATGCCGGCGACTTGGGTGGGCGCGTCCGGCGCTCTGAACGCTCCGGCGGATGCCAAGGCTTTCCAAATCACTCGCGGTCTGAGCGCGTCCGTCCCAAGATGGTATGCGTATTCGGCGGGCAGCCTGAATAGCAGAGGGCGGATGATGCGACGGTAGATGCTCATGCTCCCAAGATTTTGGCAATGGCGGCGTGGGCAAGTCAAGGTTCAGCGCCTGGATTTAACGCAAAGGCGCGAAGGGATTGAACCGACTCACACCACGACGCGCGCCATGTGGTCGCTTACCTCCACCTTGGCAATGGTCGTCAGCAGGAAGTCTCTTTTCTGGGTGAAGCTCATATCGTCCCAGCCGCGCAGGGTTTCTTCTACGTTGATTGGGTTCTCGGCGCGCTCTGAGCCGTCGCGCGCTACGTCGAGTTCGCGCACGGCCCGCGCGAGCAGATCGGTCTTCGCGCCGCCGGCCGCCGTCTTCCGCATCGCCTGGACGAACCTGCGCTCCGCGTTCACCACACGCTCCCGCCATATCGCCTTCAGCGGGTTATCGGTATCTGGGGCATTCGGGACATTCGGGGCATCGGGCTCGTCCGGGTCTAGCATGTCGAGCCGTCGCGCCTTGACAGTGAGCGGCAACTGCGCGAGCACCGCCCCTTCCAGATCAGCCTCTCGCCACGTGTGGTATCCACACACGCTCTGATTGTTGCGAGACTGGCACTGGTAGTATCTGTATGTCTTCCGATTGCGGATGCCGTCCCTGTTGCTCCACGTCTGGCGGCGCGTGACGCCCATCATGCGGTTGCCGCAGTAGTCGCAGAACACGATGCCCGACAGCAGATATGGCTCGGCGCGCGCCGGTCCGACGCGCGGTCTGCGCTCGCTGGCGATGTCCCTCGCCGCGCGGAACGTCGGACGCTCGACGATCGCCTCATGCGCGCCGGGCAGCCGCAGCCCGAATCGCGTGTACGTTCCGATATAGACCGAGTTCTTGAGGATGTCGCGAACGCTTACCACGCTCCACCGTCCGCCTCTCCGAGTCGCAATGCCCCGTTCGTTCAGATGCTGTACGATCAGCCGCATCCCCATATCGTCCTTCGTGTACAGTCGAAAGATGAGCTCCACCACCGCCGCTTCGTCCTTCACGACCTCCAGCTTCCCGTCTTCGCCGTTGCGATAACCGAACGGAGGCCTGCCCAGGGCCTTGCCCCACAACGCGCGTTCCTGCATGGATTCCCTGATCTTGCCGCTGCGCGTCTTGGAGACGCCAGACACGCCCAGCACGCTCAAAGCGTTCTGGAGCGGGTCGGGCAAATCTTCGTCCTGGCAAGAGACCTTGCAACCTGTATCTTCCACCTCCAGAAACGTTCGCGCCACGCTCTCCAAGTCCGTCCCCAAGTGCCCCGCGTCCGGCACCGCGACGAGAAAGTCATAACCGGACCCGCGTATGTAAGACAGCATCTCGTCGTACTCGACGTACTTGCCGTCATCCGAGACCGTGGCATCGCCGAACGTCTCTACCGGCTGGTGGACGTTCAAATCGCAATAATCGAGAAAATCGGACTCGAAGTCTTCGAGGCTCTTGGCCCGGCCGTCCGCCTGCGTAGGCGCGTCCGCTCTGAAATACCCTATCGCTCTCAATTGCAATCAAGCTCCCAAGCTGATTTCGTAGATGAGTATGCGCGAGCAACTGCTACACGGCACTATGTCGTCTCCAGAGCGCACGCGCGCAAGCTCGGCGTTCGGGATGACCAGCCTGCACCCGTGGCACAGCCCCCGCCGATCCACTAGCGCCGCCCCCTGTCCGCCGCGCGTCCGCCGCGCGTTCTCATACATGCCCAGCAGCGCCGGCTCGAACTCCGTAGCCATCTCCCGACGGCGCGACCGAAGGTCGGGCAGATCCGCCGCCAGTTCGCCCTGCCGCGCTTCAAGCTCTGACACTTCTCCCCTACGCTCTTCCTCCACCCGCTCGAACTCCGCCCGAGCGCCGTCCCGGATCTCCTCAGTGTCCTCTATCTCCACCATGAATTCCAGCAGCCTGTCTTCCTCCTCCGCCTGGTTGCCAGCCAGCGACGCCCGCTCCTCCTGGTACGCCTCCAACTCTCTTGGGTTCGTAACCATGCCGCTGTACATTCGGCTGTCTATTTCCGAGATGCGCCGCTCGATCGCAGCCACGGCCCGCTCGGACTCGCGTCTCGCCGGGCCGAGTTCACCCAGTTTGCGCTCCAGAATCGCCAGCCCGCGGTATGCCTGCGTCCGCCGGGAGTCGTCGGCCAAGCGCGCGCGGACCTCCGACAATTCCTCCTCGCGCCGCTGTATTTCCCAATCCAGCAGTTGGAGATCATACAGTTCGTTTACGGAGCGCATCGCCGCCACCTGTTGGGGAAGTGAGGCTATTCTAAACCAAAACGGTCAGGCTATGAACCTCCTACACGGTATAGCCGAAACCAGACTTTTCTAGTAGAATCCAAAGACAACTCCGAAATACGCCGCAAGCGCACGGAGCCGCTCGCATGGATATACCCGCCAGCGCCGCCCAAAGGCCCAGAACCAAGATCGTTTCTACACTCGGCCCAAGCTCGGATTCGTATGAGATGATCGCCAAGCTCGTGAACGCCGGGCTGGGAGTCGCTCGGCTGAACTTGTCGCACGGCAGCATCGAACAGCACCACTCGATGTTCAGCCATGTCCGGGAGGTATCCAAGGACTTGGGGATACCCGTCGGCATCATGGTAGATGTTCCCGGCCCCAAGTACCGCACGGGCCATCAGTCGCCCGGCGCGATAATTCTGCGCGAGGGCGAGACCGTGACGCTGACCAGCCGCAACATCGTGGGCAGCCCGGAGGCTCTCGGCATCTTCCCGCCCGGCATCCACAACGACGCGGAGGCGGGCGGGCGCATCCTCGTTGACGACGGCGCGATCGAGCTCAAGGCGGTGGACGTTAGGGGCGCGGACGTCGTGTGCGAGGTGGTCAGCGGCGGCAGAGTAACCGAGCGTCGGGGCGTCACCACGCCTGGACGCGCGCCGTCGCTGCCGTTCCTGGACGACCGCGCCCGACGAGGACTCAGCTTCGCGGCTTCCGAAGGCGCGGACTTCGTGGCGCTGTCGAACGTTACTTGTCCCGAAAACGTGGACACCGCTCGCAAACTGCTGGCGTCCGAGGGCAGCGACGCCTTCATCATAACGAAAATCGAGACGGCAGAGGCCATCAACGGGTTCGACTCCATACTCGACGCCAGCGACGGCATCATGGTAGCGCGCGGAGACATGGGCGTAGAGATAGAACTCGAACTGGTGCCTGTGGTTCAGAAAGACCTGATCAACAAGTGCAACCGCGCCGGCAAGCCGGTGATTACGGCGACGCAGATGCTAGAATCAATGACCCACGCCGACAAGCCGACGCGCGCCGAGGTTACGGACGTAGCCAACGCCGTGTACGACGGCACCGACGCCGTGATGCTGTCCGGGGAAACGTCAATCGGGCAGTACCCCGAAGAGGCGGTAGAGGTGATGAGCAAGGTAGCCGTCAACGCCGAAAACGCGCTGGACTACGACCGCATCCTGCGCGAAAAGGCGCGGCACGTCGAGCAGCAGACCGACGACGCGATAACCTACGACGCATCGCGCATCGCCAATCAGCTAGACGCCGACCTCATCCTGGCGTTCACCGAGTCGGGCAGCACCGCGCGGCGCGTCTCGCGGTACAGGCCCCGCGCCCCTATACTCGCGCTCACGCCCTACGAATCCGTCCGGCGCGTTCTCACCGTAAGCTGGGGGGTCAACCCCGCAATCGCGCCCGTTCTCGAACACGTGGACGATATGTTCGAGTTCGCCAAAGACTACGCCCTGTCGTCCGGCTCCTTGTCGGGCGACGGAAAGCTCGTCATAACCGCCGGCATCCCCTTCGGAGTTCCCGGCAGCACCAACTTCCTGCACGTCATGGAGGTTTTTACGAGATAAGAGTTAGGAGATGGGAGTTAGAGCGAGATACGTTCATGCCTAACGTCCTGCGCTACCTCTTAGTCAACGGACAATAGCAATACGGAGCGACCGACGTGCTAAAGATATACAACACCATCGAAAAGAGCCTGAGCGAAGTGCGTCCCATCGAGGAGGGCGTCGTCAAGATGTACACTTGCGGGCCAACCGTGTACCGCGACGCGCACATCGGCAACCTGCGCTCGTATCTGATGGCAGACTGGATACGGCGCGCCCTAACCGCGCAGGGCATCGAGGTCATCCACATCAAGAACATCACCGACGTCGGGCACATGCGGCAGGAGATGCTCGAACGCGGCGAGGACAAGATAATCGCCGCCGCGCTCGAAGAGGGCAAGACGCCCGCCGAGATCGCCGATTTCTATACCCAGCGCTTCCGCGCGGACGAGCTAAAGCTGCGCATCCAGCCTGCCCACGAATTCCCCAAGGCCACGGATCACATCCTGGAGATGATAGAGATAACCGAGCGCCTGGTGGAAGAGGGCTACGCCTACGAGGTGGACGGCAACGTCTATTTCGAGGTGGGCAAGTTTCCGGACTACGGCAAGCTCTCCGGCAACATCCACGAGGCCGAGCTGTTGGAAGCGGTTCGTACAGAGGCGGATCCGCTCAAGCGCGACCCTCGGGACTTCACGCTGTGGAAGGCGGCCGAGCCGGGGCGCATGGTCAAGTGGGACAGCCCGTGGGGAGAGGGCTTCCCCGGGTGGCACATCGAATGTTCCGCCATGTCGATCAAGTACCTGGGCGAGGCCTTCGACATCCACACCGGCGGCGTTGACAACATATTCCCGCACCACGAGGGCGAGATCGCGCAGAGCGAGGGATTCACGGGCCGTCCGGTCGTCAACTCATGGGTGCACGGCCAACACCTGCTGGCCGACGGCGTGAAGATGGCGAAATCGGCCGGCAATTCGTTCATCATGTCAGACATCGAGGCGCAGGGCCTCGACCCAATGGCGTTCAGATACCTGTGCATGACCGCCCGCTACAACACGCGGCTCAACTTCACCTTCACCTCGCTCCGCGCCGCCCAGCGAGGACTCCAACGCCTCAGGAACCGGGTGTGGGGTTGGATGATGGAAGCAGACGAAGTCGCCATGACCGGCGACGGCGAACTAGATGACGCCGAGGTCGAGAGCTGGACGCGCGCCTTCTTCGACGCGGTCAACGACAACCTGGACATGCCCGGAGCCCTGGCGATAACGTGGGAGCTTGCCCGATCTGACGCCTCCGCGGCTACCAAGCTGGCGGCGATACAGCGCTTCGACGAAACGCTTGGCCTGAACCTGCTCTCGGTCGGCGACGAGTACGCCGCGCCTCCTGAGGTTCTGGAACAGCTGTTGCGTCGCGCCCAGCTGCGCGACATGAAAGAGTACGGAGCCGCCGACGCCGTGCGCGCCGCGCTCGACGAGGTAGGCTACGTGGTCGAAGACCACGAGCGAGGCAGCCGCATCCGCCCCAAGGCGGAGTGGGAGAAGCTGACCGAGCGGAGAGACGTAGTATCCGCCTCCGCCGAGGCGCCGTCGCTTCTGGACGAGGATGACGCTTACGACTTCACCGTCGGCGTCGTCGCCTGCAACTACGTGGACGACGTAAAGCGCGTCGTCGGCAGCGCGCTGCGATGGGCGGGAGACCGAGACGTCGAGTTCGTCATCCTGGACAACGGCTCCACCGACGGCGCCGGGGACTATCTGGACGGCTTGGCGGAATCCGACGACCGCGTCCGCGTCATACACGCCGACCACGCGCTTGGAGAGGGCGCCGCCAAGAACATAGTGCTGAAGCAGAGCCTGGGGCGCGAAGTCATCCTGCTCGATACCAGCGTAGAGGTGTGCGGCGACATCTACGGCCCCATTCACAAGATGCTGAGCGACAACGACGTTGGCGTGGTAGGCCCCTTCGGGCTGCGGACCGACAACCTGCACCACTTCCACGACGGCGAGGGCGAGTCGGGCGAGATGGACGCGATGCAGGCGTACTGTTTCGCCTTGCGGCGCGCCGACCTCCGGCAGGTGGGCCTGATGCGCGAGAGCTTCCGCTTCTATCGAAACCTCGATATCGATTACAGCTTCCACTTCAAGGAGCAAGGCAAGCGCATCATCGCAGACCAGTCGCTGCCGATTACCCAGCACGAACACCGTGTCTGGAACGAGCTCGCCGAAGGCGAGCGGGACGAGCTGAGCCTGAAGAACTACCGCCGGTTCCTCGAAAAGTGGGGCGACCGCGCCGACTTGCTTGTCAGCAGCCGATCCGAATAGCTAGAATCTTCCGGGTTCGACACAACGACCGCGATCTCGCCGCTCGGAGGCGACTTGGAACTAGCTCTCTACTGGCTTCAACTTGCCGCGGCGGCGGGTATCATCCTGTTTGCAGCGCAGTACATGGCGCGCTCAGCGGACATCATCGCCGAGAAGACCGGACTCGGCAGATCGTTCGTCGGCGTCGTCATGCTCGCCACCGCCACCTCGCTGCCCGAGCTCGGCACCGGCATCACGTCCATCGTGTGGGTTGGCGAGGTGAACCTTGCCGCCGGCGACGCCTTCGGCAGCAACCTCTTCAACCTGCTGATAATCGGGTTGCTGGAACTCTACTGGCGGCGCGGTCCCATCCTAGCCAGCGTAAGCGCGACCTCGGCTATGGTCGGAACGCTCGGCATACTGATAATCGCCATCAGCATAGGCGCGATGATCATAGACAACCTGACCGACATAACCTCGGCGTGGTACGTCAGCCCCATATCCGTTTTCATGTTCTGCGTATTCCTCGCCGCGATGTACATCATCTACCAAGCAGAACAGAACGACGACGAATCCGAGACCGACGGCGCCGTGGCGTCCAACGGCGGCAACGGCAATGGGAACGACAGGGCGGCGGCATACGCATCAGGGCGCGGCGCTTTCCCCCCGCACGCGCCTCCTCCGCCGCCGGCCCGTAGCGGAGGCGTGGCGCGAGCGTCCGCGCATGGGCGCTCCGCCAACTACGAAGAAGAGAGCCTCAAGCGCGCCTTCGGAATGTACCTGATAGCCGCCACCGTCGTAGTAGCCGCCGCCGTATGGCTGGCGCACACCGGCGAGGCGATAGCCGAACTCATGCGCTGGGACGCCAGCTTCGTCGGCACGCAGTTCTTGGCGCTCAGCACCTCGCTGCCGGAGCTTGCCGCGTCCATCGCCGCTCTGCGTCTCGGCGCCCCCGACCTCGCCGTCACGAACGTGCTGGGCAGCAACCTGTTCAACATGGGATTCGTGCTGTTCCTAGACGACATTGCCTACACCGACGGCTCACTATGGCACGGCATCAACGATATACATATGCTGACCGCCAGCATAGCGATAGTGATGACCACCATCGTGATAGCGGGCGTTATAGTCCACCGCCAGCGTTTCCAACGGTACGGGCCGGAATACGCGCAAAACGGACGGCGGGTAACCAGAGAGGGCTTAGCGATGATACTGCTGTACGTTGTGGCGAGCGGATTCGTGTACTGGCTGTCGTGAATATGACGCAAAGAGGCAAAGAGGCGGAGGAACGCGGAGAGATCACTTAATCCCTTCCCGCCTTGGCGTTAGATCTCCCATTTGACAACTATAGCCGCCGTCCATACTCTTACGCCATCACAGTTACAAGGAGTATGCGATGTTCTTCGAGCTGCGCGAATACCGAACTCTTCCGGGTCAGCGAGAAAATTGGGTCAAGTTCATGGAAGATGAGATTATCCCCTTCCAGACCGCTCAGGGCATGACCATCGTAGCCAGCTTCGTAGGCCAGGAGGAGGACGACCTCTACATCTGGGTGCGCCGCTTCGAGAGCGAGGAGCAACGCGAGCGTCTCTACGAGGCCGTGTACGAGAGCGACCGTTGGGTCAACGATATCGGTCCCAAGGTGCCGGAGATGCTCGACAGGGACAAGATAATCGTCCGCCGCATCGAGGCAACGCCCCGCTCGGTGGTCCAGTAGGAATACGAGAAGAGTGAGGGCGGAAACTTCACCCCCATCCCAACCTTCCCCCGTCAATGGGGAAGGGGTTGTATCGCATCAAAAGTGCGCTTCCACGACGCCCACATCCACCTGTTGGCATATGCCGCCTCGCTTGACGCCATAGACTGCCGTCCGCCGGCTGCGGCGTCCATACCGGACATCGTCCGCGCCATCGCGGCCCGCGCGTCGAGCGCCCCACCCGGCGAGTGGATCATGGCGACCGGATACGACCACGCCGCCCTGTCCGAGCGACGCCATCCGACGCGGCGCGACCTCGATCTCGCCGCGCCGCGCCATCCCGTTCGTCTAGATCACCGCTCCGGCCACGCTACGACGCTCAATACCCTCGCGCTCCGGCGCGTGGGCATCCGCGACGACACCGACGAACCGCCCGGCGCGACCATAGCGCGCGATCTTGAGACCGGCGCGCCCAACGGCCTGCTGTTCGAGATGTCCGGGTGGCTGGACGGACGCATTCCGCGCCCGCCGCGCGCGCGTCTAGCCGAATCGCTGGGCCGAGCCGTCGAGCGGCTGCTGTCTTACCGCATAGCGTCCGTGGAAGACGCCACGCACACCAATTCCCTCGAACGATGGGAACTGTTCCAAGACCTGATCGCTCGTCTGGGCGAGCGGCGACGGCCCATCCCCAGCATAACGCTCATGCCCGGCGCCACCAGCGTTCGGGACTTTGCCGCCAACGCGCTCACATTCGGCGCGGGCGACCGGAGGCTGCGCGTGGGACACGCCAAGATCATGGCTACCGCCTCGTCCGGCGCGATGAACCCTTCCCAATCCGAGCTGCGCGAGATAGTAGCCGAGTGTGTCGCGCTGGGCTTTCCGGTCGCCATCCACGCCGTCGAAGCCGAAGTGGTCAGCGCCGCGGCGGCCGCCATCGCCGCCAATCCAGTCCGTCATTTGGCCCGTCATTTGGCGCATCATCCGGCGCCCGCCGGCGTTGTCCGGCACCGCATAGAGCACTGCGCCGAAGCGCCGCCCGACGTTTTGGAAGCCGTAGTCCGAAGCGGAGCGTCCGTAACGACGCAGCCAGCCTTCATCCGCGAGCGCGGCGACGCATATTTGCGCGAAGTTCCGCAGGAGATGCTGCCACACCTGTACCCGGTCGCGTCGCTGATGAAGCGGGGGGTACAGATCGCCTTCTCGTCCGACGCGCCGGTGGCGGACCCGGACCCGATGGCGGCGATAGAAGCGGCTGTAACGCGGCGCTCGGCGTCGGGGCGCGTGGTGGGAGCGGAAGAGAGGATAAGTAGAGATGACGCGGCTCGGGCGTATGCGGCGGGGGAATTTTTTTAACGCAGAGGCGCAGAGTTTTTTTGTTTTTCCTTTACGTTAAATTTTTGCGCTTAGCTGCGTCTGCTTAGCACGTAGTCCAGAAGCGCGGCCAGCGACTCTCTCGACTCGGTATCGGGAAGTTCCGCGAGGGCAGACCTCGCTATCTCGCACCGCTGCGCCGCCTCGTCGTAGGCGGCGGCGATGGTCTCAGGCCGCCGTATTAGCTCCACCGCGGCGTCCAGCAGTTCGTCATCCTGGCCGCCGCCGGAGAGGTAGGCGATGATGGGGTTTTCCTCCGGCTGCCGTTCCAACGCTATGAACGCGGGCAGCGTCATTATGCCGTGCGCCAAGTCGCTGCCCACCGGCTTGCCGATCTCCACCTCGTCGCCGTGAAAGTCCAGGATGTCGTCAACTATCTGGAACGCCATCCCAAGCTCACGCGAGTAGCGACGCATAGCGTCCACCTCACGCGCGGGCGCGCCGCTCAGCGTCGCCCCCGTCTCACCCGCGGTGCTGAAGAGCGAGGCTGTCTTGTTGTATATCCGGCGGTGGTAGCCATCGAGCGTCTGCCCCGGATCGCGCGAACTCACCCGCTCTTCGAGCTCGCCGCTCGAAAGCTCCATGATCGTCTCAGAGAACCGGCGTATGACGCCGATGTGCCCGGTGTCGCACACGAACGTAGCCGACGACGCGAATACGTAGTCGCCCACCAGAACCGCGATGTCCTTGCCGAACAGGCTGGAAATCGTAGCGCGACCGCGCCGCGTATCGGATTCGTCAACCGTGTCGTCATGTATCAGCGTAGCGATGTGCAGCAGCTCGACCGCGACCGCCATCACCTCGGACTTGCGCTCGTCGTGGTCGTGGAAGCTAGACGCCAGCAGGGTAATCGCCGGACGCGCCCGTTTGCCGCCGGAGCCGTAAACGTGCGTTAGAAGCTGCGAAAGGAAGGGGAAATCGACGTTGGCAAGCTCTTCGAGCCGCTGCTCTACCTTGTCCAGCCGATCCTGTATCGGGGCGTAGATCGCGGCGACCTGGTCCCTGCCCGCCCTCGGCTGCAGTCTATGAGGACTATGTACCAAGCCGAGCCCTCTCTTCTTCGATGATCGAATCGTCCAGCTTGCGGAAAAGAGGTCGAGGTCGGGGCAGCGCGCTACCCGGAACGATAGCGTCCCGATCCCAGCGCCAGCCCTCCTCCGCCACGCTGCCGTCCAGCCCCAACAGCGCGTGCAGCTTTTCCGACGTTCCGGGCATGAACGGGTAGAAGGCCGTCTTCAGGCAGTTGATCACCGACATCGCCGTCCACAGCGTCCGCGCCGCGTCCGCTTTGTCCACCTCGTCAGATGATCGGACAGCCTGCCACGGAGCCTTCGAGTCCAGATACCGGTTCGCCTCCCGCGCAATGCCCATCGCGGACTGAAGCGCGTTGCGGAAGCGGCACGCCTCGAGACGGTCCGACACGTCGTTCAGACCGCGCTCGGCGGCGTCCAGCAGCGCCGAAGACTCGGCGTCCAGCTCGCCACGCTCCGGCGCGGCGCGATCGAAGTTGCGCCCCACCATCGAGAGCACGCGATGCACGAGGTTGCCGTATGTCGCCACAAGCTCATCGTTGTTGCGACGCACATACTCCGCCCAGGTAAAGTCCGAGTCGCTGGTTTCGGGCATGATCGCCGTCAGCGCGTACCGGATCGCGTCCACGTCGTGCATGTCGAGGAAGTCGGGCATCCAGACAGCCCAGTCGCGGCTTGTGGAAACCTTCTCGCTCTCGAGGTTCACGTACTCGTTCGCAGGCACGTCGTAGGGCAGATTCAGGTCGCCGTAGGCCATCAGCATAGACGGCCATATGACAGTGTGGAACGGGATGTTGTCCTTGCCCATGAAGTAGTACGAGCGCGCGTTGTCATCCTGCCAAAATTCGCGCCACCGCTCCGATTCGCCGGCGCTCTGCGCCCACTCCTTGGTAGCCGACAGGTAGCCGATGACAGCCTCGAACCAGACGTATATGCGCTTGTCGTCGTAACCTTCCACCGGCACCGGCACGCCCCACTCGAGGTCGCGCGTGATGGCTCGGTCCTTGAGGCCGCCTTCCAGAAAGCCGATCGTGAAATTCTTGACGTTGGGCTTGAAGTGGTCTTTGGAGCGGACCCATTCGAGCAGACGATCCTCGAACGCGCTGAGCCGGATGAAGAAATGCTCGGTATCGCGTATCTCCGGCTCGCTGCCGCATATGCGGCATGTCAGGCCGATGAGTTCTTCCGGGTCCAGCGTATTGCCGCACCTGTCGCACTGGTCGCCGCGCGCCGCCTCGTAATCGCAGTGCGGACACGCGCCTTCCACATAGCGGTCAGGCAGGAATCGCGCGTCCGTCAGGCAGAACGGCTGCTGCATCGTATCTTTGTACAGGTAGCCCTTATCCAGCATCCGCAGGAACATATCCTGCGTTACCTCAGTGTGGTTCTGCGTATGGGTGGAGGTGAAGTTGTCGAAGCTCACGCCCAACCGCTCCCACGTATCGAGGAACTCGGCCTGGAACTTCGACAGGATGGCCTCCGGCGTTACGCCTTCCTGGTCGGCGGCGATGGTTACCGGCGTCCCGTGCGCGTCGCTGCCCGATACCATGGCAACTTCGTGGCCCATCATTCGATTGTACCGCGCGAAGATGTCCGCCGGCAGATAGACAGCCGCCGCTCCGCCGACGTGAATGGACCCGTTGGCATACGGCCACGCCACGCAAACAAGCACTCGATCAGCCAATCCCATAACCTCCAAGGCGTTGGAACTTTTCCCGTCTTCATGTTATCACAGTTGAAGGGGGGATTTTAACGCAGAGGAGCGCGGAGGAGCGGGGGAAGAATTTAACGCAAAGGCGCGAAGAGGCGAAGGCGAAAAGGGGGTAGTTAATTGGGGATGGGCTAGTCGTCCAAGCTCAGCCAGAGGGAGTAGAGTTTCCGGCGCGGTAGGCCTGTCTTGACGCGAACGGCGGAGATAGCGTCTCGCGCGGTCATGCCGGCGGCGCGGGCGTCGGACAGGAGCGCCGCCGCATCCGGCTTGGCCTCCTCGCGCGCCACTTCTAACGCCGCTGCCGACGCGCCTTCTATCACAAGCGTAAACTCGCCGCGCGGCTTCTCGAAGCGCGCCGCGGCGGACGCCGCCGTGCCGCGATACACCTCCTCGTGCAGTTTCGTCATCTCCCGGCAGACCGCGACACGCCTGTCGCCGAGCGTTTCCCGCATATCAGACAGCGACGCGGCGAGCCGGTGCGGACTCTCGAACGCCACCACCGTCCGCGTCTCGCCGGCGAGCGCCGCCAGCCGTGTCGCGCGCTCCGCCCTCCGGCGCGGCAGGAAGCCGATGAACACGAACTCGTTCGCGTCCATGCCCGACGCCGCCAGCGCAGTCGTAACCGCAGACGCGCCCGGCAAAGCCACGACCGAGAACCCACGCTCAGCCGCATCCGAGATCAGAAAGCGGCCAGGGTCGCTGACCGTCGGAGCGCCGGCGTCGGATACCAGCGCGATGTCAGTATCCTCGAGACGCTCCAGCAACTCGCCCGTTCGCTCGCTCTCGTTATGTTCGTGGAACGAAATCAACCGTGTCGCGATCTCATACCGGGCGAGCAGCTTGCGCGTTACCCGCGTATCCTCAGCCGCGATCAGCCCCACCTCTCGCAGCGTTCGCAGCGCGCGGAGGGTGATGTCTTCGAGGTTGCCTATGGGAGTTGGCACGACGTATAGAGTTCCCAACGTGAATCTCCTTGATTTTAACGCAGAGACGCAGAGGTAGCGCAAAGGCGCAGAGAATTTAATGCAAATGCGCGAAGGCTCAAAGGTTATTTGATATATTCTACGCTAGGACTTAGCGCAGAGGCGCAGAGAGACGCAAGGAGTTTGGACATGGCGCGTATGGAAGGAAAAGTAGCGGTGATTACCGGGGGAACCGGCGGCATTGGGAGCGCGGCGGCAAGGCTGTTCGTGGAGGAAGGGGCCCGGGTGGCGCTGGTAGATCTGGATGAAGCGGCGCTCCGGGAGACGGCGCGATCTATCGGCGAGGACAAGGTCAGTTACACGGTGGCCGACGTTACACAAGCGGATCAGACGCGAGCCTACATAGATGAGGCGGTGAACCGCTGGGGCGGCATTGACGCGCTGTTGGCGAACGCGGGGATCGAAGGGAAGCTGTCTAACATAACCGACTATCCGATAGACGAATTCGACCGGGTGATGGCGGTGAACGTGCGCGGGGTGTGGCTCGGAGTCAAGTACGCCATCCCGGCGATGCAGGCGCGCGGCGGGGGTAGCATCGTCATAACTTCCTCGACCGCGGGCATATCGGGAAGCGCGGAGATGTCGGCGTATAACACCAGCAAGCACGCGGTGATCGGCCTGATGCGCTCCGCCGCCCTGGAGGGCGCGTCGGACGGCATCAGGGTCAACACCGTCAATCCCTCGCCCATCGAAACCCGCATGATGCGTTCGATAGAAGAGATGCGGGTGGACTCGCTCGACGACTCCAGAGTAACCGTCGAAGTGGTGAAGCAGGCGGCGGCAGACCGAATACCGCTGCAACGGTACGGAGACCCTGAGGAGGTGGCGAGGATGATGCTGTTCCTCGCCAGCGACGAAAGCAGCTTCTGCACCGGAGGCGTCTATATGGTTGACGGCGGGAGGTCGGCTGGCAGCCGCTGACGGGGATTTGACGCAGAGGCGCAGAGAATCGCAGAGGTTCTGTGATTTGCTTTCTCCGCGTATCTTCGCGTCTTCCCATCTCCGCGTCGAATCTATTGCGCTCGTCCCCGCCACTAGCGCAAGTTGTCAGTCTATCGTACAATCCCCACGAACCAATCAATGAGGAGCGGCGGATATGGTACAAGTTCTAGACATAGAGACGCAGTTCGACAATACTTTTACCCGGCAGTTCGGCTTTCCGAAAGAGCGGCCCGCAGTGAAGGTGGAAGGGCTGCTGCAAGACAAGGTGCGAGAGTTCATTTCGGAATCGCCCATGCTGGTGATGGCGACCAGCGCGGCGGACGGCTCGTGCGACGCTTCGCCAAAGGGCGGCAAGCCCGGATGGGTCAAGATTCTCGACGACCGCCGCCTGCTCATACCTGACGTCGCCGGCAACCGCCTGTTCCAATCCTACCTGAACATGGAAGAGAACCCGCAGGTCGCGCTCATATTCTTCATCCCCGGCATCCGCGAGACGGTGCGCGTCAACGGGACAGTCGAGATCGTGGACCGCGCTGAACTTGACGAGCTGCAGGTAGAGCTCGACGTGTTCAACCCGGATGAGAACGCGATGATACTGCAGGGCATAGTCGTACACGTCGAAGAGTCTTACGGCCACTGCCCCAGAGCGCTGGCGTTCTCGCGCTTCTGGGATTCGGACCGGATAGCCGCCAACTCGAAGTCGCGGCGCTAGCGCCGGCGCATCCGTCAGGATATTCACCCCCATCCCAACCTTCCCCCATCAAGGGGGAAGGGGTCTAGTTGCGAACAGATGCGAAAATGAGCGCAGGCGCCCTCTCCGACATTCGAGTTGTCGAGTACAGCATCGGCCCGTCCGGGGCGATGTGCGCCAAGACGTTCGCCGACATGGGCTCCGACGTCATAAAGGTCGAGCCGCCCGACGGCGACCCGGCCCGACGGTTCGGCCCATTTCCGAACGACGTCCCAGATCCTGAAGCCAGCGGCATCTTCCTCTACCTCAACGCCAATAAGCGCGGAATCACCCTAGATCTACGGCGCGACGACGACCGCTGCCGCCTGTACGACCTAGTTGCGGACGCGGATGTGTTCGTGTGCGACCTGCGTCCCGCCGACGCGCTTGCGCTGGGCATAGACTCCGCGACGATGGCAAGTCTGTCTCCGCGTCTCATCCCCACATACGTTACGCCTTTCGGCAGCGCCGGACCGTACCGCGACTGGCACGGCGCCGACCTGATCGCGTGGCACATGGGCGGTCTGGGATGGGAGTCGCCCGCGTCGTTCGTTACCGACATAGAGAAGCACGCCCCGCTTCGCGGCAGGGGCAACCAGGCTATGTACTTCGCCGGCTGGGTCGCCGCCGCAGGCGCCATGTGCGCGCTGTTCCACCGCGAAGCATACGGCATGGGACAGGAGATAGACGTGTCCGCCATGGACGCGGTGGCGAGCCACATACGCGGCAACTTCGCGGGTTACTCCTACGACATATCCAAACTGCCCGAAAGCCGAGAAAAGATGATGTTCCCCTGGATATGGAAAGTAGCCGACGGCTACGCATCCATGACGTTCTTCCTCGATCATTGGTGGCAGACGATGAAAGAGGTGATGGGCAACCCCGATTGGATGAACGACACCGAGCTCGACACCTTTGCGGGCCGCCGCGAGAACTTAGAGCTAATCGAATCGAAAGTGGCGGCGTGGGCGCTCGGGATGAAGCGGGCGGACTTGTTCGATGCGCTCCAAACGCGCGGCGTCCCGTGCTTCCCAGTGCAGACGGTGGATGAGGTGTCGGCGTCGAAGCACTACGCCGAGCGCGGGTTCTTCGTAAAGCAGAAACACCCCGTCGCTGGCGTTGTCCGACAGCCCGGCGCCACCGTCCGATTCTCAGCCACGCCGTGGAGCCTGCGCTCGCCCGCTCCGACGCTCGGACAGGACAACGCAGACGCCGGTTTCGATAAGCGCGGGAAGAGAGTTAGCCCGCGTCCCGCATCTTCCGCGCCGCGCAACGAACCGCGCAACAAGCCATTGGACGGCATCCGCGTCATTGACTTCGGCTGGATACTGTCCGTGCCGTATGCGGGCGGGTGGCTCGGCTCTCTCGGAGCGGAGGTCATCCGAGTCGAATCCAACACGCGGCTCGAACCCGGCAGAAGCGCACTCGCCGGAGGAGCGGACGGCATAGCCGGCGTCAACAGATCCGGCGTCTGGAATTGCATCAACCACAGCAAGCGGGGCGTAACCATCAACATACGCGACCCGGAAGGGCAGCGGCTGGTGAAGGAGTTGGCATCCGTTAGCGACGTCGTGATCGCCAACTTCTCGAAGGGCGTGCTGAATCGTCTCGGACTCGGCTACGAGGATCTGCGTCGGGTCCGACCGGACATCATCATGCTCAACGGCTCGACGATGGGCGACCACGGCCCTGACAGCGACGTTACGGGGTTCGGGCCGAACGTCTGCTCCTACGCCGGGCAACCGTCGCTTTCTGGCTATCCGGACGGACAGCCTCAGAACCTCGGCGGCAACTGGCCCGACTACCTTGTCGGGACAATGATGGTGCACTCGGTACTGAGCGCGCTCTGGCATCGTCGCAAGACGGGGGAGGGACAGCGCATCGAAGTGGCGATGACCGAGACTATCTCTGCCATGCTGCCGGAGGCGTTCTTGGACTACACGATGAACGGGCGTGTGGCTGAGCGCATCGGCAACCGCGATCCGCATATGGCTCCTCACAACGTGTACCGCTGCGACGGCGACGATAGCTGGGTAGCCATAGCCGTCCGCGACAACGACGAGTGGGGCGCGCTGCGACGCCTGATGGGACGCGACGATCTTGCCTGCGACGCCCGCTTCACTGATCTAGCCGCTCGCAAGCGCAACGAAGACGCGCTGGACGCCATAGTCTCCGGATGGACGGCGACGCGCGACTCGAACGATGTCGCCCATCTGCTCCAGTCGCACGGCATTCCTGCCGGTCAGGTGATGGACGTAATCGCCCTCATGGCCGACGACCACTTCCGCAAGCGCGGCAACATAGTGGAGATGGAGCACACCGAAGTCGGCCCGCGCGAAGTCGCCGGCCTGCCCATCCGCTTCGGGGACATCCCGCGTCCGGCGTATTACAGCGCGCCGCTTCTGGGGGAGCACAACCGCGCTGTGATAGGCGATCTGCTTGGGAATGACGGCGAGGAAGTGGAGCGGTTGGAGGAGGCAAAAGCAGTCTTCTGACATTCTCACAGCCCCTACCCTACCCTACCCTACCTACCATCCCCTCAATCCCGTATAATTGGATCATACACCCAACCACACGGAGACTGGACATGACCACACAGCAGTACAGCGTACCATTCGGCAGGGATAGGGCGAACGCCATCTACACTGACGCGATGGGGCGAATGTACGGACTCGTCGCTCTCGGCATCGTGGTTACAGCCGGCACAATCTGGGTCGGCGCCGCGCTGGGCATCGGCAACCTGATATACGGCTTCGGCTGGATTGGGATACTGCTGATGTTCGGCATAATCTTCGGCCTGCTGATGGGCGCCAGCGCTGCCGCCAAGAGAGGCAGTCTGGGCCTCGCCACGGCGCTGTACATCACATTCGCCGGGGTGGAGGGGCTGTTCCTGTCGCCCATCCTCACCCGCTACACGACCGAGACTATCGGAATCGCCTTCCTGCTTACCGCCGGGCTGTTCGTGGCGATGAGCGCCATCGGCTTGACGACCAAGAGGGACATATCCAAACTGGGCCCGATGCTGATCATCGGGTTGGTGGGCTGCATCATCGTCTCGCTCATCAACGTCTTCCTGTTGCAGTCCAGTATGCTGTTCTTGCTGATCAACATCATACTGCTGCCGATATTCCTCGCCCTGACGGTGTGGGAGACCAAGCAGATGAAGGAGTTGGCCCAGGAAGCCGCGATAGCCGGCGACGAGAAAGCCGCCGCGCAGATGGCGGTCATAGGCAGCATCGGCCTGTACCTCAACGCGCTCAACATCTTCATCATCATCCTGAACCTGCTGGGGTTTGCGGGCAGGGATTAAGGGACCTGAAGACCAGTTCGAAGTCGATATGCACTGCTGGGATTCGTAGGCAGGGATTAGGGGGATAGATAGGGCGGCGATTCCCTGATGGAACGCGGGGACAAAGCGCGGAGCAAGGAGATATTAGCCGTGACTCTTCAATTCGATGCCCTGCGCCGAGCGGCTCTTCTTCTAGTATCGGTTGGGCTGGCGTGGAACCTCGTAGAGGGCGCGGTGTCTTTATGGGCAGGGTTTCAGGCCGGAAGCGTGGCGCTGGTGGCTTTCGGTCTGGACAGCGGCGTGGAGCTCTTCGCCGGTGGAGTCCTGTTGTGGCAGTTGATGAGCGAGAGGGCCGGGGCGGAAGGCGAGGCCGCCGAGCGAAGGGCGCGCAGGCTGGTTGGGTTGACGTTCTTCTTGCTGGCCGCGTATGTCGGCGTTCACTCCGTTGCCAGCCTGCTCGGATGGCTGCCTGAACCGGAACCCAGCCTCATCGGAATCGCTATCGCAGTCGCGAGCGCGGTTGTGATGAGCATCCTGTACGCGCTCAAGATGCGAATCGCCACCCGGACACAGTCCAGGGCGCTGAGGGCGGAGGCGGTGGAGAGCCTTTTCTGCGATCTTCAAGACCTGGCGATACTGGTAGGGCTGGGGTTCAATGTCTTGTTCGCGTGGTGGTGGGCGGACCCTGTGGCGGCGCTGATATTGATTCCTCTGTTCATCAAGGAGGGCAGGGAGAATCTCTCGGAGGAAGAGGAAGAGGATGAAGACGGCGGGCCGCGAGTGTGCTTCGGCCCGGAGTGTGTATTTGGCATGATTGTCTGTAGAGCGGCGTGCTGCGAAGTGTAGGGTCGGGGCCGCGCTGGGCGCGTACTCCTAGCCCTGTGGGAGGTTGCGGTCCAGCCAGAGTTCGGCTTCGGTTTTTGCGCGCGCCTCGAAGCCTCTCGCTAGAAGCGGGAAAGGCATGTCCAAGTTCAGCGCGGTGTCCGTGACGGTCAGGGTTCCTTTGAAACTGAGCATACCGCCGGCACGGAAGCCGAACCGCATCGAATCGTCGTTCCACGCATAGGATACGTCGGACACCGAGTCTCCGAACTGGTCGAGCAACTCCGACAGTTCCCGGTCCACCCAGCCCTTCGCCTCATCTTTGGTCATGTAGTGGGTTCGCGTTATCTTCATGGGGCAAACTCATCGGCGCGTTGCGCCTCACGTTCATACGGCGGCTTTTGGGGGAGCGCCGGATCCGGCGCTCCCCCTTTTTGGCTCGATACGGCGGATTGGGCGCTATACGGGCGCGCTCGCTGTCCCTACTATCGCCACCGTCCCATCCTCTTTCTCCATCCAAACGGCGGCATTGGCGCGGCCGTCCGTCTCGTCGGTGATGACGGCTTTGGCGGTTACCACGTCGTCGGGCCAGACTATGTTGGTGAACTTGATGTCCAGCTCGCCTCCCTCGAACCAGGAGCGTCCGAAGTGGCGATCCATGAGGTCGCCGACGTAAGACATGGTCATGCGCCCCCCAACCACCACCTCTTCGAAGCCCAACTCCTCCGCGGCGCGCTTGTCGGTGTGGTAGTTTGCGTTGCCGTGGAAGAACGTGCCGCACATTTCGAGGCTGATGGAGTGCGGGTCGCCCTCTACCAGGTCGCCGTCGGGCACGTTGAACCGCCGTGCGCCGCCCTTAGCCTTCGGATCGCGCAACGCGACTCTGCCGGACGACTGGGTCAGCAGGTAGCTCTGGTGATGGTGCCCGACCGCCATCGGCTCGCCCTCGGGGGACCACAGCGTAACCTCCGAGTTGACCAGCGTCCGGTTGCGGTGGTCGTAGATGTCCACGACCTTCGACGACGCGGTGTAGCTTTGCTCCGGCGTGATGGGCGCGTTGATCTTCCACTGCTGGCGCATCCACAAGTTGCCGAAGGCGTTCTTGAAACCGCCGCCCGGGAAGCCGCCGTCAACCGCCGTGAGCATCATGGACGGCGCGATCCGAGCGCCGTAGGGATTCGCGTCGTACCAGCCCGGGTCTATTTCCAGGCCCACGAAGTGATCCCGCAGCATGTCCTCGTCGGCCACGAACTCGCGGCTGCCCAAGTCCTTGCCAACGCTCGCCTCGTCCGGATCGTTCGATACGTATGCCATCATTGTCCTCCTGTTGTCGTTCTCATTATCGTTCCCGCGGGTCAGAGTATCGCCCTGGCGTCTTGCAGCGCGGCTATATCGTCCCACGTGTAGTCGAGAAGGTCTATCAGCACGTTCTCCGTGTCCTCGCCGTGCGCGGGGGCCATCTTGCGCGTGGACACGGGGTTTTCGGAGTAAGTCACCGGTGTCTGAAGCCACTCGGTTTCGCCCAGAGCGGGATGATCGAATTCTATGATGTAGTCGTTGCGCTTGACTTGTGGATCGTCCCTTAGGTCCAGGGTTCGCTGAACCCTCTCGTATATCAGGTCTCCCGCTTCTGACAGTCGCTTCTCCCATTCGGCGCGGGGAAGCGTCTTGAACACCTGCGCCATGCCCTCGATCACCAACTCGCGGTTCTCGAACCTGGCGGCCAGCGAGTTGAAGCGCTCGTCCTCCATCCACTCCGGCTTGTCCATAGCGCGGCACATGGCGGGCCAGTAGCGGTCCCCCTGGCTCATGGAGAAGGCTATCCACTCGCCATCCGCGCATTCGTAGTAGTTCCAAAGGACGTTGCCCGCCTCTCGCCAGCCTTGCCGTTGGAACTCCTGACCCCGCAGCAGCGTAATGCCGTTCTGCATCCCACGCGTCCATATCATGCTGCCGAGGTGCGACACGTCCACCTTCTGTCCGTGCCCGAAGCGTTCGCGGGCGACTAACGCGCCGAGTATGCCGTAGCTCAACATCATGCCGGCGGCCTGGTCGGCTATGCCGATGGCGTATGGGGCGTTGTCGTTGGACCCCGACCACCACAGCGCGCCCGACCGCGCCTCGCCGGTTAGCGCGAACGCGGGCTTGGCGGAGTCGGGACCTTCCGGGCCGTAGCCGGACGCGGAGCCGTAGATTATACGCGGGTTGACCTTCGCCAAGTCGTCGTATCCTACCCCAGACGCTCGGCGACGCCCTTGCGGAAGTTCTCGACGAACACGTCGGACTTTTTGACGAGGCGATGCATTACCTCGCGCCCCTTAGGATTCTTGAGATCGAGCGCGATGCCCCGCTTGTTGCGGTTCATTCCCTCGAAGTAGGCGTTTGTGCCCTCCGGCATATTCGACACTACACCGCCGACCCGACCGAACTGCCTACCGTGGTCGCCGTCCAGCGACTCTACCTTGATCACGTCCGCGCCGAGGTCGGCGAGCATCATCGTTGATACGGGGCCGAACTGCCACATCGTCCAGTCTATGACGCGGATGCCGGAGAGGGGGCCATGCGGCTGGCTGCCGTTGGCGTTGTTGGTTGTCATATCTGTACTCCGTAATCACAGGTCGAGGGCCGTAGCGTTCGATCGTGGGGCGTAGAGGCGTCCCTTGTGGCCGCCCGCTCCTAGACGCGGACGGCGAGCAACCACAAGGGTTGTTGCCCCTACATATTGACCTAATACTGTCGGGACTGGCGCGAGCGTCCGCCCATGGCGGCGTAGGCTACGTCGGGGTCTATCACCACGTCGAGCAGCGCCGCCTTGCCGGAGCCGAAGGCGCGTTCGAGCGCTGGCCGGATCTCCTCCGGGTCGGTAACGCGCTCGCCGTAGCCGCCAAGCCCCTGCATTATCTGGGCGTAGTCGGTCTCCTGCGACAGGTACGTGCCGACTCCGCTGCCGCCCCTGCGGACGACGCCCTGCGTCGTCTGGTTCCACGCGCCGTTGTTGCCGACGATGGACACGATTGGCAGGTCGTGGCGCACGTAGCTTTCGACGTCGAAGCCGGTAAGCCCGAAGCCGCCGTCGCCGTAGATGATGCACACCTGCTTGCCGGGTCGCGCCAGCTGAGCAGCCGCCGCGAATCCCGAACCCGCGCCCAGGCAGCCGAACTGTCCGGGATCCAGCCAGTGCCCGGGGCCGTTGATGTCCAACACGCGCGCGGCGAAGGTTACGATGTCTCCACCGTCGCCAATCACCGTCGCGTCGTAGTCCAGGAAGTCGCGCACCTCTCGCACCAGCCGCATCGGGTGGATGGGCGTCTGCGCGCTGTTCAGCATCTCCTCGTCGGCGGCCTGCAGCGCATGGTCTTCGGTCATAACCTCTTCGACCCACGCCTTTCCGGGCGACTTGTACCCGCGCGACTTCAACTCGTCCATAAGCTGCCGCAGGATGGCCTTGGAGCTGCCGACGACGCCGACGTCAATGTCGCGGTTCTGCCCGATCTTGGAGCCGTCCATCATGATCTCGACGAGCTTCGGGTTCTGCGGGAACATATAGTCCGAGCCGTAGCCGAGCCTGAAATCAATCGGCGTGCCGAGCAGGATCACCGTGTCGGAGTGGACGAGTCCGTACCGGCGTCCCAGACTTCCGAGATTAGGGTGATCCGCCGGTAACGAGCCGCGCCCCATCGCGTTGAGGAACACCGGCGACTCGATCATCTCCACGAACTCGCGCAGCTCTTCCGATGCGTCGTTCCACCAGATGTCCGAGCCGGCCAGAATCATGGGCTTTTGAGTCTCCATGATGATGTCGGCGACCTGATTGACGTACTCAGGGTCTCCGTATGCCTGCGAGTCGGTCCGGTAGGCGCTTGGATAGCGAACTTCATCCTCCTCGGCGCGTCCGTTCACCACGTCAATGGGAATCTCCAGATACGCGGGGCCGGGAACGCCCGTAGTCGCGTGTCGGAAGGCGATGGCGACGTATTCCGGGATGCGCTCGACCCGCTTGACCTGCTCGGAGAACTTGGTAACCGGCTTCAGGAACGTCGCCGAGTCGAAGTCTTGCAAGCCACCGCGCAGGTGGTCGGTGATGCCGGCGTTGCCGCCGATCATGATCATCGGGCTGGGCGCCTGGAAAGCGTTGGCTATGCCGGTTACGGCGTCCGTAACGCCCGGCCCGGCGGTTACTATCGCCACGCCCGGCTTGCCGGTAACCTTCGCCCAGCCCTCGGCGGCGTGGGCGGCTACCTGCTCGTGCCTGAAGTCTATTATCTTGATGCCTTCGGCCACACAGCCCTCGTACAGGTTGTAGATGTGGCCTCCGTTGAGGGTAAAGATGTAGTCCACACCCTCTCGCTTTAGCGCTTTGGCGAACAGTCGCCCGCCGTCTATCTCTGCCAATTGTTCCTCCTGCTTGTTGATTGCCCTAGTTGACGATACGATACCCTAGAGTATCACGCCTTTGTCTTGAAGCGACACTATGTCATCCCAAGAGTAGCCGAGCTCGTCCACCAGTATCTCCTCGGTGTGCTGGCCCAGCTCGGGGGCTTCTCGGAAGATGCCGGACGGCGTTTCGCTGTATATGTTGGGGTGGTTGCACATTTTGATCGGGCCGATGGCGGGATGGTCGAACGTGGTGATGTACTCGTTCGCTATCACCTGCGGGTCGTCCACCAGTTCGTCAACCGACTGCACCCGCGCGTAGATGAAGTCGCCCGTCGCGCGGAAGTGCTTGTCCCACTCGTCAGACGCGCGCGTCATGAACTGGCGGTCCATTATCTCTACCAGTTCCTCCTTGCGCTCCATCCGCGCTTCCATGGTGGCGTACTTCGGGTCGTCCACCACTTCGGGAAGGCCCAGCGCGGTCATGAACGACTCCCAGTACCTGTCCGGCTGCAGGTGCATCAGCTGAATCCAGCGTCCGTCCTTGCACTTGTACAAGTTCGCCAGCACGTTCCAGGCGGACTTGCGGTCATACGCTCCGAAGCGGTTGCCGCCCATGATAAGGCTCATCGTCATTCCCATGCCTTGCAGCCACATATTGGCGCTGAGGTGCGAGGCGTCCACCTTCTGGCCCACGCCCTGCACGAATCGCGCGACCAGCCCGGCGAGCACGCCCTGGCACAGCATGATCGCGCCCATCTGGTCCGATACGCCCTGCGACACGCGAACCGGCTCGTCCACACCCGACGGGGTGGCGGATACCATCAGACCGCCGCGCGCCTGTCCGCAGCCGTCGAACGACGGCAGCGCCGAATCGGGCCCGTTGGGGCCGTAGCCGGTGGCGGAGCCGTATATGAGCATGGGGTTTATCTCGCGCAGCGTCTCGTAGCCTATATCCAGCCGTTCGGCCACGCCCTGCCGGAAGTTTTCGACGAACACGTCCGCCGTCTCGACCAGCTTGTAGATTATCTCTTTGCCCTCCGGCGTCTTGAGGTTGACCGCTATGCCTCGCTTGTTGCGGTTGTTCGCCTCGAAGTAGGCGTTGCGGCCTCCGGGCAGCGACGGCGCAATCGTGGAAGCCCGGGACAGCGCGCGTCCCGCGTCGCCGTCCAAAGCTTCTATCTTGATCACGTCCGCGCCCATGTCTCCCATCATCGCGGCGGACATCGGCCCGAACTGCCACATCGTCCAGTCCAGAACGCGGATCCCCTTCAGCGGCCCGGTCGCTCCGTTTGCGCCATTTCCGAACATCGGACTACCCCCCTGATGCTAAGTCCCGCCATTGTATTGCATTGCGAGGCATTTCGCACTACTGTCAATCGGCGTCAACAGGAGTTAGATTCTGCGCATGGATTTAACGCAAAGGGGCAAAGACGCAAAGGAATGAGTGAGATTCTCTTGCGTTCCGGCGCTTTGGGTTGAATATAATGGCAAGAGCCTGACCGCATCGAGAGGGGGTTGCGCTTGGCAACGCGAATCGTCGTAATATCGGATACCCACTTATACAGGTGGGATGAGGTTCACCCGGACGTCCGAGCCGCAGTGCGCGAGGCCGACATCGCCGTCCACTGCGGCGACATCGTGCGGCAAGACTTGGTGGACGGGATGCGCCGCGAGGCGAAGCGGGCGGTGATCGTGCACGGCAATTCCGATCCTACGGATCTGCGCCATTCGCTGCCGTACACCGAAGTCATCGAGGTCGGCGGTCTGAGAATCGGAGTTACCCACCCCTCGTGGGGCGGCCCGGAGTTCCCGCTCGAAGAGTTGCTGCCCGACTTTCCCGAACCGGTGGACGCGATACTGTTCGGCCACTTCCACGAGACTATCAACGAGGTTCGCGACGGCGTGCTGTTCCTCAATCCGGGCCAGGCGTACAAGTCGTTCATGGTGCCTTGCACAATCGCCACGCTGACGATCGAGGACGGACGCATGACTCCTGAGATCGTGGTCATAGAGGAGTGAAACTGGTACAATAGCAGTATGGCACAGAGGGGCAGACACAGTAGAAGAGGCGTCGGGCGCAACTACTGGATGTTTTCAGAGTCGCCCGAAAACTTCTCCACCATCAGAGACATGGGGGTTACCCTGTTCGGCATGGGGCGACGCTATAAGAAGCGCGCCGAGCGCATGTCGCCCGGCGACAGGGCGCTGTTCTATGTTCGAGGCGCCCGTAAGTGGACGGCGTGCGCGACGCTCACATCGGGGTGCTTCGAGGACGATTCGCCGGTTTTCCGAGACCATGACCCAGACGAACGCTTCCCATTCCGAGTCAGGATGAAGCCGGACATCGTGCTGGACGAGATGGACTACATAGACGCAACGCTGCTAGCGTACCGCCTCGACTACGTCCGCCGCTGGGCGCCTGAGGACTGGCATCTCGCCTTCTTCGATAGGCTGCACCTCCTGCCCCAGAAAGACTTCCGGCTAATAGAGGGCGAGATGAGGCGGGCGGAAAACTGGAAGCGTCGGGGCGCCCGGAATCGAAATCAGCCGCCTTTCAGACATGGCCCCAGTTTTTAACGCAGAGGCGCAGGGGAGCGCAGAGACGCGGAGGGGATATATGCAAAACCCTTTGCGCCTTCGCGCCAGATCTCCCTACTGAGCGATCTCCTCGTCGTACACTTCGAAGGCCCGTTCCACGAACTCACGCGGCACATCGTCGGTGTCGGCTATCTCAGCCAACTCCAGTAGGCGGGAGTAGGACGTGACGATGGGGAGCGTCGCCGCGACTACCGGCGACGCCAGGGCGAACTTGATCGCCCAAGTCCCCACATCGCCGCCGAACTCGCGCAGCGCGTCCACCAGAACCCGGCGTTCCGCCCGTCGCGCGGCGAACGCCTCTCGCCTCAGCCGCTCGTTCAGACCCGCGCCGGCGCCGTCCTCGCGCGGCAGATTCTCGAGCGCGCCCGCCGCGCTGGGGTCGTACGCGATCAGCGCAGTCGTCCCTTCTTGCGCCCGCGTTATCAGCCGTCTGCCCGGCTGCTGTTCTATCAGGTTGAACGTTGCGTGCAACGCAGACACCTGACGGTCATCCACCGCGCCCTCGCCCGACTCTTCAGATTCCGGCTTGTCGTCCAGAGCGACGCCGTAGTAGCGCGTCTTGCCCGCAGCTACGAGTTCGTCAAGCATCCCGAACAACTCGTCGTCCTCTATCGCGTCCGGGTCCGGATGGTGCAGAAGGAACAAGTCCAAATAGTCGGTATCCAGTCGGCGCAGGCTCTGCTCGCAGGCGTACTGTATGAACCCCGGCGTCCACCGTTGCGACTTGCCCCGCTCTGACGGGTCAATCACGGGACGGTAGAAGTCGTACCCCGCCTTGGTGGAGATTACGATGTCGTGCCGGTCGCGTCCCAGCGCGCGCGCCAGCGTCCGCTCGCCGTAGCCCTCCGTATAAGAATCGGCGACGTCGAAGTATGTGATGCCAACGTCGAACGCGCGGCGCAACAGGTTGACCGTATCCTGCTCCGTAACGTATCCGTAGTCGTTCGTGGCCAGAGGACGCAGCGGCGCGCCGATCTCGGAAACGGTAAGCTCAGTATCGGCTATCTGTCGGTATTTCATCGCGACGGCGGATGTGTCTGGGCAGAGCGCTGCGGCTGTCGCTAGACGGCAGCGGTCGCGGGCGTCGCCGCGCCGAGCGTCTGCGATACCGCGTCCCGAATCCGGTCGAATTCAGAGTCGTCTATCACCGGCGTCATCGCCCCCAAAGGCACGTCCTGCCCAAGCTCGACCCAGGACTTGCAGCCCGAATACTCTTCCAGTACCGGCAGCGCCTGCGGCTGCTGGAGTTCATAGACGCGCAACAGCGCGACCGTCAACGGCTGCTTTGGGCGCCAATGCAGCCGCTTGCGCGCGTAGTCGTCCGTCCATATGTGGAACTCCGACAGCCTGTCCAGGGTCGCCTCGTCGCGTATCTCGAACCGCTCTGCGACCTGGCAGAAGTAACCAAGCTCCACGAGGCCGGGCACGTCGTCTTCAGCCTGTGTTCTCCGCAGCGCGTCGCGCTGATGCGGCTTTACCAGCTCGGCCTTCTGATGCAAGTATGTGGGAAACAGCAGGAACTCGGGATGCACCAGCCGAAAGTCGCGGTCGTCGCGGTGAATTCCGCCTTTGCGAATGATCATAGCCTGCTCGCCGCGCCCAAGCGCGCGCACCGCGACGGCCCACTCCTTGAGCGCGAGGTTGGATACTGGCGGGAGAAGCATGGCGGGGCCTCCTGATTGCGCTATACGGGCGGAATGAGCTTGAGCGCGGCGACCATCAGCGTACCGGCCAAGAAAATCGCGCCGACTATCATCCAAGTCTGCCGCACCATGGATTTGTGTAGTTCTGAAACAGCGGCATGGAGGTCGGCCTTCGTGGCGAAGGGATCAAGGTCATCGCGGCGGACGGTTTGTGGTTCGGCGGTTTCGAGACGCCGAACCTTCTCGGCTAGAACTGCCAAGTTGATAGCCTCTTGAACCGTGTAGGGCGGTTCGTTCGGCTCAGCGGTTTCGGTGGCGCCGGCAGACGGAATCGTTTCGGTTGCCATACTCTACACTCCCACGGCGGTGGATCGAGAATATAGGGTAAGCCTACGGCACGCGCGCGCCAGCGTCAACGGAGCAGACGGCTTGACCCCCAACACACCCCCACATATTCTTAGAAAGTCAAAAGCAAATCACCAATCCTATTCTAGCCGGATGCGTCCCGAGTGAGAAACCCCCAGCCAAACGGCATTCGCGGAAGTCTGAAGTGGATTCAGAGAGCGGTAAACGAGCGCCCCGAATATCTGAACAGGATGGTCAGAGAAGCCTGCAACATTCCGGGCGACGAGGCGATAGAGTGGGTGTCCCCGCTTGCAGATGATGAGTGGGCGGAGTACCGAGACACCGACTTTCTTGATCGTCTCGACATTCAGCTTCGTACCCGTCCCCTCCACGACTTCTGGCCGCGTCGTGGACCGCAGTGGGACGCTCTCGGACGCACTGGCGGCGGCGCAGTTCTGCTTGTGGAAGGCAAAGCGAACATTCCGGAGTTGGTATCTCCGCCGAGCCAAGCGTCTTCTCCACGCTCTCTGTCCAAGATCAGGGACAGCCTGAATGAGACGCAGCGTTTCTTGGGGGTGGATACTCAGATAGATTGGACCGCCAAGCTGTACCAGTACGCCAACCGTCTCGCTCACCTCTACCTGTTGAGCGAGCTAAACGGCATAGATTCGCAACTGCTGTTCATCTATTTCGTCGGAGATGAAGATGTGAATGGGCCACGCTCCGTCCGAGAATGGAAGGCCGCGTTAACGGTGGTGAAGGGCGTTCTAGGCTTGCCCGGTCGACACCGCCTGAGCGCGTGCGTCTCAGACGTATTCATAGACGTAGCCGAATTGACCTAGACCACCTGCTCTCCGCCGCGCTTGCGCCGCACGGGCATGATGTTACAATCAAAGCACACTGGCACACTGGCAGACTGGGATACGATAAGCGGGGCCCGCGCGGCCCGACCAAGAGGGGCGACTATGAGACTCGAAGGCAAAGTGGCGCTGATCTCCGGCGGCGCGCGCGGTATGGGCGCGACCGAGGGGCGGCTTTTCGTCGAAGAAGGCGCGAAGGTGGTTCTGGCGGACATCCTGGACGCTGAGGGAGAGGCGACTGCCGCGCAGATACGCGAGACCGGCGGCGACGCCTCATACGTCCATCTCGACGTCACCGGCGAGGACGAATGGATAGCCGCCGTCAATTTTACGCTCGAAACATACGGACGTCTCGATATTCTCATCAATAACGCCGCTATCTATAAGCGCACCCCCATCGTTGACACGAATCTGGATGAGTGGCGCGACATCATGGAGATCAACTCTACCGGCGTCTTCCTCGGCACCAAGCACGCCGTACCCGCAATGAAGCGCTCCGGAGGCGGCTCGATCATCAATATCTCGTCCACCGCCGGGCTGGTTGGCAGCGCGCGTGGCAGCGCTTACGGAGCCTCCAAGGGCAGTGTGCGGCTGTTCACCAAGTACACTGCCATACAGCACGCCCCCGACGGCATCCGCGCCAACTCCATACATCCGGGCCCGATAGACACGATGATGATCGCCGACAACATCTCAACGCCGGAGGGCAGGGCCGAATCCGAAGCCCGCGTGCCGCTCGGACGCATCGGAACGGTGATGGACGTGGCGTATGGCGCGCTGTTCCTAGCTTCCGACGAGTCGTCTTACATGACGGGCGGCGAACTCGTCATAGACGGCGGCGTTACCGCGCGCTGACCGACCAATTGCGATGGTACTCGCGCAAGTTGACAAGCACCAGGGCGCGGACCGCGTCGAGCAGATCCCGCCCGAACGCCGCAGCCTAGACGCGCTCGCCGCGCGCTTCACCACGTTCGCAGTCGAAGAGTGCGCCGGCGAATCGGGTCTGAACGTGTTCGCGCCCACATATGGGGCGCTGTCTCACTGCGTCGCGTCCGACCCGGAACTGCTGTCGCTGGCCGGCGAATGCGGCGTCGGACAGCCGATACCCAACCTATTCTTCTCCGCCGTCAAGCGCGTACTCGCCGACCATCCGGACGCAGAACTGTCACGACACTACGCTCGCGCTGGTGATGGCGAGCCGCCGGATGCGTCAATCGGCGCGGCGTTCGCAGGCTTCTGCGCCCAAAACCGCGACGCTATCGCCGACCTTGTTCGCGTCCGCCGCGTGCAGACCAACGAGATACGGCGATGCGCCTACCTCATGCCGGCGTTCGGGGTTATCGCTCTCGAGTCTCCGGCGCCGCTGGCGCTCATAGACGTCGGCGCGTCGGCCGGACTGAATCTACTGTGGGACAGCTACCGCTACGCCTACTCCGACGGCTCGCGCTACGGACCCGCCGACTCGCCGGCGCTGATCGAATCGGAGACGCGGACCCCGATGCCGGACATTCCCGCGCGCCTGCCACCGGTAGCCTACCGCGTCGGCATAGACCTCAACCCCGTTGACCTGTCCGACGACGAGGAGTACCGCTGGATGATGGCCCTGGTCTGGCCCGACCATCCCGACCGCTCTGCGCTGTTGTCCGCCGCCCGGAGCATCTGGCTCGACGATCCTCCGAAAATCCTGCCCGGCGACGCCATAGACACGCTGCCCCAGGCGCTTGCCGATGCGACAAACCACGCTATGGGCGACGCCACGCTGTGCGTCTTCCACTGCCACACTCTCAACCAATTTCCGGTGGACGCGCGGGCGGCGTTCTACGATATACTGAGGGCGGAATCAGAGCGTCGGACCGTATATCACGTGCCGTCAGAGGGCGAGCGCATGTCCGTTGACCGCATCCGGCATGGCAAAGCCGCCACGCTGCTATCGGCCCGACGCAACGCGCACGGCAGGTGGATCGAGTGGGAGCGCAGCGAATGAACGCGTACACAACCCGCATTCGACTGGAAGTAAACGGCGAGCGCCACGATCTCGAAGTGGATACCCGCTCGACGCTGCTCGACGTCGTCCGCGACGTTCTGGGCCTTACCGGCGCCAAGCGCGGCTGCGATAGGGGCGAGTGCGGCGCCTGCACCGTGTTGCTCGACGGAGCGCCCATAAACGCGTGCATCGCGCTTGCGGCTGTGCTATCCGGTAGCCGCGTCCGCACCGTCGAGGGCTTGGCCAACGGCGACACGCTCCACCCGATTCAAGCCGCCTTCTTGGAGAACGACGGGGGACAGTGCGGATTCTGCACACCGGGATTCCTGATGAGCGCCGTCGCGCTGCTGGAATCGAACCCGTCCCCATCGGAGCCGGAGATACGAGACGCTCTGGCCGGAAACATCTGCCGCTGCAACGCATACGGTCGCATAATCGCGTCGGTCGAGGCGGCGGGAACATGACTACATCCCCCACCATAATCGGTGTCTCGGTTCCGCGCCGCGATTTACGCGACAAGCTGACAGGCGCGGCGAAGTACGCCGCCGACGTGCAGATTGCGGGTATGCTGACGGGCGTGGTTCTTCGCAGTCCGCATCCCCACGCCAAGATAGTGTCGGTTGACGCATCCGCCGCGCTGGGGCTGTCCGGCGTTCATGCCACGCTGACGCCGTTCGACGTCCCAGACGGCAGCATCGCGCCGGATATGCCGATTCTGGATACCGAAGTCCGTTTCGTGGGGGATGAGGTGGCCGCCGTCGCAGCGGACGACGAACACACCGCGCGCCACGCGCTCAGCCTCATTCGCGTCGAGTACGAACCGCTGCCGTTCGTAACCGACGCGCAGGCGGCCATCGCGCCGGGCGCGCCGCCCGTACATCCCGGCGGCAACCTTGTCGGCGGCGAGCCACTTATCCTCGAACGCGGCTCGGTGGAAGAAGGGTTCGCAGAAGCCGACATCATCGTGGAAGACACGTTCAGCACGCCCGCCCACCACGGCGCCGCGCTCGAACCCAGAGTCGCCGTCGCGTCATGGCGTGGCGACGACCTGACCGTCTGGAAATCAAGCCGCGGCGTCCATCAAGACCGGCTGCTGCTGTCGCTCGCGCTGGGCGTCCCGCGCGAGCGCATCCGCGTCATCGGTCTGAACATGGGCGCGGGCTACGGGAACAAGGACGAGACGCGGCTCTCCACGCTGGCCGCCATCCTGGCGCAGCGCGCCGGACGCCCTGTGAAGCTGGAATCCAGCCGCGAAGAGGAGTTCGTAGCCGGGAGACATCGCCACGCGACCGTTACCACGCTGCGGATGGGTGTCAGACGCGACGGGGAGATAACCGCCGTCCACGCCACGACGGTTATGGACACCGGCGCCTATCTGTCGTCCGGGCCAGGCGTCATCCGCAGGGCCGGACAGGGCGCGCTCTACCTCTACCGCTGCGCCAACGTCCGATACGACGGCTATCTGGCCTACACCAATACGCCGTCAGGCGGATCCTACCGCGCGCTCGGCGCTCCGCAAGGCCACTTCGCCCTCGAGCAGATGGTGGATAGAGCCGCACAAGCCATCGGCATGGACCCGGTGGAGTTCCGCCTCAAGAACCACGTAGGCCCGGAAGGACAGCCCGGCGAGCGCACGACACCCGCGAACCAAATCGTAGATACCCAGCCGCTCGAAGGGGGCATTCCGTTCTCCAGCAACGGACTCCGGGAGTGCATCGAACGCGGCGCGGAGGCGTTCGGCTGGCGCGACACTACGCCTGTGACGCGCGGCTCCATCCGGCGCGGCAGGGGTATGGCTATATTCATCTACCGGGGCGGACCCGGCGGCCGCTCCATCGCACGGATGCGGCTGGAAGCGGACGGGACGCTGCGAGTGGTCTCCGGCGTGATGGACGTTGGAGAGGGCAGCATCACGGCGCTAACTCAGATCGCGGCGGAGTCGCTGGGCGTAACCTACGATCAGGCGCTCGGAACCTTCGGCGACACGGCGCACACGCCGGATTCGCCGATAACCGCGGGTTCGACCGTGACGTTCTCAGCGGGGCTGGCGGTCAAGCAGGCGGCATCGGACCTGCGAGAGCGGATGATCGGCGCCGCATCGGACGCGCTAGACCTGCCGTCGTCCGATCTGACGCTCGACGAATCGGGCATCAGCGCCACATCCGGCGCGCGACTGTCGTTCGCCGAACTCGCCGACTTGGCGGGCGAGATAGAAGTAGAGGCGTCTGTGACTCCCGGAAGCGCAGACTACATTGTCAATTCGTTCGGCGCGCACTTCGCGGAGGTCGAGGTGGATACCGACACTGGGAACGTTCGCGTTCTGAGATACGTCGCCGCGCACGATTCGGGACGCATCCTGAACCCGCGCCTCGCCGCCAACCAGGTGGAGGGCGGGGTGTCCCAAATGCTCGGTTTTACGCTCACCGAAGAGATGCTGACCGACCCACAATCCGGCGTTACGCTCAACGCCAGCTTCCTCGAACACAAGAGTCCGACCATTCTCGAGTACCCGCCGATAGAGGTGATATTCGCGGACGTAGTCGATCCGATCGGGCCATATGGCGCCAAGGCTCTGGGAGAGCCGCCCAGCATCGGCCCCGCTCCCGCCATCGCCAACGCGATACGCGACGCGACGGGAGTAGAGGCACGCGACCTTCCGCTGACGCCGGACCGCATCCTGAACCTGCTCGTCGAACGGGAGGAGGAGCCGCAGTGAGACCGTTCCAAATCCTCACGCCCGCCACGCTAGAAGAGGCGCGCGCCGCGCTCGGAGGCAGCGCCGTCTCTATGATAGTTGCCGGCGGCACCGACATCATGGGGGAGATGCAGGAAGGCACAGTCTCTCCCGAGACCCTCGTCAGCATAGACGGCGTTCGCGGTCCAGATGGCATGGACGGAATAGAGGTTTCTGACGACGGCGCGTCCATAGGCAGCCTGGCGACGCTTGCTACAATCGCCTCACACCCCGCGATTTCGCGGCTGTATCCGGCGCTGGCGGAGGCGGCGGCCTCGGTTGCCACGCCCCAGATACGGAACGTCGGAACGCTCGGAGGGAACCTGAGCCAGCGTCCGCGCTGCTGGTACTACCGAAGCCCGAAGTTCAGATGCCTCAAGCGCGGCGGCGATACCTGCTACGCGGTGGATGGACTCAACAAGTATCACGCGATTTTCGGCTCCGGCGGCTGCCACATCGTCCACCCATCCGATACCGCCGTCGCGCTGCTCGCGCTTGACGCGTCTATCGAGATCTATGGCGAGATCTATGGCGAGATCTATGGCGAGAGTCATGGCGAGATTTATGGCGAGAGTCATGGCGAAGGAGGAACCCATGCCATGCCGGCGTCGAGCTTCTTCGTTATGCCGGACGTGGATATGACGCGAGAAACCGCATTGCGCGATGGCGAGATAATCACCCGCGCAACCCTGCCTCCGCCGGACGGCGCCAAAAGCGTCTATCTGAAGGCGAAAGAGCGCCAAGCCTATGACTTCGCCCTTGTCAGCGTGGCGGGCATGATACGAGTTCACGATGGCGTTGTAACCGACGCTCGCTTCGCGCTCGGCGGCGTCGCGCCCGTACCATACGCGCCGCCCGCGCTGGGCGACGCGCTGGTTGGGATGCGGGCGTCAGCCATAGACCCGACCGAAATCGGCGGTTTGGCAACGCTCGGCGCGCGCCCAATGTCGGACAACGGCTACAAAGTCCGGCTGGCGTCGAACCTCGTGGCGCGCGCGACAGAGGCGCTGCTGGCATGACCCCTCCGAACCTGCTCTCCGAAGCCAACGCGCTCAGGGCCGTCGCCGAAGCCAATCGGCCCGGCATCATCCTCGATTTCGACGGCACCCTATCCGAGATCGTCCCAACGCCCGACGCCGCGGTGATCCATCCACGAGCGGCCGCCGCTCTCTCCCGCGCCGTCGAGAGCTACGCACTAGTCGCCATACTCTCCGGGCGCGCGGTTCGGGACGTCGAGGAGCGCGTCGCCCCTCATGTCGCCACGGGTCGCGCAACCTATGTCGGCAACCACGGCGCCGAGTTCATAGATGGGGTCGATGGACGGCTAAGAGTTCTTTCCGAGCCGCCCGACGGCATCACGCGTATCCTCAAGCATTTGCGATCAGCCAATTGCGACATACCGGGAATGGTGTACGAAGACAAGCGGTTCAGCGCGTCCGTCCACTTCCGCGGCGCGCCGAATCCGGATGACGCCGAGCGTCGCTTGAGACGCGCCTTGGATGACTCTCACCCCGCGGTTCGGGGCCTGGATGAGCTACGCTGGTTCTGGGGCCGCATGATACTGGAAATTCGACCGCGCGCCGCGATAAACAAGGGAGACGCCATCGCCGCGCTGGCGGAGCGCCACCGGCTGGACGCCGTGATCTTCATCGGCGACGATACGACGGACACTGACGGGATGCGCCGCCTCCCGACTCTCGACGGCGTAGAGGCGATAGGCGTTGCGGTACTGTCTGAGGAGACGCCGCCGGAGTTGCTCGAGGCGGCGCAATACACGGTAAGCGGTGTGGAGGAGGTGGCCGACGCGTTGGAGAAGTTGGCGGCGCGCAGAACTGTTACTTCACCACTTGTTTCCCAGTCATCTCGCTGATGGACGCTATGAAACTCCCCGCCCCGTAATGCTTCACCTGCCACCTGCGCAGCGCGCGGCCCTCCACGCCTCGCGCCTTCAGCTGGTAGTATGCCGGACGCCCAACCGAGCCTTGCAGGATTATGATGATGCCCATAGCCACCGCCACTATCGGCATTATGAGGAACCACACGAACATCGTGGCAAGCCCCGCCGCCACCATTACGGCGCCGAGCGCTAGCCGCCTCTTGTCCAACGCCTGGACCTCGGTGATGCTCTCAAGCTCAGTGTAGGGAAGCTCGTGATGAACGCGCGAGTCGTCCCGCCGTTGATACAGCAGAATGATGCGGCGGGACGTCGCGTGGTAAGGCCCAAAGCTGGATACGAGCCGTTCTCCACCGCTCAGCAGCGGTTCTACATGGTCCCTTGATACTGCTTTGGGCAGCGATTCGAGCATGGCGTCCCTGTCCGATTCCGTCCGTTTGGATCCTTCGCAGGCAGATCCCTGATGGGCGATCACACCCTAGAATATGGCTATGGGGTTCACCGGGGAGCCGGTCGTGTTGTTCAGCCGCAGCGGCCCTATTGACAGCATGAACTCCCACCGATTGCGCTCGCGGCAAGCCTGCGCCAGCTCTTCGAGATTGGCGTTGTCTAGTATCCACAGTCCCATGGCCACGATGCCCACCTGATGAATCGGGTTGCTCATGGTGGGGTAACCGGTGGGCATCACGTCGTTGCCGGTATCGCTGCCGAGCATAGCGATTCCGCGCTCGTGGAACAGCGGCAGGCAGGCGGCCTGGCACGCCGAAGACCCAAGCTCGCGCGGGTTCCACGGACCTTCAGTGTTACGGCGGTGCAGGTTGCCCGTCCTGACCAGCAGCACGTCGCCTTCCTCGATCTTGAAGCCGCATCGATCTTCGGCCGCCAATATATCTTCCGGCATCACTCCTTCGCCGCGTTCCAGCCAGTCCACGCCGCGAATCATCGGCGCGTCCACCAGCACGCCTCGCGTTACGATGCCCTCCTTCGCAAGCTCGATGGACTCGACCGTCGCGCCAAGCCCGGTTGATACAAGGTGCGCGGGTTGGTCGTTGTACATCTTGCCTTCCCAGAAGAAGTGCGCCAAGCTGTCAACGTGGGTGATCGCGTAGCCGTGGAAGATCATCCCGAAGAAGTCCGTCGAACCCTGCGCCGTCCGGGTAGTTACCTTTTCGCCCGACGCCCAGCCCTCGCCGCTCTCTGTCATGAAGTGGATCGGCGGGACGGGAATGTCCGGCGCCGGCTCGAACATCACGGTTCGAGCGCACGAGACCGTCGCGCCCTCCTCCACCAGCGACACCGCCCGCTTAACCTTGTCGGGCCCAAGAAAGTTTAGCGTCCCCATCTGATCGTCGTCGCCCCACCTGCCCCAGTTGGACAGGGAGTCGAAATACCCAAGCACTTCCCGCTCCGACGGTATATTGCCAATCGCCATAACCAGCGCCTCCTGAGATAGCCGCGAACCGATCCGGCGTGGGGCGCGGACGGTCTCGTTTCCAGTATATCCCCACAGCGCCCCGGTGTGAACCGCCCTTCTCATCGCTCTTTACTCTATCACGCCTCCTCGACCACACCCGCGTCCTCATGCGAACCGCCGATAATACGCTTGCGTTCCCAGCCTCGCTAGAGTAGAGTAGGCATAAGACCTAGATTAGCGGCGGAATACCATACCTTGGAGGTAAAGACTATGTGTAACTGCACATGTATCGGGGCTGGGCTAAGCGCAGCGCCCCAGAGCGCTCATGTCCGGCCAGGTAACGAGAAGAACATAGTAACCATCGAGCGAGAGCCTCAGATCGGGGAGATGCCTAGGCCCGCGCTCGACGCTTGGATCACCCCCAATCCCCTTTTCTACGTAAGAAACCACTTCCCCGCCCCCAGCATCCAGCGTTCCGACTGGACGCTCAGCATAGATGGCCTTGTATCGAGCCCCGTCGAAGCAACGCTAGACCGCCTCAAGAGCCTCCCTCGCGTTACGCTTCCCGTGACGATGGAGTGCGCGGGCAACAACCGGAACGATCTTGAACCGTCGGTTCCCGGCAACCAGTTCAACAGTGGCGCCATCAGCACCGCTTACTGGGCAGGCGTGAGGCTTTTCGATGCGCTGCTGCTCGCGGGAATCGGCTCAGGCGCGCGCGAGGCGCTGTTCGAGGGCCACGATGTCGGCGAACCCGAACCGGGCAAAGCCGAAATGCCTTACACCCGGAGTCTGCCACTCGACGTCGCGCTCCACCCCGACACCATGCTCGCATACGAAATGAACGGCAAGCCCCTTCCGCAGGAGCACGGCCACCCGCTCCGCCTAATAGTGCCCGGCTGGTATGGGATGGCATCCGTCAAATGGCTCAAGCGCATCACCATTACCGACCAACCATATTCCGGCTACTTCCAAGGCGACAAGTACGTGATAGAAGACGACCTCGGCAAGACCGTCCCGCTTACGACGATGGGTGTCAAGTCGCTGATCGGCAGCCCGTCTGAGGGAGACGCCGTAAAGATCGGAACCACGTGCGTAACCGGCATGGCCTGGTCCGGACAGCGGCGAATCGCGCGCGTTGACTTCAGCGCAGACGGCGGCTCGACCTGGACGCCTACCGAAATAGTCGGCCCGTCCGAACGTTACGCTTGGCAAAAGTGGCACCACACATGGAGGCCTGACAGGCCGGGGCGCTATACACTAATGTCACGCGCCGTGGATGCCGACGGCAACATACAGCCCATGAAATCCCGATGGAACCGGCTCGGGTACATGGTGAACGGCGTAAAGCCCGTAGAGGTAACGGTAGTAGATTGCTAGGACACGCCTCTAGCCATGCCAAGAGGAGAGGGTTGTGGTGAGAAGCGCCGCGCCCATAGCCACGTTCGCCAAGATGGCGTTCGAGCGTTACACCGCCGCCCTCGCCTACAGGGACTACCGTATTCTCTGGATAGCCAACTTGGGATCGGGCGCGGCGGCGTGGGCGCTTATCGTCGCGCGCGGAGCTTTGGTCTATAACGAGTTCGACTCGAGTGTGTGGGTCGGCATCGTCACGTTCGCGGCGATGATACCGCGCGTGTTCATCCCGCCGGTGGCGGGTTACCTGTCGGACAAGTTCGACAGGCGGCGCGTCGTCCAAATCATGTACGCCACGAACCTGGCGCAAACGCTTGGCCTGTCGCTCTACGTCGCCTTCGCCGAGATGGACTTCATGTTCACCGCCATCAACGCTTGGGTCATCGTGGCGATGTCGCTCATCAACGGTTCGGCGCGCGCGGCGCAGATGCCGGCCTCCCAATCGCTGGTGCCGAACCTGGTGCCGCGCCACCTCTTGCTCAACGGCATCGCTCTCAACCAGGCGACCATGCAAGGGTCTCGGCTGTTCGGCCCTCTCGCCATAGCGCCGCTGCTCGCCACCGTCGGCGTGTCCGGGGCGTTCTTCATGTGCACCGCCTTCTACGTAGTGAGTCTGGTTCAGAGCCTTCGACTCAAGACCGTCTCGACAGGAATAGTCCGGCAGGGCGGCAACGTGTTCACGAACTTCGCCCTCAGCGTGTGGGACGGCTTGAGGTACGTTTACGCCACGCCCATTCTGCGCGTGGTGGTGTTCATGGCGCTGTTCCACTGCGGGCTGACGATGTCGTTCGAGTCGCTGCTGCCGGTGCTGTCGGATACTCGCCTAGACGCCGGAGACGCCGGCTTCACCTACCTGATGGGCGCCGTTGGCGGAGGCGCGCTAGTCACCGTCATCCTCATCGCCGGCGTAACCAGCGAGTCCACGCGCGGCAAGTTGTTCATCAACCTCGGCGTCGTCAGCGGACTCGCCCCCGCCATGCTCGCGCTCACAAACAACCGAGAGCTCGCCATCGCCGCCGCTTTCTTCATGGGCGCGACGCAATCCGGCTTCATGACACTCACGCATACCATGATACAGTCCGTGACCGACGACTCGGTGCGCGGCAGGGTAGGCGCGGTGTACTCGCTGCATATAGGCGGCATGATGGCGTCGGCAAACCTTCTCAACGGCGTATTCGCCGACGTCCGCCTATCCGACTACATACTGCCCGCCACAGCGCCTCTGGCCGGCTTCCTCAACAACGTGATCTCAGTCTTCCCCTCGCCGATAGGCCCATCTCCGCTGCTGCTGATTGGCGGCATCGGTTTCATAGTCGTAATGTTCGCAAGCTGGCAGGCGCTGACGATCCGGCAGATATATCGAGGCGAGCTGAGCTACACCGTGGCGACCGCGCGGTAGAGGTTCCCTCGAACACTAGCAGGGCGGACGATTGCTGACCTACACGTTCAGGCACATTCCAAGCGTTGGAGAGATAACCGAGCGTCAGCTTTGGCGCTCTGGAATTCGATGCTGGAGCGACTTCCTCTCCGCTCGCACAAGAGACCTGCCGACCCGCGCGCGATCAGGGCAAGTCCGGCGCAAGGTCGAGGAGGCCGCGACCGCGTTGCGCGACGGCGACTCCACCTACTTCGCCCGCGCCATCGCGCCCCGCGACGCCTGGCGACTCTACGCCGACTTCCGCCACAACGCCGCGTTCCTCGACATCGAGACGACCGGCCTGTCGCCATCCAGCAGCATCGTCACGCTCGTCGGCATACACGACCGAGACGGTTTCCACCCTTTCGTACACGACCAGAACATCGAAGACCTGCGCGAGGCGGTCGAGCGGTACGATCTGATCGTAACCTACAACGGCGCGAGTTTTGATCTGCCGTTCATAGAGCATCACATGGGCAGGATGTTCGCGCACACGCCGCACATAGACATCATGTATCCGCTGCGCTGGGCGGGCTACAAGGGCGGACTCAAGGCGGTGGAGCGTCGGCTCAGGGTCGGGCGCCCCAGTTCGCTGGACGGCATCGGGGGCTATCACGCCGTCCTCATGTGGCGCATGTGGGCGCGCGGCGGACGGCGCGATGCCCTCGACACCCTCATCCGCTACAACGCGGAAGACGTGTACTCGCTCCCAAAGCTGGCCGAGATCGCCTACAACGAGCTGTCGGACGCCGCCGGTTCTCCCGCGCCGCGTCTCGAACGCCTGCCGTTCCCAGAGCCGGATCTGCCGTACTCTGAGAAGGTGGTGAGGGAGCTTCAGGGTTTCTAGCATTTCTGCTAGTTCGAGAAGACCGCTTGGGCAGTCTCCTCGACAGCGCTCCCCGGAAACTGCATAATATAAACCCACACCCTATGACCGCGCCATCCCTAAAATCCGTCATGAAACCGACTGAATGCCATGCAGATCGCCTACGCCGCTCCAGACGCTACCATCCGCATCCACGACACCGACGACCCGCGCCCGACCGAGACAAGCGATGATGACACCGTCGTCAGCGTTCCTGGGCTGCGCTGCTCGTGGCCGTTGTGGTCGCCGACTGGAGACCTGATCTCCTTCTCCGGCTACGCGGGCGGTGGATCCGCGAACGTGCGCTTGGGCATGTACGCCACCGGCATCGAGGAGCGCGCGCCCGGCCTGATCTACTCCAACGAGCCTGATACCGGCGCGATCGCGCGGGGAACGCCACACTACGCTTGCTGGTCGCCCGACGGCGAACGGCTGGCGTTCGTGGCGCAAACGCCGGCCGGGCTGACGCTTCACGTCTGGGATGCAGACACCCAGAGTGGCGCCCAGAGCGGCGCGCGTCCGCTGCTCACCGGAGGTCCGATGTACTTCTCGTGGTCTCCCGACTCGAATGACCTGTTCATCCACTCTTTCACCGGACACTACCTAGCGCGAGCGACGGCGGCCACCGAGCCTCGCCGATTTCCGGGAGACAGTACGCAGTACATGTCGCCGTCGTGGTCGCTTGGCGACGGACAGGTGGCGTTCTTTATAGATGCTGAACGCGGACGCCAGCGGCTGGTTGTCATAGATCTCGAGGACTACGCCATCAAAGTTCTGGCGGAGTTCCCGGGCATCGCCGCCATCTCGTGGAGACCGCGCCACCCACAGATCGCTCTCGCCAGGCAGATGATCCGCTCCACCGGCTTCTATTCCGGCATTTCGCTGATAGACTACCCCGACGGAGTAGAGCGCAGGCTGACCGACGATCCGGTTCTGGCTTTCTTCTGGAGTCCCGACGGTTCGCGCTTGGCATACGTCACCTCATCGGAGGGCGCAGAAGGCTCTATCCGCCTCTGCGTAATCGCGGTGGATGCCGAAGAGGCGGTCTATCTGCCCGACTTCAAGCCCAGCCAGGAGCAGCTCACCCAGTTCATGTTCTTCGACCAGTACGCTCAGTCTATGCCTATGTGGTCGCCCGACGGCGAGCGGCTACTGATATTCGGCGTGCTGGGATACTTCGAGGAGAGAACAGAGCTGACGCGACGAGACCCCGACCGCGCGATACTGCTGGACCCGACCGGCGCCGAGTCGCCGAGCGAGCTTGCGCATGGACATATCGGTTCCTGGGGTTCGTGGGCGCCCACTTAGTCCGCTTGGCGTCGGTCTAGTTTCAGGCCAGTGTCAGGCCAACCGGCGCGTTTCGAGCGTGTCGGAAAGAGCGCGGATGTCGGAGAGGGGGAAGGCTGTAGGACCAACGACGGAGCACTTCAACGACGCGGCCGCCACCGCAAACCGCAGCGACCGCTCGAACTCGCGCCCCGCCAAGCGGGATGCTATGTACATCGCCGAAAACGTCGCTCCCGCGCCGCAGGCGTCCACAACCCGCGTCCGCGGCGCGGCGACGTGCAGCGTATCGCCGCTCTCCGCGCCCACGACTCCACCAGACGCCAGCGTCACCAGCGCAGTCTCGACTCCACGGTCCGCCAGAAGCCGAGCCACGCCCGCCGCGTCCGCGACCCCGCAGTCCAGCTGCGCAGCGTCCGTAACAGCCTGGCAGATTGTGGCGTAGGGCAGCAGAGCATCCAGCGTTTCGGACGACGAATGGCCGTGTTCCAGATTCAGCATCACCGGAACGCCCAGCGATCTGGCGGCCTTCATTGCGCGTTCGATGTACGGCGCGTCGTACCAGTCCACATACAGCATCTTGGCGTCGGCGAGAGCCGACAGGTCTGCGTCGTCCAGCGTCGCCAGGATGTCGGGGCGCCTGTTCCACAGATACGTTCGTCCGCCACGAGACCTGTCGGAGACGTTGACCTCGAACGGGGTCTCTATACCGTCGCGCAGATCGAATCTGCCTCGCACTCCCATCTGCCGCAGCATACGTACGGCGCGCCTTCCCGCGTCATCGTCGCCGAGAGCCGTGCCCGCAAGCTCGGTCCGCGCTCCCCAAGTCGCCAGCAGTCCGGCGATGATCGCGGCATCATCCGAGACGAACTCCGCGCCGTCCGTCCATACCGCGCCGGTATTCCAGTCGGGCAGGCGATCTACGACCAGCGCGCGGGCGGGGGTAATCATGCCGAAGCAGAGGACTTCGGGGGCAATTTTGGACGACTCATACTGTAACGGGGGCGTAGGGGATGAGGACATGATTCAACCGAACCCGCCTAATCGAACAACGCCGACACTCGAACGCTGAATCCCGGCAGCGCGGACTCGCCGTCGAGCGTCTGATCGTCTCTGAGCGTAACAGTCTCCGCCTCAGGACGATGCACCCTTACTGTCCTAGCTAGCGGATACATCACCCAGACTAGTTGAGCGCCCGCGTCCATCCAAGCCCGCGCCTTAGCTTCCACGTCCGACTGTCTATCGGACGGCGATATAACTTCCACCACAATATCCGGAGCGAGGGGCAGATACCCTGAAGGCAGTTCCCCATCCGGCAACCGCTCAGCCGCTACGAATGCCGCGTCCGGCGCGCGAACCGTATCCGGATCAGTCGAGATGCGAAACCCGGTTTCGGCTGCGGACACTCTACCCAGACCTCTTGGGCGGACGTAGTTCCACAGAAACGCGAAAGCGTTCCCTGCTACGTCCCCGTGAAGAAATCCCGGCGGCAGTCCCAATTCGACCAACTCCCCTCTTATAAGCTCGTACCGTCTGCCGTCGTCCGGCATCATCAGAAACTCTTCCGCCGTCATCAGTCGGGTAGCAGTGGTCATTTCCCCACCTCTATCAATTCGCTTGGACAATTTTAGCATACGGCATGGTACAATCGAGCAACCACAGAAACAGAAACCCATTACAGGAGCGATCAAATGTCCGAAGGACTCAGGGTTAGTTACGGCAAGTATGTCTATGAGCACGTTCCCGGATGGGGGAATCTGCCCGACGGGTGGGAGTGGAATCATGCGGTCGGCGTCGGCATAGACGCTCAAGACCGCGTTTTCGTGTACAACCGCAGCGATCATCCGATGATAGTGCTGGATACGGATGGCAACGTGATTGACAGCTGGGGCGAGGGTCAGTTCGGCTCAGCTCACCACCTCGAAGTCGGACCGGACGGCAGCATCTACACGACGGACGTGGTCAAGCACACCGTATGCAAGTGGACGGCTGAAGGCGACCTGTTGATGACGCTCGGCGATCCTGACAATCCGCCGGAGCCGATGAGCGGCGAGCCGTTCAACCGTCCTACGGACATAGCCATAGCTTCCGACGGCTCGCTGTACATAGCGGACGGCTACGGCAACGCGCGCATCCACCACTTCACTGCCACGGGCGAGCGCATCCGCTCCTGGGGCGAGCCGGGCACAGGCCCCGGACAGTTCCGCATTCCCCACAGCGTGTGCCTCGACAACGCCGGGAACGTCTATGTGGCCGACCGCGAGAACAGCCGCATCCAGATATTTACGCCGGACGGACAGTTCATGAGCGAGTGGGGCGGCGTCCACAGGCCGGACCATATATGGCAGGGGCCGGACGGCAACATGTACATCACCGATCTCGGCTTCCACCTCGGGCTTGGGCCGGACCAGGCGAGACCGAACGCGCTGTCGCACCCCGCGGGCGTGAAGATCATGACGCCCACCGGCCAGTGGCTGGGCGGCTGGGGGCTGAGCACGGAGACGCCCGGCGACATCATCGCGGGCCACGCGGTGGCTATGGACTCCAAAGGCGACCTGTACGTTGGGGAGACGCTGGATGGCGCAAGGGTGCAGAAGTTCGCCCGTGTCGGCTAACGTCAGCTAACCGCAAGGGCCTTTGGGCGGTACGTCAACGCCTCCGAGACATGGGATGCGTTGATCATCTCATCGCCTGACAGGTCGGCCACGGTTCGAGACAGTTTCAGCAGCCTGTGATAGACGCGCGCGGACAGATGCATCCTGGTCATCGCCGTCCGCACCAGATTCGTGGCCTGCTCGTCCATCTTGCAGAACTGGTAAACCTCGTTGGGACCCATCTCAGAGTTGGTCAGCAGTCCGCTGTCGCCGAAACGCGCGCTCTGCGTGGCGCGCGCGAGTTCGGTCCGCTCACGAACCTTGGCCGACGACTCGCCCCCAGACGGCGCGGCAAGCTTCTCGTACTGCACGCTAGGCACCTCTACGAATATGTCTATACGGTCGAGCAGTGGGCCGCTTATGCGCTTCCCGTAGCGGCTCACCTGGCTCGGCGTGCAGACGCACGCGCGATTAGGGTCGCCGGCGTATCCGCAAGGACAGGGATTCATCGCGCCAACCAGCATGAAATTCGCCGGATACGTAACCGATCCCTGCGCGCGACTGATGACGACCCTCTGATCCTCCAAGGGCTGACGCATCGCCTCCAGTATCCGGTGGCCGAACTCCGGCAGTTCGTCGAGGAATAGCACGCCGCGATGACTCATCGTGATCTCGCCCGGCCCGGGCCTGCTACCGCCGCCGACCAGCCCGGCATACGAAATCGTGTGGTGCGGAGCCCTAAACGGACGCTCGGAGACAAGCGGGTTATCCTTCGGCAGCGCGTCGGTATCTGTCCTGAACTCTGCAATACCGCGACGGCGATGGGAAGATCGTAGCCAGAACCCGCCTTGCGCACATCGGCGGGCGCGAGGTTGGCGGTAATGCGACGCAACGGAAACTCGCAGCCTGAGTTGCGAATCGCGGCGCGGACGCGCGCCCGCGCCTCCTGGACCGCCGTATCGGCGAGCCCCACAACGTCGAAACGCGGCAATCCCGGCGAGATGTCCACCTCCACGTCCACCACGAATCCATCCAGGCCGACAACCGCGCACGACTTGGCTTTGGCGAGCAATTCCACGTCTCCTGTGTTTTGAGTAACGGGGTAATGCTATCGGGTGTCGCAGACACGGTCAAATCTGGGCTAACAGTGTCATAACGCAGACTGCTATCATAGCGCTGAGCATGTCTATCGCCAACCAAAACCAACCGTTGCCGCGGTTCAGAGACCTGTCCGCGCGCCGGCGTCGCATCATACGCGCCTGGTGCATGTACGACTGGGCAAACTCGGCATTCGCAACCAGCGGCACGGCGGCGATACTTCCCATCTACTTCGTCTTCCTGTTCAAAGAGGCGGTAGGCGATTCAGGCGTGTTTCTGGGCATCACATTCACCGGCAGCTCGGTGTGGAGCCTGGGAGTGGCGATATCGACAGCTATCGTCGCGGTGACGAGTCCCGTACTCGGAGTTATCGCCGATAGAGTTCCGATCAAGAAGACGCTGCTGTGGGTGTACACCATTGCGGGCAGCGTGTTCACGTGTCTGTCATTCCTCTCCGCATACACTTCTGAGCCGTGGCTGTGGTTGTTCGGAGTCTTCATGCTGGCGAACGTCGGATTTGCCGGGAGCCTCGTGTTCTACAACGTATTCCTGCCCCACATCGCCCCCGACCATCTGCTAGACGACGTGAGCAGCCGAGGCTTCGCATACGGTTATGTGGGCGGAGGCCTGCTGCTTGCGGTTCACCTGGTGATCATCACTTTCACGCAGGATACCGAGTTCGCCGACCTTGCGACGCGGTTTACGCTCCTGTCAATCGGCGTCTGGTGGTTCGGCTGGGCGCTGTGGACTCTGCGCGTAGTGCCTGAGCCACCCATTCACAGCCGCGTCCACGGTCTGAACGCGCTAACCGCCGTATCGCTCGCCGTGTCCGAGATGCGGACCACTTTCGCGCACCTGTCGCGGCTGCGCGTAACGCTCAGGTACTTGGGCAGCTACCTGTTGTTCAACGACGGCGTGCAGACGGTAACAGCGATTGCCGGAGCCTTCGCGGCGGACACTCTGGGCATCCCACTCGTATTCAACATGATTACCATACTGATGATACAGTTCGTCGCCGCTCCGGGCGCGATGCTGTTCAGCCGGATAGCGGGCTGGACTTCGACGAAAGCCGCGCTGGTATTGTCCCTGCTGGGTTGGGTCGTCGTCGTGCTGTTCGGAATCGCGCTGGCGCCGCTCGACGATGCGGATCTGCAGGAAGGCGTAGCTCCGCTCGGCTCAGGGCCTATAGATTGGTGGCCCCTGTTCGTCCGCGACAACGTGTGGGCGCCGCTGGGGTTCGACGTCGGGTACCAGTGGATTATGGTCGGCGCGATCGCAGGGCTAGTGCTAGGAGGCAGCCAGGCGCTCGCTCGCAGCCTGTTCGCGCAGATAACGCCGGAGACGAGAAGCGGCGAATTCTTCTCGTTCTTCGGATTCATGAGCCGCGCCTCATCCGTATTCGGGCCGATGCTCTACGTCGCCGCGACCGCATTCTTCGACACCCGCGTCGCCATCCTCTCCATTCTCATCCTCATCGTCGTGGGCACAATCGTCCTCCGCTGGGTGGACGTGGACGAGGGCGCGCGCATAGCAGCCGGAGAAGACGCTCGCCGACGCGGACACCAATCCGCCGGGCGCCAGCGTCCGAATGCCGCAACGGGCTGACGCGACCGTGTACGGCGGTTTCTATTCCAAATCCCTTAGGCACCACCGGCAACTCGAACCATCCGACTTGTCGGCCCTCATCAATCCATTGGCAGTCCATCGCCATTGGCAGTCCATCGGCAGTACATTGGGAGCAAGCCTATGCCTGTACTGAACGACGTGCACTCTCGACTCAACGCAACGGAAGTCGCCCGGGTCGTCGCTCCGGCTACACCGGACGCTGTCGCCATCGCAGTGGCCGACGCGACGGCGCAGCGACTCGCGGTATGCCCGGCCGGCGCGCTTCATTCGATGGGTGGACAGCAGTTCGCCAGCGGGGGAGTCTCCATCAGTTCGTCGGCGCTAACGGCTATCGGCCCGCTCGACAGAGACTCTGCCACCGTTTGGGTGCAGTCCGGCGTCACTTGGCCTCGCCTAGTCGAATGGCTGCATCGCCGACAGACGGGCGCCGACAAGCCGCTGACCATAATCCAGAAGCAGACAGGAGCTGACGAGCTGACGCTGGGAGGCGCGCTTTCTTCCAACGCTCATGGGCGCGTACTTGGCAGAAAGCCCATCGTCGCGGATGTCGAGGCGTTCTACCTCACGCTGCCAAACGGAGATAGGATACTGTGCAGCCGTGAACTGAACTCCGAGCTGTTCCGCGCCGCCATCGGCGGATACGGGCTGTTTGGATTCATAGACTCGATCAAGCTGAAACTGGAGTCCAGATCGCTACTCGCGCGGCGAGTGCGCGAAATCCCCACCCGCCGGGCGATACACGAGCTGGAAGAGCGGATGGCGCGCGGAGCTTCATACGGCGACTTCCAGTTCATGACCGACGAAACATCCGCCGACTTCATGCGCCGCGGTATCCTCTCCACATACGAGCCGGCGGGGTCGAACGCGGAATCCACGGACGCCGGGCGCGGCCTGTCCATGGAGGACTGGGCACGTCTCTACGCGCTCGCCCACACCGACAAGTCCCGCGCCTACGCCGAGTACGCGAGCCACTACCTGGGGACGGACGGCCAACCGCACTGGTCGGACGACCACCAGTTCAGTCCATATCTCCCCGACGCCGGCGCCGTTCTTGCAAGCAAGCTCGGATGGACCCACTTCAGATCCCTCATGATTTCCGAGTTGTACGTCCCCCGCGACAGGTTCGAGGATTTCATGGAGTCCGCTCGATCCTCGCTGTTGGATACGGAGGCGAACCTTGTCTATGGCACCGTGAGGCTAATTGAGGCGGACGACGAGACCGCGCTGCGCTGGGCGAAGCAAGACTACGCTTGTATCATCTTCAACCTGCTGGTGGAGCACACCGCGGAGGGGATAGACCGCGCAAGAACTCAGTTCCAGTCCCTGATAGATTGCGCCCTCGAACTGGACGGGTGCTACTACCTCACCTACCACCGGTGGGCCAGACGCGATCAACTGGAGCGCGCATATCCGGAGCTCGAACGGTTCCTGGAATTGAAAGATCGGTACGACCCGCGCGGCGTGTTCGCCAGCGACTGGTATCGCTCGCTCGTCAGCCTATAACGGCGCCTCATAAACTGCGGTGAAGCGGTTAATTTTAACGCAGAGGCGCAGAGGGTTCTTTGATTCTCTGCGCCTTCGCGCCTTAGCGTCAAAAGGCTACCTCGACAGCCCCAAACCTCTTTGGGCGATGATGTTGCGCTGGATCTCAGACGTCCCAGCCGCGATGGTCGAGGAGGTTGACATGAGATAAGACCGCTGGATATGCCCTTGCAGGGGCGCCCACTTCGACCCCTCGGACAACTGCCCCGCCATGCCAAGTATCTCCATGCCCGTCCGGGCTACCCGCTGGGTCAGCTCCGTGCCGTACATCTTGGACATAGACGCCTCGGCGTTCGGAACCATGCCCTGGCTCTGCATCCACGCCACCTTGTACGACATCCCGCGCGACACCTCCGCTTCCACGAATCGCCGAGCCAGCTTGCGGCGGACGTGCGGGTCCTCGCTCAGCGGCTTGCCGTCGCGCTCGGTCTGCTTCGCGTACTCTGTAAGCGTTTCGATCGTCCGTCGCGCCGTCGCGGAGTAGCCCACCCCCGACCGCTCGAAATCCAGCGCCACCGCCAGAGTGTACCAGCCCCTATCCTCCTGCCCCACCAAGTTGGCTGCGGGTACGCGAACGTTGTCGAAATAGACCTCGTTGAAGTCGTGTCCACCCGCCATGTTGACGATTGGGCGCACCTCCACGCCGGGACTCTTCATATCCAGCATGAACAGACTGATGCCGCGATGTTTTGGCGCGTCGGTATTGGTTCGAGCGGCGAGCCATCCCCAATCCGCTATATGGGCGCTCGACGTCCAGATCTTCTGCCCATTGATGACGTAATCGTCCCCGTCGCGCACCGCCGACGTTTGCAGCGACGCCAAGTCCGAACCCGAACCCGGCTCGCTGTACAGCGTACACCAGTAGCGCTCGCCGCGAGCGATTGGCGGCAGGTGCTCTCTTTTTTGGTCTTCCGTGCCAGCCAGCATCAGCACCGGACCTACCCACGAGATAGCCCCCGTTCCCAGGTCCGTGCCCGGAACGTTCCAGTACGACATCTCCTCGCGGTAGATGACCTGCTCCATAATCGAGCGACCCTGCCCGCCGTACTCCTCGGGCCACGCCAGCGTGAGCCATCCCTTATCGGCAAGACGCTTCGCCATGCTTCTGGTGAAGGCGTGTCGCTCTTCAGGGGACTGTCCGGGCTGGCCTAACGGGTTCCAGTCGTCGGGGAGTTCGTCTTCGAGGAAGTCCCGTATCTCCTGCCGGAAGTCTTCTTCCTGCTTAGTGAAGGTGATGTTCACTGTTTGGCCTCCGTTCTGGCAGCCAATCATAGCACAGCCGCGCAATGGAAGGCATTTGTTGGCTATACTGAGAAAATTGCTTATGCAACTTTGATGAGATAAGAGTCGGGAGATGGGAGTTAGAGCCACCCCCCACTGGGTTTGAGCGCTAATGCACATTTCTACCTACTCGGAAGAAGTCGAGCTAAGGAGACCGCACTGGCAACCGCAATTGGCGCGCTCAGGCATCGCAACTTCCTTCTGTACTGGTTATCCGGAATGGGGCAGGCGGCGGCTCTGGGTATGCAGTTTCTCATACTGGGCTGGCTGACGCTCGAGCTTACGGACTCATCGGCCCGGCTCGGATTGGTAATCGCCCTATACGGCGTCCCAAACCTCGCCATGCTGGCGTTTGGCGGAATATTCGCGGACCGTATCAACCGGCGCTGGTTGCTCTTCTACAGCCGGATCATCGTGATGGCACTCATCTTGGTGGCCGCGACACTCACCATTCAGCAGCTGATCTCCATGTGGCATATCTATGCCATATCGTTCGTCTTGGGAACGATCCAGGGACTCAATATGCCGGCGCAGATGGCGATAGTGCCGGACCTGGTGGACGAGCGCGACATACTCAACGCCACTTCATTGAACATGGCCGTGTTCAATACCGGTCGGATCATGGCGCCATCTGTGGCGGGATGGATCATCCAGTACGTGGGAATGGGACAGGCGCTGTACCTCAACGCCGCCTGCTACGCGATTAGCTGCCTGTTTCTGCTGGCGATGTCAAAGGTGGAGTCTCGCAGCCGCCCTGGCAGTTCTGGCGGCTCTGGCGGCGCGAACATCCTGCGGGACTTCTGGGAAGGCGTCCGTTTCGTTGCGGCGACCCCCATCGCATTCACCCTGGTGGGCATGAGCTTCGCCTTCGGGTTCTTCGGGGCGGCATACATTCAGGTGCTTCCCGCGTTCGGCAGGGAAGCGCTGGACCTGAATGCCGACGGAGCGGGATTCCTCCTCACGGTCGCGGGCCTAGGATCGCTGACGGGCAACGTGTTCCTGGCGTCGTTGGGGGACGCGCGGCACAAGAACTGGTTGCTGCTGGGCATGATCTCGCTGTTCGGCATCACGCTGTTCATGTTTGCCCTATCCCAGATTTACATTGTCTCACTGGCGCTGCTGTTCCTCACCGGGGTGGGCTTTACCGGATTCATCTCGATGGGGACGACCGTGCTGCAGCTCAGCACGCCCGGGGAACTTCGCGGGCGTATGATGAGTCTGTGGCTGATAGGCGCGGCGGTGCACTATATCGGCGCGCTGCCGCTAGGGGCGGTGGGCGAACACTGGGGCTGGCCGATATCGCTTGGGGGCGGCGCGCTGATAATGCTGGCGTTCGTGCTCTGGCTGGGGATATTCAGGCCTACGCTGCGACGGCTGAGGGTGTAGGGATGACGGAGGGCGCTGGCGATGGAACCGCGCCTGTCCATCCCCGATCCCCTCACTTCGTTTCGAGTAGGGCTCTGAGCTTCGTTCTGCGGACTACGAGATACGCCACTGCCATCACGATCATCAGGACCATCGCCCCCACCGTCAGCAGTTCGAAGTTGTGGTCTATGAAGTCGCGCATGGACTCGCCGAACAGGTAGATGAGGACGCCGACGGTCATTATGCGTATGCTGCGCCCCACTAGCGACGCGAGCAGGAACGGTCTCATCCGCAGGTTCATTACGCCCGCCAGAATCGTGAACACCTTGTACGGGATCGGCGTAATCGCCGCCGCCAGAATCGCCCACGCGCCGTATCGCTCGAACAGCGCCTCGGCGCGCGCCACCTTGTCCTGAGACACGAACTTGTACAGAAGTGGCCTGCCTATCCGGCGGCCCAGGTAGTGTCCAACGATGCCGCCGGCTACCGATGCCAGCGTCGCCAGCGCCGCCGCCCATATGGCTACCGACGGATCGGCTATGCCTATGGCTATCAGCAGCGGATCCGGCGGTATGGGGAAGAAGATGGACTCGCTGAACGCCACGAGAGCGAGCAGGACGAGCGCCCACTCGCTCTCGGCGAGACTCAGCGTCCAATCGCTAAGGTCATGGAGCAGGTCGAACATTCGCTACGCTATACCCGCTCGCCGTAGCACTTCATGGACATTCCCGGGCCCAGGCGTCCGCTGGCCCGACTGCACTTCTCTGACCACCTCTACGATGGCGGCGTTGACCGGAGTTGGAACGCCAACGCGCCGCCCCTCGTCCACTATGTAGCCGTTCATGAACTCGATCTCCGTGCGCCGCCCCTTCTGCACATCCTGTCCCATGGACGACTTCCAGTCCATGCCGTTGCCGGAAGGTTGGAACTTGGCGTCGAGCTCTTCGAACACCTCGCCGTCGTCCGCGTTGGCGTAGGTCTCGGCGGACACGCCCCGAATCGGCTCCACCTGGTAGTTTTGCGCCAGCGCGACCTGGCAAGACTCTTTGCAGATGTTGATCTGGATGCGCCGCGCTTCGGGCATCGAAGCCACGCCCTCCGCACCGAGCCCCGTCATCGCGCCGACGGGGTTGCCGGATGAGTTAGTCGTTAGCTTGGACCACCGCTCGCCCCACAGGTTCGACGTCGCCTTCGCGTCGTCAACACACATCAGTATCTCGGCAAGCTCCTCCACGCGCGGCGTTACGCGCCCGTGCAACTCGCCAACCCTGAACACGACGTGGCCGCGACCGCGACCGGGCGGCCCGCCGCGCGTTACGTGTCCGGGTTCCCACAGGGCCACGGTGATGCTCGACATGATGCAGCCCACAGCGCGGTCGTATCCGACTATGGATGCTACCAACCGGTCGTTCATGCAATTCTGCGACGATACGACGACGCCGTCGTTCTTCACCAGCCGCTTCAGGAAGTGGGCGGACCACTCCGTATCGTAGCTCTTCATCGCCAGGAAGCCTATGTCGAACTCGCCCTCGAGCTGCATGGCGTCGGACAGATGATGCGCGTTCACCGGAACCGTGAAGTCGTCCTGCGTGCCGGACGCTCGCAGCCCGCTCTCGCGCATCGTCTCGACGTGCTCCCCCCACATATCCAGCAGCGTAACGTCGTGTCCCTCGCGGGTCATGTACGCGCCCAGATAGCTGCCGGCGGCGCCGGCGCCAAAGATGACTATTCGCTTGTCGCTCATCTCGTTTCTCCTCCAGATATCCCTACGTTAAGCGGGAACTCGAACCGCTGCCCATCTATCGTAACCGTCGCCGTCCGCGTGGAAGTTCTCGACGCGCGCAGACCGGCAACCGCTATCGCGCCGCCGTCCGCGTCCAGCGCCAACGCCTCGCTGCCATCGGATGTTACCGAGATGGCTCCCGCCAGGTCTATGCCCACCGACGCCTTGATCTCGCGCACCAAGTCTTCCTGCTCGCGCAGCGCTTCATGCGCCTCTTCGACTGTAACGGCGGCAAATCTAATGCGCGCCCCGGGCATAGCCTGCGCAAGGAGCCCGATGTCCGGCCCTATCACCGTTGCCGCCTTCGTGTACCCGCCCGTCGTGCCTCGGTCCGCCAACAGGATGATGGGCTGACCGTTGCCGGGCACCTGAACGGAGCCTAGCGCGGAGCCATCCGACACGATGTCCGCGCCCCTCTCGTGCTCCACCGCCGGACCATCCAGCCGATAGCCCATCCTGTCCGACTCCGTAGAGACGGTGTACTCCGACGACAGCAGCGCGTTAAGTCCGGCCTCGGTGAACTCGCCATCTTGAGGTCCCAGCGCCACGCGAATCGTGAACTCCTGCCCATAAGTGGGCTGTCTGCTGATGCCGGGCGGCATACCGCCGGGCGTCCACTCCGCCACATGTGGCGAGCGCCCGACCGGCAGCGCGTCCCCAGGCTGAAGCGCGCGCCCCTCGAAGCCGCCGAAGCCGCCCTTCAGGTCGGTCGAACGACTGCCCATCAGCAAGGGAACCTCGATGCCGCCCGCAATGGCTACGTACGCACGCAGACCGTCCGTCGCCTGTCCCAGCCGCAGGGTCGCGCCCGCGCCGACCTTGACCGACTCCCATGTCCTCGTCGGACGCCCGTTCACCTCAATATCGAAGTCGGCGCCCACCACGGCGAACACGCTGTCGGCTTCGAACCTGAGCGTCGGCCCGAGGAAGGTGACTTCAAGCCCGGCCGCGCCTTCCGGGTTGCCCACCAGCGCGTTCGCTATTCTGAGCGATACCGAGTCAAGCGCGCCGCACACCGGGATTCCGTAGCGCTGGAAGCCACGCCTACCGAGGTCCTGCACCGTAGTAAGCAAGCCCGGTTCTATGACCTCAATAGTCTTCATCGGCGCGCCGCCGTCAGCTCCTTCAGCCATTGTCCGCGCCTCCCCTCGCTACCGCCGAGTACGTGCCCGCCCTAACCCGCTCGTCTATACGCTCGTAAGCGGCCTCGTCTTCCAGGGGAACGAACCGCACCCTGTCGCCCGCGTCTATCACAGTGGGCGGGTATGCGGTCGGGTCGAACAGCAGCAGCGGAGAACGCCCGATGAGTCTCCAGCCCCCGGGACTCGCCACCGGATATATTCCGGTCTGCGATTCGGCGATGCCCACCGAACCCGACGGGATCAGAGTCCTGGGAGATTCCAGGCGTGGCGTGTATAGCCTGTCGTCCAATCCGCCGAGGTACGGGAAGCCAGGGCTGAATCCCATCGTATAGACCAAGTAGTCGGCACCCGAATGGATGGCGATCACTTCGTCCTCGCTCATGCCGGCGTTCTTGGCTACAAATGCCAGGTCCGGGCCGTAATCACCGCCGTAGAGCGTCGGAATCTCCACGATCCTCGATTCTACCGCCGCCGCGTCCGAGCCGATGTCGAGCGCGCGGATGGCGGCTTCCAGACCGTCCAACGTCGTCATGAGCGGGTCGTAATAGACCAGCAGCGAGCGGTAGGTGGGAACCGTCTCGATTACGCCGTCCAGCTTGCCGTCCTGTTGGGCATCGGCGATCGCCCTCGCGGCACCGTGTACCAGCGCGTTGATGGCGGGGTCTATCTCGGGACCGAATTCGACGACGACGGCTCGATCGCCGGCGGGCAGGAACAGCGCATCCGCAAGTCCGGAGGGCGGGCCGGAAGCGCGCCCAGCCGCCGCAGCCCGCGCAGTCGCCGAATCGCCTGCCGTCCCCACTAGACCAGATCTCCAAGCGGACGGATGCTGACGCCTTCGGCTTCCAGTCCACGCTTCAGTTCCATCGCCATTTCGACCGCGCCCGGCGTGTCGCCGTGCAGACACAGGCTGTCGGCCTCGACATCTATGACGTCGCCGTTGACGGCGGTCGCCCGTCCCTCGGTTACCATCCGCAGGCTGCGCTCGACGACCTCCGAAGTATCGTGTATGACGGAGCCTGACTGCGAACGCGACACCAGCGTTCCGTCGGGATTGAGCGCGCGGTCGGCGAATATCTCGCGGCCCACGCGCAAGCCCATGTCCCGGGCTATGCCGATCCACGCTGAGCCGGCGAGCGCGAGCAGCACTACGTTCTCGTCCACCTCCAGCGCCGCCTCGCAGATCGCCCGCGCCAGCGTTTCGTCGTCAACCGCCATGTTGTACATGGCGCCATGCGGCTTGACGTGCTGGAGCCTGCCCGTTCTCGTGAACGCCTGAAGCGCGCCCATCTGGTAGATGACGTCGTTCCGCGCTTCCTCCGGCGATACGATCATGTTGCGTCTGCCGAACCCCGCCAGATCCGGGAAGCTGGGGTGCGCGCCGATGGCGACGCCGCGCTCTTCCGCCAGATCCACCGTCGCTCTCATCCACGTCGGGTCCCCCGCGTGAAAGCCGCAGGCGATGTTAGCCGACGTGATATACTTGATGACCTCTTCGTCCAGGCCCATCTTGTACATGCCAAAGCTCTCGCCCATATCGCAATTGAAATCTATTACGCTGTCCATGGTCTGCATCTCCAAGCGCTCTCAAGGTTACGCGCCTTCAATTATATCCGCCACACCGCTTCTTCTCAAACGCCGAGTGGGGAGGAATCGCCCCGAACACTCTCTATCGCGCAGTCAACCCATGTAGTAATATTAATTAACATTAGCTATCATTAATTCCACAAGGCGCTGTTATGCGACGAGTCAATTTCCACAGGCTCTACATATTCCACACCGTCGCCAAGCTGGGGAGCTTCACCAAGGCCGCAGCGGAGTTGAGCATCAGCCAGCCCGCCGTATCCATACAGGTCAAAGAGCTCGAGCGCAGCATGGATACGACGCTTCTCAGCAGGATGCGCTCCGGAGTCGCGCTGACCGACACCGGCGAGATCGTGTTCGGTTTCACGCGGCGCATCTTCTCCCTGGCTGAGGAGATGGAGTACGCGATTCAGGACGTTACCGGCCTTCAGGCAGGCAGGCTAACCATCGGCTCGTCGTCCACGCCCGGCGAGTGCATCCTGCCGCTGGTCATAGGCAAATTCCAGGAGAGATACCCGCGAGTAGAGGTATCTCTCGCCATCTACAACACGCGCGTGATCATCGAGAAGATACTCAATCGCGAACTCGACCTGGGAATGGCAGGTTCGGCGGTGGAGATGAAGGGGTTGATATCCACCCACTACGCCAACGACGAGGTGACTCTGGTAGCTTCCCCCGCCCACGCCCTGGCGCAAAAGGAGAGTGTATCGTTCGAGGATATTGCCGACGAGATGTACGTAGTGCGCGAACCGGGATCGGCGACGCGACGCGCCGCTGAGGACTGCTTCGAGCGGCAAGGCATCAGCATTCGCGTGTCCATGGAGCTGGGAAGCAACGAAGCCGTCAAACGGGCGACCGCCGCCGGCCTCGGCATCGGAGCGCTATCCAAGTTTTCCGTGGCGCCGGACGTAGCCGCAGGATACCTGAAGGTACTGCCTGTAGTTGGATGGAAGTGCGAACGACCTCTAACTGTCTTCTACCGAGACGACACCCACATATCCACCGTCCAGCGCGCTTTCCTCACTATACTCGAGTCGGAAGAGTCCCTACCCGACTCGCTCCTTCCACCACCTACTCTTGTTCGCGTCGGCGGATGAGTCGCGTCGGCGTGTCCGCGATATAGCCGGACAGGTTGAGAGCCGTGTGGATGAGGCCGATGTGCGAGTACGCTTGGGGGAAGTTGCCAAGTTGGCGGTTCGTCGAGGGATCGATCATCTCTGCAAACAGGTCGAGGTGGTTGGAGCACCGCACGATGGTCTCATGGAATAGATCCAAGGCCCTGTCGGTCTGCCCCGTGTAGATCAGATTGCCCAGCAGCCAGAAGCTCAGCAGGGTAAAGGCTCCCTCCGGCTGCGCGTTGAGACCGTCGTCGGTCTCCTCCGGGATGTAGCGCCACACCAGCGGTCCATCGGCAAGCTCGCGCTCGATGGCGTCCACGTTCTGCCGCACTCGCGGGTCTTCTGGTGGGAGGAAGCCGAAGAAGGGAATCGCCAGGTTGGATGCGTCCAGAGTGTCGCTGCCGTACCGTTGCCGGAATGCCCGCTTCGAATCGCTCCAGCCGAGGTCAAGCGCCTCTGTCTTGATGAGGAACGCCGCCTGCGACCAGCGCCGGTATAGCCGCCGCTGCTCGACCGCCGCCGCAATGTAGGCGGCCGTGTCGAGGGCCGCCCAGCAAAGTACCTTCGAATAGACGAAGTGTTGTTCTTCTCCACGCACCTCCCAAACGCCGCGATCGCGGCGGCGCCAGTTCTCGATGGCCATTTCGGCCAAAGAGCAGACCAGATCCCACGCCTCCTCCGGTATCTCGCCGTGCAGCACCAGCAGCGAGTGGATAGTTGCGATGACTTCGCCGAATACGTCCAACTGCAGGTGGTCGGCGGCGGCGTTGCCAATGCGAACAGGCTGGGAACCTTCGTAGCCGCGCAGGTGATCGAGGATCTGCTCCTCGTGTGACGACGACTCCGCAATCCCGTACAAGATGCGTGGCGGGCGGCGAACCAGCTGACACTGCTCCAGCAGCCAGTGGATGTAGTGGTCCGCCCCATACACATCTCCGAGCCGGTAGAGGACGTCGACCGTGAAGCTCGCGTCGCGCAGCCACGAGTAGCGGTAGTCCCAGTTCCGCGATCCGCCAAGCGTCTCCGGCAGGCTCGTCGTAGGCGCCGCCACTATTGCCCCGGTGCCGCGGTACATCATAAGGTGCAGCGCCAGGAAGGATCGCACCACCTGCTCGCGCCATAAGCCGCGGTAATCCATTCCCGCGACGAGGTCCTCCCAGTATCTCCGGGTCAGTTGAAGCTTTTCCTGCGTGTGGTAACTTTCAAGATTCGCAGATCTCCCGCTCCCGTAAGCCTTTACGAAGATTGCCGACTCGCCTTGCGACAGGGCGAACTCCCCCCTTACGCCATCACCGCTAACCGACAGCGAGACACTGCTGAGCAGCATCATGCTCTGTCCGCCTCCCGTAGTCTCGACCGTGATTCCGTCGGCATTGCTTCGCAGCTGGCGGAACTTCGGCACAGCGCGGGCGTAATCGTGCCGAGGCTCGTATTCGCAGCGCATTTCAATGCTTCCGGCAATGCACGTTACGATGCGGTGAAGCTCCGGGGGCTCTGCGGGATTAGTATCGGGCTTGCCGTCCTTGTCGCTGTCGTGAATTGGCATGAAGTCAGTAATCTTTGCGGCGCCCCCGGACGTTGTGAAGGTCGTCTCAAGGATGTTGGTGTCCGGGATATAGGCTTGTAGCCCCTCTGCGTACACGCCGGTAGGCCGGATGCGGAACCGGCCGCCGATATCCTCGTCGAGGATGGACGCGAAGACGCTGGGCGAGTCGAACCGGGGCAGGCAGCACCAATCAACCGAGCCGTCGGTACCGACAAGGGCCGCAGAGGACATGTCGCCAATCAGTCCGTAGGGGTACATGTTGCCTCCTAGCCGTCAACTATCTGCCGGTAGCGCCATTCTAGCATCCCATGTCCGTCAAGGTCGGAGGAGTTGAAGATGCTTCCAGGTTCGATGGCTTACGCGTCGCCCAGAGCGGCAATGAAGCCGTAACACCAATCGCGGGCGGTGTGACCGCTTATGCCTCCAAAAAGCTCCTTCCAGCGACGTTGTCGCTCGGGTCCGCGCATGGTCAGAGCGCGATAGATAGCGGAAGCCGTCTTCTCAGTGTCATAAGGGTTGACCATGAGAGCGGCCTGCATGGACTCCGCGGCGCCGCAGAAGCGGGAAAGGACCAAAACCCCGGGATCGGAGGTCTGGGCAGCTACGAACTCCTTGGCGACGAGGTTCATGCCGTCCCGCAGAGGGGTTACGAGACAGACGTCGGCCTCCCGGTAGAAGTGGGCCAGATCCTGCTGGGAAAAGGCGCGTTGCAGGGGGACGATGGGCATCCAGTGAGCCTCTCCGAACTTGCCGTTGATCTTGCCGACGAGCAAGTCGTATCGCTCGCGTTCACGGGCATACTCGGGGATGTCAACGCGGCTAGGCGCCGCTATCTGGATGAGCGTTACGCGACCGCCGAGCTCTGGGTGGTCGTCCAAGAGCCGCTCGATAGCTTGCATCCTGTGGATTATCCCCTTCGTGTAGTCAAGTCTGTCCACTCCGAGAAGCAGCTGTCTGTCCTTGGGGAAGTCCTCCAGGAATCGGCTAACGCGCGTCGGGACTTCGCTAACGGCCATCTCGCGGAATGCCTGGACGTCGGCACCAACGGGAAATGAACCCACCTTCAGGGTTCTGCCCTCGTGGCGCACGGTGTCGCCGACGACTACGGCGCCGAACTCGTCGCCCAAAGTCTCCTGAAGGTTGCGGAGATATTTGGGGGTCTGAAGACCTACAAGGTCGTATTCGAAAAGGCATGCAAGCAGCTTTCGGGCCCAGGGCAGGATGCCGAAGATATCGGAGGACGGGAATGGGATGTGAAGGAAGAACCCTATCTTGCCCGTCCAGCCAAGCTTGCGAAGCTCGCGACCGAGGGGCAACAGGTGGAAGTCGTGGACCCAGACCATGTCTTCCGGGCTCAGGAGATCTATGAGGGAAGCGGCGTACTTTCGGTTTACGCTGCGGTACACTCGGTAGCTATCATGGCTTATGGTCGCCTTGTCTGGGAAGCCGTGAAGGAGCGGCCAGAGCGTGCGGTTGGAGAAGATGTTGTAGAAGCCCTCGACCTCGTCCTTAGAAAGGGAGACCGACGCCAGACGGATGCCTTCGACCACCGTGATTGCAGCGGCGGAGGCGGCGTCCCGGGCGTCGGAGTTTCCGTCCCAGCCCATCCAAATGCCGCCGGAGGTTTCCAAGAAGGGCCGCAGGCAACTCACAAGTCCACCTACGGGAAGGTTGCGTGTTTCCTTCACGCCGGAAGACGTGGACACGGAAGGGAGCCTATTGGAGACTACTACTACTCGACCTTCGCCACCCATGATTCGCTCCGATTGCCCGAGTCCGCAATGGGTATAGAGCGGCCTCAGAGCGCAGCAGCGTGGATAATACCCAGATTCTACCCTTAGGTGAATGATGTCGCAAGTTGGTATGGGCGGCCAGCCGCCGTCCTCCGATCCCCAGCGGGTAGCCGACGACACGGCTGGGCGCCGGTATCGCATGACGACAGTTGTCCCCCCATAGTGTAGAGTGAAGGAGGGTTGTCTGGCGGGATCATCCAGGCCAGCGCGACCTGGACGGGGGTGAGGAATAGTGAGTGTGGTGGTAGCGGTGGCGGCGCTTGCCACAATTGGGTTGCTGTTCGCGATTGACCCAGGCGGGGCAATCGCAGAAAGTGGCCTTTCCGACTTCCGGGAGATGGACTGGAAGCAGCTGGCGGTCTGGGGCTTCCGCGCGGTAGGCGTAGTGGTAGCCCAGTTGATCGTTATCGCTCTGTGGCTGTGGCCCAAGTGGCGGCCCCCGCAGGCGGTCCCATGGCGGTCGGGGACCACACAGCCCAGTTCGATGCCCGCGGCGGCGGTATCTGTCCTGGGAGGCCACATGATAGGGAGCTCAACGATTCTGGCGTCCATCATCGAGATGCGCCAGCGCGGAGCGTTGCGAATCGAGGCCGTAGGAACAAGGGTCGGCTTTCTATACCGGCTTTCTCGGCAGGGTCCCACACAGTACGACTGGGAGCGCACGATATGCGACAGTCTGCCGTCGGGCCCCACAACGCCTGATGCGCTCCGTGAAGCGACAAAGGAGCGCGAGGACGCCATCGGCGACCAGATAGGGGACTACCTGCGGCATCGCGGCCTCTTCGATGACAATCCGGTGCGAGTCAGGAGGGAAAACGACGACGATGCCGTAGGATGGGGAATGTTGGTCGGCCTTCTGATGGGCGTTGGCAGCGGCCTTTGGGCGGCCCTATGGTTGGACCAGTGGTGGGCGAACGCCCTGATCGGCGGGTTCGCCGGCCTCGTATATCTGGGGATAGCGCCGACGATACGGACCGGCATGCTGGCGCCAACGCAGGCGGGGGCGCTCGAGATAGGCCGGTGGCTTGGCTGGAGAGATTCCGTGGCTGGGGACGCCACACCCGGCGCACGGTACCGGGATGATTCTATGCTGGCCTATGCCGTGGGGTTCGACGTGGCCCAGCCGTGGCTCCACGTTTCGACACAAGCGCCGCCGTGGTTTGTATCGGGCGAGGCATCCGACCTGCGTGGCGCCGATCTGGACGCGGCTTATCATGCCTTCATGCACGCTCCGGAGTGGTATCTGACAGGACGGTCGGACGATGCGTCGAAAGCGGCTGCCCAGTGGGGCCACGAGGAGGAACTCCGTCTGCTCGAGCAGCTCGACTCGGAATCGCCGGATAGCGAGCAGCAGCAGCGCGCAGCGCGCCGCGGGGCCACCGAGGAGGTAGAAAATGTTGTGAGTGAGGTGGGGACGCGGCGTGATTCTCCGGCAGCCTCGGCAGGTCCTCCGGCGGCGAGGTACCAGACGCACAGGTTCGAGGGGGCGGCTGAAAAGAAGAAGAGCTGCGGCCGTCTCTTCGGATGCGTGATGTGGGCGCTGGGCTTGGCCGTCATAGGGGTGGCGGCCCTGATCGTCCTGTTCAGCCTCGACGTGGTCTCGCCGCGCGACAAACCGTGTCCCATGGAATCTCCCCCTATCCCGACGCCCGCGCAGATTGCGGTGGCCGGCGACCTGTTCCGCGACGGGTGCGTGAGGGTCCGCGGCGCCCTTGTGGCCCGGGACTCCGACGGACTGACGCTGGAGGTGGAACGGGGCGAGTACACGCAGCGGGTAATCGTGCGCGACCCGTCGGGGGTCCTTGGAGCGATTCCCGTGGGCCGAGAGGTGACCCTGGCTGGGCGGCTCATGGTGGAGGAAGACGGAACATACGCGGTTCACTTCGTACCGAAACATAGTTCGGACCCGGGATGGTGGTGGTACCTTCGGGAGAACCTCGAAGCGTGGCGGCGGAACCTCCAAGAGAACCTCGAAGCGTTGTTCTAGACGGACGTGGCGGTTTTCACCCCCATCCTAACCTTCCCCCGTCAAGGGGGAAGGGACTTATGCAACTTTCTCCGGGTTTCGAACACTGCTTATGCAACTTTTCCGCATGTGATATGATACGCCCCAGATTAGGGATTTCCCTAAAGCGTCGCCTCAAAAGCGTCCACACTTGCCCGGCCGTCGAAACCCAACGCGCCGATTGACTGCCCTATCTCCAGTCGAGGACTCATATGACGCGCGGAACCAACGGAGCAGAAGGCCCGGTCTGGCAGCTTGCGCGCGAAAGCGGCATGAGCAGGCGGCGCTTCCTGCAGCTTCTATCCGCCGGGGGCGCGGCTGCCGTACTCGCGGCTTGCGTCGGCGAAAGTCCACTCGGATCGGGCGGCCAGGTTCCGGCGCCCACAGCCCCGAGCCGGTCGGTTCCGTCAGGCTCATCCGCCGCCTGGTTCAAAGACCCGGCGCCCTTCATCCAACGTTCCGGCAGCCTGGAAACCCGACTGGAAAACTTGCGGGGAGTTACCACACCCAACCGGCTCTTCTTCGTTCGGAACAACTCCACCAGCATGGACTTGGACGCCTCAGCCTGGCGGCTCTCCATCGAGGGAGACGCGGTATCCAACCCGCTGGAGTTGACATTTGCCGACATCCAGGACATGCCGAGCGCCACGCTGGTATCCTACTTGGAGTGCGCCGGCAACCACCGCGTCATGTTCGATCTGGTCAAGGGCCAAAAGGCTGATGGCACCCAGTGGGAACGGGGGGCCGTCGGCAGCGCCGAGTGGATAGGCGTCCCGCTGCGAGACTTGCTCACTCGCGCGGGCATCGGCCAAAACGCCGTGGGCGTACTGCTGGTTGGGCTGGACGAAGAATCGCCGGAAGGCGGTTTCCGGCGGGCGATGACCGTCGAGAAGGCGATGCGCCCCGACACCCTGCTGGCATACGGCATGAACGGTGAGACGCTGCCGATAGATCACGGCTTCCCGCTGCGCGCCGTCGTGCCCGGATGGGTGGGCAGCTCCTGGATCAAGTGGCTTGGGCGGGTCGTCGTCTCCTCGGAACAGTTCTGGACGCGCAACAACACCACGTCTTACGTGATGATTGGCGACGATTACGCCCCCCAAGGTCAGGCCGACGGCGTGGTCGTAACCGCGCAGACGATCAAGAGCGCCCTCGCGTTGCCCTGGCCCGCGGAGCTTTCAGCCGCCCGCCACCGCATTCACGGCTTCGCCCACTCCCCGAATCCCATCTCCAAGGTCGAGTGGAGCGTAGATTCGGGGGCGAGCTGGAACGAGGCAGACCTGCACAGCGCGCAAGGGCGATATTCGTGGACCAGATTCGAGTTCACTTGGTCTCCCGACCCCGGAGACTACACCGTAATGACCCGCGCCACCGACACCGCCGGCGACACACAGCCAGACGACATCCCCTTCAACAAGAAGGGCTACCTGTTCAACCAACCGTTGCCGCACCCAGTAAGGGTAACCTAGTATGCTACGGACACTTTACTTGGACATCGCGGAAGCTCCGCGAAGCCTGTTTCAGCCGGAGGTCGCCAATGGACAAGGTCAGACTAGCTATCGTCGGATGCGGCACGATTTCGCAGTTGAACGCGCCAGGGTATCTGATGCACCCGAACTGCGAGGTTACCGCGCTGTGCGATCCGGTCGCGGAGCGCGCGGAGCAGCGCGCCGCGGAGTGGGGCATCGAGCCGCGCATCCATACCGACTACGCGGACGCGCTGAACGACTCGAACGTGGACGCGGTGGAACTACTGACGCCCACTTTCCTTCACCCACAACAGATAGTTGACGGACTGGCGGCGGGGAAGCACGTGTCTTGCCAGAAGCCGGCGGCGAACGGTCTGGACGAGATACGCCAGATAGCAGCCGCAGTCGAAAGGGCGGACACGTTCTACCGAACGACGGAGAATTTCCTGTACTACCCGCCTATCGTGAAGGCGCGGGAGCTTATAGAGGAGGGCGCGCTGGGCGAGGTTTCGATGGTCCGCATCCGCACCGTGCGCGGCGGTGGATCCGACGCATCTATTCCGGTTACCGAGGGGGCATACGTGTGGCGGGATGATCCGGAGCGCAACCTGGGCGGGCTGCTGTTCGACGACGGCTGGCACAAGGTGGCGACGGGGCTATGGTGGGGCGGAGAGGTGGAGAGCGTTTCGGCAATCCTGTCCAGGACCGAGAATTTCATGAACGAGTCGCCGGCGATAGCCACCTGGAAGTACGCGGCTGAGGGTCGCGTGTGCGCGATCGAGTACGCCACGGCGTCGGAGATGCCGCTTCGCAGCCGATACTACCCGGCGGACGAGTTCATGGAGGTCATCGGCTCGCGGGGCATCCTGTGGGTAACGCGATGCACCGGCGAGATGCTGGACATGCCGCCGCTGATGCTGCACACGGGATCCGAAACGATCTCGTACCAGCTTCCGATGGACTGGATCGAGAGCTTCAACGGCGCGGCGGCGGACTTCGTAGAGGGCATCATCGAGGGGCGGCAGCCGATGATGGATATTGAGTTCACGGAGGAAACGCTTCGGGTAATACTGGCGATGTACAGGGCGTCGGACAGCCGCGCATGGGTGGAGCCGGCGGGGCTGTCCTAATCTCCCGCAGCGCCTTCGGGCACGACCCCGGGCGCTATAACGCCGCGACGCGACGCCAGAGCCTCATCGAGCGCGCGCCTCTCCTCAGCCTCGCGGCTGGCGGAGAACCGGACGACGAATACCAGCGCCGACGCAGCCAAGACCGCTATGCCGATGAACAGGAACGCTTGGCTGATGGCGAGCGTCTCGATTCTGAAGAGGAACCCGAACGCCACCGCCCCGGCGTTGCCCCCCGCGCCTACGATTCCCGCCACCGAGCCGAGGGCGCGCTTGTTGATGAAAGGAACTAAGGAAAATGTAGCGCCCTCGGACATCTGAACGAAAAGACTGAACACGATCATGGCGCCTACGGCGAGGAACAGGACCGACATCTGCGAGAAGACTATCAGCGCGATGCCTTCCAGCAGTAAGACCGTTCCGAGGAACATTACCCTGCCGCGCAGTCCGAACTTGATGCCGGCCTTGTCTCCGAACATTCCGCCGAGCGTGCGGGCGAATATGTTCATCAATCCGAACAGCCCCGCGATTAGACCCGCCGCGCCTACGCTAAGTCCGAACCTGTCGTGATAGTACAGCGCGGCTATGTTGTTGATGGTCAGCTCGACGCCGAAGCAAGCTCCGTATATCAGGAACAGCGCCCAGACTCGGTAGTCTTTGGCGGCTTCGATGAACGTACCTCGAACGGATGACGCCGACGGCATCCGACCCTCAGCCCTCAGCCTGGAGTAGTTGCCCTCGGGCGAATCCTGCGTGAGTAGGAAGTAGGCTATGCCCATCAGCAGCAGCGCGACTCCGGGGACGACCATGGCGACGCGCCATCCGACCACTTCTCCGACACCGAACATCAACACTCCGGCCAGAACGAGCGGCATCGCCATCTGCGTAACGCCGCCGCCGAGGTTGCCCCAGCCAGCGGTGGTCGCGTTCGCCGCGCCAACGACGTTGGGAGCGAACATTACCGACGTGTGGTACTGCGTTATGACGAACGACGCGCCTATGACGCCGATGGCGAGACGGAACAGCAGGAAGGTCTCGTAACTCTGCGCCAATCCGATGCACATGACCGGAATCGAGCCGAGTACGAGCAGGCCGCTGTAAGCGAGTCGCGGGCCTATGCGGTCGCACAGCCAGCCTATCAGCAGCCGCGCCGCGATCGTTATCGCCACCGAAGCGATTATGGTGTTGCCTATCTCGGTCTTGGTCAAGCCCAAGTCGTCGCGGACTACGGCCATCAACGGGGCAATCCCGAACCAGCCGAAGAATGCGAGGAAGAACGCGAACCAAGTCAGATGAAACGTCCTCATCTGCGTAGTCTTGAGACTGAATAGGTTGATGCTCGACGCTTTGCCGAATGTTTCCGCGCCTTTCACGGTCACCCCCATCAAGCCTTCCCCCGTCGAGAGAGAAGGGACTTTCTGTTCTCAGCCTTCTCCCATCGAACGGGGAAGGGACTTGCACACTCCCCTGCCAGCTCATCGAGTGGAGGGAGAGTGGCTATATCGTTACTGTCATCTCTCCGTCTTCGCCGACTTCTACCGGATAGGTCCTGAGCGCTTTGCACTCGTTGCCGATGGGGGCGCCGGTAGCCAAGTCGAATTTGTATCCGTGCAGCGGGCAGTGGAGTTCGCCGCCGCCGATGATGCCGTCCGCGAGCGGGCCGGCCCGGTGAGGACAAAGGGCCTGCGTGGCGAATACTTCGCCCGTTCGCGCCCTGAATACCGCGATAGGCATATGCGCGGTCAGAGCGACCCGGCCCTCACCGAGCGGTATGCTCTCCAGCGCGCCGATGGCGTATGTCTTCTGTGTCTTCGTCATCTGAACGCGCCTCATCCAGGTATGGCAGGTATGGCCGACATGGGCGATACGGCGGTGGGGGCGCTCGTGAACTGGTTTCTGTGGGCGGGCTTGGCGCCTTCTTGCCACGGGTCGAAGTACGCCTCGACCGAGGTTTGCAGGTCTTCGTCGAGACGCCGCGTCGCGCCGTCGTCGTCCATGACTATCTGTCTCAGACGCTCCACCCCGATCCTCTCGACGAAGCCGTAGGTACGTTCCAGGTACTTGGCGTTTTCGCGGTAGTACTGTACGAACCTGCCTATGTACTTGATGGCGTCGGCGGGCGAGTCGGCGACGCACAAGACATCGCCTTTCCTGACGTTCGCGCCGGCCGCGCCGCCAACGTATATCTCCCACTTGCCGCCTTCGACTGCCACGACTCCAACGTCCTTGACCGTGGCCTCGGCGCAGTTGCGCGGACAGCCCGATACCGCCATCTTCACCTTGTGCGGCATCTCCATGCCCTGGAAGCGCTTCTCGATGTCGATTCCAAGCGTCGTGCTGTCCCCAAGTCCGTATCGGCAGAAGTCCGTTCCCACACATGTCTTGCAGGTCCTGAACGCCTTGGTGTATGCGTGACCCGACGGCATATCCAGATCGCGCCAAACGTCCGGCAGACGTTCTTTGGAGATGCCCAGAATGTCTATGCGCTGGCCGCCGGTTATCTTCACCATCCCCGCGTTGTACTTCTCGGCGACGTCGGCTATCCGGCGCAGCTCATCCGGGGTGGTTATGCCGCCGTACATCCTGGGGACTACGCTGAAAGAGCCGTTGCGCTGTATGTTCGCGTGAACGCGATCGTTGATGAAGCGCGCGTCTCTTTCGTCTTCGTACTCGCTTCCCCACACGGTTCTGAGCAACGAAGCGAGGCCGACCTTGCTGCCCGCGTCCTCGCGTCCGTCGGCAAGCGTCTCGAATACGGATGAAACGCTCTTGAGATCGAGAGACTTCACCGCTTCGACAAGCTCCGGCTTGCTCATGGCGATTCCCGGGACGTAGTAGTTGGCGGCGGGGTCTTCCGCCACCAGGCCGCCAGCCGCGAACTCCAGTATCGCCTGCACCTGCGGCTTGCACGATCCGCAGCCGGTTCCCGCCCTGGTCGCGTCGCACACCGCCTTGAAACTGCGATGCCCGCCCTCGACCGCCTCTACCACCTGACCCTTGGTTACGCCGTTGCAGTTGCACACCTGCGTCTGATCCGGCAAGGATTCTATGTCCGCGCCTACGCTCTCGGGCGCGAGCGGGAACAGCATCTCGGCGCGCGCTTCGGGCAGCGCCTCGTCCCTATCGAAGGCCTGGAGCAATCGCGGGGCGGATATGCCGTCGCCCAACAAGATCGCTCCAGCTATGTGTCCGTCTCGCACTATCAGCTTCTTGTAGATTCCCCGTCCCGGCTCGACGTAGGTTACTACTTCGTCCTTATCGTCCCGAGGCTCTTTTACGCCGGCTACGGCCAGTTCCACTCCCATGACCTTCAGCTTGGTAGAAACCCGCGAGCCCCGGTAGCGCGCTCCCACATTCCGGCCCGTCAGGCGGTCCGCCAGAATACTCGCCTGCTCCCAGATCGGGGCGACCAAGCCATACACGACGTTCCTGTGCTCCGCGCATTCGCCGATGGCGTATATGTCGGGGTCGTTTCGGCAAGACAGGTCGTCGTTGACCAGTATGCCGCGCTGGACGTTGAGCCCCGATATCTTCGCCACGTCAACGTTCGGCCTGATGCCCGCAGAGATAACCACCATGCCGCATTCGATTTCCTCGCCGTCTTTGAAGCGGACGCCGGTTACCTTGTCTTCGCCCATTATGTCGGTGGTCAGCTTTTCGAGATGGAAGGCGACGCCCATCTCCTCAAGCGTCTCGCGCAACAGCCCGCCGGACTCCGAATCGAGCTGCGTTTCCATAAGATAGGCCGCGAGATGAACGACGTGAACATCCAACCCACGCGTCAGCAGCCCGCGCGCCGCTTCCAGTCCGAGCAGCCCGCCGCCGATGACGACGGCGTTCCGGACGTTCTTGGAACGCTCTATCATGGCGGCGCAGTCATCGAGAGTCCGAAAGGCGAAGACGCCGTCTCTGAGCGCGCCGTGATCGTCGTACAGGCCATCTATCGGGGGGATGAAGGGAACGCTTCCGGTGGCGATGACCAGTTTGTCGTAGGGCGCGAGGTGGCCTCCCGCCCCGTACACGCTCTTGGAACGGCGATCTATCCCGATTGCCCGGACGCCGGCGTACAGCTTTACACCGTTCCTTTCGTACCATTCGAGCGGGTTGATGTATATGTCGTCTTGGTCGCGCGAGCCGGACAGCACTCCGGACAGCATGATCCGGTTGTAGTTGCCTCGCGGCTCCTCCCCGAACACGGATATGTCGAACTTCTCCCCGCCTCCTCTCGACAAGACTTCTTCCACCAGCCTCGCCCCTGCCATTCCATTGCCTATTACGACCAGCTTTTGCTTCTCCATATCTGAAAGTCCTTGTCGTTCTATTGGGTCCTATTGGGGGGCTACCAGCTATTTGAGCTTGGAAGGAAGGGAGATATGTGAACGAGACTCGATTCGGGCGGCGCATACCTTGAATTCGGGCATTCGGCTGATCGGATCGAGCGCGGGGTTGGTGAGGCGGTTCGCCGCCTGCCGTCCGCCCCAGTGGAACGGAACGAACAGGGTGTCGTGCCTGATGTCGGCGCTAATCCGCGCCTCGAAATCCGCCGATCCGCGTCGAGTGGAGACCGTAACAGGATCGCCGTCTCGAACGCCGTAGCGTCTCGCCGTCGTCGGGTTCATCTCGGCGAGCGGATTCGGCGAGATGCGGCGCAGGTCTTCTATCCTGCGCGTCTGGGTCCCGGACTGATACTGCGCCATTACCCTGCCGGTGGTCAGGTATAGCGGGTATTCGCCGTCCGGCGTCTCGCCACGCGGCGCGTATCCGGTGGCGTGGAAGCGCGCTCGTCCGTCCGGCGTTGGAAATCCGTCGGCGAACATTCTGGGCGTTCCGGGGTGGGATTCGCGCGGGCAGGGCCAGAACACCCCACCGGACCGCTCGATCTTCCGGTAGGTTATGCCGGAGTAGTCGGCGGGGCCGCCGGCGCTAGCGCGCCTAAGTTCGTCGAATACGCTCTCGGCTCCGTCGTAGTCGAAATATCGTTCGCTTCCCAGTCGCCGAGCCAACTCGCCCAGAATGTCTATCTCGTCTCTGACGCCGGGCGGCGGAGCGAAGGCGCGGCGGCGGCGGATGACCCTGCCTTCGAGGTTGGTCATCGTTCCCTCTTCCTCAGCCCATTGCGCCGTCGGCAGAACCACGTCGGCCATCTCCGCAGTCTCAGACAAGAAGAAGTCCGCAACCGCCAGGAAGTCGAGCGAGCGCAGCTTCGCTTCCACGTTGATGACGTTCGGGGAAGACACGACGATGTTGGATCCAAATACCAGCAGCGCCCGCGCGCCGCCCTCTTGCCCCAGACCGTCCAACAGCTCATAGGCCGACGGTCCGGGATCGGGCAGGTCGGATTCGGAAATCCCCCATATTCCTGCGATGTGGCGACGCGCTTCGGGGTCGTCCAGCTTTCTGTATCCGGGCAGTTGGTCGGACTTCTGGCCGTGTTCCCGTCCGCCCTGTCCGTTGCCCTGCCCCGTAAGGCAGCCGTACCCGCCGTTTGGTTTGCCCGGCAACCCGAGGGCCAGCGCGATGTTGATATAGGCAAGCGTGTTGTTGACGCCCTGCGCCTGCTGCTCTGCGCCGCGCGCGGTTAGAATCATCGCGGACGGGCTAGACTCCGCCAGCATCTGCGCGGCCCGGACTATCTGAGACTCAGGAACACCGGTAATTAGCTCTACCCGCTCGGGCCAATACGACGCGGCGCTTGTCTTCGCAAGCTCGAAATCCGCCGCGCGGTCTCTTATGTACTCGTTGTCTATCAGCCCCTCTGATATAAGGACATGCAGTATTCCATTGGCAAGCGCGGCATCGGTTCCGGGCGTCAGCTGCAGATGCAGGTCTGCCCTTCGAGCCGTCAGCGAATGGCGAGGGTCGGCGACGATGAGCCTTCCCCCCGTCGCCTTCTGACGGTCGAAATACTGCATCATCGGCGGCATGGTCTCCGCCGGGTTGCCTCCCACCAACAGGACAGTCCGCGCTCCGGCTATGTCTTCCACCGGGAACGGAAGCCCTCTATCCACCCCGAACGCCCGGATGCAGGCCGCCGCCGCAGACGACATGCAGAACCGCCCGTTGTAGTCTATGTTCGGAGTTCTTAGCGCCACCCGCGCGAACTTGCCCATCAGATAGGCTTTTTCGTTGGTGAGCGAGCCGCCGCCGAACATGCCCACCGAGGCCGGCCCATATCTTGCCTGCACGTCCCGCAGTCGCGCTTCGATGAGATCCATCGCCGCTTCCCAGCTCGCGATCTTCAGCCTGCCGTCGGCGGCCCGTATCAGAGGCGAGCGAAGCCTTTCGGGATGAGCGAGCGTCTGGGTGGAAGTCCAGCCCTTGACGCACAGAGCGCCTTTGTTCACGGGAAAGTCGGGATTGCCGACGGCTTCCGCCCGCGTTGAATCGCCCAATATGTTCATTCCGCACTGGAACGCGCAGTATGGGCAGTGCGTGGATGTCGTATCGCGGGCGGCGCTGATCTGTGCAGTCAAACTCTGACACCTGAACCAAGATTCGCTTGTCAGAGTAGGCGAAGAATTTTTCGGAATTATTTCGCCGAGGTAAAATTTGTGTTGCGGCCCTGTAAACATTCTGTTACAAGGTCGCCCACAACTATCGTCGGCTTGCCTTCGAGTTGGAACGTGGGAGGGCTGCGCTACCACGCGTCTGCCGTGCGCCACCAGAAGTTCCACGGCGTGGATATCGTCACGGTCCAGGTCGAGGGCGGCGCCTGATTTCTCGCGCGTCCGTCACAGTCATCCTTTGCCCAGCCCTCTTTGGCAGTCGTACATGCCGCTCATCCCAGCGATAGTCGGGTTGGCTTGCCCGGTGAACCCTCCGCCTACTTTTGTGGCCTGTACTTGTGGGTTGCCACAGCCGCGCCTATAATTCGTATAAACCTACGAAAGGATACTCCCCTATGCCCCGATTCGCCGCCAACCTGACCATGATGTTCAACGAGGTGGACTTTCTCGACCGATTCTCCGCCGCCGCGAGCGCGGGCTTCGAGGGAGTAGAGTACCTGTTCCCTTATGATTACCCAGCCGACCGGCTTGCGGAGGAATTGTCGAAGAACAGCCTGGTCCAGGTTCTCCACAACCTGCCGGCCGGCGACTGGGACGGTGGGGACAGGGGTATAGCATGCGATCCGGCCAGGGTGGGCGAGTTCCAGGACGGAGTTGGCGCGGCGATCGAGTACGCTACGGCTCTGGGCTGTCCGCAGGTCAACTGCCTTGCCGGCATCGCGCCGCGCAGCGTATCGGCGCAGGCGGCGCGGGATACGTTCATCGAGAACCTGAAGTTCGCAGCGCCCGCGCTCGAAGCCGCGGGCATCGGACTGCTGATAGAGCCGATCAACACGATAGACATACCGGGCTTCCTGCTTACTCGCACCCATGAGGCGCGCTCCATAATCTCGGAAGTCGCCTCGCCGAATCTACGGATTCAGCACGACATCTACCATATGCAGATAATGGAGGGCGATCTGGCGCGGACGATCGAGGGGAATCTGGACGTGATCGGGCATATGCAGCTCGCGGACAACCCCGGGCGCAACGAACCCGGCACGGGCGAGATCAACTACCCCTTCCTGTTCGATTTCATAGACGCATCGGGATACGACGGCTGGATAGGCTGCGAGTACCGCCCGAAGACGACGACCGAAGATGGGCTGGGGTGGCTGCGCGGATAGCAAGCCACACGCTTGACCGAAGTTCGGAGGACTGGGCCGGTCGCAGGGACAACGGTGTTTGGGTCGAGGTTTTCACCCCCATCCCCCGCCTTCGCGGGGGCAGGCTCTAGCCTTCCACACCAAGGGGGCAAGGGATTTTGGGAACCACAACAGGCGCGAGGATAGAGCGATATGGCAACTTCAACGTTCGCCGACGATATTGAGAGCTTCATCGACCGCGACGAGGCGCTGGAGCAGATACAGGAACGAGCGCTGTGGCTGGCGATGAACCTCGTTCACTACGCCAACAACGTGCGTGCGAATCCGGACGGCGCGAAGGTTGGCGGCCATCAGGCGTCCAGCGCGTCGGTAGTAACGCTGATGACATCGCTGTACTTCGACTTCATGCGCGCCGGAGACCGCATATCGGTCAAGCCGCACGCGGCGCCAGTCTATCACGCCATACAGTACATGCTGGGCAATCTGGACCCGAAGTACCTGACGATGATGCGCCAGTTCCACGGCTTGCAGGCGTATCCGAGCCGGACGAAGGACCCGGACGACGTGGATTTTTCGACAGGGTCCGTCGGGCTTGGGCCGGTCGCGCCCAACTTCGCCGCGCTCGTAGGCAAGTACAACCAGTCGCATCTGTTCTCTACCTCATCGGATAACCGGCGCTACATCTCGGTAGTTGGCGACGCTGAGTTGGATGAGGGCTCTGTGTGGGAGGCGATAGCCGAGCCTTCGCTGCACAGCCAGTCGAACATACTCTGGGTAGTGGACCTCAACAGGCAGAGCCTGGACCGCGTGATACCCGGCATCCGCGTGCGCGAGTGGCGCGAAATGTTCTACGCCAACGGCTGGAAGGTGATAGACGCCAAGTACGGCAAACGCTTGCAAGCGAAATTCTCCGAACCCAATGGCGAGGTGCTCAGGATAGCCATCGACGAAATGTCGAACGAGATGTACCAGCGGCTGCTGCGCGTTCCAACCAGCCAGCTTCGGGAGTGGCTGCCCAGGACTACGCGCTACCCGCGAGATATGGCGCGGCTGATAGGACGCTGGCCCGATGACGAGCTCAAAGCGTCGTTCGCCAACCTAGGCGGACACGACTTCGCCATGCTGCGCGACGCCTTCGCGCAGGCCGACCTCGACGACGGCCCCAACGTCGTCTTCGCGTACACCATCAAGGGCTGGCGCCTCCCCTCGATGGGAGATCCCCAGAATCACTCGGTCGTGCTGTCTCCACACCAGATGGCGCAACTTGGACGTGAGCTGGGCGTTGAGCCGGACGCGGAGTGGGACAGGCTACCCGCCGATACGCCCGCGGGCCGCATGTGCACCGACACGAGCCGGGCGCTGGGCATTGGACGCAAGCCGCGCTTCGACATCCCTGAGATGCACATTCCACCGGACTTCAGCCAGCGCTATACGGGCAGGCTCGCCACTCAGCAGACGTTCGGGCTGATACTCACAGCCATCTCGCGCAACCTGACGGACGTTACGGAGCGGCTCGTAACGGTCAGCCCGGACGTGGCCAGCTCCACCAATCTGGGCGGCTGGATCAACAAGGTTGGCATATGGGAGGAGGGCGAGAAGGAAACCTTGCCAGAAGAGTCCATCGTCCGCGCGCTCAGATGGGAGGAGCACGCGCGGGGCCAGCACATTCAGCTCGGCATATCCGAGAACAACCTGTTCATGATGCTGGGCCAGCTTGGGCTGTCGTTCGAGGCGAACGGCGAGATGCTGTTCCCGATCGGCACGCTGTACGACCCGTTCGTGCGGCGCGGACTGGACGCCTTCGTGTACAGCGTCTATTCGGGCGCGCGCTTCATCGTCGTCGGCACGCCGTCGGGCATATCGCTGGCGCCCGAGGGTGGCGCGCACCAGTCCATGATCACGCAGTCCATCGGCGTGGAGATACCGGAGCTGGATTTCTACGAGCCGTGCTTCGGGCAGGAGCTCGAATGGATCATGCTGTCGGCGCTGGAACAGATCAGGAATCGCGCTCGCTCGACGTATCTGCGACTGACGAGCAAGCGGGTAGATCAGGGGCTTTTGAAGCCGCCGGAGGATCCGGCGGCTCGGGAGCGAATGCGCCAGCAGGTACTGAACGGCGCGTACCAGCTGGTGGACCGGAGCGGCAGTCCGGGCTATGATCCGGCCTCGAACGTCGTGCATATTCTGGGCAGCGGCGCGATGATACCGGAGGCGGTCGCGGCGAGCAACGCGCTGTTCGACGAGGGCGTGTACGCAAATGTGGTCAACGTAACCGGGCCGGGGCCGCTGTACCGCGCCTTCCAGAAGTCCATACACGACGCGATGGACGGCAAGGGGAGCCGCGACAGGTTCATGTCGGATTCGATACCGCCGGAGTCGCGGGGAGCGCCGATCGTAACCGTCCAGGACGGGCACCCGCACTCGCTGGCGTGGATCGGCAGCGCGCTCGGCGTTCCGGTGGTTCCGGTCGGCGTTACCGAGTTCGGACAGTCCGGCTCGATGAGCGAGCTATACAGCGAGTACCGCATTGACGTCGAGAGCATTATGGCGGCGGCGTACGTGGCGCTGGGGATGTAACAAGCCGAGCGCCCGACCGCAAGCCGGGCGCTTGACCGCAAGCCGGGCGCTTGACCGCAAGCCGGGCGCTTGACCGGGATATGGGACGCGGGCGGATGCTGGCGGTATCTGAGTGGCTAAGGTGTAACTGGGAGGATACTCGATATGGCAAAGATATTGGTATTGCACGGTCTTGGGATAAACATGCGCGGCAAGGTGCAGACCGGCACTTTCGGCACGGCGACGATGGCGGATTACGACGCCTTCATCAACAAGTGCGCCGGGGAGCTTGGTGTGGAGGTGGAGATATTCCACTCGAACATCGAGGGCGAGGTCATCAACAGGATATACGCGGCGCACGACGCCGGGGACGTGGACGCGGCGCTGTTCAACCCGGCGGCGTATTCGAGCGGGCATCCCGGAATCGTCGCGGCGATAGCGCAGGTGGACTTTCCGTTCTACGAGATACACATTTCGAACCCGGCGGCGCGGGGCGGTTCGTCGCAGGTCGCGGGGGTATCTCGCGGCGTCGTAACCGGATTCGGGCTGTTCGGCTACTATCTGGGGATGAGAGGCGCGCTCGAATCTCTCGCATAGGGCCGCCGCCCTCGCCGACGCCGCAAGTTCATTCCCGCTTGACGGGGAAAGTTTAGAGCCTGCCCCCGCGAAGGCGGGGGATGGGGGTGAAAATCGCCTTCGCCCCCTGTTTCTGCAAAGACCCCCGAAAACCGCGAGTGGGAATCCATGTCGCCGCGCTCCCCTTCAACCTCGATTCCCAGATGCCACCCGGCCTGACTGGCATGAGCTCGAGGGAATTTGCCCCAGTTGCCTAACTCTCCCAAAGGCGCTATTGTAACGGAAATATCGATATATAGTATCAATAATTTTGCGCCATATATCTAAGTTACAAGTGTAAATTAGGCGAATTTATTGAGATAATATATCAATATTTATTGGACGCAAGTCGCAGTCTGCGAGGCTGAATCAAGCGGCGAGAGTGGCCCGCGTCCGCTCCGCCGCGACCAATCGGAATCCGGGGCTTTGCCGCCTGATTCGTCGAAGAGACGCAAGGCGGCGTGATTGGCTCGCCGTCAGAGCGCAGCGCAGCTTCGCATCCCCACATGAAAGCCGATGGGAGGCGACATCGGGAATGATGATTCATTGGAAAATACTGGCGATGACGGAAGGCGCGCGGGTTCGCATCGTCATCGCCGTGGCGCTGGGGTTGGCGATATCCGGAACATACATAGCGCAGGGCGTAGCCGTCGCCATAGCCGTCAGCCAAATCCTGTCCGGCGAGCCGTGGACGCGGGCGCTCGCCCTTGTTGGCGCTGTGGTTCTGCTGGCGGCGCTTCGCGCGGCGCTTCTGCGCTGGCGTGAGATGAACTCCATGCTCATCGCCGCGGCGGTGAAGGTGGCGTTGCGCCAGCGGCTCTACCGCGCCCTCCTCGCCCTAGGCCCCGGGTACATGGAGCGGACGCGAACCGGAACGGCGCAATCCACACTCGTGGACGGCGTGGAAGCTCTGGAGGCCTATTTGGGCTACTACCTGCCACAGTCCATCGTCGCTGTGGTGGCGCCGCTCGCGGTGGTAGCGTTTATTTCCGTTCTCAGCCCTCTGGTGGGCTTGGTCGTATTGGCGTGCGCGCTGGCGGTCCCGCTGGCGCCGCGCCTGTGGGACGGCTTGCTGGGCGAGTACGGCCAGCGACACTGGCGCGCCTACTCGGCTCTCAACGCCCAGTTCGTGGACAGTATGCAGGGAATGGTTACCCTGAAGGCGCTCAACGCCAGCGAGCGACACGGTCGGACGCTCCAGAGTGCTGCGCTCGCGCTCTACCGCGCGACAATGGCGCAGCTCTCAATCTCCATGATCCGCAACGGAGTCGTCGGGCTGGCGATGAGCGCGGGCGTGGCGATGGCCGTCGCCATCGGCGCCTTCCAAGTGGCTGACGGGACGCTCAGTCTGGCGGCGCTTCTCCTGGCGCTGTTCCTCACGGGGGAGTGCTTTCGCCCATTGGTGGACCTGGACGCCTACTGGCACCAGGGCTACATGGGCGTGTCCGCTTCCGCTGGCATCTTCGCGCTGTTGGACGCGAAACCCGAGGTGGCCGACCGCGAGCCGAACTCTGCGAGGCTCGAACCTTCGAGCGCACCCAAGTCCATCGCCTTTGTGAATGTGGTCTTCGCCTACCGCCCGGACGAAAGGCCCGCGCTCGATGGCCTGTCGTTCAGCGTGGACGCGGGCCAGAGCGTCGGCATCGTTGGCCAGTCCGGAGCGGGAAAGAGCACGGCGGCCGCGTTGCTGCTGCGGTTCTTCGACCCACAGCGGGGACGAGTGGAGATCGACGGCGTGGACATCCGAGACTACCCTCTGGAAACCGTGCGCGGCCTGATAGCCGTAGTGTCCCAGGACACGTACCTCTTTCACGGGACGGTAGAAGACAACCTCCGAATTGGAAAACCCGCCGCCTCCCCCGCGGAACTGCAAGAGGCGGCGAGCGCCGCCAACGCTCACGAGTTCATCGTCGCGCTGCCCCAGGGTTACAAAACCTTGGTCGGAGAGCGGGGCGCGAAACTCTCCGGCGGCGAGCGCCAGCGCATCGCCATCGCGCGGGCGCTCCTCAAAGACGCCCCCATCCTCATCCTGGACGAGGCGACATCCAGCCTGGACGGAGTGAACGAGAGCGCCATCCGCGGCGCGCTGCGGCGACTGGCGCAAGGCCGAACGACTATCACCATCGCCCACCGCTTTTCCTCTGTCGTCCAGGCGGACCAGATCGTAGTCCTGGAGGAAGGACAAGTGGTCGAAGCCGGGCGCCACCAGGAGCTTGTCGATCGGCGCGGCGCGTACGCCGATCTCGTCAATGCCCAGCGGGAGGCGATATGAGCGCAATGGAGGGCAATCGCCTCCAAGAATGGGAACTCGCCCCTCGCGGCGGCGGGCGCGCCGCCGGTTTCTGGCAGATGCTCCGCATCCTGCGCCCGCACTACTGGCTCATGGGCATCGCCACGCTCACGGGCATCCTGAACCACGGCCTCATGATAGCCGCCGCCGGAATTGGCGCATTCATGGTGGGCAAGGTGGCTACCGGGGCGAGCGTGGAAGACCTCTACGCCAGCGCCATCGCGCTCGGCGTCGTCGTGGTCGGCAGAGCGGTGGCCGCATGGGCCGAGATGTGGCTCGCGCACGACCTCGCGTATCGCATACTCGTAGAGTTTCGCGTCTGGCTCTACCAGGCGCTGGACCGGTTGGCGCCCGGCTATCTCATTGACCGTCGCTCCGGCGACATCTCCGCCGCGGCGGTTTCCGACGTGGAGACTTTCGAGTGGTTCTACGCTCACACCGTGGGGACGTTCATCGTGGCGGCCGTGGCTCCGCTGGGGACGCTCCTGGCTCTGGCCGCCATGCACTGGCTGCTGCCGCTGGCGCTGCTCCCCGCCACCTTGGCGGTGGCGACCGTCCCCTTTTGGCTGCGAAAGCGGGCCGCGGCACAGGGACGGGAATTGCGAGAGTCCCTTGGTTCGCTGAACGCGGAAGTGGTGGACGGCGTTCAGGGGCTCCGCGAAATCGTGGCGTTCGGGCAGGGAGAGCGCTTCCTGGCAGGGCTGCTGCGGAGCAGCCGCGACCTGGCAAGCGCGCAGGTCGCCCACGGCGCCAGAGCGGGCGTCGAGCGCGCGGCAACCTCCGCGCTCGTCACGCTGGGGATGGTTAGCGTTGTCATCACCGCGGCGTACCTAGTGTCCTCCAACTCCCTATCGCCCACCCTCTATCCGGTCGTCATCATCCTCTCTATCTTCATCTTCGCGCCAATTGTCAACCTCACCGGAATAGCCGAAAGCCTCGGCGTGGTGTTCGCGGCGGCTGACCGGGTGTTCGCCGTGCTGAACGCCCCCGCCCCTGTGCAAGACACCGTGGAAGCGCCGCCATCAGGCGGTGTGAACCCTCGCATCGAGTTCAACGCCGTGAGCTTCCGATACGCCCCGGATCTGCCTCCGGCGCTCGACGCCGCGAGTTTCACCGTAGAGCCGGGCGAAAACGTGGCGCTCGTTGGACGCTCCGGCGCCGGGAAATCCACGTGCATCCATCTGCTCATGCGGTTCTGGGATGTCGAGGACGGCGCCATCACCATCGGAGGACACGACGTCCGCGCGTTTCCGCAGAGCGCCCTGCGCGAGCTTATCGCCTGGGTACCGCAGGACATCTACCTGTTCAACATGACCATCCGCGAAAACATCCGTCTGGCGCGTCCGGACGCTTCGGACGCCGAGGTGGAGGAGGCCGCGAAAGTCGCCTTGGCGCATGACTTCATCACTCGTATGCCGCAAGGCTACGAAACCAATGCCGGCGAACGGGGAATCCGAATGTCCGGCGGCCAGCGACAGCGTATCGCCATAGCTAGGGCGGTTCTCAGCGACGCCCCCATCTTGGTGATGGATGAAGCCGTCTCTAACTTGGACGTCGAGAACGAACTGCTTCTCCGGCGGGCGATGTCCCGCGCTCGCGCAGGCCGCGCCTCTCTCGTCATCGCCCACCGGCTGTCCACCATCCGCGGCGCCGACCGAATCATCGTCTTGGAGAACGGGCGCGTGGTCGAGACCGGCTCGCATGACTCGCTGCTCGACGCGCGGGGCGTGTACGCCGATCTCATCGCATTCCAAAGACGGGCCATTCCCATTCAACCAGCGCCGGAAACTTAACCGCTCAGACTCCAAGAAAACGGCGTTCTCAATCGGATTGAGCAGACAGACACTCAGGAGAGAAGGGTATCATGAAGTATGCAATCTTAGTTTTGGTTCTGCTGCTGATGGTTGGATGCGGCGAGGCGACCTCGGAGCCGGCCCCGACTCAGGCGCCAGCCCCAACGGCGACCCAGCCAGTCCCCACTCAAGCGCCAGCCCCAACGGCGACCCAGCCAGCCCCCACCCAAGCGCCGGTCCCGACGGCGACCCAGCCGCCAGCCCCGACGGCGACGCCCGCCCCGATCACGCTCACGGACAGCGCGGGCGAGACCCTCACCTTTATGACGCGCCCAGCCCGCGCCGCGTGTCTCACGGAAATCTGCGCCGACATCATGGCCGAATTGGGCTTGGAGCCTGTCGCGGTAAACGATCCGCTATCTTCGGACCCGCGGTTCTTCGGAGAAAAGGCAAGCGAGTTCCGAGTGATCGGCGGGTCGTTCTTCGAGCCAAACTTGGAGGACATCGCCGCCGCGGAACCGGACCTCGTGTTCGGCTTGGGTGGCGTGCATGACGGCCTGCGAGACGCGCTGCGCCCCATCGCTCCCCTCTACATCGTGAACCCCATGACCTATGAGGACTCCATCGGCTACCTGAGAGACATCGGCGCGGCTATGGGACGATCGGCGGAAGCCGAGGAGGCGGCGCAGCGGTTCATGGACAAGTTGGCGGACTACAAGGCCCGTTCGCCGAAGGATCGCACGGCCTTGGTGATGTTCGGTTCCGACGTCAACTTCGGCATAGACACCGAGGACGCGCTGACCGGCGGCCTTCTGGCGGAAGTAACCGACTACCCGTGGCCCAGTCAGGCCTCGGACCAGGGCGGGCAGGCCGCGGCCAGCCCCCAGTTCTCGCTAGAGGAAGTTCTGAGCGTTGACCCGGACGTGATCTTCGTCCAAACGCTCGCCTTCCCCGGGTTCCAGCCGCCGCCCCTGCAGGAACAGCTCGCGGAAAACCCGCTATGGAGCGAGCTTCGAGCAGTCCAGAACGGCGAGGTGCACGAGGTCAGCTTCAGTCTTTGGAGCACCGGGCGCGGCACTCGAACCCTGGGGCTGGTGCTGGATGAGGCGATGCCCCTGCTGTACCCGGACGTATTCGGCGAGTAGCGCGCCTTGTCCCAGAGCGGCCAGACGGCGACGTCCAGACCCGCGAACGCATGGAGGGAGTGGGCCAGGCCTGTTCTGATCGCCATGGTCCTGCTCCTGTGCATCGTCGCGGCGGCTTCCGTCTCCCTTTCCAACGGCACTCCCAAGCTCTCCGCGACGGAAGCGTGGGGTATCCTCTTGGGAGAGGAGGCGGAGCGGCTGGCGCGGCTTGCCGTCCGTGAACTGCGCGCTCCGAGGATAGCTCTCGCCCTCATAGGCGGCGCGGCGCTGGGCTTGGCGGGAGCGATGATGCAGGACGGCCTGAGAAATCCGCTGGCGAGTCCGGAGTTGCTGGGGGTGGCTGCCGGAGCATCCCTCGTCGTGGCGGTCTTCACCCTCTTCCAAGTCCCGCTGCTCCTGGTGTTCTACCCCTGGGCGGCGCTCGCGGGCGGTCTGGTCGCGGGGTCCGTTGTGATAATCGCGGCGCGAGGAACGCGAACCCCCATGCAGGTCGTACTAGTCGGCGTCGCGGTTACGGCGTTCATTAATGCGTGCATCATCGCCCTGGTCAGCCTGGCGGGGACGAGCGGGTCCGTACTTGTCCTGTTCTACTTCCTGCTGGGCAGCCTGGCTAACAGAACGTGGGAGCATGTGTGGATAGTCGCGCCGTGGGTGGCGGTCTGCCTGCCCCTGGGCCTGCTCCTGGCCCGACCGTTGAACACCCTCCGACTGGGCGAATTGTCGGCGCAGTCGCTCGGGATGAACGTCGGACGCCTGCGGACGATGGTCCTCCTGCTCGGCGCCGGGCTGGTGGCGGCGGTGGTGGCTGTGGCAGGCCCTGTCGGGTGGGTAGGACTCCTCGCCCCTCACCTGTCCCGACGAACCCTGCGCAGCGAGGACCCGCGCAAGACGCTTGCCTTTTCCGCGCTCATGGGCGCCGCCCTCCTTGCGATGGCGGATATCGGCGCCAAGTTCGCAATCGCCCCCGGGGAGACTCCGGCGGGGGTGTGGACCGCGGCGCTTGGAGGTCCGATCCTGCTTCTGCTGCTGAGAGACAGGATTCTCAGGAGCGACCATCATGGCTGCTAACGAACGCGCGTGGCGGGGCAGGCGGTTCTTCGCGCTGGTGGCGGCGGGGCTAGCGCTCGTCGGCGTCCTTTTCGTCGCGCATCTGTGTACCGGCTCGGCGCGCCTGTCGCCGGACGAGGCGCTGGCCGCGCTCATCGGACAGCAGGCCGAAGATCTGCATCGAACCGTCGTGTGGGATCTGAGACTCCCCAGGTCGCTCATCGCCATCGTCGCCGGAGCGCTGCTCGGAACGGCTGGGGCCATCCTACAGGTTGTCATGCGCAACGACCTGGCGGAACCGGGCATCATCGGAGTAACGGCGGGCGGAATCTTTGTCGCGGTTGTGTGGACCGTGGGTTACGGAGGCCTTCCCCATCCCGGAAGTTTCATGCCTCTCGTCGCGCTGACAGGGTGCGTCGGCGCGGGCGCGGCGGTCTTCGCCCTGAGCTGGCGCGGCGGCCTCCATCCGCTGCGGTTGGTCCTCAGCGGAGTGTTGCTCACCGCCATCCTGTCATCCGTAACAGCGTTCATCATGCTGCGCGCGCAGTCCGGCGTGGGGGGCGTTCTGCCCTGGATCATCGGGACATTGAATGGCCGCGTTTGGATTCACTGGGGACAGTTGTGGCCGTGGGCGGCGGCCACGCTGCCCCTGGCGGCCCTGGCCGCCCGGCCCCTCAACCTCTTGCAACTTGGGGACAGCGTGGCGGCCGCCAGGGGAATGCGCGTCAACGCGGCTCGCGCGACCCTCTTCTGTCTGGCGGCTCTGCTTACCGCGGCCGCGGTCTCCGTTGTCGGAGCGGTCGGGTTCGTCGGCCTCGTCGCTCCGCACATCGCCCGCTGGATCGCCGGAGAGGACGCCCGTCGCCTGCTGCCCGTGGCGGCTGTGGCCGGCGCCGCGCTGCTCATCGGGGCCGACATCGTTTCCCAAGGAATCACCATTCGCCCGCCATTCCCCGCGCCGCAACACCGCCCCGGGCTTCCGGTGGGAGCGGTCATGGCGTTCATCGGGGCGCCGTTCTTTCTCTACATCCTTCTAAGGGGGGCGGCGCGATGACGCGAGACGAGGCCGAATTGCGCGCCCATGCCGTCTCAGCGCGTCTGGGCGACGTTCAAGCGCTGGACGAGGTTACGCTCACCATCCCGAGCGGAAGCGTAACCGCAATCATCGGACCCAACGGGTCCGGAAAGTCCACGCTGCTCCGCGCGCTGGCCCGCCTCCTGCGTCCCGATACAGGATCGGTGCTGCTCGACGGCGCGGAAATAGCCAAAATGTCTCCCAGCCAGGTGGCGAGGCGGATCGCCACCCTCCCACAGTCCCCAGAAACCATACCGGGGATGACGGCGCAAGAACTGGTCGAACAGGGCCGCTATCCCCACACCGGCCTGCTCCGGATGTTCTCGGATAGAGACCGCTCGGCGGTCGAACGAGCGCTGGAGCTCACGGCCACAAACCCATTCCGGCGCCGCCTCCTGTGGAGCCTCTCCGGGGGCGAACGCCAGCGAGTTTGGATAGCGCTCGCTCTCGCGCAGGATCCGCGCATCCTGCTCCTCGACGAACCCACGACTTTCCTGGACATCAATCACCAGATACAGGTTCTCAACCTCATCCGCGCGCTGAATCGGGAGCGCGGCCTGACCGTGGTCATGGCGCTGCACGACCTGAACCAAGCGTCGCGATACGCCGATCGGCTAGTGGTTCTTCGAGATGGCCGAGTCGTTGTGGAAGGCCCGCCCGCGGCGGTCATTACCGAAGAAACGATCGCTTCCGTCTTCAACGTCCATGCGCACATCAGCGTCTCCCCCGTAGATGGCGCGGTCCTCTGCTATCCCTACGCCGCCCGCCCGGAGAATGGCGATTGAGCGCGCGGGGTTCACTGCCCCCGCGCCAATCCTGATACAATGCCCTCCAACACACACCACCGGAGGCTCTGACCGACTATGAAGCAGCTAATAACCGCCATTCCGAAAGCGCTAATCGGTTCGTTGATCGGGGCGCTCGCCATCGCCGCCGTAGTAGCGGCGGGCGCGTGCGGCGACTCCGAACCCGCCGAGCCCGCGCCGACGTCTCAGCCCGCGCCCGCATCGCAAGCCGCGCCGCCCGCGCCCGCGCCGCAAGCCGCGCCGTCGAGCGACGGCCCGATGCAGTGGGACTCTCCGCCGGCGATGGCGATAGACACTTCCAAGAAGTACACCGCCGTGTTCGAGCTCGAGAAGGGCGACAGCTTCGAGATCGAGCTGTACGCGGACAAGGCGCCGAACACTGTCAACAGCTTCGTGTTCCTGGCGCGGGAGGGGTTCTACGACGGGGTGACGTTCCACCGCGTGATACCCGGATTCATGGCGCAGGGCGGCGACCCGACTGGCACGGGCACCGGCGGTCCCGGCTACACCATCGCCAACGAGATACACGAGGACCTGCGCCACGACAGCCCGGGCATCATCTCCACCGCCAACCGCGGCGGCACGGCGACCAACGGCAGCCAGTTCTTCATTACGTTCGTTCCGACGCCCGCGCTCGACGGACACGGCAAGAATTGCGCCGCGCCGCGCACGTCCTGCCACTCGGTGTTTGGCAAGGTGTCTTCGGGCATGGACGTGGTGAACGCGATTTCGGCGCGCGACCCGTCTTCGGCGACGACGCCCGGAGACGCCATCGCCACTATCAGGATCGTGGAGGAGTAGGGGGACGTTTCCGTTCCAGGCGCTTAACGCGAAACCGCCCCGCGCGGCCTTTCGGCATCGCGCGGGGCGGTGGTTTGTCCGGTGGAGCCGGTTATCCCGCTAGATCGGGTCGTGCCTGAATATGTAGAGGCGCCCCATGGAGCCTAGCAGGCTGCCGTCGTGTATCTCAGACGGGTCCGTTACCGGCTGGTTGTTGATGCGGACGTTGGCGGGTCCGCCCTGCGCCGGTTCGATGAACGCCGCGCCGTCTCGCGCGAAGCGGAACTCCACGCCGTCGAAGCCCTGCGTGGGCAGGTCCTCGCCGGGGATGCGGTCCCGGTTCAGCACGTTGGCGGCTGTGGACGAGCGCCGGATGTCGGCGAACCTGACCACCATGCGGCCCTCTTCGGTGTATAGGTATCCGAAGGGCGCGGGCTTGGTGAGCCAGTACGCTCCGAGTCCTACTACGACCAGTATGACGACCCCGACGGCTACCAGCAGCGGCAGCGGCGAGAGCTGCTCCGTCGGCGACGGCAGCTGCGGCGGCGGCGGCGTTGTCGGCGCGGGAGCGGGAGTCGCGCGCGGCATCGGCGTGGGCGCCGGCGGCGGCGGCGCGACCGACGACAGGACCATGGGCGGAACTCCGCCGGTGATGTCGCGTCCGGCGTACTCGACGGCAAGGTTTATCGCCACCGTGGACAGCGACTCGGACTGCGGGGTGTAGTACACGCCGAACTCGGACGCCCTGCCGTCCGGCGTCTGATCTTCGGGCAGGAACTCGACCACGCCCGGGCTGGCGCCGGTGTTGGTGATGGCTACCGACGACAGGTCGTTCTTGGATACCGCGAAGGGCTGTCCGCCGACGCCGACGTTAAGCGTGGCTATCCGCGCTCGCTCGTTCGGCTTCAGGAACGTTTCTCTGTCCACTTCTTCGGTGATGGCGAGCGTGGGGAACAGCTGCGCCTCGAAGGACGTGAGCGACGTAACCCGCTGGGAGACTCCGAGCCATACCATTTCGAGCTCGACGTTGTAGAGGCCGCTGAGGTTCACGCCCGGAATCGTCGCGGAGAAGTAGCCGTCATCGGCGACGGAGTCCGCGCCGAAGCCGTCGTCGTTCAGGTCGTACAGCACGGTCGCGCCCGACGGATCGGTGATCCGCGCGCGAACGGTCGCGTTGACCGACACCAGGTTGTCGCCTTCTACTACGGCGACCTGCATGGTGATCTGCTTGCCCACCTCGACCGTATCTCTCGGCGCGGCGAGCTCCATCCGGTAGAGGTAGTCGGAGTAGCGGTTTACGGAGAAGCTGCCTTCGGAGCCGCGCGCTTCGAGCGTCCACTCGCCGGGCGCGGGATCTATAAGCTCCCACACGACGGCGTTGGTGTAGGCCGAGCCGTTGCGCGGGGTGGCGTCGATTCCAGAGGGGTCCTTGAGGCGGAGCGTGGTGTCGTCGTTCTCGCGCAGCATCGCGAGGTTGACGGCGCCGGTTCCGGGCGGCACCTCGATGGGCGTCTCGAAGATGGCGTCGGGGGTGAGCATCGTCTCGCCCACGCGCAGCAGCGCGCCCTTGTCCTCTTCCACCAGGATGCGGCTGGTCATGTTCCATAGGCCGTCGGGGACGGAAAGCTCGAAAGACTCGCCGTCGGTTCTGCTGGATATTTCCGAGAGCGCGGCGCGGACGCCGGGGCTGGTCTGCGGCGTGGTGGCGTCGTAGAACTTCCAGCCCTTGTCGGCGAGCAGTCCCAGTATGGGGCTGACGCGGGCGATCTCGTTGTCGCCGTCGGTTTCGGCGGCGCTGCCGCTGAAGATGTAGATGGAGGAGTCGTCGCTGACGCTGAGGCCGTTGAGGTACTCGTGCGCCCCGACCAGCGTGGTCGGCAGATCGAGCGCGTTCGAGGCGTCGTCCGTCGCCTCGGACAGGCGAGTCTCGACCTCGCGGAGCAGCTGCGGGAAGGGTTCGGCGTCAGTCGCCATCGGTCCCGCGACGTCCGTGAACTCATCGTCGAAGACGAATATGAACGGCTGACCTTCCTTTAACTGGAACATCAGCCCCATGGCCGACTCGACCATCCCTATCGCCTCCGAGTCGGAGGCAATCGATTGGAGGTCGAACACCAGAACCGTAACTTTGTCTATGCGGGGATTGGCCTCGGCCCCCCCGACTCCGATGGACTTCCCCACCGTGATTGCTGTTATCAACAGCAGCGCGACCGCCGCTGCCAAGAGGAAAACCCTACTGTGAAGTGCGCGCATGGTACCCTTACCTTATACTTATGTGTGTAAACGAGCGTTCCTGCCCCTCTCGCGGGGAGAGGGGCGCTGCGACGTGAGCGGAACTCGCCACCCCGCCATGTCGCCAATCAAATCAAACCTTAAAAAAGCCCAAATGAATCTTCAACGTAAAATTGGTACAAGATTTTGGCAAAATAAAGTCTGGAACTTATATTCTGGAAGCCTGTTATGCGTCGCCTTTATCGTGTGCGCGGCCGGCGCGGCGGCGGCCTGCGGAGGGGCGGGCGAACGGGACGGGGGGACGGCGGAGCGAGGGGCGGAGCTGGACTTTACGGGGCTGATAACCGGCGTGGAGACGGGGGCGTTGCTAGAAATCCGTTCAATCACGGTCGTCGGGGCGGACGGCGGGGAGGCGATTACGCTGTTCGCGGACGAGCGGGCGGGCGACGGGGGGTTCGGGCACTTCACTCCGAGCCACGCTAGGGAGCATATGATTCGGGGGATTCCGGTCGCGGTTCGCTACCGGTGGGTGGGGGACGTGGCGACACTCATTTCCATAGAAGATACGGAGGGTGGCGAATGAGCGGGCGCCTTGCGCGCGCCGCGCTCACAGCATAACATGAAGTGCAACATCCCTATTTGCGGGGCGACTATCTGAGATCCTGAGCGGAGGCGCGACGATGGAAAGCGCATTGGCATTGATCACCGTGGGCATAGGGTTCGCGGCGATGATCATTACCATCATTATAGGACTGGTTATCCTGGTCAAGCAGGGCAACCGGCACGATAGCGAAATCGCGTCGCTCAGGGCCGAGCTCCTAACAGAGATGCGAACTCTGGGAGACAGGATCGAGAACAGGGTCGCCCTGGACGAGCGTGTCAGGGCGGTCGAACAGCGATTGGCGGCGTCCGGCGACTAGGGGTTCACCCCCATCCTAACCTTCCCCCGTCGAGGGGGAAGGGACTTTTGTTAGCGCCGCCTCCTAATCGAGGGGGAAGGGACTTTAGGCGCTTGCGGCTTCTTCGCGGGCGCGCTGGGCGCGGCGGGCGGACCAGACGAGGTAGGCGGCGCCGGCGGCGAGGGCGGCGAAGACTCCGAGGAAGACCCAGCCGCCGGACGCGTCGGATTCGATGGGCGGGGGCAACACTACTATGGGCGTCTGGAAGCTGGCCTCGCCGGCGGTGGGGCTGGCGATGTGCACGCTCAGCGTCCAGTTGTCGGCGTGCTCGAACTTCATGTTGGCGCGGTACACCGTCGGATCCACGGGGGTGTTGACGGCGACGACCTCGAACGCCTCGGACGCGTCGTTCTGCGGGGCGGCCACCACGGTTACGCGGGCGTCGGTTACCGGCTCGCCGCCGAGCGCGGCGGGGGCGACGCCTATGTTCACGAAGCCCACCTGCGGCGCGGCGGGCGTCCATCCCATCGCGACCTCGAACGGCTCGACGGTGCGGGTGAACAGGGGTTGGAAGGCGTCTGCGGCGTCCTGGGCGAGGGCGACGGTGGGGATGATTGCCAGTAGGACTATCGCAGAGGCGCAGAGGCGCAGAGGGATTTTAACGCGGAGGCGCGGAGGGGCGCGGAGATACGCGGAGGGGGGAGTGGGGGAGTGGGGAAGCATGGTTCGAATCCCTTTGCGGATTGGCTTAGGGGGATGGTGGGCCTGAGTTGACTGTAGGCAGTACTATGTTTGAATTAGTGATCTCCCTATAGTTCCACAAAGAAGAAAGGTTCGAGCCTCGTCTTGTGGGCCTTCGTGATTTCACGGGGATTACCCACAAGTGAGAGTCGGTGCTTCACACGAGATTCGGTTGGTTAGGCTGAGGAGGATGCTATCCTAGTACGGAGACTTTGGAAAGCTCCGGGAAGGCCGAATTTCGGCTTGAGCGTAGGAGGCGCAGACTGGGCCACCAGCTGCGCAAGGGCGGCAGCGTATGGGGCAATCTCATGTTATAACGTGTTGTAGAGGAGAAGAGAACCGCCAACAAGGCCACGTATGATGGCGACCACTACCAGCACGGCCATTATGTATTCAAGCATGTGAATCCTCCTCAATGTAGGCGGCGCAGATCAACTTTGATTCGGCAATCTCACAGCCGGACACGAGCTTTGCTATATCTCTGGCTATCCCTCCGCTCAGATCTTCATCACGTCTATGCCCCGCACAGGGGGTGCTCCGTGCCTGTTGTGTCTAGGCGTCCCTTGCAGACATCCCAATTCCAGGATGAACCACGCCTAACCCAGAACCGGGATACAGGCGATGAGGAGCATCCAGCCGGGCTTGCCCCTGTCGCGCAGACGCTTCACGGAGTTTGCTACGCATGATCCACAGGGCGAACAGGTTCCCTACGGAACCGATGAAGAGCCACAGCAGCCGAATATCTGGATTGGAGGCTTTGGAGCTGTCGAGTCCCGCTATCAGCGACACGTCAAAGATCAGGACCAACGCAAGGGCGAAGACGGCTCATAACGTCGCCCGCCCGATGCGTCCGCGAAAGCCGAAGAGCAGTTCGGCATTTTCATTGGTCGCGTGGGGGCGCCGGAGTCAGGCACCGATAAGTCATCGTTGGAGTCGCGCGCGGCAGCGTCTGGCGACGTGATCGGTTTGCAGGCGTCGGGCTATTTCGTGGCAAAGAGCCTTCCAGTAAAGACAGAGCGTAGAGAAGGCTGGAGGAATGGAACCCGAATGTTCACAAAGGCCCTCTCGTCGCTGGACGGTCAGCGGGCTTCGCACAAGTCGCCGGCCACGCCGTGAGCCTAAGGGAGACGCGGTACGCGTGCATCGCCCTTGCCTGCCCACGAAAAGCACAGCGGCGACTTGTGCGAAGTCGTGGTTATCCTATACGTGATACAAGTAAAGTGCAACTTGACTCGCCGAACGCTACGCCGTTTCTCATATCCGCTGCGTATCCTGAGTGGAGAATGGCGAATATGAGGCTTTCCCATCCTCCCATCGCCTGGTCTGGGCGGCGTGGCCAGATAGCGCTATACTGGGCGGGCGCGTCCCGATAGTAGATAAGGAGACCTCTCCCATGTCCAGAGTGTTAGACAGACTTTCAGATAATGCTAGGCTAGTTCTAATGAGAGCCTGGGAAGAAGCTGGTGATGGCTATGCCGCTGAACCCAGGCATCTTGTTTTGGGCATCGTTCTCGTAGGTGACGGCTTGGGCGCCAAGGCGCTATCGAATCTGGGAGTTGAACCGTCAGCGATTCGTCAAGCTATGGAAACGGTCATCGTTGAGAGGGAAAAAGCTCCAAAGGGGACAAGGCGACTGACTTCCAAGGCGCGGGATGTGGTCTTGGTCGCCGATTGTGAGTCGCGCAGGCTCAACCGCGACTATATTGGCGCGGAGCATCTGCTCACAGGAATCATGAAATCAGTGGGAGAGGGTGCTCCGCGTGAAGCGCTGGAAAGCATTGGCGTTACTCTGTCCGGGATCAACGCTGAAATCGAACGCCTATACAATGCAGGCTGTTCGGACAGGCGCTAGATGGGGTTAGCCCTTTCGTAGTGAGTCAACCGAAAGGGTCTACCTTCCCACCCTGATTCTCATGTGCCTGATATTCTTGGCGTCGTCCGCGTCCACTCGCGTCAGCATCGTGGACAGATAAGTCAGAACCGCCAGACCCAGGTGCAACTCGATCTTCGTCTGCTGGACGTACTGGTGTCTGTCCAGGATGCGTGACCGCTTCAGACTGCTAAACTCGCGCTCAATCACCATACGGCTGCTGTACAGCCGCTTCCATTCCTTGGTTGAGCGCGCAACCACGCCTATCGCGCGGGGGTTTTGGCTCGGATCAATCCACAGAGCGGTCGTGTCGTAGTAGCGTACCGCGCCACTCGACCGCGCTTTCAGTTTGCATCCAGACGCTGGACATCGGAATCTGTGGCGTCCGGTCGCAGGGTCGGTCTCGACGTACTCCATCGGCGTCTTGCCGTCGCAGACTGGACGCCCGCGCTGATCGTACAGCCCGTCGTGCAGTTTGTCCTCAGCTGTGGGGCGGCGGGCATGGATGATGGGCGTGATGTCCCGCGCCATCAGCAACCGATGGTTTTTGATTGCGTCATACCCCTTATCGGCCATCAAATACCTGGGTTGCAGCCAAGGGTAGGCACTCTGAGCCTTGTTTAGCAGTTTTGGTAGTTGGGGTGAATCATTATCATTGCCCGGCAACATGATTTGCGCGAGCGGAACTCCATAAATTACGTCGGCAATGGAGTGCATCTTGTATCCACAAAACGGCTCGGTCTCCTTTTTCCGTCCACTCTTGGTTTTCTTCATGCGGACGCCCCATGTGGCGTCGGGATCAGCGGGTTCTCTCCGGTTCGGCGCGCCATATGCCTCAACATCTGTCGAGTCCACCACCACGTGATCGCCCATGTCCGGCAAACGCGCCTTGAGTTGCTCAACCATCTCTGCGATGGCGGTGTCGGAAAGGGCGGGCAGAGACGCCAAGTGTCGGAAGAACCGACTGAACGTGGCGTCGGAGGGTACGGCGTCTCCAGATCCGCATATCTCGCGTAGCCGGGGGCGAGGAGTGCAACCGCTCGATCAACCCCACGGTGTACCGCTCGGCAAGCAGGTATTTGAGGCAGAACGCCCTGAACATGGCTTGAGGTGGGTATCCGGGGCGTCCGCTGCGCCGCGAGTCGCCGATAGTGGAGAGCGAGTCGGCGATGGAGGGCAGGCATTCAAAGGTGTCGAGCGTATATTAGAGGAAGCGAAACCTGCTCTTGGGCTTGGGGGATTCGAGGAAAGCGGCTTTTCGCCCCCGGCGGCGGTTTGCGCCGTAAGTACAGTGCACGTATGCTGTGAGCAATCCACGAGGAAGCCGCTTTCTTCTTCGATGGACAGGGGCCGTGGGTGCTGCTAACGCCTACGGTCCTGTTATTTTGTTCGCTAGATTCGATCTATTAGAACAATTGCATTGGCGCGGTCGCCGAAAGTCAAGTCATCCTCGCCACGCCTTTGTGAGAAATTTAGAGGAAATACCGCATCATCTGGGATAGGAGTGTGGATGAGTCTTAGTAATTGGACGAAAGGGACGTGTTTCTTCTAATGCAGAACCCAGTCCCGGCCCGAAGGGGTTACTGCGCTAAGAGTCACCTCCCCCAAGCCGACTACCTTCATGTCGGTGGTCAAATATGTTCGGTGTGGCTCAGGAGGATAGAGGAGGGCGTGTGGACGAGGAAAGAAGAGGTGCTGATATTGAGTGCCGTCGAACGCGCCCACATGAGATGGGTGGGCGGGCAGATGGACTTGAGTCAGGTATTGGCGCTGGTGGCGGCGCTCAGCTGGGTTCCGCCGAGTCCGTCGCCCTCGCGTATCGAGAGGGTGCTTGCGGGTGTCCGCAGGATGTTCGGGAAGGGAGAGTAAACGGCACGGCTATTTGCTACGGTATATGGCTCTTGGTCGTTTTCCGACTGCGACGAAGCCCAAAGGCTCGATTTTAGCGATTGGGATACCAGCGTGAGGTCGCCACACACTACTTGGGATTCCACACGCCGATTTTGGGGTCAGGGATTTTTGCAAATTTCTCCTCGGTTACACAACATTTGACGTAACCTCCGCACCACGGATAGTATCTTATACCGATCAATCGTATTGGACATGTAGTGGGAGTATCAATTGAAAGTCAACGTCAAACGATTCAATGTGGAGATGGAAGTCAAGAACAGTGGGGTTGAGTTTGAAGTCCGTACTCCCAACGGAAAGCAGCATCTGGGTGACTTGGTCTTGACTAAGACGAGGTTGATTTGGTGTCCTGGGCAAACCACACCTGAGAATGGCAAGAATATGAGATGGGAGGAGTTCATCGAGATGATGAATAGCACTGGCGGTTAGTTCAATTTGCGTACGAGAATAGCACTGGCATGCAATACGAAGGGTAACGTCAAATTGTGTGTAACCGACGTCAGGCGGCTATCTCCTAGCAGGTTGCGAAAGAAAGGGCCTCAGGGCGGAGTAGAGAGCGCGTCGAACGTACAGGAACGCTCATTCCGGCGATTTTCGGGCTTTAGACGGTCTGATTTGCCGCCCTCGACGGCTCAACCGGGGTCTGAGTGGCACACTTCGGTCACGGCGCGCTAACCGAACACAGGGACCTCGGCCTCCCGCTCAGCCATCAATCTCGACATCCTCACTAGGTTGTACGCCGTCGCCACCAACTCCCCGCACAGTCCCGTACGCTCCAGACCGACGTACCTGCTCCTGCGGAACCCTCCAACAGTCTTCATCCACCCGAAGATAGACTCCACCCGCTTGCGCGCCTTCTGGCTAGACCTGTATGCTTCATGGTGCGCGGTTCGTCCGTCGATCGCCGACCACCGCTTCTTCTGAGCAACATGCGGTGTGATGTTGAGTTCCCTGCACTCAGCTGCGAAACGCTTCGTGTCGCATCCCCTGTCCGCTCCTACACTCAGTCGACGACTGCTGGGTATCGTCATCAGCATGTCCAGCGCCGCGTCCCTCTCAACCACCCCATTGGCCTCGGTCAGCCTGAATTCGCTGACCAGCCCATGCCTGTTGTCCATCAGCGCATGGGCCATGAACACCAGCTTTGCCTCCTTACCCTTGCCCTTCCTCATCAGTTTCGCATCCGGGTCTGTCGCGCTCCTGTGAGTGGCGTTGGACAGCCTCTCTCCACGAAAGTCTCCGCTCTGGCTTACACCATCGTCTTCACCCTTCGACCTATCGTCGTCATCGCGTCTTCTGAAGCTCTTTATGCTCGCGGCAGCATCTATCAGAGCTTCATCAACACTGAAGCACTCATCCGACATCAGTCCACGACGGTCTGCCTCGTACGCCACCTCCTCGAACAGATTCCTCCCCACCCTGTGTCGTAGCAACCTTCTCCTGTTCTTAGTGAACACCGTCGCATGGAATCAGATCCATGTCCAGGAACCAGCGATAGAGCAGGTTGTAGTCGAGCGCCTAACAGAACGCTCTCTCACTCCTGATCGAGTACAGTGAGATCAGCAACATAGGCTTCAGCAGACGCTCGGATGGACCGATGCGACCGATCCCCGAGTACATCGCGTCAAAGTCGTCTGACATGCGTTCAAGGACGTCGTCAGCGACATGCTTTATGATCCTGAGTGGGTGCGCGCTCTTCGAGGTTGACGGACGAGAGGATGGTGGACTGTGGATTGCGTCGCCCTCTCATGGAGTGTTCTCCTGGTCGGTTGGGATACTGGAACCATTGTATCTCGCCAACCTGGAGAACGAACCCTCAGCAAGCCTTTTTCAGCAGCCTGCTAGAGAGATTTCCTGAGGATCTGCGTGAAGATCCCCTTCTTCAACGCCTTCCAACAACTCCTCTTCTAGATTTGATTGATTGGAAGCATAGATGTGGCGATCGTATCCTCGGGTCATGTCAAACTCTCCTAACAGGCGTGGACTGCGACGACTGAGTAGAGGGCGACCTGATGGTTCGGCGTAGGGATGGTCACAGGCCTTGTTGATAGAGTTGCTCCTCCAATTCCCGAATGCGGTACTCGGCGTTGTCGGCTCGTTCCCGCTCGGCATTGCGTTGTGCCTCGGCGTTGTCGGCACGGGCTTCCGCTGCCAAGCGGGCTAACCGTTCGCTCTCAAAGGTAGCGATGTGCTCTCCAGTAGCAGGGTTGTGACATCCCAGCCGACCGTCCTCCCATCGCCAGTCCAGGTCTAACGCCGCGCTATATCCCCGCAACACACCGTCCCCCCAATCGGAGACCTCAATGGGCTGGTAGCGTCCGTTGACCATCCGGTCCCCGGCCAGCCTAGTCCCGTGAAACGCTCCCGTAGCGTCGAACCTCCAGTACTCCCCTATCCCCAGTCCCTGATAAAATTCCCGCTTCTCACCTATGTCAATATGGCCCGTGCCCTCAGACGCTATCTCCAGCACTAGGTCCGGAGGCTTCCCCTGCTCCGAGACGACGTAGCCGTTGGTCTCCCTGTAAGCCACCGGGGCTGCGTCAAATGCCACCAACAGGTCGGGATACCTCATCTCAGCGCCCCGCCGGGCGGTGACGTACTTCTCTCCGGACACGATGGTGGTCTCGATATTGCCCAGGAACTGCTTCAGATGGTGGTGCAGGCCGGTCTCACTGAGATGCTCGGCGGATGTCATATCATCGGGTTCCCGTACCGGCACGTCGGGCAAACGGAAGTGGCCCTCGGCTCTTGGCACCGTGGCGGTGGTGTCGGAGGTGGTCATTTCTCATCCAACTATGGTCAATGATGGCTTCTGGTTCGCGCTCCAATCCGAACCTTTACTCTCGGCATTATGCCATACTGTCCCATGGTCGAACAACTCGCAGGACAGGCTCTTAACCGTCCCATAGGCGGTGTGGAATGAATTCAGCCATCCCATTGGCTTCGGTCAGCCGAAAAACACTGACCAGTCCATGTCTGTTGTCCATCAGCGCGTGAGCCAAAAATGCCAGCTTCGCCTCCTTGCCTTTGCCCTTCCTCATCAGTCTTCATCAGGCACGCCGCGCTCACGCTGCCGAGGCGAACGGGCTTCGGTCTCAAAGCCAGACTCTCGGAGAATGACATAGCGGCTATCCTGCGGCATAGATGAGGATGACCTGGACAGCTTCGAGGACGCCGACGCCTTTTTGCTCGTGACGGACTCGGAGGGCGCGGAGCGCTACGTCGCTGTGGAGGTCTCCTACACCATCCACACGGACGACGTGATCAGAGCGCACCGCAACGCGCAGCTGCTCGCAGGGTGGACAGGACTGCCGGCCCATTCAGCGGTGGCGGGCGTCAACCTGCACCATGCGGCGTGGAAGCTCAGCCTGGACACTGGCACGACATACCTGCGGATACGCTCCAAGACACAGCGGGCGCGCTAATTCCGGCACCTGAAAGGAGGCCAACCGAAGAGTGAGTTTCGTCGCCTCCGACTTTCGCCCCTCTGTCGCCTCCTCGGCCTGGTCGCCTCAGGGCCGGTAAGAGACTTCGGCTGCCGGCTTGGGGTTCAGGGCCGTGGGCCTGGAGTCCGGGGACTCGGATCGATCAGCGACAACCCCCGCCGCGCTTGCCTTCGCACCCTTGGCGGCCGTCCCACGAACCAGACCAGACTCAACAAGCAATCCCACGGTGCGACTGTGGAGCGTGGTGCTACTGCGGCGTCCCGACCACGGACCCGGCAATGCCACGTTGCAAGTCTTCAAGGGGCTTGCGGACGGCCGCTACCTCTACCGATGCACTGCGGCTGGCGACGGCGGGCAGGGCGGGCAGGCGAGTGAGACTCACAAGGAGATCAGTGTATGAGGCGGCTAGGGCGGTCCGGACATCGCCTGCGGCGAGGACGTGATCGTGGATCCCGAGTCCAACGTGTGGCGGCGATCTGAGGCGAATGTGTCCCGAGTGGCGTCAGCTATACCACAAGCGCTGTTCTGTGGAGCGCGCGCTCAGCCCGTGGAAAGGCGCCGGACGCATGAACGCACATCGTTGCAATGATCGTCTCGCCATTGCGTTGCACCTCCGGCTGCAGATGCTCGCCCACCTGGCGACGACGCTGACGACTTTGCTGGGAGAGACATGATGAAGAAGAGACTCTCAGACAGGCAGCACGCGATCCTGCGGGCCATCGACGTTCTCTCCGGGCGTCAGCCCTACCCGCCGACGGTTCGAGAGATAGGGGTGGAGGCTGGCGTGAGCTCGCTGTCAGTGGTGGCTCACAACATGAGGATTCTTGGGCGCAGGTGCTATCTCAGCCTTACGCCCAGGATAGCTCGCGGAGTGGTCATAACTGAGGCGGGACGACGACGCCTCGAATCGCTCCGCCGGGCGTGGAATCGTTCTAGCGCCTAATTCCCACCTGTCCGCTGGGACCTAGCGACCTGGCGGGAATTTGCATGAGTGTTATCCCTAAGGGAGTGCTTGCGCCCAAAATTTAGGCAGCTTTCCTAACCTACATCACTCCATTCTCACCCTCGCGCGCCCTGATCAGGGCGCGTTTTTGTTGTCACTGAGGTCTGGACTGCCCTCTGTGGCCTCCTGTTTCCTCTATCTCACGGCTCAGTACTGGGGAAAACACGCTTTTGGTGGCTGTTAGCACTATGTAGAAACCCTCCAGAAATTAAGTCCCAAATTCAATTATGCACGAGCCTATCAATTGTTGTTCTGGACATCCCAAGCCTTCTGTCGGAGTCTATGAATCCGCGCCAGGCGAGTAGATCGTGTCACGGTGTTTCTCACCATCGCTCGTATGCCTGGCTGGATTTGTCGTCTTCGTCTAACTCCTCTGGATCGTCGACGCGGGAGAACAGCCAGGCGCAAACGACGCCACCTATGAGCCCAATCAGGTGTCCCTCCCACGAGATGAACCTGTTCGTGGGCAGCGCTCCCAATAGAAGGCTGCCGTACAGGACGAGTACAACGATCGCGACGACGATGTAAAGGACTTTGCGCATGAGTCTGGGCTCGAAGAATCCACACGTCGCTAGGTATCCGAAATATCCGAACACTAGGCCGCTGGCGCCAATGTGTACTCCGTCCCGTCCTATGAGCCATACACCGGCGCCCGCGAACAGCGTTGCGAACACAGACACGCCGAGTAAGATTCCGGCGCCTCTGAACGCGATCAATCCGCCCAGCGCGAGCAGCGGGACAGAATTGGAAGCCAGATGCCGGGTATCCGCGTGCGCGAAGACGTGTAGAGGTATCCCCATAAGCGAATCGGTTTGACGCGGGCGGATGCCGTACAGAGAGGCATCGTATCGAGCGAACCACCCCGCGGCGTCCATGGAACCGAGTTCAAAGAAAATACGCGCAGCTTGAGTTGCGAGCGAATCCACAACGACGTTGAGCCACAGCAGAGTGAAGAATACAGAGAGGCCGACGAAGGCTTTGACCGGCATATCGCGTTCAGCCGTTTGTATAAGCGACATATGGTTTAGAACGGGCGCACCAGACGTGTAGCGTGGTTGGAAGGGCCATCAGCGCTTGGAGCTTGTCCCCATGGATGATCGAATTGTTATCAACTCCGGTAGAGTTGACAGACCTGTCATCGTCCGGCTCTAACGGACGGTAGGGGACGGTCAGATGGTGGGCGTAGATGTGCTGCTTGCCCTTGAAGTCGAGCGTAGGCATCTCCCTCCCTGCCGTTGTTCAATGATCGTGGCAGTATAGGACATATCGGTATTGAGGGTCTAGCGACAAGAACCGACCCTGAGCTTTCTTTGAATTAGGACGGCCTGGTCATCCAGCGCTTCCCTGCCGCAGTATCCAGTCCTACACCTCCAGATTCAAACATGAAGCCGGGAGTTCTTGGTTGGCCCGCTCGAACGTCGATGGATGCTCCTTGCCGATTGCAGGCGGGACAGTCGGCCCGTAGGCCCGGCGCTCCACTAAAGGGCCATTACAGCCCCTACTCATGCGCGATGTAGTCCAGCCCGACCTCGAAGCGGACCTCAACATCCTCACGAGTGATGAGCGTGTTCCTGAGACTCTCCACGTTCTCGGGATAGAAGGTCTCCGTCAGGTCGGCGGTCTGGCCGTCCGCCTGCGGTGGGGCCGCGACGACGTTCCAGTAGGGTATGGCCGAGGGCCTTACGGGCGGTCCGCCGTAGACCTCTACGGCGCTACCGCAATAGGGTTGTATTCTTGCGCTACCATCTACCAGCGGGATTCTCAGAGAGCCCATCCATAGTTCGTTAACGTATAGGCTAAACCAGCGCCCTTCCTCATCAGTCTCTTCGGCCGATATACGCAGGGTGTGCTGTCCAGCTCCCCCATCGTAGGCCCTTCTCACGCTAAGGAATTCACCCTCGTAGTCTCCTTGCTCAACCCAGGAGTCTTCAGGACCGCGAACTCCTTTGTCGTTCGGGACATCCCATACGGATAAAATAGCTCCCTTGCCTATGTTTCGCCAGCCTCCCATGGGGCCTGAGTTCACCTCAGTCTGCAAGCCGAAGTATGCGCCGGTATTGCCGATGGCGAACGGAGTGCAGGCGATGAAGTAGAGGCCATGGTCGCCCCTGTACTCAATGTCGTTCTGGAAATCGACCGTCACGATGATCTCATCTGTTGGCTCATCCCAACTCCACATGGCGAACATCATCGCCCTCGGCATCTCTACCGGCGTATTCAGGATGGTCTCCTCGGCCGTAGGGGTCGCGGTAGGCGTAGGCGTATTGGTCGGTGTCGGAGTAACGGTCGGAGTCGGTGTGGATGTTGGCGCGCTGGTTGGCATGGGTTCAAGGGTTGGCGTGATGGTCGGGGTAAAGGTAGCCGTGGCCGTTGGCGTGTTGGTGGCCGTCGGTTCCGGTGTCGTCGTGAAGGCAGTCGTTGGTGTTGGGCTGGACGTGACGGTCGGCATAAATGTACCAGTGGCCGTTGGCGTGTTGGTGGTCGTCGGTTTCGGTGTCGTCGTGAAGGTAGTCGTTGGTGTTGGGCTGGACGTGACGGTCGGCGTAAATGTAGCCGTGGCCGTTGGCGTTGGCCATGAGGTAGAAGTAGGAACGGGTGACGAAGCTGCGGACGCGACCACCGCGTCGGGCGCGGGAGTCGACAGCCTCGCCGTCCCTACACCTGAACGCTCGACGTCGCCGTCTCCACAAGAGCTCAACACACCAAGCGCTACAATGATTGGCGTAGCGGCCGAAACTACGAATCGAAGATACAATATCATCCAGCCGAACTCCCTCATCGCGGCGTCATTCTAGTCGCGCCATGTCAGTTCAACTAACTCCGTGTGCAAGCTTTTGGACAAAGCATGGGAACAGCTGAAAGTCCAAGAAAAGACCTTAGCCCAGAACCTTAGGGTTGAGACGGGTGGTTGGCCTTGGCCACCACGTTATCGCCGTCGCAGTGGGCACACCGAAGACCGTCCGGCCATCGGGATTCAACGAACCATTCTTCGGCGGATGCGTCGTAGGGGTAGGTGTCGCACAGCTCGGCGAACGTGATACCCTTGCGGAAGTGCTTGCCAAGGGCTTTCTGAGATATGGGCGTTTGCCAACCTTCCCCATATGATAAACGGATTCCCCAGCAAAATCGCCCCCGTTTACTATCCGATATAATTCCTGCTTTGTTCTACGCCTTCTCTTGACGTGTCGTAGAGCGGGCGAAAACTGGAGAAATTTGCAAAAGTCCCTGATGCGTAATTGCGATGTCGAAATCGTGTGTGAATCCCTGTTCAAGCCAACGCAGTCATGTTGGATATGAGGCAGGATAGGAAGCGGAAATTTCGAGAGAGTCATATATCAGGATAAATGTCTGCTGCTGTCGCTCCCTCCTGCAGCTGGAGGTTTGGCTCCACCAACTCTCCCAAACCGAGTTTTCGCAGGCCGTCGTCCATGTGCAATTTGTCGGCCAGAGATTCCTGCAACTCTACCAGGTTGGCGTACAGCGCCGCGAAGTCCTCGATGGCGACGCTTCGATTGCCTCCCCATACGAAGCGATCATCCTTAGCGTGAACGGTGAAGGACACCAGCGCATCAGGGAATGTCCCGTCGCTCAGTCCCATATCCAAGGCCATGTCCTGTATCTTGGATTCCAAGCGCCTGATACGCGCGTTGTTATCTTTGTATTGCCCTTTGATGCGCTCTTGGCGTTCCGTTCTCATGGCATCGCCCCCTCTGGACGTATTGTATCACAATGGAAACCACCTTGAGCCTCGTGTGGATCTGCGCTATGTTCTTCTGGGCGTGAGTTTAGTCATTCCTCATCGCCCGGCCCCGCGCCTCACCCTTACTGGCGCGGGGTTTTTTGGTTGGCGCGGCTTTTGCTCGTTGCATACGGCACTTGGCTGCATCGAGCTCCCGGAATGACTAGCCGGATAGGGGTGGCGCGTGGCAAGATCCCGATATAGGATGTGCGCCCGTCGCGTGGATATTGAGCCCAACCAGATCAGGCAGAGAGGCGGAAGGTAGTCACCCATGCACGAATACTTTTACTCCATGATGTCCAGCATGACAAGGACTGAATGGTTCCTTATGAGCTTCATCTTAGTGATTCTGGTTTGGTTGACTCTCTATTTCGGGATCGTTGGTTGGCAAATCTCCAAGATTCATGGCCTCCAAGAGCAAATCAGCAAGATGTGTACCGACAATGGCTATCAACACGGTTGTCGATGCAAAACTTATCAGACTCAAAATCGCCAACCGTTTCAGAGTGATTTTACGTCTGATGTAGCGCATGAAAAGGATTAACGTACCAAGAGACGTTGCCATTGTAAGAACAAACACCCCAATTAGAGCTATTGGCATCGTGGTCATTGGGCTCGGAGCGATTCGGGTTGGCGTATGCTTCTATGTCCGTGGAGTCCACCGCCATGCGCTCGCCCACATCAAGCAGACGCTCCCTGAGATTCTCAACCATCTCGGCCATGGCGCAGTCAGCGAAGCCATCTATGTCGGCGAGGAGGCGGAAGAACCTACTGAACGTGGCGTCTGAGGGTACGGCGTCTCCAAATCCGCATATCTCGCGGAACCGGGGCGAGGAGTGCAACCGCTCGATCAGTCCCACGGTGTACCGCTCGGCGAGTAGATATTTGAGGCAAAACGTTCGGAACATGGCTCTGGGCAGGTATCCGGGGCGTCCGCCGCGCCGCGAGTCGGCAATAGCGGAGAGCGAGTCGAGCGCGTAAGAGAGGAAGCCGAACCCGCTCTCGGGAGGTTTGGGGGAATTCGAGGAACGCGGCTTTTCACCCCGTCGGCATTCCCTACACGCGCACATAATCCATGAGTCCCTCACGAACCCAGACCATTGCAAGGGACAGAGACAGCATCGACAGGCTCTTGGAGTATCCCTTGGTCCTGTGTACCAGACGGTTCAGCTTGCCACGCAACTTGGAGTGCAGCCCCTAGTTGCGGTTCACCGCTCCACCCTTGCCCACAACGTGTCGCTCAGACGGCAGACAGAACGCATACACCGAGTAGTCGTCTGATCGGTACAGGCCCGCGCCGGGAAGTCGCCGGTACAGCCTCATGAACGTCTTCGCGTCCCGACCGCCAACTTCATAGTCCGCCCAGCGTCTACCGTCGGTCTCCTTCACGACGGCGGTCCAGATGAAGACCGAATTCCTAGCCTCGCCCGACCTCACGTTCACATAAGTCCACATCTCGTCGAAGGATATCACCGACGCGGGCGGGTGGTCTTGTCTAATTCCCCTCATTTGGCGTACAGACGCCGGCAGGTCGGCTCAGGGAGACCTCTCCTCTCGCTCCATGTCCAGTATCCTCATGCGCTGGCGCCCCTTTTTTGACCCAGAAGACGACGGTGACGGCCTTTATGTCCATCACCCTGGATATGGCGGATATGGAACTGCCCTCCGCGTACATGTCCATCGCCGCGTCTATGGTCCGCGAGGAGTAGTAGCTGCGATTGCCGTCCGGGGTGAAGCGATAGGCGCAGTCGCCGCATCGGTAGGTCTGCTTGCCTCTGGACAGTCCGGCCTTCGGGAGCCAGTTGGAGCCGCAGTGGGGGCATCTTAGGTCGTGTCGGTAGGCGAGGCTCCTGCCATCGGTCAGCTTTCACATCGTTGGAGTTGGTCCAGATTATCACAACCTGCGCGTGTAGGGAATACTCGCAACCTTTCAGTCGCGGAAACAGGATGATCCAGAGGCCGACAGACTCCGGAGGGTACGCGCTTCAATGGGGCCGCAACCTCTCAGTCGCGGAAACTAGCGATACTCGCAGGGACCAGCATGGCAGAAGCAGCGCTTCAATGAGGCCGCAACCTCTCAGTCGCGGAAACTGCACCGACAAACAATGCTACGAGTGCAGAGACAACGCTTCAATGGGGCCGCAACCTCTCAGTCGCGGAAACGGCCGTGGATCGAGACGAGTCTGACGCTGACTCCGGCGCTTCAATGGGGCCGCAACCTCTCAGTCGCGGAAACACCGGAAACGCCGAGGACCGGCCGGCGCGCGATATTCGCTTCAATGGGGCCGCAACCTCTCAGTCGCGGAAACAGGAGACCAAGGCCCACCAGGAGACCAAGGGCAGCCAGGCTTCAATGGGGCCGCAACCTCTCAGTCGCGGAAACACCGGAAACGCCGAGGACCGGCCGGCGCGCGATATTCGCTTCAATGGGGCCGCAACCTCTCAGTCGCGGAAACGCACGGGCGTCCACGGGGCGGCTAGTAGCAGTGTGCTGGCTTCAATGGGGCCGCAACCTCTCAGTCGCGGAAACTCGGAATGATCTCGCTCATGGTACCTCGACTTTCCCGAGCTTCAATGGGGCCGCAACCTCTCAGTCGCGGAAACGTTCACACCGGCCAACCTACCCAACAACGACTTGGAGGCTTCAATGGGGCCGCAACCTCTCAGTCGCGGAAACGTGAACAAATGTTGGCTTGGCTTTGCGCCTCACTCTAGCTTCAATGGGGCCGCAACCTCTCAGTCGCGGAAACCACGCCGAAACTCGCCGCGTTGCGCGGGCCGGACAAGCTTCAATGGGGCCGCAACCTCTCAGTCGCGGAAACTCGTCACCGACTACGTGACCCTCCAGGACCTCCAGATGCTTCAATGGGGCCGCAACCTCTCAGTCGCGGAAACTCGAGGAGGAAATAACCGAGCCAGACGGCACAGGCTACGCTTCAATGGGGCCGCAACCTCTCAGTCGCGGAAACGGGACTGGGGAGCCCGCGTGCAGTCCGAGGACGCGCGCGCTTCAATGGGGCCGCAACCTCTCAGTCGCGGAAACACGGCCACGTCAGCCCCTCGTCGAATCCGCCCCACTCCCTGCTTCAATGGGGCCGCAACCTCTCAGTCGCGGAAACGACTCTGATTATCTCCTCGTCCGACGTATCCATCGGGCTTCAATGGGGCCGCAACCTCTCAGTCGCGGAAACCTCGGCGAGCGGGCGAGGGCTGACGGACTTGCGCCGCGCTTCAATGGGGCCGCAACCTCTCAGTCGCGGAAACTCGGATCACTCGTCCGACGACAACGGCGGCGCCTACGACGCTTCAATGGGGCCGCAACCTCTCAGTCGCGGAAACGACGTGGCAGAGGCAAAAGCGGCCATCGCCGAGTTCAGGCTTCAATGGGGCCGCAACCTCTCAGTCGCGGAAACTGCGCTCAAAGCCATCAGGGGCGGGCGCAATGATCGCGGCTTCAATGGGGCCGCAACCTCTCAGTCGCGGAAACGCGGAGGGGACGCAGTGATGGCGACGCGTTATGTCTAGCTTCAATGGGGCCGCAACCTCTCAGTCGCGGAAACCGGGGCCCCGCAGGTCGCCGCGCCCGGGATGCCCTCGCTTCAATGGGGCCGCAACCTCTCAGTCGCGGAAACAAGCCGCCACAGCCTTCCCATGAACAGCGAGATGACCAGAAAACTGGCGCTGCTCTGCGTCAAAGACCCGTTCTACTTGGGGTGGTGGCTCGACCAATACTCGGAGCTCATGTCCACCGACGCGCCCGGCATAGCCAGCGGTCTGGGAGGCTTGCCTGAAGTGGTACCCGAAATGTCCCTGTGCCGATCCCCAAATCCAGAATCCTCGCGCTTCCGGCAGGACGTAGAAGCTATCGCCGACAGATTCCAGGTGCGCGCCGAGGCGCTGGCGAACATCATCCGAACCGTCCAGGTCGCTTCGGAGCGCGACTACGCTCTCCTGCTCGCGGCCAGAGATCGCGAATCTCCAGCCGTAGCCGATGGATCCGCCGAATACGGCTCCGACGACGCGAACCCGAATCCTAACCCAGGCCGAGACGCCCAGCCATGACCGCCCACGTCCGCTACTGGGCAGACTGGTTCTGGAACCGCGCGGGCGGACGCCCCCAATACCCGGCGGACATTGGCTACGCGGCGCTCTGCGCCCTCGAAGTGTCCATCATGGACATAGACGGACTCACTCCCGGGACCGCCGCCACCCATCTCGCGCGCTTCGGCATTTCGATTCCAAGGCCGCTCACACCCGCCGACCGTCCCCTGCGCGGCTGCGTCGCGGTCGGCCTGCGAGGCGCGATCATCCTGTTAGAGACAGACGACTCCGAAAACGAACGACGTTTCACCATCGCCCACGAGGTTTCGCATTACATCCTTGAAGATCGCGTCCACCGCGATCGCGCCGAGCAGATGATGGGCAAGGACTACCTCGACGTCCTCTACGGCTCGCGAGAACCCACCAACGACGAGCGCGTTGACGCCCTGCTCAAGCGCGTCCGCGCCACCCCGTTCTCCCACCTCATGGACCGCGCCCCCGACGGTGGCCACGGCTGCGGCCAGACCCTCCGAGCCGAATGCGACGCGGATTTGCTCGCCCTAGAACTGCTCGCGCCGCGTGTGGAGATGGCGCGCCACGTCCACGCCCGCCGTCGCGTACCGTTCAGGCGAACGCTGGACGAGACCGCCCGCATAGCGCGCAACCGCTTCGGCTTGCCCCCGTCCATAGCCCGGGACTACGCGGCGACGCTCGCTTGGCACATACTCGGCGGGCCGTCCGTAGCGGAACGGTTCGGACTGGCGAGCGGAGCATCATAGCCGCACCGGGGATTGGTTGACAGACATATGGCGACGCTCGACTACACTCTCGAAAATCAACGCGGCCACATTGCCGAGTCCGGCGGAACGCACCGCTCCGACTTCAGCCGCATATTCGGAGACGATCTGGATAGCGTGCTGAACCCCACGTCGTGGACAGCAGGCGCGGACCTGCTCGACACACAGGCGCGGATGGAAACGGAGGTGGCGGACTCGGTTGAGCAAGAGTGCCGCATAGCCAACGACATCCGGAGCAAGTTCTTCCCGCGAATCAAAGTCGCCGCCCTGGCGGGCGAAGCGTCCGGTGTCTATCACGCCACCCCGGAGCAGATGGCCGCTATCCAGAACGGACTCCTGCTCAACGGCGAAGTCGAAGCCGCCGACGGAATCAGCGCGATCCACAAAACCCTTGCGATCACGTTCATCCAGATTGGCGTCTGCCTAGTGAGCTACGACGGCGATCAGCAATCTTGGTCAAATCGCATGTATCGCCGCGACTATCGCTACCGCGGCGATTCCGCGTTGGACGAGATGTTCGAACTCCTTCAAAGACGCGCCAACCGCTCCGACGATCGCCCCAGCAGACTTGCCGCGCGCGGAATACGCGCATACGCCGAGCGAATGTTCCTCACTCGGAACTCGGAAGCGCGCTGGAGAATGCTCCGAGGCCTGCCCACGCCCGTCGAGCTTCTGTCTGGCGCCGGAATCTACGGACCGTCCGAGTCCGGGATCACGTACCCGTTCAGGCAGGCGGGCGTTTCGATTCTCAGGGAGTTGCTGCTCCAACACAAGCGCTTCGTATTCGTCCCGCATGAGAACGCCGACCTGTTCCTTGCCACCATCGGGCGCGCGCTTGCCCCGAGCGAATACGCCGTCATAGACACGATAGACGAACAGCTCGAGCGCATCGAGAGGAACAACTATTACGACGACAACCGGCGAGCGACTATCGCCGCCTTCCGGCAAGACGTCGGCGACAAGGTAGTTAGGGGCGTCTTCCGAGCGTCCACAATAGCTCAGCCACAGGTATTCTACGCCCATCGCGACCACGCCCACGTCGCCGCCCTCATCGCGCTCGCGGACAGCGCGCTCCAGGAACAGCGCGGCAGACCGGCCCTTCTCGACCTTGCCCAAGCCGTCTGCCGCGCCACATTCGGTGTGGACAGCTACGCCCCTCAGCTAAGCGTCGCCTACACCGACGCCGGCGCGCCGGCCACGATGATTGACTACTGACTGCCCATTACGCTCGAAGAATTGGAGATGACCAGATGACCGCCGCGCCGCGCGACAACGACGAACCCCATGTCAACGGACACTCCCTCCCCATCGTCGAGAGAACGCCGGACGACGCGATTCGGGAAGAGCTGTACGGGATAGACCCGTCCACTCCGCCGGCTGACGAAGACGGCGTCGTAGGTTGGACGATGTTCGACACGCCCACCGCCCGAGACGGCTCGGTCGTCGCCCTGCTCCCCAAAGAGCAGGTGGGCCGCGTGCCGAACCGCGCCCTCGTTCGCATCGAGAGCAGGCAGGACGGCCGCTCCTATCTCGGCATAGTGCAGGAAGGCCCCTTTGCGGAACCCGACGGCCTGCGGGGAGACGCCCCGTTGGTAGTAACCGTACAGGCGCGAAGCGGCAGAATGCTGCTCCCACAGTACCACGGTCGCATACACGTCGAGCTGATAGGGCAGCGCGCCGGAGACGCGATTGTTCCTCCCAGGTTCCGTCCCATGCCGTCCAGCCCCGTCTTCCCGCTCGACGCCGACGAGACGCGCGACCTGCTCAAGTGCGACGGCGACATCGCGCTCGGGCTCGCCACCGGCAGCGACGACCTGCCCGTGGGAATCCCGTCGGACAGCAAGGCCGTCCTTCCCCGACACACCGGCGTCCTCGGCACCACCGGCGCGGGCAAGACCACCACCGTATCCCGCCTGATACAGCAGGCCCAAGCCGCGGGCATGGCCGTCGTCCTGTTCGACGTCGAGGGCGAGTACACCGAGATGAACCAACCCGCCGACAACCCCGCCATGCTGCGAACCCTCGCAGAGCGCGGCATCGAGCCGCGAGGAGTGCAGGGGAGCGCGATCTACCACCTCGTCGGAACCGAGACGACCAACTACCGCCACCCTCACAGACGCGAGTTCTCCCCGCCGTTCTCTCGCCTCTCCCCCTACACCGTCTGCGAGATACTCGACCTCACCGACGCCCAGCAGACGCGCTACTGGCAGGCATACGAAACGTGCAAGCTGCTGATGCGCGAGCTCGACGTCTTCCCCAAACCGGAGAGCAGGGAGAATGACGAGCGCAGGATAGAGCGTCTCGACGAGTTCTCCGAAGGTTACCCTCGCATGACCCTCCAGGCGCTGCTGGACGTCGTGAGCGCGTTCCTGCACGTCGTATCGAAGCAAGACGACGCGCCGCGACTGTACACTCAGACCTTCGCGCAGAACGCCGATAGCGTCATGCGCCGCGTCAAGCAGACCCGCGCCGACTCCGCCGTCAGCTGGCGCGCGCTCCGTTCCAAGCTGTTCAGGCTGATGCGCCTCAACGTGTTCGACGTGAGAGAGCGAAACGTGAGCGCGATAAACTACCGTCAGTTCGTCCGTCCCGGCGCCGTCTCAGTCATAGACCTGTCAGACATGGAGGCGCCCGACGTCCGCAACCTCGTCATAGCCGACATAATTCGTGGCGTAGAGGCGGCGCAGGAAGAAGCGTTCAAAACTGCCCTCGAGTCAGGACGAGAGCTTCCCCGGACCCTGCTCGTGATGGAAGAGGCGCACGAGTTCCTGTCCGCCGAGCGCATCAGCCGGATGCCCAACCTGTTCCAGACCGTCAGCCGCATAGCGCGGCGCGGCAGAAAACGCTGGCTCGGTCTGGCGTTCGTCACCCAGCACCCCCAGCGCCTGCCCGACGAGCTGTTGGGATTGATGAACAACTACATCCTGCACCGGATAAACGACGCCAACACAATCGCCCGCCTGCGCCGCTCCATAGGCGGCATAGACGCGCCCCTGTGGGATCGCCTCACGTCCCTGGCCCCCGGCCAGGCCGTCGTCAGCTTCACCTACCTGACCCGCCCCATGCTGGTAACGGTGGACCCGTCCCCCAGCCGCCTCCGCATGGCGGAGGAGTAGGGGGAGAGGATCCCAGTATCGGCATGGTGGGGTATAATAACGGTAGAGCAAACCGCGTCGCTCGGTCTCCCTTCACGTGAGCGACGCTATGGAGGATGACAGGATGGCACAGATAACCGCCCACATACCAGATGAGATGGCGACTGTCTTGGACACCGCCGCCAAGCAGTCCAACCTCAGCCGCTCCGACTTGATCAGCCACGCCATCCAACTCTACCTAGGGGACTACGACGACGCGCGCATAGCCGAAGCCCGCCTGAACGACACGTCTGACCCAATTCTGGACTGGGACGAGGCAAAGCGTGAGCTACTCGCTATGGATTAAGAGCAGCGCCCGCCGCGAGATTGCGAGCCTCCCCTTGCGAGAGAGGGAACGGGTAGCCGACGAGATCGACAGTCAAAAAGAACGTCCATTCTCAGGAAAGCCACTCAGGGGAAACTTGCGCGGACTCCGCAGTTTGCGCTCCCGCGACTACCGCATCATCTACCAGTTGCTCCGAGACGAACTGGTCATCCTCGTCGTGCGGGTAGCCCACAGGCGGAAATCATACAGGCGGATGTGAGGGGCAAGCCTTGTGAGAGTGCGCCCCGACGGTAGCCGGGGCGTTCAATGGGGCCGCGACCTTCCAGTCGCGGAAGCGGATGAACCAGCCTGAAGAACCTGATAACAGACACTCTTCAATGGAGCCGAACTCGGATTGGCTCGGATTGGCCTTGACACCCACGAGTCTCTGTTGTATGTTCAGTTGCCGATTAGTGTCAGTAATAAGGTTACCAACCTTGGTCAAGGAGATGCTAAATGCGGACCAAAAAACTACAGCGCGAGATTGTTGCCAAACGTGTGGTTGAGTGGGAATCTTATCATGAGGCTAAGGATGGCCACGTTCATCTAGCACACAAGCGCACTGTATCCGATTATACCACAGAGTCTGTACAGTACGAGGAATACTCTGAACCAGACCGACCAGCTGGACCAATCCCACTACCACCGCCGGATAGCCATAGATACATACGACTCGATTAGGAGGCGCGCAATGAATCTCGATCTCGACATCCTAAGGACCGCCGTTGCCAGCAGAGCCGCAGCATTCCGTTGCGTGACCGACTACCAGCCCGCCGGCGGCCCCGGTGACAAGGTGTTCCCACCGACATACGAAGGCGGCATATATGCCACTGAGGAACGCATAGACCCCGTAACCGGTGATGTGCGCCCGTGCGTCCTGCTGGATTCCGTTCAGTCCCAAGCCAACCGCATGGAGTTGGCTCTGCTAGAGGCGCATCGTGACGGCAAAGTGCAGTTGCCGATTCTGGTGACTCGATTCGACCAAGATCATCTGGTCAAGAAGTTTACGGTGACCAGCCTAGAAGCTCCGCACCGAATAGCAGACGCGCTATTCCGAGATAGTCTGCTAGACGGTAAGACTTTCCGCAACACGGGAAAGGGTTCTGTCCTCGAGAACGCCAGCGTCCAGAACGCAACTGCCCTGTTCGGCCTATGTCCTCCTGCTCTGCTTCTAGGCATGTGGGACTCTACTGGTCCGCGAGGAGGCCTTGGCGCCAAATTTCAACGCGCGTTAGTGTCGGAGATCATAGGCTACGATGCCACCATAGGGAAACGTACATCTAGTCGAATTGACCCTGCTTCAATCATGCGTGATGCAGGTCCAATCTATGAACGTTCGTCGGAGAGCGATGACAAGCCTACATGGACATTAGATCAAAATGAAGGAAGCAGACGAAGGGGACGTAGTGCCAGAGGAAGGGCGTCAGACGTAAACCATGGGAACATCCCTCCCACCGTAGCCGACGGCGGCTTCACCATATCCAAAGCGCGCCAGACCACCGTCTTGTCCCTATCCGCCCTGCGCCGCCTACGCTTTCCGATCAACGGATCGGTTGACTCTGATCGCGAAGTGGATGTCGCAGCTCGAACCGCGCTTGCCGCCCTCGGACTCGCCGCCGGCTCTCTTGTGCGGACCGATGGCGATCTGCGCTCCCGGTGCCAACTGTTCGCGGAACAGGAGCCAGTATGGGAACTGCTCGACCGTCCGGGGAAGGCACCAGAGACTTTCGAGATCGACCCTGACGACGCGCTTGAACTGCTTTCAGAGGCTATCGCCGACGCCCGCTCCAAAGGCTTGCCCTGGGAGGGCGAGATAGAACTCACGCCTTCCTCGGAACTGGTCGAGCTGGTCAAGCGCAGCCAAGAGTTGGCTACAGCTTCGTCGGAAGGGGAGTAGCCATGTTCGCCATTGGCATAAACTACTTGCTCGGCTGGGCTATGGCAGCAGCCGACGGTCCGAGGAAGGTACAGGCTGAGTGGCCACCGCATCCCGACCGCGTGTTCATGGCATTGGCGGCGGCTTGGTTCGAGACCGGCGAAGACCCCGCCGAAGGCGATGCGCTCCGCTGGCTTGAAACATTGGGGCCGCCATCCATAATAGCATCCGAACACACCGAACGCGCGGCGACAGTCAGTTATGTGCCAGTAAACGACAGCAGCGTCAGCCGTCGAACGCCAAGACAACGTGAATTGGGCGGGCTACGAAGCGCGGGGCTGTCCTTGCTTCCCGAACACCGCTCCCGCCAGCCGCGCGGCTTCCCTGTCGCTATTCCACATGACCCGACCGTCTATATGGTTTGGGGCGAAGAACTAGGCGCGCATCGTGAAGCCTTGGAGTCTCTCGCTGCCAAAGTTACCCACATCGGTCACTCCGCTTCGCTGGTTCAGGCATGGGTGACGGATAACGCGAATGAGGTCGGTACGCCCACGCTAGAACCTACCGACCACTTGGCAGAACGCCACCTGCGAATCTTCTCACCCGGTAGGCTGGACACGCTCGCCCGAATGTACAACAAGGACGAAGTTCTGGAGTACGCCGATCTGAAGGCGCAAGCCGACGCCCTGAGAGGCGCGAGGAGGAGACGTGTGAATGAAGCCATTGATGAACGATTCGGTTCGCGCATTCCGGTATCCCTGCGCCCCACGCCGAGCCTATGGCGCGGATACGACAAGCCCGGACAAGTTCAAGACGAAGACGAGTGCGGCTCCATCTTCTCTCCAAACCTGATCGTGCTTTCCATTGCCGGCAGACGGGTTCCGCTTCCTACAACCCTGCGGCTCACCCAAGCCTTGCGAAACGCGCTGATGAAATCCTGCCCCCAACAGCCGCCGCCTGAGTGGTTCAGCGGCCACAAGCCCGGCGGAGGCGCGACTGCCAGCCCGCATATGGCGATGATGCCGCTGCCGTTCGTCGGAAGACAACACGCGGACGGGCGCGTCATGGGCATGGCGCTAGCGCTGCCCCGTACACTAAACCAACGGGAAGCGGCGCGTTCCCTGTCCGCCTTCCTGTACAATTCAGAGACTGGACAGCCGAGAAGCCACAAGCTATTCGACGGTCGCTGGTTCGAGTGCCATATCGAGATGGAAACCCGTCAGACGCCACCGTACAATCTCAGACCGGCGACTTGGACAGCACCGTCCCGCACATGGGCAAGCGTAACCCCCGTAGTTTTCGACAGACATTTCGAGGGCAGTGACAGGTGGGAGCGCGCCGCCGAGAGCGTAAAGGCGGCGTGTGAACGCACCGAACTACCGCGTCCGCGAGAGGTTTTGCTGCACCCGACATCCATGTTCGAGGGCGTTCCGCTGTCCAGAGAATTCCCCCGAATGCCCAGAAAGAGCGACGGCGGACTCAGACGCCACGCCCACGCGGTTTTGATCTTCGATGAACCCGTGCAGGGCCCCGTACTCATCGGTGCGGGAAGATTCCGAGGGTACGGGCTGTGCCGACCAATGGACAACAGGGGGTAATTCCAGTGACCGATCTGACCGCATCCGACTTCTCGGATTTCTTCCAAGATCTCTGGGACAACCAGCCTTTCGCTTGGCAGATGGACTTGGCGAGCAGGGTACTCGAAAACGCCGATGACTCCGGCGCGTGGCCTGAAGCCATAGCCCTTCCCACCGCGTCCGGCAAGACCGCTTGCATGGACATAGCCATATTCGCGCTCGCGGCGCAGGCCTCGCGCTTAGGCAGCGGCCAGCCCATCACCGCGCCCCGCAGAATCTTCTTCGTTGTGGACAGGCGCGTTATCGTGGACCAGGCGTATGAACGCGCCAAGACGGTTGCCCAGAAACTCAGCAAGCCGAAAGCCGGCGGTATTGTCTCGGTAGTCGTCGACAGGCTGAAGCAAATCGCGCGCGGAGAAACTACGGGGTTCGAGCGTGAACGTCCCTTGACCGCTCACGTCCTGCGCGGCGGTATGTATCGCTCGGAATCTTGGGCGCGAGACCCGTTGCAGCCGATGGTGGTAGCCTCCACCGTAGATCAGGTCGGCTCCCGTCTGCTATTCCGACCATATGGACCAAGTTCCAGAACTGCGCCGATATACGCTGGCTTGGTCGCCAATGACAGTCTGATACTATTAGACGAAGCCCACTGCGCCCAACCATTCATGCAGACGCTTCACGCAGTCCGCAAATATAGAGAGTGGGCGCATGAATCGCTCGGCCGCAAGTTCTACCCGGTCATCATGTCCGCCACCCCGCCGCGCAGTGTCTCAGATGTGTTCACAGACCACTCCGAAGAGAAGAATGACCAAGACCATCCTCTCGGCAAACGACAGTTGGCGAGCAAGCCCGCCATCCTGAAGCGCGTTGCCAAAGCCAAGGGCGCTCAGGCGATAGCCGAGTTGTCGAAAGGGCTTGCCAAAGAGGCTCTGGACATGGCGCGAGGTGGCTTTGACCAGACGCCCGGCGAGACTCAGCTTGAGCTTGGGATGGACGAGAGAGTAGATAATCCCGCGATTGTCGTCTTCGTAAACCGCGTTGCCACAGCCAGAGCCACATACGACCTGTTGAATGACTGCGCTGACGTCGATGCCGTTCTGCTCACGGGCAGGATGCGCCCGCTCGACAAAGACCTTGTAGTTAGCAAAGACCTCAAGATGCTCGAATCAGCCTGTTCCGAATCGCGCAGCTTGGACAAGCCCAATATAGTCGTCGCCACCCAGACGCTGGAAGTCGGCGCTGACCTCGATTTCGACGGCATAGTAACCGAGTGCGCCAGCCTTGACGCCCTACGCCAGCGGTTTGGACGGTTGAATCGCACAGGACGCCGCATAGACGCCAGAGGTGTCATTCTCATTCGAGACGACCAGACGCGGATCGGAAGAAACGCGCCCCCGGACCCTGTATACGGTGAAGCACTCAAAAAGACATGGGACTGGATGAACGACATCAAGAACGGCAGCGACGAAGTTGACTTCGGAATAGCCCAACTCGATAAACTCTTGGCTGACGCCGACTTGAAAGAACTGAACGCGCCGTCCAGAGACGCCCCAGTTATGCTGCCCGCTCATGTGGACTGCTGGGGACAGACCGCGCCCATGCCCCAACCGTCTCCTGACGTATCCCTGTTCTTGCGCGGCCCCCAAGAAGGCGCGCCCGACGTCAACGTATGCTGGCGCGCGGATTTAGATCTGTCCGATGACGGGATTGACGATTCCTTGGAGTCCCTTACACTCTGCCCGCCCAGCAGCCCGGAGATGCTCCCCGTACCAATCAGAGCGTTCAGACGCTGGATGGTGGGCGATGAGCGTGATGAAGACGCCGGCGACGTGGAGGGTATCGAATCCGACGATGGCGACGACCTGTCGCCAAACTCCGACCACCATAGAAGGATACTCAGATGGAAGGGCGTCAGAGAAACCGACAAGAATCATGTGAGCGCCAACGCATCCGACTTTCACCCGGGCGACGTGGTAGTGGTTCCAGTCAACTATCCCGCCGACCCTGAGCGCATAGGTTCATTCAAGCTAGGCTTGGACATTGGAGACCAGGCGCACTTGAAAGCTCGGGCCAAGCCCGTTCTTCGAATCAGCCAACAACTGGTAGGTGAATGGCCGCCGGAGTTTGGCGCAGCCAAAGAATTGGCAACTGCGCTTTTGGATGGAGTAGGGCAGAAATACAATGAAGATGCGGACGAGGCGCTGGGGTCGCTTAGAGAACTATTGGCGCGGATACCTGAAGACCTGCACGAACCGTGGGAATGGCTGTCCGACGCTGCAAGTGAACTCAAAAGGAGCACCGCTTCGCTGCGCCGTTCGTGCCATGTAATCGGCGACGACAAGCTCGTAATCGTCGGAAGCAGACGCATGGACGAGTACGTTGCTGACGCCGAAACCTTTAGCGACGAAGACGACTCCGCCTCCTCCGGCACTTCCAACAAGAACGACAGCCCGGTCAAGTTATGCTCTCACCTGAAAGGGGTAGAGACGTTCGCCAAGCGCTACGCCGCCGGCTGTGGGCTGTCTAGCACGTTGGCGGACACGGTTGCTCACGCAGGACTTCTTCACGATCTAGGAAAAGCCGATCCTCGCTTCCAAACATGGCTGCGCGGCGGCAACCCCTGGGCATTCGACGGACAGGACTATTGGGCCAAATCGCCGAATGTGGTACCAGGATCCTCATCCAACATCAGGCACGAGCTTTACTCCGTCCGCCTGTCTGAAAGCTCAGACGGTCTGTTGCCCGACGATTCCGACCTTAGAGACTTGGTCCTACACTTAGTAGCAAGCCATCACGGACATTGCCGCCCGTTTGCGCCGGTTACCCCTAATGAGGAGTGCGAACATTCCAGATTCGAGCTGCGTGGGTACTCAATGAGCTGGCAAGGTCCCACGAACTTGGAATGTCTCGATTCTGGCGTAGCCGATCGCTACTGGCGACTGGTCCGACGCTACGGCTGGTGGGGTCTGGCATGGCTGGAAAGCATAGTGCGTCTCGCCGACTGGCGGCGCAGTGAATGGGAGGAGACGCATGACTAGGAAGAATGAAGTGGATGACGGACTTCTGCTATATGGCTTAGACGGTAGCAACCCGCTCGGCTTCCTAGCGTTGGTTGGGGTGGCTATCATTGCTTCAGATGAATTCTCTGACTTACGCATCGGATGGCGTCAGACAGACAATGGCTGGCGTCCTTTGCTGTCGGGATGCGGCAACGACGAGCAAGGACTCTCCGAGTGGCTGCTGGAAGCCTTGCAAAGCGCGCCTACCACGGTCTTCGATTTGGATAAGAAGATGCCCTTCGATGCCGGAAGATTCACCTGCGCCCTGAAAAGCGCTCAGAATGGATCACATATTGCCGAACGGAGGGACGCTGATCTGCTCGCGGGCATTGGTACAGAACTGCACCCCGATGGCAGGACAAATCAGTTTCGAGATTCCAAACTCAGGATGGTTCGCAGCGGAGATGCCGCAGGTCAAGGGCTTCCAGTATATGCCAAGGCAGTAAGAGACGCCGTAGACGCTGAGCGCATTCACCAGACCTTGTTCAGTGTTTGGGACTATCAGGATGATGGTTACAGCCTTAGATGGGATCCGATAGGTGACCAGCGTTACGCTTTGCGCTGGCGCGACCCAAGCAAGTCCAAGCTATCCGATGGGCCAGGCACGATGTTGGCAGCCGATGCCTTAGCTACCGAAGCATTCCGATGGTTCCCGACGCTAACAATCGGACAACAAGCGCATACCACGGGTTTCCATCAAGTTGGGCGGCGCGAAATGTATTTTGTATGGCCTATCTGGACACCGATGGTTGGACCCCAAACTATGCGCTCTCTGATTACCTTGCCGGATCTCTTCCGTACTACAATGGACTATGCGTCTTTGTCCAAGAGAGGAATCGAAATGGTCTATCGCAGTCAGCGCATTCAGCAGAATCAATACTACAGCAACTTCGCCCCCGCGCAACCTCATCCTTAAACCTCCCCACCCCACGTCGCATTCCCCACACTCCGTCGGAATAGCTTTACATAACCCAACCCCGGCGAAGTGGAGGTTTCCGACACCCATGACCACCCAGACCATCCCCAACCCCACGTCCGAGCTCGTGCCGGCGCGGATGCTCAACGAGTACGCCTACTGTCCGCGACTGTCTTACCTCGAATGGGTGCAGGGCGAGTTCGCGCACAGCGCGGACACCCTAGACGGGCGTTTCCAGCACAGACGCGTCGACAGGCCGTCCGGCGATCTTCCGGACGCGGATTCGCCAGACGGGTCGGGGGACGGCAAGACCGTGATCCACGCCAGGTCCGTCATGCTCTCTGACGAAGGCATCGGCGCGATAGCGCGCATTGACCTAGTGGAGGCGGAGGGCGATCGCGCGACGCCCGTGGACTACAAGCGCGGCAAAGCGCCGAACGTGCCGGAGGGAGCGTACGAACCGGAACGCGTCCAACTGTGCGTTCAGGGTCTACTGCTGCGGGCGCATGGTTACCGCTGCGACGAGGGGGTCATCTACTTCGTAGCGTCCAGGCGCAGGGTGCGTATCCCGTTCGACGACGCGCTGGTCAACCGCACGCTGGAACTGCTCGACTCCGCGCGCGACATGGCGGAGCGCAGCGAGATTCCGCCGCCTCTCGAAGACAGCCCCAAGTGTCCCAGGTGCTCGCTCGTCGGCATCTGCCTGCCGGACGAAGTTACCTTCCTCAACGGCAGCGACTACGTGGTCAAGCCCGACGACGTGCGGCGCATGATGCCCGCGCGAGACGACGCGCTCCCCATGTACGTCGTCAAGCAGGGCGGCGTAGTTGGCAAGAACGGCGATAACCTGACCGTCCGGTACAGGGGCCAGACCCTCGCCAAGACCAGGCTGCTCGACGTATCCAACCTGTCCATCTTCGGAAACGCCCAGGTTACGGCGCAGGCGACGCGCGAGCTGCTGGACAGGGGAATAACCATCTGCCACTTCAGCTACGGCGGATGGCTCAGAGGCGTTACTACGGGCATGGCGCACAAGAACATAGAGCTGCGAATGAGCCAGTTCGAGGCCGCCGGCGACAAGTTCAGATCGCTCTCCATCGCCAGGGACATAGTGATAGCCAAGATACGCAACAGCCGCGTCTTGCTCAGGCGCAACCACCCCGACGCCCCGGCGGCCGCGCTCAAAGAGATGTCGCGCCTGTCCCGAAGCGCGCGAACCGCCGACTCGCTCCAGACGCTTCTCGGCATAGAGGGCGCCGCAGCCAGCGTCTATTTCTCCAACTTCGGCGACATGATACGCTCCGAAGACGCCGCGTTCGACTTCACCACGCGCAGCCGCCGCCCTCCCAGGGACCCCGTAAACGCCGTCCTATCGTTCCTCTACTCCATGCTCATAAAGCAGTGCCTCGTCTCCGCCGTCAGCGTCGGATTCGACCCGTACCTGGGCTTCTACCACCAGCCCAAGTACGGCAAGCCCGCCCTCGCGCTCGACATCGCCGAGGAGTTCCGCCCCATAGTCGCCGACTCCGCCGCGCTGACCCTGTTCAACAACGGCGAGCTTAAGCCTGCCGACTTCATTCGCAGATCCGGCGCGGTCTCGCTAACCGACAGCGGCAGGAAAGCGGTCATCCGGGCGTTCGAGAGACGGCTCGACACCCTGATCACCCACCCGCTGTTCGGCTACTCCATCAGCTACCGCAGGATCATCGAGGTGCAGACCAGGCTGCTCGCGCGCCACGCGCTCGGAGAGCTGAAGAAGTATCCGGCGTTCACCACCAGATAGCGAAGGCCGCCCCCATGCGAAACCGATACATAGTCGCCTACGATGTGAGCGACGCCAAGCGGTTGAGACAGACTCACAAGAAGATGAACGGCTTTGGCGAGCCGCTCCAGTACTCCGTGTTCTCCTGCGACCTGTCGCCCAAGGAGCGCGTCATCCTCGAAGAGGCACTCACCGAGATAATCAACCTCAAGGAAGATAGGATCCTCATAATAGACACCGGCCCAGCCGAAGGCAAAGCCGTCACCGCCCTCAAGACGCTGGGTAGGCAGATAAAGCCGGAGGGCCGCGACGTTACGGTGGTGTGAGCGGGGAGCGTTGTAGCAAGAGTGGGTAGGGGATTACCGGGCGCGCCGCGACCGTTGCAGGTCGCGCATGAAAGCCTCAACCTCGCCCAGATGGCCATCGCTTGTACATTCGCCCTCCGTCACAAGGACAAGCGTCATTCCGCCCGGGGCGTTGACTAGCTATTCGCATCAGCTCCATGTGATGATCATAGTATCCCACGTCGCCACTGGGTATTCGCCCCAGAGATCGCTCCGCGCCGACTCGATGCCGCATTTGCTTGTGCGTGACAGCCGATGGAAGAATGGCACGACCACTTCAGTAATGAATCTGTCAGTGGTCAAACGCGGTTCGGTATGGTAGAGCAGTCCGAGACAGCATGAACCGTCGCTGTAGAAATGAAGGTCAATGACCTCGACGCCAATACGCTCGGCAATTTCCAATCGACGGTCCTCCATTTCAAGTACCCTCGGCCATCCCTAGGGTCCACGCAATCAAGCTCGATCCTGACCGAGAAGTGGTCGCACAAGTAGAACGAACTACCCTTCTCGGCATCGTCTCCGACACGCAACTTGCCGGAGGAAGCGTCAAAATCAGCGCAGAAGCCAATCTCTCCTACGAGGGCGTTGGCTTCCGCGTCAAACAGCAGGTGCGGGTAGTTAGTGAATGTTCACCGCTGACGCCACTTCGCCCATTCGTCGTCCCGAACGCAGCAACCACAGCCCGTGCAGCCGGGTGCGAAGCGTGAAGTCCTGTTCCTCCCCGTATGCCGTCCTCAGCGCCTCTGGCGTGTCCTCGATGCGATAATCCACGCTCGAAGTGGCTGCAGACGACGCCGCTGGCGACTGTCACCTTGCCTCTGCCCGTCATCATGCGTATCCGATATGGAATTGATGGACCCGACCGGAACCTCTGTGATGTCCAGATCGGCGAATCGGCGCAGGCAAAGGACGCGGCGGCTCGTTACGCAGTAGGAGGTGTGGTGGTTCACTCAATACTGCTGAATGCAGCAAAGGTAGAGGTAACTCGCCGCCAAGAAGAGCGCGAAGTAATGCACGGCAGGGTCATTTGGTCTATCCAAATGTCTACGTCCACGACATCGAGCCGAATTCCGTATGCTCGACCGGTCTGTCTACGACAGCATCGATGACGGCTATCGCTAACTCCCAATCACCATTCCAGAAAAAAAGACCCAATGCCCGCCGACGGGACAACCAGGCCGACGACCAGAGATCTGGACCCGATCCGCCAGCCTACACGACCAGGAAACCCCAGCTTGGCCTCAAGCGCGCTGGTTATCGTCAGCAAGACTGACAGCGCGAAGGTGATGTTGAAGTACCAATCCACCATCACAACCTACCTCTGCCGCTTGCCTTGTCCCAGCCATCCCCAATAGACTACCCACTGGTGAAGTGGTTTCTCAAGACCGTCGCCGCAAAATACGGGCAGAATCGCCTCCCGCATGGGTTTTCACCGCGAATTTCTGCTTGAGGAGACTTTGTGCAAGAGCCTCAACAGTTGCCACGGTTCAGAGACCTGTCCGCGCGCCGGCGTCGCATCATACGCGCCTGGTGCATGTACGACTGGGCAAACTCGGCATTCGCAACCAGCGGCACGGCGGCGATACTTCCCATCTACTTCGTCTTCCTGTTCAAAGAGGCGGTAGGCGATTCAGGCGTGTTTCTGGGCATCACATTCACCGGCAGCTCGGTGTGGAGCCTGGGAGTGGCGATCTCGACGGCTATCGTCGCGGTGACGAGCCCCATACTTGGAGTCATCGCCGACAGAGTTCCGATCAAGAAGACGCTGCTGTGGATGTACACCATAGCGGGCAGCGTGTTCACGTGTCTGTCATTCCTCTCCGCATACACTTCTGAGCCGTGGCTGTGGTTGTTCGGAGTCTTCATGCTGGCGAACGTTGGGTTCGCCGGGAGCCTCGTGTTCTACAACGTATTCCTGCCCCACATCGCCCCCGACCATCTGCTAGACGACGTGAGCAGCCGAGGCTTCGCATACGGATACGTGGGCGGAGGCCTGCTGCTTGCGGTTCACCTCGTGATCATTACCTTGACCCAAGATACCGCGTTCGCCGACCTTGCGACGCGGATTACGCTCCTGTCAATCGGCGTCTGGTGGTTCGGCTGGGCGCTGTGGACGTTGCGCGTAGTGCCTGAGCCACCCATTCACAGCCGCGTGCACGGTCTGAACGCGCTAACCGCCGTATCGCTCGCCGTGTCCGAGATGCGGACCACTTTCGCGCACCTGTCGCGGCTGCGCGTAACGCTCAGGTACTTGGGCAGCTACCTGTTGTTCAACGACGGCGTGCAGACGGTAACAGCGATTGCCGGAGCCTTCGCGGCGGACACTCTGGGCATCCCACTCGTATTCAACATGATTACCATACTGATGATACAGTTCGTCGCCGCTCCGGGCGCGATGCTGTTCAGCCGGATAGCGGGCTGGACTTCGACGAAAGCCGCGCTGGTATTGTCCCTGCTGGGTTGGGTCGTCGTCGTGCTGTTCGGAATCGCGCTGGCGCCGCTCGACGATGCGGATCTGCAGGAAGGCGTAGCTCCGCTCGGCTCAGGGCCTATAGATTGGTGGCCCCTGTTCGTCCGCGACAACGTGTGGGCGCCGCTGGGGTTCGACGTCGGGTACCAGTGGATTATGGTCGGCGCGATCGCAGGGCTAGTGCTAGGAGGCAGCCAGGCGCTCGCTCGCAGCCTGTTCGCGCAGATAACGCCGGAGACGAGAAGCGGCGAATTCTTCTCGTTCTTCGGATTCATGAGCCGCGCCTCATCCGTATTCGGGCCGATGCTCTACGTCGCCGCGACCGCATTCTTCGACACCCGCGTCGCCATCCTCTCCATTCTCATCCTCATCGTCGTGGGCACAATCGTCCTCCGCTGGGTGGACGTGGACGAGGGCGCGCGCATAGCAGCCGGAGAAGACGCTCGCCGACGCGGACACCAATACGCTCGACGCCGGCGTCCGAATGCGGCTTGACTCTATGCAGAGGCTAACTGTCCTCGCCACTGCTGACTCCATCAAGGGTTCCCAACTACCCCAGCCGTTCGGTAGTCTGACATTGCGATTGCTTGAGTCATAGCCAATTGTAACTGCGGCGCCCCTCTCAGTCAGCCACCGGTTCTCCATCTGAGCTAGGGTATTCGACTTCAAGGGCGGCGAGTCTGGAGAGTGCGCTCCCGGGCCGTTCTCGCTGGGATCAAAGTAGGGCATGTAGCCTTCTTGGGGCGCTCGCGCCGTTGCAATGGCTCTACCTCTATGCCTGGTGTTTGCCTCGCGCATAGCGCCGAGCCTGCAATGAGTACACCTATATCTGAGGCAAGCGCAAAATACGACCGATGGTGTTTCGGCCAGCAATGCGCCATCGGCTATTCGGAACCGAAGTACTAATATGTAGTCACCCTAGCTGAAAGCGCCTTCTCATGCCAAGCACGGATAATCTGACTCTGCACAAGGTGATGCGGTGGAACGACGGAGAATGCCGCGAATACTTGGAATATGATTAATATCGCAAAGTAAACGGAGTTCTCCCTGCGATATAATTCCCTAAATTATTGGCGTGGGCATGGCCACTACCATTGGAAGTTCGTTTAAGTGGAGGGCGGATGAATCACACTCATGCGCATACTCACTAGGGGACTGTTTCATAAGCCACTTTGGATAGGATGTCCATTCCGTAGTTGGAACCTCTTCAATGAATCTACCGGCTACCATGTTCCGGTAGCTGGTGGGTTTAGGGTGATGAAAATGACGATGCGCCGCAAGATATTCGAAATCACCAAGTTTCTGGCTCTTTGGGAGTATGGACCAAGGCGACACCACCTACCTGGAACGACGGTTACTCTCGCCATCACCTTTGTCATCTTCTTGGTTCCGGGCATAATTGGGCTTTCCATTGCCATTGCGAGAGCGTTGTTCTGAGATGCGGACTGCTCCAGCGTCCCGCCCCAATTTAAACGCGAAGACGCGGATGGCAGCGTAAATTTTCCGCGTCCTTCCGTGCCTTTGCGCCTCTGCGTCAAATACTACTCCGCTCTAAGCTCCAGCTTTCGCGCCTTGCTCGCCTCCCAGGATCCTTCGATTATTCGGTAACAGTATTAGACTGTAGTCACGAACAAGGAAAGATTGGGAGAAAGTCTACTCAGAGCGTTCGAGTCGGGTTCCCGACCCCCGTTCAACCCACGGTCGTCGCCATCCCTTGGGCGCAATACTGGCGCTTTCGGTATGCGCGATGTCCAGCGGCGCGCGCAGTCTATACGCCATAGCCCAATGGGGAAGGATGCAGGAACCCGCCGTACCTGAGGAACTGGGGTTCACAAGAGACAGAATCCCCGCGGTATCCACGCTGCACAAGGTATTTTCGAGTATGGATACCGACGCGTTCGAGTCGGTATTGGGAGAATGGATCGAATCCCGATTGGGACAGGGAGAGGAGGCGATAGCGATAGATGGCAAGGCGTTGAGAGGGATACACGGGGATCAGATACCTGGTGTCAGACTTGTGGCTGCCTACACCCGTGATCTTGGCGTTGTGGTGGGTCAAAAGGGGGAAGCGCTCATTTGAGAGAGAGTCCGAACCGAGCATGGTGGGCAAGTTGCTGAATAGAGTCGTTCTGACGGACAGAGTCGTAACCGGGAGACGCGCTTTGCTGCAACAGAAAGCTATGCCAGCAGGTGATGGAGGCGGGTGGAGACTACCTGATGGTAGTCAAGACGAACCAAAAGAGCCTGTGCAAAGATATAGAACTGTGCTTTGAGGATCCGTTGTCTGGTGAATACACCCACGCTGAGACAGAGACAAGGCATAGAGACCGTTGGGAACGTCGCAGGCTGTGGGCGACTGATATGCTCAGAACATATCTGGACTGGCCCGGACAGCGGCAGGCGCTGAAGGTGGAGAGTTGGCGCATGGTGAAAGGGGAGCTATCCCGACAGGCGCGATATGCCATAGATATGCCATAACCAGCCTGGGACCTAACACACCCGCAGTTCGGCTTCTGAGATTGGTCAGAGGTCATTGGGGAATAGAGAACCGCCTTCACTACGTCAGGGACGTTGCGATAGGAGAGGATAAAAGTCAGGTGCGAACCAACTTGGCTCCGCAGGTGATGGCAGCAGTGAGAAACTTCGTATTGAGCATATTGAGGATGCGCGGTGAAAAGAGCATAGCGGCTGCGATCAGGAAGATAGGATGGAAGCCCAACGCGGTTCTACAACTGCTCGACTGATGACATGACAATAATCCAAAGACCCGTGCGAGGGCGTCGAACGGGCCGCCGCTTCTCCGGGTGTGCGCCAGCCGCGCCTGGCGCCAAGCGAGGCCCACCAATGCAGCGCCCGCCGTTAGCCAGGTCGCGCGTCGCCCCACGGCATCCCTCGATTCCGGGTGGGTGAAGAACCGGCCTGCGCCTACGAAACCTAGTCGCCGTTCCGTCCGCTCAACCCCCTCCCGACGCCACATCGACCAGACATTCCTCTTGAACACTTCGACTCCCCAACGTCCACGATCGTCAGCAGCCGGACAGGCCAAGGTCGTCAAGGTCGTTGGAGGGCACGTCTCGCAGATTCGCCGGTATGCACTCTTCCAGGTAGTTGTCGCTCATGTACAACTCCGTCAATCCAGAAAGGTCGCCCAGTTCGGCAGGTATCGCCCCCGATAGCTCGTTGCTGTCCAGATGCAGCTCCTCCAGCTGGGTCAGACTGCCCAAGCTCGACGGGATGCTGCCGGTCAGGTCGTTATCGGACAGGATCAACTGAGTAAGGCTGGACATGTCGCCCAGTTCCGAGGGTATTGATCCGCTCAGATCGTTCTCAGAGATGTGTAAGCGCTCTAGGCTAGCCAGTCTGCCCAACTCTATCGGGATAGACCCACTCAGGTCATTATCGTATGCATACAACCGCCTCAGATTCACCAAGCCTCCCAATTCGCTCGGTATCGACCCGCTCAGGTTGTTGTCATTGACATACAGGTGAACCAGATTCGCCAACCCTCCTAATTCGGCAGGTATGGAGCCGGTCAGGTCGTTGGCGTTGAGATACAGGTATCCCAGGTTCGACAGGTTGCCCAACTCCGACGGAATGGGACCGGACAGCTCGTTATTTCCCAACCGAAGTTGCCTGAGCGATGATAAGTCTCCCAACTGGCTCGGCAACTCACCTGTCAGCCGGTTATTGGCGAGCCGCAATTGCGTAACCCGTCCATCTGCATCCGTCGTGACGCCATGCCAATCACCGAGCGGCTCGTCTCTGAGCCAGTTGGTGTTGTCCGTCCAGTTGTCGCCGCCGGTGGCGTCGTAGAGGGTGACGAGGGCTGATCTGTCCATCTCTGCTGGCGAGACTGGGCGCGGGGAGCGCGTTCCGCGTGCGAGCGACGGGGCTGATCTGTCCATCTCTGCTGGCGAGACTGGGCCGACACCTATGAGTGAGGGATATTCGCTGGCTGTGCCGAAGTCCCACGGCTCATCCCAGCGCCATCCGTCCAGGTCCACATTCCAGGCGGCGTAGATGCCCGTATAGCCCGTGGGCGTCTGGAGCTCGCTCGTCGTCTTGCCCTCTCCCCCTGCACTGGTGGACTGCCTGGAGGTCTCGGTGTCCCAATAGCTGTAGCTGATGGAGCCATCGTTGAATCCGACCAGCCCTCCCGCATACACATCGGAGGAATCGCCGCTGGCGTCCACTGACCCTGTGGCGTAGCTGGAACTGATGGAGCCCACGTTGGCTCCGACCAGCCCGCCCGCAGACACGGCAGAGGAATCGCCGCTGGCGGTTACGTCCACTGACCCTGTGGCGTAGCTGGAACTGATGATGCCCCCATAGCCGTTGAATCCGACCAGCCCCCCAGCCAGCCCGCCCGAGGAATCGCCGCTGGCGGTTACGTCCACTGACCCTGTGGCGTAGCTGGAACTGATGGAGCCATCGTTAATTCCGACCAGCCCGCCCGCAGACGCGACGGAGTCAGCGCCGCCGGCGGTCACGTCCACTGACCCTGTGGCATAGCTGGAGCTGATGGTGCCTCTGTTGATTCCGACCAGCCCGCCGACGTACGATTTCCCGATAACATTGACCCAAACTAATCCAACCCTCTTTATGTCGCTGAGTGTTTCTGTGTACCCAAAAAGGCCTACATAGTCTGAATCGTCACGACTTATGAATAGACTTGAGACAGTGTGGCCATTGCCGTCCATAACGGCGTTGAATCCGTCGCCGTTGCCCCCAATCGGATGCCATCCCGCGCCGCCGTTCCAGTAGCCGTCGCCGGTGTCGGCGTCGCCATCCCCGTTAGTGTCGAAGTCGAGGTCTGCAACAAGCTCGTAGCCGATGCAGACCACCTGTGGACAGCCCATGCCGGTCACCGAGCTGGGGAATGCTGCGTCGTAGGCGGTGGAATCAGTCGGGGAGCCGTCGCCGTCAAGGTCCCAGCGGATGGCATCCAACTGCGCCAGGCTGCCAACCTCGATCAGACCGTCATCGTCGGTGTCGTAGTCGGTTGGAGTGTTTGTCTGCGCCTGCGCGGCGCCGGCATTCGGAGGCGGCAGGTTCGGGAACGTCAGCTCGTAGTCCACGAACACCACCGGAATCCCGCTCCTGCGATACACCTCCGTCTCAGCCGCCTGTACGCTGTCCCCAAGGTAGAACGTAATGATCTTCGTGTCGAAGTGAACGCCCGATGGATTCACCGTCAGCCCCTCGTATTTCCCGCCGACCACGTCCACCGCCGGACTCCGGTAGTCCTCGACCCTCGCGTGCACCGTAAGCCCGTCCGGCGGAGCCGCCCCGTCCACCGTAACCGTTCCGCTAAAGATATACGGACTGTCCGTCAGCGCCTGCGCGTCGGCGCGGGTGGACAACGCGAAGAAAGCTGCGGCGGCTATGGCTATGAGCCCGATTGGCAGAATGAATTTCATGTTTACCTCGTAGGGATTCATTTGACGGCAAAGGCACAAAGACGCCAAGGGGATTTAGAGGGTGTCTGAGAAGTCATTTCAGGTAGGATGCGCCAGTCTGCGAAGCATCAGCCTGACCATAGCAGCGGACACGGACGACTCTTCAGTTTCAAGCAGGTATTCATAGTCCTTAGACAATCTGCGGTTACGAACCAGCCACGCAAACGTACGCTCCACCACCCATCGCCTGGGCAACGCCACAAACCCCACCGGGCGAGTCGGCGGCTCCCGGTCATTTCGCAGCCACACCCTGCCACTCCACGGATGTCGAACCATCTCCAGATCCCACCCCAGTAAGGAAGCTGACCTATTTCATGCACTTGCTGCTACTTGGGCAAAGTTTATACCGCATTACGTTGACGACGGTTTGCTCCGGTTTGAAGGCGTGGAATTTCCGGTCGGTCGTTTCCAAGCCTTACGCTCCCCCGTTGGAGTTCGGGGCTTGCCTTGCCCACCACCTCTCCCCAGATACTCATCGGGGCGGCCCGTCAGGACTAGGTTTTGCGAATTGCTCCTGCTTTCGTTGTCCATGTTTCAATTCTCCTATGGAACGTGCGGTATCCGCCGGTACCAACCTTCGGTGGTTTTGGGTTCGGAAGCATTGGATACCCACGCTGAGACTATGACAGCGCCGATCTCGTGTGGGATGATGAAGTCGTGCGTCATCTGTTCGGTTTCTCCAGGCTCTATAGCAATTATATGCTTGGTCGTGTCCGTCTTCAACTCGTGCCAAGGAAATTCGGTCTCCTGGTTGGCATTTGTCCTGCCGGCGAATTCGTTATCCATGAGTTCGGTGGTCTGGTCGTCGTAGGGGGACAGGGCATGCACCGCCCAATAAACTTCATTGACTCTGCACAAACCGGAGCCGGTGTTTTTTGCCTCCAATGCGAGGATGACTGCGTCGTATTGCCTACTAACGGGAATCCTGGTCACGTCAAGTGTCATGGTCAAGTGCGGGATGTGCTTCCTTCCTCTTCGGTAGTTTCGCTCGGCGACGTAGAGGGTGACAAGGAATGCGGATGCGGTCCCGGCTGTCCCTACTGCCACGCCGAGCCTGCCCACGTCAATCGAAGCTATTCCGTAAGGCGGGGCGCTACCGAGCCACGCGTACGTGTTCTGTATGACTGCGAGTCCCGCCGTGAGTGCCAGCAAAACAGCGAAGGTGCCCAAGGCGATCTTCGGCATCCAACTGTTTGCAACCGCGTCGAGGACTGTTCTTATTCCATTCCGCACTTGTTGGATGCAGACCCCCACAGGTGGAAACTTGTCGCCTATCTCACTGATGCGTGAAGGAGTTACCAACCATTGGCATTAGGTCGAGCAGAGGGCCATAGGCATTGTTGGGGTTGGCCGCAACCTCTGCGTCCAAGCGGTCAAGCGCCTCCCGTCGCTCCTCAGTGGTCAAGTTGTCCGGCCGACGGCGGAATTCGTCGAGGCGCTGCCAAGATTCCTGTCCATTCCCGTCGCTGCGCTCTCCCTGCATGGTTCCCCCTCCGCTCTCTTATCGATCCTCGTTGGTGTCGGATCATTGCTTGAGCGCGCCTTACCTGACCCACTCAGCTCGACCAGAGCAAGATAGGCCGTTCAAACATTGCTGGACCGTACCAAAGGATGGCGAGAGACTCCGGCGCCGGGACGAGTCTCTCGTTGGAGACGCGGAAGTAAACGAAGGCTTCGCGGGTCTCTCCCATTCCCAACTCGACGTATCGAAACGAGTCAGAGAGATCGGACTTCTCTTCATGCCACGGCAGTGACTCCAACAAGAACTGCAAGCGCCCGAACTTGTCCGGGGCGGGAGAGAGCTGAAAGCAGAGTCCCATGGCTTGCAATTCTGCTTCACGGGAAGTTATGCGAAGCCTGATCCGCAGAGTACGTTCGTCGAGGACTTCCGGCGGCCCCAACACGATCAGCTCATACGACGGTTCCATCCCATGCCCGGTGGATGCGAACGCCTCCACGGCGTCACCTACTTTCACGACTGTGGGGACGGGCGTGTTCGTCCATTGGGACCCTCTGAGCCTCTCGCTGACTCCGTCCAGGTGTGGGGCGTCCCATGCTGTTCCCAACGATTCCGCATCGACTGTGAATCGCTCCGGCGTCTTGACGCTCCGGTCGAGTTCCACCATGACAATCTGCTCGGTGTCATCCAGATAGTGAAGCTTGGTAAAGGGCCGGTCGGGCAACGAGTCTTCGTCGGAGTCAAAGAAGAGGTGGTCCTCGTGTGAACCTCCCTTGATGAGCGCAAGGTCGGTCGGAAAGTCATGCCTGGCTCTCACGTCGATGTTGTCCCAAGAGACACGGTTGCCGTCTTTGTCTTCATCGGTTTCCAGCAGCGCGCCGGGGAAGGAAACGTCACATAGTCGCCATCGTGGGAGGATGGAAGTGATGCGCGCGGGGAGTCTGACCAGGGTGTCGCCGACAGATTCAGGCGGACCCAAGACGGTCACCGCGAATGGCGGCTCTTTCCAGCTACTCTGAAGCTGCACGGCTTCTCCGATTTCGGCGTGGGTTTCAGGCTCGGCGGCGCGGCTCTCTTCCGAATAGCCGCCGATGTCCCACTCTCCATCCTTGAACAGGCACCACACCAGAAGACGGTCTCGGAGCGCATCTTCATCTGGCCCCATGAGTTGACTGCGAGACCTGTGAACTTCGCGAGCCAGGTCTTCCCGTGTTCCCAAAAGCAGCGCCAGCGCTAGGTCAGTCAACTCGCCGACATCCACATTAGTCCGAACTATGGCCGCAGCCCTGTCGGCGCTGAGCAAATGGGCCTCCACCACCTGTATCTTCACGCTGCGAAATTGCTCGGCCCGGTTGGAGTCCCAGTAGTCTCTCACCAGCAGGTCGTAGTGATCTTCGACGATTTCGTCCCACTTCGCGGGAAGGCTACGCGCTATCTCCTCCTCTACGTCATTGTTCGAGAAGCGGAGTTGTCTAAGGATCGCCGTCAGCCTCTGCCTAACGGCCTCTTCAACGCCGTACTGGGTATTCGACTCGATCCCCCAGAAGTTTCGTTGCGCGTCGAAGGGCCGCCAGAATCCGTCCACAAACTCACACCCAATGAGCAAGCGCGCGGACGAGATAAGGTCTTCGTCCTCCCGTCTGATGGCCTGATCGACCTTTCGGGCCAAATCTTCCGGCGCTCCCAGCAGGAGCGCCAGCGCGATGTCGGGGAGTCTGTCGAGGCTGGAATTCGGACGGACGACCGCCATGGCCTCGCCTTCACCCATACGTTTGACGAACGCGACGCTTATCCTTACTCCCTCGAGCCTCTCGGCCTGACCAGAAGGCATGTCTGGTCCGTGACGACGAACATGCTGTTCGACGAGTCTTCGCCAGCCGTCCTGCAAGTTCCATCCAATCTCAAAGTCGGAATGTACTGCCGGGTCGTCCGAGAGTCTTCGAGGTAGCTTGGGCAGCATGACGAACAGCAGCCACTTGAGCATCTGGCGAAGCTGGTACATTAGCATCCCCTATCCAAATCGAGTGATTTTCGGGCGAACCCAGAAAGCGGGCATCCACTTCCAAGGTCTGAGGATGTGTGTGGCGGTTGAGCTTTTGGATATCAGTGCGTGGGGCCTCATCGAGTCAACCAGCAGGCTTTCGCGGTATGCCGTTCCTGATACAGATGCACCGTACGTCAACTGTTCAAGCCCCCCTTTCAACTACTACCAATCTCATACTCGACTCTCGTCCGTAAGGAGATCATCCAAGCTGGACTTTGTACATTCCGCCGCGTGATATGCAGGGTATAAGAACAGGGTAAGATGGCCCGAACCCCCTTCAAAAGGTTCAGCCATGCTCATCCTGCCCGATGCCATTGTACCCATTCTCAGTCCGTTCGCGCCTGTGTTCCAGGCCAGGACATGGGCGAAAGTCCAGGTTATGCTGGTTGGGGCAGTTCTGGCCACGCGCAAGAGGACCGTCGCCTCCGTTCTCCGGGTCATGGGACTCAGCGACGATACGAGCTTCGCTCGGTACCACCACGTTCTCAATCGCGCTGTGTGGTCACCGCTAATGCACTATTGCGCGGGCGCAACGGCGGCCGGCTCAGTACCCAGTGAATACCAACGGTCCAAACAGCGCCATAGCGACCGCCAGCGCCACGACGACCAGGCCCAGAACAAGCAACCACCGGACACTCAAGCCGCCTGCTTCCCTCTCGCCGGCGCGATAATCCCATGGCCTAACGGCATCATCGTCCGCCCAGACGCCGATACGCTCAGCGCGCGCCCGCGATTCCGCCTCCTCGAACCCCCACTGCGCGCCGCCATAGCACTTGTACCAGTAGGCCATCCCCCGCAGTATCATACGTCGGTTCACACTGTCCATCGGGTCTTTCTTGTACAGCAACCCGACAACCCTGCCGTAGCGATCGACGTCCACAACGCGAATCCGCATAAACCCTTGGATCTCTCTCGAAAGCGCCGAGTGGGAGACGTTCCCGAGTTGCTGGCTCAGCTCGGGAGCATCTATTCCATAGAGCCTGAGCCGCTCCACCTTGCCTATCCCGAAGAGATTGCGCCAGAAGCCGCCCCGCCGAAACTCCAGAGAGTCCCCGTCCACAACCCGCGTGATCATCACCCGAAAATCCTCTCGCCGTCGCATCAACGCGCCTCCAAAATCGAGATTAGGGAAATATATCGCAAACTCCCTGTAGGCAGTCCGCGACATATTTCTACGTTCTCAGAGGAGCGCGGCGCGATATTCGCCTTCCTCAGTATGTTAATGTCCGCGTCCATCCGCAACCCGCATCTGCGACACTCGTATCTCTCTCCGTCCCTGTTCGCAACGTCTATCACGCCGCAACGGCTACAGGTACGACTCGTGTTCCTCGGATTCACCAATTCCAAGCCTATAAGAGTCGGCAAAAAGGTCAAATCAGCTGCCGACGAAAGATCGAGGAGAAGATGACCCCCGTTTCTCGTTGTGTCGCGAGGGCCGCGCCAATACGGTAGGCGTCCCGGTACTGCATCCCGCATCAAAAGAGACGGATGCTCGACCGAACCTTGAGTACATCCGGTCGAAGTCGTCTGACGTGCGGAAAAGAGCATGGTCAGCGATGCCCTTTTGGGCATCCTGATAGATGGTCCAGTGAGGCGCGCTCGTCAAGGTTGATGAAGGCATGCATACGAGCATGGAACACTGCGGATTGTGCCAGCCTCTCATGAGATGTTCTCCTGGACAGAAGGCATACCGGGACATTGTATCCCCTCTACCTTTCGAGTAAAGCGAGATCAGAAGCAGAGACTTCAGCAGACGCTTGGGAAGGGTCGATGCTCGACCAATCCTCAAGTACATCGCGTCGAAGTCGCCTGACATGCGACCGAGCGCGTCGTCACCGACACGCTTGATGATCCGCAGCGGGTGGTCCGGTGGGACGCGCTCGTCGAGGTTGGCGAAGGCGAGCAGCGCGTCAAGGCGTTATCTCGAACCGAGCCTCGGCGACCTTGCGGTCGCCGTCGTACACGTACACCCAGTAGCGGCCGGGAGCGGGAGGGTTGGAGCCTACTGTGTGCCATGATGTCCCACCGATGTAAGCCGACTCCGCGGTGACCGCAAGTTGCCGTCGCATGAACTCGAAGCCATCCTCGTAGAAGGCCACGATTTCAAGTGTGGTCTCACGAGGCGCGCCGATTACGCTGTATGAATATTCCAGATTGAGCAATAAGTAGTCCGTTACGGCCTGCGCTGAGAATGAGGATACCGGCGGACCATCCTGGCTCAACGATATGTATGCCTTATCCATCCGCCCGTTGATTCGCGTCAGGGCAGGATCCGGACGGGACAGATCCAAGCGTGAAAGGTCATGCCCTGCGCCACCATCGTACCAGCGAGCGAGGACCGTCGCCGCATCGTTGCCGTTGGGTTGGAACGCCTCACGCACGTGTTCGATACCCAATCTTGTGCCCTGATGATCATCGTCGGGATCGTCCTCTACCTGCGACATAAGATAGAGCGATCTGAGTCCGGCCCAAATGTTGGGTTCACCGAGCATGTAATACATATCTACGAACAGACGCTCTCCGAGCGAGTAGTTACAGTCGAACACATCCGAATCTCGTTCGGGATTGAGCGATTCCAACCCAGATATATTGCTCACATACGCGCACGGGTCGTTCGTAACATTTATGGATTGTTCTATACGCCTGTTTTCGATTGCGGACGCCATGAAGTCCGCCACGCCCTCATCTACCCAGTCCGCGTTGCCGTTCCAGTAGTAATGCGCCACCTCATGAGTGATGATATGGGAGGTGAACTCGGCTCGGCGGCTGCCGTCGTCAACGTCGTATTTGGGGAGAATGGCAATGTGAGTTTGGAAGTTAGTCCCTGCGATTCCGCCGCTGGTGGCGTTATCGAACAGCAGACCAATATAGTTTGTAGGCAGCGGCTTGTCCATCAGTTCTTCTGACGTTCGCACTGCGTACTCGAGCAGATCCATGCTGCGCGCCGCGCCTGGGCCGGTGCGTACAATCGCCAAGTCAACCTTACCGGAGAGAGGTAGTTCGACGCCCCTTCGCTCAATCGTCACTCCGTCGAGCGACAAGAGCGCTTCAACCAGGTCAGGGTTGTACTTTGCGGTTCCATTGAGCATTGCCACGATAGGCGCCAGATCGTCGGTAATGCCACTAGCTATGGAAGGATGCGCCATCGCTTTATCAAACTCGCCTCTTCTGAACGACACCATCGATTCCAAAGAGTCCACTGCCACCACATCCGCCGGTTCAAGAGTGCGCAGGAACGGCATATCAACTATTCGTTCGATCGCTGACTTGTCCTCGTACGCAATGCCGAACAAGTACCTTACAACCTTCGCTTCAGTTTCCGTAATGCCATCGGCGAACCAGCCCAATGAGACGATGCGTTCCGCAGCGACTTCGCTGAAATCCGCTACGCCGTCCAAATAGTCGATCGCAGTGAATTCGGCTTCGTCTATGTGGTCGACAACCCAATATAGAGCTATAAGAGACTCCGCCAGATCCTCGGAGTAAGCGGCGGTCACAAGTATCCGCTCAAGAGTCTCAACTTCCGAATCATCAATGCCGTCCCTCACCCAGCCGAGCGACCTGATCGAGTCGTACAGGGCAGGTCTATTTCGAGCCAACCACCGACCGTTTTGGAATTGAGATAGGCTGGGCAACCTTCCCGTTGGCTCAGGCGTGGGTAGGGAGGTGGCCGTAGGCGCCGGATATGCTGTCGCCGCCACATCTGGCGCCATGTTCGCCTCGGACGTCTGCCTCAGCTTGTCGAGGTCATACAATGGGATCGTTGTAGCCGTCGGTGATGGCATTGGCGTGGAGATAGCAATCGAAGTGGCAGCAGGGGGTGGAGCTGCGGATGGCGTGGCGGTCGGCGGCGCCACGGCAACGGCGGCGGGAGTTGCCGCGAGCGCCGGCGTGGGAGTGGGAGTCGCCGTGGACGTCGCTGTGGGCGCCGGCGTGGAGGTCGGAACGGCGGCCGCGACGCTGGCACGGGAGGGCGTCGGCGTGGGGAATGTTATCGCCGGCGGCGCCAGAGCGGGAGGGGAAGTCTGACGGTGCAGGAAGCCAGAGTCGTAAACCACAAATCCGATCGCGGCGACCAGAAACGCCAATGCAAGGGTGATGAAGAAGCTGGAGACGAAGCCCCGCCCACGCTTGCGCGGAGGTTCTTCTACTGGTGGCTCGTAGTCGTCCCAGGCTGAGTGCCAGACGGGACGCAAGTCCCGCCGTGTCCGCCTGCCCTCGTTGCACCTTTCGCAGGTGCAAGCCGGAGGGTGTTCCGAGTACCACTTGGGTCGTCCTGCCATATCTTGGTCAACGCCTAATTCGGTTGGCACAATCCGCTGGATATTATATCACACGTCCCACCAGATCACGCCCAGTCGCACAGGGCGGACGCCGCGCATAAGGATACCTTCAACGAATCGGACGCCTTCCGCGCTACAACAAGACAGTCACTGGACAACTCAAAGGACCGCGCAAGAAACACGCTCGTCAAAACCGCTCCAAGAGAAGAAAGCGATAACCGACGCTTCTCAAATCAGTCAGCAGTCGTATCAAAGTTGCCAAGCTCCCATGAGCGTATAACATTAACGCTGCCGCAATCTCCCCAAGTTCAGCCAGGAGAGCGTCATTTCCAAGGCAGTCGGCCCCAGAGCCGCGAGAAAGACCATCGAGGACCTCATTCGATCGGCGCGAAGCTTCGCTACTATCCTCACGCCCGAGCTCGCGCCGTCCGCCGAATTACGCCGGATACTCGATGAGAAAATCTCGGCCGGCGTGGTCGCAACAACCGTCGCCAGCCGGCTTTCTCTCGACCCCGCCATGATAGAGTGGCTACCCCGCTCACGCATTCATATAAGACGAATCGAGAACCTCCGCGGCGTGTGCTACGCCACCGACGAGTCGATCTACCTCACGACCACTCACCTCGGAGCGACCGACGATCCTGCCAATGAGATTGGCGTCCTTGTTCTCAAGTCCGACGACCGGACACTCTACACCGAGATCTGGACCAACCTGGACGAGATAGTAGCAGGCTCCGAAGCGGTAAGCTGGAACACCAGAGTTCCGACCGGAGCCGCTGATATAGACGATAACTCCGCCGCCGGCGCGGGCGAACCCGGCCACTTAATCCGCTGCGGTAGGCCAATCCCATACGATCCGGCGTCCCCCTTCTGCGAATCCGATCTTGTCGTATGGCGCCGGTTCGCCAATCCGACCTATCCGGAGAAGAATCGCCACGCCCGTGGCGGAGAGCAAATCCACGCTCCGGTCACGTCAGCCCATCCACTCTGCCGCCCTGCTACAACGCGAGGCGAGAAGCGACCACATAGAGATGCCTCGCCGTCTCAAAGCCGAGCGAGGCTTGCAAAAGCGCGAAAACGCCGATTTCAGCCCGTTTTTGGCGACGGATGACTCTCCCCCACTCCCAAACGTTCTGGGAAAGCCGCTGCGGCCCTCTTTCAACGCCCTGGAACGGCGGGAGGACGCGGATCACTCCGCACCCTCTTGCCTCAGCCAATCAACTTCCCGCTGAGTTATGCCACACCATCCCACTCAAGTTCCTCCCCGCACCTCCCCGACCTCCACAACCTGAATATCATGTTGCTGCACGCCGCCAGAAAGCTGAAGCCCAGAGACATGGCCACAGCCGCCGTCCCAACACTCCTCGAGTTCGCTCCCAGCAAATCGGAGAACAGGATATACGATCCTACTGCACCGGATCCTCGTTCGGCTCGATGTGTCCGCCCGGCGGCAGCTACGCCTTCACCTTCTTATGCCAGTGCAGCGCCACGCAGCAGCGATAGACCACGAACCCGGTAGATGTGAAGTGGCGTGTCGTCATCTTCCTAACCTTGGGTCTCGTTGGCGCTCTCAATCGCCGGTGTTGGCGTCTCGGCTTGCCGCCTGGCCCGCCGTCGCCGGTTCAGCCGTATGATTCCATACACGATGCCGATCACGATGAGCCATGCCGGACTGAAGATGACAGTCCAGATTATCAGGGTTCCCATCCCCTGCCCGAAGACCGACAGCGCGCGCGTGGCTTGCTTCGCGTTGTCTCCCGGGCTCCATCCGCCGATCACAAGCCCCTCATCCTCCTCGACGAAGATGTACGTATAGGATGAACCCGACACCTCCCCCGCCTCGCTCTGCGCCGTTACCGTCAGCGTGATCTGGTATTCCCGATTGCGATAGTTCTCGTACGCGTGGATCGCCGTGATCCGAGTAACGCCCTCCTCTGGCACGCCATTGACGACCGGGCTGCCGTCGCCGAAGTCCCAACTGTACTTGAAGTCTGAAAGCTCCGAGGGCCGCGTGAACGAGCCTGAGAACTCCACGTCTTCGCCGTGTTCGGCATTGTTCTCGGATTCGAGGAATACTTCTATCGGCGGTATCTCCACCACGTCCACTGTAAACGTGTCCGATCCCTCGACCTGTCCGGCGTCTCCAAACCCCACGATGTCCAGCGACACGATGTAGGGAGACTCCAGATCGTCCTCGTAGGTGTGATGAACCGTTGCGGTAACGCGCTGCCCCGGCTCTGACGTAGCGACCGTTCGGTCTCCATGCGCGACCTCCCTGCCGTCGCCGAAGTCCCAGACGAAGCTGAATGAATCTATCCCCGCCGGTGGCGTGAACGTAGCCCTGAACCGCGCCGGTTCGCCCAGGCTCAGCGTCCGGTCGTCGCCCGCCTCCACCGCCATCTCGACAGCCGCCAGCGACAGCCCGACGTTGATGAGTGAGAACGCCGCCGTCTCCTCCAGGAACTTGATACGCCCAAGCAGCGACTCGATCTCGGCTTGCAAGTCGGCAAGTTCTCTCTGCACCTCGAGCGCCTCTTCGACCGTCTCCGCCTGGTCGAACAGGTTCAGCAGCGCCTCCTCGGTGGCTCGCAGGCTCGTCAGTCGCGAGCGGCTGTCAACGTACTCGTCCGTAACGTCCTGGCTTGTTGTTGACTCCGACTCCACTTTCAAACCTATGCCTCTTATGTCCACCACCGCCTCTTCCAACGACTGCGCCGGAACGCGAATGGACACCCGCCCCCTGTGGACTGCGCTCCGGTCAGTGCCGACCACCCATCCTCTATACCGGCGCGCGATCTCAGCGACCGCGTCCACCGACTCCGCCACGTCCCTGACCGTCAGACTCATATCCACCGTGCGAACGATGATCCGCTCCTGCTGCACGAACGCCGCCTGTACGCTTACGATGTCGAATCCGCCAGGCGCTCCCTGGGCTGCCAACTTCTGCACAGCCTCCAGAGCGGGCGCGCCCGGAGGCCCCGCCGGACCCGCAGGGCTTGGATTCCCGGGCCACCCAGGCATCCACGGAGCGCCCGGGTCGCCCTGGGTCTCAGTGGTAGTCACCGGCGTCGGGAATGCATCCGCCGCTGCGATCTCCTGCGCTTCTATCCCTATCAACGGCGCCGATCGCATGCCCAGAGCCGATCGCACGCCTGGCGGTCGGTCCTCACTTTCCCCCCCGCAGCCGATCAGTAGCAACCCCACCACCGCCACAAGCGCCGCGATACTCGCAGCTCCAATCGTCCGTGCCATCTTCTTCATCCCATTCCCTATCTCCATAGCAGACGCTCGCTCCTTCTCTCAGGCGCCATAGACGAGCTTACGCCTGATTTCTTCTCATCTCTGCCGTGAGGTTCATTCGTCAACTCCTTGCGAATCAGCCGACTCAAAGCCCAAGGGCGCCCCAAGCCTTATGTATATCAGCAAAATGAGAGCTACCCTGGTAGACAGCGCGCCAAGTGGAGCCAAGAACGCTTATGGGCAATGATATAGGAACATGTGTGAGATAGCAGTGAGAACACTGCCGAATTTCCATGAAATCGGTGTACATTTAGGCGAAGACCGCTATAGTCACCTTGGCTAGTCCCAATAGGGCTTCCCATTTGGCCGTGTGCCATCGACCGGAGCGCTGGACTATCCGCAGACCAATAGGAGGGTGGCGATGTCCGGAGTGTCCTTCCGCTCCCGTTCATAGTCCTCGTCCCTTTCATTTGACAGCGACCGGACCGCATCTCTGAGGGCCCCGGCGCGATGCGGACAGGCCCGCGTTGCGCCGTGGCCCGGTTCTGCTACTAGGTGGAGACGGCGCCCGCGACCCAGTCGCTGTTCCCTCCTTCGTAGACGGCCCTCACCCGCGCCCGGTAGTTCGTGGAGGCTTCCAGGCCAAGGTACAATCTGGCTTGATAGTTGTGTGGTGTGTGTAGCGACCATGTACCCACATCAGCACAGCTGTCAGCATTGCGTCAAGGTTGTGTGGCGCATCGGCGGCAGAAAAATGTTGCGCCCAGTACGCGATATAATTCCCTTCCAAAATGGACACTTGAGGACGCGGAACAGTCGGGCGCAACTATAGAGAATGACTACCTCGATGGCATTGTAATGAGATGGAGTCTGCCCTCACCTTGCGGCATACTCCCACTCGGCGGGCGGCTCAAATATAAGATAGCCATAGACGACACGGTGACGTGGAGGCAGCTTAGGAAGGAGGCCCGCGACTATTGTAGGGACAGAGACAAGCCTGTGCCAAAGGGCGACGACCTACTGAGTCGCATGAAGAACACTGCAAGGCACAAACACACCAACTACGAAGAAATCCTCGGCTTCTTCAAGTCGCGTGGCGGTCTTCAACAACGTGGGGTAGATGCCATTCGCTTGGCTTTCAATGAAGAAATTGAAAAAGCCTATCCGCATCTCAAAGTCTTCTAGGCGAGATGGCGCGTGGAACAGTCAGCAACCGACTGTGGTACGCCGACCTGATCGGGCCTTAGGGCGCTTGGATATCATGCCATGAGCCTACAAGTACTCCGTACCCACTTCTCGACGCGAAAGCGTAAGACTAGCGGGGTGGCGACGCGTCTTCTAACTCGCAAGTTTCAAACGCCATAGTCAGTTCCTCCGGCGTTTCTCCCAAGCTGGCTACCTGCATGGCTTCCGCCAGTTTTGCCGATCCACCCAACTCCTCGAACAGGCAGGTTGCGCCTTCCCTAAACTCGGGCGGCATACCAAGTCTTGGGGCATAGGTTGTCCATTCGTCATCGTTCATGCAGACCACAGAAACGTTGAGCGCCGCCATGCCCAGCGCCAGAGAATTGGCAGGGGCGAACCCGGCGACGGCCGGAGCCAACGCCCCGCGCAGGTCCAGCGGAACGAGTCCTTCCCGTATGCACATCGAGGTCTCTTGGCTGAACGGCTCAACCTGTCCGATTAGCGTGGTCAGGAACAGCCTCAGCACAGTGTCGTCTCCCAGGCAGTCGATGACCGTGGCGGTGGTTTCGGGTGAGCCGCCGGATGAACGCCCTGCCATCTGCAACAGTTCCTGAGGGCCGATGTCCTTGTCGCCTAGGCATGACCGCTCTCCGGGCGACAATGCAGACAGGAACGCTTGAGGATCGTCGACAGCCGCGGGGCGCAGTGTGTCCGGTGGCAGACCCATGCCTTTTTCGGAAGGCTGCTGGTCTCGAGCGGGCTCCGGTTTATCCTCTCGCGGGATCAGCGTTGACTCGGCGCTGGCGCCTGGTGCGACAGTCGCCCTAGCCTCCTTTGCAGGCTGCGTTGCGGGCGCTGGTTCATCGCGAGAGCAGGCGAAAATTACGCTGAAAGACGCCAGCGCCAATGTGAGTAAGACCAGCTTCGGCATGCCTGACCTCCGTGTATGGAAATGAGGTTGTTCTCTCGCGCCTTCGTGGCAATCCCCCGTTCCATCTACCTTATCGTCACGGCGCTCGGGTAGGCGCCAGATGCCCAGTGGCCCTCCAACCACGGGATTCGCGCCGGGGGCAGTCCGAGCTGAGACACGCCGTTATCTAGCCAAACGTCACCATTCAACATCCCGCAGTTTCAGTGGAACACGATGGAGCAGGTCGTCTGGCCCACCCTTGGGAATCGCAAGGAGGTGTCCGATAGAGGTAGGCGCGCCGACTCTCTCCCGACCGGCGCAGCCTCTGATAATCTTCCACGGCCAAGACGACGACGGGAGCTCTTCTGCGAGTGACAGCCTGGGATTCTCCCGACACGGCGGTGTTCACCATGGCGCTGAAACGATTCTTGGCATCCTGCAATGACCACCCGACCATAATTCGCTCCGGCTAGACGATAGAACTTCTCATGCCGTTCGTCAAGATGCTGGCCGGATTTCCGACTATTCACGGTCCATACGTCGTCCTATCGCACCTAATAATGAAGGGAGTTATATACCGAAGTAAACATCCGCGCTAGGAGGTGGTTTTTCTTTGCGCGAAAAACGATGAGTGGGCCAAGGCGTACCGAATTGCGAATTTTCGGTGGGAGGTCCCGATTCAGGGCTGAGAGGGCTAATCACGCTATTGCAAGGCGACTTCCTTGGCTCTATGGTTGCGCGTCGTTTGCCGGAGGATCCCGGCGCTATTGCGAACCAGAGGGTTCGGAGCCTGGTCAGTAAGTGAATTACGGACTTGATAGGATGCACGGCTAGCGATTTCGTGTGGAGCGCTCACATCGGGTGCAGAGGGTGCGCGGCCCCGCCCTGCGGCAGGACCGCGCACCCTCTCGCTTACTTGCGAACCACGACAGTCCCCAGCAGGGACGGGCCCAGCGCCTCTCCGCTCACTTGCTCTATGGTCACGTTCAGGATCACGCTGCGGCCCGGAATATAGGCGTTGGCATTGACCTTCACCCGGATCGTCCCCTGCATCTCACCCGGCCCAATCGTCAGCGTCCCCCTGAGATAGCCGTCGTACTCGTAGGCCTTGTCGTCCGCGACGCTCTCGCTCTCCTCGATCGAGTAGTCCAAGTTGGGGTTCGCGACCCAGCCGGACGCTGCCCCGGTGAAGCTGACCGCAACTCCGTCCCCCGGGGCAGGTTCGCTCAGCGTCACCGTGAACTCGATGATGGTGTCCTTCCCGCCTAAGTTGACGATCTGCTTCTCAGTGGTGATCGAGGACACCGTCACTCCCCCGGCGTCGTCCGAGGCCGGAGGCTCCGGCTCTTCATCCCGCGCGGGCGGATCGTCGTCGTCCGCAATGGCCACCGTGCCGGATCCGGCGGAGGCGTCCACGGTGTAGCCGGTACCGCTGCCTACCGTAACCGTGACGGAACCGTCCACCTCGTCCACAGAGTCGTCAACCGTTGCGACCGTGACTGTCGCCAACCCGCTGGCCGGAATGGTGATCGTCTGCGTACCGGTGGTCACCCCGTAGTCGCCGCTGGCAGAGACCGTGACGCTCACGTCCAGGTCGGCCGCCGGAACCGGACTGGCCGTCAGCGTGAAGCTGGCCGTGCCGCCTTCGGTCACACCGGAGCCGGCCGTGATGCTGATCTCCGGAACGTCATCGTCCGATACCGCGACCGTCCCCGTCCCCTGAGAGGATGACACCGTGTAGCCGTTGCCCGCGTTCAGGGTGGCGGTCACCGAACCGTCGGCCTCGTCCACAGAGTCGTCGGTAGTCGCCACCGTCAGCGTCGCGCTCCCCGTCGTGGGGATGGTCACCGTCTGCGTACCCGTGGTGACGCCGTAGTCGCCTGTGGCCGAGACCGTTACGTTGACCGTCAGGGCGGTGCCTGGCGCAGGACTAGCCGTGACGGTGAACTGCGCCGAGCCGCCCTCGACCACCGCGGCGCCGCCCGAAACGCTCACCTCCGGCGTCGGAGTTGGAGTCAGCGGCTGCGCCGGCGGATCATCGTCGTCGTTGACCAGGAGCGTGCCCGAACTCGCCGAGGAGGACACGTCATATCCCGTCCCGCTCAGCGCCGTCACCGTGATCGAGCCGACCGGCTCGTCCACCGAGTCGTCGATGGTCGCGACCGTGAAGGTCACCGAACCGCTGGTCGGAATCGTGACGGTTTGCGAACCGGTCGTCACGCCGTAGTCGCCCGACGCGGCCACATTCACGTTGACCGTCAGCGCCGCGCTCGGCGACGGACTCGCCGTCAGCGTGAAGCTGGCCGTACCGCCCTCGCTCACGTCCTGACCGGCAGCAATGCTCACCTCAGGCGTCGGCGGCGGGTCATCGTCTTCGTCGCCCGACGATCCGCGGCAAGCCTCCAGCCTGTCCAGCTCCGCGTAGATGGACTGCCACAGCGCGTTGGGGCCGTTCCCCTGCCATTCGGCCGCCTGCTTGTCCGGGCGAGCTCGGATGTCCGCCGTCGTGTAGTCGTCGCTCCCCTGCATCGTGTCGTAAGACCGGGTGAACATCTCCAGCAGGTCGGGACGCCCGCCGTTCCACGGGTCCTGGGTCTTGGCCTCCACCTGCGCCAGGAGAGCCTGGTCCGCGGTCACGCACGCCGTCGCTGCGGCGTCATCATCAGGCTGGTCGGCCGGCGGGTCGTCGTCATCGGCAACCGCCACCGTGGCCGCCCCCTGGGAGGTGGACACCGTGTAACCGGTTCCCGCGTTCAGGGTGGCGGTAACCGAACCGTCGGCCTCGTCAACGGCGTCGTTGCTGGTCCCCACCGTCAGCGTCGCGCTCCCCGTCGTGGGGATGGTCACCGTCTGCGTACCCGTGGTGACGCCGTAGTCGCCTGTGGCAGAGACCGTGACGCTCACTGTCAGGTCTGCGCCGGGCGGTGGGCTGGCCGTGACGGTGAACTCTGCGCTGCCGCCCTCGGTTACGCCGTTGCCGGCAGTGACGCGCACCTCCGGCGTCGGTGGCGGGCCGTCGTCGTCCGACACTGCTACGGTGTCCGATGCATTCGCACCCACCGTGTAGCCCGCGCCCGCGTTCAGGATGACCGTAACCGAGCCGTCCGCCTCGACCGCCGTGTCGTCGTTGGTCGGCACTGAGAACACTCGCAATAGGGAACCAAGCACCGCGGTGCCTGACCCCGGGCCCATAGTCACAGAATGCGCGCCAACGTTGCTTGCATCCACGAAGTCTCCGGTTTGACTCACGGTCAGCTTGACCACCACGTCTTGCGCCGGTATCGGCTTCATAGTCAACAGGTACTTTGCCGGCTCTCCCTCAGAGACGTCCGGCTGCGGCAGCATTGCGACCACCGGCAGCGGCTGAGCTTGCTGGCCGGAGCGGCAGGCTTCCAGTCGGTCCAGCTCGGCGTAGATGGACTGCCACAGCGCGTTAGGGCCGTTTGCCTGCCACTCGGCGCCCTGCTTGTCCGTCCGCGCCCGGATGTCCGCCGTGGTGTAGTCGTCGCTCCCTAGCATCGTGTCCCGCGCGCGGGTGAACATCTCGCGCAGGTCGGTCCGGCCCCCGCTCCGGTGCTCCGCGACCTTCGCCTCCACCTGCGCCAGCAGGGCGCTATCCGTGGTTACGCACGCCGTCGCCGCGGCGTCGTCATTGGGTTGGTCGGACGGCGTGGCGTCGTCATCATCGGACACTGCCACCGTGGCCGCTCCCCGGGTGGATGACACCGTGTAATCGTCGCCCGCGTCCACCGTCACCGTCACCGACCCGTCGGCTTCGTTCGTCCCGCCGCCGGTGGTGATGACGATCAGCCCCGCGCTGCCGCTGGCAGGGACAGCGACCGCCTGCTTACCGGTGGTCACTCCGTAGTTGCCGCTGGCGGTGATAGTTACGCTCACTGTCAATGCGGCGGTGAGGGGCGCGTTAGACGTTAGTGTAAACTCGGCGTTGGCTCCCCCCACGATATCTGAACCCGCGGTGATACTGATCTCAGGCAGGTCATTGTCGGCAATCGTCAAATCGACTGACAGGGCAGTGCTGTCTTCGTCAACCCCAGGGTACCCCTCAGCTTCAAAGTCCAGGGCCACGCTGTCCGGTTTGACGTCAGGCGTGAGTTTGAAAGTTTCTTCTTCTTTCGGTGTCACTTCCACAACTTTGGCAACGTCCCAATCGCCATTGGAGCCGCCGCTAAAGGTCACTTCAAAGTAACCCGTCTGGGTTTTGTCAAATGCCAGGGCGCTGAGCGTGACGTGTTCAGGCTCGAGAACGCGCGCCGTGACCGTAGCGCCCTCGCCAGGATCGGTCGCCAGATTTATCGTGAACGCGCCGACTTCTCCGCCCTCGATCAGGTCGAGACTGGAGACGGACGCGACCAATCCCGGCGTCTCATCGTCCGTTACGGTGACGGTGAGGCCCGCAGACGGGATCGTGGAACCGCTGATTTCGTGGGTCAGTTGAACAGATTCGTCATTGCCGTCGTCGTCGTTTACCGGGGTCACCTGAACCGTTTGCGGGGTTGCCCAGTTGCCGCCGCTCCCGCCGGTGAACGGCAGCGACGTCGGGGTAACGCTGAGCGCGCCGTCGTCGCTGCTGCTGATGCCGACGGTGACGTTGCCGCCAGGATCGTTCGTCAACGCGACGGTATATGACTGGGACGCTCCGCCTTCCACCACGCTCAACTGGGCCTGATCGAACACGATCCGGGGATTCATCGCGTCGTTATCCGCTATCTGAACCGTTACTTCGGGGGGAGTTGAAGCTCCTGTGTAACCCGTGACCTGGTGGCTCAGGACTACCTCTTCGTCAGACTGGTCGGTGTCCTCCGGAGCCGCGACGGTGACCGTTTGCGGTGTGTTCCATGTATCGGGATCGAAAGTCAGGCTTGATGGCGAAAGGGTGACTTCGTTGCTGGAGTCGCTGACTGCGACCGTCACTTCTCCGCTGGGCTTGGTGGCCAATTCGACGGTGTAGGTCCCTGATGCGCCCTCGGTGATTTCGAGGGTAGTATCAGAGATAACTACCTCGGCTTGGTCGTCATCGTAAAAATGGACCAGCACGTAGTCGGCCTCGTCGTTATTGCCGGCGCAGGAAACGCCATGCCTGATTACCAGCGTCCCGCCGAGCGCGTTGTCATCATCGGGTTGGGACATCACGATCCAGCGGATGTTGCTCCAGCTGCCGTTATCACCCGACGTGAACGTAACCGTTGCCATGTGCTTCAATGAAGTGGGGTTGCTCAACGGCGCCGAATGCAGCTGCACGGACAGGTCGGCGCCCGGGTCGCGACCCATGAATATGCCGTACCTTCTCGATTCTCCGCCCTCCACGATGTGCAGGACCCTGGGCAGAATCGTCGGCAGGGGCACCTGCCCGGTGGCGCAGCTTGGGAGCGGCTGCCCGTCTGGGGAGGTTTGAGGCTCCTTGACGATGATCACTTCGTCCGCCTCTTTGGGGTTGGGCGCGGTTGGCGCCGGGGTCTTCCTGGTTACTCTGATTTTGACCGAGCCGGTACTGCTGAAACCGCTGATCGTTGCCTGATGGACGACGGTGTAGGTTGCGTCATCTTGGGTCCTGCTGGGATTTGCGGTGACTTTAAACCACCGGATCTCGTCCCAGTTGCCGTTGGGGCCACCCGTGAACTGAATCGGCTGGGCGCTGGTAATGAAGACTCCTTCCGGCTTGTTGACCAATTTCACCGTGACGGTCTTGCCGGCGCCGGGATCGCGGGCCAGCCGAATCCCGTACCCGCACTGGACCGGATCGCTGCCCAATTCCGGCACGTACGTCCAGCACACCGGAGCATCGTCCTTGACGCTGACGCGACGCGGGGAAATGATAAGTCCACCCGGATCATTGTCTTCGGCGGTTACGTTGATTTCACCGGTTCGATACCCCTCCACCGCGTGGGAAATGGTCGCCGTTTCACTGTCGCCGTTGTTGTCTTCCGGAGCGGAAACCGTGACCGCGCGCGCCGTAGTAAAGTTGCTGCTGTCGAAGGTAAGCGTGGCCGGCGATACTTGCAGCGCATCCGGGTGAGAGGAAGTCAACCGCATGGTCACCGCCTTCCCCGGATCATCGACCAGCGCGACGAGATATTCGAAGCTTGCGCCGCCTTCCGGCGCGCTGAGCCTCGCCTCCGGCACGTACAGGATGATCTTCTTTGCGCTGATGTCCCTGACGGTTACGGGCAGGGTGAGCGCGTTCGTCCCATCTACCACGTGCTTTATGTCCAGCGCGTCATCCGAGGTATGAGGAGCGCGATCCGCTCGCACCGTCACCATCTGCGGCGCAGCCCAGTTGCCGGAAGAACCGTGCGTGAAGGCGACCTGGTCCGGAGTGACGCTCAGCCTGGGGGAGTGTTCCAAGTTGAACGTCATGTCTGCGCCGGGGTCGTCCGCCAGCCGCAGTTCATAGGTCCTCTGGCTGCCCTCGTTGAAGACCAGGCTGGTGACCGCCTTTCCGTCGCTGCCGGCATAGAGGGCAGCGCTCCAGGTATCGGTGGTTCGCACGTAGATTTCGGGGCCGTCCACCAGTTCGGCGGCGTCCTCCCAGCGCGGCCCGCTGAACAGGCCGGAGCGGTGGGTGACCGTCACTCTGTCATCGGTCGAGTCCAGGTCGCGGATGGCCTTGACGGTGATGAATTGCGGGTAGGTCCAGGTGTCTCTGGTAAAGATGAGCGCGTCCGGCTCGATGGACACCGACTTGGACAGGCTGGGGCGCGGCGCTACGACCATCTTGTCCTGCGGTGGACTGGACAGTCTGACGCTGTACGTAAAGCCGCTGCCGTCTTCATCCAGTGAAACGTAGCGATGCTGGGACTGGCCGATAATCAATCGCTCGCCGGACTGGGCGAGAGGATCCCGCACATAGACGGTGACCGTGGGGCCCGGCTGCCCGCCCGTGCTGAGCTCGTGGGTGAGATCAATCCGTTCATCGGAAGCGTCATACCTCGTTTCGTAGGGAGCTTTCACGATGACACTTCTCGGATTGCTCCAGTTGCTGCTGTCGAAGTTCAACGTAGTCTCAGACACCTGCAACGTCGCCGGCTCCGGGTTTGTGATGGTCACCGTGACCGCCTGTCCGGGGTCTGCGGTCAACTTCACCGCATAGGCATTGAACGAGCGGCCTTCGTCAACGACCAGTATGGAATCGGATACATGGATCTGATGGCTCTGCGCACTGCTTGTCTGAGTCGTCAGAAGCAAAGCCAACGCACCGATCACGACCATCAGAGGGAAGAGCCACAAAGAAAGAGTTTTCTGATTTGCGCGCATGTTCCTCACCCACCTTTGACGATAGCTTATTCTCGATAAATAAATCGACCTGAGTCTTAGCTTCATTGTACCACGTCACGATGCAATCATCATTGCAATAATTGTACAAGACAAGACGATCTCACAAATGCTCTTCGACCGCCAGATTCGTCTTTCCCGAGAAGCATGCCTCGACTCCGATCGGAGAGCGGGAATCCAGAAGTCGTGAATTACAGGCGTCCTGACGCTTTCCACTATGTCCAGCCAGTACCAACACACCGCTAGAGCGCTCGTATTCATGACGTCCAGCGCTTCGATGTCTACAGCCGACTTGTTCTTCCGGCTGGCGTATCTCCCCGCGACCTCCTCCGCGATGCACAGACTCGCTCGGCTGGGGCCGGACCTGTTCCACCTGCTCGATGGAGTCTCCATATCGCGCTCGCGGCGGCAGATACGGCAGTTCTACGAAGCGGAGATGGATCGCATCGACCAGTTCCCGCGCCAGGAAACGCCCGAGAACCATTATCCGCTCACCGACCTCGACAGCGGACTTTCGTACAAAGAGCTGGCGGACCTGATAGACAAGTTCGAACTTTCCATCTACCGGCCGACGCGATACCTCCTCGACGAATCCCCAAATCAGACGAGCTTCGGGAATTTCACGCAGGCTGACCGCGAGCGCTTCCTAATCGGCATGATCAAGACCAACTTCCTAAAGCTCCTCGCGCTCCCTCACACTGACGCTGAAGCGGACCGTTGGCAAGATAGACGATATGCTGGAAAAGATAGACCGTTACGAGAGTGGCCTCGACGCAAGTGGTGGGGCCGACTTTCAGCCCGATGAAGACGATGACGATGAAGAGTTCTTCGTCAACCAGGCGCGCAACCCGTACCGGCTGAGCGAACTGGACCTCAATCGCTGGAAGAAAGCGCTGCGACGAGACCATAGGACACTGGAGTCGGCGCGTCGGCGCCGTCACCCCGGAGAGCGACGGCAAGCTGGCGAAGATCGCCAAGATCATCCGGAAACGGGCGCAGTCTCCCAGCATGGATCGGGATGGCAATCCGAACCGCAAACTGCTGGTATTCACCACGTTCACCGACACCGCCGAATGCCTGTACGAGAACCTCAGAGGCTTGGCCGGCGAACTGGAAATGAAGATAGCGATGGTCTCCGGCAGCGCCACTCATACCACCTTGGGGAGGAATGAGTTTCACGAGATACTGTCCAACTTCGCGCCCGTAGCGCGCAACCGAGCGGGCGCCGGGAGCGAGATCGATCTTCTGATAGCCACCGACTGCATATCCGAGGGCCAGAATCTGCAAGACTGCGACACCGTTCTGAACTACAACATTCACTGGAACCCGGTCCGCATAATCCAGCGGTTCGGGCGCGTGGACCGCATCGGCAGCCGCAGCCGTTCGGTTCACATGGTCAACTTCTGGCCCACGAAGGATATGGAGGAATACCTGAGCCTGCACAGCCGCGTGCTTGCGCGCATAGCGCTCGCGGATTCGGCCGCCTCCGGCAACGACGACCCGTTCAGCGAAGATGACGCCGGACGCCAGCTTAGCTTCCGCAATGAGCAGATGAGGCGACTGCAACAGGAGGTCATAGACCTGGATGACATGCCCGACAGCGTGGTGATGAGCGACTTCACACTCGACTACTTCCTGACCCAGCTTCTGCGCTACCTGGAGAAGAACCGAGACGAGTTGGAGGCGACGCCCGATGGCGCATACGCGGTCGCCCCCGCCGAATCACGCCGTTCGGGCGCGATGTTCTTCCTGCGCCAGCGCAACGCCGCCGAATCCGACGGACGGCAGAATTTTGCAAGCCCCATCCACCCATTCTACATCGTCTATATCCAGAACGACGGCGCGATACGCTACGGTTGCGCGAACGCGCGGCGATCGCTGGACGCGTTCGAGGCGGCTGCGGTGGGCAAATCTGAGCCGATCATAGAGCTATGCGATCAGTTCGACTACGAAACCCGCAACGGCGAGGACATGGCGGTATATGACAAGCTGGTAGGAAGCGTAGTCGCCCATATACGCCAAGCGCACGCGGGTACCCAGATGAAGGGCCTGGGACTGGCGGGCGGCAAGGGTTTCAAGCTGACGCCACAGTCCCAAGCTCCAACCGACGCCGAGGATTTCGAGCTTGTGACCTGGCTTGTTCTGGCGTAGGCAGTGAAACCTTGACCTCGGCATGGTGTATGATGGATGCGTAACAACACTTTGCAAAAGGGGGTTGCGATGGCAAGCCGAGAAGAGATACTCGAAGCAATGCGAAATCCTCCAAAGCTTCCGCTGGACGTTGAGTACTACGAGACCCACTATGAGGAGTTGCTCGAGAAGTATCCCAACCAGTGGATAGCCATTCTGGATGAACGGCTAGCTGGGGTGGCGAACAGTTCTACCGAACTGATCGCAAAGATGCGGGAAGCGGGAATTCCGACGAACCGGATGTTCATGTGCCATATGGAGACAGAACCCACAGTCTGGATACTGCCGACCCTATGATTCGAGGATTTTTCTTGCAGGGCTGGTTAGCCAGACGCCCGTATGTCCAGTTAGATCTCGAATTTCCGGCATATCCCCACCTACGGGGCGCCAACATTGGGTTTCTGGTTGATACGGGAGCCGACCGAACGATTATATCAACCGACGATGCAGAGCGCATAGGGTTGGACGTGTCATCGCTGGAAACCGGAGTTAGAAGCGTGGGCATAGGGGGAGGGGCGGCTATGCGTGTCCTGGAAGCCAGGCTGAAGACAGACGATCACTCCATTTCGCTCGCTTTGCATGTCATGGAGCAGTCGCATTCTATCCCGTCCGTCTTGGGCCGCGATTTCATGTCCGACTTTACCCTTGTCATGCGTGACGGCCTCGGTGTCGTGCTCTTGTTGGATGATGATGAGGCAGATGGACTAGACTTGCCTATCTGAACGGACGGTAGGTCGAGTTCCACGCCGGACGAGCCACGCAAAGACCATGACAACCGCGCTCAACAATGTAAAAGCGGCGCTCAACGCCGTGCCCGGGATCCAGGACATCGAAGCTGCCGCCCGCGGTCTGCTCAACTCGATTGGGTATGACAGCAGCCGCACCCTGGAAGGGCAGTCGGGAGATGTCGCCGACTTCATACGCCAGTATCCGGCGTTGAACGCGAGCACACAGTCGGAGGGTTTTCTGCGCGACAACGCAGCGTCTGTCAAGATTGTGTTTCAGGTCACGGATTCGGAGATCGAGTCGGCGACGTCGCGGCAGAGCGCGCTGTTCGACGCGTCCGCTTTCGACAGAGGGCGAGAGAGCAGTTTCCTGTTCGCGGCGGTCGCCCTGAACGGCGACAGCTACCCGCGTGGCGCGCACACGCGGCTCACGCGAGTATCCGGGGACTCGACCTCTGAGGCATCCACCTAACAACGAAAGTGGCGACGAGCGCTCCAGGCCAACTTCTGGGCAGTAATCTCCCCCCAAGGCAAACGCATCTTATTGATTGAGCTCCTTGATCAGGTATTCTTTGTCCCATCCGGCCCTCTTACGCTTGGCGGCTATGCCCACCTTCAGCGAATCCTCCCGCTTCAACAGGTTCAGAGCCATCCGACGCAGGCCGCTCAGCAATTCAGCCGAATTGCCCTTCCTCGCCCTGCCGCCATCCTCTCCAAACGACACGTCCAGCGACCAGTGAACGCAATTTTCTGTCTCCCAATGTCCGCGTACCGCTTCCAGCAGACGCTTGGCGTCCCCAGACAGACTCGATGGTTCCGTTAGATGTTAGGTGTTGGGGTTTTGGGCTATCGGGCAACCGCCGCCGGCCTCGGCTGTCGTTTGACGGGTTTGCGTCGCGGCCTCGATGCCCGAACGAATATCACGTTGCTGACAGGCGAGCGCTTCGGCTTCGCGCTTCTCGGTCTGGATACGCGCCCCTCGCGCTTCACCACGTCCGCCCACTCGCTGAAAGGAGTATCCACACCCTCTAAGCTGGCCGGCGGCTTGTAGCCCAAGCTCTCATGCTCGCGGAACAGGTTGTAGGTCAGCGCCCAACCATCGAGGTAGCGTTGGGCTGTGCGCTGGTTTTCAAGCCCTCTCAGTGTCTTGATGCGCTATCGGTAAGTGCCTTGCAGCCTTTCCGACAGGTTGTTGTTGAACACGATTGACTTCATGCCCTTCGACTTGATATACTTCGCCTTCGGGAAGACGCGATCTATCGCCTTGTCATACGACCACAAGCGGTCGGTCGTAATCTGCTTCGGCGGCTCGCTCGCCGCGTCCTTCGCCTTCTCCATGACCTTGATGGCAATGGAGATTGTGCGGGTAGGCGACAGGTGGGATGCGAGGATATAGCGCGTGTCGGCGTCCATGACGTTCCAGTTCCACATCTTCTCGCCGCCAACGTCCACCGCCATCTCGTCGGCCACCCACTTGCCACTCGTGTGGGCTTTTTGTCCGGCCATAGCCTTGACCGCGGCATCGGTGTAGTCCCGCACCCAAGCGTAAATGGTGGGCTTGCTCGGCTCTCTCACATCGAAGGCGTTAGCCATATTCTCGCCGATCTGCTTGTACGACATACCCGAGTAGAACATCCTGATTGCCGCACCTATCTGGTCGGCGGGAACCATCCGTCCATGTAGCGCTCCGGTATCGTTGAAGCGCTTGCCGCAAGGTTTGTTCTTGCACTTGTAGAGCTGCTTGCCGTTCTGCTTGCCGTACTTGATGACGCTCTCGGATTCGCAGTACGGGCAGTTGACGGTTACGGTCGTTGTGAACTTCGCCATGCTATCGCCTCCAATCGGTTAGGGAATTACACAGAGAGCTTGACACCGGCTACGATTTGGCTTCAGTCCGATTAGGAAGGGGATTGCCTATGGCGCGTCTGGATATGCCCCCCGCAAGATGCGGTTCTGCTCTTCCAGCGCATCTACCTGCCTCTCCCACAGTCGCGATTCCCTTGCCTTTTCGTCGGCTAAATCGCCCATATGCTCCCCTATGGCGTCCACTATCTGCCTCTCCCACTCCCCATTGCGTTCTACCAGCGTCTGGACCCGCCCCAGCGCCATGAACTGCATGAGCAGCAGCAACGCCAGCGCGACTGCGATGAAGGTCTCGAATTTTGTCACGTCTTCTCACTTTCCGACGGCGCGGCGATACCGACCCTCGTTCGTAAAGTGTTCGTCATTGCTTCTCTTGAAGGTCGATGCGCCCGCAAGGACAACTCCCTTTGAGCCCGACCGGGCATTGCCAAAGGACTTCGTCTATCGGATCGCGGGGCGGAACGAGCCATTCTGAGCCCAGAATGGCTTTTCGCACGATGCCCTCTCCGCCTGTATTGTAACCCAAGGAATATTCCAGCATGTCTATCTCGATGGCGGGAACGCCCGCTGCGCGGTACGCCGCCACGTCTTCGGGCCCCTTGCCATGCGCCACTTTCACCTCGATGGCGAGGATCTGTCCGGACTCGTTCCAGAGCGCGGCGTCGGCTACCGGCTTGCGTGAACTCGATACAGAGACCTCGGTTTCGCCCCTAATCGCCTCGAATGCAATGGGTACATGATGCCATTTGGGCAAGCGGATGGGGCCTCGCAACTTACTAACCATGTTCTTCGCCATGATGTGTAGCGCGGTCTCCGCGCACGCGTCGGCGTCCGCGTTCAAGGCGGCGTCGTGTCGGTAGTAGTGCGTGGGATTCCCCCTGACATGCTGAAGTTGCTCGTCGCAACCCAGGCAAACGACCCCCGCGCGCAGCCCAACGCCATCCTGCTCGGCGGTCGGCGCTCGATGTTCGCCTGTAGCCACATGTAGTCCGTATGGGATCTTGAACATGAATCAACACCTCACCCATTCATCAAATCCCCGCCGCCCGTCAAAGACGGCGGAGACACTGATGAACAGCTATCGCACTACCTTCATGCGATGTTCCCTAATTGGCCTAGGGCGACGCTCCAATCGCTTGTTCATACGACGCTCCCAAGCCAATGCGCTCTTGCGAGTTACCGGTGGACCCTCGACGCGCATCTTGCCCGGTCTGCCGGCTCGCTCATGCTCGCCAGCTCTACGCTTCGGGTTGTTCGTGATACCTCGATAGGTGATCCGGTTCCCTTTCCGCAGGGTGTAGCGATAAGTATCTCGCTTAGCCATAGCGACTCTCCTTCCGGTAGAGTCGCCAGAGACGAGTAACGGTCGAACCAGCACGGTCGAGCCGCCCGTCATGCTTGACACCACAGAAGCCGCTAGATAATCTAGCGGTGCTTATCCTCTGTTGGCGTCCTCGCCTCTGGCGCGGACAAAAGTAAGCGCCCCGCTTTTGATTTAATGCTGTGGCCGTCTATACTGACTGCATCTGGTGCCCACTACGCCGGGTTCGAGGGTCTGGACATGCGGTGTTCAGGCCCTCGGTTTTACTGTCGCTCTCCCTTCACCAGAGCGGTCAATCTAAAATAGCAGGGCCTCCTAAAAGAGTGAACACCTAACATCTAACGGAACCGACTCGATAATGACGACCAGTCCTTCGTCAACGGCATTTGTTCGCCGCTGTCGAGGCAAACCGAAGGAAAGCGGGTCAGGTATTCTCAGCGTGTGTTGGCATTCAAATTCCCGCGCAGGCGGGAATCCAAGCGGTCGATACTCAACCCTGATTCGCAAAACCAGCGCATATTGAGAACACCGCGGGTCAACTACCCTTGACAACGACAATGGCGGAGGCGACACAAGCCTCCGCCATCGTGACAAATGCCTGCCTGAACCGGCGCTAACCTTCGCGGCAGGCTTGCAGCCGATCCAGCTCCGCGTAGATGGACTGCCACAGCGCGTTGGGGCCGTTTGCCTGCCACTCGGCGCCCTGCTTGTCCGGGCGAGCCCGGATGTCCGACGTGGTGTAGTCGTCGCTCCCTAGCATCGTGTTGTAGGCGCGCGTGAACATGCTCAGCAAGTCGGGCCGCCCGCCGCTCCACGGGTCCTGTGTCTTCGCCTCCACCTGCGCCAGCAGCGTCGTGTCAGAGGTCGCGCACGAACTCGCCTGGTTGCCATCATTGGTCTGGTCGGTCAGCGGCGCGTCATCGTCGTCGAACACCTCGGCGGTCTTCGTGCCAAAATTGCCGATTGCATAGCCGTCGCCGGGCTCGATGGTGAGGGTAACCGTGCCGTCGGGTTCGTCCACGCCGTCGCTGACGGTCGGTATCGACAGTATCGCGCTCCCCGTCGCGGGAATCGTCACCGTCCGCGCGCCGGTCGTCACCCCGTAGTCGCCTGATGCCGTCACCGTTACGCTGACCGTCAGATCGGCGCTGGGCGGCGGGTCGGCGTTGATGCCGAAGATGACAGGGGCGCCCTCCATGCCTCCCGTCACCGCGATGATGTTCACATGCGGCTCGTCCGGCTCGTCGTTCGTGGGATCGTCGTTCGTGGACTCGTCGCCGGTGGGCGGGTCCTTGGTGGGCGCCGAGAGCACCATGACGAAATCTCCGCGGTAGTGGCTTCCTCGTTCGCCCCCTTGGCCCACCTCGCTTATCAGGTACGAGTACTCGCCGCACGATGCATAGCGCTCTATGATGAAGGGTTCGCCCTTGTTGTTGCGGATGATGCTAAAGTTGCTGTTGCGGGCGTACGCGGCCGGCGCAAAGGTGCATGGCACGCCGGCATTGTAATAGCGCGTGGGGTCGATCAGGAGGGGCTGCCAGAACTGGATTCCACTACTGCCCACGTGCCGCTGCGTGGTGAGTTCGTGCTTTTGCTTGGATCCGCGCCGGTTCGTTGGATCTATCGGGGCTATCCAGCCGGTGCACTTGGCTGTGGTATCGGAGCATCCGAGAGTTACCCTCCCACGCTCGTCGTGTCTCTCGCCGTCCTCGACGGTGACGGTACGGAACGTGTGGGTGTACTCGGTCTCACCCGGGTTCATGGTGAATGTATGGATGCGCTGACCTGCATAGTCGGAAAGGTCGGTAGCAGCGCCGCCGGTGCACCATGCAAGCCGGGAGAAACCATGACATTGATCTACCCCCATTACCATCCGCACGGACTCAACAAGCGGACGGTCCCAGACCACCTTCAGCTCTATGGGTCGTCCGGGAAAGGCTATCGGGTCGTACTCCAGACGCGCCCGATTGGGCACATCCCCGTTGATCCGGATCTTCTTGGAGTGGCCGGTTTGGACCCATCTGGGTTGGTTGGTCCTGTTGTAGGGCTGGTAGAGGCTGTAGACCCCGATGCTGAAACCGGGCGCGCCGCCGGCGTCCTCGCCGTCCGAGGCCGTGTTGCGGACCTGGACGTTTGGCATGTCCCTACGGGCGTCGAGCATGACCCAGTAGCGGCGGTTGGGCAGAAGCTCGATGCCCGCGCCGGCCGCCGTGAACGTGAACACCCGGTCAGTGTCCGTATTCCGGAAGGCGGGATTCGTCAGGGTGCCGACAACCGCCCCCGGCTCTCCTAGACGAGATCCGGTGGAATCGCGGCGGACGGTGACCGTTATGCCCGTATTGAGGTTACTGGCGTTGGTGACGCGTGCGAACTCCCAGTCGATGCTGGTCAGCGTGTAACCCCCGGCGTTGCCGCCCGTCGTGAACGGCTGGGCGTGGTCGGAGTTGAGAGTCCCGGATCTGTGAGTCCCGGTATCGACGTCGGCCTGGCCGAGGTTGCTGACCAGCGCCGACGGCGTCTGGGCGGCGGCGGGCTCAGTCCCGCCGGACAGCGCCGCGAACAGCCCGACCGCCACTGCCGCCAGGAGCAGCAGGATTGAAAGCCCCAATCGGGCGGGGCGCTTCATTTGAGACCCCCAAGGTCGGGGGGGGGGGGGGGGGGGGCTGAAAGGGGTATGTATCGGGCTTTGCCCAATTTCTGGAAGGGGCGCTTCTGCGAGTCAAGCATCGTCTCTACCATCCTTCGGCTCCGGCCGCGTCTGTGACGTTCATGGACGTTCATGCACGATAACTACTATTCTCTATCGCCGCCATTGTCCCATATTCCGGCCAATGCCGCAAGTGTCGTAATCAGCGGCGTTCGGCGGGTTCTGAAATAGTCCCTCCGGCCGCGGATGTCGGCAGATGTCGTCGTCGACGCTCCTTGGGGCGAGGCTGCGCGGCCCGGTCCCCGGTCCCTCAGCCGCCCCGCAACCGGCGCAACTCTTCCTCCAACTCCCGGTTTCGGGCCTCGGCCGACTCTCGGCCCTCCCGTTCCTCGTTGGCGCGGACGCGCTTAATCTCAGCGCGGGATTCGGCGGCCAGGCGGTCCCGCCGCTCGCTCTCCAGGCTGGCGATGGGCTCCCCCGTGGCCGGGTCGTAGAAGGCCAGCTCTCCGGCCGCCCAGCGAAGGTGCAGGTCCAGCGCCGCGCTGTACCCCCGCAACACCCCGCCGGGCAGTTCCTCTATTTCTATCAGCTCGTAACGGCCATCCACCAGCGCGTCCCCGGCCAGCTTTGTCCCGTGGCGCTCCCCCGTCTCGTCGAACCGCCCGTATTCCAGGATGCCCAGGGACTCGTAGTAGTCCCGTTTATCTCCCACGTCATTCTCCCCCGCGCTCTCCGACGCCACCTCCAACACCAAGTCCGGCGGCTTCCCCTGCTCCTCTATTATGTACCCGTTGCTGGCCCGGTAGGCCTCCGGGTCCACGCCGAAGGCCACCAGCAGGTCGGGGTACCGCGCCCGGCGCTTGTCGAAATCGGTGTCCGGGACGATCCAGCGGTCGGGTATGTCGGGCAGCCGGAAGCGGCCCGGGGCCTGGGGTGTCTTGCTGCTCCTGTTGGCGGTGGTCACGGCGAACCTCGACGGGTCTGCGCGGGACTGCGGTTGACGATGGGCTGGCTTGTCGTAGGTATTATACTCTCGCCGGGCCGGGCCTGGATAGACCGGCCCGGCACACTAAGACGGCGCGGCCCCGCCCTGCGGCAGGACCGCGCCCCATTCCGCCCAGGACCACAGCCCATTTGCGAACCACGACGCTGGCTATATCGGGCGTCTCCGGAGCCTCTCCGTTCACTTCCCTTGCCACCGGCGGCCAGGCCCCCTTCTGCGGGAGCAAGGCGCCAGGCCGCCGGCTACTCCGCCCCTCCGTTGGACCCGCCATCCAGCAACCTATTCCCTAGCCCGGCCCGTTGCGAACTCCCTGGTGATCCCCTTGGCCCCCTCCACTCCGGTCAGCGTCACCACCACCAGCGCCCGGTTCGACACCCACGCCTTCCGGTCAATCCAGATGAAGATCATCCCGCTATCCTCCCCCTCGGCGATCCTCAGCTCCCCGCCGTAGTCATTGTAGTCCTCTACCGGAATGTCCCGGCACTCGAAGTCGGCATCCGGCGGGTCGTCCGCGGCCAGGATGCAGTAGTCCATCCCCGGTATCAGGCCGTCCAGGTCGCTCACCCGGTAGGAGACGGTGACCTCCTGCTGCGCTTCCTCGCTGGCCGACACCTGGAACCTGAGGAACTCGCCCCGGTGCGCTATCTCCCTCGCATTGGCGATGGACACCGTCAGGGTGCCGCTGTTCCCCGGGGGTGGGTCGTCGTCGTCGGACACCGCTACCGTGGCCGTACCCTGGGAGGCGGACACGGTGTAGCCGGCGCCCGCCTTCAGGGTGGCGGTCACCGACCCGTCGGCCTCGTCCACGCCGTCGTCGGTGGTCGAGACGGTGAACGTCGCTGATCCGCTGGTCGGAATCGTGACGGTTTGCGTACCTGTTGTGACGCCGTAGTCGCCGCTGGCGCTCACGGTTACGCTCACGTCCAGGGCGGCGCCGGGCGCGGGACTGGCCGTGACGGTGAAGGTAGCATCGCCGCCCTCGGTCACTCTGCTGCCGCCGCTGATGCTCACCTCCGGCGTGGGGTCGTCGTCGCTCACCGCCACGGTGGCCGCTCCCGCCGATGCCGACACCGTGTAGCCGGCGCCCGCTTTCAGGGTGGCCGTAACCGACCCGTCGGCCTCGTCCACGGCGTCGTCACTGGTGCTTACCGTGTAGGTCGTGGTGGCGCCACTCACCGTTACCGTCGCCGCGCCGCTGGCCCCGAAGTCCCCGTCCTCACTCACGCCCACGTTGACCGTGATGGGGCTGGCCGGGGCCGGGTCGGCGGTGATGGTGAAACTGGCCGTCCCGCCCTCGGTGACGCCGTTGCCGCCGGCGATGCTGATTTCAGGGGCCTGCGGCGGCGGGTCGTCATCGTCGGACACCTGCACCGTGGCCGCACCCTGGGAGGCGGACACCGTGTAGCCGATGCCCGCCTTCACCGTGGCCGTCACCGAGCCGTCGGCCTCGTCGGCAGCGTCATCGCTGGTGGCCACGGTCAAGGTCGCGCTCCCCGTCGTGGGGATGGTGACGCTCCGCGCGCCCGTCGTGACTCCGTAATCCCCGCTTTGGCTTACGGTCACGCTAACGTCCAGACCGGACGCCGGCGCCGGACTGGACGTTAGCGTGAAGCTGGCCGCGCCGCCCTCGGTCACGCCGGCCCCGCCTGTGACGCTGATTTCAGGCACGTCGTCGTCCGCCACCGCCACCGTGGCGGCGCCGGCGGTGGCCGACACGTCGTAGCCCGTCCCATCGTTGACGGTGACCGTCACGGAGCCGTCGGCCTCGTCGGCCCCGTCGCCGGTGGTTGGGACCGTGAACGTCGCCGATCCGCTGGTGGGAATGGTGACTGTCCGTGCGCCCGTGGTCACCCCGTAGTCCCCGCTGGCGGCCACGCTGACCGTCACCGCCAGCGGAGCACCGGGCGCGGGGCTCGCCGTGATGGTGAACTGGGCGTCGCCGCCCTCGGTCACGCCGTTGCCGCCCGCGATGCTCACCTCCGGCGTTGGCGGCGGCGGATCCTGCTGCTGCTGCGGGTCGTTGTCGGGGCCGGGGTCGTCTCCCGACGACTGCGCCCGGCAGGTCTCCAGCCGGTCCAGCTCCGCGTACACCAGCGGCCACAGCGCGCCGGGGCCGTTGGCCTGCCATTCGGCTCCCTGCTTGTCCGGGCGGGCCCGGATGTCCGCCGTGGTATAGTCGTCGTTGCCCTGCATGGTGTTATACGAGCGGGTGAACATCTCCAGCAGGTCGGGGCGCGCCCCTTGCCACGGGTCCAGGGTCTTGGGCTCCACCTGGGCCAGCAGGGCGCTGTCCGTGGTCACGCACGTGGCCGCCGGCGCATCGTCGTCGTCCGACACCGTCACCGTGGCCGCTCCCTGGGAGGACGACACCGTGTAGCCGGCGCCGGCATTCAGGGTGGCGGTAACCGAGCCGTCGGGCTCGTCCGTCGTGTCGTCGCTGGTGCTTACCGTCAGCGTCGCGCTCCCCGTCGTCGGGATCGTCACCGTCTGCTGGCTAGTCGCCACTCCGTAGTCCCCGCTGGCCGAGACCGTCACGCTCACCGACAGGTCCGCCGCCGCCGGCGGGCTGGCCGTCACGGTGAACTGGGCCGTTCCGCCCTCGGTCACCCCGCCGCCGCCGGTGACGCTCACCTCCGGCGTGGGGTCGCCCAGGGGCGTATCGCCGCCGGCCGGCCGCTGATTGTCCGGCTGCAACGGGCACCAGGGCTGCCCGTCGGCGGTGTCGATGCCCGGCTTGGGGGCGCAGTACTTCAGCGCCGGATACTGGGACGACGTGCCGAAGTCCCATGGGTCGTCGCCCGGTCCGTCGAATTCCCCGTAATAGCTCCCCACGTTCACGTCCACATTCCAGTTCGCGTAGATGCCGGTATAACCGGTCGGAGCCTGCAATTGGGCGGTGGTGTAGCCCTGCCCGCAGCCGCTGGTAGTCTGACCGGTGGCTGTAATGTCCCAGTAATTCTGCGTTAGGCGCTCGCCCTTTGGACAAAACCCGACCAGTCCTCCGGCGTCGACACGCGATGGCGCGCTAACCTGTCCGGCGGCATAGTTGGCGCGCATCGCGGGCGAGGAGTCGGCGTGCCAATACATTCCGAGCAAGCCGCCCACATGCGCGTCTGCATAGGCTTCTGTCCCTTCGGAAGTGGTTACTGAGCCGGTGGCGTAGGTCGCCCGCAGGTGTCCATCGGGCCGTAGCCCCGCCAGGCCGCCTCCGGCCCAGCCGGACGTCATGGTCACATCGCCGGTGGCGTAGCTGGCGGCGGCGCCAGAGTAGTTGAGAATTCCCACCAAGCCACCAACGAAGGATACGGCGCTCACGTCGCCGGTGGCGTAGCTTTCGATGACGAAACCGTAGCGGAAGACAACGCCGACCAGCCCACCTACGTCATCGTCTCCCGACACGTCCACCTCGGAATAGACAGCGCTGACGCGGCCTCCCTCTACTGTCCCGGCCACGGATCCCACATTCTCCCAACCCACCACCCCACTGTCCGGGTTGGGGGCGGTCAGCCCGAAGTTGCGAACCTCCCCGCCGGGACCGACGTAGCCGAACAGCCCCACGTGCCACCGCCCGGCATCGTTGACGTACAGGTTCGCAATGGTGCGGCCATTGCCTTCGAACACCCCGGTGAACATACGCGCGCGCGGGTTCGGCCGGGCTCCTAAGGAATCTCTTCCCACTTGGTCCACAAAACGATTGTTATCATTATAAGAGTAGATGCCTTCCCCACCCATGAGAGGAACCCAGCCCTTGCCTTCGTTCCAGTAGTCGTCTCCGACGTCAGCCTGACCGTTGCCGTTGGTGTCGAAGTCCAGGTCGGCAGTCAACTCGTAGCCCTTGCAGCCACCGGACGAGCAGCCCATGCTGGGGGCGGCGTTGGGATAGGCGGCGGCGTACTTCGTCGCCCCATCCGGGTCGTGGCCGGTGCGCCCGTTCTTGTCCGGCGGGTAGACGTCTACGCTGCCGTCGCCGTCCAGGTCCCAGCGGACGGCGTCCAGTCTGGCCAGGCACGAGACCTCGATGAGGCCGTCGTCATCAACGTCGTAGTCGCCTCCGGCCGCCGTCGCGCATGGGTCGATGCGCGCCGGGGGATCCGCGGTCGTGACCTCGAACTGCGCGGTCTCGTACACCAGGCCAACGCGAACCGGTTGTACCCGAAGCACGTAGGCGGTGGACGGCTCCAGCCCGGTGATGGTGTAACTCGTACCCACCGTGGTCAACTGACTGAACGATAGCTGCTCTTTCGACCACCAGGACAGCTTTGACGACGTGGCCGTCTTGTCGGTAGTCCAGCTCAGCGCGATGGCGGTCTCGGTGACCTCGCCGAGTGTGACGGTGGTCGGCTGCGGCGGGATGACCAGTTCCAGCCGGTGTTCCGCCAGTTTCGCGCCGCCGGTGCCGCTGCCGACGTGGATGCGGATGTGGCTCGTGTAGTAGCCCACCGTCCAGTCTCCAGGCCGAATCTGGAGCTGGTAGCGTTGGGGCGTATCGGCTGGAACGGTGTACGTGCAGGGACAATCGCCGATGGTGTTGGTTCCCGGCGTGATGGGGCTGTCGTCGAAGGCTCCGTTGACGCCCGTTTCAGAGATCGTGAACTGCTGTGCGGACGACGTGTGGTTGGTGACGGTGATCTCGAGGTCGCACTGGGCGTCGGAGGCGACATCGCCGGCGCAGGGCGTGCCATCGGTGTCGTCGCTGATCGCGGCGGTCAGCGACGGCGTCTGGGCCGCGGCGCTGCCGGGCGACAGAGTGGCGGTTAGCGTGGCGACGATGGCGACGCCGAGCAGCAGGGCGATTATGGGCCCCGTCAGGACCGGCCGGCCCAACCAGGCCAAAGCAGGGATGTGTATCTTACGCCGACCGGCTTTCCAACTCGCCAATAAATCACGCAGCGTCATCGTATTGCCTCACTTGTGAAAAGCGGCCGGAACATCCCCAGCCCGAATGCAGTTTTCGCCTGAACCAGAGTCAAGGCGGAAAGCGCTGTGAGGACCTATTGCTCACAGGATGTTCCGCCGGGAATGGGCATGGTTGCCATTGTATTGCCCAATAACATTTTCCTGGTGGCGTCGGCCCAAGTCAAGCCTTTTGCCGATTGCAGCAATCTGCGCCCGTTGCAGGCTCTCAGCATGAAAAAGCTCCCGCATAGCAACGGGGGCTTTCCGCTCCTATACCAGGACAGCGGCGCTTATTCGAGGTGGGTTATGACCGCCGGGCAGTCCAAGGCTTACAATACCAGCCTGAACCGCAACAGGAAGGTTCTTGATTTTATCCAGTTTGATTGGCCAAGGCGTACCGAATTGCGAACTTTTCGGTGGAAGGTCCCGATTTAGGGCTGAGAGAGCTTAATCACGCTATTGCAAGGCGACTTCCTTGGGTCTATAGTTGCGCGTCGTTTGCCGGAGGATCCCGGCGCTATTGCGGACCAGAGGGTTTGGAGCCTGCTCAGTAAGTGAATTACGGACTTGATAGGATGCACGGCTAGCGATTTCGTGTGGGGCTCTCACATCGGGTGCTGAGGGTGCGCGGCCCCGCCGTGTGGCAGGACCGCGCCCGCCATCTCACTTACTTGCGAACGATGACGGTCCCCAGTATCAACGTCTCCAGCGCCTCTCCGCTCACTTCCCCTATGACCACGTTCAGGATCACGCTGCGGCTGGTAAAGTACGCGCTCGAGAGAACCTTCACCTCTATCGTCCCCTCCGTCTCTCCTTCGCCAATCGTCAGCCGCCCGAGAGCGACAGGATTGAAGCCCTCCGGGGAAACGTCCTCTACATCATCGCTCGGCACGAGTTCGTAGTCATAGACGGGCATCCAGCCGGGCGCTTCCGTCTTGAAGTCGATCGCAGCCCCGCCTTCAGAGGCAGGCTCGCTCAGCGTCACCATGAACTCGATTATGGCGTCCTTCCCGCCTAAGTTGACGATCTGCTTCTCAGTGGTGATCGAGGATACCGTCGCTCCCCCGGCCGGCCTCTCCGGCTCGGGAGTGTCGTCATCGTCGCTCACAGCCACCGTCGCCGTCCCCTGAGAGGACGACACCGTGTAGCCGCTGCCCGCCTTCAGGGTGGCGGTCACCGACCCGTCCGCTTCGTCCAACCCGTCGTCGCTGGTCGCCACCGTCAGCGTCGCGCTGCCCGTCGTGGGAATGGTGACGCTCTGCGTACCCGTCGTCACGCCGTAGTCGCCGCTGGCGCTTACCGTCACGCTCACGTCCAGGCCCGCCGCCGGGACAGGGTCGGCCGTCAGCGTGAAGCTGGCCGCGCTACCCTCGGTCACCCCGTTGCCGCCGGTGATGCTGATCTCCGGCACATCGTCGTCCGCTACCGTTACCGTCGCGGAACCGGCGGAGGACGACACCGTGTAGCCCTGTCCGTCCTCCAACGTCGCCGTCACCGACCCGTCGGCCTCGTCCACGCCGTCGTCGCTGGTGGCGATGGTGTATATCGTCGTAGAGCCGCTCACCGTTACCGTGGCGGGCCCGCTGGCTCCGAAGTCCCCGTCCTCGCTCACGCCCACATTGACAGTGATGGGGCTGGCCGGGGCCGGACTGGCCGTGATGGTGAACTGCGCCGTGCCGCCCTCGGTGATGCCGCCCCCGCCGGTGATGCTGATCTCAGGGACCTGCTGCGGGGCCGGGTCGTCATCGTCCGACACCGCCACCGTGGCCCAGCTAGCGGAAGAGGACACGTCGTAGCCCGTCCCGCTCTGGAGCGTGACCGTGACCGAGCCATCCGCCTCGTCCAGCGAGTCGCCTGTCGTCGAAACTGTGAGCGTCGCCGTCCCGCCGGTCGGAATCGTGACCGTCTTTGTCCCGGTCGTCACGCCATAGTCGCCTGTGGCCGAGACCGTTACGCTCACGGACAGATTGGCTCTGGGCGCCGGGCTGGCCGTGATGGTGAACTGCGCCGAGCCGCCCTCGGTCACGCCGGAGCCGGCCGTGATGCTGATCTCAGGCACGTCGTCGTCCGATACCGCCACCGTTGCCGTCCCCTGGGAGGACGACACCGTGTAGCCGCTGCCGGCGTCCACTGTCGCCGTGACCGACCCATCTGTCTCGTCCACAGCGTCGTCAACCGTCGCCACCGTCAGCGTGGCGCTCCCCGTCGTGGGGATGGTCACCGTCTGCGTACCCGTGGTGACGCCGTAGTCGCCTGTGGCCGAGACAGTGACACTCACCGTCAGGGCGGCGCCCGGCTCGGGACTGGCCGTGACCGTGAACTCTGCGCTGCCGCCCTCGGTCACCCCTCCGTCGCCGCTGACGCTGATCTCAGGCGTCGGCTCCGGCGTCTCCGGCTCCCCTTGCTGACCGGAGCGGCAGGCTTCCAGACTGTCCAGCTCCGCGTAGATGGACTGCCACAGCGCGTTGGGGCCGTTCCCCTGCCATTCGGCCGCCTGCTTGTCCGGGCGAGCTCGGATGTCCGCCGTCGTGTAGTCGTCGCTCCCCTGCATCGCGTCGTAGGACCGGATGAACATCTCCAGCAGATCCGGCCGCCCGCCGTCCCACGGGTCCTGGGTCTTGGCCTCCACCTGCGCCAGGAGAGCCTGGTCCGCGGTCACGCACGCCGTCGCTGCGGCGTCATCATCAGGCTGGTCGGCCGGCGGGTCGTCGTCATCGGCAACCGCCACCGTGGCCGCCCCCTGGGAGGTGGACACCGTGTAACCGGTTCCCGCGTTCAGGATGGCGGTAACCGAACCGTCGGCCTCGTCAACGGCGTCGTTGCTGGTGGTTACCGTGTAGGTTGTCGTGGCCCCGTTCAACGTTACCGTGGCCGCGCCGCTGGCGCCAAAGTCGCCGCTCTGCGTTACCCCCACGTTGATCGTGATCGGACCGGCCGGCGCCGGGCTGGCGGTGATGGTGAACTGAGCGCTGTCGCCCTCGGTCACGCCGCTGCCGCTGGTGATGCTCACTTCCGGCACATCGTCGTCAGATACCGATACCGTGACCGTCGCCGCCGTAGCGGACACCGTATAGCCGTGGCCCGCGTTCAGCGTCGCCGTAACCGACCCGTTGGCTTCGTCCACGCTGTCGTCGCTGGTGGTTACCGTGTAGGTTGTCGTGGTACCGCTCACCGTGACCGTGGCCGCGCCACTGGCGCCAAAGTCGCCTTGTTCGGTTACCCCCACGTTGACCGTGATGGGAGTGACCGGCGCGGGGCTGGCGGTGATGGTGAAGGTGGCGTCGCCGCCCTCGGTTATGCCCGCGCCGGCGGCGATGCTGATCTCAGGCGTCGCCCCCGGGGGCGGGTCGTCATCATCGGACACGGCCACCGTGGCCGTGCGCGTCCTCCATGACACCACGTAGCCGTTGCCCTGATTCACGGTGGCAGTTACCGACCCGTCGGCCTCGTCGGCGCTGTCGTTGCTGGTGGGAATGGTCAGCGTGTAACTGCCGCCGGTGGGGATGCTCACGGTCTGCGAACCGGTCGTTGCGCCGTAGTCGCCGCTCTGCGTGATGCTCACGCCGACCGGCAAGGCCGCCGTTGGCGGCGGATTGGCGGTTACGGTGAAGATGGCGTCGCCGCCTTCGGTGACGTCCCCGCCGCCGGCAATGCTGATCGTGGGTCCTGGCCAAGGAAGCAGTCCTTGCCGGGCGAGCCGCAGCACGCTGGCCCACACGTCGCCTTTGAGATTCGCGAACTTGGGCTTGAGCAGGTTGTTCGCCACTTCCGGCAGGAGCGTTGCACGCTGGTCCTGGCTGAGCTGGTCCCATTGCTGCTGCGCGAGGGAGATCAGTTCGGCGTTGACCACGGTGAAACGCATCCGCACCGTTATGGTTCCATCGAGACTATCCGACGCCGTAACATCAATCTCGTACACCCCATCCTGATTTGCGTCGGCTGGATGGTTATAATCCTGTTGATCAAAAACAAGGATTTGGTGAATGATATAGTCGGTGAAATGGTTGGCGTCAGGCCCGTCAATGGCGGTACTCAAAGCGCCTGTGGTAGGTCCGATTGGGGTCTTCAGTACGTAGACGTTTCCATGGTGCACCGCGTGGTTGAAGTCAAAGTACAGGGTCGGGGGCGTTGGGGGCGGGAGTTCGTCGTCTTCAATGGTTACCCCGGCTTTGCCCGCCCCGCCGATGCCGTAATCGCTGCCGGCGCCGATCTGGACGGTGACGACGCTCGGCCCCGTCCAAACCGAGTCGTTGGCGGTCGGGAGCGATATGGAAGCGGTCGCGCTGTTCGCCAGAAAGGTGACCGTCGTGGGCGCGGCGCCCTGGAGCCGGCTGCCGGGATCGGTGACCGTGATGTTTACCGAGAGCGACTGCTCCAGGACGCTGCCCGAGCGGGTGAAGTTGAAGCCGACCGGCGATCCTTCCGTGACCGTGCCCGAGCCGCGCACCCCGATCGTCGTCTGGTCGTCATCGGTGACGGTGGCGGATGCCGAGCCGGGAGTCCCGATGGTGTAGCCGTCGTTGGCGGCGATGCTGACGGTCACCATACTCTCATGTTCGTCTTCCTCGTCATCGTCCAGCGGAACGGTGATGGTGGCGCTGGTCTGATTGCCGGGGATCGTCACGGAGGCCGGCTTGCTATTCGCCAGCATCGCCCGGGTTTCGCTCCAGGACAGGTCAACCGTGAGCGGCGTTGACTGGATGCCGCCGCTGCGCGTCGCGGTCAGCTCCAGCGTCTCGCCCTCGGCGACCTGGGCCGAACCGAGGGCAAGGGTTACCTCGGGTTTCGCCAGCGTCAGCGGCTCGGGGAAGATCCATGGACGCGCCTGCTTAATTGCGAGTTTGTTGGCCGCTGTAATCTTGAACTCAATCTCAATCGCGAAGTCTTCACCGTCCTGGACGCCGTAGAGCGTCTTGAAACGATTGTGGATGGTTCCAAGGTTGCTGCGCAGTCGGCGCATTTGGGCGTCGGTCATCAGGAGCCGGTTTGACGATACCAGGTTGGAGCGGGACAAGATCGTAGCCTGGCCGGTGGCTCCCAGCAATATCTGCTCGGGCTGGGAGTGAGCCTCCGGGTTGGTGACCAGGTCCTCGCCCTTTTGCGAATTGACGTAAAAGAGGTCGTCCTGGAAGGTGATGGGGTCATAGCTGACCGCGACGCCGTTGACCAGTTCGTCGTCGTAATTGGGATGCACCAGTACGCCCATGACCACGGTGTTGTGGTCAACGCGATGGAAGTCCCGCTCCAGGAAGGCGCGGTAATTCCAGAGGCTGGCCCAGACCTGCTTGATGGACTTGTCGATGCCTTCTTCGGTCGTCTCGGCGGGACGCTGGGTTTTGGATGAATAGAGGCCGGCCCCGCTGAAGGAGGGCAGGTCTTCGTTATTGGTGCTGGAACGGTAACGCAGGGACTGGCCATCCGGGTATTCGTCATGCAGATTCTCCAGCGCTGTGATAATCCAGTCCGGGGACTCGGCCTTCTTGATCGCCTTGCGCAAATCGTCCAGCATCTCCTCCTGGATGTCGGCATCGGTCTTGAAGTGCGCGTGGGCCAGCATCGCCGTCACCGCCGCGGCTAGCGTGGTTCCCGCCGGAAGGGTGATCTTCTCCGCATCCGGCGCCTTCTTCTTGCCGAGGATGGTTTCCTCGCCCAGCGTTGCCTGCTTCATGAATTCGACGTAGAAGTAGAAGGGGACGGCGTACCCCACCGGGGTCGTGCCGTCGGGGAAGGACAACCTGGTCAGCTCGGCCACGTTGGCCGCCTTGACGCCGAAGGCGGTCCAGTCAGCGAAGCTCACGTTGTCCAGGGAGGTAATCGTCTTTTTCGTCAGGTCGCTCTGGAGGGTCTGCGTGTTCTGGGGACGCAGGCTTTCGAAATGCTTGTCAACATCGGCCTTGGTCGCCGCGCGAATCGTGTAGCCGTCAGCGGTGACGGCATAATAGACGTACTTGCCCAGTAGGGCCGTGATGGATTCCTCTGTCAATGCGTCTTGAATGAAGGCATTGGGCAGGTTGTTCTGGATGGCGCGCAGATTGACGTGGGACAGCGGCGTTTGCGGCACGGTGGTGATGGTTCCTGCGACGCGCGGCAGATCGTTGGGCAGAGCCTCATAGATGGCGATGTCAAAGGGGCTGGGGCGCTCGCCTTCCTGCATATGCCGCAGGCGACCGTATCCCTCGCCCTGGTTCATCGCGATGAAGTCCACGTCGCCAAGGATGTCCTCTTGCGTCAGCACGTTGATCCTGGAGGCGTCAAACTCGCTCTTGTCTCGGTTGTAGTTCTTCTTTTGTTCAGCAGTCGTCGGGTAGTAATACAGGTTGTTCTTGAGTACCGGCATGGATGCCGCCAGGATCTCGTTGTACTTTTGTACTTCCTCGAAATGCCCTCTCTCGAGCCAGTCAAAACTGAAGCGATAGATGCCCAACGATCCGTCCGGGGCCGCTACGCTGGGGTGGTACACGATTGAGCCCCTGCTGTAAATCGACTGAACAGGAACTCCGGTGACCTTATGAAAAGCGCCGTGACTTACGCCGAGCCTCGAATTGATGAAATGTAAGACCGGTTGGTCGGTTTGTGCCCTCGAAATGACGTAATTGATCCACTCCAGATTCCCGTGATGGCTAAGACCCCCGAGCTTCCAATCTCCGCGCAGCGACAATTCCTGGAACGTCGTCAGAGAGTCAATCGCGGCTGCTCCCTGCCACCTGGCGACTTTCTTGGCCGGGTTGACGGGATTGTAGTTGCCCAGGTCCGCCAGTTCGGTCAGGTCGTCAACGCAGTCGCCGTCCAGGTCGCCGGGCTGCGCGACCGAGAATTTCTTCACTCGATACTTGCTGGCCGGCAATGGCTCCAGGTTGTCGACGAGGGTCGTCGTGCCGTCCTCTCCCAGCGTAACGGATACCGGGAGAGTGGAAGTTGGATTGATGTTGTGATAGCCTATTCTGCCGTTAAAGTTGGTCGTCTCAGCATAGAGCACGAAATAGTCGCCGGTGGTTGACGTGACCGTGATAGGGACGCTGGTTACCGGAATGTTGACTGGGGTGGGCGCGACATAACCGTCTTCGCAGGGGCCCGGAACGGACTCGGTATCGTCGTCGCTGGCTTCGACGATGGTATGGAACGGCGACTGCGCAGGAACGCTCAGGAGGGCAACCAGCGCCAACGCTAGTAGGAACGGCAGAGACCATACCATGATTGAGCCTCGCCAAAATGCGGAGGGGGAAGTTGAAAGGGGTCGGCAACGGCTGAAATACTCTGGCATGTTACTCTCCATGGGTCAGTTTGCGGCCCGTCCCAGTGGGTCGCCGCCACGATCTGGCGCTTATGGGCGTTTCTCCCGGCGCAGGCTTCAGCTCCGTCATCTGCGTTCCAGGCTCGCTTTCGCTGATCCAGTCCGGACCGGGAACACCCGGAACTGCGCGTCCGTAATGCCGGAGAAGCGAGTTTCACCCCTCCGCCGGGACCTCGCGCTCCGCCGGAGGCGCTTTACAGAGATACGGACCTCGTCTCGAATAGCGCACCATCCCATTGGTTGTAAATACAATGGTCAGTATAGATAATATGTGATACACAATGGATTTGTAAATGTCATTTGCAATTATGGTCAGCGCTTTCGGAATTGCTGCCGCCAATTCCGTCAAGTGTGGTAGGATTGTCCAGATGAACTAAACGGACCAGCCGACTGAGTTCAGGGTCGCCCTTAATGGGTTAGCGCGATGCTTGGGAGGTTAAGAGCAGCCCACGCGGATGGAGGGTGTCGGGAACCCGTGAGACGGTGAACGGGCGAACGCTTGCGGCGCTTGCCGGGGCTGGCAAAGCGGATGGGGTAAACCGTCAGCAGGCTCCGCGTGCGATGAAATGGGCAAGGAGAACAGCAGATGGAACGGAGCAGCGCCACAGAAGGTGGTAGCTCCAACTGGGAGCGACTGATTGACCTGTCTGTGCTGAAGATCCGGGATCTGGGTGGCGTGGTGGATGATTTGCTTGACGCGGCGCTGGCAGGCGAGGGAATCTCTTTAGCAGAGTTTCGGGCTCTGGCGGTCTGCGCTGCGAATCCCGGATGCACCGCCGTTGAGATCTCCCGCGTTATCCCGGTGGACCCACCCGCCATCAGCCGTCTGGTGCATTCGCTGGTTCAGAGAGGGCTGCTATCCAGGCGCCGGTCGGTTCAAGACCGGCGGGAGGTGAGGCTCCGAGTCACTTCCAATGGTCTGGCAGCGCTCGGGGAATGCCAACCTCTCCTCGAAAAGGCCTCAGCAGAGTTCCTGAGACCCTTGAGCGAGGCTCGGGCTCGCGCCTTCATCCGCGCCGTCGAAACTCTGCTTGCCGCCGGTTCCTGATGCGGAGGGCTGCCCCAAGCCCCCGCGCGGCCGAGTCAGGGACGAACGCCAACGGCCATGCCGTTTGCGAAGGCGGCATAGGCCCCGGGTTGTTCTTTCCAGAGCTTCACGGCTGAGGCCAGTTGGTTAAGATCATCCTCCGTCGCGACCCCGTAGCTCTTCGCCGCCTTCGCCATATCGCCACCCAGGAACCAACCCGTGACCAGACTGTAGAACCTATCCAACTCGCCATTGACGAAGGTGTCAAATGTACCTGACACTTGAATGTCCGTGAATCCCGCATCGCACAGATGGGCGTAGATCTCCTTGCCCATCTGCGGATGCCCGTCGTCCGACTCCAGGATACCCGCAAATACCTCCCATCCCAGATCCAACGTCCTGTTCGTCGGATGCACGAAGTTGGAGTCGACGATCATCTCCCGGCAATGCGCGACACCGCCCGGCTTCAGCACCCGCCGCACCTCCGATAATGCGGCTTGGGTGTCGGGAATGTAGGCCAGGACGTCGCAGCAGTTGACAATGTCGAAGAAGCCGTCGTCGAAAGGCAGGCGCAAGGCGTCGGCAACCTCGAACGTCGCGTTGGCGGCGCCTCGCTCCGCCGCCAGCCGCCGGGACATCTCCACCTGCTCCGGCTCCACGTCGATGCCGTACACATCCCCGGGGGCGACTGCGCGGGCCAGGGCCAACGAGATGTGCCCGGGTCCACAGCCCAGGTCAAGAACGCGAAGGCCCGGCCTCAGGTGAGGTCTCAGAAACGCGATGGCTTCTTCCACCGGCGCTCCGGACAGGAAATCGATGAAATCATCTCCATATCCCATGGTGTAGTCAGGCGTTGAGTTGAGATTAGCCGTAGACGTCATCCGCATTGCCACTCCGTGTATTTCAGTCGGTTATCTAGCGTTGCATCACTGCCGATGTACGGAGCCAAACTTACCATTTCTTGCCTGGACGCGCAAGGTGAACGCCCGCCGGGGCAGGGCAATCGCGTCTCAGCGAGCAGATGCTCTGAGCAAGTATTCTCCATCCCTTCCGGTTCTCTTGCGCCCGGCGGCCACATCTGCTTTCAAGGTAGTTTCACCAACGTAACGCTTGGGCCACGACAAACGGGACTTTCTGCAATCCTCTCCGTAACTGGAAGGCGGCAATGCCGGCTAAGACATCTCCTGCCGGGCGCCGGCTATGTTGGACCCTGAAGCATTCCGGCGGCGACTACCGGATTAATCGAGGAGTTCGCCGAGGGTTCTCAAGGGGCGCCGGCTGCGCGACGTTGCGGCGTTCTTATGTCCGGACCGAAGGTCGTCTGCCGCTGCATATAGTCATCGCCCGAGCCGAGGAGCGACGGCTGGTGTAGGTACATGGGCTGCGCATGGTAGATTCAACGAGTCTAAGGCAGCGCCTGAATTGCTGCAAATACTGACCTCGCGGGATACGGTGGCGTCAGACGCCCGGTAGGTTTTGGCCGGAGGGTCCTATCCCTGAAAGACAATCAAGGCCGTCCGCGCGGTGAGGCGAGGTCGTTTCTGGATGATCCCGCTACGCCGGTAGAGCAGGCGCCCCAGGTGAGCAAGGCGCGCAGGCATATTGAAACTCGCATCGCCGCCCTCCCCTGGGGAAATAGGTCAGACCGCGCTACTGCCAATGACAGACTGGGCAAGTATCAGGTCTGGAAACCATTGACAGTGTTGCGGGTGGGAGATAATCATTATGCGCCATACACGATATTTGAGGAGTTCCGAATGCATGTCCCCGTTGTCCTGCCGTTGGCCCTGGTGGTCATTGCGTTTCTGGCGCTGGCGTGTGCTGATGGCGCCGCCGAACCTGTCGCCGGGTCGCCGTCTCCACGAGCCAACCAGCCTGAAGTTCGAGAAAATTCTGAGACCACCACGGCGGTGACCATAGAAGCTACCGCTCCGGCGACCCCGACCCGGCAGCCTGAAACGGTTGCCGTCAGCGAACCGACTCCGCCGGAGCCCGAGCCAACGCCGGCGGCGTCCGAAGCCGCGCCGTGCCAGTTGGTACGGGACGCGCCGGGCCCGCCAGGCGAGGTGGAGTTGCGCGTCGAGGTAGTAGTTGACGGGCTGGAGATTCCCTGGGGGCTGGAGATTCTTCCCTCTGGAGACCTGTTGGTAACCGAGCGCCCCGGCAGGTTGCGCCTGATCCAGGACGGCGCGGTTGTCCCCGAGCCGGTTCTGGAGTTCGGAGTGTCCATGCCGCCGCCCTTGTATGGCATAGACCTGCTGGGATCCGAGGGCGGTCTGCTGGGAGTGCTCCTGCACCCCGAATTCGCCGCCAACCGCCTGTTCTATCTCTTCTACAACATCGACAACGAGGAAGGCGCGCAGATCGGCCGCATCAAGCGTTACGCGCTCTCCGACGACGGACGCTCGGCGACGTTTGACCGGGTGATCATCGACGACCTGCCCGCGGGGCTGCACCATCAAGGCGGCCGGATGCGCCTGGGGCCGGACGGAATGTTGTATGTAGGCGTCGGCGCCTACGAACCCCATGACGCGCAGGCCCCCGATACCCTTGCGGGCAAGCTTCTCAGAATGGACCTTGAAGGCGGCATCCCCACCGACAACCCGGATCCGGATAGCTACGTCTTCGCTAGCGGAATACGCAACACCCAGGGCTACGACTGGTTCGACGACCGGCACATCGTGATGATCGAGCACGGTCCATCTGGCATTGAGTTGGGGAGACAAGACCTGCGCGGGTATGACGAGCTGAACGTGGTGACCGCCGGCGACAACCTGGGCTGGCCCCGCATCTGGGGCTGCGACGCTCAGGAGGGACTGGTCCGCCCGGTGCTGACATGGGGGAATCCGGTGCCGCCGACGGGAGGGATATTCTACCGGGGCGACGTGATCCCGGAGTGGACCGGCAGTTTCCTGTTCACCACCGTGGGGCTCAGTGATCGGCCGGGATACGGCCGCCACCTGCACCGCGTGGTGTTTGACGATAATGATCCCTACACCGTCCTGGATCACGAGGTTTACCTGCAGGACGCCTACGGACGCCTGCGGACCGTGGTGAGCGACGCCGAAGGGCGGATCTACGTAATGACCAGCAACTGCGACAACCGCGGAGAGTGCCCGCCCGAAGGCGACGTGATCCTCAGAATCGGCCCCGCCCAGTAGAACGTCGGGGAAACCCTAGACAACGCCGTTCCCGAAAGGGCCGGCATTTCAAAAGTCGGGAAGTGGATCAACCATGATGCTCTCGCAGCAATGATCTGGCTGTATTTCACAGGTTACTTCCGTTCAATAGAGCCGCTCCCGGTTGGTCTCTTCCTCCTCAGCGTCAATCCGCCCGGCGTCGGCCTCGGCGATCTGGTCGGCCAGCGCCTGCCCGTAGCTGGGGTAGGACGACCGCTCTATCCGCGCCGACAGGTCCCTGAGACGGCCACGCAGCGGCGCTCTACCGCAGTGCAGGAATGCCTCTGCCACCGTCACCTTCAGCCCCGACAGCAGAGCCCGGCCGCCCATGGTCATGGGTTCCAGCAGATCCTCGCCGGTTACGATCTCCGCCCTCCCCTTCACCCGCAGTGTCTCGCTCATCCCCGGCATGAAGAACAACAAGCCCACCCGGGGTTCGCCACGACGTTTTGCAGGGAGTCCACCTGGTTGTTGCCGGGCCGGTCAGGCAGCAGTAGCGTCCTCTCGTCCAGCGCCTTCTGCCCCCGGGGGGAGGGGGGGGCGATAGGTCTCCCGCAATTCCGCTCCATTGGAAATGGTCATGGTGAACCCTCCTCAGCCTTCCCGCAACCGGCGCAGTTCCTCTTCCAACTCCCGAGCGCGAGCCTCGGCGTTGTCGGCGCGGGCTTCGGCCTGAACACGGCCCCGCCGCTCTTCCTCCAACGTGGCGATGGGCCGCCTGGCCGGGTCGTGCAAAACCAGCCGGCCCTCCTCTCACCGCAGGTTCAGGTTCAGCGCTCGGATGTACCCCTGCAACACCCCGCCGGGCAGTTCTTGGATTTCAATGGCCTCGTACCGCCGCTCTAACAGTAGGTCCCCGGCCAGGTTCGCCCCGTGGCGCTCCTCCGTCTCGTCGAACCACCAGTATTCCAGGATACCCAAGCCCGCGTAGTAGTCCCGCTCGACCCTCACGTCCGTATCTCCCGCGCTCTCCGACACCACCTCCAACGCGAAGTCCGGCGCTTTCCCCCACCCCGAAACGATGTACCCGTTGCTGGACTGGTAGGCCGCTGGGTCCACGCCGAAGGCCACCATCAGGTCGGGATACCGGGCGCGGCGCTTGTCGAAGTCCGCGTCCGGCGCTATCCAGTGGTCGCGCCCACCAGGGTGGTGACGTAATTCTCCAGGCGCGCCCGCAGGTCGTTGGACAGGCCCCGATGGAAGATCTGGTCGTATTGAGTCACTTCGTCAGGCTCGCGCTCGAGTATGTCGGGCAACCGGAAACGGCCCGGGGCTTTCGGGGTCTCGCTGCTGGCGCTGGTGTTGGCGGTGGTGGATTCTTGGCGCTGGGCCAGTTCGTTTCGGGAATTATACCCGCGCCCGGGCCGGTCTTCCAGCGGCGGAACTGCCAAGGCGCGAGCGAGGGAACGCCTCAGCTGGCGCAACGGCGAGGTGCCCCGGCCAGTACGGCCAGGGCCCACGCTAAGTCCTCTCCATGTCCCCCGTGGGGACGACCGTCAGTTGGCGTTCAGAATGGTGATGGTGCACTCGGTGGTGTCCTTCACCCGGTAGCCCTGACCGTTCAGCAGCCGGAAGACGGCCGTCTCGCTGCCTTCCGCCCTGTTGTCGAATTTGACGCCAAAGACAAACCTGGCCCAATAGACATCCGGCATGCTGTGGTTTGCGTTGGTAGGGGCAGAACCGGACATGACCCAGAAGGCGTCGCCGGCATTCTCGATGGTCTGACCGCTATCTACCGATTTCGTAAAGCCCCAATTCCAAGAATCGCTGGCTTCGCCGCCCAGCCAAGCCTCTACACAAGCCCCCATGGAGCCACGTTGAACGAACCCGGCGCAGACCGCCCCTGGCATGCACCGCTCAGCCGCCGCGCGGGAGACATCGCGATCGTCCTACTCGCGCGCGGCTCGCTCGGACTGGTCGTCGCCGCGATCTGCGGATTCGGCGTCTGGTACACCTTCTGGAACTCCGTCAGCGGCGCCGCGACCACCAACCAGCAGTTCATCGGAACGCTCGCGCTCGTCGTCGGCGTGCCGTCCGGCCTCGCCACCGCCGTCATGTGGCGCAACGGCGAAAGCCCGCCCCGCGTCAGGTGGGCGTTCGCCGCCGCCGCCTTGCTGACCGCCATCCTAGCGCCGTTCGTCGCCGTGCAGATCGAGGGAGTCCACACCTACTACGCCTTGTTCGGCGGCGTCCTGCGCCTGCCCGTCATAGACGTAGCCGACGCGCTGATGACGATGCTCGTAACGTCCGCCGTCGCCGCCAACATCGTCTCAGCCGCCCTCATGACCTACCGCATGGCGCGATACGGCGAAGTGTGAGGCTGGCGCGTTGGCAGCCGCTCATATGGAGAAGGGGCTTGCGCCCAGAGAACCAACGCAGGTTCCCCAAACCGCTCGCAGCCAATGGCTAATCGCCAAGAACCGTTGTACAATTCTCTGGACAGGAGGCCCAAGCATGGTTACGAAGACTGTCGCCGCTCAGCCGACGATGTTTCCCGACGTGCCGCCCAGAGAAGATATGCAGAACTCTCGACAGCTATATATGCCTGCCCAGTTGTCTGCATTGCGGGCGCGCCTGCGAGAGATCGAAGACCTCAAGCCTCCCGCCCAAAGACGCTCGGTCTATGTGAATACCGAGATGCCCGTCAGACCGCGCCCGATGCTCGACTACACCAGGCTCTTCGTTCCCGACCTCACGGTCGCCTTCGACGTTGACCAAGAGACCATCGAACGCGATAACGGCTACGCGATAGAGCATCAGGGCAAGCCTCCGGAGTTCGTCCTGGAGGTGGCGTCGGAAACGACGGGAACGAGAGACTACACGATCAAGCGAGACGGGTACGCGAGATTCGGAATATCCGAGTACTGGCGCGCCGACCCGTCCGGCGGCGAGTGGCACGACGCCGCGCTAGCCGGAGACCGCCTGGGAGATGACGGCAGGTACGTCCCCATCCCCATAGAGCGTCTCGACGAGAACATCCTGCGCGGATACAGCGACGTACTCGGCTTGTACGTCTGCTGGGAACATGGCTACCTGAGATTCTACGACCCGGAAGCGGGCTACCTTCTCACTTACGACGAGCAGAACGACCGTATTCTCGCAGAGGCGAAGCGGGCGCAAGCCGCCGAAGCGGAGCGAGACGAAGAACGCCAAGGTCGTGTGGCCGCCGAAGCGGAGCGAGACGAAGAGCGCCAAGGTCGTATGGCCGCCGAAGCCCGCGCGCGCCTACTCGAAGAGAAACTCCGACGCCTGCAAGGGTGAATCACGCGGCCGCAAGACGGTGTTCCCGATGCCCCACCCCCTACCGCCTGGAGCGGGCGTAGGCCGCCACGATCAGCAGGAACAGGACGCCCAAACCGAGAAGCGCCCCGATGACCCACAGCAGCGCAGGCGCCCCTCCGCTTGTCCCGCCCGTGGTAACAGGCGTCGGTATGGGTAGCGGCGCGGGCATAGCCGACGGCTCCGGCGTAGGCGTAGCGGTCGGTTCAGGCGTGAGCGTAGCTGATGGTTCGGGCGCGGGCGTGGCCGTAGGTTCCAGCGTGAGCGTAGCCGTAGGTTCTGGAGTATGCGTAGCCGTGGGCTGCGGTATGTGCGTGGCCGTAGGCTCCGGCGTATGCGTAGCGGTGGGTTCGGGCGTGAGCGTCGCCGTAGGTACGGGTGTATGCGTAGCCGTAGGTTCCAGCGTAGGCTCCGGCACAGGCGTAGCGGTAGGCTCCGGCGTATCCGTAGCCGATGGGCCCGGCACGGGCGTAGCCGTAGGTTCGGACGTAGGCGTCGCCGGCGGCCCCGGCGTCGGAGTGGCCGTGGGTTCCGACCCCACGCGCAGCAGTGTGTCGCCGCCCACCACCTCCCGAACCACGTTCGCGTCCAGCAGCGCCCCGGAAAAGCTGTACTGTCCCTCTGCGGCGGGCGCGGTTACCGTGTAGGCGAACCGCTCCTCTCCCAGCAGCGTGAACTTGAGCGTGGCGCCCTCGACCTTGACCCCGGAGTCGGGAAGCGTGGAGCCTGCGTAGCCAAACCCCTCCGGCAGGGTTTCTATCACCCGACCCAGCGCGCCGTAGCCACGCGCCGTTATCGAAACCTCCATCGTCCCGCCCGGAGCCACCCACGGCGCGGCGAACGCGCGCGTCGCGCTGTGGCCGGAGGCCTCGACGTCCGCATCCCAAGACGCGACCGAGATCGCCGCGAGCGCGACCGTCGCCACGAGAGCCGCCGCCGTCCATATGAGCCTCGTCAACGAGCCTCCTTTGTCTGCCGTCATGCCCATTCACTCATGGAGCCTGGGATTCGAAGTACAGGTTCGCCACCGCTATCGCCTCGTCGTAGGTGATGATGCCGTCGCGGTAGTCGCTGGCGGCTCGAAGCGCCTCGCCGAGGCTGATCGACCCGTCGCCGTCGCCGTCGTACCTTTCGGATATGCCGAGCGCCGCGACCGGCACGCTCAACGCCGCGCTCGCGCTCTTGGATGGCCCGTGCCTGTCGGTGTACGACACCGTAACCCGGAGGTAGTGGCCCGAGTCGCCGTCCACGGGCGTGTAGATGCGGGACGTAGCCCCCGGTATCGCCGTCCATCCGGTTTCTTGGGCCGCGCCGTCGGAGGAGCGCTCCCAAGCCCAGGACACGCCGGAGAGGCCGCCGTCCGGGTCGGTCAGCTCCGCCGTAATCGCCGTCCCCACTACGGGCAGCGCCTCGGAGAGGGTTATGGCCCCCTGCTCCCCCTGGTTCGTAACGGAGATGGTTACGTCTATCACGTCGTCAACGCTGTCATTGGCTTCGCCGCGCGAATTCTTGCCGTCGCTTACCGAGACCGAAACTCTGTACCTGGTCTTCGTCTCGTAGTCCAGCTCGGCCTTGGTCCGGATCTGCCCGCTGCTCGCCACTATCTCGAACGAATCCGCGTCCGTCCCTCCCAGCTCGTAGGTCAGCCTGTCCCTGTTTCGGTCCTCGGCGGATACGGGACTGCCGACGTCCGTTCCGGGTTCCGAGTTCTCCTGGATATGGCGAGTCGTCGAGCCGCCCTCCGTGAACCTGGGAGAGCTATTAGAAGGCTCCGGATCCGGTTCCGGCGTCGGTTCAGGCGTAGGCTCCGGCGTCGGAATCGCCACCGCCCCCGCTATGGGCGCCGACCACGGCCCCTCCTGCCCCCAGTCGTTGATCGCTCGCACCCGGTATCGGTGGGTGTCCCCCGCCCGGATGCCGGTATCGACGTAGCGGGGATTTAGCGTTGTGGCTGGCTCCGTCCACGGGTTGGTCTCCCGCTGCACCTCGTAGTGGGTAACCTTCCGCCCGTTGACGTCCGCGACCGGGTCCCAGCTGACGACTATGGCGGCGGTTCTCGCCCGCGCGCCCCGCAGGGACGGCAGACCGGCCCCCGTGCCGTCCTTGGCCTTGATGGTGGCCGAGTCGTTCTCGCTGATGTAGTCGTAGTATTTGGCCGTGTGCCAGGTGTTGGTGGCGTCCTCGGTGGTGCAGGCCGTCTCGGAAGGGGAAGATAGAACCACGTCTTCGGCCTCGCTGTCTATGCACACCTCGTAGTCCTGGTCGTTGCTTATGGAGGCGGTGATCTCGGTATCCACGGCGGCGCTGGTTATGATGGTCAGGACCTCCCCGCCGCGACCGTAAATGTCCTGTAAGTAAGCAGTCTGACGCAGCTCGCCGATGGTCCAGATGCCGGTTGTAGAATCGAAGGTGCCCGCGGTGGCGCTGTGGGAGACGTAGTCGCCGTCGTTCAGGCCGGTAACCTGGACGTTGGGTGCGTCGTCGGGGCCGTTGTTGACGGCGACGATGGTAAAGGCGCGGGTTCCGGACGGCGCCAAGCCGGCGTCGCCGTCGCTGACGTCCAGCTCCGCCACGGGGCCTACGTGGAAGATATAGGTGCCGCTGTCGGTGTAGGTGGTGCCGGAAACGCGGCCGAATATTTTCAAAAGCGCCTTGTATGTGCCCAGCGCCCAGAAATCTACTTTGAAGTCAAAAACATACTCTGTCGGATTGGTTCCTGTATCTGACAGGTCATAAAAATCATACGTGACAGTCGTGCCATCCACAGCGTCCAGGAGATCAAGGTTGTCAGGACCGTCATCGGGGTTGGTCAGCAGCCAGCGGCCGGGCGCGTCTCCGCCGCCAGGCGCGGTTACCCTTACGGATTCCCTAATTGACCAACTGGAGGTAAGTCTGGTCTGGGTCATCCTCAAATCCATTAAATCATCGGTGGACCAGATTACGCTCCCACCTTTCGATGTACGCCCATCGGGGTCAGGGACATGGACGATGACCGATTCGGGCTGCCGATATTCGAATTGACCGCCGACGCTCCGCGCCGCCACCAGTTCCACCGTGTCCGCGCTGGTGCAGGGTGGGGGTGTGTCGCTTATGCAGGGATAGTAGTCGATCAGGTCCATCGCGCCACTGCTGAACAGCGCCTTGCCCAGGCACACGGTGGCGGTGTCGTTCTGCCGCTTCAAGGGGTCGTTGGCGAACCAGGGCGCGACTCTGACCACATTCGCCGTCAGGCACCGCTCTCCCAGGGGCAGGTCCGCCAGGCTGTCGGCGGTGAGGTTGACCGCCACCGGAAGCGACAGTTTCACATTAGGGAGGATGGTGCCTATGTTCCAGATCCCGGTGGACGCATCGAACGCCGTGCTAGACGGCGCCCCCGGCTGATTCGCGGCGAAGGACAGGCCCGGCGAAAGGCTGATCTCGATCTGCACATCTAACAGTCCATGATCCTGGTCCACTGAGACGGTGTTCCCCTGTTTGTTACGTAATCCGCTGACTGCAATGCCACGAGCATGGGCAGCCACCGTGAAGGTCGTCGCTCCCCCCGGCCGCGGGAATCTGTCGGATATGGCGGGGACATCAGTGCCGACGTCCCCGTTTGTGTAACTGTTGACCCCGGCTCTACCGTTGACCTCACGACGGTTTTCAATGGCCCAGTGTTCCGAGGCATTGTTGAACCGGAAGCGCGGCGATTCCACCGGGTCTGACTCGATGATTTCGGCATAAAACCGCTGCGCCACCTTTTCCGGTCCATCAGTTGCTGCCGGGATAGTTTGCAAGGATTGAGCCCTTCCACTCGCGCTGCCTCCGGGCGGCAGGTTCCTGATGGTCCATAGGCTCGTAGTGTCACCGCGGACCGGATCACCACTTATGGTAAACCGCACCTTTACGAGACGGACATGCATTCCCGGATGAGCCCCGACGGTGTTGTTCTTCACGGTAACCGTCCAGGCTGGCCGAAAGTTGAGATGAAAATCATATTCGGAGGCAATAGTCAGATCGGCAAGAGGAGGAAGGGAATCGTCAACCCGCTGAGCGCGGGCAGTATCCACGCCGGCCGTGACAACAGCCAGCAAAGCGACCAGCGTCGTCGCCAGGCGAAAGAGTGTACGGGATGCCAATGTCATGCCCCCTGTGAGCGTAGGTCGTCTATGGGCTGATTACTGCGGGAGAGGGGCGCAGGCGTTAAGCCTGGCCCCCTTCCCTACACCTTCCCTCGTCGAGGGGGAAGGGACTTTTGACTTTTGCAAAGCATCAGGACGGGCTTCGATAGGACTATTGCGGGCGGCGGCGAAATGCCGCCGCCCGCAATAGCCGTGATCGCTAAGGGTTCCAGGTGATTGTGATTTCGTTCGAATTCACGAACGTTGGAATCAAGGTGTCTTCGTTTGCCCACTCTACGCCCGCTCGGTACGTCTTGGTCGTCGTGGTCGTTGGGAGCGGCGATGAAAGCAAATGGGACCAGGTGGGACCGGCGTCAGCGGGACTGAGAACATCCCACACAACGCCTGTTTTCTCTGCCCACAGGTAGGCGGTGGGCGTCTGGCCCTGTCGTTCCGGCGTCGGCTCAAACCACGCGGTGAAGTTCACCCGCTCGTCAACATCCAGGGATGTCCGGTCAGCCTGGATCTTCAACCCCGGCTCCTGGTCCTTCAGGTCTATCCTGACGATCAGGACGTCATCCGCGTAGGGGTTGAAGTTGTCTTCGTGATCCACCCTGTCGGTAACGCTGAGGTTGAGATCGTAGGAGGGCTTCGTCTCGTAGTCCAAGCTGGCGCCGTCCGCCACCACTACCTGGACGGTGTGCGGCTCGGTGGACGCGACCAGCTCGAAGTTGCTATGGCCGGGCCCTGTCAGATCGTAGTAGAGCACATCCGCGTCAGCGTTGTAGATCGGTATCGGGTTGCCGACCTTGACGCCGCCCGGGGAGTTCTCCTCAACCTCGAGGTTGACGCCGAATATCGGCGGCTCTACCTCCTCGAGATCGCTGCCCACATGGATGGTGTAGCGATAAACCTCGCTCGTCTCGGTTGTTTTGGAGCTGATGGGATTCCAGTTCGCGTCGTAATCGGGATCGTCCGGATTGTGAGGGTTGTCCTGACGGACGTCGCCCAGGAGGTGCACCCACAGCAGGTATGTGCCGGGCTTGGTGAAGACCCACTGCAGCGCCCGGTATTCGTCGGGGTCCAACTCCATGACGCCTTCGCCGGGCTTGGCGCTGTCCCAGACGGGTTGCTGGGATGCGCCGTTGGCCTTGGGGGCCTCGTAGGCGAAGAAGTGTGGCACGTCGGTGGGATCGGCCGGGTGGCGCTCCACCTCGAACTTGTAGCGCATGGGCGAGTCCCAGCGCTCGTCGTCCAGCAGGAGGGTGGAGAAGCCCATGCCCAGGTCGGAGGTCTCGTCATTCTCCTTTTCCGGCGTGTTCGGGTCGTCCTCCGTGTCCGGGTCGTCCAGCCGCAGCCACCAGACATTGTCGCCTGCGTCCACGACCTCCCCAACCCTGGGATACTCTGCCAGCGACATCTGGCCGGCGCCGGCGTTGGAGGCGACCGTAGTTGCCTTGTGCTTGTCCAGTACGTGTATGATCGCTTCTTCGATGTCCATACCGCCATTGCGAGCGGAGCGGGTGGTTGTCGTTATGGTTTTCTTATTCCTTCCTGTCCCCTCCGTCGTGGTCGTCTGGGTTACCGAGGGCGGGCAGAGGTTGGTGTGCAGGACGCCGACGCCGTCCGCGTCGAGGCCACCGTTAGATATTGTGCGCCAGTAGACGTCGAAGAGGGCGTAGTGGCCGGTGGTTATCTCGTGCGGCTCTTGCATGAAGGCGGTCCCGGCGCCGGGGCCGCAGGGCTGGGGGTTGGCGTAGGTACTGAGGTTGGTGTAGCCGCCGGTGTTGCCGGTGTTGCCGGTGCCGGGCGTGTTCGCCCACGTCGGGTTGGCGGTGAAGACCACAGCCAGGAAGACTGCGGCCACCGCCGCCATCGTAAGCAACGGCAGGGTGAGCTTGAGGCGCCTGGGCGCCTTGGTGAACGTTTCCATGATTGTTGTATCGTCTCCTTTTTCCTGTTAGTTCCTCGCTAAGGGCCGATCGTTGTCTAGTTGCCTACCGCGGCCCACGTGACCGCGACCGTGTTGGAGGTGGTCAAGTCCGTTATCTGTCCTCGGTCGTTCACGTACCAGAAGGTTGTGGTGTATTCTCGGGTTACCGAGGAATCATGAGTAACGCGCCGGGGCCCGGGATGTCCGCTGCCGAACTGGATACTGGCATTGCCTCCGCCCTGGTCCAGTTCGGTCCAGCGGTAGCGCAGTTGGTCTGCCAGCACGGGCGGGTAGCTGAGCGCCACCGTGAAGGCAATCTGCTCGCCCACGGCCGGGCTTGCGTCGCTCACGCTCAACGTGACGGCGAAGGATTCATCAACGTCCGTCACAGTGATTCTCATAGGGATGCGGTCGTCAACGGCAGCGTAGGGTCTGCCCGAGGATGAGTCCCGGGGGGGGGGGGGGTGAAAGGGAACAAGCTCATCATTCGGTCTGGAGCACGGGCGGGCCCGGACGAGGCGGCGTTTTCTCCGCCTACCGAGACAAGCGCCGTTTCACGTGTCATCAGGCTGGCAGCGCGCAACCTGGCGTCAGCCAACACAGCGCCACTGTTGATTCGCATAACCATGTTTGTATTGATACATGGCCTCAGTACTGGCCAAAGCAAAATGCAAAGGCGGTCGGAAACGGAATCCGCCCGCAGTCCTGACTCTACAGGGCTTTCCATACGCTGTTGAGGAGTCCAAATCGCCAACGATACAGCCTCATTATTGATACTAAGTATCCTTTCAGAACTCATGGAAGCAATTTACTTGGCTTTCTATGCCGTTGTTAAGAGGATCTTTTCGGATGGCGGGAAGCGGCTGAATGAAGCAGAACGAGTGGAGAGAGGGAGGTCGGCTAGTTATTGGCCTTGATGACGACGCGCCCGCCACCCTCTATGTCGATGTTCAGGTTGTGGCGGACCAAGAGCCGCATACCCATCAGGGGTACGCTAGGGGGCTGCCCATCGCGTCGGCCTCGACGTCTCTCGGGCGGCCGTCCCAGAGCGCAATGACATTGTAAACGTCGAATTCCACCACTGCGTCGTTGGCCATGTACGCGTGCCCATTGCCCCGGAAATCCAATCCTAGTTCTGCCGTCAAGACTGGTGGTAGAGCGAGGTATCCACTGTAGACTGTGTCTATCGTAGCTTTGATGTCCCTGACTTGCCCGTTCGGTCCTCGCAAAGGAGGTGTAACCACCGCTTCGTGTCCGGCATTGACCACTCCCTCGATCATCCTGTCCTCCGCAGAGCTCCAGCCCCGAAGCCTCGCAACGCTCGGTAGCCGACCCGCAGCAGCCAACGGCGACCGTCGGCGCCGCCCGAACGATGGCCGTGTTCTCCGTCTCTTCGACGAAGAACAGGCGGCGGGGAACGATGGTCGCGCCCTGGCTGGACAGGGGGGCGTAGGGTGATTCCCCGACCGCTCCGGCGTCAACGACGCCCGCTGACTCGCGCCTTACATCCTCAGCCCTCGCCTTGCCGAGCCATCGCTCCACCCTGCCAGACAAGGCCTTGCCGGAGGCGTCCTGGGGAGAGCTTGACATCTCAAGTCTGCCATGTGATGCGGAACGACTGCTCACCTCCACACGCCGACACTGGAGCATAGAGAACTCGCTGCACTGGCGCTGGACATATCGTTTCGGGAGGACTACTGTCGTGTCAGAGATGGCAATGTCCCTGAGAATCCGGCGGTGATCAGACACCTGGCGCTCAATCTGCTCAAACAGGACAGAACCGTCAGAGCCTCCATCAAAGGCAAACGCAAAAGAGCGGCACAGGATAACGACTATCTGCTCGCTGTTATCTCCCGGTAAAAGAGAATGCGATGGCCCTGCGCGCCCATCTCGCTCAATAGCAACGGTTGACCGTCTGTGGTAAGCTACCCGGGCATCATGAATTGTGGGGCGATACATTGGGAAACACGAATGACGATCAGCGTATTAGGGAAACCATGCGACGATACAAGAACAATATCAGGCGCATCAAGGACTTGGAGGCCCGCATCAAGAAAGTGGCTGAGAATCTTGGGAACGGCAGCGACTCCCTCTCCACAGCCTTGTTCAATATGGCGGTTAGTGCAGAGAAGGAAGGTTTCTATTGGGACATAGACAGAAAAATAGCAGTCAAAGACCTTCGGACACTCTATGCTGATCTGGAAGATTTGTTTTGCGCGCTTGACGAGAAGCAACGCATAGACGACGAGTTGCGCGAACTTGACCTTGCGCATTGCGTTAGGAAGAACAGTCCACAAGAGACTACGTTCTTGGATGGTTGGTCCGGAAGAACCAAGCCGCGCAAGTCGCGGCCGATAAGCCACCACCAAACTCGGAAGGTGAGAATCTAAGCATGGAATGGCGAGCTTGCCTTCAGAAGAGGACAGACAGAGTCCAAATATGCGCTGAGCCTTCGCGTCAGGCGGCGTGGTAAACTACTAGAGGACAGAGTTCGCCCACACAAGCCAATCGGTATCGTCAACGAAGAGTACACCTCGCTTGGTCACAGGTGAGTTGTCTACATCCTAACAGGACGGTAGGTCAAGTTGGTGGAGGTCGTTGTTCGGAACATCAAACAGCCCGACAGGTATGCAACCAGTCAGTGGATTGTCAGAGAGCCAAAGCGAGTTCAAGTTGGCGAGGTTGCCGAGTTCCGGTGGAATCTGTCCGGTCAGTTGGTTTTTCTCCAGGTATAGCGACTCCAAGTTGGCGAGATTCCCCAACTCGGACGGGATCCCACCGCTCAATTGATTGTCGGCAAGCCCAAGCCATTTCAAGTTGGCGAGGTTGCCGAGTTCCGGTGGAATCTGTCCGGTCAGTTGGTTTTTCTCCAGGTATAGCGACTCCAAGTTGGCGAGATTCCCCAACTCGGACGGGATCCCACCGCTCAATTGATTGTCGGCAAGCCCAAGCCATTTCAAGTTGGCGAGGTTGCCGAGTTCCGGTGGAATCTGTCCGGTCAGTTGGTTTTCCCCTAGGTACAGCGACTCCAAGTTGGCGAGATTCCCCAACTCGGACGGAATTCCACCGCTCAATTGGTTCTGTGAAAGCTCAAGCAGTGTCAATCTGGTGAGAGCCAACCCGGCTGGGATGTGTCCGCTCAGTTGGTTGCCATAGAAGTCAAGCATTTCCAGGTTGGCAAGGTTGCCGAGTTCCGGCGGAATCGGCCCAGTTAGCTGGCTTCCTCGTAGAGACAGCGATTCGAGGTTGGCAAGATTCCCCAACTCGGACGGGACCTCGCCACTTAATTGGTTGTAGGTAAGATTGAGTCTTGTGACGCGCAGGTTGTATCCGGTGGTAACGCCGTGCCAGTCCACCCTTTCTCTAAGCCAATTCCTGCTGTTAGCCCAGTTGGGACCGTCGGTGGAGTTGTAGAGCACCACAAGGATGTCAGTATCATGATCATGCAAGCCTCGCTTCGGGCCGAGGTAGGATTCCACTTCCCAACTTTCGTATATCCCTTCCAAGAATCTGAAAACTTCAGGTAAGTCGTCACTCAGTTTATGTCTGGTGAGCTCATTGTCCTTATTGTCCCATCGTGGTTGTATCTTATCCGACCGTTCGAAGTAATACCATTTCAGTCTGAGCAGGCCGCATGACATGATGGTAGGCCATCGACCGCTTCGTCTATCCAGTCCCATCCGGCAATCGACCGCACTCGGGCAGGATCAGACTCCAGGCGGCGCAGGTATGCGTCCACCGCAGCCATCTTCTCCTCGACGCTCCCATAGACCTTGCCCTCGACCCAGCGACGCGCCTCCTCGAACACCCGCTCAGCGGGGTTGAGTTCCGGACTGTACGCCGGCTGTACCACCGTCGGCAGCGCCACCGCCTCAACAAGTCGACTGCGGTGTCCGCGCGCGCCGTCCCACACCAGCGCCTCCATATCGGTCCCACGCTTCAGGCCGTTGACCGCCGCCGCTATACGATCTGACTTCATCGAGTCTATCCAACTCCACAGCAACTTCCCGCGTCTCCCGTCCACCACACAGAACAGGTACATCCACTCGTACACCGTCTGAACCCGCTGGCGGACCTTCACCCCGCGACGACCCCACACCCTGCGAACCGTTCCCCGAAGTCCCACTCGCATCTCGTCGGCAAAGCCCAGCACCGTCTCCCGACTCACTCCCGCGCCGCGGAGCGCATCGCGGAGTCCCCCTTTTTCCACGATTCTTGCGCTCTGAGGTCTGCCTTCTCATGCAGTCCTCTCGGAACCCTTGGGGAACATCCCAGTCTCGCAAGCAGGCTGTACACGCTTCCGAGCCGAAAGCTCACTCCATACTCGGACTCTATCCAGTCTCTGACCTCGCCGCCCGTCCTGAACCGTCCGCTCCCAACCTCTTCGGTCAGTTCCCTCTCCTGCTCGGCGCTCAGAAATCGCGGCTGTCCCTTGCCCTTGTTCGTATGTGAAACAACCTCCTTCACTCCTCCGGTCCTGTACCACGACACCCACCTCTGGAGCGTCCGGTAGTGAATGTCCACCACTGACGCCACCTCGCCCATGCGTCGTCCGCTACGCAGCAGCCAAAGCGCGTGCAGTCTGGTGCGAAGCATGATGTCCCGCTCTGCTCGATATGCCGCCCTCAGCGCCTCGGGCGTGTCATTCGGGCGCCAGTCCACCCGGAACTGTCTTCCAGTCATACGATGCCCTCCAACTCGATGAGTTGGAATCAGCATAGACCAAGTACCAAACTACTGCCAGACCCCTTACGGCAGACTTACGCTGAAATGGTATAAATAGAGACCAGCAGTCGTATATTCATTCCGTCGGAGCGCGGGGAATCACTCAGTATAACCCCAACGCATGAGATAGGCTGGGGTATCGGGAGCGCTGGCAGGAACGCTCACCGTCCCGTCCGGCGCGACACTCACTCCAAACTCTCGCTCCAGGACATAGCGAGGGTTGGCGTCTTCGTGGCGATAGTGGGCATCGTGGCGTTCGCCTATTGCCACCCAAACGTGGTAGAGGTTAGGGCCGGACAGAGCCGGTTCTCGCAGAAACGCAAGAACCGTATCCGGAGACGCGGGTAAAGAGACGACGTCCCTTTCGCGGCACCACCAGTCAAAGACGTTCCAGTGGTCCCCGAACGTCACCGTCCCGTCCGAGGAAACATCTACGCTGTAACAGCGGTCTATGTAGTAGCAAGGATTCGCATCCTCATTCCAGTAGTAGGCATCGTGCCGGAGATCAATGGCCCAGTACACATCTGCGAGACGCTGCCCGTGAACGGACGGGTCGGTTAGGAATTTCAGAACCGTCTCAGGCGACGCTACAAACGCCCTGAAAGACTTGGCTTCGCACCAGCGTTCGAATACTGCCCAGTCCTCTGCAGACTGCTCAAGATGACTAACCAAGATCGGGCGAGTCGTAGGGTCTTGTCGCCAGTCCATCGGAAATCCGTGTTCGTCCAATTCGGGCGGTCCGGACTGCGCTTGTCTCCTCAGACGCCTAGCGATGAACAACGGGATTGCCATCAGCAGTCCAAGAATCACGTTCCCGACGTTCTCAATCAACATCCAATGGCGCATACGCCGACCTGCCGCTTCCGCGAGTTCTTCCATGTCAGGCTCGCCATGAAGGTTGACGCGGTATAGATGCGAAGGGTCAGCGTCAGAGTCGGCGTCACACCACCCTAAGGACGTCTTGAGTTTTCTGAATAGATTGATCATGAGGCGCAAACTCCACTTTGTCAGGTAGCAAGCGGAGCTTGTTCGCTACCCATCACCTATCTACAGTTGTTTGGCTTCAGGGTTATTTAGTACACTCAACCCTTCCTTCTTGAAACCATTCCCCTGTTTTGCGCGTCGAGTAGTTCTGGTAGTAAGTGTCGTCTGCAAGGAGTCTATGATGAGCGGTGACTTTGTAGTTGTACCTGGTTCCCTTTGTGCATCTCCAATTTATGAATGCCCGCATGAAATCAGATCTGCATGTTGGCCTGCCAAACTCATCGCTACCTAGCTCGGCAGGGCAAGTGGATATCTTCACCTGTTCTAGTCGCCAGCCTCTCCAAGTTGACCGGTAGAGATACTGGGTGATTCCCCAGAGACTCCCTGGCGGAGGAGATGTTTGGCAAATAGTGTCTGATTTGGCTTGGATGTATCCACGACCGGGAGTTCTTGTTGACTCATGGGGATTGTGTGAGGTGGGTTCACATAGCCAAGGGTTTACTGTTGTTCCGGAGGCTACCCCAACGAGTTCTAGAGCTTGTGCGACAGGACCTTCTCCACCTCCCTCTACCAAGTAGGAACCAGTCCCAGCATGAGGAGACTGTGCATATGCAATGGACGCAGGCTTGATGACTCCGCTCACCAAGACAATCAGAGCGAACAGCAGGGAGACGCTCAAAACTCTGAAGACTCGAGAGTGCGCTGGGCGACATGATGTAGGCGGCTGCATATCTTTGATTAGCTTCACTTTGAATTCCTCTCAAGAATATTTGTTATGACTATGTTATAATCGCTATGCTAACATGCATCAATATATGGTATTCCCTACACGCGCATATATTCCATGAGACCCTCCCGAACCCAGACCATTGCAAGCGACAACGACAGCATAGAGAGGCTCTTGGAGTATCCCTTGGTCCTGCGTATCAGACGGTTCAACTTGCCGCGCAACTTGGAGTGCAGCCCCTCGTTGCGGTTCACCGCTCCGCCCTTGCCCGCAACGTGTCGCTCCGACGGCAAGCAGGAGGCGTACACAGAGTAGTCATCGGATCGGTACAGGGCCGCGCCTGGGAGTCGCCGGTACAACCTCATGAATGTCTCGACATCACGACCGCCGACTTCATAGTCGGCCCAGCGGCTGCCGTCGGCCTCCTCTACAATGGCGGTCCAGACGAAGACCGAGTTCCTGCCCTCGCCCGACCTCGCGTTCAGGTAGGTCCACATCTCGTCGAAGGAGATCACCGCCGCGGGCGAGCGGCCTTGCCCAATCCCCCTTATCCGACGCACAGACGCGGGCAGACCGCCCCCGACAGACCTCTCCGCCCGCTCCATATCCAATATCCTCATGCACTGGCGCCCCTTTTTTTGACCCAAGAGGCGACGGTGACAGGCTTTATGCCCATCACCCTCGATATGGCGGCTATGGAACCGCCCTCAGCGTACATGTCCATTGCCCTATCTATGGTCCGGGCGGAGTAGTAGCTGCGGTTGCCGTCCGGAGTGAAGCGATAGGCGCAATCACCGCATCGGTAGGTCTGCTTGCCTCTGGACAGCCCCGCCTTCGGAAGCCAGTTGGAACCGCAGTGCGGGCATCTGAGATCGTGTTGATAGGCGCGCGCTCCGGCCATCAGTCAACTTTCACCTCATTGGAATGAGGATAATCTACCATAATATGCGCGTGTAGGGGATACCTCAATATATTAGCTGATTTCGTTTCTCCATCATCAGCGATCTGAGGTCGTTTGGCTAGGGCCTGGAATGGACTCAGGCGGTTCTCACAAATGGCGCGATTTCCGTGGGAATCCCCCATTGTGAGGCTTGGCACGTTCTTCCGTCAAATTCGCAAGAAGGTGGCGGGGCCCGCTCGGCGAGAAATGGGGAAATATTGATGTTGCGAAACAACGATACTCTTGGCTGGAACCGAAACGCCTGCTTGCCGATAAAGGCTACGACTCACAGGTGATCCACGATTATCTTATAGCTCGCGGGATCACTCCCTTTATTGCACTAAGGAGATCGTCATCCAAAGACGGCCTGCACTCCATCGTTCAGATGGGCGAGTTTGGTGAAGAGGAAACGAGCTATTCCTCCCAGGGCATTCCGGTTTGCGACCCAAAAATCGAGATGGAGTGGGTTCTGACAGACCGAAGAACCGGGTGGTATCTGTATGCTCGTTCAAGTGATGGATGTTCTCTCAAGAACGGCTCGCCGCCGGTGAGATGGTGCGAAAATTTCCAGTGGGAACGGCCCGAGGAAAACTATCGAATCATATCTGTAGTTTCACGGTCCGCCCCGAAATTCAAGGTGGTATACAAGGATAGGATGGTAATCGAGCGCTTCTTTGGCAGCGCGAAGCGCTCGCGTATGCTTGCATACCACAGGTACTTCGATATGTACCGAATCGAAGCTCACGTGGGAATGAGCCTGTTGGCTTATATTCTTTATTTGCGGTGTGAGTGGTATAGCGCACACCGCAAATGGGTATAAGACGAGCCTTCGCAGTGTACGTCAAGCACGCCGGAGACTGGCGCATGACCTCTTGGCGCACTATCTTCCTGCCCGAGCAGGGGAGCGTCAATTGTCTGGTGTAGCGTGTGTCGGATTATATGCGACCGCGCTACACACTCACGTCTCTTGCTGACTCGGTAACGGATCGCGCGAACCTTGTCCTGCAGCGTTGAGCCTTGCAGAAGTAGATGTAGTATTCATCAAGAGGCACATCTCGCTTTGCGGCTTTGCTGATTCTGTATATGGCGTTGCCTGCGAGGAACGCGCCCCCGGCGATCATGAGCGGAGTTCCGAACGGACCCAGCGAGATTCCGACGCCTACTGCTGATGCGGCAGTCGCCACTCCGGCCGTCGCGCCGCCGACTCCGGCGGCGACCGCCGTGCCCTTTGCGGCGTCCTTTGCGGCCTGACCGCCGGATTTGCGCCCTCGCCTCCAGTGCAGGATGTTCTCAGGCACCGACACGGCGGCCTCCGTAGCCGCCGCGAAAACGCCTCCCTTGGCCGCGTTCTTGACTGTAGCCCTGGCTGCTATGCCAAGAGCCGAGAGTCGTCCCGCTGACTTCGCGGCGGCGACTTCGGCGGCAGTCATGTTCCGACTTCCGCGCAGATGATTGGTTCTGGGGTTCTCCCACACGATGTTGCTCGGCTGCTTGGCCCGACCGGGCGCGTTGGCTACGGATGTGATGTGGCTGGCGTCCTTGCCCCGCAAGAACTCCCTAACAGCGTCGTCTCCCAAGTTGCGGACCGCCTTCGGTACGCTCTGCTCGTAGAGGCGACGCGCCATTTCGGGGGAGCGGAAGCCCAGGCCGCGCCCGCGCAGCCCACGCGTCTGAAACAGGCGTCGCGTCTGGGGGGATAGATTGTGCCACCCGCCCGTCGAGTTCGTGATGACGCCGCTCGCTGGACGCGCCGCCATTCCACTTGCGAAGGAGCCAGCGTCCGAACCGGCGCCGTAGTTGATGCCGTTCACAAGCTCCAATTCGCTATCAGGCCATGCGTAGATCTTCTGGGCGACAGCGCTGGCGCCCTTAGATATTGTCCTGTCGCAGTAGCCGCACCGGACGTCCTCCCGCGCCTTTTCCCGGGATGTGTACCAGTGATTGAGCCTCCGGGTGTAGCAGGCGCGGGCTCCAAGTCCTTGCTTGCGCGTCTTCGCATTGCACTCGGCGCACTCGATACAGAAGTTCTCGTATTTGCGTCGCAGGAAGTCATCAGGCATCGCCGGAGGCATTTGCGATAGGCATCGGGATCCCACAGAGATTATGTGACTGCACTCCGTACAGCGGATGTCTTCCTCTGCGATTACTTGCCACATACCTGCCCCCTCGTCAGAATCGGAATGTACGAATTATACTGGGTACGCGCATGATTGATTTGCCGCGTGGGTAGCACTTCGATGTGAGTGGACTACCCATGTTCAGATTTGATGTAGGAATCCCCGTCTGGACGGATCTCCAGCGTTGGGATCGTTGCATACTGGCTGTTGCATACTGGCTGAGGAGCATAGTATCACAGGCTTCGGACTGCGGGAGGCGGCCTGAGGGTGGCATTACGGCCCGGAAGTGTGCCTGGAGCGCTTGTCGCCGTTCTCTTCGCCAGGTAGACTCCGCAGAGGTTGAGTCTGGACTTAAGGGATTTAGCCCTACCGTCAGTTGTGTGAGGATGGTGGCGCATTGGATGGCCCGATACAGCATTGCCGACCGGTGCCCAAGGGACTACCCGGGATCCGGGCATGTATCTTGAAGCGGTATTCATCAATCTCGAATCTCAACAGCCACAGCAAGGATCAGTAGATGGAGACCATCTTCACCGTTAGAAACGAAGACCTAGGACAGCTATCAGCCGATAGAGCCGTGGACCTCTTCCGGGAGTTGCTCTGGGCTGAGGCAACGGCGACAGGGGTTGGTAAGAATCTCATAAACGTACCCAGCGCCATCACTGTCGCCGACGGTGGGATTGATGCCGAGGTAACGGGTGCGGAACCCCAAGGTGGCCAGGGACTCATTAGGCAGGGCATGACGCGCTACCAAATTAAGACCGGGCGCTTCTCACTTAGTGGTAACAGCGACATTAACGCGATCCTGTTCCAGAGTGGGTCGTCAGACCTGAAGCCGCGGGTCAAGTCCTGCTTAGATGCTGGCGGGACGCTGATCGCGGTCCTATTCGGGTCAGACAATCCTGATCCTGAAGACAACCAGACCCGGGAGAGGATTCGTCAAGCATTGACAGATGTCAATGAGGATTACGCATCTGCGAACGTCGAGATCTGGCGGCAGAACCATCTGCGTGGTTTTCTGTCACGGTATCCTTCACTAGCTCTTCGGGTGATTGGTCGCGGCGCGATGGATTTCCAATCCCATGCGAGCTGGTCTTCTCAGGATGACATGTCGAATGGATACCAGGAAGGGGCAGCTCAGCAGGAGCGATTGGAGACCTTACGCGGAGTGATTCGTGGTGCAGCTTCGGCGGTGCACGTGCGAATACGTGGAGAGGCTGGGATAGGCAAGACCAGGCTCGCTCTGGAAGCAACCCGCGATGAAGATCTAGCGCCCCTTGTCATCTACTGCGCCTCCGCCAGCAGATTCAGAGACAGTGCCCTCATGAACGAGTTGCTGAAGGAGGACAATACCTTCTCTACGGTAATTGTCGTCGATGAGTGTGATCCTGACGCAAGGTCCTACATCTGGAATCGCCTGAAGAATAGCAGCAACCGAATCAGGTTGATTACCCTCTATGGCGAGTTCGAACAAACCACAGGGGACATCTTGTACTTGGATGCGCCCCCGTTGGGGGATGACCAAGTAGTCGGCATTATCCAAAGCTACGGCATCCCTGATGACCAAGCCAGGAGATTCTCGGAACTCTGCAGTGGCTCACCAAGAGTCGCGCATGTCCTAGGGACTAATCTCAGATATAATCCAGAGGACCTGCTCAGACCACTCGATACTGTGAACGTGTGGGCTCGGTACATACAGAGAGAAGACTCCCCTGACAGTGAATCCGTACGGCAGCGAACACTCGTCCTGCGATTTATCTCGCTCTTCAAGAGATTCGGAGTTGGAAAGCCACTGGTCTCTGAGGCTCAGGCCATATCGGAGCTGGTACAAGATGCTGATCCGAGGATCACCTGGGCCCGTTTTCAGGAGATTATCTCCGAACTTCGCAGTAGGAGAATCCTGCAAGGTGAAACTACGCTTTACGTGACTCCGAAAGCGCTCCATGTCTGGCTGTGGCTTGAGTGGTGGGAAACCTACGGCGATTCCTTCGAATACGACGAGTTCTCCAATAATATTCCTCCTCAACTCCTTGAGTGGTTCAAGGAGATGTTCAGATACGCGGCGGGCTCCCCAGCGGCTTCAGGGGTAGTTGGGGACTTGCTGGGTCCCAACGGCCCTTTCGAGGATGAAGAATTCCTCCGTACTCTTTCTGGCTCATATTTTTTTCTCCGACTATCGGAAGGTGACCCCAGAGCTGCGCTGGCCTATCTCAAGAGGACGGTTGGGAACTGGGACAGAAAGGAGCTCTTGGAATTCACCGATGGCAGGATGCAGGTCGTCTGGGCCCTACAGAACATTGCCGTGTGGAGGGAACTCTTTCCTGACGCTGCCTCGATCCTCTTGGCACTTGGCGAAACAGAGAATGAGTTTCAGTTTTCGAACAACGCAAGCGCAGAGTTCGCCAAGCTTTTCTCGGTGGGTCCTGGATCTGTTGCCTCCACCGAAGCTCCTCCCGAGGAACGGTGGCCAGTCATCGAGGGAGCCCTACGCTCACCTTCGGTTCGAAGGCAGCGTTTGGCAATCACGGCGTGTGATGCTGCCTTGAACACGAGCCAGTGGTATCGTTCTGTTGGTCCAGAGAATCAGGGGCTTAGACGGAGCGCGAATCTTTGGGCGCCCAAGACTTATGGCGATCTCTGGAGCACTTACCGTCGTGCCTGGACGTCTCTGCATGACGCCATCGATGATCTGACGGGTGATAACCAGAGTCAGGCAATCGATGTGTTGCTGCGAGGGGCTCGAGGCCTGGCAGTTATCCCGGCTCTTGCCGATACGGTCGTTGCTGGGATTCAAGACCTGATCGCCAAACCATACTCCGACGGGAGGAAGATTCTGGAGAATGTGATCCAGATCCTGCAGTACGAGGCAGAGAATCTCACAGATCAGACCAGAAGAGAACTTGAGGAAATCAGGGATGAACTCACAGGCGACGACTTTTCTGCACTCATGAAGCGGTACGTTGCCATGGATCTCCTAGAGGACCAGTTCGATGACCAGGGCAACCAGATTGACCATGTCGAGACGAGACTGAAAGAGTTGGCGCAAGAATCACTTGCCGACGCGAACCTGCTTCGCACCGAACTGGGCTGGCTTGTGACCGACGAAGCGCAAAATGGTTTTCGGTTCGGTTACGAACTGGGTAGTGTGGACCAGGAAGCGATGTTGCTACCATTGATTCAAGGTGCGCAGGAATCGTCGGGGGCTACCGGGACTCTCTATTTCATGGGAGGATATCTGCGGGCCATCCGGGAGGTTGACCCTGGGGGTTGGGAGAAGCTTATCGATTGTCTAACCGAGAATGTGGAGACGAGACCATGGGTGCCTGAACTCACCCTGCGATCTTCAGCCCTGTCGGACCGATCGGCGGCAAGAATTCTTGACATCATTCAGTCGGGGGTTGCGACTCCTGCTCAACTGCGGTCGTTTAAGTTCGGTGGGCAGATCCGAAATCTCGGCGAGGACATGTTCCGGCGATGGATTGAATACCTACTGTCTGTTCCGAACGTTGATGGTGTTGTTATCGCGTTGGACCTTTATGAGATGTATTACAAGGAGCTTGTGTCAAAGGGCCCGATACCGAAAACCCTGACTCTTGACTTGCTGACTCACGACAATCTCTTCCGTACGGGTCCGAGGGGACGATTGAGCGGCGAGGACAATAACTGGAGCACAATTGCCGAGTGGTTCCTGGAGGCCTACCCGGAACTCTCCTTGATGTTGGGTGAGAGAATGCTCCAGTGCTTGGGTGAAGACGGGACCATAGTTGAAGGTTTTCGATCAAGGACTCGTACGATACTGAATCGTATGGCTTCCCAGTTCCCGGAGGAAGTGTGGACAATGGTGTCCAAGTTGCTTGGGCCTCCCATTGATAGGGTTGCCTATTGTGTCCAGCAGTGGTTGAGAGGAGAGGATCTGTTCAGACCCGGTCAGCTTTCCATATTCGAGGTGTTCCCAGCCGACGGGATATGGGAGTGGGTGGATGGTGATATTGGCCTGAGGGCCTGGTATCTAGCAACTTTCGTTCCGCCCAATCTCGTCGCAGACGGAGATAAGACCTGCTTGGCCAGAGAACTGCTGATACGTTTCGGAAAGCGAGACGACGTCAAGAAGAACCTGCGAGCCAACTTCGACGCTGAAGGTTGGGTCGGTCCCATGAGCCTACACATCGAGAGCAAGAAGGCAGGCCTGCTGAATCGCCGCGAGACAGAAACTGAACCTAACGTAATTCGTTGGCTCGATGAATATGTTGAGGAACTGGACGCGAGGATTGCCGCGGCGCTTGTGGAAGAGGAGCGACAAAGGCCATAGCTTCTACGGCGACAGTCCAACGTAAGGCTAGCATGGTGAATCTGCTAGCTCTATACAACTATTCGAGTTTTTGCCGGTTCGCAAATGGGCTGGGAGAGTTGCTGGGATAAACTCATTCCTTTTGTCTCATTCTGTCGCCCTCCTCCAGCTGGCACCCCAGGGTCTTTTCATTTTCTAAGAAAGAGTGCGGTCATGGTCAAAACCCAGGAGAGTGACAGGCTCCATGACATTGAGAGAAGCGTTGGACGGGGTTCCTGACCCTCGTGGAAGACAGGGACGACACCATCCCATAGGAGCCATTCTGACACTGGCGGTCTGCGCGATGATGTGCGGGGCGCGAAGTATGTACGCGATCAGCCAGTGGGGACGCGACCATGGCCCGGCGATGTCGCGATCTCTGGGATTCAGTCGGGACCGGACGCCGAGTGGCGACGGAGCTTGTGTCAAATCTTGTGGAAATTCCTTCCATGCAGTATAGCTCATCAGGCGGCGACCGCCTCCTCGGCGCTCACCGGCAACTCGGTTAGGATCCCATCCTCGAACCTCGCTCCGTCCACCAGCAACCCCATCAGGTTCCGTCCTCCGTTCAGCGGCCTCCAGCGCTCCGAGAGTCTCCGCACCACCTTGAACACAAGGTACAACGCGCTATCACGCCGCTTCATCCGCTTCGCCATGCTGCGCCTTTGGCAACTTCGCCTGCACGTTCAGCGCACGGTGGTTCCAGCAGCGCTGGCGCCCCGTCGTGGGGAGTGCCGCATCCAGCGCCGACCACAAGCCCAGAGCGCCATCGCCAACGGCAAGTAGCGGCGCGACCATACCCCGATCCCTCAGCCCCCTCAAGACCCCCGACCAGGTCTCCGTACTCTCGCGGTAGCCAAGCTCCATCCCCAACAACTCCTTCTCCCCGTCCCCCCTCGCTCCCACCACACACAGCAGCGCAGTCTTCTCCCTGTCCACGCCGGCGCCCAGGTACACGCCATCAGCCCAGATGTAAGCGTACCGGCGCTCATTCAGCATCCTTGATCGCCAAGCCCTGTACTCCGACTCCCAGCGCCGCTTCAACCTCACGATCGCGTTCCGGCTCAATGCGGCCGTCTCTCCCACCAGCTCCCTGAACACCGGCTTGAAGTCCCCGGTGGACAACCCCTCCATATACAGCTTCCGAAACAACTCCTGCGTCTGCCGACTCGTCCTCTCGTACCGCCTCACTATCTTCGACTCGAAGCCGGTCGCAGACACCTCGGCAGGCACGTCCGATACCCTCGGCGCCTTCACCTCCACCGCCGACACTCCCACCGTCAGCTCACGGCTCGGGTGATAGCCGTTGCGGTATCCGCGGAACTCCTTGCCTCTCTCGTAGCGCTCCCTGCCCTGGAATACGCTCACCTCCTCTTCGAGGGCGGCGGCAAGCATCCTTCTCGCTCCTTCTCTCACCATCTCCTCCAGCGTGCCGTCAACAACGTTCGCATCCTCTTCGTTCTGATATACTTCTCGCACGGCGTGTCCCTCCAGTTTCTCGTCTCATCGACGGTGACGCCCTTTCTCTTACTCGCGTATTCTCAATTTCCACAACTTCTGATATTAGCTCGCGCTCCGTCCCATACCAGCGCTCTCACCTGTGTGTGCCGCCTCATTCCCATAACCGCCCTCACCACAGTCTCCGACTTCATAGAGTCCATCCACGCCCATTCCAGCCTCCCTCGCGCAAAGTCCACCACCAAGAACAGGTACTTCCACTCTGAAGTCTCTGGATCACCTTCTGTCCGCGCGCTCCCCACACCCTGCGAACCATGCCTCGAAGGCCCACTCTCATCTCATCGGCGAACCCGATGAGAGTCTCAGGCTTCACGCCCGCTCTCCTCAGCGAACGACCAAGTCCCCTTTTTTTCCACCTCTGCTGAGCGCTCGCGTCCGCCTTCTCATGTCTGGACCTCGGAACCTTCGGCGAACAGCCCAGCCGTTCCAGAACGCTGTATATGCTGTTGCCCTTGAACCTGACACCGTACTCAGACTCCACCCAGTCCGCTATCTCGCCGGCGGTCCTGAACCGTCCGCTTCCCACCTCCTCAACCAGCTTGCTCTCTTGCTCGTCGCTCAAAAACCTGGGCTGACCCACTCCTCCCATCTTCCTGGACACGACCTCCCGAAGACCTCCATCCCTGTACCACTCGATCCATCTCTGAGCGCTCCGGTAGTGAACGCCGACCGCCTCTGAGGCCGCTTTGATCTGCCAACCGCTACGCGCCAGCCACAGCAGGCAGCCGTGTGCGAATGGCGACGTCTGTCTGTGATTGGTAGGCCTCCTTCAAAGCCTCAGGCGTATCGCTCTCATGCCAGTCTATCCTGAGCGGTCGTCCGATCATCTGCTGCCCTCCAACGTCGGTGTTGAACCAAGCATAGACCAAGTATCAGACTTCGACCAGTCGATTCATGCTTACTTCAGACCGAAATGGTATCAGTTGCCGTCTGGACTCAGGATAGCATCGTCTCATCCCAGAACATGCCTGATCGCTGTTACGTGCTGGGATAGCCCGAATATTCGAGTGGCATGGCTGATTTGGACTGCCGATAAAGTAGAGGCGTTGGATACGCAGCTCAATCAGATTTTGTCTGGATATGGTAGGCTGATAGATGAATATGCAAAAAGTTGATTGTTGCATATGTGTTACTCAATTGATGTGCAAGGACGTGAGGCATGAGAGTTAACATGGAGAAAGTATCTAGAAGTTACTGCGCCGAAGATCACATCTCATGCTCTGATGAATTTCATGTAGATGGGGAACTATGTCAAGCATGGCTCAAAGAGATTGAGGGTGGCAAATGGACAAGTGAAGAGAAGGACCTAATAGTGGGACTGGTTGCAGAAAACTACCAAATATACTTTAGCGGGCCACTGAACACCGGACAGATACTGCGCCTGAAGGCCACTCTTAGTCGAGCTTCATCTCCGAGAAAACCTTCCCGCATCAAGGAGATATCATTGGAGGCATTCAGAATATTTAAGGGAAAATTGAAGCTGAAGTAACCCGGCTCAGACGATGGAGTCGTATGGATCATAATGGAGGGTTAAGTATAGGCTGTTGCCACCGTCCCTCAAGCCTTCTATAGCTGGAAGAGTACCTAACCTCCCTTGACCGATTCATGAGGCTTGGCTGACTGCCCAGCCCTCAGATAGGACTTCGGCTTGCTCCAGGACGGTCTGTGTCGCCTTCTCCTGCTTGTCCGGTGGGTAGCCGTGCTTGCGCAGGATACGGCGAACCAACCGACGTAGGTTTGCGCGGACGTTCTCCCGCAGCGTCCAGTCGATGGTGACGTTGTTTCGGACCGTTTCGACGAGCTGGCGGGCGATGTCCCGAAGAGCATCGTCGCCGAGCTTCAGTACGGCGCTGTCGTTCGTCCCCAGGGCGTCGTAGAAGGCCAGTTCGTCTTCCGACAGTCCCAGTCGTTCGCCCCGCGCGTGGGCCTCTCGCATCTCCTTTGCGAGAGCGATCAACTCCTCGATTACTTGGGCCGCCTCTATCGAGCGGTTCTGGTAGCGGCGCAGTGTCTGTTCCAGCATCTCGGCGAAGGAGCGCGCCTGCGCCACGTTCTTGCGGCGGCGAATGCTCAACTCGCCCTCGAGCAGCTTCCGGAGCAGTTCGACCGCCACGTTGCGATGCTGCATCCCTCTGACCTCGGCCAGGAATTCGTCCGACAATACCGAGATGTCCGGCTTGCGTAGGCCAGCGGCGGCGAATACGTCCATCACACCCTCGGCCGCGACGGCGCGGGAGATGATCTGTCGCACCGCGAGGTCAAGATCCTCAGCCAGTCGGGCGTCCGTTGGCGCTGGCTTGGACAGCGCGGCTCGTACAGTCTGGAAGAAACCCACGTCATCGCGTATTCGTATGGTCTCCGGGTGTGGCACGGAGAGCGCGAATGCCTGCGATAACTCCCGAACGGCGTTCACGCAACGATCCTTGCCGTTTTCCTGCGCCAGTATGTGCTCTTGAGCTGCGGGCAGGAGGGACAGGCGGTCCTGATGAGATCCCGTCTTCCAAACGCTCCAGTCGAAGCCGTGGAACAGAGCGCGACACACATCGTGCTTTTCCAGCATCGCGGCGACCGCTTCTTCCTGGTCCAGCGCGGTTCTGCCGCTGCCGCCGCTCTCGGTGTACGTCGCCAGCGCCTGTTTCAGGTCTTGCGCCAACCCGAGGTAGTCCACCACCAGGCCGCCGGGCTTGTCCCCGAACACACGATTGACGCGCGCTATCGCCTGCATCAGCCCGTGGCCGCGCATCGGCTTGTCAACGTACATGGTGTGCAGGCTGGGAGCGTCGAAGCCCGTCAGCCACATATCGCGCACCAGCGCGATCTTGAGCGGGTCATCGGGGTTCCGGAAGCGTTGCGCCAACGCCTCACGCCGCGCCTTGTTCCCAATGTGCGGCTGCCAATCCACCGGGTCGGAGGCCGAGCCGGTCATCACGACCTTGATCTCGCCCTTGCTATCATCGTCGTCATGCCAGTTGGGACACAGCCGGACCAGCTCGTGGTACAGCTCGACGCAGATGCGGCGGCTCATGCAGACGACCATCGCCTTGCCTTCCAGCGCCTCCATGCGGCTATCGAAGTGGGAAACTATGTCCTCCGCGATCTGCTTGATCCGCGCGGGCGCGCCGACGACCGCTTCCAGCTGCGCCCACCTGGTCTTGAGTTCCTCCTTGCGCTCTACCTCCTCGCCCTCGGTGGCTTCCTCGAATTCAGGGTCTATCTTCGGTCTCTCACTCTCGTCCAGGGCTAGCTTGGCGAGGCGACTCTCGTAGTATATGGGGACAGTCGCGCCATCCTCGACGGATCGCTGGATGTCGTAGATGCTGATGTAGTCGCCGAACACGGCGCGGGTGTTGGCGTCTTGGGTCTCAATGGGCGTGCCGGTGAAGCCTACGAACGATGCGTTGGGCAGCGCGTCTCGCATATGGCGGGCGTAGCCATCTATGAAGTCATACTGGCTGCGGTGCGCTTCATCGGCGATTACGACGATGTTGCGCCGCTCCGACAGCGTGGGGTGCGTATCGCCGCGCTCCTCGGGAAAGAACTTCTGGATGGTGGTGAATACCACGCCGCCGGCGTTGACCGACAGCTTGGAGCGCAGGTCGGCGCGGCTCTGCGCCTGGGTCGGCGGCTGGCGCAGCAGGTTATGGCAGCGCGAGAACGTGCCGAATAGCTGGTCGTCCAGGTCGTTGCGGTCGGTGAGGACGACGACGGTCGGGTTCGCCATGGCCGGATCGCGGATGATGGCGCCGGCGTAGAACGCCATCGTCAGGCTCTTGCCCGAACCCTGCGTGTGCCAGACGACTCCGATGCGTCGGTCACCCGGCTCTCCGCCCGGCCGTCTCGACTCGTACCCGTCGCTTCTCGCATCGCCTATCCGCCCAATCCGCGCGGCCCGAAGCGTCTCTCCTACAGCGACGCGCACGGCGTGGAACTGGTGATAGCCTGCCATCTTCTTGACCAGCGCGCCGCCCCCGTCGTCATCGAACGCGATAAAGTCACGGACCAGCGCGAGGAAGCGGCTCGGCTCGAACACGCCCTCCAGCATCACCTGAAGCTGGGGCGTATGAGAGTCCGCCAGCGCCTCGCCGGTGACGGTTCGCCAGGGTTTGAACCACTCCTTGCCCGACGTGAGCGTACCTATCCGCGCTTCGATGCCGTCTGAGACGACTAACGCCTCGTTCATGGAGAACAGCGTGGGAAGCTCAGACTTGTAGGTCTGGAGTTGATTCCACGCCGTCCAGATGGTGGCGTCCTCATCCACCGGGTTCTTCAGCTCGATGACCGCAAGCGGCAGCCCATTGACGAACAGGACGACGTCGGGCCTGCGAGCGCTGCGGTTCTCGGTTACGCTGAACTGGTTGACTGCGAGCAGGTCGTTTGCGTACGGGTCGTCGAAGTCGAGGACGCGGATCTGGTTCCTACGCACCCGTCCATCTGGCTCTCGATACTCTACCTCCACCCCGTTAACCAGCATCCGGTGGAAGGCGCGGTTGCGGACTTCGAGAGACGCCCCCTCCGGGCGCGTCAGCTTGCGGAAGGCGTCGTCCAGCGCGTCGGCGGACACGCCGGGGTTGAGGATGGCTATCGCGTCCCGCAGCCGGCGTTCGAGAACCACCTGCCCGTAGTCGTCGCGTTCCGCGTTCGGCGTTCCGGGGGCGATGTCCGGCCCGTGCGCCACCTGCCAGCCGAGGGCGCGGAGCCATTCGAGGGCGGCGGATTCGACGTCGGCTTCGGTTAGGGTGGTCATGACGCAAGCTCTAGCAGGGACTCGTCCCGCCGCGACCACAGAATGGGGCGCACGTCGTAGTTTCGCATCGCGTCTAACACGCCCGCGGATACCGCTGCGTTCGAGTCGTTGAGGATTGCGTATGCGCGAGACTCCAAAGGTCGCGTGTCTCTGGTGTCGATCCAAGAGAATGCCATGGACTGGGCGCTGTTCCGGTTCGGAGTGGTGATTGCCCGCATCATCCTTTCGGGCTGCTCGGACGATCTCGGGATGACGAAGTTGTACACGTGGTCGTACCCACTCGTCCCGGTAAACTTCACGCTGGGCGTATAGCGGATGTCGGCTGAGTCCAGCCAGCCGGCGACATCTTCCAGAAACAGGCTGGCGACCCTAGGCGACGCCAGATAGAACATGTCGTTGACCGCCAGCATGGCCTTGTATGAGATTGTGCTTGCGGGATGCGAAATCATCCTCTGAGGCGTTGACTTGCAGTTCGTTCTCGACTCTCCGCACGCCAAAGCCGTTGAGCGTCATGTCGAGTATAGCCTGCCTACTGCCACCGTTCATGGTCACGCCCGACTGCTCGAGATCGCCCAGAACGTATCCGTCGTCGGTGATTACATAGCCTCCGTTCTGGCGACCGACATAAATCTGGAGCGAGTCGTTGTGGCGGTCTAGATAGGGAGTGTTGATCTCCACCCAATCGTTCAATTCCCTGATTGACGTTTCGGATCGCAGCCATTCGATGTAGTCGTCGACGAATTTCCGTATATCCTCGATCATGTCGACAGCTCCCGCCTGATGTTTGGGGGTTCCACAATGTTACAAAACGCCATGAAATCTTGAAAGGTCTGCCACTGGTCGTCGGGATCGGAGAATTTGTCATCTGGCAGCTCATACGCCCACTTGTCCCCGTACCCTTCTCGGTAGATGTGGATATGGCGTGGCCCGAGCCTCTGTCCGTCAGGGTTCTTGTGCGTCGAGCCTCCGAAACACAGCCGCGCAAGGATGAAGACACGTCTAGTGCGATTCTGGTAGGACCCTCGCGCCAATTGATCCGTCCCCTGCGTACATCGAGCACGAACGGTTCCCTGCCATCAATGGACACCAAAGGAACGGAGATGCCGCCTCCGAGACCTGGGTAGTCCCATTCCTTATCATCAGTGCGGCGCTTGGGCAAAGCTTGCAAATCGTCGGCGACGGCTTGAAACAGTTCAGATGTTGCCATGTGTTTGGATCCTCGGTCAAAGGTTCAGCGAGTGGGTTTCATTCAGGTTGCCTAAGGTGCGATCCAGAGGGGATTGCACAATATGCCGTGTCCGTTAGGCGTATCATCTAATTTCCACTAACTGCCATTGCCTTCTCCCTGTCCAATCTCTTCCAATAGAAGGCGGCCTAAGCTGGTTATCTGATACCCTCTTTCCTTCATGGATCCAGACATTCTGTCAAATTCGGGAAGGCCTGTTTTATGATCGATGTCATAACGTTTTTCGAGCAAACCTAACTGACAGAGATGCTCCCGATAGCTATCTTGGAAAGTACTCTTGTCACGTATCGCCTTAGATGTGCCATTAGTGACCAAGACAGGTGCTAAGATGTCCTCATGGGTTTCTCTAAACGTCGTGTCTGAGCCCATGTATGGGTTCAGATAGAACCTCAGCCAAACGATTTCGATGTCGCTGATTTCATCCAATATTCGTAGAAGGTGCTTTGATTCTGAGCAAGTAATTGTGTCAGAACTCAAACCATTTGTGACCAATGATGCAATATAACTACGTCTATCGTCAGTAATCGAACGAGCTGCCTGTATGAAGCTGCATTCAATTAGATCTGTAAATTCTTCATTCTCTAACTTCGGTTCCCATAGATGATTTTCAATTGACTGCAACCTGTGGCTAAGCTCTCGTGAGAAGCGAACAACCCGATCAACGCGCTGGTTCGGGATGGTTATCCCGAAAATCTCTGCAAATACCGGACCGATAATTGGGACTAAGCCCGCCGCCCCCTTTCCAACACTTACTAGGTAGTCGACTCGATTGGAGTCTAAAGATTCAGTTTCGTAATTGGTCTCCATATTGAAATCTCCCAAGCGTCTATCGAATCCAAACTTGTCCAGACACTAGCTTCGGCAGCAACGAATCACGCTGGGCAGCAAGAGCGTGGCATTCGTGAATTGTCGATACCATCCTGTCAATCCACGGTCCTACAACGTTATTGAAGGTCATGGCCGCTTGACTGCTCGGCACGGCAATTTTGTACCTAGCCATATCCTCCCACTTAGTGCGTGGCATCCTAGTGCCGGTAGATGTGGCGTCCGTGTAGTCGACAAACTCCTTGCTGGACGCATGACCGAGGACAAGCCCAAACCACTGCGGAGGTTCTGGTGACACAACCACGATGTCGGTCGAACAGACTCCGTCCACGGGCGCAACGCCGACTTTGTGAAAATAGGGCCGTAGCTTCCCAAACAAGATATCGCCTCGCATGAAGGCAAATTTGCCACTGGCAAGTCCATCCGCACGGCCCCATTCGGCTAGTGCTATGCAGGCTTTGGGCATGTGCTCAAGAGCGATGTATGGCAAGTCCGGGTACATCTCTTTCGGCTTGACTCCGTTCCGGCGTTGAGTTGCCACCTCCCCCAACTCCTTCACTTCCCACCCCTCGGGTATCTCCCCCAGATCCGAGTCCACCATCCGGTCGGGGAACAGGTCGTAGTGCTCGGCAGGAAGGCCGGGGAGCGACTCGCCCTTGCGCCAGCGGCCCTTCATCTTGGCGCGCACCGGCTCGAAGTTCACGAACCACGACTTGAACAGTGCCCGCGCCATCGCCTCCAGCGTCTCGTTCATGCGGCGGTTTAACTCGATCTTGTCATCCAGCGTGCCGAGGATGCGGGCGATGGCGCGCTGTTCGGATTCATCCGGTACAAGTAACTCTCGGGCGTGGGCGGCGTTGCGGTTGAGACCGGGCACGGCGCTGTCGGAGTTCATCTGATTCAAGCCAAGCGCCTTGAGCGCGTAGTACGTGAACCTGACAAGCGCGACATCGTCGCCTGTTACATAGAACGTGGTGTCAATGGGCCAACATGGTCCGCGCATGTAGTGCACCGAGCCGACCGTACCCTTGCGCCCAACGACTATCGTAGGCCCTTCGGTCAGCGCTGAGTCGTGATAGCCAACGATGCCGCCAGATCCGACCACAGGAACTCGTCCTAGTGGATTCCGTTTTCTCAACGGAAGAGATTTGCCATACGAAAATGGGGCAAACTCTCCCAGCGTCACTTCGCGCCACCTACCTGAATCAAGGGTGAGTGTCGCTTCACCAATGGTAGGCCCATTGGCTAGAGAAGTGGCCGCCCGGTCTCGCCCGCCCGCCTCATCCCTGTCCACGTTCAGAGGCGTCCTCTGCAACTCAACGATCTGCCTAAAATTGCCTTCAATACGATTCATGTCCACAACGTCAACCGTGTACGGGAGGGCTGAGTCCTCGAATGCGTCCTTCATGCTACCCAGCAATTTGCGGCTGAGCTTGCTTTGACCTTCCAGGGCCAGATCCAGGTCTGAAGAGTCCTTCGTGGTCCAGTTGGCGCGGCTGCCGAACACCCAGACCCTGACACCCGTGGGCAGATGTTTGCGCAGGATGCCCTGCACGATTTCGAGATGGTCGGGCCTGAGGTCCACCGGGCTAGTCAAGGGACTCGATCCTCTCATGGAGTCGATTCAAGAGATACCGGGCCTCTTGAAGAAAATCCGGGACGCTCTCGAACACTTCCTGCGCCTTCTCTTCGTTGTAGGTGTGGCTGGTCGTCCCGCGGTTTCTGCGGAACTCCATCCACGCCGGGAGTTCAGACCTGAGCAGAGCTTGCCTGTATGCTTCACGTACGACATCATTGAAAACGAGTTCGTCGATTTCTGCCGGATTCGCTGAGGCAAGCTCCAGATAGCGCCGCAGCATCCTGAAGGAGAGCTCATAGGTGAACTCGAACGCCTGGATTACGGCGGCCCTCAGGTGCCTCTTGAGGCGTGGATCGCTCAACGCCACATCGGAACTATAGATGTCCAGTGCCTCTTCCAACTGGGCAACGGCGTCCTCCAGAGGCATCAAATCCAGCTTCATGAGGCATCCTTTATCATGGGAGTTCTCGCGGCGACGGTCTGATATTCCATTAGCGCCGACCTACCTACCACTCCGACTACCCGAACCGTTGCCTCCCTGCCGTCTGCATCGGTGAGACTGAGGTCCTCGCCGAGCGCGAAGTGAACCGGCTGCTGCTTTCCCTGGTCGATGGCAATGTTGGAAGCATAGAGATACGTCCGGTCAAGGTCGTCCCGAATCGGATTCAACCTGCCTTTGACCACAGGTAGGTAGCCGGTCGATTCAGCAAAGATGACACTGCCACCATCCTGAAGTGGAACCAATTCCACCGCAAGAGAGCTTTGGCTGGGAGTCCATTCCCATTCCACATATGCGCGGTGGCCGGGGGCCGCGACAAAGACCGTCATAGGGAGGTGGGTTGTGTACAAGTCGAGCTCAGCCTCGCCATTTTCGTCCGTAGTCGCTCGCTTCCACGTCTTATTCGGAAACAGCGCCAGAACGTAGGAACCGGGCAACGGTTGGCCGTCGGCGCGCACGGTGATGACGATGCGAGCAGGGCTTTGCTCTATCGTTGCCGCGGGGATGATGATGAGGACTTCCGAGTTATCTACCAGGCGATACTCAGGCCGCTTGCCGGAGAGTTCCTGGGTCTCGCGCAGGATGATGGGAACGCCATCCCCTCGGCGTTCCATGAAGTATTGCCTGTCTGTAGACCCGCTGATTCCCGCCACAGGCATCCGTGCCAGCACGGACGTCAAGGCTTCGTTGCGAGTCGCCTGGCGAGCCTCCATGCTTTCCAGGGTCAGGTTGTTTGGCAGGGGTCCAGGGGACTGAATCTCTAGGCGATCTTCAAACATCGAGAGGCGTATCTTGCTGCCCTTTATTGAATAATCTCGATGCACCACGGCGTTGACTATGGCCTCAAACAGAGCCTTCTCGCTGTACTGTGGGAAATTCACCCGCGCCGGGTCCTTTTGTGAGGCAACGCGCATGTTTCTCATGGCGAATGCCACCGCGTTGCCTACTTGCCGATTGAGCGGGCCTGAGATTTGCTGTGCGTCAAGCTGGCCTGAGGCTCGATCCCTCCCTGAGTAACACGTGGCTGTGATACCGGCGTTAGGCAGCCATTGCTCAGGACTTCGCGTGCATAGCAATACGCCGGCGACCGTGGCTCTCAGTATTCCTGCGTTGTCGTTAGCCAGCAGCGCCAACTTCTCCATCGCCGACTGGGGTTGCGCCGCGCCTTCGGCACTCAACAGGGGCCTCCAAAGAGATTCGTCGAGAGTCTCGAAACCGGTCCCGGGAATAGTCTGTTCGTCATGCGAGTGGAACCGCGCTTGTCCTCGCCGCTGCGCGAGGCGCAGTCGCTCGTCGCTCGTCATCCTTCGCTTCGAGCCACCGACGCGGATGTAGCTTCCGCCGGGGCTGTTATGTTGAGAATCGCCTTCCGGTATTTCGACCAGCATGAACGTCCTACCGTCGAGTTGCTTGTGATAGGTGCGAATGCGAATCGCTGGCTCAATGGAGTCGGTGCTAAGCTCGACCAGAAGCGAATCCAACTCGACGATCTGCTCCCTCGTCATGTCCTGCACATCGCCTTTGTCCGTGACCCCGCAGAGCAATACGCCTCCATTCGCATTGGCGAATGCGGCGATCTCGTTAGCCAGGTCGCCGCGGCTAGGGCTTATGGGCCTGTTGCCAGCGAACTCAACGGCTTTGAACTCCCAATTGCTGTCTTCGGCCAAGTGGAGTCGGCTCCTGATTTCTTCGTCGCTATATGTCATCGGCTAGTTTTCTCCGGTAGGGATTGGAACGGCTGGCATAGCTTCTGAAGCGTCTCCTGACTGAACTTAGGGCAGTATTCCCTCAATACATCAGGCGCGATCTCGCTGATGCGTAGTCGCCGCTCTCGACGAATGAGCTTGACGGCTTCTGGCAATTCATCCATTAGAGGTGAGACGAGGCTTTCCGCCGGGGCGTATTGCCCTTCGTGATACTCCGCTTCCGGTACGCGACTGTTTTGGAACCAAGCGGCAAGCCCTTCTTCCAGCCATGTGGCGGGGTGTCCGTCCACCCGTTCGTTCCAGGGATCGAGTAAGTGTAAGCATTCATGCGCTAGCTGCCACCGGGCTCTCGCTGGGTCGGTGAGTGCGGTCGAGGTCAGCCGAACTGCGACGTGCCTAGACCGCCTCCCGGGGTCGTCAGAAGCAATCCCACTGTCCGGATACCAGAGATGTGGATGTGCAGCCGGTGTCGCATCAATTTCAATGCCAACCAGGGTGAACGAGTGGTCTCTTGGCCCAAAGAGATGCTCGATATCGGCCAAGAAACGGCTGGCATATACCGGAAGCGTCATTGCCCAATGATCGCTGTCTTCTTTCAGCCTAGTAACGAACAAGGATTCGATGATACTCATCGACGTCCCCCAAACCCCAGCCGTTCCAGATTCTCCTCGATGGCGGCGTCCAGCCGCAGCGCCTCCGCCTGCTGCTCCCGCCACTGGACCGAGAGGCGCGCCATCTTCTCGGCGAAGGGCTCGCCGTCGTCGGGCTGAGGCTCCACGCCGACGTAGCGGCCAGGTGTCAGGACGTGACCGTGCTTGCGAATCTCCTCAAGCGCCGCCGACTTGCAGAAGCCGGGTTCATCGGCGTAGTCAGCGTCCTGGGCGCCGCGCCAGGCGTGGTACGTGTCGGCAATGCGGGCGATGTCCTCCGCCGACAGGTCCCGCCGGGTGCGGTCTATCATGTGTCCCAGTCTGCGGGCGTCTATGAACAGCGTCTTGCCGGTTCGCGCCTCGCCACTGCGGCCTCGCCGCAGGAACCAGAGGCAGGCGGGTATCTGGGTGGAGCGGAATAGCTGGCCCGGCAGGGCGACGATGCAGTCCACAAGATTAGCCTCAATGAGGTTCTTGCGAATCTCGCCCTCGCCCGACTGGTTCGAGGACATGGAGCCGTTGGCAAGGACGAAACCCGCAATGCCCCGAGGCGCAAGGTGGTGGAGGAAGTGCTGCACCCAGGCGAAGTTGGCGTTCCTCGCCGGGGGCATGCCGTACTCCCAACGCTTGTCGTCCCGCAGCCGTTCGCCACCCCAGTCGGAGACGTTGAAGGGAGGGTTGGCGAGGATGTAGTCAGCCCGCAAGTCCGGATGGCGGTCGTTGTGGAAGCTGTCACCGTGTTCGATCTGTCCCTCGATGCCCCGGATCGCCAGATTCATTTTCGCCATGCGCCAGGTCGTGTAGTTGGACTCCTGACCGTAGATTGAGATGTCTCCCTTAGCTCTACCTGCATTGCCGTTACCGCTTGCATGAGCGCCGATGAACTCCACTGACTGGACGAACATGCCGGACGAGCCGCAGCAGGGGTCGTATACCCGGCCCTGATAGGGTTCCAACATCTCCACAAGCAGCCGCACGACTGAGCGGGGAGTGTAGAACTCGCCGCCCTTGCGCCCCTCGGCCAGGGCGAACCGCTCTAGGAAATACTCGTACACATTGCCCAGCGCGTCCGTAGCGCGGGCTTCTGCCCCACCCACCCTGATGTTGCTCACCATGTCGACCACCTGCCCCAATCGTGTCTTGTCCAGGGCAGGTCGGGCGTATTCCTTGGGCAGTACGTCCTTGAGAGCCGGATTGTCTCGCTCAATGGCGACCATGGCGTCGTCGACCGATCGCCCTATGGCGGGCTGGCGCGTCTGATTCTTGAGATGCTGCCATCGCGCCTCAGGGGGAACCCAGAAGATGTTCTCAGCGATGTATTCGTCCCTGTCCTCGGCGGCTTCTTCACCCCATTCGGCGAGTACTTCGGCGTGGCGCTCCTCGAAGGCGTCGGAGATGTACTTCAGGAAGATCAGGCCAAGTACGACGTGCTTGTATTCTGCGGCGTCCATGCTGCCCCGCAGCGCGTCGGCCATGCGCCAGTACTCGGCCTCGTGGCTCGCGCTGATGGCCTCTTTGTTTGGCCTTGCATTCTGAGTCGTAGCCACTGGCGCTTACCTCACTCTATTTCCTTTTGGCTCGCCACTCGGCGACTTCCTGCCTGGCATTCTTGCCGCCAGGTCCATAGCCGCGACGATTCAGAAACTCAGGGACTCCACCGTACTCAACCGAAATGACGGCAGACTCGGCAGTCTTATCGTGGCCTGGCAGGAAGAAAGAGCCGATTGCCGTTTCTCAGCCGCAGCCGCGCCAGCATTCGCCTGTCGGCAATAGGCGTTCGTGTGAAACCATTCTCAGTGGCCTCCTCAGCCGTGTCCCAAAGGGTCTTGGCGCTTCTCAAGGGTATGCTCATTGGCGCCTCAAGGTCAATGGAAAACAGAAGCCAAGCTCCCTTAGCGCGATTGATTGCGCCAATGCAGCGACGTCCCGCATCACTTCCGCAGTGAACAGCATCGGGAACCGTCGCCACGAGGTTGGTACCGGCCCCACGATCGGGAACAGACACCACCTTCAACGGGCATTGGGCGAATGCCAGACGGGAGCTGAGACTGAGGGCCGAGTCGCTACGGGTTCTTGGTGTTCTCCATCTTTCCCGCCGGCGTCCGGTAGCCGACGCGGGGTTCGTTGAAGTTGTAGGTGGGATCCTGCGCTGAGTCGCCGAGCTTTTCCCGGATGTTCTTCACGGCGGCGCGCGCCTGCTGTCTTCTCCCCGGTCGGCGCTCACGGGCAGTCAGATGCCGGAGCGGAGGGAAAGGAGCGCGGTATCGGGAGAGATGAAGCGCAGGAGACCATTATCGCGTGTTATGTTGAATCCCGTCGCGGTGTGGCGGCTGCTTGACGAGCGCGCCATCTCCCAGAACGAGTTGGCGCGCCTGTGCGGACTCTCCTCCGGTTATATGTCGCAGCTAATGAGCGGGAAGCGCAGTCCCTCTGCGCACGTGCGCAGGAACATCCAGGAGGCGCTGGGCGTCACTGACTTCGACGAACCGTTCATCATAGAGCGGGTCGAGGAGCGGCACGGCGATATCGGAGAGCGGAAATTCCCTTAAACGCAAAAAGGGAGACATACATGCGCAGCAGGGGGACGACAGGCTCTGACTGAGCGATGCCGTCCCCCCGTTGCGAGACCCTTGAGTTCCACTCCGTTCGACGAAGCGTTCCGCTCCGGCGGAATGCCGGAAGACGTGTGCGAAGATGACTACGCGGTATCAGCCTCCAACTTCACCAGCATGGCGGAGCAGTCCCGCTCGACCACATGCTCCACAGACACCCGCCCACGGCCGTCGTACCCGGCCCGAAAGGCGTACTCCACCGTCGCCCCCTCGGGCGCCCGGCCGCCGGTCCGCACGGCGCCTCCGCCGTCCCCGCGTCCGGGGCCTCCCGCGCCACGCACGATCATCCCTCGACGCTCGCCCTTGCGCCAGCCCATCACCTTCACCTCGGCGGGCATCACACGCTCCTCCCGAGTCGGCCGGAAGAGCGCACGGTGCAGCCTCTTCAGCGCCCCCGGCGACGGGCTGCGCCGGCCGGTCATGATCTGGGAGAGGTGGCCTGAGCTGATGCCGGCGCGGCGCGCCACCTCGTTCTGGCTGATGTCGTGGGCGTTCATCCGCTCCCACATGGCATCCCGGTCCACACCGGCGCACTGCGCGGGCGCCACCTCCACCGGACCCTCGAGGGCAGCCTCGACCCTTGCCTGGACCCCGACTCCCATGTTCCTGTGTCCTCGGGAGACCTGTATGAGGTATCCATAGGAGATGCCGGTCTTCTCCGCGAGGTCTCCCATGGTCATACCCATCTCGCGCGCTCGCTCCCTGATGTAGCTGCTCTGTCCGCCTGCCACGCTCCCCCTGCGGTTGGCGCGCCGCGCGGGCGCGATCTTCACCGGCGTTCCGAGCGCGGACTCGACCCTTGCCTGGACCCCTGCGCTCATGTTCCTGTGTCCCCGCGACACCTGCAAGAGGTATCCGTAGGAGATGCCCACTCTCTCCGCGAGGTCTCTCATGGTCATACCCATCTCGCGCGCTCGCTCCCTGACAAAGCTGCTCTCAGCGGTCACGACCTCGCGCCGTCTGTGGACGGTTCCTTGTCCGGGCACCTCTCCCAGCGCCGCCATCGCCTTCTCCCGCATCGTCTGCGTCCACGGCCTGCGCCCGGTCGCGATCTGCGACAGGTAGCCCGCCGACACGCCCATCAGAGCCGCCAGGTCCTTTATAGTGAGACCGCGTCGCCTTGCAGCGATCCTGAGCTCGCTCTCGCGTACCACCGTCCCGGTTGTCATAGTTGTCATCGTCATGTCGCTTCCTCCTGTAATGAAGAAGCGGGACGGCCCCCGTGTCGGAGACAGTCCCGCGTGGTTCCACGTCCCGGTGGTCGGGACTGTCTGTTTGGGTGGTGTAGTTGTCGTTGAGGCGAATGGCCGGTCCTGCGTACCCGTGTGGGGAGGTCGTGAGCGGAGCAAGCCTCTGTGATTGAGATTGGTAGTGGAGCTGGCTTACGGGCGTGTCCACCGCCTGACGCGGCGGGTGAACCGCCAGGCCAGCAGCGCGGCGACGCCGATACCGACCAGGTTGAGAAAGGCCGCCTCAGCCCCCAGGCCGAGCGGAAGCGGCGCCGCGACGACCAGGGCGATCACCACGGCAACCGCAATCCGCTTGGGCGTCCACCACTTTCGCCGCGACCTCTGCGGCGCGTCGCCCACCGGCTCGTAGGCGGTCTGGATGGGCAGTCCCACGAGCGCCTCCAGGTGGGTTATCACCAGGCCGCGCGCGGCCCCGCGTGTGGCAGCGCGCGTCTATGTCCTCGCCGTCGGGCCTCTGCCTGAGCGCCAGCCCGTCCGGGCGACCGCCGTGGCAGATCGCCGTGGTCGTCCAGAACCAGCCCCGCTCGAAGCTGACCCTGTGGGGCAGCAGGTCCGCTATCAGCGCCGCGCTCGGTCTCACGTATCGTTCCGTCATGTCCTTTCTCCCTTCTCCGCTGACCTGTGTTTCCGTTCCGTAGCCATTCGTTGCCTCATTGCTGAAGCTCATATCGTTGCCGCTGACTTCCGTGATTCCGTGTACCGTTCCGAAGACGCCCGCAGTCCGACGACGAGACGGACAGGGGAATGAAAGAAGACGCAGCTTGCCCCAGAATCACATCGTTGGTAAGGGGGCAAGCCGGGAAGTTGCTGAGTGGGGTGAGAGAGCCCGGCCTGCGGCTCGATCACAGGACGGCGCGATGAGAAGAACGCAACTCGCCCAGGGTGAGATGCATCAGGGAAAGCCGCGAAGACGTGAGGCGGCCGGCCTGCGAGTGGCAGACGGGCGCGTGTGGAAGCCGCGGTCAGGCTGCTACTCAGCCGTGCCGTAGCCGTGATGAACCGGCCGGTGTGCGGGACGCACCACGACCAGAGGCTGCACCGTATTCGCTACGGTGGAATCCGAGGTCCGACGTGCCGGAGGCGCATCGCCCATCGTGTCCCTGCATTTGAGGCGGTGTCGGAGGAGCGGCGCTCGACCCCTCGACCGGCTCACGCGGCGGGAAAGCGTTCGTCCCTCGTGGAGCTCCGTCAGGAGAGCGGGGCTCGATCCGTCAGGTCGCTCCGGGTCAGGGACTGACCCTCCAGTTTTCTCGGCATGAAACACTGGAAAAAGCCAGAAACTGTTTCGATTATCGCCCGAACAGATGCGCGATGGAAGCCTTTCGACCGGCAATCAGGCCTTCACGCCGGAATCGCTTGCGCCGGGTTAGCTCCTTCGTGGCTCCGACGTGGCTGTGATGTGGCAGACGCTGGAACCGCACCTACTTCCTCCACAATCCGAAGGTCAGAACGCGCCGAAGCCACCGCCTCATCAGCGCCCATCTTCGCTCCACGCGCCCGGATTCCAGCGACCGCCGCCTTCGCACCGTCCTCGGCCTCGATCATGTCCCGCAGCGGCGCCATGAGCCGCATGTCGCCAAGGCTGTCCAGGCTCCGTCCGCCACTAATCCAGTCCGGCCCCGGAGCGCCCACCGCCGCTCTGTCCACTTTCGTAGCTGAGCCCGTCTCAATGGGATGGATCATGCCTGTAGGTGGAGGCGTCTCAGGATGTCGAGACTCGCTGGGAAGACACTGCGCCGGTGGGCCAGGTCAGGCGGTTCACGTAGACGGGGGATGTCTGCTGTCATCTCCGCAGTTCAGGAAGCCGGACGGGGCCAGGGCATGGAACGGATGGCTGAAGGCGCTTGAGCGCCATACCCGCCAGAGGGCGCGCAGACGGCGCCAGCGCATGGGGGCGCCTTCGCGCCATGGAAGGGCGGCGCCTCGCCCCGCGGGCGCGCATGACTGTAGCCCTCCCGGCCGGTGGGCGAAATTGGTCCCTGCGATGGGGACGCTCCGGCGACCGTCGCCCCCGGCGGCTTGATGTCCTTCTCCGCCGGGGGACCGCCGGGAAAAGCGCACGATTCCATATCCCGGGAACACGCCGACGGCTACTTCCACCAGATGCCCAGGGTGAGCATGCGTCGCAGGATACGCAGCCGTCTCGCTCCAGCCAACTCCCTCCGGGCCTCCGCCAGCGCCTCCCGTCGCCAGCGCAGATGGTCCTCCCTGCGCGGGGCGTCCAGAGACGCCTCCTCCGGAGGAAGGGTCAGGCGGAAGTCCCCGATCATGGCGATCTCCAACTCCCAACGGCGCAACGCAGCCTCCGCCCGGTCAACGCGGCTGGCTGGAGCCCCAGCGCCGCTCCGCAGTTCCCGCCACTCGGCAACCAGGGACGCGGCCGGGCCGAAGGCGTATTCCTCGTCGGGCCGCTCCTCCAGCGTGACCACGCCGGCATCCGGAAGCCCGTGATCCCGTCGCGGGGGCCTCCACTCCTCGCTCTGTCCACAGTCGGGCTGGAAGACGCCGGCTTCGACCTGTTGTCGTTCCTCGCTCTCAAGCGCGCCTACCTGTCGTTCCAACCGCGTCAATCGCTCTGCCTGCGCTTCGATGACTTCCCGCAGTTCCCGTCGTTCTTCCTCCAAAGCCGCCACCCTTCGCTCCAGCGCCACAACTCGCTCCGCAATATCGCTGGCGCCTTCATCGTCCGGATCATCGCCGTCATCGGCAGCCGTATCCCGGTACTCCTCCAACGCTCGTCGCATTCGCCGGGATACGTGGCGGGAGTCGCAACACGCCGCCAACGTGCGGTAGTTCACCCCCAGCGCCTCTGCCGCGGCGACCCTGCCCCGGCCATCGACCAGAGAGTCCAGCATGTCCAATAGGGAGGCGTCCGACAGTGGGACATTCACCCCGTCGCCGGAGCCATTCGACCCGTCCGCGACAGGCTCATCATGGTCAGCCATCGCACCCTCCGCGTCTCAGAAAATTGCAATAACTGCAATACAATAAGTACAATATATCCGACACGGACCCGCAGTAAAATCGCTTGCGGGATTTTCCTTCAGGCCTCCCTGATTCCCCTTCATTCAGGTACGATTCTCGTCTGGATTGTACTCTACAATGTATTTCGATTCTCCTTACAACCCTCATTGGGCGAAAACTGCCCCTGAGCGATTGCAGTCTGACGCGTCAGCCCCCGGACGGCCCGGCGGCGGCCAGGTCCCCCGGCCCGTTGCCGGTCAACCGTTCTTGCGGGCTGCGTAAATGGATTTCGCCGCTCCGACTCCTTGTCTGACTGTGGATTCCGGCTGCGCGGATGCGACGACGCGCAATTGACGCGACAGTCGGATCCGTCGGTCTGTCTCATCCTCCGCCCGCTGAGTCGCGCTTGCGGTTTTTGGGTGGCTCCGCCATAATAGAACGTATGTATTATCATCAAGTCGCGGCGGGAGTCATCATTCAGAGGACAGAGCCGGGCGTCAGAGGAGGTTCCACAATGAGATTCAACTTGATGGCCAGACTGTTTGGGGGCGAAGAGAAGCCCGCAACCAGGCTGATGAGCGTCACGCCGCCGCGCTCAGGGGAGCGCACCATGCTGGGTGTGGAGAACCTGCTGAGCTCGATCGCCATACCGGAGCCCTTCTCGCTTGAGATAGTGGGAGACGGCGGCGGGGTCAGCCTGCTGGCCCGCTGTCGCGACGGATCGTTCGTCCGGCAGCAGGTGGGCGGTCGATACCCCCAGGCCACTGTGAACGAGCTCTCCGCCGAGGACGACCCGCTGAGGCTGTCCGACGGTGAGCGGGCCTACTCCATGTCGTTGCGGATCGAGGGACCTGAGTACCTGCCCCTGCGCGCCTTCAGGGACGACGACCTGCTGGACCCCGGCTCAGACCCGTTGATCTCCGTCATCGGCTCGCTGTCGGACCTGGAAGACGGGGAGCGAGTGGTGGCGCGGCTGCGGCTGCTCTCCCTGGGACCCGACTGGTCCAGCGCTCACCAGGAGAAGGCCAACCCCAAGACCGCCTACGATCCCAACACGTCCGCTTCGTCTGCCCAGTCCCGGATCGATCGGACCAATGCAGCGTCCATGACGATACTAGCCCTGTTCGCGCTGCCGGCCCTCCAGGGCTACCTGTGGATACAGCGGGGCGAGACGTGGAAGGCGGCGCTTCTGGGATTGGGGACGGTCTCTCTGGCCGCCCTGGCGGGCTGGGCCTGGTGGCGCTTCAAGAAGTGGCGCTCCGGCGGCAAGTACCGGGACCCTCTGATGATCAAGGAGAAGATCTCCCGCATCGCCTACGAGGCGCAGCTGGAGTTGACGGCGATTCTGTCTGAGCACGGCGCCGAGGCTCGCGCGAAGGAGCTGCTGCGGAACGTGGCGTCGGCCTACGGCCACTACAACAACCCGGCCGGCGCCAGCTTCAGGGCGACCAAGGCACGCCCGGCGGTTCCAGACACCGAGCCGCTGCCGCCGGCGCGGGGCATGTTCCGGAGCCGGCAGGTACTGGGGGTGCGGGAGCTTGCGGCTCTGTGGCACCCGCTTGGGGCCGGAGACCAGCTGCCCATGGTGGCGCGCAGCGGCGCCAGGGCGCTGTTCCCGTCGTCCGGGAACAACCCGGGCGGCGCCTACGTGGGAGACACGGTTGTGGGCAGGCCGAGGAAGGTCCACTTCCCAGCCGACGCGATGGGCCGCCACCACCTGTACGTGGCCCGCACCCGCATGGGCAAGTCCACGCTGATGCGCCACCTGGTCGTCCACAAGATGCGGGAGAAGGCGGCGGGCCGCAACGACGACGCCATAGTGGTCGTCGATCCCCACGACGACCTGGTGAAGTCCCTGCTGGAGCACGTGCCGGAGGAGATCGCCGACCAGGTATATCTCATCGACCTTGCCGACGACGAACGCTCGCCCGGCGTCAACCTGCTGGACGCCCGGATCTTCCCGGACAGGGACCGCACGACCGACTCGGTGGTGCGCATCTCCAGGGGGCTGTGGGACCAGTGGGGACCCAGGATGCAGTCCATCCTGGAGCACACGATGAAGAGCCTGCACGAGTACAACGCTCACCCCGACACGCGGGAGGAGGAGCAATGCACCATCCTGGACGGGCTGCGGCTTCTGTCCGATCTGGAGTACCGCGGCCGGATTCTCAGGCGCGTGTCCGACCCGTACATCCTGGGCTGGTGGGCCAGGGACTTCCGCAGCTGGACGCGGACTTTGAGGGCCGACGCGGTCGCCCCGGTCCAGACCAGACTCGCCTACTACGCGTCGTCGAAGAAGGCAAGGGCCATACTGGGCCAGCGCCGATCCACCCTGGACATGCGGGAGGCGATCGCCGGGGGCGGCATTCTGCTGGTCGCCACGTCGCAGGCCGTAGCGGGGCGGGACGTGTCCGCGCTGGTGGGAGCGTCGCTGCTCAACCTGACCGACGCGGTGATCAGGGAGCAGGGCAGGCTGTCGCCGGAACGGAGGCGCGGCGCGCTTGTGGTGGTGGACGAGATGCAGTCCATTCCCGGGGTGGACTACGAGTCGATGCTTTCCGAGCTTGGAAAGTTCGGGGCCAGCTTCATCCTGGCCACCCAGAGCCTGGCGAGGCTTGCGGAGCTGTCTCCCACCATGCGGGACACGCTGCTTGCCAACGTCGGGTGCCTCGCGGTGTTCCAGGTGGCGGCGTCCGACGCCCGGCAGCTCATAGGGGAACTGGACAGGGACCGGTTGGACGAGGAGGACCTGGTGTCGCTGCCGGCGCACCAGTGCTATGTGCGCGCCACGGTGGACGGCCTCAGGCAGCCCACCTACTCCTTGGGTGTGCGAAAGCCCGAGGAGGGGAGTCCGGAAGCTGCGGAGCGGGTAATGGCCCGCGCCGAGGCGTACACCACTCCGGTGGAGGCAATCGCCTCCCAGGACCCCGAGATCAAGAGAATGGCGCAGGAGTTTCGGGAGGAGCTGGAACGGGAGGAGGAAGGAAAGCGAGAAGGAACCCCGCCGCCGCCCGCTGCACGCAACGGAACGACGGCCCGGCCCGGTGGAAGGAAGAGAGTGCGCACCCGACGCAGGGGCGGCAGGCCGGACGACGCGGTACAGGCTGAATGAAAGCGAAGGAGCGGGAGGGGCTGGCTCTGCGGACTCTGGCTGCGATGCCCTTCCTGGATCGTCTGGAGCTTGCCGCCGTCGCGGGCGTCCACGAGGAGGCGGCCCACATCGCTCTCGAGAGCCTTGAGCGAGCTGGGCTCGTCGACTTCATTCGCCACGCCTCTCCCCTGACGGCGACAACCAGACGCTGGTTCGCAACCACAATGGGGCTGAGGCTCCTGGCCTCGGAGAACGGGACCGGCATCGACCGCCTGCTGCGCACGCATCCGGTATCGGCCCACTGGCGACGCATCCTGCTGGCGCGGCTGGACGCAGTGGCCGCGATCTACCGCTTGACGTCGGCGGTGGCGAATGCGGCCGGCCCTCCCCGATTCCGCTGGTACCGCGCCGCGCCGCTGGACGCCGCCATGCTGCTTCCTGACGGCAGGACCTTCGGCGTGATCCGTCAGGGGCCGACCGCCGACCGAACCGCCTTCTCCGACCGTGCGCGCCGCCTACTGGACCCTGAGCGGTCCAGGCCCCGCGCCCTGCTTGCGCTCATGCCCGATGGGGCGCGGCTGCGCGAGGCGCGGCGACTGTTGGCTCGTCATCCCGGCCAGGTGTACCTGGCTCTTGAGCGAGATGCGGCCCGCCTGATGCCCGACGACAGGGTATGGCATGGAACGTCCGGTCCTGGGCCATTATCCCTCCGTGAGGCGTTCGCTCACCTCCGTCCGGGTGGAAGCATCCCCTGGGAGGCGCCGACATCGAGGCTGTCGCTGCCCGGTGACACCGACCTGCATGGGATTGAAGATGATGATGTCGCCGACCACCTGCTCCCCCTCACTCTCAAGCCCTCAGAGAAGCGGATGCTGGACTGCCTCGCCGACTGGCCCCTGGTTACGGTGGAAGACCTGGCGGGCATCCTCAGCCTGTCCGACTCCCGCGCGCGGCGGCTCGCCGCGCGCCTGAACGGGTTGGGACTGGTCGCGCAAGTCCGTCTTGCGAGCCGTCGCCGCTTCGCGCTCAGCGACAGAGGTCTGGCCCTTCTGGCCCGCAGAGACCGGGTCTCGGTCGGAGCTGCCCTGCGTCGCTGGAGCGTCGAGCCGAAGGACGACGAGGCTCTATCGTCATGGCGGGACGTTCCGGGCAGGCGTAGCCGTACCCTTGCCCGGACCATTGAGCACACACAGGCGGTGCACCGCTTCATGGCGACGCTGGCGCGGCAGGCGAAGGGAACGAAGGACCGCCGCGTTGAGCGGGTGTCGCCACCGCATCACTGCGCCCGGTACTTCCGGCATGGAGGCGGCTTGCGCTCCATCCATCCCGACGGCTACGGCGAGGTACGCGCAGACGGACGCGCCTGGCCCTTCTTTCTGGAGTACGAGCGCAGAGCGGTGAATCCCTCCACCATGATCGCGCGGCTCGCGCCCTACCTGCGCTACTACTCCTCCAACCGGCCCCTGGAAGACCACGGGGAACGCCCCATGGTACTCATCGTCTTCGAGGACCCTCTGGCCGAGACCAACTTCCTCGGCGTTGCCCGCGGGGAGATGCGGCGCAACAAGGTCGAGGCGCCCCTCTGGGTCTCCCATAGGGAGGCGATAGAGCGAGCGGGGCCGCTGGGCAAGGCGTGGCGCAGCCCGGAAGCAATGGAACCGAGCCGCGTCTTTGAGTGATTGCCGCGAGATGTCCTCGCGCAGATTCGATGGCGAGTTCGTTCTGCATATGGATGTGGTACGATGTAGTCAGACTAGCTCAGGAGGAGACCGGAATGACAGTGTGGGTGATCAGAGCGGGCCGCAGCGGTGAGCGCGAAGACTACTCCTTGCAGGAAGGAATCGCGATTATAAACTTCGGATTTCGCCAGAGTGTTGCGGACTTCGAGAGCCGAGAACAGCTTAGGGCCGAGATGGGTCTCATCAACACTGTGAGCAACGCGCCAGGGCAGCTTTGGCGATTCGCCAAGGAGGTCCAGCAAGGCGACATGGTGGTGCTTCCGAGAAAGCAACCCAAAGTGGTTGCCGTAGGGCGTGTCGCTGGTGAGTACGAATTTCGCCCTGACCTGCCGGACCTATTGCCCGGGTCAGGTTGCCACACTCGCGCCGTAGAATGGGAAACGGAAGACGTGCCCCGATCTAGCTTCGATCAAGATCTCCTTTATTCGTTCAATGGGCGACTCACTTTGTTTCAAGTCAATAGAGATAACGCGGCTGAGCGCATCACGCAAGCGGTCAAGGTTCACCTATCCGACGGTCCGGTCTCAGTCAGCGTACCCGAAAGCGAAATTCTTGGCGAAGAAGTCCCCGAAACGGACTTGGATGAACAGATCAGGGATCGCATCGCGGAGATGGTCAGGCGAAGATTCTCAGGCGCCGGACTGGAACGGCTCGTCGCTGCCATACTCAGGGCGTCCGGTTACAGCGCCGTCGAAACTAGGCGCGGTCCCGACGGAGGCATTGACGTGCTGGCGGGAAGGGGTGATATGGGATTTGGCGAACCGAGGCTGGCTGTGCAGGTCAAGTCTGGCGCATCCCCAATAGGAATTGCAGACTACAACCGCTTGCAGGGCAACATACAGGGTTTTGGAGCGCAACACGGTCTGCTCGTCAGCTTGGGAGATTTCACCAGAGACGTGAAGCGCGAGAACGAACGCTCATTCTTCCAAATCCGGCTGTGGGGACCATACGAACTGGTGGACAGGCTGTTGGATTCCTACGATTCGCTTCCCGAAGAAATCCGCGCTGAAATCCCCTTGCAAACTCGCAGAGTCCCCGTCGAAATCCAAGACTGATGGGCGAGAGCATCCCACCCCCGCCCGCTAGGAAAAACGACCTACCCCTCTACCACCTCCCTGAACTGCCCAATCGCCTCGATGTACCCCTGAACCGAGTCTAGCCCCGCGTTCATCGTGTTCGGCGCCGCGACCCCGAACCATACCGGAATTGGCTTTAGGGCCGACGCCTTCCTGATCTGGGACCGGGGCTTTTACTCTACATACTTCTCCGAGCTGCGAGGGACGCGGAGCGATTGATGAGAGCCACTACGGAGAAAGGAAGATGAATGAAACAGTTTCCGGAAAAATTAGCGGACGAGATCGGGCACTACGTTTACAGGCTGATAGATCCCCGCAACGGCCAGACGTTCTACGTTGGAAAAGGGACGGGAAACCGCGTCTTCAGGCACGCGCAAGGGGTTGAGCGCGACCCGGATGACTACGGTCCGGGCTCCACACAGGAGCGAATCGCGCAGATCCGCTTTTCGGGGCTTTCCGTTGGTCACATCATTCATCGTCACGGCATGAACGAGAGTACGGCTCTCGAGGTGGAAGGCGCTCTTATCGACTGTTACCAAGGGCTGACCAACAAGCAGAGCGGTCACGAGAACCACTTGCGAGGCTGCCGGCACGCCGACGAGATATTGGCGGACCACAACGCAGTCGACTTCGAAGTGGATGAGCCGTTGATCGCATTCACCATCAACCAGATGTGGCAGCGACTGGGTTTCTACGAGGCGACGCGCGGGGTATGGAGTCTCAACATAGGCAGAGCTCGGCAACGTAAATTGGTCCTGGGCGTGGTCAACAACGTCGTGAAGGGCGTTTACCGCCCTACCAAGTGGGTGGAGGGTACGCCGGAGAACTTCCCTTGGTACGAAGGCAAAGCCGAGGGTATGTGGGGCTTTGTTGGTGAGGAAGCCGAGGCCGAAGCTCAGGACAGGTATCGGGGAAAACGTATTCCGGCCGAGTATCGCAAGCCGGGAGTCCAGTCATCCAGGCGGTACATCCCCAGGTAGCTGTCAGTCATTGGGTGATAGCCGCAGGGCGGCTTGGGTCAGATTTCATGCTTCCACATTGAAGTCGTCGATTGACCGCTACTTTTCACAGACCGCGCCGTTTCCGTATTCGTCCTTGGCATTAGGCGCCACCCGATTGGTAAGGCAACAGGAGCGGCCGGAACAATCGTCATTTACCAGGGGCTGCGCGCGGGCCTGTGCAGGCCCCAACTCTACTGCTGGGACTTGCACCTGAATCACTAACTCACTACAATTCTATTGGAACCCGCTTCCGCCGGGTCGAGCCGGGACAGAGGAGACGCGACATGACAGTTGACCAGCAGGACAAGTACCGGGCGGTGGTGACCCGAGGCAAGTACCGGGGGCTTTACACGTATCTGTGCAGCCTACAAGCCTCGGAGTGGAGGACCACCTTCGACGAGGTCGAGACGGTCGTCGGATTCAGACTGCCGCCGTCTGCGCGGCTGCATCGGCCGTGGTGGGGAAACCAGCGAGGCGGCAACGGTCACAGCCACGCCCTTGCGTGGAGCGTCGCAGGTTGGGAGACGGCGGAGGTTGACATGGACGCCGAGACGTTGCTGTTCCGGCAGATACAACCCGAACCGGCGCCTAGGCTTTCCCTGGACGAAGCGTGGCCCGTCCATCCCACGGCAGTGTGGCCGGAAGGCTTGAGTCTCAGGCGAGAGGACATCTACGAGGAGAGGGTTTAGGCAGGCCATGTTCATAGACACCAACGTGCTGGTGAAGTCCCGCATCCCCGGCGCGCCGGACCACGACGCGGCGAGGGCCAGGCTGGAGCGCGCCTTTCAGGATACTGAACCGCTGAGGATCAGTCGTCAGGTGATACGCGAGTACCTGGCAGTGGTCACTCGCCCGCAGACCTGGCCGGTGTCCATCACCCGCGAGGAAGCCCTCGATGACGTGAGCAGGCTTGCCGGCATCTTCGAGATACTCGAGGACGGCCTTGTGGTGACCGAGTCGCTAGTGGCCTTATGCCGCGAGATTCCCGTAGGGGGTCGGCAGATTCACGACGCCAACATTGTGGCGACCATGCTCGCGCGTGGGGAGCGCAGGCTGCTGACGTTCAATGTTGCCGACTTCCGACGATTTGAGGACCGAATCGAGCTGGTCGAGTTTTAGGAGCGGCAAATGGAGTGTCCGAATGAGGGGGATTTCGACTCTTTGCCAGCAACATGCAGGCATAGCGCCAGCAACGGGTAGTGGCCGAGTTTCCCGGAGGCGGGGTTGCCATGACCGACTTATCCGACGTGGAAGAGACTGATAGTGTATGACCATGATACTTGAGTGCGCGGAGAGCGGCATGGATCAACAACTGATATCCATAATTGAGATAGCTCAGACCCACGGCAAACGGAGGCAATCCATCCACAAACTGGTGAAGAGGCTTGGCATCGAGGTAGTGAAGAGAAAGAGCGACAATGCTCGTGGTCAAGCGATCTCGTACGTTACAACGAGTGCGTATGAAGAAGAGCTGAAGATACAGCTGGAGAAACCCGACAATCTAATTGCCAGCACATCCACAGACGGTTCTGGTTTCTTCTACGTAGTCCAACTAGAGCCTCTGGCTGATCCTGGGCGCTTCAAAGCTGGCTTTACGACTGACCCTGGACAAAGGATAAGGAGTCACCGAACATCTGCTCCCTTCGCCAAGCTCATCAAGGTATGGCCATGCAAGCTTCTATGGGAAAAGACTGCGATCGACTGTATAACTCAGGACTGCGAAAGACTTTACACCGAAGTATTCCGAACAGAGAGCATTGACCATGTCATTAGTCGGTCGGACCGATTCTTCGAGTTGATGCCTGACACGTTAGCTATGAACAGCCAAGATGGCGAAGTGTGTTGATCGAACTGTCAAAGAAGTAGGAGGACGACATGAACAAAAGGCACCTACAGCCCCTAACTCTGGCGGCGCTCTACGCCAGGGTATCTAGCGACCGGCAGGACGTGGACCTGTCCGTGTCCGCCCAGTTGCGAGCGCTCAAGGAATACGCCAAGGCCAACGGCTACTCGGTGGCCCGCGAGTACGTGGACGAGGCCGAGAGCGGCCGCGTCGCCGACAGGCCACAGTTCAGGGAGATGATCGAGGAGGGATCCAAGCCCAAGGCCCCCTTCCAGGTCATCCTAGTCTGGAAGTTCAGCCGCTTCACCCGCAAGCGCGAGCACGCCGTGGCGTTCAAGGCCCAGCTGCGGCGCAAGGGCATCCGCGTGGTGTCCATCACCGAGCAGGCAGAGGACAACGCCACCGGCAGGCTGCTCGAGGGCATCATAGAGAGCGTGGACGAATACTACAGCGAAAATCTGGCGCAGGAGGTCGTCAGGGGGATGCGGGAGGCCGCTTCGAGAGGCTTCTTCCTCGGATCCAAAGCCCCCTTCGGATACCGCAAGATCAAGGTGCGGGACGGGGCGAAGGAGCGTCCCTCGCTTGAGGTAGATCCGTCCACGGCTCCGGTGGTGAAGGAGATGTTCGAAAAGTCCCTGCGGGGCAGCGGACTCAAGGAACTGTGCAAGGAGCTGAACGACCGGGGCATCACCAACAGGGGCAAGCGCTGGTACAAGGGAACGCTCCACTACGTTCTGAGGAACGAAGCCTACACTGGTACCGCAGTCTGGGGCAGGACCAGCAAGGGAGACAATGCACCGGATCCCGTGCGCGTGGAAGGAGCGTGGCCCGCGCTGGTGTCGAGGGAACTGTTCGGCGCCGTGCAGCAGGCGATGAGCGAGCGCGCCCCGAAGGTGCAGAGGCCCGGCAGGGTGGGGAGCAGGTACCTGCTGAGCGGCCTGCTCAGGTGCGGTGTCTGCGGCAAGCCCTATCGCGCCCAGGGAGCCAAGAGCGGCCGGTTCGCCTACTACATCTGCGGCACCCTGTTCACCGAAGGAGCGGGAACATGCAGCGCCCGCTACCTGAGCGCCCCGAAGGTCGAGGACTTCATCGTCGACAAGATCAGGGAGCGCATCCTCAACGAGGAGACCATCACCGAGCTTGTGACGCTGGTGGCCGAGGAGATCGACGCGATAGCCGGTGAGATGTCCGGCAGGTTGGAGGTAATCGAGGCGGAGCTGGAGGACGTGAGGAAGCGGCTGGAGAAGCTCTACGAGGCCATTGAGACGAGCGATCTGACCCTGGAGGTCCTATCGCCCCGCATCTTCTCTCTAAGGCACCGCGAGGAGCAGCTGGAGTCTGCGAGAGACGACGCGGAGCGCCAGCTTGAGCGGCGTCGGGTGGAGCTTCCCACAACCGACGTGATCAGAGAATACGTTGCAGACTTCCGGGAGTTCCTGAAGGAAGGGACGTTCCCCGAGCGCAAGGCGCTCATCCGCAACTTCGTTGAGGGCATCGAGGTGGTCGGAGACGAGGCTACGCTGACGTACACGGTCCCCATGCCGAGCGATGGTGTGACCCGCGAATCGGCCTCGGTTCTTGATTTCGTCAAGTCCAGCCCACCATGTCGTGCTGAACTGCGAACTCCGCCGTTCAGCGCCAACTCTGCGGAGTCCGCTCCCCCCATTGGACTGTCATCCGGCGTGGGTATGGTGTAGACGATCGTTGCCCTGCCCGGTCTGACTTCAATTTCCTTGACGAACGAGTGGACGAACGCGCGGGTCTGGGTCAACTCGCTGGTAGTCAGGAACTCGCTCATGTCCTCGGCGAAGGCGGCGATGACGTCTGCGCTGTCCAACATCGCCCGACGCTCGGACAGCAGCGCCCTCGCCTCCTCAGCCGCTACCTCCAGCTTTTGCTTGCGCTCCCAGTGTTCCTTGATGCGGTCAGAGGCCTGGGGCATCTGGACGTCGGTGGTTTCGATGACCTGCCAGATACGGCTCAATCTCAGCTTCACGTCCTCAAGCTCCTCCTCGATGCTCTCCAGTCTCACACGCTGCTCCCGCGCCACGCCGTCCATCTCCTCGTCCAGCAGCTTGACCAGGTCGCGGATGTTGGACTCCGTGAGGATGTTCTCCCTGATCTCACCGACGATGAGGTTCTCGATCTTCTTGGCGTTGAGCCTCGGGGTCTCGCAGCTTCCTCTGCCACGCTTTATCAGGGACTGGCAGACGTAGTAGGTGTACCTACCGCTCTTGGCCTCCGCTGCGGTCATGGCCCTGCCGCAGGCTTCGCACTTGAGGATGCCGCTGAGCAGGTAGGGGCTGGATGCCCGGCGTGGATTCACCCTGCTGGGGGCGCGTGACTTCAGCAGCCTTCCGACCTTTTGGAACTTAGCCCTTGAGACGATGGCGGGATGCGCGTCTTCCACTCGCACAGGCGGCGCGCCGTCCTTGGCCTTGATTCCCCACACGACTGTTCCAGCGTACGCTTCGTTGTAGACCATGGCGTTGATGGTGGTCTTGGCCCACTTCTTGCCGTTGGTGGTGCGGATGCCTTCTGAGTTGAGGGTCCTGGTTATGTCGAGGATGCTCTTTCCCTGTAGAACCATGTCGAAGATGCGTCTGACCACGGCATCGGCGGGCGGGTTCAACGCAAGCCTGGGACGCTCCTTGGCCCCGTCCTGGACGTGGACCCTCCTGAAGCCGTAGGGGACAGTACTATTCACCCAGAACCCCCTGGATGCAGCTTCGCGCATCCCTCTCGTGACCTCCTGGGCCAGATTCTCGCTGTAGAACTCGTCCACGCTCTCGATGATCGCTTCGAGGAGCTTGCCTGTGGGCGTGTCGTCTGCCTGCTCGGTGATGGAGACGACGCGGATCCCCCTGCGCCTCAGCATGGACTTGAAGGCTACTGCGTGCTCCCGTTTGCGGGTGAAGCGGGAGAACTTCCAGACTAGAATCTCCCTAAATGGGGCCTCCGGCTTGCTGGCCTCGTCCAACATCTTGCGGAACTGCGGTCTGTCCGCTATGCGTCCGCTCTCGGCCTCATCCACGTACTCGCGGGCGACCATGTAGCCGTTCTTCCCTGCGTAGTCCCTGAGCGCGCGCAGCTGCGCGGCGACCGACAGGTCAACGTCCTGTCGGTCGCTGGAGACCCTGGCGTAGAGGGCCGCAGGTGTCATATCGAGTCTGTTATTCATCAGTCTCTGCTCCCTGTTTCTGTCCGGCGCGACTGTCGCCTCAGCATCCGTTCCTGTATGCGCCACTCTCGTTCCTCCATGTAGAGTCGGATGGCCTCCCGCAGAAGCTCGCTCACTGTGTGATCCTCCTCCTTGACCACTTCCCGAAGCTCTTGCGCCATCTCGTGCGAGAGGGAGAAGGTGATGGTGGCGGTGTTCCTTGGCTTGGTGGGCATGGCTTCTCTTTTTTGCCTGTTGTGGTAGTACGTTGTCTTACTCTTATCATCTCCCATACCAACACACATCGTCAAGGAAGCTCCACCGGAAATCTGCCCTGACGCGACCATTCTAGTCCAGATCAACCCCTCGATAACCGCGCCCTGCCACATAGCTGCCACATCGGAGCAAGCGATTTCGGCACGGGGACATCTGCGGTGGATCACGCTCCGGTGAATGGGCCGGCCCCGGGGCAAGTTGCCCAACACAGCCTGTCTCAGGAGGCTCCTGGGGGGTCTGTTGGATGTGTCGATCTCCGCCGGTCCGCCGGGGCTGACGCGTCAGACTACAATCGTCCCGAGTCGTTTTCGCCGTGGCCGGCCTGTAAGGAGATTTGGAGCGCATTGTAGAATGCAATCGGCACAGTTTCGAACCTAAATCAGGTTGATTTGCATGATGGGAGCAAGCAATCTGTCAGGTGAGCAGTTGACACTCCATCGCAACTCGATTGTAGTTATTGCATTGCACTTTATTGTAGTTCCGAGGCAGGGAGCGCCGCGTGGCTGACGCTAACCAGCGAGTTGAAGAGTTCCGGCGACGGCGGGAACATCCCCCTATCGGACAGCCCTCCGCTGAACGCTCCGGTCAACGACCCGGGGCAAGGTCGGTGCGGCGCGAGTCCCGGCGCGTATCCCGGCGGATGCGAAGCGCTATGGATGAGCGCCGGGATGCGGATGCTGACGTCGATGAACAGGGCGATGACGCCGGTGACTTTGCGGAGGTGGCGGCGCCTGGAGCGACGCGCGGCGGCGCTGGAGCAAGCGAATCGGGCTCTGAGAGTGACCGTCGAGGCGCGGCGGAGCGATCGCGTCTTGTTGCGCGCCGGCGCACATCCCGTATTCAATCCCCGACGCGTGGGCGTCCTGTCCGGTTCGTGGAGTCTGTCGCGCAGTCGCCACGTCGGAGCAATCGATTTCGGCGCAGAGGCCCAGGCGGTCGCGAAGACCCGGTGAATGGGTGTCGATTCCGACGAGAGTCGTAAGAATGCGAGCCAGTGAGCGGATGGCTCCACGCGCATCGCCGCGACCGCCCCGGAGACCGAATGCGATGCGCTACCCGTGTACAAGGATTTGCGACAGTTGTAGAAGTGCAAGTCGGGGGCGATTCGAACCTGAAACGGTCCGGAACGGATGAGGGTTGCTACATTGCAGCAAGCAATCCGGTGGGAATTATATCGAATAGTAAACAGGGTTGATTTCGCGGGATTATCCCGCATCAGAATCATTCCTCGGTGATGGGGGGTATCCACAACAGGGACACTCGTATGGTTCTTTCCGTCGCGCATCCGGCCGAAATTCATTTCAGGGTGCCCACTAGGACACATGGGGTTGACGAGTTCGCCACCGGTTCGCCCTTCCCGTTCCGCTCTTCGGCGCTCTGCTCTGTTGGTGCGTGTTTTGCGCGGCCTACACCCTGGACTGCTCTCTTGCAGGTATCGCCATCCGCTTGGAGATTTCGTTGGACTGGTGAGAATCGCGCGAGCGACATTCTCAGGCGTGTCCGCTATTGGTCTGGGCATGGGTGGGGCGGACCCCCTATGTGCCGCCGACCGCGCTCTGCGAAGTGGTTCCTGTGGCTATGACCCAAGCTCCCGTGAGTCAGACGGTGCTGTGTGGCGAGCGCTATGCCACACTGAAGATTCTCGGTGGGCGCTTGCGCTCCCAATCCCGTAGGAAATCCCCTTGTGCTTGTTGGTGGGTTGCTCTATGGTTCTGCGCGAACATACGCCTTGTCTCTGCCAACGCAGAGCCACGCGCGTACCTTTAGGGGAGTGGATGTGATACCTAGCAGAATCGGAGTGGCAATCGCCGGAATCGTATTGGCGGTGGGAGCGCTCGCGTGCGGCGGCGACCCTCGCGCTTCTTCCCCCGCGACGAGGGTAGTTGAGCATAGGGCTATTGTTGCGCCCACTCCTAGCACGCCCCCTGCGACCGCAACACCCACCGCTACCCCTATGCCAACTGCGATTCCTACTCCGACGGGTGAATTCGCATCCGTCAGCGCAGGCGGAAAACACACGTGCGGAGTTAAGCATAACGGTTCCATCGTCTGCTGGGGTTCTGATGAAGATGGTCAGTCGAGTCCGCCCGACGGAGAGTTCACATCCGTCAGCGCGGGTGGATTGTACGCTCCCTATGGTGAAGTGGAATCGCATACGTGCGGTGTCATGCTTGACGATTGGGTTGTCTGCTGGGGATCCGATGAAGATGGTCAATCCAGTCCGCCAGTGAGGAAACTCGCGTCCGTCAGCGCGGGGAGCAAGCACACTTGCGGAGTTATGCTCGACGATTGGGTCGTCTGCTGGGGATTTGATGAAGATGGTCAATCCAGTCCGCCTGGTGGAGAGTTCACATCCGTCAGCGCGGGCTATAAGCACACATGCGGCATAAGGCCGGACGATTCGGTCGTATGTTGGGGTTCTGATGGATCCGATCAGTCGAGTCCGCCGGTGAGGAAACTCGCGTCCGTCAGCGCCGGAGGGTATCATACGTGCGGCGTTATGCTGGATGGTTCTGTTGTCTGCTGGGGTTGGGACAAATATGGCCAGTCCAGCCCGCCAGTGGGTGAGTTTGCCTCTGTAAGCGCGGGGAGTAGGCATACGTGTGGAGTCAGGCTTGACGGTTCTGTTGCTTGTTGGGGAGATGATAGACATGGCGAGTCCAGTCCGCCAGCGGGAGAGTTCGTCTCCGTCAGCGCGGGCGGGCTGCACGATCCTTGGCGTGAAGCGAAGTCGCATACGTGCGGAGTTAAGTTGGACGGTTCGGTCGTCTGCTGGGGAGATGACAGATATGGTCTGTTCAATCCGCCAACAGGCGAGTTTACCTCCGTAAGCGCGGGGAGTAGGCATACGTGTGGAGTCATGCTCGATGCTTCGGTCGTGTGCTGGGGAAGTGATGGTCGGTCCACGCCGGAAGGTGAGTTCATATCCGTAAGCGCGGGTGGGTCGCACATATGCGGAGTTACAGTCGATGCTTCGGTCATGTGCTGGGGAAGTGATGGAGATGGTCGGTCCAGTCCACCGGAGGGTGAGTTCGCCTCTGTCAGCGCGGGTAAGTTTCACACGTGCGGCGTTATGCTGGATGGTTCTGTTGTCTGCTGGGGAGATGACAGATACGGTCAGTCCAGTCCACCGGAGGGTGAGTTCGCGTCTGTAAGCGCGGGTGTGGGACGCTCCAATGCTGGTGAGTCGCACACTTGCGGAGTCAAGATCGACGGCTCTGTCTCATGTTGGGGAATTAATGAATTTGGCGAGTCGAGTCCGCCGGCGGGAGAATTCGTCTCCGTAAGCGCGGGTGGGTTCCACACGTGCGGAGTTACGCTCGATGCTTCGGTCGTTTGCTGGGGCAGTGATGAGAATGGTCGGTCGAATCCGCCGGCGGGAGAGTTCGTCTCCGTCAGCGCAGGTGCGTATCACACGTGCGGAGTTATGCTTGATGCTTCGGTCGACTGCTGGGGAGATGATGGATTTGAGTTCAGTCCACTGGAGGGTGAGTTTTTCTCCATAAGCGCAAGTGCGCGGCACACGTGCGGGGTCATGCTCGATGGTTCTGTTGTCTGCTGGGGCCGTAATGATACGGTCAGTCCAGTCCGCGGACAGGGGAGTTCGTCTCCGTAAGCGCGGGTTCGCATCACAGGCGCAGACCAGCATCTGGGAAGCGCAAACCGACATCGCAAAGTCAAACGGCGATCCGGGCAAGGAGACCGAAGCGCTGAGAACCAGCATTGAGACGTTGAAGGCCGAACCGCTCAGGCAGCTGGCAGGCGTGGCTCTGAATTCCTTTGGAATAGGCTCGACGGGCGTCTTGGCAACGATCCGGGTATTCGGTTAGCGCAACGCCTACACCGCCGCGCTACAAAAGCCTAGACTCACCATGAAGTTACGGCCCAACATCATGATGATCGCTGGCTTCGTCTTTCTGAAATGCGCCGCGCTCATCTTCTTGATCATAGTAGAAAGCGATCGCGAATTCTTGATGGGCGCTCTTGTAGGTTTGATAGGAACAGGGCTAACTGCGCTCATGTCGCTCGGCAATAACATCCTGGAGTAGGGCAACTCACTCTCAGAACCTGCGAGTTACCCAAGGGAGCCGCCGCTGTCCTCTTGACGACTTCGACCGCCCCCAACGCCTGAAATTAGCCGATCTCAGGTGGGGTTGCCCACGCTATCGGACGCAGAATTGTGCATGATGGGGCTTATGCGATCTTCCCGGCTGGGGCGATATCCTCTGTAGAATCGCCTCAGGATGTTATGACAGAGCCGCCGCCCTATCAGGCACAAGCGCGTTATCTGGTCCCGGCAGGCCGCCTCGATCTTCGGCAAGAACGCGCGCCACTTATGAAGCCGTACAGCGATCCGCAGAGCGGCGCCCCGGGATGATGCGCCGGCGCTCCCAGCCGGTGGACCTCTATCTCCACGCGACCTTCGCCCAGCGGTCCCTGTTCAATGCGTCTACGAACTCTGCCGCGAATCGCTCCGGGTGTCCCGGAGACCGCAGGTCGTCTGAGATGGCGGGAATGACGACATCCGCTCTCGCTCCATGTCTCGAAGCGGCGTCTTCCTGTCCCCTCTCCTAGCGTCGCCTTACAGCACACGCTTGGCATTGCCGCTGACTTTGAGAAAGGCTCAAGTTGAACATGGCCGCAGAAGGACGGGAACGGGAGAAACCGAGCAGGCCAGAAAGCCGGGGAGTCAACGGGATTGGATGGGACGATGCTGAGCCTAGACGAACCAGGGGGCTCGACTCAGGCATGGCGCGCGCGCCGGGGATCGCGCAGAGGCCCCCCTCACAGGGTCAGCCGTCTAGAGGGCCGCTGGCGGCGCCCTACCCGTGTACAGGCGATCGATTGGAACGGTAGGTTGCAACCGGGACGAATTCGTAGCTGAAATCGGGGTGAATCGACCAGTCTGCCACATTGGAGCAAGCATTTCGATTCCGGGGCTCGTTCCACGGCGGCTGGACAGGCTCAGCTACGAAAGTGGACAAAGCGCCGGTGGGCGGACCGGGCGGGAGTGGACAGGCTCAGCTACGAAAGTGGACAAAGCGCCGGTGAGGGCTCAGGACGCGTTGAGAACGGTGTTCGAGGCCGCGATCCCGGCCGCTCGGTCCCCGCGCTCGGCCTACGCGGGCGGCCAGAGCGAAGCGCCGACACGGGACGCCGCAGGTCTGACGCGTCAGACTACAATCGCCTGAGCCGTTTTTCGCCGTGGCTGGGCTGTAAGGAGAAACGGAAGGGAATTATAACTCGCACTTGACATTATTTCCAACCCCTGCTGAGTATGTGGGATTCCCCCGGTCTCCCCTTGACATTTAGTCCGTCCTGTGCATAATAGGGCTTGCCACAGCAGTTTGCCACCGCCCAGCGTAAGTCGGGTTCGGTTCTGGATAGAGGCGCATTGCGCCTCCTTGCCGGCATACGCTGGGTTGTAATACCATTTCAGTCTGAGCAGGCCGCATGACATGATGGTAGGCCATCGACCGCTTCGTCTATCCAGTCCCATCCGGCAATCGACCGCACTCGGGCAGGATCAGACTCCAGGCGGCGCAGGTATGCGTCCACCGCAGCCATCTTCTCCTCGACGCTCCCATAGACCTTGCCCTCGACCCAGCGACGCGCCTCCTCGAACACCCGCTCAGCGGGGTTGAGTTCCGGACTGTACGCCGGCTGTACCACCGTCGGCAGCGCCACCGCCTCAACAAGTCGACTGCGGTGTCCGCGCGCGCCGTCCCACACCAGCGCCTCCATATCGGTCCCACGCTTCAGGCCGTTGACCGCCGCCGCTATACGATCTGACTTCATCGAGTCTATCCAACTCCACAGCAACTTCCCGCGTCTCCCGTCCACCACACAGAACAGGTACATCCACTCGTACACCGTCTGAACCCGCTGGCGGACCTTCACCCCGCGACGACCCCACACCCTGCGAACCGTTCCCCGAAGTCCCACTCGCATCTCGTCGGCAAAGCCCAGCACCGTCTCCCGACTCACTCCCGCGCCGCGGAGCGCATCGCGGAGTCCCCCTTTTTCCACGATTCTTGCGCTCTGAGGTCTGCCTTCTCATGCAGTCCTCTCGGAACCCTTGGGGAACATCCCAGTCTCGCAAGCAGGCTGTACACGCTTCCGAGCCGAAAGCTCACTCCATACTCGGACTCTATCCAGTCTCTGACCTCGCCGCCCGTCCTGAACCGTCCGCTCCCAACCTCTTCGGTCAGTTCCCTCTCCTGCTCGGCGCTCAGAAATCGCGGCTGTCCCTTGCCCTTGTTCGTATGTGAAACAACCTCCTTCACTCCTCCGGTCCTGTACCACGACACCCACCTCTGGAGCGTCCGGTAGTGAATGTCCACCACTGACGCCACCTCGCCCATGCGTCGTCCGCTACGCAGCAGCCAAAGCGCGTGCAGTCTGGTGCGAAGCATGATGTCCCGCTCTGCTCGATATGCCGCCCTCAGCGCCTCGGGCGTGTCATTCGGGCGCCAGTCCACCCGGAACTGTCTTCCAGTCATACGATGCCCTCCAACTCGATGAGTTGGAATCAGCATAGACCAAGTACCAAACTACTGCCAGACCCCTTACGGCAGACTTACGCTGAAATGGTATAACCTAAGCACCATCTTCGACCATCGCTGTAATATGACCACGGAAACCAAGTGGGTGCTACCGCCCTGGCCGTAGGAGGATTCGACCCCGCCAACCCACTCTCCATTGAGGTTGGGGAGATGGACGAGCTTGAGCTTCCGAAACACACCGAGCCTCCACCCGTAGTGGTCGAACAACCAATGGAGCCCCGAATAGCACCCTGCGAACGAGGGCACACTCAACCACCACTGAGGCTGAAAGTTGATGCCGTCCAAGGCTACATGGAGAAGCCAGATCATCAAGATGCTGACGATGGCCAGCGATACCGCGACCCTTGCTCTTCCCTCTACCTCGTAGGAGTGCATCCGAATCGATCACCTCCAGTCATTCCACAAGGATACCAGTTGACTCGCCAGTTTCTTAGCGTCCGCTACCGACCATTGCTCAGGAGACGAACCGAACAGAAACTGTTGGCCATTCTGACAGACGAGTCCATCGAGATCGTTCTGAACCATCCAGTTCACGATAGAGCGATAAGTGTCTTGGAAGCTGTACTGGAATGCTGAGTCTGGCGCGTTGTAGAGGAGACACTCAACGAAGTACGACGGAGCGAGGCTAGAGCTGATCCTCCCGGTGGAAATCAAGTGATTCCTGGCGTTCTTGAACATCCTTACCGTTCGCTTGTACCGGTCCCAAGTGCGGCCGCTCTTGGTCGCCCCGTTGTTATAGTGCTCTTTCGGAAAATTGATGATCCATCGCTTGTCACGCAAAGCGTAGAATGTGATCCCTTCTACGTATGAGTAGCGACTGGTGTACTGACGGTGTCCAATGCAGACGACGACATCAGCCGCGAGTCTCGGCGGAGCGGCCTTGAGCTTGATCGACTTGTTGCCCTGCGACACCATCCCTCTACCGAACCCAGCTTCTAGGGCTTTCAATGCCTCGCGCCTGAAGTCGTTCCAATCATGGGAGGCTGGATGGAAAGTCGCAGCAAGCAGTCCCTGCTCGTATTGAGACAGAGCACTCTTGTCATGGCGGAAGGCCGAAGTAAGCTCGAGCACGACGTCCACGTCGCTGTCTCCCCGGATGTTCGTATCGTTCCGGTACGATCCTTGCAGGTAGAAGTCCCTGGTCATGCCGGGAGGCCATCGGTACGCATCCAACACCCGTCTGATGGCCTCATGGGTCCGTTTGGATGAGTCCTGTGCCCCGTGGTGGGACCATCTGCTGAGTTGAGATTCGGGAATCGCCATATGCTTCCTTCCAACACGATCCTTACAAGGATGGCGTATCTCCACTTACCACCTATCTGCAGGTGGTTACAATCCAAACCTGACGAATATAACAGACAGACAAGCTGTTGAGCCAACTTGCATTGTCGTATATTGGATTGTAGGTTGATGTAGGTTGGTCGATGAACAAGGTATCATGCCGGTGTCGAAGACATACAATGCTAGTGAAGCCGCTGAATTGGTGGGGTGCAGCAACCGACCATCCTGCGTTGGATTGCCAGTGGGAAGCTGGTCGCTGAGAAGGCCGACCGGGATGGCATTCGTGGCGGGAGGAGGCCGTGGCTCATTCGCCATGAGGCTCTTGTAGAGGCGACTCGCGGTACCGACTACGAGATATGCGAGACTGGTTCGACCACTCTGAGGAACGGTGGAGGAGAGTACGGGCACGCGGCTGGGACTGCCGACCATTCTATATCTCTGCTCTACGTGGACGGGCGGTTCGTATATGACGGTCGGCAGATGGAGCGTCCTCAGAACCCAGAACGGGCGCGGGCCGGCTCGGAGTTACTGGTTCGGTTCACAGACAACCACTCTGAATTCGGCGAGGGTGCTGATCGGATGCAGCGCGACTACTTCGCGGCGATGGCCTGGCTCTATTTCGCGCCGTTCATGCCGCGCCTGCGCCACGAGCTCGAGCAGCGCGGGCCGGGCAACTTCGGTTGCAAGCACGCCGCGGTGCTGTACGGGGAATCCAATTGTGGCAAGTCAGCGCTGATCAAGCTGCTGATGGCCTCGATGTTCGGCGCAGCCCCTGCGGGGCGTGGCGACAAGGACTTCGAGCCAAGACTGGTCGATCCTCTTATGGCGACGGCGGGAGCATGCCCACTCTACTCTGACGATATACGCGCCACGCGCTTCGGTCGGGATGCCCAGGGCACCGTGATAGTGAAGCAGTACGACAGCATGCACTTCCAGCTCAGCCAGTATCCGAGCATGGTGGTGTCCATGAACTCGGACGCGATAGATTTCCCTATGGAGGTTCGCAAGCGGTGCCTGATGATCCACGCTGACACTCCCCTGCCTTTGGATGACGCCGAATTGGGCGAGAGGATGGATGCCGAGGCCAAGGACATAGTGAGTCGGATCGACAACACCTACTACCGTGAGTATCTTCACAGGATGGAGGAGCGGTTCTCCCAAGAACCCAATGACTATGAGGGATTCGACTAACTGTCCGAGTCGTCGAGGCCGATTCGGAGGATGTTTCGGGAATGCCTGCCGGACTCGGCGTCTCTGCCTCACTGGTGTGGAACGATCGGCTTGAGAGATTTCGAGGAGCGACGCTGGGACGAGAAGCGGGGCCTCGTGAGTGGATACCTCGCCGCGGACATGTATGTGAGGGACTACCCGCCGCCTACCGGGTTTTGGACGAAGCGAGAGGAGGGCTTCGTCATCGGCGTTGACGCCATGCGGCGGGAGGGTGTGATAGCTTCGTTCCCTGCCACGCTCGTCAACCGGACGGCTTCGATCGGCACTCGCGTCTGCTTGGGGGTACGGCGGACGGAGGAGTTCGTGCGGCGGTCAGGACGCAATTGGGACGCGCCGGTGTCAGGGCGACGGCGCGAAAGGTTGGGAATTCTGAGTTGGTTGTTTGGCAGTTAAGGCCTGTGGAGCTTCGCTTCTAACCGCCGACCAACCTGTCACTACCTTGGCGGGAGTGTTCCATTGGCTTGAGACGACTGAGAAGAGGACAAGAGTCCAGTCAGAACTTGGCCATGCAAGTAAGTAAAGTATGGGGGAAAGGCCTCCCCTACCAACTGGCGAATAAGGTAGGGCGTTCGTCCCTCTATCGCGCGCGTCCAGTCGTAGAACCGGGGTACCGTCTGCAGGTCGGCGCATTCCAAGATGCTGAGTACTCTGTTTTCCCAAGGATGAATCTTGTAGTCGCTTCCTATATGGCTAGAGTTGGTCGTGATCGTGTACGCCGGTCGTACGGAACTCATTCGCCTGTAACTGGACTTGAAGCCCCTGATCAGCGATGGGCGTCCGTCTCTTTCCACGAAGGGTCTATTTCTCATCACATCCCCACAGCAAGGACACGATATTCGCCCCACGTCAACGTTCTGACGTTTGCATGACGGGCATACGTCATTTTCGTACGCGCTGCGTCCAGAGTAGGCCGGTATCTCACTGATCTGCCGATACCGATCTTGCCCATAGGATGGAACGAAGTGTAGAGGATGTGTTCCACGCGCCTCTTCTTTATTCCTAGAGTCCAGTGGTTCGTACTCCATGGACTCCAACCACTCGCGGATGTTGACCCAAGGCTTTGATCCGTTGGCAGACCGCTCAGCGTGTGTTCGGAATGGCGCTAGTGGTTGATCCTGAGATACCATTGACTTCAGACGGGGTTCATCATTGTGTACGGCTACTATTAACGCCCGTCTCCTCACTTGTGGGATACCATAGTCAGCCACGTTTACCACGCTGCGAAACAAGGTATACTCGGGAAGACGGTCACTGAGGACGTCAACCGCTGTGCTCTGTATACCGTCTACTTCGACCTTGAGCGTCAGTACTTGGCGGACGTTCTCGATGACAATTATTCTCGGCTCTAGCAAGCGAGCTATTGGCGTCACCTCTAACAACAGCCGATTCTTGTACTCCAGCGCCTTAGCGCGAGAGGTCTGACGTTTGCCTCTGCTGGGATTTGAACTGCTCATGCCTTGACAGGGAGGAGTGGCCACCAAAAGATCCAGCCTTCTGGACGTTCTTCGGCGGTAGGCATACACTATGTCGTCTTGGGCATTCTGGACGTCACAAGTGAGCCAGTACGAGTTGGGGAAGTTGTCTGCACCGATGGCAGCGCGCTTCTCGTCAATCTCAACTTGGACTACGAAACCGTATCCGGCCAGTTCGTAACCTAAGTCACTCAGCCCAGCCCCGGAGAACAGGGAAACTGCAGTATTCAGTAGAGGAGTTTCTGGTCTTTCCCCCATTATGAAATTACGCACCAGTTGGGTGGACACTGTCGTCTCCTACCTCAAGGGCAGCTTCTTGTGGAACTCCGGCGCGTATCAACAAGGCTAGGCGGTCTATGGTTGCTATCAGTGCAGGCTTGGTTCTCAGTTCGTGCTCTGGAACGCGGACTACCGTCCAGCCATCCTCGACTAGATCTCTGGTGACTCTATGATCTCGCGCTATGTTGGCATCTATCTTGTTCACCCAAAAGTTGGTTCTCAGGCCTTCGTGCTTACCACACTGTAGACATCCGTGCCAGAAGCATCCATCAACGAAAATGACAATCCGTTTTCTCGGGAGTATCATGTCGGGTTTGCCAGGGAGCCTCATACCTGTGACTGACTTGTAGCCTTCATGTGTGAAGTAGCGCACTCCACGACGCCATAGCCCTGAAGCCAAGGTTCGCTCCGGGCGGGTCCTCCCCCGGTTGTGCGCCATGGCGAGATAGCGCTGGGATGGTTTCATCACGTCCGTAGACAATGGTTATTCTACCTCTGTCGATAGCTCTGGTAGCTGCCCTTGCATTTCTCCGACCACTTTTAGGAAGTCTTCGTGACGTCGGTTAGTGGATTCCAAGAGATCGTGCCATGTCTTATACGAAATATCTGGGTCAGTGCGAATACTGTTGGCCCTGAGTGCATCCACATTCAATGAGTCACAGATTATCGTCAACTGAGCCGACGGAAAAGTTGACCTTACTTCAGCTGTATCACTGATGAACTGTCTCACCGCTGTCAAGTATCCGAATGCCCGATCGAATTCATCGTTGGTCAATGAGTGCTGAGGCCGCTTGATCTCTATGACTTCCAGTCTTCCCTCGTGGTTGAGCATCACAAAGTCAGGCTGCTTGGTTGGGTTGTCTATAGTTGAGGTGACTATTTCGTCGCCGTACTGGGCCAGATACCAAGACTGAAAGTTAGTTCTGGTTGATGCCAGAGATTGATTGAAGCTCAGTGGCGTCCAGTCGGGATGGAGTATCCAGGGCGCGGTCTCGATGAGTTTTTGCAACTGTCTCTCGACGGTGGAAGGGCTGGACACCAGCCGCTGCAGTTGCTCAACCGCTCCTACCCGTTCTTGAGCGACTTGGCCAAGAGAGTACATCTCGACCAATCTGGCCCTTTCGAACAGGTCTAGAATCACATCAGTGGCTCCATCCGACTGGGAGGCTACTTCATCCAGAGTGGTTAGCAACGTAGTATGGGGGCCTATGGCATAGGCCAACCGCACCATGCGATCCCTGTAGTTGGGATTCTTGATGGCGTCCCGGTCCGCGCGCGCTACGAGTGACCTTGCGGCTCTGAGTACCGAATCTCGTATAGCCCTATCTGTCGGATGTGCCACCCTGAGGCGTTCGTCCAACTGAGACTCTTCAAGGAAGAGGTCCCAAGTACGCTGACCTGCGCTTGTCTCCGCCCTCGCGGCAAGCTTCTTCAGGAGATCTCTACCCCACTCACGCAACGGAGTTCCGAAGTCAGAGTTCCAGATGATATCCTGCCTATCAGTTCGGATGAAGTCCTCTTCCTCGTCAAGCCATTCGGCATGGATAGCTCCTGTGAGATAACTTCTCATCTTGAACTCACCCGTGAATCCGGTCTTGATGTCAAAATCCCTGGTCTGAGCTACGATCTTTCCTCTGGCGTACAGGCGAACTCCAGCCATCACCTCGTCCTTATACGGGTCTTTCGCGTATGCAACCCACCCGGATACAGGCAAGAATCGATCCTCAACTTTCACCGGCCTGTCGTCTACTTCAATACGAGTGCACGGCAGGACGTCCACGTTCAGAGTGCCTAGGCTGATTGGATCGTCCTTGCCGATGCTGTCCTCCAATCGGACGCTCCAAGTACTTTGGCTCAGCCCGAACCTAGCGGCTAACTGGCGATCTAGCTCTCCCCCTGTAGGAACTCGTCGACGGTCGAATCGTCTGAGTATCAGCTTAGTGCCAGTAGAATTCTTGTAGGTCCCATCTCGTAGACCAGGCTGTGGATGATACGGCAATACATTTCCAAATTTATCGAACTTCTCGTCAAGCATCTTATCAAGGTCAAGAACCAAGTTGGATACCGCGTAACCATGAGGAGTATGTGGCCCACCAGCTGTTATGACTTCTACCTCATGACAGATTCCGAAGGGTGCTAATTTGCCGATACCTTTTCTACCCATGACCCGCCGATTGTGCTTGGGTGTTCGCTCACTTCTACTGACTCTACGGTTGTAGCCTACGTTCAAGTAATAATCGTTGACCTCTTCGGCGGTCATGCCGTGGCCATCGTCCACGATAACGATCTCAAAGCCCTGGTCCACGACCTGCCCAGCGTGCCTTCTAGCCAGGTACTGGCCGAAAGGCAATGTGATTCTGACGCTCTCCGAGTCTGCGTCGTAAGCGTTTGCTATCAACTCGGCCAGTACTGCGGAGACTCTGTCGTACATCTGAATACCGAGTTTATCGATGGTGAGTCTGGATATCCGCATGGTGTATTTTCTGTTTTGCTGCATGAGTGCACCTTAGGATCGGCAGCATACAAAGGCCACGGTCTATCTGTATCTCCGTTTTGTCGCCATGGCACCTGCGTCAGTGCTCCAGTCAATCGATCGCGGACTAGTGCCCTGATTTGGATGATCGCCTATCGCTTCAAAGGGTCTTCAACGATCATTAGTCATCGCCTTACGATTTACGGTAGTGGGGGATGGCTCTAGTGTCAAGGTAGTCGGACTGTGGAATCGAGTCGATTGCCAAAAAGAGATCCTTTTGGCAACCCTCCGCCCAGCTACGGATCCCCCCCTCAAATCATGATCCCCTTTTTGGCAAGGCGCCCGACCCTAACTGTCGAAGACGACGTTCGATGGGATTGTCGACGGGTGGCGGTGGCGAGACAGCATCCGAGGGGGGAGGACGGTGTTTCATGACCGCAAAGAACAAGACCGGGGATACGCTGGCAGTTCTCATGCCAGCCAAAGGATTCTACCTGTGGCAGCCTACGCCGGACTGCAAGGCGTCAGTCTGGGTACGCCGCGCGGATAAACGCTCCGTCGCATCCGCCGGGCTGTACTGCGGACGGAGCGGTGGCGACCATCACGACGTATGGCGGAGCTCGCTCTGGCACCAGTCAACGACTGGCTCGATTACTTTCGGCCCGTCGTTGGAGACCGATTTGACGAGCGACGATACCTCGTACGCCTCCATCAGCTCCGACGGGTATGGGACGAGGACCGAGGACAGCGCGTCGGGATCCTCGACGCCTTCATCCAGCCACAGCCTCTCGGCGTCCCTGGACAGAATGACCGGCATCCGGTCGTGTATCGGCGCGAGCGTCTCGTTCGGCGTCGTGATGATCGCGCACGAGGGTATGCGATTGCCGTCTTCATCGCGCCAGACCGACCACAGTCCGGCGAAAGCGAACGGCTCCCGCGACCTCATGACTATCCGCATAGGCGTCCTGGACTTTCGACCCTTCGCCACTCGTAGAACCCGTCCGTCAATACCAAGCATCGACGGCGGCGAAAGGCATCCCTGAACGCCGGCTTCTCGGCCACCGTCTCCGCCCTGGCGTTGATCATGCGCGCCCCGACCGAGGCGGTCTTCGCCCAGCGGGGGATCAGCCCCCAGCGCATGAGGCCCATCCGCCTGTTCTCGCCGCCCACGACGGTCAGGACGCTCTGCGTAGGCGCTATGTTGTGTCGAGCGTCGAAGGCGTCCCAGTCGCCATCGAACTCGAAGCACCTGGCAAGCTCGCCGAGATCGGCTATGAGGCTGAATCTGCCGCACATGGCTTTCCCCTTCGATTGGAAGCGAACGTTGAATCCTGCCCGCAATCGTATCCCCGCCGACCGCTTCGCGCAACGAGGCGCGGAGCCATATCCGCGCCATTTGCAGGGAGCGCTCACCGCCAGTCGTGCGACGGCGGCATCCGGACACCCACGGGAATCGCGCGGACGGACGACGCGATCACGTTCGCCACGCCGTCCCACCGCGACACCCGGCCGCCGATCATGACCACCCGACCGCTCAGCTCCCGCCCGTACCGCTCGAAGACCCGCGGCCAGAGGATCGCCTGAGCGTCCCCGGTCTCGTCCTCCAGCGTTACGAACACCACGCCCTCGCGTCCCTTCGGATGCTGGCGCGCCACCGGCCAGCCCGCGACCGTGACCGGCGCGCCGTCGTCGAGAGACTCCACCCCGGCGGCGGGAATCACCGAGCGCGGCAGCATCGGCCTGACGAACTCCATGAGATGGCCGCGGGGGTACAGCCCCATCGTCGCGTACTCCCCCGCCATCTTCTCCGCTCCGGTGAAGTCGGCGAGCTCCGGCGCGCCGTCGTCCATGTTCGCCGGCAGCGTCGCCTGCCCGTTGCGGCCGGGGCGAGGGTACAGCCCGGCGTCCCAGAGCGCCGCCCTGCGGTTCGGGCTTGCCGCGTCGAACGCCCCCGCCATCACCAGCGACTCCACCGCGCGCGGCTTCAGCCCCGTTCGCCGCGCCAGGTCGCCCGCGCCCAGGTACGCTCCGCCGCGCTCGCGCTCGGCCGCTATCAGCGCCGCGGCGTCCGCTCCCACGTCCCTCACGAAGCGCAGTCCCACCAGTACCCTGCCGTCCAGAGGCGAGCAGTCCGCGCCGGAGCGGTTCACGCATGGGTTCAGGAACGGAACGCCGAATCGCCTCGCATCCTGCTTCAGCGACTCGACCGGGTAGAAGCCCATAGGCTGCTGGTTCATCAGCGCGACGAAGAACTCCAGCGGGTGGTGTCTCTTGAGCCACGCGGCCTGGTAGGCCGTCACTCCAAAGGCGTGAGAGTGCGATTCGGGGAACATGTAGTGGCCGTTGACCTTGGAGAAGATGCGCAGCGCGACGTCCTCTTATGAAAATATAACGGTGTTCTCATGGCCATCTTACAGGCGTTCTGTATAATGTGGGGCACTTGTCCCGTCCTGGGCCATTGGGGTATTGAGGAAACCGCTCCCCGGTTCGACTGGTGGGGAGAATGCAACAGCCGCCACACACTCACCGCATAACCCGGACCAGGAATCATAGGGAGGACACAACGAAAGGGTCACTGAGAATGTACAGATTGCGATGGGACACGACAAATAAGTCTATCATGGTTCATAAGGCGAAGGGATGCTTCGGTCCACATAATACGAGGAGTCAAAACATTAGGTGGTCTCGTGCATTTACCACCATAGAGGAAGCAAGGGCAAAAGCCTTAGAAGTTGTGACCAAACACTTGGAATGCGCCAATTGTCTCTCTGGTCATTGGTGCAACGGGGATGTGTTCGACGACCAGTGTGAGGTTGAGCAGCACTGAGTCATATACTATGACCACCCTGAACTCCGCAGACAAGACTATCTGGACGGGCGACAACCTCGACATCCCGAGGGGCGTGAACTCCGAGACAGTTGACCTCATCAACCTCGACCTGCCGTTCAACACCAACAAGAACTACGCCGCATCCATCGGCAGCAGGACCGCGGGCACGGCGTTCAAGGACACTTGGACGCTCTCAGGCGCGGACTATATCAGGCGCTAATACCGGCGCGAGGATGAACGTGGCCGCTTTCAATTGATCACTCTCACCGGTCTAGGCATGACGTACTGAGAAGGCTCCGGAACCCTCACTGGGAGCAGACCCCGTGGTTATCGGACGCGAGGTTACGTCAAATGGCGTGTAAACGACGTCAGGCGGCGATCTCCTCGGCGTTCTGTATTACTGCTCGGTCTTCGTACTTCTCGCCGGCATAAACGGCCTTCATCAGCTCCGACGCGTTCAGCCGCATGAGCAGCTTCTCAACCACCATCAGCATCTTTCAGATCACCGCTATCGCCCTGTCCACCGGCTTGTAGAGCTCGTCGCGTCAGTCCTCAACCTCGACGAGGCGAACGGAGATTCCACCGGGTTGGCGATTCAAAGTTGCTGCCAGCGATCCCTCGGATAGTCGTAGAACGCAACCATCCTCTCCCAGTCTCGATCCAGTGTATCGAACGCAGACTCGTATCCGCGTTCCTGACATCACCGGGAGAACAGATTCCTCAGACGCTCTGACTCCTTCTTAGTCTCAGCGTATGGAATGCGCTTGAGCATCAGCTCAGCCTGCGCCTGGTCCCACTGCGGCAGCCTGTCCAATCCGTTGAGAGGCTTGGGGTTCCAGCATCTCTGCTCGTCAGCCTCAGGATAGACGTTCGTCAACGCTCCCCATATTCCCTAGATGGTCGTCGCCCACCACCAGCTTGGGACAGTTCATCCCCCGGCACTTCAGACTCCTGAGCGTCTCCGACCAGTTCTCCACGGATTCTCTGTAGCCGAGCTCGGCACTCAGTACCCGCTTGCCGCCGTCGCTCAGGGCGGCTATCACGACCAAGATAGCCGCCTTCTCACGCTCAAGACCGACCTTGACGTACACGCCATCGCCCCATACGCACACCACTTCCAGATCGTCCAGACGGCGACCTCGCCTCTCCGTCAACTCGACGTTCCACCTGTCTCTCAGTCTCGCGATGGTCGGAGCGAACACCGGCACGTCATCTCCCAACAACCCTCGCAACGCCAGGTCGAAGTCTCCCTCGAACAGACCGTGGAGTTACAGCTGTGGGATGAGTCCGGACACCTCGTTGGTCCTTCGCGTGAACAGTGGAAGCGGACAGATCTCGAACTTCTCCTCTGTGCTGCGAACCCTGGGTCTGCTCACATCTATGGTCCCTGAACTGAGCGTCAGCTTCCGTAGTCTCGCGTACCCGTGGCGATAGCCGCAGTCGCGGTCAGCATCGGAGCGACGGACGGACTTGGCCCTCCCCAGAAACTCGGTAACTTCTTCTTCGAGTATCTGTTGGACCAGGTCCCTCATCCTGTCTCTGAGCCAATGTTCCAGGGTGTCTCATTCTGGCCTTGACTCTGGGGCGGTGTCGGTGGTTCGCTTTCTCCTGGGCGATGTGTCTCCTCTCTTGAGCTTCCTAACCCTATCGTTCTATGAGGAGGTTACACCACCTGACCATTTACACACGAATTGAGGATACCTCGTCTCGCCCGCCCACCGCCCTTATCAGCCACGCCGCACAAGCCAACTTTGTACATATAGCCTCCAAGTTCGAGAAATTTTCATTAGTCCCCTCAAGCAGCCGATGGGGGGATTTCGGTGTGGGAAACCCAAATTAGGGATTTGGCGTGGGGGATGTCGGGAGTCATGGTCGGGAGGGGCGTTAGGGAAACCACAACGGGATTTTGAGCGGATCGGGTCGAAATCAGGTCAAAGGCGTGTCAGATGCGCTTGGAGGGGGTTTGTGGGCTGGTCGGCGTTGGCTGGGGGATGTTGCATATTATCGGGGGATTCCCCGGTCGCGCTGAAAATTCCAAAGGAATAGGCTCAAGCCGTCCGCTTAGACGCTGTGCGAAAAATCGACTAACATACGTTGACATAGGCTGAAAGTGGGCATAGAATTAGGGTACTAGGAGCGCGGAGGAGATTGGCGACGGGTTCGGAATGAACCCTTCTGCGTGCTCCGGAGGCGCGATCCTCTGCTGAGAAGTGGAGGAGGAGACGGGATTCGAACCCGCGAGAATCGGCAATCCATCTGCCGATCCTACCCGATCCTAAGTCGGGCGCAATCAACCACTCTGCCACTCCTCCGCCTTCTACCTTAATTATACCACCAATTCCTCAAAATGCCATTACCCACAAGTTTACGCACGTATAGCCTAATGCCTCGTCAATGGTGCGTTAGGCGCCCCAAGCGCCGAACCTTGAAGCCTATCCCATCTATGGACTTGATGCAATAGCGAACGCCCCGCGCCGGTTATCCAGCGCGGGGCGTTCGGGATTTTACCCATATGGCGACTGTCAGGCCGGCCCGCCCCAATCGTTGATCTGCCCGTCCTTGAGGAAGCCGAGTTGGACGATCACGATGACAAGGCCGACGAAGGGTAGCAGGGCGATTGTCAGGAACCACGCTGGAAGCCCGCCGTCATGAAGGCGAGCTACGCTGACCAGCAGGAGATACCCGCCCGCGACGACCGTATAGACCGTCGAGGCGTTGGCTACGAGTTCGAGGTATGCGCGAGGGGTGAAGCTCATGACCACAGCCAGCGCGAGGAATACGGACAGCGCCGCGATATGCGTCAGCCACCATTGGGTTCTGTTCGTCCTGCCTCTGAGGTCGGCTGGGGCAAGAACGAGTCTTATGAGGTTCATCAGTTCATGGTCTCTGGCGGCTTAGCGCGACGGGAAGGCTTGAACCCAACTGGCGGCAAGTTCATCGTCGCTAACCCAATCATGCGATTCTACCCACACTTCATCAATCTCGCTGGGTATCCGCGCCCGTTCGACGATCTGGGCCATGTCCTCATACGAGAATGTGTCGCCCCCATAGAGTTCTATCAGCAACACCCGCCGGTAGTCTGTCCCAAGATAGTTCTCGAACTTCTCTGCGGCCTTCTCTACCGTTCGCGCAAACTGTTCAGCGTACCCATCCCTTTCGGTTGATATGCGCTGATCCCACGCATCGTCGAATAGCGTGGTCCATGGTTCTTTTATGACGACCACGACGCCAGTTTTCAGATGGATGTCGCGCGCATCCAATTCCGATTCGCCTAGCTTGCGAAAAGACCAACGAATCGGAATGGAGGATCGCCCTCCCTTTTTCGCCCGTTCAATGTCGGATTCGAGTATTTGGGCGATCCGGGATGCGATACCGTTCACGGCCCTCTTGTCATGTTCTTTGAGATCATCGCTGTTGATGGTCAACTGATACACGCCGTCGTCGAAATGCTTTACAAGCTCGCCGGCCAAGTCGAATATCTGATGTTCTCTGCTATGGGAGGAGAAGTAGTCTGGCGGCCACGCGACTGACTTCCGCTCGATCACGATGGGGGTTTCGCCATGAGCTTCCAGCAAGCCTTCAGGCTCTTTCCTGGTTCGGTTTTCCACATCCAAGCAGGCCCGCCACTCGTAGTTCGTCCCGTTGACGGAATTGTAGTGAGATATAAAGTCGGCGAGGTTATACCGCTCGCACTTGATTGACGATGGGAAACATTGGCAGGTCATTGGGTACTCCTCAGTCTCTTGCGTCTGCCATAGCGTCGTGAGGAGGCAGGAACTCCCTCGCTCCGAGCAAACAATCGGAAAATCAAGTGGTCAAACGCGCTAATCGTCGCATCTCCAATCGGATATAATCTGGGGGCGTTTTTTTATAGAGGAGGGTGAAAATGGAATACGATGTGTACCGAGATGAAAATGACAACGTGTGGATTGCCGGAGCGGTGGACTTTGACGGCATAGGGGATATGTTCAATGTGATCTTCCACGGTCTGAACGGAGAGGAGCGGGCGCGGGAGTACGTAGAATTTGCGAACAGCCACCCCGACAGCGAGGCGCAGAAAACGTTTAGACCACCTCGAAGGTCAGCGTGTGAACGCACGTCTGATAGTACACAGGATACGCTCCGGTGTACCACTGTCCATCACGAACATCGTGAATGACGAGATCATCCAGCGGAACGCAGATCCATTTCTCCATAGGATCCATGCTCAGTTCTTGTTGAACGCTGTCACCGCCGAACTGGTAACAGACCGCCCGCTCGCGTCCATCTGCGAACCCTAGAGCATGGGGGCACATCTCCAAGCGATAACCATTGTAGCTCCCTATGACCTGTTGCTTGAACTCAATCGCATCTTGAATCATCAGGTAGTTTGGCGAATACGAATCCATGCTTGGCTCCTTCCGTGATAACCGGCCTTTGCCTACTTGTCGCGTCGTTGTCGTCGTCTCCCTAATCTCGCGCTTGCCCGGCGCTTCCTCGGTATTGCCATCGGCTTGCCCGGACACGTTTCCATTGAGGATTCGCCTGTACGCCAGTTGACGGTTACGCTAATGGCGTCCCCCTCTTCGGTCATGTCATCAATCCATGCGGCAGTTATGGCGTATGTGGACAGGCGGTATGCAAGTCCTATCCAGTCCTCCACCGCATCAATTTCTGAAGGGTTGTTCTGACTCCGCCCTTTGACGCCATGCAGCAGTTGTTCAACGCGATATACAGTGTGCTCAAATTTTTCGATGAAATCCCTCATTGCGGTTTCCATCGGTTGCTTTTCGATATGGCGTCGCCGATCCAGAGAATTGAAGAACTCCAGCAGGTCTGTCCACCCATCATGCCACCGTTTTAGCTCTCCTGAACCATCCTGCCAGAACTCGCGTCCATCATCTCTCAACCGTTGGATTATGGCTGTCGCATCTCGAAAGTGGATCGACGACGAACAAGACGCAAAGCGGGGTATGAGATCGCTAAGGGGGGCGTCGCGCCGGTCTTTAAATCGGCGCGACGAGTCTTTATCTGATTGGGCAGTCATGATTCTATCCTTTACTCTGCGGTGGCGACCGACGCCAACAGCAGATGCGCGAGGGCGGTGGCCTGGGACTTGCTGAGCAGCGCATGGCGGATCTGGCCGGGCGCGTACTTCCCTATGGAGATTTCGACGGTTCCGGGCGCGTAGGACTGGACGGTAATGGGGTCGTCCGGTTCTTGGGTTTCGATCTGGTATTTTGATGTCGTATCCATCGGCTTCTCCTATCCTGCGGCGCCGTCCGCGTCGAACCCGCTGTCGTCCATGTAGTTGTATAGCGGGTTCCGTCCCGTGAAGCTCCGGTAGCTGCTCAGCCGTTTGGCCTCCCATCTGCGGGCGTATTCCTTCGACATCGGGCGCGTCTCGACCTTCAGGTAGCTGAATCGCTTGCCGGTCTCCCGATGCTCGGTAGCGCGCGCCCTCGTGATAGACGTGAACGAGCCGGAGGATCCCCCTTGTCGTTGATCCTCCGGCTCCTGGCGGGCATGGTTTTATCCGGGCGCCCGCCCGCCCGCCGCCGGCAAGTTAGCAGCTTGTCCGCGACCCGTCAAGCGGGTGGGATGTCGAATCTGTCCTGCGGTTCACGCCGTCTATCGCCAGCCCGCAAGCTCGGTCGCCACCGCAGAGTAATCGGAACGACGATGCCGCCAATCCAAGCAGATAACGTTGACGGCGGATGACTGCCGTGTGGTAAGCTGCTTTTTACATCATGGAGCTACCAAGGCTACGCCTTGGTAGCGACGCGCCTGCAAAGGCGGGCAGAGGAGGCAGGAGAGAAGCTATTGGAAATCCACTTCAGAACTCGAAAGCTCAAGAGGATTTTTGATTCTGACCGAAACCTTGATAAGAAGTACGGACCTCGTATGGCGATAAAGATCAGGGCGCGCCTAGCCGTTTTGGGAAACGCGCCGGCGCTCTCAGGCGTGCCTACCGTTCCGCCAGAACGTTGTCATCTGCTCGGTGGCGATATGAAAGGACAGTATGCGCTTGATCTTGTTCATCCATACAGACTGATTATCCAACCAAATCATGATATTATCCCAATGAGAGAGACTGTAGGAATAGATACGCAACAGGTAACATCAATCGAAATCTTAGGAGTAGTGGATTACCACTGAATCGAGGTTCGTCATCATGACCGCAACTTACAAATACGAACCTGAGTCCACGATTCATCCCGGATACATTCTGGAAGAGCACCTGGAAGCTCGGCAGATGTCGCAAGCCGAGTTCGCGCAACGGTGCGACAGGTCTCCAAAGCTAATCAGCGACATAATTGCGGGGCAGGCCGCGATAGATCAGAATACCGCGCTCCGGTTTCAAGAAACGCTGGGGATGGACGCGCGTATCTGGTTGGGCATCGAGGACGACTATCGCCGTTACCTTGAACGCGAAGCGGAGACGCGACGAATGGAGGAGGCGGTAGAATGGGCGCGGCGGTTCCCGATCAACGAATTGGTGAAACGCGGCTACATCGAAAGGCCAGCGTCGAATAAAGATAGGGCGCCCACCCTGCTATCGTTCTTCGGCGTGGCGTCGGTCGAGGCGTGGCGGGGTCAATACGTCAACCCATCAGTTGCATACCGGCACTCGCCTAGCTTCGACAGCGACGACCATGCCCTTGCCACATGGTTGCGCCTGGGCGAGATAATGGCTGAGCGCGCTGAGCGCGCTGAATGTCCACCCTACGATAGAGAGAACTTTGTAGTCGCGCTGACCCGGATTCGACAGCTTACCGCCAAAAGCTTAACCGAGAGGATGAGAGAAGCCCGAATCCAATGCTTCCAGTCCGGCGTCGTGCTTGTGGTAATCAAGCCGTTGCCCAAGACGTCGCTTAGCGGCGTCTCGCGTTTGCTGCCGAGCGGCAGAGCGTTGATCCAACTGAGCGCGCGGCATATGAGCGACGACCAATTGTGGTTCAGCCTGTTCCATGAAGCGGCGCATATTCTCCTGCACGACCAAGCGGGCATCTTTGTCCACGCATCCAAAGGAGACACCAAGATCACCAAGTTCGACGACGAGGCCGATGAATGGGCGTCCAACTTCCTAATCCCCCAAGACGCTTGGCGAGACTTCTCCGCATCGCTCAACTTTGGTCCAAACTACATCAAGAGATTTGCCGAAGCACAGGGCATAGCGCCCGGCATCGTCGTCGGACGGCTCCAGCATGAGGGCAAACTGGCTTGGGGATCGCGCCTGAACAGGTTAAAGGCTCGGATTAGATAGACGGATTAGGCTCATATCCCAAAACTGTTCATTTGTGGACAGTTTTGAGTTGCATCTGGTACACCGCCTAGCCCGATTTCGCCCCCCAAGAGGAACTGACCGTCCCCCAGCCCAATATCAGCCCGATCCGCTCAAAATCCCGACGTGGTTTCCCTAACGCCCATCCCTACGATGACTCCCGACATCCCCCACGCCCAATCCCTGATATGGGTTTCCCACACCGGAATCACTCCGTTGGCTGCATGATGGGACTTTTGCAATTTTCTCCAAGTTCGTCTTCCTTTGTTATAAACGTGTGAAGCAGGTACGATATAGGGCAACGATCCCCCAAGGAGGGATGGACGGAGCGTGTACTCCTTCGCGAGGCAATGCGGGCGCTGATGGATGCGATCATGGACGCCTAGGTCTCAGCGAGGATCGGAGCTGAGCGCGGTCCCGATCGGCTCAGTCGCCGCAACGGGTGCCGCACCCGCGCGTGGGACGCCAGGATCGGCGCAATGGAGCTTCGCATACCCAAGCTCAGAGAGGGGAGCGACTTCCCCTCTCCGCTCGAGCCTCGAAGGCGCAGCGAGCGCGCTCTTCTGACCGTGGTCCAGCAGGCGTGTACGTGGAGGGTATGTCAACCAGGAGGGTGGACGACCTTGTCAAGGCGCTGCGTTGCGATGGCATCTCCAAGAGCCAGGTGTCGCGCATCTGTCGCAAGCTCGACGGTGTGGTTGACAGCTTCCTAGATCGTCCACTTGACGGAGGCCCGTACTGCTACCTGCGGCTGGACGCGTTGACCCGGAAGGTCAGAGAGGAGGGTAGGATCGCTAACGTCTCCGTGGCTGTGGCGACCGCTGTCAACGCAGAGGGCAATCGTGAGATCGTGGGGCATGGACGTGGGTACCAGTGAGGACGGCGCGTTCTGGCTGGCGTTCCTGCGATCCCTGTCCGCCAGGGGGCTTGCGGGTGTCGAACTGGCGACCTCGTTGGCAACAATGGTCAGCGCGATCTACCAACATCATTTCGCTGGAGAGGTTCACTCCCAGTTCAACGTAGTCGTCGATCAGCTCAGTGATCGGTTTCCATAGGCGTCCTCGATGCTGGCAGAATCCGGAGTCGACGTTCTTGCGTTCACCTGCTTCCCCGTAGTTCCCTGGAAGCAGGCTTGGTCGAACAACCCTCAGGAGCGTCTGAACAAGGAGATTCGGCGCAGGACCGACGTCATGGGCATCTTCCCGAACCGACCGGCGGTACGCTGGCTCATCTGCGCCGTACTCGCCAAGCGGCGCGACGAGTGGGCAATCGGTTGTCGCTACCTCACGCCAGGAGTTTCTGCGAAGCGAGAGGTCCCGCCTGAGGTCTCACCGACACGATCTACCTAGGCGTAACCAACATCAACAGAATGACCAACCGTTACGCCGCATCCGGGGGACTTGACCAGGCCATTCCGCTGGCGTATGTTGGGGTTGGATCACCCCATGTAGGTCAATTGGGCCTTTTGTGCCTAGAACACGCATCATTGCTCCCCGTAGGGTATGCTAATCTCGTAATCTAACGGAGAAGGTTGATTGAACTGGACGTGGGATCCGAACAAGAACGAATCCAACAAGCTCAAGCACAGAATCAGCTTCGAGTTCGCGGAACGTGTATTTGACGACCCGCTATCCTTTACTGACTACGATCCATATCCGTACGAAGATAGATATCATACGATTGGAGTAGTCGAGGGGAATCTGATTCTCGTGGTGCATACGCTCACTACCGGCGAGGTAGAGACCGATTCAGAAACCGGCCGAATCATCAGCGCAAGGAATCCAACCCCACATGAGAGAGCAGCCTATGAGGAGTCAAGAGACTGATTTGACATCGGCTCAGAGGGATGAGCTAAAGGCGTTTGCAGCCATACCCGATGACCAGATAGACACCACTGACATTCCCGAGATTCGAGACTGGTCGGGGGCGGTACGTGGTCTGCTTCACATGTCTGCCAGCGATCGTCGTGAGGCGTTGAGACAACTCAAGAGCAGACGTCTTGAAGATGCCCGGATTAGTGGGAGCGGCACCGGTGACTGGTCGCAATATGAATGGGCTCCACCCACAGGGTACCTAGGATCGTACATATCCGAAGAAACCGCGAAAACACAGGAGGCCTATCGTATTCAACCAAACCTGGTTGCTCGAGACGCCAACCACGAGGAGGATACGGCGAGGGGCGGTTACGCCAGACGCCAGCTATTCGAACTAATACAGAATGGCGCGGATGCCCTGTCCGGGACCGGTGGCGGTCGGATCTGGATTGGACTCACGAGCAGCTATCTCTACTGTGCTGACGAAGGGCAGCCGATAGACCAGGATGGCGTGAAAGCGCTCATGTTTGCCTATCTCTCTCCTAAGCGGGGTAACGACGAGATAGGGCGGTTTGGCATGGGGTTCAAGTCCGTTCTGGGTGTAACCGACTCTCCCGAGTTCTTCAGTCGCTCGGGTTCCTTTCGTTTCGACCGACAGAGGGCCGCCTCGAAGATACGGTCTATCGTTCAGGACGCCGAACGCTGTCCCGTACTCAGTCTGCCGGAAGCGATAGACCCACAAATTGAGGTGGATGCCGACCCCATACTGGATGACCTGATGGGGTGGGCGTCGAACATCGTCCGCCTCCCGCTGAGAGAGGAAGCGATCAACAGTCTTGAACACCAGATCGAGGAATTCTCGGGGAGGTTTCTCTTATTCGTCGAACACGTCTCTCAGCTAACGCTGCAAAACGACATCAGAGGCACCAATAGAACGTTCAGCCTCTCATATGAGGATGATCTGTACTTACTCAGCGATGGGGAGAGCGTTACACGTTGGGTAGTTGCAAAAGACACTCACGAGCTCTCGCCAGAGGCATTGAGCGACAGCCGGACCTTGGACGACACTGGGCAAGTGCCAATATCGTGGGCGGCCCCAATAGACAACTTGGGAGAGCCTGGCCGGTTCTGGGCGTTCTTCCCGACAGCGACATCCAGCCTTCTGGCGGGGATTTTGAATGCTCCATGGAAGACAAACGAGGATCGTCAGAACTTACTTGAAGGGATTTACAATCGCGAATTGGTTCACGCCGCTTCCTCCATAGTCGCCAAGGCCCTTCCCAGACTCTCGACTCATGATGATCCGAGCTTACATCTCGATGCCCTGCCGCGAAGAAGGGAGGCCGGCGACAATGAGCATAGCATCAGGCTGAGAGAGTCCCTGTACTCGATTCTGGAAAATCGAAGTGTTGTTCCTGACCAAGAGGGAAGCTTGCGAGGAATACTGGAGGTGCACTACCCGCCGGAACAACTGACAAGCAGCGCGTTGCAGCGGTGGGCAGAGTGTACGTCCCGACCCACAAACTGGCTTCATCATAGTGCGTTGACTCCAAACCGTCAGGCACGACTGGGACTTACTGCCAGGTCGTTCAACCAGCCGGACTGGAAGTGGCCCCACCTGCCAAGGGCACGTGTGTCGGAGTGGTTGGAGGCGCTCATTGACAACGCTGACTCTGAGGAGGCCAAGATTCAGGCTTCAATGGAGGCTCTCAGGTTAGCAATCGAGCTTCCCCACAGCCTGCGTGAGCGTAACGACCTCGGAAAGATCGTACTGACCTCATCTGAAACGTGGGTAGAACCCGACCCCGACGTGGTGTTCCTCGGCGGTGGAGATGGCTCAATCGGGGTCAATGTCGTTCATCCTGAACTGCAGAATGATCCTGAGACGCTGAGCGCGTTAAGAGATTTGAGGATAAGGCCTCTATCCCCTGAACTCGCCTTCAGAGAAGGTATAGCCAGTTGGTCCTCCGATCGTTCAGATTGGGGGTACTACGGACCTATGACTCGTTCAGAGTACCAAGTGTGGATGGATAAGAACTGGGAATTCATTAGAGAGAGCATTCCTGAAGCCGTCCTGGAGAAGTTCCATGGATTGCCTCGAGGAAGTTGGTCCTCAGCTCTCTTTTTGGCTTGTGAATTTCTTAAGGATGGACTCACGACTCCTCCAGAATACGAAGCATGGGTACACAGATACTGGACCATGTTCTGGGATGTGACACGTGACCTCGACCCAGAAATGGCTGCCACAATAATTCGAGAGTCAGGTCTGGACTGGCAAGGATTGCTACGCGTTCAGACTGTTGACGGACAGTGGGGCTTGCTCAGTGACTGTCTGTTGCCTGGACCAGTAGTTCCTGCTGACGGGAGTCGAGATGGCGGGATTGCCATCGACGTCGCCTCCCATCTCGAGTGTATACCTCTACTTCGGGAACTGGGTGCGGTGGACTCTCCTGAAGGTCGACGGGAGCTTTCTAGGTCAAGGTACTGGACATTTCGTTATCGCTGCCGTCGGGAGTTTCGTCAGCAGGAAGGCCTCCCCCGGACTCCACGTGATTACATGTTGAACTTCACAACCAACCTCGCGTCAGGACCGCTTGATGTGATGGAGTCCCTGTCTGAGGAAGGAAGAGTCGAATACACATGGCGCCTGCTGGAGTTAACTGACACTTATGCGCCATGGACGATGCGTCATGATACTCAGGAGATTTATCCTGCCATGACCTTTCCATCCCCGGCACTGGATGTTCTGCGACAGTACGGGCGCATCAGTGTAAATGGAGAGGTCCATGAACTCTCAGAAGGCTTGGGAGATCCACCAAGTAGTCCTGCCGTACTTGAGAGGCTTCTCTCACATCCGAAGTCTACTCTGATTTGCGATGCGTTTGAGATCCCCGACGTTGACGATGTTCCAGATGACGACTACTCATATACCCTTCCAGTAGATGCGGTGAAGGAAGCTCGTGAAACTGTTAGGAGTTACGAAACCAACGAGTTGCGTCTTCTTGCCGCAGTGGGTGAGCTCGAGTTGCGTAAGGGCTTGCCTGAGAGCCTTGTCGACATTCTCGAAGTCGAATATGACGGACGACTCAACGGGCTTCAGGTCGCCCGAGCCGCAATAGCTACGTACCACACCGGCGCACTATGGCAGCATCGCGGCGCACTGGACCATCTCGATCCACCGCGGAGGTGGGCAGGTAGTCCTGGGGCGGTTGCCTTTGTTAAGTCACTGGGATTTGGCGATGAGTGGGCCATGGAGCCTGGCATTCGCCGCGACCCATACATTGACGTGGAGGGGCCTTTCCAACTCCCGAGCCTACATCCCTATCAACGATTTATAGTGAACAAAGTAAGGAATCTGATCAGGTCGAACGGATCACTTACTGAACGCCGCGGTATGATCAGTTTACCTACAGGATCGGGAAAGACTCGGGTGGCAGTGCAGTCGATTGTAGAGGCGATCAGGGAGGACGGGTTCAGTGACGGTATCCTCTGGGTAGCCGACCGGGACGAGTTGTGTGAGCAGGCCTTAGAATCGTGGCAGCAGGTTTGGCAGAGTGAAGGTTTGCAGGGATCACGCCTGAGAATCTCTAGGATGTGGGGCGGGCAGCCAACTCCTCTGCCAACAGCTGACATGCACGTAATTGTCGCCACGATACAGACGCTGTCGGCCAGGATTCGCAGGCAGTCCGCCAAGTACGAGTTCCTCTCAGACTTCAAGCTGCTGGTTTTCGACGAGGCTCACAGATCCGTGTCTCCCACGTCCACCTCTGTCATGCAAGAGCTTGGACTGACACGATGGAGAAGGGACGAGGAGCCAATTCTGATAGGTCTCACAGCGACTCCCTACAGGGGTCGAGACGAGCGAGAAACAGAGCGACTTGTCAACCGCTATGGTAGCAATCGCCTGGATGAAGGCGCTTTCATCAGCTCCGAACCTGAGGGAGTAATCAGGGAACTTCAGGAGATGCGAGTCCTTGCCAGGGCTGACCATGAAACCATCGAGGGCGGGAGGTTCTACCTATCTGGAAGCGAGATGCGACTCTCGGAAGATGTTCCTTGGCTTCCCCAGAGCGTTGAAGCAAGAATAGCCGGGGATGCTGACCGCACGCGGCGTATAGTAGAGACTTACCGAAGTCGTGTATCACCAGACTCGCCCACGCTGATTTTCGCAACATCTGTCGAGCACTCCAAGACGATCGCAGCGTTGCTCACCGCAGAGGGAGTTAATGCACGCGCTGTAAGCGCCGAAACTGATACGTCGGTGCGTCGACGCATTGTCGAAGGATTCCGCTCAGGGAAGATCAAGGTGCTGGTCAACTACGGCATCTTCAGGGAGGGGTTCGACGCTCCCAAGACGCAGGCAATAATTGTAGCTCGACCAGTGTACAGTCCTAACCTCTACTTCCAGATGGTCGGCAGGGGACTGCGCGGGGTCAAGAACGGAGGTAACGACCGATGTCTTGTTCTCAATGTGAGAGACAACATAGATAACTTCCAGCGCAAGCTCGCTTTCGCCGATCTTGACTGGCTTTGGGATTGATTCTTCTCAACCGCAGAGCTTCAATGCCGTCAGTTACCTGCACTCTTGCAAATTGACAAACGCTCTAGCCTTGTAGCAGGCTCCGGAAGAATAGGGTGCATGGTGGCATAGAGGCAGAATACGCAGCATGAGGAGGCCCATTTCGATCGTTTTTGGCTCCTGCTGGACTCCAATCCAGTCACAACTGGCCTCGAATGGACTCGACAGACACACATCGGCCACGGCAAGACTACCCGTCGATAGGAACCCTGTTCTCCTCCCTCACTATCAGCCTCGACATCCTCACCTGGTTATACGTCGTCGCCACCGACTTCCCACACAGTCCGGTTCTCTCGACTCCACGATACCGACTCCTGCGGAACCCTCCGACGGTCTTCATCCAACCGAAGATAGACTCCACCCCGCTTTCGGACCTTGTATCTTGGTTTTGGTGTGTAGTAATCACTTCACTTAGGTGGGTCGGGGTACGGCAGACCGACCGGACCCAGGTCATTGAAGACCGTTCAGAAGCATGGGGCGCCGTATCCCTTCCCCAGTTGGAGCCTGTACAGTTGTGAGGGCTAGCCAAGCCCGCATCTCGCAAGGATGGGCCGGTAACTGATAGGAGGTTCTGATGGAACAGGAAGAGATCTACGTCGGCATCGATGTATCCAAGGCCAGGGTGGATGTCGCTGTCCGGCCAGCGAACGACGGCTGGATGGTCTCCAATGACGACGCGGGGATCAGGCTACTGGTCTCCCAGCTGAAGACTCTTGAACTCCAGATGGTGGTGCTGGAGTCCTCCGGCGGGCTGGAACTGCCGCTTGTGGCAGCCTTGGCAGCTGAGGGATTGCCGGTGGTTGTCGTCAACCCGAGACAGGCGCGGGACTTCGCCCGGGCGACCGGAAAGCTGGCCAAGACCGACGCTCTGGACGCGGGGGCGCTGGCTCACTTCGGCGAGGCGGTGAAACCTGCTGCGCGTCCTCTGCGCGACGCCGAGACACAGGCCCTTGACTCCCTGGCTGCTCGAAGACACCAGGTGGTGTCGATGCTGGGGGACTTATATACCCGGCTACACAAGCGAGCAGGACTACCGGCGAAGAGCGGCGAGCGCGACCACAGGAAGGACGACCATATAAATAGCCACTATAAAAAACAGGTCAGGCATTGTTAACTCCGGGCTTGGCCTGGGGGCGCGGAGACTGGCACTCTCCGCACCCCATTTTTTAAATTGTATCGGCTAATCGGACGATGCGGTAGTCCTCTTTTTTCCCCTTGAACGGACGTACTCGGCGTGCCTGCGCCGGGACTCGTCATTCTTTCGTTGGAGCTTGGCCCTGGTTTCCTGCTCGGCCTTGCGATCAGTGCTCATGTCTCGCGCTCCACTGTAAATGGCAGCTAATCCACCGGTTAGTATGACGAGGGACAAGATCACGCCGGGGCCGTCGGAACCGTGGAGCCATCCAATGGGTAGTATCCCCACGAACATCAGGGGCAAAGCCCCCACTTTAGTGAAGTCCGTTACGAACGCCACGATTAGCAGTCCCAATATTATTCTTTTCACCAGCACCTCCCTTATCAGGTTCCATTAATACGCTACGCATTAATGAAAAACGTGGGGGTATCACCCAGGCAACCTCATTCAATCAAAACGCCGCCGGGATTCCTCCCAGGCGGCGTGTTCGTCCTTAAGGTTCTTGGCGTCGGGGCCGTATCCGTTGGCTACCACCCTCCGGGCAGTAACGTCGGACGGCCCATAGGCCAACTGGTTTAGGTACTTGTGGGCGTGGGCGTCGTGGCCCGCAACAAAATAGTTGTTGGTGCTTTGGCCGCAACCACAGTAACAGCCAATACCGGTTGGGGGTTTGGGCGTCGTCATGGGCGTCCTCCTTTTCAATGGGATTGGCAGGAGGGCATCTCTGCCGTTATGATAACGGCAGAGTGCGCCTCCTGCGTTACACGGTGGGCGTTTCGCTCAGGGCACGGAAGTTGGGCAAAAGGCTTCCGTGCCCATTTTGCGTCTCAAATTATTGGGGGCGACACAAACGAACGCCGCGAAAATGTGCTTGAAAGCCTAAGGGCGTCCGTAGATGATAATTTCAACCTAAAAGCCCCCTTGTTACTGAGTGGTCGGCTCCTCTCGCAAAGTCGCCGGGTCCCACAGCGTGAGTCCCAAGGGGGCGCGGGGCTGCCGCGCCACTCGGTTTAATGAACCCACGTAGGTCTGCGGGATTGAGCGACTTTGCGAGAGTCGTAGCAAATTTACACCAAATACGTCATTCTCGTCAACGAAGAAAGGAATCGCCTTGCTGGAAAAGATTAAACACATGACCGTAGTGGAGGCCGTACGAACGCTCAGCGACGAGGAGACAGCGGAGCGGCTGTTCATAGAAGCGCGGTGGCCAGATGGCGTCGCCTGTCCGAATTGCGGGAGCATTGACACGCACGAGACGCTGAACCACAGACCCCAGCGATTCCGTTGCCGGGACTGCCGCAAGCATTTTTCGACTAAATCCGGGACGCTCATGCACGGTTCGCCCCTGCCGTACTCCAAGTGGGCGGTGGCTATTTACCTGCTAACGACCAACCCCAAGGGCATATCCAGCATCAAGCTCGCCCGCGACGTGGGCGTTACCCAGAAAACCGCGTGGTTCATGGCCCACCGCATCCGCGAGGCGTACGGGGACGGCGGAGGAGACTCGGACTTCGAGGGGCCAGTCGAAGTGGACGAAACCTACGTCGGGGGCCGGGACAAGAACCGCCACTCAAACAAGAAGCTCCGCGAGCGCTCGCTTGCCGAAAAAACGGTGGTCGTCGGGATGAAGGACCGGAGCACCGGAGGGGTCAAGACCGCCGTTATAGGCGCGACGACCGGGAAGAACCTAGCGACGTTCGTACACGATAACGTCCGGGACAGAGTGCAGACCCCAGTGTACACGGACCAGCTGAACTCCTATAACTACATCTGGTCGCAACACCACCGCACCGTGAATCACTCCATCGGGCAGTACACCGATGGGGACGTTCACACCAACGGCATCGAGGCGTTTTGGTCGATGCTGAAGCGCGGCATCGTGGGGGTCTATCACTACATCAGCCCCAAGCACACGTTCCGCTACGCCGCCGAGTTTGCAGGGCGGCACAACGCCCGGACGCTCGACGATTGGGACAAGATAAAGGGGCTGATGGCGGGGATGTCTCGCAACGGGCGGCTTACGCGCCGGGCGCTGGTCGGGATTAGGGGACACGCGCTGATCTGGCCCAACACCGGGGACGTCCAGGTTACCGGGAGGCGCTACCTGCGCACCGACGACCCAGGCCCGGACCCGTCCCTGTTCCGGTGGTGAACCTAGTTGTCTCTGGGGGGTCTGCACTTGTATCGTAAGGATATGATGCCGTTGGCAATTAGGTCGGTTCCGAAGTCGATGAGAAGCATCCCTAGCCTTACGGTGTGAACATCAGGCACTTCTGAACCTCCTTCTTGACTGGAGGACTTGTCCAGTACATCACCATCGGCGTCTATCCTTTCAGGGGCCACCGTTGACTTGTCCGGTGGCCCCTACCTTTGTCAGCCGCCATTTTTCATTAGTGCAAAATACTTGACAAGTAGGTACAGGCTCGTATACGCTTGTGATTGTAATGCGCACACGAACACCATCTTCATCGCCCGCGTTCGAGCGCGGGCTTTTCAATCGGGAAACCGGGGCGGGATTTGCACCCGCTTCTCCGGTGCTGCCACCACCGGCGACTTAACTGCATTGCCCACCCGGTCTTTCGGTTACTTTTTAGGCGTACCCCCGGCGGGACTCGAACCCGCGACTTCGAGCTTAGCAGGCTCGCACTCTAATGCCATCTGAGTTACGGGGGTATGCCTTTTTTATATTAACTCATATAGTTGCGATTGGTCAACGCACCAACGCGCTTAAAACCGCTGATTTGAAAATCTAAAAACGCCTAGCTGATTGCGCTTTTCAAACCAGGATGCGCAATCCACACCCGCCCGGTTATAATGTCTGGTGGCAGGGGTGGGTGATGGAGATGGGGGACTCGAACCCCTGACCCACTGGCTTTCTAATTCCGGGGCCATCCAACCGTCCCCACTTCCGTCAAATCAAGGAGCGCGCCCCCGGCGGGACTTGAACCCGCATCTCCGGTAGCGTAAATATCGTGCTCTATCGATTGAGCTACGGGGGCGCGCTCCACCCCAGCCTATAACACGCGGTCGGGGAGTTGACAACCCCACCAAAGCGACGAGGAGCGCAGGATGCCCAGAGACACGAAAAACCCCAAGTCCGAATGCCCGGACGTTATTCCGGGGATTGCGGAATCATTTGAGGACGTGATGCGGGCTGTGGTCAAGCCCACCCCTGACAAGAACGCAACCCCTCCAAACGCAAGGACGAAATAATCCCAAATCATGGAGCGACGCCCCCGGCGGGACTCGAACCCGCATCTCTGGCCTCGTAACGACGCGCTCTATCCATTGAGCTACGGGGGCGCGCTCCACCCCAGCCTATATCACGCGGTCTAGAGGTTGGCAACCCCACCCAACCAAACACAAGGATGAAACAATGGGTCAATCATCACGCTTGTGTAGCCGGGTATATAGGCTCCGATGCTGGTCTCTGAGAGGAACCGTCTGAGCGTTGCCGCCACCGCGGTCCGTCCCCGCATCGAAGCCCACATCGAGTGGCTTCAGGGCGAGCTGGACGACCTCGACAAGGATCTGCGACAGACCATCCGACAGAGTCCTGTATGGAGGGAGAAGGACGATCTTCTACGCAGCGTACCCGGTGTAGGGCCGCAGGTGTCACTCACACTGCTTGCGTATCTGCCGGAACTGGGCACGCTGAACCGCAAGCGGATCGCCGCTCTGGTCGGAGTGGCCCCATTCAACCGGGACAGCGGTACCCTGCGAGGACGACGCGCGGTATGGGGTGGACGAGCCAGAGTGCGAGCCGCGCTGTACATGGGAGCGCTGGTGGCAGCCCGATACAACCCTGTCATCAGCGCCTTCTACCAGCGGCTGCTGGACGCTGGCAAGCCGAAGAAGCTTGCTCTAACAGCATGCATGCGAAAACTGCTTGTGATCCTCAACTCCATGCTCAAGCATCGGTCCGCTTGGTGCGATCTGAGAGCCAAAGCTGCTGGGTAGCGCCATTGACTTTCAAGACAGTTGCTTCTGATTTACTCTGACCACAGGTCAGCTTCGATTAGGTGTGAGTGGAGCTCGACTCTTCCAGGGCTACTATTACCCTTGAAGCTACCGACACATACTTTAAGGCTACCGGAACATATTGCAGGACCATCTCTGGAGTAAGAGGAACGTCAAGTCTGTGAGCCACGTCGTTTCTTATGGACCTCAGCTCCTGCAGAAACGACATCATCTGAGGCTCGATCACTCCAGAACGGGCGAGATCTCTCCCAATCGCTAAGGTAGGGCGACCTCTAGAGATGTCCACCGCGGTATCCTGAGATTCAGCAAGATCGTGTATCGCCCTTGCGACAGCAAACCACGATTCGATAACGGCGTCTCTTGGATGATCCAGCGCTAGCTTCAGTAGGTCACCCTCCGCGCTATCCTCAATGCTTTCCCCTGCCATCGCAGTAGTCTGCGCTTGTACCTTGTCTAGCTTCTGATGGAATTCGATGACGAAATCCTTGTATCTCAATCGCTGGAGGAACGGCAGGAGATTGGAAATCGGCCCCCTAAAGACAAATATGGCCACTATCACGGTCAGGGGCCAAACAAGGTTCTCGACGAGCGCCGCAATGAATTCCAGTATGTCCATAAGAATCTCTCGTGATTCCAATGCTGAGGTTAGGGTTTAGCCGATGATATTCGATAATGACTTAATGAAAGAGCCAGTCTCAGATGCGTGAACACGAGCTGTCTGTCCTAAGTTGTCGAAATCGTCACCCACAGTGATCTTCATTGGGGCGAGCAGTGGGATTGTCTTCGAATCTTTAGGCTCGTGCATAAAATGACCTGAGGTTTATATTTGATCCCGAGTCTCTAGTGTGATCTGGTGAATTTTCATGGTTTCGTAGGGATTTAAGCGGAAATCGGCATTTCACCCGAGTTTCAGAGACATCAAGCCGCAGGAGGTACTATCCCAGTCCTGAGACTTTGGGAAATCTCAGGGACGGACGGATTTCGACTTGAACTTGGGACGCGGACTGCCTGGCGGCTTATCGAGTGCACGAGAAAGCGAGATCTCGCCATGGCTAATTCCAGTTGCGACAGTGCGGCAACTGGATGCCTCGGATGCACTTTCCTGCTCCACAAGGTATATACCAGTATCGAGTTGGTGTACCTGCCGGACCACTCGCCCCAGAGCCAAACGTCAGAAAACCTCTCACGGGTTGCCTTGTATTGCTGGATGAACGCCTTGACGAGCTCCTCGAACAGCAGTCCCTTGTCACTGGAGGTCTCGGAGACTTTCGCTATCCTGCTGAGAACGCCACGAAAGCCACTCTGCCCCGCGAGTGCGTAGTTGTCTTTGTCATCGGCGTCCAACAGTCGTTCCATCCCGGTTGTGGTCACTTGTTCGTACCCCCAACAATTCAATCGTGTCTGTCAATTGGTACGCGCGTACGGCAATCCGATGAGGTCTCCGGCACTTCAGTAGTTTGTTAACCATCCGAACGACCAAAACTCCCATCTGGCCAATGGTGCGTATGGGCCTTGGGATTGGGAGTGTCGCATTGTGCTATGAGAGTTTTGCATAAGTCCTCCCAACCCCCGTCAGCTGTGGGGAATCCCCACCAATGAGAACGCCACCGTTGCGCCGAAGCCAAGCATGATTCTTGAGTCAGGTCTGTGCTGGATGCATGTCCTCATATGTAAGGAGCGCCACCAACTCTACAGCAACCGCCAAGTCGTCAGATGTATATCCGAGGATGCCCGAATGTGACGGGTCATCGTAGAGCGGTATGTGATCTATGCTCAAGGTAATCCCCGCGCCTTCTGATGCAGCCCTCTTTGCGGATCCGACGTTCAGTGCCGCGAAACGGCCGTTGAGGCTGACCCGGTAGCCCTTTTTGTCAAATACCGCCCGAACCCGGTCCATGGCCGTCTCAAGTGTCGGCTCGTCGAAGTACTCAAGCCAGTTGACTGATAGATACTCCTCACCCTTCCGTGGTATGAAGGCTGCAGGCATCGGCCTTCCGCTTTCCACGGTTGATGGCTTGCAGTATCGGGAGATGTGGTCCTTATCAGGAAGAGTCATATGAGTCGAATGCTCTCCGTGAAGGGACGGACTGCCAACAGGGTTTCGTCCTTTGGCAGGGCGCCGTTGACTCTCCATCGTTCAGTCTCGGGTTGAGCCGGACCTGAGACCGCCGCGAACTGAATGAGGCCCGAGGGGAGGAACACCATTGCCAGGATCCCGTTGTCCGCGGTCCTCCAATCGGTCTGGATGAGTCCGTCCGGGGTGACGCCTATCCGTGGGTCACGCAAATTCCGTTCACTCATGATGAACAGCGCCATCGCACGCAGCGACTCTATCTCTATGCGCGGCTCGTCAGGGTCGTCATCGGCCAGACTGCGCAGATAGACCAGTCGGTCGGCAACCGTATCCAGTCCGAACAGCCTGAGCACCGCGATGACCTCTTCGTGCGTAGTCGCGCCTGCGATCTGAGGTCGCCATGCTGGACGATGCGCGCTCTTGACGTGGATTGCGGTGGATTGCTCGTGGAAAGTGGAAGCAACGGACATAGTCGTCCTATCAGAACGGCCCATAATCGACGCCAAGAAGTCTGCAACGATTGCATCCGGCGTCACTGCAATCGATGCAATGGGATCAGCAATCCACGCCAATAAGAGGTCTGCAGTAAATGTATACCGCGTCACTGCTCGATGACCCAGCCTCCAGCCGAAGCACTGTGGATCCGGTCGGCCATGGCCGAATGCGCTCTCGCCCGTATAATAGCCAGACGACACGAACCCACGGCCAGACTCGGCATGGGTAACCACCACTCCAGCAGACGAAGGCGCCAAGTCTGCGATCCGGGTATCAGTAGTTGGTGTGGGCGTAGTCATGCCTGCATCCGCCTCAGCAGCTTGTCGAGTGCCGAAATCACGAAGTCCTGTCTCTCCCGCCACCGACTGATCGCGGCGTTCAGCCCGTCTGCATCGAGTGGTCCGCCATGATGCAGATTCACATTAGCAATGACTGCTCCTTCTTGATCCTCGCCATTGGGATTCTGAACTTGCCCTTCATTCAATGACAGATGGCATATAGCATCCTCGGCTTCCATTACGAAACGAGGTTCCAATCCAATGATCGGGGGACGACCTTCAAGCCATGCGCCAGACTTCAGGAATCGCCGGATCAGCCATTGCGCGGGGTTCTCTCGCTTCAGCGACACAACCCAGTTGAGACCGAGGCTCCGATACGGGACGTGGGGAAGTATGGACAGATAGGCGGTGACCAGCCCATGTACGCGGTAGTCGTCTCTGAACAGAGACTCGCAAATTTCAGTGACCGTGAGATTCGATTGATCCACAGTCCACTGGATTCCGTTGTCATACCGCACCATTGATACTGGCGGTGTGGTGACCGCTTCGGTGACCACCCAATCAGATGGCGCGATTTCCCTCGACGTCAGAAAGTCAGGATTGAGAATCGAGGGGTTATGGAACTCTGCCGTAACGACCACGCTCACCGAGTGTAGCCAGTAGGGGGTCTCCTCCAATTGGCGTCTCCCTTGTCTGGTATTCGTCCTCACGACTTCGGACCTGGCTGGTGCCTCTACTTCCAGATCTGACGTTGGCGTGAATTCTATTGTACACCCTTGCGGTTTTCAATCGGTAATCTGGATAGTATGAGGGGCGTACGGAATAGCAGGTGCGAATCGACGGGTTAGACCAGTTCGATCCGTGTCTGTCTAGGCTCGTGCATAATGACATGTGGTTTATATCTGAGACCGATTCACTTGTGGGATTCGGGGAATTTTCGTGATTTCGCGGGGATTGCCCAGAAGCGGCAAAACGGTACTTCACCCGAGTTTTAGAGTGATCGGTCTGGAAGGAGATACTATCCTAGGCTGGAGACTTTGGAAAGCACAGGCTACGGGAAATTTCGGTGTGAAGATGGCGCGAGGACAGCCTAGCGGCCCATTGGACGTCTGAGTAGGCGAAGTCGAGCCTGAACCGGATGCACGCTGTGGAAGAGCCGGTAATGCTTGGGATAGCCTGATGTCTAGCAGGTTGCGGAAGAAGGGGTCTCAGGGCAGCGTAGAGAGAGCGTCGGCGGTGCAGGAGCGCTCAATCCGGCGATTTTGAGGACTGAGCCGGTCTCATTGGTAGTCCGCAGAGCCCCGACCGGGAACTGAGTGGCGCACGTCGACCACGGAGTGCTAGCCGAAGACGGGCGTTTCAGCCTCCCGCTCGGCTATCAGCCTCGACATCCTCACCAGGTTGTACGCCGTCGCCACCAGATCCCCGCATAGTCCGGTACGCCCCAACCCAACATACCCGCTCCGACGAAACCCTCCGACGGTCTTTATCCATTCGAATATAGACTCCACTCGCTCACGTACTTTCTGACTCGGCCCATATGCTTCATGGCGCGTGGTCCGTCTGTCGCTGACCACCCCTACGTCTGGGCAATGTGGGGTGTAACGTTGAGGCCCCGCACTCAGCGACGAAGGCCCTCGAGGCACAGCCTTTGTCTGCTCCCACGCTCAGGCAACCACTGCTAAATATCCGCCTCAGCATGTTCAGCGCCGCGTCCCCTCTCAACCATTCCGTTCGCCTCGGTCAATCTGAAGTCGCTGACCAGCCCGTGCCTGTTGTCCATCGACGCACGCGCCATGAAGACCAGCTTCGCCTGACTCCTTGCCCTTCCGTATTGGTCTCGCGTCCGGGTTTGTCACGCTCCGGTCGAGGGCGTTGAACAGCTTCTCTCCGCAACAGGTGCCTCTCGGTCCTTATGGCGTACTCGCGAGACAGGCTGCGAAGCTATCTGGCCCGAGCCGAGGACATCGAAGATCTGGACGACGACTCGCCGGTGGTGGTCTGCGGTCTGGTCGCTCGCTGCCAGTATCCCGCCGTCAACGTCATCTTCCTGGCACTCGAAGATGATACCGGACACTCGACGGCCGCGCTATGTCCCCAGTATTCAAGGAATACCGATTCGAGATGCGCGTCTCGGTCCTGATGTCCCATGGGCGAGTCTCCTGTCGCCAAGGCGTCATGAACTTCGTCACTAACCGCGTCGTGGCACCAGGTTGTCCCATCCGCTGCTGCCTCGCGCAGTTGGTCGTTGCCGTAGCCTGATTTCGTCTTCTCAAACGCTCTATGGGCTGACGGCCTCGCGCCTCCCACGTCAATCCGAAATCCGGCTCTATAGGTGCTTCCAAAGTCTCCGGATCAGGAGATAATCTTCTTCCGCCCGATAACGGAGAGCAGTCGTTGTCATAGACATGAAGAACAGGACGATAGCGGTTTCCGTTCTTGACACTGACAGCGTTAGATGGGTAGGCTTCTTGTATGTTCAGTGTCCTATCCACTCTCAATCGACTGCGGAAATCGGAAGAAGGGGCGAACCCCGTCTTCTTGGGTTGGGCGATGCTCAAGGGCGTTGCAATGCCCGTATCGCTGGCGATGCTGATCGTTATCGCGCTTTCTGTACTTCTAATCGCCTGTGGCTTGAATCCCACCCCCATGATTCTTGAGTGCATTCGAGATATGTTCACGGCCCTCAGTCTCATCCTCTCGATTCTGCTAGGGGGATGGCTACTTTACACCTACTTGTACATCGTGGTGGTAGTTGTCGTTTTGAGCGCCTTCTACGGTCCGCACACATTTCTGTTGTCATGGGGACAGGCGAGTGAGAGTCTAAGGAGACTGCTTGAGGGCGTCTTGAGGATCTGGCCGAGCATCCGGATACTCTTCTCTGGTTTAGCGTCGACCTTCCTCCAATCCGATCCCCTGCGCCAATCCCTACGGAATAGTCCTCCCTCTCATCTCGCAACGGGCTGGCAACCCAGCGCTCACCCCCAAATGGAATAGACGCAACTCCTCTCCGCATGATTTGGGAATTATATACTTGTGTACCAAAACCAGCCCGCCGCTTCTATGAACTATTGCGTCTTTTTCGGTTGTTCTCCCGCTCATAACGCCATGCCTTCTTAGGTTTGGCTCGCAACACCACCTCCGCGATACGCTCAGGCGAGGCGTCTATCGGCTCAGGGTGTGGATACTTGGGTGGGCGTCCCCTCTGCTTCTTACGACGCGGCATTATCAACACCTCCGTTGCTTGGGAGACCATTCTAGCCAGTTGCATCGAACGATTCCAGCGCTCTCAGTATCCGTTTGCTGCGTCCGTTCACATTCGGCTCGCTTGCGAACAGAAGCCGATAGCGGGCGAGCATCGCCTGAATGTCCTTGCTTCTGTGATCCAGTCCCAGCATCTCCGCCACAACGCTGTCTATCTGGTGGCGGCTCTCATCTCTGAAGCAGTAGGCGAAGGGTTCAAGCTCCAACTCTTTGAGTGAATCGAACCATAGCGCCGCCACCTGCCGCGCGCGATGCCCCTCCGGGGTGCGCGCTCCGAAGTCCGGGCAGGGCAGTCCGCCGATTGCCCCCACCTGAATTCTCGCCCGCCCCGGCTGTGTTGACTGCGCGTAGCCCTGTCGCATGATAGCGCCGAATACGCTGTTGTAGAACAGCGCGAGACATGCCCCGGTCGCGTCCGGCAGGTCTTGGAGCGCGGTCCACGAGCTACCTCCGTGGTTTTCGCTTGCGGTGTATGCAAGCGCCAGCGCCTGTGACGTCCAGCGCAGGTTCCGGCTCAGGAACCACTTGCCGCGCGCGGCAACCATGCGCCGGGCGAGGTCTATGTCAACAGCCAGTCCTTCATGCGTCGGGTTCGCCTGCATTCGCGTCTGCGTCTTGGAATCGGCGGACCACATGCTTTTCTGAGCCGAACCCGCCCCGTCCGTGGCCTCTATCTCGGTCCATCTGAACGCGCCTCGCGGGTCACGACCTGATAGGTGACCTATCAGGTGGTGTGTGGGACCCGTCCCACACACCACCTGCAACGTCGCCATGTCAAGGTCCATGCGCGTATTCTCAAGGCGAAGCGGGTCGTAGCAATCCCCGCGCATCAGAGAGTCCACCACTTCGGCGAACTCATGATTGGCGTTGCCCACCCCGTACCAGGGGAAGCCCGGTGAAGGAGTGGTCATGCGAACGAAGTTGAAGTTATCGCATATACCCGCCGTCTGCCCGTCTGGGATTGTCGCTATCGAGCGCGCAAGCGCGTATCCCTCAGAGAGGGTCGTCGGCGCGGCGCGGAGATTTACGCATAATACGCTTGTGGGCTTCCATTCGCGCCCGACGTTTGCCCTGCGCCTGGTGGCGACCAGCAACATCTCGTTCATTCCCGTATCCGCGCTCATGCTCTCTTCATCCCGCCCGACGTTCGCAATGGCGATTATGTTATCGAAGTGGGTCTCTATTCCCGTTCGCCAATCCTGCCAACTCTCCGCGTGGGCGGATGTGAGCGGCAGGACGTGAGAGAGAACGCCGCCGGCATTCATGCGAATCAGACTCAGATTGCCAAAGTCGCTGGCGAGTCCCGCCTGTCCGTTGGACATGGCATAGCCCTGCCTCCGCGCCTTTGTCCTGAGCGCCGCAAGCCCCTTCGTCGCTTGCCTCATTCCACCGCGAGCGCGGTTGTAAGGCGGATTCATCAACGACCAGTCCACACCCTCGCCTTCGGCGCCAATCCCTATGTGGAACAGTCCGAGATTCCCCTTCCCGTCCACTGTCTGAATCACATCACGATAGCCCAGTATCTCCGATATGCCTGTTGATTGAGGGTCGAGCAATGACAGACTGCCGGATTCATGATCCGTTACGGCTATCTTCGATGTCTCATATGTCTGCTTCACTTCCAAGTCGGTGAGACGCTTCGCGGTGAGAGTTCCCGCAATGCTGTTTATGTCCATGGCGAATATGTGGTTTTCCATACGATTTCTATGCAGGGTGGGATTTACTCCTCCCCGCTCTCTGTACAAACGGCGTATGGCCCTCTCCCCCGCTCCTATGAGCGTTCCGGTGCCACAGGCGGCGTCCATGAGATTGATTGAAGCCAGATCGTTCACGTTCCGCTTTGCAAATCGCATAGCGCCAAGTTGCGCCAGGAGTTCTGCCACTTCCGGCTTCGTGTAGAATGCGGCGCGTTCCTTTCGGTCTATCACGAGTTCTTGCCAAAGTTCGCCCGCGAAGTTGTAGATATGCTTCGCGTGGAGCGCGTTTAGTTCGTCGCTGAGTTCATCCAGTTCTACCAGAACATCCGAAAGCCCCTCGGTTCTTGAAGGGATCGCATCGAGACTGGATATGGCGAGTTCGATTACGGGCAGGTAGTTGACGCTCTTGACGATTTCCCAAGATTCGAGCAACTTCGCCTGAGTGATCGCGCCAAGGCTACCCGTATCTTTCAGACCTTTTGCGCCGAACGGCGAACTGTGGACCGCAAGGTCATTCTGAAGGTCGATTGCGATTATCCATATCGCGCAGGCCGTCCGTGTCGCCGTAGATGAAGCGACGCAACCCACCTCGTTCATCAATCCCCTAAGCGCAGCTTCGCCTCCCGGCAGACGATTCAACCCATCGCTGAGCTTCCCCCCAGCCGACCTTACCCGTTCCGCGATGGTCTCCGTCTGAGATTCTATGACCGACTGCGGAATCTGCGCGTATTCGCAGTACGCCACCAAGTCCATTGGCGTAGTGGATAGAGGGGCGTCCGGCCATACGCATATGGCGTCATCGCGCTGAGACACCAACTGTATCGTGAATATCGGCGCGTTAGAATTCAGCAGTTCTGTAAGCGATTCCCTCGTTGACTGTCTGCACTCATCTGATATGCCGACGGCTATAACTTCAGTGAAAGGACGAGTCTCTTTCAACAATCTCTTTCCGAGCCTGCTCTTGGCGTCGGACACGGCTGGACTGCCGTACTCGGTTTCAACTATCACCGGCATACGGTCGCCTTCCCGAATCACTATGTCGGGACGACCGCTACCGGACTGCATCACGCCGACGCGCTCCCCATCCGCAACCCATTCTCTCTTCTGTGAGCTCAGCCAGTCGGCTATCGTCTCATTGGCGGTCTGTTCGTGCAGTCCACCGAAAATCTCATTGTTTGTCGCCATAGTCTCCGCCTAGAACATCTGGGGTTGTCGCGTCCATACCGGACCTATCAGCGCCGAGTATGGCAGATGCTTGCCCACCGAACGCTCGACCAAGCCGGACATCTGCTGAGCGGTATCCAACGGGCGCGTGTTGTGGCGCCCACTGAACTCATTCACGTACCGAGACAGATGCTTGACGCTGAAATGGTGGTACACGCCATCGTGTCCGCGCTTCAACTGCGCCCAGAACGATTCAAGCCCGTTGGTATGCGCCTGCTTTCGCACGTATTCGCCCGCAGAGTGACTCACCGTCTCGTGGGCGCGGTTCAGCCGCCTGTACGCCGCCGCCTCGTCCGTGTACACCATGGCGTCGGATCGCGTGTTGGCGTGAACGAAACCCAACAGCGTGACGGCGTCCGCCCTCTCCACCACTTCCGCCTTCACCTGATTCGTTGGACGGTCTATCAACCCAGCCACCGGCGCCTTGCCCACGGCGCCGCGCCCGGCGCGTAGCTTCTTACTCTCATGCTTGTTCTTCTCCAAGCCGCCGATGTACGTCTCATCCGCCTCCACCGGACCCGCCATGCGCTCGGTCTCATCGTCCCATAGCTCGCGGATGCGGTGTTCAAGGTGCCAAGCCGTCTTTTGCGTGATGTCAAGATCACGGTGAAGTTTCATGCTTGAGACGCCTTTGAGGTTCGTGGAGAACAAGTAGAACGCCATCGCCCACTTGGAAAGCGGCAATTTGCTGTCGTGCATGATGGTGCCAGTCTTGACGGTGAAGTTGCTCCCACAGCCCTTGCAGTGATACTGCGGTGTCTTGCGGTTCGACTTGCGATTGCTGATTGCGTCGCTGTCGCAGTACGGGCAGTGGATACCGTCCGGCCACCTGCGTTGAACGAACCACGCTTCGGCTTTGGCGTCGTCGCCAAACCGTTGCACGGCCTCGATGATGCTGATACCCTTGCGGTAGTGCTTGCCAGGAGCGCTCGTAGCCTTATCCATAGTCCCCAATCCCTACTTGAATTACACTACCAGTGTACCAAATATCAAGTATCCCAGTCAAACGTTTCACCCCATTTCGGTACACAAGTATATAATTCCCAACGTAAAAGCGGCGACATGAACTGGTAGTCAGGGGAGGGTATCGCTTCGACGATACCCTCCTCTGTTTCGGCTCGGCCTCGCAATCCTGCTCAAGTCTGAGAATCCATCAGAAGAAGACTACGCGGTGGCCGCCTCCGGCCGCTTCAGCATGACGGAGCAGCCGCGCTCGACGACATGCTCCACAGACACCTGTCCCCGGCCATCATACCCAGCGCGGTAAGCGTACTCCACAGTGGCCCCCTCAGGCGCCCGGCCGCCGGTCCGCACAGCGCCTCCGCCGTCGCCGCGTCCAGGGCCTCCCGCGCCGCGCACCACCATCCCACGCCGCTCGCCCATGCGCCAGCCCAGCACCTTCAACTCGACGGGCATGACTCGCTCCTCAGTCTGAGCCGGCCGGAAGAGCGCCCGGTACAGTCTCTTCAGTACACCGGGCGACGGGCTGCGCCTGCCGGTCATGATCTGGGAGAGGTGGCCTGAGCTGACGCCGGCGCGCCGGGCAACCTCGTTCTGGCTGATCCCGAGAGCGTTCATCCGGTCCCACACGGCGCGCCGGTCCACGTCGGCGCACCGCGCGGGCGCGACCTTCGCCGGGGCTTCCAACGCCGACTCGACCCGCGCCTGCACCTTCACGCCCATGGTCCTGTGGCCGCGGGACACCTGGATCATGTAGCCGTAGGACACTCCCGCCCGCTCGGCCAGGTCCTGCATGCTCATGCCCATCTCCCGGGCCCGCTCCCTGATGTAGCTGCTCTCCCCGCTGACCACGCCCCCCTGCCGGTACACGAGGCCCTGCGCGGGGACCTCACCCAGCGCCTCCATCGCCTTCTCACGCATCGCCGGGGTCCACGGCCTGCGTCCGGTGGCGATGCTCGACAGGTGGCTGGGGTTCACGCCCATCCTGTCCGCCAGCTCTCCCATGGTCAGCCCTCTCCGCCTGGCGGCGGCCCTGAGCGCCGTCTCCGCTCTCCTAGTGGTTGCAGTGTTGGTAGCCGTCATGTCGCTTCCTCCTGTAATGAAAAAGCGGGACGGTCCCCGTGTCGGAGACAGTCCCGCGTGGTTCCACGTCCCGGTGGCCGGGACTGTCTGTTTGGGTGTTGTTGCCGTTGAGGCGAGTGGCCGGTTTGGCGTTCCCGCGTGGGGAGGCTGTGTGCGGCGCGAGCCTACGTATCGAGCCGTGGCTGCCTGAGCCGCCTGACCTCGTGGACGCTCCGAGCCAAGCCCGGCGTCGCCGTGGAAGCCGCCGTCTGGATCTCTTCGTTGAGCGGCGCGGCCATCGGCCTGTCCACCAGTTCTTCGAGGTTGCGTCCGCGTCGAGCCGTCGTGTCCAACGTCTAAGTTCCGGTTGCCAATGTCGCCATGGTCATTGCGACCTCCTTTCGTGTTGCGTTGCTTTGATCCGCCCCCGACTTCGGGCAATGAAAAAGGGCCATCCCCCGGCATGAGAGATGACCCTTGCGTGTAGCGCTGAATGTGTGGACCCCAGGCGATCCGTCGTCAGCCCTGCGGTTCGACAAGTGGATGAACGCAGGGGAGACGCTTGAGAAAGAGACGCGGCTCGACCCGGGGCGAAGAACGCGCTGTGGAAAGCTGCCGTAAGAGGGGAATCGCCGGGCGTGCCGATCGACCACGGAATGGCGCCGCGATGAGACGACGCGGTCGCGCGACGTCATCGCAGACCGGCGCGTGTGAACTGCGGTCCGACCGACTCTCAGTCCTGCCGCAGGCAAGTAGAACCGGTAGAAGCGTTACCTGCGCTTCAACCAGCGTGTACCGGCTTTCGAGGCGGTGTCGGAGGAGCGGAGCTCGACCCCTAGACCGCGTCACGCAGCGGGAAGCGTTCGTCCCTCGTGGAACTCCGTTGGGAGAGCGGGGCTCGATCCGTCAGGTCGCTCCGGGTCAGGGACTGACCCTCCAGTTTTCTCGGCATGAAACACTGGAAAAAGCCAGAAACTGAGTCGATTATCACCCGAACGGATGCGCGATGGAAGCCTTTCGACTGGCAATCGGGCCTTCACGCCGGAATCACTTGCGCCAGGTTAGCTCCTTCGTAGCTCCGATATGGCTGTGATGTGGCAGCGACCGGGACGGCCCCTATTTCCTCCACAGCCCGAAGGTCAGAACACGCCGCAGCCACCGCCTCAGCAGCGCCCATCTTCGGTCCACCCGGGCGTTCTCCAGAGACCGCATCCGGCGCCGCAGATGCTCGCGCCGGCCCGACCAGTCCCAGGGGTACGTGTCGGGTGGCAGAGTCAGCTCGTGTATGTCGATCAGTTCTATCTCGAGCTCCAGCGCGCGTATCCTGGCTTCGGCCCTCTCCAGCGCGGTACCCGTCGCCGCGGCCCGCTTGCGCTCAGCCGTTGCTCCGCGCCACTCGACGATCAGCGGCGTTGCTTCGCCGTACACACCCTCCTCGCCTGGTTCGGCCTCCTCGGTCACCAGTTCGCGGTACTCCCTCCACGGCGGCGCGGGCGCGGGTTTCTCGTCTGAAGCGGCAACCGACGGCGCGCTCTCGACGTCCTTCGCCGACTCCAGCCGCGTCATCCGACGCTCGAGTTGCCGGATGGCCTTCGCTTGCTCCTCTCCGCTCGTCTTGCATCTACCCTCGATCGCTTCGAGAGCAGTCCGGAATTCATCCTCAAGCGATGCCACACGCTCGGCCAGGGTTTCTACCATCTCACGCTGCTGGGCGGCTGCCGAGCCGCCTCCCAGCAGCAGATGTCGCTCCAGCGCGGCGCTCATCCGCGCGGTCAGCCTGCCAGAGTCGATAGCCCTGGACACGGTCCGGTAGCTGACGCCCAGACGCGACGCCGCCTTCGCCCTGTCCTCGGCGTCGATCATGTCCCGCAGCAGCGCCATGAGCCGCATGTGACCCAGGCTGTCCAGGCTCCTGGTAGATCCCGGGTACCACTCCTCTCCATCCGGACCCGGAGCGTCCACCGGCGCTTTGTCCACTTTCCCAGCCGTCACTGTCCACTCCCCGTCGAATCGTCCACCGGCGCTTTGTCCACTTTCGTAGCTGCGGCTGTCCTGTAAGGGTGGAACCAGTCCCGGAATCGAAATGCTTGCTCCGATGTGGCAGGTTGTCCCATTCACCCCGGTTTCAGCTACGAAATCGCTCTCCCCGCAACTTGTCGTTCCAATCGATCCCCTGTACACGGGTAGTACACCACAACGGGCGTTCCAAATATCAGGCCTCTTGAGGGGGGCCTCTGAGCGTGCCCGGGCGCGCTTGGCAGCTCTCGCCGGTAGCTCAGTGGACGTGGGGGGCCTCTGAGCGTGCCCGGGCGCGCTCGCGATCCCCCCTCGCGCGCGATGCCTGAGTCGAGAGCCCGGTCAACCGCGCCCGGCGCGTCCCATCCGCTTGGCGTCGAGAGCCGCAGCGAGGGCGGGATGAGAAGGGGCAGCGGAAGGATTCCGTCAATGGGCCGCGCGAGACCCGCCGGCGCGGGCTACGCATCCTCGTCCGGTAGACCGTCCGCGGTCCACCACGCCGGGATACGCTCCGGAAGTCGCGGCGCGCCGCCAACGCGCGGCGGTTCACCCCCAGTGCCTCCGCCGCGCCGACCCTGCCCCGGTCATTGACCGGAGCGTCCAGCAGGTCCAAGAGGGAGGCGTCCGGTAGGGGAGTATCCCCGCCGTCGCCGGAGCCGTCCATCTCCTGTTGCCTGACCTGATTGGGTCAACCATGGGGTCCCCCCTGCCTCGAAACTACAATAAAGTGCAATACAATCACTACAATAAACCCGACACGGACCCGCAGTAAATTCACTTGCAGGATTCCCCTCGGGATTTCCATATTCCCCTTCAGACAGGTACGATTCTCACCCAGATTGCACTCTGCAATGTATTCCGTTTGGGAATTATAACTCGCACTTGACAGCCACCTCTCAGTCGTGCTAGGATCAAATCATAATCAAGTGAGAGGTGACAGGTATGGCAGGCGGCCCTGGCAAGTCAGATAGAAGCGGTATAAGCCTGATGGAACTCTTTGAGATGTTCCCCGATGAAGCGTCCGCTCGCAAGTGGTTCGAGGATACCCGTTGGCCGGACGGTAGGGCTTGCGCCAAGTGTGGGAGTATCAAGACAAGTGAGGTTCCGAATGAGAAGCCTATGCCCTACTGGTGTACCGACTGCCGAAGCTATTTCAGTGTCAAGACCGGAACGGTGATGCACTCGACACAGTTGCCGCTTCGCAAGTGGGCGATAGCGATATACCTAGTAACAACCAGTCTCAAAGGCATATCAAGCATGAAGCTACACAGAGACTTGAACATAGCGCAAAAGAACGCTTGGCACTTGCTTCACCGCATACGTGAGGCTATGGACTCAGGCGACCCGTTGTTTCGCGGCCCTGTCGAAGCGGACGAGACGTACTTCGGCGGCAAGGAAGCCAACAAGCACGAATCCAAGAAGTTGAGGCAAGGGCGTGGCACAGTCGGCAAGACGGCTGTTGTGGGTGTCAAAGACCGCGAGACCGGACAGGTTGACGCCGAGGTGGTTGAGCGGACTGACAAGGCTACGTTACAAGAGTTTGTTGAAGACAGGACTGAGGACAGCGCGATAGTGTACACGGACGAGGCAAGCGCATACGTGGGGCTGGATAGGGCGCATGAGGCGGTAAAGCATAGCGTGGGGGAGTTCGTGCGTGGTCAAGCGCATACGAACGGCTTGGAATCGTTCTGGGCAAACATGAAGCGTGGCTATCAGGGTGTCTATCACTGGATGTCTGCTAAGCACCTACACCGCTACGTATCGGAGTTCGAGGGCAGACACAACGATAGGCCGTTGGACACGCTCGCGCAAATGACGGCAATTGTACAAGGCATGATGGGCAAGCGTCTCCGCTACGTGGACTTGATTGCGGCGTAAGAACGAGTTAGGATCAACTTAGTTGTTGGATAAAGAGTAGGGAGAGATATGACATGACTACTGCAACTAAGACAGTCGAAAAGAAGAAGTCAATGAAGGTGTTGAAAACCCTTCTCGAAGAAGAACACGGTGTCAGAGTTGAACAGTATCATGAAGGCAGTAGGTACGCATCGCGTCCCGAATTGATATTTGATGGTGGCGACAAAGATGGTATAAAAGTTATTGAGATAGTCGAAAAGTACGGATATACGACATTGGAACTATCGCGTGTATGGCTGTGGTGTGGAAAAGCGTTGCAATCGCCAGTATGGAGGATAATGTTTTCATCTAAATATGCTATTCAGTGATATTCAAGACAAAGAAGCTACCTAGCCCTTCCCTGATCAGTCTGGAACATTGAACGCACATTCGCACTGTTCTTCCAGTCATGTTTCGGAGCTTGATAATGACTTCTTCTTCTATTCCAATTGCCAAGTTGTCGTAGAGGATTTCATCGTCGTGAAAGCAATTGCTACATACATGATAACGTATCAACTCTTGTTTTGAGTACCATGCGAGTCGTACTCTCACAGTTTATCTCCCTTCATGCTTCAGTTCTTGCCAAGACTGCAATCGTCCATGTACAACTTGCTGACAGTAAAGCCTTCGCTTTCTTCGGTGATGTAATCTCCGACTTTGCAAGTTGCTAGTACCTTATTGCCTATACTCAAAGAGCCTTGTTCCTCTTTCGACAGGTCTTCGAGAATGACGCCAAACAATCTTGTTTGGGTTATGAAAATTCCAGTGTCAGGGTCAGCCGCAAGGACATACTCCCTGTCGTCTATTATGCTATGAAACCAGCCTGTTACATGTATCCTCCCACCTTTGAATTGAGAAGCAAAGAATTCGGCATTTTTCGCATTTAGGTCATGGAGTTCCCGTGCAGTATATATGTGTGTAGATATAGTGTCAGGCGTTGGTATCGCAGTAGGTACAGGGGCAGGCACAGAGGTAGATACAGTGGCGGTAGTTTGTTTCACAACGACTTCGGTAGTATCAGGTTCTTCCTCGACAACCATTCCCACAACAATCAGCAGAGCAAAGAAAGCGCCCACGCCAATCAACGTCCAGTGCCACCACTTCATGCCCTTGCTTGGCTTGGTATTTGTGTTTTGAGTTCCCTGAGTCGCGTTCTGAGTGGTTGTGGGAACGGGAGACTCAGATACGGCATGGACTTCCAGCGCTTGGCGTCCCTGTCCGTCAGGGTAAATGTAGTCATCAAAGTCAACACGCATGTCTTGGGCGGGAGCATAGTTTTCTCTCCACTCCCCATTGTCGAACGTATAGCGGTTGCCATCATCCCCGGTGATAGCGCCCGTGCCAGTCTGGAAAGAGTAACGGATGATCTGCCCACGCATATCAGGAACCTCCCTGCGGCTCGGATAGTGACTACTTGCCACAGCAGTCTTATACCATTTCAGTCTAAGGAGGCCGTGTGAGAGGCTGGTAGGCCATTGATCGCTTCGGTTATCCAGTCCCAGCCGGCAAGCGACCGCACCCGACTGGGATCAGACTCCAATCGGCGCAGATACGAGTTCACCGCCTCCACCTTCTCCTCTATGCTCCCGTAGATCCTGCCCTCAACCCACCTCCTGATCTCCTCGAACACACGCTCAGCAGGGTTCAGCTCAGGACTGTACGCCGGCTGGACCACCGTCGGCAGTCCGACCGCCTCAACAAGTCGACTGCGGTGTCCGCGCGCGCCATCCCACACCAGCGCCTCCATATCGGTCCCACGCTTCAGGCCGTTGACCGCCGCCGCTATGCGATCTGACTTCATCGAGTCTATCCAACTCCACAGCAACTTCCCGCGTCTCCCGTCCACCACACAGAACAGGTACATCCACTCGTACACGGTCTGAACCCGCTGGCGGACCTTCACCCCGCGACGACCCCACACCCTGCGAACCGTTCCCCGAAGTCCCACTCGCATCTCGTCGGCAAAGCCCAACACGGTCTCCCGACTCACTCCCTCGCCTCTGAGCGCATTGCGGAGTCCCCCCTTTTCCACGACTCCTGCGCCTTGAGGTCAGCCTTCTCGTGTAGTCCTCGAGGCGCCCTCGGAGAACATCCCAATCTCGCAAGCAGACTGTAGACGCTTCCGAGCCGAAAGTTCACTCCATACTCGGACTCTATGAACTCCCCCTGATCTCAGCGCCCGTCCTGAACCGTCCGCTCCCAACCTCCTCGGTCAGTTCCCTCTCCTGATCGGCGCTCATGAACCTGGGCTGTCCTTTGCCCTTGTTCGTGTGTGAAAGAACCTCCTTCACTCCTCTGGTCCTGTACCAGGACACCCATCTCTGGAGCGTCCGGTAGTGAATGTCCACTACCGACGCCACATCGCCCATTCGTCGTCCCGAGCGCAGCAGCCACAGCGCGTGCAGTCTGGTGCGAAGCATGATGTCCTGTTCCGCTCGATATGCCGCTCTAAGCGCCTCGGGCGTGTCATCCGGCCGCCAGTCCACCCACAACTGTCTTCCAGTCATCTGCTGTCCTCCAACTCGATGAGTTGAACCCAGCATAGACCAAGTATCAAACTACTGCCAGACCCCTTACGGCAAACTCACGCTGAAATGGTATTACATGGGACTTTGTTTAGTCGCAAGCTAACGTGTGAAATTGGCATATATGGATACAGAATGGGTGAAACAGAGTAGCGGAACCGCCCAATTGAGATGATGCAATCCCGTCAATCCTGTTTCCGGCTAGGCTGGACTTTGTACATTCACGCCGCGTAGGTCAGCGACTCGATGAATCTGTTGAGCATGGGCGTTGGGACTTTTCGCATATCGGGTTTCTGCGACGACGTGCAGAAAGTCTCAGAAGCAATCCAGAGGTGGCGGCGCGCCAAACCGATCGCATCGACGAATGTAGGCTCCGACTTGACATGCCCTGGGCACATCGGACATGGGCATTGCCTGTGCTGACTGCCCTGGCCCCTTCTGATCGCTATTGCAAGGTGGGTGGGACTCACAAAAAGCTCACCGACTGGACGCGTCAGATGATCCTCCAACTCCGCCGCTGGCTGCCCAACCGTCCTCTGGTAGTGGTCGCCGACAGCAGCTACGCTGCCCTCGACCTGCTTCACTTGTGTCAGTCTGTGACTAGTCCGGTCATCTTCATTACCAGATTGCGTCTGGATGCTGCGCTATACGAACCCGCTCCGCCTCGTCGGGCCCGGTCAGGTGGGGCGTACGCGCGCCAAGGGCCACCGCCTACCCACACTCAAGGCGCTCCTGGACTATCCCCATACGCGCTGGATGAGCGCCGCAGTCGCGTGGCGCGACGGCGCTACTCAGACGGTGGAGTTCAGCTATCAAACAGCGCTCTGGTATCACACTGGCAAGCCACCCGCGCCCATTCGATGGGTGCTCGTTCGAGACCCTCTACAGCAGTTCGACTCCCAGGCGCTGCTGTGTACCGATCCCGCAGTCAGTCCGGCCAGATCGCGAGTGGTTCGCGCTGCGCTGGCGGATCGAGGCGACGTTTCAGGAGACCCGCGCCCCTCTGGGATTGGAGACACAACGCTAGTGGTCGGATCGCGTCATAGCCCGTACCACCCCTGTGCTGTTGGGACTGTTCTCCTGGATAACTCTTGCAGCACACCTGCTGGGGAACCGGCAGATGCCGACTCCACGATCAGCGGCCTGGTATGTCAAGTCTGAGCCTACCTTCGTCGCTGCGATCGCTCTGGTGCGCTGTCACCTCTAGAGCGCTTCTGAGACTTTCTGCATGTCGTCCCAGAAACCCGATATGCGGAAAGTCCCGACGCCGCTGTACAACAGACTTATAAAATCACTGGCCTACGCCGCTTGTTGAATGTACAAAGTCGAGCTTAGGCGTGAGACGAAACTCTTTGTTGGTTATCACTCCTTTCCCGTCTTCTCCTCTAAGCCATATCACCTCACCCGATCTGTGCAGTTCCGTGCCGCGGTTGGCTATCGACCAGAAGAGTCGTCCATAAAGATCAGCTTCCCTCGCCTCAAGAAGAGTCTCTAGCGGAGGGCACTTGAGCGTTCTTCGTCTTTCCGCACGAGTCATGCGGTCAGTTGGTTGAACTTCCCCACGTTGTTCCCGGGCCTCTTGCTCCGTTCTGCGCTGTGTCTTAGATGGCATATCTTTCTCTCTTCAGTAGTTTGCTTTACGCCTTGGCCTTCTCAAGGCGCCGCGCCGTCGTAATCGTGTCTTAGGCCCGGACATCGGCTATATTAGCACATATTACCTGCACAGCTAGTTCTACTTCGTTTGGCCCGCGCTTGCTCTCACGCTCCGGACGGCTCCGTACACCATGGCATCGGATTGCCGGAGGGGTTAAGGACGAGATAACATATCGGCAGGCCTTCTCAGGCCTTCTCGATCCCTGGTCGGAGCCGTCGCCAACTTATCCAACTCCCCGCCTGTCAAGGGCGGAGCGATATTGGACCACTAGGGCGGAGTAAAAGTGTGTCTGTCTCAGGAAGGGCCGTGCTTGGCGGATATGCGGTCGAGACATCAGGATTTTCGGAGTGGGCAGGTCTTGAAGGGAACTACAGTGTGACCGATTTGCTCGGACGAGTGAAAACGCTCTACAAAATGCTTAGATGGCGTCCATCCAGGTGTCGAGCCGGGTATGCCACACCCTCCAGAGAGTCCGTAAGTTGTAGGCGGTGACGAACATGCTCCATTCGGCTTTCACGTTGGCCAGGCTTCGCAGTGTGAATTGCTGCGCTCTAGTTGGTTTCTGAGTATGGCGAAGAGTGGCTCTATCAGCGGCATCCGACGCAGATAAGCTTGTCTGGCTTCCTCAGTCGCCATCCAGTCCCTGTGGCGGCGCAGGGCCGTATCATACTGTCCTATCTCGATAATGCGCCCATACCTTCCGCTCTTAGCACAGACTCCGAATGCAGGATATCCCCTGCAGATCGTGCCCGAAGCCCTACGGTATAATCGCGCTTTCTCTGTCTTGTCGATCTTCATGCCGAAATAGGGAAGGACCTGTCCGTGAGGACAGGTGTAGCTGTCGGTCTCCTCGTCGTATGTGAACTGGTCTTTGCGGTATGGATGGTCCGTCGGACTCTCTCTGTCCGGCATCGCCACTTGCTGCCCTCTTCGATGCAGTTCCGCCACATGCCTACCGGCGAAGTAACCGGCGTCTGCCAGGGTGAGTGGCGCTCTAACCCCAGTATCTCCTCAGCCTATTCCGCCATCTGAGTCAACCGAGCGGTGTCATTGGGCTCGTCCACCACCTCCGAGGCGGTGACCAACATCCCAGTTGCTCCCTCATCAGTGGCGACAGGCGATACCATGGCCTGAGCATTGTAGCTTGGCACAATGCCCTGACGAGTCCTCATCAATCTGGCATCTCTATCGGTCAGGTGATGCGCGCCGGACGTTCCATAACTGGCAGGTCCTTCATTGCTTGCCTGACACGCTGCAGCAGTTCTTTCTGCGCCGACAGCTTCTCGGGCGGACGCGCCACAACTCCATCCTCCCCGCCTTCGTTCTGAGCCTCCAGGGACTCGATGGCGCTCTCCACTCGCTCAAGCAACTCCTGAAACCGTCTGGCGTCATAGGTCTGTATCAGCGCGGCGTTGGCGATCATCTTCGTCCCATCCACAGCCTGCACCGCCAAGTCCACCAATTCCATCGCCACAGCCGTTCCCACCGTGCGCCTGAACAACTCTCTCATATTATGGCGGCGCTTCTGGTAGAACCGCCACAGCGCGTTGTGATCGGGATGCCGCCATCCGGTCAACCAGAGGTAAGGTATCTGGTCCCGGCAGGCCGCCTCCAGCTTGCGGCAGGAACGCACGCCAATCATGAACCCGTACAGCCACACGCTCAGCAACGCGCGGGGATGGTAGGCCGGACGCTCCCAGTGGTTCTCCGTCTGGCTGCACACCCAATTCTGTCCACTCCCCCTGTCCAGCGCATCCACGAACTCGGCTACGAACCGCGCGGGATGATCTGGAGGAACTAATTCGTCGAGTGTAGGCGGTAACAGCCAGGCCTGCTCTCGGTTCACTCTCGAAGCGGCACCTGCTAACCTCCCAATCGCAAGTCTCCTAACATTCTACATCCTGGCAGTCTGGCCGACTTCTGAGACAGACACATTATTACTCCGCCCTAGTGGTCCAATATCGCTCCGCCCTTGACAATCTGACTGGAACTGTATGACTCATGACGCGTGGTACGTACGTCTATCGCCGACCACCACTGCTTCTGAGCAACATTCGGTGTGAGGCTGAGTTCCCTGCACTCTGCGACGAAGTCCCCTCGTGTCGTAGCTCCTGTCAGCTTCCACACCTCAGCCGACGACTCCCGGGGATTGTCGTCAAAACCTCCAGTGCAGCATCTCTTTCAGCCATCCCGTCAAGTAGCTGTACCGAGCGGACAACAGGAAGGAGCAAGATCAGGTATAGGACAGTCAGAGGATGCAAGAGCAAGCAGGGAATGGTGAATGGCCTGGGACTGACCCAGTGGGTGTGGAGTGGTCGGGACGAGCCTACCCTTAGCGAGCTGATTGCCCCCTAGCTTCGTCTGGCGCATCGAGTGATCCTAACCAAAGTCACCTCCATCCAGACTCCACCACCTATGGGACGGTTAACTCGTTACTACCTGTTCGTTCTTCCGACCGAAAGTCTGCTCCTACCTAGCGGAACTCAGCCGTAGGCCATTGACGGCCATCCCTGTGTGTGGGTCTCTCACTTTGACCCTATAGAGCAGTTTTGTCCCCACTATCCTGTCCACTAACTGGCTGGTGGCCTGCATGGTGTCACTCCGTTCAGTGCAGTTGACTCTAAGCCAGTAGTCCAAGCTGTAGCTCTTTTTGTGCTTGGCGAGTACGTCTTTCTGTGCTCCGATGACGATTGAATTGCAACCCGAGCTCTTAATGTACTCCACCAAGTCAATCACGTTACAGGAAGTGCCCGGACCGCCCTCGGGGAGCTCGATTACAGTGTTCACAGTGTTCTCTCCTTGTTGGCTGTTATAGACAATAGAGCAGCGTCGTACGGGCCAGCATTTCTGGAAGTGAATCAGGAAGTCACCGTTTGCCATCATAGGAATAAAGTCATCCTGGTGTTTCGTCACAATCCGTTCAAGTGACGGCCTATGCCTCTGATGGGACCACATCGTACCAATGATCACACCCCATTCCTTCCCTTCAATCTCCTCACCACTCTTCCTGTTCTACATGGCGATCGCTGAGCCTCTCATAGCGGATCGTCCGCAGCCACTCCCGCTCTTCCATATAGTTACATAGTTACGGAGGGTCTCTCGGATGAAGTCGCTCATGGTGCGGCCATCCTCGCGCATCGCATCCTGAACCTGCTCGGCTATCTCAGGCGGCAGGGAGAAGATGATCGACAGCCTTGCGAGCGCGCAGTCCAGCGGTACGGTGCGCTTCGTCCGCGACCAAGACATCAGCGGTACGTTCGGTGACTTGTAGCGCTTCGGCTATCTTCGAACCGCTCTGGTATGTGCCGAAAATAACGTTAATGCCGCCGTCCTCGCTCGCTTCAATCCAATCTGCAATTTTCTGCGAATCGGTGGTCACAAAACCCTTTACCTCATTCGCGCTGACGTTGCTGTTGGCAGCAGTCGGGTCATCCTCGATGCTCGTCCATCCCCGACGCCCCCTATCGTAGCCTGCCGTTTCGTCGGAACATACCGCCATTACGTTCAGGGGCAGCCGAGCATGTTGCAGGTACTCGCGTCGTATCTGCGCCACCAACGCAATTGAGGGCGATAGTACAACGGATACGCCCCCGGGCTCGGTGAGCTGTTCGACTATCCGTAGAGATATGCGCGTCTTGCCGGTGCCACATGGCAAAATGATCTTTCCTCGCGCCTGTCCGACCGGAAGTCCGCCACTATCGGATTTGGCGTGCTCCCTGAGCACTCGGACGCTGGTGGCGACAGCTTCGTTCTGCATTGCGGTCTTGCTGTCATCGGAGGCGAAACTCGCAAGCTCATCCTGAAGGTCCTTGCGAATGTTGAATATCTTGACCGGAGAGTCCGCCATGCCGATAGCGGCGACTGCATTGGGAGCCAATGGATTGCTGCCGTTCGTTACTATCCAACGCTCAGACCAGGCAGAGCCAGAGGACGTGAAGGCGAAACTGTCAATTTCCGCTTTCGGGATCGACGCCCCTTCACCAGTTGAATCCAACTGCCTGGACTTGCACTGGATGGCCACCAAATCGCCATCGCTTCGTATTCCCACAGCATCTATGCCCGTGTCACCCTCTGACGATTCAGGGAAAACACTTTCGCGGTCAGGCCAGTTTGCCCATGAATAGCATTCGACAATATCCCATTCCTTAATGGATGGCGCGATGTCGATGGTGAGGTCTTCCAACCACTGCCCATCGGTGGGTTCAATGCTTCGGTCATCAACCTCTTGGATGGCATCCTGGACTAGAGCGTAGCGGTCAGCAGGTTGGGTGGGATGTTGTCCAGCTCGACTTGTCTGAGCCATCGGCCGCTGGCTCGGCGGCTCAGGCTCATATGGGTGTGGGGGGCCTGGCTCCTCAATCTCACCCACCGCGATCTGAGCTACCATGATGCCCGCCTCGATTGGGTTGGAAGGTCTGCGTTCTCCGTTTGGTCCTACCGGCATAGTCCACCTCTGACGATTACAATATACCAACCGACTACAGGGTACAACAATCTCCCCACGCCTCAATGAAAACATCGATACACAGGAGCAAGGCGCATATATTCTGAAAATCATGCTATGCGTCTGCTACGCTGAAATCAGAGGTGGAGCAAAAGGGAAACGGATAACGCGTGATGAAGGACATTCAATATCCATACGCGCTGGATGCGATGCGGAGCAAGCGAAGCATCCGGGATGAGGATGCCCCGAAGCCCTTCTGGTGCGGTGATTGCAACGAGGAGATGATCGCCAAGAGGGGCAAGAGAAATCGCTGGCACTTCGCTCACAAGGGCATCATATGCACTCCGAAGCCGGATCCCGACAATTTCCTCCATAGGTTGGCCCAGGAAAAGATCGTCGCCGGATTTCACAGCGCGCAACAGGACTCCACCGAATACAGGCTGGGCTGCCGATGCGCCTGCGGACAAATCGTTTCTCGGAATATCGCCCTGGCGAGAGCAACCATAGGTCTCGAACGCACGGTCGTGGAAGGGACCCGGTCCGACATCGTGGCGACCATGGCAGATGGCAAGTCGCTCATCATCGAAGTCGTCAACACCCATCCACCGGACGAGGTGACCGAAGCTCGCTACAAGGCGTCGAAGCTTCCCGTCTTTATCAGACACGTCAATTGGGACTCCATTGACGACTTGGATACAGAGGTCCTGGCAAACCGGATGATGAACCCATCATCCGTAGAGTGCTCCGCCTGCAAGAAGAGACGGCGTCAAGAGCAAGAGGAGCGAAGGCGAGCGCGGGAAACCTTTGACCGCGGCAAGAAGGTCATAGACGCCAGCCTCCGACATATGGAGCGACGGCGAAGCTCCACGCCCTGGTTCAAGCCGTGGTATGCAGTGTCCAAGCCGAACTGGACAGAGCGGCGATCAGTCGAGATGTTTCCATGGGTGCAGCGCAGGGTCTTCGCCAACGCCGTCATCCTGACGGAGCTGGGCTTCAGGCAACACAACACGAGCAAGCCGCACCTGTTCAGATACTCCATTGGGAAGAACCCAACGCGGTTTCTCTACGCCGACCTCGGCGGGTCCGATGTGATTCCGATCTACGAGGATACCTCGGCGCTTCTATACATTCCGGACTTGGAAGACGAACCGGACCTTGAGCAGTACGTGATAAGTGTGTTCGGAGAACGCCTCCAGAAGAACGGAGCAGAAGTCCGCACCGGCTTTGAGTCCACCGCGACCTTAGACCAAAAGGACACAGATCCAACTCGATACGTTCGCAAAACGGTAATCGACAGCATGATCAACTGGGATAGCTGGCGCCGACATAAGGAGAGCAGGCGACAAACAACAGACAAGAGATATTCGCACGTACTCGACGAGTCCCAGTCAGAGGCGCTCAACGTAGTCACTCGGAGGACATCTCATGACTCGCTGGCTCTGGAACTGTACGACAGGCTCCGCAAGCTATCTGGAAGGGGTGCCGTTGCCGGGCGCGCAGAAAGCGTACAACGCAATTCGGGAGACACCCCTATCACTTGGGACACGCTGCCACCGCTATCAAGTACACCGATCACCATAGCCGTGCCGCCGCCTGTCGGATGGACTTACTGTGTCGCTGATTTTGACTGTGACGGCCTCGCGCCAGAAGGGGACGACCCTCTCTGTGAGGCGCACAGGGATGGGGAATCCAGGAAGTTCACATAGCCTGAAGGCACGATACGTGGACCCTCTGAAATGACCCCGAAATTTCAAACGGATACACTACCCGCGAATTCGAGGGGAGCGGATTGGATTCCAATGCTGCGGCCTCTACTCAATCCTCGACCTACCGCCATTGGCGGCGAGGTATTCCCAGATGAACGCACGGTTCTCCAGGAACCGCTCTAGGTCGCCGACCTCCATGAAGGGGTTGTCAGCACTCGCCTATTTAGGGGGTGGATCGCAGGACATTCTGTGAGTTGATGTCAGTGCCATTCTCGACAAGAAGCACCACCATGTCCTTCATGCCCCAGAATGCCGCCCAATCCAGGGGGGTGCTCCGGAACGATTCCTAGGCCTTGATGTCGATGTTCGCTCCATTGTCCAGCAGGATGTTGACGATCTCTTCCTCGTCCTTCAGTATCGCCAGATTCAGCGCGGACGCTCCCGCGAAGGGATACTCGGGAGGAATGGACGTCTCGTCGGGGTCATTGCCGAACTCCATGTGGGCCTGAGCCGCCTCCGAGTCGCCTTGGTCGATGACTTCCAATAGGGATATGCTCGGCGGCTCCGACCCACAGGCGATCGCCAGAAGAATCCCCACAACGAGGGCTGCAATAAATGGTCCTGCCTTTGGTGTCATGCCCGTCTACTTTGCCCTATCCACTTGTCGGGGATGTCGCTGAGATTCTCCTATCGGCCCTACCTCAGGACAAACCACCACAGGAGAACGCTGGCGATCAGCAGTACTAACAGCACGAAGGCCCACACGCGGGCTATGGTGAACGCTTCCCTCGTGTTCTTATGCTCGGCGACCTCCTTCCGGTATGCCTCCTCCAGCTCTTTGTACTGCCGTATGCTGACGGCTGCTGACTCTATGGCCTTGTTCCGCTCCAGCTCCAATTCGGATGCTCTGAGCTTCAACTCGGATATGCTTTGCTCCAACTCCCGCACGGTCCGCTGAAGCTCCTCCTCCCTGACCATAGCGCGGAGCAGCAACTCCTCGTCGCTCAGATACTTCGGCCCCTCCATCCGCACGTAGACCCGGCGGCCCTCCCTGACCACCTCGATCTCCCCTCTCCTGATCTTACGGTCCAGGGTCGAGAGGGATATCTCCAGCTCCTCAGCAGCCTCCGCTTTCGTGACCCAGCGGACAGGCTCATCCATCGCTTTTTCCCTTCCCATCGGCTGACACGTCAGCGATTCCAAAGTGCAATCGAGTAGTCATCTTAGCGCCAACTTATTTTAGCATGGCTTCCCATTGTTGCCACTGACACGTCAGACCGGTTGCACTTGACGCGTCACCCCCGTTTCGTAGCTGATTTGGGCTGATTTGGCCATTGGAAACCTCCGGAAATCGCGCCGGTTGAGCCTCTTTGTGCCCCCCAACCAGCGGAGTGGGGAGATAGCGACGAAGCGTCGCTATCTATTCCCCTCTATAGGACGATGACGCATCCGGTGGAATAGCGAGTCCCACTGGTAGGCGCTCAGCCCTGACAGGGGTAGTCTCGGGGACTCCGACTCCCACAGCGGACGCCATGACGGCCCCAGTATTCCCGTGCGTGACAGGACGGGTGTGCAGGACACGAGGATGGGCAGGGACATGGTGGCCAGCCGGGACGCCGTGCTCACATAGGTATCCTCGATCTCCTCACTGTCCACGACGAACAGCGTGACGGGGAACGGGGGCTGGTCGTCCTTATGCTCGGGCGACCAGTAGTATCTCTCATAGGGTCTCAGGCGGGCCAGGACTCCCCGGGGATAGCGGGCGCGCAGCTCGCGCTCAAGGTAGAACGGCACGTGGAGGCCGCCGGTGACGAGATGCCCAACTGCGTCTGGGGCGATGGCCGAATCGCCCCAGTTGTAGGTCCGGTCTGACCTGGCGGTGGGGACGGACCACAGCAGCTCACTGTCAGGGTCCTCCCTGGTCTCGGACTCCAGATTCGAGAGAAACCAGGTGATGCCGTCTGCGTGCTTAGTCTGCCTCGCCCACGTCTCGATGCGGTGGCCCAGGTGTCGTCGTCTCCGGCCCTGACTGTCGGTGGTGAGGGCCGTGCTCCAGATGCCCTGCGTCGTGGGAAGCTGAGCGCGGTCCCTGTGGGTGACGTAGCGGATGCCCTCGGCGGACAGCGTGTAGCGCCTACCGCTACGCTTTCCTCGTTGCTCGATCAGGCCCCATGTATCGACCAGGCTGCGCATCATCTGGCTGACTCGTCCCTCGGAGACACCGAGCCAGCGTACCAGGTGATCACGGGGGACCATCGGGTGGTCGGTGATGAGGTCGAGCGTCCGCTTCTCCGCCGGGCTTACGCCGAAGGTCGGCGCATCCTGCGCCATGCGCTCGGGATGGGGCAACGACGCCCTTTTCCGCTCTGGCGACTGGGCGCTAGGCCTTCCGCCGGGGTTGGTGCGGGAGATCATGTCCTCGAGTGAGAAGAAGCTGCTGCCGATCACCCACGAGGCGCAGCGCCAGAGGCGAAGGTCCCATCTCTCCAGCGTGGCCCTGGACTCCACGGCCACGTAGCAGTCGTCGATGTTCCGGTCCTCGCAGAACCTCGTCGTCAGCCTCTCCTCCCAGACGCTTGGAACCAGGACCAAGACGGCGCCGGGACGTCGGCTGTAGTCGTACTCAGCTATGGCGCGAAGCCGGTCGTAGAGAGACCGGCGCCGGAGGGCCAGGCCCTGGCGGACCACGCCGAAGCTGCGGCCCTCGTGGAGCGTGATGGTGGCGTCGAATCGGCCCCTGCGGTGGAACTCCACGCGGGACCGGAGCCCATCGATGCCAGGGGACATTGAGGCGGCGAGACGGTACACGCCGGCCACCGCGTCCATCCTGCGGATGAGCAGCGTCAGCCACTCCTTGGACATGGGGTAGGCCCGCACAAAGTCCGATGGCATGTCGAAGTCAAGTGTCGCAGAAGCTGCCCGGATGCCCTTGGCTGTCAAGTAGTATCGTTGGCTCGACGGCAGGTGGGCGGTACCGTGGCTGACGCGCCCGGCGAAGCCCTTCGCCAGCAGGTTGCTCAGGTTCCTGTGGATCGTGGCGTGCGGCTCGCCTAGAATGAGCGCCAACTCCGCCGAATCGACGAACGGCGTCCGGCTGAGCGCATCGAGCAACTTTCGTTCGGAGATTGCCATATATTGAGCGTAGCGATTGAGCGCCCCAGTGGGCAATCGCTATGTGTCAGCGTCAGCAAGATTAACGAAGCTATTGATAGCTGTACCGGCACACGGTATGATCAATCTATGATCCGTTCGTTTCGCCATCGGGGGTTGAGGCGACTCCATGAGCGAGACGACCCCAGCAGGATAGCCGCCGACCAATTGGACCGAATCACTCTTGCCCTGGCGGACCTGGATGCCGCCGGCAGGCCGAGCGATCTCGATCTGCCGGGATACAGACTGCATCCACTCAGAGGGGACCGAAGAGGATTGTGGAGCATTTCGATTACTGGCAACTGGCGGATCACTTTTAGGTTTGAATCTGGCGACGTGTACGACGTTGATCTCGTCGATTACCACTAATGAGGAGAGAGACCATGCCTATGAAGAATCCGCCCCATCCAGGTCGCAGCGTCAGGGAGAACTGCCTGGATCCTCTCGGCCTGAGCGTTACCGAGGCGGCGGAGGTTCTGGGAGTTGCCCGCCATACGCTTTCGCGGGTATTGAACGGTCGCGCGGCAATCTCGCCCGACATGGCCATTCGCCTAGAGAAGGCCGGATGGTCCAGCGCTGATTTCTGGCTTAGCCGTCAGACTGCATACGACTTGGCTCAAGCGCGCAAGAGTGAAGACAGGATACGGGTCGAGCGCTACCAGCCCCTGCCCACTGCGTAGGAATCGCCTGAGACTTTAGACGTTCTAGCATGAGCGCGACGAGGATATTGGTTCTGGAATGAAACCTGACTCCGACAGCGACCGCAGCCACGAAAGCGTCATCAACGACACGCTGGCAAGATCCCTCCGAAAAAGGTGTGGGCTGTCTGCGGTCGCCGAGACGTTGCATGACGGCGGGCGTCCCGACATCATCGGCCCCCTGCCTACTCTGGACCTGTGATCCTAGAAACCGAGCTTGAACCTGCCTCGACCATGGAAGCAGACGCTCTCTCCCGCCTTTGGATGGAGATCGATGGCCAGAGGGTGCAGAACGTCTTCGCTGTCACGGTTCCTAGGAGGCTACGATCTGCGAGCTCCAGTCACATTTGTATCAGCGCATGGCAGGCGCGACGTTGGCGTGGCAGGAATGGCGCATCGACGGCACATCCGGGCCTAAGCTCAGTGGGACTGCAATAGAGTTCGGGAACGCGGTCCAACGGACAAGCCCGCCATCTGCCGACCTTTTACCACAATCATCCAACCTCGTCATGCTACAAGAAACCCAGTCACACCTATCCACAACCGTGAGGGTCTTGATGGCCTGCAAATCTCCGGGCATGGGATGTTGCAGGAACGACATCCCCGCCAAACGGGTGACCACCGGCCGGTTGTGTTCTTGCAACTCGCTCAGCCAGCCCAGGGTTAGCAGTTCCGCTGGGCTCGGATTGTTCCCGGCCCAGCGCAAGCCGGATATATTGGAAGTGGCAGTGTTACTCACGTCTCAGGGCCGGGTGTGGAGGCATTTGACATTCTACTCTGAAGCTGCGGGCTCGTGCTGGTTTGGCCATAGTTACCTGGGCGCCTGTAGCCACGAAGTCGCCACTTTCGACCAGATTCTCCAAGATTCGGAGTGTTCGTCTCCTCGTTCTCTTGGATACATTTCTGAATCCCAGAAGTCTTGCTGCCTCCACCGCCGCCTCCTCGCGATCCATACCGTATGAGCGCTTGACAACTATCCTAAGGGCTTGGGCGATCTCTTCCGGCGAAACCATCTCGATTCTTTTCCCTCGAATGTCACTACGGTCACGCGCGGCGGGCGCCTTCATGTCTGTGCTCCAAAGAAATTCTCCCTTCCTTACGATCAGGCCTCTGCGCTCGGCATTGCCGACAGCCCACCCAAGATTCTCCTTTATCCTGGAACCGAGTCTCGCCACACCCACGGCGTCGGCGATTCGGCGCTGCACCTCGCTAACGTGCACGGGACCTTCAACCCGGACAACCTCAGTGATCGGGTTGAAAAGCGACGCTCCTGGAGCGTCGTGAAGTTCGTAATAACCGATCTCCACACTGGGTTGAGCCAGTTCGTATCGGGGAGCGGTTAGGACGCTTGCTTCTTCCCCTCCGTCCGCACGCTCGATATGGGGTCTGTTGTTCTGCTGTACAGGGCGATCGGCAGGTTTTGCCGCCTTCGCTTGCTCAATGGCGTCGACGGCGCGATTCAACTCTCGCTCCGGGTTTTGGAACCAGTCAGCGCTCCAAATCCGGTGGAGCCTCCATCCCAGACTCCGAAGGTGTTGTTCCCTGAGCCTGTCCCTATCCCTCGCCCAGCGTGAGCTGTGGTACGAGGCCCCATCGCACTCGATTCCGAGGATGTATCTCCCAGGATGTTGCGGGTCCACGACCGCGAGGTCTATGAACTTTCCGCCTGTAGCCACCTCCTCATGTATATCGTAGCCCAAGGAGCGAAGCTTGGCTGCCACCGCCCTCTGGAACGGCGAGTCTACCTCACGCCCCGACTCGCCAGCCGCATCCTCAAGAACGCCGGTCTCCGCGTAGGCTAGGAAGGTCTTCAAGGCTCGAACACCGCGAGAACTGGTTCGATTCAGGTCAATGTCGGCTGCGCGTAGATTTGTGAAGATGTGACAGCGCCGCTTAGCCCTGGTGATGAGAACGTTCAGTCGTCGTTCGCCGCCTTGCGCTGTCAGCGGTCCGAAGTTCATGGCAACCCGTCCTCCAGCGTCCCGCCCATATCCTATGCTGATGAATATGACGTCCCTTTCGTCGCCCTGGACGTTTTCCAGGTTCTTGACAAAGAACGGTTCCTCTGGGTGGTCATTGAAGAATGTCTCGCAGGAAGGATCCTGGCGGCGGAGTCTCTCTAACTCGTCCTGGATAGCGTCTCTCTGCGCGGAACTGAATGCTGCTACGCCGAGGGTCAATTCAGGACTCCGCCTGGCATGTTCCATAACATGCGTCGCCACAGCGGCAGCCTCTTTGCGATTCGCGCTGCTCCTCCCGCGGTCGTAATGGGTATCCGGAAGGTGATGATACCTAAGGCCGATGCTCTCTCTACTGGAATCGGGGCTGGGGAAGACCACCAGCTCATTTTCGTAGAACTCTCGGTTCGACACTGCTATCAGGGACTCGTGACGGCTCCGGTAGTGCCACCGCAGCATCCTGTCGGGCGCGCCCTCAGCGCGGAACAACCCCAGGATACTCTCCATGTCCGCGACCACGCTGTCGTCATCATCTTCGTCGTCGGATTGAGTAACGATGTCGAAAAACCTGGTCGGCGGCAATTGCCTGCTATCGCCCACGACGACGGACTGGTCAGCGCGCATTAGGGCGCCAAGAGCGTCCACGGGCCTCACCTGGCTGGCCTCGTCGAACACCACCAGGTCGAAGTTGACGCTACCTGGAGGCAGATACGTTGCGATGGACATTGGACTCATCATAAATATGGGCTTAATGGCTTGGATAGCATTCCCCGCTTGAAGCATCAACTGTCGGATTGGGAGATGTCTGCGCCTCTTCTCGAACTCCCTCCTGAGAATCCGAAGTTGTCCGCCGCCGTCGTACTTGGGAAGTTGTGACCAGTGAGAATAGGCTACCCTGGCGCGATTGTGGTCCAGCGCTAGCTCGTCCATCGAACAGAACTGTCCTATCAGCTGTTCATGGATGTTGCCGGCGAAGCTCGCAAGAGCCGGCCGCTCCTTCAGAGCGCGGGATAGGACATGCTCATACCACGCTCGTTCCAATACGCTTCTCAGATGCTGAGCCGCTTCCGACCATTTCGCTCCTACCTCTACAAGTGCCCCCAGACCTTGCTCCGCAGCTTCCTGGGCCGCGCTGTTGAACCCCACAAGGTCATGGATACCGTCTATCCCGCCCGACCAACCGGCAAGGATTTCGCTCTGCGCCGTAAATGGGAGAGTTATCATCCCTTCGAGCTGCGTGCCTCCTGCATTGGTCAAACTCACGCGGGCGGAATCCTTGAATCGCTTTGAGTTATCCATTTCCAGGAAGGCGTGAAGCGCGTCTAAGCGACTGACGTGAGAATACGTCGCTGACCTGACCTCATCCGTCAGGCCGCCCACGACCACCCCTGGGTCTATGTCGTCGCGAAGGGACCTGGTGGCGTCAATCGGTATGACGCCGCCGTCAACGTCGGTGAACAGCGCTAGCGCCCACTCGACGATCTGGCCGATGGCCTTCCAGTCGGAATCCGCACCCTTCCACTTCGGTCCCAAGGCAGCTTCGGCGGCCGGGGACATTGAGTCGAACGTTCGCCGAAGCTCCTGCTCCTCTAGAATCCCATCCAGAATCTTGATCTGCCGTTCGACACCAACTGGCGGTTCGGCTCTGAATAACGCGGAGAGGCTGACGTTGGCTTGGGCAAGATCGTTGTTCTCTTTGCCCAATGCGTTGAGGACGTCGTCCTGTTGGGCAAAGCTAAGAGACAGAAGATCGGCCTCACCCTCGATGTCCAATGCTATGATCGAAGAAAGCGTCTCGATTCGCTCGGCATGGGAATCCGCGGCCTTTACAACCTGCTCCAACAGTCCCTCAATCCTCCGCGCGTCGATGTCGTCACGCAGTGACCTTACGGAGTCAATGGCTATGGCGCCGCTGTCTACGTCCGTGAACAGGGCAAGCGCCCACTCTACGATCTGCCCAACGGTCTCCCAATCGGAATCTTCACCCTCCCACCTCGTTCCAAGGACAGCTCCGGCAACTGGGGACAGCCGCTCAAACGCGCGACGACGTTCCTGCTCCTTAAGAATCGCATCCACGGTCGCAATCCGGTCCTCGATACTGTCGGGGCGTGCGACGAGACACAGTTCCGAGAGATGCTTTTGCGCGCGTCGGTAACCCGGAGACAGGAATCTCCAAGGTTTTCGTCCAACCGTCGAGAGGGCGTCGCGTGTCTTGCGCACGTCCGCATCCCACGCTCTCGGGTCCAACAGGTCGTCGTACTGAGAATGTAGGCCAACCCATGATGTACCGGCATCCGTAAGACGCTTCATCGCGCCGCGTTGAGACTGCTGCTCGAATGCGCATAGGTCAACTCCCTGGATGTTGGGGGCCTTCGCCGCTCGTTCGGCTAGAGGCATGAGACCTGCGGTCTGGACCGCATCTTCCGGCGGACTCAATCCTAGGGCGTCAGCCAGTTGGTGGACTAGCCCAGTCAATGTCTTGAGCGATTTCAGCGCCGCGTCTACCCATTCCTGGGATATGCTCGGGTTATTGGGAGCAAGATGGAATTCGGGTTGAACGCATGACTGGAACTTGCGCCCGGCATCAGAGAGGGTGTCATGGGTCTTGCGCACGTCAGCGTCCCATGAGTTGGGTTCCAGGACATCGTCATAAGTGGAGTGCAGAGCGGCCCACCTTGCACCGGCGTCCGCGACGCACTTCATCACATCGCGCTGAGCTGGCTGCTCAAATTCGGATAGAGCGACACCCTCGATGTTGGGGGCCTTCGCCGCTCGTGTCGCAACAGCCAGCAAGAGTTCGGTCTGCATCATGTCTTCAGGCGCACTCAGTCCCAAGGCGTCAGCGAGGCCGCGCACGTTCCTTACCGCTGTCCCCAATGACTCGGAAGCTCTGTCGATCCTCTCCTTCAGGACCGCCTGACCATTCGGCAGTAGAATGCGTAGCTTTGAACCCCAGAAAAGGTGCCGCTCTGGAACTCCAACCCGCGCGAGCCTGGTCTGGAATTCTGAGACTACCCTGAGCTTCGACTCGAAATCGGCCGCTGCCCATGAGCCAATGTCTTCTATGGCGACACCCGGCAGTGGAGCGCTCTCTTTCTCTTGGCCACGAATCCGAATGAGTTCACCGTACGCCACGAATGGCGAAACCCCGGTTTCGCCAACCGGCGCATTGACCGCCTCGGCATACGCGTTGAGTCTGCTCCGAAGGCGAGCAAGCCCAACGAAGTCGTCTTCTATCCCGGCGACGGTCGGCGCGCCCAGGTCTAGCGTTTTCTTCAATTCGTCAAGGACGGTTCGCTTCGTCGTCTTGTGGCTGTGCAATTCAAGGCAGGCCACGCCAATACCGATCCCGTCCAGTCGGCGCTTGACTACCTCGAGCGCGGCCATCTTCTCGGAGACGAACAGGACCTTCCTGCCGTTGCCTATCGCCTCCGCGATGATGTTCATGATCGTCTGAGACTTGCCGGTTCCCGGCGGACCCTGGATCACGAGGTTGCGGCCTTGGTTGACGTCGAAGATTGCCAGCGCCTGCGACGAGTCGGCGTCCACGACATGGTGAATGTCTTCCGGACTGAGGTGATCGTCCAGGCGGTCTCCTTCGCCAATCTCTGGATCAGGTTCCGAGAATCCGCCTCCGAACAAGGCGCGTATGATGCCGCTCTCCCGGGGGCCGTATCCCGTTCCGTCAGGCCACGTGTCTGGATCGAGGTCTCTGTACATGAGGAATTTGCCGAACGAGAAAAAGCCAAGGACGACGCTCCTGCGGTCTACCGACCAGCGGTCCAGATATTCTATGCGGCTCGCAACGTCATCGAAGTAACCGTCCACGTCCACGTCCTCATCATTGGGCAGTCCTGGCATAACTATTCCGAAGTCGTTCTTCACCTTCTCCATGAAGGAGAGATTGGCCCCCAGTTCCTCGCCCGTATAGGCGATGCGGAATCTTCCTCGGACATCAGACCGGGTGATCTCCACCGGCACCAGTATCAGGGGCGCTCTGCGCGTGATGTTGCTGGCGTCAGATGCGTACCATTCGACCATTCCGAGGGCAACGAAGAGGGTGTTGACACCCTGTTCTTGGATCAGAGTGTTTACTGCGTGGTAGGTCTTGAGAAGTCTAGATTGCAACTGGCTGGCAGATTCGTTGGTTTGCAGGCGATTGTCGGCGCGTCGCGGAGTGGGGCCACTGTCGTCCTCTTCAGGTTGGTCTAATTCGCCATGAGCCTCTTCGCTCGAGGACACAGATAGATTGACCGATACCTGCTCATCCGTCTCCTGGCGAGCCAAGAAAGACATGGGGCGAACTCTATGCACCAGAAAGTCGAAGACTGCGGACGGGATTTCATTGACGGCTTCTACGCCCCTGGACTTAAGCGGACGGTAGTTGAGCAATGGGTTGCGGAGACTCAGGTCCAGAAGCTCAGTCCGCGTCCTTTCAATCTCGTCGATAATAGGGTCGCCGGTATCCTCGTTGGTAGATGTAGCGGCGTCGTAGGCGTAGTCCGGTCCAAGAGTGGCTCCTGGCTCCTCGTCGTTCAAGCCACTCCTTCGACTGTCGTGGAGATTCATATCTTGTGCCACCTGCGCCTCCTATGAAATGTATGGTGTCGGCCCCTCGTCTCGTTTAGGAAGCCCTTCCCCCTCAAATTCCACACTGATACGTCGCCGCTCCGACCATCAGAATTCTCTGACCGAATGGGCTGTCCTCTGAACATGCTCGCGTAGCGCTCCACAGATTGGAACTAATGCGCTTTGAGTCGCCGGATCGCCGGTGATTGGCGGTGTCTACTGGATGGTGCCCGCCACCGGCCCTGCCCGAGTTCGTCCTTCTCACCCGGTACCGCATCTCGTATCCCCTGACCTGCCCGGACGCGGCCCACGCCACGTTGTTCTAACTCCCGTTCTGCGCTGCCCTCAGGTGTTGTCCGACACCCTGGAGTCATCCGCCCTCGCTGACTTCGTCGCGGCGCTGGGACCTTCGCCCTCGTCGTTGACGGCAGTGACCCGCACCTGGCGCTCCTGCCCGCTCTTGAGAACCGGTCCCGATACGGACTGGGGTTGGCAGCGGCGCCGTTTTCAACCCCTCTACTGTCCAACGCCGTTGCATCCTGCTTCCCGTCCGGTACACTGAACGGGAAGAACCCTGGATCATCCTCACCGACCTCTCTCCGGAGGAGGCGGAGTGAACTGTTCCCGTTGCGTATCGCCTCCGGAAGACGGGCAATCAAGTACCGCCCCGCCGATGAGCCACAATACCACACATTTTACAAGATGAATGTAAGATAGCCGTGAGAACGCCGGTGAATTTCTATGATATCAATGTGAGTTTCCGTCTTAACCGCTATGATTACCCCGTATCGTCCAATCAGGGCCTTCCGTAGCCCAGTGGAGCTTGTGTCAAATGTTGTGGAAATCGCCCTCCAGGCTATTGATCGATCAGGCCGCTACTGCCTCCTCGATGCTTAGCGGCAACTCGGTTAGGATCCCATACTCGAACCTCGCTCCATCTCCAACAAGCGCATCAGGTTCCGCCCTCCGTTCAGCGGTCGCCAGCGCTCACTCAGTCTCAGCGCCACCTTGAGTGCTAGATACAACGCGCTGCCCCGTCCTTTCAGACGCTTCGCTACATCTGACCTCAACCTCACGGCACTGAGCGCCGACTCCAGCAGATTCGTAGTCCGCAGATGTACCCAATGCTCCATAGGGAAGTCGTAGAAGCTCACGAGTGACTCCCAGTCCCGAACCACCGTCTCAGCGGCATTGGCGCGACCGTCCGCGCCCAGATCGGCCACGTACTCGTCGCGCGGCAGGTGACGCTCCGCTCGAGTGGGAGCGTGGGAGATCTCCCGCAGATTCCGTCTCGCTCACGACTTCATCGACTTCAGAAGCCTCGCCGACAGGTTCAGCGCACGATGGTTCCAGCAGCGCTGGCGACCGGTCGTCGGATGGACTTAGTACAGAGCCGACCACAACCCCAATGCGCCATCTCCAACAGCAAGCAATGGCGCCTCCAGCCCCCGGTCTCTCAAGCTCCTCGGCACACCAGCCCAGCTCTCCGCGCTCTCCGCGGTAGCCAAGCTCCATCCCGAGCAATTCCTTCGTTCCATCCTCCCTCGCTCCAACCACGCGCAGCAACGCCGTCTTCTCCCTGTCCCCTCCGGCTCCAAGCACGCCCCGTCTACCCATATGTAGGCATACCATATGTAGGCATAGCGACAGGAGTCGAGGCGACTACCCTGACACTCTCGGCACTCGTCCCCCCAACGACTCTTCAGTCCCATGATCGCGTTGGCGCTCAGCGACGTCGTCCATCTCACCAACTCCCGAAGCGCCGGCTCGAAGTCCCCGATCGACAACCCCTACATGTACAGCTTCCGAAGCAGCTCCCGCGTTTGACGACTCGTCCTCTCATACCGCTTCACTATCTTCGACTCGAAGCCTTCCGACGACACCTCGGCCAGCGCGTCCGATACCCTTGGCGCCTTCACCTCCACCGTCGACACGCCCACCGCCAACTTCCGACTCCTGTGGTAGCCGTTTCTGTATCCGCGAAACTCATCGGAACGCTCGTATCGCTCCCTTCCTAGGAATCCATGGACCTCCTCCTTGAGGGCCGCTGTCAATATCCTTCTCGCTCCTTCCCTGATCATCTGTTCCGGTGTGTCGCCAACTACGTTCTCATTCCCTTCGTTCTGATACACTTCCTTCAAAGCGTATACCTCCAGTTCTGTCGTCCCTATGGACCCTTGTTGATTGCCTGGAAGGGTACGCCTCTCAAGTCATCCCCGCATTCAATCTCCACAACTTATGACATTAGCTCCCAACAGAGCCCAGCCGAGGACTTCACCATGGCGCCACAAAATTCCACCCTGCTCAGTTTCATCGCGCAACGCCATACCATCGGGCTCGAGGACGTGGCCACGGATGCACTGTTCTTCATTCTCTCGCACTCTACCTCTGCCATCGAGGCCTTGTCAGAACTTCTGGGAGATGAACATGGGCCAATACCTATCGCAAAAGCCCAACCCTGGACGACCGACGCGCATGGAGCTATACCGGACCTGGCTTGCCTGGACAGAGACGACAATACCGTCGCATTGATCGAGTCGAAGTTCTGGGCGCCACTAACCTCTAACCAGCCCGTTACTTACTGGCGAGGACTTCCCGCCCACAAGCGTGCCGCGCTCCTGTTCCTGGCCCCAGGCTATCGCATCTTCCAAGGCAACTTGTGGAACGAACTGGAAGTTAGGTTGCGCGACGCCGGTCACGAATTGAACCCTGCCGACAGGAGTCACGGACTGATTGCTGCGCGGTCCAGGGATGACCAACGGCGCCTGATGCTGACGACTTGGCAATTGCTTCTCGGCAGGATGGCGCGGAGAACCAGGGAGGACGGCGATACTCAGACTTGCTTCGAGATCGCTGAATTGCAGGGGCTTGCCGCCAGCGCTATCGAGGGTGACAGACCCACACGCGACGAGAATCTGAAACAACTGATCGCGGAGTCCCTGAAGCGCCTTGAGCAATCGAAGTTGGCCGACACCAGTGGACTATCGGTAGGACAAGGATATGACTTCTACGGAAGATACCTTCGCCTCGGGGGCGCGTTCGCCTGGCTTGGCATCGACTATAGAGCCGTGAGGCAAATGCCGGAACAACCGCTATGGATACAGATCACCGGGCACACCGAAGACGGTGGATACGTAAAGCTGGAAGAGGTCCGAAACAGGCTCAAGGACTGGGGCGGACCGAGGCTGTCGTGGCGTAGCGACGAGGTATATTTGCCAATAGACTTGCCAGAGGGCACAGATCGCGATAGAATACTCCACGCCATAGTTGCTCAACTAGAACGCATAGCCGAGCTGATCGACCCCTATGGCCCAACTTGCCAGTGAGCCTAGTATTCGCTGCGATCCCTCGGCTTGACCAAGGGGGAAGTGCTTAGGCAGTCCAGACCTCAGACATGGAGCCGATGAGGTCTTTCGCCTTATAGTGAGACCTTCCACCGAAAAGTTCGCAGTTCAGCACGCTCCGGCCCACCACGCTTGACAAAATCAAGAACCTTCCAGTTGACCTTCAAGCTGGCGGTGTAATCAGGGCCACTACATCGACGGCTTGGGCGGTGGGTTCACGAGTCTGAGAGTCTTCCACACCCCTGTGGTCCTTACATCCGCAGGAATGTGTGCAAACCCCCACCACCAGTCCCTGCCTTCCCATTCTTGCTCGCCTTTGTTGGATTGTGTCGATTGCTGTGCTTTGTTAGAATTGCTTCGGTGCTCGACTTAATAGAAGGTGTGAGTTAAGCGTAATGACCAAAGAGAGAATGTACGCCGTGCCTGAAGTGGCCCAGTTCTTTGGGATCACGCCCCAGGCTGTCCACCAGCGAATTGTAGATGGACGGCTTGAGGCCTCGAAGGTGCGGGTGAAGGGTGTCGCTCAGGAGTGCCGCATCAGCACGGAAGCCATCCAAGAGCACTACGACTTGACCGATGCCGAGATGAGACGGCTTGCCAAAGAGGTGGTGCGGTACAGAGTGGGGTTCATGGGATGGAGGCTAGGTTTGCCCTTTCCGGACTACCAGTCTGAGCACTCTACTTATGACAAGTCGGTGGTAGAGGCCAACAGGGTGCTTGCAGTTCTCCCGCAGTTCAGAGAGGAGAACGCGGAAATGGAACAGTGGCTCCCCGTGAAGTTCCCGAAGGGACCAGACAAAGCCATAGTCTATCCCGACCCGTTTGACCTTGTGAAGCACGGGATGAACCTGGAGTGCCCAACGGTTGAAATCATAAATGGTGCGGAGCAACCACAATGACAGTCTCCGCTGACGGCAACGTGGCCAGTATACTTCAGGACTTCGGCGGCGATCCCCAGAGGGCCGAGAGCTTGGCCGCGTTCTTGGGTTTCGACCCAGTCCCGAGCCCGGAGGACCGGCTGGCTGGCGCTCTTTCGGGTGGGCTTAAGCAGTTTCTGCGCGGCCGGGGCGATGGAGGCTTTGGTGTAAGCGAGTTTTATCGCGTCGGAGGTCGCAAAGCAGACCCCGCGGAGGCTGGCCTTTGGATCGGCGTACTTTCCGACTGGGGGTATCGGTCCTCAGACAGGGACCGCTCCCGACGACGCATTTCCCGCGCCCTCGTGGAGCATGCGGCCGATAGACGATCGTTGGCCCTGCTGGTCCCACCATCCACAGACCCGCGCCGCGAGGCTGAGCTTGTCTTTCCCCGCACCCAAGTCGGATCCTCTAACGGGGCTGTAACCAGCGTCCGTGCCCACTTGGATCTCGACAACCCTACCCGGTTCCACCGGGACCTTCTGCGTGGTCTGCGCATCACCCCTGGCCTGAGCCTGCTGAGTGTGTCTAGGTTGTGGCAGCAGCAGTTCAGCGTCGAGCGCGTCACTACCAAGTTCTACCTAGAGTACGCGGCCGTCCGCGACCGCATAGCCAAGGCACTATTGACGCATAACCAGGACCACCCGGTGGTCAAGTCCTTCACCCAGGACGAGGCTCGCGCTTGGACTACCCGTCAGATGGGGCGCGTGCTCTTTCTTTGGTTCCTTCAGGCTAAGAGATGGCTAGGAGAACCCGGAGGTATGGGTTCCATCACCTACCTGCTGGACCTGTGGGACAAGCGCACAGATACGCAAGAGGGAGAATACTTTCGCGGCATCCTGGTCCCGATGTTCTTCGACGCGATGGCGACCGGGAGCAGCAGTCGTGGTGAGCACCCTATCCTGGGGTTCGTACCCTATCTCAACGGCGGCCTGTTCCGACGTAGTGCCCTGGAGGACCACATCGACGACACAGGCGCGGTGTCGCTGCCGGATGAGTTGTTCGATCCTGAAGACGACAACTCGCTTCTCGGCCTGCTCTCCCGCTATCGCTTCACAACAAGGGAGTCCACGCCGGACGACCAATCAGTTGACCCCGACCCGGAGTTGCTGGGGCGGGTCTTCGAGAACCTCTACCAGGGCGATGAGCGCCATGACACCGGCACCTACTACACGCCGCGGGAGATCGTCCACTTCATGTGCCGCGAGGCCTTGGACGGCTACCTGCGCGACGCCACTGGCGTGGAACAGTCCACTCTGCACGCCCTCCGCCAGGAGGCAGTCGGCTCCAGGGACGAGCACCAACCTCTTCCCAGCATCCCAGCGAAGGACCTTATTGATGCCTTGGACAAGGTTCGGGTGTGCGATCCGGCCGTCGGCTCCGGGGCCTTCCTCCTTGGCGCAATCCAGGAGATCGTAGCTCTGCGGCGCGGGATCCTCTTCTCCCAGCAAACCTACGTCGAGCCCCACGAGTTTTACAGGACGGTGAGCGACTGGAAGCGACGCACCATCGAGAATAGCCTGTACGGGGTGGACATTAACCCGGAAGCTGTGGAGATATGCCGCCTGCGCCTCTGGCTATCTATGGTGCTGGACATGGACGAACCGCCCGAGCCAAACTCCGACTGGGCGCTTCCTAACTTGGATTTCCAGATTGTGGCGGGGGACTCGCTGGTGGACCGAGTGGCGGGTGTCACCTTCAAGGAATCTTGGCCCACGCCGAAGGACTTGCAGCTCGGAATGGAACTTCATGGTAGCCTCGAACGGCTGGAGAGCAACATCGCACATAGGAGGAGAGAGTTCGAGCGAACCCATAGAAACCCGAGACGCCTACGGGAGCTTCGGGACCTTATTGCCCGGGACCAGCGTGAGGTCGTCCGCCTGCATTTGGCTGATGCGCTGGCGAAGGCGGAGGCAGACATTGAGGCACTGAACAGGAATGGGCACCCCACCAAGACCGCGCTGAGGAAGGCAAACAGCCTTATAGAGCGGATTCGCTCCCTATTAGACGGCGTGGAGTCAACAGACTTTGTCCAGAAACAGAAGCCCTTCCTCTGGCCTATCGCATTCCCAGAGGTCCTGCGCGAGGGCGACCCCAACGCAGGCTTCGACATCGTGCTTGCCAACCCGCCATATGTTCGTCAGGAGAAGCTGGACGCTGAGGACCAGAGGTCATACGAGGAAGCGTTCTCAGAGGTACACACTGGCACGTCAGATATCCTCGTCTACTTCTATGCTCGTGCCTTGCAGATACTCCGGCCCGGCGGATGGCTTGCGTTCATCACCAGCAACTCCTTCACGAAGCGCGAATATGGCAAGAAACTCCGAGGCTATCTACCTAATGCGCTGACCATAGAAAGGACCATTGATTTTGGGGAAATCAAGGTTTTCGATGCTACCGTTGAGCCGTATGTCTTGATAGGTCACAACATGACCCCTGAACCGAGCCGGACGGTGCTGGGGCACAATTTGTATGTACCCCTAGTTCGAGCTCTTGGCGGACGGGGAAGCGTCGAAAGGGTGCGGGAGGAGATTCAAGGCCTGCCCGAATACTTAGAGACAACGGTATCGTCGTTCCCACAGAGTCGTCTTACGGATTCGGTGTGGCGAATCGAAGACGAAGATATCAACCTTCTGTTCGAGCAGCTGATGAATCAAGGGACTCCGCTGAGTGAGTTTGTCAACAATCGCATTTACATGGGTGTCAAGACGGGCCTGAACGAAGCTTTCGTCATTGACCAAGCCAAGCGAGACGAGCTAGTGGAGGATGACCGGCGCAGCGAGGAACTTATCAAGCCCTGGCTGCGAGGGGAGAATATCAAGAAATGGAAACCTGAAGCTGCGGGGTGGTATCTCATAGCTATCCAGAATAGTGGCGATTCGGACGCTAGCAACACGTGGGCCAACGCAGAATCAGAAGAAACCGCAATGGTTGCCTTTAGAGAAGCCTACCCCGCTATCTTCGACCATCTCAAGTGGTTTGAGCCAAAACTACGCACCCGGCAGGATCAAGGCAGGTACTGGTGGGAATTGAGACCATGCACGTACTACGACGTATTCAACCGTCCGAAAGTCGTGTGGCCTGACATCGCCCGCGAGGTGCGGTTTGCTTATGACACTGAAGGTAGCTACCTGGGCAATACCTGCTACCTCATCCCAACTGAGAAGAGATGGCTACTACCTTTCCTCAACTCAGGCCTTGTAGAGTTTTTGCTCTGTCAGATAACCAACACACTCCCGGGCGGGTTCAAGAGACTATTCGTGGAACGCATAGGTCACCTACCCATTGTCACGCCTGACGCTGAAGCGCAGGTTGCGCTGGAAGCTCTCACTAACGACAGGCTCGGCCTTGGAGGTTCGCCCGAACAAGAGGAGGCTATTGAGCGGGAAATAGACGCCATCGTGTTCTACGCTTATGGCCTATCGGCTTCCGAACGGAAGCTCGTTCTGGATTGGCTGGGGGAACGTCGGGAGGCTCTGGGGGCGGTAATGCCCCCGGATTGGCGAAAGCTCAACGCGCTACAATCCTCCGCTGGAGCATGGAAGGACGGCATCGACGGCGAGCAGTTGAAACGGGACATTCGTGCTAGCCGCGACATCCGCACGCGGCCCATGCCCAGACTGTAGCACATCAACGCCATGGAATATCTCGTGGACACAGATTGGGCAATTGACTACCTGCACAGGGCCGATAGGACGGTCAGGAGGCTGGAGGAGCTCCTCTCCGAAGGTGTTGGATTGAGCGTCATTTCGCTGGCCGAACTCTATGACGGTCTGGTCGGGTCCAAGAACCCTGACGCCGACGCCGAAGCGTTGCGCCTGTTCCTGGAAGCAGTCGAGGTGGTCCCGCTGGATGATGCCGCGTGCCAGGTCTTCGGCACAGAGAGAGCGAGGCTGCGGAGAGAGGGCGACATCATAGGTGACATGGACATCCTGATAGGCGCCACTGCCATTTCCAACAACCTGACACTGCTCACGAATAACACCCGACATTTCGAGCGTATGCAGGGATTGAGCATCGTTTCGATGTAGAAGGATGCTGCTGGTCGCACTGACAGGGACGTAGCAAGAGAACGAGGAATAGGAAAGGATACTTGAAGGACGCTCATGGTTACTGGAAGCGCCCCGGGGACTCTTGAAAGGAAAATCTACTTCTATCGTGCAGACATCGGGACTGATGAGGGAGGTCAACCCCTTCCCTTTGATCCGTCGCCCGCGTTGGATGCCATAGATGCCCTGCCCTTCACGAATGATGATCACGGTAGGTATGAGTTTGACGCCGATGGCAATGCGTTGAGCGTCAGAAGGTACCATACCGTACCCAACGTGACGTTGCAGTTCGGGAGAGTCCGTCGCAATGGGCTACCGCAGTTGGAGCAGGCAGGCAATATCAGCGACCTGGTTCTGGACGCCGATGCAGGACTCCTAGAAGCCGTCCACGTAGTGTTCTTCCCAGGCAACATCGTGGGAGCCGAGTACAACCATTTTGGCCCGAGAGTATCCAGGCTCGGCAGTTTCTTACATGACAAATCAGGGAAAGCTGTTCCGAGGGCTACCTTCAGTGCGATTCTTAGAGGAGACGCGGCCAAACAGCTAGACCGACTCTCCGACCTGCGGGTGCTGGAACTCAGCGTTCTTCCGTCGTTTGTCGATGTTGTCAGGCAGTCACATGTGTCCTTAGCCGATGCGTTGGCTGCCAATGGCCGCGTCTTGGAGAATCCCAAAGTTCTTCAAGTCATCCTCAAACCTCAACGGGAAGCCTCCACGGGCTTCCTGGCCAACATGATAGGAGGCCTCAAAGAGCTAGTCGGCAACGGCAATATGCGGGAGGGAGCAGATCGATTGCAGGTACACGGTAAATGCCAGGACACGGACCGCGTGGAGACAATCGATTTGCTGAAGGATCAGTTGATTTCAACAAAGGCTATCGTCCGTATGAATCCAAGAAGCCGAGCGCTCGTTCCTGCGGCGGCCTTTCAAGCAATCCAAGAGGCGTATGGTGATTTACACGATGAATTGATGGCAGATGCGAGTGTGTCCTAATGAAGTTCTGGGAGCGGCATTTCCTAGGTGCGGATGCGCTCATAGCGGTTGGACTCGCCGCAGGATTGGCGATATGGATGTTCTTCGAGGGAAAGTGCCAGGTAGAGGAACTCGTACACGGAAATAGGGCCGATATCTACCGAACCCTGGCGGGTGTTTCGGGAACGTTGTTGGGCTTTACGCTGGCTTCAGCCTCATTCGCATTGAATGCCGTTTCTTCACCACGTCTAGCTGTGTTGCGAAACAGCCGACACTACCCTGCTCTTTGGCGGACGTTCTTCCAAACTACCTGGTTCTTAGGAGTGCTGACGCTCACCGCTATGGTCTGCATGATTTGGGATCGTGATAGTGCGCCGACTACGTGGTTGGTAGTCCCTCTTGTGCTTTTTGCAGGTCTATGCGTTGTCCGCCTAGCCAGAATGATCTGGATTCTACAGCGGGTAATCGGCCTCGTTGCCAAGCCTTCACCGGATTCAAGGTCGGCCTCATGACAAACGGCACTGGCATCTTACCCATATCCAACGAGCCGACCACCGGCTCCATGCGAGAGCACCTGGTCGGCGCTCTGGCCCGTGTAATTCCCCAAGATATTCGCATCGCCACTGCTTACTTGACACCCGATGGGTTCCTAGACCTGAAACAAGGCATTGATAGAGCCGCCAGGGTTCGGTTGCTGCTGGGTGAACGTCCCTTCATGAACCGACGCGGGCCAGGAGACGTGCTGACCCAACCAGGCGACCACGACGAGCTTCAAGGCCCGGCGGAGTCGGTCGACTGGTACACGTTCCTCGAAGGTGGCTACCCTTGGTTGCTGCTCACTCACGAGGAACGCCGGGAGCTTCTTGCCCGAGGCACTACGGCCGATGCCGGGGCCTTCGACCTGTCCGCCTGGGAGAGGGTCACTACGCTAGCCGACTTTCTAAGAAGGGACAGCGTGGAGGTCAGGCGATTTTTGGGGTCCGATAAGGGCACGATTCTACCAGAACAGGTGCTGGACCATCGCTCGCCCAGGAACCGGCTTCACGCAAAGGCGTACCTCTTTTCAGGGGAGATGGGTCGGTATGCCGCCGTCGGCTCCAGCAACCTCACCAAGAGTGGCCTAGCTGAGAACTCGGAGCTGAACCTGGCCTCATACGACCATGACCTGACGGCACACTTGGAAGGCTGGTTTGACCAGAAATGGGAGCTTGGGCAGGACTGCAAGGCTCAGTTCATCCAACGTCTGGAAGAGTGCGTCCTGTTCGGAAGACGCTACACGCCGTGGCAGGTCATGCTCAAGTCGCTGCACGCCGCTTACGGCCGGTTCCTGGAGATGGGGCTATCGGAAGAGGTCATGGGAAGGCTGGCCGGCTTCCAGCAGCAGGCCGTGCAGCGCTGTGTGGCATTGCTGAGACGCCACTGGGGGGCGATGTTGTGCGACTCCGTGGGGCTGGGCAAGACATATGAAGGGCTGGGCATCCTTCGGGAGTTCGCCAACCAGAGGGGAGACGACCCGCAGCGAGCGACAGGCTCGACGCGGGCGTTGATCGTTTGCCCCGCCCAGCTTCAGGACAACTGGAGCACCGACAGGTTCGCTGATTGGGGAATCATCGCCACCACCATTACGATGGAGTCGCTGCCCAACCTCGCCGACATAGAAGAGGAGCAGTCATCCGTTCGGCGGCAACAGCTCCGCGCCGAATTGAAGCGTTACCAGGATCAGTACGACATCATACTCGTGGACGAGTCCCATAATTTCCGCAACCCGCGGACGAAGCGATACCGCGCCCTCATGGAGGTCATCCGGGGTGGCAAGCCAGACACCAGGGTTGTGCTAATGACGGCCACGCCCATCAACAACTCGGTTTGGGACCTGTACCACCAACTCATGCTAATCACCAGGGGAGATGACACGTGGTATGCGGGGCGAGGGCCAATACCCAATCTGAAGGAGGCGTTCCAAGCGATCGAGAAGGGAGAGTCCGACTCCGGTCTGTTGGATACCATGATGCTTTCTCTAGTGCGCCGAACCAGACACGACATCCGGTCTATGCAGGAGGCGGGGGAGACGATGGAGGTGAACGGACAGCCACTGCGCTTTCCTGAGCACGAGATACCGAAAGCCGTGGACTACAGCCTGCAGGGCCTGTATGGAAATATCTACCACGACATCATCGATGCCATCGAGCATCTCAACTTCGCCGTCTATCGCCTGGACGAATATGGCGTAGAGACCGGGGAGAAGGAGACCAGCGCGCAACTGAGGCAGCGCAACGCCAACTTCGTCGGCATCATGCGCACCATCCTATTGAAGCGCATGGAGAGTTCCCTGGCTGCGCTCACGTCCACAGTGCGAAGTCTCGTGGACTATCTGAATCTATTCCTGGCGAGGCTGGAACAGGGTCATGTCCTGACGCCCAAGCAGGCATACAAGCTGAGGGGCGTGCTTGGAGGGTCGTTGCCAGACCACAACCAGGACTTGGAGGACATGGACGCGAAGGCAGTGGCGGCATTGCAACAGGAGATCACCGCTCCGGAGGACGCGGACCTTCGTGGAAGGTTGCAGGCGGACGTGGAGTTCGACAGGAACAGGCTTCAGACTCTGCTCACACGACTTCAGTGGCTGGAGGAGATGTTGGCGGAGCAAGGCGACCCTAAGGCCCAAGCTGTGCGTAAGTTGCTCGAAGGGCTTCCAAAGGAAGATGATCATGGGCAACCCACTAAAGTAGCCCTGTTCACAACCTACAAGGACACCGCTCAACACCTGTTCAAGCAGTTTGGCGGAGATGTGAACTTTCTGAAGAGTGATTTCCGCGTTCAGAGCAATCTGGAGGATGGGCGGTGGATGTCGCTGCTCACCGGGATGGATGATCAGAATCGGCGACGCGCGGTGCTTGAGCGGTTCGCGCCGCTGGCAGCCCACCGCGAGACCGAACCTCTGGACGACCCAACTCTGCTGAGGAAGACAGAGCCTCTGAGAGCGCAGGGCATTGAATTGTTGATAACCACAGACATACTTTCTGAGGGTCAAAACCTCCAGGACGCCCAGTTCTTGGTCAACTACGATCTACCCTGGAATCCGGTGCGTATGATTCAACGGGCAGGTCGCATCGACCGGCTGTTCTCTCCACACGACAAGGTATACATCTACAACCTGATGCCTGAGGACGACTTGGAAGGCCTGCTGAAGCTGGTTCAGAACCTGTCCAAGAAGATCGAGACCATCGAAGATGCCGTGGCCTTGGATGCTTCAGTGTTGGGAGAGCAGATCGAGGCGAGAGAGCTGGACAAGGTGATGAAGTTGCGGGCCGGCGGAATTCAGGCGGATCAGGTGTATCGAGAGGGGGAGCGAAGTCAGGGACTGGATGAGGGCGCAGAGCTACTGAACAAGTACCTGGATATGATGAAGGAGTTCGCCACCGAGGATGTAAGGGAAATTCCCAACGGCGTCTACAGCGTGAAGAAGGGAATGGTCAACGGTGTCTACATCATGCTGAAGATGCCAGAGGAGGCATCGGGAGAGGTGTTCTGGCGGTTCTACCCCCTGGGCAATGTTGCACAGCCCATTACGTCGCCAAACAATGTCCTATCCATTGTGGAGGCCGGTAGAGATGAGCGCCGCTTTGGGATACCGCCAGACGAAAACCCGTTTAGGCATTTGAAGGAGCCTCTAAGAGCTGCTGTCAACCAGATCGGCCAAGCGTACTTCGATGCCATATCCGCAGTTACGTCCGACAATTTCATTAGACGCATCAGACAATTCCTCAATCGAGACGATCTATTACAAGCTCGACCTGACCTGTTCAGCTTCTTTAATGATTGGGTTGAGATGCCGCTGCCTTCGGATGCAACCAGGCGTGTGGGGATGCGGGACTCTGTTCGAGTGATGAACCAGCTTGCGCCCACGCGTGCGGAATTGGAGCAGGTGGTTCAGGGGCTGACTGCGCTCCGACAGGCTGTCCGAGCCGAAGGCCTCGACCGCCCCATCGCACGACCTGAGACGAGGAAGCCATCGATTGAGGACTTGGAATTGGTGGCTTGGGAACTTGTAGTGGCGCAGGATGGGTTGTTGGAAGGGCCTCCACGAAGCTCTTAGGAGTGTGGAGCTTCGAACGCCTAACAGAATATATTCCGGAAAAGGCCTGGGTACCTGTACTGTGGGAGAACGACTTACCCTTCGGAGTCCTGTAAACGGATGGTAGTACAGTCAGGGGGATCTCCCAAGCGGCAGTTCTCGCCTATCTCGACTAGGAGTACCCTCCTAGGGAGAGCGTCGGCGATCACCTCGACCCAATTGCCGGCACGTCAACGGGCGGTATCATGGTGCCGGCGTTAGGCGCAGTGTTAACTGCCAGCGGAATGCTTCACGTGTACTTGGAGGGGGTATCGAGTGCTCCCTTGAGAGGAAGAGGGACAATAGGTTATAATAAGGTTGGTTTCAGCCTGGGATGGCTGTCGAAACCTCGACACGCTGCTATCTCAGAGATTTGGTGGCCTTATTCCTTACACTGAAGGGCGTAGGTCATGTCTTCAAGACCCCGCCACCCGATCCATACTCTCGACGACGATGAGCGGATAAGCGCGGTAGGTGGAGCCACGTCGCCAACCCACTGGAGCCCCTATCCGCCAGACGAGTTGGTCCAAACGGAGGTCCGAGTCGTCAGCGTCGAGCTCCCAGCAGTCGCCATGAGACGGCGGTTACACGGAGGGCTTCAACAGCAACATGACGAATAAGTCACCAGAAGACAGCCATGCCGAAAGTTTCTACAAATCAGGATGTGGTGATCATGCCTCTAATTCGTTTCAATTCCATAACATCACAGAAATGGGAAGTCAGCTTTTATTTCAACCTCTACCGAGACTCCCTATCATCTCAGGGAGAATTCGCTGACCAGGCCCTGAAGAAATGGACGGAGAAGATCGACGAGGAAGCGAAGAAGTATGATGAGGAGAGTCGGGCTGAGTTCTACGAATTTCATAATGAAGAGTACCACAGTCTTGAATACTACAAGACGCTTACTATGAATTCATTCTTTGTGGGGGCCTATGCTCTATACGAGCATCGAAGGAATCGGGTCATTCACAGATATTCCTTGAATAAGAAGCGACTTAAGAATTCTCAGCTTGTGAGTTCCCCTGAACATATGGAGATTGAACGCTACCGTGTGATCAGAAACAAGATCATGCATTGCGGAGGAACTGTTCCCGAATGCGGAGAACACGCCGATTACGCTGAGAGTAAAGGTATCGTCGCGAGTTACTTCCCTTCAGGCACATACGCATTGACAAGGCAGTTCTGCGATGAGGCCCTAGATAACTTCGAGCAATATTTGTTGAATGCGATCTCCGAATTTGCGAACATGGAGTCAGACGAGAGAAGGCAATGAAGTCTGGGACAGCATTGTTCGGCGTCCTGGTAGCGACCATCAACTGGAAATGTGCATAGACACAACTGATGGGGTCGACAGGGGCGGTCAGTTATCCATACCGCATGGGGTAAGGGATCCGAGGTGAAGGCAAACCCTGAAGGCGGGCGATCGGTTGAGTTTGAAGGTCGGATCAGCCATCCCGCCGAGGGCAGGTATGTCCCGCGATCGCCCACCCGGCACACTCTCAACCTCGCGCACAGCTCCTTCAGAACACCCCTGGCGCCTCTCCTCCAAGCGACGACGCGCCAACTGTCGGGATCCAGTCCATCCAGGAGGCCCCCGCCTCCCCAGACGCCACCCTGTCCTTGAGTTCCTTCGCCTTTCTGGGACGGCCTATGGACCGGTAACGCGGGAGGCGGCTCATCCGCGGTACGGAACCGAACGATCGAAGACACGCCGACCACGTACGGCAACCCCCTGTCCTCAAGACCGTCCAGCAGCGGCGGCTAGTCGCCGTAGCCGTCGTCGACCACCACAGCGCGGGTCCGCGCGCCCGCCTCGATGCCGGCGTCGATCAGTCCAGCGCGATCTCCCCCTTGGTCTCGAAGCCCACATCGGTCGGCGCGTCGGCGGCAGCCCTGCGCTCTCTACCGGTCGCCCACGACTTCGGGAGATATACCCCCGACATGATCGGACAGTCATACGCCCTGTCGACATAGTGGGTCGTCACCAGAACCTGGCGGTTGTCCACGCGACCCAGCGTCCGGGCGTACCGGCGCGCCACTCCGACAGACCGGCTGCCCTTCTTCGCAAAGCCGGTGTCATCGACGGTCTGAACTCCCTCCCCGACGCTTGCCTGGTCCATCCTGCGCCCGGTCCTGAGCCGGTCCATCTCCCGGGGATCCCACGCCGTGCGCGTCAGGAGCTCCTGCAGATGCTGCGAGTTCGTGTCTGCGAACCAGCGAGTCGAACGGCTTGAGAAACTCTTCGAGGTCCTCAAGGGGTTCTGCCGCCGCCTTCAGTATCGTCATCGCGCCTCTCCAAACGATGGTCAGACGACAAGTTCTCAACTCCTCCCAAATCCGCTAGGTCTTTCTAGACCATAATCTGACAAAGTAGTATTAAGAGCTCCAGAAGACACGATGACAACGATTGAGGGAAGGGCAACGGGGACGGTGGAAGCCACAGTGGTGACTTTCGTGGAGAGAAGCTGAGCAACTCCACCCACCGGAACGCGACAGACCCGGATGCGAGACTAATGAGGAAGGGCAGGCGCAAGGAGGCGAAGCTGGTATTCATGGCTCACGCGCTGATGGACAACCAGGCATGGACTGGTCAGCGACTTTCGGTTGACCGAGGCGAACGTGAAGGCTGAGAGACGCGGCGCTAATATGCTGATGTCAATACCCAGCAGTCGTCGGCTGAGCCGTGGGAGCGGACAGGGGCTACGACACGAAGGACTTCGTGGCCGAGCGTTGGGAGCTCAACGTCACACCGTATATCGCCCGGAAGTGGCGGTGGTCTGCGATAGATGGCCGGACCACGCGCCATAATGCCTATAGGTCGAGTCAGAAAGTACGCAAGCGAGTGGAGTCTATCTTCGGATGGATGAAGACCGTGGGAGGGTTCCGTCGGAGCCGGTATCGGGGAGTCAAGAGAACCGGGCTGTGCGGGGAGTTGGTGGCGACGGCGTACAATCTGGTGAGGATATTGAGGTTGATAGCGCAGGAGGAGAGCAAGGTCCATATCGTCGGGTAGGCTGCCGTGGCCGAGGTGTGTCTGTCGGTCCTACTGGAGGGTGGATACGGCGTGGATCGGCGACCATCGGAGGTGAAAACAGTCTGGATGAGGCGAACCAAGCGGCGAACGCTACCCCTACGCCGCTGTCAGACCTGTTCTTCCGCATCCTACTAGGGATATGCCAATGCGAGTTTGGAGGGCATGATGCCACAAACTCGCGCTCTGGCATAGGCGTTGGCGACGGCGTAGGACAAGTAGTGTTCAGTTCTATTCCAATTCTATTCTAAATTACAGCCATTGGTTGATTCATCGGAGCTTCTACTCATTTTTGCAAGCATAGCTCTATGGGACGCTATTGCCTTCTCCTGCGACTCTGTTGCCGCCTTCTCTGACGTGCCACGAACTCGCGCCTCTTGCGTTCTCGCTCTTCTAGGTCAATAACCATCTGCCGAAGACGGGCGTTGTCGTCAATCAAGCGTTGTTGCTCAAGATTACGCTCACTGGCTTTGTGCACAGCTTCCAACTGCAGACTTGAAAGTACTCTGGGTAAGTCCTCTTGGTTGAAGTCATCGAAGAAGCCCGGTGCAAGTTCCATACCGAGCGCATCTTCGAAGAGGTTACGCGACTCCTCTAACTCTCTTCTAGCATTCGCGATCAATGGTCTGAAGAAACGCTTGTAGTTTTCGATCTGAACAAAATGTCCCGCCAACTTGAAATGAGAGGCCAGCATCATACTTCGAAAACTAGGTGATCTGGCTTCTGTCGGTTCAGGACGCGACATCAACTCCCAAATCACTTCGACGCTCGCTACTGTCATTGGCCCTGACCCTAATTCCATACGCCTAGCAAGCCGAGGTACACTGGACCCAGACGTGACGAAACTGACACGTGAGTTGGTAAGGCCTGGTACCGATGTCGCTGCATCCTCCCAATTTCCTATGAGTAGTAGAGCTTCGACCTCGCTCTCAATCCTTCGAATACTCTTCCTGCTATCCTCGGCCCTAGTTTCATTCCATTCTTGGAGCAGTCTAACTGCTTCAGCATGTTGGTCCGCCTTCGACTGTGTGAAGTCTGCCATGTGGCGGACATTGAGAATACGAATACCTAAGACCTCCTCAAAGAATGCGTCAAAAGCCTCTCTGAGATAGGTACCGCCAAAGCAATCACGTAAATACTGAAGGAAATCTCGACTGCGATCACTCGGGTTTTGATTTATGTAACCTCTTAAGAAAGCGTTTGGTGCGTATCCCCCATCTCCGCGGGCAGCGCACATCACTTCTTCTGATTGGATGCCGTGCTCGTCAACTAACCCCAGAGCCCAGTCTGCGTGACGTCGGACAGAATCAACAAAACGTTGGGTTGTACAGAGTCCGAGGCCGCCATCCTTTGCACGTTGAAAAACCTGAGCCAGAAACTCATGCCGGTCTTCATATTGTGCGGTTAGTGGAATCAATATGTTCTCGTCTATGAGTAACGTGCGATCCGCAATTACGTCAGAGAGCAACTTTGGTACTTCAGGATCAAGCCTCATAGCTTGGATGGAAAAGAAAGATTTGGCGAAGTAGTTGAGAACCTCCTCATAGACGCCAGCGGGTTCGGTGAGCATGTTTAATACGAAGGCGACGAGTGACGGTCTAGCATTGGGTTCGTCAAGGGTATTGGCCCTACGCCAGAGTGTCTGCAATATATCTGTGATTCCGTGTGGATCAATCGGTGTGTTATCGAACACTAATTCCATGATATTCCGACCGCGTAGCTCGAATAGGTCAAGCAAGGCCTCAAGGACTACCGCTGCGTAAGCATCAGCGTCCGAGTCGACGATGTTGAATCTACTCCTTAGATCCAATGAAAGTTGGCTGGTAAAAACTGAGATGAGGTGTTCGAATTGCCGCTCGTAGCGCTCTACCAATCGTCTTCCTTCTGGGAGTACCTGTAAGTCTCCGTTGCTCGACGATAACCAGCCGTCCCCCACCAGTCGATCGACAGCGCCAACAAGCTCTGCACTGTCAGGATTGATGCTTGTTCCCAGATCCTCCGAGAGTGATCTAGCCACCACTCGCTTTGGACTACTTCCACCAAGCCCTACCAATGAAGACAGTATCAGGGACTGTAGTGCATCGATTGGGGCTAGATGTGCAGCGGTCGGGCTGAAGCGGTACCACATATAGAGAGCTTGAGCCTGACGGAGGTCATCGGTCGAAGTTCGGGCCTCGGCGAAATTACCCACCGAAATGACATCTGAAGCCGATCTCAACATAGAAGTGAGGGCATCGTGACTTGACCCTCTCGTTGCATAAGGAACTACATCAATATTGTATCTACGCTTCCATAGTTCTATATCGTCTTGGGAAACGTCCGGCAGGATGGCAATTGGTGCAACATGACGTTTGAGATTGACAGCCAGATTTTCCTGAATGTGTAGAATCTCTGGGTCGTTAAGTGAATATCCTAAGAAGAGAATCCTATCCCTGCCTAGTATAGCAGTCAGGAATGCCCTGAAGGTTGCTCCCTGGCCAGAGAAATACAACCTTTGGTAATCAGACCGTGTCAATATCACGGATTCTGGATCCGAGAAATCGCCATGAAGCTTCACAAGCGAGGGGATTCTGTCAAGGTCTATAGCTTCAAGATCATCCTGCGAATTGTCGTAGACCTGCACAGCCTTACCACTGTCTCTGAGGTGTCGATCTAAGATGTCATCATAGTTGGTCGTCAAGTAGCCTAGGAAATCCAAGTTGGAGATTGCGCTATAGATTGAGCCTTCACCTCCGGAGTCTGTGATTTCCGACTTACATATGGAATGTAGAAACTCCTTCCCGTATGCAAGTTCCACTTCATCGAATTGGTCAAGATAGGCACCTTCCTGGTAGTAGCGCTCAATTCGAGAGAAGTTGTTCCGTTGCTGTCTACGACACTGCTCCAAGACTTCGATGGCGAGGTTTCGCCATGTTGGTAATCCCAACTCCGCTGATGGCCCTGCTCCGATCCAAGCCAAAGCCCTTCCGGTACTGAGAAACAGAACTAGATCGGTAAAATCAGCCATTACGAACCTCGTAAGTGAATCTTTAGAGTGACAACTTCAGCAAATCGCCTGATCATGATCCCAAGCGAATACTATAGCGCATAATTTATTTTAAGTCCGCGTGGAATAACCTAAGACGTATCAATGAATTCGAGCCTCGCGTGGGATTTAGTGGGCGTTGAGATCTCGCAGGTATTGCCTACAAGCGAAAATCGGTGCTTCACTCAACATTTGGGTTATCAAGCTGAATACGATACTATCCTAGTCCGAAGCCTTTGGAAAGCCCAAGGGGACCGGGTTTCGGCTTGAACGTGGGACACGGACCGTCTAGCAGCCTATCAAGTGTCTGAAATGCCGAAATCGCGCCACAGCTAATTCCAGCTGCGCAAGGGCGGTTGCTGCATGCCCCGGATGCGGTCGGCAACCACGTTCATGAAACCCTGGCGACACGGCATTCTCCGATCGACCATCAGTACCTGGTACATATCTCGAGGCGGCACACCATAAACACGGCGGGCTACAGCGCGACCGCCATATGTCCGGTCTCGTCTCCGAGCGCCAGGAATCTGCCGCTGGCGGTGGGATGCTAACACCGAACCGGTGTGTTTGCCCGGACCGTTTAGCAGGCTGCTGAAAAGGCTTGTTGAAGGCGCGTTCTCCAGGTTGGCGAGATACAATGCGCTAACCCAGTCCAACCGCGCAGGAGAACGTGCCATGAGAGGCCGACGCAATCCGCAGTCCGCCATGCTCGCCTTCGTCAACCTCGACGAGCGAGTCCCTCCAGACCATCCTCTCGGGATCATCAGACGCGTGGCTGACGACGCGCTCGGCCGCATGTCAGACGACTTCGATAGGATGTACTCGAGTGTCTATCCCACCGGAACGACTCCCGAAATCTCTGCCCTTGATCTCGCTGTACTCGATCAGGAGCGAGAGAGCCTTCTGCCAGGGGCTCGACTACAACCTGCTCTACCTCTGGTTTCTGGACATGGACCTGATGGAGCCGAGCTTCGACGCGACCGTATTCACTGAGAACAGGGTAAGGCTTCTGCGACACAAGGTGGGAAGGAAGCTGTTCGAGGAGGTGGCGTACGAGGCAAACCGCAGAGGTCTGATGTCGGACGAGTGCTTCAGCGTGGATGGGACGCTGATAGAGGCTGCGGTGAGCATGAAGAGCTTCAAAAGGCGCGTTGACGACGATGGGCAGAAGGGCGATGGCGACGGTGGAGGCCAGAGCGGCGACTTTCGGGGAGAGAAGCTGTCCAACTCAACGCACAGAAGTACTACAGATCCAGATGCGAGACTGATGAGGAAGGGAAAGGGCAAGGAGGTGAAGCTCGTGTTCATGGCCCATGCTCTGATGGGCAACAGGCATGGGTTGGTGAGCGACTTTCGGCTGACGGAGGCGAACGGGATGGCTGAGAGGGACGCCGCGCTAGACATGCTGATGTCAATACCGGGCAGTCGTCGGTTGAGCGTGGGAGCCGACAGGGGCTATGATGCGAAGGACTTCGTGGCCGAGTGCAGGGAGCTCAATATCACCCCGCACGTGGCGCAGAAGCGGCGGTGGTCTGCGATAGACCGATGGACCACGCGACATGAGGCGTACAGATCGAGCCAGAAGGTCCGAAAGCGGGTGGAGTCGATCTTCGGGTGGATGAAGACCGTGGGAGGGTTACGTCGGAGTCGGTATCGTGGAGTCAAGAGAACCGGGCTGTACGGAGAGTTGGTGGCGACGGCGTACAACCTGGTGAGGATGTCGAGGCTGATAGCAGAGCGGGAGGCTAAAGCACCCATCTTCGGCTGGCGCTCCGTGGTCGACGTGCGTCACTCAGACCGCGGTCGGGGCTCTGCGGACTGCCAATGAGACCGTCTCAGTCCTCAAAATCGCCGGATTGAACGCTCCTGTGTACGGCCGACGCTCTCTCTACGCCGCCCTGAAACCCCTTCTTCCGCAGCCTGCTAGGGTAGTACACACAGGTGCCGTAAAGCAGGTAGAGGCCCAGCGGGCCCTGCTGGCAGAAGCTCAATCCCTTTGTCGCAAGGGGACTCTCAGGCGGATGGACGAAGACGAAGAGCCTAACTGGAGCGAGCTGATACTGGGGGGGGGGCCTCTCCATCACCATCAGGAGTCTAGGGGCACTGTCGCCGGGCGGGTGCTGACCTACGAGCATCTGCTGAGTTGGACGTGGTGGCATGAGCCCGCTAGCCCCATGCGTGCCGCGAAGAGCAGCCTGCGCCGCAAGTTGGGTGACGAAGCCGAGGACCCCACCTACATCTTCACCGAGCTCCGCGTCGGCTACCGGATGCCCAAGGGGGAGAAATAGGGGCGGGAGGAGAGATGAGCGTCGAATCTCAGTGTGCAACGCTCTACGGCAATGGAACCATCATTCCACTTCCGGGGATCGTCGTGTTGTATCCAAGGTATCGGCCAAATGCCTCATCCGTCACAGTCCTGCCACTTCTGAAGACGGTGTGAAGCTTCGAAATAAGAAATAGAAAGCTGTTGCAGTCCGATTGTCGCACGTAATACATATGCTGTGCTTGCTGCGGCGATATCTTAATCGTTTTCTTGCCATCTTCCACCAGCAAAGGACAGAATATGCCACCATCCAAAGTGACTATGAGACTAGGGAGCAGCTCCCTTTCGACACCTTGAGCAATCTCTACAAACTTGTTACATAGTGTTGTCGTAGTCACTGCCAGAGAGCCCGCAAGTGCGAATCCAAATATCTGATCCATAGGCTTCTGGTCTTGATTGAACTCTTCCTCTTTTGTGCCCTGTATTCCCATCTTTGAGCCATAGCTACGATATGGTACAGTCGGTTCTGGCCCAAGCAGGTCCTTCTCAGCCTGAGCCCACCTCCGTAAACGCTTGGCCGAGCTAATCTTCTCTACAATGTCCTCTAATTCTGCCGACGCGATGGCACTCTTAATTTCCCCAACAGCAAACACACCTTCGCATGGATAATAGGTAGTGGCAGGGTCTCGATTGATGGAATACACGGGACATAGCTCGCGCTCATAGAGCACCACGTCCATCTGTCTGCTCGTATTTCCATGGCTGTCAATAACAAATCCAGACCCAACGGCAGCGCCTACAGGCAATATCTGTTCCAGTCTCTCCCTTACTGGCACTTCCCGTGCTGAGCCGATCTGTCCCGGTGTGGTAGCCATGCCTGCCGTATGAAAATCGGCCACTAGGCCCTGTCCTATTCTGGTAATGTAAGCAGCAGTGTCAAAAGTCAAACGATCCCTCCAAACTATCAAGGCGATAACCTGTTCTAGTACGTGGGCGCCCCACAAGAGGCAGAGAACGACGGCTGATGCGCCGTACGTTGGCTACGCTATGGCCTGTAGGAAACCCGTCTGCCGTTCTCAATGACGACGTTCCGGTTGTGCCTGTGAAGCAACAACATCCCGATGAGGTGCGTTGAATCCGAGACATAGGCTACGACCTCTCTTGGCTGACCGTCCCACAGCACCGTTACATCGTAGACCTCGAGCGTCGTTTCGTTCCCGTCGGCTAGGATCACGCGGTTGACGCCTCTGAAGCCCAATCCCAACTCCGCGACTATCACCTGCGACAGGGTGAGGAAGCGAGTGAATCCGGTATCTACCACGGCACCCACGTCCCGGGTTTGACCTGCCGGACCTCGCAGCGGAAGGGACATAACCGCCTCTACGCTGCGTCCACAGTCCCCTATATCACTCGGCCCTCCGAAGAGACCTGCCCCCGATCCTGGGCACCACCCTGTACCCGACGCGAAGCCGCCAGACGTTGATGGCGCCCGGGTGCTGCGCTCGCAGAACGTCAGACGCGGCAAGCTCGCTTTCGGCGACGGCCCAATTCCCGCTGTCCACGTCGATGGCAACGTACTCTCCGTCGTGGTCGGCTTCCACCTGCGCCTTGATGCCCCGCTCGTACATCTCATAGCCGAGACGGGCCGTCTCCTCCTTGGACCTGCGCTGACGCGTTGGGGTCTCTGCGTTCGCCATTCGCGCTCCTTCTCAAGTCGTTTTTCTACATAGAACATTCTACGACAACCGGCGATTTCAGGACAACAGAGAGAACCCGCGCGCGGAGCCTCAAACAGGAGGAACTTCGAGAGGGCCGCGGGCCAGGGCCTCCCGCTGGCGCGTCGGCTTGTGCTCCTCCGTCTCTACACGTCACACTACAAGACTCGCGAGTCTCTTGTGAGCGGACAGGCTACCGAGCGACATCTCGATGACGGTATCTACCGTAAGCGGTGGTGGGCCACACTAGACGATGATGACAGTGCCTTTCGCAAAGCGCAAATCTTGGTGGCGCCTAGGGTGCCATCCCGTAACATTTGACACGTTGTAGCGAGGTTGCTACAATCGCCCCCATCTTGAAGCTGGCCCTGCGAGACGGCGGAATGCTGCCCCGTGGTTACGAATTAGGAATTCAGGCTTGGACAATTGACCCTTGACTTTCGCCTCAGTCCAGCGCCCTAGCGATTCGCGCGTTGAGGCGGTTCTGCGTGCCGCCAAGCAATGGCAGAGGGAGCTCGTCGACACATCCGGGCGGAACCGCCTCCGCCGGTACCGAGATCTGAGGACAGGCACGCTCGACCTGACACCTGGACGGGCAGGTGGGCTCAACGAAAGGGAACTGGACCGGCTGTTTTCTGGCAGGTCAGCCAATCTCAGGCGTCTCTTTCCTGACGTGCAAACCGAGCCGGACGTCGCATCGGCCTTCAACGATGCCCGCCGCAGGCTCTCTTCGATCCACAAGACGGCGCTGACGAACCGTGAGGAGAAAGGTATAGAGACACTGTTCGCCGCGGTCGGACTGGCGACATGGAAGGTGGATTCGGGAACCCCGCCGAACGCCCCCTTGGTTCTTGTGCCCCTACAAGTCGAGGCCACAGGCGCGGCGGCGCGCGACTTCAAGCTAGAGGTTGCGGGCGACGCTCATCTAAACCCTGTCCTGACACACATCCTTCGCGCCGACCACGATGTCCGGACCGATGATGACGAGGCAGATGTGGCTGAGGATCCTCCCTCCAGTTACCGTGAGTTTCTGGCGTTGCTCAGTCGGTTGCAGGAATCATGGAAGGCGCTCCCTGACCTGGAGATCAGACCGAGGGTCGTGACGGCGATATTCTCCTACTCGACGATGCCCTTGGTCAGCGACCTAGAGCTGAACGGAGCGCTGTTCGCGGAAAATGACATCGTCGCAGCCATTGCCGGCGACCCGGAAGCTCGGGCGGCCTTGGCGTCTCGCATCTGTGATCCCGACCCGAATCAGCCCGACGTAGAATCCCCCGCAGAGGAGTTTCTTGTACTGGATGCCGATTCGAGCCAGCACATGGCCATAAACCGCGTCCTAGGCGGCGAGTCGTTGGTTATACAGGGACCTCCCGGTACTGGCAAGTCACAGACAATTTCGAACCTGATCACAGCGCTCATCGCCAGGGGAAAGCGGGTACTGTTCGTTGCCGAGAAGAGGGCCGCTATCGAAGCTGTCACGAAGCGACTCTACCAGGCTGGTCTTAGCGAACTCGTGATGGACATGCACGGCGGCGTTACGTCTAGGCGTGATTTCGCCCGCACTCTGAACGAGTCTCTCGAACACATCGCAACGATACCCGTGCAGGATCACTCGTTTCTACACAGCCGTCTCCAGGAACGACGGGACTCACTCAATCGGAACGATGCCGCCCTGCACGAGGTGAGAGCTCCTTGGGGACTCAGCGTCTTCAATATGCGAGAGCGTCTTCTAACTATTCCGTTCGCCGCACGCACGCAGATGCGCCTCAGCGCGGAGGCTGCGCGAGGCCTAGATGCGGCTGGATTCGAACGCCTTGCGGGCGAGGTCGAGGAGTGGATCGGACTCGAGGGCCACCTACTGGCGAAGAATCACCCGGAGTGGTCCAGGAGTTCTGTCGCTACAACCGATGTGGCGCGCAGGTCGTACGACATGGTTGAGGACATCAGATCCAGGAGGCTGCCTGCCGCCCGCAACACTCTCTTCAGGGTCCTCCATGATCTGCAACTCGCCAGGCCGCGGACGGTGGCGGAATGGGAAAGGACAGTGCGGTTCCTCGAAATTGCAAGTGGATCATGGTTAGGCCGCAGGAAGGCACAGCTCCTGTCCGGAGAGTACAGGGAGATGAGGGATGCGTTGAACGCTCCAGGCAAGCTGTCGCTCAGAGCTGAAAGGCTGAGCGATCTGAAGCAAGTCATCGACGCCCTCGTCGAAGGACTCGGCGCCCTAGACAGGATGGCGGGTCTGAAGCGCCTGGATGAAGCGCCGCACGCCGACCTGGCCGCGGCATTGCAACGGTTGGCGTCCGGGCGCTCGACGGTCGCAAATCTCCCGCGCATACGTGAGCTGGAGGCCAGTTTCCGGAGAGTCGGGATCGGCAACCTGGTCGAACAGATCGGCAAGGAAATCAGTCCTGAGAACGCCGTACGCGCCGTCGAGCACGCCTGGCTGTGGAGGGTCCTTAACGATCTCGAGTTCGAAGATCGCAGAATTGCATCCTTCGATGGCCGTTCACACTCGCGCCATCGCGAGGAGTATGTCGAACTCGACCGCCAGCATCTCGACTCGACGCCGCTGCGTGTCCGACGCCTGGCTGCGGAGGCCATTATCGCAACGATGAATGCCCATCCGGAGGAGACTGCATTGATCAAGAGGGAGGCCGCCAAGAAGCGACGGCACCTCAGCGTCCGCCAGTTGTTCGCACAGGCCCCTCACGTTCTTTCGACACTGCGGCCATGCTGGACGATGTCTCCCATCCTCGCGTCTGAGATGATCCCCGCTGAACGGCGACTGTTCGACGTTGTCGTCTTCGACGAGGCCTCCCAGATTCCGCCGGCCGAGGCGATCGGGAGCTTGGCGCGAGCTCCTCAGGCGGTGGTCGCCGGCGATAGCCGCCAACTCCCACCCACGTCATTCTTCGGGCAGAGCGCGGACGATGGCGACGCCGACGATGAAGACACTCATCTGTCTCTGACGAAAGACATCGAGTCACTGCTGGACGTCTGCGGCGTGCTGCTACGCGACCAGATGCTGCAATGGCACTATCGCAGCCGCGACGACCGGCTCATAGCGTTCTCGAACGCGCACATATACGGCGGCTCGCTGACGGCATTCGCCGGCGCCATCGTAGAATCTCCGGTCACGCACTGCCTCGTACCCTTCCGCCCCATAATGGGCGTCACCGGGACCCGATCGAACCCCGATGAGGTCGAGAAAGTTGTCGAGCTTGTGCTTGTACATGCGCAGGAGGCTCCTGACGAACCTCTCGGCGTCATTGCCTTTGGGCAGCGTCACGCCGACAACATAGAAAATACCCTCATGCGCCGTCTGGGGGAGATGAACGATCCATCCCTCGACGAGTTCTTCTCTGAGAGCAACGAGGAGCGGTTCTTTGTAAAGAACATCGAACGCGTACAGGGGGACGAACGTGACGCCATAATCCTTAGCGTTGGCTACCACAAGGATGTTAATGGGAATCTCCCGTATCGGTTCGGTCCCATTTTACAGGAGGGTGGGGAGCGCCGGCTCAATGTCGCCGTCTCCCGGGCGCGCTCCAGGCTTACGCTAGTGTCGTCGTTCAGCCACCGCGACATGGCCCCCGGACGTTCCTCGGCAAGGGGAGTGGAACTGCTGCGCCAGTACCTTGAATATGCCGCGTCTGGGGGACAGGTCCTCGGTTCCAATGTGAGTGACGTCCCGCTCAACCCATTCGAGCTCTCCATCAAGGATGGGCTGGAGAAACGGGACATCCCTGTCACGCCCCAATACGGAGTTTCCGGCTATCGCATCGACTTCGCCTGCGCGCATCCTGATGAACCTGGGCGAATGGTCCTCGCCATTGAAGCTGATGGGGCAAGTTACCATTCAGCGCCCACGGCGCGAGACCGAGACCGTCTCCGACAGGAGGTGCTTGAGGCAAAAGGCTGGCGGTTCCATCGAATCTGGTCGACCGAATGGTTCCGAGACCGTGAATCGGAACTTGATAGGGCTGAGCAGGCGTGGAAGCGTGCCGTCGAACTCTCGGAGAAGGACGAAGCGCTCGCTGATGTCGACTCACCGCCTGATGCCAAGAGCGACGTGGACGTTCAGTCGGATCCACAACCGAAGCGAGGTCCGCGTCCGTCAGTGCCGCGGAGGGTATCGATAGGTTACAACAACATCACTGACTACAGCCACAACCAGCTTGTGAGCCTCGTCCGGTGGATCGAGTCGGACACGCTCTTGCGGACGGACGAAGACGTGATGCGGGAGATGATCAACGAGTTGGGATTCAGGCGATCGGGAAGCCGTATCCGAGCGGCTATCGATTCAGCCATAAGAGATGCTCGACGATGATTGATGCCAAATCGGGAATTGACCTAACTGCATGGATGGCGAGGCGCCTGATCCCGATGACCAGGTGGCCAACCCGAAGTGGACAGTTGGTCTGCGTGTCCGATAGATGAGGGAGTGTGCGGAAGTTGCTTCTGGGTTCGATGACGCTGTGGGGGGTTAGGGGTATTGACGCAGAGACCTGGAGGGCAAAGGGGATGATTTCATACTCTGTGCGCGTCTACGTTTAGCGAGGCAGTTAGGAGACTATGCGAATGCGGTGGTTACTACTGTCGGTCATACAGATGGTTCCGTCGGAGGCGACAGCGCACCCGTGCGGTCTGCCGAATCCGGCTTCGCGGGCGTGTTCCGCCGGCGCCGTGTCCGCCAAGTCTTCCGGTGGTGATGGCGTTGACGAAACCGCTGGAGCGTTCGATGTGTCGGATGGCATGTTTCCGGTGTCGGTTACGGTGGCGGCGTAGCGTATCTTCTTGGGGCCGCCCCAATCGCCGATGAGCGCATGTCCGCCGTCGCCAACTCCGGCGAAGGTGTCTATGACGCGGGTTCAGATGGAGCGTATGGCTCAAAGACGTGGGCGCCCGTTGGATTCGATTCGTTGGAGTAGTTCCACGGCGTTGCTCTTGACCCTTATCCAACGGCCCCAGCTGTCGTGGTCTTTGGGCTGTGTGGTTGAAGAAAGCGGCGTAACGTAGCGGTAGGTGCATCCGAATGTACAGCCGCCGTTATAGGTTGAGTATGAAGCCGATGGCGCGGGTGAAGATGTCGCGCGCGGCGGAGTGGGAGACGGTGGCGTGGCTGAGGGTAGAGGGATGGGAATCGTATTGAGGTAAGGTTTTGCGCTCGTAGCGTAGTTGGGTAGGGTTTGACGCAATGGGGAATTTAGCGCAGGGGTGCGGTTAGCCGGGCTGTACCACTGCGACGCCGATTATCTCAAGCGAAGAGCGACTGCCGCTACGCCTGTCTATCTCAGCGAGCTTTGCCTGCGTTTCGCTTTCTATATTGCGGTTCCAGCCGTTGTACATGGTTCTCAATCTGGGATTTAGGTCTTCGTTGGATAGCTGTCTGTCGTTTCGAGCAACTCTGCGTTCGGCGTGTGAGCGGACGGCGCGTCTTGCCTTGTCCGTCAGCATACTTTCGCGGGAATCAAATGCGTTCTTGACGCTCTCGAACTCGGTCAGCAGCGCTTGTTCGGCACTCTTGGATAGGGCGTCCACGTCGAATCCGAAAGAAGAAAGGTCTTCCGCTGTGTCCGTCATCGCATGCAGATACTCCTGTCCCCGCTCTACTGAAATCGGGGCAACTTCTCCAGTGGCGCAATTTATGGCGGCGCATAGCAGTTCCGCTCGGCTTGTGTACCCTTCCAGCGAGCCGATTGCCCAGACAAGCATGGTGGGGGCATCCACTACGTCGGCGGGGACAGTGGCAATACATCGGGGCGCGCCGGTCTGCGAATCGCGCTCAAGATGTCGCGCGAGCAGCATCAAGGGATGGCGGGCATGGACGAACTCAGCGTCGTCTCTGTCTTCGGCGAACGACACCCGTGTCTTGCCCCGCTCAACCATTCGGTTGCGGAACCTGACCACCTCATCGCGGGCGTAGTGCGTTGGCGGGTACGCGCGGAGTAGATCTCCGAACGCGACGCGCAAATCCTCTCCGCCCGCCATGTCGAACTCACCGGATGTCTTGGCGGGGGTCATATTGCCAGCGAAGTGGCGATCTATGGCGAAGTGGACGAACTCCGCCAACTCCTCCGGCGACAAGTAGCGGGCTTCCGCTTCTTGAAATTCCTGCTGGTCGGAATCTATTAGCTGGCGCCCTACATCGGATATAACGCTGGATTGGGCTATCGAATCGCGTGTCAGGGCGTTATTCTCGATTGTCTGGGCGATTCTTTCAAGGCGTTCGTTTTGCTGCTGAGGGGACAGGTCGCTGCGGAAGAGGTCACGTTCAAACGTGGCTATCTGTTCTCCGAGTATCAATTCAATGTCTCCGAGCGCGCGTTCGAAGACTTGGAGGCGAGTGTAGAGGCGTGACAGGATGCGCTCCTCAATAGTGCCAAAGCTGGCCAGGTTGTAAACGTATATCTTGTCTGATTGTTGGCCTATCCGGTCACAGCGTCCGATTCGCTGTTCGACGCGCATGGGATTCCAAGGGAGGTCGTAGTTGATGATTACGTTGCAATGCTCGAAGTCCAGTCCTTCGCCAGCTACTTCGCTGGCGAGCAGAACCTGAAACTCTCCGCGCCGGAACTCAGCCGAAATGCGTTCGCGGCTCCTTTCTCCGCGCCGGCAGTCCTCATCCCGCGCGGGCGTGGGACCGTACATTAGCTCGTGCGAGTATCCCCGCTCGCGCATCTTGCCGCGCAGGTAATGGAGTGTGCCATGGAAGGTGGAGAAGATCATCGCTCTGTCCGCGCCTAACTCGGTGAAGGCGTGGTCTAGCATCTCAAATAGCGCTTCAAGCTTGCGGTCCGGCGCGTTGAGCGCGGCACGGGCAAGTGGCGCAAGGGCGTTTGCCTCGTGGGGGGCGAATCTGGCGGCGTTTTCGGCTTCTTCGTCCTCGTCGGTAAGTCTGAGAATCTCCGACGCTACGGATGGAACGCAGCTTGCGGTTCTCCGCTCCGGCATCTGGGTCACGAAACCGGTCGGGATGTTTCGCTCGGTCGCGCGCTCCAAGCAGATGCGATAGACCTCTTGGTAGAATGCAGCCTCATCCGCGCTGAACTCTATGGTTGGAGTGATCGCCTCTCTGGTTGGTCGGTTTTCGTCGACATCAGCGCGGAGGGTTCGCGTCATGTACGGGCTGAGCGTCTGGAGCGCGCGCGCAGACTCGATCACCTCTGTTCGCTGCCGACGGTCAGATAGGTCTGAATTCGCCTGCAGAATCATGAATTCAGTCCAGCCAGAGAGTTCTTCATATCCGCGGCTGGATATCAGACTAACTGTCAGACGGGTCAACAGCCGATCCGCGTCTGCCTTCCATCCGGGCGGGCGGCGGCGGACTAGGCGAATCCAGTCGTTCATCTCCATATCCCAATCTAGCTGGTCCAACAGCAAACTAGGATCTTCGGCTACGTCAACGCCCAACGCCTGCATGAGATGGACTATGTCGCCCAGATGGGTTTGAAGCGGGGTTGCTGTAAGGAACACCGCCGCCTTTGACCGGTCACACATGAAGTCGGCAATCGCGTGAGAAAGGGTGTCGGTGTTGCGTAGATGGTGAGCCTCGTCGAAGATCGCCAGATCCCAAGAGATGGACGAGTCTGCCAGTCGCTCGAAGTTGTTTTCCATCCGTATCAGTTCTAGGTTGACCACGGCCTTGGAGAAATGCGGGGGCAGTATGCCATCCCGGTCCAGCCCGGCCAACGCCTGTCGGAGGGCGTCGGGCGTTAGCGCTTCTAGTCGGAAGTCGAAGCGCTGGAGCATCTCGTCCTGCCACTTGCCGACTAGTGATTTGGGGCAGACTATCCATACGTTTTCCAGCCCACTGCCGGACCTCGACTCAAGCTCCGCCCAGATTATGCCGGCCTCAATGGTCTTGCCGGCGCCAACCTCGTCGGCTATCAGCAGTCGCTGGTCGGGCGATTCTAGAAGTTTCTTGACAGGCAGGAACTGGTGATAGAGCAGCTTGGTCTTGGACGCCCTGTATGAGAGTAGCTGGTCACTGACTGGGTGTTCCAAACGGCGGTGTGTTAGACCGACTCGGAACTCGGATGGCGACATACCAATTGGGGCACTCACTGGCTCCAATTCTCTTATGGGAACTAGGCGGGGGGCGTTGTTGATGAAGACGCGGGCGTTCTCGCCTTCCACACCGATTACCCATCCTACGACGGACGGATCGGCGATGTATCTGACTTCCATGTTGGCGGCTATGTCTGCCATTGGGGATTCACCTATGCTTTGAGCAACTCTTTCAAATATGTCCAGTGAGGGATACTATATCGGATTGTGGCGTCTATGGTTTGGGGTTCGGCGTTCCAGTCGTCGTACACGTTATGGAAGCGGACTGGGATTGGGATGTAGCTGTTGCCGTTGTCGTCTATGTCTTCGGGAGTTTCTTCGACTGATCGGCGCAACAGGTCAGGCTCGTTCAGGGGATTGCCGTCGTTATCGAGCAGCGCCCACTGCCCGTAGCGGATCAGTGCGTAGTGCCAGCCGCACAGCCCTAGCAGGTCGCCGAAGTTGTTGGCGCGCGAGTCTTCGCTTACCTGAACGAGGTGTACGACGAATCCTTGGAACTCGCCATTGCGCTGGCTGAAAGACCGGCTGCAAATCTGGCATCGGCGTCGGTAGTCGGCTTCTGTCAGGTCTCGGAATTTCTGGGCTAGTTCAGACGCTGCTTCGCTGGGCTGCCACTCGGTGGCTATGCGGGATTCGTATGCGCCGGAGCCGCCGTCTCGAACCGTCGCGTCAACATCGGCGCGGGCGGATTCGCCGGTCCTGTGACCACCGGGCGGGAGTGAGATCGTGTTGGTTCGCGGGCGGGATGGGTTGAGCGTCATGTTGGCGACGAGGGATTCTGCGAATGTGGCGGTTGTGGGCGTGGGCTGGTTGTTGCGGGGGGCTTGGCGGGTTGGGCCTGTCTGGGTTTGTCCATTGTGTGATGTGCTGGAGGTGGATGTGACACTTGTGGGCACTCTGTTAGGGATGGGTATGAGTTTCTCCAAGGCGGATGGGTCGGTGATTCCAGCGTTGTTGAGAATACCAAGCATAACAAGCTGGGCTTCATCCACGCCCGCTTGAATTGCCATTGCCTTATTGAAGGATGGCTTGAAGTGTATTTTGGATTGGAGGGTGTCGTGGGGAGTCCATCCCAAGCTGTCAAAATCCACTTCCAACGGGCGTTTGAGGTTGCTGTCGGCGTCAGGTATCCATGCGGCACTGTTGAGGGTTTCTATGGATTGGGCATCAAAGTAGCTTGTTTGCCTATGGTAGCGGAACCACTGGTAAACCCCTAGCAGGTCAAGACTACTTAGGCGACATAGCTCATTCCAGAGCAGCTGGGATTTTTCTATTCTGGCTGCCGGATCAAGGTCGGACAGCGTCTCTAGAAGTGTTCTCAACCCCAGAATGCGCTTGTCTTTGACACTATAGCCCCTATGTGGAGTGTAATCGCTACCGCTTCTCATCTCTCTTAGCTGATTCCAAGTGAATCTTGATTCGTTATCAAATTCGATAGGGCGCAACCGGTCTGACACTCCGCAGGCCTCCATCAGCGAATGGATTTTGCTGGCGAGCGCAGGTTCCAAGCCGTTGTCCGTCAAGCGGACGCCCTTTACTCCGCTGAACAGCTTGCCCATGTTGCCGTCGTGGGCATATATGAGCCTAGGCGTATCCCATTGAAGGTCGTCCCTATCCTTGGCATCCATGGATCTGATGAAACGCGCCTTCTTGAGTCCGTCAATCAGTCTGCCGCCCTGTGGATGTGTCGCGCCTTGATAGGCGTTGAAGATTTGCTGGATGTCGGAGCGATATTCCTCATCGGTGACGTCAATGTGGCGTCGTTGGTATTTTGGAAAGGTGTGCGCTATGACTCCATCCACCGGGTCGGGGTTGGCCAGACCCAGCGACCTAAGAACTGAAGGTGAGAACGGAGCGTTGTACACCGAGCGCGCGACTGTTGGGAAGCCGGTGTCGTAGTCTGTTGGCAGGTAGGCTTGAACCTCTCCGTTTATCTTCGGTACGACGTGCTTGCCCCCTTCAAGTCGGACTATTGGGCGCAATCTGGCAATATCTATCAACGTATTCCGAGAGTATAGAAATCGGTACAGACGTACAATCCATTCATCGTCTTGGGCTTCAAGGAATGGTTCCCGTAGTCCTCTCACGATAGCTTCAGGCCGAATCTCAGGAATCTCCAGATGAGTAGTGCAAAACGACTGGAGAATAGCACTACCCCTGATTCCATCAACGAGCCATCCATCGGCGGTGGGCCTAGGGTGTACGTTGATCTGAGGCGGCGAGAAGACTCCACGTAGTTCGGCTGTCCGAGCCATCAAAGCCCGATCACCTGAAATGTAACCTCCACCGAATTTGGGGAGTAGCGGTTCCGAGGATAGCACAGACTTATTCATCTCGAACAGAGGTGCGAGTAGGTTGTCGCTGAACCACCATCCCTCGAGCGGCAGGCAGAGAAGCGCGCTTACACCAAGCCGGTCATTGTCGCGGAGCCATCTGAGGCTGTGGACGAGCAGGTCGGCGGTCTGCGATACCAAGCCCCTGTTCCAAGCGTCGTGGGGCGGGACGTTCTCCCTGTTCAGCGTCGTTCGGTAGGGGCCGTTCATTAGGAAGCCGACGTGGGTTTCTAGCTCGGTGGGGAAGTAAGTGTACAGCTTGGCGTTGGTCTCCGGTTGGATTTCGCCGGATTCGGCGTCTAGCGGGAAGGCTATGTCCACGGTCATTGCGGGGGCAATCTCTGCTGACGCGACGGGGCGGGAGAATACTAGCCATTCGCGGCGGTGAGACTCAACCGGTCCAGTTTGGGCTGAGACGGTTATCTTGCGGACGCCGTCGTCCAATAGCTCGGTAGCCCGCATGATTCGCCCGGATTCCCCATCCCGAGTTGCCCCACTTGATCTCCTCGATTTGGCTGAGGAATAGCAGCGTGGATGCGTCTAGGGTCTTTAGTCCGGCGTTTATGTCCGGGTTTGCAGACTCATCCTTGAAGGGGAGGATGAAGACTGTCTCGTCGTAGTCTATCGGGTAGATGCCGGGGATGGCCTTGGGCCAGACGTAGCTTTCTATGGCGAAATCCTCGTCGCCGGAGTGGACTTCGGGGCGGTCGGTGAAGGCATAGACGGACTTGAATCCGATGCCGAATCTGCCTATCTCGGTGACGTCGGTCGCCTTCGTGGATTCGCCGATGCCGCATATGCCATCCACATCTCGCTCGTCGAACGGAGCGCCGTAATGGCTGACTCGGAGCCGGTATTGGGACAGTTCGAAGGATACGTCGCGTGGGCCGTTCCAGTCGTTGCCGCGCCGTTTGAGGGCGTCCTCAGCGTTCTGGAGCAACTCAAAGATGAAGTGCGTCTTGTGAGTGTAGGTGTCTTGGAAGAACAATCTGCCGAGTCTAGGCACCTTCCTGCCGTAGTCCTCCAGATTGCGTTTTCGGATGGCTTCGTAGTCTGATGGCATGGAGTCGTCCTCCCTCAGTGCAGCTTTTCTAGACGGTGTACAAGGAAGCAAGCGCGTCGCTGGATTGCGTGGCGCCCAACTCTACTTCGCCAGTTGTCGCGGTCGTATCATCCACGCGCTGGAAGGGGCGTGATTCATAGACGCGGGCGGAACCAAACTATGGGCCAATCAGTTCCAGATTATAACATAATTAGACGTAAAATTAACGTGAGGACACAATCAGTTTTCATTAATTCAGCGTGAATTCCGCGAGGAAGGCGCTGAGTGTAGGATATCTAAAGGAAGAGAGGATGGATGAACGTCGAACCTGATCTTGCCGCCAGCCGCAGGCTGGTTAGAGAGAGGCGAGGCAACACTGGCCCTCGCATGGCTGCGGCTACTCTTTCACCAACTCCGGCGGCGAGGCGAGGGTATTGCAGTCTATCTGGTAGGCCGTGATTGCGTCTAGATCCGTTTAGTCCCTCTGAGAAAATTGCAAAATTCATATCATGCAGAGAATTTGGGGGATTTGTTGTGGAATTCTCGAAATCAAGGTTTGGCGTGGGAAGATGGGAGTGCAACGGGGGAGTCGGCGTAGGGGAAACCATATCGGAAATTTCAAGGGGTCGGGGCTGAGGATTAGTTGGCGAGGGGTGGGAAATTGGGTTTGAGATTTACCCGAGAGATTTTCATTAGTCCGATCAAGCAAAAGCACCATGTGGAAATACCTATAATCTTCTAATGCGTGTGGATTACCCAATTCGCCAAACTGCCTTTGATCAAGGGTTTTTACCAAGGCCAAAGGTAGTCGCGGAACGCTACGAGCAACGCGATCACGACTAGCAGGGCCAGGATGTTGAATGCGAGCTCAACTATCGTGAGGATGAGGCCGAATGACAAGCGATTGCTCTTTGGCGTTGGCTCTTCAAGAAGTGGAGGCGCAACACGCCGCGCCCGCGTGGAAGGGCTGTTCGTCCTGGTCGTCAGGACGTGGCGAATCGCAACGTAGTATCCGGCGATGAAGTTGAGTAGTCGCATGGGTTGGGGTATCCGATGGTCAGAGGATGGACATCCCCAGCGCGTTTGACATGTTCAGCCTCCCATCATCGTCTCTAACGCGCGGGCTAGTGTAGCCCGGATGCGGAGCGCTTGCAATTGTCCAGTGATTGGTCGGCGGATTCAGGGGTTGTGTGTCGTGGGCGCGCTTTGCTAAGCTGCGTTCCCCGCCACGGATGGACGAGAGCTACGAGGAAGCGCAAATGGCTACTACAAGGCGATTCACAATAGAACGGTCTAGGCGCGCTCGATACGAGCTTACGGTCGTTGGCAGAACCGGGCTGGTTCACACGCATACGGCCAGCAGACGGGGCGCGGACGGGCATTTTACGGATGAGGGACAGTACCGTCGGGCTATCGATCGGGCGCGGCGGGAGAACGGGGGCAACAGTTAGTCGTCCATTCGGATCTTGCAGTTCTTGCTGAGACGGCGAGACTGTTTACAACATCAGGGAGAAGCGCACAATGGCAAAGATCATACGTAAAACGAGAACGCAACGATATGATGGTGGCGAAGTGGTGTGTGAAACCGAAATCAAGATAGAGGGCGCGCTAGGCGTCGTTAGTTTCAGCGATGGTACGGAAGTGGAAATTTCTGACGTGGAGGCGGTTGAAGGTGTGTCACCGAATAGCTGGCAGTTAGATATTCCGATCCGTTCTGTTGATTTCGAGACGATAGGCAAGGTTATTGAGTTCATTGCCTTGATAGGTCCGAATGGAGAGGTCTTACTGCATTTGGTGGACGTGTTTATGATTTTCGCCCATGCCGTTAAAGGAGAGGAGCAATATCAAACCTTTGGTTGTTCCGAAGTTCCAGGGCTAACTTCCTCTCGTATTCGATAATGCTGGCGTGTTACAGTCCCTTCGCTTTGGATTGGAAGTCCGTAACGTTGTCCATGCCTGTCGTGTCCAGTGGGTTCGGACCCGCCAGATGCTCAGGCGACGGCACATACATTCCTTGTTGACTTGGCGCAATTCTAGGGGAGGGCGCGAGGGCCGGTTTGGGGAAGAGTCCGTACAGCATCTCGTAGATCTCCGCAGGGTAGAGATTCAGACCTTGCGCGACTCTCCAGATCGGAAGCCCGGCGTCGCGCAACGCCATGAACATCCTGCCCAGCGCGGATGAGACCTCCCAATGCTCCATACCGTCGAGTTCGCGCTTTCGTGAGTCGTACCTGTCCACCTCGATCAATCTCGCGCTGTATCTCACGCGTACCCACTTTTGGACGAGGATAGAAAGAGGTCGGATTCTTAGGCGAAGATATGTGTGAAGCAACCTGCCTAAGGAACCCGACCCATGAGATGGTACAACGAGATACTCGCATTTATCCAGAGCGCAGCGCCGGATCTCAGAGCCACCAGATCGGTCAACCTCGCGCTGCTGAGCGCGGCGATCCTCAGCCGTCGCCAGCTATCCTTGTCGGTTCTCGCAAGAGCCATAGCCTGCTCGAATCTGACCAAGAGCCGCTCCCATCGACACTGCAAGAAGAGGCTGTTCAGATTGATGTCCAACGACCTCTTCGATCCGCTCAGCGCGCAGACCGCCATGATGCCGAAGATCGTCGCGGCGGCGCGCCTCAAGGAGCTTACCCCGATGATGATTGATTGGACCGACCTAGGACGTGGATTCAATGGGCTGTTCGCAGCCGTCTTCTTCAGACACAGGGGGCTGCCGCTTCTGAGTTGGGTCTCCCGCCACGGCGAACTGAATCCCTCTCAGAACAGACTCGAGGAGATGTTCGTCCGAAGGCTGGCGACCCATCTGCCCGCAAACATTCGCCCGCTGATACTGGCCGATAGAGGGTTCGGACGCGCCGAATTCATCAGATTCATGCTGAAACTGCCCGATCTGAGAGGATATCCCGTCGATTTCGCGGTCCGGGTCAAAGGAGACGTCTGGGTCGAGGCGGACGGGTTTGCGGGCAAGCTCAGAACCTATCCTCTGAGGAAGAGGCGCTACGACATGATGCGGAGGGCGCGATACCGGCGGGACGGCGCAGCGACGGTGAACGTGGCGCTGTACTGGGGAAGCGGACACAGGGAGCCATGGTATCTGGCGACCTCGCTGTCGGATCCGAAACTGGCGGTGAAGATGTACCGCCGGAGGATGCAGCCGGAGCAGTACTTCAAAGACGGCAAGCGGCGCTTCGACCTGGATTCGAAGTAGTGTCCCTTAGAGTGGTGTAAGAGAGGACTGTAATAGAGACAGACCATCGCATCATCCTTATCATCGATAAAGGACAAATCCGAAGTAAGGAGAACGACGATGGTCAAGGATAGCATGGACCTTTTGGAACTATTGCGCAAGAGGGGGATAGACGGAGACGTGGACTTTCTGCGCGAGGCTCTGCGGGTGTTGATGGATGCGATCATGGATGCCGAGGTCTCAGAGAGGATCGGCGCCGAGCGCGGCGAACGCAACCCTGACCGACTGACTCATCGCAACGGGTACCGCTCCCGTACTTGGGACACGAGGGTCGGCACGATGGAGCTTCGCATACCCAAGCTGAGGGAGGGAAGCTACTTCCCCTCTCTGCTGGAGCCTCGAAGGCGCAGCGAACGCGCTCTGCTGTCTGTTATCCAGCAGGCGTACGTCGAGGGTGTGTCCACGAGGCGTGTGGACGATCTGGTCAAGGCGCTGGGATGCGATGGCATCTCCAAGAGCCAGGTGTCTCGTATCTGCGGGGAGCTCGACGGTGTGGTCGACAGCTTCCTGGGAAGGCCGCTAGATGAAGGACCGTACTGCTATGTGTGGCTGGACGCGCTGAGCCAGAAGGTCAGAGAGGAAGGCAGGATAGTCAACGTATCTGTGGCTGTGGCGACCGCGGTGAACGCTGAGGGCAAGCGTGAGATCGTGGGCATGGACGTGGGAACGAGTGAGAACGGCGCGTTCTGGCTGGCGTTCCTGCGATCCTTGTCCACCAGGGGCCTTGCGGGCGTTCAGCTTGTGACCTCGGATGCACACCATGGACTGAGGGATGCGATAGCGACTGTGTTCGCCGGCGCCAGTTGGCAGAGCTGCGGCGCCCACTTCATGACCAACCTTCTCACCCGCGTACCCAAGAACGCCCAGCCCTGGGTTGCGACCATGGCGCGCACGATCTACCAGCAGCCGTCCGCCGAGGAGGCGCGCTCCCAGCTCAACAGAGTCGTCGACCAACTCAACGACCGGTTCCCTGAGGCATCCTCGATGCTGGCAGAAGCCGGAACCGACATACTGGCGTTCACCTCCTTCCCCGGCGCTCACTGGAAACAGGTATGGTCGAACAATCCCCAGGAGAGACTGAACAAGCAACTGTCTTGAAAGTCAAGGGGAATGACCGGCTACCGGAGTCGTGTCGCGCCAGGATGAGCGATGTTTGAGCATAGAGTTGAGGATAACCAGCAGCTTGCGCATGCAGGCTGTGAGGGCCAGTTTCTTAGGCTTGCCAGAGGCCAGCAACCGTTGATAGAAGTCACGGATGACGGGGTTGAAGCGGCTGGCCACCAACGCTCCCATGTAGAGAGCGGCTCGGACCCGGGCGCGTCCACCCCATACGGTGCGTTTGCCCCGCAGCGTGCCGCTGTCCCTGCTGAAGGGAGCCACGCCCACGAGGGCGGCGATCTGCCGGCGGTCCAGCGTTCCCAATTCCGGCAGGTACGCCAGAAGGGTGAGGGAGAGTTGTTCTCCCACGCCGGGGACGGTGCGCAGAAGGTCATCCTTCTCCCGCCATACGGGACTCTGACGGAGAGTCCGACTCAGGTCCTCGTCCATGTCGTCCAACTCGCCCTGAAGCCATTCGATGTGGGCTTCGATGCGAGGACGGACGGCTATGGTGGCAGCAGCGTTCAGTCGGTTTTTCTCCGAGACCAGCATAGTCATCACCTGGCGCCTTCGGGCAGCGAGGGAGTTGAGGGCCTGCGTCTCGGCGTCCCGCAAGGGACGCACGGGAGGTCGAACCGCTTCGGCGAAGTGGGCCAGTACAGCTGCGTCAAGCGAGTCAGTCTTGGCAAGCTTCCCGGTGGCGCGAGCGAAGTCACGCACCTGGCGAGGGTTGACGACGACCACGGGAATCTCCTCAGTCGCCAGTGCAGCAACCAGGGGCAGTTCCAATCCGCCCGAAGCCTCAAGCAGCGCCAGGGTCGGTTCAAGATCCTTCAGCCGGGACGCCAGTTGACTGATTCCAGCGTCGTCATTGGAGACCGTCCATCTGTCGTCTGTGGGACGGGCGGCAACATCCACCTGGACCTTGGCTACGTCGATGCCTACGAAGATACCTTCCGCTTCCATGAATACATCCTGCGAATTACTGGCCCTTCCTTACAAGATACGGGCTTGGGTAGCCCAGGCAACTGTTCGGGCTCTGCTTCTGGAGGGGTGCGGCGACCCTCGCTTGTTCACGGCCTTCCAAGACCTAGGAGATAACGGTCTGCCGCACCCTGATCCACTCACTGAAGTGATTATTACACTACAAACCTAAAGATATAAGGAGATAAGGCGCAGGACCGACGTGGTGGGGATATTCCCGAACCGGCCCGCGGCGCGTCGGCTGATCGGAGCTGCACTCGCCGAGCAGCACGATGAGTGGGCAGTGGGCAGACGGTACCTGACGCCCGCTTCAGCGACCTACGACAAAGCGCTGCCGGAGGCTCAGATCACACAGCCGACTGCGGCTTAATTGAACAAAAGGATTGACGTACTCCCACACCACTCTAAGGGACACTACTCTGCTTGAACGGGAGAATCGTGAGCTTAGACGGCGGGAGCGGATGGGAACCTGGTGGAATCCACACAACCTGATGATCCTGCTTCAGCGACGTGGACTGCTGTCTTCTACCACCTGAAAGGAAACGCTACCGCGGACTCTCCGAGTCTTGACTTGAGCCAGTTTAGTGTGTAACTATGCCACACACTCTCTTTGAGTCAATTGGAGGGTGATATGTCAGGGTTCAATTGGTAATGCCGAACGTTGACCGTGATCGCTTCGTCGATCATGCGCGACGCGAAGGAATGTCACTCAGCGCATGGATGCGGGCAGCCGCACGGGAGTGCATTGAGGCGCGCCAGCGCGTCAAGCTATTCGAGTCCCCTGAGGACGGCCCTGAGACCGAGCCAGACTGGGGCGAGCACCTGCGCGTCATGAATGAATCGCGGGCGGCAGGGGGCACCGGCGCATGATCTTCGTCGAGGCCAACCGGAGCGCAACGCCGCTCTGCACATCAGCAGAGTCATGCAGGAACTGGCCCATGCCTATCTGCCCACCGGACGGCTACAGACCTTCGATGCGGCACTGGAGTTGATGGCAAGCGCGGCAGTTGAGGACTGGCCGCTGGAAAGGGAGGATGTGGCTCTGGCTCGTCAACTACACGAGCAACACCCTACCTTGCAGGTCCGGGATCTCTGCCATCTCGCTAGTTGCCGACGGCGCGGCATCAGAGACATTAAGACCTTTGACCAGAGATTCGCCGTGGGCTATCCTTCAATCCAATAGAGGCCGAGCAACCGGGTAGACCGCAGGCTGGCGACATGCCGAGACAGACAGAACCGAACGCCAACAACGCCCTGGGCGACATCCTGCGAGGCATGATGCTGGGTTGTGAAGTCCGCTCGGAGAACACCCAGACCTTCCCCGACCATCCGGGCCGCCATGCTGACGTACTGATCGTGGCGCCGGGCCGCTCTCCGGTGGTCGTCGAGGCTGAGTTTGAGCCGGCTGCCGAAGTGGAGAGGGACGCCTTCGAGCGATTGGGTCTTCGAGTGCAGGGGCAACCCCGAACGGTCGAGGCGGCCATAGCGGTGCGCTACCCGCAGGCTGTCGAGGACGCCTACGACGTGCGCCCAGTCCTCTTCGAAGCTCGCCTCTCCTACTCCGTCCTGCACCAGGACGGAGCTCGATTTCCAGAATCGGGCTGGCTGGAAGGTCCGGCGACCGACCTGGCTGACCTTGCACGTCTGGTATCCATCCCGCAGAAGGCGGTTGAACAGGCGGCCGATACGCTTGAGCAAGGTATCGAGCAGGCCGCCACTCGTTTGGAGGAGATGGCGAAGCTGCGCCCCAACGTCACCCCTGTCGTCGCCCGGTTGCTGGGAATGAGCGACGTGCCCCAGACCCGTCGCATGGCCTGCGCCATTATCGCCAACGCCATGGTCTTCCACCAGCGCATCGTAGGGATACATGACGGCGTGAAGCCTCTACGTCTGGTGTGTGGCCCTAGCGTCGCAAACCCGCAGGGTGAGACGCTGACGGCGTGGGAAGACATCCTGAAGATCAACTACTGGCCCATCTTCGCCATTGCCAAGGACATCCTTGAGCAGCTTCCCGGAGACGCCGCCACCGACATCTTGCGGGAGTTGCTGGAAACCGCCCAGGAGGTTGAAGCCACTGGCGTGGACAACGCCCACGACCTGACAGGCCGCATCTTCCAACGGCTAATCGCCGACCGGAAGTACCTGGCCACCTTCTACACCCTGCCAGCCTCGGCTGCGCTGTTGGCCCGGCTAGCTGTGGCGAAAATGGACGGAGTGGACTGGGCCGACGCCGAGGCCATCGGCAAGCTGCGCATCGGGGACTTCGCCTGTGGCACAGGCGCCCTGCTGTCGGCGGTATACGAGCAGGTTGCCTCCCGCCACGAGCGCGCCGGGGGCGATTCCGCAGCCCTGCATCCGGTGATGATGGAGGAGGTATTGTACGGTTGCGACGTCATGCCCTCGGCAATTCACATCACCGGCTCCACCCTGTCCGGTATGCGGCCCAACGTGGGATTCGAGCAGTCTCGCCTCTACACCATGCCCTACGGTAGGCAGAAGGACGGCACCGTGAAGATAGGTTCCCTGGAGTTGCTCCAAGCCTCCACAGCCCTCACCCTATTCAACACCAGCGACCCTGCCCTGCGCACCGGCAGCGTGGGCGAGGAGACCGCCGCCCAGATCAACGTGGACATCCCGGACGCGGGCTTTGACCTGGTGATAATGAATCCGCCTTTCACCAGGGCGACCAACCATGAAGGCGCTCATGCCGACATCACCAATCCCGCCTTCGCCGCCTTCGACGCGACGCCTGCCGACCAGACGAAGATGGGAGACCGGACCAACCAGTTAGGGAAGGACACCTGCTACCACGGGAACGCCGGAATCGCGTCGGCGTTCGCTGCGCTGGCCCACAGGAAGCTCAAGGCTGGTGGAGTCCTTGCTCTGGTGTTGCCCCTGTCGGCAACTGCGGGCCTATCCTGGCACGGGTTCAGGGAGACGCTGGCCAAGAGCTATACCGACCTCTCCGTGTTGAGCATAGCGGCTTCGGACAACGACCACCTATCGTTCTCGGCAGACACGGGCATGGCCGAGTGCTTGGTCATAGCCCGAAAGGTCAAGCAGGCTGAGGCAACAACGGGTCGGGGACACTTCGTATCTTTGCGCCGCCGCGCACAAGGGTTTGCCCATGCCGGTTCGCTGGCTTTGAACGTCTCCAATCCCGAACAAACGAGACGCATTGAGGACGGGCCGTATGGCGGCACGGCTTTGATGATCGGTGATGAATTGGCCGGCGAAAGCATGACTGTCCGGGTCCAGACGGACGGGGAATCATGGGGTGCGGTCCGTCTGTCCGACCTGTCCCTGGCTCAGACAGCTTTCGCATTGGCCCAATCTAAGCTATGGCTTCCGGGCAGCCCCTCGGCGTTGGACGTGAGAGTAGCTCCGTTGGACAAGATTGCCACATTGGGCATGGTTCACCGCGACATCACGGGTCCCCGGCCTCGCGGCCCTTTCGACAAGATATCGCCGATCCCTACGGCCACCTACCCGTCCTTGTGGAACCACGATGCGAAGAACGAAACCCGGATGGTCTGCCAGCCAGACTCCCAGCTCCGGGTCAGGCCGGGAATGGAGGACAAGGCAGCCGTTGCCTGGGCTACGGCTAGCCGCTCCCACATCAATCTTGATTTCCGCTTCAACTCCCAGCCGTTGACCGCGGCGTTCACTGAACGAGAGAGCATGGGTGGTAGGGCGTGGCCCAACGTAAGGTTCTCAGACACCCGGTTTGATTTTGCCTTGATGCTGTGGGCTAACTCTACGCTTGGGCTGTTGCTGTATTGGTGGCACTCAAACCGGCAGCACAGTGGTCGAGGCACGACTACCATCAGAAACGTCGAATCACTACCCACCCTGGACCTCCGCACCTTGGGCGAGGAGCAATACCGCACGGCTGAGGCCATCTTCAACGAACTCAGAGACAAGGAGCTAAAGCCCGCCTACCTCGCGGACGCTGACCCCAGCCGCGCCCTGCTAGACCGTCGCGTGGTCTGCGCCCTGCTTGGCTTCGACGAGGATGTGTACAAGGGAGTTCGGAGGCTGTCGGCCAAATGGTGCGCCGAGCCGTCCGTGCACGGCGGAAAAAGGCGTCCCAGTGATGCTCAGTTCGTCATCTAGGTCCGGCAGTTTTTTGGATCCCGAAGGCCGTATCCCAAGCGGTGGCGGTATTGCCATTTGCTCTCTGCGCTACATGTCCTTCCTCTGCTAAGATCAATAGACGCCATTTGTTACTTCTCATGGTCTAAAGGCCAGTAAAGTACGACATTTTCACGGACGTCCCTTCATCCTGAGAGCGTATGGTCAACCAGGTTGCCAAGGAGTCAACAATGCACATCCATCAGGATGTCTCTGACGCAATTAACGCGATATTGCGAGATGTATTCCAAGTTCATGGCATGGGAATCCCCTATCCTGCCGAGTTATGGGTGGATGGGACCTGCCGACACGAGGGCGGCACGGCGATGTTCAGCATCGGCGACAGAGGCTACTTGACCGCCGAATACTTCGGGTACGATGGTTCCAATGTACTAGATTGGCTAGTACCGTGGTCCAAGCGACTAGACACGAAAATAATCTTGAAGGACACGTTGGTCAAAATACCCATCTGGTGGATCGACAGTAGCCCGAAAGCCCGCACCTGGCGCAGCGTACCGATGCCGGCAATAATGGCTTACAAATGTGAAATAAAGGGCGGGTTGGGAGACTTCCATAGCGAAATGAACTCGGTGTCCATGACCGTCGTGGGCCTGCCAGACATTAACCTGGACCGAATGTCGACACGAATCCTGGAAGAGACTACAGGCGTGGAGCGCTTCACCCTGCACGGTTTCAAGAGACAGACGTATCAGTTGAACATGGAGGCTGGAGAGTGGCAGATCGAGTTGAATCGGTCCCTCGTGGACGACAAAGGCCGTACTCCTCTGTACCACATCCGTCTAACCCGCATGGACGCATCACCATTCGGTTTGCCTGAGGACATCGACAGCAGCATCATAAACGCGCTTGCTAGATTCCTGTCTTTCCAATGTGGGAGATGGGTTGATATGCCAACGATTGTATGCAACCCGGTGTTCAGTACAGTCAAAAAGCGCTTGGTACTGCGCGAAGGCGAAACGGACGAGGACGTTCTTCGAGCGTTTCACAAATTCAGGACGTCAGAGGGACCGTTTGCCCTGGATGAACTTAATCTATCGCTCCAGAAAGTTCACGGCTTTGAGGACGTCTTTGGCGCCGATATTTTGGGGGTCTCCTTTAGGGGCGAAGAAGTGACAATAGGCTTTGGCAAAGGAGACCCCACGGTAAGATTGGCATGGGTGGGTCGATTGTCTTTACCAGGCGCGGCGGCCAATAGCCAGTGGACTGCGGCAGATATAAGAGCGTGGCCCAGCCTGTTCAAAGAATGGTGGTACCGGTACAATGCACCAGGCGACCGCGAGCACTTGAAAAACTGCCTGTACCATTACACGGAGGCACAGCGGGTATTTGACGACGGCTCCATCGGTCAAGCGCTGGTCGCAGCGCAGTCGACCTTACAGGCACTAACCCGCTGGTGGAACGGGTTAGACATAACCTACAGATTCGGACCGCCTGGAGCTACATTTGCCCAGCTGTTGATCAAAGCGGTACAAAAGTCAGAGTTGGGGCGAGACAGCGGCTTGGTCATCGACGAAAAGGCGTTAGAAGCTATAGTCTCGAAAGCCTCCGGTTACCGGCACGACATTGACCATGGTAGAGGCGGAAACATCGAAGGCCACGAGCAAGACGTCATCTACTGCCGGATGCACCACCATAATCTCGCTCGCTTGCTCATACTCGCCAAGCTCGGCAATCGAGACCGGGACGCCAGAGGCTGCATTGCGGGTCCTATGTTCACAACGGCGCCGAATGGATAATCCTCCTCCCTGAACCCAGGTCCGCCGAAGATATTGACTTGGTGAGGATAGCCAGGACGCGAGAAGTGCTCCATTGACTGTGGGATAATGGTTTGTGGACAGTAAACCACCCAGTGGGAACACTCAATAGATGATAGCATCTGAGCGTCCCGACCTCATCTCCGTGGCCTTCGACTATCACCGTCTGGTGGCCAACGTCAGGCTGCTGTTGCCGCGCTCACACTGGCTCAGGGCGAACTGGTGGACAGCCACATTGACCTTGGGGATGCGCCGGGAAGAGCCAGTGCGTGCGTCAAGAGTCTGCCTTCCCTGCATGGCTACCGCCTCGTTTTCCGGTCGATAGGATGCATCGCAGTAGTGGCGGGCGAAGTCCCAGGGAATCTTCACCTGCTCTCCGCTGTCGGTCCATACCACCATCTCGTAGGTGTTCGGCAACTCGAGGCTGGACACCGCCCCACGTTCCTTGAGTTCAGGAACGTCGGCGTAGGATACGAGGCCATTGGAGCCGTCGGCGAAGCTGAGCTCGATGCCGTCCTCCAGCAGGCTGGCGACCGTCATCATCCGGTTGGCGCTCCTGACCCAAACCGCTTCCATCATCGCCTATCCTCCATGAATGGCGTCCCACGTTCTCCTGATCTCCTCAATGCAGTCCGAGGAATTGCACGAACTCGCAACACCGTTCAGGCTCTAGCTGGAGACCTGGCGCAACTCCGCTTCCAGTTCGCGGACGCGGGCTTCAGCGGTGTCGGCGCGGCTCTCAGCTGCTGCGCGGGCGTTCCTTTCGGCGTCGGCCCGCGCGCGTTCGCTCTCAAAGGTGGCGATATGGAGCCTGGTTGCCGGGTCGTGGCATCCTAGACCGCCGTCGTCCCATCGCCACATCACGTTCAACGCCTCGCTGTAGCCCTGCAACACCCCGCCGGACAACTCGGCGATGTCGATGGCCTGATAGCCTCCCACCGCCAACCGGTCCCCGGCAAGCCGTGTCCCGTGAAACGCTCCCGTAGCGTCGAATCGCCAGTACTCCCCTATCCCTAGTCCCTGATAAAATTCCCGCTTCTCCCCTATGTCAATATGGCCCGTGCCCTCAGACGCTATCTCCAGTACCAGGTCCGGCGGCTTCCCCTGCTCAGAGACGACGTAGCCGTTGGTCTCTCTGTAAGCCGCCGGGTCTGCGTCAAAGGCCACCAGCAGGTCGGGATACCTCATCTCGGCGCCCCGCCAGGCGGTGACGTACTTCTCGCCGGACACGATGGTGGTCTCTATATTGCCCAGGAACTGCTTCAGGTGGTGGTGCAGGCCGGTTTCGCTGAGATGCTCGGCGGATGTCATATCATCGGGTTCTCGTTCCGGCGCGTCGGGCAAGCGGAAGCGGCCCTCGGCTCTTGGCACCTTGGTGGCGGTGTCGGAGGTGGTCATTTCTCACCCAACCATGGTCAATGATGGCTTCTGGTTCGCGTTCCAATCCGAACCTTTACTCTCGGCATTGTACCACATGGAACTATGGTCGCAATAATTCGCAGGACAGGCTTCGGTTGGTTTGGTTTGCGCCGGAGGAGACCGATTCCCGACAGCGACTACCTCCACCGCAATCCCCAGCGTGAGTACCCGCCTCAGCCAGCGCAGTCGCCTTGCTTTCGCCAGGGCCGCCGCCGGCGCCTCCTTCCGCCACCTCAGATGGTCATCCCTGCGCGATGCGTCCAGCGCGGTTCGGACTCCGGCGGCAGCATGAGGCCATAGTCTGAGAGCTAGGGGCTCCCCCGTGGACGCGGGTATAGACGTATGCGCCCCGCCATATCTCCGGGACTGGGCTGGCTCCCCCGTGGGCGCGGGTATAGACCGAGGACGACCGCTATCATCCAAGGGATGAGACGGGCTCCCCGGTGGGCGCGGGGATAGACCTCCGTCGCTGCCTCTGTCCACCCGCCTTGTGGGGGCTCCCCCGTGGGCGCGGGTATAGACCCCATGGATCCGTCGGGCGCTGCCATATCTGCCGGGTTCCCCCGTAGGCGCGGGGATAGACCGCGATGGTGGGAGGAGACTCACGGACTGCCCTTGGTTCCCCCGTAGGCGCGGGGATAGACCGCGGGCGGGATCCGCGCTCGCATAGCCGCAGAGGGTTCCCCCGTAGGCGCGGGGATAGACCGCGGGCGGGATCCGCGCTCGCATAGCCGCAGAGGGTTCCCCCGTAGGCGCGGGGATAGACCCCCATAGGCCATCCCGCGGTTCCGTCTTGATTAAGAGGGTTGGTTCCGCTACTGTCCACGTAAACCCACCGAAGGGAGTAATCGTGGAAGTATTGGAAATCAGCAGCTATCCGTGGTTGCATTACGCTGTTCTTCGGTTTCTGGACGCGCTGTTTACCGGGTTGATGTTGGCTGCCGTCCTCGCCTTTGCCGTTCGCTTTCTCAAGGTGAGAGGCGTGACGTTCAAAGTCGAAGTCGATGGCCGCGACCGAGACAGCGGAGACTAGGCTTGCCCAGATGGAACCGCAACCCTCGTATCAATCGACATAGGACGTTCTAGCGCGACTTAGGCGCCCCGTTCGTCCCCTTGAATGACCGCATTGGTCATCGTCCGCCCATCGAAGGTGCCTCGGCCACGAGTACCGACCGTGGCAATGAGCGGCGCCGGGTTTCAAGCGTTCTACCGGCGGGTGAAGTGCAACACCGACTGGGAACTGGGGTTCAGGCAATCAAGCTTTCACCGTATCGCGCGGGCCTTGCGGAACCAGCCCTAGAACGCTTTGGGACTGTATCCGCTTTACCGACGTGCTATTGTCCCCTTAGGCTTTCGCTTCGAGGTGGGTCGGTTGGCCCAAGAACTCTCTCCGAGTTCTTCTCGACTGAGCCGGGTATCCTATGCCGCGTAACGCGGCGCGCTGAAGGTCTTCCCTGTTCACATCTCGCCCACTACAGTGGCGCTCCGGTGGGTCTGTAAGGAGAGAGTGACGCGCCCCTGATGGCGTCGCGATAGGTGTCGATGAAGTCTCCGAGGTTCATGGCGTCGTCCTCCTGCGCTTGGTGAGCCGGAGGACGACGCCGGCCCCGATGCGCGCCACGCCCCCGGACGTTTGCTTGGATGTGCAAGGCCCGGTTGCGGCGTCGTTTGCGCGCGTTCGATGTGAGCCGTCAATGGAGCCGCTTCTCTTACGCGGACCTCGCCTCCGGCCGCTTCAGCATGTCGGAGCAGCCGCGCTCGACCACATGCTCCACAGACACCCGCCCACGGCCGTCGTACCCGGCGCGGAACGCGTACTCCACCGTGGCCCCCTCGGGCGCCCGTCCGCCGGTCCGCACGGCGCCTCCGCCGTTCCCGCGTCCGGGACCTCCCGCGCCGCGCACCACCATACCGCTGCGCTCGCCCTTGCGCCAGCCCATCACCTTCACCTCGGCGGGCATCACCCGCTCAGCCGGAGTCGGCTGGAACAGCGCACCGTGCAGCCTCTTCAGCGCCCCCGGCGACGGGCTGCGCCGGCCGGTCATGATCTGGGAGAGGTGGCCTGAGCTGATGCCGGCCCTCCTGGCCACCTCGTTCTGGCTGATGTCGTGGGCGTTCATCCGCTCCCACATGGCATCCCGGTCCACACCGGCGCACTGCGCGGGCGCCACCTCCACCGGACCCTCGAGGACAGCCTCGACCCTTGCCTTCACCCCTGCGCTCATGTTCCTGTGTCCCCGCGACACCTGTATGAGGTAGCCGTAGGAGATGCCGACTCTCTCGGCGAGGTCCTGCATGGTCATTCCCATCTCGCGCGCTCGCTCCCTGACAAAGCTGCTCTCAGCGGTAACGACCTCGCGCCGTCTGTAGACTGTGCCCTGTCCCGGGACCTCTCCCAGCGCAGCCATGGCCTTCTCCCTCATGGTCTGCGTCCAGGGCCTGCGTCCGGTTGCGATCTGCGACAGGTAGCCCGCCGACACGCCCATCAGAGCCGCCAGGTCCTTTATGGTGAGACCGCGCCTCCTCGCCGCCGCCCTGAGCTCGCTCTCGCGTACCGCCGTCGTGGTTGTCATCGTTGCCGTCGTCATGTCGCTTCCTCCTGAAATGAAGAAGCGGGACGGCCCCCGTGTCGGAGACAGTCCCGCGTGGTTCCACGTCCCGGTGGTCGGGACTGTCTGTTTGGGTGGTGTAGTTGCTATTGTTGCCGGGTGTGATCCCGATTTCGGGCAAAGAAGAAGGGCCGCCCCCCGCGATGGCGACGACCCTTGAATTGAGATGGGTAGTGGAGCCGGCCTACGGGCGTGTCCACCGCCTGATGCGGCGGGTGAACCGCCAGACCAGCAGCGCGGCGGTGCAGAGACCCACCAGAGCCTGCCCCGTACTGGATACGGGGTTGAGAATGGCCGCCTCAGCTCCGTGGCCGAGCGGCAGCGGCGTCCACCACTTCCGCCACGACATCTTCGGCGCGTCGCCCACCGGCTCGTAGGCCGTCCGGATGGGCAGCACCACGAGCGCCTCCAGGCGGGTTATCACAAGGTCGCGCGCAGCCACGCGTGTGGTAGCGCGCGTCTATGCCCTCTCCCCCGCGTATCGGGGTACGGGCAGGCCGACTTCTGCCTGAAGGCCAGCCCGTCGGAGCGACCGCCGCGGCAGATGGCCGTGGCCGTCCTGAACCAGCCCCGCTCGAAGCTGACCCTGTGGGGCAGCAGGTCCGCAATCAGCGCCGCGCTGGGTCCGATGGGTTGTTGCGTCACGTCATTTCCTACTGATACTGCTTCGCGCGTCCGTTCAGGTGTTGCCATTCGTTACCTCCTTGTCGAAGCTGATTGCCGTTGACTTCCGTGAATCCGTGTGCCGTTCCGAAGACGCCCGCCGTCCGAATCCGCGACGGACAGCGGGGTGAGAGAAGACGCAGCTCGCCTAGGGGTCACATCGTTGGGAAGTGACCTGCCGGGGAGTCGCCGAGTGGGGTGTGCGACCGACCTCCTGCGGATCGACCACAGGACGGCGCGGTGGGAGGAACGCGGCTCGCCCGGGGTGAGATGCATCCGGGGAAAGCCGTGAAGACGCGAGGCGTCCGGCCTGCGAGTGGCAGACGGGCGTGTGCGGAAGCTGCGGTCAGGCCGCGTATCAGCCGCGCCGCAGGCGTGTAGAATCGGTAGAAGCGTCGGCTGCGCTTCAACCAGCGTGTCCCCGGCTTTCGAGGCGGTGTCGGAGGAGCGGAGCTCGACCCCTAGACCGCGTCACGCAGCGGGAAAGCGTTCGTCCCTCGTGGAACTCCGTCGGGAGAGCGGGGCTCGATCCGTCAGGTCGCTCCGGGTCAGGGACTGACCCTCCAGTTTTCTCTGGCATGAAACACTGGAAAAAGCCAGAAACTGAGTCGATTATCGCCCGAACGGATGCGCGATGGAAGCCTTTCGACTGGCAATCAGGCCTTCACGCCGGATTCGCTTGCGCCGGGTTAGCTCCTTCGTAGCTCCGACATGGCTGTGATGTGGCAGACGATGGAACCGCACCTACTTCCTCCACAATCCGAAGGTCAGAACGCGCCGCAGCCATCGCCTCAGCAGCGTCCATCTTCGGTTCTCCAGCGACCGCCGCCTTGGACCCATCCTCGGCTTCGATCATGTCCCGCAGCGGCGCCATGAGCCGCCCGTCGTCAAGGCTGTCCAGGCTCCGGCCAGAATATGGGCGCCACTCATGCCCGCGCGGTCCGGAGCTCGGAAGATCCATGAACGGTCTTGGGAACCCGGCGCCACCCATGCCCGCGCGGTCCGGAGCGCCCACCGGCGCTCTGTCCACTTTCGTAGCTGAATCCATATCAATGGAGTGGGTATGCCTGTAGGTGGAGGCGTCTCAGGATGTCGAGACTCGCTGGGAAACCACTGCGCCGGTGGGCCAGGTTAGGCGGTTCCCATAGACGGGGGATGTCCGCTGTCATCTCCGCGGTTCAGGCAGCCGGATGGGTCGCCAGGGCATGGAACGGATGGCTGAAGACGCTGGAGCGCCATACACGCCAGAGGGCGCGCAGACGATGCGAGCGCCTCGGGCGCCTTCGCGCCATGGAAGCGCAGCGCCTCGCCCTGCGTGCGCCTATGACTGTTGCCCTCCCGGCCGTAGGTGCAATTGGTCCCTGTGATGGGGACGCTCCGGCGACAGTCACCCCCGGCGGCTTGCTGTCCTTCCCCGCCGACGGCTACCGCCACCAAATGCCCAGGGTGAGCATTCGTCGCAGGAGGCGCAGCCGCCTCACTCCAGCCAACTCCCTCCGGGCTTCCTCCAGCGCCTCCCGTCGCCAGCGCAGATGGTCCTCCCTGCGCGACGCGTCCAGAGGCGCCTCCTCCGGAGGAAGGGTCAGGCGGAAGTCTCCGATCATGGCGATCTCCAACTCCCAACGGCGCAACGCAGCCTCCGCCCGGTCAACGCGGCTGGCTGGAGCCCCAGCGCCGCTCCGCAGTTCCCGCCACTCGGCAACCAGGGACGCGGCCGGGCCGAAGGCGTATTCCTCGTCGGGCCGCTCCTCCAGCGTGACCACGCCGGCATCCGGAAGCCCGTGATCCCGTCGCGGGGGCCTCCACTCCTCGCTCTGTCCACAGTCGGGCTGGAAGACGCCGGCTTCGACCTGTTGTCGTTCCTCGCTCTCAAGCGCGCCTACCTGTCGTTCCAACCGCGTCAATCGCTCTGCCTGCGCTTCGATGACTTCCCGCAGTTCCCGTCGTTCTTCCTCCAAAGCCGCCACCCTTCGCTCCAGCGCCACAACTCGCTCCGCAATATCGCTGGCGCCTTCATCGTCCGGATCATCGCCGTCATCGGCAGCCGTATCCCGGTACTCCTCCAACGCTCGTCGCATTCGCCGGGATACGTGGCGGGAGTCGCAACACGCCGCCAACGTGCGGTAGTTCACCCCCAGCGCCTCTGCCGCGGCGACCCTGCCCCGGCCATCGACCAGAGAGTCCAGCATGTCCAATAGGGAGGCGTCCGACAGTGGGACATTCACCCCGTCGCCGGAGCCATTCGACCCGTCCGCGACAGGCTCATCATGGTCAGCCATCGCACCCTCCGCGTCTCAGAAAATTGCAATAACTGCAATACAATAAGTACAATATATCCGACACGGACCCGCAGTAAAATCGCTTGCGGGATTTTCCTTCAGGCCTCCCTGATTCCCCTTCATTCAGGTACGATTCTCGTCTGGATTGTACTCTACAATGTATTTCGATTCTCCTTACAACCCTCATTGGGCGAAAACTGCCCCTGAGCGATTGCAGTCTGACGCGTCAGCCCCCGGACGGCCCGGCGGCGGCCAGGTCCCCCGGCCCGTTGCCGGTCAACCGTTCTTGCGGGCTGCGTAAATGGATTTCGCCGCTCCGACTCCTTGTCTGACTGTGGATTCCGGCTGCGCGGATGCGACGACGCGCAATTGACGCGACAGTCGGATCCGTCGGTCTGTCTCATCCTCCGCCCGCTGAGTCGCGCTTGCGGTTTTTGGGTGGCTCCGCCATAATAGAACGTATGTATTATCATCAAGTCGCGGCGGGAGTCATCATTCAGAGGACAGAGCCGGGCGTCAGAGGAGGTTCCACAATGAGATTCAACTTGATGGCCAGACTGTTTGGGGGCGAAGAGAAGCCCGCAACCAGGCTGATGAGCGTCACGCCGCCGCGCTCAGGGGAGCGCACCATGCTGGGTGTGGAGAACCTGCTGAGCTCGATCGCCATACCGGAGCCCTTCTCGCTTGAGATAGTGGGAGACGGCGGCGGGGTCAGCCTGCTGGCCCGCTGTCGCGACGGATCGTTCGTCCGGCAGCAGGTGGGCGGTCGATACCCCCAGGCCACTGTGAACGAGCTCTCCGCCGAGGACGACCCGCTGAGGCTGTCCGACGGTGAGCGGGCCTACTCCATGTCGTTGCGGATCGAGGGACCTGAGTACCTGCCCCTGCGCGCCTTCAGGGACGACGACCTGCTGGACCCCGGCTCAGACCCGTTGATCTCCGTCATCGGCTCGCTGTCGGACCTGGAAGACGGGGAGCGAGTGGTGGCGCGGCTGCGGCTGCTCTCCCTGGGACCCGACTGGTCCAGCGCTCACCAGGAGAAGGCCAACCCCAAGACCGCCTACGATCCCAACACGTCCGCTTCGTCTGCCCAGTCCCGGATCGATCGGACCAATGCAGCGTCCATGACGATACTAGCCCTGTTCGCGCTGCCGGCCCTCCAGGGCTACCTGTGGATACAGCGGGGCGAGACGTGGAAGGCGGCGCTTCTGGGATTGGGGACGGTCTCTCTGGCCGCCCTGGCGGGCTGGGCCTGGTGGCGCTTCAAGAAGTGGCGCTCCGGCGGCAAGTACCGGGACCCTCTGATGATCAAGGAGAAGATCTCCCGCATCGCCTACGAGGCGCAGCTGGAGTTGACGGCGATTCTGTCTGAGCACGGCGCCGAGGCTCGCGCGAAGGAGCTGCTGCGGAACGTGGCGTCGGCCTACGGCCACTACAACAACCCGGCCGGCGCCAGCTTCAGGGCGACCAAGGCACGCCCGGCGGTTCCAGACACCGAGCCGCTGCCGCCGGCGCGGGGCATGTTCCGGAGCCGGCAGGTACTGGGGGTGCGGGAGCTTGCGGCTCTGTGGCACCCGCTTGGGGCCGGAGACCAGCTGCCCATGGTGGCGCGCAGCGGCGCCAGGGCGCTGTTCCCGTCGTCCGGGAACAACCCGGGCGGCGCCTACGTGGGAGACACGGTTGTGGGCAGGCCGAGGAAGGTCCACTTCCCAGCCGACGCGATGGGCCGCCACCACCTGTACGTGGCCCGCACCCGCATGGGCAAGTCCACGCTGATGCGCCACCTGGTCGTCCACAAGATGCGGGAGAAGGCGGCGGGCCGCAACGACGACGCCATAGTGGTCGTCGATCCCCACGACGACCTGGTGAAGTCCCTGCTGGAGCACGTGCCGGAGGAGATCGCCGACCAGGTATATCTCATCGACCTTGCCGACGACGAACGCTCGCCCGGCGTCAACCTGCTGGACGCCCGGATCTTCCCGGACAGGGACCGCACGACCGACTCGGTGGTGCGCATCTCCAGGGGGCTGTGGGACCAGTGGGGACCCAGGATGCAGTCCATCCTGGAGCACACGATGAAGAGCCTGCACGAGTACAACGCTCACCCCGACACGCGGGAGGAGGAGCAATGCACCATCCTGGACGGGCTGCGGCTTCTGTCCGATCTGGAGTACCGCGGCCGGATTCTCAGGCGCGTGTCCGACCCGTACATCCTGGGCTGGTGGGCCAGGGACTTCCGCAGCTGGACGCGGACTTTGAGGGCCGACGCGGTCGCCCCGGTCCAGACCAGACTCGCCTACTACGCGTCGTCGAAGAAGGCAAGGGCCATACTGGGCCAGCGCCGATCCACCCTGGACATGCGGGAGGCGATCGCCGGGGGCGGCATTCTGCTGGTCGCCACGTCGCAGGCCGTAGCGGGGCGGGACGTGTCCGCGCTGGTGGGAGCGTCGCTGCTCAACCTGACCGACGCGGTGATCAGGGAGCAGGGCAGGCTGTCGCCGGAACGGAGGCGCGGCGCGCTTGTGGTGGTGGACGAGATGCAGTCCATTCCCGGGGTGGACTACGAGTCGATGCTTTCCGAGCTTGGAAAGTTCGGGGCCAGCTTCATCCTGGCCACCCAGAGCCTGGCGAGGCTTGCGGAGCTGTCTCCCACCATGCGGGACACGCTGCTTGCCAACGTCGGGTGCCTCGCGGTGTTCCAGGTGGCGGCGTCCGACGCCCGGCAGCTCATAGGGGAACTGGACAGGGACCGGTTGGACGAGGAGGACCTGGTGTCGCTGCCGGCGCACCAGTGCTATGTGCGCGCCACGGTGGACGGCCTCAGGCAGCCCACCTACTCCTTGGGTGTGCGAAAGCCCGAGGAGGGGAGTCCGGAAGCTGCGGAGCGGGTAATGGCCCGCGCCGAGGCGTACACCACTCCGGTGGAGGCAATCGCCTCCCAGGACCCCGAGATCAAGAGAATGGCGCAGGAGTTTCGGGAGGAGCTGGAACGGGAGGAGGAAGGAAAGCGAGAAGGAACCCCGCCGCCGCCCGCTGCACGCAACGGAACGACGGCCCGGCCCGGTGGAAGGAAGAGAGTGCGCACGCGGCGCAAGGGCGGCAGGCCGGACGGCGCCGGCGGCCCGGCAGGGGCTGCATGAGGGCGAAGGAGCGGGAGGGGCTGGCTCTGCGGACTCTGGCTGCGATGCCCTTCCTGGATCGTCTGGAGCTTGCCGCCGTCGCGGGCGTCCACGAGGAGGCGGCCCACATCGCTCTCGAGAGCCTTGAGCGAGCTGGGCTCGTCGACTTCATTCGCCACGCCTCTCCCCTGACGGCGACAACCAGACGCTGGTTCGCAACCACAATGGGGCTGAGGCTCCTGGCCTCGGAGAACGGGACCGGCATCGACCGCCTGCTGCGCACGCATCCGGTATCGGCCCACTGGCGACGCATCCTGCTGGCGCGGCTGGACGCAGTGGCCGCGATCTACCGCTTGACGTCGGCGGTGGCGAATGCGGCCGGCCCTCCCCGATTCCGCTGGTACCGCGCCGCGCCGCTGGACGCCGCCATGCTGCTTCCTGACGGCAGGACCTTCGGCGTGATCCGTCAGGGGCCGACCGCCGACCGAACCGCCTTCTCCGACCGTGCGCGCCGCCTACTGGACCCTGAGCGGTCCAGGCCCCGCGCCCTGCTTGCGCTCATGCCCGATGGGGCGCGGCTGCGCGAGGCGCGGCGACTGTTGGCTCGTCATCCCGGCCAGGTGTACCTGGCTCTTGAGCGAGATGCGGCCCGCCTGATGCCTGACGACAGGGTATGGCATGGAACGTCCGGTCCTGCGCCCTTATCCCTCCGTGAGGCGTTCGCTCACCTCCGTCCGGGCGGAAGCATCCCCTGGGAGGCGCCGACATCGAGGCTGTCGCTGCCCGGTGACACCGACCTGAATGGGATTGAAGATGATGATGTCGCCGACCACCTGCTCCCCCTCACTCTCAAACCCTCAGAGAAGCGGATGCTGGACTGTATCGCCGACTGGCCCCTGGTTACGGTGGAAGACCTGGCGGGCATCCTCGGCCTGTCCGACTCCCGCGCGCGGCGGCTCGCCGCGCGCCTGAACGGGTTGGGACTGGTCGCGCGAGTCCGTCTTGCGAGCCGTCGCCGCTTCGCCCTCAGCGACAGAGGTCTGGCCCTTCTGGCACGCCGGGACCGGGTCTCGGTCGGAGCTGCCCTGCGTCGCTGGAGCGTCGAGCCGAAAGACGACGAGGCTCTATCGTCATGGCGGGACGTTCCAGGCAGGCGTACCCGTACCCTTGCCCGGACCATTGAGCACACACAAGCGGTGCACCGCTTCATGGCGACGCTGGCGCGGCAGGCGAAGGGAACGAAGGACCGCCGCGTTGAGCGGGTGTCGCCACCGCATCACTGCGCCCGGTACTTCCGGCATGGAGGCGGCTTGCGCTCCATCCATCCCGACGGCTACGGCGAGGTACGCGCAGGCGGACGCGCCTGGCCCTTCTTTCTGGAGTACGAGCGCAGAGCGGTGAATCCCTCCACCATGATCGCGCGGCTCGCGCCCTACCTGCGCTACTACTCATCCAACCGGCCCCTGGAAGACCACGGGGAACGCCCCCTCGCGCTCATCGTCTTCGAGGACCCTCTGGCCGAGGCCAACTTCCTCGGTGTTGCCCGCGGGGAGATGCGGCGCAACAAGGTCGAGGCGCCCCTCTGGGTCTCCCATAGGGAGGCGCTGGAGAAGGCGGGACCTCTGGGCAAGGCTTGGCGCAGTCCGGACACGCTACAGCCGGCGCGCATCTTCAGGTGATTCGGCAGAAACGTCATCGTCCGTCTATTAAATGCGTTCATGCGACATGTGGGACACATGGTATGATGTATAAGAGGGTGTTTTCAAAGTATTGGAAACGGGCTATACTTTGGTCGCTATGCGAAAATCATACCGTACCGACCTGACAGATCGCCAGTGGGACATTCTCAGTCCGTTGCTCCCTCCTGCAAAGTCCGGAGGCAGACCGCGCTCAGTGGACGTGAGAGAGGTGGTCAACGCCGCTCTGTACGTGTTGCGGACCGGATGCCCTTGGCGAATGCTGCCGCGCGACTTGCCTCCGTGGCAGACGGTGTACAAGTACTTCAACGGGTGGACGCGTGATGGAACATGGGAGAGGGTTCACGACACGCTTCGCTCCGATGTTCGGGAATCGGAGAACAGAAACCCTGACCCCAGCGCCGCCATCATAGACAGCCAGTCGGTCAAGACGACCGAAAAAGGGGGCCTCGAGGATATGACGCCGGCAAAAAGGTGACGGGGCGCAAACGGCATATCGCGGTGGATACCGGCGGACTGCTGTTGGAGGTCGTGGTTCATCCCGCCAACATTCAGGATCGCGATGGCGCGAAACTAGTCATAAATAAGATGCTCGGAAAGTTTCCGAGGCTGCGCTTGATATGGGGCGACGCCGGTTACGCGGGGCGACTGGTCGCTTGGGTCATGGATACGGCGGGATGGACGCTTGAGATTGTTAGGAGGCCGAGGGGCGGCGAGTTCAAGTTATTGCCCAGAAGATGGGTGGTGGAGAGGACGTTCGCATGGCTAGGACGATGTCGCAGATTGAGCAAGGACTATGAAGCGTTGCCCCAAACGACAGAGGCTTGGACGCGTCTAGCCATGATCAATCTCATGCTCCGCAGACTAATGACCTAACAACCCACTTTGGAAACACCCTCTAAGGGTGAAATTGCGATCCGGAAGTATGCTTGGAACGCTTGTCGCAACTCTCGTTGTCAGGTGGACGCCTCAGAGGTCGAGTCCAGACTCGTGGTATTTGGGTCCACCGCCAGTTGCGCTCGGGTGGTAGCGTGTGGGAATTTGATGCCCCGTACACGGTCGGCAATGATACTTATGATACCTTGACGAAGGGGCTTGTACCCAAGGTCCCCCAAGATCGGTCGCCTATCTCGAAGTGGCACCACTCGAACACGTCGGACCGCTGCGCTGCCGGCGACTGTCCAATCTCACCCTTCGAGCGTGGTTATGAAGACGGCGTTGGCGGCGGGATGCTGGCGGCGGACGACTAAACCGTAGACGACCACCGGCGAATCGCCGTCGAGCCCTTCGAGGTCTTCGTCTCTAGTCAGTACCCTAGCAACCTATCCCCCAGGTAAGCTATGAGTTGAGAGCACGGGTGTATCGCCATGGCGGCGTACTCACCGAGTCTAGCCTCATAGTTGGTCATCTCCAGCAGCTCCGCCACAACGGCGTCGACGGGTAGGGCAATGCGCCCTACGCTCTGGCGGGGCAGCGTCCGAAGCCGCTTCTACTCTATAAGCACCGCCCCTCACAAGTTCTTCGAGTAGTGTCGAATCTTCTGATGAACCTGTCTCAATGCTGAGGGAGATATAACCTCGAGAGTCCAGAGACTTTTGAAAACTCTGCGAAGGTCGGATTTTGGGTTGAATGTGGAACTTGGCCTTGGCCGCTGCTTGGCGAACGTCTGAGAAGACAAGACAGTGACGGCTCTACCGTCCAGTCGCGCGAGGACGGTAGCGCATGGGATAGCCTTGATGCCCAGGACACTGTCGTGGACGACGTTCAGGACACCCCAGTGACGGGACACTCTGCCATGAACCATCATGATCAGCAAGCGTATCTCGAAGTGTCGATTCTTGAACACGGGGCACTACAACACTACGGGTGGAGTCCGGTTTCGTCATCAAGCGTCGGGGCCGAGGGGCTTGAGGCGGCAAATTCATTTTGAGGGCAAGAAGCGGTCCAGCCAATTATTAGGGTCGCGCATAATTAATTTTTGGATGGGGTTGTCAGGGAGTTGGATGGGTAATCGGCTCCATCTCTGTGAGAAACAGCGCGGCAATGCCACTAGAACCATCTCGCTTGGACAAGGATAGGGAAAGCCCAGCATATATTCTAGCGTGACCGAAAGGTGTGTCTTCCGCGTCGCATGAACGGATTCAGCATCTTGTACACCAAACGTCGCGGCATCCTAGACGAGCGGTAGGGAGTCACAGTGTATTCTCGGACAACATTCTGGTCATTGCCCAGAAACCGTACGGTAGCGGCATCCGACGGGCGTAGGATTGCAAGCCACACTCCATTTCCCGACGCGGACGCCGCCGATTCAGCCTCGGCTATTTCCACACTCTCGGCATCATCAGGCATATGACCTGCCAGAAAACGCCATGCTCGATTGCGCGCGGATGTAAATTCACAGGTTTCCGACCGCCGGACTCGGATTAGGTTCCAATCGTTCGGATTCATGTGGAGCATCCATATCCATCCGCGATCCGGGTCTGTGTGGAGCGAAGCCGTTTGCTCACCCAGCGTGACTTGCACAAGCGGTTCAGACATCACCTCTCTAATTTGGTCTAGTGGGTGCATCATGGACAATTCGTCCTTAATTCGTTTTCAGAACGGACGCTGTGTCTATGCTTGCGCCTGTAAAGGTCTATCACATCAGCATCGCTAACGATCCGGTATGTGTGGGTACCGTTTACGCATACCGCAAACGCCGCTGTGGTAGCCCATCCACTTGAAGTGTACGGAGTCCGATCCCACGCTAGGGTTTTCCACCAAGGGCCCCATATATGCCGCTGTACATTGACCGTGATTCGCATTAATGCGAAATCGCCAGAGCACAAAACCCACCCATCACCATTGATGTCCAGTAAGGTCTTCCAAGGATCCGATGCGTACACCGTACACACATATTCTCCGTAGTTCGCTTGGAAAGGCTGATGGAGGAAATTGAACAGACCCATGCTGGACGCAGACTCAAACGTGTGGGTACCGGTGGGCAGGTCACGACTGTCAAGGTCGGGAGGGCCTGCGGCTAGTGTTACCAGCCCCACCAAGATAGACAGGCTGATGGTTAGCATTACCTTCTTCATCATTCTACTCCTTTCGTGTCTGACGCTCACGTAAGAACGGCTGGGTGAACCATTGTGAATTGGGATGCGAAGAATGACCTAGCGTCAATGCACTCCTTCATGGAGTTAGTAATTACTAATTATAGGGCAAGATCATCCAGTTGTGAATTGGCAATTTGACTGAGAATCTGTCCCGAATTAGTAGGCGAGATGCTTGTACGGGCAATCCCTTGTGGTTGCCCTGCTTGCCGTCGTATCGGGTGCCTACAAGGGACGCCCCTACGGATTTGGACCATCTACTAATCTGGGACGGGTTCTTTGACCGAGATAATGAATTCGGCTAGACTTATTCGTGGTCAGCGGAGGTAGTCTCAATGGTCGCTCAAGTAACAGGGTTTTCCGGTCCCGCTGATATTGAGTTTCTCGTCTCGGCCCGCAAGTTAGCGCGCAGGAACACTCGCCCGTGGATGGACGAGTAGGGCATGTGGGACGACTGGGATCGGATCTCTGAAGACGCTGCGGCGGACTGGCTCGACTTCCTTGCCGAAGAAGCGCGCGAAGCTAATGGTTACACATTGTCGCGTCCACGCGCCCCGCAACGCGTCGGACGCCTTACCATACTCAACTCAGAGGAGGACAACCATGAACATACAATCTTCTACTATTGATCGGTGGAAGCCCCCGTTTGGAGGGCATCCACCGCGAATAGTTCCCAGCAGTGAGCCTGACTGAGCGCATAATTCATACGGCGCTTCCCAGCTTCGCGCACTCGGATTATAGAGAGCTTGGGGAGGCGCTGGACGAGATGAACCTGGGGCCGATCGCAGCGTCGTTGACGCCGCCGAATCGGCTGGGGCGAAAGCCACTGCCCAGGATGCCCATAGCGAGGGCGCTGTGCGCGATGCCGGTGGAGGGCATCGCAAGCGTGTCCGAGCTGTGGCGCAGACTGGACGACAACCCGAGTCTTCGAGCGATCTGCGGATTCAGAGAAGACTCGCCCCTGCCCTCCGTGGACACGTTCCGCAGGGTGCGCAGGAATCTAGAGACCATGCCGGAGATCGTTGAATCCCACATCGAAGAGATGATAGGACGGATAAGAGAGTATTTGCCGGACTTGGGCAAAGAGGTCGCCGTGGACGCGACCATCATTCGCTCCAACTCCAATGGCAACAGGGATCCGGTTAGCGATCCCGACGCGGCGTGGGGCATCGGCAACAAGGCGGGCGCCAGGAGCGGCAAGGATTGGGTCTTCGGATACAAGATTCTGCTGGCGGCCGACGCCAACTGCGACGCGCCGCTGTACGCGGAGGTCGTTTCTGCGAACGAGAGCGAGATGAGCGGCTTCATCTCGTTCATGGACAACTTCCTCGCGCGCGGCTTCAAACCGGAGGTCGTAATCGCCGACAGGGGCTACGACAGCTTAGAGAACAGCGAGTGGCTGCAAGAACACGGCATGGCGCCCGTGATCCACAAGCGCAGGCCGCGCAACGAGAAACACACTCGGAAGTGGTACAGGACCGGCTTCGCGCCGGACGGAACGCCGCTGTGCGGCTGCGGCATAGCCAGGCCGTATCTGAGAACCGATCCAAACACCGGCGAGCATGTTTACGGCGCCAGGCCCGACGGGTGCGAGAACCTGTTCGGGCCGGACCAGCCGGCGCTTGGCGACATGGGGCCGTGCGGCGTCGAGACGCGCATAGATCCGGCTCTCGACGTCCGCCTGTTCGGCGGAGCCATCAGACGAGGGAGTGATGAGTGGAACGCCGCGTACCGCAAGCGCTGGTCCGTCGAGAGGGTGTTCAGCCGCTGGAAGCAGCAGGCAAGGCTCAACGACCACTACCTCCGAGGCTGGAGCTGCGTCAACTTGTTGACGCAGCTTCACATGCTGGCTCTGCTGTCCAGCAAGCTGATCGAGCTGAAGGCGGAGGCGAGAGCGTCCATTCCCCTGGCCGCGTAGCCCACCAGAGTTTCACGCTCAGGCTTTTCAGAAATGCGACGCGAGAGGCGTTGCAATCCGAACGCATCCGTAGTACAGTTGTTCCAATTGAAAAGATGGGCCGCCGGAGGTGGATCTCCGACAGCCCTGAAAACCCGAAAGGATCCACTGCTATGGCTTCTCCATCGGGCCCTCGGGGCAAGTATATATGCGCGCGTCCGCCCGGACAAGCGCGAAACGGTACCTATTCGTCCGAGAACGACTGCCGGGACCTCGCAGAACAGCGGGCGATCCTCGCCAACGTCGATCTGGAGCCGCTTATCGAGGCGGTCTCCAAGCCGCCGGGAGCCATCGGCCCCAGACAGCGCGACCGAGCGCCGATAGTCAGAGCACACTTCCTGGCGTTCATACACCCGTCGAAGGTGGAGAGCGTTACCGCGCTCCACCGGACGCTCGACAACGATCCGGCGTTCCGTGAGACCGCGGGCTTCTCGGGAAAGCTCCCATCCCGCTCCACGTTCTCGCGCGCGTTCAGGGAAATGGCGCGCTATCCACGACTGGTGGAGAGGGTGACGGCCGAGATGGTCGGAGAGATCAGGAATGTGATTCCCGACCTCGGACGCGAGATAGCGGTGGACTCGACTCCTGTCAAGTCCAGGTCCAACCCCAACTTCGATCTTCCCAGCGACCCGGACGCTGTGTGGATTCGACACGACAAGGCCGGAGCGAAGGGCGGACTCGAGTGGGAGTGGGGGCACAGGCTCCAGATAGCGGTCGACGCCAACCGCGACATACCGCTCTGGATCAATCTCAGCCGCGAGAACAACGACTCCCCGCAGCTGATACCGCTGCTTGAGAGTATGGAAGCCAACGTTGGAGACCTCGGCGTCGAAGTCACGCTGGCAGACCGGGGTTACGACTCGTCCGACAACTGCGTCTATCTCCACGAGCGCGGCATCGAGCGGTTATCCACAAACGCAGACCTAAGAAGAACCCTGAGACGGGGAAGCGGCTGCATCCGGGCGGATACACGACGAACGGGGCGCCGACCTGCGAGTGCGGCGTCGCCATGGACTACGTCGGCGAGACGCCCGAAGGCCGCTATCTGTACAGATGCTCCGCCGTGGGGGACGGAGCCCTGGCCGAGCAGGCGCGGGACTTTCGAGAGACGCGGGTGGTGTGCGTGGGAAAGTTCGGGGATGCGGGAGTCGCCTGCCGCGAGGACGCGGTCGTGGATCCCGAGACCAACGTGTGGCTGTTCGGCGGACGTCTGCGACGCATGGGACCCGAGTGGCGGCGTCTCTACCGCAAGCGCTGGGCAGTCGAGCGCGTGATCGGCCTGTGGAAAGGGGCGGGACGTCTGGATGCCCATCGTTTCAGGGACCGCCTCGCCATCGCGTTGCACGTCCGCTTGCAGATGCTCGCTCACCTGGCGACGACGCTGACGACATTGCAGGGAGAGCGATCGTGAAGAAGAGATTGTCGGAGAGACAGGAAGCCATTCTGGGGGCCATCGGCGCACTCGTGAAGCGTCAGCCCTACCCTCCGTCTGTGCGCGAGATACGGGCCGAGGCCGGCGTGAGTTCGGTGTCGGTGGTGGCTCACAACATGAGGATTCTTGAGCGCATGGGCTATCTCAGCCTAACGCCCAGAATAGCTCGTGGAGTGGTCATCACCGAGGCGGGACGGCGACGCCTGGAATCGCTCTGCCGGGGGCGAAACCGCTCTCGCGTCTGACTACCTACAGCCAACCGTCCAACTTGGCGATTTTGCTCGAATGGTCACCCTGGGGGAGCGCTGCGCCAAAATTAGGGCGACTTCCTGAACAGCGACTCAGCCGCCGACCACCTGCCAACAAGCCCCTTCTTGCCCTCGCGCGCCCTGATCAGGGCGCGTTTTTGTCGTCACCGGAGCCTGGACGGCTGTCTGAAACCTCGTGTATCCTCTGCTAGGTGGCTCGTAACTGGGAAAAAGCGATTTTAATGCCAGTTATATACATGTGGAAAACCCACAGAAAATTAACCCAAAAATTAATTATGCACGAGCCTACTAAGGGGAGATGATGAATTTCGTAGTATCGTTGGCATTGGGTTGGAGAAGAAATACCGACAAGATTGGGCAGCTTGGATAGAATACAATACTAATCGTGTCAACATCCCGTTGCCTGCGAGGTATGACACAAAGCTCGTATCTCTTCTGGAAGCTTTTCTGCACGTTCGTCCACCCCAAGTATGGGGGATGACGCTAACGCTGAGTATAGAATGAACGCCAATTTATGTCGGCAAGCGGAATCGGTTGCGTGACATCCGAAATGAACGGTTCCGCACTCGCCACACCGAACATGAAGATTCACGGGGAGATTGAAGGAGGACAGCATGGAAAAGAATCATCTGCATCCACTGACGCCGGCGGCGCTGTACGCTAGGGTGTCCAGCGACAGGCAGGACGTGGACCTGTCCGTATCCGCCCAGCTACGAGCGCTCAAGGAGTACGCGAAAGCCAACGGCTACTCCGTGGCCCGCGAGTACGTGGACGAAGCCGAGAGCGGCCGCGTCGCCGACAGGCCGCAGTTCAGGGAGATGATCGAGGAGGGCAGCAAGCAACAGGCCCCCTTCGAGGTCATCCTCGTATGGAAGTTCAGCCGCTTCACCAGAAAGCGCGAGCACGCCGTGGCCTTCAAGGCCCAGCTGCGGCGCAAGGGCATCCGCGTGGTGTCCATCACCGAGCAGGCCGAGGACAACGCCACCGGAAGGCTGCTTGAGGGCATTATAGAGAGCGTGGACGAATACTACTCGGAGAATCTGGCGCAGGAGGTCGTCAGGGGGATGCGGGAGGCCGCGTCGCGTGGCTTCTTCCTAGGTTCCAACGCCCCCTTCGGATACAGGAAGATCAAGGTCAGCGACGGACCGAAGGAGCGGCCCACTCTTGAAGTTGACCCAGCCACCGCTCCTGTGGTGAAGGAGATATTCGAGAAGTCCCTGCGTGGCAGCGGCCTCAAGGAGTTGTGCAAGGAGCTGAACGAGAGAGGCATCACCAACAGGGGCAAGCGCTGGTACAAGGGAACGCTCCACTACGTTCTGAGAAACGAGGCGTACACGGGAACCGCCGTATGGGGCAAGACCAGCAAGGCCGGAGAAGCCGCCGACCCGGTGAGGGTTGAGGGAGCGTGGCCCGCGCTGGTGTCGAGGGAGCTGTTCGACGACGTTCAGCACGCGATGAGCGAGCGCGCCCCGAAGGTGCAGAGGCCCGGTAGGGTGGGGAGCAGGTATCTTCTGAGCGGACTGCTCAGGTGCGGTGTCTGCGGCAAGTCCTATCGCGCGCAGGGAGCCAAGAGCGGCCGGTTCGCTTACTACATCTGCGGCACCCTGTTCACCGAAGGGGCGGGGACATGCAGCGCCCGCTACCTTAGCGCACCGAAGGTCGAGGACTTCATCGTCGAGAAGATCAGGGAGCGCATCCTCAACGAGGAAACTATCGTTGAGCTGGTGACGCTGGTGGCGGAGGAGATCGACGCGATTGCCGGTGAGATGTCCGGCAGGCTGGAGGTCATCGAGGCGGAGCTGTCCGACGTGAGGAGGCGGCTTGAGAAGCTCTACGAGGCCATTGAGACGAGCGATCTGACCCTGGAGATCCTATCGCCCCGCATCTTCTCTCTGAGGCACCGCGAGGAGCAACTGGAGTCTGCGAGAGACGACGCGGAGCGCCAGCTCGAGCGGCGCAGGGTGGAGCTTCCTACAACTGACGTGATCAGGAAGTACGTTGCAGACTTCCGGGAGTTCCTGAAGGAGGGAACGATACCTGAGCGCAAGGCATTGATTCGCAACTTCGTCGAGGGCATCGAGGTGGTGGGAGACGAGGCTACGCTGACGTACACAGTCCCAATGCCGAGCGATGGCGTGACCAAAGAGTCGGCCTCGGTTCTTGATTTTGTCAAGTCCGGCCCACCAACGAGAACTCGAACCCCTCAGTTCCCTGTCCTAACGGGGAAAGTTACGGCACCGTTGCTAAACTCCCCGTCGGATCGGGCGCCAACTCCAAGTAGATCAGCGTCGTCTGAATCGACGAATGCCCCAGCCACGTCGACAGGAAACTGATGGGTATTCCGTTCACCAACAGGTGCCTCGCATACGAATGCCTCAACGTATGACTCGAAATGCGTCGCCCCGCCGGTATCGCTCCGACCTCCTCAGCCCTGGCGTTCGCCGCCCGAATCCACCTGTCCGCGGTCGACATCGATGCCTTGATGAGCCTGTCCCCCTGCGTGATGTTCCCAGACTGTAGCGAGGTGGCGAGCGCCGAGTGAAGCTCAGGGTGGACCGGCACGATTCTCAGCTTTGCTCCCTTGCCCCTTCTTACATGAATCGTCGGCAGACCGGAGTCCAGCGACAGGTCGCGAACCTCGAGCGCAAGCGCTTCCAACACCCTGAGCCCGGCGCGCCACTGGATCATGAACAGCAGAGCTGGCCGCGAGTTCGGGACGGCGCGAATGAGCGCGTCAACCTCGCACGCTTCAAGATATTCCGGCAGCGGCTTGGGCCTGTGCTCCGAGTCACGGCGTTTCGGGTACTGGCCCCTAGGCCTGCGGTATCGCTGGACGGCGGTTTGGGTGGTCATGGCGTGAGGCTCTCTAGAGAGGACTCCTCCGTCCTATAGCGCGCGCCTGCCAATCCGAGACAGCATCGGGTCTCGTGTCAGGATTCAATCATTCGACAGTTGCGTGCTAGGATGGATGTCCGCCGTAGTTAACCGGCGCAGGATTGTAGCTTGAGACTCATCGGCACGCTGACCCGGGCTTCCACGCCTCTGGGCGTCTTCCGCCATCGCAACTTCGCCTTCGTGTGGGGCTCCACCGCGCTTGTGGGCATCGGGACTCAGATGGAGTCGGCGGTGCTGGGATGGTTTGTTCTCTCGCTGACTGACTCCCCGTTTCTGGTCGGTTCCATAGCCGCGGCGCGCATGGCGCTGAACTTTCTGGCCCTGTTCGCCGGCGCCATCGCCGACCGTCTGCCGCGCAACCTGCTGCTTGTATCGGTCGAATTCGTGATGGGTCTCATGGGCATTCTGATGCTGGCGCTGATACTGACAGACCTGCTGGAGGTCTGGCACATCTTCGCTATCACTCTGTTCATGGGCGTCGTGCGCCTCTTCCAGATGCCCGTCGCCCAGTCGCTGGTGGGCGACACCCTGCCCAGGGAGCGGGTGAGCAACGGAGCGGCTTTCAACACGGTGGCCATGAACATCGCCATGCTGTGCGGCCCGGTCATCGGCGGGCTGCTGTACCAGCGGTTCGGACCCCAAGGCGCCTACCTGGCCATCGCGTCGCTGTACCTGGCCGGCGGGATGGTTGCCGTGGGCATCAGGAGCGACCGTTCCGAAAGAACCAGCCGTCCGGAGTCGGTGATGCACACGGTAACCGATGGCCTGCGGTACGCCGCCGGCAACCAGGTCATCTGGGCCGTGCTGACTGCGGCAGTCGTCATCAACCTGACCGGGTGGACGGTACACACCGGACTCGCCCCCATCTTCGCAAGGGACGTACTGGGCGCCGACTCGGTCGGGCTGGGCCTGCTGCTCTTCGCCTTCGGCGTCGGAGCGCTGAGCGGATCGCTGGGCCTCGCGATGGCGTCCAGCCTGCCCCACACAGGTAGACTGCTGTTCGTAGCCGTGATCATGTGGCACACGATGGTCCTGCTCTTCTCCCTGTCGCGGTCTTTCTACCTTTCCATGGGCCTGTTCGTACTGGTGGGTGCGGCATTCGCGTCCACGCAGGTGCTGATACTCACGCTTCTGCTTCGCACGACGCAACAGGAGTATCGTGGCAGGATCATGGGGCTGCGTTCCTTCGCAATCCTGGCCTACAGCTTCGGCAGCATGGCCGCTGGGGCTGTCGCCGGAGTCTGGGGCGCACCCACGGCGGCCCAGATGGTAGGCTTCACCGGCATCACGCTGGCGCTTGTGCTGGCGGTGGCCGCGCCGAAGTTGCGCCGGGCCTGATCCCCTGTAGTCCGAGTCCGCTGACGGGAATAGCGCCTTGGAATCGCGCATAACTCCCCCGCTTCGAAGTCGGCTGAGTCAGTATCGTCCTTCACGGTGTCATATTGCCTGCGTCCTTGGACTGACCTCTCACGCCCGTCGTTAACCGACCTTGACGCTCCGATTTGATTATTTCTCTGGCCGACGTTCTCGAGCCACGGCTCAGGCTACCGGTAGCTCCCGGCCCGTGTCCGACGCTCTTTTGACAGTATCGATGAAGCGATGCAGATCAACCGCTGCATCGAACGTGGGCACGCGACTCTGTCCGGTTCGTATCGCATCGGCGAACAGCGTGTACATCTGGCCGACGTTGAATGGATCGCCCTCGGGGAAACCGGACGGAACATAGACAAAACGATCGGGTATGTCCAGGTCCTGCAACTCATGACTTCCCCGCACGCCCTGTACACGCAGCATCTCGCCGCGCTGCGACGAGACGCTCCCCGTTGTTACCAGAGCGCCTTCTCGCCCGTAAATCTCCATTCGAAAGCCGCTGCCGGCCCAGGGAACTGCTCCAACGTGGACCGAAGCTGCCGCGCCGCTCTCCAACTGTCCGCTGACTCTCACATTGTCCGGCGATGTCACCTCAACAAGTCGCTGGGTATCTGTCTCGTACCATTGTTCTGCCTGAGTGCTGACCATGCACGCCACCCGTGCGAAGTTGCCAGCCACAAAGCGCAGGGCGTCGATGACGTGCCCGTTGGCGATGGTCAGCGTGTTCGCTCCCAAGCTCGCGTCTCGCTGCCAGGTATTGCCGGAAGATCGTTCCAACGCGCCCTCGCGCATGGTGGTGACATGACACGAAAGAACCTCGCCCACATAGCCGGTTTCGATTAGCTCCTTGATGAACAGCAACCCGGGACTAACTCGCGACTGCAGACCCACTGCAGTTTTCACACCGTAAGCACGGGCCATGGTTGCAAGTTCCTCGGCTTCGGCGGTATCCCGTCCGAGTGGCCACTCGGTAAAGACGTGCTTGCCGGCTTCGATGGCGGCCTTCGTAGGCTCATAGTGAGATGGCGCTCGTACGACTACCGCCACCGCGTCGATTTCGGGCGACACCGCCATTTCTCTAAAGTCATCGAAGGCAAGCTTCGCCTCAAAGGTCTGGCGAGCCTCTTCGGCGCTCTCGGTACGTGTGGTGCAGACGGCGGTGAACTCGATATCCGGACTGGCCAGTAACGCCGGGAAATGCGACTGAGAAGCCCACGTCGAGTTTACGTTCGCACCCACAAACCCCAGGCGAATCTTGTCTGCCATGACACGCGCTCCTTAGACTGCTGGCATTCTGAAATCCGGCTTATGTGGCGCGGAATGACCACAAGTCCTGCGAAAGATGCGGCGAATGTGTTCGTCCTGAGCAATTGCATCCACATCCCTCAGGGCAAGCTTACCATGTACACACTTAGGCTCGTTACCAGGTTTACCTGATATGACGTACGGGACAGGTTCAATCCGTGTACACATTGACAATGTTCAATGTGTCAACGGCGAGTCATGTCCGACTACTTCGGCCGGGCGCTCTGAACACAGGTTGATGAAGTACATTGGGGGTGCCATCCGGATAGTTGACATAACGACTCTAGGGTGGCCTTCTGGACGAAAGGCACATAGAACGGGATCGTCAAGTATATAGTTCCCTTTGGAATAGCGGTTCCCCCTGACGCTGGAATAATAGTCAGGCAGGGAATGGGACCATCTATCTTGCACTGCTACCGGAGGACGACCTTGCCTTGGCATTGAAGTGGGGGATGACGTGCTTGCCGAAGAGACGCAGCGTATCCATCACTTCCTCATGGGATATGCCGCCCACTTGAAACAGGGGCATGACCTCGTCCACGCCCGCCTTGGCATAGGCTTCCAGGTATCGGATACAGTCGTCGGGGTCGCCAATGCAGTAGCGTCCACTCCTTATCTGGTCGAGGGATGATGTTTCCTCGCGCTTAGGAGAGTCGACCGCGGTGGAGCGGGTGTAGTGCCACTCGTAGTCTTCGGGAACGCGGGACGGGTCCTGTTCGCTCCACACGCGGATGTCCCTGAGGGCCTGCTGATGGCGGTACCAGTCGATCAATTCGGCGGAACGTTCCTGCACCTTCTTGCGCGACTCCCCGCAGATGGCCACGGCGCTTACAGCGACGCGGTTGTGGACAACTCCGGTGGTCGGACTGGCGTTCCGGATGCCGCCCCGGTAGGCTTGGACGAGAGGAGCCAATCCTGTGGCTCCGCCGCCGGCCATTGCCAGGCAGCCCAAGCCCATGAGTCCCGCCTTCCTGAACGTGTCTTCCTGGCTGCAACCAAGCCAGATGGGTGGGTGGGGCTGCTGGACCGGCTTGGGGTGGACCTCGCGCAAGGGAATCTTATAGTGGTTGCCTAGGTAGGTGAACTCTCCCTCGGTCCATGCCCGCGGGATGATTTCCAGGGCCTCGTCCACCATTCCGGTGGCGTCTTCCAGGTCTGTACCGAAGGCGGCCATCTGGTAGGGGTAGCCGGAGCGGCCCACGCCCAAGTCAACCCTTCCCTTGCTGAGAATGTCCAGGGTGGCGGTGCGGGCCGCGATGTGGAGAGGGTGCTGCACCGGGGGCACCACCACGGCAATGCCCAGACGCATCCCGATGGTGCGCTGGCTCAATGCGCCAAGGGTTACGTCGGGGGCGCTGGAGTGGGACCACTCGGTACGGAACTGGTGGTCGGCCATCCAGACGCTGGTCAGGCCCATCTCCTCAGCATAGGCCACCTGGTCAAGCATTTCCAGGAACCGGTCAGCCTCGTAGGAGCGGGATGACGGCCTGGGGACCTGCATCTGATAGAACATGCCGATTTGCATGGACACGCTTCCTGCTATTGACTCCTTGCCGGGCATCCCGGCAAAATTTGTTTTCGCAAAAATGGGGAGAGGGAATCTTTCGCGCTACCCTGTGGATGTGAATGCCACGATGAATACGACCTGCCTTTCATATTACCACAGAGTTGGGCTGTCAGACGCTCCCGCGGGCGCGATCCAGTATTCCCAACGTGTATTGATAATGGTTTAAGATAAGGTTGAGCCAGAAAAGAAAAGTGTAATCGGCGGGGTTTTATTGGACCATGCGGGCAGATTGAGCGGCTGAAGGACAAGCGGCAGTCCGGGTTGCTGACATCGAGCCGACTGCTGACATCAACAGAGGCGGAGACACAAACGGACGGAATCTCTGAACACTTAGCCGGACACTATCGCCGCACATCGACACGGAAATGGCAAACTTCCAGCTTGGCGTTGACAGCACCCTAGGTAGATCAGATAGATCTACTACCAAATCTGTTGGACTATCTACCTCAAGATGACTCTCGCCTTTATCGATTATAGTAGAGGACTGACTGCCATCTAGATAATTCTCAACAGCCGTCTGATCACTGGCAAGATGCGGAAGAACGGGTCTGACAGAGGCGTAGGGGTGGCGCTCGCCGCTTGGCGCGTCTCATTCAGACTGTTTTCACCTCCGGTGGTCGCCAATCCACGCCGTATCCACCCTCGAGCAGGGCCGACAGACACACCTCGGCCACGGCAGCCTACCCGACGATGGGGGCCTTGCTCTCCTCCCGCGCCGTCAGCCTCGACATCCTCACCAGATTGTACGCCGTCACCCCCAGCTCTTCGCACAGCCCGGTTCTCTCGACTCCACGATACCGACTCCGACGGAACCCTCCGACGGTCTTCATCCACCCGAAGATAGACTCCACCCGCTTTCGGACCTTCTAACTCGACCTGTACGACTCATGGCGCGTGGTCCGTCCGTCTATCGCAAACCACCGCTTCTTCTGGGCCACATGCGGGCTGACGTCGATCTCTCTGCACTCGGCCACGAAGTCCTTCGCGTCGTAGTCCCTGTCAGCCCCCACGCTCAGGCGACGGCTGCCGGGTATTGACATCAGCATGTCCAACGCCGCGTCCCTCTCAGCCATGCCGTTGGCCTCGGTCAGCCGAAAGTTGCTGACTAATTCGCGCCTGCTGCCCATCAGCGCATGGGCCATCAACATCAGCTTCGCGTCCTTGCATTTTCCCTTCCACACGGCCCGCCGGCCCAGTCAGGAGGCGATGCGCAGAATAGAGTACATGTGTCGGTATAGGCTGAGTGCTTGACCCAGACGCGTGAGCGCTCCATCTTCGTCAGGGAGCAGGTGGTCGAACCCGATGAACTCGGTGTAACGGACGTTCAGCCGGTCCCGTGTTGCAGACAGCAGACGCCGCGACTCGGCGGCCGGCACATACTCGTCGTGTCGGTCATGCATGATCAGGAGGCGTGCTCGCAAGTTGTGAACATAGGTGGAAGGGGAAATCGCGGCCAGGTCCTCGTGGAAGGAAGCGGGCAGCATTTCGTAGAGAGTCCGAGCCTCGTCCTGCCGTACCCCTTCCAGAAGGCGGGCGGCGATCCTTCCCTGTTCCGACAGCGCATCGTGGTCGACACGAGTGGGCGTTTCCCCGTCCAGGTAGTGATTTGTCAATACCCGGACGTCCGATGGATCGTCCAGATGCTCAATCAGTTCCGCCGCCAGCACCCGCAGCGTGTGCGGGTCCGGCTTCCACGGTGCGTTCTGGCCGTCGTACTCGACCGTCCCAGAAACGGCCTGGATCAACAAGGCCTCCGCGTCGTAGAACGGGCCGAAGGCGTTGACGAATCCCACGCGATCGCTGATTGCGGGATCGGCGGCCGCGACAAGCGCCAGGGACGCCCCCACGCAGAACCCCCCTATGCCAATCCTATCTGGGTCGACGTAGTCGAGCGTCTCCAGATGCATGAAGGCCTGAACCATCTGGTTCGGATGGGATGGATCGATGTTCGACTGGATTCCGATCCGCGGAGACCAGTGGAGCATGGTTACATACCCTGCCCGCGCCAGAGCGTCGCCAAGCATTACAGCCGGAGGATCGTTCAGGCCGTGGGGAGTCGCACCCACTGAAAGGACCACGGCAGCCTTCCGACTGTCCCCGGACAGACGGTACACCTCGGCCATATGAACGGCGTGGTCCGACCCGAACTGCATCCTGTCGCGCAACGGTTCGTCAGTGAACCAGGACTGGGGTCTGACCGGAAGTTCCAGCGCCTGTAGGACGAAAAGCAATGTGTTGAGCCCAGTCCGGCCCTGTGGGGTGACAACGATGAAAAGTATTGCGAGCGCCAGCATGGCGGTCGCAACCCGCAGGGTCCAGAGTCCGACCATCTGGGACACGCGTTTCATGAAGACAGGTTTCCAGGCCAGGATTCAGTACAGGTGGGCGTATCGACTTGTCGTTGCGGGAGCGGCTCTTCGGATCGTTACGAGCACGTAGCTACCGAGCGCCGTGGACAGATAAACGATCGTCGCCAGCGACATCCACAGTATTCCAAGTCTCAGCAGTTCCACCCCCTCCTCGTGGGTGTAACCGAGCGCTTCCGGGTTTATCTCGCGCAGAGGAATGATCCGAAACTCCGATGCGGTTATGGCCGCCCCAGGGTCCATATAACTCACAAGCGCCCCGGCGGCCCCAAACGAGCACAGCACCGTTATCACGAAGACCGTCGTTCTGATCACAGCGCCTGTGTCCTCCAACACCATACCGGGTTCATTGAGCGCGACGATCATCGTAAAGGCGCCAAAGAGTATCCCAAAGACGACGATAACGTTGCCGCCGACCTCCTCCGGGGCATCGGGCGGCCCCATACTCTGCCGCCTTTGCGCAGCTGGCGGTCCAGTTCGCGTCTCCCGCGTTCAGGCCGAAATTCGGCCTTCCCGGAGCTTTCCAAAGTCTCCGGACTAGGATAGTATCCTGCTCAGCCTGATAGTTGAGAAACTAGCTGGATCTCGTGTGAAGCGCCGACTCTCACGTGTGGGTAATCCCCGTGAAATCACGAAGGCCCACAAGACGAGGCTCGAACCTTTCTTCTTCGAGGCGCTATAGGGATATCACCAATTCAAACATAGTACTGCCTACAGTCAACTCAGGCCCACTTTTGTCGCTTAATCCGGAATCAAGCTCAATTCAACGGACGCCGAACGTCTGGCCAGCGCCCACACTCGCCCACTGTCTCCGTGCGCGCTTCTCGCTTGCGCCCCTCGTTTCCTGTCTGAAAGAGCATGTCGTCAGCCGGTCCGCAGATACGGACCGAAAGTTACGGGAGAATAGATGGAAGCGAACCTCAAATACCGGCTAGTACTTGGCTTCATCGCGCTGTCGCTGGCGGCGCTAGTCGCCTGTGGAGAGCCCGCCCCGACGATCGTCACGGAGCCCGCGCCCACAGGCGCCACAGCGCAGCCGCCCACAGTCGCCGCTGCGCCGACTGCTACTATCACGCCAGAACCCACAGCGACGGCCACGCGCACGGCTACTCCAACCGAGGAACCTGCGGCCACGCCTACTGCGACTTCAACGCCAGTTCCCACGGCCACGGCACGTCCCGCGCCCACTGCCACGGCAACCCTGGCGCCTACCGCGACATCGACGCCTGCGCCCACGGCCACGGCAACTCCCGCGCCCACGGCGACGGTCACCCCCGCGCCCACGGCGACGGCAACCCCGACGTCCACTCCGACTCCAGAACCTACAGCCACGCCTGAGCCGGTCGCCTCTCTGACTTTCGACCCGCTGGTTGTGCGAGGTACTCTTTCGAACGGGTTGAGTTACTACATCAGGCACAACGAGGAGCCAAAAGATCAGGCGCGGATGGCGCTGGTTGTCAAGACAGGCTCGGTGCGTGAAGAAGAAAGTCAGCGAGGCCTGGCGCACTATGTAGAACACATGGCTTTCAACGGTACGGAGCGTTTCCCTAAGCAGACGATAGACACATACTTGGAATCGATAGGGAACGTCGTCGGGCCGGACGCGAACGCGTATGTATTCTTCGATGAGACTGTGTTCTACTTCGAGATGCCGACCGGAGACCCCGAAATCACCGAGACCGCGTTCCAGATACTCAGCGATTGGGCTTACTCGATATCCTTCGAACCGGAAGAGGTGGAACTGGAGCGGGGCGTTGTGCTGGAGGAGTGGCGCCTCGGTCAGGGGTTCTCGTCGCGCCTGCGGGACGATCTGCTCAGGTTGCTGTTCGGCGACTCTCTCTACGCCAACCGAAATCCCATAGGCCTGACAGAGGTTATCGAAAACGCGACGGCGGAGGACCTCAGAGAATTCTACAATCGCTGGTACCGGCCAGATAACATGGCGGTGGTTGCCGTCGGCGACTTCGATGTGGACGTGATGGAAGCCAAGGTGAAACAGCACTTCGCGCCGCCGCCGGAGGGCGAAGCAAGCCAAGAGCGCGCTGCCGTCGGACCCCCGACTGACAGGCCGACCATAGACATTGCAGGCCACGAGACCACGTGGGTCGAAGTGTTTACGGACGCGGAGTCTCCGGGTACACAGTTCGTACTGTACCGGCGGCTGGCGCCCAACAAGGCGCAAGACGAGGATGCATTCCGAAAATCAGTGGTCGAAGACCTCGCCTTCATGATGCTGAACGCCAGGCTCTTCGAGAGAGGACAGGTCGAAAACCCTCCATACCTGAGCCATAGCGCTTACCGCTGGGCGTTTCTTGAACACCTGGACTTCGCGGAGTTTGGCGCTTGGGTAAACACAGACGGAGTGGAACTGGGTCTGGGAGTCGTGCTGGAGGAGCTGCAGCGTGTCAGGCAACATGGCTTTACCGATGCGGAACTGTCTCGTGAAAAGAGCAACCTGCTGAGATCCGTTGAGAACCAATACAAGCAACGGAATCAGATACCGACCGGAGATCTGACCGACGACTACATAAACCATTTCTTGGTAGGGGCGATGGTTCCTGGAATCGAAGCCGAGTGGGAGCTTCACCAGAAGTTGCTGCCGCAGATCGCCCTAGAGGAATTTGCGGATGTGGCGGAGTCATGGACCAATCCTGAAGACACCGCCCTTCTGGTGGTTCGTCCCGCGGAAACCCAGGACAACTCGGACAGCGAGCTGACCGCCGCCACCCTGGCGCAGATCCAGGGCGCCGGCGCCTTGCAGGTAGAGGCGTACGTAGATGAACTCGGAGACGTCCCTCTACTTGCCACGATTCCGGTTCCTGGGAGCATCATCAGCGAGGAGCGCATTGAGTCCATCGACGCTGAACGGTGGACTCTGTCCAACGGCATTACGGTGATCGCCAAGCAAACAGACTTTCGCGATGACGAAGTGATATTCAGGGGATTCAGCCCCGGCGGCCATTCCCTGGTTGCGGACGAAGACCACGTGTCCGCCACCTACGCGGCGGAACTCGTCGAGGGAAGCGGCGTCGGCCCGCATGACAAAGTGACGCTGGATAAACTGCTGGCCGGAAAGAGAGTCTCGGTGTCGCCGTTCATTGAAGAGCTGTTCGAAGGGCTTTCAGGCAGCGCCTCGCCGGAGGACATGGAGACACTGTTCCAGCTGATCACACTATACGCCAACGAACCGCGGCTGGCCCCGGCATTCTACGAACAGCTCGTGTCAAGACTGCGTAGTACGGCCGAGTATTGGGCCGCGGATCCGGACTCGGTCCTAATCACTCAGACGAATATCGTGCTGTCGCAGAACCATTTCCGTCGGCGACCCCTCACGGTCGAACTGCTGGAAGAGCTGAGCGCGGAGCGCGCCGAGGCGGTCTATGCAGACCGCTTCGCGGACCTGGGGGACGCAACGTTCGTCTTTGTAGGCGCGTTCGACTGGGACGAACTGAAGTCGCTGGCCTCTACGTATCTGGCGAGCCTGCCGACGACCGGCCGCGCTGAGCAGTGGCGGGACGTCGGTGTCGTTCGGCCACCGGGAGTGGAGGACCATGTGGTGCGCAGTGGCATCGAACCCAGAAGCAACACCCTGCTGGTGTTCGCTGGCGATACGGACTGGAGCCGCGGCGACGCGCTCGCTCTCGACGTAGCCGGCGACATGCTGGGGACCCGCCTCCGAGAGCGGGTGCGCGAGCAGTTGGGCGGTACCTACAGCATTTCAACGTACACAAGAGTTTCCGCGCTTCCAGCTCCCAATTACCTGGCTTACGTCTTTTTCGGCAGTGATCCCGACCGTGTCGATGAACTGTTCGAAGAGGTTATGGATGAGGTGGATTGGATCCGTGAGGGAGGTGAACAGAGTTACCTGGACACCGTCAAGGAACAGTTGCGGACCGGCCGGAAGGAAGGTCTCAGGGAAAACGGGTTCTGGCTCACCCAGATCCGGAACACAGCGCGGAGAGGTGAGCCATATGCAGGCATACTCGACTTCGAAGAAAAGCTGGAGGCTCTGACTCTGGAGGACGTTGCCGCCGCCGCAGAATCCTACCTAACGCCCGAACGCTACGTGCGGGTCGTACTCTTCCCGGTGGAATAGAAGGAGGCCGGGCAGGCAGAGCGTACTAGGTTGGCTCTGTCTATCGGCCAGGCAAGCGGTCTGTCTATCGGCCAGGCAAGCGGAAGGTGTATCTTTCTCCTGTGAGTAAGGAACCCCGTTGCCCCTTTGCGTTAGAATACTCCCGCAGCCATGAACGCCCCGCCCACAGATTCCGGCCCGGTTCGAGATACCGGACGCATAACCAGTCTCGACCTGCTGCGCGGAGTCGCCGTACTCGGCATCCTGCTGATGAACGCCGTCTCGTTCAAGTTCGGCCCAGCGCCCTACTTCAACCTGAGCGCCGGCGGCTCAGAGACGTGGCTCGACTGGACGGTCGGCGTCTTCGGCGAAATCTTCATAGACCAGAAGTTCATGGGGCTGTTCTCGCTGCTGTTCGGCGCGGGCATAATCCTGTTCATAGACCGCGCCAGCCGTCGCGGGCGGCGTGGCGTGGCGCTGAACTTGTGGCGAAACGCGCTCCTGCTGATAATCGGCATCCTGCACATGGCGTTGTGGTACGGGGATGTGCTGACGGTTTACGCCGTATCGTCGCTCTTTCTGATAGCCCTACGGAAGCTGTCGAATCGGGCGCTAATCTCGCTCGGAGTCGTCGCATTCGCGCTATCCATCGGCTGCGCCGCGCTCGCGCAGTACGTCGCCGGCGCGACCGACGCTTCGCTATCGGGATTGTGGACGCCGGGCGCGGTTCCAACCGCAGGCGTTGAAGGCGCAATCGCAGGCGTCTTCATGCTTGGGTACTTCCTGCGCGCGCTGGGGCTGATTCTGGTCGGCGCCGGTCTGTATCGCGCCGGCTTCATGGACGGCGGCTTGCCGTCGAGAACGTATCGTCTGACCGCGATCGTCGGACTCGCCGTCGGCCTGCCGCTCGCCGCCGTCGGCGTCGCGGTCACAGCCGCTAACGACTACTCCCGCGAGATTGCCTTCATCGGACAGATACCTAACACCCTGGCCACCATCCCCGCTTCTCTGGGATACATGAGCCTCATCATCCTGTGGAACAACCGCCCCGAAAGCTCGCTCAAGCGCCGCCTGCGCGCCGTCGGTAGAATGGCGCTTACCAACTACTTGACGCAAACGGTTCTGGGCGTGCTTGTCTTGACAATCTTGTTGGGAGACGCCGAATATGTGAACCGGAGCGCCATATTGGTGTTTATCTTTGCAGTGTGGGCGTTGCAGATATGGTGGTCGCAGACGTGGTTGAGTCGGTTCCTGTTCGGACCAGCCGAGTGGCTCTGGCGAGTCGCAACCTACCGCCGTGGACAGCCGATGCGACGCGCAGAGAACTCGCGGAGTTAGCTATGAGAATTGCCAGTCGCGGCGCCGTCGTTGCAGCTTTGGCGCTGGCCATCCTCTTGATAGCGGCGTGCTCGCCCGATCCCGCCCAGGCCCCCCAAGCGCCGGCTATCGCCCCCACTGTGGAGAATTCTCCAACCGGCGGGGAGCTATTCGCCGCGAACTGCGCCGTATGCCACGGAGTCGGCGGCGAGGGGCAGCCCAACTGGCACGTTAGGAAGGAAAACGGTACGCTTCCGCCTCCTCCGCTCAATGGCGACGGACACACTTGGCACCATGCGGACGGCCTTCTGTACCGTATCGTCAGCCAGGGCGGAAAGATCTACGAATCCCCCGACAATCCAAGCTTCAAGAGCGCCATGCCCGCATTCGGAGACCGGCTAAGCCACGAGGAGTTAGTCGCTGTGCTGACGTACATCAAGAGCCTGTGGGGAGACAAGACCAGAATGGGGTTATCCATCCGCGAGTCTCAGGCGCTGGTTAGCGAGGATGATCCTTTCCCAGATAAGGGCGGATAGTTGACGATGCCCGCCCGTCTCTATATCGTCTAGGCTGATCATAGTCTTGGGGGCGAATCTCATGCAGTACGACTACATCATCGTAGGCGCCGGCTCGGCTGGCTCCGTGTTGGCGTCCAGAATCACAGAAGACCCGACCAAATCCGTCCTCCTGCTCGAGGCAGGGCCGGACTACTCGAACTTCGACACCATGCCGGACGCCGTCAAACTAGGCAACAGCGTCTGGCCCGCCGCATACGGCCCCGAAGCCGAGACGTGGGGCTACGTGGCGACGGCGACGCCCGACCGCGAGCCGTTCCCCCTACCGCGCGGCAAGCTCACCGGCGGCTCAAGCTCAGTAAACGGCCAGGTCTTCTTTCGCGGCATCCCCGAAGACTACGACGAGTGGGCCGAGCTAGGCTCGCCGGAGTGGGCGTTCGTCAACCTGCTCCCATTCTTCCGCAAGTCCGAGACCGACCTCACGTTCGGCGCAGACGACTTCCACGGCGGCGACGGCCCCATCCCAGTCCGGCGCTACTCCAAAGAGGAGATGCTGCCCATCCCGAGCGGCTTCTGGGAGGCGTGCCTCGCCGCCGGATACCCGGAAGCGCTAGACCAGAACCACCCGGAGGCCGAGGGCGTAGGCCCCCGCCCGCTGAACAACGTGGACGGGGTGCGGATGAGCACAAACCTGACGTATCTATCCATGTCCCGCCACCGGCTGAACCTGACCATACGCGCCCACGTTCTGGCGCATCGCATCCTGTTCGACGGCGCGCGAGCCGTCGGCATCGAGGCTGAGAGCGGTGGCGAGAAGTTCCAAGCGTTCGGGAACGAAATCATACTGGCCGGCGGCGCCATCAACTCGCCGCACCTGCTCATGCTCTCCGGCGTGGGGCCGCGCGACCATCTGGAATCTCACGGCATAGAAGTCGTCCACGATCTGCCCGGCGTCGGTGAAAACCTGCGCGACCATCCGGCGTGCTTCCTGCTGTACAAGTCCAACGTCGAGGCCCCGCCGCCCAACGCGCCGTCCATACAGGCCGGGATGCGCTATACCACGCCCGGCTCCCCGCATCGCAACGATATGCAGATGAGCCCCATCCTGCTCACCAGCGAGCACCGCCCGACGACGGTAGAGGTCCCGGAAGGCGAGGCCTACACCGGCTTCAGCGTCGCGCTTCAGAAGGCGGTGTCCTCCGGACGCATCACGCTCAACTCCACCGATCCGTCTGAGCAGCCCCACTTGGACTACCGCTACCTGATAGACGAGTGGGATCGCGAGCGGATGCGCGGCGCGATAAGGACCTGCATCGAGATTACCCGGACCGCGCCGCTGTCTGACCTGGTAGCCGAGCGCGTTACGCCTACGGACGAAGACCTGACGTCGGACGACTCGCTCGACGCCTGGATGTTCGCAAACGTGGGCACCCAGCACCACTCGTCCGGCACCTGCAAGATGGGGCCAGCCTCGGACGGCATGGCGGTCGTTGACCAGTACCTCCGCGTGCATGGACTGGACGGGTTGCGTGTCATAGACGCATCCGTGATGCCCGACGTAGTCCGCGCCAACACCAACGCCACGACCATCATGATCGCCGAACGCGCCGCCGACTGGCTGCGTGGGGAATAATCCGGTAGAGGCGTCCCCGCCTCAAATTCCTTCCCCCGTCAAGGGGGAAGGTTAGGATGGGGGCGAAAACTCCCAGCCCTTACTCTCTCGGTACTCCCTTGAATACGTACACCACGCGCCGCCAGTTCAGCGCGATCAGGAATGCCGCCAGCGCGAAGATTATCACGGATGACCAGAGGCGTAGAGGCACGTTCTCCACGTCGTCCCCGCCGCCGAATATGCCGGGGAACAGCAGCAAAGTCATCATATAGGCAACGAATATGCCGAGCAGCGTAAGCCCGTGCCACAGCTTGATGACCCGCGTGGAAATGAGTATCAGTCCGAACGTCGCTGCTGCCGCCGTTAGTAGAAATTCACTCGATTGCAGGCCGAAGTCGGTGGTCAGCCGCGAGAACACCCCTTCCGGCTTGAAATGGTCGAGCGGGAAGTTGAGCGCTTGCCCTGCCGATATGCTGAACACCAGCACTATGCTTCCCACCAACAACGTTAGCTGGTTCACCTGCGACGAAATCAGCGTCGTGAGGCCAGCGTTCGGGTTCGCGCGCAGGCTGAACAGCACCGCCACGATTATCTCCGGCGATTCGGACGCCAGTGGCGCAAGCCACTGTATCAGCAGAAACTCGCTAATGCCCAACGCCTCGCCCGTCTCCTTCAGCCCGTGAACGAACGGTTCGGCGGCTATGATGATCACCGCGGCGCTCCATATGAACAGCCCGACAACCCAAAGCCGCCTGTGTAGCGGGCGGAACCCGCCGATCATCGCCGCCGCTCCCATCAGCTTCGGTTCCTCCGGTTCCTGCGTGGATGTGCGCCACAGATAGAAGATGTACGCGCCAATGAACACCGCCGCAAGCCATATGGGAATCATCTTGGTAAAGGCGACGACCAGCGTCAGCAGCGTCGCCGCGACCAGCATCGGCAGTTCCAGATTCAGCAGGCCGCGCATATCGAAGCTGGTGCGCCGCCGCAGCCAGAATATGATGATGACCGCCGACCAGCCGATGCCTATGAGCAGGCGGTTCGCGCCGGTAACGTTGGCCGCGGCGAGAGACATCTCTCTGGTAACCTCGCCGTCGAACGCGTCCAACGCCTTGTACGACGCGCCCGCGTCCCACGCCAGCACCGCTTCCACCATGTACTCGGGCATCACCGCTATCAGAGCCAGCGCCGCAATCGCTAGCGACGCCGAAACGTCGATCTGCGCCACTTCCGCGGCCCACGATAGCAGGAACGCGCCCGCAATGATGCCGATGCCGAAGATCAACGCCGCCAGCGCCGGGTCCAGATGCGTGCCGGAGAACCGCAGATACGCGCCCGGAACCCCCAGCAGCATCAGAAAGGCGATAGTAGCCCACAGACGTCGAGTATTGAGTTGTTCCTCCAAGCGACGCCTCCTCATCTACAAGGCGATACGATAGGGCGCGAGTCAAAAACTGCCAGTGGGAGTTTACCGTTAGCGGCGGCTACGGTCAAATGAAACGGCGGTTGTATGGTTCCGACAACTTTAAACTTCCGACCCGAAAAATTTAGATTTGTGGATCAAATGAAACTCCAGTTGCATTTACCAGATAATTTGAAACTTTCAGCCTTAAAAGTTTAGAATTATCGCCAAAACGAAACCGAGGTTAGAATCCTATGCAACGCTTAGCCAACAGCCCTTCCGGTCTGCTCGTACCAACCATAGAGGGACAGTCCGCGTTTGTGCCTAGAGCATTGCCTGATGAGCTTCAGCTAAGCATGCAATTTGTAATGTTGCTGGATCAAGCTTCCCGGTCGGTAGCTACACTGGCTGGGGTTGTCGAGACGCTGCCCAATCCTCATCTGCTCATTCGACCATTCCTCAGACGCGAGGCCACGCTCTCCTCCAGAATAGAAGGGACGATGGCTTCACTTTCCGACGTCCTCGAATTTGAGGCAAGGGGACGATACCGAGACGCTAGTGGGCATGACGATGATACGGATGAAGTGCTGAACTACGTCATAGCGCTAGAGTACGGCATAGATCGCTTGGATGACCTTCCCATATCATACAGGCTTGTCAGAGAACTTCACCAACTACTTATGTCTGGCGTTCGGGGACATGACAAGCGACCAGGCGAATTCCGGTCTGGGCAAGTGTGGATAGGACAGCCCGGATCGTCTATCCAGAACGCGAGGTTCATTCCGCCTCCATCTGCCCTCCTGAGCGAACTGTTCCTGGGGTGGGAGAGATTCGTCAACGACGCACTGAACCTGCCGCCGCTGGTACGGTGCGCCATGATGCACTACCAATTCGAAGCCATCCATCCATTTGCGGATGGAAACGGTAGGATCGGTCGCCTGCTGATAACGCTTTTCCTCAAGGCCACGGGTGTTCTGACCACGCCCCTCCTATACCTGAGCGCATACTTCGAGCGTGACCGACAGCGATACTACGATGAGCTGTTCAACGTGAGCGCAACCGGGGACTGGGAGCGCTGGTTATCGTACTTCATGGAGGGCGTGCGTCAGGAATCGCAAGATGCTCTGGTAAGGATTCGTCGGTTGCGAGACCTTCAGGACGAGTGGCGAGAGCTGTTGCTGAACCAAGGAGGGGCAGTTAGCAGGCTACGACTGCTGGAAGAACTATTCGCTCGTCCTGTTCTAACAGTGTCCCATGCGTCATCAGTCTTGGGAATGACCGACCCTGGCGCTCGTGGCGTGTTGAATCGGCTTGTCGAAGCGGGAATACTGACTCGCGTTGACACTTGGCCTATCCTATACATGGCTAGGCGTATCATCGAAGAGATAGACAAGCCGATTGAGGACTTGTAAGCGCGCCGATTTTGAGCGGTCCCCATCTCGCCCCTCAGTCTCCCGCGGGCGCTCCGGCCGACTGTCTCCGCCCTCGTCCGCGTCCCGCCCCCGCAATCGCCGGCCCCTTCATGAACGACGCCACCGCGCCCACGAGCAGCAGACAGCTCATCGCCAGGTAGAGCGCGTTCATTCCCGATACGAATGCGCCACGCGCTCCCTCGCCCACGCCGTCCCCGACACTGCCGAGATCGGGCGAGAAGCCCGCCGCCACCATCGTCGCCGCCACCACCGCCGTCGCCACCGCGATGGACGTTACGTTCGCCGAGTTTCGCACCAGGCTCAGCAGCGCGGATACCACGCCGTGCCTGTTGCCTTGCGCCGCGCCGAATATCGAAGCCGAGTTAGGCGAGCCGAACAGACCCGTGCCCGCGCTCTGAGCCACCATCGCGCCGATGATGACCGGCAGAGGCGTCGTCTCCGACACCCGCGATATGGTGAAGATGCCCGCCGCCGCCAGCAGCAGCCCGGCTACGTTGAAGATGCGGTAACCAAACCTGTCCGACAGTCGTCCGGCTATCGGTCCCATTATCGTCATCGTAATCGCCGTCGGCAGCATTATCAGCCCAACCCGATCGGGCGAGTAGCCCCGCGCCCCTTGCAGATAGAACGGCATTATGAAGCGCACCGACGCCACGCTCAGGAACGAAATGAAGCTGGCGAGAACCCCGAGAGAGAAGACGCGACGCCTGAACAGCGAAAGGTCGAGCATCGGCGCCGAAGCGCGCAGCTGCCACCAGATGAAGCCCGCCGTTAGCGCGACTAACAGCGCGCCCGCGCCGACGATGATAGGCGACGTCCAGCCAAGCCGGTAACCGTTGGTCATCAGCAACAGGAACGTTACCAGCGCGCCGGTGGACAGCGCCGCCCCCTGCCAGTCGAAGCGCGTCCCCCGCCGTTCGCGGAAGAACAGACCCGAATCCATCAGCAGCAGCGCGCCCAGCAGCGCGAGCGACGCCAGCGGCAGATTGACCAGGAATACCCAACGCCAACCAAGCTCGCTCACCAGGAACCCGCCGACCACCGGCCCCACCATTCCGCCCGCGCCGATCACGCTCATATGCGTGCCGATGCCCTTGCCGCGCTCGTCTTCTGGAAAGACGGAGGTAATCATCGCCATGCCGGTTCCCTGAGTCATGGCGGCGCCCATACCCTGAACCACGCGCGACATGACTAGCATAAGAACGCTGGTCGAAGTCGCCGCGAATACCGACGCGCCCATGAGCAGCAGTAGCCCGACGATATACACCTGCTTTCGCCCGACCATGTCCGACAGCCGTCCCATCGGAAGCAGCAGCGCGCTCACCGTGAGAGTCTGCGCTATCACCACCCACTGCACCGTGGGCAGGTCCGTCTCGAAGTGTCCGGCGATGGTTGGGAGGGCCACGTTGACAGTCCCAAACGTCATCACGCCCGTAAACGAGCCGAGTCCAACCGCGGCGAAGACCCACCACTTGTAGTTTGGGCTGTTGGATAGTCTGTGGCTTAGCAAATACCGCCCCCGCTCTACTCCCCTTCGCCGTCTCCCGCGTCGGCCTCGCCGGTTCTATCGCCCAAACGCTGGTCCATGATCAGCAAACCCGTGCCGTCATTGCCGATGATGTTCATGTGGTCCACTATATCCCTCACCGTCTTCTCCTCCTCCACCTGCTCCGTCACGAACCATTCCAGCAGAACGTGGGATGCGTGGTCGCGCTCGTCCACCGCCAGCGCGTAGAGTTCGTTTATCATCTCCGTAACGCGACGCTCGTGTTCCAGCGCCGCGCTCATCACCGCGTGCGGAGACTCGAACTCGATTGGAGGCTGTTCTATGGCGTGCAGCGTTACGCGACCGTCGCGGTCGTTCACGTAGTCGAACAGCTTGATGGCGTGAGAGGTCTCCTCCTCGAACTGCATCTTCATCCAGTGCGCGAAGCCGTTGAGGCTGAGCGTCTCGAAGTAGGCGGACATGGACAGGTAGAGGTGCGCGGCGTATAGCTCGCGGTTGATCTGCCGGTTGATGGCATCCTGAAGGCGGTTGGACAGCATTGCGTTACTCCCTGTTTAGGCTTGTGCAAATTGACGAGCGAGGCTGCGCCCGTCCTTCCATTATACCGTAAGTATGATGGGAGAATGAGCGCGTTCCAGCGCCCGGAATCGCCCCGCTTCGCCGGAATCGCCCTCGGGGGCCGGGATTGTGATATTCGGGTTAGCCATATTATCAAAATTGATTTGACATGGCGGCGCGGCCTAAGTAAAATTCTCTTTTGTCGCCACTTTCTGACGACAAGCAACCTGTCTGTTTCCCAGATTCGATATTAGGTAGGGGTTCGCAATGCCCACGGTCAATCAACTGGTACGCAAACCAAGGCGATCCAAGAGCAAGAAAGAGAAGGCTCCGGCGCTCCGGTACACCTTCAACTCTCTGAAGAATCGCACGCGCAGAGGCAACGGATCCCCGCAGAAGCGTGGCGTTTGCGTACAGGTTCGCACGCAGACGCCCAAGAAGCCGAACTCGGCGCTCCGCAAGGTCGCGAGGGTGCGGCTGACCAACCAGATAGAAGTTACCGCATACATTCCTGGCGAAGGTCATAACCTGCAGGAACACTCGGTGGTGCTCATACGCGGCGGACGCGTGAAGGACCTGCCAGGCGTGCGCTACCACATCGTGCGCGGCGCGCTGGATACCGAGGGCGTAATAGACCGCAGGCGCGGACGCAGCAAGTACGGCGCCAAGCGCGACCCGAGACTCCGATAGCATACGAACCTCAAAGAACCGATCCCAAGACTGCCCAAAGCCGCCCCAAGACCGTATAGAGGACCAGCATGGCGCGAAGACGAAGAGCGGAACGACGCAGGGTTACGCCGGACCCGAAGTATCACAACGTGGAACTGGCGCAGTTCATCAACAAGGTGATGCTGAACGGCAAGAAGACGGTGGCGCAGAAAATCGTGTACGACGCGCTGGACTTGGCGTCCGCCGAAGTCCGCCGCTCGCAAACCGATGTCTTCGAGCAGGCGATCCGGAATACCACGCCCATGGTGGAGGTGCGCTCCAGAAGGGTTGGAGGCGCGACCTACCAGGTGCCGACGGAGGTTCGCCCTGAGCGTCGGCTGGCGCTTTCGATGCGCTGGATCATCCAGGCGGCGCGCGCGAGGCGCGGCAGGCCCATGGCCGAGCGGCTGTCCATCGAACTCGCGGAGGCGGCCCGCGGACAGGGTTCGGCGGTTAGGCGCCGCGAAGAGCTGTACCGCATGGCAGAGGCCAACCGCGCCTTCGCCCACTATCGCTGGTAACACGCCGAGCGCTTGACTGATATTTGGCGGAACCCCGAGACGAAAAAGAACCCATGACGACAGGACGATGAATACAGACTTGCTAAAGAATACCCGGAACATCGGGTTCATAGCTCACATAGACGCCGGCAAGACGACGGTAACCGAGCGCGTCCTCTATTTTGCTGGCCGAATCTACAAGATCGGCGGCGTTGACGAGGGTACGACCGCGATGGACTGGATGGCGCAGGAGCGCGAGCGCGGCATTACGATTACGTCCGCGGCTACCACCGCCTCCTGGAAGCAATACGCCATCAATATCATTGACACCCCCGGCCACGTGGACTTTACCGCGGAGGTCGAGCGAAGCCTCCGAATCCTGGACGGCGGCGTAGTCGTATTCGATGCCGTAGCCGGAGTCCAGCCGCAGTCCGAGACCGTGTGGCGACAGGCAGACCGCTACAATGTCCCCCGCATCTGCTTCATCAATAAGATGGACAGGGTGGGGGCAGATTTTTTTAGGGCTATGGACTCCATCGCCCACCGCCTCGAAGCCAACCCCGTCGCCATACAAATTCCCATTGGCGCCGAGGATGACTTCCAGGGCGTGATAGACCTTGTGGACGAAAAGGCGTTCTTCTACGAAGAGGAAGGTCCGGTGGACCCGCGAGAAGCGCCCGTCCCCGAGGAAATGATCGAGGAGTTCAGCCGATACCGCGCGGCGCTGGTCGAAAAGGTGGCGGAGACGGACGACGACCTCCTCATGAAGTACCTCGAAGACGAGGAGATAACCAAGAGCGAGATCAAGGCCGCGCTCCGCAACGCCACGCTCGAATACAAGCTCGTCCCCGTCCTATGCGGAACCGCGTTGCGGCATCGCGGCATCCAGCCCCTTCTCGACGCCATTGGCGACTACCTCCCTTCCCCCCTCGACGTTCCCCCCACCGAAGCCCTTACCTACCTCGACGAAGAACCCGCCCTCCGCCACTCCCAAGACCCCGACGCGCCATTCGCCGCGCTCGCGTTCAAGACGGTCGCCGACCCCTACATCGGCAGGCTGGTCTATTTCAGGGTCTATTCCGGCAGCGCGTCGAGCGGCTCCATGGTCTTCAACGCCAGCAAGGGCAGACGCGAGCGGCTTGGTCGTCTCGTTCAGATGCACGCTAACCGACGCGAAGATATAGAAGAAGTAACCGCCGGCCAGATAGTCGCCGCCGTAGGCCTCAAAACGACTACTACCGGAGACACTATCTGCGGCAACCGGGAAGACGCCGTGGTTCTCGAAACCATAACCTTCCCGGATCCGGTGGTGTCGGTCTCCATAGAGCCGCGCTCGCGCGCCGACCAGGACAAGCTCTCAGACTCGCTGGTGTATATGTCCGACGAAGACCCGACTTTCCGCGTCGCCTACGACGACGAGACCGGGCAGACGATAATATCTGGCATGGGCGAGCTTCACCTGGACATCATCGTTGACCGTATCCGGCGCGAGTACAGCGTGGAGGCCAACGTCGGCAGGCCGCGCGTGGCGTACCGCGAGACGGTAACCGGCAGAGCGCGCGCAGAAGGCCGTTTCGTTCGGCAGACGGGCGGGCACGGACAGTATGGCCACGTGTGGATGGACATAGAGCCGCTGGAACGTGGAGGCGGCATCCAGTTCGAGAGCAAGATAACCGGCGGCGCCATTCCGCTGGAGTTCATATCCGCCGTCGAGGATGGCGCGCGCGAGGCGTTCGCTTCCGGCCCGCTTTCCGGCTTCCCCGTCGTGGACGCCAAGTTGACGCTGTTCGACGGCAGCTACCACGAGGTGGACTCGTCCAAGATCAGCTTCCAGATAGCCGGCTCTATGGCCGCCAGGACTCTGATAGACAGGGGCAAGCCCACGCTGCTGGAGCCGGTGATGAAGCTGGAGGTGGTTACGCCCGGCGACTTCCTCGGCGACGTGCTAGGCGATCTGGGCAGGCGACGGGCGCAGATCAAGAACATAGAGGGCGAGGGCGGCGTGCAGTCGGTGCGCGCGCAGATACCGCTGGCCGAAAGCTTCGGCTACGCCAACGCCATAAGGTCGCTAACGCAGGGCCGCGCAAGCTATACTATGGAATTCGATAACTACGTCGAGGTCCATAGAGATCTCGTCGAGTTGGCCTAACGCCGCGCGAGCGCCGGAAACCGGATACAAGGCAAACATCAGTTAGTCAGTCGAGTATGCGATGGTAATGACCAATCGTCAGGAGAAGATCAGGATAATCCTCAAAGCGTTCGATCACAGGATCCTCGACCAATCGGCGGGGCAGATCGTGGAAACGGCTGAGAGGACGGGCGCGCGGGTCTCCGGGCCTGTGCCGCTGCCAACGTCCATCAAACGGTTCTGCGTAATCAGGTCTCCGCACATAGACAAGGATTCACGCGAGCACTTCGAGATACGAACCCACAACCGGCTCATAGACATTCTCGAGCCGACCTCCAAGACCATAGATCAGCTTACGAGGCTGAACGTTCCGGCGGGTGTGGATATCCAGATCAAGCTCTAGTCCGCTCCCCAAAAGAGCGCCGACAGAGCCCCCAATAGAAGCCCAAAGAGCCATTAAACCCCAAAAGAAAGAACGAAATGCCTATTCACGGAATCATAGGAAAGAAGATCGGGACGACCCAGATGTTCCGAGACGACGGTCGGTCCGACGCTGTGACGGTCATCCAGGCCGGCCCGTGTACGGTCACGCAGATCAAGACCGAGGATGCCGACGGCTACGTGGGCGTCCAGCTCGGTTACGACGAGGTGAAGCGGCAGCGGCTGAACAAGCCGGAGTCCGGACACCTGGAACCCGTGGGCAAGAGCTTTCGCGTATTGCGGGAGTTCGGCGTGGACGACGTGTCCGAGGTGGAGCTTGGGCAGTTGATAGATGCCGCCATGTTCGCCTCGGGCGACTTGGTGGACGCTACGGCGCGCGCCAAGGGGCGGGGTTTCCAGGGTGGCGTGAAGCGATACAACTTCCGCGGCGGCCCCAAAACGCACGGCCAGTCCGACAGGCACCGCGCGCCGGGTTCCATCGGCGCGGGCAGCACGCCTGGTAAGGTCCTCAAGGGCATGCGAATGGCCGGGCATATGGGCAACCACCGCGTAACCGTCCGCAAGCTGGAGATCGTCGAGGCCGACGCCGAGCGCAACCTCATATTCGTCAAGGGCGCCGTGCCGGGCGCGAGAAACTCTCTCGTCCTGCTGAAGAGGTCCGGCGCGCGAAAGCGCAAGCTGGGTTAGGAACGGAGAAATTTGCATAAATCCCCTCTCCCTTGAAGGGAGAGGGCTAGGGTGAGGGTGTCAGATTCGATGTCTGACATTGCCGAGCCTTGGACAGCATAGAAAAGGCAACCCAAGTGGAACTAGAAGTAAAGAACCTAGCCGGCGAAGTTACGGGCGCCATCACCGTCCGAGACGACGTCTTCGGCGTAGAGCCGAACATCGCGCTGATGCACCAGGTCATGGTGGGCCAGCTTGCGAACCGCAGGCAGGGCACCGCCAAGACCAAGTCGCGCGGCGAAGTGGCGGGCGGCGGCGCGAAGCCGAGGCCCCAGAAGCACACCGGACGCGCCAGGGCCGGTTCCATCCGGTCTCCCATATGGCGCGGTGGCGGCGTTACGTTCGGCCCGCGTCCCAGGAGCTACCGGCACAACACGCCCAAGCGGATGCGGCGCGGTTCCCTGATTAGCGCGCTGTCCGGCAAGGCGCAAGAGGGCGGCCTAATGGTCGTCGAAGATTTCGACATAGCCGAACCAAAGACCAAGGCGGTGGCGGGCGCGCTCGAGAATCTGGGCGTTGGCCCGTCCGTGCTGCTGGTGGCGGACGGCGCGGACAGGGACGTTCTCCGGGCCGCGCGAAACATCCCCCGCCTGAGCATGAAGCCCTGCCGCACGCTGAACACGATAGACTTGCTGAACCATCGCGCGGTGATAATGACCGTCGAGGCGGTTCGGAACGCCGAGGCCACGTGGGGCGGACGCTTCGAGAGAAAGCCGTCCGACGCGCCTGTGGATCTGCGGCCTGCGGGCGCGACAGCCGACGCGCCAGTTGACGTGGAGGGTTAGCCGATGGACCTGCATCCTTTCGAGATCATCCGCCGACCCGTCATCACCGAGAAAAGCACGCTGCTTCAGGACGAGGGACGCTACACTTTCGAGGTCGCCCCTTCAGCCACCAAACACCAGGTGAAAGAGGCGGTGCAAGAGGCGTTCAACGTCAAGGTTCTCAAGGTCAATACGATGATGGTGCGCGGCAAGCGCAAACGGCTAGGCCCGCGATTCAGCGCGTCGAGGTCGTGGAAGAAGGCCGTGGTGCAACTGGCCCCCGGCAATACGATTACCATTTTCGAGGGTGTGTAGCCATGCCTCTTAGAGTACAGAAGCCAATGACTCCGGGCCAGCGCGGCCAGGTGCGACAGACGACTGAGGACATAACCCGGTCGCGTCCCAAGAAATCGCTGCTCAAGCCGCTCAAGAAGCGGGCGGGCAGAAACCGCCAGGGCCGCATCACGGTTCGGCACCGGGGCGGCGGCCACAAGCGTCGCTACCGCGTCATAGATTTCAAGCGAAACAAGCCGGGTGTGCCGGGAGAGGTCGAGTCCATAGAGTACGACCCTAACCGCTCCTCCCGGATCGCACTCGTCAAGTACGCCGACGGCGACTGGCGCTACATCCTCGCGCCGAACGGCCTGGAGGTGGGAGACCCGATAGAGGCGGGCGAGAACGCGCCTATCAGAATAGGCAACGCGCTGCCGCTCAGGGCCATCCCCGCCGGTACGCAGGTCCACAACGTGGAGCTGCACGTCGGCAAGGGCGGCCAGATAGTGCGTGGCGCCGGTACCAGCGCTCAGGTGCTGGCCAAAGAGGGGCGGTACACGCTGCTCAGGCTGCCGTCCGGCGAGATGCGCAACGTGCTGAGCGACTGCATGGCCACCGTCGGCCAGCTGAGCGCGCTGGATCACAAGAACACCAAGCTGGGCAAGGCCGGACGCAAGCGGCATCTGGGCCGACGCCCCGAGGTGCGCGGCGTGGTAATGTCGCCGCGCGACCATCCGCACGGCGGCGGCGAGGGCAAGTCCCCCATCGGAATGCCCGGCCCCAAGACTCCGTGGGGCAAGCCCGCGCTGGGCTACCGCACGCGGCGGAACAAGCGCACCGATAAGTTCATCGTCCGGCGCAGATACCAGAGATAGGAAAAGATAGCAACATATCGCATCCAACTCGATGTCCCCGTCCTTCCCTCGTCGTTCCCGCGAATGCGGGAACCCAGGGGCGGGGCGTTAGAAACGAAACGAACAGGAACGCAAGATGTCAAGGTCAGTCAAAAAGGGCCCATACGTACACGAGAAGCTGGCGAAGAAGGTGGACGAGGCCAGGCGCAGCTCGTCCCGCCAGGTGATTCGCACCTGGTCGCGCGCTTCTACCATCATGCCGGATATGCTCGGCCTGACCATCGCGGTACACGATGGCCGACGGCACGTGCCGGTGTTCATTACCGAGAATATGGTCGGGCACAAGCTGGGGGAGTTCTCCCCCACTCGGACGTTTAGAGGCCACTCCTCGAAGTCCGAGCGCGCTTCGGCCGTTAGATAGGGCCAGATAAACAAAGAGGATAATGAGATGGCTGTAAGCGCGACCGCCAAGAATACCGGAATCTCGGTAAAGAAGCTGCTGCCGATAGTGGACCTCGTTCGCGGCATGAACGTAGAAGATGCGCTGAACACGCTGGAGTTTCTACCCTCGCCCGCGGCCGCGTCCGTGGCGCGGGTGGTCAAGTCCGCCGCGGCGAACGCCGAGAACGAGATATTCGCCCGCCCCGAAGACCTGACCATAACCGAAATCTACGCCAACGAAGGCCCCCGCCTGAAGAGATTCCGCGCCAGGGCCAGAGGCAGGGCGACGAGAATAATCAAGCGCAGCAGCCACATTACGGTTGTTGTGGACGAGGACGAGGAGCTCTAGCATGGGCCAGAAGACTCATCCGATAGGATTCCGGCTCGGAATCGTAAAGGACTGGCAGGCGAAGTGGTTCGCGGGCAAACAGGAAGCCTACCGCAAGCTGGTGCTCGAAGATCTGCAGATCCGCGACCGCATAGACGACAGCTACGAAGACGCCGGCATATCTCGCGTAGATATAGAACGCAGCAACCGCGACGTTACCATAACCGTTCACACGTCCAGGCCCGGAATCGTGATCGGTCGCGGAGGCCAGCGCGTGGATGAGCTCCGCAAGGAACTAGAGCGCATCATCGAGCGCCGCGCGCGGGTGAACGTGCAGGAGATCCGCCAACCGGAGCTGGACGCCTATCTGGTGGCGCGCAACGTGGCGGACCAACTGGAGCGCAGGATCGCGTTCCGACGCGCCATCCGGCAGACGCTGGGCCGCACCATGCAGGCGGGCGCCGAGGGCATCAAGATAATCTGTTCCGGCAGGCTCGGCGGCGCCGATATCGCGCGCTCCGAGAAGGCGATGGAGGGACGAGTGCCGCTCCACACGCTGCGGGCGGATATAGACTACGGTCTGGCGGAAGCGAGAACGGAGTTCGGGCGCATCGGCGTAAAGGTGTGGATATACAAAGGCGATATTCTGCCGGAAACCGTTCCCGAACCGGAGCCTGAGGAGGCGGTGCCGGCGATCGAAGTCATGCTGTCCGGCAGCGACCCTTCGCCGGAACCCGCTCAGCAGAGCGCGGCGCCGCAGGCGTAGCAGCCCCATAGCCGATAACTTAGAGAATAACGCATACGAGCCAAGTAAGGCGGAAAGCTATGCTGCAACCAAATAGAGTCAAGTTCCGCAATATGCACCGAGGCCGGCGCAAAGGCGTTTCGGTGGCCGGAAGCCAGGTCAATTTCGGAGAGTTCGGCCTCAAGGCTATCGAATCCGCGTGGGTAAGCTCACGACAGATCGAGGCCTCCAGACGCGCCATGACGCGCTACGCGCGGCGCGGCGGCAAGCTGTGGATCCGCATCTTTCCGGACAAGAGCGTTACCGCCCGGGCGGCCGAGACCCGCATGGGCAGCGGCAAGGGCGCAGTGGATCACTGGGTCGCCGTCGTCAAGCCGGGCAGGGTGCTGTTCGAGATGGCCGGCGTGCCGGAGGAGACGGCGCGCGAGGCGCTGAGGCTGGCGGCATCGAAACTGCCGATGAAGACGAAGATCGTAACCAGGCACCCTTTCTAACGCGGAGACGGGAATACAAAGATGGCGATTGATGACATTAGGGGAATGTCCGCCGATGATTTGGCGGAAGAACTCTACGATACGCGGCGGGAGCTGATGAACCTGCGCTTTCGGGCGGCGACAATGCAGCTTTCTGACGTGAACGAGATAAAGCGAGCCAAGAGGCGCATCGCGCAGATCCTTACGGTGATGCGTGAGCGCGAACTCGGAATATCGGCGTAGCGCGCCGCGCTACTCGATGCGATGAGGCTGCGCCGCAGAGGTTGAGAGTACGACAGTATGAGTTTCGAGAGAAGAAAAGTGCGCGTCGGCAAGGTCGTCAGCGACAAGATGGATAAGACCGTCGTGGTCGTTTACGAGTGGAGCCGGGCGCACCCGATCTACAAGAAATCGGTCCGGCGGCAGACGAAGTTCTACGCGCACGACGCGGAGAATATGTGCAGCCTCGGCGATACGGTGCGCATCGTAGAGTCGCGCCCGTACTCGAAGAAGAAACGCTGGAAGGTGGCCGAGATCCTTTCCAGCATCGAGATCGCAGAGGTGCAGCCGGAAGAGATAGAGGTGGACGAAGACATCCTCTCGGCGGCGGCGACCTCGGCGGCCCAATCCTCAGACGAAACGGGCGATGAGCCTAGCGTCTAACCGACCCCAGCTCGATCTGTGGCCGCGGCGACAGGGTTTGCGGGCAAGGCGAATGTCCAGAAGCGAGACAGTGAGATGATCCAGATATACACAAGGCTCAAGGTGGCCGACAACTCGGGGGCGAAGACCATAAGCTGCATCGGAGTGCCCGGCGGCAGCGGCAGGCAGTACGCCCACGTGGGCGACGTCATAGTCGCATCCGTCAAGGAATCGGCTCCGGCGGCGGCCGTTCGCAAAGGCGAGGTGGTCAAGGCCGTAGTCGTCCGCACCAAGCACCCCGCGCGGAGGGTGGACGGCTCCCGAATCAAGTTCGACGACAACGCGGCGGTCATCATCAACGACGACCAGATGCCGCGCGGCACGCGCATATTCGGCCCCGTAGCCCGCGAGCTAAGAGACCGGAACTTCATGAGAATAGTATCGCTCGCGCCGGAGGTGCTGTGATGCGTCTGCGAGTCAACGATATGGTTGTGGTGACGAAGGGCAAAGACCGCGGCAAGCGCGGCAGGATTACCCGCGTGGACTCCAAGCGAAACCGCGCCGCGGTCGAGGGCGTGAACGTGATGAAGCGCCATCAGAAGCCCCAGGGCGCGTTTCAACAGGGCGGCATCATAGAAAAAGAGATGCCGGTGCCGGTGGCGAACCTCGCGTTCTTCGACGAGCGCATCGACTCCATCAGCCGGATAGGGTATTCCCGCCTGCCGGACGGCACGAAGGTGAGAATCTGCAAGAAGAGTGGTGAAGTGATCGAATGACGACGCAGCAGCAGTCAAATAACGGATCCAGCAACGGACGCCCGTTGCCGCGCCTTCTAGAAAGGCTCAGAAACGACATCGGCCCGCAGATGACGCGCGAGTTTAGCTATACCAGCCCCATGCAGACGCCGAGGCTGGAAAAGATCGTGCTGAACATCGGCATGGGCGAAGCGCTGACGAACGCGCGCGCGATGGAGGCCGCGACAGCCGACCTGACCGCCATCAGCGGCCAGAAGCCGCTGGTAACGCGCGCCAAGAGGTCCATCGCGCAGTTCAAGATACGCGACGGAATGCCCATCGGTCTGACGGTTACGCTGCGAGGCAGGCGAATGTACGAGTTCTATGACAGGCTCGTCAACTCGGCGCTGCCCCGCATCCGCGACTTCCAGGGAGTGTCCAGAAACTCGTTCGACGGACGGGGCAACTATTCGCTGGGCCTCAGAGACCAGGTGATATTCCCGGAGATCGACTACAACGCCGTGGACAGGCTCCGCGGCCTTCAGATAGTCATCGTTACCAGCGCGCCCAACGACCAGGAAGGGCTGCGGCTGCTGGAGTTGCTTGGGATGCCGTTCGCCAGAACGCAGAGCGGACAGCCGCCCTCGTCCCTAATATTATAGGTATCGGCGTCTGGCGGCGGCGCAAATACCCGAATCGGAACAACAGAGAGACGGCAAGGCAGACGATATGGCTAAGAAGTCGAAGATCGAGCGCTGGAAGAGACCCCAGCGATTCAAGGTGCGAGAGCACAACAGGTGCAACAACTGTGGAAGGCCGAAGGCGTACATCAGGCACTTCGGACTGTGCCGCATCTGCTTCAGGAACATGGCGCTCGAAGGGCTGCTGCCCGGCGTGCGCAAGGCAAGCTGGTAGGAGAGCGACACCATGTCTGTAACGGACCCAATCGCGGATATGCTCACGCGCATTCGCAACGCTGTGAACGCGCGGCACGAGTCGGTGAACATCCCCGCGTCCAAGCTGAAGGTCGAGTTGGCGCGCATCCTGGCCGAAGAAGGTTTTATCGAGGGATACGATCTCGTGAGGACCGGCGGGCCGCAGGCCAACATCCGCGTAAAGTTGCACTACCGCAGCCGCTCCGAGCCGGCCATCACCGGGCTGAAGAGGGTGAGCAAGCCGGGCTTGCGCGTGTACGTGGGCAAGGGCGAGATTCCTCGCTACTACGGCGGGCTGGGCGTGGCGATGGTCTCCACCTCCAAGGGCGTAATGACCGGACGCCAGGCATGGCGCAACGGCATCGGCGGCGAGCTGCTCTGCTACGTGTGGTAGCGGCGACGTCCCCCTGAAGAGACGACCAACGACTCGGATGATCCGATAATGATCAGGTGGTGAGAAGATGTCCAGAATAGGCAATCAGGCGATACCGGTGCCGTCGGGCGTGAACGTCGAGGTGGACGGCCAATCCGTAACGGTCAAGGGGCCGCGCGGCGAGCTGAACCGCAGCTTCCACCCGGAGATGGCAATCTCGCGGCAGAACGGCTCGGTAGTCGTGAGCAGGCCCAGCGACTCGGGACCGCACAAGGCGCTCCACGGCCTCACTCGCAGCCTCATCAACAACATGGTTACTGGAGTTAACGAGGGATTCGAGAAGACGCTCGACCTCGTCGGCGTCGGCTACCGCGTAGCGCAGACGGGCAAAGGCATTACGCTGAGCGTGATGCTGAGCCACCAGGTGCAGATAGACCCGCCCGAAGGGATATCGCTCGTCGTAGAAGGCAACAACCGCATTCGCGTTCAGGGGATAGACAAGCAGGCGGTTGGCCAGCTTGCGGCGGAAATCAGGAAGGTGCGCCCGCCCAACGTCTATACGGGCAAAGGCATCCGATACACCAACGAGGTGGTGCACCTCAAGGCCGGCAAGAGCGCCCGAAGAGCGTAGGATAGGAGAGCTACGTTGCCACAGTTGAAGATGCGCAAGGCGCGCAGGCAAATGCGCCACCGGCGCGTTAGAAGAAAGGTCAGAGGCGCCTCGGAGCGCCCGAGAATGGCGGTATTCCGCAGTCTCAACCACATCTACGTTCAGGTGATAGACGATTCGCGCGGGCACACCGTCGCCTCGGCGTCCAGCCTGGACCCCGCGATACGGGATCATGTGAACGGAAACCCCACCGCCTCCAAGACCGATGTGTCCGCGATGGTGGGGGCGCTTGTGGCTGAGCGCGCCGTCGAGCTGGGCGTGAAATCCGTCGTGTTCGACAGGGGCGGCTTCAAGTATCACGGCAGGACGAAGGCGCTGGCCGACGCCGCCCGCAAAGGAGGGTTGGTCTTCTAGTGACTACCAATTACAGATCGCAGCAGAACCGCTCTCAGCAGGGCGAAGATCAGGAAGACCAGCCTATCACCGAGAGGGTCGTTCGCATCAACCGCGTGGCAAAAGTTGTCAAGGGCGGGCGACACCTCAGCTTCAACGCCATAGTGGTGGTTGGAGACGGCGAGGGCAAAGTGGGCATCGGCATGGGCAAGGCCGACGCGGTGCCGGACGCCGTCCGCAAGGGCGGGGTGAATGCGCGCGCCAACATGATTGAAGTGCCGCTGTCCGGTTCGACCATCCCGCATGATATCGTATGGAAGTACGGCGGCGCTCAGGTCATGCTGAAGCCGGCCGCGCCGGGAACGGGAGTCATCGCCGGTGGCGCGGTTCGCGCGGTCGTCGAGCTCGCCGGCGTGCGAGACATCCTCACCAAGTCGCGTCGCAGCAACAACCCGGTGAACGTGGTCAAGGCGACTTTCGAGGCGCTGAAGCAGATGCGCCTGCCCGACGTCGAACTTCAGAAACGTCGGAATTTAGTGCAGGCGATTCAGGATCGCGAGCAGGCTGAGGCGCGGCGTCGCGCCGAACAGCAGGCCGAGCGCGAAAGAGAAGCGGCTGAGGCCGCCGCCGCAGAGGCGACCGCCGCTGCCGGACCGGAAACCGCGCCGGCGCCGGTGACCGAATAGAGGAGCGGCGCGGCGAAACATTCGTCTCGATCACGACACACCAAGCGGAAGAGAACCTGGCCAATGGCTAAGATAGCGATAACCTGGAAGAAGAGCGCGATAGGCTACGAAGCCTCTCAGAAGAGGGCGATCGCCGGTCTCGGTCTGAGACGCCTGAACCAGACCGTGATACACGAAGATTCGCCGTCCATAATGGGCGTTGTCCACAAGGTGCGCCACCTGGTAACGGTAGCGCCTGTGGAAGACGAGTAGGTGGTAGATTCGAGATGCAGCAACACTTGATACGCTCCCCCAAGGGGGCAAAGAAGAACAGGAAGCGCGTCGGGCGTGGAGACGGCAGCGGATACGGCACGTACGCCGGACGCGGCTTGAAAGGGCAGAAGTCCCGCGCCGGCTCCAGCGCGATGGTGAAGTTCCAGGGCGGCCAACTGTCGCTGCTGAAGCGCCTCCCGTCCATCCGCGGATTCACCAACGTATTCCGCAAGGAGTGGGGTCTCGTCAACGTGGATCAGCTCAACCTATTCCCCGCCGGTACCGAGGTTACGCAGGAGTTGCTCGTGCGGGTCGGCTTCCTCAACTACACGGAAGGCCCGTACAAGGTGCTCGGACGGGGTGAGATAGACGTTCCGCTCAACGTTTCGGCGCACAAGTTCTCCGCCTCGGCGCGATCGAAGATCGAGGCCGCCGGCGGCTCGGTTACGGTGATCGAATAGTGGCTATGCGACCCGGGCCAGGAGCAAGGACGCAGTCCCAGTCCTCCCGCCCACAGCTGATACAGTCCATGATGGACGCGATGCGCGTCCCGGACGTGCGCTCGAAGATACTGTTCACCTTGGCGATGCTCGTGGTGTTCAGGTTCGTGGCGCAGGTGCCGGTGCCGGGCGTGGATACGCAGGCGCTTCAGCAGGCGTTCCAGCAGCAGGCCCTTCTTGGATTCCTGGACCTGTTCAGCGGCGGCGCGCTGTCGAACCTCAGCGTCGCCGCGCTCGGAGTCTATCCGTACATCACCGCGTCCATCGTGATGCAGATACTCGTTCCCGCGATCCCACAACTCAAGGCGATCTCGCAAGAGGGCGAGATGGGACGCCAGCGCATCAACCAGATAACGCACTACGCGACGGTGCCGATAGCGTTCCTCCAGTCGTGGGGACAGCTTACGCTGCTGCGCCAGTCAGGCGTGCTGCCGGGAGTGGACTTCGGCCTGAACATCGGAACGGCGGCAATGCTGATCTCCATGGTCGCGGGCACAATGTTCCTGGTGTGGCTGGGCGAGCTAATCACCGAGCGAGGGCTGGGCAACGGCATATCGCTAATCATCTTCGGCGGCATCGTGGCTAACTTCCCGACCGTCATAGGACAGGGATTCCTGGAGAGCGACCAGACGGCCGGGCTGCTGCTGCTCGCAATCTTCGGATTCGGCATCATATTCGTAATCGTGCTGTTCAACGAGGCGCAGCGGCGCGTGCCGGTGCAGTACGGACGCAGCATATACCGGGGCGGACAGATGCAGCGCCAGACCGGAGCGACGTTCCTGCCGCTGCGCGTCAACAGCGCGGGCATGATACCGCTGATATTCGCGTTCAGCATCATTATCCTGCCGGCCACCATATTCAGCTACTTCCAGGATCCGCTATCCAATTCGTTCTTCTCGAGGCTGGCGAGGTTCTTTACCAATACGCTGGACCCGTCGAACTTCCCGTATTGGGCGGCGGTATTCTTCTTGGTGGTGATATTCACGTTCTTCTATACGCTGGTCATCTTCCAGCAGCAGAACTTGGCCGAAAACTTGCAGCGCAACGGCGGCTTCATACCGGGCATCCGTCCGGGACGACCGACTCAGGAATACCTCAACAGGGTCATAATTCGCATCACTTGGGGAGGCGCCCTATTCTTGGGCATCATAGCCATCATCCCGTACTTCGTAACGCAGGCTACGGACATACGCGCGCTGACGCTTTCCAGCACGAGCCTGCTGATCATGGTCGGCGTCGCGCTCGACACGATGCGCCAGCTGGAAGCGCAACTACTGATGCGCAACTACGAAGGATTCATCAGGTAACCGCGACTTCGCGTTCCCGCATCCATCCCCTCGTCGTTCCCGTGTAGGCGGGAACCCAGGGAGGCGTGATTGGGCGGGGACGTCCCCGCTATCGAACGGCAGGAATTGACATGAACATAATCTTGATGGGACCGCCCGGATCGGGCAAGGGCACGCAGGCGGCGAATCTCGCCGATTCTCTCGGCATCCATGCCGTGTCCTCCGGCGATCTGTTCCGCGACCACCAGCGACGGGACACGGAGTTGGGCAGGCTCGCGCGTTCATACATGGAGCGCGGCGTCTATGTGCCGGACGACGTTACCATCCGCATGGTGCGGGAGTGGATCGAGGACCCCGATCACGCATCCGGCTTCGTGCTCGACGGCTTCCCCCGCACACAGGCGCAGGCGCGCGCGCTCGACGAGGCGGTGGCCGAGCGCGGCGGCATAGACCTCGTGGCGCTCATACGCGTATCCGACGACGAGCTCGTGAGGCGGCTGAGCGGCAGGATAATATGCGTCGAGTGTCAGAGGCCATACAACCTGAACTCGTCTCCGCCCGCCGATGCCGGCGCGTGCGACGACTGCGACGGCGAGCTGTATCAGCGCGACGACGACAAGGCCGAAGTGGTGGCGAAAAGGATCGAAATCTATAATCAAGAGACCGAGCCGCTCGTGCAATACTACCGCGAATCGGGCAATCTGTCGGAGGTGGACGGCGAGCGGCCGGTGGAAGCCGTGGGCGCGGCGCTTGCCGCGGCGGTTGGCGGGTGATCCGTTGGCGATAACGAGCGCTCGCCCCAGCCTTGTTCTGGCGGCGGCTATTTTGTAAACTAATTATTAGGCGTTCGGAAGAACGTTCAAATGGCGTTTGAGAGGGTATCGGGTATATGGCAAGAACGCCGAACGGCGTAACCATAAAGTCCGCCAGCGAGATGCGGCTAATGTACCAGGCCGGTCAGATAGTCGCGCGCGCGCAACAGAGCATGATTGAGGCGATTGAACCGGGTATCGAAACACGGGAGTTGGACGCGATTGCGGAGCGCACCATACGAGAGCTGGGCGCCGTGCCGTCGTTCAAGGGATACAACCCTGGGATGTCCATGCCGTATGCGTTTCCCGCGACGATATGCGCTTCGATAAATGATGAGATCGTTCACGGCATACCCGGCAAGCGGCGATTGAAAGAGGGAGACATTCTGAGTGTGGATGTGGGCGCTATCTACGGCGGTCTGCACGGCGACAGCGCGTTCAGCATAGGCGTAGGCGAGGTTAGCGACGAGGCGCGGCGGCTGATGGCGGCGACGCTTGAATCGCTCGACCAGGGTATCGGAAGAATCAGAGCCGGAGGACGGCTCGGCGACGTATCCAACGCCATCCAGCGGTACGCCGAAGGACTTGGATACAGCGTTGTGAAGAAGTACGTAGGGCACGGAATAGGCTTCAATATGCACGAAGAGCCGTCTGTGCCGAACTACGGCAGAGCCGGCAGAGGGCTGACGCTGCGCCGAGGCATGGCGCTGGCCGTGGAACCGATGCTGAACATAGGAACCTCGAAGACGAAGGTGCTGCCCGACGGATGGACGGTGTCCACAGCGGATGGGAGCCTGTCGGCGCACTTCGAAGACACGATAATGATAACTAGGGATGGCCCGGTTGTAACGACTCGCTTAGGCCCGGCTTAGGCAAGAGCGGCGCCGGCGACGACTCGAAAGGAGTCTGATGGCAAAGGCAACGACAAAGAAGAAAGAGGCGATCGAGGTAGAGGGAACCGTTACCGAGTCGCTGCCCAACGCGAGCTTCAGGGTGGAGCTTGCGAATGGGCACCGCGTTCTCGCATACGTATCCGGCAAGCTGAAGCTCAACTTCATTCGAGTGCTGCCGGGCGACCGCGTGCTGGTCGAACTCTCTCCTTACGATCTGACCAGAGGCAGGATAACCTACCGCTTCAGGTAGGCCCGATCCACAGACCCAGAGTCCCCAGATTCTGAAGATACCCGAGGTCGAAATGAAAGTCTCAGCGTCGGTTAAAGTAAGATGCGCCAAGTGCAAGGTGATTCGCCGGCACAGAAGGGTGCTCATCATCTGCGAAAATCCAAAGCACAAGCAGAGGCAGGGGTAGGGACATGGCGATAGTATCCGGAGTGAACATCCCCGACAACAAGCGGGTAGAGATCGCCCTCCGCAGCATATACGGCATTGGGCCGCATCAGGCCGCCGACGTGTGCGAACGCGCGGGCGTGTTGGGCAACCCAAAGGTGCGAGACCTTGCGGACGCCGAACTCGCGCGCATCCGCGAGGTGGTGGACCGCGAAAAGGTGGTTGAGGGCGACCTGCGGCGCGAAGTCAACATGAACATCCGACGGCTCATGGACATCGGCTCGTACCGCGGCCTTCGACACAGGCGAGGGCTTCCCGTTCGCGGCCAGCGCACCAAGACCAACGCGCGCACCAAGCGCGGCAAGCGCGTAGCCGTCGCCGGTAGGGGACGAACTACCACCAAGAAGTAAACCGCCAACGAGAAATAATCGAAACTACACAAGTGCGAGGTTGAGAGCGAAACATGGCGCGAAGACCGCGGTCCAGGCGCAGAGAGCGCAAATCCGTTCCGGTGGGCAGGGCTTACATCCAGTCCACGTTCAATAACACGATAATCACGATAACCGATCCGCAGGGAAACCCGATCGCCTGGGGCAGCTCCGGCACTGTCGGGTTCAGAGGCTCGCGCAAATCCACCGCGTTCGCGGCGCAGCGCGCCGGCGAAGACGCGGCCAGAAAGGGAATGGATCACGGCGTTCGACAGGTGGAGGTCTTCGTTCGCGGACCCGGCTCGGGCCGGGAAGCGGCGATCCGCGCGCTTCAGGGCGCGGGCATCCTGGTAACCTCGATCCGAGACGTTACGCCGATTCCACATAACGGATGCCGCCCGCCAAAGCGGCGCCGAGTCTAGCTGGAGTAAGGGAAGCCGGAGTGTGGAAGGCGGTCGCCCCGAACAGCCCCAAAGCCAGGAACTGGTGCCGCGCGGCGCGTTCGCTATCATCAGCGAGGCGTTCGCCATATACTTCACGCGCTTCCGGTCGGTGATCACGCTCAACGCGATAGCGCAGCTGCCGGTAGCGATTCTGACGCTGCTCCCGGCAAGTAGCGAGCCGGTAACGCTGGCAGTGAACTTTATCAGTACGGTCGTCCTGACCTTCGCGGCGGCGACAATATACGCGGCGGGACAGCACTACGCCTCCAGTCGTGTCATTATCGGCGTTTGCTACGCGCGAACGCTATGGCGCGCGGTTTCGATATCGATACTTGGACTGATCTCAGCGGCGGTCACAACCGCTCTGATCGCGGTCGCGCCCAACCTGCAAGCCGAGCCGGAAACTGTCGAGGTGACGCGGGTCCTGATAATGTCCGGGCTATTGGCGACGATGATCCTAATCTCGATCTACCTGACGTTGGCCGGTCCAGCGGTCATGTTCGAGGGCTACCGGGCGCTAGGTATGTTGAGACGCGGCATCCAGCTCGCGCGCGGCTCGGAGTTTCGGATCATCTGGAACCTGTTTGTGTACGGCATGGTATTTGTGGGAATGACGATTGTAGTGCTGTTGCCGTTCGGCGTGGCGGCGGAGGTGGTATCCGTAGGGGACGACATCAGCGTCGTGGGCGATCTGCTGCTGGACGCGGGGCAGATCATCCTGGGCATATTGGTAACGCCCATAATCTACATCGCGTTCGCGCTGCTGTACTTCGATATACGGGTACGCAAAGAGGATTTCACCATGTCGCAGCTATCCCGTGAGATGGGAGTGGCTGCCGAAGGCGCTGAATACATCGAAACTGAATATACCGAACAAGACGACTCAGATAGCGCAAGGGACGGATAGAACAAAATGGCAAGATACAAGGATGCCGTGTGCCGCAAGTGCCGGCGCGTGGGCGAGAAGCTGTTTCTGAAGGGCGAGCGGTGCTACACGCCGCGCTGCGCGGTCGAGCGCAGGCGACGCCCGCCGGGAGACGCGACGCCGCGGCGGCGCAGGCCGTCGGAGTGGGCGCTGCAGCTGCGCGAGAAGCAGAAGGCGCGGCTGACCTACGGAGTGCTGGAGCGACAGTTCCGAAAGTACTTCGAGATGGCGCGCTCACAGCCGGGCGTTACCGGCGATAACCTGCTCAGCATCCTCGAAACGCGGCTGGACAACGTGCTGTACCGGCTGTCGATGGCAGACTCGCGCGCGCAGGGCAGGCAGCTGGTCAACCACGGCCACCTGACGGTGAACGGACGGCGCATGGACATCCCATCGTATCTGGTCAAGCCGGGCGACGCGATCGCCTGGAAGCGCGCCGGCAACAACGGCTCCACGCCACAGTTCATCCAGGATCTCACCGCTGGGCTGCCCAAGCGTCCGGTGCCGGGCTGGCTGAGACTAGACGTCGCCAACATCACGGGCGAGGTCTTGTCGCTGCCGGACGCCACAGAGATCGAAACCGGCATCGAAGCGCGGCTGGTCGTCGAGTTCTACTCCAAGTAGAGCGATTCACCAACAACTGCCAACAGGAGGGCGCCCGCATGACTTTGCTGACAACAACCGATCTGGCTTACGCGCTCCCGGACATCATCGAGGACGAAGAGGTAGAGATACCCGACCCGTCCATCGCCGTAGATGCGAACGAGGCGGAGTACGGCAGGTTCATCATCGAGCCGCTGGAACCCGGCTACGGAATAACCCTCGGCAACCCGATGCGCCGCGTGCTGTACAACGGCCTGGAGGGGACGGCCATAACGTCCGTCAAGATAGAGGGCGTACAGCACGAGTACCAGACTATACCCAATATCCGCGAGCAGGTTACCGAGATACTGCTGAACATCAAGGCGATCCGGCTGCGGTCGGACGTGGACAGGCCCGGCAAACTTCGGCTTGAAGTGGCGGGAGAGGGCCAGGTGTGCGCCGCCGACATCATGGCGTCGGCAGACTTCGAGGTGGTAAACCCCGAACAGCACATCGCCACGCTCGATTCGTCCGACGCCACAATCTCGATCGAGATGAACATCGAGCGCGACAAGGGCTACCGCGAGGCGCCGCAAGGAGAGGGACAGACCATCGGCACGCTTCCGGTGGACGCCATCTTTACGCCTACCAAGAAGGTGAACTACACCGTCGAGCGCACCCGCGTCGGGCGACGCACCGACTTCGAGCGCCTGATCATGGAGATCTGGACGGACGGCTCGATAACGCCTCTGGACGCGATCAAGCGGGCTTCGGATATGCTGGTAAAGCAGTTCTACGTGTTCGTGAACACCGAGGAAGCGCCCGAGGAAGGGCCGGACGGTCGCCCGGTCCTCTCGCTGAACATCCCGCCGGAGCACTTCAACGTGCCGGTGGAGAAACTGCACCTAAGCTCCCGCACGCTAAACTGCCTCAAGCGCGCCGGCATAGACAGGGTCGGCGAGGTGCTGCAGTCCAGCAAGGAAGACCTGCTCAACATACGCAACTTCGGCGAGAAGTCGTACACCGAACTGTACGACAAGCTCAGGGAGAAAGACCTCCTGCCCGCGCACCTGGACCCGGATCGGGCTTCGGAAGAGGGCGAAGACGAGGATAAGGCGGAACAGGAGTAACTGAGATGAGACACCGGCTTTCGGGTAAGAAGCTGAACCGTCCAACCCAGCACCGAATGCTGATGCTGAGGGGCATGGTTACGAATCTCGTGCTCAACGAGACGCTCAAGACCACCGAGGCGAAGGCGTTCGAGGCGCGGCGCATGGCGGAGAAAGTGATAACGCTCGGCAAGAAGGGCAGCCTGCACCATCGCAGACAGGCGGCGGCCCTGCTCACCAGCAAGGAAGCGGTTCGCAAGGTATTCGACGACCTCGCCGAGCGATACGGCGACCGCGAGGGTGGCTACACCCGAACCTACAAGCTGGGCAAGCGCAAAGGCGACGCGGCCGACATGGCCATGGTGGAACTGATTTAGGTAGAAGACGTTTCAGACACTGTTCGACGAGGGCGTGATATGCGCCTGGCGCTGACAGTAGAATACGATGGGACCGATTACAGCGGCTTCCAATACCAGAAGAACGCGCCGTCGGTCCAACGGCAGCTTGAAAACGCAATACAATCGCTCACCGGACGGGCGGTGAGGATCAAGGCTGCGGGACGCACCGATGCGGGCGTTCACGCGCTGGGACAGGTGGTGGCGTTCGATACCGATGCGCCATACGCCCCCGACACGGTCCTGCGCGCGCTGAACGCGCGACTGCCGGACGACGTTGTCGTGAAGTCAGCCAGCGTAGCGCCCGATGGGTTCGACCCGAGACGCCACGCCACCGGTAGGGTGTACAGATACACCCTGCTGGTGTCCGAAACTCGCTCGCCGCTCCTGCGACGCGCCACTCACCGGCTCAACCATATGCCGGACGTGGATGCTATGCGCGCAGCGGCCAAGATTATGGTCGGCGCTCACGATTTCGCCAACTTCGGCGGGCGCCTCCAAGATCCGGCGGCAAGCTCGGTCAGGCGCGTAGATCGCGTGGATGTGAAGCCGGATGGCGGAGGCATCATCCAGATCGAGGTCGAAGGCAGCGCGTTCCTGCCTCACCAGGTGCGGCGCATGGCCGGCGCGCTGGTGGACGTGGGACAGGGCCGCCTGACGCTCGAAGACGTGCGGATGCAGGTCTGCCGGATGGAAGGCGCCCCCGTGGCGCGTGCGCTGCCGGCGCGCGGCCTGTGCCTGATGAGCGTGAAGTATGAAGATCGAATGTCAACCACACGATTGCGGAAACTGGGAGAACAGGAACAGAACGATGGTAGCAAACTCAAAGCCCTATGAGACGAAGGCGTCGGACTTGAATCCGAAGTGGCATGTCGTGGATGCGGAAGGGCAGACGCTCGGCCGTCTGGCCACTCACATAGCCACGATTCTCAACGGCAAACACAATCCGATGTATGTCCCCCACCTGCTCACGGGCGACTACGTGGTCGTCACCAATGCGGAGAAGATTCGCGTTACCGGCAGGAAGGTACAGCAGAAGATGTACTACCGGCACAGCGGATACCACGGCGGCCTGACCGAGCGCACACTCGCCGATATGCTCGAGAAGCATCCCGACAGGGTGATACGCCAGGCGGTGAAGGGTATGCTGCCGAAGAACTCGCTCGGTAGGAAGATGCTGAAGCGAATGAAGGTGTATGTCGGCCCCGATCATCCGCACGAGGCCCAGATGTCGGCCAATATCGCGAGCCTTACGGAGGCATAGATGGTACAGGAACAGCAGCATTATTACTACGCGATCGGCAAGCGCAAGACATCGGTGGCGCAGGTCCGACTGTACACGGATTCGGGCGCCGACCAGGTGAACGGCAAGCCGCTCGACGAGGTATTCCCCTGGGATTCGTGGCAGCAGCTAATCGCGGAACCGTTCGACGCCACCAGCTCGCACGGTCAGTTCCGCATTTCCGCCAAGATACGCGGCGGAGGCGTAGTGAGCCAGGCGGGAGCCTTGAGGCACGGCATCGCGCGCGCGCTGCAGGTGGCCGATCCGTCGTTGCGCGCCCCGCTCAAGCGCGCCGGCTTGCTGACCCGCGACGCCCGCGAGAAGGAGCGCAAGAAGTACGGTCTCGCCCGCGCCCGCAAAGCCAAGCAGTGGACTAAGCGCTAAGCCATTTCCCTCATCTAAACGCGGAGACGCGGAGAAGCGCAGAGGGACGTAGAGGATAGAATAAAATTCTCTGCGCTCTCTGCGTCTCCGCGTTAAAAACGCGCCAAGCCACTTCTGTTATAATCGGGGCATATACGATGCACGCCCTTGTTGAATTGGGAGGTTGCGTATGCCCTCCGCCCCGAAATCGCGCAGCCGGGCAAATAGAGCCTCAGCCGCTCGACTGTCCATGGCCGCAGAGAACTACCTGCTGTCCATCTTCCGACTTGATGAGCAAGAGGTTCGCGTTACCCTTACGGTACTCGCCGAACATCTCAAGACCCTGCCGGTGGATGAGGGATTGGGAACCTCGCTTCCGTCCGTCGGCGGCATGATTCGCCGCCTCTCTCGCGAAGGCCTTGTGGAGACGACGGCGGCAAAAGAGGTTGTGCTGACTCGCAAAGGACGCAGATCCGCCGCTAGCATCGTCCGGCGGCATCGCCTTGCTGAGTGTCTCGTAGTTGACCTGCTCGGCGTAGATCTGCACCTCGCCCACATCGAAGCCCACCGCCTCGAACACGCCATATCCCAGTATCTCGAGGAAAAGATCGTCCGCGCGCTCGGCGACCCGATAACATGCCCGTTCGGACACCCGATACCGGGCAGCAAGTACGTCCCCAACAAGAACGTCAAGACGCTCGACCAGGCCAAGGATGGAGACGCGCTGGTCATCGACTCCGTGCCCGAAGACGACCAGGCGCTTCTGACCTACTTCGTCGAACAGGGCTTGATACCCGGCCGCGAGGTTGACGTAAAAGAAGCCGCGCGAACGCGCGGCGTCATCACCCTCGGCTGCGACGACAGCGAACTGGTCTTCAGTTACGATGTGGCCAGCAAGATAAGAGTCGCTCCCAGAGAAGACTAGGAGACTCCCTCATGATAGACCTCACACTGTGGGACGAGTTGATAGTCGAGCAGCGCGTGGAAATGTTGGAGGCCGTCGTTGGAATCGAGACGCGCAACCAGTACGCTGTCCTCACCCCCGACGGCGAGCAAGTGTGCTTCGCTTACGAAACCTCCGGCGGAATCGCCCGCGTATTGCTCAAGACACACAGGCCTCTCGAAATCCACGTCGTAGATTCGGACGGCAGACCCGTGATGACCGCCGACCGAGCTTTCTTCTGGTTCCTTCCGCAGATGAACGTGCGCGACGGCGCCGGCAGGCCCATAGGAACGCTCAGCCGGCAGTGGGGGTTCTTCAACCGCAAGATCACCCTCACCGACTCGGCGCGGCGCAACGTGGGGCTGATACGGGGCAGAGTCATCCCGCGTCCATTCACGTTCTTCATAGACGACCCGCAAGGCGTAGAAGTAGGACGCATCACCAAAGAGTGGTCGGGCTTAGGGCGAGAAATGTTCACCGACGCCGATACGTTCAGAGTCGAGTTCGGTCATACCGAGCGCAGCCAGGAGATGCGGCTGATGCTGCTGGCGGCCGCCTTCTCCATAGACCTGGACTTCTTCGAGGAGTAACCCTCCGCGCTCTTTTGCGTCTTCGCGCTAAAACCCCAGAGTAAATCACAACGAACAAAACCCTCCGCGCTTCTCCGCGTCCTCTGCGCCTCTGCGTTAAATTCCTCCCAACGCCTCGACGATCTCCGCGCGCGCCTCCTCCTCATCCTCTGTCTCCAGCGCGGCGCTCAGCGCGGCTCGCGCCGCCGCGCCGCCGATTCGCCCGAGCGCCCAGGCCGCGTGGGACCGCGTCAGCGGCCCGCCCGCGCTCAGCGTATGCGCCAGCGCCGGTATCGCCCGCGCGTCTCCTAGATTTCCCAGCGCGACGCACACGTTGCGTTGAAGCCCGTCCAGCTTCGCGCGGCGTATCGGGCTGCCCTCGAACCGGCGCCTGAACTCGGTTTCGTTCAGATATAGCAGTGGAATGAGCTCCGGCGCGTCGAAGTCGTGCCGTTTGCGAAGCTCCGGCTCGCGGCTCGCGGCCGCCTTGCGGTTGACCGGGCAGACCTCCTGGCAGATGTCGCACCCGAAGACCCAGTCGCCGACCAGCGGGCGCAGATCTCGCGGTATTGGACCGCGCAGCTCTATGGTCAGGAAGGAGATGCACCGGCGGTTATCGATCACGAACGGCGCGACGATGGCGTCGGTCGGGCAGGCGGGAATGCAGCGGACGCACTCGCCGCACGTCTTCTTCAGTGGCGCGTCGGGTGTCAGTTCCAGGTCCGTAACAACCTCTGCGAGGAACACCCACGAGCCGTGCGAGGGTGTGAGGATGTTGGTGTTCTTGCCGAACCAGCCGATGCCGGCGCGCTCCGCGGCGGCGCGGTCGTTCATCGGGCCGTCGTCCACGAAGTAGCGCGCGCGAACCGCGCCGCCTACTACGTCCGGCAACTCTCTAACGAACCGGCGCAACCTCGCCTTCATCAGGCTATGGTAGTCTCGACCCCAGGCGTAGCGAGCGACCTTGCCGCGCAGGTTCGCATCGCCCGCCGGCGGATCGTCCGTCTTGTAGCTCATAGCCAGCGATATGACCGAGCGCGCTCCGTCCAGCATCAACTTGGGACGGTTCATGCGCCGAACCCGCTCCTCCGTGTACCAGGGCAGCCCGTCCATCAGCCCGTCGCGCACGCGCTCCACCGCCGCCACTTCGTCGCGCGCGAACGGCTCTGCGTCCGTGATGCCCACGCGGTCGAAACCCATCTCCCGCGCGAGAGATTTGATGTCTTGCTCCAGCGTCATGTTCTCAGTGTACAGCATCCGGCGGCGCGCGCTACGTAGGGCGTCGCCGCGCATAGCCGCCGGTCCCTCGGCGAAGTTTATTGACACAGTATATCATATATCGTATAATCGCCCAGATGAATGGTGTATGCAAGGAGCAGGCTCGTTATGGGTAGCGCGGCAGTGTTGGAAGAGGAGGAACACTCAGTCATCGCAGTATCTGAGACGCTTGCGGAGTGGGCCCGGGGCGCGCTCGCGCTGCTCGACGAAGCGCGCGATATGGAGATACTCACGCTGCGGCTGGGGCTGCGAGACGGCGAGAAGCAGACGTTGGAAAAGGTTGGGCGCAGGCTGGGCATTACGCGTGAGCGCGTTCGGCAGGTGCAGAGGAAGGCGCTGGCGAATCTGTCCGGGCGCGTGGAGCGCGACTATTCGGATGACACCGTCCGTTGCATGAGGCGGATGGAGGCGTTCGCCGAGCGCGTTGGCGAGCGCCTGACGAGCGAAGACTTGGCGACTGCGCTGTCCTACGCCGTTGGCGACTCCGCGTCCGCGAACCTCGGCCTTCTGCGTCTGGTGGTCGATGACGTTCACGCCAGACCGCGCCAAGCGTCACTGAGAAGAGGCGCCGCGGCGCTGCCGTCTTGGGACGACGATGGGCGACACGCCGAACGCAAGCCGCTGGGCGCGGTGGACTCGCGTGTAGTCCGCGCGCTCATGGAGAGCGCGACCCCTATACCCCTTGACCATCTCGACTCTGCCATCCGACGCGCCCCCGAAGCGCGCGACGCGCTGGCGGACTGGCCCGATCTGGACCTGCGGCTTCGCGTCGAGTTTATGCTCGGCGTCCGGGTGGACGGAGACGGTCTCTGCGCGTTGACCGATCGCGCGCACTCGCGGCTGAGCAAGCGATCGCAACGGCTGCTTGCCCTCACGTCGGTAATACGCGATGCGGGAAGGCCGCTGCACTACAAGGAGATTTCCAGGCGCATACGCCCACTGCTGCCCGATAGATTCGCCATGTCAGACCGCAACGTCCACGCTTGGATAGACCGCTACAAGGATCACTTCAAGTGGGCGGGTCCCGGCATCTACGGGTTGGCGGAGTGGGACATCGGGGTGCATGACGGCAAGCTGGACGAGCATCTGAAACCGGCGCGACGGACGGGCATAGGAGATGAGATAGCGCTGCTGCTGACCGAGCGCGGCGAGCCTATACCCATGGTCGAGCTGGAGGAGCGCATACTCGCCAGGTTCGAGGTAAACCGGACGTCGGTCTCCGCTTCGGTGTCTCAGGACAAGGCTGGCAGGTTCAGAACGCTCGCCGGCGGAAAGGTCGCGCTGTCGGTCTGGCCCGTCCGGGCGGCGCGGCGGAGGGGCGCCTAGAAGCGCGGGCCGCCGAACGATGCTCGAATGCAAAGGTGAGTGACCAGTGGACTCTGGCGTTCCTATCAGCGCGAATGACGTGTCTCTAAGGCTAGGGGATAGCCAGGTTCTCAGGTCGGTCTCGTTCGAGGCTCGCCCGGGCGAACTGGTGGGAATCATCGGGCCGAATGGCGCCGGCAAGAGCACGCTGCTTCGGGCGCTGGCCGGACTCCTCCGGCCAGACTCGGGGAGCGTGCACTTGGGAGAGACGCGCATCGAGCACATGAACGCCGGAGAACGGGCGCGGAGCATCGCGTTCATGCCTCAGCAAGACGCGGCGCATCCGTTTACCGCCCTGGAGACTGTGCTGATGGGGAGATACGCGCACCTGGGAAGGTTCGAGCTGGAGGGACGCGAAGACAGGCGGATAGCGCGGGATGCAATGGCGCAGACCGAAACCGCGAGGTTCGAGAGCCGCCAGCTCGACCGCTTGTCGGGCGGCGAGAGGCAGAGGGTGGTTCTCGCGCGCGCGCTGGCCCAGCGGGCGAGCGTGATGCTGCTGGACGAACCGTCGTCGAGCCTCGACCTTCGCCATCGACTGTCAGTAATGGAGACCCTGCGGGATGAGATCGTGAACCGTGGGATCGCCGTGGTGATTGCGCTGCACGACATAGCGCTCGCGGGGCGATACTGCGACAGGCTGATGATGCTGTCGCAGGGCGTGGTGGTCTCTGAAGGCAGCCCGATCGAGACGCTCACGCCGGAAAATCTGAGACAGGTCTTTGGAGTGGAGACGACCGTGCGGATAGACCCCGATACCGGATGTCCACAGGTATGGCTCATAGGACCGGCGCAATAACAGAAGAGGAAGTAAAATGACGCGCGAATGTGAAGAGAGTCGAAGGCGGCCCGTCTCGCGGACCTGGTTGCCCAGGTGCGTGGGTTCGGACGCCCGCCCACACGAAGAGAAGAGCGGGGAATCTGAGCGCAGCCGGGATTGGAGTTCTAGCGAATGAGCGACGTCACGAACATGGCCCTGTCCGAAGCCATAAGCCGCATACGACCGGCGGACGAAGACGCCATGCGTCGCGCGGAGGCGAGGCAGTCGATTCTGACCAAGCCGCCCGGAAGTTTGGGAAGACTGGAGGAACTCTCCATAAGGCTGGCGGGAATGTTCGGGACCGAGCGCCCCTCGGTGCGCGAGACGGCGGTGATAGTCGCAGCGGGAGACCACGGCGTCGTAGCGCGCGGCGTTACCGGCTATCCACAGGAAGTGACCGCGCAGATGGCGCTTAACTTCCTGGCGGGTGGAGCGGCTATTAGCGTGATGTGCCGGCGGCTAGGCGCGCGGCAGATAATAGTAGATGCAGGCATCGTATCCGATCTGCCCCCGCATCCCGGGCTCATCTCACTCAAGATCGGGCGCGGAACACAGGACATAAGCGGCGGGCCTGCGATGTCCAGGGCCCAAGCGGCGCGGTGTGTGGAGGCGGGCATAGACATCGCCCGCGAAGTGGTCGAATCGGGCGTTGACCTGATAGCGACCGGAGACATGGGTATCGGAAACACCACGCCGTCGAGCGCCATCACGGCGGCGGTAACCGGAATCTCGCCTGAAGAGACGACGGGGGAGGGTACCGGGCGCTCTCCGGAGGAGCTGCGCCAAAAGATAGAAGTAGTGCGGACGGCTCTGGAGGTGAACAGGCCCGATCCGGGCGACGGCATAGACCTGTTGGCAAAGGTGGGCGGCTTCGAGATAGGAACGCTGGCGGGCGTAGCTCTGGGAACGGCGATGATGAGGCGCGCCGTGATCCTCGACGGGTTCATATCCGGCGCAGCCGCTCTGGCGGCAGCATCTCTAAGCCCCGCCTCGCGCGACTATATGATAGCGTCGCACGTATCCGCCGAGAGAGGGCACGGCGCTGCGCTGCGCCACTTGGGGCTGTTCCCGCTGCTGGACCTGGGAATGCGACTCGGAGAGGGTACGGGCGCGGCTCTCGCGCTTCCCATAGTAGAAGCCGCCGCCGCGTGCCTGTCCGAGATGGCGACGTTCTCCGAAGCGGGCGTGTCGGACAGGGATCGGGAGGATGGAGAGCCTGTGTGAACGGCCTGCGATCCGCCATAGGGTTCTTGACGATCTTGCCATTTGCGCCGCGAGACGCGGAGGGCGGACTTGCGTCGGCCCGCGCATGGTTCCCGGTCGTCGGGCTGCTGCTGGGCGCTATTCTGGCCGCAACCGACTTGCTCCTGCGCTACGGATACGATGTCGTTCTGAACGATTCCCGCGAGTTTCCTCCGCTGCTGCTGGCCGTCATCCTAACCTTTCTGCTGGTCGCTCTCACGCGCGCGCTGCACTTGGACGGGTTCATGGACTGCTGCGACGCGCTGTTCGGCGGTTTTGATCGGGAACGGCGCATGGAGATTCTACGCGATCCGCGCGTGGGAGCGTTTGCGGTGGCGGGCGCGGTCGGGCTGATTCTGCTCAAGGTCGGGGCCATAATGTCGCTGCCGGCGAATAGCCGCATCTGGGCCATCCTGATATTCCCGTGCCTGTCGCGCGGCGCCGTCGTCTTGGTGATGCATCTGTTCCCATACGTGAGGAGCGGCGGCATCGGAGCGCCGTTCCTGAAGCGCGGCGGCCGATGGCAGACCATAGTCGCGCTGCTGACTACGCTGATTATCGCCATCGGTGTGGCCGGATTTGTCGGCGCGGCGCTCGCGGCCGTAGCCGTGGCGGTCGCCTGGGCGATGAGCGCGTGGGCGTCCAGGCGGCTTGGAGGGGTAACCGGCGACGTATATGGTGCGGTGATAGAGGTTGTGGAGACGTGCGCGCTGCTGGCGAGCTTGTTCATGCTGGGCGGCTCCATCTTCTCGATGAGTCCGCCACTACTTCGGATGCTGGATTAGGGGCGCGGCATGGATTGGAGGGTATGGCCGGGCGAGTGGCATCTCGACGCTGGGGCGTTGCTGCTCGCGCTCGCGCTGGATATGGCGTTTAGGGAATTGCCCGCTGCGGTTCATCCTGTCGTCTGGATGGGAAAGCTGATTTCCTGGTTGGAGACGATAGGGCCGTCGAGCGAACGGCGGGCGGCGTCATTCGCGTGGGGAACGTGCATCGCAGTGGCCGTTCCGACGCTGTCGGGCGCGCTCGCGTGGCTGGCCGCGAATGGGCTGCGCGAGTTAGGTGCCATTCCCTACATGGTAGGAGGCGCCGTTCTGCTCAAATCTACCTTTGCCGTCAGTGGCTTGGCGCGCGCGGCGGCGCGCGTTCGGGACTCCGTGAACGACGGAAACGTTGACGAAGCTAGACATAATCTCAGGAGCCTGGTCAGCAGGGACGCGAGCGATCTGAGCGCGTCGCTGGTAGGGGCTGCGGCGATAGAGTCCGTCGCGGAGAACACGACCGACAGCTACATCGGCCCCTGGCTGGCGTTCGCCGTTCTCGGTATCCCGGGCGCGTTCGCGTATCGCGCGGTGAACACGCTCGACAGCATGTTAGGCTATCGAGGAAAGTACGAATACTTGGGGAAGTCGTCCGCGAGGCTGGATGATGCGGTGAACCTGGTTCCGGCGCGTCTTAGCTCGGCGCTCATGCTCGTCGCCGGCGCGCTGAGCGGGCTGTCCGTCACTCGCGCCCTGTCGTGGATGTGGAGGGGGCGTCGCATGACGGAAAGCCCCAACGCGGGATGGACCATCGGCGCCATGTCGGGATTGCTGGGCGTGGCGTTGGAGAAGCCGGAACATTACCGTATCGGAGATGGGATGGGCGAGCCGGACGCGTCGCATATCGGCGCTTCGATCCGGGTTGCCTATATCGTGGCGGCGCTCGGCGGCGTGGCGACGATTGGAGCGCTGGCTCTGAGATGGCTGTTAGGAGGCTGATGCCAATGGACTCCGCTTACGGACACGGCAGGCCGACGCATGGCGGAATCAACGCCTCGGAGATAGAGGCGTTGGGAATGCGTGTGGAGGATGTGCTGGACTTTAGCGCAAGCATCAATCCACTGGGGCCGTCTCCTCGCGCGGTTGATGCCACTAAGAACGTAAACCTGGCCGTGTACCCGGATACGGATTGCGTCAAGCTGAGAGAGGCTATTGGCACAGAAACCGGCGTCTCCCCGGCCAACATACTGGTCGGCAACGGCTCGACCGAGCTCATACACCTGTTGGCGCAGTCGCGTCTGGGTAGGAAAGATGGCGACGGCCTCGTGTTCGCTCCCACGTTCAGCGAATATGAGGCTGCCTGCCGCCTGTGGGCCGGCGCGCCCTCCAAGATCAGGTTGGACATGGAGGGTCTCGAAGAGAGCTTGGACGCCGTAGCCAGCGCGATCGCAGGCATGCGCCCGTCGCTCGCATTCTTGTGCAACCCCAACAACCCGACCGGGAGTTACATGACCGGAAGCGAGGTAGCGGAAATCGCCGGCGCGGTTGGCGACTCCGGCCTTCTGGTTCTCGATGAGGCATACGTATCTTTTGTGGAGGAGCGTTGGGACTCGACACATCTGCTGGATATGGGCAACGTCGCCATACTGCGGTCTATGACGAAGGACTACGCGCTGACAGGGCTGCGCCTCGGCTATATGCTCGCGTCTGTTGAGGTGATCGAGAGTGTAAGGCGGTTCCAGTACAGTTGGAGCGTGAATGCGCTCGCGCAGGCGTCCGGAATAGCCGCCCTCGACGATCCTGAACACGTAGCGAGGGGGCGTGAGGCCGCGCGGATCGGCAGGGAGTACTTGCGGGACGCGATGTGGACGCTTGGACTGGAGGTTGCGCCATCGGTAGCCAACTTCATGCTAATTCGGGTGGGGCGCGCCGCCAAAACGCGGCTTGCCCTGTTGAAACGGCACAGCATATGCGTCCGCGACTGCGCCTCCTTTGGGCTGCCGGAGCATATCAGGGTCGGGGTAAGAACCATGGACTGCAATCGTAGGCTGGTAGAAGCGCTCACACAGGTTCTCGCCTCCGAATGAAGTCGCCTACTCCTGGGAGGAGAATTTGAGCAAAGAACTGATTCTCATAGTCGGGGGAGCGCGTTCGGGCAAGAGCGCGCTCGCCGAGCGACTGGCCCGACAGGGAGACAAAACGCTGTTCGTGGCGACCGCCGAGGCGCTGGATGCGGACATGACGGCCCGCATCGCCGCCCACCGTCGCCACCGTCCGAGCGAGTGGACCACGCTGGAAGAGCCGCTGGATCTGACCTCGGCGATCCCCCCCGCGCTGAGTGGTCACGACACCTGTCTGCTCGACTGCCTGACCCTTTGGGTCAGCAATCTCCTGATTAGCCTGGAGGGCAGCCCCAACGCGGAGACCCGGATACTAGCTGCCGTCGAGCGGTTGATGGATGTCTGCGAGAGGTCGTCGGCTACGTGGATAGTCGTCAGCAACGAGGTCGGTTTGGGCGTGATCCCGGCGTCTCCCCTCGGTCGAGCGTACAGGGACATTCTTGGGCGTGTGAACCAGGCGGTCGCCTCTTGCGCCGACAGGGTGTATCTGACCGTCGCCGGATACGCGATTGACGTCAAGGCGCTAGGTTTACCCATAGCAGACGTCGAGATAGGCGGATGACACCCGGCCCAGCTGCATGCGGACTCTTGGCTGCCGCGCGCAAAGAAATGGCGAACGGCCCCAGCCCTCAAACCAAGTCGGGTGTGCGCCTGATTCACATTGACCGGAGCTCCTCTCCCACACTAAGATATTGGAATACTGTCGCAGGAGATGGCCATTGGCAACCTATGGCGCAAGCGGCGATCTTGGCGCGCATGTGAGCGTGGCCGGTATGGACCATCCCACTTCCTGCAACCGATCTGAAAGCGCAGACATTCGAGGGGCCGGAGAGAACTGCCGGCCCACGGTTCCGACGCCCATCGGGTGACGGAGAGCGACGTAAACGCCGGAGGGCTATACATGGGTGTTCCATACCTCAAAGAGCTCCGGCGCGTATATGGATTCGACGAGGTCTCCATCGCGCCAGGCTCGATAACGATCAACCCCGAACTTACGAACACAGACTTCTCGGTGGACGGAATCACGATCTCGACGCCCGTGCTTGGGGGGGCTATGGACGCCGTGTCCTCGCCCGCATTCTCAGCGGAGATGGACCGGCTCGGCGGCATGGCCGTCACCAATATGGAGGGTGTCCACAGCCGGTACCAAGACCCGCTGAGCGTGATCGAAGAGATCGTCGAGACGCCTCAGGCGAAAGTTACCGAACTGCTCCAGAAAGTCTATTCCGCGCCGATACGCGAGAAGTTGGTCGGAGAGCGGGTCGAAGAGATCAAAGACGGCGGCTCCAAGTGCGCCGTTTCGTTCACCCCTGCAAGAACGAAGGGGCTGGCTCCGATAGCGGCTGAGGCGGGCGCGGACATGATAGTGGTCCAGTCCACCGTAACCACGGCGCGACACATATCCAAGAGCCAGCGCGGCTTGCGCTTCCCCGACCTGCTAGAGATGGTCAATGTGCCGGTCATAGTCGGCAATTGCGTTAGTTACGAGGTCGCGCTCGAGCTGATGGAAACGGGCATCCACGGAGTCCTCGTGGGCGTAGGGCCGGGCGCCGCGTGCACCACGCGAGAGGTAACTGGAGTGGGCATTCCACAAGTTACGGCGACGATGGACACCGCAGCCGCCCGCGACGACCACTACGCGAGAACCGGACGGTATGTGCCGGTAATTACCGACGGCGGCATTCGCACCGGCGGCGACCTGTGCAAGGCGATGGCGTCCGGGGCGGACGCAGTGATGATCGGCACGCCGTTGGCGCGGGCTGAGGAGGCGCCGGGCAGAGGCTACAACTGGGGCATGGCAAGCCCCGATCCGAACCTGCCGCGCGGAACGCGTGTGAGGGTCGGCGTGAAGGGTACGCTGGAACAGATACTGTTCGGCCCAAGCTCGGTCGTGGACGGCACGCAGAACCTGGTCGGCGCGCTCAACATATGCCTCGGCATGGTCGGCGCCGAGAACATCCGCGAGATGCATGAGGTGGCGGAGGTCGTCGTCGCGCCATCCATCAAGACGGAGGGCAAGCACTACCAGCTAGGCTTGGAGTAGGTTGTTCTGAGGGCGCGGCGGGAACGGGACGAAAGTCAGACGAGACTCGAGTTGCGGTTGAGGGGATGCGGAGGTTGCTGATTCCCGTATCTGCCGTTCCAACCCCCGCCCATATCTGGATTCCAGCCCAACCCAGATAATGGGCAGGGGTTCTGAGCATCCGCCACAGTTCGTTAGATACGCCCAGCGGGAGTGGGTTGCCGTTGGCGCTCAAATCGCTCACTGCGTTGATACTGACAAGTTCAGTACGTTCGCAAGTTCGATTCTATTCATCCAGCGTGCGTCAGTTTCTCTTGGAGTACCAGTCCGGGTGGAATCACGGGGTTGGACTGCCGGGTATTCGTCGCCATAGCGCGACGCTCGCTTTCCGCGTAGGATTCTGCCTACGCCACCTTCTTGCTCCTGGCCCTGAAATCCGCGATATCCAGCTTGGCTAGCAGTTGGTCGGCGTTGGACAGGTCTTTCATGTAGCCGCACTGGATGCACTGCTCGTAGCTGCCGTACAGGTCGCGATTGGTGTGTACGTCCCCGCCGCAGCGCGGGCATCCCTTGAGTTTCAGCATCTTCTACCTCCGTTCGCGCCGAGCGCCGATCCTCGGCATCAATCTGATTCGTGTATAATATATCACTTGACACGTAATATGTCAATCTGTAACATTATCTCAAGCCGCTCGATGACTATAACGCCCACGGGCGAACCGGGTTAGCGACGGCGCCGGAATATGGCTGACGGTACGTCAGGCGAAGGGAGCGAGTTCGATGCAGGAAGGTGTGTACGTCATCAGCGTAGCCGCGCGCATTCTGGACATGCACCCCCAAACTTTACGAAAATATGAGAGGGTGGGCCTTGTGCTGCCCTCTCGCACGGGGGGTATGTCCAGGCTCTACTCGGATGCGGACATCGCGCGCCTAAAGCTAATAAAGCGCCTTGTGGACGAGCTGGGGCTGAACCTGGCGGGCGTCCAGTTGGCGCTGGCGATGTTCAACAGGCTCATAAAGATGCGCCAGCAGTTGGCGCATCTCGAAGGGCAGCCGCTCAGAGCCGCGCTGAACGAGAGCCTAGACGAGATGTTCGAGCTCGTCGCAGGCTAGACCAATCAACATACGGAGGACCGGATTAGATGACCGAAGACCAACAGCCCGACGAAAGCTCGACTTTCGAGGAGTGGATGGAGTCCGAACCGGACGCCCCAGATGCTATCAAAGACCTTCAGGCGCGCCTGGAGGAGACGGAGCGAGAGAAAGACCAGTTCCGCAACGCCATGCTCCGCTCGGCGGCGGACTTGGAGAACTACAAGAAGCGCGCCGCTCAGGATCTGAACGACGCGCGGGAGCGCGCCAACGAGCGCATTATAACCAAGCTCATAGACGTGGCCGACAACTTCAGTCGCGCCGTCAATTACCTGCCGGAAGACTCGATAGACCCTAGCTGGTTCCAGGGCATCAGCCTGGCGCTGCACGGCCTGGATAACCTGCTAGAGTCCGAAGGCGTATCCCGCATAGAGGCCGCCATAGGCGCGCCGTTCGACGTGTCGCAGCACGAGGCCGTATTCTTCGAGCCGACCAGCGAAGTGAGCGAGGGCTCGGTCGTCCGCGTCGTCAGAAACGGATACAAGCTCCATAGCCGCGTGCTGCGAGCCGCGCAGGTGAGCATCGCGCAGGCGCCGCCGGAAGACGCGCAAACTCAAACACAGAGCGCTACACAACAATAGACTTGCCACAGGAGAAACAGCAGAGATGTCCAAGATACTCGGAATAGACCTCGGCACCACGAACTCGTGCATGGCCGTCATAGAAGGCGGCGAGCCGCGCGTGATCGAGAACGGGGAGGGCGGGCGCACTACGCCATCTATGGTGGCCATCAACCCGCGCAACAACGAACGTTACGTCGGCGCCACCGCCAAGCGTCAGGCCGTCACCAACCCGGAGAATACAGTCTTCTCTATCAAGCGTTTCATGGGCCGCCGAATAGACGACTCCAACGTCCGGCGCGACCTGGATCTGATGCCGTACAAGATCGTCCGACACTCCAACGGCGATGCCTACGTCGAGATGGCCGGCGATACTCATGCGCCGCCCGAAATCGCCGCCATGGTGCTCCAGAAGATGAAGCAGGACGCCGAGGCGAACCTCGGCGAACCCGTTACGCAGGCCGTCATAACCGTGCCGGCTTACTTCGACGACAGCCAGCGCAACGCGACGAAGGACGCCGGGCGCATCGCCGGCCTCGAAGTGCTCCGCATCATCAACGAGCCGACGGCCGCGTCGCTCGCCTACGGCCTGGACAAGAAGACGGACGAGAAGATAGCCGTTTATGACCTCGGCGGCGGCACGTTCGACATCACCATCCTCGATATCGGCGACACGATAGTGCAGGTGCTGGCGACCAACGGCGATACGCACCTGGGCGGGGACGACTTCGACCAGCGCATCATAGACTGGATAGCCGACGAGTTCCGCCGCGAGCAGGGCATAGACCTGAAGCAGGATCGCATGGCTCTTCAGCGCCTGCGCGAGGCGGCTGAGGGCGCGAAGATCGAGCTTTCCACGCAGATGCAGACCGAGATCAACCTCCCCTTCATCACTGCCGACGCATCCGGCCCCAAGCACTTGACCATGACGCTCAGCCGCTCCAAGCTGGACCAGCTGGTCGCCGAACTGGTACAGCGCAGCGTGGACCCGTGCCGCAAGGCGCTGAACGACGCCGGCGTGTCGGCGTCGCAGATTGACGAGGTAGTGCTGGTGGGCGGCATGACGCGGATGCCCGCCGTGCGTCAGGCAGTCATAGACCTGTTCGGCAAGGAGCCGCACCAGGGAGTGAACCCGGACGAGGTGGTCGCCATCGGCGCCGCCATACAGGCCGGCGTCCTCCAGGGCGACGTGCAGGACATTCTGCTGCTCGACGTTACGCCCCTGACTTTGGGCATCGAGACGCTGGGCGGCGTCTCGACGGGCCTGATCTCACGCAACACGACCATCCCCACGTCCAAGAGCGAGACGTTCACCACCGCCGCCGACAACCAGACCAGCGTTGAGGTGCACGTGGTCCAGGGCGAACGCTCCATGGCGTCAGAGAACAAGTCTATCGGCAAGTTCGTCCTCGACGGCATACTGCCCGCGCCGCGCGGGATGCCGCAGATCGAGGTCGCCTTCGACATAGACGCCAACGGCATCCTCAACGTGTCCGCCAAGGACAAGGGCACCGGCAAGGAACAGCGGATCACCATCACGGCAAGCTCCGGCCTCTCGCAGAGGGAGATAGAGGACATGGTGACCGACGCCGAGAGATTCGCCGAGGAAGACGAGCGCAGGCGTCAGGAGGTCGCCACCCGCAACAACGCCGAAAACGCCGCCTACGCCGCCGAGAAGATGCTGACCGACAACGCCGAAACCATCCCTGAAGACCTCAAGAGCGAGGTCCAGGGCAAGATAGCCGCCCTCCGGTCCGCTCTCCAAAACGACGACATAGCGCGCATCGAGGCGACGATGAACGAGTTGCAGGAGTCGCTTCAGAAGGTCGGACAGGCAGTGTACGCCCAGCAGCAGCCCGGCGCTGGCGCGCCGCCGCCCCCGCCCGGCGCCGACGACGGCCCAACGCCTCCCCCCGACGACGACAACACGGTAGAGGGCGAGTTCAGGGAGGTGTAGCCTTACCGGACGGAGGCGCTCGATACGCCCAGGTTCGCAATTAGGTAGGGGCAGGTTTCAACCCTGTCCCTACCCCGCCACATACGCCCTTATCATCCGCCCGTGCAACGGCTGAATCTCCCGGCTGTTCTCGTCCCCGCCGGTCAGCGCCGCCAGCCGCTCCACCTGCTCTTCAGAGACCTCTAAGACCTCGGACATCACGTGCCAGCGGACCCCCTCCGTGTAGGGCGGAGTCGTCAACGATCCCATATAGCCGTAGTAGTCGTTGCTGTCGGGCAGAAAGTCCGACGCGAGAAATCCGGAGGTTGGCGCATCGGATTCTCCCAGTCCGGGGGCGGTCTCGATAACCGCCTGTATCGCTGGGTTAGGGTCGCCGAGGCGGTATAGGGCTCCCACCACCGCGATTTCTGACTCGCGCCTGTGCACCAGGTGCGTCTCCAGCGCGTATCTTCTTCCCTCGATCGTATGCTCGCTCGGATTGTGGAAATGGGCCTCTACGAGCTGATAGGCATCCGCTCCCAGCCGAATGCCGCCGCCATCCTCGTAGTGTACCTTGACGAACTCGCCGGTGTTGGACAGATACTTCGCCCCGCGTCCGTAATCGAACGACAGGCGAGGCATACCTCCCGCGGCGTATCTCGTTATATCCACTGGCGACTGCTGATTCATCGGTGTCTCCGCCGCTAACCTTGCCGATTGCATGTCCATGTCGGTCTCTGAGCGTATGTTACCACGCGCGCGCCTATCCATCTCCCAGCCGTAGCGCGCGGCTTAGAGACATGCGCCTGATGAACCAGATAACGCCGATGATGATGGCGGTGAAGATGACGCCCATCGCCACGTACGTCGCCAGCAGGTTTTGCCAGCCAACCTCTATCACGAATGGCGGCAGCACCTGGCCGCCACGGTCGTCGTGGCCCAGGAAGGGCATGATCGTTTCGCCCAGCCGTCCGCCCATCCAGGTGCCTAGCGCCATGCCGACGGCTATGACCAGCGCCTGTTCGAGCCACATTAGCGAAACCAGCTGGCGGGTCGAGAAGCCCATCGTTCGCATCAGCGCGAACTGCAGCTCGCGGTTGCGGAACGATATGTAGGCGTGAACGAGGAATCCGAGGCTGCTGAGTACCAGGATCGCGCCGAACGCGATTAGCAGCAGCGCGCGCCAGCCGGCGAGCACCAGCGGGTCTATCTGAGCGATTGCGAGATCGGTCTCGGTATCTATAGCGCGCGCTATGCGGAAGGGGTATCCGGTTTTGAAGCGCTCTATCAGCGCGGCGCGCTCGTCTCCTGTCAAGTCGGTTCGCAGCCACATTTCGTTGGGCGTTATCTCCCCGCGCGCCATGCCCGGGTTGGCGCGCGCGCGGACGGCGGCAAGGTCCGCAACCAGGAACTTGTCGTTGTAACTGTCAAGTGTCGGGAAGAAGTCCACCGTGTCGGAGAGACGGACGTTCATGCGCCGCCCGCTTATCGAGACCAGTATCTCATCGCCCACTGAGTGCCCGAACTCGCGCAGGAACGACGGGCTGACGATCGCCGGAATCGCCTGCGGCTCCGGTCCGGGCGCTACGCCGTGAACCTCCAACGCTCGCGCGGCCGCCCACGCGAACATGAGCGAGCCGTCGCCCCGCGCCGACACCTCGGACGCCCGCAATCTGTCCTGAGACGACGATGCCGAGTTGTTCAGCCCGCGCCATCCGGACGCTCCGTTTCGGAAGTCTTCCAGAACCTCTATGTCGCCGGTGGAGCGGCGTACGCGGATCGTGTCTATCAGCATCGAGCCGGGCGCCAGGCCGCGCTCCAAGTCCGTCTCCACGACGCCGATGGATACGAGGGTGAAGGGCCGTGTCGGGAACAGCCGGAAGCGCGGGTTGCCGCGACCCTCGAAGAGCTCCGCGCTGTACAGCCGCCAGTTGCTAGACTCCAGAAAACCTAGGGGGAACGAGAAGTATCGCCCGTTGGCATCGCGCAGCCGCGCCGTCATGATGACGGACGGGTGCGCCCTGTCCGCCTTCACCAGCGCCTGTATGGCGCGCGCGTTGTCCGGCAACGGGACGCCGAGCGAAATGACTCCGCCGGCTATGCCCGCCATAAGACCGGGCAGCGGATCGTCGGCAGGCTGCAGCGCCCCGATGGCGGGCGCGCTATCGGGCAAGGGTATATTGTCGGGCAGAGGAACGCTGCCGGGTATGGGAACGCTGTCAGGAAGCGGGATTGGGAGCGACAGATCATAACCGGCTATATCCTGCATGAGTTCAGGCAGAGGGTCGTCCGAGAAATCGTCCCTGAACCACGCCACGTCGTAGAAGCGCTCGGTATCTACCGCCAGAACGTCGAACGTCGTATCGCCGCCAAGCTGTCCGAGCCGCGAGCCTATCGTTCTGAGCGCGGGGGCGGCGGCGACGATTTCGTCCATGTTCTCGTACTGCTTCGCCATCGGGCGGGACGCGCCGCGCGTGTTGATGGATACGTTGACCAGCCGAATGTCGGACCCCGCCGAGTACAGAACACGCTCCGTGAAGCTGCGTTTGAGCGTTCCGCCGAAGCTGGCGGCGAATATCCCAAGTCCCGCCATCAGAATCAGCAGCAGCGCCAGGCGCGCGTAATGCGTAGGATTTCGCGCCATCTGCCACAGCCCCATCACCAGTCCAGGCGGCAGATTTCGCGCCAGAAGCCTGCTGGCAAAGGCCATGACCACCGGGAATATCCGCAACAGCACCATGGCGGACGCCACCAGCGTTATGGCGGGCACCGCCAGCAGCAGTTGATTGACGGCGACCTCGCCCAGCAAGTTCGTCGCCGCGAGAGAACCCTGCTCGGTAAGCTGGCGGAACAGCACGACGCTCACCACCAGCAGCATCACGTCCAGGTAGTAACGCTGGAAGAACGACAGACGCGACGGGCGCGCCGCCTCCATCCTGTCGCTCGCCATGGACGAGCGCGACGCCTCGAACGCGGGTATCATCAGCGCGCAGAAGCTCAGAACGCCGCCGATCGCGCTCATGATGAACGCGCCGCGCGTGAGCGTTACCGGCAGGAGCGCGCCCCCGGATAGGTCGGAGAACGCGGGCGTAAGCCCGAGCAGGCTGATGGACAGCGCGGCGAGGAAGGGCGCGACTACAATGGCGAGCGCGGCTATCGTCGCGCCCTCCAGCACGAAAACGATCAGCGCGTGCCCCTCCGAAGCGCCGCGTCCCTGGAGCAGGCTGATCTCGTTCTTGCGCTGCTCCGCCACCAGCGCCGAGAGCGTAACCACGTAGTACAGCACGACCACGGCTATGAGTATCAGCACTACGAACATCTGCAGGCGGGTGAACAGCAGCCGCCGGTCGTAGTCGGCTAGCGCGGTGTGGAGCTTCGTCAACTGCCGGTACGACAGGAACGTTCGCGACATAGTTTGCTGTAACCCAACGATGTCGCGGCGCGCGTCGGTGGCGTTCGTCGCGCGCAGACGCAGGTGATCGACCATCAGCATCCAGGCGTAAGTGCTGTCCATGTCCGTAAACGCGCCGCCCAGACCGCTCAAAAGGGTGCGCTCGGATACGAGCAGCGGCGCCGCGACGAAACTGCCGGACGCGAAGGTGTGGAACGCCTCGTCGTTGAGACGCCACAACGGGTTATCGGGTTCCAGCCTGCGGTAGATGCCGGCTATCTCGACCGATGCGTAAGGCGTGGCGTCCTGCCAGTGCGGGATTGCGGACAGCCTGTCGCCGACACCCAGGCCCGTTTCGGTTGCGGCTCTCTCCGGAATCACCGCTTCCAGGGCTATCGGCTCGGCGCTTGGAGACTGCTGGGGCAGGTCGGCGGGCATTCGGCCGCCGGGCAGAATCTCGATGTGGTTCTCCACCCCGTCGAGGAATAGGAAGTAAGCGCGGGCGTCGTCGCTGCCCGCGTTCTCCTCCTCGCCGGGCGGCGTCATGAAGAAGGTCGCGGTTCTCGCGCCGCGCGCCACGCCGTCCAGGAGCCAGCCGATGCGCCGGCTATACTCGGACTCTATGAAGCCGCGCACGGCGGCGGACTCTTTCGGGCTGGTCGGCCCCTTGGTCGTCTTGGCGAGGACATCGAGGTCGCGCGGGTCGTGCCGTTCGAGCGCGGATTCCAGCGCAAGGTCTCGCAGCGAGTCGAAGTATATTACCGTCCCGGCCATGATGGTGGACGCGAGGACTACCCCGATGACGACCGACGACAGCAGCCGCCAGTTGGCGAGGCTGCGCCGTGCAACCATCGGCCACGCGGACAGGATTCTAACCAAGTTTGTGAGGACGTTTGTTATGTCTTCACGTCTCCATTCTCGAAAGGCGGCGCAGATCTAGGCTCAGCATCCGTCCGCCGAATGTTAGCAGCGCGGTTATGAATATGACCATTAGAGCAACGTAGAGCGCGCCCATTAGCGGCCAGTTCGTGGTCAGGATGAACGGAGGCAGAACGCGCCCGCCGGAGTCGGTTATCGTCACCGACGCGGCCATCATGCGGCTCATCTGGAACCCTGCCCATGTTCCGACTCCCAGACCGATTAGCGCGATTAGCATATGCTCCAGCCCGATCAACGCTATGGTCTGGAAGCGGCTAAAGCCGAGCGACCGCAGCGCGCCCATCTCGCCGATGTTGGACTCCGCGAACGCGAGCAGATAGACGACGTAGCCCAAGCCCGCAATGAACATTATAACGCCCAGCGCGACGAGGGCGATGGTGCGCCAGCCCGCCGATATGAGCGGGTCTATCGCCTGCGCCGCCAGTCGCTCCTCCACTCCTATGGCGTCCCCTCGAGCGCGGATCTTATACGCGACGCTCCCGAACGCCTCGGCGTCCGCGCCTGGGGCGGTATGGATGAACGCCTCGTTGATCGCCGTTTCGCCCGTCGGGTTCAGCGTATCCAGGTATCTGGATAGTGTATCTATGTCGAAGATAGCGAATCCGCCACGCGCGGGATCCATCGTCGGGAAGTACTCGACGATGCCGGATATGACGACCGGTACGATGCCGCCGGGCAGGTTTATGAGCAGGCCGGTGTTCACGCCTCCGCCCACGTTGGCGGCGAAAGATCTGCTGACCACCGCCGGTATGTATCCATTGCCGCTGGCGCGGTAGATGCCGCGTATGCCTCGGTTCGTCTCCTTGCCGAACGCCAGACGGGCCGCGCCGGACCCTGAGTGCGGATTATCGTATATAATGCTCACCTCGTCCGAGCCGAGCGCGCTGGTTACCAGCGGCACCCATTCCAACTCTCCCTCGAACCCTTCCAGCAGCGTGGCGTTGCCGAAGGCGTCAACCGCCTCCAGGTCGTCCAGCAGCGCGGCTCCCGCCGTCGCCGTCGCGCCGAATCCCGGTTCGTTTATCTGTACGGACACGATGCTGACAGGGTGAACGAGGTGGTCCGGCACATCGGCGGACTTCACGGTCCATCCCGGTTGAATCAACTCCCCCATCGTTACGGTGTCGGAGCGTCCGTTGGCGTCTTCGAGCGCCACCCAGAGGAAGACGAGCGGGTAGAAGGATTCGGGGTGTACGCGAATCCGTATCTGGCGGGTGCCGACCGGCATCTCGATCGGCTTTACCTGGTCTTCGACGTTTAGCGGCGCGATCGCGTCTTCCAGCGAACCGGCGAAGAAGTCGCCCCTGTACCATGCGTCGAAAGTCTCGGTATCTACCGCCAGATAGCTGAATCCAGACCCTATCTGTCCAGCGCCGATTCGCCCGGTTCCCCTGTGCGCGACCGATACCGACTCGACGCCTGGCATCTCGCCGAACAGCCCGGCGATGGTTCCGTCTCCGCCTCTGGCGAGGTATGGATCGAGCCGGAAGACGCGGATGTCTGAACCTACGTTGTAGCGCACGCGCTCCTCGTAGCTGCGGTCGAGCGTGGCGCCAACCGTCGTAGCCAGAATGCCGATGCCGCCCGCCAGTACCAGAAGCAGCACGAGCCAAGAGTATTGCAGCGGATTGCGCGCCATGTGCCACATGCTCATCGAGACCCAAACGGGCGCGCGGCGCATCGACTCAGCGAGTATGTAAAAGGCGATCTGCGCCGGTAGCAGACATATCAGCGCCACCGATCCGACGAATATCGCCGCCATGGAGTCGGGATCCGGCGGCGCGTTGTAGATGAACCAGCCGAACGCGGCTGCCTGCGCCAGCGTCCAAAAGGCGCGGCCCGGCCAGCGCGACATTCGCGCCGTCATCCAGTAGGCGGCGGCGAATGCGGCGAGCGGCGCGACGCCGGGAATCCAGCCTGTCGGCGCTCCGGTGCGAATCGAGTCCAGCGCCAGCGCCCCCGCCAGTACGGGCAGCGTTATCGCCGTCGCCAGATGTACGAGCGCGAGCGAATCGCCGCTGACGTATCTGATGAACATCGGGAACAGGCGGAAGAACATCATCCCGACGGCTATCAGGAACAGCGCCGGCGCCACCAGCAGCGCCTCGTTCACGTCCCGCTCGCCGAATAAGCTGCCTGTAACCAACTCGCCCCGCGCCTGGAGCTCCCAGAACAGTATCCCGCCGACCAGCAGAAAGCCGATGTCTATGTAGAAGCGCTGCGCCAGCGGTATGGAAGGAGGCCTGGATGCCCTGAGACGGTGGATGATAAGGCCGGAACGCGCTCCAAGAACGCCCGGGCCTACGAAGATGACGAGACACAACAGGCCCGCGACCGTCGCCGCGATGAACGGCGCCCAGCTGGGATAGACGGGTAGCGGCCTGCCGTCCGTTATGTGCTCGAAGTAGGGTAGCAGCCCGGCAAGCCAGACGACGCCCAGCGCGAGGAACGGCGCGATCGCGGCTGCCGTTATCGTCAGTATCGCGCCCTCGGCCAGGTACAGCCTCAGCAGACGCCATGTGCCGGTCCCTCGACTGCGGAACAGCGCGACGTCGCTCTCTCGTCTCGGCACGAGGTACGAGACGATCATGAACAGGAAGTAGAGCACGGCTACGGAAAGCACCGTGAGCATGAGCAGTAGCGGCACGCTGGACAGGAAGCTGCTCCGCCCGAATCTGACCAGCATGATGTCTATGCCGCTGAATACCGACACGCCGGGCATGGAGACGGACAGCGCTTCGCGCAGCCCCTCCATGCGGCCTCGCATCTCGTTTTTCGACCAGGTTCGCAGAACCGACGAATCCACGGCGTTGTACCAAGTCGAATCTACGGCGGCGCCCGGAAAAGCGGCGCCCACGACGTTGGTGAGCGCCGCCTGGCTGATGAACACGCCCAACGCGGGGTCGGACTGCTCGGTTATCTCGCCCTCTTCGTTGGGGATTCTTGGGAACAGGAACGTGTCTGCGTCGGACTGCCAGTACGTATCTTCCGGGTCCGTCGCCTCGATCAGCCCGGCGATTCGGACATACAGCTTGACCGGCGAATCTAGCGAAGGCGCGATCGCAAGCGTGTCGCCCGGCTTCAGGTCTCCGAATTCGGCGGCTGTGCGAGCGCTCGCCAGCGCTTCGAGCATCGGCCCCTGCGGACCTCGCAGGACCGCGTCAGATGCGCTCTCGCCTTCGACTATCGTTACGTGCCGATCCAGTCGCGTAAACGACTGGGCCAGGCCTTGTACGACTGGACCGGGCGGCGGCTCCGGCTCCTCTCCGCTATCGGGATTCGGGGTCGGCGTAGGGGTCGGCGGCTTGCGCGGCAGGATGACCGAGTAGAACGGCGTCTTCAGGTAGCGGTCTGTTCCGGTGTGGATGGGACCTACGTTCGCGCTTACCGCATCACGCATCGCGGCGTCAGAGCCGTCTATCTCGCGCGCTTCCAGCGGGATGAAGCTCGATCTGACGGTGATCGTGAAGTAACCTTCGCCGTCGCGCGCCACCGCGGATTCGACCGCGCTGTTGATGCTCTGCCGCTCCAGCGCATCGAGATAGACGGGAGCGGCCGACATCAGCAGCGTAGCCGTCATGATGCCCAGAAATACGCTGAGCATCAGCCGCCAGTCGGTAAGCAGACGCCTAACGACCAGCGCGCGAGTGGTGAGGTTTGAGTGTTCTTCCGTCGTCAGCGGACTATCCCGTTTCCAAGTCCAGATCGAAATTTAACGCAAGCCGTTCCCCCGAATACCAGCCGCCGCCGCTGGGAGTATAGACTTCCACGCTGTCCAGCGCAGAGAAGCCGAAGCCGCCGACTATCTGTACCTGTCCTCCCTCCGTGAGCAGCGCGGTGTGTCCCCAGCGGGCGTCGCGAAGCGCGCCGCCGGACGACCAGAGGTTCCGGCGCGGCCCATGTGGATTGAATATCTCGGCAGTCGCGAGCGGCGTAATCCCGTCTCGCGTGCCGCCGACTATCAGCGCGCGACCGTCGGGAAGCGCGGTCGCGGTGTGCGCCGCTCGGCGTTCCGCCATGCTGCCCGCGCTGGACCACGCGCCGGTCGCCGGGTCGTACAGCTCCGCCGACGCCAGTGGCGCTCCATCGGCGCCGTAGCCGCCCGCCAGCAGAACTCGCCCATCCGCGAGAGTGGCGACTGTGTGGCTGTCCCGAGCTTCGATCAGGGGCGGGCCGTCCGTCCACGCGCCGGTAGCGGGATCGTAGAACTCGGTGGAGGCGATGCTGCGATCGTCGGCGCCCACGCCTCCGGCGATGAACAGCCTGCCGTCCGGCAGCGTCGTTGCCGTATGGCCCCAGCGGGCGGTTCGCAGCGGCGTCGCGGTCGTCCAGGCTCCACTGAGAGGATCTAGCGTCTCGACGCTCGACAGCGCGTTCGCGCCGTCCCAGCCGCCCACCGCGATTAGTTGTCCGTCCGGCAGCGCGCTCAGCGTGTGCCGGCTCCGGCGCTGCGACATCGGCTCGAACCTGCTCCAAGTTGCGCTGACGACTCCGGGTAGGCCCCGGTCGAATACTTCCGCGCTGTCCAGCGGCGTAGCCAGATCGTCCATCCCGCCCGCTACCGCGATGCGTCCGTCAGGCAGCGTGGTGACCGCGTGGCCCCAGCGCGCGCCAGCCATCTGCCGCGTTCCCACCCATTTGCGGACGCGGCTGTCGAACGTCTCCGCGTCCGAGAGTACGCGTCCCCAGCTGTCGTATCCTCCTAGCAGCAGCGGCGCGCCGTCTTCGATCAGCGTTGCCGTATGTCCCCATCTGGGATGCCTGATGCTGCCGCCGATAGCCCACGAGCCGGAGCCGGGCACGAACATCTCGGTGCGCGTAAGCGACGAAATGACGCCCGCCTTGCCGCCCGCAACGATCACGTTGCCGCCTTCGATGAGCGTGGCGGTGTGGTACTTGCGAGGCGCGAGCAGGGCATCGGTACCGCTCCACTCCGACAGTTCCGGATCATAGACCTCGGCGGTGTTGAGAGGCACCGCGCCGCCTCCGCCGATGACTATGAGCCGCCCGTCCGATAGCAGTGTCGCCGTATGGCCGGCGCGGGCGTGGCGCATCCGCTCGGCGGCGGACCAGGTCAACGCCGCGACGTCCAGCGTCTCCGTAGAGTCGCGAGCTACCGTGCCGTCGCGTCCGCCAGCCACCATCACCCTGCCGTCCGGCAGAACGGTCGCCGTATGCTCGCCGCGCTCGGTCAGCATCGGCTGGGCCGGCGTCCACGCCCCGGATGCGGGATCGAACACCTCCACCGAAGCGATGGACTCTCGTACCTGCACCCCTCCGGCGACCAGCGCGCGACCGTCGGGCAGCAGCGTCGCCGTGTGAGACGATCGCGCGTCCTTCATATCCGCAACGCGCGTCCAAAGATCGTCGGCTGGATCGTATATCTCGGTGGACGCGGTTTGGACGGCTACGTCGGCGCCTCCGGTTACTAGCGTTCGACCATCGGATAGCAGCGTCGCCGTGTGGTCGGTGCGCGCCACGTTCATCCGCCCCGCCGCCGACCACGAATTGGTAGCTGGATCGTATATCTCGGCGGACCGTGTAGCGCGCCCGGTAACATCGCCTCCGGTTACCAGAACGCGACCATCCGGCATCAGCGTCGCCGTATGCCCGGCGCGCGCCTCCGCCATCGGAGCGACCAATGACCACAGACCCGTCGCCGGATCGAACGATTCCGCCGACGTAACCACCTCATCGATCCCATCGCCGCCGATGGCGAGAATCGTGCCGTCCGGCATCAGTGTCGCCGTGTGGTTAGAGCGACCTTCATTCGAGCCGCCAGGCGCCGTCGCCGAGCCGACGGCTTGCTTGGCCGCCGGCGTTCCCGCTGCCCCCGCGTTCTCCGTACCCTCCATCGTCTCCATGGTCGCGCGAGCGGACGCCGGCGGTCCGCTCCGCTCCGTATCGGAGTCGGATGACGGCACATCCCCGCACCCTGGCGCGAGCGCCATCACAGCCACGGCCAGCAGCGCGGCCCCAACCCGAACGGCGATGGTCAATCCACAGAATCGCATTCGTGAATTGTGTAGCAGACAGTGGCGGCAAGTCAAACGGCGGCATGCATTGGAGATGCTTGGATCTAGTGGCTGATTCGCTTTACTTGCGCCGCGCTGCAATATCTATATGAGGACATCGCAGAAAGGGAACTGCAAATCGACCGCTGTGTGCTGTTAGGAATCCTGGAAGCGACCATTAGCTCTAACCCCTCCCCCGCCTCAGCCCCCGCCCCGGCGTCGCCCCCGTGTTCTCCCCGTCATCCACGACCACCACGCCGTTGACGATCACGTAGTCTATGCCGACGGGGTAGTGGTGTGGATCTTCGCGCGTCGCGCGCGTCTTCACCGTGTCCGCGTCGAAGATTACGATGTCCGCCTTGAAGCCGTCTCGCAGGATGCCGCGGTTCGACAGTCCCAGCCGCTGCGCCGGGAACGACGTCATCTTGCGGATAGCTTCCGGCAGGCGCAGGTGCCGCTCCGCCCGCACGAACTCCGCCAAGACTATCGGGAAGCAGCCGTAAGTGCGCGGGTTGGGATACTCGCCGAACAGGATGGCGTCGGACGCTATCATGCCGGCAGGGTGCGATACGAAGGCGTGCAGCGTGTGGGCGTTGGTGCCGAGTCCGACGGTGGAGATGCCCAGGTTCTCTTCGATGAGCAGGTCGAACAGCGCCTCCGCCGGATCCTGGTTCCGCATCTCCGCGATGTCGGTGAGCAGACGTCCGTCGTAGCGGCGGTTCTGCGGCTGGGTGAAGTTGGTGAGCCAGTTGTTTTCGAGTCGGCTAGGGGATAGCTCGCGCGCCATGCGCGCGCGGTCGTCCGGGTCGCGCAGCGCCGCCATCAGACGCTCGGGGCCGCCGTCCTTCGCCCAGAACGGCAAGCCTATCGTGATGGTGGTGCCCGAGTACGGATACGTGTAGCAGTCGAACGTAACGTCCATGCCCTCGGCGCGCCCATCCTCCACCAGGCCCAGGTAGTCATGATGGCTGCCTACGCCCTGCGCGGGCTGGCGATAGTGCGTGAGATGGATCGGTATGCCGGAGCGGCGCCCGATGTCCAGCGCTTCATGCCACGGCGCGAGGTGGCCGTTAGCCAGCAGACTCGCGCGCGTGTGCGTGTGGTAGAAGCCGCCCATGCTCGCGGCGACCTCCGACAGCGCCACCAGCTCGTCGGTGTCCGCGTATGCGCCGGGCGGATAGTCCAGGCCGGTGGACAGCCCCCACGCGCCCTCCTCCATCGCCTCGCGGACCACGGCGCGCATATTGGCTAGCTCGGCCTCCGTCGCGGGACGGTCGTTCCAGCCGACGCCCCAGATCCGAACCGGCGAGTTGCCGAGGATGTAGGCGACGTTGATGGCGACCGAGCCGTCGAATTTGCCGATGAACTCGGCCACAGTCAGCCAGTCGGCCGGCATCGGTGGATAACCGTTCAGCCCCGAATCGAGCCATATGTAACGGTGCAGCTCGTCCTGGGTCTTGAATGGCGCGTGTGAGATGCCGTCTATGCCGACAAGCTCCGTCGTAACGCCCTGTCGCACCTTCGGATCGTGATGCGGCGCGCCGAGCATCGTCAGCCCGGCGTGCGAGTGCAAATCTATGAAGCCCGGACAGACCACGCGACCGGCGGCGTCTATCACGCGGGAGGCTTCTAGATCGGACACGTCGCCGCGGTGCAGCGAGATCGTGTCGCCGCTGACACCGACCGCCGCATGGAAACCGGGACTTGCCGTGCCATCTATCACAAGGCCGTTGGTTATGAGAAGGTCCAGCATTGAAACGCGCTCCTTCTAGTGTTGGGGTGATGATACCACCGTTGCTTGTGCGTTAGTATGTATGGGAGCCTCTCCCAATGAACGAAGCGAGACGAGCGACAGATGACTGCTAACTCCCATCCCACCGTGTCCGGCGTCGAGCTGGACGAGCAGAACGTACGAGTAACTTGGTCGGACGGCCACGTTTCGGATTTTACTGCGACGTACCTGCGCGTCAACTGCGGCTGCGCCGAGTGCGTGGAAGAGTGGACGAACCGCCGCCTGCTCGACCCCGCCAGCGTGCCTGCCGACCTCCGTGCCGAAGACTACTTGCTCGTCGGAAGGTACGCCGTCCAGTTCCTGTGGAGCGACGCTCACTACACCGGCATCTACCCCTTCGACACCTTGCGCGCCCTCGACCAATCGCAGCGGTGAGCGCGGCACATAGGGGCAACCCTCGTGGTTGCCTGTCCCTCGCCCAACTACTAAGGTCACCGAAGCGCTACGCCCTCCAAATATCGGTCAAGCGCCCGGCTTGTTAGAACGTCAGCGACACCTTCAGCGCTCCGTCCCCCCGCGCCTCGGCTAGGTTAAACGCCTCCTGCACGCGGCCTATCGGGAACTGGTGAGTTACGAACGGCTCCATGTCGATCTCGCCGCTTCGGATGAAGTCCACGGCAAGCTGGAAGGCGGGCAGGCCCGGCTCGTCCTGGGCGCCGAAGACTGTATGCAAGTCCAGCCGCTTGCGGAAGAAAGTGTCCCAGTCGAACGGCACGCGCTCCATAGTAGGCGGCAAGCCGAACACGGCGACGCGACCCAGTGGCTTGACCAGCTGGAGCGTCTGGTTCAGCGTCTCGACGCCGCCCACTGCTTCGATCACCAGGTCCGCCCCCTCGCCATTCGTCAGATCGAGGACGGCGTCCGTGGCGCGTTGCCCCGTAACGTCTATCACCTCGTCCACGCCCATGCGCCGCGCGTGTTCCAGGCGCTCGGGCACCGGCTCGATGGCGATAATCCGGTGCGCTCCGATCCTCCGCAGCATGAAGTCGTGGAACAGTCCGACCGACCCCTGTCCGACGACGGCGACGGTCTTGCCGACGAGAGACGGCAGCCGCCGGCAGCCGAATACCACGGTGCCAAGCTGCTGAGCCATCAGCAGGTGAGCCTGCGGAACGTCCGTCGGCAACCTCAGCAGAAACTGCGGGTCTATGAGCTGGTAGCCCGCGAATGTCTTGGAACCCCAGATGTTCGGCGCCGTCAGTACAAGCTCGCCCTCCTCGAAGCCCGTGCCGCCGCCGTCCAGAACTACGCCGACGCCCTCATGTCCCGGATATCCGTGCGGCAGCGGCCACTCATATACGTTCCATCCCATGTAGCAGATGTGCAAGTCCGAGCCGCAGATGGAGGCCAGCGTGGTCTTCACCAGAACCTTGCCAGGCTCAGGTTCGGGAATGGGAATTTCGTCGCATCGCATCTGTTTCAGGCCAGTGCCGATGGCGGCGGGCATAGTGGGCATGGGTAACTATCCTCCTGGAATTGGCTGTGTTGGGGTTGGCTTGGCGCGGATGCCGCGCGCTATGAGCCGCAAGCGCAGCGCCAAAAGTGTGGCGAATTGTGTATCGGACGGCTCCATACTACCAGATCGACTGTATCTAATACGTAGCCCTCCCCCCGGTTATGTCGAACACCGCGCCCGTGCTGAACGAGCACTCCTCCGACGCCAGCCACGCCACCATCGCCGCTATCTCGTCTATCTCCCCCGTGCGGCCCATCGGGATGCGCTCTACCATATAGCTAATCTGCTCCGGGGTGAACTCGTCGAGGATGCGCGTCTGAACCACCGCCGGCGTAACGCAGTTGACGCGGACGCCCGTATCCGCCAACTCCTTGCCGACGGATTTGGTCAGGCCGATGACCGCCGCCTTCGTCGCCGAGTAGGGAACCATGCGCGGGTTGCCCTCTTTGCCCGCCACCGACGCGATGTTGATGACGCGCCCGTAGTCGCGTTCGAGCATATGCGGAACCACGGTATGCGTGAACGAGAATACGCCGCGCAAGTTGACGCGATAGACGCGGTCCAGCTCCTCGACGGGCAGCTCCCAGATGTTGCCGTTTATGCCGCCTATGCCGGCGTTGTTGACCAGAATATCAATCCTACCCCACTCGTCCAGCGCTTGGCGGCAGGCGCGCTCCGCCGTCTCCGGCTCCGCCACGTCCCCGACCGTGAGCAGCGTTGGACACCCCCGCGCCGACAGCTCGCTCGCCGCCTGCTCGCCAAGCTCGCCGTCCACGTCCACCATGACGACGCGGGCGCCTTCGCCGCCCAGCCGGCGCGCTATGCCATAGCCTATGCCGGTGGCGGCGCCCGTAACTATCGCTACCCGGTTGTCGAAACGCTGCATCTGCTCTTTCACCTTTCCTCCCGTTTCATGCCGGCGCCGGCGCTAGAGCCCGCCCTCTTCCCGCAGATCTTTGAGCGACTGCGAGAAGGCGTCGAGCGTCCTGTCTATCACCGCCTCGTCGTGGGACGATGAGACCAGGAAGGCGCGTCCGCCCATCATGTCAACGCCGTTGACCAGCATCGCGCGTCGCAGCGCCCGCGTCTTTTCCTGCGGCATCGTGTCGTATATCTGCTGATAGGACATGTCGCAGAGGTCGCGGTCGCACGAGCACTCGGCGCCGAGGTTGACGTGGATGATAGACGCGATGCCGTGCGCGTGTCCCGTAACCTCGTTCCGCATGAACGCCTCGTTGAGACCGTTCTTCAGCCGCTCGCCCATGGCGTCGGCGCGAGCGTTGACCTCGCCGGTGGCGATGGCTTCCAGCGTGGCTATGCCCGCCGCCGCCGTCACCGGCTGCGCGTTGAACGTCCCGCCCTGCGGCACTCGGTGAACGCCGTCCCACTCCGGATCGTCCCTGAACGCCATTAGCTCCATGATGTCCGCGCGTCCGCCGACCGCCGCGCCCGGCTGTCCCCCCGCCACTATCTTCGCCATCGTCGTCAGGTCCGGCTCGATGTCCCAGCGCGTCTGCGCGCCGCCCGGAGACAGCCGGAAGCCCGTGATTACCTCGTCCATGATGAACACAACGCCGTGGCGTTCCGTAATCTCGCGGATGTCGCGCAGGAAGTCCGGGTTCATCAGCGGGAATGTACCGTAATGCGCGCCGTTGCACTCGACGATCACGGCGGCGATGTCGTCGTCATTCGAGAGAATCCTGTCCAGCGCGGCGACGTCCACCGGCGAGACGATTACGGTATCGAGAACCTGCCGAGGCACGCCGCCGAGAGCCTGTCCCGACTCCGGCGTTACGTAATCGTGCCAGCCGTGAAAGTGTTCGTGGAACTTCACTATCTTCGTCTTGCCCGTGTATGCCCGCGCCAGCCTGAGCGCCAGGTAGGTGGACTCGGTGCCTGATGTGGTGAATCGCACCCGCTCCAGGCTGGGCATGAGTCGCTTGACCGCCTCGGCGTACCGGATCTCGTGCGACGTGGCGCCGCCCAGGTGCGTCCCGCGCCGCGCCTGCTCAGCCACGGCTTCTGTTACCCTGTCCGGGCTGTGCCCCATTAGAAGGCTTCCGTTGCCCATGACGTAGTCAACGAGCTCGTTGCCGTCTATGTCGTACTTGAAAGGCCCCTGCCCGCTTTCGATATAGACCGCGAAGGGCGACGTGAATCGCGTCTGGTGAGTGATGCCTCCCGCGAACAACTCCCTGCCGCGCCTGTGCCAATCTACCGAACCACTGAACTTCTCGGTGAAACGCGCTTCTATTGTCGCCATGTCGCCCCTCCCCCCGTGTATGCGGTATATGCGTGTTCCGTAACGTCCGTCCGGCGCATTGTACACCGAAAGGCGGCGGCTTGGGGCAAGAGCGCGTCCGAAATCGCTCATGCGAATTTCTCTCGGCGCCGATTGCCCTTGCAGTATCGGACGTGGGTGGGTTACACTTGCCAGCGCAACGCTATTGATATAATATATCAATAATTATCTGCCCTGATGCTAGGCTCGGCAGAGCTTCAACGCTCTGATTAGATACGACATCTCAATAAACGTCGGAGTCCTGAGGTAAGCTATGAATCACGCAGGAATGATCGACCGCCCTGAATTTCCCTGTATTATGCCCCCCTTGGCGGCTGAAGAGGTTTCTGTGGAGTTCGATGGGGTCAAGGTGCTGAATCAAGTTACGTTCAGCGCCGGTCCCGCCTGCCTGATGGGTGTCGTCGGACCCAACGGCGCGGGTAAGAGCACGCTGTTCAACGTGATATCCGGGTTGCTCGAGCCGCATGAGGGGCGCGTTCTGGTGAATGGACGCTCGATAGACGACGCGCGCGGCGAATTGGCGTATGTGCCGCAGAGCGAGAAGGTGAATTGGCGCCTGCCGATGACGGCGTACAGCCTCACGATGCTGGGTAGGACGCGCAAGATCGGCTGGCTGCGGCGTCCAGGGCGCGACGACCGGAACGTTGTGCGCGATGCCCTGGAACAGGTGGGAATGTGGGATCGCCGTGACTCGCAGGTGGGCGAACTTTCCGTCGGGCAGCGGCAGCGAGTGTTCGTCGCGCGCGCTCTGGCGCAAAAAGCCGACATCCTGCTACTGGACGAGGCGTTCAGCGGCGTGGACGCCGCTTCGCAGGAGACGCTGGTGTCGCTGCTCCACGAGTTGCGCGACGATGGCAAGACCATACTGCTATCGTCGCACGACTTGGATCACGTGGCGCACTACTGCGACGAGTGCCTGTGCATCAACAATCACGTATGCGCGTGTGGCGCGCCCGCCGACGTGTTGACGGAAGATGTCATGTTGGAGCTTTACGGTCCCTACGGAGCGAGACCGGTTCACGGCGGTGGCGATGGGGGCGGACACCCCCACTGATTCGTTCCGAATCTCGCCGGACTACCAAGGAGCGCGATACATGGACATCCTCACCGAAGCCGTCATCAGTCCCTTTCAGTACGAATTCATGATGCGCGCCCTGGCCGTCTCCTTACTCGTCGGAATCGTATGCCCCGTCCTCGGCGCATACGTCGTTACGCGTGGGCTCGGCTTCATGGGCGACGCCATGGCGCACTCGATACTGCCGGGGGTGATAGGCGCGTTCATGCTGGGCGTCAGCCCGTTCTTTGGGGCGATACCCATGGCGATAGCGGTCGCGCTGACCATCGGATACTTGGTCAGGCGGGTAGGTATCAGCGAAGACACGTCCATCGGAATACTGTTCGCGGGGCTGTTCGCGCTAGGGCTGGCAATGTTGACCGCCTCTCGGGGCCTGCCCGTGAACCTGGAAGACTTGCTGTTGGGCCAGGCGCTGGGCGCGTCCATGTCCGACGTGCTGATTACGCTGGCGCTGACAATCGGCGTTTTGGCTGTTATGGCGGCGGTACACAAGGAGATGGTCTTCGCCAGCTTCGATCCGTCCGGGGCATCGGTGCTGGGTCTGCCGACGCAGCGTCTGGACTACTTGCTTCTGATTCTGCTGGCCGTGGTTACGGTCATCGCGCTGTACGCGGTGGGCGTCGTGCTGGTAATCTCGATGCTGATAACGCCGGCGGCTACGGCGCAGATGCTGGCGCGCAACTTCACCAAGGTCATGTTCGTCGGCGTGGTGTTCGGCGTGGCGTCGGCGGTAATCGGACTGTACGTCTCGTACCACTATAACCTGCCGCCCGGCCCGTCCATGGCGCTCACCGCTACGTCGTTCTTCATCCTGGGCGGCATATACCGGGGCGGAATGGAGGGAGTCTTGCGGCGAGCGGCGGCGTAAGATCGGGCACCTTGCCCCCACCTTGCCCATAGTAGGGCTTGCCAATACAATTGGAGCATGAACTGCTTGCGCCATTGCGAGAGGGGATGCCCCAATGATCACGCTCCTAGATACGGACCCACAGGTTGCGGAGGCGATCGCCGCTGAGGAGCGGCGGCTGCGAGAGAATATCAACCTGATCGCGTCTGAGAACTACGCGAGTCGCGCGGTCCTGGAGGCGCAAGGGTCGGTGATGACGAACAAGTATGCCGAGGGCTACCCCGGCAGGCGGTACTATGGCGGCTGCCAGTTCGTGGACGTCGCCGAACGGCTGGCGATCGGGCGCGCGAAGCGGCTCTTCGGCGCCGATCACGCCAACGTCCAGCCGCATTCCGGCGCGCAGGCGAACATGGCGGCGTACTTCGCCACGATCCAGCCGGGCGACACGGTCATGGGGATGAACCTCGATCACGGCGGCCACCTGACGCACGGCAGCCCGGTTAACTTTTCGAGCAAGCTGTACGACTTCGTATCCTATGGCGTTGACCCCGAGACCGAACTCATAGACTACGACGAGCTCGAGCGGCTGGCGAAACTGCATCGCCCGAAGGTCATCGTCAGCGGCGCGTCGGCATATACGCGGACCATAGAGTTCGACAGGCTGCGCGCGGTGGCGGACGAAGTGGACGCGCTGCTGATGGCGGACATGGCCCACATAGCGGGCTTGGTGGCGGCGGACGAGCATCCGTCGCCCGTAGGACACGCGCAGATCGTTACCTCCACCACCCACAAGACGCTGCGCGGCGCGCGCGGCGGGATGATACTATGCGACGACGCGCTGAGACGCGACGTGGACCGCGCCGTATTCCCGAACATGCAGGGAGGGCCTCTGCAGCACGCGGTAGCCGCCAAGGCCGTCACGTTCGGCGAAGCGATGACTGACGAGTTCAAGGCATATCAGCGGCAGGTTCGCGCGAACGCCGCCGCGCTGGGAGAGGCTCTGTCGGCGGGCGGCCTGCGGCTGGTGTCGGGCGGCACGGACAATCACATCGTGCTGGTAGATCTGCGTCCGCTGGGCGTTACCGGGCGGCAGGCGGAGGAGTCCCTGGGGCGGGCGAACATCGTAGTCAACCGCAACGCGATACCCTATGATCCGCAACCGCCTCGCACCGCGTCGGGCGTCCGGCTCGGCTCGGCGGCTATCACCAGCCGCGGATTCGGCGAAGATGACGCCCGGCGCGTGGGCGAGCTAATCCTGCGCGCGCTGGGCGACGTGGACGACGCTGCGACACAGGCGCGAGTTCGCGAGGACGTACTGGCCATGGTGGCGGACTTTCCCGTGCCGGGCGTTGACTTCTGATACGCTTCAAAGATACCCGCGCCTCTCCAACCGGACAGGAGGCGACCATCGCCGCTCGAACGGCTTGGCGAACAGGGACGCGGCCAAATGCGCTACTCTGTCGAAAGGACGACGACGTGACTAACGCAATCGAACTATCCGGCGTTGCCAAGAGCTACGAAGTGGGCGCGGTAACCGTTACCGCCCTCCACGCCGTTGACTTGACCATTGCCAGCGGCGAGTTCGTCGTTGTGCTTGGACCGTCCGGATCCGGCAAGACTACGCTGCTGAACATGATCGGCGCTCTGGATTCGCCGACCGACGGCAAGGTGTTGGTGGCCGGGCAGGACATTACAGGCGCGGGACGGTCGGAGTTATTCGCTTTCAGGCGACAGTCCGTCGGGTTCATCTTCCAGAGCTTCAACCTGTTCCCGGGTCTGACCGCGCTCGAGAACGTGCAGTTCGGCATAGACGTCGCCGGGCGCGGCGTCCGGGCCGGCGCCGATCAGTCGGCCCAGGACGTTCTCGCGTCCGTCGGGCTGGGCGAGCGCGTGCAGCACTTCCCGCACGAGCTCTCGGGTGGCGAGCAGCAGCGCGTAGCCATAGCCCGCGCGCTGGCGACAGGCAACCCCATCCTGCTTGCGGACGAGCCGACGGGCGAGCTCGACTTCAACACAGGCGCGCAAGTTCTAAGGCTGCTTCAGAGCCAGGCGTCGGTGGGCAGGACGGTATTGGTGGTTACGCACAACCGGGAGATTTCGCGGATCGCAGATAGAGTGCTCCAACTCTCCGGCGGCAGGATCATCAGCGACGGCCCACCGCCGGACGGCAAGGCTGATATTTCGGAGTTGAGCTGGTGATGAGACGGCTGCATAGGAGTCTCGCATGATTTGGCTGAAGTGGTCATGGAGGGATCTGCGCTCCAGATGGGTGCAGGTTGCCGCTATCGCCATCGTCATCGCGTTTGGAACGGGGCTGTTTTCCGGGCTTCGGAGCATGAACGTCTGGCGCGCGCTGTCGAACGACGCCAGCTATGCGGTGGCCAACACGTTCGACCTGCGCGTATCGCTCGGCGAGGGCAGCTTCGCCGAACGTGGCGCGATGCTCGACGCGCTGGCCGATCTCGGCATGCCCACCGGATCGGTTGCTGAGGAGCGGCTGATTCTGCCCACGCAGGTCTCGTTAGAAGCTCCCGACGGCACCGCGGTTCTCGTCCCCGGAAGAATCATCGGCGTGGACGTGTCCGGCGGCGGACCCCACGTCAACTCTCTGCACGCGCAGACCGGGCGGCTTCTCGCTGAGTCCGACGCGGGGCTAGACGTGGCGATGCTCGAACACAACTTTGCCAAGTACTATGCCCTGCCGGACCAAGGGCCGATGTCGCTGGCGGGCGGCGCCTCCATCGAGTACGTCGGCCAGGCGCTGGCGCCGGAGTACTTCTTCATAGTTACGCCGGAAGGCGGGATCTTGGCTCAGGCTAACTTCGCGGCGGTGTTCACATCCATCGAAACGGCCCAACGCCTCACCGGCATGGACGGCTCGCGGATCGGGGCGACGGCCGGCGGCGAGGGGGGCTTGGTGAACGACCTGGTGATACGTCTGCCGGACGCCGCCCGGGGAGGCCCGCCCGAAGACGCGCTGTTCGACGCGCTGAGCGCGAGGTTCGCTGAGATGGGCGGCTCGGTTACGCGACGGCTGGACGACCCCTCGATCCACCTGATGATAGAAGATGTGGAGGGCGATAGGCAGTTCAACACGGTTCTCGCCATCGCCATATTCGGCGGCGCGGTGTTCGCGGCGTTCAACCTGACGAGCCGCATCGTGGACGCCCAGCGGCGCGAGATCGGCGTGGCGATGGCTCTGGGCGTGCCGGCGTTCAAGGTCGCGCTGCGTCCCATGCTGTTCAGCGCGCAGGTCGCGCTGCTGGGGGTGGTGTTCGGTGTGCTGATGGGCATCGGCGTCGCCGCCGCGCTCGGCTCTGTACTGTCGGAATTCCTGCCGCTTCCGGCGTGGCGGACGCCGTTCCAACCGGGCGTGTTCGCCGCTGCGGCTGCTGTCGGCTTCGCGGCGCCGTTCATCGCCACGGCGCTGCCTATATGGCGCGGCGTGCGCGTCAATCCGATAGACGCGATACGAACGGGGCATTTGGCGAACCGCGCGGGCGGCCTGTCGTGGACGTTGGCGCGGATGCGGATACCGGGCGGCGCCTTGTGGCAGATACCGTTCCGAAACGTGGCGCGCGCGCCGCGTCGAACGCTGCTGACCGCGCTGGCGATAGGCGCCGTCGTCGCCGTGATGGTTACGGTGATGGGGATGCTCGACTCGTTCATAGACGCGATAGACGGCATCGGCGCGGAGACGGCGGGCGCGTCTCCGGATCGCGTCGAGATCGCGCTCGACACGGTGTACCCGCGCGAATCTCCCATCGTGCAGTCGGTTCTCGACGAGGCTGGAGCGACTGATGTAGAGACGCTGCTGAGGCTGGGCGGGCTGCTGTCGCGTGGAGACGAGGCGTTCGGCGCTTTCATCCAGTTCATGGACTTCGACAGCCGGATATGGCGTCCGAGGATCGTCGAGGGCAGCTTGGACGCATCGGCGCCGGGCGTGGTCCTCGCCTGGAAGGCGGCTGAAGACCTAGACGTCGGAATCGGCGATACGGTCACGCTGACGCATCCGGCGGCGGGCGAGGGCGGATTTGGCCTGCGCTCGTCGGATCTGCCCGTCGTAGGCATCCACGCTCACCCGATGCGCGTCGGCGTGTACGTGGACTGCTCGCACTGCGCGGCGCTGGGCGTCGGAGGCGCCGTGAACTACATCCAGGCGCGTCCGGCAGCGGGCGAGTCAGTGGACGCGCTCAAGAGGCGGCTGTTCGGTCTGCCGGGCGTGGCGTCGGTACAGAAGGCCACGGCGTCGTCCGACTTGGTCAAGGAGCAGTTCCAGCAATACACCGGCATACTCAACTTCATACTCGCAATCGTGCTTCTGCTTGCGCTGCTAATAGCGTACAACACGGCGAACATCAACATGGACGAGCGCCGCCGCGAGCACGCGACTATGTTCGCATACGGCCTGCCGCCGCGCGTGGTGATGGGTATGGCGATGGTCGAAAGCGCGGCGCTAGGGCTGATAGCGACTCTGGTGGGTCTGGTAGCGGGCTATGGGCTGCTCCAGTGGGTAGTGGCGGTTCTCATGCCCAACACCTTCCCCGAGTTGGGTATAAGGATCGTGTTCGCTCCGCTCACGCTGGCCCTGGTGTTGGTGATGGGCGTGGCTGCGGTGGCTATCGCGCCCGTCCTGACAGTCCGCAGACTTCGCAGAATGGACGTCCCATCCACCCTTCGCGTAATGGAGTAGATGGCGCTACTCTGAATAACATGATCGAACTAATCTACGGCGAAGACACCCCCGCCGTCGAAGACGCGACCGCTCAGCTCGTCGAAAACGCCGGTCCCGAAGACCTGCGCGACGTAAACTGCACGACCTTGCAAGCTGAGCGGCTGACGCCGGACGCCGTATCCGCCGCCGCCTTCACCGTCCCGTTCATGGCGGATAGCCGCGTGGTCGTGGTCAAAGGACTACTCTCCACCTTCGAGCGGCGCGGGCCGGGACGCGGCGGCGCGTCAGGCGGCGCAGGCGGCAGATCGGGCGGTAGAGGACGCGATCCGCTGGGCGCGTGGTCCGGCTTCATCGAGCAGTTGCCGTCCCTGCCTCCGACGACCCATCTCGCGTTTGCCGACGGCGGATTGTCCGGAAACAACCCGATACTCCGCAAGCTCAAGCCTCTGTCCGAGATACGTGAGTTCGCCCTGCCGCGAGACCGCGATATGCCGGGCTGGATAGCGAATCGCGCTCAGACGGTTGGCGTCGCTATCGAGCGGAATGCTTGCTCCACGCTCGCCGACGCCGTTGGCCGCCAGCCGATGCTCATAGACTCCGAGCTGCGAAAGCTGTCGCTCTACTGCGACGGGCGGCGCATCGGCGTCGAAGACGTGCAGACCATGGTCGCCTACGTGCGCGAGGCGAACATCTTTCAGGCTGTGGACGCCGTGATAGACGGGCGAACCGCCATCGCGCTGCGTCTCGTAGGTCGGATCATGGATGACGGCGGATCCGCATCCTACGTGATGGCTATGCTGACGCGCCAGACGCGGCTGCTGCTCCTTGCGAGCGACCTGCTGGCGCGGCGACAACCGCAGGAAGAGATCGGACGACGAATCCGCGTGTACGGCTGGGCGCTGAACAAGACCGTCCAGCAGGCTCGCCGAACTTCCCCGGACCGGCTGCGCTACATGCACGGGCAACTGGTTGAGACCGACCTGCTGCTAAAGACCAAGCCCATAGACGAACGCCTAGCGCTGGAGATGCTGGTGGCAGACCTGACGGGCGCGGGGATTTAGTTACCCCTCTTGGAACGCAACGCTCAACTCTGCCGCCGCAGTTGTCAGCCGTCGGTCCCGCGCCCATAGCAAGCATGATTCCGTCATTAGCGTTGCGGTGAGCAGGTGGGTGTCGATGTAGCTAAGGCCGCGGCCCATCAGCCGGCGATTCTCGATTAATGCCAATACGTCTCGGTCTCTGGCAACCTTAGCCCACGACAGATTGATCAGAAATCTCAGCGTTTGGGCTCGGTCGCGGATAGTCCCGCAAGCCAACTCTCCAATCACCACCGGGTGAACTAGGATCTCATGTCGCGCCAACATTGATTCTAGCTGCGAGTCGCCACGATTGAAGTAATCTATCCATACGGATGTATCGACCAGAATCATTCAAAACGCCTGCGCGGAATCGGCTTCAAATCTGGCATAGTGCCGCCCAGTTTCGCCAACCGTCTGGCGCTCTCTCGTTCTATGAGGGCGCGGATTCCCGCTCGAACCACCTCGGCCCGGTTCTCAATGCCGGTAAGGTCCTGGGCTTCCTCGAACAGCTCATCATCTATAGTTACTGTCACTCTCAATTGGTCACCCCACTCGATTCACTATACCAAGATGCAAAAGAGGCGGGCCGAGTTGGCAGCCCGCCTCCTTTGTTCCGGTTCCTCCCGGTCAGATTACAAGTTAAACCCGTCCAGCAGTTGCTGAGGAGTGCGCGCGGGCGCGCGCTGGGAGATCTCTTCGATGCGGGCGTCGAAGGTGGGCCGGCTGGTGTCGCGGTACATCACGCCTAGCGGAACGCCCGGAGCGGAGGCGATCTGGAACGCTGCTTCAGCGTCCGTCTCGTCGTATTCGTCGGGAATGTCGTACGCGATCCCGGGGATGCCCTTGCGACGGTTGCCCCTCAACAGATCGTAGGTATTGTTGTACTCGGTGCAAGGGGACTGGACGTGGACGATGGCGAATCCGGGATGTTCCATCGCCTCAGACATCATTGCGGACATCGGGCGAACCTGGCTGGACATGGTGGACGCTATGTACGTTACGCCCATGCTGAGGTACATCTGGAAGGGGTTGAGCTTCTCTTCCACCTTGCCGAAGGGGGTCGAGCTGGTTACTGCGCCCAGGTCCGTTGTCGGCGAACTCTGGCCCTTGGTGAGGCCGTACACGCCGTTGTCCATGACCACGGCCGTGACGTTGAGGTTGCGCGCCGCCTGAGGTCCGATGTGCTCGGAGCCAATGCCCAAAAAGTCGCCGTCGCCGGCGACGATCACGACGTTGAGGTCGGGGCGCGCCATCTTGACGCCCATGGATATCGGCAGCGACCGGCCATGTATGCCGTGGAAGCCGTAGGGCTGCTCGTCGCTTTCGAGCATATGCACCATGTTGCCGGAACAGCCGATTCCGGCGACCACGACGTTGCTCTCCATCGGCGTCTCGGTCTCAACGACGCGGCGCTGGAGAGCGCCCTCGAGGGCGCGGCGGACACCGAAGTCGCCGCAGCCAGGGCACCACTTGAAGTCGTATTCCGGATTCTTGGATGTCATAGAGGTTCACTCTCCTTCGGCTAGGTCTTCTTAGTTAGTCCGCCCCCGGCGAATTGCGGCGGGGGCGGGTTTCTGTGTCAGGTTAGGCGGGGACAGCCACCTTCTCGGAGATGGCGTCCACCAGATGCGACGTATGGAACGGCAGACCCGTTATCTGCGTGATGGACTGGGCATTGACCCCCAGCGTTCTGAGGTGCGCTGAGAACTGCCCCATGAAGTTCAGCTCCGGCACTATCACCAGCTCCTTGGATCGCAACTCGTCCAGCATCCCATCCGGTAGCGGGTTCAGGTACATGGTGTAGTACCACCCCAGTTCAGCGCCGTCGGCGGTCAGTTGTCGCCACGCGCCCAACGCCGGGCCTTTCGAACCACCCCACGGCATGACCGCGATGGGGGCGTCGGCGTTCTCCACCTCGTAGGTTCCGTCGGTCAGCAGATCGATCTTGCTGAACCGGCGCGTGGTCATCTGTATGTGGCGCTCCGGCCGGTGGGTGGTATCTCCCATTCCGTCGTGCTCGGAGCCGTTGGCTACGTATGATCCCGGGTTTCCGGGTATGGGCATAGGCGAAATTTCCCAGCTCTCGTAGCGGTGGTAGCCGTTGTTGCCCTGGTAGGTGGAGCGGTTCTCGACCTCGATCTTGCTGAGATCGGGCTTGGGGATGTTCTGGTTGCGCTCAGACAACATGTGCTCGCTGAGAACGACGACCGGCCCCTGGTATCGCTCCGCCCAGTTGAAAGCGTGGATGCCGGCGTAGAAGCACTCCTCGACGGTGCCGGGCGCGATGATGGGCAGGCGCATATCGCCGTGCCCGGGATACAGCGCCGTGAACAGGTCGGACTGCTCTGTCTTCGTGGGCAGCCCGGTCGAGGGTCCGCCGCGCTGCACGTCGGCGACCACGAGCGGTATCTCCGCCATCCAGGCGAGGCCAAGCCCTTCTCCCATCAGCGAGAAACCCGGCCCGGCGGTTCCGGTCATCGCCTTCTTGCCGGCGAACCCGGCCCCGACGATGCTCGTGATCGATTCGATCTCCGATGTCGCCTGATATACGAACTTGCCAGGCCCCGCAAGGTTGTTCTCCAGCCACACGAGCAGCGAAGTAGCGGGCGATATGGGGTATCCGACATAGACGTCCAGATCCGCGACCATCGCGCCTAGCGCCAGCGCCTGGTTGCCGTTGAGCAGTATTTGCTCGCCTTCCGGTGGGATAGGGTCGGCGAGTTCGCCGAGCGCGAAGCCGCTCTTTTCGGCCTCTTCCCGTCCGAGACCCAGCGCCACGTGGTTCGATTCGATGATCTGCTGGTCGTTCGGGCGACCGCGCGTGAACCGCTTGGTCACGAAGTCTTCCAGAATCTCCTGGCGGATGTTGACCAGGTAGGCAAGCGCGCCCATGACGATCATGTTCGCGGCGCGGGCGTTGCCGGTTGAGCGGGCAAGCTCGTCGAAGCGCATCCCGAAGCTCTTGCCGTCATCCTCGATCTCGAAATCCTCGGCGTTGTAGATGATGACGCCGGTTTCTGAGACCTCTTCCTTGTGTGTCAGGTAGGCGTACTCGTTGAAGGCTACCAGCACGTCGAGCTCGTCGCCCGAGCTGAGCACCTCCTCGGTCGAGATGCGCGTCTGCGTCCATACGGGTCCACCCCTGATCTGCGATGGGAAGGTCGAGAACGTCTGGACATGGTAGCCGACCTGCGCGTTGGCTTGGGCAAAGCCCTCCGCCGAGGTTACGACGCCCGCTCCGCCCTCTCCGGCGAACCTGACTACGAAATCGGTCTTCCTCAAATCACTCATTCGCTCGTTCTCTCCTCGCGTCTCCGGGCGGCCTGCGCGCGGACGCTGTCGTCTGTGCTCCCATGTGGACGCTCATGCGACCATGTATCTACGCCACGTAGATGGAAGTGGCGCACTACGCCACATGATCAAATCCACTGAAAAATATATCAAGGGAGATTTTGGGGTGTCAATTTTGTGATACGATGCACAAACTAAGGATTCAGCCGTGCGGACAATCAACGCAGAGGCGCGAAGGGATAATTCAAGATTCCCTTGCGTCTCTGCGTTCCTCTGCGCCTCTGCGTTAAAATCAGTACCCCATCAGCGCGCTCGCCCTGTTCGACCGCGTTATCATCTGCTCCATCGGGTCCGTAATCACGTTCACGCACGAGGGCGTACCGTCCAGACTCGCCGCGTATGCCCGTTCGAGCGCGGGGCCGATGTCCTCCGGCTCGGTCACGAACTCCGTGTGGCCGCCGAACGCCTCCATCATCTTGTCATAGCGCACGTCCTGGACGTACCGCGCCACGCGCTCCCCGTACCCGTCCGGCAGTCCCATCCGCGATTCGAGGTTGCCGCCGACTATGCCGGAGTTGTTGTTGACGATGAATACGACAGGCAGGTTATGCCGGACCGCCGTCTCCATCTCCATCGAGTTGAACCCGAACGCGCAGTCGCCGTTGACGCTGACCACGGGCGCGTCCGGCCTCGCCAACTTGGCTCCGATGGCGAACGGCACGCCGACGCCCATGCAGCCGTTGGTGCCGGAGTTGAGACGGCTCGCGGGCGTGTTCGACGGAAGAACCTGACGTCCGGTGGCGAGCGTTATCTGCCCGTCCACGCTGTATATCGTGTCTCGCGGGAAGACCTGCCGCACCTCGTTCAGAAGCCGGTACGTGCGAATGGGTGTCGTATCCGCCTCCAGGAACGGCTGGATGGATTCTCCATTCGACGCCGCCTTCTCCCGCAGCGCAGTCAGCCACGGCCCCTCCTCCGCCCTGTCCCGAACGCCCTCCGCGCGCCCCTCGATCTCCGCCAATATCTGCCCCAGCGCCTGTCCCGCGTCGCCGACGATGCCGACGTCCACCGCACGGTTCAGCCCGATCTCCTCAGGCTCTATGTCTATGTGGATGATCTTCGCGTCCGGCGCGAACCGCCGCCCGAAGTCGAACATCCAGTTGAGGCGCGCGCCCACCACCAGGATGACGTCCGCCTCCTGCATCAGCGTGCTGCGCGCCGCGTTGAAGTTCAGCGGATGGTCGTCCGGGATGAAGCCCCGGCCCATCGGCGACGGCAGGAACGGCATCCCCAGCGTATCCACCAGTCCGGTCAGCTGCTCCACCGGCTCGGACCAGCGCACGCCCTTGCCCACGATCATCGCCGGACGCTCCGCGTTCAGCAGCAGATCGGCGGCTCGCGCTATCTCGTCCGCGTTGCCCTGCGGCGGCGCGGATGCGTAGTAGCTGCTCGGCCAGTTCACGGACTCCTCGTCCACCATCTCCTGAAGCACGTCCGACGGAAGATCGAGATACACCGGCCCCGGCCTGCCCGTCTTGGCCTTGCGGAACGCCATGGACATATACTCCGGTATGCGCGCCGCGCTATCCACCTGCACGGCCATCTTGGTGATGGATCGGAACATCGGCACGTTGTCCGTTTCCTGGAACGTGCCTGAATACCGCCCATGCTGGGGCCCCGAACCCCCGATGATGAGCAGAGGCATACAGTTGTCGAACGCCACGTGCGCCCCCGTAACCCCGTTGGTAACGCCCGGCCCCGCCGCCAGCACCGCCACGCCGACCTCGTTGCGAACGTAGCCGTAGGCCGTCGCCGAGAACGTAGCCGCCTGCTCGTGCCGGACTCCGATGGGCCGCACCCCGAAGCTCGGACCGTACCCCATCACCTCCACAATCGGCCCACCCGCCAGTCCGAACAGCGTAGTAATGCCTTCGTTGGCGATTGACTTCGTAACCAGCGCGCTACCTTCTATCTGAGCCATGAAAACGCCTCCTGTGAATTAGACTTTGCCATGTAATCGAGCGTCAGTCCCTTCCCCCTTGACGGGGGAAGGTTAGGATGGGGGTGACATCCAAGTTCGGGATGGTTGATCTACTTTATCCTACCCCACCTTCCACACCGGCGCCCGCTTTTCCGAAAACGCCCTCGGCCCCTCGATCGCGTCCGCCGTCCCCTGGACATGCTCCATGATGGGCGCGCCCATCCTAACCGAGTACTCCACCGGCTGATCCTTGCCGCCATAGACTATGCGCTTGATGCCTTGCACCGCCAGCGGAGCGCATAGCTTTATCTGCTCCGCAAGCTCCTCGCACTTCGCCATCATCGCGTCGCGGTCCTCGACGAGGTGCTGTATCAGGCCGATGTCGTAGGCGCGCTGGGAGCCGATCCTCTCGCCCGTCAGCATCATGTTGAGCGCTTCGCCGAGCGGAATCATCCGCGACAGGTTGTGGACGGCGTGTCCCGGAAAGATGCTCCATCGCGGCTCCGGCAGCCCGAACTGCGATTGGCGCGTGGCGACCCGGATGTCGCACTTCAACGACAGTTCCAGCCCGCCCGCTACGCAGTACCCATCGATCCCCGCGATAACCGGCTTGAACACGCCCCTGTCCGCGAACGACGCCTCGTGCTTCCCGATCGCCGGACTTTGAGGCCTGTCCCCCTCCGCGTCCAGCGCCGCCCGCTCCTTCAGATCCATCCCCGCCGAGAACGCGCGTCCCCCGCTCCCGACCAGGATGGCGGCGTACAGATCGTCGTCGTCCCGGAACTCGTCCATTGCCTCCCGCAGCCCGCCTCCCACCTCCCGGCTGAGCGCGTTCAGCGATCCCGGCCTATTCAGCGTAATGTACGCGATGTTGTTGCGCGTCTCATAAAGCACCGTATTGGTCGAAAGCGTCATAGCGCGGCTCCCAGCGTGATGTTGTGTGGATTATCCGATTGGGCGCGTGGGATGTCAACGCGGCGAAGCGGCCGAACTGCGTCTGCGCAGCCGTCTATCTGTTCAGGCGCGTCCGATGTGCCTTGCCGCCACTGTTTCACGTGTGTTATCTTGGCACTGCATAGAGCATTTGTGCGAATCGGATCATACGGAGGCCAGAGCGGATATGACGCTGGTCAACTATTTTCATGCGGGCGACAACTTGGAGGGCTTGCTGCGGCTAACGCGGTTGGGCGTCTCGGTCGATCTGGTTTACATTGATCCGCCGTTCGCTACGAATAGCGACTTCCTGATCGACACCGACCGCGCCAACGCTGTCAGCGCGTCCGGGGCGGTGGCATATTCCGACAAGACACGGGGCGGCGCGTATCTTGATGCGTTGGAGTCCAGACTGCGGGCTATTCGCCACGTGATGGCGCCATGTGGATCGATCTACGTACATATCGGGGTGAATATGGAGCACCGCGTGCGCCTGCTAATGGATGAAGTGTTTGGCGCGGAAAACTTCCGCAACAGTATCGCCCGAATCAAGTGCAACCCGAAGAACTTCGACCGCTACTCATACGGCAACATCAGAGACACGATTTTGTTCTACTCGAACTCCCCCGATCGCATCACGTGGAATCCGCAGCGGGAACCGATGTCGTTCGAAGATGTCGCGCGCCTGTACCCGCAGGTGGATGCGGACGGTCGTCGATTTGCGACGACTCCTTTGCACGCCCCTGGCGAGACCGCGAACGGGCCGACAGGGCGAGCGTGGCGCGGAATATCTCCGCCGGCGGGTAGGCACTGGCGCTATCCGCCGGCCAAGCTCGACGAGTTGGACGCGGCGGGACTGATAGCTTGGAGCGCGACAGGCAACCCGCGCAAGATCCGCTACGCTTATGGCGGCGACGCTCCGCCCGGCAGGTTGCCGCAGGATGTGTGGACGTACAAAGATCCGCAGCGGGCAGTGTATCCGACACAGAAGAACGCGGATATGCTTCGGCGGATTATCCTCACTTCGTCGAACCCGGGCGATACGGTGTTGGACTGCTACGCGGGCAGTGGCGGCGCGCTACTGGCGGCGCATCAGCTAGGACGCCGCTTTGTGGGCATGGACGCTTCCGAGTCGGCGCAGCGGGTGATCGAGTGCAGGCTGGCTGAGGCTGGCGTGCTGGCGGAGCCACTGTCGCGCGCCGTGGAGTCGGTCTCATGACGCGCAAGCCTGGCCCGCAACTGGACTTCGACGCGAATGAGCGTCGGCGAAACGCAGAGAATCTGGCAGATGTGGCGCAGGAGATTGCGGAACGCTCCGACAGGCTGCGGACTAGGATACTTCACTTCTCCGGACAATTCGGCATTGCGGAGGATGATTTCTGGCGCGATCTAGACGCCAACCCGAGTGGTCCGCTGGCGGCGGTTCTGGCGCGAGAGGCGCGTCGGCAGAACATTCATGAACACGCCGCCGCCGAGTTTATCGAAGCTTTGGCGGATGTATCCGACTTCCGCAAGCTCCCCGCTAGTGGCAACAACGCCGTGTACATCAACAGGGACGGGCAGATACTATCTGGGCGGCAGTTCGCTGGCGCGGCGCGTCCGTCCAAGTCGCTCGACTTTCAGTGGGCTACCGCCGGGGTCACCTGCTACGCCGCTCAGAAGTACACTAAAGCGGGAGGCGGCAATCAGGACAGCCAATTCAATGAGATGGAGTTGTTGCTGCGCAGCTTTCAGGGGCGCGTGTACAACGGCGTTGCGCTCTTCGTCCTAGTGGACGGCGCGTACTACAACTCGCAACGACTAACTAGATTGCGAAACCTAACGCGCCTGCAGAGTCCGCGCAGCTATGTGACAAGCGTCAATGACTTGCACGAGATACTCAGGGGGATAGTACGGTCATCGTCTAGCGCTATGCCTTGAATTGTGTATATCCATTCTCCACCGTCCATCAGGATGCCCGCTTCTCCTCCATCCCCATACCCCACAACCCTGTTACAATACCCCCAAACTCACCCCAGCAGGAGACCCCCCATGCAGAAACGAACCATAACCGCCCACGCCTCCCAGGTGATGGTCGAGCAGCTGGCCGCGTCCGGCGTCAAGTACGTATTCAACAACTCCGGCTCGCGCGAGGCGCTGTTCTTCGATACCCTGCATGCCCATCCAGACATTCACGGAATACTCGGACTGCACGAAGGCACGGTTACCGCCATGGCCGGCGGCTACACGCAGGTGAAAGCCGATCCGGGCGTGATGGTCGTCCACCTCGGCGCGGGGCTGGCGCAGAGCATGGGTCAGTTGATCAACGTCTGGTGGGGGAGCCTGCCCGTGGTAGTCATCACGTTCGCGGGCGACACCGGCAGCTTCGCCGACAGGATTAGCCTCGATCTCGACCACAGCTTCGGCCCCACTTCCATCGCAGCCCCCATGACCAAGGAGAACTGGACCGTCGTCGAACCTGAAGGACTCCCCGCCGCCATCGAGCGCGCCGTCCGCGTCGCCACCACGCCGCCCGTCGGCCCCGTCCATTTGGCCGTCTATGACAGTATGCTCGGCCCGTCTCCGGTAACGACGGATATAATCGAAGGCGGCATCCCCGAAGTTCGCGCCGGCTACCCCTCCGACGACGACATGGAGCGCGTCGCCCTGGCCCTGCACGAAGCGAAGCGCCCCCTCATCTACGCCGGAGACGGCATCTGGAAGAGCGGCGCGGAGTCTGCCGTAACCGCGATAGCCGAGCGATTCGGCGCCGCCGTCTCCACCGGCAGGAACGACCTGCGCGGCGTACCCATCAAGCACCCCCAGCACGCCGGCTACTTCGAGAGCGCCGCAGAATCCCTCGATCCCGACCTCATACTCTCCATAGGATCCCGGCACGGCGGAGCGGGCGCGGCATCCGACTACGACGGCTTCGCCACCGGCGCGACCCTGATCGCCATCGGGTCGGACGTCGAACACCTCAAGAACATGCCCGGCCTCGACCTCGCAATACTCGCCGACGAGCGCCGCGCCATGGAGCGTCTGTCCGCCCTGTCGCTGAGCGAGACCGAACCCGGACGCTACGACGAGCGCCGGCAATGGGCGCGTTCGGCGGCATCGGCGCTGCGGGACGAGCGACGCGGCGCGCTGTCGTCTGCCCCACAGGAGGGGCGCGTGCGTCCGCTCCCACTGATCGAGGCGCTGGACGCCGAGCTCGAGCGTATCGGCGGCGGCATCGTAACCACCGAGCAGTTCGCCGTTCCCCAAGATGTGGTTGGCGGAGACAACGGCCCCGGCGACAACATGTACATCCGTCCCGCCGGCGGCTCCGAGGGCTACGGCGTAGGCGCTCCCATCGGCGCCAAGCTCGCCGCGCCCAACACCCCGGTCGTCGGACTCGTCGGCGACGGCTCCCTCTACTACGCTGACAGCGGCCTGTGGACGGCGGTGCATCACGGCATCCCGGTGCTTTACGTGATCACGAACAACCAGGCATACGGCATCGTCGCCGGCGCGTTCGGGGGCGCCAACGCCAACATGAAAGACACCGGCGACTACGGCGGAGTAGCCCTGACCGGCATGGACCCAACCAAGATAGCAGAAGGCTTCGGCATGGAGGCGACCGACCTGACCGATGAGTCGAAGATGACCGCCACCATAGCCGAGGGACTGCGAATCGTCGAAGAAGAGAAGCGCCCCTACCTCATCAACGCCCACCTGCCGATGGGCCTGCCCGAAGGCGGCAGACCCGCGCGGCAGTATGTGTTCGAGGAGTGAGGATGGCGCTAATAGCTTACAGCTTTGCCAGCTTCGTGAAGCTCCGCAGCTCAGTCGGCGGGTCCATGCGGCTGCCGCGTATGGTGAACGACACTTCGCCGACGTAGATGTTGCCGCTGCTGTCAACGCCCATGCCGTGCGGCGCGATGAACTCGCCTGCGCCGGTGCCTTCGTCGTCAGCGCCCAGCAGCGCCAGGCGGTTGCCGTTGGGGTCGTAGATGCTCACGCGGTGGCCGTGTCGCGGCGGTGTTGGCTCCGCCTGCGTCGCGCCGGGCAACTCGCCGACGTAGATGTTGCCGTCCGGTCCGATGGTCATGCCGTTGGGCATGTGGATGTTGTTCCACACGTCCAGCACGTTGCCCTCGCCGTCGAATACCTGGATGCGGTGCGCCTCGCGGTCAGCTACGATCACGCGGTCATCGTCGTCCACGGCGATATTGTGCGGACGCAGGAACTCGCCCGGGTCTATGCCCGGCCCGCCCCAGCTCATCACGTACTCGCCGTCGCCGGTGTACTTGTGCACGTTGAAGTTGCCATAGCCGTCGGAGATGTATATGTGTCCCGTCTTGCGCGACACGGCGGCGTGCGTCGGCCTGTTGAACGGCTCGCCGCCCCAGATCTCCGATGGCTGGTTGGTAACGCCGATGGTCATTAGCAGTTCGCCGTCGCGCGTGAACTTGGTGATCGTGTGGATGCCGTCGTCCACGCAGTAGATCGTGTCTTCCGGCCCAACGTAGATGCCGTGCGTCCGATCGCCGAAGATCCCCTTGCCAAAGCCGCGAACGAACTCGCCCGCCTGGTTGAATACCATGACCGGAAAGTCCGGGTTGCGGCTGAATGCGTACACATCGTCCTGAGAATCGACGGCGACGCCGGGCGTTTCGATGAGCCTGGCGCCTTCGGGAAGTTGGTGCCAGTCCACAATGTGTTCATACCTGAAATCGCCTTCGCCGAGGATTGCGCCCATTGGAAACCTCCTAATCGTAGTCAAGGGATAACGATGGGCGAATGGTATGGCAAGGGCGGTAGGGTGTCAATTGCGCTCGTGGATGGCCAGGTCGAGTAGCGAGCGTGTCTTGCGCTAGGTTCCCTGATGGGAATACAATTCAACATGACTTGGGAAGTAGAGTACACGGATGAGTTTGGTCGGTGGTTCCTTGAGGAAGGGTTGATCTAATGAGTGGACACCACCCGTTCAGCAATTTGGTCAAGGACATCACGCCGGAGCGCCGCAGACGCATTGATGCCATGAAAGCGGAAATGATGGCGGAAATGGACTTGCTATAATCCTCAACTAACGGTGCTCCGCAGGACTGCGGCCCCTACTCGCCCAGTCCCAACTCCGCCGCCAGCCCCTCCCGCTCTACGTCTCCCGCCTCGCGCTCCGCCAGCTCGCGCCGGCCCAGCCGCTCGTAGCGTCCGCCGTCCACCGCGCGCGGATCGTCGGACGCCAACATCGCGCGCGGCCCCACTACCTGCCTCGCCGTATCCGCCAGCGCCGTCGCCGACTGCCGACGCCAGAGCGCGGACAGCGCCGTCGCTCGAGTCAAGCCGTCCGCAGCGCCGACCTGTTCCACGAACGACGCCCGCATCCTAAGCAGGCGCGATACCCGGCTGGCTATATACGCTTCCACCAGCATCCGCGCCCTGATGGGGTCTTGGGAGATGCCGTCTTTGCGGGCGAACTCGATCAGCGCGTCCGTACCCCGCTCCGCCCATGACGGCAGGTCGGCGCGCGGGTCCAGCGATACCTGAGTGGACAGGACTCGTTGTCCATCGCCCTCGTCGCCGAGCGCGTCCGTCTTCAGTACCCACACGTCCTCGAACTTCACGATGCGAGGCGCGGTGGACGCGAGCGCGCGGCGAGCCGGGCGCAGTACCCCATCGGCTGAGGCGTCCACTAGCAGACACACCGGCGTGTCGCCGGGCTTTACCAGCGCGACCGTCCACAGAATGTCGGGACGATCCGCCGTCCCCGTGAATCGCGCTGCGCCGTTCAGGATGTATCCGTCAGCGTCAGAATCCGCCTCTACACCCACCGAGTTAAGGTCCAACCGCGCGCCTCCATTAACGGTCGGAGACAGCGCGATCGCGTGCTTCCACGCCGTGAGCCCGCCCGTCGCCAGGGAGCGGATGCGGGCGGAATCGGGGCGAACGGCCCATACCGTTAGCGCGGTTCTCAGAGCCTGCGCTTCGTCTTCCACGAGACGCAGCAGCCCGCGCCGGTTTAGCTCTTCCAGCGCGACCACGGTCAGGTCAGCCGAAAGTCCCGCGCCGCCGTTCCGCTCGGATTCGGATGGCGCGAGCCAGCCGACACGTCCTAGCCGTAGCGTCAACTCGCGCAGCGCGTCCGAGTCATCCGGCGAATCGAACAGCGCCGAGCCGTCCGCCGGCGCGTTGCGGTTGAGCCACTCCACCACCTCGGCGCGGAAGTCATCCTGCTCAGTCGTGTATTCGTAGGAGAAGTCCATGGCGACCTTGGCTCAGCCCCTAAGCTCCGCCCCCAGCTCGCGCCGCAGCTGGCGCATGATGTCGCGCTGGAAGTGGTCCACCTGCTCGGAGGTAAGTGTGCCGCGATCCGACTGGAACGTTATCCTGAACGCCACCGACTTGCGACCTTCCGGCACCCCCTCGCCGGTGTAGATGTCGAACGGCGCGCTGCTGACCGCAAGCGCGTGCCGGTCTATGATGCGGGAGACGCTGGACGCCGGCACATCATCGTCCACGACGATTGCCAAGTCGCGGTACGACTGCGGATACCGGCTCGAAGCCTGATGCGTCTGCCGTAGATCGCCCAGTACCGACAGCAGCGCGTCCAGGCTGATCTCGAACATCGCCGCCGGATACGATTCCAGGTCGAAGCTCTCCAGCACACTCGGCTGTATCTCGCCCACTACGCCCAGCTCCAAGCCGCCGGACGTAACGCGCGCGGTGCGCCCTTGTCGCATGATCGAGTCGGCTGAGGGCGCGTACTCCGCGTCTATGCCCAGCTTGCCGAAGGCGTATTCGAGCGCGCCCTTGGCGTCGAAGAAGCCCATCGGCCCGGAAACCGGATTGGACGCCGTAATCCACGACTCGGGAAAGCGCGGGCCTGATACGACGCCGATCAGCATCTCGCGCTCTTCCGGCAGGTCGCGCTCGCGCGCTTCGAGCTTGGGGATGTACACGCGCCCAACCTCGAATATGCGAACGCCCTCGCCCTGCGCGATGCGCCGGTTGTACGACAGCGTATTGAGTACGTTGGAGCGCAGGCTGGTGCGCATGTACTCCCACTCGCGGCTTAGAGGATTGGCGATCCGCAGCGGCGGATTGGTGTCGTCCAGCGCATCCACTCGGCGCAGGTTTTCGAGCGTCGTCGGCGAGTACGAGATCGTCTCCTGCATCCCGGCGGCTGCCATCAGGTCGCGGACCGTGTCCTTCAACTCAGTCATCGGCTGCGGCTGCCAGTGCGGGATGGCGGCAGACAGCATCGTCGAGGGCAGCGAGTCGTAGCCGATGATGCGGGCGACTTCCTCTATCAGGTCGTCCTCGATGGCGATGTCCGAGCGCCAGTAGGGGACTTTCAGCCACAACGTATCGGTGCGCTCGGCGGAAGGCGCGGCCTCTATCGTCTCGATCAGGTCTATCAGTCCGCCCGGCGGGTCCGCTTCCTCGAAGCCGAGCGACTCCAGGACGCGCCTGACCTGCGACATTGGGTAATCTACTCCCAGCACGCGGCGGATGCGCGCGCGGCTAATGCTGACAGTCGGCGGCTCGCGTCGCGTCGGGTAGAGGTCTATCACGCCCTTCGCCGCCTCGCCGCCGCACAGTTCGACAATGAGCTGCGTAGCTCGCCGCAACCCGGCGGGCGCAAGCGCGGATCTGATACCGCGCTCGAACCTGTCCGATGCGTCCGTCCTCATGCCCAGCGCGGCTCGCGTCTTGCGCGTGTTCACCGGGTCGAAGCTGGCTGATTCCAGAAGAACGCTGGTCGTGGATTCGATCATCTCAGAGTTGGCGCCGCCCATGACGCCGGCCAGCCCTACCGCGTCGCGCGAGTCCGCTATCGTCAGCATCGGAGGCGCTAACTCGCGGACCTCGCCGTCCAGCGTCGTCAGCGTCTCGCCCTCGCGCGCCGCGCGGACGATGATCGTCGCGTCGCGGCACTTGTCGAAGTCGAAGGCGTGCAGCGGCTGGCCGTATTCCAGCATCACGTAGTTGGTAATATCCACCACGTTGTTGATCGGACGCTGGCCCGCCTTGACGAGCGCGTCCTGCATCCAGCGCGGCGACGGGCCAATGCTAATGCCGCGCACCAGGCTGGCGGTGTAGCGGTAGCACAGGTCGGGGTCGGCTATCTCGATAGTTACCTGGTCTTCGATGGCGTCCCCGTCTTCGGGGTACGAATGGTCCGGCTCGGTAACGGGCTGCCCGGTAATCGCGCCGACCTCGTGGGCGATGCCCAGTATCGAGAGGCAGTCAGGGCGGTTGGACGTAACTTCCGCATCCAGCACGGCGTCGCCAAGGTAGTCCGCCAGCGGCGTTCCGATAGGAGCCTCGTCATCGAGGACGAGGATGCCGTCGTGGTCTTCGCCAAGCCCAAGTTCGAGGGACGAGCACACCATCCCGCGCGACTCCACGCCACGGATGCGGGCGCGCCTCAGCCTCTCCACCTTGCCCGACCTCGGGCTAAACAGCGCCGCCCCCTCGCGCGCGAACGCTATCTTTTGCCCGGCGGCCACGTTCGGCGCGCCGCACACGACGGTGGACGGCTCGCCGTCTCCCGTGTCAACCGTTGGAAGCCGCAGCCGGTCCGCGTTGGGATGCGGCGACACGTCCAGCACATGGCCCACGACGACCTTCTCCGCGTCCCAGTCCGCCCCGATAGTCTGAACGTCCCCAATCTCGATGCCCGCCATAGTCAGCTTGTGGGCAAGATCGTCGGGCGTGTCAGTAACCGGCACATAGTTCTTGAGCCAAGATATTGGGATTAGCATGAGATTCCTTTTGGCGGGGCCAGGATCAATCGGATGTTACGTATACCATCTCCATAGGGAGACATTTCGCGTCTTTCGGTGGTGATTTAGGAAGTGTGCGAAGTCTGCCCGGTTCGGTGCAGGCGATCTTAGCTGTGATGGCGGCAACCAAGGCGTCAACGATGTCATCACGCCTAACTTGATTTCTGCGAAATCTTGATAGAGCTTCTTTGTAGATGTCTCTGGATTTCTTGATGTAGTCGAATTTCCCCTCGACCTTCTCAAACGTTTCGAGACGTTCACAAATACCTACCATGCCGGACTCGTTCTTGGGATGACACATATCCTGGTAGTTGTTCAATGCCCAAAAACAGATTTCGGGATGAACCTCTCTTATCCGAGGAGAGGCGTTCTGATCGCGGTAGGCAACAACATTATCAACTTCGGCAATCTTGGGAGATATGTAATAAGTCTGTTTGCTGATTCCCTTACCCATATTGGATTGTGCACACGCCATCGCTTTTTCAAACGTGAGGTTCTGCTCAGTGATCGCATGAACTACCGGGCGGGTAGGAACAGGAAACACGCTGCCGCTACGCCAATTCAACTTCTCACGCGCCTTCTTGTCACAGTGCCGCTCGCCGTTGAAACCCCTATCATCCTTTCCGGAATTCAGTAGGCCGATTGGCATATCCACCAGAATCAGTTCAGCATTTGAGTAGTAGCCCACAAGACCACTGAAAGTTGGGAACGATCTTACTTCGGGCGTAGAATCGTCACTTAGCCCCACGCTGAACCATCCGCATGTGGCTCCATCTACCCCAACATACTTGGCCTTGCCCCCAGCCATCTCTACCTCCTACCTCCTCGCCTAATTGAACTGCCGCAAGAACCTCAGATCATTAGAGTAGAACAGCCGTATATCATCTATGCCGTGCTTGAGCATGGAGATTCGCTCCGGCCCCATGCCGAAGGCGAAGCCGGTGTAGATGTTCGGGTCGTAGCCGACGCCCGCCAGCACTTTCGGATGCACCATGCCCGCGCCCATTATCTCTATCCAGCCCGTGTCGCTGCACACGCGGCAGCCGCCGTCGCACAGGAAGCAGTCTATGGACATATCCACGCCCGGCTCGACGAACGGGAAGTAGTCGCAACGGAAGCGGACTTTGCGCTCCACTCCGAACACGCGCCGGGCAAACTCGTACAGCGTGCCTTTCAGATCTGTCATGGTGATGCCGCGATCTACGGCCAGACCCTCTATCTGGTAGAAGTGCCACTCGTGGCGCGGGTCCGTCGCCTCGTAGCGGTAGCACTTGCCCGGCACCACCACGCGCACCGGCGGATCCGTCGCCTCCATCGTGCGCGCCTGCATCGGCGACGTGTGGGTACGGAGCAGCATCGGTCGATTGCCGTCGTCATCCTCGTAGTCTATCCACAAAGTATCCCACATATCGCGCGCCGGGTGATCTTTGGGAATGTTGAGCATCTCGAAGTTGTAGTGATCCCACTCGATCTCCGGCCCTTCGACTACGCTGAAGCCCATGGACGCGAACGCGGCGCATATCTCGCGCACGATGCGCGTCGTCGGGTGGATGCCGCCGCGCGGCGCGGGCCAGCCGGGAAGCGTAACGTCTATCGCTTCGGCGGTGTCGGCGGCGCGCTTCAGTTCGTCGGCGCGCTCGGCCAGCGCGTCCTGGAGCGCTTGGCGGAGCGCATTGGCCGCCGCGCCGACGACGGGTCGTTGCTCGGCCGGCAGCGATCCTAGCCCTCGCAGCAGCGCCGTCAGCTCGCCGCGCCGTCCCAGGTACGTAACGCGCCACTCGTCTAGGGCCGACTCGTCGGGGGCGTCGGCGAGCGCCGTCAGCGCCCTGGTTCGCAGGTCTTCGATCTGGCCGATTCCGGCAGGTTCGCTCATTCGGGATACCCCCTTCGGTTCGGACAGATTATAGGTTTGGGCAGAACGAAGGGTCAAGGAAGGGATGGGGGTGAGTAGCCGATCTGTCCTCTTTCGACTATGCGCGCAATCCTGCGGAAGTAGTATAATCGGCATAGGCAAACCCAGCGTGGCGAAAATGATTGCTGGACCGCAGAAAGGGAAGCTGATGACTGAACTCCTTCAGCAAGCCTTCGATAGAGCGTCCGAACTTCCGAGGGAAGAACAGGATCGGGTTGCCCGCTTCCTTCTGTCTGAGATGGAGTCGGAGCGGCGGTGGGCGGAACTGTTCAGCCGTCCCGAATCCGAGGACCTGCTGGAACGGATGGCTGACGAAGCTCTGGCGGAGCATCGAGCGGGGCTGACGCAACCGCATCACGAGTACGATAGGCTTCTCAGACGAATCTAGCGTTGCGCGCGCCGTCGTCCTCCATCATGGGGGGCGATGATGCGCCGCCACACAGCGCGCTCCCCAGCAAAATTGAGCAATTTCCAAGATTCGTCAAAAAAGGGGTTGACAGTCCCAGGATGTAGGGTTATATTGATTATGCCCCAAGTGGTTGAGGCCAAAGATTCGGAAGGCTACAGAGCAGGCGCGACGGCGCAGGCTACGCGGACCGGGTTGGAGGGTTCGACAGGCTGAGCGGCCCCTTAGGGAGCTGCGGCTGGCAGGGAGTTCGTCTGGACGGGCGAAACCCGGTGGCTGGCTTGAGTCCGCTTCGGCGGGCGAGACCCAGCGGTCGGCTTGAGTTCAATGTCCAGTGAGCGAGAGGCTGGCGGAGCAGGCGAATGCGTTCGCAGGCTCATCGGCAGGTTGGATTCGATGGAGGCGGTGGCGGCAGCGACGCATCGCAGGCCGCGGAAGCCGGTTCCGGAGAGCGAAGGTCACTCGGGGCATTTGCTTTTAACTCCCCAAGTTGGGCTAAATCCCACCCCCGTCTAAGGGGATGAGCGTAACAGCCTCGCCATTGGCGCCATTGTTCCAGCAACTGCCCTCGCCATCCAAACTCCGGTCAAGCGTGTGGCTTGTCTGCCAACTCTCTCACGTCCGGCAGGTTGCGATAGGCGCCGTTGTAGTCGAGTCCATAGCCGACCACGAATATGTCTGGCACGTCGAAGCCTGCGTAGTTGGCTTCGATGCTATGCGACCGGCGGGCCGCCTTGTCGAGCAGCGTGCAGACGCCGACGGATTCGGCGCCTAGCTCCATCAGGCGCGGGATGAGCAGCGTTGCCGTCTTGCCTGTGTCCAGGATGTCATCCACCAGCAGCACGTCGCGTCCCTTCACTAATTCGGACGGCGGCAGCCACTCTATGACCGCCTCGCCCGATTCCGAGCCGTTGTAGCTGGACACGCGCGTCGTGGCGACATCAACCGACACGGGGAACGCGCGAACGAGGTCTGCCAGAAAGCACATCGCGCCGTCCATCACGCCAACCATCAGGGGCAGGTACGCGCCGTAGTCAGCCGATATATCTCCGGCTATCTCCGGAACGACGCGGGCTATTTGAGATTGTGGGATGATTATGTCTCCCGGATACATTGCGTCTCCTGTGGTCAATGGTAGAAGTATCTTACTAGCATCGATGAGTTAAGGGATAGAGGCTGGCGGCATCATGGCTTGACGGCCGTTTCCGGCTCTATCTCTTATCTCCTACCTCCTATATCCTCATTTGTGGTAATCTCCAACGGGCGCGTCGGACACGTCGCGGCGGCGCGATATAGACGCTCACCGGCGGCGATAGCGACGGCAATACAGCGGCGGGTTTGTCTCACAGTGCAGTACAGCGTACTAAGACCACGATGGATGCTCGAGTCGTTCGCCAACGTGCGCGGCATGTTCTATGGCTGGTGGCTGGTTGGCCTGTCGTCGTTCATGCTGACGCTGATGTCGCTGACAGTGTTCCAGGGGCTTGGCACGATGCTTGTCGCTCTGGAGCGACAGTTCGGATGGAGCCGCACCGCGCTGTCCGGCGCGTTTTCGCTCGCGCGGGTCGAGGGCGCCGTGCTGGGGCCGATCGAGGGTGTGCTCGTGGACCGCGTCGGCACGCGGCGAATGGTGCTGATCGGCTACATCCTGATGGGGCTTGGATTCATCTGGCTGTCGCAGATCGAGATGCTGGGCGACGTGGGAATCCTGAGAACGATCGGGCTGCTCGGCGCGCTCGAGCTTACCCTGCTCATCACCCTCCGCGCGGTCGAGTTCCTGTTCGCGTTGACCGGCTACGCCGCGCCCGCGGAGATCGCGCTGGACGAGAGCCTGATCCACTTCTACCTGTCTTACATATTCATCACGCTGGGATCCGGGCTTGGCGGATGGCTGGCGATAATCGCGATGATAAACAACTGGTTCAGCAGGCGGCGGTCGCTGGCCATGGCGGGGGCGATGTCCGGCATACACTTCGGCGGGCTGCTGATTCCCGTGCTGGCGCTGATGATAGAGAAAATGGAGTTCGAGGGCGCCACGCTTGCGATTGGCGTGTTCCTGCTGGTGATAATCGGACCCGCGTTCAAGATGCTGAGAACGCGCCCGGAGGACGTGGGGATGACGCCGGATGGCGACCCGCCCGTCCGTTCACCGGCAGCGTCGAGGGGCGGATCCGGCGGCGCGACGGACACAGGCGCCGTCGCCGCCGAGTCGCGCGGCGCCCCCGCGTCCCGGACGCCCCAGCCTCCCCAGCCGATGGACGACGAGCCGGAGTTCACGGCGATTCAGGCGCTCAAGACGCCCGCGTTCTGGATGCTGACGATAGCGCAGGTGGCGTCGAGCGTCGCCATCGTAACGCTCGCGCTTCACTTGGTTCCAAAGCTGACCGATACGGGGATGTCGTTGGTGGCGGCGGGTTCCGTCATTACGACGCAGACAATCATCGCGCTGCCCGCCCAGTTCGCATCCGGGCTGATAGCGGATAAGATGTCCAAGACGCTGCTGATCGCGTTCTTCATGCTCGTCCAGGGTGTTGGAATACTGCTGTTCGCGATGTTCGACCTGATTACCTTGCCTCTATTGCCGTTCGACGAGATGTCCTTCGGGTTGTTCGACATATCTTTGGAATTCTTGAACGTGTACTGGCTGGCATACGTAGGCGCGCTGCTATACGGCATCGGCTTCGGCGGCCGCAGTCCGCTGACCACGGCGATACGCGGGGAGTACTTCGGGCGCAAGGCGTTCGCGACCATCATGGGCATATCCCAGCTGCCGATGAACATAGCCATGATCTTCGCGCCGCTTTTCGCCGGCTACATGTTCGACACCAGCGGCACCTACATAGTGCCCTTCACCATGTTCGCCGCCCTAACGTTCATGGGCGCGATACTCATGCTGTTCGTCCGAAGGCCCGCCGCCCCGATCGGCAGCGCCAGGGCAGGGTAGCGGACGCTATTCCGAACGGGCGTCGGCTGCGTCTCGGGCGGCAGCTTTGAAACGAGTGCGGAGGTAGTCCCGTTCCTCAAAACCTAGTTCTCTGCCAATAGCGTTTCTGCTTATACCCAGCAAGCGACGATCATACTGACCCGGTATCGTCTCATTCTCACCGAGGTTTGATAGTAGGTTCACCGCGTTGGGATCAAGGGATTGAAGGAACTGAACTACTACTTCGTCTAGTCTTGCTTTTACATCATTCCTAATTTCGACGGGTACTGTTTCATACATTGATCTAGCAGGCGCAGCATAGTCAAACTCGACCGACATGAAGTTATTGATATCTGTCCTATCCCACTCGGTCGTGGTATCAGATTCCTGTGCGAGGGCCCGGGACTGGTTCTTTCTGGGTTCTATACCTATCAGGTGAACACGAACGCCGAAGCTCTGCGCTATCTGAACGCCGACCCTTACGTCTTCGTCTCCCGAAAGTACCACCGCGTCCGAAATGGCATGATTGCGCGCCAATTCCACAAGGTCGGTGACGAGCAGCGAATCAACGCCTTTCTGCTGCCCAGACGCGCTGACAACTCCAAGCCTCAACTTGACGTCATCGGTGCCGGCGAGTCTCTGCTGCTCTGAGGAAACTCCCTCGGGGAGCAACCCATCGTACCAGTAGATGCGAAGCAGAGATGCGCTACTGGCCTTGGCGTCGGCAGTTGAATTCAGCAGGGCGATAACAGTGGTTTGGTCTAGTTTGATATGGGAACGGGGCTGATTGGTTCCTGTCAGGGCGGTTGCCCCGGCTGCGAACAGATAGCCAGCATCAACGAATATGGCGACTCTCTGCACCGCATACTCTCGCACAAAAATAATGGGGTCCCCGCAAGGACCCCTAACCTAGTCCACGCTCCAACTTACTAATGGTCCGAAGACCCTATTGGGAGTCGCTGGACAAGATAATACTACCCGATGGGTAGTGACCTGTCAACCCCTCACCCACCCGCGTTAGTAGGCACGGGCATTCCCGGTATGTTCACCCGCACGCGGCACACCGTGTTCCACGTGGTAATGTACAGCGTCTTCCAGTCGTCGCCTCCGAAGCCTACGTTGGTCGTGGCGTCGCGCCCATGGACGATGGTTCCGAGGTGGTTGCCGTTCGGGTCGAGTACCCACACGCCGCCTGAGCCGCCGCAGTAGATATTGCCCTCCACATCCACCTTCAACCCGTCAGGCACGCCCGGACGTTCGCCGCGAAGATCGGCGAACACGCGGTCGGACCCCAGCGCCAGCGTGCCATTGGGCTGCACGTCGAACGCCCGGATGTGTCCGCGCCGTGAGTCGTCTATGTACAACACGCTCTCGTCCGGCGAGAACGCTAGGCCGTTGGGGAACAGGAAGTCGCGTGCCAGCAGCGTGATGTCGCCTAGGTCGGGCGAGACCATATAGACGCCGGAGTAGTCGAGGTCGAGGCCGGGTTCAGGAGCGCCCGGATTGGTGAAGTAGATGCTGCCGTCCGACTTGACCACCGCGTCGTTCGGGCGATTGAGTCGCTGGCCCCGGTATCGGTTGGCGACGACGGTAACTTCGCCGTCTGCCTCGTGCCTGGTAACGCGGCCCGCGCTGTGCTCGCACGCGATGAGCCGTCCCTTCAGATCGCGGGTCAGACCGTTGGCGTGGTTCGTCGGCTGCTGGAAGACCGACGCCCCATCCTCCTCCGTCCACTTCATGCGACGGTTGTTGTGGATGTCGCTGAACAGCAAGTATCCGCCCTCATGCCACCATAGAGGCCCCTCGGCCGGCCCGTTTGAGCCGCCGTATCCGTCGGTTATCTCTTCGACCTCCTGATCGATGGATACGATTCGTTCGAGATCAGGCGAGTTCTGTTCGATGGGCATGGGAAGCTCCTTTTCTGTGTCCGACGGCTACGCTAGGCGTAGGTTAATGGGATTGGGCGCATCCGTCAAACGCAAGCCGGGCGCTTGACCGAAGTTTGTAATGCGAGGGGTTCTTGGAGCGCTCAGGCGGCATTGGGAGCGTGGACCGAGCGCTTGACCAGCGTAGCGCTTGGTCATACCATCACGGCAGAAAGACGAGGAGGGCCAACCATGTTTCTGATGCGCTTCACGGAGCGAGCTTACTTCCACTACACGGAAGAGGACGTGCGAAACAGCTACCGCAGCGCGGTGCGGCTGACGTTCCCCAACTCCCACTTCGACCCTGACATGGCGTCGGACATGTACAACTACTATCTGGACGAGTACGAGTACTGCGAACAGATGGGGTTCGACGGGCTGATGCTGAATGAGCACCACAATACCCCGACGTGCATGGGCGCGGCGATGAACCTCGAGGCGGCGATACTGGCGCGGGCGACCAAGAACGCGAAGATCGTGCTGTTGGGCAACCCGCTGCCTATATCGGACAATCCCGTCCGGATGGCGGAGGAGCTCGCGGAGATAGATCTCATCTCGCGCGGCAGGCTGGTTTCGGGGTTCGTGCGCGGCACCGGCGTGGAGTCTTGGGCGACTAACACGAACCCCGTCCACAACCGCGAACGCTTCCAGGAGGCGCACGACCTGATCATCAAGACGTGGACCACGCCCGGCCCGTTCCGCTGGGAGGGACGCCACTACGAGTACCGCGTCGTCAACCCGTTCGTCCGTCCGCTTCAGCAGCCGCACCCGCCGGTGTGGGTGCCGGGCAGCGCAAGCCCAGAGACCATGACATGGGCGGCGCGGCGACACTACCCCTACGTGTTCCTGGAGGCGGACCCAGAGGTGGTCGGCGACGCGAAAGCCATCTACGCTGAGGCGGCGAACGAGGTCGGCTACGAGCCTGGCCCGCAGAACTTCGGCTACCTGTTCCGGGTCCACGTTCAGGATACGGACGAGAAGGCTTACGAGGTTGGCAAGGGCTTTCTGGCGGGCAACGCCGGCGTGGGTAGGGTGCCGATGCCGCCGGAGTACATGAACCCGCCCGGATACACGTCGAGGCAGGGACGTCAGCGCAGCTCCCAAATCAACCTGCGCCCGGACCGGCTGGTCGGCGGCGTGGACGCGGCTGGCTACGACAGGGTGGTGGGTCTGAACCGCATCGTTGTCGGCAGTCCCGATACGGTGGTTCGCAAGCTGCGCGAGGTGCTGTCCGTAATCAGACCCGGCATCCTGGCGGTCTGGACGAACGACGGCACGATCAGCCACGAAGATACGATGCGCTGCCTGGAGCTTATGGACGCTGAGGTGCTGCCCGCGCTGCGCGAACTCGGCGACGAACTCGAACTTCCCGGGCCTTTCGAGGTGGCCCCCTGACGGATGGACTAACGGATAGTTGAGACAGCGACTGGAAGACAGAACACAGAAGGGGAGATGATTCCGCATGGGTATGATCGGGGCAACTGAAGAGCGCGTCCGCGTGGGCGGAGTGGACGTGCATATGCTGAAGGGTGGATCCGGTACGGGCGCTCCCGTCGTGTTTCTGCACAGCATCGAGGGCAATCTCGGCTGGCTGCCGTGGATGGAGACCATCGCCGAAAGCGCGACGGTTTACGCGCCCACTCATCCCGGCTTCGGCGAGTCTGAGCGACCCGAGTGGTTAGAATCGGTGTCGGATATGGCTCGGTTCTACCTGTGGATGCTTCAGGAGATGGGTCTGGACAGAGTGTCGCTAGTCGGCCACTTCCTCGGCGGTTGGATAGCGGCCGAGATGGCGGTGATGAACCCGGGCATCCTCGAAAGCCTGACGCTGGTGGACACCGCCGGCGTCCGCCCCCGCGACGGCGAGATAGCCGACGTGTTCCTGCTGGGCGAGGAGGAGACGCTGCGCCGCTCGTTCCACGACACCGCGAGCGTTCCGGGCTACGACGCCCTGTTCGGCGGCGAGCAGACGCCTGAGCGGCGCGAGGCGAGCATCGCCAACCGCGAGATGACGACGCGCCTATGCTGGAAGCCGTACATGTACGACCGCAGCCTGTTGCCCTTGCTTCCGAGGGTAACCGCCCCGACGTTGGTAGTCTGGGGCGCCGAAGACCGCATCATCCCGCCGGACGCCGGACGCCGCATCCACGAGGCGGTCGAAGGTTCGCGCTTCGAGATAGTCCCCCAGTGCGGCCACATGCCCCATATCGAGAAGCCGGATGAGTTCTCGCGCCTGCTGCGCCAGCGTCTTTCCCTCACATAGCGTCACAGCGGGATTCGTTGACCGCGCCGAACGCTTATGGTAACTTTGGCGCGGACTTGATTCACGAGACGGAGGCGCGCCCTCCGCGAAAGGAGCTACCCGATATGCCGCAGACCAGAGAGGCCGCGATAGTAGGCATCCACGAATACCCGCTGAGGGTCGCTCCCGGAGTTAGCGCGCTGCAGATCAAGGCGGCTTCGGCGGCGCGAGCGCTTGAAGACGCGGGACTGACGTGGGCCGACGTTGACGCGGTGTACGACACGGGCAGCCATCAGAGCATCGGCGGGCTGGGCATCTCGGAATACTTCGGCATCAACCCCAGGCTGATAGACAACACCGCCGTCGGCGGCACGTCCTACGAGTTCCAGGCGAACCACGCCGCCACTATGATCGCCGCGGGCAAGGCCGACGTCGCGCTCATCACCTACGGCTCCACTGCCCACTCCGACAGGCGGCGCATCGGCACCGGCGGCGCGGCGGGAGGCGGCATCCCCAACCCCCAGACCAACATGGAGTCTTCTTGGGGCCAAACGCTCATCGCCAACTACGCCATGGTCAAGAACCGGCACATGTACCAGTACGGCTCGACCAACGAGCAGTTCGCGCACATCTCCATCGCCACGCGCAAGCACGCCATGCGAAACCCCGAGGCGGTCGCGGCGATGACCGCGCTGGAGTTCGTGGGCATCCGCGAGCTTACGGTCGAGGACGTCGTGGACTCGCGCATGATCGCGTGGCCGCTGCGCCTATTGGAATGCTGCATGATCTCCGACGGCGGCGGCGCGGTGGTCATCGCGTCCAAAGAAGTGGCGGCGAACTGCGCCAAGAAGCCGGTGTGGATAATCGGCGGCGGCGAGGCGACCAAGTACCGCGAGAACGGTGGCGACATCACCGTCAGCGCGGGCGCTCAGTCCGGCCCTCGCGCGTTCGCCGACGCGGGCGTGACACCCGACGAGATAGACATACTCATGGCTTACGACTCGTTCTCCATAACCGTAATGTGCATGATAGAAGACCTCGGATTCTGCGCGAAGGGCGAGGGCGGGGAGTATGTGGCGCAAGGGCACTTGGCCTTCGACGACCCGCGCAAGCCCGCGCTGAACACCGACGGCGGCGGCCTGTCCTCCAACCACCCGGGCGAGCGCGGCATATACCTGCTGCTCGAGTCCGCCCGTCAACTGCGCGGCGAGTCCACCTCGCAGGTGGACGACGCCAAGCTTGCGGTCGCCGTTGGCAACGGCGGTCAGCTAGGCTCCCGTCACGCCACCGGCGTAACCATCCTGGCGGCGGACTAGGGATCACATCCAGAAAAGACAGGAGAAACCAATGACAACCCAAGTCCTGAGGCCGCAGCCGCGCTTCCCCGAACCGGACACCGAGCCGTTCTGGGAGGCCACCAAGCGGCGCAAGCTTACCTACCAGACGTGCGACGACTGCGACGATGAGGTGGTCTTCTACCCCCGCGCGCACTGCACCGGATGCACGTCCAGCGACCTGACGTGGAACGTCTCCGCCGGCGAGGGCGAAGTCTATACCTTCAGCGTGGTCATGCAGAACTACCATCCGGCGTTCAAAGACCTCGGCCCCTACGCGCTGGCGTACGTGGATCTCGACGAAGGCTTCCGCATAATGACCAACATCGTCGGCGTGGAAAACCCGATCGAGGATATCACCTGCGGTATGCGAGTGAAGCTCACCTGGATAGACCAGGGCGAGGGCGAGATCGCGCTGCCCGTGTTCGAGCCGGCGTGAGAGACTGATCAGTTTGTGTAACCCCCGCAAGGGGAAGCCCCCTCTCCCTCAGGGAGAGGGTTGGGGTGAGGGTGAATACCACTCAATGGACTTCCGATTTACGCCCGAACAGGACGAGTGGCGGCGCGAAGTCCGCTCCACCATCGAATCTCTCATCACGCCGGAACTCCGGCGCGAGATGGACGATGGCGACGACGTAGGCCCAGGCCCCGCAGGCAAGCGGTTCATGCGCGATCTGGGCAGTCGTGGACTGCTTGGAATCTCGTGGCCCGAACAGTACGGTGGACTGGGTCGCTCGCTGATGGACCAGTACATATTCTCCGAGGAGATCGGCGGCTTCAGAGGGCTGTACACCAACGGCACGGCGGTCAACATGGTCGGCCCGACGATCATGAATGTCGGCGCCGATGAGCAGCGCGAGGAGTGGCTGCCCAAGATGCTGAGCGGCGAAGTCGAGTGCGCGCTCGGCTACACCGAACCCGGCGCCGGCACCGACCTGGCTGGACTTCAGACGCGCGCCGTCGTGGATGGCGACGATTACGTCATCAACGGACAGAAGCTGTTCACCAGCGCCGCCCACTTTTCGTCCCACGTTTGGCTGCTCGCTCGTACCGACACCGAGGCGCGCAAACATCGCGGCCTGTCGGTCTTCCTCGTCCCGATGGACTCGGAGGGCATCAGCGTCCGCCCTCTATGGCGTATGGACAGCGGACGCACCAATGAGGTGTTCTTCGACAACGTCCGCATCCCGCGCCAGAACCTGATAGGCGAGCCGAATCGCGGCTGGTATCACGTCGCCATGGCGCTGGATTTCGAGCGCGTCAGCATCGGCTCGCGCTACACCGGGCTGCTGAAGCGGCTCAACAGACTCGTCGAGTACGCCAACGAAACGATTGTGGACGGCGCGCCGCTGTCGCGCGACTCGCATTTCAGAACGCGCTTCGCCGAGATCGGCATGAAGCTCGAGACGGTGCGCCTCTTGTCGTATCGCACGGCTTGGATGATAGACCAGGGCATCGTCCCCAACTACGAAAGCTCTGCGCTGAAGATTGTGGCGACAGACCTCATCCAGGAGGTCGCCGACTTCGGCTTCGAGCTTCTGGGAATGTACGGCCAGCTAACCAAGGATTCCCCCTTCAACCTGTTGGACGGCGAGATGGAACAGGCATACCGCAGCGGCATCTTCCTGCGTTTCGGCGGAGGCGCGAACGAGGTGCAGCGCAACATCATCGCCCAGCGCGGATTGGGTATGCCCAGAGAAGCGGCGCAACCCAGACAGGATCTGCGCTCGCCGCAAGCGGCGGCCGGAAGGGCGTAGCGGTATGGATCTGTCTCTAACCGACCAGCAGCAAGCCATCAAAGACTCCGCCCGCAGGTTCTTCGAGGCAGAATGTCCCACTACCCTGGTCCGCGCGATGGAACAAGACGAACGCGGCTACCCGGCTGAGCTTTGGGAGCGGATGGCCGGGCTGGGCTGGCTAGGCCTGCCATTCCCATCTGAATACGGCGGATCGGGCGGATCGCTGACCGACCTCGCCGTGCTGCTTGAGGAGTTCGGGCGCGCCCTGGCGCCCGGCCCGTTCTTCAACTCCGCCGTAGTAGTAGGGCTGACTGTCCTGGACGCCGGGACTGACGCTCAGCGCGCCGAGATTCTGCCGCGCATCGCCGACGGTTCGCTTATCGCCACCGCCGCGCTTCTGGAGAGAGACGCGCGATATGGCGGCGCCGTATCCACCCGGGTTGAGCGTCATGGGCGACAAAACGGCGACTACCGGCTGCATGGCGACAAAATGTTCGTCGAATACGCCAACTCGGCGGACGTGATGCTGGTTCCGGCAACGCTCGACGGCGGTTCTGCGCTGATGCTTGCGCCGGCCCGCGCCGACGGCGTGTCCCTAACCCGGCTGGACAGCATCGCACGGGACCCGCAGTTCGCGGTCCGCTTCGACGGCGCGGCTGCCGCCGGAGTCCTTGGCGACGTCCCCGATGCCCCCAATGTCCCCAACGCGCTAGACCGCGCTCTCGAACGCGCCGCCATTCTGCACTGCGCGCACAGCGTCGGCGCGGCTCAACATGTCCTCGAAATGACCGTCGAATACACCAAGCAGAGAGTGCAGTTCGACCGCGCCATCGCCACCTTCCAGTCCGTGCAGCACGACTGCGCCGATATGGTAATCGCCATAGACTCGGCCAGGCTCGCCACCTACGAAGCCATCACCCGCGTCGAGGATGGCGAATCCGCGTCCAAAGAAGTCGCGCTCGCCAAGACGCTGACCAACCACGCCTACAAGTGGACGACGCTAACGGCGCAGCAGATACACGGCGGCATCGGCTTCATGGAGGAGTACGACCTGCAGCTTTGGACACGCCGCGCAAAGGTCGCGGAGTTGAAGTACGGCGCGTCCCTCGGCTACGTAGAGACGTTCGCGCACACGATGGGGCTGAAGTAGGGGCGGGGAGTAGAAGCTAGTTATATCGCCCCATTGTGGCGTCTATGCCGTCGTTCATCAGCGCGACCACCGCGTCCGCCGCGCGTTCGATGGCGTCGTCCACCGCCTGCTGATCGTCAGCCGGCATCTCGCCCAGCACCCAGCCCACCAGGTCGGTTCCGGGCGGAGGCCGCCCGACACCGATCCTCAGCCGCCGGAAGTCCTGGCTTCCCAGCGCCTCTATGATGGACTTGATGCCGTTGTGTCCCGCCGCCCCTCCGTTTGGTCGCAGCCGCAGTTTGCCGGGCGGAAGCGCCGTCTCGTCATAGACTATCAGCAGCCTGTCCCGCGTGGTTCGGAATCGCGCCAGCAGGTATCGCGCCGCCTCGCCGCTGCCGTTGACGTGCGTTCGCGGCTTGACCAGCGCGACCGTCCGCCCCTCGACCTTGCCGATTCCCACGCGCGCCGTGCTGTGCGCCCTGCGAACCTCGATGCCGTGACGCTCGGCGAGCAGGTCTATCAGCCACCACCCCGCATTGTGGCGCGTGTTCTCGTACTGCGGCCCCGGGTTCCCCAGCCCGACGACTATCAGGTCCGGCTTTTCCTGCTGCCCCTTCAGCCTGCGATTGCGTTTCAGCTTCATCAGATTCTTTATGAAAGCCATACGGTCCACTCGCTTATTCAGACACCCAGACGCGGGAGTCCCAATGCGCCCTGCTGCCGGTAATAGCTCCATCGGGCAAGTCGTTTATCGCCATACCGCTGCCAACTTCTTGCAGGAGCGCGACATCGGCGTCAACATCGAGCAGTTGCTTCAACGATTTCTTCTTGTATCCGACGTTCCAACACACGACCTTTATCATCACCGAACCTCGTCCGCCCCCTGCGCTGGCATACTTGACTGTAAATTCAAGGTAGCACACAGCAAAGATTCAAGGTCAAGCGAACGTTCGCCCATCCCGCCAGTCGCTCCGTTATGTGATACCATTGCAAGCGCTACCCGCAAGGAGACGGCAATGACCACACTCGCAACCCCTCCAAGCTCCACGCCTCCACGCCGCGATGGGCCGCCGCCCAGCCTGCGCGACCTGGATCTGGAAACGCTGATAGCCTTGTATCCCCCGAAGATGGAGCCTATGTCGGAAGGAATACCTCATCTGCTTATTTTCGTTCATATCATAGACGCTCTCATCCACTGGTTCGGCAAATCGAAACGCGACGCCACGGTGTTCGGCGACATCATGTTGTACTATCGCGACGAACGCGACGAGGTCGCCGCCGTGGCGTCCGACGGCTGCGTAATTTTCGGCGTGGACCCTGAGCGGATCAACACGGAACGATCTTACTTCATAGAGCGCGTGGGCAAGATTCCGGCCTTGGTAATGGAGATAGCGTCCTCCAAGACGGCGCGGCGCGACTTGGAAGACAAGCCTGGCATATACGCTCACATCGGCATCGAAGAGTACTGGATGGTTGACCCGACGGGCGGCGACGACTACGGCTTCGCGCTAAAGGGCCTGCGCCTGGTGGACGGAGCCTATGAAGAGATAGAGCTGAAAACCATGCCGGACGGCTCGCTTCGCGGTCTCAGCGAAGTACTGGGTCTCGAACTGCGCTGGGAAGACCTCGCTCTGCGCCTCTTCGACCCCGCGTCCGGGGAATACCTTCGCACTCGTGAAGAATTCGAAGCGTCGGAACGCGAAGCTCTAGCCCGCGCCCAAGCCGCCGAGGAACGCATACAAGACGCCGAAGCCCGCGCCCGGAACGCCGAAGCCGAGCTCGCCCGCCTAAGGGAGCAGCTCGGAACCTAGCCTCGAACCAGCCCGTACACCCGCTCAGGCGCCACCAGTACGATGACCGCTTCCTGATCAATCATTGCCTGGTCGTACTCCTCCCAGTCCGGGTGTTCCGTGTGGCTACACGCCATATACACCTCGCGCAGCAGAACGCGCATCCGCTCCGGCTCGGTGTTTCCGTAGTCTAGCAGCGTCGCTTTGCCCTCTACCGATACCCACTGCCGCCAATCGTCGGCGACCGACAGCACGGTGCAGTTCGGATCGCGCCGCAAGTTGACTATCTTCTGGGAGCGTGGATAGACGGATACGAAGGCGGCGTTGCCGTTATAGGCGCCGCATACAACGATGCTGGAGTGGGTAGCGCCGTTCGGTCTGCGGGTGGCTATCACGCCCCGGTGGTGAGCTTGCAGGAATGGAATTACGTCGTCGAAGTTCATGGGACGCTCCTGGGTTGGGCTATTCGTCTTCGAGAATTACGTCGCCGCTCTGCCCGCCCGTCTTTCGGACCAGGCGGACGCCTTCGATTCGCATGGAGCGGTCAACGGCTTTGCACATATCGTATATCGTTAGCGCGGCGACGCTGACGGCGGTCAGCGCCTCCATCTCCACACCGGTCTTGCCGGTGGTTCGCGCGGTGGCGGTTATCTCGACCCCGCAGGCATCCGCGTCCAGCCGAAATTCCACGCCTATCTTGTTAAGCGGCAGCGGGTGGCACAGCGGAATTAGCTGGGACGTGTTCTTGCCGCCCATGATGCCCGCGACCCTGGCCACGCCCAGAACGTCGCCTTTCTCGAAGCCGCTCGATTCTATGAGCGCCAGCGTCTCCCGACGCATCGCGACCATGCCGCGCGCCACTGCCTCCCGTCGCGTGTCCGGTTTCCAGCCCACGTCCACCATCTGCGCGGCGCCGGATTCGTCTATATGAGTGAGGGCCAAGTCGTCGGCCTGTTCATGGTTGTCGTTCATCGTCGTCTCCGTGTGGCATTGCGGCGGCTCGGCGCGCCGTTAAACAGCGACCTGGACTTGGCTGGCGACGGATCGTATCCATTGTCGTCGGGCAGGTCTTTGCCGCGCGAGGCTTCCACCGCCAGCCTGTCCGCGCGTTCGTTGCCCTCGTTGCCCGCGTGTCCGCGTACCCAGCGGACATCCACGTCGTGATGATCCAGCAGGTCCAGCAGCCGCTCCCACAGGTCCGGGTTGACCGCCGCCTCCCGCTTGTTCCGCATCCAGCCGTTATCGCGCCAGCGTCGCGCCCAACCCTTGTTGATCGCGTCCACTATGTAGCGCGAGTCCGTGTACAGATCGACCTCGCATCTGCGATTCAGCGTCTCCAAGCCTACGATAGCGGCGAGAAGCTCCATGCGGTTGTTCGTGGTCAGCCGGAATCCGCCGCTAAGCTCCTTCTCGTGCCCACCGGCCAGCAGAACCGCGCCGTATCCGCCGGGCCCCGGATTGCCGGAGCACGCGCCGTCGGTGTAGATGGTTACGGTAGAGGATGTTGGCATAGGGTCTCCCGCCGTGTGTGGCTCCGCCGTGTATGGTGATTGATTGTACACTAGGATAGAATCGGGACGCACCGGAAATTCACGACTCAAGGGGGAAGCTCATGCCCGTAGATTACGAGAAGCGAGACAAGGTCGCCTACGTCACTATCAACAACCCGGCGAAGGCGAACATACTGGATAGACAGATCTCCCACGAGATAGCCCAGATATGGAAGGAGATATGGGACGACCGCGACATCCGCGTCGCCATCCTGACGGGTGTGGGAGACCGCCACTTCTGCGCCGGACACAACCTGGCGTCGCGCCCGGACGTTACGCCCGAGGAGCGCGAGCGTCTGCGCGCCGAGGGCGTGTTCTGGCCGCTTTCCGGCACGGTAAACGGTGCGCTGATAGGCGCAGACGGGCGGCTGGGCGACCACTACCCGCAGATATACAAGCCAGTCATCGGCGCCATCAACGGATGGGCGGCGGGCGCGGGCTTCTACCTGATGCTCACTTCGACCGACATCCGAATCGCCTCGCGCGAGAACGCCCGCTTCAAGTTCGCCCTGCTCAGCCAGGGCTGGGTAGGCGGCGGCCCCGGCGCTACCTACCTGACTCGGCAGATAGCCCACGCCGACGCCATGCGCATCCTGCTGATGGACGAACCGTTCGATGCAGAGGAGGCGCTGCGGATCAATCTCGTCAACGAAGTCGTCCCTCACGAAAAGCTGATGGAGCGCGCGGAGGAACTTGCCGCCTACATCGCCGACCTGCCGCCGCTGGCGACTCGGATGATGAAGGAGCTCGTCCTGCGCTTCCGCGACATCCCTGTTACCGAGGCGTGGCGCGTCCAGACGCTCATGAACGCGCTGCTTACGCAAATGACCGGCGACGGCGATGAGGGCCGCGCCGCCTTCCTCGAAAAGCGGCCGCCCAACTTCACTGGCTCCATTAGGCAGAAGGGCGAGCCGTTCCCCGAAGCCACCCCCGAGGAGCGGGCCCGCCTCGAAGAGATACGCCGCGAGATGCTTGGGTAGGGTTGAGAGCCGCTACTCCCCCGGAGGAAATATCTCCGTCAGAAAGTCTATTATCAGCCGCGCCGCGTTCATAGACGTTATGTCGGCGTGGTCGTAGGGCGGGGCGACTTCCACCATGTCGAACGCCACGACGCGGTGATTGCGCGCCAAGTGGGTCAGCGAATCGCGCATCTCCTCGTAGTAGAGACCGCCGGTTTCGGGCGTTCCGGTGCCGGGCGCGTGCGACGGGTCGAGCACGTCTATGTCTATGGTGACGTACAGGTTCTCGGATGGCGGAACCAGATCCATCGTCGCCTCGGCGCCAAGTTGCTTGAACCGGCGCGTCGTAACTACCATGTTCCCGTCCGCTATCGCCTCGTCATACACCTTGCGGCTCTCTTTGCGGATGCCGATGGAGCTTATGTTGCGCACGAAGGGCAGTTCGCGGCAGCGGCGTATCGGACTGCCGTGCGTGTACAGGACGCCCTGCGTCTCGTGCGAGTAGTCCATGTGCGCGTCGAAGTGCACCACGTCCAGCGGCTCGAACGCCGACAGCCCGCGCACGACCGGGAAGGTGATGGCGTGATCGCCTCCTACCACGACGGGCATCGAACCACGCGCGGCTATCTTCTCGACGACGTTGGTCAACTTCTGGAAGTTGTCCAGGATGTCCGACGGCACGACGGTTATGTTGCCGCAGTCCGCCATCGTAACGCCTTTGAGCAGCTCTGTCCCGCGGTCCGAGTCGAAGTATCCGGCGGCTTGCTGGTCGAACTGCATCCCGCCGTAGCCGATGTACGAATAGCCGCGCGCGTCGCGCACCGCGTCGGGACCGTACCGCGCGCCGGGACGCCCGAACGTCCCTTGGTCGAACGGCATACCCACGAAGGCGACCTGGGCCTCCAGCGCGTCCAAGTCTTCGAGCGACGGCGCGTCGTAGAAAGTACGGTGTCGGGCGCGGATGTCGGGCCAGCGCTCATCTGGTGTTGGTGTGGAAGTCATGGCTACACCAGCACGCCGAAGCCCGACTTGGTGCATATCTCTATGCGGTTGCCCTCGGTGTCTTCAATGAAGAAGACACGCTGGCCGTCGTGGCGGGTTGTGATGTCGGTTGTTTCCACGTCGTGGGAGTGCATGTACTTCTGCGCCTCTTCGATGTCCTCAACCTCGAACGCGCCGTGATGCGACGGAACCGACGGCGCCACGTCGCCCTCGATCAGGTGAACCATCGTGCCGCTGGGCAGCTGGAGCCAGACGATGTGGTCCGAGTCCACCATGCTGGGTATCTCCTTGACGCCCAGCACATCCACCCAGAAGTGGGTGGCGCGCTCTTTGTCCGTGACGCAGTAGGTCAGGTGGTTCACGCGCCGCAACCGTATCGTGCCTATCATGCCCGACATGAGTGTTCCTCCAAAGTCAATGTTGCCGCAATGGTACGCGGAATTGACCCCTTTCGCAATCGCGCATCAAAAAACCTTCGCGTCTCTGCGCCTTTGCGTTAAAATCCGGCGCAGAGACGCGATTAGTTATGTAGAATGGGATTCGCGGGGCAAAATCTTCGCTCCGCGTTATGATGAGTCTTCAGGAGGAACGGTATGTCGAAGATTGACGCCAGGCTGGAAGAGTTGGGAATCGAGCTGCCGGATACTCCGCCGCCGATTGCGAATTACGTGCCAAGCGTGCGGACCGGGAATCTGCTGTACCTGTCGGGCTTGGGTCCGGCGGCGCGCGCGGACGGCTCGGAGCTGACCGGCAAGGTTGGCTCCGATCTCACGCGGGAAGAGGGCTACGAAGCGGCGCGGCTGACGGGAATCAACATCATATCGCGGATGAAGGGCGAGCTTGGCGACCTGGACAGAGTGAAGCGCGTGGTCAAGCTGCTGGGCATGGTGAACAGCGATCCCAAGTTCAACCAGCAGCCTGCCGTGGTCAACGGCTGCTCCGACCTCCTCGTCGAGGTGTTCGGCGACAAGGGACGACACGCGCGCTCAGCCGTCGGCATGGCGTCGCTTCCGAACGACATCCCAGTCGAGATCGAGGTGATCATCGAGATCGAAGACTGGCGGGTAGAGGACGAGTTGTAGGGGCGCTAAGCCAACACCTGCATAGTGTACCGCGACCGTAGATACTCGCCGCTATCGAATCGCGCCAGGTTCAGCTGGGATATGTCTATGCTGGTCGCGCGACCTTCCGTAATTAGCTCAGACATGACCACGCCTATCATGGGCGATAGCTTGAAGCCGTGTCCGCTGAAGCCTACGGCCAGGTACAGGCCCTCGATGCCTTCCACCCTGTCCATCACCGGGTGCCAGTCCGGGGTGACGGTAAACAGGCCGCTCCAGCCGCCCCGGAACAGCGCGCCCGCCATGCCGGGCATCCGTCGAGTGAGCTTGGAGAACGTTCCTTCCACCATCGCCATATCCACCCCCTGGTTGAAGGTCTCAGGCTCGGCGGGCTCGTCTTCGCCCACGCCGATCAGCGTTATGTTGCCCACGTCTGGGCGAGGCGACATGTCGTTCACCACGTCGCCGATGATGGGGTGCTCCGGAACTACGTCGTGCGGACGGCGCAGCATGACCACCTGGTGGCGAATGGGCGTCAGCGGAACATCTACACCAATGTCTCTGAGGAACGGCCCGGACCACGGCCCGGCGGCCACTACGGCGATGGGCGTCTCGATGCGCCCGTCGGCAGTCAGAACTGCGGTTACGCGGTCGCCGACGATCTCGACGCCGGTCGCAGGCGACGCGGTGATCACGCGCGCGCCCCGTTCGCGGGCGGCGTTGGCGTAGCCCGTGGTCACGGAGTACGGATCGGCGTAACCGGAGTCTGGCTCGTAGGCGAACGATTCTCCGTCGGCAGTCGCCAGCATCGGCGCTATCTCGTGCACGTCCTCGGCGGTTACGATGGACGTGTCCACGCCCACGCCTCGCTGCATGGCGACGTTCGCCTCCATCGCCTCCCGGTCTTCCTGCCCCACTATCACGAAATAGCCCGTCTTCGTGTACCCCGATGGGATGCCGACCATCTCATCGAAGTATCGGAAGATGTCGAGGCTGTCCCACGCGAGGCGCGTCGTAACCTCGTTGGAGTAGTGCATACGCAGAATCGCTTGCGATCGGCTCGTGGAGCCGGACGCCAGCAAGTCTCGCTCCAGCAGCAGCGTATCGGTCATGCCGCGCCGCGCCAGGTTGTAGAGTATGCTGCATCCCATCACACCGCCGCCTATAATGACTGCCTCCGCCGTATTCGAATTGCCGGACATTGGGGTTTCCTCCTAGCGTATTACGGGCTACGGTACTCACCTGAGGATTTCTACCGTCAGGCGTGTCGAGCGGTCCATCTACATTCTACCGCGTACCGTAGTCTGTCTCCACGACGTTGACAACATCCCCCAACAATCTAGCGCCTGACACCCGCCACGCCAACCTGATACACTTTTACGGTATGTCGCAACTTGCAATTGGGAGCCCCAATGACGACACGTATTACTTCTGATGAGGTTCGACATCTGGCGCTGCTGTGCCGGGTGGCTATGAGCGATGATGACGTTGAGCTGATGCGCGAGCAGATGTCGAACATTCTTGACAATATAGACGCGCTGAACCAGGTGGATACGAACGAGATCGAGCCGACGGGCCACTCTGTGGACCTGGTGTCGGTGATGCGGGAAGACGTAGTGGCGCCGTCCACCGACAGAGAGGACGCGCTGGCGAACGCGCCGCGCCGCGAGGGCGACTTCATCCGGGTAAGGGCGGTGCTGGAATCATGAGCGATACGGCCCCGGAGACTGGCCCAAACACTGGCCCAAACACCGGATTGACAGACCTAACCGTCCGTGAAGCGCGGTCGCTGCTGGACCGCCGCGAAGTCAGCTCCGTCGAACTGACCCGGGCCGCGCTGGATCGCATCGCGCGGGTGGAGGACGACGTTCGCGCGTTCGTAACCGTTACGGAAGACCTCGCGCTCGAGCAGGCGAGCGCCGCCGACGCGCGCATCGCGTCCGGCGACTCCGCGCCGCTGACGGGCATCCCGATGCAGCTGAAAGACAACATGACCACACGCGGCGTGGCGACTACGTGCTCTTCGAGTATGCTGGAAAGCTTCGTCCCCCCGTACGATTCGACGGTCGCCCAGCGTCTGTACGCGCAAGACGCCGTGCTTATGGGCAAGGGCAACTTGGACGAGTTCGCCATGGGGTCTTCGACAGAGAACTCGGCTTTCTTTCCGACGCGCAACCCGTGGGATCTCGACCGCGTTCCGGGCGGCAGCAGCGGCGGACCGGCGGCGGCCGTGGCTGCGGGCGAAGCGCTCTACTCGCTCGGCTCAGACACCGGCGGCAGCATCCGACAGCCGGCGTCCCTGTGCGGCGTCGTCGGACTCAAGCCCACTTACGGCTTGGTGTCGCGCTACGGGCTGGTGGCGTTCGCGAGCTCGCTAGACCAGATAGGCCCCATCACGCGGGACGTGGCCGACTGCGCCGACGTCCTCACCGCAATCGCGGGACGCGACCCGATGGACTCGACGTCGCTGGACGTGGAAATCCCCAACTACTCGGATTCACTGGGGCGCGACCTGGATGGCCTGCGGATTGGGGTGCCTAACGAGTACTTCGTGGAGGGGATGGAACCGGACGTGGAACGCAGTACTCGCGAGGCGATAGCCACGCTTGAACGGCTGGGCGCGGAGGTGTCCGAGACGTCGCTGCCGCACACGGCCTACGCGCTGGCGGTGTACTACATCCTCGCGCCATCGGAGTGCTCCGCGAACCTGGCGCGGTACGATGGGGTGAAGTACGGCTTCTCCGACCGCGAGGCGGATTCGATGTGGGACGCGTTGGAGCGCACGCGCGGTCAGGGATTCGGCGCAGAGGTCAAGCGGCGCATCATGCTCGGCACCTACGCGCTGTCGTCGGGCTACTACGACGCCTACTACCTCAAGGCGCAGCGGGTGCGAACGATAATCAGGCGCGAATTCGAGAGCGCGTTCGAGCGCTTCGATGCGATAGTCGCGGCGACGTCGCCAACGGTGGCGTTCAAGCTCGGCGAGCGCACCGACGACCCTGTGCAGATGTACCTGTCGGACGTGCTGACGCTGCCCGCCAACATAGCGGGAATACCCGGCATATCCGTCCCATCGGGGCTGTCGCCAGTGGATGGGACAAGGGGCCTGCCCATCGGCTTCCAGATAATGGCGCGCCCGCTGGGTGAACCGACGCTGTTCAGAATAGCCCACGCTCTGGAACAGGCTACCGGCTGTAGCAAGCTTCGCTCCGCTCTGTAACTCGAGTAGAAGCCATCGCGCAAGATTCCCGGCCGACTTTCCGATCCTGGCCGATAACCTGTCTGGATCCGGTCGCGACGGGAGGGTGGAGTATGCTCCAAGCTATAAACATCTCCAAAAGCTATGGCTCGGAAGTAGTTCTGGAAGACGTCTCTTTCTTGGTCAATCCCGGAGAGCGAGCCGGTCTGGTCGGACCTAACGGATGCGGCAAGTCAACGCTTCTCCGAATCATCTCTGGCGCGGAGCGAGCAGACGGCGGTCGCGTTATCTTGGCCTCTGGCGCGTCTGCCGCGTGGCTTCCGCAGGGCTTCGAATCCCACACTGCCCGGACACTTGGCGAGACGGTTCGTCAGGGCCTTGCCGAACACGCCGGCGCATATCAGGCGTTGCTCAGGATAGAGACGGACATGGCCTCTGCCGTTGGGACGGAGTTGGATGCCATCATCGAAGAATATGGCCGCGTCTCGGACGAATTCGAGTCGCTCGGAGGCTACGAAGTCGAACAGCGCGTCGCCGTGGTGCTCCACGGGCTGGGTCTTGGAGCGGTCCCGCTCGACACGCCGCTCTCTATGCTCAGTGGAGGTCAGCGCGCCAGGGCCGGTCTCGCGAGCGTTATCGCGTGCAACCCTGACGTCCTTCTGCTGGACGAGCCAACCAATCACCTCGACATCGAGGCTTTGGAGTGGCTGGAAGATTACCTGTTGGGATACGCGGGCGCGGCCCTGATCGTCTCCCATGATCGAACCTTTCTGGATGGCGTTGCGACCACCATCTTGGAGCTCAACAATCCGGGGCCTGGTCTCTTCGCCTATCCGGGCGCCTACTCGGAATACAAGCTGATAAAGGAACGGGAACTGGAGAAGCAGACCGCGGCATGGAAAGATCAAGAGGCCGAGAGGCGGAGGATAGAGAGAGACATCGCGCAGACGAAGCAGACTGCGCTTCGCACGGAAACGTCAACTACCCACGATTTCTACCGGCGTCGCGCCAAGAAGGTGGCTCGCAAGGCCAAGGTGCGAGAGAGACGACTGCAGCGGATGCTCTCGTCCGAAGACCGGGTGGAACGTCCCAAGGCGGCGTGGACGATGAAACTGGACTTTGGTCGAGCGCCGCGCGGCGGGACTCGCGCGCTCATGCTGAACGACGTCGGCCATGAGTACGACGGACTTTGGCTGTACCGGGGCGTAAACCTCGTTCTCGAACACGGAGAGCGCATCGCGCTGCTGGGTCCCAACGGCTGCGGCAAGTCCACGCTGCTCAAATTGGTGGCTGGACATATGTCCCCCTCGTCAGGATCGGTCAAGGTCGGCGAAAACATCAACATAGGCTACATGATGCAAGATCAGTACGCGCTGGACACGCGCAAGTCCGCGCTGGAGATGGTCCGGCAGGCGGCAGACTTGACGGAGACCGAAGCAAGAACCCTGCTCCACCTGTACCTGTTCGAGGGAGACGAGCCATTGCAGCCCGCGGGCAACCTGAGCTATGGGCAGCGCTCCCGGCTGCTGCTTGCCATACTCGTTCTGCAAGGCGCGAACTTCCTGGTTCTGGACGAACCCATGAATCACCTGGACATTCCATCGAGAGAGCGGTTCGAGGAGGCCCTGGAGGCCTTCCCCGGGACAGTTCTGATGGCGGTTCACGACCGGACATTCATAGATCGGCACGCCACCGCCATCTGGGCCGTGCAAAGCGGAACGGTTCGCAGGTACGAGGACCGCGCTGATTTCACACGCATGGAATCGGCTGACCGGTACGGGCGCTACAATGATTTTGCTCAGACGCTTACGGAATAACCGCTAAAGGAACCTCATGACATCCCCGGAAATGTCCATACGCATCAACGGCGTCCAGCCATGGGACCCGCCGGACGGCGAGATAGGGCGCGGCATGACCCTGCGGACGACGCGCGGGCCTATCCGCTCGATAGTCCACCACGAGCAGGGCGTCCGCGCGACGAGGGGTATCGTGTGGGTGTGGGGCGCGCGCGGCGGCTTCGCCGGTCCCGCCGACGGACTGTACTGCGACCTGGCGGAGGATCTGCGCGGCGAGATTACGTCCATCAGAATAGACTATCGCCAGCCCAACGTACTGCCCGAGTGCGTCATGGACACGCTCGCCGGCGTGTCTTTCCTCACAGGTACGGGTCATACCGAGATCGCGCTCGTCGGACACTCGTTCGGCGGAGCCGTCGTAATCTCCGCCGCTCCGTTCAGCGACGACGTGAAGGCGGTGGCCGCCCTGTCCAGCCAGACATACGGCGCGCAGCGGGCGGCGCTGGTCTCGCCGCGTCCGTTGCTGCTGGCGCACGGTGGCGCGGATACCAGACTGCCCTCGTACTGCTCGGAGCAGATCCACCAATGGGCGGACGATCCGAAAGAGTTGGTCATCTACGACGGCGCCGAGCACGGCCTGATGGAGTGCAAAGACGAGCTGCGAACGATGCTGCGCGGCTGGCTGCGAACAAAGCTAGGGCTGGACGACGAGTCTTAGCCGCCCATATGCCGACCGCTACCCCAAGCGGGCGAGCGCTTCCCGCGCGTTTACACATCCCACCGTTCAGGCTATACTCAGCCCACGCAATCCGACACTGAGAGCACAAGCGAGGGTATCCATGGGTGAGTTTGATGGAAAGGTCGCAATCGTAACCGGCGCGGGCAGGCTGCGCGGCATCGGAAGGGCGGCGGCGGTCGGCTTCGCCAAGCTGGGCGCCAACGTGGTGGTTACCGGCACGGGCAGGGACCCGTCCACGTTTCCGCCCGATGAGCAGGCGATAAACTGGCGCGACATCCACAGCGTGGCGGATCAGATCGAGTCGCACGGCGTCAAGGCGCTGCCCCTGGTGGCCGACGTTACCAACAAGGACCACGTTCAGAACATGATAGACGAGGCGGTGAGGGAGTTCGGGCGCGTGGATATGCTGGTGAACAACGCTGCGTTCGCGCGCGGCCCCGACCGCGTGCCGGTGCTGGACCTAGACGACCACATCTTCCAGCTCGTCATAGACATCAAGATAGGCGGCACCTACCTCTGCACCAAGGCGTTCGTGCGCCAGCTGCAAGAGCAGGGCAGTGGCGGCAAGATCGTGAACATCTCGTCCACCGCGGGCAAGCGCGGCAGCGCGAATACGCTGGCTTACAACGCCGCCAACTTTGCCATCGTCGGCATGACCCAGTCCATGGCGCGCGAGTTCGGACCTATGGGCATCAACGTCAACTGCGTGTGCCCGGGCGCCGTGGACACCCACCGCATGGACGATCTGGACCGCGAGACGACGTGGGTGGATATGGCGGCCAATACTCCCATAGGGCGCAACGGCACCGACGACGAGACCGGCGAGTTCTGCGTCTATCTGTGCACCGAAGCCGCGTCCTGGATACACGGCCAGTCCATAAACATCAACGGCGGCTCCGTAATGGAACACTAGGGCGGCATATCCACGATGGACTTAGGGGCGGGTTTCAAACCCGCCCCTACCTGTGCCAAAACCTTTCCGCATCAAAACGGAAGATTAGGGTGGGGGTGAATCCCTCGACCGGTCTCCTCCCCCTCTCCCTCAGGGAGAGGGTTGGGGTGAGGGTGAATCCTCAGCCCCTCTCCGGCAGCGCTACGATCGCTTTGCCTATGACGTGAGCCACGCCTTCGGCATTCTCCATTGTAACGTCGCACTCGATCTGGGGAGAGCCTTCGACCACGTCCTTGTCGGTTATCATGCCGCGCAGCGTCAGCGGGCGGTTGTGTAGCACCGGGCTCCGGAAGACGACGTCGAGCTTTACCAGCCGCACGGTGGGCGACCAGGCGGTTATCAGCTGGGACATGATGGCGATGTTCATCGCGCCCGGCACGATCGCCTCCGGCAGCCCCTCGCTCTGCGCCTTCTCGCGGCTGGTAAACCGCGTGGGGCCGGTCTCGCGTCCCCAGACCTGTGTGAACTCGATCACCTGGTCGTCGGTTACCTCGCGGACGACGGGGCCTACCTCGTCGCCCAGGTCAACGTCGTCGAAGTAGATGGGGTCAGCGCTCGCGTCTGCAATCATCTGGGCCTCCTGTTGCGCCTAACGAAAGATTCCTGCACCAGAGCGACGGTATCCCCGCCCTGGTTGGCGAAACTGGTTTCCCAGACCTGGAACACCATCTTGCCTGAGCGCCCCGTCTTGGCGTACACGTCTTTGAGGCGCGTCTTGGCGAATAGCGTATCGCCCGGCTTGACCGCCCCAACGCACTCTATCGCCTGGCCCGCGAACAGGCTCACGTCGCCGAATTCGAGCTTGATGTCCGGTCGGGTAACGCCGGAGACGAACATGTTGCAGAACGTGGGCGGCGCTATGATGCTGCCATGCTCCGACCTCGCGCCGGTCTCGTCGTCGAGGTATATGGGGTTGGTCTCGCCCGTGGAGCGCGCGAACTTGAGGATCATCTCCTTGGTAACCGGATAGGAGCCTATCTCGTGATCGACGCCCAGCAGGCTTCGGTCGAATACCAGGTCGTTGTCTTCGGTTGTCATGTATGTACTCCGCTCTCTTTCACGCCCCTTCCCCCTCGATGGGCTGACAAGGGTATGCAAGCCCTTGCCCTAACGATTCAGTCCCTTCCCCCTTGATGGGGGAAGGTTAGGATGGGGGTGATCTTTTGCAAACTTACTTCTTGGTCTGGTCCAGCCATACGGGAGCGAACGCGCCGGAGCGTAGCTGCGCCACAAGCTCCGCCTCGTTCGTCACCACGCCCTCGAACTGTGTCATGCACTTGCCAATAGCGCTTACCAGGTGGGCGTCGCTGCCGCCGGTCGCCGGCACTCCGAGCCGTCGGATCAGCTCTTCGGCGCGCTCCTGCTCGCCCGGCCGATTCGAGCCGTTCAGCCCTTCGGCGGCGCGTATAGAGCTGAAGTCCAAGCCGTTGTCGACGAACTCGCACAGTCCGATTCCGAATCGTCCTGGATGCGCCGGAAACGCGATTGCGCCATACTCTTCGGCGGCGCGGACAAGTTCGAGCGCGTCCATGTGAACGTCGCCGAAGTCTATAGCGTCCGCCAACGCTTCGCTAACGCCATAGACCAAGAAGTGCCCCATGTTGGTATCGAGCTCCGAGCCTTTCAGGATCATCACGTCGCCGGCGCGAGCAAGCTCGGAGTAGTCCTTGTCGAAGTCGAATTTTCGATGCTCCGTCAGGACGAAGCCGTCTATGCGGTGTCCTTTACGGCGCAGCACGCCGACCCATTTGACGTACTGCTCCACAGTCGCTCTGGAGTCGTCCGAAGATACCGAGTGGGTATGAAGGTCTATGAACATTTCGTTTCCGCTGCCCAGTGAGGTTCCTGTCGAATGGTATGGAAGCGCGGCGCCTCCGTCAAGGGCAGCGTCGAAAAGTGGTTTGACACTCTCTCATACTCAGCCTTAGAATATCGCCAACCTATTCCCAGACGAATTGAGGCGCGCCGCTCGCCGCGCGCGTCGCGCGGAGGTCAACCGAAATGAACACCAAGGCCTACATTCTCATAGAAACGTCCGTCGGAGAGTCCGAGGACGTGTCCAAAGCGCTCAGGCAGCTTCCCGGCGTCGATACCGTTGACACGGTAACCGGTCCCTACGACATCATCGCCGTCGTATCTGCCAACGATCTGAACGCCGTCGGACAGATAGTTACCCGCGAAGTCCACACCGTATCCGGCATCGTCCGCACCGTAACCTGCATGGTCGTGGGCAACCCGTAGGCTGACCGTAGGCTTTTGGGCGCCGGCGTCAACATTGCCGGAGCGCAACGACAGAGAGCGGAACGGATGGGGGCGCGCGTTGGCGCGCCCCGCCGTGTTTACGGGCTGAGACGGACCCCCGCGACCATATACCCGGAGTCTTCCATTGGACCTTGGACTGAACGAAACCCAGCAGATGCTCAAGAACAGCGCGCGCGCGTTCCTCGACGCCGAGTGCCCCTCTACTTATGTCCGCGATATGGAGCGAGACCCGCGCGGCTACACACCCGAGATGTGGAGCGCCATCGCCCAGCTCGGATGGCTCGGCTTGGTCGTTCCGTCCGAGTACGGCGGCGAAGGGCTTGGATTCGTCGAGCTCGCCATCCTGCTCGAAGAGATGGGAGGCGCGCTGCTGCCGGGCCCGTACTTCTCGACCGTAGTCATGGCGGGCGCGGCCATCGCCGAGGCGGGGTCGGAAGCGCAGAAGCGCGAATACCTGCCCCGCATCTCGCGCGGTCAGCTCATCGCCACCCTCGCGCTAACAGAACCCGGCGGACGCTGGGACGCGCGCGGAGTTCAGACCACCGCCCACCGCTCCGGCGACGAATACGTCATCAACGGAACCAAGCTCTACGTCCCCAACGCGCACGTATCTGACTACCTGGTAGTCGCCGCCAGAACCGGAGACGCCGACGCCGACATCGGCATCTTAATCGTCCCATCGGGCGCCAACGGTCTGGACCAAACGCCGCTCCGCACTATCGCTTCCGACTGCCAGTCCGAAATCGTATTCGACAACGTCCGCGTTCCGAGTTCCGCGCTCATGGGCGAGCCGAATGGCGGCTGGGACGCCCTGGATACGGCGTTGAAGTGGAGCGCGGTGGGCAAGTGCGCCGAAATGCTCGGCGGCGCGGAGCGCGTTCTGGACATGACCGTCCGCTACGCCAAGGAGCGGATACAGTTCGGACGCTCGATAGGCTCGTTCCAGGCGATCCAGCACCATGTCGCGGACATGGCCGCCGACGTCGAAGGTTGCCGGCACATCACCTACAAAGCCGCCTGGAAGCTCGCCGAGCGCCAGCCCGCCGACCAAGACGTTGCGATGGCGAAGGCGTGGGTATCCGACGCCTACCAGCGCGTCTGCGCGCTCGCCCACCAGTGTCACGGGGCCATAGGCTTCACCCGGGAACACGACATGCAGCTCTACTCCCGCCGGGCGAAGGCTGCTGAGCTAATGTTCGGCGACGCCGGCGTCCACCTGGACGCCGTAGCGAACACGATGGGGCTGTAAGGGCTGCGAAGGCACATGAAACGCGCGAGCGACAAAGCAAAATCGCTCTTGGGATAAGCTCTGCTTCGATGAGGACTGGGCCGTGACGCTTGCTTCGAGATACATCCCGCTCCGTCGCCCGCAGGCGCCGGCCAGATGACCACCGTTTCTTTCGTCATCAAGCGGCTGGCGGATGACTGGAAGTTGCTTGTGGCGATTTTCGCGGGCATTGCCGTCGCCGCCTCGCTGCTGGCGGGCGCGCCCATATACCTCAGCACGCTCGAAAGACAGGCGATAGACACCGCGATAGACCGCGCCGACCAGTCGCTGCTCAACATCTACGCCATATCGCCGTACATCACGCTGAACGGCAACTCGCTGGATGATACGCAGCGCGCTTTCGACGACGCGGTCCAGAACAACATCGCAGACGTCTATCGCGGACGTGTTCGCTACCTCAAATCGCCCACCTTCCTCGTCGGAACGGATCACGCGCCGCTACCCGACGCGCCGTTGCCAGACGGCGGCGGACCGCGCGTCTCTCGCGGCTATTTCCAGCATATCGAGCGTCTGGAAGAACACGTTGCCTTCCTGGACGGGCGAATGGCGTCCGACGAAATCATCTGGCAGAACGGAACGCCCGCCATACAGGCGGTCATCGGCGCGCAGTCGGTGCGCGTCTTCGACATCGAAGTCGGTGACCGCGTCGTATTCGCGCCGTCGCTCGGAGACCCGACGCGCGCGCTCGTAGAAATAGTCGGCGTCGTGGAGCCGACCGATCCCACCGAGGAGTACTGGCAGCAGAACCCCAGCATCTTCCTCGAACCCGCGCCGCTCGAAGAACTCCCCGACGCCGACGTTGAGATAGACCCTGAAGAGCCGCCGCTCGCGGTGTTCGTAACCCAGCCCGCGCTGCTGAACGGCGTAGGCGTGGCGTATCCGGGCACCCTGGTCAGCTCCAGCTGGTTCGTGTTCATAGACAAAGAGAGGCTGAAGCTCTGGAGCAAAGAAGAGACGCGGCGGCGGATGACGCGGCTGGAGTCGGAAATCTCGCTCGCAATGCCCGGCTCGGCATCCTTCAGCGGTGTGGAGCGGATCCTGGACAACTTCGACCGGCGCAGCTTCTTCACAAGCGTCCCACTGCTGCTGCTCCTCGTCGTAACCGCCATAACCGTCCTCTACTACATCCTGATGATGGTCGCGTACTTGGTAACCAGCCGCGAGCCGGACGTGGCGCTGCTGCGGAGCAGAGGCGTCAGCGCGTGGTACCTGGCGCGCATCTACGCACTTGAGGGCGTCGCCATCACCGTCATCGCGGCGGCCATCGCTCCGTTCATCGCCATGGGCGCCATCTCGCTCGCCGGCAAGCTCAGCTACTTCGAAGAAATCACGCTCGGAGAGTTGCTGCCCGTAGCTCTCGAACCGCTGCCGTTCATCGTCTCAGGCGCAACGGGTCTGCTCTGCCTCGCCATGTACGTAGCGCCGGGCGTCGTCGGCGCGAGAACCGGGCTGATAGTTCACAAACTCAGATCGTCTCGGCCCCCGTCCGTGCCGTTCTTCCAACGCTACTACATAGACGTCGGCCTGATGGTCGTCGGCGGACTGATATTTTGGGAACTGTTCGCGCGCGGACAGATCATATCCGGCGGCCTGTTTGGCGAGCGCGGAGTGAACGAGGCGCTGCTATTCGCCCCGGCGCTCCTGCTCACCGTCGTCGCGTTGCTGTTCATGCGCTTCTTCCCCCTAGTGGCGCTCTACCTGAGCGGCGACTCGCCCGCGCTGGCGCACTTGGTAGCCGCGTTGACGCTTGCATCCCTCGCGCTGATAGTAGCCGTAGAAGGACTGAGCGGGGGAGGCGGCGAGCTTGGCTGGACCGCGCGCGTGGCGCACCTCGCGCTGATAGCCGCGCTATACTTCGGAACGTGGCGAACGCGACGGTGGCCGCTCTTCGCCGTCGCGTTTGCGTTGCAGACCGCCCTGATAGCGCTGTTCATCTACCGCGATATTCCGACCGCCACCGCGCCCGAATACGTCCCGACTATCGCGCTCGGCGCGCTGCCGCCGCTGCAAGCGTTGTTTGTCGCGCTCCGCAGGCTGTCGAGGATGTACCCCGTCTGGGCTTCGATGGCCATATGGCGAATGGCGCGCAACCCGCTGCAATACAGCTGGCTCGTGCTGCTCATCGTCATGGTAACCGGGTTGGGCGTGCTCGCGGCCACGGTCGGCGGGACGCTCGACCGCTCCTACGAAGAGCGCATCCTGTACGAGGTCGGCGCGGATCTGCGCGTAACCGGCGTGCCGACCCACTTCGCCGATGCCACCGACGAGATCAAGCGCGAGTATCTTACGCTGCCCGGCGTAAGCTCAGTCTCGCTGGCGCTTCGGGGCGAGGGTTCGGTGGGCGCCACGTACTCGGGCAACAGCTTCGAGGTGTTCGCCGTAGAGTCCGAGGAGTTCCCGTATGTCGCCTGGTACAGGGACGACTTCTCAGAACGCCCGCTGCCCCAGGTGATGAGCTTTCTGAGGACCGGAGCGCGTCAGCCGCCCATCGAGCTACCAGAAGGCGCCGATACCATGTACGTGTGGACGCGCTCGATGGACGAGTACCCCAACGTGTTCCTCTGGATGGTGATTCAGGATCACCGCGGCGTTACCGATACGATCACCTTCGGCCCGGTGAGTGGCGAAGAGTGGACGCTGAGAAGTTCCTCTACGCCTCCCAACCTGGAGCCTCCACTGTATCTCATCAGCGTCCAGATATACGAACCCGCGTTTGGTCCGGCCGGCACTGTGGGAACTATCCTGCTGGACGACATCTCCGCGTCCGCCAACGGCGGCGAGCCGACGATACTGGATGACTTCGAAGGGGTCAACATGTGGACGCCGCTCTCGACTTCCATGATCTCGCGCGACACCATCGGCCACACGCGACGCGATGTCAAGAACGGCGCGCGCTCCGGCGTCTTTGCCTTCGGCAAAGATACGGACAGGGGCATACGCGGCTTCTATCGCAGCCCAACCGGCGGTCCCGTCCCCGTCGTCGCCAGCTCCAGCTTCATGAGACGCACCGGAACGTCCGTCGGCAATGCGCTGATCGTGAACATATTCGGCAGGCTGATTCCAGTGCGTATCATGGATTCGGTTGACTACTTCCCTACGCTCGACCCCGCCGGCAACGGCTTCCTGGTGTCCGACCTCGACAGCCTGCTCAGACACCTCAACATCCTCACCCCCGTCGGCAGCATAAGGCCCAACGAGATCTTGCTGACCGAAGCTCCCGGCTCGGGCAACGATGCGTACCGGCTCGCGCTGTCGTTCGCCCGCTCGCCGCACATGGTCCACGACAGGACGACGCTGCTCGAAGAGCTGAGGCTCGATCCGCTGATAACCGCCGGCTGGCGCGCCATGATGCTCGTCGCCTTCGCCGTCATCGTATTCGTCTCCGCGCTCGGATACGTAACCTACCTTATATCGTTCGCCGGACAGAGCAGGGCTGAGATGGGGTTCCTCCAGGCGCTCGGCCTGCGGCGCGGCCAGATGACGCGGCTGATTGGCGCGGAGCATCTCGTGATAGCCGCCATAGGCCTTGCGCTGGGAACCGCCGCCGGATTCGCAATGAGCGAGATCATGGTATCCGCGCTCGCCGTAACCGAGACCGGCCAGCCCGTGGTCCCGCCGTTCATACTCACCACAGACTGGGTGTTCATGGGGCCGATCTACGCCGCGCTGGTCGCGACGTTCGTCGTCGCCCTCGCCTGGCTGTCCCGTTCCGTAACCCGCGTCAACATACACGAACTGTCGCGGCTGGAGGGCGAGTGATGGGCCAACTTTCCAGACTGGTCTCCGCATGGCCCCAGGTGGCGCGCCGCGCGCTCGCCAACTGGCGGCTTATGTCCACCGTTGTCGTTGGCGTGCTGCTCGCATCCGCGATCATGGCCGGCTCCGTCATATACTTCGACGCGCTCAGAGAACTTGCGCTCCGCAACGTCCTCAACGATCTGACCGTCAACGAGACCAACATCTTGGTCAAGTCCGACCGCGGCCCCACTACCTACGCCGAGCGAGACAAGGTCGTAAGCGCGACCGAGCGCGAGATAGAGGCTCGCGTCGCCTGGCTCCTCAGAGATAGCGTCACAGGCGTCAAGACCTCGACGTTCTTCCTGTCGGCTGTCGGACGCGAGGCCGAGGCCGACACCGACAGCCCGCGCGCATACTTCGGACACCTGCCGCGCCTCTACGAATACGCCACACTCCAGCCGGGAGGCCGCGCGCCCGGCGACGCTCCGGCACGCGTGGTAGGCGGCATCCCCACCATCGAGGCCGCCGTCCCGCTCGAAGCCGCGCGCGACTTAGGCGCGACGGTGGGAGACACATTCGCCGCCGTGCCGTACTGGTCCGACTCGTCGCCCCACATCCACGTAGTCATCACCGGAACCTTTACGCGCGATGACCCGGATCACGAATACTGGCATTTGGACGACAGGATACTTCGCGCCGCCACCGCTCGCACATTCCAAACGCTGCCCTTCTATGTAAGCGAAAAGGCGTACTATGAGGTTCTGGGCGGCGCCTTCCGGCAGATGGACAGCACGTTCGGCTGGCTGCTGATGACGGATGCCGGCAAGCTGAACGCCGCCAACTCCACATTCGCCCGGTACTCCGTCAACGCCATGGAGGACAGGCTTTCGGCGCTCCTGTTCAGCTACCGGCAGATAACCGAGCTCGACGAAGCCCTATTCGAGTACGACAGGCGGCTGTTCTTCTCCAAGCTGCCGATGTTCGTGATACTCATCCTCATATCTATCGTCATCCTCTACTACGTGATCACACTGTCGTCGTTGGTCGTCGAGCAGCAGAGAGGCGAGATCGTCCTCCTCAAGAGTCGAGGCTCGTCCTCGGCGCAGGTGTTGTCCGTATATGTACTGGAGGGCCTGACCATAGCCGCCCTGGCGATCGTCGTCGCGCCGCTGCTCGCCGCGACTGTCATAAGCCTCTTGGGCTTGACTCCGGCCTTCTCAGACCTTAGCGGCGGCAGGCCGCTTGCGGTCTCCGTATCGCCCGCCGCCTACATGATGAGCGGGCTGGGCGGACTGCTCAGTTTTGCCGCGCTGATGGTGCCGGCGGTGCAGGCGTCGCGTATGAGCGTAACCATGTACCGGCGCCAGTCGGCGCGCCCATACGACCAGCCCTTCTATCAGCGCTACTACTTGGACGTCCTCCTTCTGATCGTAAGCCTGCTGCTGCTGAGGCAGCTGACTGAGCAGGGATCGGTCGTTGTCGTCGGAGTGTTCGGCGAAGTGGCGTCGGACCAACTGCTCCTAGCGGCGCCGGCGATCGCCCTCGTCGCCTCCGCGCTCGTGCTGCTGCGGCTGTTCCCGTTGTTCATGCGCGTATCCAGCGCGCTGCTGTCGTCCGTGCTGTCCGCCGGCCTCGTGCTCGGAATTTGGCAGATGGCGCGCAATCCCACCCACTACGCCCGCCTGTCGCTTATGCTGATACTCATGGCGGGGCTGGGCATATTCGCGGCCAGCTTCGGGGGCACGCTCCAGCGTAGCTTCTCCGAGCGCGCCCTTTACTCCACCGGCACAGACGTCCGGGCGTCGGGCGCCTTGGTCAACAGTATTGGCGAGTCCGTGCCGATACGCGAAGCCTATCAGTCGCTGCCGGGCGTGGAAGACGTCAGCATGGCATTCAGAGGCTTCGGCTCCGACCTGTCCAAGCTGCTTGCAGACTCGTACACCATGTTCGCCGTGGAAGGAGACGCGATCGCCGACATGGGCTGGTTCAGGGACGATTTCTCCGAAGAGCCGATGCGAGATATGCTGACCTCGCTCGGATCCGATACGCTCCCTGGGGGTATCGATCTGCCGCCCACGGCTCAAACCTTAGGGATAACCGTGAAGGCAGACCGACCGCATCCGACCGTCGCGCTCGCGCTGCGTATGCGCGACTCCAACGGACGCTACTTCACATACGTCATGGGGCGCCTGGAAACGGCGCGCTGGGTGACGATGCGCCAGTCCATCCGACGCTCCGGGTTTAGGGAGCTTGCCGTACTCCAGCCCGCGCCGCCGCTGACGCTGGTTTCGGTGACCGTACACGAGACCAACGGCCGAAACCGGCTGCGCGCAGGCTCGATAGCCGTGGACGAAGTGTTCGTCGAACTGCCGGGCGGCGAGACGCGCGCGGTCGAGTCGTTCGACACCGTATCCGGATGGAGTACGCTGAGGGCAGTGCCCGAGGCGCAGTCCGACGTGCTGAAGCCGACGTCCGGCGGCCCCAATGCGCCAAATGCGTCAAATGTGGGCGCCAGTGATGGCGCCGCGTCGTTCATCTGGGTCGAAGGCCGTCCCCTCGTCAGTCGCGGCGCCTACCACGGCCCGCCGCTCGATCCGCTGCCCGTTCTTGCCAGCAGCCGTTTCCTGCGCGTCAACGACCACCGCGTCGGCGAGACGTTCGAGGTATCCGCGCAGGGCCGCAGGATGAAGGTAACCGTAACCGGCGCGTTCGACTTCTTCCCCACTCTCGACGTATTCGAGCGCTCGTACATAATCGCCGACTTCGCGTCCGTCAGCGCGTACGCCAACCTCGAGGCCGCCGGAGGCGAGTTGCGCTCCAACGAGGTCTGGATGATGACCAATGGCTCATCCGAGGACCGAGCCGAGCTGATAGACATGCTCGAAGACAGCCAACCCTTCCCAAGCCGAGATATTCACGACCGCGTCCAGGCCCTGGCGGACAGCCAGGTAGATCCGATGGTCGATGCCGGATGGCGCGCGCTGCTGTTCGTCGCCTTCGCCGCCGTGCTGGTGCTCAGCGGATTGGGCTTCATGGTGCACGCGTACGTATCCTTCAAGAACCGCGAGATACAGTTCGCGCTCATGCGGACCGTCGGATTCTCGATGGGCCAGCTGACCACGCTCGTCCTTCTGGAGCAGGCGCTGGTAATCGGCGCGGGCCTCGCTCTCGGAACTTGGATGGGCGGCAGACTCGGCGCCACCATGATGCCGTTCCTCGGCCACGACGACCGCGGCGCGCGAGTGCTGCCGCCATTCATAGTCGACGTCAACTGGGGAGTCCTCGCCATCACCTACGCCGCCATGGCGCTGCTGTTCGCCGTCATCATAACCGGCGTCATAATCCTCGTCCGCCGCATCTCGCTCCAACGCATCCTGCGCCTCGGAGAGACCTGATGAGCAAGTGACGCCATCACCGCGCCACCGCTGAGAAAAGCTGGACTGCGAGCAGACTCGGGCATGGGATGGACGCGACCTCCAGAATTGTCTGCGCTCGCAATTTTCGTAGGCGTATGTACAATTGAAGACATAGCTTGGATAATGATGGGTGGGCTAAGATAAGTCGCGCGCAAGAGTGACCGGAGCGAACGAGGAACCAACATGAACAACGGCCCATACGTCTTCTGCGAAGACGTGTTCAAGATATACAAGATAGCCGATCTCGAAGTCGTCGCGCTCAGGGGCTTGGACCTCGCGGTCGAGCAGGGAGAGGTCGTCGCCATCGTCGGCGCGAGCGGCAGCGGCAAGAGCACGCTGCTAAACATCCTGGCCGGCTACGATACGCCGTCGGCCGGCGGCGTAACCGTAGGCGGCAAAGATCTGCTCAGGATGACTGCTCGCGAGGTTGAAGAGTACCGCCGCATAGACGTCGGCTTCATCTGGCAGCAGACCAGCCGCAACCTGTTCCCATACCTCTCAACGCTCGAAAACGTAACTCTGCCGATGATGCTCACCAACACGCCCGGCGCCGAGCGCCGCGAGCGCGCCGAAGAGCTCCTGAACCTCGTCGGACTCGGACACCGCCTCGACCACACCCCCGAAAAACTCTCCGGCGGCGAACAGCAGCGCGTCGCCATCGCAGTCGCGCTCGCCAACCGGCCTCCCCTGCTGCTCGCGGACGAACCCACCGGCGAACTCGACGACGCCACCGCCGCGGAAATCCTCGACCTTTTCGGCTCCGTCAACCAGGAGATGGGCACGACTATCCTCATCGTCACCCACGACCCGGACATAGCCTACAAAGTCGGCCGCGTGGTGATGATACGTGACGGCAAGATGTCCACTGAGATACGCCGCAGAGTTACCTACCAGCGCATACGCGGGGAGGTAGAGGCGGACCAGCCGCTCGAAGAGTTCGTCCTGGTGGATGGCAATGGCCGTGTCCAAATACCCAGAGACTACCTCGACCGGCTGAACATCGGCGACAAGGCCCGCGTGCAGGTGGAAGACGGCAAAGTAACCATAATCCCCGGAGAATAGCCCCCTATGAGCAGAGTCTTGCCCCTCATCACCACCGTAGATCTCAGGAGAACCTACCAGCTTGGCTCGGAGACCATCGAAGCCCTGCGCGGTATCAACTTCAACGTCATGCCCGGTCAGTTCATCGCCGTTGTGGGACGCTCCGGATCCGGCAAGACGACGATGCTCAACATTCTGGCGGGTCTGGATAAGCCGACGTCCGGGCAGGTGCTGTTCGAGAACCGCGACATAGCCGAGATGGGCGAGCGCGACCTGACCGACCTCCGACGCCACAAGATAGGCTTCGTCTTCCAGTCGTTCGGACTGCTGCCGTTGCTGTCGGCGTTTGAAAACGTGGAGCTTCCGCTCAGGATCGCCGGCGTCCGCGCCCGCGAGCGCGAAGAGCGCACCCGCGAGGCGCTGGAGATCGTCGGCCTGTGGAACCGCGCCAACCACCGCCCTTACGAACTGTCCGGCGGCGAGCAGCAGCGCGTCGCCATAGCCCGCGCCATCGTGAACGAGCCTCCGCTCATACTCGCGGACGAACCCACCGGCGAACTCGACTCCACCAACGCCCGCTCCATATTCGGACTGTTCAAGGAGATGGTCGTGCAGCGCGGCATCAGCGTAGTATCCGCCACCCACGACTCCACCCTCCTCGCTATGGCGGACGAGGTCAAAGAGATACGCGACGGTCAGCTTTCCGACGCCACCGACCTCGGCCAACGCTACCGCGACTGACGACTTAGCTATATTTTACGCGAAGGCGCGAAGAATTTAAGAATGTCTTTCTGCGTCTCTGCGCCTCCGCGGTAAAATCCCTCCCGAAATTGCCATCCCCGCGCCCCGTAAACTATACTTCGCCCAAATCCTGAACCATGATCGGAGAAGAATATGCCCATCCTGGACCCGGCCGATGTTGAGATGAACGAGATGTACCCCGGCTTCAAGCGCACGTCCGTAGTGGACGGGTCGCGCGGCTCCACCCAGCTGTCCGTCAGCGAGGTGGTCATGGAGCCGGAATCGGCTCCCCCGCTGCACGCCCACCCGACCGAGGAGACCATCCTCATCGCCGACGGCGAGCTCGAAGCCTACGTGGGCGATGAGACGTTCACGGTTACGAAGGGGCAGTTCGTCTTGGCGCCGCCCGGAGTCAAGCACGGATTCTCGAACAAGTCCGGCAAGCCCGCGCTCATCTACGGCATCCACCCCACGCCCGCCGTCCAAACCGAGTGGGACCCCGAGTAGTTGCAGCAGGGCGTACCTAACAGGGCGCCCAAAGTTCCTTCCCCCTCGACGGGGGAAGGTTAGGATGGGGGTGACCCCAATTGCCCAAGATCGAAGACATGTGGCAAACCCCATGCCCCCGTCCGAACGGCCTCCAGGCGGCGGACGACGGCCTGTGGGTAATCTCGGCTGACGACGACAGCCGCCTCCAAAAGCTCGACTACGAGACCGGAGAGGCGATGCTGGACGTTGTCACCGAGACCTACAAGTCCAGCGGCATGACCGTCGGTGATGGCAGCGTCTGGATAGCGTCCACCCACAACTCGCGGCTGTACGAGCTGAACGAAGACGGCTCCACCATCCGCTACCACGAACCGCCAGGAACCGGCGTCCGCGACCCGCGCGACAGCGGCCCCGACTACAACCGGCCTCACGGCATGGAGTGGCTCGGCGACAAGATGTGGATAGCCACCAAGCCCGCGCTCAAGCTCTACCTGGTGGACTCGGCTACGCTGGAAGTGGAACATTCCATCCCAACGCCCGGCGCCGCCCCGCACGGCATCGCTTGGGACGGCGAGACCATCTGGTGCGCCGACCGCGTGATGCAGAAGATACACCGCCTGTCGCCCGAAGACGGCGAGATACTGGACGAAATAGAAGTCCGAGGCCCGGAACTGCACGGCCTCACGATGTACGACGGCGCCCTGTGGCTGTGCTGCGACCCCAGCGGCCGGGTGTGCCGCATAGAGTTGTAGCGGGGCGCGGTCAGTCGCCGTCTTCCTCAGTCGCCTCCAGCCTCGCCTCCAGGCGGCGTAGCGACTCCCTCGTCGCCCGCAGCTCGGACAGCAGTTCCTGGCGGGACACGGGGCGCTGGAAGTCGCGCAGGCGGTCCAGCTTTTCTTCGTCGAGGTTGTTGAGGATGATGGCGATGAAGAGGTTTATCACCACGAACGTGGCGATTACGACGTAGCTGACGAAATAGACCCACGCGAGCGGGTAGAGTTCCATCGCCGTCCCCATCACTTCGATCCACCCCTCCAGCGTGATGATTTCGAACAGCGTCAGGACGGATTTGCCCAGCGATCCCCAGTTCTCCGGGTCATGTTGGTGGAACAAGTCGTATCCAATGATCGAGTAGATGTACATGATGATGCCCATCAGCATCATCACGTGCCCCACGCTCGGAATCGAGCGCACCAGCGCCGCCACGATCAGCCGCAGATCTCGGACCGTCGTGATCAGCCGCACTACCCGCAGCAGCCGCGCCAGCCGCGCCACCTGCGCGAACTCTCCGGTAAACGGGATGAGCGCGAACACGATCACCAGAAAATCGAATACGTTCCACCCATCCTTGAAGTAGCCGCCGACTATCGGTCTCGACGCCACCATCTTGAGCAGCGCCTCTGCGATGAAGATGCCCACCGCCACGTAGTTCAATATGTGGATCGAGTCCCCGAACCGCTCATTGATCGTCTGAATCGTGCCCATGCCCAGCAGCAGCCCATTGACGATGATGACCCCAATGATGAAGTACTCGAAGGCATTAGCTTCAACAATGCGGCGAGATAGTGTAGTGATGTTCTTGGGCATGGGAGGGGAGGATTCAGTCATAGGGGAATCGAGGCTTTCGACTATTCAGGTGCGCGTAAGTATATCACTCCGGCAGGACCAATCGGACAGACCGGCCTGCTCATCCCCCTAATCCGCCGCCGCCTCTACCTCCGCGAACTCCGGCATCACCTCCTCGGCGAACAGTTGGATCGAGCGCAGCCACTTCGATTGCTCCAGACCCGCCGCGCCGAACTTGCCGAAGATGCGGTTGATGCCCTTCGAGCGCAGTACCTCCAGCCGCTCGCACACCACCTCGGGTGTGCCCACGAGCGGGCGGATGCCCTCTTCGCGCGCCCGCGCCGCCGCTTCCAGCCGGTCACGGTCGCGGTGCACCCAGTGCTTGTAGTTATCGGGAATGTTGCCGTCCTTGTCCGCCGGGTTGCCGATGCGGTAGAACTCCTCGTTTATCGCCGCCTCCAGACCCCTGACGTCGTTCTCCGCCTCCTCCATCGTCGGCGCGACATAGACGCTCGCGCTCACCGGCAGGTCTATATGCTCGTGCGGGTTGCCGTGATGCTCCATCCGCTCGTGCCACATCTGCACCACGCGCGGCGTCTGCCCCAACGTCGTCGTCGGCCCCCCGACCAGGATGGGAACGCCTATGCTCGCCGCGTAATCCACGCTCTCAGGGCTGGTGCTGACCGCAATGTAGATGGGCGGACCCGGCTTCTGCACCGGCTTCGGGATTACCCAAATGTCCTCGATGTCAACGAACTCGCCCTTGTACGTCAGGCTGCCCTCTTCCCAAGACTTGCGGACCACGTCCAGGTACTCGCGGAACATCTCTCGCGATCTGTTGATGTCCACCCCCATCCCGTGGAACTCCACCGCCTGGTAGCCCGCGCCCACGCCCAGGTTGAACCGCCCGCCCGACACGATGTCTATCGTCGCCGCCTCCTCCGCCACCTGCACCGGGTTGTGGAACGGCAGCACCACGATGGACGTGCCTATTCGCGCCCGCTTCGTCCGCGCCGCCACCGCGCCCATGAACGAGAAGATGCCCGACAGAATCCCGTGCCGCGAAAAGTGGTGCTCGCCCAGCCAGATGTCGTCGATCCCCATCTTGTCCGCGAACTCCGCCTGCTCCAGCGCGTTCGCCAGCGTGTCCTCGCCGGTCATGCTGTCGTGCCATCGGATAGTGTCGAACATGCCGAATCTCATGGTGGCGTCTCCTCTGTCTCCATCGCTTCCCCAGCGCTTCCGATAATAGATCGGGGAACATCATATACCAAACCGGCGCGGCTTGCCGTTCACCGCCGCCGCGCTCTGGCGCTTGTCCGTCGCCCCCGCCAGTATAACGCATCCGCCCCCTAATCCTGTACACTGTACCCCACATCACACAACCACAGGAGCGCGCCCGGACCATGCCCTTCGACAACAGACCCCTATTCCCGTTCACCGCCGATATAGACGCGCAGGATCGCCTCACCATCGGCGGATGCGATACCGTCGCCCTCGCCGCCGAGTTCGGAACCCCGCTGCTGGTGTTCGACGAAGTTACCCTGCGCGCCATGTGCCGCGAGTTCGTCAACTGCTTCGGCTCGCGCTACGCCAACAGCCAGACGCTGTACGCATCCAAAGCGTTCGTCAACGCCGGTATCGCGCGGCTGGTTCAGGAGGAGGGGCTGGGACTGGACGTCGTATCAGGCGGGGAGCTCGCCGTCGCCGTCGCGGCGGGCGTGGATATGTCCCGCGTCTATTTCCACGGCAACAACAAAACGCCCGATGAGCTGGAATACGCGCTCGAAGTCGGCTGTGGACGAATCGTGGTGGACAGCTTCTACGAGCTGCGGCTGCTGGACGACCTAGCCCGCGAGCGCGGCGCGACTCAGGACATCCTGCTGCGACTGTCGCCCAGCGTGGACCCGCACACCCACGTCGCCACCACTACCGGCATCTTGGACAGCAAATTCGGATTCTCCATTGAGACAGGCGACTCCACCGTCGCCATCCGACAGGCGATCGCTGCGTCGAATCTCGACCTGATTGGCTTGCACTTCCACCTTGGCTCGCCGATATTCGAGCTCGAACCCTACGAACTCGCCATAGACACCGTGCTGGACTATCTAGCTCCGTTCAAGGACGAGGGGCTGGATATGCGCGAGTTCAGCCCCGGCGGCGGCTTCGCCATCGGATACGTGCGCGACCAGTTGCCCCCGGAGATAGACGAGTACGCCGAAGTGATAACGTCAGCGTTCAAGCGCGGCTGCGAACGGCACGGACTCGGCGAGCCGACGCTGCTCATCGAGCCTGGACGCTCGATAGTGGGACGAGCCGGCGTCGCGCTCTACACCGTCGGCGCGATCAAAGACATCCCGACTGTCCGCAAGTACGTCTCCCTCGACGGCGGAATGGGAGACAACATCCGTCCCGCGCTGTACGGCTCCGAGTATGAAGCTGTGGTGGCGTCGAGGATGTCAGACGTGCCCTCAGAAGTCGTAACCCTAGCTGGAAAGTACTGCGAGTCCGGCGACATTCTGGTGCGAGACATCGAAATGCCGACGCTGGAATCCGGAGACGTAATCGCCATCCCGTCGTCCGGAGCATACGCCCCCTCCATGGCCAGCAACTACAACCTGAACGGACGTCCCGCCATCGTGGTAGCCCGCGAGGGCGAAGCGCGCATGATACGCAAACGCGAGTCTTTCGCTGACATGATGGCCCTCGACGTGGTGTAGGAGGATCCCCCCAAGATGACAGTAGAGACAGTTTCAGACGATATGCTGTTCACATCCGCCACCTCCATCGCCCGCGCCATCCGCGAGCGCGAAGTATCAGCCGTCGAGGTCGTACAGGCGCACCTGGACCGCATAGAAGCGGTGAATCCCGCCCTCAACGCCGTCGTCGCCTCGTGCGCCGAGCGCGCCCTGTCCGAAGCTCGCGATGCCGACGACGCCCTGGCCCGCGGAGATGCGGTCGGTCCACTCCACGGCGTCCCGATGACGGTCAAAGACTCGCACGATGCCGAGGGCGTGGTCTCGACCGGCGGCACGCTCGGACGGCGCGACTTCGTACCGGACGCCGATGCCACCGCCGTCGCGCGGATGCGGGCGGCCGGCGCCATCGTACTTGGCAAGACCAACACGCCCGAACTTACCTTGTCGTTCGAGACCGACAACCTCGTCTATGGAAGAACGAACAACCCCTACGACGTCAGCCGAACGCCGGGCGGAAGCAGCGGCGGCGCGGGCGCGATAATCGCGGCGGGCGGCTCGACCCTAGACCTCGGCACCGACACCGGAGGCAGCATCCGCGTGCCGTCCGCCTTCTGCGGCATCGCCGGACTCAAGCCCACGTCGGGCCGCGTCCCGAGAACCGGACACATCGTCCCCTGGGGACTCGGCGGCATGGACGCGCTCACCACCATCGGCCCCATGGCGCGCCGCGTCGAAGATCTGCGCCTTGTCCTGCCCATTATCGCCGGGCCGGACGGCATAGACCCGTTTATCCATCCCGTACCGCTGCGCGACCCCGACGCCGTGAATCTATCCGACCTGCGCGTCGCCTACTTCGCCGATAACGGGACTGTATCGCCTACCGCCGAAGTTGAGACGGCGCTGCGCTCAGCGGCGGTCGCGCTCGCCGACGCTGGCGCTGAGGTCGTGGAACACCTGCCGAACGCCATCAGTGAGAACCTCGACGCCAACGTAACGAGTATAATCGTGGCGGACGGTGGAGCCGGGGTGCGGAGGCTTGTGGACAAAGCCGGCACCGAGAGGGTCCACCCGGGCATGATGCGTTTCGTCGAACGCGCCAAACCGCTTCCCACGTCCGAGTACACCGCCCTGTTGGAGCGCATGGACGCTTTCCGCAGCCGGATGCTCTCGTTCATGGAGAACTACGACGCCATCCTGTCGCCCGTTCGCCCCTGGCCCGCGCTGCCTCACGGTGAGACTCTGACGCCGGATGCGAGCCCAGCTAACTTCTACACGAGCGCATTCAACACCACTGGCTGGCCCGGCGCCGTAGTCCGCGCCGGCTCATCCGGCGCCGACGACGGCGACGACCTGCCCATCGGCGTCCAGATCATGGCCCGTCCTTGGCGCGAGGACGTCGCTCTCGCCCTCGCCGCCGCCCTCGAATCCGCGCTCGGCGGCTATGTGAAGCCCAGCCTGTGATTCGACGCTGCCGATAACACAACTCCCGATTCATAGGCCCTACATATGCCAGTCACAGACATCATCCACTCATCCGCCAAGTCCATAGCTCAATCCATCCGCGACCGCGAAGTGTCCGCCGTCGAGGTCGCGCAAGCGCATCTTGACCGCATCGGAGAGGTGAACGGACGCCTCAACGCCGTCGTCATGCTGTGCGCCGAACGCGCCCTCGACGAGGCGAGAGCCGCCGACGCCGCCATAGCGCGCGGCGATGAGGTAGGTTCGCTGCACGGCGTCCCCATGACCCTCAAAGACTCGCTCGACACCGAGGGCGTCGCTACCACCGGCGGCACACTGGGACGCCTCAACTTTGTTCCTGAGCGCGACTCGACCGTCGCCGCCCGGCTGCGCGGCGCGGGCGCCATTCTGCTAGGCAAGACGAACACGCCTGAGATCACATTCGCCGGCGAGACTGACAACCTGGTCTATGGAAGAACCAACAATCCATACGGCCTTGACCGCACGCCGGGCGGCAGCAGCGGCGGCGCGGGCGCGATTGTCGCCGCCGGCGGTTCGCCGTTCGATATAGGCAGCGACACCGGCGGCAGCGTCCGCCTGCCCGCGCACTTCAACGGCATCGCCGGCATCAAGCCCAACTCCGGCAGAGTTCCGCGCACCGGCCATATCATCCCATACGCCGCCGGCGCGGAGGATGCCTACACGCAGAACGGCCCGATGGCGCGATACGTGGAAGACCTGGCGCTTATTCTGCCGATCATCTCAGGTCCCGACTGGGAAGACCCGGCGATCGTCCCCATGCCGCTAGGCGACCCCGCCGACGTCGATCTGGGATCGCTCAGGATCGCGTTCTATACCGACGCTCCGGGGTACATGGCGCCGACACAAGAGACGATTGACGCGACGCTCGCAGCCGTGGAGGCTGTCTCAGACATCGTGGCGCATGTCGAGGAAGACGTCCCCGATCCGCTGAGCCGCGTTCCCGAACTGAATAGGCGAATCGGCGACGGGGATGGCCGCGCCGCGATGCTCAGGATACTGGAAAGGGCTGGCACAACCGAACTTTCGCCATTCATCCGTCCGATACGGGATAGGGCAACGCCCATCTCCACCGGTGAGTTCACTACCGCCCTGGAAGAGCTGGATCGGTACCGCAGCGATATGCTGTCGTTCATGCGGAACTATGACGCCATTGTCTGCCCGACTGCCGCCATGCCCGCGCCCGCGCACGGAGAGACTTTCGCGCCCGCGAACCGCAACGCATTCTACACCGCTCCTTACAACCTCACGGGCTGGCCCGGAGCGGTCGTCAGATGTGGCGCTTCGCCGGAGGGGCTTCCCATCGGCGTGCAAGTCATAGCCCGTCCCTGGCGAGAGGATGTGGCGCTAGCGATAGCCTCCGCGCTGGAGTCGGCGCTCGGAGGCTACGTCGAACCCAGCCTGTGATACAATCACGCCCACCCGCCCACACGGAGGATCAGCCCATGACCGCAACAGACATCATCTACTCATCCGCCAAGTCCATAGCGCAGTCCATCCGCAACGGGGAGGTGTCCGTCGTAGAGGTCGTGCAGGCGCACCTTGACCGCATCGGCGAGGTGAACGGACGCCTCAACGCCGTCGTCATGCAGTGCGCCGAACGCGCCCTAGATGAGGCGAGAGCCGCCGACGCCGCCATAGCGCGCGGCGATTCCGTAGGTCCGCTGCACGGCGTCCCCATGACCCTCAAAGACTCGCTCGATACGGAGGGCGTCGTTACCACCGGCGGCACGTTGGGACGCCTGAACTTCGTCCCTGAGCGCGACTCGACAGTCGCCGCCCGGCTGCGCGGCGCGGGCGCGATACTGCTGGGCAAGACGAACACTCCGGAGCTTACCCTCGCAGGCGAGACGGACAATCTTGTCTATGGCCGCACTAACAACCCCTACGGGCTGGACCGCACTCCAGGCGGCAGCAGCGGCGGAGCGGGCGCGATAATCGCGGCGGGAGGCTCGCCGTTCGACATGGGTAGCGACACCGGAGGCAGCATCCGACTGCCCGCCCACTTCAACGGCATCGCCGGCATCAAGCCCAACTCAGGCCGCGTCCCGCGCACCGGCCACATAGTCCCTTATGGCATGGGCGCTACCGACGCTTACACCCAGAACGGCCCCATGGCGCGCTACGTGGAAGACCTGGCCCTCACCCTGCCCATCATCTCCGGTCCAGATTGGGAAGACCCGGCAATCGTACCGATGCCGCTCGGCGACCCCGCCGATGTCGATCTCGGATCGCTCAGAATCGCCTTCTACACCTCTGTTGACGGCTTCAAGGCCATCACGCCGGAAACCGCAGCCGCAGTCCAAGCCGCCGTATCCGTAGTCGCCGACGTCGCCGCATCCGTAGAAGAAGACGCCCCGTCCGCGCTCAGCCGCGTCCCTGAGCTTACGGGCAGGATAGGCGGCGGAGACGGACGCGCCTGGACTCAGCGTCTGCTCGACAAAGCAGGAACGACCCAGAAGTCGCCCTTCTTGGCCTCGCGCTTCGCCGACGCCCAAGCGATACCGGTCGAAGACTTCACCCTCGCGCTCGAAGAGCTTGACCAGTACCGCAGCGATATGCTCGGATTCATGCGCGACTACGACGTCATCATCTGCCCGACGGCGGCGATGCCCGCCCCGACGCACGGCCAGACGTTCACCGACGGCGCCCGAAACGGCTTCTACACAGGCCCCTACAACCTGACCGGCTGGCCTGGAACCGTCGTCCGCTGCGGAACATCCGACGACGGCTTGCCCATCGGCGTGCAGGCGATAGCCCGCCCCTGGCGCGAAGACGTATCCCTGGCCGTAGCCGCCCTGCTGGAATCCGCCCTCGGCGGCTGGCAGCCCCCGGCGCTGTAACCGAAATGCAAACGACTACTTGGCAGGAAAGCTACAAACGCCGCCTCACCACCGCTGAGCGCGCCGCATCCATCGTATCGGACGGCGACCGCGTCGTTGTTCCCCTGTCCGAGCAGCCGCTCGCCATAATTCGCGCCCTCGCCGACCGCGCCCACGAAGTGCGCGACGCCACACTCACCGTTGCCGTCCCGCAGTTCGATCTGACGCCGTTCCTCGACGCGGGCTGGAAGGTGGACGTCGAAAACTTCATCGGCCCCGTGGGGAGACCGTTCGAGAACGAGGGCCTCGCCCCATACTCGCCGCTCGCCTTCTCGCTCACCTTCAAGGCGAACGACGAACGCCCCGACGAAGCCAGGCCCATAGACGTCGCATTAGTTACCGTCGCGCCGCCGAACCGGCAGGGGCAGATAACCTTCGGGCATCAGGCGTGGTACAAGCGCGGCTTCGCCCAGCGCGCCCGGAAAGTCGCCGCCGAGGTGAACCCGACGCTCATCCGCACCTACGGCGACGCCTTCATGCCCCTTGAAGACATAGACGCGCTGGTCGAAGTCGAGCCGTCGTCGCTCACGCGCGAGGCGCTGCTTCGCGTCGCCGCCGATCTGCCGGACGACCGCCGCGCCGAGATCGAGTCCCTGATAGAGCAGGTCAGCCCGGCGCGACTGGCGCCCTCGGCCGCCCATTTCGCCACCCTGGACATCGCGCGCCTCAAGCGGCAGCTTGGCATAGACGAGCCGTCCGCCGAGACGCGGGCGATAGCCGAGAACGTCAAACAACTGGTCCCGGACGGCGCTACTATACAGATAGGCGTCGGAACCCCATCGTCGTACATGCCGCGCCTCGGAGTGTTCGACGACAAGATAGACCTCGGCTTGCACTCCGAGCTAACCGTGCCGGGCGTCGCCAAGCTCGTAGCCGCCGGCGTCATCAACGGCGCGCGCAAGACCATCCACAAGCGCCGAGCCGTAGCGACGTCGTGGAGCGGCGCCAACGACGAGGATCTGGCGATCATTGACGACAACCCGATATTCGAGCTCTACTCGCCAGAGTACGTGCTGAACCCGGTGGTCATCGCCCAAAACCACCAGCAGGTCGGCATCAACAATGCCCTACAAGTAGATCTGCGCGGCCAGATAGCTTCCGAAAGCATCTTCGGAGGCCGGATGTACAACGGAATCGGCGGTCAGCCGGATACACACCTCGGCGCGCTCTACTCTCCGGGCGGACGCGCCATAACTCTGCTCTACTCGACTGCCGTAGGCGGCGCCATCTCGCGCATTGTGCCGCGTCTCCCGTCCGGCGAGATAGTAACCATGCCCCACTTTTGGGCAGACACGGTAGTTACCGAATACGGCGTCGCCCACCTGTTGGGCAAGAACCACCGCCAACGAGCCGAGGCGCTGATAGCGATCGCTCACCCGGATTTTCGGGCGGAGCTGCGAAAAGAAGCGCGCGGCTGGCTGCTGCCCTAGGGGTCCAATCCCTTCCCCCTCGACGGGGGAAGGTTAGGATGGGGGTGAAGTCCCCGTCCTCAACCAGTTGCTGCCGTCCCTATCCCCCAAACCCTGGTCAAGCGCCCGGCTTGTTACTCGAACTTTAGCGCCCGCGCCGCAGCCAAACCCGTCAGCGCGAACCATACGCCTATCAGACCTAGCTCCAGCGGGTATCGCAGCGCCGGATCCCCGTTCAGCGCCACCCCACGCAAAGTCTCCACCATCGGCGCCAGCGGCAGGTAGCGCACTACGGTCCCCACCGCGTCCGGCAGCAGTTCCACCGGAAAGAACACCCCTGACAGCATGGCCAGCGGCAGAACGATAAGGTTGCCCAACCCGCTGGCAGCCGCCGGCGTCTTGGAGAACGCGCCTACGATGAAGCCGAGATTCAAGAATACCAAGTTGCACACCAACGCCAGCAGCCCAATAGCCAGCGGGTTGCCCGCTATGCTCACGCCCATAACCAACGAGCCAATGGCGAGTATCAGCGCCGCCTGAATTAGCGAGAGCGCCAGGTACGCCGTAACTTGAGCCGCGAAGAACACGCCGGCGCTCATCGGCGACACCTTGATCCGCCGGAATATACGCTTCTCTCGGTACGTCGCCATAGCTACGGCGATACCGATGATCGAATAGCTCATAATTCCCCAAAGCGTTATGCCGGGCAGCATGTGAGCCATGAAGTTGTCGTAGGTTGGTCCGTCGTCGGGGAGCGGAGAATACTGTCCCTGGATGCCGACGCTCCGCAAGTCATCCGGGTCTAGATCGAAGGAGCCGATGACCGAAAACAATAAGACCATCGCCACCGGAAACGCCAGCGCCCACACCAGGGCTTGACGGTTGCGCGCGAGCATCTTGACGTTTGCCAACGTTAGATGGGCGTAGAGATTCACGCGCCTACTCATCCCCTCGATCCTCGATTTGGCGCCCGGTCAGCGATATGAACACGTCTTCCAATGTGCTGGACGCAACCTCGAACCGCGTCAGCGTCGCGCCCGTGTCCGACAGCCAGCGCATCAGAGCGGGAGCCGTCCGCGTCGAATCCGACGATCGCAGCTCTATCGCTCCGTTCGCGCCGCCTACTGACACCGACACAACCGCGTCCAGCGACTCCAGCCCTTCTGCGCTGTGCCCCGCGCCCAGTCCGACTATGAAGGTGAAGGGCGCGGAGATACGTCGTTTCAGCGCCGACGGCGTATCCAGAGCGACGATTCGTCCCTCGTCCATGATCGCCACGCGGTCGCACAGCATCTCGGCCTCCTCGATGTAGTGCGTGGTCAAGACCACCGTTCGACCCTCCGAGTTGAGGCCGCGAACGAACTCCCACAGCCCGCGCCGCGCGTGCGCGTCCAGCCCCGCCGTCGGCTCGTCCAAGAATACGATGTCCGGGTCGTTCACCAGCGTCGCCGCGATGGCGAACCGCTGCTGCTGGCCGCCGGATAGCTTGGCGACCGTCGTATTCGCCCTGTCCTCCAGGCCCACAGTCGCCAGAAGCTCCTCAGCTCGCGCGTCGCTGTCATAGACGCGCGCGAACAGTTCCAGAATCTCCCGCAGAGTCAGATAATCGAAGTACGCCGACGCCTGAAGCTGCACTCCGATGCGCCGCTTGATACGCTCCGCGTCGCGCCCTATATCCATGCCCAGCACGCGGATAGCTCCCGCCGTCGGTGTCAGCAGTCCCTCTATGCACTCGAGCGTAGTCGTCTTGCCCGCCCCGTTCGGCCCCAGAATCCCGAACGCCTCCCCCGCGCGGATGCTGAAAGATACGTCGTCAACAGCCGTCAGTTCGCCGTACCGCTTCGTCAACCCCTCGACTCGTACGACGTCCCCGTCTCGCTCCTCGCTCCTCACTCCCATCATCTCAATTCAAAGGTCCCATCCCGCCGCCGTTGGTGCCTTCGAAGTTGCTCGTCGTGTACACCCCCAAGTCCTTGCCCTGGTGCACGTGGATGATTATCTCCTGCCGGTAGATGCCCACCGCGTCCAGCAGTTCGGCCTCAATGTCGTCTATGATGTCCTGCACGTCTTCGCTGGTAACGCCATCGTCCACGTTCAGCGTCGCGTGCACAACGGGTTCGGCGAAGTGCATATCCAGTCTGCCGATGGTAGCGTCATCCCGCAGGACGATGTAACACTCCGAGTACGGCGTGCGCGTCTCTCGTTGGAAGTTATACCCCGCCATGCTCGCGCTAGCTCCTCACCTGGCCCGAGCCCATCACGGTCCACTTGTACGACGTGAGCTCGCGCAGCCCCATCGGTCCGCGCGCGTGGAACTTGCCGGTGCTAATCGCCACCTCCGCGCCGAGACCGAACTGTCCCCCGTCGTTGAATCGCGTCGAGCAGTTGACGAACACCGCCGACGAGTCCACCTCGTCCACGAATCGCATCGCCGCGGAGTAGTCCTCCGTCACGATCGCGTCCGAATGTCCCGATCCGTAGCTCTCGATATGCTCCAGCGCCTCGTCAAGCGAGTCCACCACGCGCACGCCGGCGATCAAGTCCAGGTATTCGGTCGTCCAGTCTTCTTCTGTGGCGAGGCGAACGCGCGGCGATTCGGCGCCGTTGGTCGGACCTACCAGGCTCAGCGCGCGCCTGTCGCAGCGCATCTCGACGCCCGCGTCGGCAAAGCGGCGCGCCATCGCCGGCAGAAACGCCTGAGCCGCCGCAGAGTGCACAAGCAGCGTGTCCATCGCGTTGCAGACAGAGTAGCGCTGCACCTTAGCGTTTAGCGCGATGTCGGCCGCCATGTCCAAGTCCGCCGCGCCGTCAACGTATGTGTGGCACACGCCCACTCCGCCCGTAATCGCGGGCATCGTCGCGTTCTGGGCCACGCGATTGATGAGTTCCTGCCCGCCGCGCGGAATCAGCAGGTCTATGTACTCGTTGGCGCGCATCATGCGCCCAACCAGCTCGCGGTCGGTGGACTCGAATAGCTGCACGGCGTCCGCGGGCGCGCCGGCGTCTGCTATGGCGTCGCGTATGAGCGCCGCGAGCGCGGTGTTGGAGTTGATGGTGTCGCTGCCTCCGCGCAGGATGACGGCGTTGCCCGACTTGAGGCACAGCGCCGAGATGTCCACCGTAACGTTCGGCCTGCTTTCGTAGATGACGCCGATGACGCCCAGCGGCACCCGCCGGCGTCCCACGCTGAGGCCGTTCGGCATCGTCCGCATCTCTATCGTCTCGCCCACCGGGTCCGGCAGCTCGGCGACGGAGCGCGCGTCTGCGGCGATGGCGGCCAGGCGGTCGGGGTCGAGCGCCATACGGTCCAGATAGTACTCGGCCAGCCCCTTTTCGCGCCCGTTATCCAGGTCCAGCGCGTTCGCCTCCAGAACCGTGTCCCGGTTCGCCTCCAGCGCATCCGCCACGTTCAGCAGGGCTTGGCGCCGCGCCGCCCCCGTCGTCTTGGCAAGCGCGCGCGCCGCCACCCGCGCCGCCTCTCCGCGAACCGCAAGCTCGTCCGTAGCCATATCTGTCGTAACTCTTTCCGCAGCAACCATCAGTCCATCTCCAGTCCCCAAAGAATCCCAGTCTCTCGAAACCTCTAGCTCCTATTTCCTCACTCCTATCTCCTATCCAAGCGTCACCATGTTATCCCTGTGCAGTACCTCGTCGCCAAAATAGTAACCCAACGTCGGGCGAATCCGGTCGGATCGCAGCCCTCGAATGCGTCGGATTTCCCTCGCGCCGTAGTTGGCGATGCCGCAGGCAATGGTATGTCTCTCGCCGTCCATCACCATCACCACGTCGCCGCGTTCGAACTCGCCCATCACGTCCACGATGCCGGCTGCCAGCAGCGAGCTGTTGCGATACGCCACCGCGCGCGCCGCGCCCTCATCCACCAGCGCCGCGTCCGACTCTCGCATCTGGCTCAGCAGATAGCGCTTGCGGCTCTCCATCCGTGTCGCGCGCGCCGGGAAGTAAGTGCCGCTTCGCTCGCCGCTCGCCGCTCGCAGAATCACGTCCTCGCGTCGTCCCGACGCCATGATCGTATCCACGCCGCTCGCCGTCGCCAGCCGCGCCGCCTCCAGTTTCGTCGTCATGCCGCCGCGCCCGCGCCCATCCGCCGACGGCCCGCCGAGCGCGTCTATCTCATCCGTGAACCGCTCCACGATGGAGATCGGACGCGCCGATGAGTCGAGGTTGGGGTCGGCCGTGAACAGCCCGTCCAGCTGCCCCAGCATCAGCAGCAGGTCCGCGTCCACGATGTTGGCGACCATAGCCGACAGCATATCGTTGTCGCCGAAGATCTCCCCGCCCAGCTCGTTCACCGATACCACGTCGTTCTCATTGATGATCGGCGTCACGCCCAGCTCGATCAGTCCCATCAGCGTGTTTCGGACGTTCAGATAACCCTCTCGGTCATCTAGGTCGCGCCCGGTCAGCAGCGCCTGCGCCACGTGAACGCCGCGCTGGCCGAACAGCGTCTCATACTCAGCCATGATCAACCCTTGCCCAATGGCGGCGTGTACCTGCTTCATGTTCACGTCCCCGCGCCGCGCCCCGTCCACCGCGCCCAGCGCGCTCCGCCCTGCCGCGACCGCGCCCGACGATACCAGCAGCATCTCGCAGCCTTCCGACTGCAGCCGCGCGATCTGTTCGACCAGCTTGGCCAGCATGGCGTTGTCCAGCGCGTCCGAGCCGCCGGTAATGAGCGTCGTCCCGGCTTTGACGACGATGCGCCGGTAGCCGGACTTTCGATCCATATCATCGTGGGAAGTCATGGATGGGATTATAGCGGATTGGGGCAGGCTACTGTTACCATGTCAATCGGATGGGAGGACTGTCTTGCGATGGTTATAGACCGTTCATACCGTTTCGTTTCGGGCAAAGCGGGCGCGGCTGAGCGAACCGCTCCCACCCAGCGCGTCCCCATCCCGTTTCGCTGCCTTTCGCTGGACCTCGAAGTGAGCGTTCAGGATTCCCGCATCCGAGCTCTCGCCGGAGTGCGGTCGGATTCTGATCGGTCGCTCATCCACTCGTCCGGCAAGGGCTTGGCTGGGGCGTTGAACGATCTGGACGCCCTGGCCGAAGGCGCGGACTTCCTGCTGGGACACAATCTAGTCGCTTTCGACTTGCCCCACCTCCGAGCGGTTGACCCCGCGTTGCGTCTGTTGCGCCTTCCGGCGGTGGATACGCTCATGCTCAATCCGCTCGCCTTCCCGCGCAACCCGTACCATCACTTGGTAAAGCACTATCAGGATGGGCAGCTCAATCGCGGGCGCGTCAACGACCCTGAGTTGGACGCTAGGCTCACGCTCGATGTCTTCCGCAATCAGCTAAAAGCGTTCCACGATATGCCGTCCGACCTGCTGACCGCGTGGCATTGGCTGACGACGCGAAAAGACGGTGCGGGATTCGACATGGTATTCTCCCATCTGCGCGGCTCCCTCGAGCCGTCGGACTGGGAGGCTTATCGGGCGATTCGCGCGCGGTTGGACGGCAAATCGTGCTGGACGCGCGCCCGCGAAATCTTGGCGAACGCGCCCAGTCGAGGCTGGGAATTAGCATACGTACTAGCTTGGCTGTCGGTATCCGGCGGAAACTCCGTCATGCCGCCATGGGTGCGGCATCAGTTCCCCAACGCCGGAAGGATGGTTCGTCATCTACGCGACAACGCCTGTTCAGATTCCGGCTGCGATTGGTGTAGCGAACGGCACAACGCCCGCAAGGAACTCAAGCATTGGTTCGGATTCGACGACTTCCGGGCGGAACCGGCGGACGAATCGGGGACGCCCATGCAACGATCCATCATCGAAAGCGCCATGGCGGGCGAGAACGTTCTCGGCATCCTGCCCACCGGCGCGGGAAAGTCGCTCTGCTACCAGATACCCGCCCTGTCCCGATACGACAAGACGGGCGCGCTTACGGTGGTCATCTCGCCCTTGGTGGCGCTCATGCAGGACCAGGTGAACGGACTGCACAAGCGGGGCATCGAGTCGTGCGTAACACTCAACGGGATGCTGTCCATGCCCGAACGCTCCGACACCCTTGACAAGGTTCGGCTTGGAGATGCCGGCATTCTAATCATATCGCCGGAGCAGCTACGCAGCGTCTCAGTTCGCCGCGTTCTGGAGCAGCGCGAGATCGGCTGCTGGGTTCTCGACGAAGCCCACTGCCTATCGAAGTGGGGACACGACTTCCGTCCGGACTACCGCTACGTCGGACGCTTCATCCGCGAGCGATGGGAAAAGTCGGACGACGAAACGCCGCCGCCCGTGACGTGCCTAACTGCGACCGCCAAGCCGGACGTTATGGCTGAGATAGTTGACTACTTCAAGAAAGAGTTGGACGTCGATCTCAAAGTCTTCAACGGCGGCGCGCAACGCTCCAACCTTGAATTCGTGGTTGTTCGGACGAGCGGCGAGGAGAAGTCCGCCCATATCCACCAGATGCTGGAAGCCGATCTTCCCGCCGATGACCGCAGCGGCGCCATTGTCTATTGCGCTACGCGGTCACACACGGAAGCGGTCGCCGAGTTCCTGCGCGAAAAGGGGATGGAGGCCGGGCACTTCCACGCCGGGCTGTCGCCGGAGGTGAAGAAGGACGTACAGCAAAGCTTCATAGGCGGCGACCTGCGCGTCATAGTCGCCACCAACGCCTTCGGCATGGGCATAGACAAGCCGGACGTGCGCCTGGTCATCCACGCCGACATTCCGGGTTCGTTGGAGAACTATCTTCAGGAAGCCGGACGCGCGGGCAGAGACCAGCAAGCCGCGCGCTGCGTTCTTCTCTACACTCAGAACGACGTCGAGCGGCAGTTCGGAATGTCCGCCCGCTCCCGCCTAACGGAGCCCGAGATACGCGGCGTCCTAAAGGCGCTGCGAAACATGGACCGCAAGAACCGGAGAAACCGGAAGAAGGAACAGGAGGGAGAGATAATCGCCACCTCCGGCGAGATACTCATCGAAGACGAAGATAAAGCCTTCGAGCGCGACTCCGCAACCGACGATACCCGCGTTCGCACCGCGCTGTCATGGCTGGAAGAGTCCGAGCTGCTGAGCCGCGAAGAAAACCGGGTGCAGGTGTTCCCGTCCTCGCTGCGCGTGGCATCCATCGGCGAGGCGCGCGCGAGGCTCGCCGGGCAGCGGATCACGGACCCGTACCGCGGTCAGTTGCTGAGAATCGTGGCCGCGCTGATCAACGCGCCCCCCGACGAGGGCATCTCCACGGATGATTTGATGGCGGCGTCCGGTCTCACTGCCGAGGGTGTGCGGGGGGCGCTCCATGACATGGAGACCTTCGGGCTTGCCAGCAACGATACCGTATTGACCGCCTTCGTTCACGTCGGCGCTCCGCACCCTTCCCGCAGACGTTTCGAGCAAGCCGAAGCGGTGGAACGCGCGCTCATAGACCTGCTGCGAGAAACGTCCCCGGACATGGGCAAGAACGACACTTCCACGCTGCACCTCCGCCTCGCCTCCCAAAGACTCAAAGACGACGGACACGACTACGCCCTGCCTGAGCGCCTGCGCCGGATAGTCCGCAGCATAGCCGCCGACGGGCGTGGTGAAGGCGGCGGCGGGGGAAGTCTGGGAGTGCGCGGCAGTGATCCTGAAACCATGCGTCTGACATTGCAGCGTGAATGGAAGGACTTGGAAAAGACAGCCGAGCAGCGCCGAACCGCCGCCCGACTCCTGTTGGAACACCTACTAGGCAAGCTGCCGCGCGGAATCAGGGGCGTGGACCTGCTTGCGGAAACGACGATGGGAAACCTGCTGGAGGCGGTCAAGTCAGACCAATTTCTGCGAAGCGAGGTCAGGCATCCCAACAAGCTGATGGACCGCGCCCTGCTGTGGCTTCACGAGCAGGAGGTCATACGTCTCAACAAGGGGCTGACCGTACTTCGCCCCGCCATGACCATACGGTTGCGCCCCGAACGGCGCGACTTCGCGCGAGCCGACTTCGAACCGCTGAGCATACACTACAAAGAACAGGTATTGCAGATACACGTCATGGCGGAGTACGTGCAGAGGGCGCTTGGCGCGATGGCCGACGCGCTGCGGTTGGCTATGGACTACTTCAGCCTTCGCAGAGACGAATTTCTGAACCGATGGCTGCCGGATAGAGAGAGGGAAACCGGGCGCCAGACGACGCCGGAATCTTGGCGCGCAATCGTCGAAAGCCTCAACAACCCCATTCAGCGCTGCATCGTCGCCGACGACCGCGAACCCGCCAACGTCTTGGTTCTCGCCGGTCCCGGTTCCGGCAAGACCAAAGCGCTGGTTCACCGTATAGCCTATCTGATACGCGCCAGGCGGGAGAATCCGCGCGGCATACTGGCTCTGGCGTACAACAGACACGCCGCCGTAGAAATCCGCCGGCGTCTAGCCGACCTCATAGGCGACGACGCGCGCGGCGTAATCGCTATGACCTGCCACGCGCTCGCCATGCGGCTGGTGGGCGCCAGCTTTTCCGTCCGCGCCAACCGCCCGGACGACGGCGACTTCCGGGAAATCCTCCAGCAGGCTACGGCAATGCTGCGCGGGGAAGGACTGCCACCCGATGAAGCGGACGAGTATAGGGCGCGGCTGCTAGGCGGCTTTCGCTGGATTCTGGTTGACGAGTACCAAGACATAGGCCCCGACCAGTACAAGCTAATCTCCGCCCTCGCCGGCAGAACCATTCCCGAACAAGACGACAAGCCAAGCCTGTTCGCCGTTGGCGACGACGACCAGAACATATACGCCTTCAACGGCTCGTCCGTAGAGTTCATCCGCCGTTTCGAGTCCGACTACGGCGCCAAGCCCGTCTATCTCACCGCCAACTATCGTTCCACCAAGAACATAATCGCAGTCGCCAACGCCGTCATAGAACCCGCCAAAGATCGGATGAAGACGGGCAATCCAATCCACGTCAACAGGGCGCGCGAAAAACAAGCGCCCGGCGGCGAGTGGGCGGAACTGGACCCGGTCGCGCGCGGCAGAGTCCAGATACTGCCCGCCGGCGAAACCCCCATTACACAGGCCCAAACCGCAATCGCCGAGTTGAAGCGGTTATCGCAGCTAACATCCGATTGGGACTGGTCCAAATGCGCCGTGATAGCCCGCGAATGGAGCTACCTTGACCCGGTACGCAGCCTTTGCGAGTTGGATGGCATACCCGCTCAGTTGGCGAATGAAGATTTTTCGGGTTTCTGGCATTTGCGCGAAACTCAGTCACTGGTATATTGGCTGAGGAATCAAGATTCTCAATTGACGTCCAGCGAGCAACTGAATGAGTGGATAGCCGCTCAGCCCTTCAACGCTTGGATGGAAACACTCCAAGAAGCCACAGCCGACTACGCGCTTGAAACGTCCGGCGCAGAAACTACGACCGACACCTTCATAGAATGGCTTGCCGAATGGGGACGCGAAGCCCGCCGCAAACAGCGCGGCTTGCTGCTCACCACCGCGCACCGCGCCAAAGGGCTGGAATTCGATCACATAGTTGTCTTGGATGGCGGCTGGGATCGAGTGGGACGCGGCGAAGACGCCGACGCTCCGCGCCGTCTGTACTATGTGGCGATGACACGCGCGCGGCGCACCCTGGCGCTCACTCGGCTTCCCGGACCGCATCCAATCCAGGATGCGCTGGTGGGATCCCGTCCGGGACCGCATCGCAGGCAGCCGCTCGATCTCCCGCCCGCGCCGCCGGAGTTGGCGCGCCTCTATCGCAGTCTTAGTCTGCGGGACGTGTTCTTGAGTTTCTCCGGCTACCTGCGCCCCGACCATCCCGCGCACCGCGCAATCGCCGCCCTTGCGCCGGGCGATCCGCTAGAAATCCGAGTCCGCGCCAATCGCTGGGAGATTCTGGATAGCAACGGAACGATGGTTGGACGGCTTGCCGGCAATTTTGAGCCGCCCGCCGGTATGCGCTGCCGCTCCGTCGAGGTTCTGGCGATAGCCGAATGGAGCCGCGATAAGTCCGAACCGGAGTATCAAGATAACCTTCGCTGCGATACTTGGGAGGTCGTCATACCGGAGTTGGTGTTCGAGCCATCGCGCTAATCGCATCGGCGGCATACCAACCTGCCGCCTGCGTCAACGCGCTGTGAATATAGCGGATTGGGGCAGGCTACTGTTACTATGTCATTCGGACGATCCCCAACTTTCCAGAAAGAGCGAGCGCCATGCAAGACCTGATAACCGCAGAATGGAACGACGCTGTCACCGCCATCGAACGCTGCTACGAGCTGGGCTGGACGGACGGCCTCCCCGTCGTGCCGCCGACGCTGGAGCGTGTCGAGCGGTTCATGGACTACGCCGAACGCTCGCCGGATGAGGTTCTCGGCTCGATACCCGAGCGGCGACGCGAGGTTACGGTCGCCAAGACCGCCGCCAACGCGGTGATGGCCGGATGCCTGCCCGAGTACTTCCCCGTAGTGCTTGCCGCGACAGAAGCCATGCTCGACCCTGAGTTCAACCTCATCGCGCCGTCTTCCAGCCAGGGCGGCGCCGCCGTGCTGGTCGTCGTCAACGGCCCCGCGGTTGGCGAGCTTGGCATGAACTCCGGCGCCAACATCTTCGGGCCTGGCAACCGCGCCAACGCCACCATCGGACGCGCTATTCGCCTCATACTGATGAACGCCTGCGCGTCCATACCCGGCCTTTTCGACCGCACCGTCATCGGACACCCGGGCAAGTACACCTACTGCATCGCCGAGAACGAGACCGACTCGGACTGGCTGCCGCTGCACGTAGAGCGCGGCTTCTCGCCGGATCAGAGCGCCGTAACCGTCTTCGCCTCTTGGGAGCCGAGACAGGTGCGCTCCGCGTCCCACTCGCAGGAAGTGGTGCTGGACACCGTAGCCGACGTCGCCTCCGTCCTCGGATCGTCCCTCGCGTCGTCCGACTCGGTAGGCGACGAATCCACGCCCGTCCGGCAGGGACAGCTGGCGGTAACCATCGGCGGCGCGGCCGACTTCTGGGGGACGTGGACCAAGCGAGACGTGCGGGAGTACCTGCACCCCCGCATAGGCCGCTCCATAGCCGACCTCAAGATAGTCCGCGTCCTCGAAGGCCACGTAAATCCAGATGACTATCAGACTTTCGCCAACTTCGTCCCCGAACCCGACGACATCCTCATAATCCGGGCCGGCTCCCCCGAAGCCTCAGGCTACCGCTGCTCCGTAATCCTCAGCGAGCTGCCCAAAGTGGCCTCACTGGCCGTAACGCGGGCGGTTTAGGGCCCGGGTCCTCTCCCATCTCCGAACCGACGCGCAGAAGGCCGCTATATGCCTAACTCCCCCGTCCTATCCCCACAATCCCCGGATACCCTCTGGGATGCCGTCCGGTCCGCGCAGGGAGGCGACCCGCTCGAACCCGTAACCGTCGTCGGGCCGTCCAACTACGCCAACCTGTCGCTGCGACACTCGTTCGCGCGCAAGGGGTTCGCCAACGTTCGATTCATGGCGTTCCCGCGGCTGGCGGAGCTCTTGGGCGCGCGCGCCCTGGCCGCCCAAGGTCTGACGCCGCTGTCCCCCGTCCTCGAAAGCGCGGCGACCCGCGCCGTATCCGAGGACGCCACCGGCGCGCTTCGTTCCGTCCGCTCGCATCCGATGACGCACCAGGGCCTCAAGTTCGCCTTCCGGCAGCTGCGTCGGGTATCCGACGGCGCCCTGTACCGGCTCCAGGAGACGGGCGGGCTTCCGGCGGATACCGTCGCCCTATATCGCAAGTACCGCGACAAGACTTCCGCCTTCTACGACCCGGAGCGGCTCGCGCTTGCCGCCGCCGATGCGGTAAGGGACGGCTCCGCCACCGCGCTGGACGATCTCGGATTCGTAGTCTTCTTCCACCTGCGCGAGATGACGACCGCCCAGCGCGATCTGGTCTCCGCCCTTTCCGATAGGAACCGCTGCGCCGTTATGCTGAACGCGACCGGCGATGACGACGCGGACAAGCCCATCGCCGGCATCGCCGCCGCTCTCAGCATCCCACTGGATGTCGAAATGACAACCTCAAACCAAAAGGAACGGTTGAGCGCCCGGCTTGTCGTCGCGCCCGATCCGCACCAGGAAATACGCTCGGCCATCCGCCACATTATGACACTCGCCGGACGCGGCGTCCCGTTCCACCGCATGGCGGTCCTCTACCGCCAGACCGCCCCATACGGCGCGCTGATAGGCGAGGAGATGCAGATAGCCGGCATCCCCGTCGCCGGACCGGGCCGCGCAACGCTCGCCGACACCGGCGCCGGACGCGCGCTGTCCGGCCTCATGGAGATTGCCGATGGCGGGTTCGCGCGCGGCGCCGTTGCGGCGTGGTTCACCGGCAGCCCCGTCAAGTCTCCCACGGATACTACGAAAGACAACCCCGACGCCCGGTTCAACCCCAGCCGATGGGACAAGCTCTCCAAGCAGGCGGGCATCGTCGGAGGATTGGACCAGTGGCTAAACAGGCTGCAACTGTACGCGGATAATCAGAACCAACGCGCCGACGACGGCGAGAAGCAAGGCGAGATCGACGAGGGACGCGCCGGATGGATGCGCCGCGACGCCAAAGTCGCCTTCGCATTGCGCGAGTTCATCGAAGACCTTGCCGGGCGTGTGTCGCGCCCGTCCGACGGCAGCGCGTGGCGTGATTTCGTAGGATGGGCGAAAGGCCTGCTCACCGCCTATGTCGCCATCCCCGCCGACGCTGATCAGTCCGAGCATGACGCGCTCGACACGATCAGCTCCGGCCTCGATACACTCGTCGTAGCGGGAGAGATAGAGCCGGAGCCGGACTTCTCTTCGTTCCGGCGCGCGCTCGACGAGTCGCTGTCTCAACCAGTCGGACACCTGGGTTCGATAGGGCAGGGCGTCTTTGTCGCGCCCATCCGGCAGGCGGCGGGCATGAGGTTCGACTACCTCCACATGGTCGGCATGGTCGAGGGCGCGATGCCGCCCGCCCTCCGCGACGATCCGCTCATCCCCGACGTTGCGCGTCAGGAGGTCGGCGGCGCGGCTGTGGAGCTGCCGACACGCGCCGAACGCCGCGCCCTGGAACGCTACGACTACCTGGCGGCGCTCGCCACCGCGCCGGACGCGACTCTATCGTACCCCGTAGCCGACCCGGCTGCCGGGCGCGCGAACTCGCCGTCGCGCTGGCTGCTCGAACAGGCGACTCTGCTACATGGCGAGCCTGTCTATGGATCCAACCTGCCCAAGCTTAGCGAAGAACCGTGGCTGACCATCCTGCCGTCTTTCGAGGCGGTGCTTGCCGCCACGCCCGAAACCGGCCACGCCGACCTGGCCGACTACGAACTCGAACGACTGTGGCGATGGAGCAAGGCAGGCTTGCCGCCGCGCGACCACCCGCTCGTAACCCACGCGCGCGACCACGCGTTGCCGCGCTCGCTGGCCCTGTCTAGCGCCCGCTATGGCGACGAATTTACCGAGTGGGACGGCAACGTATCGGCGGTTGCGCGGGGCGCCCGGTTCGCGGACAGCCTGCTGAATCGCGTCCACTCGCCCACCAGCTTGCAGAACTGGGCGAAGTGCCCGTTTAGCTACTTCCTCGGCAACGCGCTGAGGCTCGGAGATACCGAAAGCCCCGAAGACGCGCACTCCATCACCCCCCTGGACAAGGGCAACCTCGTCCACAAGATACTTGAAGAGTTCATACGCCAAGTCCTCGACGCCGGAACCATGCCCGCGTCCAGCGAGCCGTGGACCGCCGACCACCGCCGTCTGCTGCTCGACGACATCGCCAAAAGCAAATTCGATGAAGCCGAAGAACGCGGCGTTACCGGCAAGCCCGTGATGTGGCGCCTGGAATCCGACTCCATACGAGCAGACCTCGTATCGTTCTTGGAGATGGACGCGGAGATTAGAGCCGAATACGGCGTTTCTCCAGCCTACTTGGAGGCGGCGTTCGGCATGGGCAGTGAAGAATCTTGGCGAGAAGCGTCTTGGACGATGAAGGACGGCAAGACGATAAAGTTCAGGGGATTCATAGACCGCGTGGACGTATCGCCGGACGGACGCTCCGCGCTTGTGTTCGACTACAAGACAGGAGGTACCCGCAGTTACAACGGACTCGAAAAAGACCCCACAGACAGAGGCAAGCTGCTCCAGCTAGGCGCGTACGCGCTCGCCGCCGAGCAAGCGCTCGGCGAAGACGTGGACGTGCGATCGGCGTACTGGTTCCCCACGAGCAGAGGCGGCTTCAAGCTAATGCCGTCCGAGCCGTTGAACCTGGGAGACGAGGGTAAACGCCAACGCTTCGGGCAGGTATTCGCAACCCTCGCGTACGGCGTTCGCGGCGGCATCTTCCCAGCCAATCCTGGCAAAGACGGATTCTACGGCTCCGAGAACTGCGGCTACTGCGACTTCGACTCCCTGTGCCCGTCACGCCGCGCCGCATTATGGTCCAAGAAGAAGAACGCCGACGCGGTAGCCGGCTACCGCGAACTCGCTGAGGGCGACCTCGAATAGTTGCGCCGCCCAGCCCAAACGCCCGAACGACGAATCAAACAGGAAATCCCATTGCCAACCGTCTTCACACCCCAGGATCAGCGGGAACGCGATCGCATCATCAACAGCCTCGACGAAACGCTGTTCGTAGAGGCTGGCGCCGGCACGGGCAAGACGACGAGCCTGGTAGATCGCATCGTCAGCCTCGTTTCGCGCGGCAAGACGACCATCGAGCGCATAGCCGCCATCACGTTTACCGAAGCCGCCGCGTCCGAGCTGCGCGACCGCGTGCGACAGGAGCTCGAAAAGGCGGCGTCCGATCAGGACAAAGACATATCCGAGCGGGAACGCTGCGCCCACGGAGTCGCGGACATAGACCAGGCTTCCATCCAAACTCTGCACAGCTTCGCCACCGCGATCCTCCGCGAGCGTCCGCTTGAAGCCGGCCTCCCGCCGTCGTTCGAGGTTCTAGATGAGGTCGCCGGCGCTCTGTCCTTCGAGGAGAAGTGGTCCGAGTGGATAGGCGACGCGCTCACCGACGAGAACAAAATCCCAAGCCTGCCCATGTCGCTCGCTCTAGGCATAACCGTTAGCCACCTGCGCGAAATCGCCAACGAGTTCCACGAAAACTACGACCTGCTTGCCGACGCCCGGTTCGACGAAGCGCCCTTCACTCCCCAAGCCATCCGGGATCTGCTGGACGCCCAGGACGAACTTGCGCGCCTGTGCGAGTACTCCAAGATAGGCGAGTCCGACATCCTGTACGATCACGTCCGGGACAAGCTCGCCGCAATTCGCCGTCTAGCCGACCTCGACGACTACGACTCCCCAACCGCCTACATCCAACTCAGAGATACCCTGCCCATCAGGCAAGGGCGCGGCAGACAGGGAGACTGGAACGACGACCCCGAGACCGGTCTCAACGCTTGCGCGGTTCTCAAGGATCTGCTGCGTGAATTGGACGGCATAGTTCAGGTTGAGCTCGAGCAGGCGCGAACCTACGCGCTCATGCCGATACTGGCCGCGCTGCGCCAATTCGCGCTCGACTACTCCGGAGAACGCAAGAGGCAGGGCCGCGTCCACTTCCATGATATGCTCGTCTGCGCCCGCGACCTCCTGGTCAACAACCTCGCCACCCGCGATCACTTCAGAACCCGCTTCAGTCACCTGCTCATAGACGAATCGCAAGATACCGACCCGATACAGGCCGAGATTGCCATGTGCATCGCCGAGTCCGTCCAGCCCGGAGCGCCGCGCCAAAAGAACTGGGAGCGCATGACCCCAGAACGCGGCAAGCTGTTCGTCGTCGGCGATCCCAAGCAGGCGATCTACCGATTCCGCCGCGCCGACGTGCGCCAGATGCAGGCGCTTCGCCGCAACATGGGCGGCGATACCGTCCACCTGGTGCAAAACTTCCGCTCCCACCGTCCCATCACCAAATGGGTAAACCGCGTCTTCGACGTGTGGATGGAACCCAACGGCGGATACTCCTCCGGCCACCAGGCGGACTACGTGCCGCTGGCACACCGATGGGAGGTCCAGACCGACCACGACCGCGCGCCCTCAGTCTGGGCGCTGGGCGGCGAGATGGAAGGCAACATCGACCCAATACGCGAGCGCGAATCTGAGGAGATTGCCGCGCTGATCCGCGAAATCCGCGATGCTGAGTGGCAGGCGCGCGGCGAGAGCGACGGGGACGAGGCTACCTATCGTCCAGCCCGATACTCCGACATCTGCATACTCATGCCCCGGCGCACCGGGCTGGAAACCCTCGAAATAGCCCTGGAAGACGCGAACATCCCCTACCGGCTGGAAGGCTCATCCCTCGTATTCGCCACCCAGGAAGTCCGGGACCTTCTCAACTGCCTCAAGGCGATAGACGATCCGTCTGACGAAATCTCCATAGTCGCCGCGCTGCGCTCTCCCGCCTTCGCGTGCAGCGACGTCCATCTTCTCGAATACTACGAGTCCGGCGGCAGATTTGACTACCTGCGAACGGGACGGCGAGGAGACGCGGCGAAAGGCCCCGTGGCGGACTCGCTCGCGGTTCTCCGCGAATACCACGAGCGCAGCCTGTGGACTCCCATATCCGCCCTGGCTGACCAGTTCGTCCGCGAGCGCCCGTTGATGAAGGCGGCTGTCGCCTACCCCCGCACGCGCGAACAGTGGCGGCGATACAGGTTCGTCATAGACCGCGCCCGCGCCTTCGCCGACGCCGGCGGCAACTCGCTGCGCGCCTTCATCGAGTGGGTGGAGACACAAATGGACGAAAAGGCCCGCGTTACCGAAATCCCCGTCCCCGAAAGCGACGAAGACTCGGTGCGAGTCATGACCGTGCACGGCTCCAAGGGCTTGGAGTTTCCCATCGTCATACTCACCGGAATTTCCGGAGGCGGAGCCTCCGCCCGACTGGGCAGCGTGCTTTTTGACCGCGAGCGCGGCCCGAACGAGTGCGGCGTAGAAGTCAGGGTCGGACCTAAAGGCTCCTACCACCAGACCGCCGGATACGACGATCTGGCCGCTTACGAGAGGGCGTTGAACGCAGACGAGGAAATCCGCCTTCTGTACGTCGCCGCGACGCGCTCCAAGGACCACCTCGTAATCAGTATGTTCCGCAACACAGGCAAGCATCCGGCGAACGACATAGCGCGGATACTCGAACCGGATGAGCCGGTGAACGAAGGCAGCGACGCCAAGGGCGACATACAGACCGACGCCGATGGCAGCCTGTGGAAGCCCGCGCCCAAGCTGTCCCAAGCCGCCCTCGAACCCGCCGCCAATACCGAATCGGTTGATCCAGCCGAACACTCGATTGAGGCGCGCGACGACTGGACAGCCCGCCGCGAACGGATGATAGCCGAGCGCAGCCTCCCCTTCTCCGTCGCTGCTACCCGACTCAAGCAGGTCGCTGATCAGGAAAGTGAAGACGAGGACGGAGGTAAACCGGATCCGGACGCCGCCGACGAACCGTGGCGCCGCGGACGCGCCGGAACGTCGGTAGGCAGGGCAGTGCACGCCGTATTGCAGACCGTTGATCTCAAGACCGGAGCGGGCATCGACGATACCGCCCGCGCCCAGGCAGTCGCTGAGGGCATCCCACGCCGTGAATCGGACATAGCTCGCTTGACGCGAGTCGCCGTCCATAGCGACATCGTTCGCCGAGCCGTCGAATCTGGCCGCTACTGGCGTGAGGTTCCCGTAGGCGTTCCGGTTGGCGACGGCGCCCTCGAAGGCTTCATCGACTTGCTGTTCGAGACGCCAAGCGGCGGCTTGGTAATCGTGGACTACAAGACGGACACGCTCAGGGAAGACCAGACGGCTGCCGCTGCCGAGCGATACCGTCCGCAAGCGAGCGCCTACGCCCTCGCCGTCAGCCGAGCCACCAACAAACCTGTCGAAGAAGTGGTATTCCTGTTCTTGGAACCGAAGGGGGAAGAGAGCTTCACAGACATCGAAGCCCTGACAGACGAGGCGGAACGTATGGCGAAACTCTACCTAACCGGCTGATATGCTCGCAGAGGGACGCTCCGAGAACTAGTCCCGGCAACCACTTTAATTTATCCTTTTCGCCTTTGCTTCTTCGCGCCTTTGCGGTAAATCCCGCCTCAACCAAGCGTAAACGTAGCCGGTGTCTCCTCTACAACCCCGTCGTCCTTCAGCTTCGCCAGGTGTGTGGACACGTTTCGCTGCGCCGACCGCCGAAGCCCCTCCGCCAGATCGCGCGGATAGATGGCGTCCGTAATCGCCTCCGCCGTCGAATGCCCGTTGCGGAGCTGTTCTATCACCTGCCTCTCGCGTCGCGCGCGGTGGTCGTACTGCCAACGGATGTGCCTCGCGCCCTTCGGCGGCGGAACCACCGGCCCGTGCGCCGGACACACCGTATCATGTTCGAACCCCATCAGCCGCTCGAGCGACTGCATATACGCTGACAAGTCGCCCACCGACGTTGACGACTCGCCCAGTACCGTATCTCCCGTGAACATCACGCCGTCGCTCTCGAGGTAGTAGCAGACGTGATCCACCTCGTGGCCCGGCGTGAACAGCGCCCGCAGCGACGCGCCCGATGCCTCGATCTCCTCATCGTCCTCCAGCGGCTTCACGGCATCGTCATCGGCCAGCATCTTCCGCAGCCTGTCCGCCAGCTTCGGATGGCAGCGCACCGTCGGCTCGCCCATCGCGTCATAGACGCGGTCCAGTCCGCCCACGTGGTCCGTATGCCCGTGCGTAATCAGAACCGCGCTAATCTTGGGTTTGCCAAGCTCGTCGTAGAAATCCAGAATCGCCCGCGTCCACTCTCGCCAGTGATCGCCCGTATCGAGCAGTACCATCTCCCCGTCCGGCTCGCCCACGAAGAAGTTGTTCGAGCCGCCCGGATGCGAGACCGCGCCGTCGTCAATGTGCATATTGTAAACGTAAGAAGTAATCTGCATATTCCCAATCCATGCTGTGACTAGCCTTGCGCCAGACTTATCAAGTTGATAAAAATGTGCGCCCCAAGTTCCTTCCCCCTCGATGGGGGAAGGTTAGGATGGGGGTGAAAACGCCGTCTCCAACCAGTCAGATACCTGACACAGGTTCCTAAAGCGCGTCCAGCCGCGCCACTACCTCGTCCGGCAGCCGGATGGACGCTACCTCTGCGTTGGCGTATGCCTGCTCCGGACGCGACGCGCCCACTATGACCGACGTGATTTGGGGCCTCGACAGCGCCCAGGCGATCAGCAGCTGCGGAACGCTCACCTCCAACTCCGCCGCGATTGCCTTCAGGGACTCTACCATATCGAACGTCCGCTGGTTCCAGTACGTGCCCATCGCGCGCTGCGCGTGGCGCGACGCCATGTGGCTGTCGTCCGGCGGCGGCGCGGAGCGGTCGTACCGTCCCGTCAGTATGCCGCCCATGAATATCTGGTACGGGATGATGCCCACGTCCTGATCCTCGCAGGCATCGAACAACTCCCCCTCGATGTCGCGCTTGCCCAGATTGTACTCCGGCTGCACGGACTGGAAGCGTTCGAAGCCGTGCTTGTCGCTCACCCACAGCGCCTTCATCAACTGCCACGCCGCGAAGTTCGAGCAGCCGATGTATCGTATCTTGCCCGCCCGAACCAGATCATCCAGTGTCCGCAGCGACTCCTCCAGCGGAGTATCCGGGTCGTAGTAGTGGACTTGGTACAGGTCTATGTAGTCCGTATCGAGTCGTTGCAGACTCGCCTCGACCGCGCTGATCAGATGCTTGCGTGAAAGCCCGATGTCGTTCGGCCCATCCCCCGTAGCGATGAACCCCTTGGTCGCGACTACGAAATCGTCTCGCCGCCCACGAACCGCCTTGCCGACCACGACTTCCGAGTGTCCCGCATTGTAAGCGTCGGCAGTGTCAACGAAGTTGATGCCCGCATCGAACGCCGCGTCGATGACCGAGACCGCGCGGTCGTCTGGCACGTACCCCGCGCCAAACATATTCGTGCCAAGACACACCGGAGATACTTTCAGTCCTGTGTTGCCGAGTTTGGTGTAGTTCACTGTTGCCCCTATATCAATCTAATCTTTCGTATGGAATCAAGACCCGTTTGTATCTGAGCTTGAGAGAAGTGTCATTAGCTCGTCAAGGCGTTCGATATCGAAGAGATGGTCATCGAAATGACTATCGTATGACGGATCTACTGTTTCAGAGATGGGCGAATCATCCCCATATACGCGCCTGACATCAATCTCGGGTATGCCGAAATGTTCAGAGACGCGTTTATAACTGAATCTGAGAGTCAGACCTCTTTCAGCCGAGCTCTGCCCCGGTACAATTCCAATGATCGCTGCATTCTTGGAAACCGCCGCTTCACCGTACCACGTCATAGTGGTTTGAGAGAATCGAGCGTTTCTATTCTGGAACAATGGAGGGAGTACATTAACGGCATGGTCCCACAGATCTGCAACCCCGTTCTCTAGCGCAACCTCGCGCAACTCTTCCTCAGTGGCGTTTCGGCGCCTACGCCTAGATGGGCTTCTGGTTTCCGATCTAGTCTGAACGACCTCTTCATCCAAGAGCATCGAACGTCCAATCAACTCGTCGTCTCCGACGTTGAAGTATGCGAACGTGGCGGCGTTTATGTCCACACCATGGGTCTCTGATAGGTACTCGACTATTCTCTCCGTCGCCGAGTCGAGAGACGACGCGACGATGTATATCCGGTGACTCTCGTTAATGACTTCGGGAAGATTCTCGCCAAATCTATCTCTGAACGTTTGTTCAAGACTCTCGCCATTATCAAAGAAATCTGCCGCGCGCTTAACTACTTCCTCGTGGCCGAGTCTCTGGACCCACGAAGCGTAATCCAGCGCCTGCGCTACGATGTCGCGTGGAGTTCTATCTCTCTTTAGCTCTAGAATCACTAGGTCGCCCGATGAATCTATTGCGAGCAAGTCTATTATCCCGCCGTATGCCGTCTCGACTTGCTGCCCTATAACGATGAGGTTATCGTTCACCATGCCAATATCGTCGCGTAGCCAACCTTCGAGGCGTGATTCCAAGTCCAGGCTGTCCTGGGGGGCATGCACGGGCTGGTCATCCCGAATCTGCCAGAGTCTCATTTCGGATGGCACTTGTCGGCTCCTAATGCCAGATTTCGCTAGGCGCTACTCGACAGAAGCAGCTTCAAGACTCTTGAGGGTCGGCAGGGAATCAACAAGCGCGCCTATTTCTGCTTGCGCCGCCCGCAACTCGTACATATTCTGAAGATTCAGCCAGAACTCAGGGCTTGTCCCGAAGAAGTGAGCCAGCCGCAATGCCAGCTCGCCCGTAATCGGCGCTCGTCCCTCGATAACCTCAGCAACGACGACCGCTGGAATGCCCAACTGACAGGCAATCGCATCGGCGGTCATTTCAAGCTCGACTAGCTCTTCGGCCAAGTGCTCTCCGGGATGTATAGCAGGTATCGGCATGGTCCAGTTCCTAGTGATAGTCCACAATCTCTACTTGCGACGGACCTGAGTCGCCTCTAGCCCATTCAAAGCAAATCCGCCACTGAACATTGATGCGGATGCTGTATTGTCCCCGTCGGTCTCCTCTCAGAGTTTCGAGTCGGTTTCCAGGTAGCGCGGCGAGATCTGTCAAAGATGAGGCTGCCTCCAATCTATCCAACTTAATCCTGGCGGCGCGTTCAATGCTTGAGAATGCTCCAACTCGGTTTCCGGTGGCGAAGTCTCTAGTTCGTCTGTCTCGATAGCTGACAATTGCCACTTGTAGCTTACACTACAACTTTCTGAACTCTGGTTGACCCCTTGTCCATCAAGCCGCCGTCCTACCTAAACAGCCGCGCCGGACGCTCTATCGTCGCCTGCAGCCGGCGCATGAAGCTCGCGGCGACCGCGCCGTCAATCATCTGGTGGTCCGCCGTCAGGCTTATCGTCAGCATCTCGCGGATCGCCACTTCGCCTCGTACGATCACCGGCTTCTGCACGCTGCGGCCAACGCCCAGGATGCCGCTCTGCAGAGAGTTGAGAATCGGAGTGAAGCCGTCCACAGACCCCAGGACGCTGATGGTGAAAGTGCCGCCCACCACATCGTCGGGCGACAGCGCGTTGGCGCGCGCTTTCTGGGCCAACTCATGCGTGGCCGTCGAAATCTCGCCGATGCTCATGCCGCCGACGTCGCGCAGCACCGGTACGATCAGCCCGTCGTCGAGCGCGACGGCTACCCCTATGTTCACCTGGTCGAAGTAGTGCGCCACGCCGTCGTGCAGGACCGAGTTCATCGCCGGAACCCGCGCCAGCGCAACCGCGCACGCCTTTATCAGAACGTGCGCGAGCGTGATGGTCGTGTCGTCATCCCGCGACGCCTCGCGCCGCAGCCGCTGAGCCTCCGTTACGTCAACTTCCAAAAAGTAAGACAGCTGCGCCGTATTTCGCAGGCTGTTCGCCATGTGCCGCGCGATTCCCCGCCGCATCCCGGTAAGCGACTCGCTGCGCGACGGCTCCGGCAGGCCCGGAGGCATGGCCGGAGCCGACTGCGCATCCGCGAACGCGCGAACGTCCGACTCCACCACACGGCCCCTCGGCCCTGTCGGGCTGACCTGCGATATGTCCACCCCCAGGCGGCTCGCCAGCCGCCGCGCGCCCGGCGTGGACGGCGTAACCGCCGGAGCAGCCGCTTGCGCCTCTGCGAACGCGCGAACGTCGGCGTCAACCACGCGACCGCCCGGCCCTGTCGGGGTAACCTGCGATATATCCACGCCCAGGTTGGCGGCCAGCCGCCGCGCGCCCGGCGTGGAGCGCACCGTGCCGCCGGTCGCGCCCGCCGTCCTTGATGGACGCTGCCGCCCGGCGCGTCGCCCGCTCGCCTGTCGCGCCCGGCGAGCGCCCGGCGCAGGCTGGGCAGCCTCCGGCGCGGGCGGTTCCTCGTCGGCCGCCAGCACGTACCCTATCAGCCCGTCCACCGCCACCGTCGCGCCCTCGTCCACTACCGGGTGGAACAGACCGCCTGCTACCGATTCGAGATCGTAATTCAGCTTCTCAGTCTCGATCTCGGCGATCACCTCGCCCTGGTTCACTTCATCGCCCTGGCTCCGCGCCAGCCTGACGACGGTTCCCTCGGTCATGAAGTCGCCCAGCCTGGGCATGACTATTGGAGTTGCCAACGGACTCTCCTAATATCGATTCATTGCGATGAGGCCAATATGCGCGATCGGGGCTGCTTTCCACCACCATAGCGGCAAGGGATAGCGCCGCTTCGCTCGGCATGACGCTGGTAAACGCAACGCCCCACGCTTCATAAACTTCGGTCAAGCGCTCGGCTTGCTATTCCAGCGTTTCGAGCGCCGCGTCAACCACCATCTCGGCGGTCGGCACGAACAGCGCCTCCAGCGGACGGCTGTACGGCACCGGCGCGTGCGGCGCGTTGATGCGACGCGGCGGAGCGTCCAGATAGTCGAACGCCTCCTCCGCCACCAGCGCCGAGATGTCCGACGCTACCGAGCAACGGGGGTAGTCCTCGTCCACGATCACAACCTTGCGAGTCTTCTTCACCGACTCCAGTATCGTTTCATCGTCCATCGGCGACAGCGATAGCAGGTCTATGACCTCCACCGAGTAGCCCTGGTCTTCCAGTTCCGCGGCGGCGTCGAGGCACACGTTCGTCATGTAGCTGATGCCCACCAGCGTAATGTCCGTCCCCTCCTGGGCCACGCGGGACGAGCCAATCTCGACCTCGTATGCCTCCTCCGGCACGTCCACGTCGAACCGGATGCCCATAAGCTGGCGATTGTTGAAGACGATGACCGGATCGTTGTCGCGTATTGCCGCGGTCATCAGACCCTTCGCGGTGTACGGATCGGACGGGGCGACGCACTTCAGCCCTGGGAAGTGCGTGAATATCGAATACAGCGTCTCGGAGTGCTGGGCGGCGGAGTTCGTCCCCGCGCCGGTGCCTGTCATGATCGTGAGCGGCACGTTCACCTTGCCGCCGAACATGTAGTGAATCTTAGCGGCGTTGTTGGTGATCTGATCGGCGCAGACGCCGTAGAAGCCCACGTACATCAGATCCACCACCGGGCGCAGTCCCGATGCCGCCGCGCCCACGCCGGCGCCGATGAAGCCGGCCTCCGAGATCGGAGTGTCGCGGATCCTGCCGCGTCCGAACTGGCCGACTAGCCCCTTGGTAAGCCGCATCGGCCCGCCCCAGGCGTCCTGTTTGTCGTCGCGGTCGCCACCGCCGGCGATGTCCTCACCCATGATGATGACATTCTCGTCGCGCTCCATCTCCTGGCGGAGCGCCTCATTGATCGCCTGGATGTACGAAATGTTCCTAACTGCTTGGGCTACCATAACGGGGCCTCCTGGGGGTTGCTTGTGGGTTGTAGGCTGTTTGGCGTCCTACCCATACCTTACGTACACGTCCGTCAGTAGCTCTTCCGCTTCGGGGAACGGGCTGCCGTCGGCGAACGCCACCGCGTCCGCGACGGCCTGCAAGCACTCGTCGTCTATCGCTCTGAGCTCAGACTCAGACGCGAAGCCTCCGTCCACGATGTGTTGTTCGATGCGAACCAGGCAGTCGCGGCCCTTGTAGTACGCCTCTTCCTCTTCCGAACGGTATCCCAGCGGATCGTCCGCTCCGAAGTGGCCCTGGTAGCGGTAGGTCTGCGCCTCGATCAGCGTCGGACCTTCGCCGGCTCGGGCCCTGGCGACGGCCTCGGCCGCTACCTCGTGCATCTCGATCACGTCCTGTCCGTCAACCGAGACGCCGGGCATATCGTACCCCGCCGCGCGGTTAGCCACCGAAGCGCCGGCGACCGTGAACTCGAACGGCGTGGCCTCGGCGTAGCGGTTGTTCTCGCACACGAACAGCGCCGGCAGCTTCCAAACGCTGGCAAGGTTCATGGATTCGTGCAGTACCCCTTGGCTCGACGCGCCGTCGCCGAAGAATACGACGCTCACCTGGTCCGTCCCGCGCACACTCGCGCTCAGCGCGACACCGGTGGCTACCGGGATGTTCGAACCCACCACGCCGTTGGCGCCGAGCATCCCCTTGTTGATGTCGGCTATGTGCATCGTGCCGCCCTTGCCCTTGTTCGTGCCTGTGGACTTGCCCAGAAGCTCAGCCATCATCTCGTTCAGGTCAACGCCCTTTGCGATGCAGTGGTGGTGGCTGCGGTGCGTTCCGAGCACGTAGTCGTCGTCGCGCAGGTGCGCGCAGATGCCCGTCGGCACCGCTTCCTGTCCTATGGACGAGTGCATCCCGCGCAGCTTGCCCGCGTCCGCCTCGCGGCGAGACTGCTCCTCGAAGCGGCGGATGGTTACCATCGTGCGGTACATCCACAGAAAGGTGTCCCGGTTGAGTTCGGAATATGTCGCTGCCATGCTGCCCTCCCTGATTCAGGCTTCACTTGCGGCCCCATCTACGCGATGGCCTATTGCCCATATTCTAACTCACTCTTCGTCGTAAATCATCCATTCGAGCAGGTTCTCATCCGGGTCGCGCGCGTACAGACTAACGGCGTTCCGATGCCGCAGCGCGCCGCGTCGCGGACCCGGCCCCGCGATCACTTCCACCCCCGCGTCCGCCAGCATCCGCTCGCACGCCTCCGCCGTTCCGTTCCACACAAAGCAGATGTCAGCGGAACCCGGAACCGCCGTAGGCCCCCTGAGCGACGCCGTGTACCCCTCCGGATGCACGTTTATCTTGGAATCCCCCACCTGTATCGAAAATGCGTTGGCCTCGCCCGCGCGCCAGGCGTCCTCATCGTTGATGGTGAAGCCGATCTTCTTGTAGAACGCGATGATCCGCTCGGCGTTAGCCGTCGGCATGGCGATATGGTCTATTCCCACCGTTGACATGGTCTCTCCTCTCAGATCCGCGCCCCGATTCTACCGTAGGGGCGTCCCTCGTGGGCGCTCCCGCCTCGTGATTCTAAACGCCGCGGCATTCCCAGCAACCACGCCCGCCAAGTAACGGTCAAGCGCTCGGCTTGCGGTCGAGCGTGTGGCTCGCTAATCGTACGGCAGTTGCGTATCCGGGTTATCCTGTATGTAGTGGCCCTGCCGCACCCCGAAGTTCTCTTGAAGTTGCGCGGTCAGTCCTCCATCCACCACCAGCGCGTGGCCCGTGATGAAGCTTGCGTCATCCGAGCAAAGGAAGGCGATGGCGTTGGCGATGTCCTCAGGCCGTCCGACGCGCCCCACCGGATATTGGTTCACGAAGAAGTCCAGCCCCGTGGGGTTCTTGTCCCAGCCCTCTTGGGCTCGCTCGGTAACGATATGTCCCGGACAGATAGCGTTGACGCGGATTCCGTCGTATCCCAGTTCCGTAGCAAGCTGTCTGGTCAACCCGATCACGGCGGCTTTGCCTGTCTCGTAGATCAGCGCGCGCGGCGCGCCGAACAGGCCGTGCACAGACGATATGTTGACGATGCTGCCGCCTCCGGCGGCGCGCATATGCGGCGCCGCGCGTTTGGCTGCCAGAAAGTGCGCCTTGACCAGGATGCCCATACCGTTGTCGAAGTCGGACTCCGATATGTCGTCCAGCAGATTATCGGCGCCCCAGACCGCCGACGAAACGGCGTTGTTGACCAGGATGTCGAGCCGCCCGAACTCGGCGACCGCGGCATCCACCATCGCATCTATATCGGCCGAGCGGGTTACGTCGGTTTCCAGCGCTAGGGCGCGCCCGCCCGCGTCGGTTATCCGCTGGACGTTAGCGTTGGCGGCTGCAAAGTCCACGTCGGCGACCAGCACGCCCGCGCCATCACGCGCCAGACGCCTGGCAGTCGCGCCGCCGATGCCGAGAGCGCCTCCGGTAACTATCGCGGCTTGGGAAACGGAAGTGGACATGGAGCTTTCCTTTGAGTTGGCTTTTGGGGATAGATTGGGCCGATTATACTACGTCACCCCAACAGCGCGAACCCCCAAACCACAGCCGCCAAGACCAACGATACGAACACCGCCGCCGAACCAAGATCCTTGGCCCTGCCCGACAACTCATCGCGCTCCGGCCCTATCCTGTCAACCACCGTCTCGATGGCGGTGTTTATCAGCTCCACGATAAGCACTATCAGCAGCGTGCCGATCATCAGCGCGCGCTCGGTGGAGTCGTCGCCGAGCCAGACGGCGACGGGTATGAGGAAGGCGCAGACGATTAGCTCTTGGAGAAACGCCGGTTCGCCCCTGGCCGCGCTCGCCAGCCCCTTGAACGAATACCGGAAGGCGCGCGCGATCCGGCGCATCAGACCGGCCGGTCTTCCAGAATCGCCAACGGCGTGTCCGTCAGCATCGCGCTCGCGGCATCCCAGCCCACGATCTCCGCAGCCGCCCCCAGTCCGACGTCCATGCGGGGCGAGCGCAAGCCGGTGGGCGCGTGAGTGTCCGACGCCATCACGTGCGCCAGACCGCGCTTCAGCAGTTCGCGCGTGAACAGCATTACTTCCTCCCCCCACGTTCCCACCACGCTGCCCGACGTGATCTGGCTCAGCATACCGCGTCCCCCAGGCCCCACAAATCCCGCAAGCATGTCCGGCTCCTTCTGGAACGCCTCGATGCGCTCCGGATGAGCGAGAACGGGCGTCAGCCCCATGTCCATCACCTCGTCCAGCGTCCGCTCGATGTAGTTCGGGCGTCCGAAGAAGGGCATCTCTATGAGAATGTAACGGCTGCCGTTCATCGTCAGCGCGCGACCGGCTTCGATCTCCGCGGGAAGCTCCTCGTCGAGATGGTTCTCCATGCCCAGCGCCAGCGACAGTTCGACGCCGCGCGCCGCGTTCTGCGCGTTCATCTCGTCCAGCAGGCGGCGTATATACGCCACCGAATGGTTCTCGGTAATGTCCTTGCGGTGCGGCGTGGCGAGCACGACCTTAGAGCCGGACTCGGCTGCGGCGCGCGACATTGCCAGCGTCTCCGCAGGCGTCTTCGCTCCATCGTCAACGCCCGGCAGTATGTGCGCGTGCAGGTCGTACATTAGCCGCGTATGTGAACCCGCCGGAACGCCTCGGCATACGGCAGATTAGCCCGCTGTCCGATGCGCTGTGCGTTGGCGCGCACGAAATCGCCCACGTCCCTGCCGCCTTCGTCGCCCGTTGACACCTGCGAGGCGTGCTTCTTGAGCGACTCGATCTTCATCTCGATCGTGTCCGTGATGTCGATGAACGTATCCGGCTCCTCTGTCCCCCAATAGAGTATGTCGGCGACTTTGTGGGACGCTAGCCCCGCGCGTTCGTGCTCCGGGTAGTGCAGCCGGTCTCGCGCGTATGGATACGCCGCGTCGGTCGTTACCAGCCCCACCATGCGGTGATCGCGGTGCAGGTAGAAGCTCCGACGGTGCGGGTCCGTCGCCAGCACCACGTCGGGACGGTACTTGCGGATGGCATGGACGACGTGGCCCCTGAACTCCGCGTTGTCCTCCAGCTCGCCGTCCCCGTACCGGAGGTACACCACCTCTTCGATGCCCAGAACCTCGGCCGCCTCCGCCTGCTCGCGCTCTCGGATCGCCGCCAGCTGCGGCGAAGTCAGGTTCGGATCGCTCGTGCCCTTGTCACCGTTCGTGCAGAGCACGTAGTAAACCTTCGTGCCTTCGGCTATCCATCCGGCTACCGTGCCGCCGCAGCCAATCTCCGCGTCATCCGGGTGTGGGGTAACTACCAACGCAATTTCCGGTCTTTCCATATCTGTCGCACCGCATCTTTCTTGATCTTGGCCTGATCTTGGGGCATATGCCGCAGATATGATAATAGGTTGGAGCGATGGTCAACAAGGTTCGCCCCATCTCTGCTACAATCCCCCCAACAAGCCAAGCGCTTGACCGCAAGCCACACGCTTGACCTATGTTTGTTGGAGCGTAGGGTGTAGTCTCCTCCGGTTGGCAGACGTCGGCGAGTCAGGGGAGATTGTTCGTAGATTCGGAATCAAACCGAGAGCAAGGGGAGACATGAGCCACACCGCGCGACTGCGAAGATTCAACTGGAACGACCTTCAGCCTACAGCGCGGCTGTTCACCGAAATCAGCGGCGCGGGCGGAACCGAGAAAGAGGCGTCGCCAGAACTGGTGCGCCAGATGCTCGCGCACCCGTCCGTATCCCCGGAGACGAATCTGACGCTGGCGGAGTCCGGATCAGAGCTTGTTGGCTACTACCAGCTATTCCCCGAAATCCCCATCAGGCGCGCCGTCGTCCAGGGCGGCGTCGCGAGTGGGCGCAGAGGACGAGGTATCGGCGGCAAACTGTTGGACGCCGCGCTCGAACAGGTGGCGGCGCTCGACGTTGACGTTCTGCACATCCAGGCGTCCGCCGATGCCGCCGACGCCCGCCACATGCTCGAGTCGCGCGGCTTCCAGCAGGTCAAGGACTACTGGCAGATGCGCTGGGAGGGCGCGGAGCTTCCGACCCTCGCCCTGCGCGACAACTTCAGACTAAAGCTGTTCCAACTCGGCGAAGATGAGGCGATGCTGACCGCCCTCCAAAACGCCGCCTTCGGAGAGCACTGGGGCTTCTGCCCCAATACCGTAGAAGAGATTGCCGCCGGCGTCCGCATCCAAAACACCGACCCGGAAGGCATCATCTTCATCATGGACGGCGATACCCCGGCCGGCTACAACTGGACGATGCGCAACGAGAACCGGCACGGCAAGATAGGCTTCGTAGCCATGACAGGCGTTCACCCCGACTACCGCGGCAACGGACTGGGAACCGCCGTCGTCGTAACAGGTATGGAGTACCTGCGCGATCAGGGTGTGGATGCCGTGGAGCTGGAAGTAGATTCCGAAAACACGCCTGCCCGCGAGCTGTACCTCAAGCTCGGCTACCGCCAGGTGCATCACTCGGTCTGGTACGAACTCAGATACTAGACGCGAATTCCTCCCCACTTGGCGGGGGAATGTTAGGATGGGGTAAAGACTCCGCATCCAATCGCCACAGATTGCCAAAGGACGTTAACGATGAGCTTCCACTTCATACAGATGGCGGATCCGCAGTTCGGAATGTTCGCCCAGGTAAGCCGCTACACGGCTGAGGAGGTCGCCGAGCGTAGAGCGCGCGGCTTGAACGTCCGGCTGGCGTCCGCGCCCGTTACCGGATTCGCCGACGAGACCCGCCTCTACACCACGGCCATAGATGTTGCCAACCGGCTGAAGCCGTCATTCGTCGTCGTCTGCGGAGACTTGGTTCACGACTTCACCGACCAGGCGCAGGTAGATGAGCTGAACCGCATCACCGCGACCCTCGACGACGATGTGCCTATCCACTTCGTGTCCGGCAACCACGACGTGGGCGAAGCGCCGACGTCCGATTCCCTGGCCCTCTATCGCCAGCGCTTCGGGGCGGACAACTACTCCTTCGACCACGGCGATACCCACTTCGTCGCTATCAACAGCTCCGTCGCCTTCGATCCTTCCAACGTACTCGACGAGTGGAACAGACTCGCCCAGTTCCTGGTAGATGATGTCGGTACGGCGCGCCGCAGGGGCGCCGAGCGCATCATCCTGTTCACTCACCACCCATTGCTCCTGCAAGACAGAACCGCCGACGACACCATGTGGACCATACCGGGCGATCGCCGCGAACTGATCCTGTCCATCCTGAAAGATTACGACGCTTCAGCCGTGTTCTCGGGGCACCTTCACAGGAATGAGTACTCCGAACATGAAGGGATGATGCTGGTGACGTCAGGAGCCGTCGGATACCCGTTGGGAGAAGAGGGGTCGGGCTTGCGAATCGTCCAGATGGACGACGACGCGATACGCCACCGCTACTACGGCATGGCAGACGCGCCGCGTGAGATGCCGAATCTGGACTGAAACTAGGGTAGGGGGTAGCTCTAATCCCCCGCCATCTCGCCCCACGCGCCCTCTATATGCGTCGCGTAGCAACCCAGCATCCGCTCGGCCACCGCGCTCCAGCCCATGCTGAGAGCGCGGTGGCGCGCCGCGCGACCCATCGCGTCGCGCAGTTCCGGATTTGCCAGCAACGTATCGAAGCGCTGGGCGAACGACTCAGGGCAGCGCCATGGCGCCAGGTAGCCGTTCACACCGCTCCTGATGAACGTCTTGAGACCGCCCACGCGAGACACCACCGCCGGAGTGCCGCAGGCCATCGCTTCCAACGGCGCGAGCCCGAAACTCTCCGAGTGAGACGGCAGCGAGAATACGTCCGCCGCGCTGTAATATGTCGGCAGGACCGCCTGCGGAACGGAGCCTGTGAACGTAACCGAGTCCGCTATCCCAAGCTCGGCCGCCAGGGACTTCAGCCGTTCCAACTCGACGTCGTTGCCCGGGTTGCCGCCTACTATCAGCGCGCGTACCGCGCCGTCGTGCTCCAGCATCGGCAGCGCCCGCAGCAAGATGTCTATCCCCTTCAGCGGTTCGATGCGGCCAACGTACAGGATAACGCGCTCTTCATCGCGTATGCCCCACTTGGACGCGAGCGCCGCGCGCGCCTCGGCGCGGTCCACCGGCTGGAACATCTCCAGGTTCACCCCCGCCGGTATCACCTCGATATTGTGGCGAGGCGCGCCGTAGTATCGCGCGATGTCCTGCCGCTCCTCCTCGGTGGACACGATCACACCGTCCGCGTCCGACATGATCAGCCCCTCCACGTCCTCTCGAAGCTGCGGCTCGCGCTCGCCGGCGCGGGCGCGCATCTTGGTCTTGGCGAGCGTGTGGAACGTGGCGACGTGCGGACAACCCCACTCGCGGCTGAGCGCCATGCCCACCCTGCCGGAAAGCCAGTAGTGGCTGTGGATGATGTCGTATCGCGTCCCCTCGGCGCGTTGGAAGCGGTACAACTCCCCTAAAAAACGCGGAATGTGCCCAAACAGGTCGCTCTTGGCGGCGTTGGCGGGGCCTGAGTCGAGGTGAATGACGCGGGCGCCGTCTTCGATTTCTACTATCTTCGGGTCGTTCGGATCATGGTGGCGGGTGAACACGTCCACGCGGTTTCCCCGGCGGGCGTACTCACGGGCAATCTGCAGCACATAGGCGTTCATTCCGCCAGTGTCTTTTTCACCCAGACGCCCTACCGGGCAGCTGTGAAAGCTGAGAAGCGCCAAGTTTCTACACATACATACCTCTGCCAAATGGGCTTGCCACCCCATCTCTCCCTTGACCCATTGAAGGAATGGGCGCGGTGTCGCCCACGCCATTACGCCCGCCGAATCCCGGTCAAGCGCTTGGCTTGCTTGTTATCGTCATGTGAAAGACCGCAGCGTCCTGACCGCCCAGGTTGTACTTGTACCGCTCGTTGCCCTTCAAGAAGTTGAAGGTGTTGCGCCCCTCTTCGATGGCGGCGCGCAGGCTCAGAGCCTTGTTGATGAGGCCCACGCTCAGCCGCGAGTAGCTAGGATCGTAGCCGCTGTTGTACAGCAGGTAGTCGCCGCCGTAATCGAAGCAGATGCACGATGCCACGTTTTCCCCGTCCACCTTCAGGAAGCTGAGCCTGAACTGTCCGCGGCTCATAGACTCGCGCGCGATGTCCAGGAAGAACGCCTCGCGCTCCGGTGTCAGGAACGCGTTCTTGTCGTCGCGGCTGGCGCGCAGCAGCCGGAAGAAGTCCTGCATCGAGCCGTCGAGCGCGTCCTCGTCCGCCGCCACGTACTGGAGAGCGATCGCCTCGCGGTCGAGACGGCGCAGCTTGCGCCTCAGCTCGTGCCTGTCCTTCTTGCGCAGCCCGGCGAGAAACTCGTCCCAGCTTGCCGGAAGCTCAGTCTTCGGAGTCGTCTCCTCTTCCTCGATGCTCACCGTCATGCCCGCGGCTTCCGCCAGCGCCGGAAGTCGCTCCAGCGTAGGCGAGCCGGCCGGTATGGACGGCAGATCGAGCGTCGCCCAGCCGTCGTCGGCTATCGCGTCCCACAGCGCGGGGTAGAAGCGATCTACCGTCGCGGTCGGCGCTATGAAGTCGAAGTAGTCCGTCAGGTCCTTGTCGCCCAGAAACGTCAGCCGGTCGCCTTCCGACATCAGCGGCGCTATGCCCAGCAGGTCGTCGCCGTCGCGGACCGACAGAATGCGTCGCTCGCTGCCGTTATCCTTCGCTCCGAAATTGTTCCACCACGTCTTGTGCCACCAGGGAGTAACGAACACCGTATCCGTAGCGCAGTTCGGAAGTATGCGCTCCCAGCTATCCCAGACAGATTCAAAGCTCTCCGATTGGACCTCAACGCTCATGTAAGACTCTCCCTAAACCGACAGCGCCTGCTCCACCGCCGACAGATCCGGCGGGTACTCCTCCATCCATGCCGGCTCGATCTCGTTCGCCAGATCAGGATCCTTCATGCCCGATCCGGTGATGATGCACACCACCGTCTGCCCCTCCAGGTTCAGCCCCGCCTTGGCGTGCTTGATCAGACCCGCCACACTCGCCGCGGACGCCGGCTCGCAGAACACGCCCTCGCGGCTCGCCATTAGCCGGTACGCCTCCAGGATGTCGTCGTCCGATACCATGTCGATCGTGCCGCCCGACTCGTCCCGCGCCCTGATGGCGCTGTTCCAGCTTGCGGGATTGCCTATTCTGATGGCGGATGCGATGGTTTCAGGGTCGGGCACCACGTCGCCGCGCACGATCGGCGCGGCGCCCTGCGCCTGGAAGCCCATCATCCTCGGGCGCGAGCCGGCCCACTCGTTGATGTGCGCTTCCTGGAAGCCCAGCCAGTACGCCGTGATGTTGCCGGCGTTGCCGACGGGCATGAACACGTAGTCGGGGGCGCCGCCCAGGTCTTCCACTATCTCGAACGAGGCTGTCTTCTGCCCCTGGATGCGGTTGGGGTTGACCGAGTTGACTAGCGTGATGGGGTTTCGTTCGGTAAGCTCGCGGACAAGTTCCAGCGCATGGTCGAAACTGCCGCGAATCAGCATGATGCGGGCGCCATAGGCTATCGCCTGCGCCAACTTCCCCCTCGATATGTTGCCCTTCGGCACTATCACCGTAGTCGGTATTCCCAGATAAGCCCCGTAGGCCGCCGCCGACGCGCTCGTATTGCCCGTCGAAGCGCATGCGATGCTTCGAACGCCCGCCTCCATCGCCTTGGCGACCGCCACCGCCATGCCGCGGTCCTTGAAAGACCCTGTCGGATTGCAGCCTTCGAGCTTGAAGTACAACTCATCGCACCCGATCATCGGGCCGATGGAGCGCGACCTGACGAGCGGCGTATCCCCCTCGCCGAGGGAGAACATCGGGGTGTCGTCGGTCACCGGGAGGTAATCTCTGTACTTTTGCAGTACGCCCTTGTTCATTATCTCCCTGGTAGGCGAAACTTGGGTGTCGCGCCTTGGCGGGGCGTCCCTTGTGGCCGCCCAAGCTATGCCCCACGCGAGTTGGGGCGGTGGCGGACAGGGTGGGATTCGAACCCACGAGAGCCTTTTGAGACCCTACGCCCTTAGCAGGGGCGCGCCTTCAGCCGCTCGGCCACCTGTCCGCGAAACGAAAAGTCCTCGCCTAAGCGCTAGAGTGAGTCGTTAGACATACTGTACAGCGCCCAACGCGCGCGGGGCAAGTGTTCCCAATCCATCCAAAATCCCCGACGGTTTGCCACTAGCGACCGCGCCCAACTGCCCATACAATGGACTTACACAGATAGCGGAACCGCAGCGTTCCGCATCATCAGATAGGGAGGTCGGCGCGAATGAGTATCAGCATCCACACCAAGAACATCGACCTCAACCCCGAATCCGAACGGTACATCCACAAGAAGTTCAACCGGATCCAGAGACACCTGCCCAACATGGGCGATGCCAAGCTCGAAGTGTCCAGAACCCGCGTACGCGCCACGCCCGACCGCATCCGCGCGCGGATGACCCTCAACGTCTCCGGGCACACGTTCAGGGGCCACGACAGCGGCGTCAACCTCTACGCCGCCGTTGACAACGTGGCCGACGTGATGGACGGGCAGATCCGCCGCTTCAAGGGCAAGTTCAAGGCCCGCAAGGACAGGCGCGGCGCCCGAGACGTCTCCGACGCTATCCTCGAGATGTCCGAACGGCCGTAGCCAGCCATGAACGTGGCGCGAACACCCCAGCCCAGATCGGGACCGTACATCTGGGCGACCTGGCTGGCTAGGTTGCTGGTCGGCGACGCGTCCTGCGAGTGGGCGGCGTGGTTCAAAGCGCACTACAAGAACTTCGAGCGGATGCCCGGCGACTTCGACGCAATCGCGTGGCAGATACGCCACACCGCGATGCTCAACGAGGTCCGCGACCGCCTCGAAGCCGGTGGAAACTCCGTGCTAACCGAAAACCAGTGCCGCTTTACCCTGCGCGGCGGTTCCGGCGCGGCAATCGGCGGCAGGCCCGACCTCGTAGCCGTCAGCGAGGACAACCGCGCGACCGTCTATGACGTCAAGACCGGACAGCGACGACCGTCCGACGCCGCGCAGGTCATGATCTATATGTACGCGCTGCCCTACGTAAACCGCTACCGGGGCATGAGCTTCGAGGGACGGGTGGCTTACGCCGACGGCGGCGAGATAGAGATAGCCGCGAGCGCGGTCAACGACTCGTTCCGCGCGGATCTCCACACGCTCATACGGCGCATCACAGCCGCCGATGCGCCGCGCCGCCGCCCCAGCGCGTTCGAGTGCAAGATGTGCGACATCACCCCCAACGACTGCCCCGACCGCATTGACGCCGACCCCGACGGCGAGATAGCCGACGGCGCCGACTTCTGAGTTGCCCACGCCCCTATTGTGATTACTCCACCAAAGAACGGTCTCGCGCTCGGCTTCTTCCGACGCCACGCCTCAATGTAGCTACAATTCAACTGGCAACCACGCCCTCCCAGTAACGGTCAAGCGCCCGGCTTGTTACCCGCCCCACACTTGCCGGAACAGCCGCATCCAGTTGCCGCCCAGCAGCTTGGCCATATCGTCCGCGCCGTAGCCTCGCGCCCGCAGCTCGACTGCGACGTTGGACAAACTGTCGGGCGTCTCCATGCCCGCCGGATGCAGCAGGTTCTCGGGGTAGGCGTCCGAAACGTCCATCTTCTTCGTGCCCTGCTGGGAGAATATCCAGTCGAAGAACTCCTTGGGCTGGTTCTGCGTGTAGTCCGTGCCTATGCCCACGTGGTCTATGCCCACGCGCTCCACCAGGTCGTCTATCGCGTCCACGTAGTCGGATAGGGTGGACTCGAATCCGTTTCGCAGGAACGGCGGAAATGCGTTCGCCCCGATCACCCCGCCCCGTTCCGCTATCAGCCTCAGCGCGTCGTCCGTCTTGTTGCGCGGATGCTCGAAGAACCCCCGCGCGTTAGCGTGGGTGCAGGCGACCGGCTGCTCAGACATCTCCGCCGCGTCCAGCGTCGTCCGGTCGCCCACGTGCGAAAGGTCTATCAGAATGCCAAGCCGGTTCATCTCCCGCACCACGTCTTGCCCGAACCGGCTCAGCCCCTCGTCCGTGCGCTCATAGCAGCCGTTGCCCACCAGGTTGCGTTCGTTGTAGGTGATCTGGATGATCCGCACCCCCAGCTCGTGGAACAGCGCCAGCCGGTTGATGTCGTTCTCGATGGGCGATGCGTTCTGCCAGCCGAGCGCGACGCCCACTTTGCCTTGCTCTTTGGCTTGGAGGATGTCCGCCGCCGTCCGCGCCTGCATCAGCGTATCCGAGCGCCGCTCGAACCTGTGAACCCATCCCGCCAGGTTGTCCATAGTCTCCCTGAACCCCTCCCAGATCGCAACTGTCGCGTTGATGCCCGTAACCCCGCCCGCGTCGAGGCTGTCGAACACCGCAGCGCTGTCCCAGTTGCTCACATTCAGAGCGTCGAACACTATCGAGTCGGAATACGTGTCGTCGCGCGAGGTCATCGGCATTTTCTCCTCGTGTCAGTATGGTATAATCAGGCCGATTCCAGACATCATACACCATATATGATGGTATAATCCGATATTTTTCTGGCCACATGAATGAATACGGGCTATATCTGGATGGGTTGCCGGGCGTATGGCGCGTGTCCGACAGGTTTGAGACGTGGTGAACATGTTCACCGCTCCCGCCACTACCTGTTGCGCCCCTGACGCGCTGCGCCGAACGCTGGGATATTTCGGGAACGTAAACGACGTGAGCCTGTATGACATCTGGGACAGCGACAAGTACACCGAACTGCGTGCGAACTACATGGGCAGGGAACTGTGCATGGGCTGCAACATGAGGAGGCCTGCTGCGATATGAACGAGACATGGCGCCAATTTAGCATATCCAACGATCTATCCCACCATATCTACCTGGACCGGCCGGCGTACCATGCGCGCTTTCTGGAAGTCCAGGAGTTCCGCGCTCCGGGTCTCGCGCCCGTCGTGGATGCGTCCGGAGCTTACCACGTCGAGCCCGACGGACGCGCCGCTTACGCCGCGCGACATCTCGGAGCTTTCGGATTCTATGAGGGCCGCGCGGCCGTCCAATCCGCCAGTGGCTGGTACCACATCATGGCCAACGGCGCGCCGCTGTACTCCCAACGCTACGCTTGGTGCGGCAACTTTCAGGACGGGCGATCTGCAGTCCGAATGTCGGACTCCCAATACTTCCACCTCACGCTCGATGGCATCCCGGCCTACCCGGCGCGATACCGGTACGCCGGCGACTTCCGCGACGGATACGCTGTCGTCCAACGCGACGATGGTATGCACACTCATATAGATTCAACCGGCGCTCCGCTTCACGGGCGTTGGTTCCTCGACCTGGACGTGTTCCACAAGAACCACGCCCGCGCCCGAGATACGGCGGGCTGGCATCACGTGGATACGCGAGGCCAGCCGCTGTACGAACGTCGCTTCCAAAACGTCGAGCCGTTCTACAACGGCCAGGCGCGGGTCGAAGGACTCGACGGCGGCCTGTCAGTCATAGACCAAACCGGCGCGACTATCATTGATCTGCGCCCGCCTCTCCGCTCAGATTTCGATGCGCTGTCAGCCGATATGGTAGGGATGTGGCGAACGCAGACCATCAGCGCGGCCGTCGAACTCGGCGTATTCGAGTCGCTGCCCGCGTCCGGGCGACAGCTGGAACGAACGCTGCGCCTGCCCCCATCCGTCGGCGCCAGACTCCTGCGGGCGCTCGCAGAGCTCGGTTTGGTCGAACGCGACGCCCGCGGCGTCTTCCGCGTCTCCGAGCGAGGCGCGCCGCTCGCTCGCTCGCATCCCATGTCGCTCGCCGCCGCCGCCGCGCACTGGGGCCGAGAATCCTACACCGTCTGGGGCGAACTGACGCGGTCTCTACGCACTGGCGAATCGGCGTTCGAGCGTCTCTACGGTCGCAACTTCTTCGACTGGTTATCGGATAGACCCGCCGATCTCGACTCCTACCATAACGCGATGTCCGCCTACGCTCGACACGACTACCCCCGCTTGGTCGAGCGTCTGGACATATCCGACCGCGCCCACGCGCTAGACGCGGGTGGCGGCCGCGGGGATCTCGCCTTCGCGCTGCTGCGCGCCAACCCCACGCTGTCCGCCACGGTCATGGATAGGCCGGAAGTGGTGGGGAACGCGAGGGTCCCGCTCGACCTGGAAGGCCGATGCCGCTTCGTCGTCGGAGACCTCTTCCGCGGTTGGCCCGAACGCGCCAACGCGGTAATACTCGCCCGGGTCCTGCGCGATTGGCCCGACGACGACGCGCTCACTATCCTGCGCAGAGCGCGCGATGCCATGCCGGAGGGCGGTCAACTCTACATCGTCGAGATGGCGTTGGACGAGGCCGCGCCCGGCGGCGGGCTGCTGGACCTTCACACGTTGATCATGACACGAGGGGCCGAGCGGACGCCGGAGCAGTTCGGACGCCTGATGAGTGACGCTGGGTTCGAAATGACCGACGTTGCGGGGATCGGAGCGGTGAGCGCGGTGATGCGTGGCGTGGCTAGATAAGCCCCTACATCCATCGAGCCGTCCGCTCGATCGCCTCCTCAGCTCCCACATTCGGCGCGTAGCCTAACGCTCGCCGCGCCGTCTCCCCGCTGAATGCCTCGCGCAAAGAAGAAAGTGGCAGGAGCGGCAGGATTCGAACCCGCGACCCTCGGTTTTGGAGACCGATGCTCTACCAGCCTGAGCTACGCTCCTGCGCCAAATGCCGGTACAGTGCATTGTAGCGCGCCGCCACGCCCCTTTTCAACCTGCTTGCCTCGCGCGGCTATCCGCCAAAACTAAGAACTGGCGACTAACCTGTTGGACATTCCCGCAAACTCAGATACAATCTCCAATGACGCCCCACGAGAGGACGTAACCATACCAAAGGCGGCGGGACGGTGAACGAATTGGACAGAGCGCGACTGCTCAAGAGTTTCTTGGAACTAACCGACAGGCCCGATCATCTGATAGACGTGGCTAGGGCGGCGATGCTGTTGGCGGCCTCCGAGTATCCGCGAATCAACGTGGACGGTGAGCTTTTCACATTCCAGCGACTCGCCGGCTCCATATCCAGCAAGTTCCTCGATGACGACGACCCCCTCTACGCCATGAACACTCTCAGCGAGGCCCTGTTCGACGATGTAGGCTTCCACGGCAATACCGAAGATTACTACGATCCGCGCAACAGCTACCTGAACCAGGTGCTGCAGCGACGCGCCGGCATCCCCGTTACGCTCGCCGTCGTCTATATGGAGGTGGGACGACGACTCAAAGTCCCCCTACTCGGCGTCGGTATGCCCGGACACTTCCTCGTCAGGCACGCCGAGATAGACAACCTGTTCGTCGATCCCTTCCACGGCGGTTACCTGCTATCGGTGGACGAGTGCCGCGAGATGCTGGAAGCGCGCGCCGAAGGCCCCTTCAAGTGGGACGACAGCCTGCTCGAACCCGTATCCAACCGCCAGATACTCGCGCGCATCATCCGCAACCTCAAGGCCATCTACATGTACGATGAAGACTACGTCCGCGCCCTCGTAGTATCAGACTTCGCCCTCGCGCTCGAACCCCACTCTGCGGAAAACCGGCGCGACCGCGGCATCATCCAATACCAGCTCGGCCACAGCGCCGAGGCGCTCGACGACCTGGTGTACTACCTCGACCTCGTTCCCAACGGCCCCGACTCCGAGGGCGTTCACGCCCTGGTAGCCGAGCTTCGCACCTTTCTGGATGACGACTAATCGGGACGGCTGAACGGCTCTCGCATCCTGCTTCTACACCTATACGAAAGGACCTATGGCAAGAAGGGCACAGCGCAAAAGACAGATTCGCAGAGCGAAGAAGACCCTGCGCCGCAGCGGGAGCGTCAAGCGCAGTCGCGCGCGCCAAAAGGATTGGACGGCGCGCGCCGAGCAGGACTGGGATGACCTCAGCTACGACGTGATAGAGCGCGTCATGCCCCGCGACGAGCGAGACCGTCGCCGACAGATAGAGCAAGCGATCACCGCGGCCCGCCAGCCCGCCCCGGATGATTCCGACGGAGACAGCGGCGGCGGCTCCGCCGACATCCCGCGACCAGCGCCCGCCGGACGCCGCGCGCTGGTAACCGAAGTCGCCGGAATGTCCGCCCGCATCGAACTCGATGGAGAACAGTACCCGGCCACCGTGCGCGGACTGCTCACCGAGATAGACACCGGCTACATCAACCCCGTCGCCGTCGGCGACCGCGCCATCGTTACCGAGGACGGAGCCGGCGCGTGGGCTATCCAGGAAATCCTGACCCGCAAGACGACTCTGGCTCGTCCGGACCCCTTCCTCGCGCCCCGCCAACAGGTCGTCGCCGCCAACGTAGATCAACTGCTCATCGTATCTTCGTGGCGCGATCCCGACCTCTGGCTAGAGCTGATAGACCGGTATCTCATAGCCGCCGGCCTGTCCGAGATTGTCCCCATCGTGTGCGTCAACAAGGCAGACCTGATCGAAGACCTCTCCGCCTACGAAGCGGAAATCGCCCCGCACCGAGGCATGTGGCTCCGTATGGGCGCGCGGGCGCTGCTGACGTCAGCCACCACCGGAGCCGGCGTTGACGAACTCCGCGACGTCCTGGCAGGCAAGCTCACCGTCGTAGTAGGGCTGTCCGGCACCGGCAAGAGCTCGCTGATGACTGCGGTCCAACCCGGCTTGGACATCCGCGTCGGGCGCGTCAGCGACGTCCACCGTCAGGGCCGGCACACCACCACTCAATCCACGCTCTACCCACTGGACGCCGGCGGTTACGTCGCCGACACTCCTGGAATCCGCGAGTTCGGCATCGCTGGCCTCACGCTCGGCGAGCTTCCGATGTACTTCCCCGAGATAGACGCCCTCGCTGCAGACTGCCGGTTCAGCAATTGCGCCCACCTCGAAGAACCGGAGTGCGCCGTCCGCGTCGCGGAGCGCGCCGGAACCGTCGCGTCGTCCCGCATCGCGTCCTACCGCGCTATCTTCGACGAGCTGGAAGTCTAAACTCCCGCGCCTCTGCGTCGAATTCCCACACCCTACACCCCCGGAAACCTTAGCTGCACCGAGTCATCGCCCTCATCCCGACTCTCGTCGAACCCGGACACCCCAACGCCCACCAGGCGGAACGTACGACCCGGCCCCGCCTCCACCTCGACCAGCCCGCCCGCCGCCTCCGCGATCTCGTCCGCGGCCTGCACCGTTCCGGGCAACGTAACCTGCCGCGTGAACGTCGTAAAATCCGATAGCCGCAGCTTGACCTTCACCGTTCGTCCCCACAGATCGCGGCGAACCAGCGAGCGCGACACGTCTTGGCTCAGGCGGTTCACGAGCTCTCGCAGCGCCTCCGGATCGCCCGTATCCCTCAGCAGCGTCGTCTCCGAACTCACAGACTTCGTATCGCGGCTGGTTACCACCGGCCGATCGTCCTGTCCGGTCGCCAGCCGCTTCATGTATTCTCCGTTGCGACCGAATCGGGACGTCAGCCACTCGTCCGGCAGCGCCGCAAGATGGCCGACGGTCGTTATCCCTTCAGCCTTCAACCGCGCCTGTGTCTTCGGTCCCACGCCCGGCAGCGTCCCCACCGGAAGCGGCGCCAGGAAGTCCACCTCCTCGCCCGGCGCCACGATGGTCAGACCGTCCGGCTTCTCCAGATCCGACGCTATCTTCGCCACCGACTTGCTGATGCCCGCCCCGACCGAGATCGTCAGCCCAAGCTCGCGCTTCACGCGCAGCTTCAATCCGCGCGCGATCTCCTCAGCCGACCTGTCCGTCGCAACCGCGTCGGTAACGTCCAGATATGCCTCGTCCAGGGACAACGGCTCCACCAAGTGGGTAATGTCTTGGAATATCTCCATCACCCGACGCGATACTTCCCTATACCGACCGAATCTGGAACTGACCCGCATGAGCCCGGGGCATATGTTGAACGCCGTACGCATCGGCATAGCCGAGCGCACCCCGTACCGTCGCGCCTCGTACGATGCCGAAGCTACCACGCCCCGAGAGTTGGCGTCGCCGCCAACGGCGAGCGGCTTGCCACGCAACTCGGGGTTGTCGAGCTGCTCCACCGATGCGTAGAAGGCGTCGAAATCCGCGTGTAGTATGTGTCGCATGAGCCTATGCTAATACAGTGCTTGGCTGAAGAACCTGTCCCGATTTTCTAGGCGCCGAGTTCCCGGATACCATCTCGCCCTCAACTGTCATTCCCGCGAAAGCGGGAATCCAGAGCGCTGCGCCGCCACCAAACTTGAATCCCTCGAATTGTGCCTGCCAAGCTGGTACAGCATCTAGGATAAATCTGCAATGTACATTAGTTCTGTTAGTATGCTATCATACCTTCCGAAACCATGGCGGCAACGCCACATTGTCCAATTTCCTCTTGAACATTAGTTCTGTATCATGTTATCATAATAACCAAGTCGGCAATTCCCCGACGCTCTCAACATCTACATCTTGGAGGTATTCTCTTGCCAAACCCCGTAGTCCACTTCGAGATCCAGTCATCCGACGCAGACAAGACCCGCTCCTTCTTCACCGAGGTATTCGGATGGAGCCTGACCGATGCGCCAATGCCCGGCGGAACGACGTACAGCATCCTAGATACCCAGTCCGACGGCGTCGGCATCAACGGCGGCATCGGCCCCAGCTTCGACGCCGAAAGCCACACTGCCTTCTACATCGCCGTAGATGACCCGCAGGAGTATCTGGACAAAGCCGTTGCAGCCGGAGGCTCCGTCATGATGCCGGTAACCACCATCCCCGGCGCAGTCACCATGGCATTCTTCTCCGATCCGACGGGAGCGACCGTCGGACTGGTCGCTAACGAAACGCCCCCGGCAGACTAGCCGCGTCGTTCGACCATAGGCAGTCGCCCCAACCCATTCCCGCCCCCGTCAAGTACGATGCGGGGCGGGAATCCCCACCCCCCTGCGCGACCCGACCTCCAACTCCCCACCTCCCTCCTATACCAAATCGAGACAGGCTCCGAAAAGCCGTGTGCGGGTTCACTTTGCGTCGAATTGGTGTTACAATGGTAGTGCGCTATCACTACGCCGATGGTCGCATGAATTGTTGAAAGTGGGCATTGCCCACTTTCTTTGTTAAATCGGGTACTCGAATCCCGCCCGGACAGAGGAGGTGGCTGAGTAATGAAGAGCGATTTTCTTATCGCCCTAACCCAGTTGGCCGCCGAGCGCAATCTCCCGAGGGAGATCGTGCTCTCCGCAATCGAGGCTGCGCTGGCATCAGCGTATCGCAAGGACGCGATCGCCGCCGGACAGAATATCTCGGTCAAACTGGACCCCGGTTCAGGAGACGTGACCGTCAACGTCCTCAAGACTGTCGTTGACGTGATCGACGACCCCGTAACCGAGATAGACTTGGTGGAAGCCAAGAACATCAAGCCCGACGCGTTCGTGGGCGAGGTCATCTCTACGCAGAGGATACCCCACAGCGCCGGACGCATAGCCGCGCAGACCGCCAAGCAAGTGGTGATGCAGCACCTCCGCGAGGCCGAGCGCGACTTGGTGTTCCAGGAGTTCACCGACAGGGTCGGCGAGGTGTTCTCGGTAACCGTCCAGCGCATCGAGCCGCGTCATGTGATCGTGGACATGGCGCGAGGCGAGGCGATCCTGCCGCACTCCGAGCAGATGTCCAACGAACGGTACAGGCAGGGCCAGAAGTTCAAGGTGCTGCTGAAGTCCGTCGAACGAACGCCGCGAGGCACTGAACTCATCGTATCCCGCGCCGATCGCGACTTGCTCCGCAAACTGTTCGAGATGGAAGTGCCCGAGATATTCAACGGCGCGGTCGAGATGGTCGCCGTAGCCCGCGAAGCCGGCACCCGCAGCAAGGTCGCCGTTCGCGCGCGGCAGGACGGCGTAGATGCCGTAGGGTCGTGCGTAGGTCTCCGAGGAGTCAGAATTCAGAATATCGTCAACGAGTTGCAGGGCGAAAAGATAGACGTCCTCGAGTGGCATAGGGATACGTCCCGGTTCATCGCCAACGGCCTGAACCCCGCGCACGTGCTCCGCGTCGAACTGGATCCGGACGTCGATACCGCGATGGCGGTCGTGCCCGATAGACAGCTCTCGCTCGCCATAGGCAAAGACGGGCAGAACGCGCGGCTTGCCGCCAAGCTGACCGGCTGGAACGTGGATATAAAGAGCGCCACCGAGGCTGAAGCCATCTTGCGCGAGCGCGAACGTCTGGCGGCTGAGCGCGCCGCCCGCGAACGCGAAGAGGCGGAACGTCTGGCGGCCGAACGGGCGGCGGCGCAAGCGGCTGCCGCCGCGGACGCCGAAGAGACCGCCCAGATAGCCGCCATGCTCGAAGCCGACGCCGTAGCCGCCGAAGCTGAGGCGGTTGAGGCCGGGCCGACCGAAGAAGAGCTTGCCGCCGCCGCAGCCGCCGAAGCCGAACGCCTGGCTAGAGAGCAGGCTGAGCGCGAACGGGAAGAAGCCGAGATAATGGCGGAACTCGAACGCGAAGAGATGGAACGCCAAGCCGCGCTCGAAGAGGAGGCGCGCCGCGAAGCGGAGGAGGCCGAGGTCGAGGCCACCGCCCTGCGCGACGTTCCGGAGAACGTCTGGGCGATACCCACAGGCGCCGCGCCGTCCGAACCGAGCAAGATACGCTTCGCCGAAGACATCAGCGGCCTGCGCGGAGGCGTTACCGTCAGGCGCAACAGACGCGCCGGCATCCCTGTACCCGGAGACGCCGCTCCGCCGCCCCGTGGCCGGAGCAGACGCGGTCGCGGACGTGGACGCCCGACCAGAAGGCGACGCTGAGGTGAACGCCCATGACTCTGAGCCCTCCCAAGAATCGCAAGCGCGTCCCGATACGCACCTGCGTGTCTTGCAGGCGGAAGGCCGCTAAGCGCCAACTGCTGCGCGTGGTGGCATCCGATGACGGCGTGGTGTTGGTAGATGAGACCGGCAGGCTCAACGGACGCGGCGCGTACCTGTGCGCGGACTGCCGCGCCGCGCCCGCCGCTCTGCGGCGCGGACGACTGGAATACGCGCTTAGAACTAAGATAGCTGAAGACAAGTGGAATCTATTGCTGAGTGAGGTGGGTGGAGTATGACGACAGCCGAGCAGATGCAGTCGAATCAGGCGCCCGTCGGGGCTTTGGAACACAGCCTGGAGGAGATCGCGACCGCGATCAGACTCCAGGGCTTGGAACCGCTTGATCTCCCGCCTGCGCTCACGGTGGCAGACCTCGCCACCGTAATGGAAGTCGGTCCCGTCGAGGTGATCAAAGAGCTGATGCGAAACGGCTACATGTTCACAATAAACGACGTGATCGAACACGACGTGGCGGCGCTCGTAGCGCCCGGCTTTGGATATGGCGTGCTTCCGCTTGAAGCCGAGTCCGCGGCTGAACGGGGTTCCACCTCTGTGGTATTCTCAAACGAAGATGAGGAAGACCAAGACGCGCTCCAGACACGCCCGCCCGTCATCACTATCCTCGGACACGTAGATCACGGCAAGACTACGTTGCTGGATACCATACGAAACGCCAACGTCGTCGAAGGCGAAGCGGGCGGCATCACCCAGCACATCGGCGCGTACCAGATAGATCGCGAAGGCGTTCCCGTTACCTTCATAGACACCCCTGGGCACGAGGCGTTTACCGCTATGCGCGCCCGAGGCGCTCAGGTAACCGACATCGCCATCCTCATCGTAGCCGCCGATGACGGCATCATGCCCCAGACCGTCGAAGCCATAGATCACGCGCGCGCCGCCGAGGTGCCGATAGTGGTCGCCATAAACAAGATAGACTTGCCCAACTCCGACACCGAGCGCGTGAAGCGCCAGCTTGCCGAGCAGAACCTGCTGATCGAGGAGTGGGGCGGAGACGTCATAGCCGTTCCCATATCCGCCCTAAGCGGCGAAGGCGTGGATGATCTCCTCGAAAACGTAATCGTCCTTGCCGAGATCAACGAGTACCAGGCAAACCCTGAGAGGTACGCCCTGGGCGTCGTAGTGGACGCCCGCCGCGACAAGAGCCGCGGCAGCGTTGCCACCCTGCTGGTGCAGACCGGTACGCTCGAAGTAGGCGACAACATAGTCGTCGGCGGAATGCGCGGCAAGATAAGGGCGATGTTCGACCATAATGGCGAGCGCATGTACTCCGCCGGCCCTTCTACCCCCGTGGAAATCCTCGGACTGAACGCGCTGCCCGAAGCCGGCGAGCTGTTCGAGATCGCCGAGTCCGAGCGCGAGGCGAGACAGATCGTACAGGAGTACGAACGCGAGATTCAGCTGGAACGCTTCTCAGGACCCACGCTCGAAGATGTCCATACCCGCATCCAGCTCGGCGAAGTCAAAGCCCTGAACCTGATCGTCAAGACCGACGTGCAGGGCACCGTTGAGCCCGTGCGCGGCGCGCTCGAGCGGCTGAATACCGATGCTACCCGCGTGAACATAGTCCACATAGCCAGCGGCGGAATAACCGAGAGCGACATCCTGCTCGCGGTCGCGTCCCAGGCCATCATCCTCGGCTTCAACAGCCCGCCGGAGCAGGGAGCGCAGGCTCTAGCCAACAAAGAAGGCGTCGAGATACGCAACTACGATGTCATCTATCATATGACTGAGGATATCCAGAGCGCTCTCCACGGTATGCTCGAACCCGTGTACCGCGAGGTTCTCGAAGGCCGCGCCACCGTGCGCGCCGTGTTCAACCTCGGACGCTCCGCCAAGGTCGGCGGCATCTACGTCAACGACGGCCGCATCGCGCGCGGCGCGAACCTCAAGGTGATGCGCGATGGCAGGGTCGTCGCCGAGGGCCCCGTCTCCAGCCTCAGACACTTCCAGGACGACGTGCGCGAGATAGCCAACGGCTTCGAGGGCGGCGTTACCCTCGAGCGGTTCAACGACTGGCGCGAAGACGACGTCATCGAGGCGTACCGCTCCGAGCAGGTCCGCTAACGCATGAACAGAAGAACCGAGCGCCTAAACTCCATCATCCGGCGCGAGCTGAGCGACCTGATTCGCAATGAGGTCAGAGACCCGCGCGTCGTCGGAGTCGTCAGCGTAACCCGCGTAGATACATCCCCGGATGTCAACTACGCGCGCGTCCACGTTAGCGTGTACGGAACCCTGCGCGAGAAGGAAGACGCCATTGCTGGGCTGGGAGACGCCTCCCGATTCATCAGGCGCCAACTTAGAGGACGCATCGAAACCCGCCAGGTGCCGGAACTGCGCTTCATCCTCGACGATACCCTCGAAGAGGGCAACGAGATGCTGCGCCTCCTGGACAGTTTGGCCGACCAAATGGGGGAGCCGCCGGACGCGCCCAAAGACGCCTAAGAGTCCCTTCTCCCTTGGCGGGCTGGCAGGGGTATGTATTCCCAAGTCGCCGAGAACGTGCGCCAAAGTCCCTTCCCCCTTGATGGGGGAAGGTTAGGATGGGGGTGAACCCCATGGCATCGCCCGGTCTTTCTAACCCCATGATGGGATTCCTCAACATAGACAAGCCCCGCGGCATGACTTCCACCGACGTGATCCGCCGAGTCAAGCGAGCCGTCCGGATGAAACGCGGCGTCGGTCATGGCGGATCCCTCGACCCCATAGCCACCGGTGTCCTGATTGTAGGCATCGGCCGGGCGACGCGCCTCATGGAGCATCTGTTGGGAGGCGCCAAGGAGTACGCCGCCGAAATAGAGCTTGGCGTATCCACCAACACTTACGACGCCGACGGCGAAACGGTATCCGAGCGCGACCCCTCCGGCGTCTCCCGCGAAGATGTGGAGACCGCGTTGACCGCGTTCCACGGCCAAATAGAGCAAGTGCCGCCCATGTACAGCGCGCTGAAGCGTCAGGGCAAGCGGCTGTACGAGCTCGCGCGTCAGGGCGTCGAGGTCCAGCGCGAACCTCGAACCGTCATCGTACACGAAATTGCCCTCGCGGACTGGCGACCGCCCATAGCCACCGTAAGAATCGAGTGCGGCGGCGGATTCTACGTCCGCTCTCTCGCTCACGACCTCGGCGAGACGCTGGGATGCGGCGGACACATGCGCTCGCTCATCCGCCGCCGCGTCGGACCGTTCCACATAGACGACTCCCTGGATCTCGATGACGCGCTCTCCCGCCTCGCCGCCGGAGACGTTGCCAAAGACGCTGCCAAATACGTTGATCGAAATACCGACGGCCTGCTCCTCCCGCCCGACGTCGTGCTTGGCGATATGCGCGCGATGACCGTCCATGACCGGGACGCGCGAACCGTCCGGCACGGAGGCGCCCTGCCGTCCGGCGCGGGCCTGCCTCCTGAGATGCCCGACGAGCGCGCCCGCGTGTACGACTCCACCGGCGCGTTCATCGCAATCGCCCGCTTCGACGACGCGATGCGTCAATGGCGCCCAGAAAAGGTATTCGTCACCCAGAGTTAAACCCGGAGGCGCAAAGAATCCAAGTCATCCCCTCTGCGTTAAAATTGCCCATCCCGTCGTGCTATACTGTCCACATGGCAACCCTCCTAGAAGCCCGGAACCTTACCAAGTGGTACGGCAATACCCTCGCCCTCGATGATGTGAATTTCACCGTCGCCGAAGGAGTTACCGGACTGCTCGGGCCCAACGGCGCGGGCAAGAGCACCGCGATGAAGCTGTTCCTTGGCTTGCTCGTCCCGTCCGATGGCTCTGCGATGGTGATGGGTGAGCGTCCCTATGAGAACGTCGCCGCCCGCGCCCGGCTCGGCTATATGCCCGAACACGACTGTCTGCCGACGGCGATGACCGCGACGGAGTTCTTGACGCACATGGCGCAGATCAGCGGCCTGCCCCCAAGCGAGGCGCGCAGCAGAACCGCCGACGTGCTGAGACATGTTGGACTGGACGAGGAGCGCTACCGCTCCATCGGCGAGTACTCGACAGGCATGAAGCAGCGCGTGAAACTCGCCCAGGCTCTGGTTCACGACCCGGTGATGGTGTTCCTCGACGAGCCGACGGCGGGGCTTGACCCCGTTGGCCGCGAGGACATGCTCGCCTTGGTTCGCCGCACCGGGCGCGAGTTCGGCATCAGCATCATCCTGTCCACCCACCTCATGGGCGACGTCGAAACCACCTGCGACAGCATCATAGTGCTCGAAGGCGGCGCGGTAGTGGAGTCCGGCAACGTGGAGGGATTTACCACCGAATCTGAGACGGTGTACATAGACGTTGACGGCGACGCCGCCGGTCTGCTGGACGCTCTGGCGGCGCGTGGTCTGTCCGCATCGGCTGACGGCGTGTCTATCGCCGTAGAGTCCGTCGCCGACGCCGAGTACGACGCGATCCGGGACGCGCTGGCGGATACCGGCTTGCGTCTGCGCCGTCTGGGTACGCGGCGCAGACGGCTATCGGAGATATTCCGGGAATGACCGCGCAAGAAGGCCAAGTCTTCGACCTTGGCTACCGCCGCTACGAAGGCCCCCGCGAGGGGCGCGCCCGCGCTCGCAAGGCGCTGTTCGTCAACGGCGTCCGCACCTGCTTCGGGCTGGGGCGCGGCGCGTGGGCGAAGGTTCTGCCCATCCTCTTCCTGCTGGCGGTCATGGCGCCGGCCGCGGTTCTCGCCGCGCTCGCCGGTCTGTTGGGCGATACATTCATGGACGTATTAGACCTGCCCGGGCCCGCCGACTACTACGGCATAGTGTGGGTGATACTGATGCTCTTCTCCGCCACGATCGCGCCGGAGCTGCTCTGCCCGGACAGGCGCGACGGTGTGATAAACCTCTACCTGGTGCGCCCACTGTCCGCTGAAGACTATGTACTGAGTCGCTGGCTGTCGTTCTTCGCCGTCAGTCTCGTCTTCATCTATGCCGGACAGGCGCTGCTGCTGACGGGGCTGGCGCTGGGAGCCGGCGGCGCGACGGACATAGCGCCGGGCATCGCCAGCCCCGCCGGCAGCCCCACCGACTATCTGCGCGACAACTGGCTCGACATCCCGCGTTCGCTCGCGTCCGGCCTCGCGATCGCCGCCGTAACCACGACTATCCCGCTCGCAGCCGCGTCGCTAACCACGCGCCGCGCATACGCCGCGCTCGCAGTCATAGCGCTCTTCCTTACTTCTCTCACCGTTAGCGGCATACTCTTGGAAGAGGTAGAGCAGGTAGGAAGCTGGGCGCGCCTGATAGACTTCGGCGGCATCACCTTGCAGGTGAACGACCTCATATTCGACCAGTATGACGATGGCGACTCGCGCCTGCCCCCGGTGGTGGCGGTGGCGTGGTGGGCGGTCGTCGTAGCCGTTCCCGCGTTCATCCTCTGGTGGCGATACAGGAGGTTGGTAACGTGAGCCCAACGCCCCCGACGATAGAAGTCGCCGACGTCTCCAAGTGGTTCGGCAGCGTGGTCGCCGTCAACGAAGTGTCGCTGAACGTGCATCCGGGCATCACCGGCTTACTGGGACCGAACGGCGCGGGCAAGACGACGCTGCTCTACATGATCGTCGGGCTTAGCGCGCCGTCGCGCGGCAGCATCGCCGCGCTGGGCGAACCGGTTCGAAACAACCCCGAGATATACAGGCGCGTCGGCTTCATGCCGGAGCGAGAGGCGATCTACCCGTTCCTCACCGGCAGGCGACTGGTGGAAACGGCGGCGAAGCTGCGCGGTGTCCGCGACGTTCAGGACTCCACCGACCGCGCGATAGAGATGGTCGGCCTTCAGGACGCTCAGAATAGAAAGATGGGCGGCTACTCGCGCGGAATGCGCCAACGGATGCGGCTGGCGGCGTCTCTGGTCCACGACCCGGACGTAATCGTACTCGACGAGCCTCTCAACGGCACCGACCCGCGTCAACGAATCGAATTTCAAGACTCCATGGAGCGCCTTGCGGCAGACGGCAAGACGATTCTCATATCGTCCCACATTCTGGAGGAGGTGGAGACGCTTGCAAGCCGCATCCTGCTGATGCTCAGCGGCAAGCTTGCGGCGTCCGGAGACTTCCGCGCGATCCGGGCGCGCCTCGACGAGCGGCCCTACCAAGTCCGCGTCGTCGTTGACCGGCCCCGTGAGATGGCGGCGGAGATAGTCGCGCTGGACGCGATAGACACGGTATCGTTCACGGACGACGGCTCGCTAGTGGTGCACACGCGCAACGTGGCCGCGCTGCAATCCGCCCTCCCTGCGATCGCTCAGCGTCGCGGAATCCGCCTAATGCGCGTAGAGACGATGGACGAGTCGCTAGAAAGCCTCTTCGAGTACATGGTGGAGCGTTAGATGGGCGCGATTCTGGCGTTGACGCTTAGACAGATAGCCAGCGTTCGGCGGCTGCTGATCGTCGGGCTGCTGGCTGCGCTGCCCGTCGCGCTAACCTTCGCCATCTCGCTATTCGGCGAATCGCCCGGCGACGAGCCGGACAGCGACTTCGTCACCATCGCAATCGCCGGGCTTGTAACGGGGATCATCCTGCCCATAGTGAGCATGGCGCTTGCCGCGCCCGCGTTCGGCGACGATGTGGAAGACGGCACGCTGAGTTTCATCGCGCTCACGCCCATCCCGCGCTGGCGGATTGCTCTGGCGAAGCTCGCCGCGCCGGTCGCCATCGCCGCGCCGGTGGCGGCGGTCAGCGGACTTGCGACCGCATACGTCGGACTGGACGGAGACGTTCAGGCATCGCTGGCTGTGGGCGCGGGGCTGCTGCTGGGCGCGGCGGCGTACTGCTCGATCTTCACCTGGGCGGGCCTGATGACTACGCGCGCCATATCGCTGGGCATCGTGTATGTCTTCCTGTGGGAGGGGCTGGCGAGTACGTTGGTCCCCGGCGTCAAGTACCTCAGCGTCAGCGCCTACACCATCTCGATCATGCTTCGACTGGACGAGGAATGGCTGGCGGTGGATGCGCTGTCGGACGCCGCGGTCGGATTTCCGGCGGCGCTCATCGGCTTGGCGGCCGTGGTAGCCGCGTTATACGCGCTGTCGGTGTGGCGCCTCAGAACGATGGACGTGAACTAGGAAGCGGCGGAATTCACGCCGCCCCCTCGTACTCGCCTCGCCTCGCAGCCGCCGTCAGCGTCGCGCGCGTGTGGAAGATGCTCTGCGCGTCCTCCGCGTTCGCGGCGTTTCCCGACCACTTTTGCATCGCGGCAGACTGGAGACCCCGCGCGAACGAGAAGCTCAGCTCCCACGGCGCGCCGACCTCCCGCCCGCGCAGAACTATGGCGTTCAGATTGGCGGTCGCCTCCTCGTCGCCCTGCCCGCCCGACAGGAAGACCACGCCCGGCGCGGCGGCCGGAACCGTTCGCATCAGAACGTCGAGAGTGCGCTCGGCGACCTCGTCCGGCTCCGCTCTGTCGTCGGCGTCCTTGCCGGATACGATCATATTCGCCTTCAGCAGCGTTCCTTCCAGGGCCACGCGGTGCGTGAGCATATCATCGTACATGCGGCGCAGCGCCAACTCGGTAACCTCGGCGCACCTGTCTATCGAGTGCGCCCCATCCATCATTACCTCCGGTTCCACTATCGGAACCAGCCCCGCCTCCTGGGCCAGCGCAGCGTAACGCGCCAGCGCGTGCGCGTTGGCCGCGATGCAGTAGTCGCTCGGCAGACCGTCGCCCCCATCGCTGATATTGATCACCGCGCGCCACTTGGTGAACCGCGCGCCGATCTCGGCGTACTCCGAAAGCCGATCTCGGAGCCCGTCCAACCCCTCCGTAACCATCTCGCCCGGCGCGGCGGCGAGCGGGTTGGCTCCCGTATCGACCTTGATGCCCGGCATTATCCCGCGTTCGGTCAGCAGGTCCACTATCGTCTGGCCGTCGGACGCGTCCTGCCTGAGCGTCTCGTCGTAGAGAATAACCCCGCTTATGTAGGCTTCCACTCCCCACGTCCGAAACAGCATCTCGCGGTAGTCGCGCCGGCTGCGTTCGGTGCTTTCGACGCCTAGCGCGGCGAATCGGCTGCCGATAGTGCGGTTGCTCTCGTCAGCCGCAAGAATCCCCTTGCCGGGCGCGACGAGCGCGGAGGCGGTCTCAGCTAGAGAGTTGGCGGTCATTGCTTATCCTCTCGGGCGTACCCTGTTAGGCTTCGAAATTATAACGCTCCCGCCAACTGTACTACGCCGCCGTATCTGCGCGCAAAACCTTCGGGCGTCGTGTTCGCGGCGGCGGCGAGTTTGCTCAGCATATCGGCATCTTCGAGGTCGCGCCGTTCGAGGCGAATCATGTACCGGCGGGCGGCTTCGTAGGCGTTGCCGCCGATGTCCACGCGACGGACTTGGGTGCGCCCTGTATCGGCATCGCGCAGCCGCTCGAACGGCAGCGCCTCGATACTTCCTCCAACTACGCAGATTAGCGCGCCCCCCGCGGCCCCAGAGCCGCTATCGGTATCGCCGCCGAGCAGGAAGCGCGCCGCGCCCCAGCCGAGGCTGCGAGTGTAATCTATGTCGAACGAGATAGGCGGCGCCGAGCGCAGCTCGTACCCAACGTTCATATCTATCATCGCCAGGCTCTCGCCGCGCGCGGCGAAGCGCGTCTGGACCTCGCGCCTTAGCGCCTTCTCTATGAGAATGTCGCCCAGCCGCAGGTGTCCGTGTTGGTCGCGCGATACCTCGACCCCGGGCAGGCCCGCAAGCTCCTCGGGATCCATCTTCTCCGCCACCCCCTCTGCGATTACCGCGATGCCGTGTCGCTTGCCCATCACCCGCCGCTTGAGGATGGCGGTCTCCAGCGCGTCGCACACGTCCCCTAACCCAATGCGCTCTCCCGGAAACTCCTCCGGGATGATCGTAATCGTTGCCGCCGCAGCCTTGCCTATGCCTAGCGCCAAGTGTCCGGCGGCGCGGCCCATCGCCGTGACGAAGTACCAGCGGTCGGTCGAGCGCGCGTCAGCCGCCAGGTTGCGCACCAGATCCGCGCCAAGCTGCCGCGCGGTTTCGTAGCCGAATGTGGGCATATTGTCCGGCAGCGGCAGATCGTTGTCGATCGTCTTCGGAATGTGCGCTACACGGATGCGCCCCCCGGCGCGGCGCGACACCTCCGACGCGCTGAACGCCGTGTCGTCGCCGCCAATCGTCGCCAGGTAGGCGACGCCGAGCGTTTTGAGAGAAGCGACCGTGTTGTCCAGCCACTCCTCGCGCCGTGTCGGATTGTCGCGCGAGGTGCGGATGATCGAGCCGCCGCGGTCATGGATCCGAGCAACGTCGGCTATGGAAAGCGGGCGAGCCATATCCGTTCGTCCGCGCATCAGGTGGGAGAAGCCGTCCAGGATGCCAACCACTTCGTATCCCAGGTTCGCGGCCTCGATGGTAACCGAGCTGATCGCGCTGTTGATGCCCGGAGCGGGGCCGCCCCCCATGAGGATTCCCACGCGGCCTTGTTCACCGTTCACGAAAACCCTCTCCTCGGAGAACTGAACTGTCGCCGGCTCCAAACCGCTTCCGGGATTCTGGCGGAATGCTGGCGCGACGCGCTTGGCTCGCTGCCGCCGGTTGGCTGAATGGGCGCTCTCAGGGTTCGACAAGAAAACTGGTCGGGGCGACTGGACTTGAACCAGCGACCTCCACGTCCCGAACGTGGCGCGCTACCGACTGCGCTACGCCCCGATGGTAACGCATTATAACGACTTAGCTCAGGTTGGGGCAATAGCCCATGCCAACCGCAGATCTTAGACGCAGAGACGCGGAGAAGCAGAAGAACGCAGAGGATTACAAATGACTCTTTGCGTCTCCGCGTCTCTCTGCGCCTCTGCGTTAAACTCTGATTGACGCCTTGCCCTTGACATACCCCGCGCCGCGCAATAGCGTTTAGCGAAGTAGTTGACCGCCAAGCGTCAGGAGGCTCCCATGACGAATTTATCCATAATTCCACCCGCCGGCCGCCACCCAGCCGTAGGCGTGAACGGAATGGCAGCCTCTGCGCATCCGTTGGCGTCGTTGGCGGGCGTGCGAATCATGGCTCAGGGCGGCAACGCCTTCGACGCCGCCGTCGCCATCGCCTCCACGCTCAACGTATGCGAGCCGTACATGTCCGGCGCGGCGGGCGTGGGCGTCGCCCTCGCCTACGTAGCAGCCGAGGACAGGGTGCGCGCCCTCAACTTCTCCGGCCGTATGCCCCAGGCTGCCGACCCGGACGAGTACAGCGAAGCGGATAAGGACGTCGGGGTCAAGTCCGCCCTCGTCCCGGGCAACTGCGCCGGCTGGCTGACGCTGCACGAGACCTATGGGCGTCTCGACCGCGCGCCGCTGTTCGAGCCTGCCATAGGCTACGCCGAAAACGGTACGGCGATTACCGCGTTCAACGCCCACTCCATCGGCAACTCGGCGGCGCGACTGTCTCAATTCCCGTCGGCTGGTATATTCATCAAGAACGGAGCAGGGCCTCGCGTCGGCCATCGGCAGAAGCAGCCGCAGCTCGCTGAGTCTCTCCGCTCCATCGCTAGCGGCGGCAAGGACGAGTTCTACCGCGGCGCGCTCGGCAAGCGCATCGTGGACGGCCTCCGTGAGCTTGGCGGCCAGATGACGGAAGAAGACCTGGCCACCTACGACGCCGAGTGGCATGAACCCATCTCCATTGGCTACCGCGACTACGAGATATTCTCAGTTCCCCCCAACTCTACCGGCTTCCAGCTTCTGGAAACGCTCAAGATAATGGAGGGTTTCGACGGCCCCGACCTCGTCTTCCAGCATCCTGAGACGCTTCACCTGTACATAGAGACCGTCAAGCTGGCCGTAGCCGACCGCATCAAGTGGGGCGGCGATCCGGCATACGTAAAGGCGCCGGTGGACGCGCTGCTGTCAGACGGTTACGCGGCCCAACAACGCGAGCGCATTGACCGCGAGAGCGCCGCCGTGGTCTCCGGAGAGCAGTTCAGCCGGCTAGTCCCGTCCGGCTCGATCAAGGCGGGCAGCCCCGACGCTTTCGACGGCGGCATGACCACGCACTTCGCCGTGGCCGACTCCGATGGCAACGTCGTATCCGTAACCCAGACGCTCGGCGGCGGCTTCGGCTCCGCTGTCGCGCCCGGCGACACCGGTCTGTTCCTCAACAACATGGCGCACTGGTTCGACCTGGAACGGGATGCCCCCAACCGGCTCGAAGGCGGCAAGCTCGTGGACTTCTGCGTCGCCCCCACCCAGACATTCAGAAACGGACGATTCCACGTGAGTCTCGGCACCCCCGGAAGCTGGGGCATCCTCCAGACCACGCCGCAGTTCGTGATGAACGCGCTGGACTTCGGCATGAACGTCCAGGAGGCTATCGAGGCGCCCCGTCTCCGCGTCTTCGAGGAGCGCCGAGTCGTTATGGAAGAACGCTTCCCCGCTCCCGTCCGCGCCGCCCTCGCCGACAAAGGCCATGACATAGAGCTTACGACGCCGTTCTCCATGACGGTCGGCGGAGCGCAGGGCATCATGATAGACCAGGAATCCGGCACCTTCCAGGGTGGCGCCGACCCGCGACGCGACGGCGTAGCGATTGGGTGGTAGTCCCGGCGACTTCCACAAGCCCCAACCAACAAACTAGGCGCTAACAGCTAAACACTGAACACTACCACTCCCAACAACCCTCGCATCTTCTACGGCTGGTGGATCATCATAGCCGGCGGCATTGCCATGTCCATCGCCTCCGGCATCAACTTCCATGGATTCGGCAACTTCATCATCCCGCTGGGCGATGAGTTTGGATGGAATCGAACCACCATCTCCGTCATATTCAGCGTCGCGCGTCTCGAATCGGGACTGATCGGCCCCGTCGAGGGTTGGGCGGTGGACAGATTTGGTCCCCGGCGGCTGATAGCTGTCGGCATACCGCTCATGGGGCTGGGCTACCTGGCGATGAGCCAGGTCAACGGTCTGCTGGCGTTCTTCTTCGTCTATGTATTCATGATCGCGCTGGGCAACAGCCTCGGCATGAGCACGCCCATAACCGCCGCCGCCGCCAACTGGTTCAACCGCAAGCGCGGCTTGGCGTTTGGCATTATGTGGGCGGGCGTCGGAGTGGGCGGACTGTTCGTGCCCGCGCTCGGCTGGCTCGTCGAGACGCAGGGCTGGCGCGACGCCTCGATGATTGTCGGCGTCTTCATCGTCGTACTCGGCTTTCCGGTCGCCGCCGTCATGCGCCACAGACCCGAGCAGTACGGCTACTACCCCGACGGCATCGCGCCTGCCGGAGCCTCCGGGGACAGGGCCAGATCGCGCCTGCCCGACCTGTCGAACGAGTTCACCGCGCGCGAGGCGCTGCGAACGTCGAGCTTCTGGTTCCTCACGCTCTCGATCATGGCCCGCTCGCTCGTCAGCGGCGGCATAGGCCTTCACCTGGTGCCGTTCTTCGTGGATCTCGGCGCGTCCGGAGTACAGGCGGCCACACTCGCCGGATCCGTAGGATTGCTCAGCATACCCGGCAGGTTCGGACTTAGCTGGCTGGGCGACTACGTGAACCGCCGCTACGTCATGGTCGCCTCGCTTGCGCTCATGGCGGTATCCATAGTGTTCATGGCGCGCGCGCCCAGCGTCAGCGCGGTGATCCCGGTGCTGGTCGCTTTCTCCGCGTCGCAGGGAGGCATCTCGGTCATCCCACAATCGCTCATAGCCGACTACTTCGGACGACGTTCATACGCCACCATCCAGGGCTTCCGTTCCACCATACAGATGGGCGGCATCATCGCCGGGCCTATCATTAGCGGTTACTTCTATGACACTACCGGCAGCTACGAGATAGCTTTCCTCGTCTTCTCCGGCGCGGCTCTGGTCTCGATGGCGCTTGTGTTCATGGCAAAGCCGCCGGTGAAGTCGCGCAGAGAGTAACAGCTAGCCGCAGAGTTGCTAATTCGACCTCATGGCGCAATGAATATGTGAATCCCATCACATAGCATCTGAATTGAGCCTCATACAATACAACAAGCGGTATAGTTTGCAAAAACCCATTTTGAAGTTTATGATTGCCCCCAACAGCGTAGAACGCCATGCGTATCGGAATATTCCGGTGGTTTTGCCACACGCTGCTGTCATATCAAGCGGTTTACGGTGGTTGAAGCTAAGGAGGGCAAGCGATGAGACAAAAGTGGAACATCCAAAGACTGGCGACCGCAGCCTTGCTGGTTGGGGCGTTGTGCGCCGTCGCCTTCGCTCTCGCATGTGGGAGCGCTGAGGAGGAAACGCCGGATGCCTCCGCCCCGGCGTCGGCCGCTCCCGCTCCCGCCGCTCCCGCTCCCGCCGAGCCAAGCATGTCTGATGAGAGCGTTACGATACTCATAGCCCGCGGCATAGATGTGATGGACCCCGCCGCCGGAACCGAGGCGAACCATCACTACATCCGACCGCTGTTCGGCTATCTGGTCGCCGGTGGCGGCGGCAACAAGATCGAGCCGGGCATCGCCAAGTCTTGGGAGATGGATTCCGACGGCAAGGGATGGACTTTCACGATCCGCGACGTCACAGCCCACAATGGCGAGACGGTGAACGCTGACGACGTGTACTGGGACTGGCAGCGACGCTTCGGGACCGGCAGCGACTTCGAGGGCAACGGCGGCAGCAACATCGAGATCGCCGCCGAGGTGAACGCGGTAGAGAAGTCAGGCTCCGACAGCGTCCGCATAACCTTCAACTCGATCCGCAACGACTGGCACTGGCTAATGTCCGAGCAGACGTTTACGACGTTCGGAGCGATCGTGCCGCAGGAATACTACGAAAGCGTGGGGCAGGACGGCTTCGAGGCTGATCCCGTGAGTACCGGGTTCATGAAGCACGTCTCCCACCTGGCCGGTCAGGAGATAGTGTTGGAGCGGTTCGACGACCACTTCTTCCAACCCGCCAACGGCTTCTCATACGACAGGAGACCGGGCTTCAAGACGCTCACGATGCGGGTAGTGCCTGAGCCGGCGACGCGTTCGGCGGCGATTCAGTCGGGCGAGGCCGACATAATTCCGGCCAACCTGTTCATGAAGGAAGACATAGAAGGCGCCGGCGGGCGGTTCATCTACCAGCCCGAAGGCTCATACTCCTGGATCTACTACCTCGACTGCTGGGACACCGAACTCTGGTGTAACGACAAGCGCGTCCGCCAAGCATTGGAGTACGCAGTCGATAAAGACACCATCGCCTCATCGCTCTACGGCGAGGAGATGGTGCTGAAAGACGGGTGGCTCCACTTCACGCCGAGTGCGATGGGTTACACCCCCGGCGTAACGACTCCCCACCCATACGACGTGGCGAAAGCCCAGCAACTGCTCGACGAAGCGGGTCACCCCAACTGCGAAGGCCTCGGTACCATTGAGGCATGGACGTGGGAGTCCGGCGATATGCCGCTCCTGCCGCAGCAGGCGGAAGTCGTCGTCAAGATGTGGGAAGACAACCTCGGATGCGACTTCGATCTCAAGGTGGGAGACCCCGGTTCCATCTATGCCCAGCGGGACAACCGCGAGTTGCCAGGCCGAATCCTGATCCGCGCCAACGAGGCTCGGTACGACACCACCAGCATCACGCGGGCGATGTGGTGCGATGGCGCGGCGCGTGTGTGCGAGCCGGAGGTGTCGGAAGACGACGCGCGGCTGCACAACCTCGTCCAGGAGAAGGTGGTCAACGAGCTCGACCCTGAGACCAAGTTGACGAACTTCCAGGAAGTAGCCACCGTCCTCCGCGAGGAAGGGCACGGCTTCAGCCTGTTCGCCACCAACACGCCGTGGGCTGTCGGCCCCAGGGTGAAGAACTGGGAGCCGTGGCCGGTGGTAACATACGTAACCGCCATCTGGACGATAGAGCTCGAGTAGCCGTCTTCATGCGCGCTTGAGTCCCTTCCCCCTCGACGGGGGAAGGTTAGGATGGGGGTGAAGACCCCGCCTCGAAACGGTAACCTACGGGGGAGAAGGAAAGTCCGCTCTCCCTCTCCCCCAAGTGTTGCCATTGTCTTCGTCAATGTTGGAATGTAAGCGGTCTCGGACAGAGGCAGGCAAGGCACCGCCATGCAGCGTTACATATTGAGAAAGCTGTTCGAGGCCATTACAACCATGTTGGGCCTCACGCTCATAGTCTTCTCGGCGGTTCACGTAACGGGCGACCCGGCCGACTTCCTGTTGCAGGGAATAATTGAGGTCGCGTCCGACGACACCATCGAAGAGATGAGGCGCAGAATGGGCTTGGACAGGCCGTTCATCGTCCAGTATGGCGTGTTCATGAAGCGACTGTTCACCAGTTTCGACTTTGGCGAGTCTTTCACCAACCGGCGCTCGGGAAGGGAGTTGATTCTGGAACGCTTGCCGTTCACCCTCAAATTAGCGGGGGCGGCGCTCGTACTCTCGGTCGCCGTAGGCGCGCCTCTTGGGATAATCTCAGCCGTTAAACGCGACTCCATATTCGACCGCGTTGGCAAAATGTTCGCGATATTCGGGTTCGCGGTCCCGCAGTTCTGGCTCGCGATAATGCTGGTGCTGCTCTTCGGGGCAAAGCTGAAATGGCTGCCGACGAACGGCCCCGGAGGACTGGATCATATGCTGCTGCCCGCCATTGTGCTGGCGGTAGGGCCGATCGCGGTCATGATGCGGCTTGGCCGGTCCGGTATGCTTGAGATTCTCGATAGCGAGTTCATCAAGTTCGCGCGCGCCAAGGGACTGAACGAGAGGCTGGTGCTGTGGAAACACGCCGCTCGCAACGCTATGATCCCGCTGCTGACGTTCGCCGGCATCCTCATCGCCGCGCTGCTGAACGGGTCCGTGGTAGTCGAGCAGGTCTTCGCCTGGCCGGGCGTGGGCAGGCTTATGCTCGAAGGCGTTCTCCAACGCAATATGCCGCTCGTTCAGGCGACCGTGCTGGCTTCGGGCTTCTTCTTCATCTGCATGGCGCTGATCGTGGATGTCCTGTACGGACTGGTGGACCCCCGGATAAGAGTGCGATGAGGGTGCGATAATGGCGCGGCAGGAGGCGAGGTGACCCAATGGCCACGACTTTCGCTCAAGACAGGGCAGAACGATTCAAGGAGCTCTTCGATCAGACATCGAAGGCGAGACTGCCCTGGATACCCGGTTTCATCATCGGGCTGACGATCATTCTGGCGATCTTCGCTCCGCTCATCGCGCCCCACGACCCAAGAGGCCAGGACTTGCTGAACACCCGCGTCGCGCCGTTTGAAAACCCCTCGTACATACTCGGCACCGACTTCGTAGGTCGAGACGTCCTGAGCAGGGTGATACACGGCGCTCGCACGTCGGCGTTCGTGAGCGTCGTCGCGCTGGGCGCGGGGGTGGCTATCGGCACGGTCCTGGGTCTTGTCTCAGGGTACACCGGGAGGTGGGTGGACAGCGTCATCATGCGGATAACCGATGCGGTAATGGGTTTTCCGTCACTCTTGGTGGCCATGATGATAATTGTTATCATGAGCGCCGGCATAACCAGTATAATCATAGCCGTCGCCGCCACTACGTGGGCCGGCATTGCGCGAATGATACGGGGCGAGGTGCTTGCCATCAGAGACAAAGACTTCGTAACACTCGCCCAGATAGCGGGCGTGTCGCCGCCCGTAATCATCTGGCGGCACGTATTCCCAAACGTCGTCAATACGCTGATGGTAATGACTAGCCTGCTCGTGGGCCAGGTCATCCTGCTCGAAGCGTCGTTGAGTTATCTGGGACTCGGCCTCGCGCCCGGCGAACCCGCGTGGGGCATCATGGTAGCCGAGGGTAGGCAGGTTCTGACCCAATCTTGGTGGATATCCCTGTTTCCGGGCATAGCCATTACAATAGTAGTCATGGCCTTCAACTACCTCGGAGACTGGCTGCGCGACGTTCTGGACCCCAGGCTGCGCCGCATCTAATGCTCAGAAGAACCGTCTCGATACTCTGCGTTCTCGCGCTCGCCCTAACAGGATGCGGCGCGTTCTCGTCGCCATCGGGCGCTGGCGGCGCGGGCGATGACCCGTTCTTCACGAACATCGCCCCCGATGCGCTGGGAAACAACGCCTTCACCATCAACCGCTATCCGGGCGTAGCCATATTCGACTACGACAGGGATGGCGACCAGGACTTCTACGTAACGCAGCAAGAGTTGGGCCCCAACTTCCTGTTTCGCAACGATGGCGACGGCGCGTTCTCCGAAGTAAGCTCCGAAGCGGGCGTCGCCGCCGAAGACAGCAATAGCTCCGGCGTAGTGGCGTGCGACATCAACAACGACGGCTACCAGGACCTCTACGTAGGCTCTCGCGGACGGCACGGCGACGCGCTCGACTTCCGATCGGCGGACATCAGCCCCGGCCTGCGGCAGGCAATCACCGACAGGCTCTTCCTCAACGACGGCGACGGCTCATTCACCGACATCACCGCCGGCGCGTTCGGAGACTCCGTGAATCTGCGCTCCGCCGCCAGCGTGGCCTGCGCCGACGTTGATGGCGACGGTTGGCTAGACATCTACGTCGGCAACCGCGCCGACTTCGATTTCGTGCGTTTCGATGTTCCCGCCCATCACGGCAACTACAATGTCCTGTACATGAACGACGGAGACCTGACCTTTACGGAAGTAGCGCGCGCGGCGGGCGTCCGCGGCCCGCAGATAACCATGCGCGCCCCGGACGGCAGGGCTCTGGTGTACGAGGAGCCGCTCACCGGAGCTCTGTTCCAGGGCTACGATCCGCTGCTAAGCGACTACGCCGGCAACCGCGTCGGCGATCCGGCGGGGCAGACGTGGGCGGTTCTGTTCTTCGACCACGACGACGATGGCGACGCCGACCTGTGGGTGGCGGACGACGGCGACCGGATGAAGCTCTTCCAGAACGACTCGTCCGGCGGCGAGGTCCGCTTCTCGGAAGTCGCCATCAACCTGCCAGTGGGACAGTGGATGGGCTTCGCTCTGGGCGATTACGACTCCGACCAAGACCTCGACGTCTTCATTACCAACATCGGCTTCCACCCACTAACTCGCAGGCCTGTGCCGGTGCCGGGCGGAGACTGCGCCTACACGCACCAGTTCGACTGGGGAAGCTGCCTCCACTTGCTGCTGCGGAATGATGGCGCATCAACTGGGGGCGCTTCAGCCGGCGGCGCGGCGCGCTTCACCGACGTCGCCGCCGCTACGCAGGTGAAGCCGAGTGCGATCATGCCGCCGGCGTCGCTGGATCCCGCGAACATCTACTCCGCTTGGGAGCCGCCCACCGGCTTGTCGGCATACGACTTCGGATTCGGTACCGTCTTTCTGGATTACGATAACGACGGCTACCAAGACCTCTACTGGCTCGGAGCGCTCATCTCGCGGGGCGAAGGCCCCGGCGGGCAGCAGTACCCGGGCGCGGGGCGTATGCTGCGCGGCGACCGAGCCGGCGGCTTCGAGGACGTAACGATCGAGACGCGCCTGCTGGACGTGCAGGACGTGGACTACTCGGTTCTCGACCCCGCCGACTCGCGCTTCGACTCCGAAAAGCAGCGCATCTCGTCAACCTTCCACGAAAACGGCAAGGGCTTGGCGAAGGGCGACCTGAACGGCGACGGCTACGTGGACCTGATAGCCACCAACAGCAGCGGAGACTTGTACGACGATGGTGGCAACGTCGTATTCACCAAAGGCCCCCTGTTCGTGTGGATGAACCAAGGCTCCGGCAAGAACTGGATAGCGCTGCGATTGAAGGGTCGCATGGCCATAGACGGGACTGGCGGCAACGCCGATGCCGTAGGCGCGCGCATCTACCTGACCGCCAAGACGGATAAGACCTCAGACGCGGCGCCTACCACGCAGGTACAGGAAGCCCTCGCCAGCTCCACGTTCCTATCCATGAACAGCCCCGACCTCCACTTCGGCCTGGGCGACGCCGAGACCGTGGACGAAATCACCATCCACTGGCCCGGCGGCGCAACCCAAACCCTTCACAACGTCCCCGCGAACCAGATAATGACCGTTGAAGAGCCGGCCCAGTAAGGCGGGGAGCAATCGCATCTGGACACAAATCCCTTGCCTGTTCATTCGTTTTAGACGTAGTCTGCATCGGGATTGGGGTACGAACATACCCCTCGCGAGCGGTACATGCGAACCTTGCGCGGTTTATAGCAGGCAACTAGAGTTAGGTTTGAGAGGCGATTTCACCCTCCGGGAGAGGATCGATGTCCATAGAGAGAATGACGATTATCGTTGTCGTTATCATCGTAACCCTCGTCATCGTGGTCGTTGCGGCGGTTGGCGCAGCGGTGTACTTTGGACTCGCTCTGCCCTCGACCGCCGAGCCGGAAGCGTCCGCAGAATACTACCCGCCTAACGTCCTCGCCTACTCATGGATGACGCTGAACCCCGGCAACGGCCAGCGGGACCATATGCTCGATATGTTTCGCCGCTTTGAAGAGATGTCCGGATTCGAGGACGCGACCGACGACGTGATGAACGAGTTCGAGTCTGAAACCGGAATTGACTTTGAGGCCGACGTGATGACGTGGATAGGCTTCGATATGTCAGCGGCGCTTATCGACCTGGACATAGACGACGAGACCGTCGAATTCGGCGCGACCATCGCCGTCCGCGATCGGCAGGCTGCGAACGACTTCCTGAACGACTGGTTGGCCTACATGGAGGAATCCTCTGAAGCCGACTTCGACCGCGACTCCGAAAGCGGCTTCACCATATGGGAAGACGAGAGCGCCTACCAAGTTTACGCGCTGTCCGACGATCTGCTGGTCTTTGCGACGACCCGCGACACCCTGGACGATATGCTAGAGCGCGTGGCGGGCGACTCCGACGGCGCTCTGGCAACCGACGAGGATTTCCAGCAGGCCCGCGCTGCGCTGCCGGACCGCCGCTTCGCGTCCATGTACCTTGATGTCGAGGAAGCCACCGCCGCGGCGACGGATTCACTAGGGGCCCTCACTGGATTCAGCGTGACCGATCCGCTGAACGTCTGCCCCGCATTGTCCACCGAGGCGCCCTCCTGGATCGCGGGTTCCGCGGGATGGGTCGAACGGGGTGTCGTTTTTGATCTTGTCTCTCCGTCAATGGGCGGCGGCTGGCAGCTCGACGCGCCGGAACTGGCGGACGCGGCAAAGCTGCTGCCGGACGATACCCTGGGGTTCTTCTCGGTGTCTTTCGATCCCGTCTTGGACCACTACCGCGAAAATCTCAGAGGCTGTACCCTTTTGGAGTTGATGGAAGGCTTGTCGGGCGGGACGGATGAGTTCGGCGATGAGATGATAGATGACCTAGGGCTGGGACTGGACGCCGATTCGACGTTGGCCGACGTCTTGGACGCGGGTCTGGACATGGTCGAAGACCAGATGGGGATTGATCTGGAAAGCGATCTGCTCGACCATCTCAGCGGCCAGTTTATAGTCTCCGTGGGCGATTTCGACTTTCAGGCCGTCATGGACGCTCCCGAAGAGAATTCGGTGGACGCCGTTGTGATGCTGTCGTACCGAGACGGTCGAGAGGAGGCGCTCGGCGACTCGCTGGATGGCCTAGCTGATGAGCTGGAATGGAGCTTGGGAGTGGACCTGGATCGCGTCGACGTGGGCGCGGACCGGGACGCGCGCATGTTCCCCGTTGAGGGCACGGGATACGCGCCCGGATACGCGCTGCACGATGGATACCTAATGTTTGTTACAACGGAAGAGGCTCTGGAGGCCGTGATCGCGCGACAGAAGGGAGAAGGGGACAACCTCTCCTCACAGGCGGAGTACGGGCGCGCCATAGGTCTGCTGCCTGAGAGCGGAAGGGCGCGGACATACGTGGCCCTGAACCGCATCGTAGATGGCATAGACTGGCTCGAAGCCGGCTTGACGCGCGACGAGTACGAGTTGCTGGGCGCTCTCGGCGCGGTGGCTGCAAGCGTAGGCTCGGACGGCGGCTTCGACAGGTTCACCCTGGCGCTGACGCTCTTCCCGGAGGAGTAGCTATCCTTCACGCCGATTCGACCTCGTTAGCCTAAGTCAACTCCGTATTCGGGATCGCCTTCGACGGGTCTCGGAACGGTACGCGCACGACCTCCGCGTCCACCACGCCGTCTTTCGGCAGCGCCACCTTCACCCGCGTCCCCCGCCGCCAGTGGCTGCGCGGCATGGTCGCCAGCGCGATGTTCGTTCCCAGATTCGGCGAGTAGAACGCGCTCGTAACGTACCCCACGTCGGCGCCGGAGTCTTCGTCCTTCACCAGGTAGAAGTCTTCGTTGTACCAGGTCAGCGGTTCGCCGCCGAGCCTGAGTCCTACCAGACGCTGCTGCACGCCCTCCGCCTTGATTCGGGCAAGCGCCTCCTTGCCGATGTAGTCGCCCTTCTCCAGATCTACCTGCCAGCCAAGCCGCACCTCGAAGGGGTTGTTTTCGATGTCCATATCCTGTCCGTAGGACAGGATTCCCGCCTCGATCCGTCGCGCGTGGCCCGGCGCGATCACCCTCAGGTTGAACTCCTCGCCCTGCTCCAGGATGTGCGGCCATACGTCGTCCGCGTACAGCATAGCGTCGTGCAGGTATATCTCGAAGCCGACTTCAGCCGAAAAGCCGGTGCGCGAGATGGTAACGTCGTGGCCGTTGAGCGTGTCGCGTATCAGCCCATAGTACGGGATCTCGCGGACGTGCGGGCCAAACATCTTCTCCATCAGCGCCGCCGACTTAGGGCCTTGAATCTGCACCGGCGACACGTCTATCTCGTGGATATCCACGTCGAACCGGCCGGTCGAGTTGACGCCCTGCGCCCACAGCGCCACGTCCGAATCCGAGATGCTGAACCAGAACTCGTCCTCCGCCACGCGCAGCAGCACGGGATCGTTGATGATGCCCCCGTACTGGTTGCACAGGATGACGTACCTCGCCTGCATATCGCTGAGCACCTTGTTGACGTCGCGCGTTATCAAGTAGTCCACGAACGCGGCGGCGTCCGGCCCCTTCACCTGAATCTGACGCTCCACCGCCACGTCCCAGATGCTAACGTGCTGCGTCAGGTACTTGTACTCCTCCATCAGCCCGCCGTCCTCTTCGGCTATGTAGGCGCGCGGGTGGTACAGGTGGTTGTACACCGTATAGGAGCGACAGCCCGCCGCTTTCGACATGTGCCACCACGGAGACTTCCTGACGCGAGTCGAAATCAGCATCTTCGCGTCGCTGTTGCCGCTCTGCCGCAGGTTGATCGGCAGAATGCGCTTCTTGAGACCGTCTATTACCAGAGTCTGCGCCATTTCAGTACCTCCAGCGAGTAGTATTGTGTCCCGAACGATTGCGCTGTTGATGTGTGAAGCGAACTAAGGCGTCGTAGATTTTCTTGCTAATCCCTTTGCGCCTTTGCTTCTCTGCGTCTTTGCGTTAAATCCGAGCGTTGACAGGCATTGCGAAGCCCCTAGTCCACTGCCTCAAGTATTTCGGGAATATGCCTCTCCCACCCCAGCGCCATTATGTGCGTCCCGTCGCACATATCGCGCACTTCTCCAATCAGCCGCGCGGTTATGGCTATGCCCGTCGCCCGCGGGTCCTCCGCCTCTTCCATCTCGGAGATGATGGACGCCGGCACGCTCACACCGGGCAGGTTCTCGTCCAGGAACCGCGCCATCCTGGCGGACTTCAGCACTATCATCCCCGCCAGAACCGGCGCGCCGAACGTCCGCGCCGTCTCCATGAAGGTCTCGAAGGTGGCGGCATCGTACACCGCCTGCGTCTGGAAGAACTTCGCGCCCATGCGGACTTTCTCCTCCATGCGCGCTAGTTCCGTGTCCATGTCGTCCGCGCCCGGATTGGCTACCGCGCCGGCGAACAGGTTCGTCGCTCCGCGCAGCTCGTTGCCGTACATATCTTTGCCGCCGTTCATGGCTGCAACGGTCGAAAGCAGCGTTTCGGCACGCAGGTCGAACACCCCCGCCGCGTCGGGATGGTCGCCCCGTCCGGGCGGATCGCCGCTCATGCACAGAACGTTCGTTAGGCCGAGCGCCGACGCCGCCAGCAGGTCCGCGCTCAGCGCGATGCGATTGCGGTCCCGCCCCGTTACCTGCACGATCGGCTCGATGTTTCGAACCATCAGCATCCGAGCCGCGGCGACTGGAGACATCGCCATATTCGCGCCCGCCGAATCGGTCAGGTTGAACGCGTCCACGACGCCGCGCAGCGACTCGGCGCGCCGGAACAGCGGACGCAAGTCCGAGCCTTTCGGCGGGTTCAACTCGGCGGTTACGACGAACCGGCCGGATGAGAGGGAATCGGCGAACTTCTGCAACGGAAAGCTCCTATGGCTTAGTCTTGCGGTGTCCCGCGCATCTCCAGCGCACCGCTTGTCTAGTCTTTGCGCCTTTGCTTCTCTGCGCCTTTGCGTTAAATCCAAGCATCGAACTTAGATAATGGAAAGACCTTAGTATCAAGCAATATCTACCGTCGTTTCGCCTTTGTCCAGCGCTTTCTTGACCTCTTTTGCGAAATCTTCCAAATCGGCCTCGCTTGGAACGCCCGACTCGGCGAGCCTTCGCTTGAACCGCTCGAACAGCCAGTCCTCCTCTCGTCCCTGCGGAAACTCGAAGAACTCCCGGCTGAAAGTGGGAAGCTCGCCTGGTCCGAAGTGGCCCTTGTCCTCCAGCGTGTAGCCCTCCAGGTTCTCCGTGCCCTTGCCGAGAACCTCGCCCGTCTCGACGTAGTGTTCCATAACCGGCTTCATGCCGTAGCGTTGGATCGGGCAGGTGATCATGCACACCGCGCAGCCCTGGTATTTCACGTACACCGGACGGCATCGTTCGTAGTTGAGCTTGCTCTTCTCCACGCCCCGCCACCAGACCTTCTCGCGGCTGAGCGCGCGTCCCGGACAGCGATTGACGCAAACTTGGCACTCCTGGCAGAACTTGTGAATGCCGTAGTCCTGCGGCTCATCGTAGCGGACGGGAGCGTCGGTGGTTACCAGCATCAGCCGCGCCCGCGAACCGAAGTGTGGCGACAGCAGTTGCCCGTTCGCTCCCAGCTGCCCCAGCCCCGCCGCCACGAACAGCGGGATGTACGCGCCGCTGCCGTCCAGCCCGTCGTGAATCTGCGCGCGGTAGCCGCGAGAGCGGATGTAGTCGGCCAGCTCCATGCACGCCATCTGCTCGAATTCGTAAGTCTGCAGTCGCGCCATGTCCGTATCCGCGCCCGGACCGGATTGTGTCTGAAGATAGTCCTGCTCGTATGCGAGGCAGATGGCGCGCTCGAACCGCGACCAGCGCTTCTTGGCGGCGAACGTGTAGTGGCGGTCGTGTCGCGTAAAGCCGACTTCGCCGAAACCGAGCTTGCGCGCGAACCGGCGCAGGTCTTCGGTCAGATCCTCGCCTTCGACCGGCGTACCCGTAGGCTCCACGTCGGCGGATACGCGGGCGGCATCGTATATCGGCGCCATCCGGCGATCCTGCGCCTCGCGGAACTCGGTCAGATGGTCATGCATCTCCTCCACCGCCCAAGCGCGATCAGCGGACAGGTCCACCGCCTGCGACTCCAACGGATGCTCGCGGCTGAAGAAAGCCACGTCATCCGGCCGCTGCGGCGACCCCGGCATGGTAGCAAGCTCCACCGGCACCGGAATCCGAACATTGGGATCCCCGTCCCGCCGCCCCGGACGCCTAACAGTGTGGCTGATGGCTTTCATCGGATGCCTCCCCTAGTTCCAACTTGCCCGCATCCCGGCGTATCTACGTCTTCGCCTCAAATCCCTCTGCATCTCCGCGCCTCCGCGTCGAACTACACCCTCATCTTCCTACCATCGGGATCGTACAGAGGCTCCTTGACGACGGTGGCAGGCAACCGCTCCCCGAAGTAGATGACGTCCACCTTCGTACCGGCGTCCGCATACTTGATTGGCAGGTATCCATACACTATCCCGCGACCGATGCTATGACCGTAGTTCGCGCTCGTAACGTACCCCAGAACATCGTTCCCGTCCACGATAGGTTCGTTGCCCACTACTACGGCGCTCCGATCATCCAGGGTCATGCAGCATAGGCGTCGGGATACGCCCTCGGCTCGGACTTCTCGCAGCGCTTCCCTGCCCACAAAGCGTCCCTTCCGCATCCGCACGGCAAATCCGGTGCCGGCCTCATATGGGTTGTACTCCGTGTGGATGTCGCTGCCCCACAACCGGTAGCCTTTTTCGAGCCGCAGCGAGTCGAACGCGCCGCCGCCCGCCGCGATGACGCCCAGTGGCTGCCCCGCCTCCCACAGCGTATCCCACAACCGCAGGCCCAGCTCGACAGGAGAATATATCTCCCATCCCAGCTCGCCCACGTAAGAGATTCGCAGCGCAAGCGCCGGAACCTCGCCAATCTCGATACGCCGTCCGGTCAAGTATGGAAACGCCCCGTCCGACACGTCGTCCTCGCACACCCGGACCAGCAGATCGCGGGCGCGCGGACCCCAAAGCCCAATGCAGCAGTACGCCGAAGATACGTCTTTCAGAACAGCGGAGCCGTCGTCCGGCAGATGCGCCTCGATCCATCCCAGATCGTGCAGCCCGAACGCGCCGCCCGTAACCACCATGAAGCTGTCTTCTCCCAGCCGGGTTACCGTCAGATCGCACTTGATCCCGCCGCTCGGAGTCAGCATCGGAGTGTAGGTAACGCTGCCGATGGGCTTGTTCATCTGGTTGGCGGCAAGCCGCTGAAGCGCGCCCAGCGCGCCCGGCCCGTTTACTTCGAACTTGGCGAACGCGGTCAGATCGAACATGGCCACGCGCTCCCGCGTCGCTGCGTGCTCAGCCGCCACGGTGGGCGACCACTCGCGCGCCTCCCACCCCGAACGGCTCGCGCCCGCCGCGTCCAGCGAGTCTAGCAGCCCCTCGTTGGCGTCGTACCACTGCGGACGCTCCCAGCCCGCGCTCTCGAAGAATACCGCCCCCAGTTCGCGCTGCCGGACGTGAAAAGGCGACAGCCGCAGGTTGCGCGCCCGCTCCGCCTGCTGTCGCGGATGGATGATGTCATAGACCTCGCGGTACTGCTGCGCCGCGCGTTCGCGCACGTATGGCCGGCTGAGCGCGTGAGGGTGGAAACGGCGGATGTCGCCTTCGTGAACGTCCGTCGTGGGCTCGCCGTTCGCTATCCACTCCGCAACCGCCTTGCCCACGCCCCCGGCGTGCGTAATCCACACCGCCTGCGCCGACCAAAAGCCCCGCAGATGCGGCGACTCGCCCATAACGGGGAAGCCGTCCGTAGTGAACGAGAACATACCGTTGAACTTGCGCGTCAGCCCCACGCCGTCCGTGCAGGGCAACAGCTCGCGCGCCGCCTTCATCGCCGTCTCGAAGTGGCGCGGCGTGAACTCCGTCTCCGCCGGCGCGATAGGCGCCTCGTCGTGCGACAGAATGTCTTCTGACTCGACCAGAAGCGGTTCGTGGCTATACGAGCCTATGCCCAGACTCTCCCCAACCTGCCGGAAATAGAGCGCCGCGTCTTGGTGTCTCAGCAGAGGCAGCGAGACCTCATCCGTCTCCGCGCCCGCAAGCTCCGGCAGCGGCGTCGTAACCGCGTACAGATGCTCCATAGGCGCCAGCGGAATCGGTACGCCCGCGAGCGCTCCGAGCTTAGGCGCCCAGATGCCAACGCACGATACGACGACTTCCGTCCGGATGTCGCCGCGGGTCGTTCGGACGGCGGTTACGCAACCATCGGATACCTCGAAGCCTGTAACTTCCACTCCGCCGCAGAACGTCGCCGCGCCGTCCTGTTCCGCTGCCCGCGCCATGGCCTCGGCGGGCCGCGTCGCCTTCGTGTGGATGTCCGACGGCACGTACAGCGCGCCAAGTATGCGCTCGGATAGCATCGGAATCTTGCCGCGCGCCTCGGACGGGCTGATCAGATGCGCCTCCACGCCCCAGCTCATCGCCAGCCCCGCCTTGCGCTTCAGGTCTGCCCAGCGCTCCGGTGTCCACGCGACCTCCATGCTGCCAACCGGGTTGGCGCACGGCTCGCCGTCCAGGTTCATCCCCGACCACAGGTCCACCGTGTACTTGGCGAAGTTGGTCATCATGCGCGAAGGGTTGGTCTGAAAGACCAGGCCCGGCGCGTGCGACGTAGAGCCGCCCGTCTCGAACAGCGGCCCCTGCTCGACGACGACGACATCCCGCCAGCCGAGCCGCGTCAAGTGGTAGGCGACGCTGCATCCGGCGATCCCCGCGCCGATGACCACGGCGCGGGCGTGGGTGGGAAGGTTGGATTCGCGCATGATTCACACCCGTTGCGGTGGCAATGCCGAATACTGAGTCGCTGTCGGTTACTTTGATCGTAGCACGGGTCCGAGCCGCGCGTAAGGGGGAGATGTGTTCAGCGCTAGGGCAATTCTACTTATCGAGGTCCCTCCCCCTCGGTTGTGGGCGCTCCGCGCGACCGACCAAACTCGCCCACCGCCTGTCAGGCGCTCACATCGCAACGTGTTTCTTGACTTTGCCTACGGATTGAAGTACCAATGCGCTTAGCGTCTTGGCGAGACCTTCGACGTGAAGCAATCATGATCCAATCAAGATCCGGATTGATATGGACGCAATCTTTAGTGATGATCTATCCAAGTTTCACTGTCGCATTTTTGCTCATGGTCGTCGTAGTAACGGTGTCCGCAGTGGCTTGCGACCCTGAGCCGACGCCCACACCCCAACCGGCAGTCCCCGCCACGTCTGAGCCGGAGAACACGCCAACATCCCTATCTACGGCTACAGTCGTCCCCACAGACACTCACACTCCGACGCCTACACCCACAGCGACATCCACGCCGCGTCCAACCGCTACTCTCGTACCCACGTCCACATCCACGCCAACCGCCGTGCCTACACTCACCGCTACGCCGCGCCCCACAGCGACATCCACGCCGCGTCCAACCGCCACTCTCGTACCCACGTCCACATCCACGCCAACGGCCACCCCTGAACCGACAGCCACGCCGACGGCGACCCTCACCCCAACGCCGACCGCCACCCCGACGGCAACAGCCACTCCTACGGCAACAGCCATCCCGACGGCAACAGCCATCCCGACGGCAACGCAGATACCGGGACGGGCCGATCTGTACGAGCTCGCGACGACGCCGGAACACATGGCGTACGCCTGGTGGGGCTGGGACAGCGACTGGGCAGGGTTCCGCGTTATGACCACGGACGTGACGATCCACGACGATCCCGGCGACTTCTCCGACGAGCATGGCATATACCTGATGCTTGGGCTGGGCAGCATATGCGGCGCCGTGTACTATTACGGCATCCAGACCGACGTCCAAGATCCTGTCACGTGGGACGGCAGAGGCAAGGGGCTGATATTCAGCCGATGGCAGACGAGAGACCTGGCGCACGCCCGCGCTGCGGACGACGGCTTTGTCCAGTCCTCTGGCCACGAGGGGGACTTCATCGGTGTCCGGCGCGGCTATGACTGGACAGCCGGCGAGTACCGCCTGCGCCTCGCGCCCGACGGCGATGATGCCGACGGCGAGTGGTTCGGCCTCTGGATCACCGACTTAGAAGCGGGCGATGCCACGTGGATCGGCAGCCTCCGGTTCCCCTGCGAATCCCAAGCCCTGATCTCGCCTGGGAGCTACTCCACCATCGAGATATACGGGGACCCCATCATCCGCCCCATCGACATTCCGGAGATCGGTATCTCCGTCGCGCCGCCGGAGGGTGACGGCATCGCGGCGAGTTCGGCATTTACCGGCTATGCGTCGTTCAGCGGGGAGATCATGAACTCCGAAGCTAGGTGCGACGCTGAGAGCGGGAGGATATACCTGCAGGCTGGCGGACTAACGGAGCGCAAGACCGGTGGCGACCGGAGAATATCCCTCCCCTGCTAGGCGGCTGTCAACGCCTAGTCGCCTCGTCTTCGCTATGAAGAAATCAAACAGGCCGCCTATAGAGTTCTAGGCAAAGACGTATCGCCGCTCCTCGACCTGCTCGAGCCTGGGATTGTGTACGACTCGCTGGTGAGGGTGCAAGGGGATCTAGAGAATGTGAAGAAATTCTTCGATGCTCACCCTGAATATACCACGGCCCATGTTTCGTGGATAAACCGATAGCCACTGAGATTAGGGCATTGTCGAAGGAGCGGCGGTAGCCTATGGGTCGGTTGCTTCGTACCCACCCAGTTGACACACCCCCGCCATCCCGCTAGACTGTCCCAGACATCAACAATACCAATACGCCTCTGGGGGAGCTTGGGATGCCAGGCTGAGAGGGCAGCCGAAACGCTGTCGACCCCTGCGAACCTGATCTGGGTAATGCCAGCGTAGGGACTGTGGCAAAGTCCGCGAGGATGCCCGAACCGCCTACCCAGACAAGGGATGGGCGGTTTATCTTTTGGGCAGATTCGGTGACGACCAACACGCTAGACGAAACCACGAACGGCGCGAACATCGCGCCGCCCGTCCCGCTTGCCATTCAGACGGCGCGCCTCTCCAAGACCGTTGAGAACGACGGCCAGCCCCTTTCCGTGCTTGACGAAGTTGACTTCCATGCGGAGGAGGGCGAGTTCGTCGCCATCATCGGCCCGTCCGGCTGCGGCAAGAGCACCTTGCTGAACATCATAGCGGGGCTGGACGAGCCGACCTCCGGCGCGCTGTCGCTTGGCGGCGCTGTACAGGACGGCCCGAATGGATCAGGCGGAAGGCTCGGTTCGGTGGGCTACATGCAGCAGAAAGACCTGCTGATGCCGTGGCGCAGCGTCTTGGACAACGCCGCGCTGGGCTTGGAAATTCGCGGCGTCCCCAAGCGCGAGGCGGTCGCCCGCGCGCGCGAACACCTGCCGCGCTTTGGACTCGACGGCTTCGAGGGCGCGTATCCCCACGAACTTTCCGGCGGAATGCGTCAGCGCGCCGCGTTCCTGCGCACCGCGCTAGCCGACCAGCAGGTGTTTCTGCTCGACGAGCCGTTCGGCGCGCTCGACGCCCTCAACCGCGCCCAGATCCACGAGTGGCTGACCGGCCTGTGGGAATCCATGCGGAAGACAATCGTACTCGTAACTCACGATGTGGACGAGGCGATATTCCTGTCCGACCGCGTGTACGTGATGACCGCGCGCCCGGGAACTATGAAGATGGCGCTGCCGGTCAACCTGCCCCGCCCGCGCAGCGTGGACGCCCTGGCGTCCGCAGAGTTCATGCGCCTCAAGGCGGCCCTGCTCACCGCTATCAGGGAGGAGGCGGACGTGTGAGGGCCCAACCTGGACAGACTGGACAGTCCCCAGAGATGGGCGAGGTGGCGCGTCCGGCGCAGTCGCCCGCCCCGACGTCCCGCCCGTCGGGTGGCTCACTGGGCGAGACGATAGGCCGCCGGCTGCCGTCGCTATTGCCGTCGCTGTTGATAATCGTCGCCATCATCGTCGCTTGGGAGGTCTGTGTCCGATTGTTCGGGGTGCAGAAGTGGCTTCTGCCCGCGCCATCCGACATCGCGGTTACTCTCTACGCCGACGCCCGGTTGCTGTGGCGGCACACGCTGGCGACGCTGCTGGAAATAGTGGTCGGCTTCGGCTTCTCCCTCGCGTGCGGCGTCGCCCTGGCCACTGCCATCGGCCTCTCGCGCACGCTGGAGCGCGCCATCTACCCGTTCGTCATCGCGTCTCAGACCATCCCCATCATCGTCATCGCGCCGATGCTGCTGATCTGGATCGGCTATGGCTTCGCGCCCAAGGTGATCGTCGTCGCGCTCATCAGCTTCTTCCCCATCGTCGTCAACATGGTGGATGGCCTCAAAGCGGTTGACCGCGACATGGTAAACCTGATGCGAACGCTGGGCGCGAGCCGCTGGCAGGTGTTCTTCAAGGTGCAGGTTCCCACGTCGTTGCCGTACCTGTTCAGCGGTATGCGAGTCGCCATCGCCGTCAGCGTCATCGGCGCGGTAATCGGCGAGTGGGTGGGATCCAGCGAGGGGTTGGGATACCTGATGCTCAGGTCCAAGCCGCAGTTCCTCACCGAGCGCGTGTTCGCCGCAATCGTCATCCTGTCCGCGCTCGGCGTCGGGTTGTTCGGCTCGGTCGGCATCGTCGAACGTCTGGCGATACCGTGGTGGCGCGCCTCGCGGGGACGGGGGAGCGCATAGGGCTAAAGGCGCGCGAGCGGAGGTCTCGCGCCGACTATTCGATTGGAATTAACAGAAGCAAGGGAGATGCTGAAACGATGAAACTATCCAAGATACTGGCGCTCGCCGCGCTCGTTGCCATCTCGTTGATCGCGTTCGCCTGCATCAGCGACGAACCGGAGGTCGTTGACGTCAAGCTCGCGCTCGACTGGTTCCCCAACGCCAACCACCTCGGGCTGTATATAGCCCAACGCGAGGGCTACTTCGAGGATGAGGGACTGAACGTGACCATGTACACGCCTTCCGACCCCTCGACCGTTCTTCAGACCGTTGCCGCCGGCTCGGACGACTTCGGAATGAACTACCAGATAGACGTGCTGTTGGCGCGAAACAAGGACGTTCCTGTGGTGTCTATCCTGGGCGTGGTCCAGCATCCGCTCAACTCGGTGATGACGCTGAAGACGTCCGGACTCGAACGACCGTCCCAACTCAAGGGCAAGAAGGTAGGATACCCGGGCATCCCCACCAACGAACCGCTCCTGGACACGATGCTCAAGCATGACGGCCTCAACGGCTTGGAAGACGTGGAGATGGTCAATATAGGCTGGAACATCTCCGAATCTCTCATCAGTGGCAAGGTGGACGCCGTCATCGGCGCGTACTGGACTCACGAGAGTATCCACATGGAGAACATAGGCCATCCGGTCAACGTGATGCGAATCGAGGAGTGGGGCGTTCCCGATCACTACGAGCTTGTGCTCGTTACCAGCGAAGACTATCTCGAAGACAACGCCGACGTGGCTGAACGCCTGGTCCGCGCCGTCAAGCGCGGCTTCGAGGAGGCGATAGAAGACCCGCAGGCGGGCGTCGATACGCTCGTGGCGGAGAACGAAGAGATAGATGAGAAGATAGACCGGCCGGGCGCGGATCTGCTTCAACCCATGTGGCAGCTTCCGGGCGGCGGAGGATTCGGGACCCAGGAGACCGAGCGCTGGAACAGCTTCGTCCAGTGGATGAAGGACAACGGCATGATAGACCCATCGCTGGACGCATCCGCCGCCTATCGCAACGACATAGGCAACTAGTGAACGGTTGCTGAGAAACAGCGTCAGTCCCTTCCCCCTTGACGGGGGAAGGTCAGGATGGGGGTGAAACCCAAGCCTCCGGCAATGGCGCTACCCTAGTAAAGTGAGAACGAAATGCCCCTGATCGCAGAGCTAAGAGCGCGTCACGCCGACCTCTGGCGCCGGATGACACACCACCCCTTCGTGGTCGAAATGGGCGACGATACGCTATCGCTCGAACGTGGACGGCGTTACTTCCTTCAGGACTACGTGTTCGTGAACGACCTCGTAGCCATGATCAGCATGGGCGTCGCCAAAGCGCCGGACTTTGTGGCCGCCAGCCATCTGTACGCTTTTCTGAGCGGTATTCTGGACCCGAAGGCAGCCGCCGAAAACGAGTTCTTCCTGCGCGCCTTCGACGTGCTGGGCGCGACCGAAGAGGAGTACTCCGCCGTCAGCGCCTCGCCCGTAACGCAGGGATTCGGCGACTTCCTCGCGCGAACGGGGCTGGAGGGCAGCTTCGAGGAGATAGTTGCCGTCTGCTACGTTACCGAAGGCACATACTTGGACTGGGGAACGCGCCTCATCGAGCAAGGCAAGCAGCCTAAGAACCCGATCTACCGCCAGTGGATCGAGCTGCACGGCCCCGCCGTTCTGGGCGACTTCGTGGCGTGGTGCGAGGGCTACATAGACGCCGCCGAGAAGTCCGGGCGGCTTGGCGCGCTGCGTCCACGAGTCGAGCGCGCTTTCCACACGGCCCTCCGCTACGAGTACCTGTTCTGGGAAGCCGCCTATAACGGCGACGCGTGGCCCGACGGTTGATCTGGTAAAGTAGTCTCATGGACGAGTACCGAAAGACGCGCGGCGAACGCCGTGAAGAGAGGCGCCGCCGACGCCGCAAGATGGGCGTGTCCGGCGTCGGCGTCCGCCGACTTCAGGAGATAATCCGCGAGAAGTCGCGGCGTCGCTCTCAACGCCCGGAGAGGGGCGCCGGCGACGACAGGAGAAGATCCGGATGACACGACGATACGTGCCCAAAGCGATGACCATAGCAGGCTCCGATTCAGGCGGCGGCGCGGGCATACAGGCAGACCTCAAGACCTTCGGCGCGATGGGCGTATTCGGCACGTCCGCGATCACCACGATTACTGCGCAGAACACCCTGGGCGTCGCGTCGGTGTTCGAAATGCCCACCGAGATGATCGCGGCGCAGATAGACGCCATCGTATCCGACATCGGCGCCGACGCGGTGAAGACAGGGATGCTGTCCAGCTCGGACATCATTGGCGCGGTCGCCGAGCGTCTGGCGTTCCACGATCTGACGACGGCGGTGATAGACCCCGTGATGGTCGCCAGCACCGGCGCGCCGCTGCTGCGCGAGGAGGCGGTCGCTACGATGCGGGATACCCTGCTGCCGATGGCGCTGATCGTAACCCCCAACACCCGCGAGGCGCGCATCCTTACCGGCGTGGACGTCAATACCGTCGAGGACGCAAGGGCGGCGGCGCGCATCCTGGTCGAGGAGCTTGGCGCGCGAAGCGCCATCGTCAAGGGCGGTCACGTTGAGGGCGACGCTACCGATGTACTCTACGACGGCTCGACCTACACCACCTTCACCGCCGCGCGCATTGAGACGACCAACACGCACGGTACCGGCTGCACGCTCGGCTCAGCCATAGCCGCGGGGTTGGCGAAAGGGCTAGACCTTCCCGACGCCGTTGGGCAAGCCAAAGACTACGTAACCGAGGCGATCCGTACCAGCTTCCCGGTAGGCGCCGGCCACGGCCCCCTAAACCACTTCCACAAGCTGTGGGAGGGGTAGGGTAGGGTGGATTACGCGTCTTATGCCTCCACCGCTCGCCGCGCTTTCATCAGCCCCTCTAGGCTGTACGTCAGCGCGCCGACACAGATCAAGGCGATCCCCAGTATCAGACCTCGTCCGGGATCCTCCCCTAACAACCACCACGCCAACACCACGCCTGCCACCGGTTGCACGAAGTAGAAGAACGTCACGGAAGACGGCAGATACCGCTTCACCAGCCACGCATTCGCCAAGAATCCGAATCCCGCGATTACCACACCCTGGTACGCGAGCGCGAACCAGAAGCGACTATCGGCGGTGTACGACACTGGACTTTCGAAGATGTAGCTCCCGGCCAGTAGCAGGACCAAGCCGATGATCAACTGGCCCAACATCAGCTTGGCTTCCGAAACGTTCTGAGCGTAGTTGGAGATGAGGACGATCCGCAGCGCCAGCAGGATGGCCGAAACCAAGCTGAGGACGTCTCCAAGCAGGGTAACTCCGCTCTCCGATGCGATCAGACCACCGTCTGCGAATAGTACCGCCAGCACCCCGGCGTAGGAGAGCGCCATCGCCAGAACTCGCCATCTGGTCAGCCTGTCGGAAGGGATGAAAACCTGCGCTATCGTGGCTGTCCATATCGGCATCGTCGCGCTGAGCGCGGCGCCGTGCCCGGCCGTCGTCAGGTCCTGCCCGATGTTCATGATGATTAGCTGTGCCGAGAACAGCCCGCCGATGACCAGTATCGGTTTGATCTCGCTCCGCGCTACAGTGAACGATTCACGTCGAGCGACCATGTAGAGTATCGTCGTGACTGCGCCCAGCGCGAAGCGCATCCAGCCGATCTGCAAAGGGCCGCCGTAGTCGAGCGCCGCCTTGATGCTGACGTTGTTTCCGCCCCACAGCAACGCCACCATGAACGCGAATATGCTCGGAACGAAGCCCGCCGGTCTTCGCGTCTCGGCTTGGGGCAGTGGGGCTGTCTGTGTGCTGGCAGTGATGGGAGCGCTCTATAGGTAGCCTCAAGCCGAGAAGACGCGCTTGTTGACCCGTCTCCGGCTGGGACTGGGCCGGTAGCGTATGGTCGTTTGCAAAGTCAGAGGCCGCCGGCGGAACCGGAGGCCTCTGACAATATCATCTAGTGGAAGTCTGTGGAGGCGACGGGCGGATTCGAACCGCCGAATAGGGGTTTTGCAGACCCCCGCCTTAGACCACTTGGCTACGTCGCCCCGTTCTCGATGCTGAGCCGCCTGGCGTCATGGTGGTGCCGAGGGGGAGACTCGAACTCCCACAGCCAGTTAGGCCACAGCGCCCTCAACGCTGCGTGTCTACCAATTCCACCACCTCGGCGCGCTTCGGTCAGACCGCTTCAAGCGTAAGTGTGATTATAGATGATGGTTTTTGACTTTGTCCAGATTAAATTCCTGATTCCGGCTCGTATGTGAACTGCGCCGTCCGCCTCCAAAGGTCCACACCATGCAGCCGCAGGGACACCTCGTCGCCCGGCTTGACCGACGACGGCAGCGCCGCTCGCGTTCTTGTCGGCCACTCTACCAGGTCCAGAAGCGCGGCGCGGCGTCCCTGATTCTCCAGCGCAATGGCGCGGTGGATAGCGGGCGCGCCGCTCGCCCCACTGGCCTCTGACTCGACTCGCCTGGCGTCCAGCCACTTCAGGAAGAAGTGCTGCCGCCGGTCGTTCTCGATACGTGACATCTGCCGTATCTGCATATCCGCGCGGTGCGCCACCGACGTTACGGCTTCCTCGTCGTACAGTGTCTCCCCCGTTCGCAGATGGTGGGAGATCTGTCGCTGCACCAGCAGATCCGGGTACCGGCGCAGGGGCGACGTCGCCTGCGTGTAGGCGTCCACCCCCAAGCCGCCGTGCGGAGACGGCTTCACGCTCACGCTGGCCGCGGACAGGCGGCGCGTCACCAAGAATACCCGCAGCGCGCCCTCCGGTACCTGCGCCTCGATGTCCGACACATCGACCGCGGCCTGCGAGCGGAACGGAGCCGGCAGTTCGTTGTCCATGCAGTAGCGCGCCAGCAGCGCGTTGCACAGTATCATGTATTCTTCGACGAGGCTGCGCGCGGGCGCAGCGCGCGGCTCGACGCGAACGTTGATGACGCCGTCGGCATTCACCTTCACCGAAAGCTCGGCGCGGTCCAGCCGCAGCGCGCCCTTCGCGTCGCGGGCCGCGCTGAGAGACGCGGCGACGCGCTTCAGCGCGTCAAGCTCGCCGTACATCGGATGGGACGAGTCTTCGATTGCCGCATCCGCCTCCTCATACGATAGCGCGCGCGCGCTCCGAATCACCGACTTGACGACCTTCCATTCGGCCATCTCGCCATCCGCGTCGAAGCAGACCAGTACGCTCACCGTAGGTCGCGTCTCTCCCGGATTCAGGCTGCCCGTGCCCGTGGACACGGCTGGCGGCATCATGCTGATAGTCCGCTCCGGCAGATATAGCGACGACATTCGTCGGTCGGCTTCGACATCTACCGCGGAACCCGATTCAACGAGCGCGCCCGCGTCGGTGATGTGGATGCCGACTTGGATAGAGCCGTCGCTCGCGGTCTTGACCGATAGTGCGTCGTCCCGGTCCCGCGTCTCGGCGCCGTCTATCGTAAATGTGAAAAGGCCCGTCAGGTCCACGCGGTCGGCGTCTGACACCAGCGGCGCGGGATCCATGCCGTCCGCGTCGGCGAGTACGTCTTCGGGGAACGCCGCTACGATCCCGGCGCGTTCCAGCGCCAGATGTTCGTCGGCGTCCATCACACCGAGCCTGACGAGAGCGTCGAACGCCATGCGTCGCGTGTCGCGCCCGCCGACACCGGCCGACTCGAGGAATCGCTTGGCTGAGTTGGCGCGGTGGTATTCTTCGCCGTGTACCGCCAAGCCGCGAACCTGCGACAGCAGATCCGACTGATACTCCGTCAGCGCGTCCAGCATCCGCCCATCGCGGAATGACGACGCCAGCTCGTCCGCGTCCGCGTTGCGCCGCGCCTGCCTCTGCCGCCGCTCGACGATGGCCGCCACCTCGTCGCGGTCGCGCGGTACGAAGTGGCCGCCGTCCCGCACGAACCGCAGGTCGTCGCTCAGCAGGTGCATCAGCAGGCCGACGCTCTGCTGAGTCGAAGGCTCGTCGCCCCAGTACAGTTCGCCGATGTCGGCCAGAGTCAGCGCGTCTCCGTCGTCGCACACGATGTCCCAGACCTCTTCCAGGTCCAGCCCGTTCACCGCGGCTTCGGCCTGCTCGCGCAAACGCTCGATCGCGTCGAAACCCGACGCCCTTATGCCGGTCTCGTATATCAGGCGAGACTGCGGCAGTCTAGCCTCGCGGTTCCGTCCGATGGCGATGCGGAGTCGGCTGCCCTTAGTCTCGATATACCGCGCAAGGCGCGGGCCGGCGTCTAGCTCTACCAGCAGAATGTCGTCTGGTTGCATGGGGGTTCCTGGTCGTTAGTCATAGGTCCTTAGTTGTCGTCGGTTTGATGTTCGGATGCCTATCGCTAACGACTAATAACTGAAAGCTAGTCACTCTGGTGTCGGCAGATTTGGCGCAACCTCTTTCGCCAGCAGCTCCATCGAGTGTACCCAGCTATCGTAGGGTTGCCACTCGTGCCCCATAGCCAGCAGCACTCCGAAGCCGCCCACGTCATCGTACAGCGCGGATAGCTTCTCGGTAACATCGTCCGGGCTGCCGACCACGAACACGTTATCCACCAGGTATTCAACGTCCACGTCCGAATCCGGCATATCGGGGTCTATCTTGAACAGATCCGTCATTCTCATGCTAGACATCAGGCGCAGGAAATACTGCTCGAAGTCGCGCCGCAGCACGCCGCCAAGCGCCTCCTCGCGCGCTTGCTCGGTCGTATCGGCCACATATATCTCGCGGGCGATGCGCCAGTCGTTGCGGTCCGGCGCCAGTCCCGACTTTGCCGCGCCCCTCTCCACCGCGTCCCAGTGCGTGCTGAGCGTGTGAGACGGCACCAGGTTGATGCTCATTGGAATCCAGCCCCGCTCGCCCGCCAGTATCAGCGTGTCCGAGTTCGGCGAAACGCCCGCCACCCCGATAGGTGGATGCGGCTTCTGGTACGGCGTAAGGTGGAACCGCAACCCAAATTCGTCAATCGGCTCCGGGATGGTGAACTTCCAGTAGTCGCCCTCATAGACGCCCGGCTTGGGATCGTCCCAGATGCTCAGGATGGTCTCGATGGACTCCCGCGTCATTCGGCGGTGATCGTTCGTCGCCGGATCGAACCCGAACACCTCGAAGTCCCCCGGAAAGCCACCGGAGCCTACGCCCCACTGGAAGCGACCCTTCGCCATGTGGTCTAGTTGCGCGATGCGATGCGCGATCATGAATGGGTTGTGATTCGGCATACACGTAACGCCCGTGCCCAGCTTGATGTCGTTCGTCCGCGCCAGCGCGTTGGCGATGAACATATCCGGCGCCGGGATGTTCTCCCATACCGTCGTGAAGTGCTCGCCGATCCACGCCTCCGAGTAGCCGAGCGAGTCCAGTACCTCCAGCTGGTGAAGATCGTCCTCCAGCGTCTGGGTAATATCCGAACCCGGCGGGTGCAGCGGCATGGTAAAGAACCCGACTTGCATGGCATCGCCTCCTGAGATCTTGCGCGAAATGGCGGATTGTGGGCACAGTAGCCTCGGTCAACAGATAGTCTAATGCTTTTTCCGAATTAGTGCTTAGCTCATGAGTGTTTGGGATGATGGGCTACGCGGGATCGTCGGAAGGCCGCTCCTCGAATAGGAACCCCCGTATCGCCTCGCCGTAGCGTTGATAGAGCAGCCCGCCCACCAGCAGTATCCCGCCCATACTCAAAAAGGCGGCTACCCGATATCCCTGATCCAGCGCGAACGAGTCGAACAGGAACAGCTTGACTATCGGCACAGCCAGCAGGCACAAGCTAGCGAGTCGAACGACCCTCCATCTTCTGAGTATGCCCACCGTGAGCCCGACGCTCGCGTACAGCGCCCACACCATGCTCAGCGCCAGGCTCTTGGCGTAGAACGCGGTGTCGCCGCTATCCGCCACCAGCCTGTCCACAGTCTCTAGCGCCTCGAAGCTGAGGATCCAGAGCGTTAGCGCGTTGGCCGCCGCTACCATGGAATATGGAACGAGACTAAATTCCCAGCCGTCCTCGTTCGACTCGCGCCGCCATAGCAGAATGGCTGCGTACAGCGCCCCGATGGCAGAGACGAACGCCAGCATACGCTGGTTGATGAACAGGGCATCGCCATACGGCGCACCCATCCCCAGCAGCCACAGGCTCATGAGCGCGAATACGCCCCAGCCGAACAGCCGCAGCTCGCGGATTCCCAGCCGGAACGACACCCACACGAGCGCGAGCGCCTCCACCGCCCAGCCAACGGCTACCCAAGTGAAAGGAAGGTGCGCCGCTAACATGATGGTCGGCATGACGCTGCCTCCGATAATCAACGCGGGGAACAACCTGACTTTCCATGTATCTATATCGTCCATATTGCGGCGGTCTATGTATGCAGCCACGTAGAACGCGATTGCGACCATGATGAATGAGGGCGCTTGGTGAATTGGAAGCGTCTCCCTGGACTCTCCCCATACGGCGCTGAATATGGGCCATAGAAGAATGTAAAGGCCGCCGTACCCCGCCATCAGAACGAATGACAACGCCAACATCCCCGCGCCCAGAAGCCGTTGCTGCCACGACTCCATCTTGAAACCGAGCCATACGAGCGCGGCGCCTTGCGCCGCCCAGCTTACGCTAATCCAGAGTCCGTCGAGCTGCGCCGTAGCCGCGATAGCCAGGACCACCGCAGACACGCCAACCGCCATTCGGGCGAGATTCGGCTGCTCTCGGACCTTTGTGTGGAACATATACGCCAGAAGCGCGTAGAACAGCGCGAGCCCTAGCGTGAACGCTCCCATCCACTCGCTGAGCTCGTCCCACATTATCGCGTAGCTCAGCGCGAGGTAGGCGATGGCGTTCAGAACCATGAGCGTATAGTCGAACGGCCTGGGAGCGCGCCGCCATATGGCGTGGAAGAGTGTCGTAGCGCCAGCGAAGATTAGGAACATGAACGTCAGAATGACCATGGAGACCGCTATGTGCGGCAACCGGTCCGCGCTTTCGAGCCATATGGCAAAAGACAACAGTGAACCCACGAGCGCCAGAAGCGTCAGCCAGCGCCAGTTTCGGAACGTGGACAATGCCAGAACGCCCAAGTCAACTACGATGATGTAGATCATGAGATTGACGTCCGGAGAGTCGCCCACGCCGCCTCCCTCGACGTTCATCCCGATAACGAAGGGGGCGGAGAACGCGCCGAGGACGGCGATCACCGCCAGCGCCATCGCGTTGTGGCGCAGCGCCAGCGCCGCGGACGCTAGGCTGACCAACAGCAGCAGACCGATGGCCGGATATACGCCGATCATCCCGTAGAAGGTGAACGCTGCGAATATGGTCAGATAGAGAATGGCGACTCCGCCGCCGGATAGCGTCTGCGAATAGACTGGGTATCTCTTGGAGATATACTCCGCGCCGCCGAGCAGCGCCAGCCCGCCAACGATCCCAAGCGCCACCCTGCCCACGTCGCCGATCCAGTTGTTGTCGAAAGCCAGCTTGAGAAAGAACCCCACCCCTATCACAACCGCCAGTATCCCGATTCGAGCCAGCCAGTTCCCGCCCAGAATCACCTCCCAGTCCACGTTGAATGTCTGGCGCGGTTCGACGTCGGAAGAGTCGGAGAAAGAAGGTTCTGCGGGCACAGCCTCGCTTGGCACAGCCTCGCTTCGAGACACAGATGTCTGCCGCGTCGGCTCTGACCCCGTCAAGTTCGCGGACGTAGGCTCATGCGACGCCGGTTCGGACAGCGGCCCGCTCGGACGCTGGAACTCCTGGGCAGTTGGCTCGGAGGCGCGACCGGTAGTGCGATCGCTTCCGTAACTCCCAAAGACGCCGCGGTTGCGGGAAAGATGTTGCTGTATCCGACCGACCTCAGCCTGGAGCCTGTACACCATATCCTGAAGTTCAGCGCGCGAAAGTTCCTCGACGGACGTTTGGAAGGCTTCATCGGCGACTGTCGCAGCCCCACACTCCACGCAGTAGGTGTTGCTCTTGCCGTTCCATGCATCGCAGACCGGACAACGCATCGCGCAACCTTTCCCGAACCTGTATCAACCGTTCCGCGCCTATCGTAGATACCCGCGTTTCCCGCGTGAGTGTATCACCCAACCCCGCGTTGCGCCCACCTACGCGGATTGGTACCCTTTCCCCATTCTCCACCGCAGGCGCAAGACATGAACCCAACCGAACGACGCGCGCTAGATATACTCAGAGACCTCGGACGGCGACCAGCCGCGCCCTTTCACGAAGATGGCCCGTCTGAATACATCGCCGGTCGCCTGTCCGAGATCGGCCTATCGCCGACACGGGACGCCTTCGGCAACGTGATCGCCCACTACGACAACGCCCCGGACGCCCCAAATTCCGATGATCAGCCTCCCATCGCCTTCGTAGCCCACATGGACCATCCGGGCTTCGAGATAGACCAGATAGACGACGACGGCCCCACCGGCGTCGCGCTCGGCGGCGTCCCCGAAGTGTCATTGACCCGCCCCGCCGACGTACTGGCGCTGCTCCCGGACGGTCGCCGAGTGAGTGGCCGAACCGCCCCGCTCGATCCATCCTCCCGCCGCGTCCGTATCCATCTGGACGAATCCGCGCCTCTCGCTCCGCCCGTTCCGATCGTGTTCGACCTGCCCGATTTCGAGTTGGACGGCGACTTCATCCGTATGCGCGCCGCCGATGATTTAGCTGGCTGCGCCGCCTCTCTCGCCACCGTGGAGCGCCTCATAGCCAATGGCGCCGCCGCCAACGTTTACGTCGTCTTCACCCGCGCAGAGGAGGGCGGGCTGTTCGGCGCCCGTCTGATGGCCGAAGCGCGGACGCTGCCCATCGAGACGCTGGTCGTTTCCATAGAGGCCAGCCCCGTCATCCCCGGCGTCGAGCAGGGCGCCGGTCCCGTCATCCGAACCGGCGACGCCCTCTACACCTTCGACGCCGACGCCGAGCAGGCCCTCATCGTAGCTCGAGACTCCATCATGGGACGCGATCCAAACTTCCGGTGCCAACGGCAACTCATGAGCGGCGGCGCGTGCGAGGGGACGGCTTTCTCCGTCTGGGGATACAAGGCGACTGGCATGGCGTTCCCGCTTGGAAACTGGCACAACGCCACCACCTCCATACGCGATCCCGAATCAGGCATAGGCGCCGAGTACATCCACGTCCGAGACTTCCTGGGCGGCGTGGAATTGCTCGCGGAGGCGGCAGTCAGCGTCGGACGGCGAGACGAATCGCCCGGACGCCAACGGGTGCGCGACGTGCCTGACGCGATCAGGGCGCGGATGATGGGTTAGGCTTCACTCACGTCCCAGCCTGGGATAGACCAATACCCCACGCGCGGCAGTTCCGATACCGTGTCCACCCCCTGCGCACGCTTCAGGCGCTGGATGTTGAACAGGTGCGTTATCTCTTCGTAGTAGATATGGCGCATCGTGCCTTCCAGCGACATGGTGACCTCGTTGGATTGGAGGTCGAGGGAGACGCCGCCATCTTGAGGGTAGGCTTGGATCATGACGTCCCACGCGCCGAAGAGTGGGTTCGTGACCTGGTTGTCGCGGAGGAAGGTGATGTCTCGCTCGCGCAGCAGCCGTCGGGCAAGTTCGACGCCCTCATCCAGCTTCTCCATGATGACTGGCAGATCGTAGTACTTCGTATCGTCCAGCCGCCGGTCGAACGGCGACGCCCCCAGTCCCTCCACGTCCTCGACCCCATGATCGCCGGCCGGGTACGTAACATCCCCCCACCGTATGAGCAGCCACCTGTATATCAGCGACGCCATGTGGCTCAACTGAACGCGGATAGACCACTCCGCCCATGCGTAGTCCTCCGACGTCCAATCCAGCTGAGCCTCTGTCAACCCCGCGACCTCCGCCTCGATCAGCTCGTACAGCGTATCGAACTCCGGAAACAACGCCGCCGCCGCGTCGTCATCGTTTGGTAGGGTCATGTCATCCATCCTGTCTGTCAAGCGTTCCCACCTCTCAGCTCGCAGCCGTCGCCAGCGCGATCTTGAGGTGGTCAACCGAGAGATTCCCCCCGCTCATCACCAGCGCCACCTTCTTCCCGGCCAGTCGCTCCCGTATCTTCAGCGCCCCCGCCAGCGATGCCGCTCCCGCGTGCTCTGTCAGGTTGTGCGTCTGCTCGAGGTGGATGACGATTGCGCGGTTCATCTCGCACTCCGACACCAGCACGAAGTCATCCAGATGCTCGCGCAGAATGCCCAGCGGCAGTTCGTAGCCGCTGCCCGTCGCCAAACCCTCGGCGTTGGACTTCATCGGCGCCTCAACCACGCGTCCCTCGCGCCACGACAGGTACGCCGCGGGCGCCTGCTCGGCCTGCACGCCTATCACCTCTATCTCCGGGTTGACGGACTTGGCGACGATGCACGCGCCGCACGCCCCGCTGCCGCCGCCGATGGGCACGACTATCACGTCCACGTCCGGCAGGTCTTCCAGAATCTCAAGGCTGTACGTGCCGACGCCCGCGATCAGGCGCGGCTCGTTGATCGGGTGAATGTAGCGATAGCCCTCCTCGCGCGAAAGCCGCTCGATGTACTCCCGCGACTCGTCGAAGAACTCGCCGTAGTGGATGACCTCCGCGCCCAGGTTCCGCATGGACTCCACCTTGCCCGGATTCGCGTCCATCGGCACAGCCACTCGCGCCGTGGTCCCAAACACCGTCGCGGCGTAGGCGACCGACTGCCCGTGATTGCCGCTCGACGCCGTGGAAACGCCACGCTCCAGCTCGTCCGGAGACAGCTGCGCCATCAGGTTGATGCCGCCGCGCATCTTGAACGCCCCAAGACGCTGGTGATTCTCGTGCTTGACGTGAACCTCAGCCGCGCCCAGCAGCTTCTCAAGCCCAATGTAGCGATGAAGCGGCGTCCGCGTAACATAACCCGCGATGCGCCCCTTCGCCTGTATGACGTCATGTAGAGTTGGTGGCTGCAAGTCCGTACCCCCGCGCAGTGTTGCGATAAGGATACAGCAGCCGAGGGCGCCTACGCCATTGCGAAACGCGACCCCGCGCGCCTGCCCCGCGTTTATGATACGATTGCGCCGAACCTATACTCGGAGGTGTTCCCATGCCAGCCGCTCCACACGTCGAAACGGGTAGAAGCACAGTTTATTCCAACGGCGGCGTAGTCGTCTCCATCTCTCCACTCGCCGCATCCGCCGGCGCGCGCGTCCTTGCCGATGGAGGCAACGCCTTCGACGCTGCCGTAACCGTCGCCGCGGTCGAAGCCGTAACCGTCCCGCCCGCGTGTGGCGTCGGCGGCGAGCCGTTCGTCATCATGTACGACGCCAAGACCGGCGACGTACATGGGCTGTCCGGCAGCGGACGCGCTCCCTTGGCGGTCAGCCGCGACTTCTTCGTCGAGCGCGGCCACAAGTTCATGCCCCTCGTCGGCCCCCACGCGGCCGCCATTCCGGGCGAGGCGCTGGCTTGGGAGGAGATCAACGAGCGATTCGGAACGCGTCCCCTGTCCGCCCTGCTGGAACCCGCTATCGGCTACGCGGAGGACGGCTTCGCCGTCAGCGAGCAGCTCGCCGGCGGCTTTGCCGCGCTCAACGACAAGCTGGCTCAGTTCCCTGATTCGCGCGACATCTTCACGCGAGACGGCGCGCCCATACAGGCGGGCGAGACCCTGGTGCAAAGCAACTTGGCGCAGACCCTCAGGACGATCGCGTCCGGGGGCGCGGAGGCGTTCTACAAGGGCGACGTCGGCCGGGAGATGGCGCGCGCCATCCAGGCGGCAGGCGGACTGTACACGGCGGAGGAGATAGCCGCTCACGCCAACGAATGGTACGCGCCGCCCATCAGCTCCACCTACCGCGGCAACCTGGTCTATGAGACCGCGCCGCCCTCGCACGGCCTGATACTGCTCGAAATGCTGAACATCATGGAAGGGTTCGACATCGGAGGCATGGGCTGGTACAACGCCGAATCCATCCACACGATGGTCGAAGCCAAGAAGCTCGCGTTCGCCGACCGCAACCGCTACGCCGGCGACCCTGCGTTCGTTGTAACGCCGGTAGATACCCTTGTATCCAAGCGGTTCGCGGCGGAACGGCGGCGGCTGATCGGGCCAGCGGCTGGCAGCTACGAGCCGGGCGAAGTGTCGGTATCCATGGCGGCGGACGGCGACACCAGCTACTTCTGCGTCGTGGACGCCGAGGGCAACGCGCTGTCGTTCATCCACAGCCTCTCGATGGGATTCGGCAGCGGCTTCGTCGCCGGCGATACCGGCGTGCTGCTCAACAACCGCATCGGACGCGGCTTCAGCCTGGTGGACGGACACCCCAACGTGATCGAGGGCGGCAAGCGCACCATGCACACCCTCAACGCCTATATGGTCATGCGCCATGGCAAGCCGTACTTGGTGGGTGGCACACCGGGCGGCGACAGGCAGATAGCCTGGAACGCCCAGGTCATCAGCAACGTCCTCGACCACGGCATGAACGCCCAGCAGGCCGTCGAAGCCCCACGATGGGTCTCGACACCCGGCTCCGACCCGCACAACGTGGACGACCCGTTCGTACTGGACCTCGAAGGCCCCATAGACGCCGCCGAAGTAGAAGACCTGCGCTCGCGCGGCCACACGGTAGCCACCAGCCCCGGCCGCGTATTCGGAGGCTCCGCCAAGCTGATCATCATAGACCCAGCCACCGGTACCCGGATGGCTGGAGCGGACCCGCGAACCGACGGACACGCCGCGGCGGTCTAATTCTGCGCCTGGCCCCTTGAAGATGGGGGACGGGAATACGGAGCGCCGGGGTTCGATCTTCTCCGAATCCGCTAAGTATCTGCCTGCAAATTCGGGATAGCCTCAATCGGATTTCCCCAATTGACATAATGACCACATGCTCATATAGTCAGCAAGAGATACTAGATCCGCAAGGAGTTGCCGCTAGCTTTTAGTCCAGCCGGAGGGGTTCGCGATGCTGTCGAGACGTGTAAGTTTTACGACGTTGGCGCTGATTGGAATAGTAGCGGCGGTCCTCGCGTTCGCAGTGTCGTGCGCCGCTGAAGGGCCGTCCGAACCGCAAGCTCCGCAACAGCCCGCGGCAGCCGCTCCGGCCGCGCCCGCGACGGGCGCCGTAGCCGCTCCGCAGTCTCCCCAGCAACCGGCCGCGCCCGCGCCGGCGGCTACGGCGGTCGCGGCGGTCGCTCAGCCGACCCCCGTGTTCATCCAGCCCGGCGCCGTTCCCAGACGCGCGGCGCCGACCGCGATTCCGGCTTCTGCCATGGGGCCGGAGGGGTCGCTGGTCATGGCCGACGAAGACATAGACTTCCCCGCTCGCGTCCCCAAGAAGACCGGTTGCACCGACCATGATAACAACATCCGCTGGGGCGTGGACGAAGGCGCCATCTTCTGGAGCGCCGAAGAGGTAGCCTACGAACCCGGCCTAGCCACCTCGTGGGAGTTCGGAGACGATATGCTGTCTCTCACTTTCGATATACGCAGGGGCGTCCAGTACCACGACGGTTGGGGCGAGGTAACAGGACACGACTGGAAGTGGGCATGGGAAACTACTATGGAGGAGGACTCCATCTTCCCAATTTTCCTGGGGCGCGACCACATAGGCGCGATCGAGGTGCCGGACGACTACACCGTTACCATGCGCCTGACCAAGCCCAACATATTCTTCCTGGACACCAATATACCCACTGCCGGATGCGGCTCCGTGCCGTTCGCTAGCAAGAAGCGCGTAGAAGAGCTTGGCGAAGACAAGGCGCACACCGACCTGACCGGCGGTACCGGACCGTTCAAATATACCAAGTTCGATTCCGGAGACCGCGCAGTCATGGAGGCCGTGCCGGGCCACTGGCGCAACGACTCCAATTACCAGACGGTTACCGTAGTAGAGATACCGGAGGCCGCTACCCAGGTCGCCGCGCTGCTGGTGGGAGATGTTGACTCAGCTATCGTGCCGGTAACCCAGGCGGAACGCTTCGACGGCTCGAACATAGAACTCAGGCGACAGCGAGGCGGCGGCTACCAGCGACTATACGCGCAAGGGCGCTTCTGCATGGAGGTTTCGCTGGACGGCACGGTTCCGGTCGATCCCTACCCGCGTCCCGGATACGACCCCACCAATCCCTGGGTGGGCGACTGCGACAGCCCGGAGGAGCAGGAGAACGCCCGCAAGGTTCGATGGGCCGTGTCCATGTCCATAGACAGGCAGGGAATCGTGGACAACATTCTGGGCGGATTCGGCAGGCAGGCCGGACCGGCGGAGATGGTCGGCGTAACCTACGACAAGTACTTCCAGGACAAGTGGGCGGTCCCATACGACCCCGACATGGCTAGACAGTACCTGGTCGATGCGGGCTACCCGGACGGCTTCGAAGCCGAGATGCGCTGCACCACTGGTCACCCGCTGATGATCGAAATGTGCGAGGCGATAGCCAAGGGCATGACCGAGGTAGGCATAGACGTCAACGTGGTAACGCTGGCTTACTCGGCAAATAGGCCGTGCGTTGTGGCGCGAGAATGCGGCAACTGGTGGTTCCGCACCGGCGGCGAGGGGCTTGGCTTGAACCCCGAAATAGCGTTGCTCCGCCGCAACACCGTCCGCACCTTCAACCCCGGCTTCGAGATACGCGATCAGCTCGAGATACTCGCCAAGATAGACGCTTGCGACAGCGTCGAGTGTCTCGATGAGTTCAGAGACGTCCACTGGGACTGGTGGCACCACAACCAGCAGATAATAGGCGTGGTGGAGACGTTCGGGCTGTTCGGCGTCAATACCGAGAAGATAGGAGAGTGGAAGATACCCTATGGCATGGGCGGCTTGGCGGCGTTCGACAGGATTCAGAAGCCCTAGGTAGCCTGTCATGCGCGCTTTCCTAGTCCGCCGGGCGCTGATGTCCCTGGTAACCCTGGTAGCCGTCAGCATGATAGTCTTCATGCTGGCGCGCCTCCAGGGCGATCCCAGGGCGGTCATGCTCTCCGACTACACCACCAACGAGCAGTACGAAGCTTGGGGACGCGAGATGGGCCTGGACAAGCCATCGCCATACAGTACGTCGTCTATATGGGCAAGGTCGTCAGGGGAGACCTGGGCGATTCCCTGCTTCAGCACGGAACGTCCGTCGGAACCCTGCTGTGGCGGCGCATTCCGAACACCGTGCAGCTTTCGATAGCCGCGTTTATGTTCTCGCTGATCATCGGCATCCCGTTGGGTGTGCTCGCCGCAATTGCGCGCGCGAGCGTGTGGGACTACTCTGCGCGCGCCTTTGCCATCTTCGGACACTCCGCCCCTTCCTTCTGGGTAGGCTTGATCTTCATCGTGCTGTTCGCGGTGGAGCTGGGTTGGTTCCCCACGTCGCGCAACGACGATGGACTGAAGAGCCTGGTTCTGCCGTCGCTGGCGCTGGGCTGGGGAGCCGCCGGGGGGATACTGCGCCTCATGCGCTCCGCCATGCTCGAAGTGCTCGACTCCGAGTACGTCAAGCTGGCGAAGGCGAAAGGCATGTCCTCTGCGCAGGTGATATGGAAGCACGCCTTCCGCAACGCGCTCATCGCGCCGCTTACGGCCGCGGGACTGCTGTTCGCGGGGCTGATCACCGGGACCGTAGTTACGGAATCGGTCTTCGCCTGGCCCGGATTGGGATTGCTCGCCATCCAGGCGGTCAACAAGTCCGACTACCCCGTGCTGCAAGGCGTGATACTGCTGGTAACGGTCATATACGTCGTCACGGCGCTGGCGGTCGATCTGCTCTACGCCTACATAGACCCAAGAATCAAATACACCTAAGAAAGGGGCAAAGTCCCTTCCCCCTTGATGGGGGAAGGTTAGGATGGGGGTGACCGCGCCGCTAAGCGACGTCTGATTAGGGCGAGGATTTCACCCTCACCCCAGCCCTCTCCCATCAAGGGAGAGGGGGTTTGGAGTTTGCCGAATGGCAGTCAGAAATACACGCGCAAGCGCATCCGATGAGCTGCTGGAGCGGCGCGGTCCGCGTCTGTTCGGCGCGCGGCTGCCCGACCTCAGACGGTGGCCCGTGTCGTCCATCATCATCCTCTCGCTATTCATGATAGCCGCGCTTGGCTCCCAGTGGGTCGCCCCCCACGAACTCAACGACGGCGAACTGAGCGACAGGCACATCCCGCCAATGTTCTTCGGAGGCAGCGCGGAGCATATTTTCGGCACCGACTACCTGGGACGCGACATCCTGACCCGTGTGATTCACGGCGCGCGCATATCGCTAATGGTCGCCGCCGTAGTGCTAGGCGTCGGCGGCGCGTTCGGAACTATAGTGGGCATGATCTCCGGCTACTTCGGCGGGTGGGTGGATGAGATCATCATGCGCATAGTTGACATCAAGTTCTCCCTGCCGTTCATCCTGATAGCGCTCGCGCTCGCGCTGATACTCGGCCCAAGCTTGCCCTTGCTTCTTGGCTTGCTCGCCTTCCTCATCTGGGGCGGCTTCGCGCGGCAGGTGCGCGGCGAAGTGCTGGTGCTGAAGGAGATGGACTACGTCGCTCTGGCAAAGGTTACCGGCGCGTCCACCATACGCATCTTGTATAAGCATATCTTCCCCGGCGTGCTCAACACGGTCGTCGTAGTGGCGACGATACAGGTGGGAAACATCATCCTCGCAGAAGCGTCTCTCAGCTTCCTGGGCGCCGGCGTCCCTCCACCCACGCCTGCGTGGGGTTCCATGGTCGCCCTCGGACGGCTCTACGTAGTGGATGCTTGGTGGGACAGCCTCGCGCCCGGCATGGTCATCGCGCTCGTCGTCGTCGCCTTCACGCTGCTGGGCGACTGGGTGCGGGACAGGATGGACCCGCGCCTGCGGCAGCTGTGACGGCGCTCAACCGTCATCCCCGCGAAGGCGGGAATCCAGTGCGCCGCGGCTCGACCGTCTTCGCATCCCAGAAACATCCCCCTGCCAATCTGACACAGGTTCAGCCCACAGCCGGCAGAGCTTTATCGCGCCAAAAGTGATACCATAGCCCCAGCGGACTGAAGTGGGAGGTTGCGCAAATGGATACGTTCTGGATAGTCGCCATAGTCTTGGTCATAGTCGTCGGCTTGGGCGTATGGATACATCGCCGCAGGAGACAGCTCAAGAACGCCGCTGCGTGGAGTCCGGAGTACGAGCGAGAATACGCCCGCTCCCAGATGTGGTTCGGCCTTGGGATATTCACAGTCCTCATCGGAGTCGGCGGCTTCCACGGCGGCCCGCCGCACGATGGCGGTATGGGCTCCGGCGGCGGACCGTACGACGGCGGTGGAGGCTATGACGGCGGCGGGTTCGATGGCGGAGGAGGTGGCGCTGACGGAGGAGGCGGTTTCTGATCGTCGCCCGCCTAGAACCGGAGAGCGCCGCAAAGCGATTCAATTTACGCTACTAAGGAGATTCCCATGAACTTCGGCCTGCTATTCGAGATGCAGCGCCCATACGAGGGCACGGATATAGACTGGAACACCCTGTACAAAGAGACAATTGCACAGGTAGCGCTTGCGGATCAGGTCGGCTTCGATCGCGCGTGGTTCGTCGAGCACCACTTCCTGCTCGGCTTCTCCGGTTCCCCATGCCCCGAGGTCATGTTCGGCGCGCTGAGCCAGCGCACCAAGAACATCCGCATCGGCTTCGGCGTATCCATCCTGCCCCACGCGCACCCCGTCCGCATCGCCGAGCGCGTTGCAATGGTGGACCAACTCACAGACGGTCGCGTCGAGTTCGGAACCGGACGCTCCAACGCCTACGAGCAGATGGGTCTGGGCGTGGATCCGCGCGACACCCGCGCCATGTGGAACGAGTCCATATCTATGCTGCCCCGGATCTGGCAGGCAGAGGACGAGTTCGAGTGGGAGGGAGAGTTCTGGAACGTGCCGGCTCGCCGTGTGCTGCCCAAGCTCGTGCAGAAACCCCACCCCAACATGTACCTCGCCTGTACCCAGTCGTCCAGCTTCGATCTCGCCGCCGAAAAGGGCATCGGCGTACTGTCGTCCGCGTCCTACGCCACCTCAGTTCTCGAATCCCACGTCAAGACCTACAAGGAAAAGATCAAGAAGGCTAACCCCGTCGGCGCGTTCGTCACCAACTACTGGGCAAACAACGTCCACGCCTTCTGCGGTACCGACAACCAAGAGGCGCGCGAGCTTGCCGCCCTGTCCATGAAGACCTTCTTCGGACCCGACAAGCCCTACATCGCCGGGCGCGTCGGCGCATACGAGGAGCTGCTCGAAGCGTGGGGCGGTGTCCCCGAGCACTTGGAGGCCGACTTCGGACGCTGGCTGCGCCAGTCCGACGAGGCGCACCGCGCCCAGGCTGAGGAGGTCGGCATCTCGCTGGACTCCGGCCCCGGAGCCGCGCGCGCCGCCATCGCCGAACTGGACCCCAACACCCTTGCCGACCGCGCCGTTACCATCGCCGGCGACCCCGAAAGCTGCATCCGCGCCATAGAGATGTACCGGGAGATAGGCGTGGACGAGGTGATGATGATAATTCAGACCGAGACCATCCCTCATGAAAAGGTCATGAGCTCCATAGAACTGTTCGGCAAAGAAGTCTTCCCAGCCTTCCGCTAGGCGCGGCATGAATGCGTAATCACCCCGCGTTCCTGTCCCGCTCCTGAAGCTCGTACAGCTTGTTGATAGCCTCTATCGGCGTGATGGACGACACGTCTATCGCTCGCAGCGCCTCTAGCGCGGGCGAGGTCATCGGCATCAGCGCAAGCTGCGCGGGCTGCGGCGAGCGAGCGCCGCCCCGCCGACGCCCGTTGCCAGATACGCCGGATGGGATCGCGTCGTTCGATTCCAGATCGCCCAGCACGTCCCAGGCGCGATTCACCACCGAGGCGGGCATACCCGCGATCTGCGCGACGTGGATGCCGTAGCTGCGGTCCGCCCCTCCCGGCGCTATGCGGCGTAGAAAGACTATGCTGCCCCCATCCTCCGACACCGTAACGTTGTAGTTGCGAACTCTCGGCAGATGATCCGCCAGTTGTGTCAGTTCGTGGTAATGCGTGGCGAACAGCGTCTTGCAGCCAAGTCGCGGGTGGCTGTGTATGTACTCGGCCACGGCGCGCGCTATCGCAAGCCCGTCGAACGTGCTGGTGCCGCGTCCGATCTCGTCCAGAATTATCAGCGAGCGTCGCGTCGCGTGGTTCAGTATCGACGCAGTCTCCACCATTTCCACCATGAACGTTGACTGTCCAAGCGCAAGGTCGTCCTGAAGACCCACCCGGCTGAAGATCCGGTCAACCAGCCCTATGGATGCCGACTCCGCCGGCACGAAACTGCCGATCTGCGCCATCAGAACCAGTATCGCCACCTGCCGTATGTACGTGGACTTGCCCGCCATGTTCGGCCCGGTGATTATCGCAAGCTGACCGTCGGAGCAGCTAAGCTCCGTATCGTTGGGAACGAAGTCGCCAGCGTCGAGCATCCGCTCCACAACGGGGTGGCGCCCCTGCCGAATCTCTATCGCGTCAGACTCGCTAAGCTCCGGCTTGACGTAGCCGTTGAGCGAGGCCGCGTCGCCCAGCGCGCAGAATACGTCCACCAGCGCGATTGCCTGCGCCGTTTCGCTGATGACCCCGGTATGCTCCGTAACCTGCGCGCACACGTTCCGGAATAGCTGCCCTTCCAGGTCCGCCATTCTGTCCTGCGCCGTCAGCACTCGCGACTCGTACTCCTTCATTTCGGGAGTGATGAAGCGTTCGCCGCCGACCAGCGTCTGCCGCCGTACGTAGTCGTCCGGAGCCAACTTCAGATTCGCGTTGCTGATCTCGATGTAGTAGCCGAACACGCGGTTGTACCCGACTTTGAGCGACTTGATGCCCGTGCGCTCCCGCTCGCGCGATTCGAGTCGGGCGATGTACTGTTGCGCCTCCAGCGCCGAGTTGCGGATGGTGTCCATGTCAGCCGAGAAGCCCTCGCGGATGACCCTTCCGTCCCCGGCGGACGCCGGCGGGTCGTCGGCGATGGCGGAGCGGATCAGCGCGACCACCTCAGATGTGTCGCCGATGCCGTCCGCCACGAACGACACCGCATCCGCGTCGTCGTCCTCGCCAAGCATCTCTTTCAGATACGGCGCCGATTCGAGGCTGGCGGCAAGCGATACCAGGTCGCGCGGCGTAGCCGTGAACGTCCGCGCGCGGTTCAGCAGCCGCTGGACGTCCGATACCGAACTCAGCAGCGCGATTACCCTGTCGCGCCTCAGCGCGCTGCGGTGGAACCAGCCCACCGCGTCTTGACGCTGGCGAAGCTCGTCCAGGTCCAGCAGCGGGTGTCCGATCCACGACCTGAGCGTGCGTCCGCCCATCGAGGTCTTGGTCCTGTCCAGAACGGAAAGCAGCGACGCCGACGTATCGCCCCAGCGCCCTCCCTCGAAAAGCTCCAGGTTGCGGCGCGTCTGCGGATCGAGCGCCATGTGCCGCTCAGTAGAGTAGGTGCGCAGGCTCGTTATCTGCGCCACACCCGCCTTTTGCGTCATGCGGAGATAGTCCAGTATCGCTCCGGCGGCGCGAACGGCGAGCGGCAGCCTGTCGCACCCGAACGCCTCGAGGCTTGCGACGTCGAAGTGCCGCATCAACGACTCGGTTGACCACTCCAGGTCGAACGACTCCCTGTCCAGCGGCGTTACGGACGTATCGTCAGGAACGTAGTCCGGTCTGATCTCGCTGGCCGCGTCTCGATGCGCGTCGTCAGCGCCCGGCACGCCATCGGATTCTAGTACTAGAAGCTCCGCCGGGTTGAGTCGCGCCAACTCGACGGCTAGCTGCGCGGCGGAAATCTGCGTGGTGGCGAACTCGCTGGTAGTGATGTCCGCGTAGGCGAAGCCGGCGGTGTCGCCTTCGACGATGGCGGCGGCAAGGTAGTTGTTCGTCTTGCCGTCCAGCAGCGCGTCCTCGACCACCGTGCCGGGCGTTACCACCCGCACCACCTCGCGGTCCACTATGCCCCGCCCTCTGGCGGGTTCGGACGTCTGCTCGCAGATGGCGACCTTGTATCCCTGCTTTATCAGCCGCGCCAAGTACGAATCGAGCGCGTGATACGGGATGCCCGCGAGCGGCACCTTGCTGCCGGCGCCGAACTCGCGGGATGTGAGCGCGATCTCCAACTCGCGGGAGATTACCCGCGCGTCGTCATCGAAAGTCTCGTAGAAGTCGCCCATGCGAAACAGCAGGATGGCATCCTGATGCTCGCTCTTGATTCGAAGATACTGTCTGCGCGCCGGTGTGGTCATTGCGCTTGCTATTGTACGCGGGCGCGCCGCTGGGCCCAAAGCGGCCCCCAAGCGGTTTTAACGCCGCTTTAGTCGTCCTTCCAAAACCGTTCTTCCTTAACGTCGTAGCCCTTGGGAATCATGCGCTCTTTCACGTCTTCTATCATTCCCGGATGGCCGCAGGCATAGACTATCGTATCGTCAGGCAGCAGCCCCGCCTTTTCCGCGTATGCTTCTACAATGCTGTTCACACGGCCCTTTTCGCCCGTCCAGCCCGCGTTCGGCTCTTCGTCCGGCCGGCTGACGGTTGGGACGAACGTTACAAGATCGGGATGTTCGTCGGCGAGACGCTTTAGCTCCGTGTCATACGCGAACTCGTCGGCGTAACTCGCGCCCATCAGCACGTGGAAACGGTGCCCCGAGCGGCCTTCGTGCAGATACTGTCGGATGATGCTGACGTATGGAACCACGCCGGTAACAGTGGCGACGAACAGCTGGTTGGGCAGCGCGGGGTCGAACACGAAAATGCCCTTGGCGCGCGGGCGTATGGTCAGCGACGCGCCCTTGCCCAGGTCGTAGAGCAGTGGCGTCAGATTGCCGTCCGGCGGCGGTACCAACTCGACGAACAGTTCCAGTTCGTCCTCATACGGCGCGGACGCTATCGAGTACGCTCGCTCGATGCCCTCCGAGCCGATGGTGCAGTACTGTCCGGGCTTGAAGTTAAAGCCGTCTGGTTTTTCGATCCACACCTTCCACAGATCGTGTGTTATGTCCTCACGCTCGGTGATAGATGTGGTCGCCAATCTAGGGCGGGCAATTCTCCTGCGGCGGGCTGCGGTGGTCAATGTGGGTTCTCCTTTTTTGGTTGCTAGTCTGCCGCCACCTCGGCGGCCAGCTTGACCAGCCTGACCGGGATGAGCGGTAGTGTAGGTACGTTCAGCATTGGGTCGGGGTGTCGGCTCTGCGCGAGCGATGTCGCCAGATCGCCAAACAGCGTCGTTATCGAGACCAAGCCTCGCTGTGGACCGCTGAGGTCGGCGATTCCTACGGCCCTGCCGTGCGCCGACAGCGCCTCGACCCACTCGCCCTCCACGATGCCAAGATCGGCGGCGTCGGCGGGATGTATCTGGATGCTCTCGTCGCGTTGAATCGCGTTCTTGCCGTCTATCTGGATGATCTCGATATCTTCTTCCGGCTGGTGCAGCACGCGCCCGTGCGCCAGCATCATCGGGTATTCTTGGGAATGTTCCGCATCGTCGCTCGCAGGCGAAGCTTCCAGCGTCATCGGCGCGAGCTTGGGCTTATGCGAATCGAGCGTGTCTTCGTACAAAATCGGCGTATCGCTCATGTCGGCCGCCAGGCAAGGCCACTGGAGGCCGCCGGCTTGGAGCCTGCCGTAGGTGATGCCGCCGTAAGCGCGCGCCAAGTTGTTCATCTCGTCGAATATCTGCTCTTCGTCTGTGTACTCGAATCCGTCGCTGCCCATCCGCCGCGCGATGTTGGAGATGATGCGCCAGCCGGCGTCCTCATCGCCCTTCGGTCCAAGCGCGGGACGGACCAGCTGTACCCGGCGTTCGAGGTTCGTGTATGTGCCTCTACGCTCCGCGAACGTCAGTTCGGGCAGGACCACGTCTGCGACGTCCGTAACCGCGCTGGTGAAGTTGGCGTGCGCGATCACGAACTCCGCGTCGTTCATCGCCTCGATGAAGCCCCTGACTTCGCCGCTGGTGTACGTCGGGCTGTCGCCTACGATGTGCAGCGCCTTGATCGCGCCTGCCCTTACGGCTGCCGGAATGTCTCGCACGCCCGTGCCCGGAGCCTGCGGTATCTCCGCGCTCCACGCGCTCCCGATACGCTCCCGGTCGCGCTCCGTCTCGACCGCTCGGTATCCGGGCAGGAAGTTGGGTACGCAGCCGGCGTCGCGCGCGCCCTGATCGTTCGCGCCGGTTTGCAGTGGGTACAGACCCGCCGACTCGCGCCCGACGTTGCCGGTAACGAGCGCCAGATTCACAAGCGCCCTGGAGCAAGACTCCCTCAACTCATCCGGCAGCGTCTCCAGGCCGTACAGAATCGCCCCCGGACGCTCCTCCGCGAACATGGTCGCCGCGGCTTCGACGTCCGCGCGCGATATGCCCGTAATCCGCTCGACACGAGCCAGATCGAACTGCTGCATAATGGAGTTTCTGAACTGCTGGACGCCTTCGACGTGATCCGACAGGAAGTCGTGGTCGTCCAGAGACTGGTCCCATATGGCGCGGATGATGCCGCCGACGAGCGCGGCCTCCGTTCCCGGACGCGGGCGCAGCCACAACTTGGCGTGGCGCGCAAGTTCCGTCTCGCGCTGGTCTATGACGATCAACGTCGCCGTACCGGCGCGAACCGCCTTCTTGATCGGTACCGCCACCACGTTCTGCTCCTCCGTCATGTTGGACGAGACGACTAGGTAACGTTTCGAACGTTCAAGTTCCCAGATCGTGTTGGTCGCGGCGGCGTAGCCTAGCTGATCCTTGAGCGGCGTCATCATACTGGGGCGCGTGTTGGAAGACACGTCCACGTTGTTCGTCCCCATCACGGCGCGGGCGAACTTTTGGGCAATGTATGCGTCTTCGTTCGTCGCCCTGTCCGATGCTAACAGCGCATACCCGCCGTCGCGGTAGTCGGCAAGCTTCTCGGCGACTAGATCGAGCGCTTCGGGCCAAGTAGCCTCTCGCAGTTCCCCGTCGCGCCGGATGAGCGGCGCCTTGATGCGGTCGCGTCGGTTTACGAACTCCATGCCGAACTTGCCCTTGAAGCAGCCCTGCCCTTGATTGGCGGCGGCGTGCCGGTCGGGAATCGCCCGGATGAGACGGTTGCGCTTGTTCACCTCCAGCGTCATCTCGCAGCCGACCGGGCAGTGCGGACAGATCGAATTGACCGTCTCTACTGCTTTGTCCCACTTATAGTCGCGCTCTACCAGTGCCCCGGTGGGGCATACGTCTATGCACGCGCCGCAGAACTCGCAGCCCGACTCGAGCAGACTCGTGCCTTGAGACGTTCCGATGAGGCTCCTGCCGGAGCGCATCTGCAAGGTCAGCGCCGAATCGCCGCGCACCTCGTCGCACACCCGAACGCAGCGCGCGCAGACGATGCACAAGTTCATGTCCATATCCCAGTACGGGTCTTGGACAGCGAGCGGCAGGTGGCGATTGTTGTATGTCAGCGGCGTGTCCATCTCCATCTCGAGATAGCGCACCGTGTCCTTCAGCTCACAGCGTTCGTTCTTGGGGCAGGTAACGCACCTGTCGTTTACCGACACGTGGCGCAGACAGATGTCGGCCGGTCCGCAAAGCTCGATGCGATGACACGTGAGGCAGCCGTGCGGATGCTCCGATAGCAACATATCCATTATGCCGCGCCGCAGCCCCTGGAGGTCGGACGAGTTCGTCGTAACCTTCATGCCGGGCATAACGGGCGTCGTGCAAGACGCGGGTGAGCCGGGTAGGGGACGGAAATTACCCTCTCGGTCCGGCGCCTCAGCCGTAACTACGCACATACGGCACGCCCCGTACGGCTTCATCCCCGGGTAGTAGCACAGGTATGGGATGTACAGCCCCGCGTCCATCGCGGCCTGTATGATCATCTGGCCCGGCTTGGCGGGTATCTCCTGACCGTCAATCTCGATCGTTATGTCGTCAGCCATTCTGCGCTCCAGGTGGTACGAAATCGTGGGCGAATGGGCGGGTATTCTTGGGCGCGATATGAGGCCCCAGGCAGCTTCCGGTCGGGCATCTGCCCTCCTCGATATGCGCGATGAAGTCCGACTCGAAGTGCGTTAGAGCGGAGCGAATCGGGCCGAAGCCCAGCTGTCCGTGACCGCACAGCGAACTCGCCTCCATCGTCGTCCCGACCGAGCGCATCAGCTCCAGGTCTCCGGGGCGGCTCTCGCAGCGCGCTATCCGCTCGGTGATCTCCAGCAGATGCTCCATGCCCAGTCTGCACGGGAAGCACTTGCCGCAGGACTCGAACTGGCAGAAGGCTACGAGCACCCGAGTCAGGTCCACGGCGCAGACATCTTCGTCGCCTACGATGATGCCGCCTGATCCCAGAATCGCGCCCGCGTCGCGCATCTCGTCGAAGTCTATATGGATGGACATGCTGTCCGGCCCAAGCACTCCGCCCAGCGGCCCGCCCGTCTGCAGCAGCTTCAGCGCCTTGCCGTCCGGCGTTCCTCCGCCGATGTCGTTGATGACCTCTCCGAGCGTCAGACCCATCGGCACTTCGTACAGGCCCGGGTACTTGACGTTCCCGTTCAGGCATACGATCGCGGTGCCGGTGCTCCGGTTGACGCCGATGCCGCTGAACCACTCCGCGCCGTGCGAGATTATGGCGGGCGCGTATGAGTAGGTCTTGACGTTGTTGATGGTCGAAGGGTAGCCCCAAACGCCGAACGCCGCCGGAAACGGTGGCCTGAAGCGCGGCTGAGAGCGCTTGCCCTCTATCGCCTCCATAAGCGCCGTCTCCTCGCCCGCCACGTACGACTCGCCCGTGAGCGCGACCTCTATGTCGAAGCTGAAGTCTGTCCCGAATATGTTTTTGCCCAGGATGCCGACCTCGTACGCCTGCTCGATCGCGGCCTCCGTTCGGTCTATCGGCCCGTCATGGCCGTGCCGGATGAAGACGATGCCGTTTGTGGCGCGCGTCGCGTAGCCGCCTATCATCAGCCCTTCGAGCAGGGTATGCGGGTCGCTCTCCAGGATGCCCTTGTCGTTGTACGCGCCCGGGTCGCCCTCCTCGCAGTTGCACAACATATACTTGGTAGGGCCTGGCGACCCCACCATGAAACTCCACTTGATGCCGGTTGGAAACGCCGCGCCGCCGCGTCCTCGAAGGCCGGAGTCGGTCATCTCCTTGATTACGTCGTCCGGTTCCATCTGCGTCAACGCCTTGTGGATGCCCTCGTAGCCCCCGTTGGCGATGTACTGGTAGATGTCGTCCGGCGCCGTGTGTCCGGCGTTGCGGAGCGCGATGCGGTTCTGGAGGCCGATGCCGGGCAGATCGTTCAAGTCAGAAACGCCATCTATCTCATCGCCCAGGTAGCCCAGAACCTTGCCATCCGGCCCGCCGGGAACGGAACCGTTCACGATGTATGACTCGACGATGGCGCCGACGTCTTCCGGCGTCACATTGCCGAAGAACAGGCGCGACTTCGTGCCTGGACGCAGAACGTCCACCAGCGGCTCGGCGTAGCAGATGCCGAGGCATCCCACTTCGTCTATGCGAGCGCTCGCCCCGCGCGTGTCTAACTCAGCCTTCAGAGCGTCTATCACGTCGTAGGCTCCGGCCGAGTGGCCGCACATAGCCGTTCCGACCCGAATCCACGGCTCCGAGCTGTCGTTGAGGTCCTGCCAGCGCTCGTCCGCGGTCTGTCTGATTCTTTCGTAAGTGGGCATGATCGTCCATCGAGTAGCTAGTGGAGAAAAGGCGCAAGTCCCTTCCCCCTTGATGGGGGAAGGTTAGGATGGGGGTGATCGGCGTAATTCACTTTCACCATGTCGAATAATCGAAAGACCCTGTTGCTAGTGTGCGGCATCCAAGTCCTGGACCCGCCGGACGCGCTCCACGGCGCTCTCCGGCGTGATGCGACCGACGAGGCGGTGATTGACGCTCATGACGGGGGCTACGGAGCACGCGCCCAGACAAGTGTTGAACTTGAACGAGATATTGTCGTCCTCCGTCTCGCCTTCGTCTTCCAGGCCAAGCTCGTCCATCACCCGTTGCAGGATGTGCGACGCTCCCTTGAGGTGGCACGTAGGTCCCCAGCAGATTTCCACGTTGTGCTTGCCCGGCGGCGTGAACCGGAAGTTGGTGTAGAACGACGCCACGCCCCAGACCTCGTTGATGGTCGTGTCGTTGAGCGCGGCCACCTCTTCGAGAGCCTCCTCTGGGATGTAGCCAAGTTCGTCCTGCACTGCCAGCAGAGACGAAAGCACGGTGACGGTGGGGCGGCGCTGGTTGTTGATAGCGCGCAGCAGCCGTTCCCTGTCGTCTTGGGTGATTGCGGACAAGAGGGAAGCGCCTCCTCGGAATCAAATCAGTTGGCGGAGTCTCTGACAATAATAGCATCAGGCGCGGCAAGTGTAAAACTATCGGTGCGCAGGGTTTGTCATCTTTACTGTGCCCCGCCGGACGGGTTCACGCTCAGTCCCAACTCTTTCATCTGTTCCGAATCCACCGGGCCGGGCGCGCCGAACAGTGGATCAACGCCCGTCTGCGTCTTGGGGAAGGCGATCACGTCCCGGATGTTGTCGCGGTTGGAGAGAGTCATCACCAGCCGGTCGATGCCGGGCGCGATGCCGCCGTGTGGCGGCGCTCCGTACTCGAACGCCGTCAGAAGCTGTCCGAAGCGCTCCGCCACCTCCTCCTTCGTGTATCCAAGCGTCTGGAACACCCGCTCCTGAAGCTCGCGCGTGTGGATTCTGATGCTGCCGCTCGCAAGCTCGGTGCCGTTAGCCACCAGATCGTACAGGCGGCCTATCACCTTGCCCGGGTCGCTCTCGATGAACCGCTCGGTGCCGTACTTGGGCATCGAAAAGGCATGATGCACCGCGTCCCACCGCCCTTCGTTCTCGTCCCACTCGAACAGCGGGAAGTCAGTAACGAAGGCGAACGCGATCAGGTCGGGGTCCGTCATGTCGAGGCGGCGCCCCATCTCGTGGCGCAGGCTGCTGAGCGCCTGGTTGGTCGTCTTCTCCGGCCCGGCGACTATCAGAACCATGTCGCCGACGCCCGCTCCTGTGGCGCGCGCTATGGCCTTGACCTGATCGAGCGACAGGAAACGCGCCGCCGCCGAGCGCACTTGGCCTTCCGTCAAGTCGTCCAGCGATCCCTCGCCGGTCAGCGCGATGGTGACGAGACCCTGCGCCCCCCACGCCTTGACGAACTCGACAAGCTCGTCCGTCTGACGACGGGAGTAGCCCGCGCAGCCGGGCGCGCTGAACCCCTTGACGATGCCGCCCCCAGCGACCACGGACGTGAACACCCGGAAGTCGGTCTCGGCGGCTATGTCCGAAAGGTCCGTCATCTCCATGCCGAAGCGCAGGTCGGGCTTGTCCGTGCCGTATGAGCGCATCGCCTCTGCGTAGGTCAGCCGCGGGAAGGGACTCAGGATGCGCTTGTCGGGCGTTAGCGCATCCACGAGCGCGGTGTAGAGATCCTCGATCAAATCCAGCACGTCATCTTCTTCTACGAAGCTCATCTCAAGATCTAGCTGCGTGTGTTCGGGCTGCCTGTCCGCGCGCAGGTCTTCGTCGCGGAAGCACCGCGCGATCTGGAAGTACTTCTCGACACCGCCTACCATGAGAAGCTGCTTGAGTTGCTGCGGAGACTGCGGAAGCGCGTAGAAGCTGCCGGGGTACAGACGACTTGGCACCAGGTAGTCCCTGGCGCCCTCCGGCGTGCTCTTGATGAGGATGGGCGTTTCGACTTCGAGGAACCCCCGCGCATCGAGGAAATCTCGTATGAACTTGACCACCCTGTGCCGCAGGATGAGCGTGTCCTTCATGCCCTCGCGTCGCAGATCCAGGTAGCGATACTGCATACGCAGCAGCTCGTCCACCTCCGACTCCTCGTTGACGTAGAACGGCGGCGTCAGCGACTCGTTCAATGCCGTTGCGCGAGATGCATGAACCTCGATCGCGCCCGTCGGTATCGTATCGTTCTCCGTGCCTTCGGGACGAAGCGCGACTTCGCCCTCGACCTGTATCACCCACTCGTTCCGCAGCCGCTCAGCCACGCCATGCGCTTCGGGCGCGAACTCAGGGTTGAAGACGACCTGCGTCAGCCCGTCCCGGTCGCGGATGTCTATGAAGATCAGCGAGCCGTGGTCGCGGCGGCGGTGAACCCAGCCCGCCAGGGTAACGGTCTGTCCGGCGTGTTCGGAGCGTAAGCTCCCGCAGCTAATAGATTTCAGCAAGGTAGTAGCCTCGTAGATTCAGTTTGGGTGCATAGATGATAGCGGATGTGGCGCCGCGCCGTCATTTCTGGCGCTTCGATTTAGCGCAAAGGCGCAAAGACACAAAGCATCATGAATTGTCCCCCTTGCGCCTCTGCGCTGAAGACCCCGAAGGCTCGCGTTCAGAAGCGGTTTATGGCTACGTAGAAGGCCACGGCGGCGGCGACCATCCCGAAGAGATTTAGCGAAATGCCGCCGGTAACGAACACCATGATGCTGAAGCCCAAGAGCGTGCTCAGTCCGCCTACTAACTTCAGCTTGGTTCCACGCTTGCGGTTGGTGGCGAGGCTGACGGATGTGCCTACCAGGTAGCCGAGCGTAGCGATGAGCAGAGGCGCGACGAACCTGGAGAAGTTATAAGGCAAGTTTTCGTAGGCTACGATGCTGACGACCGCGAAGGCCACGCCGCATACCAGCGCCACCGCCACGCCCGCTCCGATGCCGCGCGCCAAGAACACCGACGTTACGTCGAACGTCGGCGTAGGGCGCGATCTGCCGCAGTCGGGGCAGCGGACGCCGACAGGCGCGTGCACCATGCAGCGGGGACAAATCGGGTCGCCGCAGCGTCCGCAGGCGACGTTGCTCTCCGCGCTTGGGTGACGCTTGCAGTAGGTCGTTTGTAACATGGTTCCAAGCCTTCTCGCGCTTACGGCATCTTCAGCCATGCTCGCGCTTCGGATCAACTCTCAGCGCGGGGGCTGCGATCCGTCCATTCCGCCTGCTTGGGAACATCCCTATCCCATAGGATACGATACATCAGCACCTTGTGGATGGGATACTCCGCCGGAGGCGGCTCCCAATTGGCGGTGAGTCTCTTCAGGGCGATTAACAGGCTTATGCACACCACCGTGAACGTAACTTCGTTCGGCCTGCCGAGTAGGTAGGTGGCGACGGGCAGCCCAAGTAGCGAAATGAGCGTCCACAAACCAATGTCTCGCGCGATTAGCCTGCCGACGGTAAACGACGCGATGGTGAACACGGGTATCTCGATCCACATCCCTAGGCCGAGCGCCGCGCCTAGTGCCGTCGCCACGCCCCTGCCGCCGGTGAACTTCAGAAATGGCGACCAGTTGTGCCCGGCTACCGCGGCGAACCCCGCCAGGCCCTGCATCCACAGCTCCATGCCAAGCGGATATCCAACCAGGACCGGCGCGGTTCCCTTCACCAGGCAGTCGAATATGCCCTGAGCAAGCCCGATCCGCTTGCCCACGTGCTCCATCACGTTGGACGCGCCCACGTTGCCCGAGCCATAGTCGCGTATATCTATCCCGGCCGCGTAGCGCGACACCAGATAGCCTGTGGGAATGGCGCCGAGCAAGTACGCGCCCAGCGCATAGGCGGCTACGATGAGCGGCCATAATTCCGCCATCGGCGCGTCCGTCATGCGGACAGCGCGCCACGCGCGATTTTGGCAATTTGGGCGTGCGCCGCTTCCAGTCGCTCTACCGTCTCCATCGGCGGACCTACCGTTCCGGGCTCCGGTTCGCCAGGATTGCCGGAGCAGTGATAGTCGCTGCCGCCGCACGGTATCAGGTCCAGCGAGCGCGCGAGGCTTTCGAGCCGATCTACCTGTTCCGGAGTATAGTCGCCGTAGAAGACCTCTACTCCCACCAGCCCGTGATCCTTGAGACCGGCGACCGTCTCCTCCATGCTCTGTACCTCGCCCCTGTCCGACTTGACCTGCGAGTAGGTGGGATGCGCCATGACCGGCACAGCGCCGTTCTTTCTCAGAAGAGCTATCGCGTCTTCCGGCGTCAGTTTGGCGCGCTCGACGTAGGCAGGGCCATCGCGCCCTATCAGGTTGTCAAAGACCTGGTTGGGATACTTGAAGTACCCCGCCTCGACCATCGCGCTTGCTATGTGCGGCCTGCCGATCGAGGCGTCGCCGGCAATCGCCTGCACACGCTCCCATGTTATCGCGTATCCCATATCGTTCAGACGCCGCACCATCCCCCTGCCACGGTCGAATCGCCCCTCCCTGAACCGGCTGAGCGTCCGCTGGAAGTCGGCGTCGGACGTGTCTATGAAGTACCCCAGAATGTGAATCTCCGAGCCGGGCACGTCGGTGCTAAGCTCGATGGCCGGGATGACGCGCAGCCCAGGATGCTCCCTGGAGGCGGCGAGTGCGGCGGGAAGTCCCTCGGTGGAATCGTGGTCGCTGATCGCCACCACCTTCAGTCCTCGCGAGGCGCACAAGTCTATCATCTGCTCAGGCGTGAGCGTGCCGTCCGATGCGCGGGTGTGCAGGTGCAGATCGACTTCGATTGTCATTGCGGCTTCTTTCCCGTCCTATGGCATCGGTCTTGTATCGCACAGACGCAGCGGCCGGTTCGGGCCGACCGCTGCGTCGCTTGTAGATTAGATATGGCCTGCTTTGCCGTTAAGCCTTCAGGCCGTTTAGATTGTACGCAATCCGCTAGCGCGCGTACTCTACGCTCCTGCTCTCGCGTATCACCGTAACCTTGATCTGGCCCGGGTACACGAGGTTCTCCTCCACGCTCTTCACGATGTCTCGCGCCAGCCTGGCGGCTTTGATGTCGTCTATCTTGTCCGGCTTCACCATGACGCGAACTTCACGCCCTGCCTGTATGGCGAAGCACCGTTCCACGCCGTCGAAATCGCCGGCGACCTCTTCTAGCGCCTGGAGCCGCTTGACGTAGTTCTCGACGGTATCCTTGCGCGCTCCGGGCCGGGCCGCGCTGATGGCGTCGGCCGCGGCGACGATGAACGCCTCCGGCGAACTCATCATATCGTCGTGATGCTCTGCGATGCAGGCGCACACCCTCGGCGCCACGTTGTACTTGTTGGCGATCTCCGCGCCGATCTCGGCGTGTGGGCCTTCGACCTCGTGCGTCAGCGCCTTGCCGATGTCGTGCAGCAGACCGCCCGTCTTCGCTATCTTGACGTTCGCGCCGACCTCCGACGCGATCATCCCAGATATGTGAGCGACCTCCAGCGAGTGCTGAAGCACGTTCTCGCCATAGCTGTACCTGAACTTGAGACGACCCAGCAGCTTGATTATCTCCGGGTTCACTCCTCGTATGCCCGTATCGAAGATAGCCTCCTCGCCAGCCGACCACATGATCCGGTCAACTTCCTTCTTGGATCGCTTCACCATCTCCTCGATTCGGGCGGGGTGGATTCTGCCGTCCGCGATGAGTTTCGTCACCGCCAGCTTGGCTACCTCGCGCCTGACCGGGTCGAAGCACGACAGAGTTACGGCCTCCGGCGTGTCATCTATTATCAGGTCAACACCCGTATTCTTTTCGATCGATCTTATATTCCGTCCTTCGCGGCCTATCAGACGACCTTTCATGTCGTCGTTCGGAAGGGGAACGGTGGTAATGGTCATCTCGGAAACGACGTCCGACGCCATACGCTGGATGCTGGTCGCGAGTATCCTCGCCGACACCTCGCTGGCGTCCTCCCTCGCCTGCTCCTCGATGTCTCGATAGCGTCTCGCTATCTCGTATTGCATCTCGTCTTCGGCTTCGCGCATCAGAATGTCTTTCGCCTGCGTCAGACTCAGCTCCGAAATCTCCTCCAGCTTCGCCAGCGCCTGCTGCTTGCTGTCTTCGATCTCATCCCTCATCTCCTGCGCGTGACTCTCGTTCTGCGCTATCTTCCGCTCGCGTCGCTCTAGGTTGTTGGCGCGCTTGTCGAGATTGTCGTCCCGATTCCTGAGACGGCGTTCAAGCCGCTTCAGCTCGGCGCGCTGTTCGCGCATCTCCGACTCCATCTCGTCGCGGTCTCTAAGCGCTTGCTCCTTTGCCTCGATGACAACGGCTTGCGCTTCACCGCGCGACGCCTCTATGATACGGTCAGCTTCGCCCCGCGCAGCGCCGATTCGTCTTGCCGTAACTAGCCGGCGTCCGTAAAGGCCGGCTCCAACCCCTACTGATAGGCCTACCAGGACGGCGAGCAGCATTGCTATGCTTTCCATTGTGGCTCACCTTCCTATTGGTTTTCCCCATACCGCAAGGCAGTATGGGAATGGCAACATGCTATGCGAAATTGCGCTAATTTGTCAAGCGACCAGCGACCATAAAGCGCGATTTTCGCGTCTCCCTATACCCCATCACACCCTATTCCGCTTGACAGCCTAGCCTCTCGATACCATACTTGCGGCGTGCGTCGTCTCCACAGCGTGAGGCGTCGCCACGATTTGCACAGGAGGCGCATATGAGACTCATCGCCGCGCTTATCGCTATCGCCCTGTTCGCCATCGCCTGCGCCGGCGAACCCCCGCCTCCTACGCCAACTCCAACCCCCACTGCGACACCAGCGCCTCCCACGCCAACTCCCACTGTCGCTCCCACTGCCACCCCCACGCACACGCCCACGCCTACGCCCACCGTTACACCCACCCCCACTCCGACCTTCGCGCCGCCGAACGTCATCCTGCCCGCAGTCGGCCCCGACCTCTCCACGGTCACGCCCGTACCCGACTTTCCGACCGACCTGGAGCGCGCGCTCGACGCCATTACCCTCCAGACCGCCGCCATTCGCGGCTTGTCCCCCACCGAGCCAGTCGAGCGTCGCCTCGTGTCCGCCGACGAGCTGCGCCGCATAATCGAAGACGAACTCGCGGAAGAAGTCGACGAACTCGAACTCGACGGTCGCCTGTACGCCCTGCTCGGCATCATCGAACCCGACGTCTCGCTCAGCGACCTGCTCCTCGACGTGTACTCTAGCATAGTCGTCGGCCTATACGATTCCGACGAAGAGATGCTCGTAGTCCTCGCAGAATCCGACGTGTTCGGCCCCGCGGAGGAGCTGACCGTCGTTCACGAAGTTACCCATAGTCTCCAGCAGATGCGCTACGACATATCCGGAATGCGCGACGCGGTGGAAGACGACTCCGACCGCGTAACCGCGATCACCGCCCTCATTGAGGGCGACGCCTCCATCACCGAGACGCTCTACGAGTTCTACTCCTTCAACGACAAGCAGCGCCAGCAGGCGCAGGAGGCTTACGCGCAGGTGGATCTCTCCGCTTACATGGCCGCGCCCGCGTTCATACAGCAGACGCTCGCGTTCCCCTACACAGACGGGCGCAACTTCGCCATAGCCCTCTACCAGCGCAACAACGACCTGTCCGGCGTGGATGCCGCATACGCAGACCCGCCGCAGTCCACCGAGCAGATAATACATCCCGAGCTCTACGGCCCAATCGCCGGCGCATCGGTGCCCGGAGCCGCCCCCGTAGCCGTCGAGATGCCCGACATCGCCGCCGCGCTTGGCCCAGCCTTGGATGAAGAATGGACCGAGCTGGACCGCGACGTGATGGGCGAAATGTTCTTCCGATCCCTGCTTCTGGGCGGAATAGACGCCGACGCGGCAGGCGTGGCCGTTGCCCCGGCCGCGGCGGCGGCAGGCTGGGGCGGCGACTCATACGTCCTGCTCCAGGGACCGTCCGAACAGTACGCGACGGCGTCCGTCAGCGTATGGGACACGTCGGAGGACGCGGAAGAGTTCGGAGAGGCGATTCGCGTGTACTTGGCGGCAGCGGCAACCATCGCCGGCCTATCCGCAGACACGCAAGTGGCAGATTCGATCGTTCGCTTCGCCATAGCCTCCGACGAAGCCACGGTCGAGGCGCTAATGTCCGCGGTCGTCCCGCCCAAGTAGGTCAGGATAGTAGGGCAGGGGAGAGGGCAGATCCCCGCTCCGAGCGCCGATGCTCCCGCCACCAACCGCGCCCTCCAAAATCGGTCAAGCGCGTGGCTTGCCTGTCAAGCGTGTGGCTTGCTAAGCCCCGAACATCCTCATCATCTCCCGCCTGCCCCTGCCCGTGGACATCTGCCGCATCATCCGTTGCATCTGCTTGAACTGGTTGAGCAGCTGGTTCACGTCGCGCGGCGTCGTCCCGCTGCCCCTGGCGATGCGCCTCCGCCTGCTGCCCCCGATGATCTCCGGACGCCGCCGCTCCTCCGGCGTCATCGAGTAGATGATCGCCTCGACCTTCTTGAACCCGTCCGTGTTGTCTATCTGCTCCGCCGAAAGCCGGCCCCGCGCCTGCGAAAAGCCCGGAATCATGTCCAGCACCTGGCTCAGCGGACCCATGCGCTGCACCTGCTGAAGCTGCTCCAGAAAGTCGTTCAGATCGAACCGCGCCTGCCGCATCTTGCGGTCCAGCTCCATCACCCGTTCCTCATCTAGCCCATGCTCCGCCTTCTCGATCAGCGTCAGCATGTCCCCCATGCCCAGAATCCGCGACGCCAGCCTGTCCGGGTGGAACTGCTCCAGCGCGTCTATCCGCTCGCCCGTGCCCATGAACTTGATTGGAATGCCCGTAACCGTCGTAATCGAAAGCGCCGCCCCGCCGCGCGCGTCCCCGTCCATCTTCGTCAGAACCAGCCCCGTCAGACCGATGCGCTTGTGGAACTCCTCCGCGACCCCCACCGCCTCCTGGCCCGTCATCGCGTCCAGCGCCAGCAGCGTCTCCGACGGGCCGACCGCCCCGTGCACCGCCTCGATCTCGTCCATGAGCTCGTCGTCTATCTGGAACCGCCCCGCCGTATCCACGATCGCCCACGCCGCCCCCGTCTGCCGCGCTCGTTCGACCCCCGCACGCGCCACCGCCACCGCGCTCCTGGCGCCACGTTGCGAATAGACCTCCACCCCAACCTGGCGCCCCAGCGTCTCCAGCTGGTCTATCGCCGCCGGACGGTTCAGATCCGCCGCCACCAGCAGCGCCGACTGCCCGCTCTGCTTCAGATGATTCGCCAGCTTAGCCGAAAGCGTCGTCTTCCCCGCCCCGTTCAGGCCCGCCATCAGCATCACGCTCGGCGCCCGCCCCGCTTCCAGGCGATGGCTCCCGCCCGTCAGAATCGCCGTCAGCTCATCGTTCGTAATCTTCACAACCTGCTGGCCCGGCGTCAGGCTCGCCGACAGGTCCGTCTCCGCCACCCGATCCTTGATCTTGCCGACCAGCTGTCGCGCCACCCGGAAGTTGACGTCCGCCTCCAGCAGCGCCATCCGAACCTCGCGCAGCGCCGCGTCCACGTCCCGGTCCGTCAGCCGGCCCTTGGCTCCCAGCCTGCCGAACGTGCCCGCCAACTTCTCAGAAAGCGCCTCGAACATAAGCCTCGTATCTCCTAACTCTATTTTAACGCAGAGACGCGGAGAATCGCGGAGAGACGCAGAAAAAACCCCCCTGCGATCCTCCGCGCCCTCTGCGCCTCTGCGTTAAATTCTCTTCACGCAGCCCCATACACCGAAGCCGCCATGCCGTTCATCACCGTCGAGATGAACCGCACTCCCGAGATCGCCCTGTCGTACTCCATCCGCGTCGGGCCCACCACGCCGACCGTCCCCAGCGCCCGGCCCGGAACCCCGTAGCGGCAGATCACCACGCTCATCGAGCGCAGCGCGTCCCCTGTATGTTCGCGCCCGATCACCACCCGCACCACGCGACCGACAGGCGCCTCGTCCAGCGCCGCCTCGACCAGCGAGCCGTCCTCCACCCCTTGCACAATCGCCAGCGCCATCTCGTAGTCCACGAACTCCGGCTGGTCCAGCAGGTTCCGAAGCCCGCTAACGTGATAGTCCTCCCGTCCCGCCTCGTCCTCCTCGCGCAGGATCAGCATCGTCGCGTCCACCGCCCTGCGCTCCGCCCCGCTCAGCGCCAACCTGCGCTGCTCCTCGATCTCCTCCGCCGTCAGGCCCAGCGCAAGGCTTCTCACCCGCGACGACAGCCGCTCCAGGTAAACCCTGTCCACAGGCTCGTCGAACCGCAGCAGCTGCTTGCGGAGCCTCGCCTGCTCCATCACAACGATCAGCAGTCCCAGCGCCTCGCGCACCGGCAGCAGCTCCACGTGCCGAACCCGCGACACCCCCGTCTTCGGAGGCGTGGCGATGCCCAGGTTGTCCATCATCTGCGCGACAAGCGCCGCCGCCACGTCGCCCCACCTGTCCACGTCGTGCTGAACCACCGCGAACCCGTCGCTAATCGCCTCCCGCGCCCGCGGCGGAATCCTCGACGGCGCCCGCTCACCGGACCCGTCCGACTCGCCCGACAGGAACGACTCCACGTACATGCGGTAAGCCTTGTCCTCCGGCACGCTGCCCGCCGACTTGTGCGGACGCGATATGTAGCCCCACTCCTCCAGCGCCGCCACCTCGTTGCGGACCGTCGCCGCGCTCACCCCCAGAGAGTGGCGGCGCGCCAGCGTGTCCGACGCGATAGGCGCCGCGTCCCGCACGTAATCGCCCACAATGTGGTTGAGAATCGTCTGTTGCCTCGCCGTAACCATACCTCAATCTTAGCACAATTTTACCCCTTGCCAAGCCATCCGCTATATTTAAACGCAGAGGCGCAGAGAGACGCACAGAAACGCGAAGAAAAAATAAGACCCCTCTGCGTCCCTCCGCGCTCCTCCGCTCCTCCGCGTTAAAACAAACCCCGGAGACCAACAATGGAAATAACCTGGCTCGGCGGCCCCACCGTCCGGCTCGTCAGCGATGACATCGCGCTGACCATCGACCCCAACCCCCGCATCGCCGGCGCCGACTCCCACGTCGTCGCCATCAGCGGCGCCGACCCCGAACGCTCCGCCGCCCACATGATTCGCGGCCCAGGCGTCGCAGGCAGCGGCGGCGACGCCGAACCCCGCGTCCTCAGAGGCCCCGGACTCTACGAAGCGCTCGGCTACAACGTAACCGGCCTCGGAACCCCCCTCGACGCCGACCCCGAAAGCCGCCGCGTCAACACCGTCTATCTCATACGCTCCGACGGCGTATCCGTGTGCGTCCTCGGATCGCTCGGACGAAAGCTCAGCTCCCGCCAACTCGACTCCCTCGGCGCCGTGGACGCCATCATAACCGAGGTCCGCCCCGAAGGCCCCCTGTCCCCCCGCGAAGTGGCCCAGATGGTCAACGTGCTGGGCGCCCGCATCCTCATCCCCCTCGAACCCACCGACCCCCCCTCCGCGCCCGACGCCCCCGCCACTCCCCCCGATAACGCCCCCCAAGCCGAACAATCGTCCCCCATAGACACCCTCCTCGGCCACATGCACCTGCCGCGCCCCGACGCCGTCCTCCGCGTCAACGTAACCCCCAACAACCTCCCCCGCGAAGCCCGCGTAGTCCTCCTCAGATAGCCCCACCAACCCCACTGTTTAAACGCAGAGGCGCGGAGGATCGCGGAAAAATAATAAATCCCCTCTGCGTATCTCCGCGCCCCTCCGCGCCTCCGCGTTAAAAGCCCGCCAACCTTGTGCTACAATCCCCACACTATACAACAGCGACGCGGCGACGCTGTCGGCAGACAAGGTTCGGAAGCGAATAATTGAGAACACCGGAAGAAGGCCGCCATTCGATCTGGAGCGTCTCCCTGGACGACCAGCGACTGTTCTCGATTCTATTCCCGTCCATATGGCTCGTGGGCATGGCGTTCCACATCGTCTGGAGCGTTCCGTGGGCCAACGGCATACTCCGGGCGATGGTTCCGCTCACCGAGAGCGTCGCCACCACCGGAGTCGCCTCAGCCGTCCTGACGATGATGGTACTAGCAGGGAAGGGGGCATCATGGTCCTATTCGACTGGTCGGCCCGGATGAGAAAGAAGTGGGCCGAAGAAGACTACGAAAAAGGTCGCCAAGAAGGCCGTGAGCAAGAGCGCCAAGAGTGGGAAGCCTGGGCGCAGCGACTGCTCGAAGCGAAGGAGCGAGGCGAGGATTTCGACGAACCGCCCCCCTCCGCCAACAACGGGGCAGAAGAGAACCCTCCCTCCAAATAGACGCAAAGAAACGCAAGGGGGAAAATAGAAACCCCTCTGCGCTTCTCCGCGCCTCCGCGTTAAAATCAGAAATACGAGGGCACGACATGACCACGGCAACCAAATCTCGCTTCGACAAGCTCAAGCGACACTACTGGAACGGCAAGCCGCTCCCGGACATCTTCTACGAAGACCCCGAACCCGTGGAGGACGGTATGCTCCAGCAGCCAACCATCGACAAGATCGCGGGTGCGCTGAAGCTCAGATTTCCCGACGACTTCGTCAGCGCCGGCGGCTTCATCATGCCCGACCCCGAAGACGGCAACAACCGCTTCTCGCCGGATACCTACATATCCTTCGGCGTCAACTGGCAGCGCATAGCCGAGCTGGAGGTTCCCAACTACTGGACCTGGCAGGTCGGCAAGATACCGGAGTTCGCCCTCGAAGTCGCGTCCAAGAGCACGGCGGACAACGACCTGAACTTCAAGCGCGACCTGTACGCGAGGCTCGGCTTCCAGGAGTACCTGATGCTGGACCCGACGGGCGAATACTACGGCGAGCAGATAACTGGCCTGTATCGAGTGGGAGACAGCTTCGAGGAGTACGAGGTCCACGTCGAGCCGGACGGCTCCAAGCGGGTGTACAGCGAACTGCTGCGCCTGGAGTTCTGGTGGCTGAGCGACGCGCCCGCATGGGACCCGTTCGACGTCCGAGACCCCGCCACCGGCAAGTCCATCTGCACAGACGCCATGCTGGAAGAAAACCGCCAAGCCCTACGCGCCAAACGTGAAGCCCTACGCGCCGAACGTGAAGCCCGCATCGCCGCCGAACAGCGAGAACAAGAACTCCGCCGCCAAATCCAGCGCCTACAAAACCCAACCTAACCCCCCCTCCTTCTCCCCCCAAATAAACGCAAAGACGCAAAGACGCGGAGACGCAAAGGAAACATAAAATCCCCTGCGCCTCCGCGTCCCTGCGCCCCTGCGTTAAATCCTCCGCCTCCGCAGCCAGGCCACCGCGCCCAGCGGCGCCAGGAGCAGCAGCGCGTTCGCGGCCGCCGCGCCCGGTGACACCGGACCCACCGACCCGCAGCCGCCTCCGCCGCTCGTTACCGACGGCGCGATCGGCTCAGCAGTGGCGGTCGGCTCAGGCGTGGCCGTCGGCTCGGGAGTCGCGGTCGGCTCGGGAGTGGCCGTAGGCAGCGGCGTAGCGGTCGGCAGCGGCGTGGCCGTCGGATCCGGAGCGGGCGGACCCGCGCTTACCGACCAGTCGCCCGTCGCCCGGATCACCAGCCCGTAAACCCCAGGAGCCAGCGCGCCCGAGCCTACCTCCACCACCGTCCCGTCCGAGTAGTTGCCCGCGCCGCGCGCCAGCGTCTCCGCCACCCGGCCGTCCGGCCCCATCAGACGGACCACGAACTCGCCCGTCCCAGTGTGCGTCATCTCCACCTCGATCTCCGGCCAGTCCAGCAGCACCGGATCGCTCACCGAGTCCCCGGAGCCTGTCAGGAAGATGACGCCCGAATCGCCGGAGTCCCACAGCGGCTGGCTCACCTTCACCGTCCACGCCCCGTCCGCGATCACCCGCAGCGCGTAGCCGCCCGGAACCACCGCGCCCGCGTGCGCCCCGGACGCCCCATCGTGGACGCCCAGACCCACCGAGCCGGAATACGCCCCGGCCGCCGACAGCAGACGATCCGACTGCCCCGCGGCGTTTATCAGGTCCACGTCGAACCGGCCGCCGCCCGCGTGCGTCATGTCGAACTGCGCGACGCCCGCGTCCAGCGTGAACCGGTCTGAACCCGAAGACGTCTCGCCGCTTATCACCGTCGCCCCGTCCTCGTCCTCAGACATCATGTAGCTCGGCGTCGGCGTTGGCGTCGCCGTCGCCGTGGCGGTCGGCAGGGGAGTGGCCGTCGGTATGGGCGTGGCCGTCGGAGTGGCCGTAGGCGTGGCGATCGCGATCGAGAACCGGATGTCGAACCCCTGCCGCGTCTCGCCGCCCGCGAACGCCGTTGTCGTCTGCGCCGCCTTGCCGTCTATGAAGAACAGCACGGTTCTGCCGACAGCCGACACGTCCCGCGGGTCCACCGACAGGTTCTCGTACTCGTACCTGGCGCCCACCGCCCGAATCCGCACCGGCGCGGACTCGTAGCCGCCCACGCGCGCCGTCAGACGCGAGCCATCGGGCAGGACGTCCCCCTCGTTCAGTATCACGCTGCCCCAAGCGAACACCATCGCGTCCGGTATCGCCGGCGTCGGGGTCGGCGTAACCGTCGGCGTGATGAAGCGCGGATCAGGCGTCGGAGTGGGCGTCGGAGGCGGCAGGTTCGAGAACGTCAGCGCGAAATCTACTTTCGGCACCGGAATCCCGCTCCTGCGATACACCTCCGTCTCAGCCGCCTGCACGCTGTCCCCCAGGTATCCGCTGTCCCCAAGGTGGAACGTGATCGTCTTCAGCTCGAAGCGAGTGCCAGACGGCAACACCGACAGCCCCTCGTACTTCCCGCCGACTACTTCCACCGCTGGGCTCTGGTAGTCCAGCACCCTCGCGTGCACAGTAAGCCCGTCCGGCGGAGTTACCCCGTTCACCGTAACCGTCCCGGTAAAGATATACGGACTGTCCGGCAGCGCCTGCGCGCTGACCCTACCTCCGTCGCCCGCCAGCGCGAACGCGACAGCGGCGACCAGGGCGACTATTCCAATTGTAACCAAGAGCTTCATGTTCTACCTCGTAGGTGATTGATTTTAACGCAGAGACGCAAAGGCGCAGAGACGCAGAGGGATTTTATAAGTCGTTGACTACTCTGTGTATGCCGTCTCGGACCCGGCGTTCGCCGAAGTTTATCACCAGTCCCAACTTCAATCTCATCAACCTCAGATAAGTTAGCGTCTGCGCCTCGAACACATCATTGTAACTGGAAGTTGCTTTACACTCCACAATAACCTTGTCGCCGACAACCAGGTCAAGGCGTAGCGGCTGCCCAATAGACTGTCCTTTGTACCGCAACGGCACACTCACCTGGCGTCCTACTTCCAACCCCCTGCGTTCCAGCTCCCAAACTAAAGCCTCCTCATAGACCGACTCCAGCAACCCCGGCCCCCCAAGCGTCCGATGAACCTCGACGGCGCACCTAACGATCTCCCCACTAATAACATTCTCAATCTTCTGCTGAACCACAACAAACCCCTGCGTTAAATTTCCCCATGTACCATAACAAAAACCCCTGCGTCTCTGCGCCCCTGCGCCCCTGCGTTAAAATAAGAAGCCCCCCCGCCGGAATCCCGACAGGGGGGCTTTGTTCATTGCCGCGTTAAGTGTTGGTTAGCGAAGCTACGGGACGATTATGCCCGCCTTGGCGACGTACACCCAGTAGCCCCTGCCGATCTGTACCTCGCTCACCAGGTCCCAGCGGTTGGTAATGGTGTTGAAGGTGTAGGCGCGCGTCGTATCTGTGTCGAGACCGTCCAGGTAGCCCCTGGTGCCGTCGGACTTGAAGGTTGGCAGCTTGTCGCTGTCCTTACGGTCATCGTTGCCGTCTTCGAGCTTGAAGTTGCCGTCCACGTCCAGGACAGGAACCATGTTCCAGCCCTTCGCCACGGGGATCGTCGGCAGTACGCGGGCCTGGCCCGGGGACTGCTTCGGTATCATCACCGGAAGCGCGGTGAACGTGTTGGTCTCGACCCAGTAGCCGCGCGTGGCGGTGATGTTCTTCAGCGTGCCGGAGAACATGCCGTCCGCGCCGCGAGACGCGCTCAGCCACAGGCCCGGAACCGTCGGATCGTACGCCAGCACCGAGGTGATGTCCGTGCGATCGGCCGGTATGACCACGTTGATGTCGGGGTCAGCGGGCTCGCCCGGTATGGATACGAGGTTCCAGCCCGGGTTCAGCTTCAGCGAGAAGGGCTTGCGCTCGGTTATCTCGATCGTAGCCTTCTTCGCCGACGGGTGCTTGTTGCCGGCGTCGTCCATCGCTATGACTTCCAGATCGTGCTCGCCGACCGCAAGGCCGTCGGGAGCCCTGTACAGGAAGACGTTGCCGGCCTCGTTCGACTGCAGCGCGTCGGCGATGTCGTCGCCGTTCAGCGTCGCCGAAACGATGGTTACGCCGGCATGGGTGTCGAGGTCGTCGCCGACCCTCTCGCCGTCCATCATGTACATGTCGTACTCGTTCGCCTCTGCCGAGAAGTCGATGCGGATGTACCCGTTCATGTCGTCCGTCGAGAACGTGTCTTGGACACCGCTCTTGTCGGGGTCAACGTCCGGGTTGCCGATGTTCTCGTCGTGCTCGAACAGGATGGCCTTCGTGTCCGAGTCCACATCGACGTCGGCGGTCATGTCGCCAGTAACGCCCTTGTTGCCGCCGGTGGAGTCGGTGGCCTCGACGAAGATCGTGTACAGACCGTCGGCGGTGTTGCCCGCCGAGAGAACCGCGCTGTACTCGGTGGAGGAGACGAACTTCACCGTACCAGGGTTGGCGGATCCTATGGTCTGCGTAGTTTCGTTGTCAACCGTCTTCTGCATGACGTTGTGGAACGTAACCTTCGGCGTGCCGATATTCTCGTCCGCCATAATGGTCAGGTTGACCTTGTCCATAGTTACCGGGCGGCTGCCCTCGTCTATGGTTACCTTGAGCGTGGGCGCGATGCGGTCTAGAGCGTCGTTGTCAACGCCCGTGTCCTGCTCGTTGCCGGCCAGGTCCAGAACGTCGCCCTTCAACTCCACCTTCGGCTCGGCGCTCGCGCTCAGGTCCGCGGAGAGTCGCAGGAACACGTAGCCCCGCCTCTCGCCAACGTCCAGTACATTGTCGCCAGCCACGGCGGAGTTGCCGTCGCCAGTCAGCTTGTCTTCGACCCTAGTGGTAGTGGTCGTGCCATCGGCGGTCACGGTCATGTCCTTCATGTCGAACACGTCGTCGCGAACCTTCACGTTGTAGAGGGTCGCGTCCGCCGGCGTGGCGCCGTTGACCTCGAAGTCCGACGCGCTAACGGTGGTAGCGTCAAGATGCGAGTCGAAGACGACCAGCACGCTGGACTTGTTGGACTTGTTGACGCGGTACTCGGTCTTGTCCTTGCTGTCGCCGGTCGGGAGCGCGGAGTTCCAGTTCCTGCCCGTCTCGGCTCTCAGCAGCTTGGGAGCGGTGCTGTCCACCAGAATCACGAAGGGGTCGCACTTGGCGTCGTTGTCCAGAGCGCGAACTTCCGCTTCCGCGGCAACCCCTGCGTCGTCACTGTCGAAGCCGCCCATCACGCCGCACGTGTCCGACGTGCCGTCCGAGTTGGTCGGCGCCTGGTCGGAGTAGCCGACGTTGCCGGCCTTGTCGGTCGCCCTGATCCACCACGAGATCGTGGCGTCGCCGTCAGGCGCGTCTCTGCCGTCCAGCCGACCCGTTGCGAGGAAGCCGCCGGATATGGCGTCAATGTCGCCGTCCGAGTTGGGATTGACCTTCTTGTACGTCGTATTCGAGCCCTCTTCGATCAAGAAGAGGATGTCAATCGCCTTCTTGTCCAAGCCGGAGTCGCTGTCCGTAACCTGCGCCGAGACTTCTGGGCGATTGTCGTCGCTGGCGGTGTTGTTCGCGGGAGACAGCCCCGTGAAACTCGGTGAGGTCGTCTCTATGTTGAGAGACGCCGCCGAATCGTCGCTGGACAGCGTAACCACGTCGCGCGGGTTTACCGGAACCTTCGGAAGCGGGTCCCCCGCATCGGACATGGCATTGGCCATGGTCATCTCGTATCTCATTACCGCTTCGTCTGCCTCCGTCGCGGGGTCATCCACAGTGGGAGTGCCGAAGGGCACGGCTATTACCTTGAGCGCGAACTCGTTGGAATCGGGTCCGGTCTCTGTCATCACCAGGGTCGTACTGGTGCTGTACGCCTGCGAGCGAACGCTGACCGTGCTGCCGGTAGTGTTCGCCTCATCGAACCAAGCGACGAGGTAATTTCCAGCAGCGTCGCCGTCATCTGTGAATTCGATCTCGTCTCGCCTGAGATACTCAATGCCGTCTTGGGCGACTGGAGCGCTAGCGAGAGGGTCGCCTGTTGGCGCTGTAAAGACCATCGCGTCGCCGGTGGTAATCCGCCCGGAGGTGCTGCCTGTAACCCTGGTCTTCTGATCGGCTGCGGCAAGGGCAGCAGCATCGGCGAATGGGTCTGGAATGCTACGATCAGCGATTGCGTTCGTATCCGCGACGTTGCCGTTGGCTAACAGCCTGTCGCCCAGCAAGAATCGGTTGCCGCGCACGTTCGCACCAGTTCCCGAATCCACCAACTCTATCGCCAGCGCGTACTTGCTGTAGTTGTCCGACCACTTCGCCGCGGTCATGTTGTCATCAGTGATGTTAATCTCGCGAACGGGGACGCTGCCTAACGTGGCGGCGTCTTCAGTAGCCATGGTGCTCTTAGGGAAGTGCCTGTCGAGCGTAGCCATCGTGGGGTAGTAGATGTGTATGTTTAGGGTGAGTTTATCCGTCTTGGCAACAACGGGAGGTGTTGCGCCGGCATCGGCAGCCTGCGCGACCGTGATTTCTACGGCGTACGTCGTATCTTTCATCACGTCGTCGGTGGTTATGCCATCGGCAGCGGTGATAGCAATAGCAACATTACCGTCAGAATCGGCAGTAGTCGGTGCTGGCACAGTGAGGAAGCTAGGAGCGCCAGTAACGGTAGTCGTTACGGCACCGCTAGCAACGAACCCGCCGAACTCAGGATCGACAATGCCAGCTACATTAGCAGCGGTAACTGTGTGCGTAGTGCCATCATCGCTAGCCTGAATCATCAAGTACCAATTGTTTACTGTGTTGCCAGTGTCGTCCTCGTCTCTCGATGTATTCTTCGTCGTGAACGCCGGAGGGTCAGCAGTGTCGTCAGCGGCGGGAACCACGGTTCTCTTGACTGACGCCGTCACTTTGCGAACGGGGTACATATCTACCGCGACGTATTCGTTGGGATCCAAATCCGCCGTCGTGTATATCACGTTCGAGTGGGCCGTTATGTGCGCCACGCCGGAGCTGGCTAGGTCGGTAGTGTCCAAGCCAGGTATCAGTACGCGGCGTACGGGCACGTCGAGGCTGCTGTCTTCGAGGTGCAGCCCGATCTCTCCGCCCTGGCGCCCGTACGTCTGCGGGTCAGGCGAATCTGACACTCCGCCAGTGTTGACATCGTCGATGGCGTCTGGGTCGATGAAACCCGCCGTGCCCTGGCCGAACGCCGGGTAAACGGCGATCAGGGACAGGATGAGCGCCCCGATGACTACTAATGGTATATATCTCTTCTTGTTCAACTTGTACCTCCGTAGGTCTCCGTACTGATTATGAATGGATTATGACCCGTTCGGTTGGTTTCCCGATACGATGTTGTCCGCCCAAGCGCTCCCGCGCCTAAGCGGTATTCCTGAACCACATTAGCCTCGCGGCGCTCCACAGCGCCCCGAGGTATCCGCGCTACGACTGCCTCGCTCCGGAATTCCTCTATCTCGAATCTCCACTAACTATCATTATCCGGCCCCAGCCCCCCTCGCCGGGAGCGGGCCGCCATCCCAATTCCCTTCCCCCTCCACGGGAGAAGGCCAGCATTTGAGAGAATCCGCCGCCCCTGCCTCCTATCCTCCCACACGTACCTCGTCCCAAATCCTAGAACCATTAGAATTTGTACACCCACCCCATATACCTTGTCAAGGGTTTTGACCATCACCTTACAAAACGCCCACTCCCCAGCCCCAATCTCAACGCAAAGCCGCTTCATTTAACGCAGAGGCGCGGAGACGCAGAGGCGCAGAGACGCAAAGGGGATTCAGTTAACGCCAAGTCGCCAAGGGGAAATAGGGAATTGGGGGGAAAGGGGCTAATCAAAAACTCTGCGCCCCCGCGCCTCTGCGCCTCTGCGTTAAAATCTCTGCGCCCCTCCGCGCCTCCGCGTTAAAAAGGGTAGGGGAGGCGCCTCAGTCGCCCGCAGCCGGCGTCCGCTGTTCCACCGCCCTCACCCGCTCGTCCAGGTTGATGCGGTTTTCGATGCGGTCGCCGAGGGCGCGCATCTCCTCGCGCGTCTCTTGCTGCACGCCTCCAATGCGGTCGCCGAGGGCGCGCATCTCCTCGCGCGTCTCTTGCTGCACGCCTCCAATGCGGTCCCCCAGCGCGCGCGTTTCCTCGCGTTGAGCGCGGATTTCGGTGAGCAACTCGGTTCGCAGGGCGGCGATGTCGGCCCTGGACTCGGTTCGCAGGGCGGCGATGTCGGCGTCGTGCCGGCCTCCCTGCCTGATCAGGGTGATCATGACGCCGATGATGCCGACGCCGACGGCCACGCCGACGGCGATGATGGTGATGACGATGGCTAGGGTGTTGTTGTCCATTGGGGTCTCCGGGGCATTGTGAGCGTATCATACCATATACCGCAAGGGGTTGACGCGAAGGCGCAAAACGCAGGCGGGAAATTCAACGCAGAGCCGCAAAGAAACGCAGAGGAGCGCGGAGAAGTGATACAAGGCAGTATGGCTAAACACAGCACGGTCGATTACAAAAAATAGAAAACCCTCCGCGTCTCTCCGCGCCCCTCCGCGCCTCCGCGTTAAAAGGGGGAGGGGGCGCGCCCGCGCTAAATCCTCCCCGCCTCCCGCAGCGCCTCCCGCAGCCGCCGAACTTCCGCCACCGCTTCGTCGCGCTCAGCCACCGCCTCGTCTCGCTCGGCCACCGCCTCGTCTCGCTCCGCTATGGTCTCTTCCTGGTTCTTGAGGTACTCCCCAGTCGCCGGGTCGTACAAGCGTATCGCGCCGTTCTCCCAGCACAGGTCTAGTCCCAAGACCTCGCTATGGCCGCGTATGTCCCAGCCTTCGCCCTCGACCATCGGAATCTCCACGTACTCCCCGTCCACCAGGCGCAGCCCCTTCAGGAAGAACTTGTAGCGCGTCGCGTCAGGCGGGTCGAACAGCCAGTACTCTCGCACGCCTATCTCGGCGTATATGTCGCGCTTCTCGTTTACGTCTCGGCTCGCCGTGCTGTCCGAGCCTATCTCCATCACGAAGTCCGGCGGCTTGCCCGCCACCCACATATGGTACGACTTGCCCAGGCCAAGCCGTTCGTGGTCCACGCCGAACGCGATCATCAGGTCCGGCGCGACCACCTTGCTGACATCGCCCATCTGGTAGTACAGAAAGACGTTGCTGGCTATCAGCGCGTCTTGGAGCCTTCCGAACATCTCCTCCAGCGGCCAGATGAGCGCCAGCAGGTAGGTTTTCAGTCTAATCGGGTCTGCCATAGGCTCCTCGTTCGGCGGATAGGCGACGCTAAGATACTCAGGCGAGTATTCCAGAGGCAGCGCCGCGCCGTTGGTCTCGGCAGCGGCAGTCCCAGAGTCCGTCGTATCCGTCGGCGTAACCATAAGCGTCTCCTTGCCGCAAGATTATACCACACGCGGCATTTGCCCTAACGCAAAGCCGCAAAGGGGATTCATTTAACGCGGAGACGCAGAGAAACGCAGAGGAGCGCGGAGGAGAGGAAATATAAGGCAATCTAAATAGAAATTAGGACGTTCGATTGCAAAACAAACAGAAAACCCTCCGCGTCTCTCCGCGCTCCCCCGCGCCTCCGCGTTAAAACCCTAAGTAACAGCCCGGTAAGCCCCTTCGAAAGCCGGTATCGCCCCCTCCAGCGTCGCGTCATCCACGCAGTACGATATCCGGAAGTGTCCCCCAAGCCCGAAGCCCGCGCCCGGCACCGCCAGCAGCAGCCGCCGCTGCAGCTCCGCCACGAACGCCACGTCGTCCTCCACCGGCGAGCGCGGGAACATGTAGAACGCCCCGTCCGGCCGCGCCACCTCGTAGCCAATGTCCGTCAGCGCCCCGTACAGAAAGTCCCGCTTGCGCTGGTAGTCCGCCACATCCACCGTAACGTCCTGCAGGCTCGCCACAATCCGCTGCATCAGCGCCGGCGCGTTCACGAACCCCAGCGTCCGGTTGCAGAACACCAGCCCGTCCATCAGCCGCTCCCCGTCCGGGCAACGCGGGTGGATCGCCACGTAGCCGATCCGCTCCCCCGGCAGCGCCAGATCCTTCGAGTGCGACGTGGCGACGATCGCGCGCTCGTGGTGGTGGAACACGTGCGGATACTCCAGCCCGTCGAACAGGATGCGGCGGTACGGCTCGTCGCTCACCAGGTATATCTCCGTGCCGTGCTCGCGCTCCGCGTCCCGTATCGCCTCGCCAATCTCCGCAAGCGTCTCCTCCGGGTACAGCACCCCCGTCGGGTTGTTCGGCGAGTTGATGACGACCACCCGCGTCCTCTCCCCCAGCGCCTCCCGGAACGCCCCCATGTCCGGCAGAAAGCGCTCGTCCGGCCCAACCACCTTGCACACGCCCCCGTGGTTGTCCGCGTAGAACAGGTACTCCACGAAGTACGGCGCGAACACAACCGCCTCGTCGCCCGGGTCCAGCAGCGTCTTGAGCGTAACGTTCAGCGCCCCGCCCGCGCCGCACGCCATCAGCGCGTGGTCCTCCCCGAACGGCAGCCCCGTCTCCTCCGCCAGCTGCGCCGCCACCGCCGCGCGCACCCAGCCGTAGCCCGCGTTCGGCATATAGCGGTGCGCCCCCGGCTCCGGGTCGTTCGACAGGCGTCGCAGCTCCTCGAAGAACTCCGCCGGCGGCTCCACGATCGGATTGCCCAGCGACAGATCGAACACATTCTCCTCGCCGTACTGCCGCTTCAGCTCGATCCCCTCCTCGAACATCCGCCGAATCCACGAACCCTGGTCCATCAGCTTGCTAATCTTGCTGGCAATGGGCATCAGCCGAACCTCCTTATTCAACGCAGAGACGCAGAGACGCAGGGGCGCAGAGGGGTTTTTCATTTAGCGCAAAGGCGCCAAGACGCAAAGGGATCAATTCTATCTTCTTCATTTACTCTCTGCGCCCCTGCGCCCCTGCGCCTCTGCGCCCCTGCGTTAAAATCCCAACGCGCCTTTGCGTTAAATTATTGAGATACTATACACTAACAAGAGATGCAAGGGCCCGTAGCTCAGTGGTAGAGCGGTCGGCTCATAACCGATTGGTCGCAGGTTCGAACCCTGCCGGGCCCACCAGACTTGATAAAATCAAGAACCTTTCGATTGTGCTTCAAGCTGGAGGTGTAAATGAGGTTAAGGGCGTCGATAGGTACATGGTCACGGAAGAGAATCCGCGACGTGACGTTGATCAGCCTCGCAGTGGTCCTTTCCGTCATGTCCGTGCCGGCATGTAGTGATGAGTCGTCCACGCCGACCGACACTCCCACACCCGTGCCCACGCCGACCGACACTCCCACACCCGTGCCCACGCCGACCGACACTCCCACACCCGTGCCTACGCCGACGCCAACACCCGCGCCGACCGACACTCCCACACCTGTGCCTACGCCGACGCCAACACCCGCGCCGACCGACACTCCCACACCTGTGCCTACGCCGACGCTCACACCCGCGCCGACCGACACTCCCACACCTGTGCCTACGCCCACGCCAACACCCGCGCCGACCGACACTCCCACACCTGTGCCTACGCCAACGCCCACACCCACGCCTACCCCAGTTCCAGCCTGGTATCAGGCTTGGAATAGACTCCCTGGCGCTCGGGAGCTCGACCAGTACCATAGATCCGTTGCGCTGGAGATCAAGGCCATGCCGTGGATGCAGGATGGCATCGACGAGGCAGAGGCTAAGGCCATAGACGAGATACGCTGGCTTGCTCAAACAAGCCGAACAGCAGCGTGGAGCCTCGTGGGATTTAGCTGGGTTAGGGACGACATAGGCCAGGGTGAGGCCGAGGCCATCGACGTCCTTGTTGGTACAAACCATGTACCTGCTCAGGAATCGGCTATTCAAACCCCCTGGGTAGAAGACGGTATTTCCCCGAAGGAGAAGGACGCTCTCCGAGCGCTATGGCGTCTCGGAGGCGAAGACGCAGATCAACTGTTAGGAATGCCATTTCTTTATTGGGTTGAACCTCATGACGCAGTTGCGCTGAGCGTTCTCGCCTCGTTGGCAAGCAGCGAGAGGGATACATACCGCAAGGTCACGTCATCGCAGCCGTTCGAGGATGGCCTTACCGATGAATGGGCAATTGTTGTGACGACGTTGCGAAGCGTCTTAGAGGACAAAGCGGAGGGACTGCTGGAGCGCGCGTTAGATCCAGCCAGCGTCAGCGTTGAGAGGCGTTCCGTTTCCCTTCCGCTTTCCGGAGACGTATCCCTCGCCTTTGTACGTATCGACGTTGACGGGTCGGGCGAGAGCATCGAGATAGCGGCGGATGCGCTCGACGAGATTGAGTCGGTTATGGGGATGCCTTTGCCTACGTCCTACGTTGGTGTACTCGTTGCTGACGGTGGCTGGTGGGGGCACAATTCGTGGACGCACGTCGCAATTCGACCCCTGGAAGACGAAGACCCAGATACAGGTTCCTCCGGCTCTTTCGGCCTTCGCCACCTGCTCACCCACGAGTTTGCCCACTACTACTGGCGTACTCATGCTATCTGGGTCGATGAAGGCATCGCAAACGCCCTGGCGGACCTACATGAGCTGCGCGTGGCGGGGCGAAACACATTCGCCGAGCGCAGATTCGGGTGCCAGGAGAGTGCAATCCAGGATATCAACAAAGAAGCGCCTGGAACGTGCTACTACGATCTCGGGACGCAGTTGTTCGTCGAGTTGCATGGTGTATTGGGGGATACCAGATTTCGAGAGGGCCTACGCTCGTTGTGGTTGATGGAGGGGCGGCTGGGAATCGATGAGCTGCGAAGAGCTTTTGAAGGCGAGGGGGCTGTGGCTCTGAACATCATCAACCGCTGGTATTTCGGAGAGTGAATTGCGGTGATTCGCGGCCATGGGTTTGCCGCGAAACCCTCGTTTGCAGAAGAGCTTGAGCAACCCCCTTGACGGAGGAGGTGAACGGGGGGAGAGGCGGGGCATCGGGGTAGGGGTTGTCATGAGAGGGGGCTAGCACACCCACGACGCCAAGCCAGCCGCAAACTGGTGACCGCGGATGGTCTGTCGCGGCAATGACGGAGGAGGCCTATGAACAGCTTGGGCATAGGGGAGCTCAGTCGACCGTTCATTGGCTTGGCCGTCCTGGTCGGGGCGCTTCCTGATCATGGTGGTCGTGTTCGCCGGCATCGCCTACTCGCACGGTCCACCCGCCGCCGCCGGCGGTCCGTACCCAGAGCACGATGAGGACTGGTGCCACCTGCACGTCCTAGGCGAGTCGCTGTGGCGCCGGTGGAGGACTGCGGGGACGGAGGCGGAGGCGCGCTCAGGGGCCAACGGCGGCCTCGGAAGGCACCGGGGACTTCTCCACGGGCGGGTCATCGGACACGGGTGACTCATCCGCCTCGGACGGCGATGTGGGGCGCGCCCCGGCCCCGACTCCCACTCCAATATCGACACCCACCCCAACGCCCACTCCCAAAGGGCGCCCCAACCCAAACTGCGGGAGCTTCACGGTCCTTGGAGAAGACCAGCCGAATCATAGATGCTGATGGCCTGTACGGTACTGTGACAATCGGCAAGACCGTGTTTGTTGTTCCGGTTGAGGGGCAGCCTTGTCCCGATTGGAGGCGGATTGACCCCAACCGCGTATTCAGACATTGCACGGTCGGACAGCGAGGATATGGCCAGACTCGGTTTCATGAGTCACGACATAGGAGGCAGGGATCCCACAGACAGAGCGATGGCCGCAGGGTACAAAACTGCCGCGCCTATAGAGGGGACAGTTCGTACTCCTATGGTCTAAGCGAGAATATCGCTGAACACCCCAGAGTTACCCAATGGAGGGGCCTTGGCATGTCCTACCGTCCCGTTGGCCATTATCACGACGCCGAGGAGGCGGCTCGGGAACTTGTGCAAGGATGGATGGACAGCCCAGGCCACCGTGAGAACATTCTCGACAGGGAATCTCGCAGGATTGGCGTCGGGATAGCTATCCGGCAAGGGTCGGAATACGGATATGTCAGCGAGACCATCTATGCCACACAGAATTTCTCGGCGTGCGAGTAGAAAGTAGGGGGCCGGGCGACCTACCACTCATCACCCCATCGATAGAGGCCACTGCCGGTCAAGATAGACAGAGCTTGGCACACAGTTGGCAGCCTACTTCGCCGGAGTAGATTTCCCTTCAGTTTGATGAGAGCCTGATGGACGAGCAAGCACGCTGCCGACGCCACGATTAGGGAAATGCCAACATGGGTCCCCACCCCGCTACTTTCAGTGAGGTCTGGCGCGCCGTAGATAACTGATACCGACGATGCGAAAACCAGACAGGTGGCGAACGGGGCAGTCTTGCGTCGCGCATACTTCGCCATAACCACAGAAGCCGATACAATCAAGAGAGCGGGACCTACCACAAGGACTGAAGCTTGAAGCGTTGATACCGCGAAGAGATAGTTGACAGCCGGAGATATCGCCAGTACGACCAGTTCAGCGCCACTGCTAGCTTCACTCATCCCATCAAGCTTTGCCCAAGGCAAGAAAAACGCCCCCATGATCGCCAATGTAGCTGCAAAAGCTACAAGGCGCATGGCGAAGGTGGCAACCTCCCGGAGGCCAATTGGCAATGACATTGGCTTCATCTGTTCACATCAAATGGAGAGGCAATGATCTCGCGGATATTCTCCGACGCAATCCGGAATTGAGCCAATTCCTCCTCCAGCGCCAGGATGTCGGAAGGAACTTCGTTGAACCTGCTTGCATCGAACGAAAACTCTGACCGCAGTTTCAGCTTCTGAAGGGTAATTCCCATGTCGCTGAGACGCTGTACAATCTCCAGCGCTTCCCTTCGAACCCCGCGAGCTCGCTCCCGCCACAGTTCGTATTGTGCGAACTCGGCATCATCAATCGCCTGTGCTCGCGCACGAGATTCTTCGTTTAGGAATCCTTCGGTCAACGCCCTTTGCGCCGCGAAGTAAGCATCTGCACTGCTTTCGGCAGCGACAATCGCGGCATCAAACTTACGGTACGCAGTCTGCGCTTCCTGGTATCTTGGGGACCATTCGTCCAGCAGAGTGGACAGATCAGTTATCTGTCCAATGTCTGCGCCAATGAAAATCCCAGCGCGGTTGAGGGATTCACCCATCCGACCCGTCTGGTGATTCACCATGGAGAGGCTTGCTTCGGCGTGCGCAGCCTCTGATTTGCTGACTTCGCCAAAGGCTATCCATCCACCACCTAGCGCGACGGCAACTATGCTGGCGGCGATGGCGATACTAAAGAACCGTCGCAGCATTCCGCTACTCTCTGGCTTGGATGATGAAGCGACCGCCTTCCACAACTTCGATACTAAGGTCGTGGCGGTCTAAGAAGCCGTATCCCCACGAGGGGTGCGGTGTCTGACATATGAGCATCGACATCTTGGCGGCGACCGTCCCAAAGTACCGTTACTCTGTAGACATCGAATGTGACCTCACTGCCATCGGCCAGGAATGCAGGGCTGGTGGTCACAAAAGGCAACTCCAGCACCGAGGCCAACGCCAACGACAACACCAGATGGCCATTGTAGCCGGTATCGACAACCGCCTCTATCTCTCTACTCTGACCGAGCGGGCCTTCGGCTATAAACCTCACGATGGGTTCATAAGAGGAGTTGACCATACCTTGGATCACTGGCTGCTCCTCAGAGTTCCTCCTCCAAACTTGTACACCGCCCGATGGCCTACTCGCAATGACCAAATGTTGCGAGCCCCTAGACGCCGCGTCCGCAGACTGTCTGCTGCGGCCAAAAGGTCATATCCTATGGCCCAAATGCCTGTGTCCACATCGATAGAGACAATCTCGCCATCATGGTCCACCTCGACCTGCGGCCGAATGTCCCGCTCGTAAATCTCGTCGCCGAGGCGGGCGATCTCATCCCGTGGACGAGTGGGCAGCCTCCTATCCAACTCTTCCTGCGCGGGTGCCGACGCGTCCCCATCTCTCATTCCGTTCCTCCTGAGAGGCGTACTTCTATATGAGCCATTCTACCACTTTGTGGGAGAAATCTGCAAAAGGTCCTTGCTCGGTGGTTGCGCCGTCGAAATTATGTGGGAATCCCCTATCTGAGTCATCGCAGTCAGATTACCGAGAGTCAAGACAAATAACGTGAGAAATCAAGGGAAGCATATACTGAGGTAAATGCGCGTGACTTTTGCTCTTCTCGGTAGCTGTCGTCAGTATACCACACCGGAATTAGCCTGGATCCCGCAGAGATCGCCTTGAGCCTCATGGTTGTCCGCGCGCAAGACACTCCTCGCTGCTGGACCCCGCGTCGGTAAGGGCAAGGCGCGGGGTTCTTTGGTTATGGCGCGGCTTTTGCTCGCTGCATACGGGATTTGGCTGGATCGAGCCCCGGAAATGGCTACCAAGATAGGGCGGCGCATAGCAAGGTCCCGAAATAGGATGCTCAGCTAGGCGCGGAGGTGCAAGGTAATCAATCCATGCACGATTTGTTTTACTACGTGATGGTCAGCATGACAAGGACTGAATGATTCCTCATGAGCTTAATCCTAGTGATTGTGGTCTTGCTGACGATGTACGGTTGGATCACTATCCGTCACACCTTCAAAATTCGTGGCCTCCAGGAGAAAATCAACAACATATGTACCGACAATGGCCATGATCAAGCCAGTCAATGCCATACATGCCAACACCACAATCAAGAACTGTTTCCAAGTGATCTTCCGTTCGGTGAAGTACACCACAGGAGCTAACAAACCAGTGGCCAGTATCGTTACAAGAACAAATCCCCCGAATAGAACCATTGCCCGAATATAGGCATCGGGGATTCTGAACTGACTGGAGCTTTTAGCCGTCGGCTCCGCGCAGGCTACTGCAAGCGATGCGGTGAGGCAGAATAGGATTAGGTAGGGACGCGAGTAACCACTCATAACGTGTTTCCTCTCTGATGACTGATGCTACTCGTCAAGAGCGAGTCAGCCCGGCTCACTTGAACCGGGAATTGAGATTTGGAGATGCAAGATGGAACTATGGAATTGGTGGTATGCTTTGGTCACCGAGCACACGGAAGGAGGACTCCGACGTGATATGGTGGGCAGCGATTGCTGTGTGTGCTAAACACCATTTGGTAAGAGCTTGTGTCAAGAGTTATGGAGATTCCTTCCAGCATATGATTTCATCAGGCGGCTTTGGCAGCCTCCTCGCTTGGCGGAAGTTCGACCAGTATCCCGTCCTTGAACTTCGCTCCATCCATCAGCAGCTTCATCAGGTTCCTCCCTCCGTACAACGGTCGCCAGCGCTGTCCAAGCCTCCGAACCACCTTGTACACCAAGTACAGCGCGTTGTCCCGTCGCTTCATCCGACGCACGGCGTTCGTCCTCAACCTGACCGCGCTGAACACAGACTCCAGAGGGTTCGTCGTTCTCAGATGGACCCAATGCTCCACCGGAAAGTCGTAGAAGCTAACGAAGTCATCCCAATCTCTCAGAACCGTCTCGGCGGCATCGCCGCGACCTTCGGTCCTCAACTCGGAGACGTACTCGTCACGAAGCCGCTCACACTCCGCTCGAGTGGGAGCGTGGGAGATCTCCCGCAGCCTGTGTCTCGCTGACGACTGCAACGACTTCGGAAGCCGCGCCGCCAGGTTCAGCGCACGGTGGTTCCAGCAGCGCTGGTGAGCCGTCGTGGGGAACACCGCATCGAGCGCCGACCACAGACCCAGAGCCCCGTCTCCAATCGCAAGCAGCGGCGCATCCATCCCACGGTCTCTCAACCCACGCAGCGCGCCGGCCCAGCTCTCCGCGCTCTCCCTATAGCCGAGTTCCATTCCCAATAGCTCCTTGGTCCCATCCTCACTCGCTCCCACCACGCACAGCAGCGCCGTCTTCTCCCGATCCTCGCCGGCTCCCAGGTACACCCCGTCAGCCCAGATATATGCGTACCGGCGAGAGTCGAGGCGGCGACTGCGCCACGCCCGATACTCGTCCTCCCAACGACTCTTCAACCTCACGATAGCGTTTGCGCTAAGCGCCGTCGTCTCTCCAACCAACTCCCGAAACACCGGCTCGAAGTCCCCGGTCGATAGTCCCTCCATGTACAGCTTCCGAAACAGCTCCTGGGTCTGGCGGGAACTGCGCTGGTACTTGCCGACTATCTGCGAACTGTATCCATCCGCAGACACGCCCACCGTCAACTCACGGCTCATGTGGTAGCCGTTGCGGTATCCGCGAAACTCGTCGGACCGTTCGTAGCGGTCCCTCCCAAGGAAGGCGCTGACCTCCTCATCGAGGGCCGCTGCCAGCATCCTTCTCGCTCCCTCCCTGACCATCTCTTCCAGCGTGTCTCCGATGACGTTCTCATTCCCTTCGGTCTGGTATACTTCTCGCACGGCGTATCCCTCCAGTTCCTCGTCTCATTGACGGTTTAGTCGCCTGGAAGGATACGCCCGTTCTCTTACTCACGCATTTCCAATTTCCACAACTTCTGATATTAGCTCCTGCCTGTTCGTCCTACTTCAGTGAGTGTCCGGCATGGAAGTCCTCGTGGCATGACGCACAGGCCACGAGCGTCTGCGATGCCGTGTCGCCATCGTCTCTACCCAAACGGGCGGTTTGGCCCTCCCTTCTTGCGAAGGTCTTTCAGCGCTCGCACGTGATGCAACTGAACCTCGCCGGTGAGCCGCAAACCCCGCAGACGCGGGCCCGTAGGCGCTGTTCGAGTTCCGTCCAACCCTTGAGTATCGGTGGGTATCGACCACGGTTGCCGCGCTGTTCCACGCGCCATCCTCGCCTAGAAGCCTTTGAGAGGCGGATAGACTTTTTCAATTTCTTCATTGAAAGCCAAACGAATGGCGTCTACTCCACGCTGCTGAAGACCGCCACGCGACTTGAAGAAGCCGAGGATTTCTTCGTAGTTGGTGTGTTTGTGCCTTGCAGTGTTCTTCATACGACTCAGTAGGTCGTCGCCCTTTGGCACAGGCTTGTCTCTGCCCCTACAATAGTCACGGGCCCCTTCCTAAGCTGCCTCCACGTCAATGTGTCGTCTATGGCTATCCTGTATTTGAGCCGCCCGCCGAATGGGAGTATGCCGCAAGGTGAGGGCAGACTCCATCTCAATACAATGAAATAGGGGTGGTCAATCTCTATAGTTGCGCCCGACCGCTCCGCGTCCTCAAGTGTCCCTCTTGGAACCCAGTCAATGTACAATTGGGATAAGTGAAGGAGTATTCGCCGAACGCCATTGCCGTCTGCACTGTTCTGCGGGTCTGTATCCCACAAGCGGCGTCGAGCCTGTCCCATTTTGCATTGTCTGGTTCAGGGTCGCCTTCAGATAGCATCCATAGCCCGCACTCCATGATTTCAGCACTCAATTCATACTTCTGACACCCGGGGCAGAGAACCTGACCACATTTGAATATCGTTCCTACCTCTAGCATTGTTTCCTCTGCGCTCCTGTGACTTTCGCGGGTATCATCATGCACGATTGCGGATTCCTACAGGCGCATCTGAAGATGTGACTCCACTGGATCTGGCCGCCCGCTAAGGCTGGGTTCCTAAGCCGCCGTCCGACGACGCCACAGGCCAACAGGGGGTTAGAACGTCTGTTATGGGGGGTAACGGAAGTGTGCCTCAGTGTTCGCATCGGTTCAGCCTCACACATAAGCCCGGGCGCAAATGGCCCGTGTGGTGGACACCCCATGTTACAGGACAGAGGCTGTTTTCTCAATGTGAAATGCGGTCTCACATACGACCATTTTGCATGCGCGCGATGACTTCCAAAGCCCTTACCCCAACCGATGGGAAGGCTGGGCGAAGACGGGAGGCGCCGTAACGCTTATCCTTCGGCAGGGCGAAGTCGGGAAACCGCAGCGGCAAACGCCTCGAAGATGAGGCCGGCCGGGATAGACTTCAACCCCGATCCCGACGCAGAGAACGGAAGATGTCCCCGCGTAACCCATAACCGAACTACGGGTATCGCGCAGCGCAGTCAGGTATCTCGCCGTTCCAACGACAGCCCGACTACATCGCGCGTCAGCCCAAACGCTACCGACATGCAGCGTCGTATCGGAGCGTCGGGGATCACTCCATCGGGAGGGGCGGCTGAAGCGCCGCCATCTCCTCCGGAACCCCGAAGCGCTCTGCCACCTCCCACAGCTCGCTGAGCCCTTCCTTCATTGCCTCGTCCACGTCCATCAGCAGGACGCGGGCGAAGTTCTGGGCCTCTCGCTCGAACAGGCTGTCCAGGCTCGTGTGGTCGCGTATCCACAGATGGTTGCCAGAGTGGAGCAACCTGTGGCCTATGGCGTGGGCTATCACCCAGTGACGCCAGTGTGAATCCAGCCTATCGGCCACCCCGATGTAGCGGCCCATCTGCATCTCCTCCTGCATCTCCAGCGGCCACGGCACGACATCCAGCCCCAACACGTTGGCCACCGCCTCGGCGTCCACCCGGCCCGACAGCCTCAGCTTTCGTCGCAGTTGCTCGGCCTTCCGCTGCACCCGCTTCATCTCCCATCCTTTTCCTTCCTCCGCCTCTGCTCCCGCATGAAGCGGATGAAGTTCATGATCGACTCGATGTCCTCCATCGGCAATCCCTCTATGGCGTTTCTGAAGGAGACGTCGGCCTCCTTGAGTATCTCCGCGTCCACCACGTCCCTGCCAAGGAGCCAGTCGGTGCTGGTCTCGCACTGGTAGGCCAGTTTCAACAGGTGCTCCGGGGTAGGCTTCATTTTGCCCGCCTCCCAGGACCAGACGGCGTGGGGGCTGACCCCCACCATCTCGCTCACCTGCCTCTGGGTCAGGCCGGCCTTCAGCCGCGCCTCTTTGATTCGGGCTCCGATGCCCTTCAAGCGGTAGCCCCGGTCTTCGGTCATGGGTTCCAGCCTCTCTTGGTCAGTGACCATAAGAGTCTCTAATCAACGATTATAATAATAGTACATCAGTTCTTGCCATGTTATCTGCGATATTATTACATTATACCATAAGTAATACTTAGAATACAGAGGACTTCCTAACCCCATGAGACGCACCGCTGTCCCGCTCAAAACCAGGGCTATCTGGGAGCGACTAGCTCTGCTGGGTCGCTCCCAGAACTAGATGGCCCGCGAGGTAGGCATCAGCAAGGGCTACCTGTCAGACCTGATCAACCGTGGCCGCGCCCCGTCCGGGCGCATCAAGCGTCGGATGCAGAAGGCCCTGAACGTGGAGGACTTCCATGATCTCTTCGAGTTGGAGCGTCACGATAACGACGGCGCTTAGCTCTCCCCGACTACCAGCGTATCCCGGCGATCCAGTCATCGACGGTCGCCCCGTTCCCACTCTGAGCGGAGACCTGCCCGACGACTTCGCCAAGCGACTCGTCCGCCTCAAGCTGGCCAGCGGCCTCACCTGGGAGGAGTTTGTCGACGTCCTGGGCGTTGAGCCCAAGCAGGCGCTGAGATGGACAAGGGGAACCAAGCCGTCGGGAGGAGCCTATCACACTCTAGTGGGACTCGCGCCTTGGATACCGGGCGGCCTGGACATCTTAATGGGAGAGGGTTTCCTGTCTCCCTCAGTAAGGAGTAGTGCATGTCTCAGAAGCGGGGGAAGCGACAGAGAACGATACCCGTACTGACCGTCGACTTCGGCAATAGCCTTGCGGCTTTCAAAGACGCGTCCGGGCTGCTATAGGCCGAGATAGCCCGGCTCCTGGGCACCAGCGTCCTCAACCTGTGGCGATGGCGCAATCGGGGAGTGCTTCCCAACATGCACCACCTGCTGGCCCTCCAGGAGCTTGCCGATAGCAGGGGCCTCGGCCATCTCCTGCCCACCGCCAAGTTGATCCGGCCCTCCTAGACCCGCAGGGGGGTGCGATCCGATACGCCGCTGGCCTGCGACCTTCTCCTCCTCAAGTTTCATGCGTGAAATCCCGTTCCGAGGGATAACGCTCCGTTCTCCCTTCACCCACACTGGCTACATGCCTTGCGGTCGTTCGGTGTCAATGCTGATCTGGCGTGTTCACTGAGACCGGACGCACGAATACGCAAACAGAGCGACAACCTTGAAAGAAGTCAAGAACCAGGCAGGGCCAGAGAACAGTGGCGGGAACGCTTCCGAGCTCGGCACGGTCACCATCGACTTCAACCCCGCGGCAGACGCGGAGGACCGCCTTCGACGTCTCTTCACCCTGCTACTCAACCACGTTGCCAGGGAAGACGAATCTGACGATGGCTACGGGCTTCCGGCAGACGCTTGGGCAAGGGTCGGCGCTGCGTTGGAAACTTCCGCACGCGATGCCCATACCCACAAGATGGGGTCGCTCTATGAAGCCTTTGAGCCATCCGAGGCACGACGCACAGCGCGGAGACTGGAGTTCCACTACACACCCAAGCACGGGAGTTGGCTGAATATGGCGGAGATAGAACTGAGCGTCTTCAGCAAGCATTGTCTGAGGGGTCGAGTAGCGGATGAAATACAGTTGAGGCGGCAGATAGGCGCACTTGAGGCCGAGCGCAATGATGCCGGAGCCACTATCCACTGGCGCTTCACTACTCACGATGCCCGACATAAACTTAATCACATATATTCACTAAATTCAGAATAAACTGGTACTAGAGATTGGCTTTCGGACATGAAGAGGCCCCGGGCCGTTCCGGGACCTCTCCTTCATGGGTGTAAGTCGGATAGTCGCGCTCATCACCTATTGTGAGACATCACGACTTGACGTGAAAAACGCCTCTTCTGCAAAGCCTCTATGACCCAAGGGAGGGCCAAGTGGGAGAAGGCATCGCCTCTCCGATTCTGACCAATTCTTGCAATGACATGGTCGGGTGGTACAGGATGATTAGAACCTTGTTGTCCCACCAGCTGAGACTTGCCGGAACGTTTACCCGAGTGCCTATGTTTGTGGTCTTGACAAACGCATCCTTACCCGTAGCCGTCTTTCCTCCGATATTCTCTTGTCGGTACGCGTCAGGCAACTTGCTGAGATCGACGGGAGGGGGAGTGTTGGGGGTGGCTCCCACGGAGATCTTCAACCCGTTGGAGTAAATGATGTAGACCTGCTTGAACTCGTCAGCTTTGTTCTGCCGAGAGGCCCACACTTCTTGAATGTCGGACCCAACGACGTCAAGTGGAGGAACAGGTATCGTGTATGGCGTTCGTTGCCGCGCCTCATCTAGGGTTACACGGTCTCCGACGATAGGGGCATGTGCAGGGGGCCTGGGAGCCTGGGCGACATTTGTAGAAGCCTGGATCGGTGGGCCACCCGAGCCTCCTTGCTCTGATGTGAACCTGAATATTGCGAACGTAGCGATCAGAACTGGGACCACCACTAGTACGATCATGCCGATGAGTATTCTCAACTTCATTTGACTCCTCTCCTTTCTCTTTCAGCCATGGGCAAGTATGGAGTCTAGCACGAGGTTCCCGATCCCTTCTTTACCTTGAATTCAGTATTGGAAATCTCGTTCAGACAGTAATCGGGGTCGTCCTCACGCCAAATTTCAAGGTCTTCCCAGCTTATGAGTGTGGAGATCGCCGCTCTCCTCTTCAGCGACCACCAGTGACTCTCGTCGGGGGTGTCGCATGCATTGTAACGCTCCTGCTGAGCGCCAGCGTCGCCATGGCCCATTATGAGGTCCTCAGTCTTTTTGACGCTGTTGCCGAGATACCACTTCCATTGGTGGGAAGTTGTCGACATCCTGCGGACCGCAAAACTGTATGATCCGTTCACGCTGAGCGTGTTGAAGTATTCGACATCCCAATTGCCATACTTGCTCCATACGGCCATCATCTTGGGACTGCCCCAACCGCCTCTCCAGATCCATCCGACCTCTGCATAGTGGTCAGCGTCGTACTGTATCCATGTGGAGTTGACGAAGAATTTTGAAGAGTTTCCAGGCACGGGTGTGAATTGCACCTTGCTGGTCCCAGACGCTCCGTAGAAGCCACTCCCTGAGTCGTCGTTTGCCGCTGACCAGTAGTGTCCCGTGCACGTTCCAGCCTCTGCGGTCCCGGTTGCGGCTGGTAGCAGGATTACAGCAAGCGCTACGGCTTCCAACAGCAGCGCCATGCCCAATACACGCCAGTTCAATATTCTTTTCATGTTGCCCCCTCTCGATGGGTGATTGATGTCCTATACCGATGCACGAGAACCCTATCCCACGCTGGGGATTTTGCATATCACCCGCAAGACCTATTTTTCAGGCCCGGATATAGGCCTCAAGGCCTATTTTTGAAACCCAGACATAGGTAGGAAGACCTACGACAAACGTTCTTGTATCTCAAATGGTGTACCATCAACCAGGGTTCGTGAAAAGGATACACATTCAGAAAGGGGCATCGAATGGAGCGCATCAGACTGATGGTAGCTGACGACTACGACCTTATGAGGTACCAAGCGGATGCGGACCCGCAAAGGCTGCAAACGCAGACGGCCCTACATGAACAGGGAACGATCTTCGAAATCACCCTGATCATTCTCTCCGCCCCGACCGACGTGGACGACCTGATGAGAAGGGCCGCCCTTACCGTAGTGGAACGTCATGGGTACAACCACTTCGCCGTATATATCGCGCAACCCGATAACGACAATCTCAGGCTTGCCGGTGGCGAGCCAATTCGAACTCTTCCACAGGATGCCTTCCTGTCATTGGCGGAGAGGGCAACAGCCGGGTTTCGTCCGGTGAGAGAGCGAATCGGTGGCTCATGGCGGATCGCCGTTCCGATAGCGAGCGACTCGTCCATCCTGGGCGCGATAGTGGCGGGTTCGGACGCTCCGGGCGCTGCCGCCGACCATGCGCTTGCGCTGTGCGGCGCCCTCGCAGCGCAGCTGGCGCTGGGGATCCAAAACGTCGATCTCAGAAGGCGACAGCTGGAGCTGGCCGCAAACGAAGAACGCGCCCGCATCGCTCACGAGATACACGATGGCGTAGCGCAGTCCATGTACGCGCTGAACCTGGGGATCGAGAACTGCGCCCGGCTTGCGGAGCGGGGGGACTACTCCACGCTGAACGACTCGCTCAGCGGTCTCGTTCCGCTATCGCGGCAGACGCTCTTGGAGATCCGGCATTATTTGTACGACCTCACCCCACTGCTGTCGAGCGGGGACGGTTTCGAGGACCTGATGAAGAAGCAGGTGGGAGAGTTCGAGGCCATTTCCCAGATACCGGTTCATGTCGAAGCGCGTGGATGCGACTTGCCAATGCCCGTTCCGGCGCGGGCGGGGATGTATCGCATCCTTCACGAGGCGCTGTCGAATGTTCTCAAGCACGCTGGGGCGTCGGAAGTTCGCATCGAGCTCGAAGTGGATTCCGGCAACGCGCGTATGTCGGTGAAGGACAACGGCGCCGGATTCGACGCGGGAAACCCAAGAGCGGGCTTCGGGCTGGATGGCATGAGGCGCAGGGCTGAAGAGTTAGGCGGGACGTTCACCATAACCAGCGCGGAGGGCGTTGGTACCGACGTTAGGGTGAGCCTGCCATTAGAGTCGGTCAGTCACTAGAATCAGCATGGTCAACAGCGTGACCATCCATACAGCCGCCCCCAATCCTATGAGCAAGACAGCGACCGCTTGGACGGGCGGGCGGGAATCCCTCATAAGCGCCCATATCCCAACACCCAACAACGCGGAGGCTGGCAGCCCGAATAGCATTATCACTTGCGCTGCTATTGCTACGTAATACATTGCTTGGCCTCTGGGTCCGGTTAGCAACTCCCTTCTGTGTCTCCGCTAGGTGGTGTCGTGGTACTGAAAAAGGTTCTCACTGAGATTGGAGTCTCACGACTTTACCGGTACGCGCATCAACGACGTCTCGATCACCCAGCGGCTCTTGAAGCTGTATCACAGCGCCATCTCGGCAATCTTTGCCATGCACGAAGGGAGGAGCGTCGGCAACCACCTTGACCTGCACGTCAACGGTGGTATCCACCAAGTGAGACACCTCCGGAAACTCATCACAGGTGCTGACATGGAGAGAGAGCCTGTTTGGAGATTCCAAACAGGCTTCGTCCACACTCACCTCAGTGTGCGAAGATGCATCTCTCACGACTTTGCCTGTACGCTTATCAATGACGTTCCGGTCCCCCAACGGCTCTTGAAGCTGTACATCAACACCATCTCTGCAATCTCCGCCGTACAAGAAGGGCACGGTATCGGCAACTACCTCGGCCTGCACATCAACGTCAGTTTCCACCAAGCGCGATACTTCCGAATTCTTGTTGCAGGTGTTGATGCCGAGCACGAACCTATCCGGGGCGCTCAAACGCGCTTCAATCACAGTCACTCCGATGCGCCAGTTGTATCCGCCGTTGCCGATGAAGGTGGACAGCCAGACAGCAAAAGCCAGCGATCCAACCGCCACAACCGCGATGTACAGGCGCCCTACCCAGCTAGACATGAATCTTCTCGAATCAGAATGGTTAGTCATAAGATATCATTAAAGAAACTGAGCGCGCCTAGGGTTCTCCCGGGAGAACGCCCTAAGCGCGCTCTATTTCTTCAGCTCATCGGTTGGGAGCTAACCTACATCCCGCTCGATGTAATCCTCTCTTTCTATACTAGTCCCGATAAACACGAGGGCCGTCAGAGTGACTATCCATAGAACGACCCCCACTGCTATGAGTAGGATAGCGACTGCCTGGATGGGCGCTCGGGAATCCCTCCTGAGCGCCCAAATTCCAAGTCCCAGCAGCGCGGAAGCGGGCAGCCCAATTATGATTATCACTTGCGCTAAGTCCAGCGCGTACTCCATTGCCATACCTCCGCGTATAGTCAGTCGTTCGTTGCCGATCTGGCAGAGCCGTCAGCGCGCATCCACTTGGCGATGTCGGGATATCTGTTCTGGATGCAGCCAGTGTTTCCTGGACCAAGGCACAATCGGAAGTGCCCCTCAGTGTAATTGTAATACTCCCAATCGCCCTTGCCACCTGATTCAGTCTCATCTATGTGGCCCACAAATTCCCACAACCCATTAACGTCCACGCTGCGCGTCCAGACCGGATCCTTCGTGAGTACCGTTCCATTGTAGCACCACTTTGTTGAAGAGACATACTCCCAGAGCATCACGTTAATCAGCGGAACTCCCCAAACGACCCAGTCGCTATAGAAGTTGCACACCTCACTGTTGCTGGAAGCTCCTGCTACGGACGTGGTGGTGTAGGACTTATAAACTGCGGTCGCGCTTTCCATCGCGTTGGTAACGGCGGTCTGCTGAGCGGGAGACAGTAGCGCGAATGTGGCTTGGGCGTTAGACGATGCATTCAACCGAGCGAATATGGACCTGAGCGCCTCCGTCGTGATCTCTTCGGGAGCGATCTCGGCGTTGGTATTGTCCGGTCCGTCGGCAAAGGCAACGCCGGTCGACGCGCTGAGGGTCACGATGACGAGACTCAGGATGCTGATGAGCAGCGCCACCTTCAACCGGATTCCGAGCAGCTTGTTGGTTCTCACGACTCTCACCTCCTTATGGTGAATCATCCCGTTCAGGCGCTTGTAATTGCCTGATTAGTGAACCTTACCCCGCATCGGGAATTCCGCATATCCCCCGCAAGACCTATTTTCTGAGCCAAGATATGGGTCTGAAGACCTATTTTTTAAGCTCCGACATAGGTAGGAAGACCTATTGCAAATGTTCTTTCGCGGTAGAGCTGCCACTCGTGGCGCGTAAGCGCGTATCCTAAGATTAGTGTACCATCCATCCCATCGTGATACGTGAGGAGGACATCCATTCAGGAAGGAGCATTGGATGGAGCGCATCAGACTGATGATAGTTGACGACTACGCCCCTATTCGGCTGGGGCTGAGGGCGATATTCGAGAGCGAAGAGGATATCGAGGTGGTTGGAGACTACGGTGATGGCGAGTCAGCGATTGAGGACGCTGGCGAGGTCATGCCGAACGTTGTCTTGATGGACGTCCGTATGCCCGGCATGGACGGGGTAGAGGCGTGCCGCCTGATGCGGGACAGAGTTCCCGGCGCCAACGTGGTGATGCTGACGTCGTTCGACGACGAGCGGGCCGCTACTGCTTCCATACTGGCGGGCGCGCGTGGCTTTCTGCTGAAGAACGGCGGTTCCGGCGAACTGCTCCACGCGGTGAGGGCGGCGGCGAGAGGCGAGACGCTGCTGGACCCCGCGCTGGCGGGTCGCGTCGTGGACAGCCTGACTTCGCTGGCTTCCGCCGGGCAGCCCGTCCAAGAATCCGACGCCGTCCCGTCCGGCGACGATTCTTCGTCGCCGCAACTGCCGCTGTCCAAGAGAGAGCGCCAAGTTCTGGCAATGCTCGTTGATACGCTAACCAACAAGCAGATTGCGAAGCTCCTCTACATAACCGAGAGCACGGTCAAGAACCACGTCAGCAACATTCTGCGAAAGCTGGGGCTGGACAATCGCCATCAAGCCGCCGCGTTCGCCGCTCGGCGGGGTGGGACGTCCCCTGTCAGCGACTATTAGAGGGGCAACCGCGGCGTCAGAGGTAAGACGCCCGGCCACCCGCTCGAACAGCGCGGACGCGCCTAGCAGGTATCCCTCTTAGCGCCACGGGGCTACGATTTGCAGACCTACGGGCAAGCCCGCTTTGGTGAATCCGCAAGGGACGGAGATCGCCGAGCATCCGAGAAGGGTGATGGCGAATGTGATGATGAGCCAGCTTAGCTGGACTTTGTACATTCCGCCGAGTGATATGCAGGGTATAAGAACAGGGTAAGATGGCCCGAACCCCCTTCAAAAGGTTCAGCCATGCTCACCCTGCCTGATGCCACTGTACCCCTACTCAATCCGTTCGCGCCTGTGTTCCAAGCCAAGACATGGGCGAAAGTCCAGGTTGTGCTGGTTGGGGCGGTTCTGGCTACGCGCAAGAGGACCGTCACCTCCGCGCTCCGCGCCATGGGACTCAGCAACGACCCCGGCTTTGCTCGGTACCACCACGTTCTCGATCGCGCTGTGTGGTCACCGCTCCAACTGAGCCGTGTGCCGCCGTCGCTTTTGGTAGAGCATCTGGGTCAGGGTGATGGTCCACTGGTTGGGGATAGATGAGACTTTGGAGCGACGACGTGGCAGGCAGATCAAGGCCAAGGGAATATATCGCGACGCGGTGCGCTCCAGTGGCAGTCATTTCGTCAAGGCCTCCGGCCTGCGTTGGATAAGTCTGATGCTGTTGACCACCATACCCTGGGCGCCTCGGACTGGGCATGGCCGGTACTGACAGCCTTGGCCCCATCTGAACGATGCTATCGGCAGTCGGGCCGGACTCACAAGAAGCTGACCGACTGGGCGCGCCAGATGATCCTCCAAATCCGTCGCTGGCTGCCCAACCGCCCACTGGTGATGGTGGCCGACAGCGGCTATGCCGCCTAGACCTGCTCGCCTTCTGCCAGTCCATGACTCGCCCGGTCACCTTCATCCATCACCCGGCTGCGTCTGGATGCCGAGCTCTACGAACCCGCTCCACCCCGACGCCAATCCGATGGGTCCTCATTCGAGACGCTCTACACCGATTCGACCCCCAGGCGTGGCTGTGTATCGACCCCACTGTCGGTCCGGCCCAGATTGCGAGTGGTCCGCGCTGCGCTGGCGGATCGAGGTGACGTTTCAGGAGACCCGCGCCCACCTGGGATTGGAGACACAACGCCAGTGGTCGGATCGCGCCATGTCACGTACCACCCCTGTGCTGTTGGGACTGTTCCCCTGGACGACACTCGCGATCCATCCGCTGGGAGACGGACGGCTGTCGACTCCGAGACCGGCGACATGGCATGTCAAGTCGGAGTCTACATTCGTCGATGCGATCGCTTTGGTGCGCCGGCACCTCTGGATTGCTTCTGAGACTTTCTGCACCTCCGGCAAGAGCCTCGACTTTGTACAACGGATAGCTAAAGTGTGAAGGGCAGGGTAAGCTCGACCAAATCACTACAAGAGGTCGAGCATGCCTACCCTGCCCGAAGTGATTATATCCCTGCTGCACCCAATTGAGCGCCTATTTCACCCCAGGACTTGGCGCAAAGCTCAACTCCTGGCGATCGGAGCGATCCTGTCTCCACACAAGCGGACAGTGACCTCGGCGCTCAACATCCTGGGGATTGGGCAGCGCGGAGACTTCGCTATTTACCATCACGCGCTCAACCGGGCCCGATGGTCGTCGCTGAAGCTGAGCAGGGTACTGCTGCTCATGTTGGTCCGGCATCTATGTCAGTCAGACGAGCCGCTGGTGTTCGGAATCGACGAGACTATAGAACGACGCTAGGGCAGGAAGATAGCCGCAAAGGGGATGTACCGCGCCCCACACGCTCCACCAACGAGAAGGTCGTTGATGACGAGCGGAATCAGATGGGTGAGTCTGATGTGTCTGAGGCGTATTGGTTGGGCCGGTCGTCACTGGGCTCTGCCGTTTCTGACCGTTCTGGCGCCCTCTGAGCGCTATGATCGGCGTAATGGCAGGCGACACAAGTTGGTAACCGACTTCGCCCGTCAGATGCTGATCTGTCTGCGCCGTTGGCTTCCAGACACGGAGATGGTCGTGGTCTGTGATGGAGGCTACGCGAGGCGGGAGTTTCTGAAGTACGCTCAGAGTATGTCCAACCCCATAGTTGTCGTCACCAGACTGCGCAAAGACGCATCGCCGCGAAGACCTGCACCACCCCGACGGCCCGGCCAGATGGGACGGCCCAGAGTTGTCGGAGAGCGACTGCCCAGTCCATCCGCAGCGCTTGCCGATCCCAAGACGGTGTGGACGACCTGTCTGGTGACCGGATCAGACTCCAGCGTGAGAACAGTCGAAGTCGCCTCTGGTACAGCTATTTGGTACACAGGTGGGAAACCGCGCGTCCCGATACGCTGGGTAATCGCCAGAGACCCGGCGGGCAGGATCGGAACGTATGCGCTGCTATGCACCGACACCGATGCTGACCCCGTCCAGATCATCAGCTGGTACATGCTTCGCTGGCAGGTTGAAGTGACCTTCGAGGAGCTTCGCGCTCACATGGGGGTGGAGACGCAGAGGCAGTGGTCGGATAGGGCAATCGCACGGACTACGCCTGCGCTGTTCGGGCTGTTCAGTGTGGTGACACTGGCTGCGGATGTGCTGATTGGACAGGGTGGCAGGCTGACTGCTCGTTCAGCGGCGTGGTATGACAAGACCAACCCCTCGTTCGCCGACGCCATCGCACTGGTCAGACGATACTTATGGGTGCGCCAGGGAACTTTTGCGACCTCAGGGCGCAAGCCTGAACTGATCAAAGTCCCACGCCTCTTGTACAACAGGATGCTCGACTCCATCTGTCATGCGGCTTGAATGTACAAAGTCGAGCCCAAAAACCCCACATGCGAGAAATACCTGCCCCCATGCTCAACAGATTCATCGAATCGTTTTCCTATGCGGCGTGAATGTACAAAGTCCAGCCTAGCCGGAGACAGGATTGACGGGATGGGATCATCTCAGATCGTCCAGTTATTGGGCAGTTCCGCCTACTCTTTTTCACCCATTCTGTATCCATACATGCCAATCTCACACGTTAGCTTGCGACTAAACAAAGTTCCATGTAACATGGTGAAGCGTTGAACCGTATATTCTATACAAACTAATCAAAGCAACAACGTGCCAGGAGTTGCAAAATATGCCAACTTTCGAGATAATCCCGATGCAAGAAGCTGAGCTTGCGATGACCCTTTCCGGCGCGCGTGGCGCACAACTCCGCGAGTACGTCGAGATCGTCCGCCAACTGGAGCCCGGCAATGCGGGCCGCGTTACAGCGAACGAGGGCGACACTACAGCTGCGATCCGGCGCCGTCTATCCAGAGCCGCAGAACTTCTCAACAAGAACATCGTCGTCAACCGGCAAGATAACGTTGTGTACTTCTGGGAAGAAGGCCAAGGTCCCACGCCTGTCCGCCGCCGTCGCCGCCGCGCCGTCGCCGACGATTCAGGCGAGTAACACCATTCTGGTCTGAGTGGACCGTAAAGAGAGAGGCGAGGATCCAGTGCATGCTCTATGCTTTGGCAATTCGTCGATTCGGAGCAGGTAGAGGTGGCGTCAGCGCGGTCACGCTCCTGCCGTCGGACGGCGCGTGGCCCGACATGGACGAGGACGAACGGCACGCTGCCGCTCTAGACGCTCTCCGGCGAGCCGTTCCGTCGCAGGGGCGGCACGTCTCCCTACCGTCCCGATATTCAGAACGCCACCAGCCAGCCTAACCCGGAAACGCAAGCCACTGCGTCATCGTTTGCTGAGCTTGAGTGTTCCGATCTCTCCCCGTCCCCTCCCCGTATAGTAGTCGCCCTTGAGGCAAGATCCAGTTAGTTCCAGCATTGCCGTGCCCCTGTGCATCTCCATCGTGACCGGAGCATTCGACACGGGCTCGTTCACGTACTGGTAAGACAGTTCGGGATTGGGCAAGTCGGTAGTCCTGAGTCTGGCCGTGATGCTATGAGAGCGAGAATGCTCAGTCTCCAGCCTAAGCAACATCTTCGACCATCGCTGTAATATGATCACGGAAACCAAGTGGGCGCTACCGCCTGGGCCGTAGGAGGATTCGACCTCGCCAACCCACTCTCCATTGAGGTTGGGGAGATGGGCGAGCTTGAGCTTCCGAAACAAACCGAGCCTCCACCCGTAATGGTCGAACAACCAATGGAGGCCCGAATAACACCCTGCGAACGAGGGTACGCTCAACCACCACTGAGGCTGAAAGTTGATGGTGTCCAACACTACATGAAGGAGCCAGATCATCAAGATGCTGACGACAGCGAGTGACACCTCAACTCTTCCTCGCCCTTCTACCTCGTAGGAATGCATCCGAATCGGTTACCTCCAGTCGTTCCATAGGGATGCCAGTCGATCCGCAAGGGTCTTCGCATCCACCATTGACCATTGCTCAGGGGACGAACCAAACAGCAGCTGTTGATCATTCTGACAGACGAGTCCATCGAGATCGTTCTGAACCATCCAGTTGACGATAGAGCGATAAGTGTCTTGGAAGCCGTACTGGAATGCGGAGTCTGGCGCATTGTAGAGGAGACACTCGACGAAGTACGACGGAGCGAGGCCAGCGCTGATCCTCCCGGTGGAAATCAAGTGATTCCTGGCGTTCTTGAACATCCTCACCGTTCGCTTGTACCTGTCCCAAGTGCGGCCGCTCTCGGCCGCCCCGTTCTTATAGTGCTCTTTCGGAAAATTGATGATCCATCGCTTGTCACGCAAAGCGTAGAATGTGATCCCTTCTACGTATGAGTAGCGACTGGTGTACTGGCGGTGTCCCATGCAGATGACAACATCAGCCGCGAGTCTCGGCGGAGCGGCCTTGAGCTTGATCGACTTGTTGCCCTGCGACACCATCCCTCTACCGAACCCAGCTTCTAGGGCTTTCAGTGCCTCGCGCCTGAAGTCGTTCCAATCATGGGAGGCTGGATGGAAAGTCGCAGCAAGCAGTCCCTGCTCGTATTGAGACAGAGCGCTCTTATCATGGCGGAAGGCCGAAGTAAGCTCGAGCACGACGTCCACGTCGCTGTCTCCCAGGATGTTCGTATCGTTCCGATAGGATCCTTGCAGGTAGAAGTCCCTGGTCATGCCGGGAGGCCATTGGTAAGCATCCAACACCTGTTTGATTGCTTCATGAGTACGTTGGGATGAGTCCTGGGGCCCGTGATGGGACCATCTGCTGAGTTGAGATTCGGGAATCGCCATGTCCTTCCTTCCAACAACATCCTTACAAGGATGGCGTATCTCCATTTACCACCTATCGTAGGGTGGTTACAATGCAAACCTGACGAATATAACAGACAGACAAGCTGTTGAGCCAACTTCGCATTGTCGTATATTGGATTGTAGGTATGTGTATATTGAAGAGTCGGTTGGGGTGGCTCGCTAGTACTCTGGGACCCCTGGGTCGCGTGGACAACTGCCAGGTGCTGGTGACGACCCACTACGTCAACAGCGTGTATGGCTGACAGATCATGTCGAGAGTGTATCTTCCGAAGTCGTGGGCGAACGATGACGAGTGCAGTGCGGCCGCGGGCGTGTCGGAGGATGTGGGCTTCGAGACCAAGGGGGAGATCGCGCCGGGACTGATCAACGCCGGCATCGAGGCTGGCGCTCGGACTCGCGCCGTGGTGGCCGACGCCGGTTACGGCGACCAACCGCCGCTGCTGGACGGTCTTGAGGACAGAAGGTTGCCGTACGTGGTCAGGGTGCCCTTGATCGTCCGGTTCCGTACCACAGATGAGGTTCAGCGGTATCCTGGGGATGGGCAACCACCTGAGTACCAGGGCATCGGTCGTCCGAGAAAGGCTAAAGGGGCTCGGGGACTGGATGGCGTCGATGGCGGTGGCGTCGATGGAGGCGGCTTCCATCCTGGATGGACTCGATCCCGACGGTTGGCGCGTCGTCGCCTGGGGGGAGGCGCCAGGGGCGTTCTGCGGAAGTTGCGCGCCAGGGTGAGAGTGCATAGGGTGGGCTATCGCGGGACTCATCTACCCTCAGCAGGATGGCTGATCGGCGAACGTTCCGCAAATGGGCGCCCCACAGAGACCAAGTATTACTTCGCGTCGGGAATAGATCGGATGAGCCTGGACGACATCGTGGAGTCGGCTCACTGTCGCTGGATGATCGAGCGCTTCTACCAGGATGCGAAGGGAGAGGTTGGGCTCGACGACTACGAGGGCAGGCTGTGGTCGGGGTTCCACCGCCATGTGGGCCATGCGTGCTCGCCCACTGCTACCTTGCGCTGCGCCAGAACTATGGAACGACCATCGCTGGACAGACAGCGAGTGTTCCGGGAGACGCTCGCAGACCGAAACGACAGCCGGGACAGACCCGGAGATTTACCCCCTGAGGGCCGTCGGAGTCTGGCGTCGATCAGACGCCTGGTACTTGAGCGGATGTTCGCTCATGTGATTGAGGAACTCACGCGCGCTCGAGTCCGGTCACCCTGATATGACAAAATAGTACTAAGGTATTGTACGCAAGACGGCGGCACTGTCTATTACACCTATGCCAGTAATGCCTCGACGCTTCGCTTCAGATCGACTTCTTCGCCGGGAACGTAGTTGCGCCACAAGTATTCGGAGAGCGACCTTATGCTTCTCATCACTTCCGCTGTTAGACCCTTCTTGCGTACTGCTAGAATCTGAAGGTTCATTACCTCAAGGTAGTCTCCGCGCTGCATCGCCCTCTGATGGTATTCCAGCATTGTCTCCGCTGTTACGAGCGCAGGGTCAGCTGCCTTCAGGATTTTCCAGACCCTGGCCAAGTACCGGAGGGTGGAAATTTCTACAGCTTTGATATAGCGGTACTGCGCCGCTATGCTGCCACTCAGTTCGTCCACTAGAACCGGGTAGCCGTATCTTTTTACGTAAGCATCCACCATGCTCCATAAACCTCTAGGCCCGATTCCTCCGCTCTTTACTCGGCCTATCAGCCATTCTTCGCTTGGATTTCCTAACTCAACAAGAACGCGGGCCGCCAACTCCTCTACCTCCGGTTCTTCAAGCCGGTATCCTTCTAGTCTGCCGACGAAATGACAGTGCTCCCACACCCTTTCCACCAAGTTCCTCACCATCTCGGGTTCGACGCCAACACCTGCTTCGTATCTCGCCACCACGCCATGGATAGCCACAGCCATTTGCATTTGGGCCACGTCATTGGCGACCCGGAACTCTTTGGGGTGATCATCCGCTTCCCAAACGCTTAGCGGCAACCGACTGGACTGTGCGATCACCCAGTCCAGCGGGGTTTCATCCTCCGGCAGCGCGAGTGAGAGCGCAGATCCCAGTCCGCGCATCCATTTGATCGCCCTCTCATCGGTCAACGTATAGTAGGCGCGCTCGTTACCACGCAAGATTTCGTCAGTGCGCTTCGCGTGCTTTTTGAGCACAATCTTGGCTATCTCAATGGCTCGCTCTGGGTGGTCTCGGCTTATCCTTTGGGCTACCGTCCCCAATGGCAGCGTTGGCTGAATGGCGGGGCCATGGCGCACTTTAGACTTGAGCGCTTCACGTAATTCGCTGTGCCAGTTTTGGCGAACCAGTTCTGCGATTTCGTCTATGCAACGCTCCTCCAGTCGTCCGCCGAGGTCGTATTCCTCCGACTCACCAATCACAATCTGCGGGAGGTCTCCGTGTTCGTACAACTCGGCTATCCACCGGACGCTCTCCGAAGGTTCGTATTGCGCCAATCGGTCTACCAGGCCCGAGAGAAGCTTGGCAGCGACTTCGCCTGCTTCTTCCCGTTCCTTTTGCCCCCTGCCGGGGTGTCTCGCTTCGCCGACCAGTTCCCGCATAACTTCCAACGCATGAACTATTGCTATCGCGGTCACCGGTTCAGATTGGTTCGTCTTGAGCCAAGCCAGTGCTTGCAAGCGGTCGACGCCCTTGTATCGGGATGCGATGAAAAGTGCCCACCGCTGGACTATCGGGTGATCCACTCTCTGGACCAACTCGGGAAAGCGTTCTGGTCTTAGTGTCATGACAAGCCGAATGACGTTCGCTGCACCACGGTACAGGTTGGGTCGGCCCAGATCGGTTCGACGGAATACCCTGATGCGATCCCGATAATATTCCGGGTCGACAGATACCCTTCCGCCATCCAATTTGTATCCCAGGATTTCGTCGGGGTCGATGGCATTTTCGCGTTCGCACAGCCGCTGCAGCACCTCCACGGAGTTCTCCCATAGCGCGTCAACCTGTTTCAGATACCACACGGCCGGGATCTTTTCCGCAGCTGTCTCTGCATCAACGGTGCCGATCGCCCAAAAGAGGGTCTCATTTGCCGTGCCCGATTTTCCTTGAAGTAGTTGTTGAGCTACCCCACGCAGTATCAGGTCGTCAATCTCTTGCCCTGCGTCTTCCGCCAACACCGGTCGCCCATCACGTGTTTCGTACCATCCATAGACGGTTTCCCTCACACGTCGGCGTTCGATTTCGGCGACGGAGTCCCGCTCGAACAGCGGTCCCAGCACTCCGTCGACCAGACTCGAGAGATCTGGGTTTTTCAGCGGCGACTCAACGGCGCCTACCACGCGCCAAGCTGCCTGTACCAGCAATCTCTCCTCATGGGCCTGTTCTGGCTTTCCTTCTACCATGGGCTCGCCTCCGTTACCAAGATGTCGTTTCCATTGCTACCTACCGAGGAGAGCCACAATTTTTCTGCCTCCGCCCTGTAAACGCTGTGGGAGCAGGCGCTGAATGTGACACCCCGTTTTTCCCAGCCGTTGACCGAGTTCGTGATCAACGTCTCGCCGGCAGGAGTAATTAGGTATCTATCATGAAAAGCCGGCTTCCCATCGCCCGGTCGGGCGAACCTTTTGACAGTTGCCTGTGCGGTCAGACGTTGCGGGTATTCCAGCCTGAGACTCTTGCTACGCTTTCCGCACAGGATGTTCAATGGCCTGCCTCTCGTTGCTGACAGCAGGGAGGCCAACAATTCGATCTCCGCATCGCTTACCTTGTCGCCTAGGAAGTACGGATCTGCGAAATAGATGGGGCCCTTGGCCCGACTCTGCTGCCATATCAGATTCGTGATGTAGGCAACCGCCTCAGCGAATTCTTCCGGCGCAAATCTGGCCAGATCACCCGCCTGCCGTGCAGATTGATCTTTTTCCCAGGCTCGATACGACAAGTTCTTCGCTCTGATGGCCTGGTCCACTTCCGAGCCGCCGCTGTCTGCGACTCTAACGGTCTCACGCGCCGTGCCGAGGGTTGTGTCCACTTTAATCGATTTCCTTGGTGTCTTGATGTTCATTCGTACTTCCGGCCCTCTGATAACGAGGTCCATTTCAATCGACATGATAAGATGCGCTTCATACTGATCTATGCACTGCCCGTCACTGTTACGGTATATTGCGAGCCCTACAAGGTCAGTGTCCGTCTCGCAGCCTATTACCGTTTCGGGCTCGCTGATTGCGATCGATCGTTGCAGTACTCTGTCGCCACTGTGGCCGGCCCACACCGTCGCCGAGTATGCCCCCGGCGGGGGCGTAGTCCAGTCACTTCCCCAAACCCTGAGTACCAGGTTCCGGCCGTGCATCGCCGTGATTTCGCTATTGATCGCATCTTGGGCACTGGCTATCACCAGATTGCCAACGCGGTCCAAGCGGCGAACAAGTGGGAAGTGCGATAGTTTCGACATCTCGGCGGCGGCCTCTCCCGCGACCTGCAACACTTCCAACCATCGATCTTGCGTTTCTGAGTCGAAGCACCAGTATTCGGCCATTTCCGCGCTGTGCCCGCGGAATGGGCTTTCAAGCAACTCTGCATCACTCATGGTGTGTTCTTGGTAAGCCCAATGTCGTCGCTGACGGGGATCCAGGGCGTACCGAATGTCCACATCAGCGATCACCAGTGACCCGCTCCGGAGGATGTTCTGCACAATCTCCTGGCACTCCGTGAGCGTCGTGTCCAAGCGATATAGCTCAAGGCTTTCGACTTGCTCCGAGTTTTCCACGCCGATTATTCCCCGCTGCCAGTTGGGATTTCCGGCATGGACCCAGGGACCCAGCGAATTGCGGTTCCGGTGGCGGACCAGGGTGAGCAGATTTGTCACCGTCCCGTCCGGCGTTCGGAGCGCCAGCACGGTCATCCGCGCCGCCCGCGCGCTGATTCCATCGTATAACCCCAGTGTTGCGACAGTATGGCTGAACGGCAGGCCTCGTTCCTTGGCCCACCTTGCCGCCTCATATTCTTCCACCAACACCCTGCGCCCCTCTCTTCGCGCCACCAGATGCTGCCGGCGAATGTGCTGACGCACATAGTTCTCGTCCTTCCCAACGGTAAGTGCCAGCTCAGCTATAGTGAGACTCATCGCCCGCCCTCCTTCCTTAATTTGACGCAATCATACATTGTGTACTGTACAATAGTACAGTACACAATGTCGGCATACTGAACAGACGTCGCCTTTCCAGCTATTGTAGTGCCGCTAGTGCAGGCGGCCCCTGGATAGCCAGAAATAGGCCGACAACCTAAAAGAGAAAACCCCCGCAATGTAACGGGGGCTGAGAATCTCATCCGACCTATGAGGCCGAGCGTTTGGCAAATCATGCCGCGAGCATGAAACTCAACGTGAAGGTTCTTGATTTTATCAAGTCTGGTGGAGAGACTCGTCAGCGTACCCCGCGGCATGAACGTACTTGGCCCCGAGTCCCGACAGGTTGCGACCATCACTGGAGCCAGGAGTAGGAAACGCCTAGGGGGTGACGCCGCCATGCTGGCCCTGATCAATGGCGGCCACCAACTCGTCCACGGCGTGGCAGAGCCTACGAAAAGAACGCGACCGGAGATACGCAAGATCAAGATCAATGTGATAAGTGAGCGGACCCTGATCCTCGGTTTCCTTGTAAGCTCTGCTGTCGGGCATCCTTTCGTTCAGCCATGCCTTGGCGCCCCTCATGCTTTCAAAGTTATCGGGGGCGTGTACCGTGTCGGGTATGCCGAGTCTGGCCCTGATGGCTGCGCCTGTGCCTTCAGATAGACTGGCGATGAACCAAGTCTCGTATTCGCTGTTGGCGTACACGATCGCGACCGGCACCGCGAGGCTTAGCGCGGCTGCCCTGGCAGCTAGGGTTCGCGCTTCGTCCACCGGGCACTCCCGATCTGCGTCCAAAATAACCAGGATGGCATCGCAATTATCGATGATGGCGTATCGAAGAAACCGTTCAAATTTCTTAAGCAGATTAGGTTTGCCATTAGCTTGTTTGGGGTTGGCTGCTCGGATATCGTAACGAAAGAGCCGCTCCCAGAGAATCCTGCGCAACAGACCGGGCACGGCGTCGACATCCCCATCTCCCTCGACGATAGCGGCGATGTTCGGGAGTCGGTTCACGTGGTCGCACCGAACTGTTCGAGTTCTCCCATCCGGTGCAGCTCGCCGGGAGAGAAGAGGTGGCGCAGGACGGATTCCCTCTGCGCATCAGACACTAGGCTGACCTGTGTTGCGCCGTCAACCAATTCCACAATACGCATCGATTCAACGTCCCGAAAATCCGTAATCCGGTCGATTAGTTCAGGGCTGTGGGTAGTCAACACCACCTGGGACCGTCGGGTCGCCTCTTTCAGCACGTCCGACAGGGCGGTGAGCGCTCCTGGGTGGACGGTGAGTTCCGGTTCTTCAATGCCGATCAGCGAGAGTAGTGGCCGGATTTGATTCAAGCCGGTGAGCAGCCCCAGAAGCCGAATCGTGCCGTCGGACTGCTGGGCGAGATCCAGCCAACCCCCGCCATGAACGTCTTCGTGTTTCAGCCTCACCACCAGATATCCGCCTACTGAGGTCACTTCAATGTCGGATACGCCGGGAACCAGACGGGCAAGAGATCCTTTCAGCCGACCAAAATCGGCCGGGCGTCTCCTTTCCAGATTGCGCAGTACGGACGCCAGATTGCCGGCATCTTCGTCGAGTGTCTGGGGATTGCTCAGCGGTTGAGGCTCCCGGATTATATTCGGGAAGATGTGATAGTATCTAGTCTGGGCGATACGGCTCAGCATGACCTCTAGGACGCGTGCCATTGACGCGGCCGGTCCCTCAACTTCCCTGGCGCCAGGGGCTCTGCCAATTGCCCACGCCCTCACTAGGCGTCGCATGTTTAAATCCGTGGCGTCAAATCCAACCCCCTCGGCGTCGTCCGGTCGGAAACGTGCATACGGTACGATATGTTCTGCCCCTTGGCCTGGGGAAGAGATGCGTCCGTTTTCCACCCTGAGCGCCAGAGGTTCTCGTTGACCAGCAGGATCCGAGTTCACGGTGGCGAGTTCCCACGCAACGACGTAACCACCGTCGGGTTCGGCGCCCAGCGCATAGCTGTATTCAATTCGAAACCGGTCTGGCTGGCGCAGAGTACCGCCTAAGGTCGCGGTAATCCCGATTTCCATTGATTCGGGACGCGGCCCTTCGGTTCGGCGCAGGATCGCGTCGAACCCGCGGCGCAGCGAAACCGCCGCTTCCAGATCGAACCTCAGCGAGTCTTTCAAGAACCTGAGAACGTCGAGCACGTTGCTTTTGCCCGACGCATTGGGGCCGACGAGCACGGTCATTGGACCTAGGTCCAGGGTTGCATCAGCGATGCTGCGAAAATTTTTGGCCCAAACCCTCTCGATTTGGAATCCCGGAAGACGTCGAGAACCGACCATGGCGATGCTCCAGTTTCTGGAATCGGACGTTTATAAACCATACCATATTGCGTCTGGCCACCGCGCGTTATCGACGGACGTTTTTTCGGGTTTGCCGCCGCGGTTGAGCAGTCGTGGCCTCGCCGAATGATCTGGTCCTTGGCCGGACGGGATTCCTAAGGTCAACGATGAATGCCCCGCTCCCGTCAGGCAACCCACTGACGCGGCCAGCAGCGCAAGGTCAACGCCGGTCCGCTATAGTTCCAAGACTATCCGCAACTCGAAGGTTCTTGATTTTATCAAGTCTGGTGGGCCGGCTGGGATTCGAACCCAGGACCGACGGATTAAAAGTCCGTTGCTCTGGCCAAGCTGAGCTACCGGCCCACGCTGCGCCATATCTGACGTGTCGGTGAAATTAGTCTAGCATATCGGAATGCTGATACGTCAGCCCGGAGCGGGAGGAGGGTGCGCCGCCGCGCCGCATCGTTCCGATCATCGAGACTCCGGCGCAACGGCCGCGGGGCTACATCGGCGCCATGATGGGCCATGTCGAGAGTTCAGCCACGTTGTCAACCATCCGCTGTTGAAGCGCGGCATTAAGGCATGGCCACAGCTTGAAGCGCCGCGATTTTGGCGCTACCGTGTCCGTGCGGACGCTTGCCTATCCGCATGATGGGAGCGGCCATCGGAAAGCCTGTTGAATTTCGAGGAGCGGAAGACCTGATGATGATATATAAAGTCACAACCGTCAGGAGCGCAAAAGCCATCGCGGTGTCCGCCATTGCGGCCATGGTTATGGTCTTTGCGGCGGCGTGCCAAGATTCGCCCGCCGCCCCGACTCAGGGCGAATCCGAAACGGCGCCGCAGGCGATGGCGGCCATGGGGGATGAGAGGAATACGGGCTTAGACGACGACCGGATTTTGTTCGGGCAGTCCGCAGCGTTCAGCGGCCCGGCGCAGGCGCTGGGCCAAGGGATGCGGTTGGGAATCCAGGCGGCGTTCCACGAACAGAACCAGGCGGGCGGGGTGCATGGCCGGATGCTGGAGCTGACAACTCTGGACGACCAATATGAGCCGCACCTGGCTTACGGCAACACACTGAATCTGATTAATAGAGAACGCGTCTTCGCGCTGATTGGAGAGGTGGGAACACCCACCTCCCGCTCGGCGTCGCCATTGGCCAACGCGGAAGACGTGCCATTCATCGCGCCCTTTACCGGCGCCGGCTTCCTCCGGGAGGCTGAACTTGAGAACGTGGTGAACCTGCGGGCTTCGTACCATCAGGAGGCGGAGGAGATGGTGGCGCGGCTGACTGAAGACTTGGGGATAACCCGCGTCGCCGTGATGTACCAGAACGACTCCTACGGCCAGTCCGGGCTGGACGGGGTGGTTGACGCGCTGGGGAAGCGCAACCTGGAGCCGGTAGCGTCGTGGTACTACCAGCGCAACAGCGACGCGGTAAAGGCCGCCGTCTTCAACATCGTGGAAGCCAATCCCGAAGCGGTCATCATGATTGGAGCGTACGCTTCGGTCGCCAAGGCGATTAACCGTAGCTCGCGAGGACATAGACCCCATATTCATGGCGGTATCCTTTGTGGGCAGCAACGCATTGGCGCAAGAGTTGGGGCCGGACGGCGCCGGCGTTTACGTCACCCAGGTAGTGCCGCTACCTGATGACACCGGCGTTCCCGCAGTCGCCGCCTATCGCGCCGCGCTCAAGGCGTTCGACGCCGATGCCGCGCCGGGGTTCGTCTCTTTGGAGGGCTATCTGGCAGGGCGACTGGCGATCGTGGGTCTCGAAGAGTGTGGCAGGGACGTCAGCCGCGACTGCTTCCTCGACGCGCTGCGAAACTCCGGGACGATCGACCTCAATGGGCTGACGCTCCAGTACGGCCCGGGCGACAACCAGGGATCGGACGCGGTGTTTGTGACCGTTATCGGAGATGACGGGAATTACCACATAGTCAGTAATCTGGGAGGCGCTCAGTGATGGCACAACCTCGCATAACAGCGCCTCTGCTCATCGGCGCGCTGGGCGCGCTTGCAATAATCATCGCCTCCGCAGTGGCCGGCTGGCTAATCATCGGCAACCTGGAGGCTGAGAACCGCACCGGCGGAGACGCCGAGATTCTGGCCGACATCGCGGCGGTAAACAAGCTATCGGGCACAGTGGCGTCAGCGGCATCGGTGGCGACCAACTCCCGTATGACCCCCGAAAGCATAGCCGAGGCGAACGCCGCCACCGCCAGCAATCAGACACATCTGTCCGAACGTCTATCTGGCCTGGAAGGGCGGGGTTATAACGACAGGGTGGAGCGAATACGTCAACAGGTCGATTTACTCGCCGCCAACGTGTCGCTGATCGAGAATGAACGGCCCGCTCTGTTGGAGGCCATCCTTGCCGGAGAACGCAGCTGGGGACAGCTCCTCTTTTCCACCAACCAGAAACTTCTTCCCGCCATCAGTTCCAGCTTGGACGACCAGTTCTACTACGTGATGACGGGCAGGAGCGATTTCCGAGATGCCGAGCCGGCGGCCTCCGGCGCTCTGTCCGAAGAAGAGTTTCTGCGCTACTGGCACCTAGCCACACTGAATGAGTGGACGTTCAGCGCGCACCGGAGCCTGCTGGCGGCAAATCTCAGCAGCCAAGATGACCCAACGCGATTAGCCAACAATGAGGAGAGTTTCGATACCGCGGCGCAGCGGATGGCCCGAAGCATCGCATACCTTGCGGGAAATGGCGGTCCCGACCTGGACCCCGAGGTGATCCCGCTTGCCAATCGGCTGTTGTCCGCCGGTGCCGGTGAGGACAGCGCCCTGAACGCCATGAGGCTAAGGGGAGCGATGGTGGATCGGGAGCGCCGGCTGATTCAGGCCAACAGGCCAATTTTGGCCGCGCTGCAAGGGGAGGTGGACGGCCTGGTTGCAGAGGTCAAGCAGAGTTCGGCGGCTGCGGCGGGTCGGTACGATCAGGCGTCGTCCAATGGACGTATCATCATCTTGGCGATAGGCATCATTGGGATCGTTGGGACGCTGCTGGTCGCCGGTTACTCCGGATTCAAGTCGCAGTGGCGCATATCCGCGTCTCTGGCCGTCAGCTCCCTGGGCGCGCTGGCAATCATCATCGCCTCAGCGGTGGCCGGCTGGCTGGTCATTGGCAATCTGGATGCTGAGAGCCTGGACGGCGGCGACGTTGAGGTTCTGGCCGCCGCGGCGGAGGTAACTCGACGCTCGAACTCGCTGGCGTCAACTGCATCCGTGGCCAGCAACGCCCGGATGACTTCCGAAAGCATAGCCGAGGCCAGAGCAGCCATTGCCAGCAGCGAGGCGGAGCTGACCAACCGGTTGACGGACCTGGAAGGCAGGGGCTATGACGGCGGCGCGGAGCGCATAGGTCAGCGGGTCAACCTGTTGACGGCCAACGTGTCGAGGATCGAGGATGGCCGGCCCGCTCTGCTGGAGGCCATTCTGGTAGGGGAGCGGAACTGGCAGGATCTCAGCCTCTCCACGAATTATGAGCTTTTACCCGCCATCGGTTCGAGCCTGGACAACCAGTTCTACTACATGATGACGGGCAGAAGCGAGTTCAGAGGTGGAAATCCTTCGGGATCCGACCATTTGTCCGAAGAGGAGTACCTTCGTTACTGGCATATGGCCACGCTGATGGAGTCGGTGTCAAGGGGCTACCAGACGCTCGATTTCGCCAACAGGTTGACGATTCCCGCGCTAACGGCGCGGGTCGAAGAGACTTTCGATACGGCGGCCCAGCGGATGGACCGAAGCATCGAGTATCTTGCGGAGAACGGTGGTCCGGACCTGAATCCTGAGGTGATTCCCCTTGCCAACCGGTTGTTGGACGCCGGCGTTGGAGACAACAGCGCCCTGGACGCGATGAAGTTGCGAACGGCAATGGTGGCGCGAGAGCGCAGACTGATTGGCGCCAACAGGCAAATTCTGAGCGGACTGCAAGGGGAAGTGGACGGCCTGGTTGAAGAAGTCAGCCAGAGCTTGGAGGCCGTATCGGCCCGCCATGGGCAGGCGGCGTCCAACGGACGCATCATCATCCTGGCGATAGCCGTCATCGGAATCGTTGGGACGCTTCTAATCGCCGGCTACAATGGCGTCAGGGGTTCGCCGAGATGATGCGCGTCAGACGCGGGCGCGGGCCCTGGAGCCTGCGACGACTATGAGGATGCCTAGCGTCAGAAGCGCCGCCATGAGCAGGTAGGAATAACGCAGTCCCGCTACGAACGCTTCCAGCAGCCCCGCGTCTCCGGACTCGGACACGGCGGCCAAGCTTGGAGGATAGCCCATCGATCCCATCGTCAGTGTGACGATGGTAGCCGCCAGGGTTACGCTGATCACGTTCGCGGAGTTCCGCACTAGTTGCAGGAAGCCGGATACCACGCCATGCCTGTCGGAACCGACGGAGTTCAGCGCCGCGCCGTTGTTGGGCGGGATGAACGCGCCGATTCCCACACTCTGCAACACCATACCCACCACCGCGACTTCGACGCGCGAATCCGTGCCGAGAGTCGCCATAGTCACCATGCCCAACGTGGTTACTCCCAACCCACCGGCAGTGAACAGCCTACGCCCGAACCGCTCCGACAGCCATCCCGACACCGGCCCCATGACAGCCATGGAAACGGAGCTGAGCGCGGTTATCATCCCCACCTCTTCGGGTGAGTGGCGCAGGACGACCTGTATGTAGAACGGCATGAGGAACCACGCGGAAGACGAGCCGATGAAGTGGATGAACGCCGACGCGACGGCGACGGAGAACGTTCGGATCCGGAACAGCCGCAGGTCTAGCATTGGAGACTGGGCGCGGAGTTCCCATACCACGAAGGCGAACCCGAACGCGAGAGAACCTCCGAACGCCAGCAGGATGTACGGACTGCCGTAACCCGCCTCCGGCGCCCACGTCATTGCCTGCAGGAACATGATCAACGCCCCGGCCGACAACGCCGCTCCGACCTTGTCGAACCGCGCGGCAGCGGCAGCGCCTCGTCCGGCGTCCACACGCTCCGAGTCCACCAGAGCCACTGTCAGCGACAGCGAAGCCGCCGACATCAGCGCGACCCCGAAGAATACCCATATCCACCCGAGCGCGCCGACCACCACGCCCCCAACCGCTGGACCGAACACGCTTCCAGCGCCTACCACACCCATATACACGCCCAGCGCCCTGCCGCGTTGAGATTGAGGGAAGCTGCTGACGACCATCGCCATCGAAGTGCCTTGCGTCATCCCAGCGCCAATGCCGTGAACGACGTTCGCACCGATCAGAAGCGGCATGGAAGGGGCGACGCCCGCCGCCACGCAGCTAATCGCCACAACCGTTGTCCCAGCCAGGTACACCCTCTTGCGCCCCACCAGGTCGGCCAGCCGTCCCATGGGCAGCAGAGTAACGCTGATTGCCAAGGCGAACCCAACGAGAACCCATTGCGTCGTCGGGAGATCGCTCCCGAAACGCTCCGCTATCGAAGGCAGCGCGACGATGACGGCGCCCTGATCCGCTACCAACGTGAACAGACCGAACATGATGGCGGAGAACCCTAAGTATGGGCCGTGAGAAGCGCGGGCGCGTATCTTGGTCATAGCATCACAGAATACTATACAATCGGCGCATGGGCAGCCATCAGCACAGCGATGAATATAGCGGCGAATCTGGGCCTGTCTATGAACGCATCCTGGACGTGGTGCGCCAGATTCCGCGCGGCAAGGTGGCGACGTATGGGCAGGTCGCGCTGATCGTTGGCGACTGCACGCCGAGAATGGTAGGCTACTGCCTCGCGTCGTTGGCGTTCGACTCGGACGTGCCCTGGCAACGCGTCATCAACTACAAGGGTATGGTCAGCCCGCGAAGCAGTGGGCACGGCAGCCAACTCCAGCGCGAACTGCTAGTGGCGGAAGGCGTGGCGTTCGACGCCAAGGGGCAAGTGAGCTTCCGGCGATATGGGTGGATGGATGAGGAGGAGTTGGGAGATAAGAGATAGGGGCGTTGCAAGGGGTTAGGGCGGGGGTTTTCACCCCCATCCTAACCTTCCCCCATCAAGGGAGAAGGGACTTGGCATACTCGTTTTCAGCGACTAACGCCTAGCTCGGATCGCGCCGCGCGAGTTCCGTAAACAGGCGCTCCGTCCGTCCTGTCGCCAGCATCGCGCCGACGACAAGCAGCCAGAGGACGAAGGCGGGCCCGGTAATCCGATGCGCGATGGTGGCGGCGTCTATGAAGATAAGCTGCATGGCGATGCCCAGTATCGCCGACACGGGAGCGACGTACCTGAGCGCGCCGCCGACCTTCCACTGATAGCGGGCGGCGCCGATTAGCGCCCAACCCGCGGCGGCGAATCCGACCTTGCCCATCGCCGCGCGCAGCATCTCGACGGTTTCCTGGAACGATGTCGTCGCGCCCTCGGCGACCAGGATGCCGCCGCTTCCGCCGCCGGACACGGACACGACGAGCGCAATCGCGCATGCGCCGGATATGGCCGTGAGCGCGCCGGACCCGATGAATAAGGCGGGGACGACGGATGTAGCGAACCTCTCCCGGATGATCCACGTCCGCATCAGCAGCGCCGCCGCCACGGCCAGCGTTACGCCGGATATGAGTCTGCCCGCGCCGCCGACGCCGTACTCAAGGCCGTTGACCCGGATGTACGCGAGCGATTGCGCCAGCGTCTCCTGGTCGGCGTCCGCAGCCACGCGTCCCACCACAGCCACTACGGTTGCGATTGCGGTCGCTATCAGCAGCGCGCCGGCGGCGCGGGCGGCCGAGTCGGTTTCTCGCATGGAGGCTCTCCTATGTTGGCGTTCGTTTTGGCGCAGCCCAAACGCGCCATCGGTGGCATTATTCGTCGGCCTGGTCGCGCCGTCGTTCGTTGCGGCGCAGGTCTTCGCGAGTCATTGGAAGTTCGTGTATGTTGTCCGCATGGCGCGTCCGGTGGTCGCCTGTGTTCAGTATCTCGGTCAGCGCATCCTCGAACACGGTGGGAATAGCCGCAGGTTCCGGCTGCGGGTCCTTAGCGTCGGGAGCGTCATCCGAGATGTTCAAGTATATGGGAAGCTGAGTGTGGAGCGCGAACGCCACCAGTTCGATCACGTCCGACTCGATCCAGCTAACGTCGTCGCCGTGGGACAGCGACACCCTGCCGCTGACGCCTCTGGACTTGTTGAGTTCGACGACTACGGAGCCGAGCGCGCCGCCGAGTTTCAGGATGCACTCCGACATGATGCCGTAGAGTGAGCAACGGTCGTTCAACCCGTGCCCTTCCAGCGCGAGGATCCAGGCCCTGTGGTCCGGCACGGTTATCTTGTACTGCTCCTTGCTTTCAACGGATTCCAGCATCAGGGTAGTCTTCTGCGTAGTCTGGTCTTTGAACAGGCGGGATACGGATGCGCGCTCCATGGCAATTCCTGATTCACCGGCGAATGTGGCCGGGCTATGTGGAGAGTTAGTCAAGTAGATAGGATGGACGTTGCTTTAGAGTTAATGCTAACACAATATATCACTTAGTATAGCCATAGTCAAGAAATGAATATAGACGTATCAAAGCGATTAGGCGACACATAGTGAAGAGGGCGCGGAGTTTCAGCGCTCCGCCGCGCCCCAACCGTCTTCCACCCTGCTACAATACGCTTAGCTAAATGATGGCAGACGATAGGGAGGCTGACGATGAAGTGGGCGACTGCGGTATCCGAGCACAGGCTTCTGAAGTACGCGGTGGCGGAGTGCGCGAGCGAGGTAAAGGCGGCGCTGGGCGAGCGGACGCCCGACATAGCGGTGGCGTTCGTCTCCGCGCATCATTCGGCCGGCTACGACGATCTGCCCGCGCTGGTCCGGGACATGATAGGCGACTGCGTTCTAGTGGGCTGCTCCGGCGGCGGGGTGATCGGCGCGGGGCGGGAAGTGGAGAACCGGCCCGGCTTTTCGATCGCCGTGGCGGAGATGCCGGGTGTGGAAGTCATCCCGTTCCACATCGACAACACCGACCTGCCCGACGGGGACGCGCCGCCGCAGATGTGGGAGGAGCTTGTGAACGTGAGCGCGGCGGATGACCCGCACTTCCTGCTTCTGTCCGACCCGTTCAGCGTGCAGGGCGAGAATCTGCTAATGGGGCTGGACTTCGCCTTTCCGCGCAGCGTGAAGATCGGCGGGCTTGCATCAGGCGGCCAGCGACCTGGAGCGAACGCGCTCTACCTGGACGGTCGCGCATACGACTCCGGCGCAGTCGGAATCGCGCTGCGCGGCAACATCGCGGTGGACACCATAGTCGCGCAGGGATGCCGACCCATCGGACATCGGATGCAGATAACCGAGTCCGACCGCAATCTGCTCATGGGCCTGGACGGGCGCGGCACGTTGGAGACGCTTCGGGAGTTGTTCGGCGAGCTAAGCGAACGTGACCAGCGGCTCGCGCAGCAGTCGCTGTTTCTGGGTGTCGTCATGGACGAGTTCAACGACGACCCTCAGCTTGGCGACTTTCTGATACGAAACATCATAGGCATAGACGCGCGGCGGGGCGCGCTTGCGATTGGCGAGTACCTGAAGGAAGGGCAGATAGTCCAGTTCCACCTGCGCGACGCCGAGACGTCCTCGCAGGATTTGGACGATATGCTGGGACAGTACATGGCGAACGGCGTTCGGTCGGACGGCGCGGGAGCGCTGCTGTTCCAGTGTCTCGGGCGCGGCGAGTACCTCTATGGTCGCGCGGACCACGACACCGACATGTTCCGGGACAAGGTGGGCGCGATTCCGCTGGCGGGGTTCTTCTGCAACGGCGAAATCGGCCAGGTATCCGGCCAGACCTACCTGCATGGCTACACCAGCAGCTTCGGCATATTCAGGCCGAGGGACGGGACGGACGCGAGCGGGTAGGCGAGTCTGTATCCAGAAGTTCCCTAGTATGACGCGCCAGCCCGTTCCTGCAACTCTCTCGCCCGCAGGAAGTCGCGGTACGCGGCTTGGCTGTCTCCGAGCAGGTGGTGGACGGCGCTGCGGTGGCGGTAGGCGGGCCAGTAATCGGCGTCGAGCTCGATGGCGCGCGTGAAGTCGGCGAGGGCGGCTTCGAGGTCGCCGACTTCGGAATGGGCCAGGCCGCGGTTGTGGTAGGCGTCCCGGTAGTCGGCGTCAAGTTCTATGGCGCGTGTCGTGTCCGCCACCGCCTCGGCGAAGTCGCCGAGGCACAGGTTGGCTACGCCCAGGTTGTTGCGCGCCATGGCGTTGGACGGGTCGAGCGCGACCACACGCTCCATATCTGCCTTTGCCTCGGCGTACTCGCCTCTGTTCGAGCGCGCGTTGCCACGTCGGAACCAAGCGTCGGCGTCGAGAGGGTCTGCCTCTATCGCCGCAGTCGCATCCGCGATGACCGCCTGCGGGTCGGGCCGGGATGCCGGATGCGTCACGACCTCAGACCACCCAAGCGGGTTCTTCCGAGTACTCGGACAGCGATTCGAGTACCTTGTCGCTCAGCGGGAAACTCTCGGAGTCGTCCGGGAAGCTTCCGTCCTGAACGTCGGAGATGTAGCTCTGTGTCGCTTCTACCATAGCCTGCCCAAGCTGGGCGTAGCGGCGCGCGTGCTTGGGGGTGAAGTCCTCGTACAGTCCCATCATGTCGTGGAACACCTGCACTTGGCCGTCGCAGCCCGCGCCCGCGCCTATGCCTATGGTCGGAACGCTCACGCGCTCGGTTATCATCCGCGCCAGCGGCTCGGGGACACACTCGATCACGATGGCATACGCTCCCGCCTGCTCCAGCGAGTGGGCGTCGTCCATGAGCCGCACCGCGTCCTTGACGCTCTTGCCCTGAACGCGGTATCCGCCCAACTGGTTGACCGCCTGCGGAGTCAGGCCGATGTGCCCCATGACCGGGATGCCGCTCTGTACGATGCGGCTCACCGTCTCCGCCTGCGAACGCCCGCCTTCGAGCTTGACAGACTGCGCGCCCGCCTCCTTGAGCAGACGGCCAGCGTTGCGGATGGCGTCTGAGACGTCAGCGTGGTAGCTAAGGAACGGAAGATCGCCGACCACATGGGCTCGGCGCGTTCCGCGCACGACGGTCTTGATGTGGTGAACCATGTCGTCCATGCTCACCGGCACGGTCGAATCGTAGCCCAGAACCACTTGTCCCAGGCTGTCGCCAACCAGAATCAGCGGAATCCCCGCCCGCTCCACCAGTTGGGCCGACGTATAGTCATACGCCGTGATCATTGGAATCTTCTCGCCCCGACGCTTCATACGCGCCAGGTCTCTAATCGTAACTCGCATTGGTACCTCCTCCATCAGAGTGAAGTCCGTTGAAGAGCTTGTGTCAGAGTTAACCTAGATACGATTGCATCTAACTTGGGGTTCACCCCCATCCTAACCTTCCCCCATCGAAGGGGAAGGGATTTTATCTTCCCTACCGATATTCTTGGATTATACCTGAAATCTCTTCAGCGAGTTCGGGAGCTAGGGCGCCCTTCTCAACCGCGAACGGCAGGCCCGCGAGGGCAAGCTCGCAGTAGAGCGGCAGGTACTCGGGCGCGCTGGCTTTCAGCGCGGCAAGATGCTTGCGTATCGTACCGACGTCGCCGCGCGGGTACGGTCCGGCCACGCCCTGCGGAACGCCGTTCGCGTCCAGGTTCCGGGCTACCGCGCCCATCATCGGCGTCAGCGCGCGGATGCCTTCGTCCCGAGAGTGGTCGAACTTGGGCCATACGGACGCGGCGACGGACGCCAGCACAGCCAACAGGTTGCCCATCAGTACGCCGGACAGATGATACAATACTTTGTCCTCCGGTCGCAGGAAGATGGGATTGCCGCCAATGTCGGTCGCCATGCGCTCGAAGTATGGTCGCAGGTCCTCTTCCGCCTCGATCCCAAACGTGGTCCCGGGGATGTTCTGCGCGCCCTCGGCAACGGACGAGAACGCCTGGAGCGGGTGGAACGCGCCGGCGACCGCGCCCTGCGCCACCGCAGCGTCCAGCGGTTCGAGGCTCGCCGCGCCGGAGCAGTGCGCCACGCCCTGCCCCCCGCGGAAGCGCAGCGACTCGCAGACCGGCGCGATGGCGTCGTCCGGCGTGGTGATGAAGACCATTCCGACCGAATCCGCGAGCTTCTGGAGGCTGCGATACGGGGCGCATCCGGGTATTCGAGCCGCGAAAGAGTCGGCGGACGCGCGGGATCTGCTGGCGATGGCGATTACGGGGTAGCCAGCCCCATGCAGCGCAATGGCGAGGGAGCCGCCGACGGCGCCGGCGCCTATGAAACCTATGGTGGTGGATCTATCGAAATTCATCGCGCCCCCAAATCCGAAACCGCCTTCACGCCCCCCAATCCTGTCGCCGCTTGGACGCCGCGAACGATGGCGCGGCTGACGCAGACGACCGCCGCGGCGCAGAGACGGTTCATGTCCGCGTCAACTTGGCCGGTCGCAAGGGAGAAGATGGTGTCGCCGTCGCTCATCAGGTGCGCGGGCCGGACAGCGAGCGCCAAGCCATCGTGGGCGGCGGACGCGAGCTTGTTCGCCTGCGCCTTGTTCAGCGTGGCGTTGGTGGCGACGACGCCGATGGTTGTATTCTCGCCTGGGCGCGCTCGCGCCGTCTCGAAACCGGGCGACGTGATCAGCGCCATCGAATCGAGCATCGTCTCGCCATCGTCGTCCAGGGGGCCGGCTACGATGCGGCCCGTATCGGGGTCCACCACGCCGCCGACGGCGTTGACGGCGACTATCGCGCCGACGATTACGCCACCGCCGAGGTCAACGCTCGCCGTTCCGACGCCGCCCTTCAAACTCCGTTCGGCGCCGAGCAGCTTGGCGACGGTCGCGCCCGTCCCTGCGCCGACGCTGCCCTCAGCCACGTAGCCACCGGTCGCCGCCTCGCACGCCGCGCGGCCCGCGCTCGCGTCGGGACGGACGCGGTGAGTAACCAGCCCCAAGTCGAACAGTATCGCCGCCGGAACTATCGGAATCGTGGCGCCGCCGAACTCGATGCCGATGCCGTTCTCTTCCAGATAGTCCACAACGCCCGTCGCCGCCGCGAGTCCGAAGGCGCTGCCTCCGCTCAGCAGGACGGCGTGGACGCGGTCCACCATGGCGGTCGGCGCCAGCAGGTCCGTTTCACGGGTGCCGGGCGCGGAGCCTCGAACGTCCACGCCGCCGACCGCTCCATCCTCGCAGATGACGACGGTGCAGCCCGTGGCGTTCTGGGCGTCGGTATAGCGCCCTACGCGGATACCGGGGACATTGGTTATGCCGTTAGCCATGCGCCTAGCATAGCACAACAGCGTTTTTGGGATGGGGGATTTAACGCAGAGGCGCGGAGGGCGCAGAGAAACGCAGAGGGTTAGATAAAATCTTCGCGTCTCCGCGCCTCTGCGTCAAAACTTTGCGCTTGGTGTTAGAATGGGGCGCAGTTGAGCTTGGCTATATTTTAGGAGGCATGAGATGGATTTGGGAATCGCGGGCAGGAATGCGCTGGTTACGGGCGGGAGCCGCGGGCTTGGGCGACAGTGCGCGCTGTCGCTGGCGGCCGAGGGCGTGAACGTGGCTATCTGCGGGCGGACGCGCGATACGCTGGACGGCACGGTTGATGATCTGCGCGCGCTGGGCGTTCGCGCGTTCGGCGTAGTCGCCGACGTGTCGCAGCCGTCGGAGATGCCGCGCCTGCACGCCGAGACGGTGAACGGACTCGGCGAGATCGACATCCTGGTCAACAACGCGGGCGGCTCCATCGGCGCGACGGACATCGAAGGCACATCGCTGGACGCCTTCCACGGCGTGTTCGACCTCAACGTATTCGGCGGCTACGAGCTCACTCGGCTGGCGCTGGAGCATATGCGCGCGCAGAGCTGGGGGCGCATCGTCAATATAGCGTCCATCTGGGGACGCGAGCACGGGGGCAACATCGGCTACATGTCCGCGAAGGCGGCGCTGATCGCGGCCACGAAACACGCGGGGCTGTCGCTGGCTGGGACGGGCGTCACGGTAAACTCGATCGCGCCCGGCTCGATCGCGCATCCCGGAGGCGGCTGGGAGCGATTCCAGGCAGAACAGCCGGCGGACGTCGTGAGCGGCTTCATAGAGACGTACCTGCCGATGGGACGCTTTGGCTGGCCCGAACCTGTGGGCGACGTGTGCGCGTTCCTGGCGTCGGAGCGCGCGGACCTGGTAACGGGGTCATGCGTAGTGGTGGACGGCGGACAGAGCAACGCTATGATGTAACAAGCCAAGCGCTTGACCGGGATTGTGATGCGTAGTTGTATGCGAGTTCGGCGAGGCTAGGTGCGCGGGCGTCCACAAGGCTACCCTTACCACCACTGTTCGTAGCGGATGCGGGTTCTTGGGATGCCGAGGGCGCGCAGGGTGGCGACGGTGGAGCGGATCATGTCCGGGGGGCCGCAGATGAAGTGGAGGGCGTCCCGGTCTGTTCCGGCGGCGCGGAGCAGGGCGGCGTCTATGCGGCCTGTGGAGCCGCGCCACTCGGCCAGAGTATCGGGCGTGGGGCGCGTGATGGTGAAGGTGTGGCGGATTCTTGGGTTGCGGGCTGATATGGCTTCTATCTCGTCCCGGAACAGCAACTCGTCGGGGGATGACGCGCTGTAAACGAGGGACAGACGGGTGATCGCGGCAAGCTCGTCGGCGGCTCGGATTATGCTCATCAGCGGGGTCAGACCGATGCCGCCCCCGATAAGGACGACGGATTCGGCCTCGTCGGGTTCGTATATGAAATCCCCTCCCAGACTGACTTCCACTCCGTCTCCAACGCGGGCTTCTTCGTGCAGCCACGAGGTTACGGGGTGGCCTCCGGCGTCTCGGCGGACAGCCAAGCCAATGGACGTTTGGACCGCGGGGGATGATGTGATGGAGTAGCCGCCCACGGCTCCCGCGCCTTCGAGCGTGACGAAGAAATCCACCCACTGGCCCGCCTGAAAGTTGATCTCGCGTCCGTCGAGGTCGAGATGGAAGGACTTGATGGTGGGCGTTTCTTGACGAATCCGGGCTATGGTGGCGGGGAGTCTCATGCCGCGAACTCCGGGCGAACCAGGCGTTCGTAGGCGTGGCGTTCCCGTACCATCCCTCCGTCTATCAGTATGTCTCGCATGGCGTCGAAGGACGGGCGGGTGATGGCGGCGCGGTCGGGCCACGTCCGGTTGGCCCGGTACTGGCGGATGCAGTCTTGCAGCAGGGTGGCGTCGAGGTTGGGGAAGAAAGGCTGGGCGTGTCCGGCCACATCAGAATCTTCTGCGGCGCTCAGCCATTGGAGGGCGTCATCGAACCCGCTCACGAAGGCTTGCACAACGTGGGGATTGGCGTCTATGAAGGCGGGCATGGCGGCGAACGAGCTGTAACAGATATGCTCCAGTTCCGGGCCGAGCGCGGCGGCCAAGTATCCCGATCCCTCTGCGACGAGGACACCAGCCTGCGGGTGCGGGAGGTGTACGTAGTCGAAGTCGGCGGCCCGGAAGCGAGCTATGGCGTCGGCGGCTGAGAGGCCGGGAACGAGATTCACCGAATCGGGAGATACGCCGTTCTTTAGCATGGCGGCGCGGAGCGAATTCCACGGGACGGGCGTGAAGCCGACGGGGGCGAGCGTCGCGCCCTCGAGCATGGACCAACGCCAGTCGCCGGCGTCGCCAACCGGTTCGCGAGATACCAGGAAGAACCCGTCGCGGCGGTTTATCTCGGCGACGTGGATCGGGGCGTCCAGACGGCCCTCGTCCAGTTCCACCAGACTGCGGCTAATACCGGTCTGGGCGATGTCGGCTTCGCCGTCGCGCAGCATGTCCATCATCGCGCCGCCCTCCGGCATGGTGGAGAACTTGACGTTGAGGCCGCGGCGGTAGAGGAATCCGCCGGATACGGCGACGTATATGGGCGTGTAGAACAGGTTGCGGAAAGTCTCGAGGAGGCGGAGGCCGGTTGGGGTAGTTGACGTCATACCGACGCCCTCCTGCGCTCCCACTCATCGACTATGCGGTAGGCGAACATCATGCCGGTGTTCTCGCTGTCTATGGGCAAGCGGCGGGAGATCTCCTGTCCGTTCGGCAGGGTTATTTCTACCAGGACGGTGGGCTTGGCGTCGTCGGACAGAGTGTTCAACAGGTTGTGACCGTCTTCTACGGCGTCGAACTCCCGCATGACGGTTATGTCGCTGCCTTTGTATTGTTCGTGTCTCATGGCGGCCTCCTTCTTGAGAAAAGAGGAAATAGGAATGAGGGGTTAGATGAAGTTTCCTTCGTAGTCTGTCTCTACTATGGGCAGGCCCAACTCTTCGAGACCTGGGCGTATCGCTTCGGCGTCGCCCGCTATTACGATGTTGAGGTTGCCCACGTCCAGAAGATCGGATCCCGCCCGGCGGACGTCTTCGAGCGTGGTCTGCGCGAGCTTATCCGAGAATCGAGCGAAGTAGTCATCCGGGAGATCGAAGGTTACTATGCGACTCAGTTGGCTGATTATCTGGAATTGAGTCTCGAACTGGCTTGGGACGCTGCGGAGGATGCCGTCTATGGCGTCTCGGAACTCGGTGGGGGTTACGGGTTCGTCACCGACTATGCCCTCGAACTCCTTCAGGGTTTCGATGACGGCCTCTTTGGTTACGGCGGTCTGGACGCCTCCACCGGCGACCAGCATGGATGGGCCTAGGCTCCAGTCTATGCTGGACATATAGCCGTAGCTGTAACCTTTGTCCTGGCGCAGGTTCATGTTGAGGCGGGCGCCGAACTGTCCGCCGAATATGTAGTTGAAGACGTTTAGAGCCATGAAGCGGTGGTCGGCGCGCGGGATGGTGAGGTGTCCGGTCCGAATCACGGACTGGGCCGCGCCGGGCTTGTCGGCGAGGTAGATGGCGGTCGGAGTTGGCGCCGGCTGCGCGCCGTTGACGGTCGCGAGGTTGTCGGTCGGCTCTGGTTGCGCGCCGTTGGCGGTCGCAGAGCCGGTCCAGTCGCCGAACGTGTCTTGCGCCGCCGCCATTGCCTGATCGAGGGACAGGTCGCCCACGATGATCAGGGTGGCGTTGGACGGGCTGAGGTGAGCGCGGAAGAAGGCGCGCAGATCGTCGGCGGACGCGAGTTCGACAGACGCTACGGCGCCTGTCAGCGGGTGGCCGTATGGTGTGCCGGAACCATACATCACGCCGCGGGTGGCGCGGGCGGATATGGTGGCAGGGTTGTCAGAGACGCGACGCAGATCGGTCAGCAGGTTGGCGCGGACTCGTTCGAGGTCGCTGGACGGGAAGGCGGCGTTCTGCGCTATGTCGCCGACCACGTCGAGCGCGTCCCGCCACGTCGAGGTCAAGCCGTCCGATATGATGACTACGTGTTCACGGCTGGCGGAGGCGCGGAGGTGGCTGCCGAGGAACTCTATCTCGTCCGCTATATGCTGGGCGGAGCGAGTGGCGGTGCCCTCGGTGAGCATGGAGGTCGTGAGGTTGGCAAGTCCGGCGCGGTCGGACGGATCGTTTACCGCCCCGGATCGGATCACCAGGCCGAACGCGACAGTCGGCAAACCACGCTTCTCGACGTGCAGGATGTTCAGGCCGTTATCGAGCCGCGCGCGGTTCGGTACGGGCGGTACGAACGACGGCTGCGGCGCGGCGTCCGGCATCGCGCCGCGGTCGAGCGACGACGGCGCGGCGGCGCGCCCGTTCCGAATCGGGCGCGGCTCTATGGCTAGACGAACGCGGGCGTCGGCGAGCGTGGCGGCCGCGGCTCGCACGTCTTCGGCGCTTACAGCGAGGTAGTGGTCTATGTCTTCGTTGATGTACGCGGGGTCGCCCGCAATTATGTTGTAGTAGTTGAGTTGATCGGCGCGTCCGCTGAATCCCCCGAAGCGTTCCAGCTGGAAGACGTGCGACGCCTGGATGCGGTTCTTGGAGCGTTCGAGCTCGCGCTCGTCCACGCCACGATCGCGAATATCTGCGACCTGGCGCATTATCTCGCGCTCCAGCTCTTCTAGCGAGTGGCCCGGATTGGCGGTCGCCTGGACCATGAACTCGCCGGCAATCTCCTGCGAGTGGTTGTACACGCGCGTCTCGCGGGCGGAGCGGGCGTCATAGACCATAGAGCGGTACAGACGCGAGCTGCGCCCATCGCCGAGTATGGACGCGAGTATGTCCATCGCTCGGTCGCCCTCGGTGAACGATGGCGGCGTGGGCCATGCGAGATAGAGGCGTGGAAGCTGCACGCTGTCGCTGGTTCGCATGTCCACGGCTCCGGTGAGCGTCGTGTCCACGCGAGCGGCGCGGTCAACGTCCGGGCCGGCGGGGATGTCCCCGAAGTATCGCTCGACGAGTTCCAGCGCCTCGTCCGCATCGAAGTCGCCGACTATGGCGAGACTGGCGTTGTTGGGGACGTAGAAACGCCGGAAAAAAGACTTTACGTCGTCTAGCGAGGCGTTGTCCAGATCTTCGGGCGAGCCGATGGTCGTCCAGTTGTACGGGTGCGGCGCGGGGAACAGAGCGGGCTGCATCAGCATAGGCGCCATGCCGTATGGCCTATTCTCGTAATTCTGGCGTCGCTCGTTCTTCACCACGTCGCGCTGGACGTCCAGCTTGCGTTGGGTTAGGACTTCGAGCAGGTGTCCCATGCGGTCGGATTCGAGCCATAGCGCGAGTTCGAGGTGGTTGGACGGGACGTTCTCCCAGTAGTTGGTGCGGTCCGGCGTGGTGGAGCCGTTGAGGTTGGCGCCGACTTTCTGGAGCGGGTCGAAGTAACTGGCGTCGTGGTTCTTGGAACCTTCGAACATGACGTGCTCGAAGAGGTGGGCGAAGCCGGTCCTGCCGGGCTCTTCGTTCTTGGAGCCAACATGGTACCAGACGTTGACCGCCGCGATGGGCAGGGACCTATCAGGTGAGAGAATTACGTCCAAGCCGTTGGACAGGGTATGTTTGCGAAATTCGATGGAGATCATACAGCGGTTCCGTTTCTGTTGCGCGCGCGGATATCGAGTCGATTATAGCATGAGCGCAGCGTCTTCGTTCGCGCGAACGATTCGCGAGGCGAGGCGCCGGATTGCCGTGAACCGCCGCGCGACATAAGTCGAAATCGGCCTGTTCGACGACGCGACCGTAAATCGAAAACCAAGGCGCGGACAAGGCGACTCGATGCGCGCAAGCCGGCGCATACTGGATTACTGGACAAGTTTGGGGTAATCTAGCGAGGAATTCTGAAGATGGAGCCTGTTCAAGATTTGGCGGGCGAAGGCGTGTCCGCAGGATCGAAACGGGCTCAGCCTGCAAGTGATGGGAGCGCGCGGTGAACTGGATCGACATTGTGTTGCTGGTCATCGTTCTCGTAAGCCTGATCTGGGGGATACAGACGGGGGTCATGCGAACGCTCTTCGTGGCTATCGGCATAGTCCTCGGTTGGTGGCTTGCCGGTCAGTTCGCTGATGACGTGGGCGGGTTGGCGGGCGATCTGCCGGCGCTAAATTCGATAGTTACGGCGGTAGCGTACTGGGTGATCATCATAGGGACGGCTGTGGTGGTGAAGAAGGTGGGAGATATTATCCGATCGGCGATGGTGGTCGGTACACTGGGGGCGGCGGGATTCGCAGACAGGCTGGGTGGGCTTCTACTGGGGCTGGTCATAGCCATAGCGCTAACGAGCGCGGTTGTCATCGCGCTGACCCGGCTGTCGTCGGACTTTACGGTATCCACACCCAACGTATCCATTCCGGGCACAGAGCTTACGATCGTGAGCGGGGGCAAGGTAGCGGTGGTCGAGAGCCGGCGGGATGCGTTGACGAACTCGCTGGCGGAGTCTAGCGTGGTATCGGCGTTCCTGACGGCGCGGGACACGCTGCCGGAGGGGATGCTGGGATTCGTGCCGGGCGATTTCCAGGCGGGGTTCGATATTCTGGAGGATTACATATCAGAAGCCATGTGAGCGCATGATCCACTATTCGACATGGCGCAAGTGAGGATTTGGGCGCGCAGGGGAACCCGATAGCTTTGTCGGATGCGGTTGGGTTATACTGAACATCGTATGCGGACGGACGGAACTTCTCAGCGAGGTCGGCGAGTCGAGCCAACGGACGATGTAACATGAGCGGGACGGCGACCATAGATTCGCCCGTTCTGGTGCTGAACCAGAACTACCAGCCGCTGAACATTTGCAACGTGCGACGCGCGTTGGCGCTGGTAGGGCGAGGGAAGGCCGAACTCATAGAGAATGGGCGCGGCCACATTAGAAGTGTGTCCGATTTGTTCCCCGCTCCTTCGGTAATCCGGCTGATCTATATGGTGAAGCGTCCCGTGATGCGGCGGCGACTTTCGCGCCAAGCGGTATTCTACCGAGACGGATATACCTGCCAGTACTGCGGCAAGCGGACCCGGCAGCTGACGCTGGACCACATCCTGCCGCGCTGGAGGAAAGGGCCGCACTCTTGGGACAACGTAGTTAGCGCTTGTGTGCGCTGCAATCATCGCAAGGCGGGCAGGACTCCACGCGAGGCGCACATGAAGCTGCTGCGCAAGCCGGACGCGCCGAAGCCGAACCCGTACTATATGTTCCACCACCGCGAGATTCTGGAGGAGTGGCGCCCCTTCATCCCATGGGTGAGCTAGGCAAGCCACGCGCTTGACCGGAATTTGGACAGCGGGGATGGTTTGCTAGACCAACGGCTCTGAGGGCGGGGGGGCGCCCCCCGTTCTAACCTTCCCCCATCGAGGGGGAATGGATATCGTGAGTTAGTCGAGAGTCGGCAGGGCCAGCGCCATGCTCTCTATGACAAGGCGTGGGGTTACGTTGCGCCGAAGGAGGAACTCGGCGCGCCGGACGGCTTTGATGGCAGCCACTACGGATTCTGCGGGCAGCCGGTCGGCTGCGGCGGAGACGGATTCGAGTCGAGCGACGTTTGCCACCAGCTCCGTCCTGTTCTGCCCGGCGAGCAGCGCGTCGCGCCACCAGGATTGCCACAGGTCGAGCTCGTCGTACACGGATTCGCGGTCCGCGGAGAAGCGGCCGGCGAGTCTTTCGGCGTAGTCGAAGCGGTCGGCCAGGGCGCTGGCGATCACCGTCTCTATGCCGTCCAGCGTCTCGGCGACACGTTCGAGAAGGCGCGGGTCTTCGGCGGCGTTGACCGCCCATCCTATGCGTCCGGCGGCCAGGCCCGCGATCTCCCGGGCGTCGTCCGGGAGTACCGCTTTGCGTTCGGTCAGGAAGCGGGCGATGACGGACGCCGGCAGCGGCCCAAGCCGCAACTGGCGACAGCGCGACAGAATGGTCGGCAGTACAGAGGCGGAGTCCGATGCGAGCAGCAGTATCAAGACCCGATCGGGCGGCTCTTCGAGTGTCTTGAGCAGGCTGTTGGCGGCCTCTTCGCTGAAGAGCTCGGCGGACTCGAATATGACGACGCGAGACGCGCCCTCGTATGGCAGCAGGGTCAGCTCGCGCTGCACGTCGCGCACCTGCTCGATGCTTATCAGCGTCCGCAGCCGACCGGAACGCGCCGTCTCCAAGCCCACGACGCGGATGTCCGGGTGTATCCCCGATGCGATGCGCCGGCACTGGCCGCACGCGCCGCACGGCGGGATGTCATCGCCCGACGGGACGCAGTTGACGGCGCGCGCGAGGTCGAGGGCGAGCGTGGTCTTGCCCACTCGCGCCGACCCGGCGATGAGCCACGAGTGGGCGACGCGCCCCTCGGCGATGGAACGCTGGATAGTTTGGACAGCGGTGTCGTGTCCGTAGGTTTGCCACATAAGCCAAGTATAGAGGACGGGTTTTTCAACGCAAAGGCGCAGAGGGCGCAAAGAGAATACTTCTAACCTAACCCTTTGCGTCTCTGCGTCTTTGCGCCTTTGCGTTGAAATGGGTGGGCAGGGGGCTTAGCTCGCCCGCCAATAGCGGCGGCCCTCGGCGCGGACGATATGGCCGAAGCCGGGCTTGGGGAAGTGGCAGGATACGACGGTCGCGCCGTTCACCTCCAGTTGGTCGAGCATCTTGCGGCGGGTGGAGATCGCGGGCTCGGTGTCGGCGTCGAACAGCGGAGTCCAGTGAGTTTCGGTTATCTGCGCGGGGTGGATCAGGACGTCTCCCTGTATCAGCGCGCGCGAGCCGCCGGACGACACCATAACGCTCATGTGTCCCGGCGTATGGCCGGGCGTGTGGATGGCGCGAACCTCGTCCGTGAGATTGGCGTCTCCGTCCAACCCCTCCAGCACGCCGGCGTCGGCGAGTGGCTCTACGTAGGCGTCCATGTATGGGAGACGCGACTCTGCCTGAACCTCCGGCCTGCGGAAGTAGTCTAAGTCGGCTTGGTGGACCATGTATCGCGCGTTGGGAAACGCCGGGGCGTAGGCTCCGTCTCGCTCCGTCGTGTTCCAGCCGACGTGATCGAGATGCAGGTGGGACAGGAATACGATGTCCACGTCCGACGGAGCGACCCTTTGCGAGGCCAGATCCGCCATCAACTCGCCACGAACGCCGCCCAAGTACTCGAACGGGCCAGGGCCGTAGCCGGTGTCTATCAGGATGGTCGTTCCCTGCGAGCGGACCAGATAGCAGCCGATTTCCAGGCGCATGTGGTCGCCCGAGAAGGTGTCCGGGTACAATTCCCGGTACGGTTCCCAAGCGTCCGGGGGGACACCGGGCCAAAGCTCGGCAATGGGCGTGGGATAGGCTACGTTCATGTCCGTAAGGGCGACGATCCGGGCATTGCCGACGGTCATGTCGAGGTCGCTCATGAGTTTTCTCCCTATGTGGCCCTATGTGGATACCAAGCCGTTGCGTACGTCGCGCTCCAACAGCGCGGGATCGCGCTCGGCGGGATCGCCCGCGCCCGCGCCGCTGGGGAATTCGAGTATGAGGCGGTCATCGACGTCGTAGAGCGTTACGGAGCCTTTGGTCATGGACGCGGGATCGTCGCTCAGCGTCTCGCCGTTGACGATGACCTCCGTCTTGGTACCCGCCTCGCCACCGAAGATGCCCTGCGGGGCGAACGATAGCCGGTTGGGGTGGAAATAGACGTTGAGCGGGTCCGGATGCGACGGCAGCTTGCCGACGGTCAGCCGCTGTCCGGGGCTGCCGCGGAGCTTGCCCGCGCCCGCGGAGTCGGTCATAAGCTCCTTGCCTACGATGAGCGTCGGGCTGTTGACTTCGAACACTTCCACCGGCACGTTGGACGCGCTGGACGGGAACATGTTCAGGCCCATGCCGTCGGAACGGCTGGTCGCGCCCCGTCCGCCGCCGCAGAACAGGTGGGCGTTGAACACGCGCCCATCGGCCTCCGTCCCGTAGGTTCGGATGGACGACATCAGCCCGTTGCCGGACTGGATGCGGTCCGGCACTGCGTCGGCGAGCGCGCCGAAGATGCAGCCGTGTATGTACCAACCCGTGTTGGTGCGCGAACCGACGGATACGGGGAAGGTGCAGTTGATGATGGATCCCTCAGGCGCGGTGACGGTTATCGGCTCGAAACAGCCCTCGTTCACGGGCACGTCCGGAGTCAGCAGGCAGGCGAGCGGGTAGTAGGTGTGGCCCTGCGAGTAGATCATCGTGCAGTTGAGGCCGCCGCGGTCTATCTGCGGCGCAGAGCCGTCGTAGTCCACGAGCATCTCATCGCCGCGAATCTCGATGCGGACGCGAATCGGCAGCGGGTCGCCCATGCCGTCGGTGAACACTTCGTTGGCGTACACGCCATCCGGCAGGTCCGCGATGGCGCGACGCATGGCGGCTTCGGAGCGTCCGCGTATCGCCTCGGAGAGCGCGGCGAGGTCTTCCAGCATGTACTCGTCCAGAAAGTCTCGGATGCGTCGCGCGCCGACCTGGTTGGCGGCGACCTGCGCCTCGATGTCGGTCAGCACCATGTCGGGGCCGCGCACGTTCCAGCGGAACATGTCGAAGACCAGTTCATTCGGCTCGCCCTTGTCGTACAGCTTGCACAGGGGGAAGAAAATGCCCTCCTCGTAGGAGTCGGTTACGGCCTTGGCGTCGAGGTTGCCGCCTATGTCGGAGGTGTTGGCGATGTTTCCGACGAAACCGACGAAGCGACCCTGGTAGAATACGGGGGTGACGATGGCGATGTCGGGCAGGTGTCCGGCGCACATCCAGGGGTCGTTGGTCATGTACACGTCGCCCGGATGCATAGATTCGACAGGGTATTTCTTCAGTATCTCCTTGGTGACGTTGGGCATGGTCATGTTGAAGACGGGCATGGAGCGGTAGGCGTGGGCGATGGATCTGCCTTCGGCGTCCAAGACTTCGCAGCCGAAGTCGTTAGCGGAGGCGATGATCGTGGAAACCGCAGTCCGCAGAATGGTTGACCACATCTCTTCAGCCACGTTGAGCATTCTGCTCCACATGATTTCTAGCGATACGGGGTCAAAGTCGTGGTGGTTGGAGCTGGTCATCGGAGGTCGTCTCCCTTAGGCATTGAAATTGGCTCGGCTGCGCTTTCGGCAGTTTATCACACCTTGTCCTGTTGAGATGGGGGCGGCTGAGAGGGGCGCGCCCGGCCGGGGGCGCGGGTCTGGAAGAAGACCAGGATGTTGGCGACGACGATGATAACGGCGCCCATCAGCAAGAGTGGCAGGTTGACATCGCCGACGTGTCCGAACAGTATCAGTATGCCCAGCGACAGCGGGGGCGCGAAGTGGGATATGACGTTCACGCCCAGACGCTCGGTCATGAGGTTGCCTATGCGCCAGGTTGTGGACGCCGTCGTATCCACGAGAGCGACGAGGGTAACGGCCAAGGTCAGCGGGACGGCGGCGGCTACGATGGATTCGTCCCGGACGAGTCCGACTGCCGCCATGAACGGCGCGGCTATCAGGTTAGTGATGGCGAATCCGAGGAATACTCCGAAAAGTTCCAGCGATCTTTCGGAGCGTCCGGCGACGGACGGCAACTCGTTGGCGAAATCCACCGCCCATCTGAAGCCGTACGCGCTCAGCGCCGCAAGCCCGGCGGCGGCGAACGCCAGCAGTATGCCGATCGCGAAGCGGAGGTCCAGGGCGGAGCCGTCGCCAAATGCGGCGTTCCACGCTCCGGATTGGCTCATCACTACCACGCCGGCGCCAAATGCGGCGAGCGCGAACGCGAGATAAACCCCGCCGCCGACCGCGCGGTATCTGGCTTCGGCTCTGAACAGGTTGCCGATGATGACGACCAATAGCACGTGCCACGTCTGAAATAGCGCGGTGGTGACGGCGACTCCCACCAGACCGGCGGACCACGCGAAAAGCGCGTAGTTCCACTGCGCCGCAGCCCATAGGAACATCGTCCGGCTGCGAGAGCGCCGCAGCGCGAGCCTCCACACTCTCCCATCCAGGAACAGCTTGCGGTAGGCGACTATCATCGCCGCCACGAGAAGCGCGACTCGCCCGATTTCGAGCGCCGCGGCGAAGAAGAACGGGCTGTCTGTACCGACCAGCGCGATGAGCAGCGGCAGTGTCGAGAACAGCAGCGTGGACAGCGCCATCAGCCCGGCGGCTCTCGTGGTGGCTGAGAGAGTGATCATAGTCGCTGTATTGCCGGCCATGCCGACGTAGGCTGCGCTCGCAGCCGGCTATGCTGGCGAAAGGTCTATGAGCAGGTTCTGCCAGGAATCTACGGTCGCGCGTTCGGCGGGTCGTATGATGGTGGTGGCCTCCGCCTCTTCGATGATGGCTGGGCCGTCGAAGGCGGCTCCGGCCGGCAGCCGGTATCGGTCGTACACAGGAGTTTCGACGAAACCTGCGGCGGGGAAGTACGCTCGACGCGCGCCGGTGACGGCGTCCGAAGCCGTACCGTCGCCGTTAGACGACTGCTCGCGCAGTCGAAGGTCGGGCCGGGGGCCGCTGACGTGAACTCGCCAGTTCTGCACCTCGATGGGCAAGCTCAGGTTGCGGCGGCTGTACAACTGCTGGTAGATGGCGTGGAAGTCGGCCTCTATCGCTTCGATCTTGGATGCGGACAGTTCGTCGTCTGGGATCGGGACGTTGATTTCGTGAATCTGTCCGACGAGGCGCATATCAGCCGAGCGGCTGACGCGCACGTCCTCTGCGGGCACGCCGGCGGAGACGAGCATATCGCGTCCCCAGCTCTCCATCTCCGCCAGGGCGCCGTTGACGGCGTTCCAGTCCGCCCTTTCGAGCAGGCCGGGGTCTGAGCGGACGCTCTCGAAAGACAGCGGCGCGGCGAGACAGCCAAGCGCGGAGGTTACGCCCGCTCCAAGCGGCACGACCACACGAGACGCGCCCAGGATGCGCGCGACTTCGCAGGCGTGCGCCGGGCCTGCGCCTCCAAAGGCGACGATGGCGTAGCGGCGGGGGTCTTTGTTGCGACCGATTATGTGGATGCGGGCGGCAGCGGCCATGCTCTCGGTAACGACGCTGTACACGCCCCAAGCGGCTTCTACCGCGCTCATGCCGAGCTGGGCGCCGAGTTCCGTCATAACGCGCTCGGCGGCGGCGGTGTCGAGCGTCATCCGCCCGCCGAGGAAGTAGTCCGGGTTCAGGTAGCCGAGCGTGAGGTTGGCGTCGGTAACCGTTGGCTGGCCACCGCCAAGCCCGTAGCAGGCGGGGCCCGGGCTCGCTCCCGCGCTCTGCGGGCCTACGCGGAGCAGGTCCAACCCATCGAGCCAAGCGATGCTGCCGCCGCCCGATCCAATCTCTATCAGATCGAGGACGGGTATGAGGATGGGCAATCCGCTGCCTATCTTGAATCTGTGGACGCGGGCGATCTCTATGGAGTTCGTGCGGCTCGGCGCGCCGTCTTCGATTACGCAGGTCTTGGCGGTGGTTCCTCCCATGTCGAGCGAGATCAGGTCCGGCTCTCCGAGCAGGCGGCTGTAAAAGCCCGCCGCGAGCGCGCCGGCGGCGGGACCGGATTCCAACATTCGCACAGGTCTGTCGCGCGCGGCGTCGGCGTCCATCACGCCGCCAGCGGAGTGCATCACCAGCAGGCGACCGCCGTAACCCTCGTCGGCGAGTTCGCGCTCTACTCCATGCAGGTAGTTGGACACGGACGGCTTTACGTAGCCGTCGGCGACGGTGGTCGAGGCGCGTTCGTACTCGTTGATGACGGGGGCGACTTCGGATGAGAGCGACAGGCTCAGGTCGGGACGCCGCTGTCGGATGCGGTCGGCGAGCGCGCGTTCGTGGGCGGGGTTGCGGTAGGCGTGCAGCAGCGATATGGCGATCGCCTGGACGCCTTGCTCTACGAGCGCATCCACCAGTTCGGCTGCGTGATCGACGTCTATCGGCTCCAGCGTCCGGCCGTCGCGGTCTATGCGTTCGTTCACCTCGGCGCGCAGGTATCTCGGCGCGAGCGGTTCCGGGAACTGCGCGTGGAGGTCGTGCATATCGTAGATCTGCTCGCGGCCCATTTCGAGGACGTCCCGGAAGCCGCGCGTGGTGAGCAGCGCGGTCTCAGCGCCCTTGCGTTCGATGATGGCGTTGGTAGCCAGCGTCGTGCTGTGGACTACCAGGCGCAGCGACTCGGGCGCGGCGCCGGTGTCGCGCAGCAGTTCGCGGACGCCCCGTATGAGCGCGCGGGACGGGTCTTCGGGATCCGTCAGAACCTTGTGGACGTGGAGGCTGCCGGTTTCGGCGTCGTAGAGGGTAAAGTCGGTGAAGGTGCCGCCGATGTCTATGCTGAGGGAATGTTGCAAGGGTGTCTCCAAGTACGTCTCGACTATCTCACGGCTCGCTCTTCGTACACGCGATGGGCGCGGTCTATGGCGGCTACCCGGCCGCGGACGAGGTCTTCCTGGCGCCCTCGCGCCCAATTGTTGGAGCCTTCGATGCCGGCGAGGGATCCCTGGAACTGCGGCATTACGTAGCGGGCGAGGAGTTCGTAGCTGTTGAGGATGCGATCGCGCGGCGCCCAGTCTATGGTCTGAACGAGCAGGCCGCCGAAGCCGCCGCTCTGCTCCTCGAGGCGGCGGATACCAGCGACGCAGTCGTCGGGCGTACCGATTATCCATGAGCCGGTCTCAGCCATGTGGTCTATGACTTCTTCGAGCGGGCCGTCGAAGGCGGCCTTGCGTCCGTTCGTCTCCTCGGTGTATTCACGCAGGAAGCGTCCCGCGCCAAGGCGCGCCTCGTCGAACGCCTGCTGGCGATCCTCGGCAAGGTGTATGGGGATGGTGAGCCGCCAATCGAAGCGGTCAACCTTCTGTCCGTGCTCGGCGGCCGACTCTTCGGCGATGTCCCACAGTCCTCGCAGGTTGGACTGGCCTGTGGACGGATCTCGCGGAACGGTGATGGTCAACACGGACGCTCCGTACTTGCCCGCGAGGGCTACTCCGGCGGGCGACTGCACGGAGGCGACTGCGATGGGCATGTGCGGCTTCTGGAACGGACGGATCTGGAGCATCGCTTCGTTCAGCTCGAACCAGTCGCTCTTGTAGGTTAGCGGCTCCGTCTCGGTGAACAGGCGCAGGATGATGCCGAGAGCCTCGTCCATCTTCTCGCGCTGGGTGGTGGCGTCTATGCCCATCATGTAGGCGTCGCCAGGCAGCGCGCCCGGGCCTACGCCGAACATCACGCGCCCGTGAGTCATGTGGTCGAGCTGCGTCATGCGGTTGGCGACCATCAGCGGGTGATGGTACGGCAGGCTGACTACGCCGGTGCCGAGCTTTATGTGCCGGGTCCGGTCTGCAGCGACGCCGATGAAGATTTCGGGAGACGAGATTATCTCCCAGCCGGCGGAGTGGTGTTCGCCGATCCACGCCTCGTCGTAGCCGAGGTAGTCCAGCCACTGGATGAGCTCCAGATCGCGGTCCATGGCGAGGGTCGGGTTCTCTCCGACGCGGTGGAAGGGACCGAGGAAGATGCCGAATTTCATTCTTTCAGGGAGCGCCATTTCGTCTCTCCTTGTACGTTAGTCGAAAGACACCGGGCGATAGACGCGGGCGGCCACGTCGTGGAACATGTCGGCGCGCTCGGACGCCGAGTAGCCGGACGACAGCCGTTTGAAGGCGTTGTACATGACGTTGTACGAGAACGATACCTTGTCCACCGGGAAGTTGCTCTCGAACATGCAGCGGTCCGGGCCGAACTGTTCGATGCAGTAGTGCATGAAGGGCGCCATCGCCTCAGCCAGTTCCTCCGAGCCTATGGGGGTGTCGCGCTCGTGCCATCCGAAACCAGTTTGCGGCATCCCCAGCCCGCCGAGCTTGACGACCACGTTCGGACATTCGGCGACGGCCGCGATGCCGGCGCGCCACGCGGGGACAGTCTCGTCGTTCGCGTATGGCCCCACGCGCAGCAGCCCGCCGACGTGGTTCAGGATGATGGTCAGATCGGGAACCGCCTTAGCGAAGTCGGCCAGCTCCGTCATCTGCGGGAAGTACAGCCAACTCTCCAGCGACATTCCCATGTCCGCCAAGACGCGGGCGCCGGCGCGGAAGTCGTCGCTTGCCATCTGGCCGGGGATTCGGTAGGCCGATGTTATCTGTATATCGGGGTGCGGATCCCACGTTACGGAGTGTCGGATGCCGCGGAACCTGTTGGGGCTTGCGGCTTGCAGCGCTTCGAGAACCGGCTCTACGGCGTCGCCCAAGTTCAGGTTGGCGTGACCTACTATGGCAGCCGCCGCACGGGTGGGTCCGTACAGCCCATTCTCGCTCGCAGCCGCCAAGCCCTGCACGAACTCCACTTCGCCGACGGGCTTCATCTCGTCCGGGCCGCTGGACCTGTACATCGCGCGCGCCTCGACGAACACGGTGGAGCGGACGTTGTGGCCGCTGTTCACGTCGTCTGCGAGTTCGTGCAGCAGGTATCGCTGGTAGGGGATGCGTTCGGTTCGCATATCCCAAAAGTGGTGGTGCGGGTCGCAAATCGGCAAGTCGGGTTCCAGCGTCTCCTCCTGAGTCAACGCGAGCCAGTCATTTCCTCCGAACGGCATGGGTGGTACCTCCCCAAATTGGTGTAGCGGCGCAATCATAGCACAGTGTAGGCTGGGTGAGGAGATAGGAGATAGATTTAGGGGTTAGATACCGAGTAAGGAGAGGGCGCTGATGGCGATCGAGTTTCTGAGCAACGAGGAGATAGTGCAGCGCGCGCGCAAGAATCTGGAGCAGGGCGCGTGGGACTACCTGACCGGCGCGTCGGAGTCGGAGACTACGATGCGACGCAACCGGCTGGCGTTCGACCGCGTGGCGTTCCGTCCCCGCGTGCTGGTGGACGTGTCGAGCGTGGATACATCCACGACGTTTCTGGGTCGGAAGCTGCGAATCCCGGCGCTGCTGGCGCCGATCGGCTCGCTGCAGGTCTTCCACCCGGACGCCGGCGCCGGCTCGACGCGGGCGGCGGCGGAGTTCGGCGCGATGCACGTGGTAAGCTCGGTAACGGAGCCGGGCCTGGAAGCCATCGCCGCCGCGGTTGACTACCCCAAGGTCTTCCAGCTTTACCTGCACGGCGACTGGTCGTGGATAGAAGAGCGCGTCGCGGCTATCAAGGAGGCGGGGTACATAGGACTGTGCATCACGGTCGATACGGCTAGTTACAGCCGCCGCGAGCGTCCGATGCTGACGCGCTGGAATCCGCCGACGCGGCGCGGCGCGAGGCCCGACCCGAGACACGCGGCGTCGGTTACCTGGGACACGGTCGATCGCATCAAGGAGCTTGCGGGACTGCCGTTCATGCTGAAGGGAATCGCCACAGCCGAGGACGCGAAGATAGCGATAGACCACGGTGTAGATGTGGTCTGGGTATCCAACCACGGCGGGAGACAGCTGGATCACGGCCAAGGCACGCTGGAGATGCTGCCGGAGATCGCGGAGGCGGTTGATGGAAGAGCGGAGATCGTTCTGGACGGCGGCGTGCAGCGCGGCACGGACATCGCCAAGGCGGTGGCCATGGGCGCGAACGCGGTGGCGCTTGGCAAGCTGCAGGGCTGGGGGCTGGCGGCGAACGGGCCGGATGGGGTCGTGCGGATGCTGGAGATTCTGGAAGAAGAGCTGACTGTGGCGATGGCGCTGCTGGGAGTAACGGAGGTGTCGCAGCTAAACGGCAACTACCTGTGCGAGGCGGAGCCCGTGGTCGCGCCGCACGAGATGAGCTCGTGGACGAATATGCCTGAGGGACGGATAGGGTAAGATTGCAGCATCGGCTTCAGCGCCTGAGCAAAACTCGAGACACCGGAGGGAGGCATTCAATGCCATACGCCATCAATCACGTACACATAAGGGCGCAGGATCCGCACGCTTCGGCGGCGTGGTACGCGGAAAACTTCGGCGCAAAGGTTCTGGGAGCGCGGGAGGTGATGCCCGGCACGATAACCGTGAGTATGGACGCCGGTGGGCCGGTGCGCCTGAACATCTCGTCGAAACCGGAGGGGACTCCGGACATCCACAGCGAGGCAGAGCTGAACCGGCTAGGACTGGAACACTTCGGGTTCGACGTAGAGGACATCGAGGCTGACATGGCGCGGCTCGAAGCGGCGGGCGTCCGCGTGGTGCTGCCGATAACTGAGGTTCCCGGCGGCGCGAAACTGTCGTACATCGAAGGGCCGGACAACGTGCTCATCGAGCTGGTGCAGCCGCCGGCGGGCTAGATTTAACGCAGAGGCGCAGAGACGCAAAGGGAAGAACTAGAATCTCTTGCGTCTCTATGTCTTTATGTCGAGTATCGGGGGACGGAATCTCGCTAACCCACGCGCGCCTGGGAACGTTGTACAATTGAGAAGGATAGCCTGAACAGGAGATTCGGAAATGCGGCAGCGCGGCATCGGCAGGGATTTCGGACTCAGCTTCCGCATGGGGTTCACCATGCTGATGCTGGCCGGGCTGTGGGTCGTGTTCATGGGGCTGCTGTTCTGGGCGGGCATCCCCTGGTTCCTGGTGCTTGGGTTCGCCATCATCGGCGTGGTGATACAGTACTACGCTTCCGACAAGCTGGTGATGATGTCCACCGGCGCGCGCGAGGTGTCGGCGCAGGAGGAGCCGTGGTTGCACGGGACGATCGAACGGCTGGCGCAGATGTACGAGATGCCCAAGCCGAAGAAGATCGCCATCATGGAGACGCACGTCCCCAACGCCTTCGCCACGGGGCGCAACCCGCAGAACGCCGTCGTCGCGGTTACGCGGGGCCTGCTGAGTCGGCTGAACGACCGCGAGGTCGAGGCTGTGCTGGGACATGAACTGGCGCATGTCAAGAACCGCGACGTGTCTGTGATGACCTGGGCGAGCCTCATCGTAATCGCGGCGGGCTACCTGATGCAGATGCTGTTCTGGATGAGCCTGTTCGGGGGCTTCGGCGGTTTCGGATTCGGCGGCGGCGATGACAACGATGGGGACAGCGGCGGCAACTTCTTCCTGGTTATGATAGCGGTGTACATCGGAACCATCCTCATCTACTTCCTGGCACAGCTGCTGGTGATGGCGCTGTCGCGCTACCGCGAGTACGCCGCCGATAGGAGCGGGGCCATCATAACCGGCGCGCCGATGCAGTTGGCGTCCGCGCTCTCCAAGATAGACAACGACATGTACCGCATACCGGAGAAGGACTTGCGCGAGGTGGAACACGCCAACGCTTTCATGTTCGTCCCGGCGCTGTCCGGCAGCGGGGTCGCGCGGCTGATGTCGAGCCACCCGCCGACCGAGCTGCGAGTCGAACGGCTGCGGCAGATGCAGAGCGAGCTTGAGAGAGGGCGCGTCTAATGAGCATCTGGGCGGCGATCTTCGGACACACGAAGCTCAAGACGCCGGACAGGGAGCGTTTCTTCTCGATAGTCGGCGCGGCGCTCAGCATCGAGACGCGCGCCGACTTCCACTCGACACGCCGAGCGGGTGTGGTGGTGAACCCAGTGGAGTCGTCGTACTTCGACAACCTCAACTCGGAGATTCGAGAGCTTCTGGACGTGAGCGGACGCGCTACCGGCACGCGGTTCGAGATCGAGGACGATGAGTTCGGCACTCGCTGGATCGTTTTGGACGACCCCGACTTCGAGGACCTGGTGAGCCTGATCCACACGATCACGGAGACGATAGTGGATCACGGCTTTGCCGACCGGCTGCTGGCGGCGGCGTTCGGTTTCGAGTTCGAGGGAAAGTCCGCCTACTGGCTGTACAGCTACAAACAGGGACGTTTCTACCCGTTCGCTCCGACGGGGCGCGGCGAGCGCGATAACGCGCTGGAGATGCGCATAGGCGAGATAATGCGCGCCGAGAAGATACCCGTACAGCGCAAGTTGGAAGACTGGTACGCGCTGTGGGGAATCCCTTTCTAGGGGACGGGTTCTTAACGCGGAGACGCAGAGGACGCGGAGGGACGCAGAGAGTTTAATTGAATGCTTTGCGTCTCTGCGCCTCTGCGTTAAAACGGGGTGGTGTGGACGGGTCAGCGAGGCGGCAGGGACAGCCCGTCTATGAATTCGAGGTTCGGCAGCTTGGCGAGCTCCGCGGGGGCGACTTTCAGCTTGGTGGAGCGGCTGCCGCCTCCAAGTATCACGTAGTCGAGGGCGCGGATCTTGGCGTCGGCGTATATGGGCAGGTCTTCGGGCAGGCCGAACGGGGTTACGCCGCCTATCATCATGCCGGTCAGATCCATCGTCTCGTCGGCGCCGGCGAACGAGGCGCGGGATACGCCCATCAGCCCCTTGACCCGCTTGTTCACATCTAGCCTGTCGGTGGCGAGAACGATGCAGGCGCAATGCTTCTTCTGCCCGCGCTTGGATGCGACGACGATGGTGTTGCCGGAATTCTCCGGCGGGTAGCCGTACTTCTCGCAGAAGGCGGCGGTGTCGGCGAAATCGGGATCTATCTCGAACATCTCGCGCTCGACGCCGAGCGCGTCCAACTGGGAAGATACTCCGGCTTCTATCTGTTCGGATGTTTGCATTTTCAGACTGCCTCCGATTTTCTGTTCCAATAGTTTCTTTACTGTACCTAAATTCAACGCAGAGGCGCAAAGGCGCAGGGCAGGTACGAAATAATATCCTTCGCGTCTCCGTGTTTAGATTGGGGGTATGGTTTGGGGAACCTTTCGCGGCGCGCCGTCGTCTTGAACAGTAACGGGGCTACCCCGCAAACTGCACGCATTGGGAGATTGAAGACTATGACTTCCGCAAGAACTTTGGCGACCATTCTGGCGATAGCCGTCTTGGCGCTGGCGTTGTCGGCCTGCTTGGACGATTCGGGCCAACTCAGGCCGGCGCAGATTCCGGCGGCGACACAGATTCCGGTGTCGGCGGACGTGGACGGATACCTGGTGTCGGCGCCGGCGACAATGCGGGCGGGACTGAGCGAGGGCGTTACGGTATCGCTGTTCGACGGCTCGGCGCCCGCGAGGGGCGAGGTTACGGTCATCCTGGCGCGCGGTGGCGAAGTCGTCGCCAGAGCCAAGCAGACCGTGAGCGGATCGGAGACCATCCCGCTAGACATTTCCGCAGACGCAGACGGCAGCTACGAGCTGGGAGTTCGAGGTCCGGGGTTCAGCGACTCCGCAAAGCTGAACGTGGTGGACGGTACGATCATCTTCGTGGAGACCGACAAGCCCATCTATAAGCCGGGCCAGCTGCTGCGCGTCCGAGCGCTGCGGCTGAATGCCGATCTGAAGCCCGCGCCCGGCATGGTTACGGTGGAGATACAGGACGCCAAGGGGCTGAAAGTCTTCAAAGAGGCGGTCGCCTCGGACGACTACGGCATGGCTACGGTCGAGATGCCGCTCTCTACGGAGCCGAACCTGGGCGTGTGGAAGATAACTGCGCAGTACGGCGACCGGTCGGCTCAGACGGACGCGCGGGTGGAACGCTACACGCTGCCCAAGTACGAGGTTGACGTGAGTATGCCCCGCGACTGGGCGCTGGCGCACGAGCCGATAGAGGGCACGATTGGCGCCGAGTACAGCTTCGGCAAGCCCGTGAGCGGCGAGGTCAGCATCGAAGCGTATCGGTACGTGGGAGAGTGGGAGCGGTACGCCACGTTCAACGAGGCGATTGACGGCGAAATCGAGTTCGAGCTTCCGGCGGTTGACTACGTGGCGGGCGTTCCGGCCGCGGGCGGACAGGGCAACGTCCGACTCGAAGTTACCGTCAGCGAACGCGCGACCGGATACGTGGAGAAGACGACACGTCTGCTGACCATCGCGGAAGCGCCGGTCATCCCGCGCCTGATATTCGACAGCGCGTCGTTCAAACCGTCTCTGCCGCTGTCGGCGCTGCTGATCACCGAGTCGCCCGGCAACGAGCCGCTCGACCGCGCCGTGGAAGTCAGGATTGACCACTTAGACGAAGACTTAGAGGTTACACACACGGAGACCCGCACCGTCAACACCGCTGGCGGCAAGGCCCTGTTCAAGATAGCGACGCGCGAGGACGCGGTCGCCATGCGGGTCGAGGCGTATGTGGACTACTCGAGCGTTGTGAGAACGCTGCGGGCAAGCCATTCGCCTTCCGGCAGCTTCATCCACGTCGAGCAGACCTCGCCCGCCACGCTGAGCGTGGGGGGCACCGCCTCGTTCACCGTTCACGCGACGAGGGACGCGCCTTCCACGTACTACGAGGTGATGTCGCGCGGCAAGGTGGTGTTCTCAGACGTCAGCCGCACGGACGACATCGAGTTCACCGTGTCGCCGGTCATGGCGCCGTCGTCGCGGCTGATCGTCTATCGCATCATGGACGGCAGCGAGGTCGCCGCCGACTACATCCCGTTCGACGTGAGCGGGCAGTATCCGATGCAGACGTCCATCGAGCTCGCAAGCGACGAGGTTAAGCCGGGCGAATCGGTGAACATCGGCATCAAGACGCAGGGCGTGGCGAAGGTCGGGCTGGCGGCGGTCGATCGCTCGGTCTTCATCCTGGCAGAGAACCGGCTGAACCTTCAGCAAGTGTTCGCGGAGCTCGAGCGCCTGTACCAGGAGCCGCAGTTCGAGCTGCACGACTACCACCCTGGCGCCATCACCACGCGAGGCGCGGAGGAGACGTTCGAGGAGGCGAGGCTGGTGGTAATTACCAACAAGAAGGTACCGGACGGCGAGAGGTACGAGCGCGAGATGATGGTATTTAGAGCGCAGGCGGAAGCGATGCAAGCGATGCCGGCCGCCGCGCCCACGCCCGCAGCCCCCGCGCCAGCGTCTCAGGACGCCGGCGGCGACTTGGCCGAAGTCCAGCGCATTCGCCAGTTCTTCCCGGAGACGTGGCTGTGGCAGGACGTGGAGACCGACGCGAACGGCGACGCCACGGTCAGCGCCGAGGCGCCGGACAGCATCACGACGTGGATGCTGCGCGCCGTGTCGCTGTCGAAGGAGCATGGGCTTGGAGTAGCGGAGGCGGAGATGCGCGTCTTCCAGCCGTTCTTCGTATCGGTGGATCTGCCGTACTCGGCGGTGCGCGGCGAGGAGTTCCCGGTCAAAGTCGCGCTGTACAACTATCTGGATACCGAGCAGCAGTTCTTCGTAGAGCTTGCCGACTCGGACGACTACAAGCTGCTGGACAGCGCGGAGAAGTCCGTAACCGTCGGCGGTTCCGACGTTGGCGGCGTCGAGTTCAGCGTCCGCATGACGGAGCTGGGCAGCGTTCCGATCGAGATAACGGCGCGGAGCGCGGACGCGGCGGACGCCGTGATAAAGCCGATCATCGTAGAGCCGGAAGGGGTGAGCCACGAGTTCGTGGAGAACGTCATCCTATCGGCGGGCGACGACGGGACGTTTACCATCAAGCCGCCGCCCGGTGCAGTGGACGGCTCGTCGCGAGCAGTCGTCGCGCTCAGCGGCAACTACCTGAGCCAGTCCATCGAGGGGTTGGAGAATCTGCTCCAGATGCCGTTCGGATGCGGCGAACAGAACATGATACTGTTCGCGCCCAACGTGTTCGTCGCCCGCTATCTCGAAGAGACGGGGCAGTCGAAGCCGGAGATCATGGCGAAAGCCGAGCATCTAATGACAACGGGCTACCAGCGCCAGTTGACCTACCGGCGCGCGGACGGCAGCTTCTCGGCGTTCGGCGAGAGCGACGAGTCCGGCAGCCTGTGGCTGACCGCTTTCGTTCTGAAGACCTTCGCGCAGGCGAAGGGGCTGATATACATGGATGACGCCGTGCGTGCGGACGCGGCGAACTGGATCGGCAGCCACCAGCAATCCGACGGCTCGTTCGAGCCGGTGGGGTTCCTGCACCACCAGGAGCTTCTGGGCGGACTGCGAGGCAACGCCGCGCTGACGGCATACGTCGCCATCGCGCTGTTGGAGGCGGGCGAGACTTCTCGCGCCGAGTCCGCTATCGCCTACCTAGAATCGCAGTTGGACTCGATAGACGACGCCTACGGCATGGCGATAACCGCCTATGCGCTCGCCCTTGCCGGCAGCGACTCCACGAGCGCGGCGCTGGATATTCTGACGGCTATGGCCAAGCAGTCTGGCGACGGCATCTACTGGTCTGACGACGACGGCGTGGGGCCGGTTCCGTACCCGTCGGACACGCTGCCCATTGGCACGAGCGTGCCGAACTCTGCCAGCGTGGAGACGACGGGTTACGCGATACTCGCGCTGCTGGAAGGAGGCGACAGGCTGACCGCGTCGGCGGCCGCGCGGTGGCTGGTAACGCAGCGCAACTCGTTCGGCGGTTACGGCTCTACTCAGGATACGGTCGTCGGCTTGCAGGCGCTGAGCGAGTTCGCCGCCAATGCGCGGTTCGACGTGGACCTTGACATTGCGCTCGCGTCCGGCTCGTGGAGCCGGAGCGTCAGCGTCAACGCTTCCAACGCAGATGTCGTACAGATCGTGGAAATCCCAGCCGGGGACAGCCTGAGCGTTGCTGCTGACGGTTCGGGCGAGGTGGTGATGCAGGTCGTCAATCGCTTCAATATGCCGGAAGTGCGGCCGGTGGGCGAGGACATATTCACGATAGACGTAACGTACAGCGCGGAGCGGATAGAGGTGAACGACCGCATCGCCATAACCGCTGTCGCAGCCTTCACGCCGCCGACGACGCCAAAGATGCCAAACTCGGGCATGGTGGTGATAGACATAGCCATCCCAACCGGCTTCGCGGCGGTCGCGGATACGGTCGCTGCGCTGGTGGAAGACACGCCCAAACTGAAGCGGTACGACGTGGCCGGGCGCAAGGTCATCCTGTACATGGAGGACATGGCGCCGAACGAGTCCATCAGCCTGGAGTTCGAGGCGGTGGCACTGCACCCGGTAAAGGCGCAGCCGGTAACGTCGCAAGTCTATTCGTACTACACGCCGGACTGGAGGGGCGAGACGCTGGGCGCGGCGGTGGAGGTGGCAAGCCAGTAGCGGGAAGATATGATGCAGAGGCGCAAAGACGCGGAGGACCGCAGAGGGATTTTGTTCTTCTTTGCGTATCTTTGCATCCTCTGGGCCTCTGCGTTTAAATTGAGAGCGGCTGTGTGGTATCATCTAGAAGCAGCCGCGATTGCCGAAGTGGCGGAATGGTAGACGCGCCGGTCTCAAAAACCGGTGGGATAAAACCCGTGTCGGTTCGAGTCCGACCTTCGGCACCAGCGTCGCGCGTTCATCTAGTCCCTAGGGGAGCGCCTAGAAGACATGGTCCCGCTCACCCGCCGTCGGCGCGCCCCGGCATGGGTTGCGTCATTCCAGTATCGAGACTTCCGTTATCTCTGGCTGTCGTCCGTCGTGCAGTCGGTCGGGATGGGAATGGAGTTCGTCGCGCTCGGCTGGTTGGTGCTGGATATGACCGGCTCTCCCCTCTGGGTGGGCGTGGCGTCGGCGGCCCGAATGCTGCCGTTCTTCGTGATGGGCTTCGTATCGGGCGCGGTGGCGGACCGGGTAGATAGGCGCATCTTCGTCCGCTGGATGACGCTGGCGGGAGCAGGAGTCGCGACGCTTACCGCGCTCGTTCTGTACTTGGACTACGCGCCGGAGTGGACGGTTCCCGTCCTGGACGTCGCCTACAACCCGGTCTGGCCGATCATCGCGTTGACGGTGGTGATGGGCGTCGTGTGGGTGTTCGGCATGACGCTGCGCCAGGCGTACACCTACGACATCGTAGGCCCGGAGGCGGCGCTGAACGGAATGTCGCTATCGGCGCTGAGCCAGCGGCTGGGGCAGGTGATGTCGGCGCCGGTGGCGGGCGCGATACTCGCCGTAGTCGGGTTCGAGGCTACTTTTCTGACCATCGGCGTATGCTACGCGGCCTCGACCGTATTGCTGTTCTGGACGCGCGAGGCGGGACAGGCGGCGGCGCGAACGCCGGAGCGCGTGTGGACGAACCTGGTGGGCTACTGGCAGATCCTGCGAGAGAACAGCATTCTCCTCACGCTGATGCTGCTGGCGGCGGCGACGGAGATATTCGGCTTTACTCACCAGAGCTTGCTGCCGGTGCTGGCGCGCGACGAGCTTGGCGCCGGCTCGTTCGTGTTCGGGTTGATGAGCATGTTCCAGCAGGGCGGCGGCGTGATAGGGCTGACGCTCTTGGCGGCTATGGGAGGCGGCGCGGGCTTCCGGCGCAAGGGTCTGCTGATATTCGTGATAGCGGGATGCTTCGGATTGGGCGAGATGGCGTTCTCGCTGGGCGGCGGGTTCGCGCTATTCGTCGCCGCGCTCGCTTTCATCAACGCCTGCGCCGCGGCTGTGGATACGCTGTACAAGACGCTAATGCAGGAGGTCGTCCCGAACGAGCAGCGCGGACGGGCGATGGGGGCGTGGGTGTTCAGCATCGGCGTCGCGCCGGTCGGACACATTGGCGTCGGCGCGCTGGCGGAAGCGTTCGGAGCGCCGCGCGCGCTGCTCATCAACGGTTCGGCGCTGCTGGGCATCAGCCTGGCCACGGCGCTCTCGCTGCCAAAGATACGAAGGCTGCCCTAGCAAGCCGAGCGCTTGACCGGTATTTGCCCAGCGCGACAGGCTTCTCGCTTGAGAGGGGTCATCATCAATGCGCGAATTGCATATATTCTAAGAAAAGTCTCAAATTTTACCCAAGTGCCGCTAGAAGGCGCCGCGCTCCGGCTTGTATTGTTTCTGCTACGATACGCTGCCGGGGGTATGGAAATGCAACAGGTTCATACACGCAGGATAGGTATTGGAGACAGGAGCCGGATCAGTCCATGGCGGACGGACGAATCTGAGGCCGTGAATGAGTCTATGGCGGCGGCGTGGAAGCGTCGCGACAGCCATCGCGTCACAGTCGGGGCGATCTTCTCGGGATGCTCCAGGGGATTCAACGGCAGGACCTAGTCGAACTGCCGGTCTTTTCTATCAATCTTTCCCAAGGGGGTCGGTGAATGCCGTCCCTCCTTTGTTTAAATTCGCAACGCGGGGGCGCAGAGAAGCAAAGCGGTTGGGGGCAGCCGTTGACAGGGCGGACGCGGGTTCATAAACTCGTTGCGGCGGCATTTAGCGACATAAGGAGGCGCGCGTCCCATGCAGCAGGAACCCACCGCTCTGAGAATGGAGGATCCGGGCATCCGAGAGCTATTCTCGGAAAGCCAAAGGCTTCAGTCGTGGCTCGACGTGGAGGCCGCGCTGGCCCAGGCGCAGGCGGAGTTGGATGTAATCCCGACGGATGCGGCGGAGGAGATAACGCGCAAGGCGAAGCTGGAGTATATGGACCGCGACGCCATCAACGAGGGGCTTGCGCGCACGGGACACGGCTTGGTGCCGCTGATCTGGGAGCTCGACCGCGTGTGCGACGGCGACGCCGGCGGCTACGTCCACTGGGGCGCGACGACGCAGAACATCACGCAGACCGGCAAGCTGATACAGCTTCGCAAGGCGCACCGCATCTACCTGTCGCAGCTTGGGCGCATCCTCGAACTTATGGCGGATCTCGCCGAGCGGACGCGCGACTACGCGCTGCCCGGACGCACTCACGGTCAACACGCGGTTCCGGCGACGTTCGGGCTGAAGGTGGCGGTGTGGATTGACGAGCTGATCCGGCACGTCGAGCGGCTGCGCGAGTGCGAGGGTCGGGTCTTCGTCGCCATGCTCGGAGGCGGCGCGGGGACGCTAGGCTCGCTGGGCGAGATAGGACTGGACATCCAGGACCTCATGGCTGAGAAGCTGGATATGCAGCCCATGCCTATGCCGTCGCGCACGACTGCCGATCACCTCTGCGAGTACGTGGCTCTTCTTGGAATGTTGTCGGCTACCTGCTCGAAGATCGGGCGCGAGGTCTATACGGGGATGAAGCAGGAGTTCGGGGAGATGGAGGAGCCTGTGCCGCCCGGCACGGTGGGTTCCAGCACGATGCCGCAGAAGCGCAACCCGAAGATAAGCCAGGACATAGTGGCGACGGCGGCGCAGGTACGCGCGCTGGTTCCGCTCGCGCTCGAATCCATGATGACCGAACACGAAGCGGACCGCACGACGAGCGTGATGATGGACCGCGCGCTAACGCAGTCCGCCATCATCGTCGGAGACATGTTGCAGTACATGATAGAGCTATTCAGCGGCATCCAGGTCTTTCCGGAGCGGATGCGCAAGAATCTCGACCTGTCGGGCGGGCTGATAATGTCCGAGGCGCTGATGCTAGAGCTGGGTCGGCGCATCGGGCGGCAGCGCGCCCACGACGCGATCTACGACGCCGCGCAGGCGTCGGTGGTCGAGAGCAGATCGTTCACTGAAGCGCTGGCGGACGAGGCGGACGTGCGTGAGAATCTGGACGACGCGCAGATCGAGGCGCTGCTGGATCCGACGCGGTACGTGGGCGCGTGCGGGCTGCTCGCCGACCGGTTCGCGGCAAGGGCGCGCGAGGTGGCGGTAGGGTTGGCTACCTGAGCGGCAGTCCACCCTTCGACGGTATCACGCCATCCGCCCTCATGGCGGCTATATGCGCTTCGGTGTAGCCCAGCTCCGCCAGTATCGCGTCGGTATCGGCGCCGAATACGGGAGATGTTCCGGTTCGGGCAGGAGTCTCGCTCAGCCGCTGCGGGGTTCCACCGTGTTCTATGGCGCCGAACGCAGGGTGCAGTTCCTCGACGACCAGCCCACGCTCTTTCGGGTAGTCGTCCGAGCGAGCGTCCGCGAGCGAGCGGTGGGGAGTCGCAGGTATTCCGGCGGCGGACAGGGCGTCCATCCACTCGGATGTCGGGCGGTCGGAGAAGGCGGATTCCAGATCGCTCTCGCTTTGCGGCAGGGATAGCCGGGCGAGGTCGCCTTCTTCAGCCGACAGCGCAATCCAGCCGTCCGCCGTCCGGTACAGTCGTGAGAGCGGCCCCGTTCCCTTCGCCTGCGGCCCGCTGATCTCGTCCGGCTCGAAGCCTTCGTGGTCTATCATGTACGCCGATGAGAAGGTGGAGGCGGTGTGGGCAAGGGAGGTGTCAATCTTCTGCCCGCGTCCGGTGCGCTCGCGTTCGAGCAGGGCGAGCATAACGCCGTAGGCCGCCATGACGCCGGTGCCGTAGTCGTTGAAGGTGTAGGGGGGTGGACCGGGTTCGCCGTCTTCGCCGCCGTTGCGTATCTGCATTCCGGTCGCCGCCTGCGCGTTCTGGTCGAAGCCGGGACGCATCGCCCACGGCCCCTCCTGCCCGAAGGCGTTGATGGAGGCGTACACGATGCCGGGGTTGCGCGCGCTCAGCTGCTCGTAGCCTATGCCCAGCCGCTCGGCAACGCCCTTGCGGAAGCCCTGCAAGATGACGTCTGACGTGTCGGCGAGCTTGTAGAACGCTTCCAGTCCCGCGTCCTTGGTGATGTTGATGGAGACGCTGCGCTTGCCGCGTCCCACGTCGAGCCAGGGCGTGAGGGCGGGCATCCTGTGTTCGGGATCGACCTTTATCACGTCCGCGCCGTACTCGGACAGGGTTCTGCCGCACGTGGGGCCGGCGAGTATGATGCAGAGATCCAGAACGCGGATTCCGTCGAGGGCTGCTGGGGCGGCGAGCTCAGCTGGATTAGCGGTCATTTGTATCATCTCCAAGCAGTTCGTGGTTGTGTTCGCCCAATCGCGGCGCCGACGTGGGCGTCCCGCCCGGCGTGTCGCTCATATTGACCTGGATTCCGACCTGGCGCATGGGGCCAAATTCGGCGTCGTGGACTTCGATTATGGCGCCGGACGCCCAAGCGTGGTCGGTTTCCATCCATTCGCGCAGGGTGCGGCACATGGTCAGGGGAACGCCGGCGTCCGCCATTAGCGTCTCCCATTCGAGGGCTGGACGTTCCAGCCACGGCTCGGCAAAGCGAGCCCCCCACTCCTCGCGCTCCTCTACGTTTACGCGGAGGCGATCGTCCGTGAGCGGAGCGTACCAGTCGGGATGACCGAGAACGTCGAGGATGGGGCGGAGCGAACGTTCGTAGCTGGCGTTGAGGTTTATCCAGCGTCCGTCGCCGCAGCGGTAGAAGCGCCCGATGGCGGGCGACAGCGGCGCGGGCGCGGCGGGGACGTCCGGGCGGCGGACGAGGGCGGATCCCATCGCGGTGAACATGGCGTCGTACAGTGGGATAGATACGTCCTGTCCCGCGCCGGCGCGTTCGCGGTGGAACAGCGCGGCGACGACCGCGGACGCGGCGACCATCGCGCAGAATATGCTGGCGTAGGGCAGGGCAATGAAGCTGGCGCCTTCGTCAGAATCCGGGCTTCGATCCGCATAGACGCCGGTCGCGGCGGAGATTAGCAGTTCGTGGCCGGGGAAAGGGCCGGGAGTGGCCGCCTGCGGGTGGGTTTCGCCGAATCCGGGCAGCGACAAGTGTATGACGTCGGGGCGGACGCTCCGCGCGTAGGCGGCATCCACACCATAGGGGTTGACGCCTGATGAGAACGATTCGATTACGACGTCCGCGTGACGCAGGATTCGGCGTAGATGCGCGCCCTTGCCATTGGGATCGATCGTCACGGAGCGCTTGGCGCGGTTCCAGACGCTGAAGACGGGGCTGCCGCGCATCGGATCGCCTCCGGGCGGCTCGACCTTCACCACGTCCGCGCCCTGGTCGGCGAGGAGCATACCAAGCGCGGCTGCGGCGGGGTGGTCTCCGAGTTCTACTATCCGGTAAGTTGAAAGGGCTCCGGGCATCGAATCACCTCCGGCGGTGATTTTAGCATCTTTAGTGGAGGGAATCCTTGTCTCAGACCAGAAAACTTCTAATCGCCACCCACAACGCTGGCAAGTTGGTTGAACTGGCGGAGTTGCTGGGCGGCATCCCGTATCAGCTGGTTTCGCTTTCGGACGTGGGGATAGATGCGGACGTAGAGGAGACGGGGCGGACGTTCGAGGAGAACGCCACCCTGAAGGCTGAGACGTACCGCGAGTTGAGCGGACTGCCGACTCTGGCTGACGATTCGGGTCTCGAGGTGGACGCGCTGAACGGCGAGCCGGGCGTGCTGTCCGCCCGGTACGCGGGCGAGGACGCGACGGATGCGGACCGCGTGGCGCTGCTGCTGCGCAATCTCGCGGACGCGCCGTCGGAGGAGCGCACGGCGCGGTTCCGCTGTGTGATCGCGGTCGCGGCTCCCGGTGAGCGGACTCGGCTGTACGACGGCGCATGTGAGGGGCTGATCGTGGATGAACCGCGAGGGGACTACGGTTTCGGGTACGATCCGGTATTCCTGCTGCCGGACGAGGGGATGACTATGGCCGAACTGCCTTCAGAGAGGAAGAACGCGGTCAGCCACCGGGCGGCGGCTGCAAAGAAGGCGGCCGGCGATTTGTGTATAATGAGCGTATGACACTCGCAAATACTGGACCCGATACCGCTCTGCGCGACCGCTTCAGGCGTCCGCTGCGCGATCTTCGCATATCGGTAACCGACAGGTGCAACTTCCGTTGCCCGTACTGTATGCCGGCGGAGATCTACGGCGAGCGCTACCAGTTTCTGCCGCGGAACGATCTGCTGACATTCGAGGAAATCACGCGGCTTGCGCGAATCCTCGCGGGGCTGGGCGTGGTCAAGGCGCGCATCACGGGCGGCGAACCGCTGGTTCGCGCCGAGATAGACCGGCTTGTCTCGATGCTGTCCGGAGTGGAGGGCATCGAAGACCTGACGATGACGACGAACGCCTACCTACTGGCGCAGTTCGCCGAGAAGTTGCGCGACGCCGGCCTCCAACGCATCAGCATCAGCCTGGACTCGTTGGACGACGAGGTCTTCCGCGTGATGAACGGACGCAACTTCGGTCCGGAGCGCGTTCTGGAAGGCATCGCGGCGGCGGACGCAGCGGGCTTCAGCCCGATCAAGATAAACGCCGTCGTCAAGCGCGGGGTGAACGATCATACCATGGTTGATTTGGTCCGTTTCGCCCGTGAGCGAGGCTACATCGTCCGCTTCATCGAGTACATGGACGTAGGCACGCTGAACGGCTGGAAGATGGACGACGTGGTGCCGGCGGACGAGATAGTGGAAAGAATCCACGCCGAGATGCCGCTGGAGCCTGTATCGGCGAACTACGCCGGCGAGGTGGCGATGCGGTACGGGTTCGCGGACGGCGATGGCGAGATAGGCGTGATAGCGTCCGTAACCAAGCCGTTCTGCGGCGATTGCACGAGGATGCGCCTGTCTCCGGAAGGCCGAATAGTTACGTGTCTGTTCGCGTCTTCCGGCACGGATCTGCGGACGCCGCTACGAGACGGCGCGACGGACGCGGAGATAGAGGACATCGTTCGAGGAACCTGGGGAGCGCGGGAAGATCGCTACTCGGAGATTCGGACGATGTTTACGGACGCCCCGCGCAAGAAGGTGGAGATGTACCACATAGGCGGGTAGCAAGGGCGGGTAGCAAGCCACACGCTTGACCGGGATTGGGAGGACGAGGCTCGTTGCCCCTGTGCAACCGGTAAAAGCGGGGATGCCCAGCGCCGCCTCCCCAGGTTCCTACCCTCACGGGAACGACGGGATTTTCGTCAAACGCCAAGATGCCCCGCAGGTTTTGCGGGGCATCGGCTTTTTCAGACGGGTCGGTTCGCGGTCCGGTTACGCTTTGTTGCGCGACCTGCGCCCGCGTATGGACATTACGCCGCCGACCGCAAGCAGCGCGAACGCGATGAGCGTTGCGAGCTGTATGGCTGCGGATGCGCTGGCGTCGCCTACTCCGGGCAGACCAGGCGCCGTGGGCTGGACCGGCGTTGGCGTCGGCGTGGCCGTTGGCAGCGGCGTCGGCGTCGGCGTGGCGGTCGGAGCCGGCGTGGGTGTTGGCGTAGCGAGAATCGGCAGGCCGCCGGCTACGACGGACAGGGTCGCGGCTTTCTGTGAGTTCTCGTAAGCCATCATCGCGCCGTGTTCACTCGTCTCCGGCACGATCATGGCCGGAGCCTCGTCATCGTCCTCATCGACCACTTCTCTCTGGCCGAGCATACCGTCGCCGTTGACGTCGAAGCCGTTGGCGGCGACGTCCAAGTAGGCAACCACGGAACGACCGGACGAGCCGAACATGCCTGCCGGCGGACCGATGAATATCTGGGCGATCTGGAGCGAATCTTGGCCGAGAGCCATGACGGCGGCATCCCGAGCGTTCATCATCCACATCTCGGCGTTGCCGAACCCGGCTACGGCCATTGACGAATACATCGCCATGTTGGAGCCTTCCTGAGCCATGGAACTTGCGCTCGCCGCGGCGGCTTTGGCCGCTGCCGCGTGCGCCATAGCCCCGACTCCGTCTCCTGGGTCGCCGCCTTCGGCCATGTAGTTGGCGCCTTCAGACCCTTCAAGGATGTTGATGACGTGCTGGGCATGCATCTTCGCCCCATCGAGGGTCTCCGAGCTTGCCGCAAGCTGGGCGTGCGTCGCCGCCACTTCGATCTGCATGTTGAGATTGGCGCCGGCGTCTATGAGCGTCCGCAGCGCTTCAGCCGTCTGGGCCGTGAAGGTTTCGGACGCTATGCCTTGACCGGTGGGTCGGCCCGGAGACGAACCCGCTTCTTCGACTGAGATGACCCAGCCGCTGTACATAGCGATGAGATTCGCGCCGGCGTAGTTGGCTGACTCGGCTCCGAACTTCAGATTCGCGTTGCCGGAGGCATCGATGTCGAGAGAACCGATTCTCATGAAGCCGGACTGCTCGTCTGCGACGAGCCACGCGACGTACTCCATGCCTTCAGCCGCGGGCGTGGCCCCGCTGATATTGACCTCTATGCCGTCGCTGATAGCGGCGTCATCGAAGACTACAGCAGAGCCTTCGCCAACCGGCGTCGCTTGGGCGATGACCACTGTCGCGGGCACCGCCAGCAGCAGCAAGAGGGTCAAGACGAGTAGGAATTTAGACCTGGGCATACTTAATGTCCCCCTCCTTAGAGTATTGAGGATGATGACCTATATTATCAAAAGTCTCAAACAATTTTGTACCGTTGATACACTACCATATGGCGCAAGTCAAGCATAGGGCTTGAACGGCGATATTTGCGGCAATTCCTAGAGGTCGCCGCGCAAGTCTTGGACGCCGCCTAATTCCATTCAGGCCCTGCGGCGTCGAACTCCCAAATATTGGGCACAAGCTATAATAGCAGTCTGGCCCTATCCAGTCGAGTCTAACATTAGAGCTAGGCTGAATGATACAGCGTATTGGCTCGACAAGCTAGACCCCGCGGAGAAAGGCGTGGAAAGGGAGGTGTGAAGGGGGTTAGGAACGACACAGGGTCAGGGGCATGGATGGCGGCGCCGATCGATGGCGGTCGAGGGGGAGGACGGACGCAGTCCGGTCAGACGGCTGAGCAGGCTTTCGAACGCTCCGGCGGCGGGACGTTCGGATTCGATGCGGCGCATGAGGCGACGCCGGACTCTATCGGGGACGACGCGCTGGGGCGCCGAGTAGGCAAGGTCGGCTATGGAGTCTTCGTAATCGGAGACGTTTGGGGTGAAGCGCGAGCCGGAGGCGAGCCGGAAGGCACGCGCGCATAGCTCGCAGGTCTCCAGGTGCGATTCGACCGGCGAACGCCGCGTCTCGCATATCGCGCCGGACAAGTATGGCCATATGAGTTCGGTGGCCGCTCGACAATCTATTTTGGCTACACTCGGCTTATCCAGGGGTTTGCGCTCCCATCGTGTCTCTGAGTTTTCTGATGCCCAGTCGTATTCTGGTCTTGACGGTTCCGAGAGGCTGATCGAGGCGTTTGGATATCTCGGAGTGCGTCATCCCTCCAAAATACGCCAGTACCAGAACCTCCCGCTGTTCAGGCCTGAGCGTGGTTAGCGCGTCTTTGAGACGGCTGCCCTCGAACTGCGCGGTGGCGTATTCGGAGGGGTCGCCGTCGCGCGACTCGGATGGCCTGTTGGTCAGGTCCACGCCATGCCTTATGCGGTCGTAATGTCTCTTGCGCTTTCTAAGCTCGTCTATCGTCCGGTTGTGCGCGATTCTGAAGAGCCAACTCTTCACGCTGCCGCGCGGCGCCTTGTAGCTGCCGGCTCGACGCCACACGTTGAAGAACGTGTCTTGCGCCACTTCCTCAGCCGCGCCCGGATCCCTCAGCATGTGCATAGCCAGCGAGTACACCGGGCCGGAGTAGCGCGTGTAGAGCGCCTCTAGCGCGTGGCGGTCTCTTTCGCATATCGCCTCTATCAGGTTGTTGTCTTCCGCCTGTTCGTAGCGCATGTTTCTCACCATTCATACGTTTGGGTATGCCGGCTAGATTTGTTGCCGAGCGGGTATCTTGTCTGGTCTAATGGCCCCTGAGACTCTTGAAACTATGTATGCCCTCGCAAGTTACAACGCCACGGGGTGGCGGTTGGATAGCGGTTGTGGCGGGTGATTATGAGTTTGTCTTGCTACAACTTAGATGCGCGGACGCTGATAAACGGCGCAGCCAGGCTTGGCGTTTGTCTGAGCGCGGAGCAGGCGCGCCTGTTCCGGCGGTACTACATGTCTATGGTGGAGTGGAACGCGAGGGTGAATCTGACGACGGTTACGGAGTGGGAGCAGGCGCAGCGACGCCACTTTCTGGATTCGCTGTCGGTACGCGGCGCGCTGACGGCGCGCGTCTTCGATGGCGTCTGGGAACGCGGGCGGTTCGTGGACGTGGGAAGCGGCGCGGGGCTGCCGGGCATTCCCCTGAAGATAGCGTTCCCGGGCATGACGGGCGCGCTGGTGGAGGCGACGGAGAGGAAGGCGCGCTTTCTGCGCGAGATGGTAAGCGCTCTTTCGCTGGACGGCTTGGAGGTGGCGCGCGGGCGCGCGGAGGATCTGGCGCGGCTGCCGGAGATGCGCGAGAGATTCGACGTCGCGCTGGCGCGCGCGGTCGCGCCGATGCCCGCGCTGGCGGAGTTGACGCTGCCATTCTGCCGCGTTGGCGGGCGGGCGATCGTCCATAAGACGCTGGACGCGGCTGAGGAGATAGAGTCGGCCCGGCACGCGATCGAGACGTTGGGGGAGAGATTCGCGGCTCGGTTGGGCCCTTGTCTGAACATGCAGGCGAATCGGGTCCGGACGGTCCAAGTGGTTCGGAGTCTCGTCGGACGCTGCTGGTCATCGAAAAGGTCGCGCCGACGCCGACGCGTTATCCGCGCCGCGCCGGCATTCCCGCCAAGCGTCCTCTCATGGACCCGGACCGGGGCCCACGCCGCGGCTCCGGTCCGGCGGGGCGCGCCGGCCGCGAAGTCGGATGAGCCCGTTCAGAGGAGCGCAGCCGCCCGGAAGCTCTATCGGGCGAAGTTTTCTCTCGGCGCCCACGCTGCTGTCTTTCGCGCTTGCCGCGGCGCTCATCGCGGTTCTGGCGACTACGTTCGACCTGGATTGGGAGCGGACGTGGCGCAACATCCGAGCGATGAACCCGTGGATGTACGCGCTGGCGCTGGTCGCGTACTACTCCAGCTTCGTGTTCAGAGGGGTTCGCTGGCGAATCCTCGCGGAGAACGCCATAGACGGCGATGCCGGGGACGATTCTGGCGATGGGGCGGACGAAGTTCGCCTGCCGTCTTCGCTGTGGATCGGCGGGCTGATAGTGATAGGCTGGTTCGTCAACTCGATAACGTGGCTGCGGCTAGGCGACGCGTACCGCGCCTACGCCCTGGGCAACGATTCGGGCGCGACGTTTTCGTGGAGTCTTGGCACCGTGTTCGCCGAGCGGGTGCTGGACATGGTTACGGTAGCCGCCCTCATCGTAGCCTCGATCGCGCTGCTGGCCGCCACCGGCGGGCTGCCCGGGGCGTGGTGGTGGTACATCATCGCGATCGCGATGGTCATGGCATTCGCCATTAGCTTGGCAGCCGCGCTGATGAAGCGTTACGGCGCGAGCCTTGCCCGGATCCTGCCCAGCGGTCTGGCGGGGGCGTACCGGGCCTTCCAAGAAGGCGCGCTGAGAAGTTTCGACCGTCTGCCCGTCGCGCTTTCGCTGGGCGCCATCGGCTGGCTGATGGAGATAGCGCGGCTCTACTTCGTCGTCGAGGCGCTGGGCATAGAGGTCGGCTTCGCGCTCATCCCGGTTGTCGCGCTCGGCCACGCGGTGCTCAGCACCGCGCCGACGCCGGGCGGAATGGGCGCCGTGGAAACGGGCGTTACCGGTCTGCTGCTCATAGAGTCGAGCGCGGCTGACGCGGCGTCCATCGTCATAATAGATCGGTCTATAACCTATCTCAGCGTGATCGCCGTCGGCGGGGCGCTCTTCGTACTGAGACAGATAGTTCAAGCGAAGAGGGCCGGAAGGGGACGAGGCGCCGGGCCGGAGGCTGAGACTAGCGCCTGACGCGCCGACTGAGGCGAAAATTGGAGTGTATATGTATTCATGCTTTATTAATCTTGACTTGTTCCTGAAATAGGCGTAGGCTAGGTTCGCAGAATAATCCATATGGGGGAAACGAATATGGTTGCTAAGGCTGTCCACCACGTCGTCAAGCGTCCGGGGAGGCTTCTGGGCCACGACGACTATGACATCCCGGTTCCTGACGCGCTGGTTACGGTGCCCGGGATTCGGAAGATCGACGAGGATGTCTCGTTCTACACGCGAGTCGATCCGCTCGAGTCGCAGAACATAGAAAAGGCGGCTGACCGAGAGTGGGTGTGGACAGTGTACACGCCCGAGGTTTACCACTACCGCGAGGAGCACGACAAGGTCAACCAGCCGCTCGTGGACGCCGCAGCGGTGTCCGGCGAGATCCAGCCGACGGGTACGCCGGAGATTGGTGTGGACCAGACGGATGTGATCCGGCTGAAGGCGCGCGAGCTCGGGTTCGGGGAGGTCGGCTTCACGCGATTCGACCGCCACTACGCTTACAAGAGCAAGCGCCGCTGGATCAAGTACGAGCATGCCATCTGCCTCGCGCTGGAGCAGGACTACTGGCAGACGCAGACGATCCCGTCGCTGGACGCGGAGTTCGCGCACTTCGGCACCTACGAGATCGAGGGCGCGGCGGGCCTAGAGCTTGCCGCCTACATCCGCGAGCTGGGCTACCACGCGCAGGTTCACAGCCCCAACGACAACAGCGCGGCGTACATTCCCATGTTCGTCGCCGCCGGTCTGGGCCAGCTGGGCGCGAACGGCCAGCTGCTCTCGCCGCACTTCGGCTCGCGCGCGCGTCTGATGATCATAACGACTGACGCGCCCGTAACCTACGACGAGCCGATAGACTACGGCATCCACCAGTTCTGCCAGGAGTGCCAGGTCTGCGTGAACCGCTGCCCGGGTCGCGCCCTGGTGAAGGAGAAGGTCTGGTGGCGCGGCGTAGAGAAGAACAAGCTGATCTACGACCGCTGCCGCCCCGTCATGGCTACCTACGAGGGCTGCGCCGTGTGCATGAAGGTCTGCCCCGTGCAGCGCTACGGCCTGAAGCCGGTGATGGAACACTACGTCGAGACCGACGGAGAGATTCTCGGCAAGGGCACCGACAACCTGGAAGGCTACGAGCTTCGGGACAAGGGCTACTACGGCCCAGGCAAGCTGCCCAAGTTCACGCGCGCGTTCTTCGACTTCCCACACGGCAAGAAGGACGAGTGGCTGTTCAACGAGTTCAAGGAGAAGCTGCAGTCGAACGGCGAGCCGACGCAGAGCGACGTCACCGAGTTCGTAACCGAGCTGCAGGCGATCCTCGCGGCGGGCGAGACGACGCGCGGCGACGAGTAGCGCGACAGTTAGGAGATAGGAGTTAGAGCCTCTCTTCCTCCCGTCTCCTGCCGCCGTAACGAATGGAGCGAACGGGGCCGGTCTTGGCGCCAAGGTCGGCCCCGCGTTCTGTTCGCGGCTAAAGGCGCATCCCAAATTCAAGCCCACACCGCTTCCACACAGCGAGGTCAACCCATGCCTGCCTTCAGGAAAGAGCACATCGACGCCCTCTTCGGAGAGATCGAGGACGGCTACAAGGACAAGCCGGAGCGAGAGCAGCTTCACCGCGACGCCCATCTGGCGATCGCTTGGCACGACGCGGGACGAGACATCCCCGACGACTACGACATAGACGACAGGGTGGTCGCTCTGATAGAGAAGCACAAGCCGGCGTAGTCGCGCTTAGCGGGCGCCTATTGAGCGATGGTCAGAAGCAACCGTTGTGGTGCTTCTTCATATCCCGCGTCCCAATGCGCTGGCGAACTCACCGGCGCTCGCGCATCATGATTCCGGTCAAGCGCCCGGCTTGCTTGCGCAATCGCCGTCGCCGCGCTAACATTCTGATTGACAGGCGCTGCCTGTGATATGGTCGGCATGTTCCCGCTGATGGGAGGCGAGTCATGAGCAATGTTGTGCTTGTGATAGATATGGTGGTCGGCTTCATGGAGCCGGGCCACAATCTTTACTGTGGCGACGATTCCAGGCGGATCATCCCCCGCATACAACAGTTGATAGAGCGCGAGCAGGCGGACGGCGGCGAAGTCATCTTCATCTGCGATACGCACGATCCCGATGACCTAGAGTTCCAGATGTTCCCGGTACATTGTGTGCGCGGAACCGAGGAGCCGGAGGTCATCGAGGAGTTGCGAGGTTACGAGGGCGCGGTGATCGGCAAGCGTCGATACAGCGCGTTCTTCGAGACCGACCTCGAACGTCGGCTCGCGGATCTGAACCCGGACAAGGTCATCGTGTGCGGCGTGTGTACTGACATTTGCGTCATGCACACCGCGTCCGACGCTCGCAACCGCGACTATGCGGTGGAGGCGCCGGTGGACTGCGTAGCGAGTTTCGATCAGGACGCGCACGAATACGCATTGGCTCATATGGAGAAGATTCTAGGCGTCAAGCTGGTCGGCCCCGCATAGCGACAGTCCCGAGCCGCCGCGCGCGCCGTTTTCCGAAATGGTAAACATCAACTCAAACTCACAACGGTTCCAGATTCGGCAAGCCATTCGTGTCGGCGACACCGCCGACATCCAACTCAGTCGCGCGATTGCGATACTGCGGAACGAGAACGTCAACCCCACTGTCACCATGGAACTTTCGCCCCAGCGCAGCGGAGTGCTGTGCGGGATAGATGAGGCTCTGGAGTTGCTGGACTCGGTTCTGCCCGGCGCGGGCAGCGAGGTATGGTCCCTGGAAGAGGGTGAGCGCGTCTCTGCGGGCGAGGTGGCGCTGCGAATACGGGCATCATTTGCTACGTTCGGGGTGTACGAGACGGCGATATGCGGTATTCTGTCTTCCTGCACCGCCTGGGCTACCGCCGCCCGCGAGTGCGTGGACGCCGCTGACGACGTCCCCGTCATCGCAATGCCCGCTCGACACGTCCACCCCAACATCGCCGCGACCATAGACTACTCAGCGATCAAAGGCGGATGCGCCTCTTGCACGACGATCGTCGGCGCGCGCCTGGCGGGGGTTACGCCGGAGGGGGACATGCCGCACTCGCTGCCTCTGCTGCTCGGGGACACTGTGCGGGCGATTCACTCTTTCCACCGATACTTGCCGCAAGGCGTGCCGCGCGTGGCGCTGGTGGATACGTTCAAAGACGAGGCTGAGGAAGCGCTGAACGTGGGGCAGGCGCTGCGCGACGACTTGCGCGGGATTCGCCTGGATACGCCTAACGAGCGCGGCGGAGTGTCAGTGGAACTGGTGCGCGAGGTCAGGGCGCGACTTGACCAGGAGGGCCTGCGCCACGTCGAGATAGCCGTGAGCGGCGGATTCAATCCTGAGCGCATACAGGAGTTCGTCAAGGCGGGGCCACTGGTGGACAGATTCCTGGTCGGCGCGTACATATCAGACGCGCCTCCCAACAACTTCACGGCGGATATTCACGAGATCGAAGGAAGAGCGATCGCCAAGCGCGGTCGCATTCCGGGAGTTACCGCCAATCCGAGGCTGGACAGGCGCATCTAGTCCGGAGGCGGAGTGGCGGGGTCGGCGCGCGGTGGGACGTACCTGGAGATCCGCGCGTGGCGGTAGCTTACCTGAAGCGTTATGCCTCCGGGCAGCCGCGTCCATTTGCCGGACGCGCCAAGCATCAGCCGGTTCATCTCCTCGACGTGGGCAAAGGCGAGGTCGCCATAGGCTTGGGTGGGTTCTTGAGCCGTCGTTCCCGCCGGGCTCTGCCTGAACGTCTCGACGGCGCGCCTCAGCAGATGCCGCCGGACGGCGGGGTGTAGCTGTCGGAAGGCGCGCCTGTCAAGCGAGACGCCGTTCGCATCCTCGCTGATCACGCGCGCGGCGACTCTATCCACCTCCTTGATGATGAAGTCGTAATCGCGCGCGGCCGACTCCGCGAGCCTGCCCAGCGCGGCGACTATCGCGGGGTTGTACTCCGCCATGCGTGGCAGGAGATCGAGCCTGATGCGGTTGCGCGTCATGTCCACCGACAGGTTGGTCTCGTCGAAACGCGGCGACAGCCCGTTGGCGACGCAGTAGGCGACGGTATCCCCCTTGCTGAGGCTCAGCATCGGCCTGAACAGCGTGAGCCTTCCGGACGATACCGGGATCTGGGACAGCGTAGTCATTCCGCCCAGTCCGGCGATGCCCGCGCCCCGCAGCAGGTGCATAAGAACCGTTTCGGCCTGGTCGTCGAGTGTGTGGCCCACGGCGACGGCGACGGCGGTCCGCTCGTCGGCGACACGCGCCAGGAAATCGTAGCGCACGTGTCGGGCTGCCTCTTCGACCGACAGGCGGCGCTTGGCGCCGTAGGCGTCAACATTCTCAGCGCCTACGGTAAGCGGCACGCGCAGGGCATCCATCCTCTCCTGAACGAACAGGGCGTCGGCGGACGCCTCGGGGCGAAGGCCGTGGTCGAGATGGGCGGCGAACAGGCGCAGGCGCGTGTCATCGCGCAGCCCTGCGAGCGCGTGAGCCAGCGCGAGCGAGTCCGGTCCACCGGACACGGCGATGAGCAGGGTCGCACCGTCCAGACCTTGCGCCTCGACTTGCCGGCGCACGGCGACGCGCAACTTGCGGGTAGCGGAGCGAGCCGCCGCCGCGTCCATTTCTTCAGTCACCGGGCAGTTCCCCGTGTACGTGGCGCAGGTGCATCGTCTCGTTAAGCGATACCAGCGCCGTCCGGCCCATATTCACGTCCATTCGGGTGATGGAGCCGAGATCAACCTTGAGGCGACGAAAGCCGTTGGGCGGCATATCGAGCGTGGAGCACACGATCATCTGGATGGTGAAGTTGTGGGTTACGGCAACGACGGTATCGGATTCGTGGCGTTGGGCTAGATTCTGGATCGTCCGCCAGGCGCGGTCGCGGACATTGGAGAGACTCTCGCCACCCGGCAGCGCCGTGTAGAAGGCATTCTCGTCCCAACGACGCATCACGTCGGGGAAACGCTCTCGCAACTCGCGCCCGGTGAGACCGTCGAACTCGCCAACATCCATCTCGATCAAGCCGCTTTCGGTTACGGGTTCGATGCCGGCGCGCCGAGCTATCGCGGCCGCCGTCTGCGCGGCTCGGAGCAAGGGGCTTGCGTACAGTACGAACGGCGCTTCGAACTCGACCGCGCGCGCGGCGGCTTCGGCCTGGGCCAGCCCAAGCTCGTTCAGCGGCGCCGCGCTCACACCCTGTATCAGGCCGCGCTTGTTGGCATCGGTCTCTCCGTGTCTGACCAAAATTAGCTTCACGGTCTTCCCTCAAGAACCGTCAGTCCGACTTGGTTACTCGCACCCGCTCTATCTTCAGCGCCTGCATTTCCAGTATCTCAAATTTCAGGTCGCCATAGTCGAACTGGTCTCTCTCGCTGGGGATTTGGCCGAGGACGTCCAGAACGAAGCCTGCCAGCGTTTCGTACTCGCCGTCGGGGAGTTCGATGCCTATCTCATCGTTGACCTCCTCAATGCTCATGCCGCCCTCTACGTGGAACGTGTACTCGTCTATGGCGGTGAACTCGTCTTCGGGCGATTCGCCCTCCTCGCCGACGGGTCCCATCACCACTTCGAGCAGTCGTTTGAGCGTTACCAGGCCGGCCAGTCCCCCGAACTCGTCTATCACCAGCGCCATCTGGTTGCCGGTCGTTCGCAGCTCATCGAAGAGTTCGGAAATGAGCTTCGTCTCCGGTACGAAGTATGCGTCCCTGATGACCTCGGTCGCGGAGCTGTTCGGGTTCACGTCCTCGCGCGACATGTAACGCAGGACATCCTTGGACGACAGGATGCCGACCACGTCGTCCGGCGTTTCGCGGTACACCGGGAAGCGAGTATGAGCGTGCTGGGAGTACATCTTGAGAAAGCTCTGGAGCGAGCCTCCAAGCTGGATGGATACCATCTCTGTCCTGGGAGTCATCACCTCTCGCACCTGCCGGTCCCCGAACTGGAAGACGTTTCCGAGCATCGCCGCCTTGTCGGGTTCGAACTCGCCCTCGGCTTCGCCGATATCTATGAGCGTTCGGAACTCGCCCTCGGTAATCAGGGGCTGTTCTCTCGATCCACCGACCAGGGCGTTCACGCCGCGCGTTATGAACTGGAGTATGATCACGAAGGGCCACATGAGGTATTCCGCCCACTTGAGTGGGTATGAGTAGATCGTGGCGACAGGCTCGGCCTTGCGGACGGCGATGGACTTGGGGATTATCTCGCCGAGTATTACCAGCAGGATAGTGCTTACGGCGGTTGCGACGGCGACGCCTACGCCCTGGTTTTCGTCACCGACGACGCGCCCGACGATGGTTACGGCGGTTACCGTGAGAACCGCCGTGAAAGCGGCGTTGACGAGGTTGTTGCCCAACAGGATAGTCGCCAGCAGCCGCTCCGGGTCGGAGATCATGTCCGAGACACGTTTCGCACCCGGCGCCCCCTCGCTGACGAGGTGGGCGATCCGGGTGCGCTGCACGGACAGAAACGCCGCCTCCGAACTAGAGAAGAAGGCGGACAGAACCAGAAGTACGCCTATGATAGCGAGACTGAATAACCCTCCATCCGCCATGATCGTAATTCTCCCATGCGTCTCATTCGCGCCTCCGCCACGCTTCGACGGTCACGCGGCGCGTGATCGGCGCGCTAAATCCACGTCTTCTGAGGCGCTGCCACATCCGACGGTGGAACCGCTCGTAGTCGGCGCCGAACAACTGTCGCTCGAATTTCGCCGCCACCGCCCGCGCGGCCCGAAGGTCGTCCAGGTCCTCCACAGCCTCCTCCGCGAGATGCGGAGCTACGCCCTTGCCGGTCATCTCGCGGACGAGCGCCCTCGCGCTGCGGGGGCTGTTGCGCGCTCGGCTGTCCACCCATGCGCGCGCGAACGCCGCGTCGTCCACCAGCCCTTGCTCCTTGAGGCGGTCTATCGCCCTGTCGAGCACGTCGGGGTCGAAGCGGTCGGACAGCCGGTCGCGCAACTCTCGCTCGGTGCGCTGCCGATAGGATAGCAGGTTTAGGGCGCGTCCCAACGCGCGTCGCAGCGGTTTGTCGTCGAACGTCAAGCTACTATGCTCGGGATTGGGCGCTGGCGCCGGCTCGGCCTCCCCAATCTCCTCGACCGGCGCGCCACCCGCGTAAGAGGATATTTCGCCAATCATGCGCTAATCTCCGTCGCCTACGAGCACCACCAGGTCGCTGTCTCTTCCGGCGCCGGCCGGCATGGGCTTGCCGGTGATCAGCGACTCGATATGCGCGGCGATGTCCGGGTCTTCGCGCAGGAATCGCTTGCAGTTCTCGCGGCCCTGCCCCAGCCGGGTGTCGCCGAACGAGTAGAACGAGCCGCTCTTCTTGACTACGCCCTTCTCGACGCCCAGTTCCAGCAGTTCGCCCTCCTTGCTGATGCCTTCGTTGAACATGATGTCGAACTCGGCGGTCTTGAAAGGCGGGGCGACTTTGTTCTTGACCACGCGGGCCCGCACGCGGTTGCCGACGAATTCGCCGGACTGCTTGAGGGATTCGATCCTTCGCAGGTCGAGGCGAACGGAGCTGTAGAACTTGAGCGCTCGGCCACCGGGCGTCGTCTCCGGGCTGCCCCACAGGACGCCGACTTTCTCCCGTATCTGGTTGATGAATATGACGGCGCAGTCGGAGCGGCTGATGGCGGACGTTAGCTTGCGGAGCGCCTGGGACATCAGCCTGGCCTGCAGGCCGACGTGGGTATCGCCCATGTCCCCGTCTATCTCCGCCTTCGGAACGAGCGCGGCGACGCTGTCCACGACGATCACGTCCACGGCGCTGCTACGGACGAGGTATTCGCAGACTTCGAGCGCCTGCTCCGCGCTGTCGGGCTGGGACAGCAGCAGGTCATCGAGGTTGACGCCGCAGCGCGCGGAGTAGGACGGGTCGAGCGCGTGCTCGGCGTCTATGTACGCGGCGGTCCCGCCCTGCTTCTGCGCCTCTGCCATGATGTGGTACGACAGCGTGGACTTGCCGGAAGACTCCGCGCCGTAGATCTCTGTAACGCGCGCGCGCGGGACTCCGCCGATGCCGAGCGCCTCGTCGAGCAGGAGGGAGCCTGTCGAGATGGCGGGAACTTGCGTCTGCCCGCTGTCTTCCCCAAGCCGCATGACCGTTCCCTTGCCGAAGTGCCGGTCTATCTGGCCTATGGCAACTTCCAGGGCTTCGCGCTTCTTCTTGTCCATGTGTCATCTCCCTGCCCGCGGCGCGCCGCGCTTCGTTTTCTGGTGATAGAATGAATCTAGCATAGGAAATTGCCTTTGTCAATACGTTTGTTCTAAATCTTCTCCGCAAAATCAGAAAGGCGCCCACATCATGCCCACATTCGTTTACGTTACCGCATCTGCCGACGACAAGATCATCATATACGATCAGGACGCCGAGTCCGGCGCGCTTAACATGCTGGATGAGGTGGAAGCGCCGGGTCGTCCGGCGCCGATGGCGGTGGATCCGTCGCGGCGGTTCCTGTACGTCGCGCGGCGCGACGTGAACGAGCTTTCGAGCTACGCGATAGACGCGGAATCGGGCGGGTTGTCGCTGCTTGGAGTCGCTCCGCTGGAGTTGGACCCGAACTATCTAGCGACGGACAGGACAGGGCGGTGGCTGCTGTCGGCATACTACATCGCCGGGCGATGCGCGGTGCATCCGATAGGCGAGGATGGGGTGGCGCAGGCGCCGCCGGTGGAGTGGCGGGCGACCGGCGGGGGCGCTCACTGTATGCAGACAGACCGCTCGAACAGCTTCGCGTTCGTGCCGCACATCGCGGGCGGCAACGGGCCAAACGCCATCTTCCAGTTCCGCTTCGACGCGGCGACGGGGCGGCTAACGCCCAACGATCCGCCCACGGTTCCGCAGGACGGCGAGCTGGGGCCACGGCACTTCTGCTTCCACCCGTCGCTGGATATGGTGTACGTCTCTAACGAGCAGGGATGCAGCGTTACGGCTTACAACTTCGACGCCGCGCTGGGGACGCTGAGCGCGTTCCAGACGGTTTCGACGCTTCCGTCGCTATGGTCGGGCCGGAACTCGTGCGCGCAGATACAGATGCACCCGTCCGGGACGATGCTGTTCGCGCCGAACCGGGGGCACGACAGCATCGCCTGCTTCGCCGTCTCCGGAGACGGACGGCTGGAGCGCACGGCCATCGTCCCATCGGAGCGGACGCCGCGCGCGCTGAGCCTGGACCCGGCGGGCGAGTACATGTACGCGGCGGGGCTGGATTCGGGAACGATAGCGGCCTACCGCGTGAACGCGGCGACGCGCGGCCTGGACAGGATCGGAACGTTCGAGACGGGCGGCGAGCCAATGTGGGTGCTGCCGGTTGAGTTTGAGTAGGAGGATGTCATGGAGAGTCGAATCAAGCGCATCGTATGCCTCGCCAACTCGCGCAAGATTGGGGGACGTTGCATCGCGGGCAAGGAGATTACGCCCAGTGGAACACCGGGCGGGTGGGTGCGTCCGACAGGCGCAGGGAAGGCGGGAGCAGTCCTATATTCCGAACGTCAATACCGGGGCGGCGGCGATCCAAGAACGCTGGATATTGTTGACGTTCCCGTACTCGAGCCTGAGCCAAGCCGCTTCCAGCGGGAGAACTGGGGTATCGACCCTGAGCGGCGGTGGAGCAGGGTTCGGACTCTGGACTGGGGCGATCTGGACAATTTCGTTGATTGCGCGGCGACGCTCTGGATCAACGGGAATAGCACTGCCAATGGCCTGAACGACCAGATCCCGATTTCCACAGCTAACAGGTTGAACAGTTCGCTGCTCCTCATCTGGGTTGACCGGCTTGAATTGTCCGTGTCTCTTCACCGCACAGATCACGGCAATTGGCGTCGTCGCGTGCAGGGGAGTTTCAGCTACAATGGGACGGGATACCGGCTGTGGGTAACCGATCCAGTAATCGAGAACCGATACAAGCTAGGGCCAATCGGCGGGCATGAGATTAGAGAATGCTTCCTCACCATCAGCCTTGGCGAGCCGTTCCGAGGCCATGTCTACAAGCTAATCGCCGCCGTCATCGAGCGGCAGCGCGGAGACTGTTAACGTGAACACGGCTCATCAGCAGATTTTCACCGTCGGGCATTCAAATCACTCTGTCGAAGAGTTCATCGCGCTGCTGGAGGGGCATCGGGTGGATGTGGTGGTGGATGTTCGGTCGGCTCCGTACAGTCGCTATACGCCGCAGTTCAATCACACTCTGCTCGCAGGAGTCCTAGCGGAGGCTGGAATCGAGTACTCGTTCTTGGGCGGAGAACTCGGCGGGCGCCCGGTGGATCGCTCATGCTATGACGCCGATGGTCGCGTGAATTACGAGCGGATAGCGGAGTCGGAACAGTTCGATGACGGTATGCGCCGGCTGCTGTTTACTGCCGATGAGAACCGTGTCGCCGTGATGTGCAGCGAGAAGGAGCCGCTGGATTGTCACCGGACGCTGCTGATAGCGAGGGCGCTTGTGGAGCGTGGCTTCTCCGTCCAGCACATCCTGGCCGACGGCAGCATGGAGCCGCACGATGACACGATAAACCGTCTGCTGGATACGTTTAAGCTGCCTAAAAATGGTGATATGATCAGCACTCGTCAGGATTTCATATCTGAAGCCGTTTCTCGCCAAGCAAAGAGGGTAGCCTTTGCCGACGCGGAGTTGACCGGCGAAAGTCGGAGGCGCGTGCATTGAAAGTCTATAAGATCTATACCATCGGATTCACGAAGAAGCCCGCATCGGAATTCTTCGGGCTACTGCGTAAATCGGGCGTCAAGCGGCTGGTTGACGTGCGGCTGAACAACGTGTCGCAGCTATCCGGCTTCGCCAAGCGGAATGACCTAGAGTACTTTTTGCAAAAGATATGCCGCATCAAGTACATCCACATGCCCGATCTGGCTCCCTCCCAAGAGATGCTGGACGCTTACCGCAAGGAACACCGCGACTGGGATACATACGAGCGTGACTTCCTTGCCCTGATGGCTGAACGCCGCGTCGAGAATATGAGCATAAAGCGACAGATCAGAAATTCGTGCTTGCTGTGCAGCGAGGATACGCCCGACTACTGTCACCGCCGCTTGGTTGCCGAGTACCTGAACCATCACTGGGGTGACTTGGAAATAACGCACTTGGGTTGATAGGGTCTGGGCAGCGACATCGCTTCTTTTCCATTACGGTCGACTCTGAAACGAACGTGGGGACCCGCCCCTGCCGGTTGAGTTTGCAGACTAGAACGCATATACTATATGATGTTTCGTGGATAATGCAGTACTCAGCTTCCAGGAGCCACGCCCATGCCCTCTACCATCGAGTGGACGGACGAGACTTGGAACCCGGTAACCGGCTGCGCGCGCGTATCGCCAGGCTGCGATAATTGCTACATGTTCGCGCTGTACCCGCGCCTGCGGGCGATGGGGGTTCCAGGCTACCAGGACACGCCCGATACAGTGCGTGTCCTGCCGGAACGCATCGAGACGCCGCTCAAGTGGCGGCGTCCTCGACGCGTGTTCGTCAACAGTATGTCCGACCTGTTCCATCCCCACGTGGAGTACGACTTCGTTACGGACGTGTTCGCGGTGATGCGGGACGCGCCGCAGCACATCTTCCAGGTACTGACGAAACGACCGGGGCGAGCGGTGGGCTGGTGGGAGTTGCACGGGGAACGCGAGTTTGGAGCGTGGCCCGATAACGTGTGGATCGGAACGTCGGTAGAGAGCCAGAAGTACACTCCGCGCCTGACGGTGCTTGGCAGGATTCCTGCGGCGACGCGGTTCGTATCCGCCGAGCCGCTGCTGGGCGAGCTAGACCTGACGCAGTGGCTGCAAGACGGTACGCTGCACTGGGTCATCGCCGGTGGTGAAAGCGGCGTCCGCGCGAGGCCGATGGAGTTGGATTGGGCGCGATCGCTGCGCGATCAGTCCGTGGACGCTGGGGTGGCGTTCTTCCTGAAGCAGCTAGGGGGACGGCGGGACAAGCGGTCGGGGGTGGATGCGGTGGTTGACGGGCGGACGTGGGGGGAGATGCCTGATGAAAAGATAGGAGTCGCAATTTGACTAGCCAGCAGTTCGGCGGCGCGTGGACAAGGCAGAAATTGGAGATACTACGCCTGTATCTCGACGCATACACCACTGCTCTCAAGACTCAACCGTTTAACTTGATTTATACCATTTCAGTCTAAGGAGGCCGTGTGAGAGGCTGGTAGGCCATTGATCGCTTCGGTTATCCAGTCCCAGCCGGCAAGCGACCGCACCCGACTGGGATCAGACTCCAATCGGCGCAGATACGAGTTCACCGCCTCCACCTTCTCCTCTATGCTCCCGTAGATCCTGCCCTCAACCCACCTCCTGATCTCCTCGAACACACGCTCAGCAGGGTTCAGCTCAGGACTGTACGCCGGCTGGACCACCGTCGGCAGTCCGACCGCCTCAACAAGTCGACTGCGGTGTCCGCGCGCGCCATCCCACACCAGCGCCTCCATATCGGTCCCACGCTTCAGGCCGTTGACCGCCGCCGCTATGCGATCTGACTTCATCGAGTCTATCCAACTCCACAGCAACTTCCCGCGTCTCCCGTCCACCACACAGAACAGGTACATCCACTCGTACACGGTCTGAACCCGCTGGCGGACCTTCACCCCGCGACGACCCCACACCCTGCGAACCGTTCCCCGAAGTCCCACTCGCATCTCGTCGGCAAAGCCCAACACGGTCTCCCGACTCACTCCCTCGCCTCTGAGCGCATTGCGGAGTCCCCCCTTTTCCACGACTCCTGCGCCTTGAGGTCAGCCTTCTCGTGTAGTCCTCGAGGCGCCCTCGGAGAACATCCCAATCTCGCAAGCAGACTGTAGACGCTTCCGAGCCGAAAGTTCACTCCATACTCGGACTCTATGAACTCCCCCTGATCTCAGCGCCCGTCCTGAACCGTCCGCTCCCAACCTCCTCGGTCAGTTCCCTCTCCTGATCGGCGCTCATGAACCTGGGCTGTCCTTTGCCCTTGTTCGTGTGTGAAAGAACCTCCTTCACTCCTCTGGTCCTGTACCAGGACACCCATCTCTGGAGCGTCCGGTAGTGAATGTCCACTACCGACGCCACATCGCCCATTCGTCGTCCCGAGCGCAGCAGCCACAGCGCGTGCAGTCTGGTGCGAAGCATGATGTCCTGTTCCGCTCGATATGCCGCTCTAAGCGCCTCGGGCGTGTCATCCGGCCGCCAGTCCACCCACAACTGTCTTCCAGTCATCTGCTGTCCTCCAACTCGATGAGTTGAACCCAGCATAGACCAAGTATCAAACTACTGCCAGACCCCTTACGGCAAACTCACGCTGAAATGGTATTATATTGATCCCTTTGCGGGTGCAGGGGAGTGGACTCCTCAGTCCTATCATGAATCAGAGGAGGGGTCGGCTGCGATAGCGTTGAAGATCGACGACAAGTCATTCGATCGCCTAGTCTTCATTGAGATCGACCCTGAAAACATTGATTCTCTACATAAGCTTCGCGCAGTACATCCGCATAGGGATATTAGGATTATCAAAGGAGACTGTAACTTTGAACTACCGAAACTGTGTGGTGCACTTGGCAGACGAGACCGCGCAGTCGTTTTTCTTGACCCATTTTCCAACGACGTTGATTGGAGCACTGTCGAGGCGATAGCAAGAACCGAGAAAATAGACTGCTTGATACTGTTTCCTCTCATGGGAGTATATCGTTTGATGCCTACTGGTCGTGAACCTGATCCAGCTTGGGCAAACATATTAGACCGAGTCTTTGGAGGGCGCGAACACTGGACCAACTTGTACCAATCAGACCGTCAACCCAGCTTGTTCGGCGATGAACCTCAGCAACAGCGTGAAAGAGGTGTAGAACAGATAGCGGAAGCATATCGCAAGCGACTGAAAGACGTGTTCGCCGGCGTCGCCAACACGCCGCGCATACTTAGAAACCCGCAGAATAACTCCCCGATATTCAGTCTGTTCTTCGCTGCAGGCAACCGTCAGGGTGCGCCCATAGCCACCAGAATCGCCAACCACATACTACGCAACTGGTGACTCCATCCTCCCCGGCGCCCGCGCCAGCAGTATCATGAAGGCGCCGACGAAGCCGAGCGCGGCGAAGGTGGCGAAGGGAATTAGGTAGCTCTGCGTTACGTCGAACATGTAGCCGGCGAATAAGGGCGCGAATATCATGGCGATGTTCGACGGTATCATGTTCACGCCGAGGATGGTCCCGAAGTTCTTGCGTCCGAAGAACTCTCCGACGATGGCGGTTAGCAGCGGGACGCGACCGCCGAATCCGACTCCCCACAGGACGGCGAACAGCAACGCCATCGGCAGGCTGTCGCCGACGGCGATTACCGCCACCGCCACGGCCTGCAAGAGCATACACACGAACAGCACCAGGACGTTGGAGGTCCTGTCGGCGAGGTAGCCGGCGACGAGGCCGGCGGGCATCGCGGCGGCGGTGTACAGCAGCACGATGAAGTTGGCGGCGACCAACGACATTCCGGCGTCGGTCAGCTTGGGCACGAGGTGCACGGCGAGCGATACGATGGAGACGACGGACGCCAGCCTGGCTACGGCGATTATCCAGAACGATGCGGTTCGCAACGCCTGCCGCAGGGTCATGTCTTCCGTATCGCGGGCGTGGCTTGGCGAGGCGTCGGCGGCGCGCGCGGGCGCGCGGGCCGCCGGAGGCGCCGTTTCGCCGTCTGGCAGCAGTCCTTGATCCTCGGGGCGGTTTCTGATGTAGCGGGAGGCGGGCATGGCGACTGCTATCAGAATGATGCCAATCCACAGCGTTACGACGCGGAAGCCATGATTTTCTATGCCCCAAGCCATTATCGGCACGAGAAAGCCGCCGAACTGGATGCCGGTTACGGCTACGGACATGGCGAGCGCGCGGCGCCGAGAGAACCAGTTGTTGATGAGCGCGACCATCGGCAGCCAACCGCCGACGCCGGAGCCGAGTGAGATGGCGAGATAGGCTACGTAGAAGTGCCATATCTCCTGGATGTAGGAGTACCAGATGAAGCCGGCGCCCATGATGAGGTAGCCGATGACGACCATCCGGCGGGTTCCGAACCTGTCGGTGAGGAGTCCCTCGAAAGGGCCGAGCAGCGCTCCCTCGGCGCGTGAGAGCGAGAACGCCCCGGACAGCGTCGTGCGGTTCCAGCCGAACGTGCGCTCGAGGGCGACGAAGAATGTGCCGACGCCCTGGAAGACCGTGGTTGCCATCAGCATCAGCAGAAAGCTGGATATGGCTACCAGGTACCAGCCGTAGAATATGTTGCCGGGGCGCCGAATGTGTCTTTTCAAGTGTGCCGGTTCGCGGGTGGGATGTGGTAGTGTAGCAGAGTGGCGAACACGGGCGATAATCGCGCCTGACCCGCGTTGCCCATCTGCTGTACAATGGGGGAAGCTGGGACAAAGCGAACCGGCATGGAGATACATCCGGCATATGGGCGGCATATGGGCGGCATTAGGGCATCGAACATACGGAGCAGTACATGAAGATTCACGAGTACCAGGCGAAAGAGATATTCGCCCGATACGGCATTCCGGTCCCGAAAGGGCGGGTTGCCAAGACGCCGCAAGAGGCGGGCGAGGTCGCCGCCGAGCTGGGCGGGCGCGTCGTCGTCAAGGCGCAGGTCCACGCGGGCGGGCGCGGCAAGGCGGGCGGCATCGCCGTCGTGGATTCGCCGGATGCCGCGGCCGAAGCCGCCGAGCGCATGATCGGCTCGACGCTGGTTACATTCCAGACGGGGCCGGAAGGCGCGCCCGTAGGCAGCGTGCTGGTCGAGGAGGCGGTGGAAGTGGATACGGAGATGTACGTCGGCATGGCGATAGACGGCTCTGCCGAGGGCGTGGTGGCGATAGCGAGCGCGGCGGGCGGCATGGAGATCGAGGAGGTGGCGGAGACGACGCCTGAGAAGATACTGACAGTCGCCATAGATCCTGTGCTGGGCCTTCAGCCGTTCCAGGGCCGAAAACTGGCTTACGGCCTGGATGTCCCAGACGCGCTCAACCGCCCTGTGGCGGGGATGATGAGCGCGCTGTACGATCTGTTCGTCGGCAACGACTGCTCGCTGGTGGAGATCAACCCTCTGGGCATTACCGCCGACGGCCGGGCGCTGGCGATGGACGCGAAGATAAACATAGATGACGACGCGCTGTTCCGGCGGCGCGACATATCGGGGATGCGCGACGTCGCCCAGGAAGACCCGCTGGAGGTGGAGGCGAGCGAGTTCGACATAAACTACGTGAAGCTGGATGGCGACGTTGGCTGTATCGTCAACGGCGCGGGGTTGGCCATGGCGACGATGGACGTTACGCACGCCGCGGGCGCGTCTCCTGCGAACTTCCTGGACATAGGCGGCGGCGCGGACGAGGAGAAGGTCGCCAAGGCGCTGGACATCGTGCTGTCTGATGAGAGCGTGGAGAGGGTGCTGGTCAACATATTCGGCGGCATCCTGCGGTGCGACGTGGCGGCCCGAGGCATCATACTGGCGGCAGAGCGCGCGCCGGACAAGATGCGCCCCATGGTGGTGCGGATGCTGGGCACCAACTCGGACGAGGGGCGCGAGGCGCTCGCCAACTCCGGGCTGGACGTCGCGCTGGTGGACGATCTCAGCGGCGCAAGCCAAGCGCTTGACCGGAGTTTGTAGGGCGAGGGTTGTTGGTGAACACGAGACGGCTTTGGGGGCGTGGGGTTTGAACCGTGCAGAGGACATTGAGAATTAGGAGATTATGCCGATGAGCATATTGGTAGGCAGGGACACCAGGCTGATGGTGCAGGGCATCACGGGGCGCGAGGGCAGTTTCCACGCGCTTCGCAGCCGGGAGTACGGCGCGAACCTGGTCTCGGGCGTAACGCCCGGGCGCGGCGGGCAGATGTTCGACGGCGACGTGCCGGTCTATAACACAGTGGAACAAGCCGTCGCGGAGACGGGCGCGGACGCTTCGCTGATATTCGTGCCGCCGCCGTTCGCGGCAGACGCCATCGTCGAGGCCGCCGACGCCGGCATCGAAGTCATCGCCTGCATCACAGAAGGCATACCTGTCATGGATACCGTGCAAGTGGTGCGCTATCTGAAGGGTAGGGATACGACGCTCATCGGCCCCAACTGTCCGGGCATCATATCGCCGGGCGAGGATTTCAAGATGGGCATAATGCCAGGGCACATTCACATGGCGGGTCGCATGGGCGTCGTCTCGCGCAGCGGCACGCTTACCTACGAGGCGGTAGGGCAGCTTACCGAACTCGGCATCGGACAATCCACCTGCGTGGGCATCGGCGGCGACCCGGTGAACGGCTCGTCGTTCGTGGACATCCTGCGATTGTTCGAGGCCGACCCGGATACCGACGGGGTAGTGATGATCGGCGAGATTGGCGGCGCGAAGGAGCAGGAGGCCGCCGAGTTCATTGGCAGCGACGAGTTCACCAAGCCCGTCGCCGCGCTGATCGTCGGGCAGAGCGCGCCGCCCGGCAAGCGCATGGGACACGCGGGCGCGATAATCACCGGCAGCGCGGGCAGGGCGAGCGAAAAGGTGAAGGCGCTGGCCGCCGCCGGAGTCTCGATAATCCCCGCGCCGGGCGAGATCGGGGCGACGGTTCAGGAGATGATGAAATAAGAGGGCAAAGGGGTCTAATCCGCTTGGAACTGACAACAGACCGCGATCTGGAAGTTCTGATAGACAAACTTCCGCCACACATCCAGACACCGCTGAGGAGCAGGGACGATTTGGACCGGCTCTTGGAAGTGGTGCTGGACTTGGGACGCGTTCCAGAAGCGCGCTTCCGCGACGAGAGCGTTGCGCTCAGCGAGTCGGAGGTGTCGGCTGAGAACATCGCGTACACGATAGAGCGAATCGGCCAGTTCGGCGAGGACAACCGCGCGGGCATCGAGCGCACGCTGCACCGCATCTCGGCGATACGCAACCGCGCGGGCGTCATCATCGGGCTTACGCTGCGCGTGGGTCGCGCCGTGTACGGCACCATCCGCGTCATTGAAGACCTGATAATGTCCGGCAAGAGCGTGCTGCTGCTGGGCAAGCCCGGCGTGGGCAAGACGACGATGCTGCGCGAGGTAGCCCGCGTACTCGCGGACGACGCCCACCGGCGGGTGATAGTGGTGGATACGTCGAACGAGATCGCCGGCGACGGCGACATCCCGCATCCCGCCATCGGACGGGCGCGCCGGATGCAGGTGCCGTCTCCCGCGCTCCAGCACAACGTGATGATCGAGGCGGTGGAGAACCATATGCCTGAGGTGATCATCATAGACGAGATAGGCATAGAGCTGGACGCCAACGCCGCGCGCACGATAGCCGAGCGCGGCGTGCAGCTCGTGGCTACGGCGCACGGCAACACGCTCGATAACCTGGTGATGAATCCGACGCTGTCCGACCTTGTGGGCGGCATCCAGTCGGTAACGCTGGGCGACGTCGAGGCGCGTCGGCGGCGCACCCAGAAGACCGTTCTGGAACGCCGCGCGCCGCCGACGTTCGACGTGCTGGTCGAAATCCAAAGCTGGACCGAGGTAGCGGTGCATCCCGACGTGGCCGACACGGTTGACCGGATGCTGCGCGGCTACAATATCTCGCCGGAACAGCGCTCGGTTGACGCGGATGGTTCGGTTACGAAGAAGCGGGTCCCCGTTTCCACCGGGCAGAACGGCGCGCAGCGCAACGGCAACTCCTACGCGGACGGCGACAACATGCGCGGGACGCCGTTCAACGGCAAGGGATCCAACGGGCGGGATAGACGCGACAGGCGGGACAGGGGCGATTGGGACGACACGCGGGAGCGCAAACCGGAACCGAGACCGGAGCCGGTTAAGATCACCCACATCATGCCCTATGGCGTGAACAAGGGAAAACTGCAGCAGGCGGTGCGGCACACGGGATCGCCGGTTCACGTAGTGGACGACATCAAGAGCGCGGACCTGCTGCTGACGACGAAGAACTACTACCGCCGCAAGACGAACGCGCTCCAGGCCGCAGAGCAGAGGGGCAAGCCGGTGTACGTGCTGCGTCGCAACACGACGACGCAGATCGAGCAGTTCATCCGCGCGATAACGCGCGACAAGCGGCACGGTCGGCACGACGAGGCTCTCGATGACGCGATGCGTGAAGCCGAGTCTGCCGCGAATCGCATCATCGGGGGCGAGCGCCAAGTGCAGCTAAGCCCACAGAACGCCTACGCTCGCCACGTCCAGCACGAGATAGCCGAGCAGAACGGGCTGACCTCGCACAGCGTGGGCAAAGATCCGATGCGGAGCGTGGTGTTTTACAAATAGAGGAGTTAGGAGCGAGAGGAACGGTAATTGGCGCTATTCATCTCATTCGAGGGCGGGGAAGGCTCCGGCAAGACCACGCAGGTAGAACGGCTGGTGCGAGAGTTCACCGCGTCCGGCATCCCGACTATACAGCTTCACGAGCCGGGTTCGACCAATCTGGGTTTGCACATCCGCCAGATAATCAAGGGCAGGCCGTGGGGCAGTGAGACGATCTCCCCAACGGCTGAGTTATTCCTCTTCGCAGCGGCGCGCGCGGAGCTGGTGAGCAAGGTTCTCGCGCATCAGGTTACGCGTGATTCGCTAGTGATAGTGGCCGACAGGTACGCGGATTCGACGATTGCATACCAAGCCTATGGACGACGTCTGCCGCTGGACCTGGTGGAGGCCGCCAACCGGCTGGCGACCGGCGGCGTGATGCCGGACGTTACGTTTCTGATAGACGCGCCGCCTGCGGATGGGCTGAAGCGCGTCGGCGCGCTGCAAGCGCAGCTGTTCGACTTTGACATGGATGGTCGGGGGACGGAAGCGCAGGGACGGATGGACAACGAGTCGTCGCGCCGCTTCGAGGAGGAGCCTCTCGCGTTCCACGAGCGGGTGCGACGGGGGTACCACGCGCTCGTCCGCGCCGAGCCGGACAGGTGGGTGACGGTGGACGGGCTGATGTCCGCCGATGAAGTCTTCGGCGAGGTGTGGGAGACGGTACAGTCTCTGGACAAGTTCAGAGCTATGCGCGCCGGGTCGGGGGCGGCGCCTGAGACGCCGTTGGAGAGTTTGTTCGCCGTCTAACGCCCGCGCTTCAGTTGCCCCGCCACGAACCCGGTCGCGCCCATTACCGCGCCGGCGCCGGCTATTGCGAAGGTAGCCGCCCCGCCTGTGACCGCGCCTACGGCGCCCATGGTAAAAGCGCCTATGGACGAGCCTCCTATGTCCCAAGCCTGCTGGAGCGTCGCCAATGCCGTGCTGCGCTCGTGCGGCGGCACCCGCTCGACAGTCCACGACTGCATGGATGGCTGGATCATGCCGAACCCCAGCCCTCCGAGAGCGCCGGAGAGCCAGAACAGAGATTTCACATCGGCAGTCGCCAGCAGGAACATGCCCGCGGCGACCGTCAGCAGGCCGGGAACGATCATCGAGCCGCGTCCGAACCTGTCGGACAGCCTGCCGGAGATTAGCAGCATTGCCATAGAGGTAAGCGATTGAGCTGTAAAGTAGAGGCCGGGGTTGCCAAAGCCGCGCTCTTCGGCGATGCCGGGCATGAACAGATAGACCGGCGCGGTGGTGAAAGTATAGGTGAGGAAGACGATCATGGGGAACAGCGCGCGCCTGTTTATCAGCGGCACCTTGTCGTCACCCGCGTCCTGTCGTTCGGGCAGGCGGGTGCGCGCCGCCGACATCCGCATAGCCACCGCCGAGCCGACGAACGCCACCGCGCCCGCGTAGATGAACGATGCCGAGAATCCAAACATCTGGTATATGAAGAACGCGAGCGGCGGCGAATAGACCTGCGAGAACGAGATCACGTTGCTCATGTAGCTCAGCGCTTCGCCGCGCCTGTGGTCGGGCGCCAGGTTGGCGGCAATCGTCGAAGTCGTAACGGGGCCCAGCGCGAGCCCGATGCCCTGAGCCACCCGCGCGGGTATTATCAGCCACGCGCGTACGGCGAATATGTGCAGCAGCGTCGCCATGCCCAGCACGATGGGGCCTATGACCGCGATCCGCTTCGCGCCGAACGTATAGACCCACCTGCCCGTGAACGGACGCACGATAAGCCCTATCAGCCCGAATGAGCCGACGATGATGCCAAGCTGTATCTCTTGCGAGATGACCAGCGCGAAATCGCCGACGCCAATCGGCAGCCTGATGTCCGCCGCGCCCCTGTGTTCAGCGTACAGCGGGATGATGGGCGACATGGCGGTGTACGCGACGAACACGCAGTGGGCGATTATCAGGTTCAGGATGAAGTCGAGCGACCAGAGCGACGGAGCCGCTCTCGATTCGATCTTGTCCCGTATCAACTACTCACCGCCTAAGCGTCATGGCGCCCGCGCATTGTAGCAGTTTGACCCGCGCTTTGTGGCGGGTGTAATCTGAGTGTCCATACATTGCAGATATTTTCCGTAATCTGACTTCACAGGCTTGGTGTAAATTTTGGCACAACGTACCGGAGCCGCCACAGAACCGCAACCGCAGCCGCATCCACCAGAGGGGGCGGAGGGAACGGAGACGACGGCCGCGCCCGACGCTGAATCATCGACCTCGAGGCGAGTGGCGCTAATAGAGTCTCTCAGATACCGAGACTTCCGGTGGATGCTCATCGGCTCGTTCGTCTCCTTCCTGGCGATGAATATGCAGATAATGACGCGCGGCTGGCTCATCCTGAGGCTGACGAACGACTCGCCGACCGCTCTCACCTGGGTCATGGTCAGCTTCGCGCTGCCGATGGCTACGGTGTCGCCGCTGGTAGGCGCTCTGGCGGACAGGATGCCGCGCAAGTACCTGATAATCGTCAGCCAGACGGGAAACGTGCTGCTGACTGCCGTCATCGGCCTGCTCGACTTCACCGGCGTCGTCCAGTTCTGGCACCTGATGGTCATAGGCTTCATCAACGGCTCTCTGATGGCGTTCAATATGCCGAGTCGGCAGGCGATACTCTCCGAGATCGTGCCGGAAGACAAGCTGATGAACGCGATAAGCCTGAACAACTCGGGCATGAATCTGACGCGCATCATAGGCCCCGCCGTCGCCGGTTTCCTCATCCTGTTCATAGATACCGCGGGCGTGTTCTTCGTGGTGAGCGCGACCTACGTATTCTCGGTTATCTCGGCGATGATGATAGACGCCGGCAAGCAGCCCGCCACGACATCGCGAAAGAACCTGCTCGGCGACATGGTAGATGGCATGAAGTACGCGCGGGAGGACACCGGGCGCTTTGGGCTGATGATCCTGCTGCTGATAACATCGCTGTTCGGGTTCTCGTACTTCCCACTGATGCCGGCGTGGGCGCGCGAAGCGCTGAACGTGCAGTCGGACGGTCTGGGGATACTGATGACTATAATGGGCGTAGGCGCGCTCTTCGGCACGCTTGGACTGGCGTCTTTCCGAAACGTGCCTCGTCGCGGGCTGATACTGATAGGCTCGTCCGTCCTGTGGGGCGTCGCGCTCGCGGGCTTCTCGCAAGTGGGCAGCTTCGATGTCGTAGTAGGAACGTGGCAGGTGAACAGCTATCTCATCTCCATCCCCTTCCTGCTCGCGCTTGGCATCATAAGCGCTATCTCGATGTCTATGTCCATGACGATGATGCAGACGCTCGCCGAGCCGCATATGCGCGGGCGCATGATGAGCATCGGGATGATGACGTTCGGCATAATGCCGCTGACCGCGCTGCCGTTCGGCTACCTCGCCGAGTGGCGCGGCAGCACCCCCGACGCGCTGTTGATAAGCGGCGTCATTCTTGCCGTCGTCAGCCTGGCGTTCGGCGTCTTGAACGGCGGATTCCGGCGGGTAGATTAAGAGATAAGAGATGAGGTAGGAGATAGGGGCGCTATCGCTCCGAGTCGTCTTTCTTGGAGGCCTCGTCCACCAGCGAACAGGAGATTGCCATGCCTGCAACGCCTACCGGCAGAGTCCAGACCGTGTTGGGCGTCGTCGCCCCCGACGAGCTTGGGCCGACGACGACGCATGAGCATCTGCTGATAGACTTCCGCTTCATGTTCCGGGAGCCGCCGGACGCCGGCGATCACGCGCGGGCGCGCGAGGAGATCACGCTGGAAAACCGCGGATGGATCGCGTACAACCACTATTCCAGCCTGCCGAACCTGCTGCTGACGGACGTTGGCACGGCAACGCGGGAGGCGCGGCTGTTCCGACAGGCGGGCGGCGGGGCGATAGTGGATGCGACGACCATCGGCATAGGGCGCGATCCGGTCGGGCTCGCGACGGTCGCGCGGGACGCGGGCATCAACGTCGTCATGGGCGCGGGGTTCTACGTGGACGCCGTGCACCCGGACGACATGGACTCTCGCAGCGAGGACGACCTGGCGCGAACCATCATAGGCGACATCGTGGAAGGCGCGGACGGCACCGACGTCAAGGCGGGCATCATCGGCGAAGTCGGATGCACCTGGCCGCTAACGGACAACGAGCGCAAGTCGCTCCGCGCTTCTGCGACGGCGCAGCGCGAGACCGGCGCGTCCATCCTGATACACCCCGGCAGATACGAAACGGCGCCGCTGGAGATTCTCGACGTTCTGGACGGCGCGGGCGCGGACATCAGCCGCGTCATCATGGGGCATCTGGACCGGACGATCAACGAGTTCGACACCTACCACTCACTTGCCGCCACCGGCTGCGCGCTGGAATGGGACCTATTCGGCAACGAGTCCAGCCACTACCCGCTTTCGGACGTGGATATGCCCTCGGACGGCCAACGCATGGACGTGATAAAGCGCGTGGTGGACGAGCTGGACTGTGCGGATCGCATCGTCCTGGCGCACGACATCTGCACGCGGCACAGGCAAGCGGGGTACGGCGGACACGGCTACGGTCACATCTTCGAGAACATCATCCCGCGAATGCGCCGCCGGGGGTTCACCGAGGCGCAGGTCGGCGCCATGACGCGGGACAACGCCGCGCGACTGCTGGCGTTCGTGTAGGCGGCGCTTGTCTAGGCAAGCAGCATATCGGCGAGTTCGCTGAAGCCGGCGGCGTTGACGTCGTACTCGACGGGGGCGGCCGGCTGGGTCTCGAATACGCGAAATCCGCTCTCGCCCTCGCGGTGGACGTATGCCGTCCGCAAGCCCGCGTTCATCGCGGCGTTGAGGTCGCCCTCATGGGCGGCGACCATCATCGCTTGCTCAGGCTCCAATCCCAGCAGGCGGGCGCCGGCGTGGTAGGCGGGCGCGTCGGGCTTGTAGTCGCCCAGGAACTCGCAGGACAGGATGCCGTCCCAGGAGATTCCGTTATGCTTCGAGCAGTCAACGGCGATGGCCCAGCTTAGCACCGTCAGCACGACGACGGTGTAGCGGCTTCGCAGCCGCTCGATGGCGGCGGGGGCGTCGGGCCAGGCGTCCAGGCGATGCCAGACGTTGTTGAGCTCGTCGCGCTCGGACGAGGACAGAGTTAGCGAGTCGTGCTTCGCCATCACGTCGTCGAGGACGGCGCGGTGCAGTTGGTCGGCGTTCATCCACGGCAGCTCGCGCGAGCGGATGCGGGCGAGCATGGCGAACATGCCGCGCCGCCAGTCGGTGGCGAACTGGGGCGCGTCCACGTTCGCGCCCTGTTGCCGGGCCAATTCGCCAACCTCACGCTCGATGGCGCCTCGCCAATCGAACACGGTGCCGCCTACGTCGAAAGTCAGAGCCTTGATTTGGGATAGGTCAACTGCCATTGAGCGATTCCTGATTGTGGGTTATGCCGGCGCGATGCGGTCGACAGGGATGGACACGTCCGGGAAGGCGGACGGGCTGACGCTCGCGCCTGCCTCGAACACTTGGCGGGTAAGGTACTCTTCGCCTGCCGGATCCGTGTAGATTTCGACCACGCCATCGCTGAGGTTTACGATCCAACACTCCGGAATTTCGGCTTGCGCGTACATGGGGAGCTTTTCGTTGCGGTCGCTGGCGAGAGTGGAATCCGCGACCTCTATCAGCAGAAGAACATCCTGCGGCGTGGGATGCTCGGATTCGTACAAGTCGTCTCGCCATCTCACGAGCAGAACGTCTGGTTCCGGCTCGGCTTGCCCGTTCAGGCGCAATGGATTTTGTATGCTTACCCACGCTCGCGTTCCCAGCAGGGTGATGAGCAGATAGTTCAGCATGTTGACCGAACTCGCGTGTCTCGATCCGATTGGGGACATTTCGACAATCTCTCCATTCAGGAGCTCGACGCGCTCATCGTCGGTCAATATGCCGGCCTCGGCCATCTTGTAGTAGTCATCTACAGTGAAGCGCCACGGTCCTCCGACGCCTTTCATGTACACCACGCCACCAAGCAGTTCGCAACCGCCCTCCGGCAGGATGCCGAGCTCGCCCATCTTGTAGTACTCGTCCACGTTAAAGCGACGGGGTTGGAGTTTGGTCTGTGTGGTCATTTTCGCCCTCGTGCCGAATCGGGCGCCCACAAAGGACGCCATACGATTGATCGGGCCTCACTACGCTCGCCGAAACGCTCTACCCCGCCAGGGACATGAGACGGGCCATGCGCGCCTTGTGGTACACGTGGTCGCCGAGGTAGTGCTGGAGGGTGCGGGCGCGCTTGGTGTACTGGGTCAGGCCGTATTCGAGGTCCGCGCCGATGCCGGCGTGGACGTGGTGCGCGGCGTCGCAGGCGCGGGGGAAGCCGAGACTGGCGACGGACTTGGCCGTAGATACGCCGATGGGCGCGTCGTCCATGCCCTCGTCTAGCTGCCAGAGGGCCTCGAACGCCGTCCACTTGGCGGAGTCGGCATCGGTCAGCGCGTCTATTACGTGGTCCTGCACACGCTGGAAGGTGCCGATGGGCACGCCGAAGGCTATGCGACTCTGGCTGTACTCGCGGGTCATGTCGTACACGGCCTGGGAGCCGCCGGCCATGAACGCGCACAGAACCGCCGTCGCGCGGTCCATCGCGTACTCTATCGCGTCCCATGCCGCGCCGGGTTCGCCCAGAACGTCATCCGCGCCGACCTCGACGTTCTCGAAGCTGACCTCGCACGCCTTGGGGCCTATCCAGCCGTCCATTACGCGAGTGGTGACGCCGGGCGAGGTGCGATCGACTGCCAGCAGCGTCAACCCGTCCTGCGATGAACCGCCTTCGGACGCCCTCGCGGCGACCAGGATGCGGTCCGCCACGTTGGCGTCGGGGATGAACAGCTTGGTTCCGTTGACGACGTAACCGCCGTCGCTCGGGGCGGCGCTCGTCTGAATCGCGCCAGGCTGCCACGAGTAGTCGGGCTCGGTGTAGGCGAGGGCGTATATCTGCTGGCCCTCGGCTATGCCGGGCAGCATGGCCTGCTTCTGCTCCTCGGAGCCGGCGGCTATGATCGCCTGAGCCGACAGCACAGCTGACGACAGCAGCGGGCTGGGGCATGCATAGTAGCCCATCACCTCTGAGATGACGCCCAGATCGACCCAGCCTTGGCCAAGTCCGCCGTACTCTTCGGGGATAGTGAGCAGTGGCCAGCCCAGCTCCGCCATCTGCTGCCACAGGGCAGGGTCGAAGCCGGATTCGCTGTCGTCAATCTCCAGCACCCGCGTCTTGGGCACTTGGTCTTCCATGAACTCCCGAGCGGAAGTCTGAAGCATCGTCTGGGTCTCGTTGAGCGTAAGGTCCATTTGCAGCCAACCCCTAGTGTGTGAGATGTGATGGCGGCGCGCGCCATCCGCCGTTTATAGCCACTGAGATTATACGGACAGCGGCGCGCTAGGGCAACAAGCCAAGCGCTTGACTGCAAGCCGGACGCTACCAGGCGCGGGGCGCTATACCTGTCGCAGCCTCGGGTCGAAGGTGTCGCGCATCCAGTCGCCGAAGAAGTTGAGCGCCAGGACGGTGAGGCCGATGGCTACGCCGGCGAATACGGATACCCACCAGGCGTCGCGCAGGTACTCTCTGCCGTCGGCTATCATCGCGCCCCACGTGGGCGTGGGCGACGGGATGCCGGCGCCGAGGAAGCTGAGGAACGACTCTGTGAGTATCAGCTGGCCTATGCGGAGCGTGCCGATGACCAGCACGGTGTTGAGGACGCCGGGCAGGATGTGCTTCAACAGTATGCGGATGGAGGACGCGCCGGCGACTCTGGCCAGATGCACGTAGTCGCGCTCTCTCAGGGTCAACACCTCCGCGCGCACGTTGCGGACGAACGGCGTCCACGCGGTGGCGGCAAGCAGCCCCATCATGGTCAGAAGACCGGGGCCTATGGTGATAGCCACGATCAAGGCAAGCAGGATGAAGGGCAGGCCCAGCCATATATCAACGATGCGGGTGATCACCTCGTCGGTTATGCCGCCGGCGTATCCGGAGACCAGCCCAAGCGCGGTTCCGATAACCGTACCGCTTACCAGCGCGACGACGACGACGATGGACGAGACGCGCGCGCCGTGAATCAGACGGCTCAGCACGTCGCGCCCTATCGGGTCCGCGCCCAGTACGTAGGTGCGCGTAACCTTCGGGTTCTCCTCGTACCATTCGGTGTACCAGAAGGGCGGAGCGTTGCGGTCGCGCACGCTGTTCTTGATAGGGCTTTGAGGCGCGAGCCACGGCGCGAATATCGCTACGAACGCCAGTATCGCGATAAGCGCGAGCGACACTATGGGCCACCGTCGGAACATGCCAAACACCCGGCCTATGGGGCCTGCGCTAGGGATTGCTGGCTGCGCTTGCGATTCTGTCATCGGTATCTTGCCGCCTGTGGGCTGGTGATCCGCCTATGAGTATCGGATTCTGGGGTCTATGAGACCGTAGATGAGGTCCACTATGAAGTTGACGACTACGTATATGAGCGTGAACATGAGGGTTATGACGGACAGGGTAGTCAGGTTGTTGGTCTGGACGGATTCGACGGCGAGGCGCGCTATGCCGGGCCATCCGAAGACTACCTCTACGGACACTGAGCCTGTTACGAAGCCTGCGAGCAGCAGCCCGGAGAAGGTGAGCGGCGCGATTGCGGCGTTCTTGAAGGCGTGCTTCCAGATGATCGCGTTCGAGTTGACGCCCTTGGCGCGCGCGAGCTTGACGTATTCGGAGTCCAGAACGTCGAGCATCGCCGAACGCATGAGACGCAGGTATCCCGCCGCAGGGAACCAGGCTAGGGTCAGAGTAGGCAGTACATAGTGCTTGATCGAGAAGCCTTCGCCCTCGGTTCCGGCGGGCAGTATCTGAAGCCAAACTGTGAATATAAGGATGCCGAGGATACCGACCCAGAAGATTGGAAGAGCCTGGCCGAGCAACGCGAACGTCCTGCCCGCAAAGTCCCAGACTGAACCGCGCTTGACCGCCGATAACACGCCGAGGGGGATGCCGATAAGCGTCGAAATGATGTACGCCGCCACCGCCAGCCGAAGCGTCGGCGGCAGCTTGTCTCGCAGTTTGGTGGATATTGGGTGTCTGTCGCTCAGGTCTTGCCCCAGGTCTCCCCGTAGGATGTCCGCTACCCAGAAGGCGTACTGAAGCGGCACAGGCTTGTCTAGGTGCAACTTCTGGCGAGCCTTCTCGAGCTCGGCGGCGTCCAATCCATAGCCCTCTTCGGGCAGGAACAGAACGGTTGGGTCGCCCAGAATCCGCGACGCGCCGAAGATGACTATCGTCGCGCCTATGAGGGCGAGTATGGAGGTGAAGAACCGTCTGATGACGAATGTGGTCATGAAGAAACCGTTGAAGCGAAGCCGGTGGTCGGCGGAGCGGCAGGAACGGCGCGCGCCGGTTGCGAACCGTTGCGCGCCTTCCGCCGCTCCGTATCGCTACTTGTTGGGCTGCGCTACTTTGCCAGCTTGATGTTCTCCAAGGACTTCATGCCGCCGACGCGGAAGTTGGTCATGGGCCGCATCTCCCAGGAGACTATCATTTCGGGGTTGTATATGGTGTTGTTGGGCATTGTGCCGACCGTGAAGCCGATGCGCTCGTTGAAGATGAAGTCAACCCAGTCGAGCGTGAGCATTTCGAGCTCGTCCTGGTTGGTCGTCTTCTCCTTGGCGATCACCGTCTCGCTCGCCTTCGGGAATTCGTTGCCGGAGTTGTATCCGGCGGGAGACGCTACCGCGCTCCACGTCCACTCGTTGGGCCAGGTCGGCGGCGCGGTGCCAGGGTTGAAGCTGCCGTGCATACCGTTGACCGTGCGCGAGATTAGCCCGGGCCTCCAGGTGGAATAGACCTGCCTGTCCAGCTCGACCGTGATGTTCAGTTCGGAGAGCCAGGTCGCCGCCATAGCCTCCGCCATCTCCACGACCACGCCGCTGGGTCCCGCCCAGTAGTCGTTGATGGTGAAGCCGTCCCCGTAGCCGTGCTTTTCCAGCATCGCCTTGGCGCCCGCGCAATCGTAAGGGATTGCCCAGCGAGTGTCGCCGTCCACCTTCGCGTAGAGCGCGGTGTCGGGATGTATGTACTGGGCGTAGGCTACGCGTCCCTGCCCGCCGAGGATGGTATCGAGAATGGCTTCGCGGTCAACGCACTGCGAAATAGCGGTGCGAACGTCGCGGGCGCGCTCCCGTCCGGCCATATCGTCCATGGCGGCTATCCAGGGCTTGTCAACGATTGTGCGGTCAAGCATTTCGCCGGTTCTGGGGTGTTCGGTCTCCCAATAGTGACCCTGGAACAGCACGCCGCGCGCGTTGCTGGCGCCCTCCTGCGAGCGCGCCATGCCCTGTTCGATGAGCGCCGACCAGTCCTTGATGGGAATGTCCGCCATCTGCGCGTCGTTGCCTTCGAGCATAGCGCGCCTGGTAGCGGATTCGGGGACCTCCACCATGTCGAATTGCTCGATGTGCGGCATCTGCTTCCAGTGTTCGCCGTCGGAGCGCGCCTTGAGGTAGATGCCCTTCTGCTGCGTCCACTCCGGCACCTCGAACGGGCCTGTCAGGATGATGTTCTGGCGCATCCATTCGGTGCCCTGATCGGCGAAGACCTTCTGTGAGTGGATCGGCACGCCCTCTCCGAGGTCGGAGATGCCGGCGAGCATTGTGCTGACCGAGAACGAGTTGAGGTGCATTCGCGCGATGTACTTGCTGATGAGTTCGAGCTTTCCGATGTCGGGACGCGGCAACGTGTCGTGCCTCGCCTCCGGCGTAATGCCCGGGTTGCCGGCGTTGTACGTGAACACTACGTCCTCAGCCGTCAGCTCGCCCCAGCCTTGGTGGAACATGATGCCTTCGCGGATCTTCCAGTCGATGTACATGGCGTCCGGGTCGTCGGTGTTGAGCGTCCAGGACTCCGCCACCCAGGGCTCGGTAATGAACGAGCCGTCCGCGGCGCGAGTAGCGGTGATCAGTACCTCGCCGGCCCCGATGTTGGGGAAGGTGGCGCACCAAACGCAGTCGGTAGGCCAGCCGCTGCTGGAGCCGACGGACAGGACGGCGCCGACTACTTTGCCGCTCGGCCCCATCATCATGCTGTCCATAGGCGCGGGCGCCTGCGCGGGCACTGCCTTGGCGACGGCGGACTCGACCGCCATCTGTATGTCTTCCTGAGTCACGCCGGGCCTCTCGGCGAGCGCCTTGGCTATGGCCTCGGATACCTCGGCCTCTGTCAGGCTGGGCGTCTGCTGGCGCAGCGCCTGGGCGATCGCGTCGGCGACCTGCTGTTCGGTATCGCCTTGGTTCTCCGCCAGCGCCGACGCTATGGCGTTCGCCACGTCGGCCTGCGTTACGCCCGGCCGGGCTTCCAGCGCCTGCGAGATCGCGGTTGCGACGTCGGCCTGCGTTACGCCGGGCTGGGCGGCCATCGCAGACTGCACGGCGGCGGCTACGTCGGCGGCCGACGCGCCCTGCTCCTGGGTCGCCAGAGCCTGCTGGATGGCGTTTGCCATATCTTCCTGAGTTACGCCCTGCTGTTGGGCCTGCTGAACGGCAGCTTGCATAGCCGCCTGGACTTCCTCCGCGGTAGCTCCGGTAGGCTCGCTGCTTGCGCAAGCCACTGTCAGCGCAAACAGCGCCGTTAGCGAGACCGCAATGATGATCAATCTTGCTCTACTCATGGTGCGTATCCTCCCCCTTTTGTATTTGGCGTGGGGTATGATCGGTTCCCTAGACAATCTATGCGTCTGAACCTTCGCCAACACTATATCAGGGTTGGGAATATGTCAAATCAGGGTTCGGAATATGCCAAGCTGGGGGACTGGATTCTGTGGCCGCTCCGCTTGACACCCTATCCTTGCGGCTCTTAGACTCGCGGGGCGCCGTTCGCGCGCCATCAACGACTTCCCGGAGGCTTTGCCCATGTCGCAAGATCAGCCAACGCGCCCGAATATCATCGTCATCCTATGCGACGACATGGGGTACTCGGACATCGGCGCTTTCGGCGGCGAGATACGGACGCCGAATCTGGACTCGCTCGCAGCAGGCGGGTTGCGCTTCTCGCAGATGTACAACTCGGCGCGGTGCTGTCCGTCGCGCGCGGCGCTGCTGACGGGGGTGAATCCGCACCAGGCGGGCATTGGGCACATGGTGGCGGACCTGGGCGTTCCAGAGTACCAGGGCTACTTAAAAGACAACGTGGTCACCATAGCCGAGGCGCTGAAGGCGGACGGGTACTCGACCTACATGTCCGGCAAGTGGCACGTGGGCGGCGAGTACAACCTGTCCGCGTCCGACTCGTGGACTCCCGGCGCGCCCGGCTTCCCGCTGCCGACGCAGCGCGGCTTCGACCGCTACTTCGGCATACTGGCCGGCGCGGGCAATTTCTACTATCCCAAGACGCTGATGGACCAGGATACGTTCACGCCGCTGTCGGATCTCGAAGACTTCTACCTGACCGACGCGATCAGCGATAACGCCGTCCGCATGATCGGCGAGGCGACGCGGCGATCTATTCAAGAGGGCGGCGACGGAGGCGACGCCGATCCGTTCTTCATGTACGTGGCGTACACCGCTCCACACTGGCCGCTGCACGCGCTCGAAGAAGACATAGCGCGCTACGAAGGCCAGTATCGCAGCGGCTGGGACCGGCTGCGAACGGACCGCCACGAGCGGATGAAGGACGACGGCTTGCTGGACGAGAAGTGGGAGATAAGCCCCCGCGACGACGGCAGCCCCGCGTGGGAAGATGCGCCCGACGCCGACTGGCAGGATATCCGCATGGCGGTTTACGCCGCGCAGATAGACCGCGTAGATCAGGGCATCGGCAGGATTCTGGAGGCGCTGCGGTCGGCGGGCGTGGATCGAGACACGCTGGTAATGTTCCTATCCGACAACGGCGGGTGCGCCGAGTTCCTGGCCGAGGACGGCGCGATGCCGCAGCCGGCGCGCTACGGCGGCGCGAATCCGGACGGGACGCCCGTCGTGGTCGGCAACATTCCCGGGCTGCGTCCGGGCGGGCCGGCGACGTTCATGAGCTACGACCTGCCCTGGGCAAACGCATCCAACACGCCCTTCCGACGCTTCAAGCGCTGGACGCACGAGGGCGGCATATCCACGCCGTTCATCCTCAGTTGGCCGGGTCGCATATCGGAACCGGGCATCGTCCACTCGCCGGCGCACGTCATAGACATAATGCCTACGTGCCTGGACGCGGCGGGCGCGTCGCATCCGTCGGAACGGGCGGGAGAGACGACGATTCCGTTGGAAGGGGAGAGTATGCTGCCTGCGATCGCGCGGCGGGATTGGGAGCGCGAGCGTCCGATAGTGTGGGAGCACGAGGGCAGCCGCGCCGTGCGCTCCAGGCAGTGGAAGCTGGTGTCGGCGGTCGGCGGACCGTGGGAGCTTTACGACATGGAGGCGGACCGGACGGAGTTGAACGATCTGTACGAGCGCAACCTGCCCATGTCTCGGGAGTTGGAGCGGGTGTACGGCGAGTGGGCGGAGCGGTGCGGCGTCCTGCCGTGGGACGTGATCATGCCCGGCTGGAACCCGCGTATGCTGAGCGGCGGAGCGCATATGTCAGGGTAGTCTGTGATACGATTGTCGCGTGAATGGAATCTGCCGTATCTGAAATATCCGGAGGACGTTCATGCAATCCCAATATCGTCTTCACAAGGCGCGCAAACTCCTCGAAGCCGCGGACCAAGCGTTCGAGGGGGATGAAACTTCGCCGGAAGGGGCGCGGCTGATGTGGCAGGCGACGGTCGCCGCTCTATCCGATGTCGCCAAAAGCCGAGGCTGGCCGCACGAAACAACCGACGACCTCAAGCAGGCCACTCGCCGGCTGGACGAGCGAATGGAGGGCTACGAGGCGTCCATAATGCCCAACAACCATTTCACCCTTTTCGGGATTGCCGAGATGTTCTTAGAACAGTCAGAGTGGGATTACGAGTGCGAATGGCCACAGTTCCGCTGGGAAGATTACAATTACCAAGATGGTCGTAAGGCGCTCAAAAAATATCTCTTCACGCTGGAGGAGTTGGTTCAGCGCGATCCCGCGATCCGATGAATCACGCCCAACACATCGAAGTAGCGGATCTCTGCCTGTATCACTCGGCGCCGCTTGCCGAATCAGGCGCGGGTGTTCTCGCAGCCGAAGCCATGTGGGGCGCGGCGGTTCACATCATAGACGTCGCCAACCACGCGCGGGGCGCCAACCGGCACGCGGGCAGCAACCGGGAGCGGAGGAACATACTTAGCTACTTTGAAGAGAATTACGACTTAGAAACGTATCTGATAAACCCCTTCACATTCTCAGTGTTGCGTCTGCACAACCACTTCTACACCGCGCGGCTGAGCGATGCGGAGCTACGAGAGCATCTGGAGGCGGGTAGAGCCTTCGTCTCCGCCATAACCGAGCTATCGGCGCAAGAGTCTGCAGCGGGCTGAACGGACACCTGCGCGTCGAGGTTGAGGACACAAGAAGGGGCCGACCGTGTGGTCGGCCCCGGGACAGCTATGAACGCTGCCGCTGCTTTCGGATGGCCGCTACTTCTGTGACTGGATGCCCTCCGCGCGGGCGGCGAGGTTGGCGAACTCCGCCACGTCGTCGTCGGACGAGAGCAGCTTCCGCACCCGGTTCGCCTCGGAGGCGACGAGTTCCAGGCTGCCGTCTTGCGCCCAGTAGCTTTCGCGCAGTATCTCGGCGTACTCGGCAACCACCGCGGCCAGCTGGAACCTGGCCGACGCCTCGCTGAATTCCACTGCCAACTCGCTGCGGTCGAGCTCGCGGCTTATCTCGCTCACCTCGCCCGAATCCGGGTCTTCGTAACGCATGAACACCGTACCCAACGAGCCGTCGGCGTCTTCATGCAACTTCATCTCGTATAGAGCGGTAACGCTGTGGCCCGCTCCGACCTCGCCCGCGTCCACCGTATCGTCGCGGAAGTCCTCGTCATCCACGCGCCGGTTTTCGTAGCCCAGCAGCCGGTAGCTCTTCACCACGTCCTGGTTGAACTCCACCTGCACCTTGGTATCCTTGGCGATGTCTTGGAGCGTGCCGACAAGGTTCTCGACGAAGACGCGCCGCGCCTGGTTCAGCGTGTCAACGTAGTAGTACGAGCCGTCTCCGTCGTTCGCCAACTGCTCCATCAGCACGTCGTTGAAGTTGCCCATGCCGACGCCGACCGTCGTCAGGGTAACGCCTTCGTCAACGCGCTCCCTTATCTGCTTGAGAATGGAGTCGGGGCCGGTGTTGCCCACGTTTGCCACGCCGTCGGACAGCAGGATGACGCGGGTTACGCGCCCGGGCCGCACGCGATTGGCGGCCATCTCGTAGGCGAGCCGCAGCCCGTCCTCGGCGTAGGTGGAGCCGCCCGGCTCGAGCCGGTCTATGGCGCTGAGGATGGTACGCTTCTCGCCGCCGTCTGTGGGTTCGAGCAGAACGGAGCCGGAGTTGCCGTAGATGACGATTCCAACCTCGTCGGTGGGGCGCAGCTCATCTACGAGCAGCCTGAGAGACCTCTTTACCAGTCCGAGACGGTCCTCGCGAGCCATGGAACCGGATACGTCTATGGCGAACACGAGCGTCGCGTCCTTGCGCGCGTCGTTGGCGATCTGCTTGCCTTGGAGTCCGACGCGGATGAGCCAATGCTTTTCGCCGCCGAACGGCGAGGGCGAGCCATCGACGTGTATCGCGAACGCGCCCTGTTCGGGCGAGGCATATCCCTGATCGAAGAAGTTGACGAACTCCTCCACGCGCACCGAGTCGGGATCGGGCAGGTAGCCATCCTGCACGAAGCGCCTGGCGACGGTGTACGAGGCCGTGTCCACGTCTATCGCGAACGTGGACAGGTTGTCGTCCTCAGTATCTATGAATGGGTTGACGCCGTAGTGCTTGAAGAAGGTGAGATCGTAAGCGGCGTCGTTCACGGTAGCCGACCCGCCGATAGTGTTGAAGCCTTCCACCTGCGGACTGGCCATCGCCGCCTGCGGCGCGGCGGGCGCGGGAGCGGGCGCGGAGGGCGCCTCCGTCGCCATACCCATTTCCCGGGAGCGTTCCTGCGCTGGCGCGGCAGGAGCGGGGGCCGCGGGCTGCTGGGGCGCCGCAGGAGCGGCGGGCTCTTCCGCAGAGCACGCGACCAGCGCGGTGGCCAAGACCACAAGCCCAATCAATCCGATAACTATGACAACTCTTTCAGCCATCTTTCACACCTCCCGTCGATGTGGTTCTGTACGCGGTTTCGATTGGCGGTTCGGTCCCGCTCTGTCCGCGTCCACAGCCAGCATCGCCCGGAATGGTGTACACTCCCAACGTCAAAAGTGTCTCATTGAGTGTACATGGCGAGTCGAGAATGTAACAGATGAGGACTTTCGCAGATCTGCTGACGTTCTACATGGAGCGGACCGGTATCGGAGACGCCGAGCTGGCGCGCCGCATACCGGTTAGCCGTCCGACCCTCGTCCGATGGAAGGAGGGAGTTACAGCGCGGCCTCGCTACCGCGAGGACGTGGCGCGATGCGCGGAGCTGCTGCGGCTCAGCCCGTCGGAGACGGACGAGTTTTTGCTGGCCGCGGGGTTCTCGCCCGAGACGGCGCCGGAGCCTTCACGCGCGCCTCAATCCTCTTCCATCGAGGTAGAGGAGGCTTCGTTGGTCTCCGCGCCTATCGAGGTAGAGGAGGAATCGAGGGTCTCCACGCCCATCGAGAAAGAGGCGCAGGACGATGATGAAGGAAGCTCCAAGCCGCCGCTCAGAAGGCGAGGAGTTCTCGCGGCAATCGCGCTTGGATTCCTGGTCGTCGCGGGGGCTGCAGTCGCCGCGGCGCTGATTCTTCGAGACGACGCTGCGTACCCGGCAGCGGTGGACGGGGAGTCGCTGATAGTAATGTCCCCATTCGTCAACTACACCGGCGGCCAGCAGGGGTACAACGTGCTGGGCCGCCTCAAGGACGAGATAGACAACGAGGTTTACGCCGCCGGACTGTCCGGGGTCCGCGCCGTCGAATGGCCCGAGCAGATAACCTCAGAGCCCGACGCGGAGGAGGCTGGCAGGCACTCCGCCGCCGTCGTCGTCATCTGGGGCGAGTACGACAGCGGGCGGGTGATAGCGCGATTCACGACGCATCGAGCGCGCTCCACACAGTTGGACCAGCAGGTGGTGAATATCGCCTCGTCGCCCTCCGATCTGCCCGCCACCATCAACGCCGAGCTTACCGAACAGGTTCGGTACGTGGCGCTGCTCACGCTGGGGCAACTCTACCTAGAGCGCGGCGAGTTCGACCTGGCGAAGACGGCGCTGCTGCACGCCGCCGACCAGAACCCGACCGACCCGGCTACGTTGGCCAACCTGCGATTCCAACTTGGACGCGCATACCTGGGCGGCGACTTCGCGGACTACGACGAGGCCATCTGGCTGTTCACGCAGGCGCTCGCGGCGCGTCCCAAGTCGGTGGAGGCGCTCAACAGTCGCGCGATAGCCTACCTCTGGAGCGAGATCGGGCTGGGGACGTCGAGCGCGCCATAGACGACCTCGTACATGCGCTGACCATCGGCCCCGAGCGCGCCGCCACATACGTCAACCTCGCCGCCGCCTACGTGGAACGCGGCACGGAAACCGACCTGGACCGCGCCATCGCCGAACTGACGGAGGCGCTCAGGATCGAGCCGGGATACGCGAGCGCATACGTCAACCGCGCGGGAGCCTACGTAGCGAGGGACGGCCCCGGAGACATCGAGCGCGCCTTCGAGGATATAGACGCCGCGCTCGACAGCGAGCCGGACCTATCGGCGGCGCACCTGGTTCGTGGCAACGCCTACATTACGCGAAACTCGCAAGGCGACATGGACCTGGCGGTGGCGGAGTTCAGTCGCGCCATCGCCCTGGCGCCGGATTCTCCCACGGCCTACTACAACCGGGCGCTGGTACATTCGGAGCTGGAAAACCTGCCCGGTTCTCTGTCCGACCTACGACGGGCGCAGATGCTCAACCCGAACGAAGCGGACTACAGCCGAATACTCTGCTGGCAGCTGGCGGTATCGGGCAGCCCCGAAGACGCCCTGCGCCACTGCGAAAGAGCCGTCGCGCAAGGGCCTTCGGGACAGGCGCGGGAAGGCCAGGGGCTGGCCCACGCCCTGTCCGGCAGCGACGAGAAGGCGATAGAGGACTTCGAGGCATTCCTGGCGTGGGTTGACGCATCGCCAAAGAACAGCTGCCGGGAGATCTACCGCGAAAGCCGAGCCGGCTGGATAGAAGAGCTGCGATCCGGCGAGGACCCGTTCGATGCGAATACACTGCGCGAATTGCGAATTCGTCCGGTTTCGCCCGGCGCCGCGCCGTGCTAGGGAATTTTAACGCAGGGGCGCAGAGGCGCGGAGACGCAGAGGGATGAATTTCGGCTCGCGGAGACGCTTTCGCGCTTTGTGCTACAATCACAGTACGGGCACAGTACGGGCGCCGCGCGGGTCAAATCGACGATGAAATCTGAATTTGAACTTGCCGCCGCCTACACTTCGGAGACTCCCTATGCTCATAGCCAAACTTTCGCCCAAGATAGCCGTCATCGAGGTGCACGGCGGCATCGGTTCACGGGTGCGCTCCGCCGACATGGAGCGTGTACTGAACCGCGTACTCGAAGAGCCGCGCATCCGCGCCGTCGCGCTGGACATAGACTCGCCCGGCGGCGACGCTGCGGCGTCCGACTACATCTACCGCGCCATTCGGCGCGTCGCTCGGCGCAAACCCGTCGTAGCCGCGATTAGGGGCGTCGGCGCGTCGGGCGGATACATGATCGCCTGCGCCGCGCATCGCATCATCGCCGCGCCCGGCTCCGTCGTCGGCTCCATCGGCGTCATCTCAGTCAGGCCCATGATACAGCAGCTCCTGGAACGCGCGGGCATCGACGTCAACGTCAACAAGAGCGGCGAGTTCAAGGACCTGGGCGCGCCCTGGCGCGAGATGACGGATGCGGAGAGGGAGAAGATTCAGGCGCTCATAGACGATATGTACGCCGGGTTCGTCAGCATCGTATCCGATAGTCGCGGACTAGACGAAGATCGCGTGCGCGAGCTGGCGACCGGCGAGATATATCTCGCTCCTCGCGCGACGGAGCTGGGGCTGGTGGACGAGATGGGCGATCTCGACCGCGCGCTAGATCTTGCCGCGCGCGCCGCCGGCATCCCCAAGCGGACGATACACCTGCGCCCACAGCGGGGGCTGCGCGAGCGGCTGCTCGGCCCGGCGGCGGACACGCTCGTCGAGTCGGTGGCGTCGCACATCGAGCGTCGGCTGTGGCAGGGACGATACGGGATGTAGGGCATTGGCTTCCCGACGTCCCACAGTGGCATGGAACTGAGTTTTCACCCCCATCCTAACCTTCCCCCATCAAGGGGGAAGGGATTTTAACCACACGGATCGATAAAGGTGATTTCTTGACCATGCATTATCGCACGCTCGGCAGAACCGGCATCCGTGTATCGCTGCTCAGCCAGGGAACAGGCGGTCCCAGCATGTTCGGGCAGAATCGGGGCGCGGCGCAGGCGGAGCAGAACCGCCTGATCCGGCGGTGCCTCGAACTCGGCGTCAACCTGTTCGACACGCACGAGGGCTACAAGGACAGCGAGGAGATTCTCGGACGCGCGCTCGACGGCGTTCCGCGCGATAGCTACTCGCTGGTTACGAAGTGGACGTATCCGCGAGACGGCGACCCGAATGGCGAACGCGACCCGGAAGACCTCGCCCGCTCAGTGGAGCGCAGCCTGCGGCGACTGAATACGGACCACATCGAGATTCTGCTTCTTCACGGGCTGCTGCCGGAGCATCACGACATGGCGGTCGAGCGCTACGGCCCCATCCTGGACCGGCTGCGAGATGAGGGCAAGATCGGCTATCGCGGGCTCAGCACGCGCTACTTCGCGGACCCGGAGCAGCGCGGGGCGCTGACCGGCCTCAAACGCGCGCCGGAGTTCTGGGACGTGGTGATGCTGAAGTACGGCATCCTCAACCAGTGGATGGCGCGCGAGGCGCTGCCGATTGCGCTCGAACACAATGTCGGCATCCTGAACATGGCGGCGGTCCGGATACGTCTGCCCAACCCGGCGCTGCTGGCGGAGACGATAGCGGAGTGGAAGTCTCGCGGCCTGCTGTCGCGCGACTCGCTGCCGGACGTGGACCCGCTCGGCTGGCTGGCGCGCGGGGACGTCAAGTCTGTGATAGACGCCGCGTACAAGTTCGCGGCCGAGCATCCGGCGATTTCGAGCGTGATTACGGGTACGTCGAACCTCGCGCACCTGGAGGCGAACGTCCGGGCGATGGAGGCGCCGTATCTGCCTCAAGCCGACAGGGTTCGGGTCGAGCGGATTTTTTCGCATATAGGCGAATACGCCTAGCGGCCCGAAATTCGTGAACAATCCGGTTAGGATTCGCCGCCCGCTTCGCGGAGCCGCTCTTTCAACTCGCGGATTAGCTCAGCGTCCGCTTCACACTCGGCTTGCAAGGCTTGGCGGGCGTCAAGAAACTATCAGTCCTTCCTGGGGGTGTGTCCAAGGCAAATTGTAGAGAGGGGCAACTTGGGGAGCGGTAGGAATGGGCATATCTCCGATAGGAACGTCTATCACCACCGGAGCCTGGCATTCCAGCGCGAGTGGTATCAGCGTTCGGACGTCCTCCGGAGCATCCGCTCTCATGCCGACCACGCCAAACGACTCCGCGAACTTGACGAAGTCCGGGTTGGCCAAATCGGTCTCGTATGTCCCCGCGAACGACTCGTCGAGGTCGCGAGCGACGTTGCCGTAGGAGTCGTTCCTGAATATGACGGTGACCACGTTGATACCATATTTGACCGCCGTGGCAAGCTCGGAGGAGTTGAACATGAATCCTCCGTCTCCCGCCAGACATACCACGGGCCGGTCGGGTTGCGCCACCTTAGCGCCCAGCGCTGTCGGGAACGCGAAGCCCAGGTTGAAAGAGTAGCCGGAGTCTATATACGTCTTCGGGTGATTCGCCTGCCAGTGGGTGCGGGCGTAGAAAGACAACTGCGAGATGTCCCATACGACGAAAGCGTCCTCCGGGATTGCGCTCCTAAGCGTATCCAAGAACTCGTACAGCGGCTCCTTGAGAGCGATGTCATAGTGTGAGATCAGGTTTCGAGTCGCCCTGACCGCTGCGGCGGGCGACGGGCGGTTTCCCGCATCCGCCTCGATCAGGTAGGGGAGCAAGGCTTCTATGGTCGCTGCGGCGTCGCCGTGCAGGGGCATGGTGTTGGACTGGACCCTGGTTAGCTCCATATCGTCGATGTTGATGTTGATGAGCGTGGACGATTCGCCTGCGGGGTTTCCCAGCGAGAATCGCGCGCCAATCCCGATAACGACGTCGGCGGACTGCATCACCTCGAAAAGCTGGTTCATCTCCTGTCTCTCGCCCCGGGGGCTGAAGCAGGAGCCGTATGACAGCGGATGGCTGTCCGGAATAACTCCCCTGCCGCCGCTGGAAGTGACGACGGGTATGTTAGTGGCTTCGGACAGCCTGACGAGCGCGTCTTCGGCGTCCGAGCGCGCCACTCCACCGCCGGCGTAAATCAGGGGCAGGCTGGATTCGGAGATGACTCGCGCCGCCTCTCGAAGCTGCTCCGGGCTAGGGACAATCCGCGAAACGGGGGCGGAATTTCGCAGCGTGACGTCCTCGCGCTCCACTCCAACGTCCGGAGGCATTTCGATCAGAACGGGGCGAGGGCGACCGGTCCGCATCTGCCTGAACGCCTCGGCCACGGCGTCCGGAACGTCCCGAGGCCTGTGCACGGCCCGCTGCCACTTGGTCACGGAGCGAACCGTGCCGGGCTGGTCGGAGATCTCATGGACCGCGCCGAGGTTTTTGCCGATCGATGCTCGTGGAATCTGGCCCGCTATGAGGAGTACGGGCGAGGAGCGAGAGTACGCGTTCGTCAGCCCGGACGCGGCGTTATAGACGCCCACTCCGGGCACCACCAGCGCCACACCGGGTTTCCCGGACGCGCGGGCATAGCCGTCCGCCATGTACGTGGTTGCCTGCTCGTGACGGGTCGTGATCATGCGGATGCCAAGCTCGTCGCGTAGGCCCGCGACAATCCCGTATATCTGTATGCCCGGGATGCCGAATACGACCTCGACGCCTTCCCTTCTCAGTGATTTCGCCAGAGCTTCGCCGCCACTCAGTATTGGCACGGTTCGTTTCTCCATGGTGAATCGAGCAACTATGGTCTGAATGTATCAAGCTAGGGTGGAGACGGCAAGGATACATGATCTCAAAGTTGCAGTCCCTGCGGGTGGACTTTCCGAGCATCCCGCTGACGGACGACGCGACCGAAGACGCGAGGGCTTGCCTGGCAGGCTACCCCGGTTCCAACGCCTTCACCTCATCCCAGAGCGCGTCTTTTTCGGGCATGGGGAGCGACTCGAAGTCTAGGCCGCGCTCTCGCGCGAGCCGCTCCATATGCTTGAACCGGGTGTAGAATTTGCGGTTGGAGCCGCGCAGCGCGGTTTCGGCTTCGATGCCGAGCCACCGGCTGGCGTTGACCATGGAGAACAGCGCGTCGCCGAATTCCGCCTCGCGCTCGGCTGGCTCGGCGGCTTCCTCCATCTCGCGTAGCTCTTCGGAGATCCTTTCCGGCACGCCGGCGTATTCGTCCCAATCGAAGCCCATGCGGGCGGCGCGTCCCTGCACCGCCTGGGCGTAGGCGAGCGCGGGCATGGCTTTCGGCACGCCGTCGAGGATCGATCTGTCCGTGCCCGCCATCTCCGCGCGCTTTATCTCGTCCCATCGCGGTATGGCCTGCTCGGCGCTCTCCACCTTCGCGTCGCCGAACACGTGCGGGTGGCGGCGCGCCAGCTTGGCGATAACCGAGCCAAACACGTCTTCGCTGGAGGATGGGCCGGAGAAGGCGCCGCTCTCTTGCGCGATCACTATCTGCAAAGCGGCGTGGAACAGCACGTCGCCCAACTCCTCAGTCACCTTCTCCGCGTCGCCGGACTCGATGGCCTCTACAAGCTCGTAGCACTCTTCTAGGAACAGGTGCTTGAGAGTGTCCGGCGTCTGCTCGCGGTCCCACGGGCAGCCGTCCGGAGAGCGGAGGTGGGCGGCGAGCCGGTAGAGGCCGTCGAAGGTAGGTGGGAAATTGGCGTCGGTTGGCATTGGGCTGTCCTTAGCGGGTGAAACTGGTTGGGGGGATGTGTGCTATAGTAGCGCGTGTACGGCGTAGGATGGTTTTTGACATAGCTACACGGGATGACAACGGTACCTAAGGGGAAGGATAACAGAACATTGCGAGAGGAAATCGAAGCGTTGCGTGAGGAAAACAGAGCCTTGCGACAAGAAAACAGCCGCCTACGTTCCGAATTTCTGCGAGAAGACAGAAAATTACGCGCTGAGATGCTAGACGAAATCAGACACCTCCGCCACTGCATCGAGTTGCGACTGCTAGGGCTAGAAACTGATCGAGCCAAAGCGCAGGCCGCGTTCGCCCTCCTTCAAGGCACGGCGATAACCGTTCCAGCCGTGCCTCCTGATGACGATGGAGACTAAGGCAATCGCGCGGAGCATCGTTCGCTTCGCGGCGACAATGTTCTTCGTCGTCCCGATATTCCTCATCGCCTTCAACGTTCGTTGGGTCATCAACTTTCCGCCGCTGTACTCGTATGGGTTCGACAGGTATGGGATAGAGAACTATACTGGAATAGAGCGCGAGGAGCTAATCTCCGCCGGCAAGCAGATACGAACCTACTTCAACGACGACAGCGAGTTGATATCGATTCGCGTTACCATACCGCCGGGCGTTGTGGTGGACAACCTGTTCAACGAGCGCGAGGTTCTGCATATGCGCGACGTGAAGGCGCTTGTGCAGGGCGTGTATCGCGTGTCGGAGATCGCGGGCGCATACATAGCCATCGTCATCGCAACCGGATTCGCGCTGGAGGGGCGGGCGTTCTGGCCGTGGGTGGCGCGGCTGATGCGCTGGGGCGGCGTGGCGACGTTCGCGCTGGTCGTGGTGGTCGGGCTCGGCGCGCTGTTCGGGTTCGAGCGACTGTTCCTGGCCTTCCACCTCATCAGCTTCAGCAACGACCTGTGGCAGCTGGACCCGCGCCGCGACTACCTGATAGCCATGTTCCCGCAGAGCTTCTTCTTCGACGCGACGCTGCTGATAGCGTTCTCCGTCCTGTTGCAGGCCGCGATACTCGCCGCGCTGCCGAGCGTCCTGCGCCGGCGGGTGGAGGAACACGCGTAGGGACGCTCCTTGTTGACGCGGGACGCTTCCTTGAGTTGGGTCGCTACCGCGCCTCAAGCTCACTTGGTATTTGTTCACGACGCGTACGGACTGGCAGAATCCGATTTCACCAGGAGGGAGATATGAGCAACTTCGAGAAACTGCAGCGGCGTCTGGAAGCGGGTGATACGGTCTTGATGGACGGGGGTATGGGCTCGGAGTTCGACAGACGAGGGCTGACAACCCGCGAAACGTGGTCCGGCGGCCCGATGCTGTCTCATCCCGAGTTGGTGAGGGACATTCACCAGGAATACATAGAAGCCGGCGCCGAGATCATCATCACGAACACCTTCAGCACAGGGCGCGACGTGCTGGAGGCAGCCGGACTCGAGGACAAGATAACCCAGGCCAACGAGCAGGGGATCGAAGCGGCGGCGCAGGCGAGGAGAAACGCGAGGGCAGAGGACACGGTTGTCATTGCCGCCTCCGTATCTACTATGGCTCCCAAGATACACGCGGAAGTTCCGGTGGCCTATGAGAAAGCCCTGGAGACCTACCGGGAGCAGCTGGGAGTACTGGCCAAGGGCGGCCCGGACGTGGCGGTGGGCGAGATGCTGATCCGGATTTCAGACACGCTGGCAGTGATAGACGCGGCGGAGGAGTTGGGGCTCCCCGTATGGGTCGGGCTCTCGCTGGTACAGGATGGAGACGAGCTCTACCTGGGCATCCAGGACAGGCATGGAGGCGAGACCCTTCAGGACGCCATGGACGCCATCAAGAACAGGGACATCGCAACGGTGTTCATAATGCACACGCTGGTGGACGACACGGGACCCGGCCTGGAGATTGTAAAGAAAAACTGGTCTGGGACTTTCGGCGCCTACTCCCACTTCTCACGTCATTCGCCACTGGACCCACAGCAGTACCTGGAGTACGCCAGGGGGTGGAGAGGGCAGGGAGCTCGGATAATCGGAGGATGCTGCGGCACGAGACCGGATCACATCGGCGCGCTCAGGAAGTGGCTCTCCGACTCTTAGCAGGGCAGGAGTCTCGCTTCGAGGCGCTAACCCGCCCCCGTTTCCAGATCCCCCAATCTCGGCATGACTTCCTGGGACAGCAGGCGGACGGACTTCTCGTAGGCTTCCCTGTCTTCGGAGTGGTCGAAGGTCAGCCATAGCAGCGTGCCGAATCCGCCCACAGTGTCGTATAGGTCGCGCAGCTTGCGCTCGACCGTTTCGGGCGAGCCGACGATCCACAGGTTGTCGAGCATGTAGTCGAGCGTAACGTCGTCGTCGGGGATGGACTCGTCGTGCTTCATAAAGCTGACGAACGGGTACGCGCCGAATGAGAACAGCGGATGCAGGTAGTCGCGCCAGGCGCGTCCCAGCATCCCGTTCATCGCGCTCTCGCGCGCCTCCTCGTCCGTATCCGCCACCCATACGTCGCGGACGATGCGCCACTCGGCGCGGGACGGCGGCTTTCTGCCGGCCGCTTTCGCGCCCTCTACAACCGCGTCCCAATGGCTGGCGACGTACACGGCATTGAGGCCTAGGCTCATGGGGATGTAGCCTCGCTCTCCCACTATCTTCAGCGTCTCGGATCCGGGGCTGGCGCCCGCGACGCCTATGGGCGGGTGCGGCTTCTGGAACGGGGTCAGGAACGTCTTGAGCGTGGCGTACTCGTACTCCTTGGGGTCGGGTATGTTCACGTTCCAGAACTTGCCTTCGTACTTGAAGGGGCCTTCGATATGCTCCCACAGGTTTAGGATGATGTCCAGCGACTCGCGCGTCATGGCGCGGTGCTCGCCCTCGTCGAAATCAACGTCGAACAGCTCGTGGTCGGAGAGCAGCCCGCCTGAGCCGATGCCGAACATGTATCGTCCCTGCGCCAGGTGGTCGAGATAGGCGACGCGGTGCGCCAGCTCTACCGGATGGTGGAAGGGCAGCAGGTGCGCGCCGGTTCCGAGCATGATGTTCTTGGTCCGCATCAGCGCCTGGGCGATGAGCAGATCCGGCGTCGGCACCGGCTCCCACGGGGCGGTGAAATGCTCGCCTATCCACGCCTCCGACAGCCCGTAGCGGTCGGCCATCTCAAGGCAGTCGAGGTCCCACTGGTGCGCGTCCCAAGTCGAACGCTCCGGCGGGTGTGACGGCATCATGAAGAGTCCAAGTTTCATCGGTGGCCTCCGTTGCGGTTTCGGCTCGCATCATCTACATATGTTCGATACACAGTATAACATCAGTTTTAGGGGTTGACCGCGCACAAATGCTCTGGTATTCTGTTCGCAGAACATTAGTACACAGGAGGGAATTATCATGAAAGCGAAGCTCTCTGAGAGGCAGGAGCGGATACTCGCGTTCATCCAGCAGTTCATGGATGAGAACCACTACCCGCCAACGGTGCGCGACATCCAGTACGGCTGCGAGGTTAGCTCGACGTCGGTGGTTGACTACAACCTGCACAAGCTCCAGGCGATGGGCTACTTGCGTCGGCAGCCGGAGGTGTCGCGCGGGATCCAGCTCATAGGCGCGGGACTGCCCGACTCCGACTCCAATATCGTCAGCATCCCGATCATGGGCAGCATCGCCGCGGGCGAGCCGCTGTACACGCCGGACGCGCCCAGCTACGCTAGCGACAGCCACGATACGGTTGACCTGCCGCCCTTCCTGACGGGCGACCGGCAGAACGTGTTCGCGCTGCGCGTCAAGGGCACCTCGATGATAGACGCGCTAGTCGCGGACGGCGACTTGGTGCTGCTCGAACCCGCCTCCGACGCGAGCGACGGCGACATGGTGGCGGCGTGGCTCAACTCCCTCGAGGAGACTACGCTCAAGCGCTTCTACATGGAAGGCGACATGGTGCGACTGCAGCCCGAAAACTCGACGATGGAGCCGATCATGGTGCGGGCCAAGGACGTGTCCGTGCGCGGCAGGGTGGTAGGCGTCATCCGAACGGTCTAGCCAGGGTTTTAACGCAGAGGCGCAGAGAAGCGCGGAGGGACGCAGAGGTTCTTGATTGCTCTTTGCGGCTTCGTGTCCCTGCGCTTTTGCGTTAAATTCAACTGCTGGGCGGCTCATGTTACAATTGGGAGACACATTGTAAGGTGGGTGAGCATTGTGACGGCTGCGCCGGTTTCACAAGTTTCTCTACGGATTTCTGGAATGACCTGCGCGGCGTGCGTTTCGCACGTCGAACACGCGCTCGCTGACGTAGAGGGCGTGGCATCGGCGTCGGTCAACTTAGCCACGGAACGCGCGAGCGTCGAGTATGCGCCGGGGTTGACCGGCATCGCAGACCTGCGCCACGCGGTCGAGGACGCCGGCTACGGGGCGGCGCCGGTCATCAACGATAGCTGGGACGATGCGGCCGCGGACGGCGACCTGCGCGGTCTGAAGCTGAAGTTCATTGGCAGCCTAGCCGCCGCTGTCGCTATTATGGCGCTGATGGCGGCTCCGGCGGCTCACGACCTGCTGCCGTTCAAGATGGATTACCTGCTTCTCGCGCTCGCCGCCCCGGTACAGCTGTGGGCCGGACTCGTCTTCTACAAGTCGGCGTGGAGCGCGGCAAGGCGGCTTACGTCGAACATGAACACGCTGGTAGCCGTCGGCACGAGCGTCGCGTTCGCGTACTCGGCAGTCGTAACTATATTCGGCGACTCGGCGTTCTTCGACGGGCGCGCCACCGATACGTACTTCGACACTTCGACGGCGATCATCGGGCTCGTGCTGTTCGGCAGGTTCCTGGAAGCGCGCGCCAAGCGGCGCGCGTCGAACGCCATTCACGCGCTAATGGGCCTCCAACCCGCCACGGCGCGAGTCGCCAGGGACGGGCAGACGCTCGACATCGCGATAGAAGATATAGTAGTCGGCGATCGCATCATCGTCCGGCCCGGCGAGCGGATCCCGGTTGACGGCGTGGTCGAAAGCGGCTCGTCGTCGGTGGACGAATCCATGCTGACCGGCGAGAGCGCGCCGGTAGCCAAGCTAGCCGGAAGCGAGGTCTATGGCGCGACTGTCAACGGGCGCGGCGGCATCACGTTCACCGCGACGCATGTCGGGCGCGATACGATGCTCGCCAACATCGTCAGGCTCGTCGAGGAGGCGCAGGGTTCCAAGGCGCCGATCCAGAGGCTTGCGGATCTCATATCCTCGTACTTCGTACCGACGGTCATTGGCATCGCTATGCTCGTATTCGCAGTCTGGCTGGCGTTTGGGCCGGATCCGAGCTACGTAACCGCCATCCTAACCGCCGTCGCGGTGCTGATAATCGCCTGCCCGTGCGCGATGGGGCTGGCGACGCCGACGGCCATCATGGTCGGAACCGGCAAGGGCGCGGAGCTGGGCGTACTGATACGGAGCGCCGAAGCCCTGGAACGGGCGCACGGCGTGGAGGTGGTGGTTCTGGACAAGACGGGGACGCTCACCAGAGGGCGACCGACCGTAACGTCCGTTACCGCTTTCACCCCCATCTCAATCTTCCCCCATCAAGGGGGAAGAGAGGGTATCTCAAGCATGGAAGAGAACGAACTGCTATCGCTCGCCGCGTCGGTAGAGAGGCTGTCCGAGCATCCGCTCGCCGAGGCGATAGTGGCGGAAGCCGAACGGCGCGGCTTGGAGACGGCGGACGCGGACGACTTCACCGCAATACCGGGCAAGGGCGCGACGGGTACGGTTGGCGGCCTGAGCGTGGCGGTCGGCAGCGTCAGGATGATGCGTGAGATAGGAGTGAGGAGCGAGGAGATAGGAGATCGGGGTTACTGCTCAGCCGCCACGACCGTATGCGTTGCGGTCGGCGGCAGGCCGGTGGGCGTCATCACAATCGCGGATACCCTGAAGCCGGAGGCGTCCGCCGCCGTCGCGGAGCTGCGACGGCAGGGCATAGAAGTAGTGATGCTGACGGGCGACGATGAGCGCGTCGCCCGCGCCATCGCTTCGGAGGCGGGCATAGACCGCGTGGTCGCGGAGGTACTCCCGGCGGAGAAAGCCGCCGAGGTCGAGCGTATTATGGCGGAAGGGAAGACGGTGGCGATGGTCGGCGACGGCATCAACGACGCGCCCGCGCTGGCGCAGGCGGACATCGGCATAGCCATCGGCACAGGAACCGACGTAGCCATCGAAGCCGCAGACATTACTCTGGTTAGCGGCGACCTGCGCGGTGTACCGACCGCGATAGGGCTGAGCCGGACTACGATGCGCGTGATACGGCAAAACCTGTTCTGGGCGTTCGCCTACAACGTCGCGTTGATTCCGGTGGCGGCGGGGATTCTGTATCCGCTGTTCGCCGCCAACGGAACGCCGGAGGCGCTGCGTCCCGCACTCGGCGAATACGGCTTCCTGAACCCGATACTAGCGGCGGCGGCAATGGCGTTCAGTTCCGTAACCGTAGTCGCCAATTCGCTGCGGCTGAAGAGATTCAGAGGAGGAGCGAGGTAGAGGAGCGAGGAATGCGAGAGCCCAATTCATTCCCCGCGCCTCTGCGATTCCTCTGCGCCTCTGCGTTAAAATCACCCAGGAGATACGAAATGATACTGAGACTACCGCTCTTCAACAGAGGCGGTTCGGACCGCGCCACCGACCCCGTGTGCGATATGCAGGTGGACGTCCGCAAGCCTCCGGGCGGGAGCTTCGAACACGCGGGGGAGACGTACTACTTCTGCGGTCCGGGCTGCAACCGCGCCTTCCAACGGGAGCCGGAGGCGTACCTGTCGGGTGAGAAGAAGATTAGTATGTGACAAGCCAAGAGCTTGACCGATATTTGTCCGGCGCGATTGTCTGTGAATGATTATGTGCGGCGGTTCAATAGGACAAGGCGGTTTAGTACCCTCCTATCAGCAGCGTCGCCGCGCCCGCGAGTATCAGGCTTGCCGCCCATATGCGGTCGAGGTTGACCCATGAGCGGCGGAGCAGCCGCAAGCCAAGTCTTTCGTACACGATGACGGCGACGATTGCCATTACTCCGAACATGGCGGCGGTGTGGATGCCGACGGCGGTCGCCTGCGCGATGATGGTCCCCGCGGACGGCGCGGCGCCGATGAACATATACTCCGAGTGGGGGATGTCCCGCGCTTCGATGGTCTCGGACGCGACCTCGCCGCCCGGCAGGTTGAACAGCAGGGGGAGCAGCATGAGTCCGGCTCCATGCGCGGACGCCATGAGGAACGACCACGAGGTCAGATCCCGGAAGCCGACTCGCATCCCCACCCAGCGAGGATGCGAGTTCCGCCACAGCTTGTACAGTCCGTAGGCTATCAGCGCGCCGCCGCCCGCCCAGCGCAGCCAATCCAGGGGCGCGACGACGCGCGCGACCAGGACGATGGCGATGACGATCAGAACGGAGAGGGCGTGGCCGAGCGCGATGGGGGGTATCGCCAGCAGCGCCTTGTCTCGGCTGCCCTCCTGAAGTCCGAGCGCTACGGCGAACAGCCAGCCCATGGCGGGATTGAGACCGTGATACGCGCCCAGCGCGGCCAGCGCGATCCAAGGCCATAAGTCAGATACTGTCATCAGGGGCCACCGGGGGATGGGCGCGTGTTGAGGGCGTGGACGCGCCACGCCCTCAACCGCCGCCCTAGGTTCCCGCCTTCGCGGGAACGACGAATGGGGGCGCCAAGCCTAGTCCGGGTAGCAGAACGAGTCGGAAGACGAGTCGCCTCCTTGCAGGCGAATCTGGTGTGGACGCTCGTCTCCGAAGTCCATGAAGAAGTCGGAATCTACCTCGATGCCGCCGTCGGCCGCGGCGTCTATCTTCACCGTCCAGCCGCGTATGCCTTCGGGGTAGAACTGCTCGTCCCAAGCGACGTACAGCGAGTTGGTCACGTAGATGCGCCGTCCGTCGCGGCTGACCTCGACCATCTGGGGACCGCCGTTCAGCGCCGCGCCGCTCGGATGCTCCGCCTTGCGGGTGATGCCGCCAAGATGCACGGAGCCGGTGAACTTCGGGTTGAACGGATCCGATACGTCGTACTGTCGGAACTCGCCGGTTCCCCAGCACGATACGTACAGGTACTTGTCGTCGAGCGATAGGTTGATGTCGGTGATAATCGGCGGAACCGCGCCGAAGCCTTGCAGAAGCGGCGGCAGGTCGGCCGGATCGGCGGGTTCGGCGGGGACTTCGATCACCTTGGTCGCCGTCCACTCATCGCCGTCCTGATGCCACAGGTACACCGAGCCGGACAGGTCGGCGGTGCTGGTTACGACTCCGACGAAGCCGTATGCCTTGCGCGGGTCGTGCGCGGGGCGGAGCTCCAGCGCCATCTGGTTCTCGGGGCCAAGCTCGATCGCCTGCTTGTGCTTTCGGGTACGCAGGTCCCACACGTGGAGCTGGTGTCCGTACTCGCCGTTCAACAGAAGCTCCGGCACGACGCCGTTTTCGACCATCTTGGGGGTGCCCCACTCGCTGGTGATCATCGTGTCGTGGTTGATGTGCCACCAGAAATCGTAGGCTAGATTCTGCGGCCCGCGTTCGGCTTCCCACGCGCCTTTGATCTCGAACGTCTCATGGTCTATGACGAAGATGCCGCCAGGCCCGTCGCCTTCGGGGTTTCCGAGCGCGTTCATGTATATGCCGTCCGGTCCGCAGTGCACGGTGTGGGGACGGCTGTAACCCGTCTTCTTCTGGAAGTCGGCGGCTTCGATTATCTTGGCGAACTTCGGCGCGCGCGGGTCTTCCTTGGTATCCACGAAGAAGATGTTGGACGAGCGCAGCCCACCCAGCACCAGGTAGCGACGCTCCACGTGCGGGTGCGGCATGTTGGGGCAGAGCGATGCCGAGCAGGCGTTCCAGCCGAAGTGGTGCAGCTCATCGCCCGAATCGGGCAGGTTGAGCCGTCCGACCAACTGCTGGTAGGTCGGAGAGTCGGGGTTCACGTCTATGACGCCCACCGCATCGGGCTTGCCGTCGTCTTTCGGGTTTACTATCGCGACGTAGGCCAGCTCTTCATGCGGCGCCTCCATCGCCATCTTGGGCGAGGGGTAGAACGTCGGGTCGGGAGTCCAAGTTGCCATAGGTTCCTCTCTACTCATGCCCTGCCGCGCTTGTATAAGCTCAGCATATTCAGGCATACATTATTGGACAATAACTATGGGATTGTACCTGAACGCCCAAAACATAGTAAAGGGTTGCGTGGCGAAACCAGCGCGCGCGGGCCGGAACGACATCGCTCAGAAGCCCTCAGATAAACTTGATGGATCTTTGGCTTCGGGATATAGTAAATACGCCCTTATACTGGGGCGATATGCTCGATTCCCAAGGTTGGAGGTGGATGATGATCATGCAAGCGCTCTCGATAAGATGGCTGACGGCGTTGGCCGTCTCCGTTGTTTTTGCTCTGGCTCTGGCGGCGTGCATCAGCGACGACGCGACAGATGACGAGGCTCAAGCGCCGTTCAAGATAGGGGTAATGGAGTCCGTCACCGGCCCCGGCGAGACCTACGGCACCATGGCGGTCAATTCCAAGCAGATGGCCGTGGCAGAGATCAACGCGGCCGGAGGCATAGATGGGCGTATGCTGGAACTTATCGTCGAAGACGAAAAGTGCAACGCGCAGGACTCGATCACGGCATACAGGAAGCTGACGGACGTGGACGGCGTGAAGATAATACTCGGCACGTCGTGCAGCGGCGCGATGCTCGGCGCCGCGCCACTCGCCGAGGCCGATGGCGTCATTATGTTCTCAGGCCTCGCCACCAATCCGGACATCGCCAACGCGGGCGACTACATATTCCGAACTTCCATGAGCGACGCGCAGCTCGGCATAGACACCGGCAACGTCCTGTGGACGGACGGGATTCGCTCCATAGCCACCATCACCGAGTCCACCGACTACGCTGAGGGCGTGAGACGCACTTCGGTAGCGCAGTTCGAGAAGCTGGGCGGACAGGTCGTTGCGGCTGAGGCGTATCCTTCCGACGCGACCGACTTCAGAACCCAGCTGACCAAGCTCATCAACGCCAACCCGGATGCGATCCACCTGGCGGCGCAGTCGGAGTTTACGGGCGGCACCATCATCAAGCAGGCGCGCGAGCTGGGCTACACGGGCCCGATGTACTCCGAGGTCGTGGGCATCGGAACGACGGCGCTCGAGATAGCGGGCGACGCCGCCACCGGCCTCAAGGCCATCACCGGCGACCTAGACCCGAATTACGCGAAGGCGCAGGAGGTTCTCGCCAGCTACAAGCAGCGCTACGGGGTAGTCACGCTTCCCTGGTATCTCGGCTCCGCATATGACACCGTCTATATCACCGCCGAGTGTCTGAAGACGACGGGAGACGATCAGGACGCGGACGGCTTCCGCGACTGCCTGTACGACATCACGTGGAGCGGAACCATAGGAGAGAGTTACAGCTTCGACGAAAATGGCGAGGTGGTCGGGCTATCCAACCTTGTCGTAGAGGTGCTGCCAACTTCCGAGCGGACGGAAGAAAACAACGGTTACAAGGTGCTTGGCCCCGCGCCGAACCCGTAATCAAGCTACGCGCTTGACCGCAAGCCACACGCTCGACCGCAAGCCAAGCGCTTGACCGGGATTGGGGGGCAACGGCGCTTTGGGGCGGGGGCGAGGTGGATAGAACTGTTCGGAAAACAATGGAGAGAAGGGGTGTATGCACACGATGAAGGCGTTGGGGCTGGCCGTTCCGCTAATCCTGTCGCTTGCGCTGCTGGGCTGCGGCGGCGACGCCGACACCCCTTTCAGGATAGGAGTGATGGAATCCGTCACAGGCGCGGGCGAGACCTACGGCAACGTGGCCGTTCAGGCAAAGCGGATGGCCGTGGACGAGATCAACGCCGGCGGCGGAGTTGACGGCAGACCTCTGGAGCTAATCGTCGAAGATTCCAAGTGCACCGCGCAGGACGCGATCACCGCGTACAGGAAGCTGACCGACGTGGATGGGGTGAAGATAATCCTCGGCACGTCGTGCAGCGGCGCGATGCTCGGCGCCGCGCCACTCGCCGAGGCCGACAGCGTGATCCTATTCTCCGGGCTGGCGAGCAACCCGGACATCGCCAATGCGGGCGACTACATATTCCGAACGCAGATTAGCGACGTGGAGGTGGGCATAGCCACGGGCAATGCGCTGTGGACGGATGGCGTCCGCGCGCTCGCCACCATCACGGAGACTACCGACTATGCCGAAGGCGTGAGGCGCACCACGGTCGAGCGGTTCGAGTCGCTGGGCGGCGAGGTGGTGGCAGAGGAGCGCTTCGGCTCCGACGTTACCGACTTCAGGTCCCAGCTGAGCAAGCTGTTCGGCGCGAGCCCTGACGCGCTCCACATCGCGCCGCAGTCCGAGTTCGCCGCCGGCGCAATCATCAAACAGGCGCGGGAGCTCGGCTATGAAGGCTCGATCTACGCCGAAACCGTGTCCGTAGGAACGACCGCGCTCGAAATAGCCGGGGACGCCGCCACCGGGATGAAGTCCGTAACCGCAGATCTGGACCCCGCGAACGCCAAGGGCCAAGAGGTTCTCGCCAACTTCATGGAGCGCTACGACTACGTTACCCTGCCCTGGCACATGGGATCGGCATACGACGACGTGTACATAGCCGCCGAGTGCCTGAAGCAGACTGGCGACGACCAGGACGCCGACGGATTCCGCGACTGCATGTACGACATCACGTGGAGCGGAGCCATAGGACAGAATTACAGCTTCGACTCCAACGGAGAGGTCGTCGGCCTGTCCAGGGTCGTCGTCGAAGTCCTGCCGCTGGCCGAGCGGACGGAGGACAACCGGGGCTACAAGGTTCTTGGCCCCGCGCCGAAACCGTAAGCAACAAGCCAAGCGCTCGACCGGGATTTGGAGCTCGGGGCCGGTTGCGGGAGAAACGGCGCTCAGGAGGGGCCATGAGGCAAAATGGATTTTGTAGCCGCTTGGGCTATCGCTTTCGGAGGTTGAATTGCTGACGCTACGCGACAATCGGACCGCGCTGCTTGCGGTGGCGCTGACCGCGCTCGCAGCGCTCTACGTCGGCTGGAAGATAATCCTGTGGCCGGAGCAGGCGTTGCAGTTCACCTTCAACGGCCTGTCCGTAGGGGCGGTGTACGCCATTCTCGCCATAGGTTTTACGATAGTGTACAGCACGGTATGGTTCTTCGACCTGTACTATGGCGCGGCTGCGGCGCTGGGGGCGTACGGCGTCTTCTACCTGCGTTCGCAGGACTCGCTCGGCGGACGCTACGACGTTACCGACCCCATCATCAACGCCATATTCGCGGTCGTGGTCGCGGGTGTAGTAGCCTGGCTGCTCCACGAGACGCTCCTCTCACGACTTCGGAACAGGCTCGGCAGGTCCGGGCCCGCCGGGTCGCTCGTCGTCGAAGGGGCGCTGGCTGTCGCGGCGGGCGGCTACGCATGGATCGTGCTGTCCTTCCCGCAACACCTGCACCTGACGCTTAGCCCGGCGGCGGGCGCGCTCGTGGCCGTCGCCGTCGTCTGGGCGGCGCATCGCGCATACCGGGGTCTCTTCCCCAACGCCGGCTCCGCGCTTCCGCTCGCGGCCGGCGCGGTCGTCGGAGTCGCCCTCGGAGCGTACATCGGCCTGCTGCTTTCAGGCGCGCCGGGCGCCAAGCTCTATCTCAGCTGGGTCGTTTCGTGCCTAGTGGCCGGCGCCGTCGGCCTGGCGCTGTACCGGGGGCTATACGCCTATATGCGCGAACAGGCGAGGTCTCCGCTCATCATGCTCGTAGCCTCGCTCGGAATCCTGCTCGCGCTGACCGCGTTCACGACGATCGTGTTTTCCAGCGCGGCGCGCCCGCTGCCGGAGGCGTTCGGCAGCGCGCCGTGGACGATAGGCGGCGCGAACATAAAGGGATTCAACATCTTCACCATAGGCGTGGCGGTGATCTGCTTCGTCGGTCTGCTTGCCCTGCTGAAATGGACGGCGTTCGGAAAGGCGGCGCGAGCCATTGGAGACGACGAAGAGGTCGCCAGGGTGGTGGGAATCAACACTACGGTAGTCATCGCCGTAGTATTCTTCATAGGCGCGACGCTCGCCGCGCTCGCCGGGGTGCTGTCCGGACACGACACGGCCATCCAGCCGCGGATGGGCCTGCTGCTTCTGCTCAAGGGCTGGATAGCGTCCGTGGTCGGCGGCATCGGAAACATATACGGCGCAATCGTCGGCGGATTCGCGCTTGGCCTCATAGAGCAGTTCGGCATCTGGGACCTGGCCGGAGAGTGGAAGGACGCCATCGCGTTCATACTGCTGATACTGTTCCTTTCGTTCTGGCCCCAAGGGATTCTGCCGAGGAAGTAACCACCCGGAGAGTGGGCCGATGAGCTTGCAGGACTACACAAGAGCGATGAGCCGGAGGCTGCGCGCCAGTGGTGATCGGGGCAACTGGGGCAACGTGGAGCTGTGGGCGAATCTGTTCATCATCGCGTGGGCGGTCGGGTTCATGCTGTGGCAGGGCGTGGGCTTCGCCATAACGGTAGGCACGATCTTCGCGATCTGGGCGATTCTCGCAGTCAGCCTCAACATGGTCGTCGGCTTCACCGGGTTGATTTCGGTCGGACATATCGGCTTCTTCGGCATCGGCGCATACGCGATGGCCATCCTCACCTCGAACCCCGCGTATGAGCAGCTTCGCACCGAGTCCATACCCACGTTCGGATGGCCCTTCCTCGCCGCGCTCCCGGTGAGCGTCGTTCTCGCCGGCCTGGCCGCCATCCTGGTAGGGGTGGTCTTCAACAGATTCAGGGACGACATCTACGTGCTCGTTTCGTTTGGATTCGCGATAATCGCCTTCAACGTCTTCCTCAACTGGCGAGGTCTGACCAGGGGCGCCTTCGGGATCCACGAAATAGCCAGACCGGAGATCGGCGGCTTGAAGCTGGACGGCGAGCTGGACTTCATGCTCCTGTGCATCGTCTTCCTAGCGGCGGTAGCGCTCATCGCATGGCTCATAACAACGTCGTCATTTGGACGGGTGCTGACCGCCATCCGGGAGGACGAGCAGGCGATAGAAGTCTTCGGCTACCGTACCGCCCGCTACAAACTCGCGGTATGGGTAATATCGGCCATGATGGCCGGGCTCGCCGGCGGCCTGTTCAGTAGTTGGACGAGCTTCATAGACCCGTTCTCGTTCATCCTGCTGGAATCCATCCTGCTGGTGTCCATCGTCATACTCGGCGGGCTGGCGACCATCTGGGGGTCGCTCCTGGGCGCGATGGCGTTCGCGCTGCTCGAAGAGGGGATGCGGTTTCTGCCGTTCGTGCCGCTCGAGCATATAGGGCAGATAAGGCAAGTCGTTCTAGGCATACTGCTGGTGCTGCTGATGCTGTTCAGGCCGCAGGGTCTGGTTGGGAGGTACAGGCTGTGAAAGATTCGCGCTCAGGCTCAGGCATAGGCTCGGGGCCGGCCGGCGACTTCGCGCTGGAGACTTCCGAGGTCTCCAAGCGATTCGGCGCGGTCAGGGCTGTTGACCGTCTCTCCATATCCATCCCGCGCAGGGGGGCGACGAGTATCGTCGGCCCCAACGGGTCGGGCAAGTCCACGCTCGTCAACTTGCTCAGCGGCGTACTCCCCTTGGACGGCGGCTTGGTGATCATAGACGGCAACGGCCTCAGAGTCGTGAAGGCATACGACTCTCCCGAACACGGGGTAACCCGCACGTTCCAAGATGTGAGGCTGTTCGACCAGATCACCGTCTGGGACAACATCATGGTGGCGCTGACCGAGCGTCGCGTCTTCCACTCGCTGTTCCAGCGCAGGAGCACCGAGCGCGACGACAAGGCGCGGCGCATTCTCCAGAGCGTCGGCATGTGGGAGAAGCGCGACTCGCTGGCCATGGACCTGTCCTACGGCCAGCGAAAGCTGCTGGAGATTGGCCGCGCCATGTCGCTGGACGTCCGAACGTATCTGTTCGATGAACCTTTCGCCGGCCTGTTTCCCCAGATGCTGGAGAGCGTCAAGGACATCATGAAGCGATTGCGGGACGAGGGCCACGCCATCGTCTTCATTTCGCACAACATGGACATCGTCCGAGAGCTGTCAGACCATATCATAGTGCTGGACAGCGGCAGGCTGCTGACCGAGGGCGAAGTGGAGGAGGCGCTCACCCGGCCCGAAGTGATAGACGCCTACTTAGGAGCGTAGCCGGGGAGCTTAGCGGGACCCACAAGGGGCAATGGTGGTGAAGAACATGAACGCAAACGAACCCAGGACGGAATCGGACGCCCAGGCCGATAGCGCGATGCTGCTCGAACTCTCCGGCGTGTCGGTGCGATACGGCGCGGTCGTGGCGCTGAACGAGCTTTCGCTGGGAGTCCGCAAGGGAGAAGTGGTGGCGGTGATGGGTCCGAACGGCGCGGGCAAGTCCACCGTCCTCAAGGCGGTGATGGGGATAGCGCCGGTGGCCGAGGGCGACGTATTCTGGCGAGGCGAGCCTCTGTCGGCGGCCACGCACGAGATAGTCGAGCAGGGCATATCGTTCGTGCCGCAGGGTAGGCGAGTGTTCACGCACCTGACCATCGAGGAAAATCTGGAGATGGGCTGCCTCTACCTCAGCGACCGGGCAGAGAAGCGCCGGCGGCTCGAATCGGTAATGGAACTGTTCCCGATCCTGCATCAGAAGCGGCGCGACCTGGCGAGCCAGATGTCCGGCGGCCAACAGCAGATGCTCGCGCTCGGACGCGGGCTGATGGCCGGTCCGGAAGTCCTGCTGCTGGACGAGCCGACGCTTGGCCTCGCGCCCATCGTGGTCAGCGAGGTGTTCGAGAAAGTATCCGAGATCAGCGAGCGGACCGATGCCACCATCCTCATCGTGGAACACAACATCAAGGGAGCGCTCGACATAGTGGACCGCGCCTACGTGCTGGACATGGGGCGCGTGGTTCACGACGGCACCCCCCGCTCGATCAGAGAAACCGACATACTGACGCGGGTGTTTCTGGGTAAGGTATCATCGGCGGATGGGCCGGACGATTCGTGATGCGGTAGCCGGGCTGACGGGTTTTCACCCTTACCCCAACCCTCTCCCTCAGGGAGAGGGGGCGGTATCTCATCACCATCCCCCGTCAACGTCAGCCGGGGCCGGTGAACAGCTCCGTGTCCCTGTACCAGTCGTTCCAGGCGAACCAGAACGAGAGATGCGAGGGCAGACGTTCGAGACGCGCGCCGGCAAGCTCGCCCTCCACTGCCAAGCCGCTGAATGCGCTCCAGATGGTGCTGGTCTCGTCATCCACCAGCTTGGTCAGGACGCCGCTAGGCTCGCCGTGAAGACGGAAGTTCAGCTCTCGTCCGTCAACCCTGCGGTCGAACACTAGCGCGGTGCCGGTGGGCCCGTCCATATAGACCAGCGCGGCTTTTCCGCCGACCGTGTCGTTCAGCACCGGGTGGTCCAGCAGGTCTGCCGTCGGGTACGCCTTCGCCGTTCCGTCGAAGTCCACGCCCACCACAAGCGCCTTGGTAGCCAGCCTGTCGTCCACATTCTTCTGGCCGATCACGCCGGGCCGGTTGCTCGCGTAGTAGCTGTTGTAGTTGTCATTCACTCCCAGCCCGCCGGTACGCATCACCTTCGTATCGGGGTGAAGCTCCTTCCAGGTCGCCCAAGTCGTCTGGGTCGCCGGGATCACGTCCAGGTCCACGCCTTCTAGCTCGCCTTTCACGCCCTTGCGGAGGAACTGGCTCCATAACGTCTTGGTCTGGTGGTCGTACATGACCAGCGCGTTCATGATGAGCTTGCCGGATACGCCGAAGGTGCGATCTTCGCCCTGAACGGAGCGGCTATACACGATAGCCGAGAAGCAGAGCGGTCACCATGTTACGGCGACGGGTTTGCCGCCCACGGTGTCATTGACTATCTCGTATGAGCTGAGCGTGGGTATCGAGTAGGCGCGGTTGTCGCCGTCTATGGACAGACCGATGACGAGGCTTCCCGGGTCCAGCTTCTCGTCCGCTTCGTCAGCCGTTATGAACTCCGGCTGGAGGATGGCCGGTATCGCGTCGTATGGCAGCAGGGTTACGATTTCGAGATCGCGCTCGACGGTCTCCGGCGGTTCGGCGTCGGAAGCGGCGGGCGGTGGCGGCGCGGGCGCGGACGTCGCGGTGGCCGCTGGGGGAACGGACGTGGGCGCCGCCGCAGTCGCCGTAGCGGGGACTCCGGTCGCCGCCGGCGCGGTTGCGGCTGAGACGGGAGGCGAAGTCGGCGCGGGCGCGGCTTGCTGTGTCGCGGCGGGCGAGGGCAGAGCGGGCGGAGCCGCGTCGCCGGGAGCGCCGGGAGCGTCCGACGCGCTAGAACAGGCGATGGCTGCAAGTATGAGGCAGGCGACTACGGACGCCGCCAGGCGAATCGTGAACATGATCTGAGTGGCTCCGGTGGTTGGTTCATTCGGTTAGATGCGGACTGCGCCGGTTGAGATTCGGGGCGATGCGCCCAGGGGATGCCCTCAGAGCGTTCTAGGCATCGCGCCCCAGCGCGCCTCGTGCGCCTCCGCCAAGCGTCGCAACTGAGCGCGGTAGCCGGCGTCAGCAAGCTCATCGCTCGTCATTATCAGCGCGTCCTCGCGGTTGTCGGAGTAGTAACCCTTGCGTGTGCCGCGCGCGGTGAATCCGTACTTCTTGTAGAGATTCTGCGCGACGTGGTTGGATACTCGCACTTCGAGAGTAACGACGCGCGCCTCGCGCTCGATCGCCTGCTCTATGGCGGCGATCATCAGCGCCTCGCCAAGTCCAAGCCCGCGATACTCGCCGCGGACGCCGATGGCGACGATGTGCGCTTCGTCTGTTATGTACCACAGACCTACGAATCCGGCGATGAGTTCGCCTCCGGGCTGCCAGGACGGATTGCACCGTCTCCACACCATGCAGCGGGCGCCGGACATGAAGCGCCCAAATGCGCCGGGCGCGGCCTTGCCGGCGTTCGGGGCATCCGCAGCATCCGGGGCGCTCGGAAGCGGGGGAAGCCCGGCGTCGTACTGTCCGGCATGGGCGGGATCGCCGCTACGCGACAGCAACAGGTATCTCGCAAGCCTGTTCCGCAACTCTCGCCTGAACGACGTCGGCGGGAACTGCTCCGGGAAGGCGTCCTTCTCCACCTCGCCAACCTGCGCCACGTCCCGCTCCTCCATAGGGCGGACGGCGAACGGACGGGGCGGATGCGGCTGCGCGTTCGGTGGGTTCATAGAGCTCATGGGACGAATTCGAATGGCATCGAGCTCAGATCTTCTATGCGCTCGTCCTCGGTGAAGCGCCAGACCCCGACGTATCCACGCAACAGATCTCCGTTCTCGTCCCAGTCGAGCGTCGTGGCGGCTCCCTCGTAGTCCACATCGCCGCCCTCTTCGAGAACGCGCAACCCGTCGGCTATGCTCGCGGGATCGGCGGTGGTCACTCTGCCGGGCGCGCCGCCGACGGCGCGTAGCTGATCGCGTATCGCAGCCCCACCTACACCGCCCGCGGCCTGCGCGGCGAGCGCCAGCGCGACCGTGGCGTCATACGCCTCTCTGACATACGGGCTCGTCGTTAATTCGCCGTACTCGGCGGCGTATGCTGCGCTCCAAGCCGCGGACGACTCGTTGCCGGGCGCGCTCCCCGGACCGGCGCCGTACATGTCGCTAAGCCGCGCGCCGCCAATCGTCCTGACCAGGTTCAGCCGCTTGGCGGCGTCGCCGAAAGTGAAACTGTCGTATATCCCGCCGTCTAGCGCTTCGCGAACGATACTCACCGCATCCGTCTCGAAGGCGATCACGACCAGCGCCTGCGCTCCGGCGCTCGCCGTGTCGCGCAGTTCGGACGCGAATTGGGGCTGACCGCGCTCGAACGCCACAGAGCGGATTTCCCCTTCCCAAGCGTCCTCGAACGCGCGGGCGAGTCCCTGTCCATAGGCGTCGTTGACATAGATGAGACCGACATTGTCGAATCCCCTCTCCCGCGTCAGTCGCGCGAGCGCGGGTCCCTGCGCCTTGTCCGAGAGCGCGGTTCTGAACAGGAAGTCGTTGTCGTCCGCTTCCGTCAGCATCGGAGACGTCGCCGAGAAGCTGACGGTCGGGACGCCCGCCGGCCCGATGACTTCTTCCGCGACGGCGAGGGCGTTCGCGCTGGTGTTGGGACCGACGATGGCATGAACACCGTCTTCCTCGACGAGTCGCCGCGCCGCGTCAACGCCGACCCGGGGATCGCTGGTGGTGTCGCCGACGGCCATCTGCACGGGCAGTCCCAAGACCCCGCCGGCGTCGTTGACATGCTTGACAGCAAGCTCTACGCCGCGCCGTCTATCTCTTGCCACCTCCGCCGATCCGTCAGTGAAGTCCATCAGAACCCCTATCTTCAGCGCCTGCGCGTCGTCGGAGTCGCCGTCGCTCGTGCCGCAAGCGGCAAGCGACGCGAGCGCGGCGAGCAAAGTCAGCGCCAAGACGAAGGCAACCGGCGCTCGGCGGAGCGTAGAACGCGGCATTAGCGCAGCTCCGGGTGTATGGACAGCCGCGCGGCCTTCAGGGTGTTGCTCAGCAGCATGGCGATGGTCATGGGCCCCACGCCGCCCGGCACGGGGGTTATCGCGGACGCCTTCCGTCTCACCGCCGCGTAGTCCACGTCGCCCACCAGCCGGTAGCCGCTTCTGCGTTCCGGCGCGTCTATGCGGTTGATGCCGACGTCTATGACGACCACGCCGTCGCTCACCATGTCGGCGGTCAGGAAGCGCGGAACGCCGATTGCGGCTATCACGATGTCCGCGGCGCGCGTAATCGCCGCCATGTCGCGGGTGCGCGTGTGGCACACCGTAACCGTCGCGTTCGCGCCATCTGCGCGCTGGGCCAACAGGGCGGCGACGGGCTTGCCGACGATGTTCGAGCGTCCCAGCACGGCCACGTTCTTGCCGGCGGGGTCTATGCCGGAGCGCACGAGCATCTGCTGGATGCCCGCCGGCGTGCAAGGCGCGAAGCGCGGCCTGCCCGCCATCAGAAGCCCCATGTTGAACGGGTGAAGGCCGTCCACGTCCTTGTTCGGGTCTATCGTCTCCAGCGCGGCGTTTTCGTCAACGTGGTCGGGCAGCGGAAGCTGGACGAGGATGCCGTGGATCCGGTCGTCGGCGTTCAGCCGCCGCACCGCGTCCAGTACCTCGTCCTGCGACGCCGACGCCGGCAGCCGGGCGCTCTCGGACACCATGCCCGCCTCTCTGGCCGCTTGCTCCTTGCGGCGCACGTACACCGCCGACGCCGGATCGTCTCCCACGAGAACGACGGCGAGACCGGGCGCGACGCCATGCTTTTGGAGCATCTCGTTCACCCCATCCGCCACCTCGGCGCGGATCGTCTCCGCCAGCGTCTCGCCGTTGATTCTCCTGGCTGGCATGGTGGGGACCTCCGGGTTGTGTAGGGTTGATGAGATTATACTACGGGAATGGACGAATCTTTCGGCGCTTCAAGGGGATTTAGACGCACGCCTGCCTACTCACACTTAGCAGCGCCGATGACGCTTACGCTCCAGTCAACGTTTGCCCCCGTAAGGTTCGGATTCGCTTCCAGCACCGTCTGGTTATCTTCGTCGATCAAAAAACGGTATGGCAAACTCACGCGAGCGCAGCCGCTCGCCAAGCTAGTCCCCGCCTCGAACGGCGCATACGCCGTCGCCATGACTTCGTAGATCCCTCCGTCAACACTCTGCGCCGGGGCATACGTCCACTTCACTACGCCGTGTATCTTGTCCTCGACATACTCTCCGCCAAGCTCTCTCAGTATTGCGTTATCGCGTATCACAACCCCGGCAATGGTCTCCCCGATAGCGTCAACGTTGTCGTTGACCCACTTCTCCGCCAATTCCACCGCCGTCATACGTCCACAGGCAAGCGTGAGGCTCGCCACTATAAACAGGGCCACAGCTATCGAAATTCTACGAAGACCGGCGCGGCTGACCGTCCTAGATTTAGAAGTCAATATCTTCACGAATCGCTACCTCCAAGTATGTAATTTATGGGAATTATATGACTGAGCGAACGGAGAGAGCAATTAGTGACAGTTCAAGACGGGTGACGAGCGCATCGGCGACACAGAGCGCGACTCGCTGGTGTCAACATTACGCTGCGAGAGCATACGCGCATCCACGAAGCCGCGGCCGGAATCCATGCGGCTTCCCTCTGGAGTCGTAAAGTAACTGCTCCGGCGCCTTTTCTCTTGTTCGCCTTCTGATATACTTGCAATTGTAGTTACAGACTTTGCGGCGTGGCTGAAAATCCTGCAGACCTCTGTGTAGTCGCGGGCTTGGTCTCCACGCAGACGCGCTACTCGATCCGCAAAGAGGATGGATTCATGGATACCGGAGACATCGCCATACTGGTAGGGATCGGGTTCGCGAACCTTACTATTCTGATCGCGCTCTTCGCGCTCATGTGGCAGACGCGCAGCGCATCCAGGCAGGATGCGAATGAACAGCGAGCCGAGATGCGTGAGTTTCGGGCAGAGATGCGCGAACAGGGCGAGCGCCTGACCCAGCGCATCAGCGAGGCGGAGCGTGAGCAGGCGCGACTCGAAGGCGTCAACAGCGTACTGCTGCGGCATACGCACACTCACGAAGCTGCCTCCGACTAAATCGCCCTTGACACGTATGTTCTGTATATGTATAATTGATCGCGTAGCGCGCCGCTGAAGGGGCGGCGCGAACTCCACAGAGGCCCACAATAGCGGGGCGCAACTGAATATGGACGGCTAGACCGTCTTTCACAAAGGTCTGTAAACGGCCCTCTCCGAAATCGCTTCGGCGGTTCGGGAGGGCCGTTTTTCGTTTGGGGGATTTGGGGATGGGAGAGGGGGTTTTGCCTTACCCCCATGCCCGTGGAGGAAGGGGCTGTATCAGCCGGGAGAGGAGAAAGGAGAAAAAGCGATGACGGACATTATCCGCGCGCCGGTTACGCTGGGCGATCGCGCGTCTGAGGACGGCGTTAGCTCGGCGACCATATTCGCCAACGAGCTGAGCCGCGACGGGGTGAGCGTGGACATAGAGGGAATGGACTTCAGCAACTACGAGAAGAACCCGGTGGTGCTGTACGCGCACGATTTCAGCGGTCGCACCGAGTCGGGCGGGCTGCCGATAGCTCGCACGCTGCGGCTGACGCGGACGTCGGACGGACGGGTTCGCGCGGAGTTCGAGTTCCTGGAAGGCGACGCCTTTGCGGAGCGCGTCCGCAACGCCTGGAATCGCGGCTTCCTGCGCGGCGCGTCCATCGGCTGGCGGCCGATAGAGACGCAGCCGGGCCAGGGGGGACCGAACGGCAACGGCGTCCGGGTCGTCCGCTCGGAGCTAATCGAGTGGTCCATTGTGGCGGTGCCGGCGGACCCGGACGCGCTGCGGGGCGCTCACAGTCTCGTGATGCGTCAACTGGTAAGCGCGGGAAGCGACGACGCGGCGGTGGAGTGGGCCGGAATCATCGGAGAGTCGGACAGTAGAGAAAGCAGTACGAACAGGGAGGCTACGATGCCGAATACGGAGATACAGGACATCAACCGGACGATCAACCAGGTTAGGGACTTCGCGCGGGAGAGGGTGGACGCGCTGAGCGGGGACGTGGGCCTGCTGCGCGAGGAGAACGAGCGGCTGCGGGCGGACATCGCGGCGATACAGGAGCAGAGACGGGCGACGCGGCGCGCCGAGATCGCGCGGTCGGACGACGGCGAGCGCGGCATACGGATCGCCTCCGGCAGGTTCGCGGGATACAGCCCGCTGGACGTGGGCATCATGCGCTCGGTGGCGCACTCGCACCGCGAGGACCCGGACGCGCCGCACGCCCGCGCGTGGAGCTCGCAGCTGGGCGAGGCTACGCGCGCCCTGGTCGCCGACATCACGCCGGAGGCGGTGGACCGCCACTTCCAGAGCATCGAGCGGCGGCTGCGCGCGGCATACGTGCCGCAGACGGGGAACGGCATATGGGGCGCGCGCCCGCGTGACCCGGAGATGCAGTACCGCGAAGTCATCCGCCCCACGCTGGAGGCGATGCGCGAGGTCGCCATTCGGGCGGCCATGGACTCGACGACTGCGGGCGCGGGCGATGAGCTGGTTCCGACGCTCGAACGCGCCGAGCTGTGGATGGACGTCAATTTGCAGACGCTCGTCGGCGGCATCATCCCGACGTTCCCGATGCCGAGCCAGCCGTTCGACATCCCGACGCAGCTGGGCGACGTCAACTTCTATCCGGGCGTCGAGAACACCGCCGCCACCGCTACCGCGCTGTCAACGGCGAAGGCAACGCTCACCGCGCGCGAGCTTGTGGCCCAGGCGCCGTTCAGCTTCTCGCTGGACGAAGACAACGCGCTGCCGTCGCTGGTGGCCGAGATACGGGCGTCGCTCGTCCGCAACAGCGCTGAGACGCTCGACGACATCATCCTGAACGCAGACACGACGGCGACGAACGGCATCAACGCCGACGAGGCCACGCTCAGCGCCAGCTCAGCCGGCCAGGCGCACCTGCTTCTGGGCTACGACGGGCTGCTGCACCTGCCGCTGGTGGATAACACCACCATGTCCAACGACCACGGCGCGGGGGTGTCGGACGACATGTTCAACGAGATACGGGCGAAGTTGGGACGCTACGGCGTCCGACCGTCCGAGCTTGCCTGGATCATGGACGTCAACACCTTCATACGCGCGCAGTCGGTGGACGCCTTCCGCACGATGGACAAGCTGGGTCCGAACGCCACCGTGCTGACGGGTATGCTCGGCGCGGTGGAGGGCATCCCGGTCATCGTGTCAGAGCAGATGCGCCTGGCCGATACGGACGGCAAGGTAACGAGCGGCGGCAACACGTCGGACACCGGGCGTCTGCTGCTGGTCAACCGCAACCAGTGGGCGCAGGGCTACCGCCGCCAGCCGACAGTGGACGTTACGCGCGACCCTAGCCGCCGCCAGACCGTCGTAACCGTCAGCTTCCGCCACGCGCTCACCGAGCGCACGGGGAAGAGGTCGTCCGCGACTCACACGGCGTTGCAGTACAACATCACAGGCGTAGCCGGATAGGAGCGAGGAGCGAGGAGATAAGAGTTAGGAGGTAGGGGTAGGTCTCGCATCTATCTCTAATCTCTTATCTCTTCCGGAAGTAAGGATTCGCGATATGAACACCTACACGACGTTAGACGCGGTCAAATCCCCGTCCGCGCTGGACATACAGCACGACAGGGAGGATGAGCGCATCCTGGCGGTGATCGAGGCAGTATCCCGGCAGATAGACGGGTACTGCGGACGGAGCTTCTACATCGTGAACGCGACGCGGCTGTTCGATTGCGATGGGGACGACGGGTCGCGGACGCTGTTCACGCCGGACCTGGTCTCGATTGACGCGGATGGGCTGGCTACGGATGACGACGGCGACGGCGCGTTCGAGACCGTCTGGCCGGACGCCGATTTCGAGCTTCATCCTCCGAACGCCGCGCCCGCCGGCGGTGGAGACCGGGCGCGCCCGCACCACGCGGTTCGAGTGGCGTCCGGCTCAGGGTGGCGCTTTCCCAGCGGCAGCCGCCGGACGCGAATCGCCGGGCAGTGGGGCTTCTGGCGCCGGCTGCGAACGGCGAGCGAAACGCTGTCCGGCGCGGTGGACGCGGAGCGCGGGGAGATCGCGGTCAGCGGTCGCGCCGACGTATGCGCCGGCCACACGCTGCTGATCGGATCAGAGCAGTTGTACGTTCGCAGCGTATCAGCCCCTCAGACGTTCCAGGTCGAACGGGGCGTCAACGGGACGACGGCGACAGCGCACGGCTCCGGCGACGCCATCCGGGTGTTCGAGTACCCTGCGCCCATCCGCGAGGCGGCGACGATACAGGCGGCGCGAACGTGGCGCGGAGAAGGCGCGGCGCTGGGGACGGACTTGCGAGCCACGCTGCGGGCGTACCGGCGAATAACATTCTAGCGGGGAATCTGACGCAGAGGCGCGGAGACATGCGGAGACAAAGAATGGCTTACTTCAACAGCGAACGATCCAAGTTTTACATTGACGACGTTGGCGGCGCTCGACGGGATCTGTCGCCGCGCCTGACCGGTGTTTCGGGACTGCCCGGGGCGCGGGCGCTGGTGGACGTAACCTCGTTATCGGACGAAGGCCGCGCCTATGCGCCAGGCCCCGATGACGGGACGGTCACGCTCGCCGGCGAGTTCGACGACTCGGATGACTCCGGCGTGGACGCGGTTCTATCCGCGCTGCTGCGACACCCTTCACCCGTGGCGTTCGAGTACGCGCCGGCAGGGTCGTCGCCCGGCAGTATCGCCTACAAGGGCGAGTGCTGGGTAGAGCGGTACGAGGTCGGATCGGCAGAAGGGAAGCGGGTCGGATTCACGGCTGCGCTGCGCGTCGAGGGTCGCGTTTACCGGGAGATCGTCGGCAAGGACGTTTCAAAGACCATTTAGCGCAAAGGCGCAAAGAGGCAAAGGGGTGTGGGAGAGGAAGCATGACTGCAACACTGGAACTGAACGACGGAACTACCACGCTGGACCTGCTTGCCGCTCCGTACCACGCGAGCGCGCCGCTACGGATGGGGCCGCCTCCGGCATCGCCCGTGCTGGCGGGGCGGACGCTGCGGGGCGTCCACTACGCGCCGCGCGAAGTAGAGGTTGCGCTGAATCTGCGCGCGACGTCGGCGGACGGGCTGCGCGGCGCGGTCCGCGACTTAGAGGAGATGTGCGCGGTGGCGGAGGGGCGACAGGCGTCTGCGATCGGCGGGCCGGTAACGCTGCGCTGCCAGTTAGCCGATACGGACGCTCAGGACGTCGAGTACAGAGCGCTGCGCGGCGAGCTATCTCTGCCCGCCAACGCGCTCCAGGAGCCTACGCTGTCCGGCGGCCACGGGGTACCGGGAGCTAGTCTCAGACTGCTGGTGGAGCCTTTCGGCAGGCTGGCGCGGGTCTCGCCCCCCGCGTCCACTATCCACAACGAGCGGGACGGCTCGAACGTGAACTACATAGACATAGCGAAGCCGGGCGGCGCGCGCGGCGCGAAGCTGCGGCTGAAGGTGTCGAACGCGGGCGGCTGGACCGGCAGCGAGAGGGTGTGGATCGCGCGGCGGTCCGGCGCGAGACGCGCGGATACGCTGTTCTACCAGGCGGAGAGCGGCATGACGGTCTCCGAGTCGTCGCCGTTCGTGGGGACGACCTCGACGTGGAACGGGGACGACGTCGCAGACGCTCGCGCCAGTGGCTCCGGCTCGAACGTGGCGCGCATGGAATGGTCAACCAGGGTGTCCGGGGACTACGAGGCGACGGGCAGATTCACCCGCGTGGGGCGCGTCAGCATAAGCGTACCGGGCGCCAGCCTGCCGCGCGGACTGTTCCGGGCGCTGGCGCGCGTCCGCGTCAACGGCAACCCGTTCTCGCGCCCGTTCAACACGGACCTCTACGGGACGGAGGAGGCGACAGCGTTCGCGCTTGGCTGGTCGTTCGGCGGCAGGAGCAAGACGCCGTCGGAGCGCGACGCGGTTTATCCGGACGACACCGGCGCTTTTCAGACGATAGATCTCGGCGAGTTGTCTCTGCCTCCCATCGCGCTGCCGGACGGCTATGCCAGTCCGAGTCTCACCCTATCTGCCTACGGCGTGTGGCTGCCGCCGTCGGAGCACACCGACAGCGTATCCAACCGATACTACTACGCGCGATGGGAGGTGGATTACATAACGCTGCTGCCGATAGACGAGGGCGCGGTGATCGTCAACGGCGTGGGGACGGACGATCGCATCCTGATAGACACGCTCAGCGACGCGCCGGGGGTGTATCTGCTGGACGAATCGGACGCCGTGCGCCGGTTCGCCGACTTCGCGGGCGGGCCGTTCGGCCTGGACGCCGAAGGGACGCGGATCTACGCGCTGCGAGACGACCCGGCGGCTCCGTCTTCGGCGCGGTTCATGTTGGCGGCGGAGTACGAGCCGCTCGTTTCGGGCTTGTAAAGGGTTAGAAGACACGAGTTTGGAGCGAGTGGGTTCACCCCCATCCTAACCTTCCCCCGTCAAGGGGGAAGGGACTTTGCCCACCAATTTGGAAGGAACGGGAAGATGCACAAGAATATCGCGTTGACGCTGAAGTTGTACGAGAAGGATGCATCGTCGAGGAACGTTAGGGCGACGCTCGACGATGTTGCCGTCGCATCGCTCACGCATACCACGACGCTGCCGGGCGGCTTCGGCGAGCTTGCGGTGGCAATCGCATCGTCCGAGGGCGAGTTCTGGGAGTGGCGACACAACCGGATGCTGAGCCGCATCGCTCTGGAGGAAGCGGGCGGGCGCGTGGCGTGGGAGGGACGAATCGAGGCGGTAACGCTGTCCGACGTCTGGCTGGCGTCGCTCACCGCGCGCGGCTACTGGTCTAACCTGAACGACGCGGTCCTCAACCTTAGCTACTCCAACGGCGCCAGCTCGGCGCGCTCGATCATCACGGATATCCTCGACAGGATTCCGACCGGACAGCTTCAACTGTCGTCGTCCGCAGAGCATATCGCCACCGGCCCCGCGATCGCGCACGCGTACCAGGACGACTGGACGGTGTGGCGCATCCTGACGGACGCCCGGCGCGGCATCGCTTCATTTGGATCTGGCGGCTCCGGCCGGACAGGTCCGATGGACGTGGCGGTGTGGGAAGACCGCAAACTACGGTATGCGCCGCGCGCGACGTCAGGGATGGTTTGGCGCAGCTATCTGAGGGCCGAGAACGGTGGAGGCGTCGCGCGGCTACCGCTGCGCTTCGACTGGAACGACGTGGCCAACGCCATCAGCGTAACCTACGAGCTGAACGGCGTAATCCGGCGCACCTCGACTGCCAGCGACGCGGACAGCATAGCGCGGCACATACGGCGCGAGCGCAACGTGCGGAATATCGGCGAAACGACCGCCGCGACCGCCATACTGCGCCGCGACGCGGAGCTGAACCGGCGCAGCCGCCTGCGTCCGAATCTGCGAACGGGGCAGGGCGCGAACGCCAACGACATCGAGATAGACCGCGTGTGGGACGAGGATGGCGTCGAGTGGCCGCTGTGCCGCGTTCGCGCGGGCGACGTCTTGAGCATCCCCGATCTCACGCCCAGCGCCGCCGGTCTCGGAACCGGCGGGTCGGGGCGCGCCGACGGCTATCGCGCCTTCTTCGTCGAAGAGACGCGCTGCGACCATTCCAGCGGCGTCCTGACCATCATACCCGGGGAGACAACGTAGGCCGGGGAGCCGTAGCCGCTTCTGCAACCGCCTTAACGGTTCTCCTACCCCAATCTATCCCCACTGGGCCAGCCACTCGGCGGGGGCGAGTACAGACACGCCGTAGAACGCCGCGCCAAGCGCCGCCGCGATCACCCACGGTCCCCATGTCGAGATGGCGCGATTGCGCGCGTTGGCGGCCAGGTCTATGGGTATTGCGCCGATTCCCCACAAGGCGCCTGCCAGGAAGCCGGTGAAGAGTCCGAACACGCCCTGCTGAAAGACCGAGTTGGGCACGAACATTAGCGACGACAAGACGTTCATCAGCGCTTCGCCCGCGCTTGCTACGCTGACGCGCCACCATTCGAACAGCATTATGCTCATAGGCAGCGTGGCGCCGGTGATAGCCGGCGACAGCACGCCGAACCCGAATCCGGCGGCAAGCCAGACGAGCGGGTTGCGCGCTGAGCGCCGCTCGTCTCCACTGGTCAGCCACAAGACGATGAGCGCGGCCAGGATGCCGCAGACGATGGCGGCGCCGCCTGAGAGGAAGACTGTCGCCTCCGCCGACATATGTTCGGGCATCTCTGGGCGGTCTATGCGGGACAGCCTGTTGACAAGAAAGGACGATGCGCCGAGCATGGCCCCGTACAGCGTTAGCGGCGCGACGAGACGCCCACGTCTCGTTCCCAGCGCGGCCCGGATCGAGGAAAACCTCGCGGTCAGCCCGCCTCGGAACGTCGCGGTCACTCAGCCGCCCGTCCCCGGTCGCGACATCCGTGCGCCCGTCGGATTCGGAGGCGCCTAAGCATCGTTCGGCTCCGATGGATCCCCCGTTGCCGTCAAGACAGGCGGGATGACGCCATCGAGCTCGATCTCGTCGGCGCGGTGACAGCTTACGAAGTGTCCCGGCTGAATCTCGCGCAGTTCCGGCGTCTCAGCGCGGCAGAGGTCGGTCGCGTACTCGCAGCGAGGGTTGAAGTAGCAGCCAGCGGGCGGGTTGGCCGGATTCGCCACCTCGCCGCGCAGCACTACGCGCTCGCGTCGAGCGCGCGGATCAGGCTCAGGCACTGACGACAGCAACGCGGCGGTGTACGGGTGCTTGGGCGTGGCGAAGAGCGCCTCCGTCGGCGCGGTTTCCACCAGCTTGCCGACGTACATGACCGCCACGCGGTCGCTAATGTGCTTGACGACGCTCAGGTCGTGCGCGACGAACAGGTACGTCAGCCCCAGTTCGCTCTGGAGGTCCATCATCAGGTTCAGAACCTGCGCCTGCACGGACACGTCAAGAGCGGATACAGGCTCGTCGGCAACGATGAGTCGGGGGTTGAGCGCGAGCGCGCGCGCTATACCGATGCGCTGCCGCTGTCCGCCGCTGAAGGCGTGCGGGAAGCGGCGCAAGAATTCGGGACGCAGGCCGACAAGCCCCAAGAGTTCGGTAACTCGGTCCTCGCGTTCGCCACGTCCCATGCCCTCTATCGCCAGCGGCTCGCCCACTATGTCCAGCAGCGTCATCCGCGGGTTCAGGGACGAGAACGGATCTTGGAATATCATCTGCATCTCGCGGCGCAGACTGCGAAGCTGGGTTCGGGGCGCGGCCGCCACGTCGGTAATCGTACCGTCCGGCGAAGTGTACAGCACCTCGCCGTCTGTAGGGTCTATGGCGCGAAGGATGCAGCGCGCAGTCGTCGTCTTGCCGCAGCCGCTCTCTCCGACGAGGCCGAGCGTCTCGCCCTCCTTGATGTCGAAGCTCACGTCGTCAACCGCGCGTATCGCGCCGACCTCGCGCTGAAGAAGCCCTCGCTTGATGGGGAAGTGCTTGCGAAGGCTGTTGACTTCGATGAGCGGGCGTTCTGTTGTGGTCGTCTCCGTCACGTTATGCGCTCCCGTCGGTTTGTGGCGATCTCTGTGAGCTCGGGCTGGGGGGACGCGCCGCCTCACGCTCGCGCGCCGTGGTGCAGGAAACAGCTTACCTGGTGATTCACGCCGATAGGCAGCAGGGTTGGCGATTCTACGTCGCAGACGCCGCCCATGAACGACGGACATCGCGGGTTGAACGGGCATCCCGACGGCCTGGCGTATGGGTGCGGCACCGAGCCGGTTATGGACGCGAGCCTGTCTTGCGCCGCGTCGGACTGTATGCGCGGTATGGATTCGAGCAGCGCCCGGGTGTACGGGTGCTGCGGGTTGTGGAATATGTCGTCCACCGGCGCGCTTTCGACGACGCGTCCCAAGTACATCACCACCACATAGTCCGCCATCTCCGCTATCACGCCCAAGTCGTGCGTTATCAGCATGATCGCCATGCCGTGTTCGTCCTGCAAGGTGGTCATCAGGTCCAGAATCTGCGACTGCGTGGTAACGTCGAGCGCGGTCGTCGGCTCGTCGGCTATGAGGATGCGGGGGTTGCACGAAAGCGCCATAGCGATCATAGCCCGCTGCCGCAGACCGCCGGAGAGTTGGAACGAGTACTCGTCCACACGCTGCTCCGGCAGCGGGATGCCGACGTGCCTCAGCAGTTCGACCGCCATATCTCGCGCCTCGCCCTTGCCAACAGGCTGGTGCAGAGTAATCGCCTCTATCAACTGGTTGCCGATGGTGTGGACGGGACTGAACGAGGTCATCGGCTCCTGGAACACGTATGAGATTTCGCCGCCTCTTATGCGGCGCATCTCCTGACTGTCCGGGTCGTACGAGGTGAGGTCTATCATACTGCCGGACGAGTCCGCGGAGTCGCTCTGGAAGAGGATTTCGCCGCCGACTATCACGCCCGGCTTGTCCAGGATGCCGAGTATGGAGCGCGCGGTTACGGATTTGCCGCAGCCGCTCTCGCCTACGATGCCGAGTGTCTGGCCGGGATAGAGGTCGAACGACGCGCCGTCCACGGCGACGACGGTGCCTTCGTCGAGTGGGAAGTGCGTATGCAGGTCGCGCACCGACAGCAGCGGCTGACCGCCGTTGGCGCCGTTCGTAGTACGCGGGGTCGCGTTAGCCGTAGGGGTCTGCTGCATCTCTAAGTCCGTCTCCGAGGAAATTGAAGGCGAGCACCGCCACGATCACCGGCACGGCGGGAACGAGCAGCCACGGCGTGAGCGCGACGGACTGGATGTTCTGCGCCTGCTGGAGCATCACGCCCCAGCTGATGGCGGGCGGCCTCAGCCCAAGTCCGAGGAAGCTGAGCGACGTTTCGCTGATGATTATCGCCGGCAGCGCAAGCGTCGTCGCCGCGATGATGTGGCTGATGAACGACGGCACCATGTGGCGGAAGATTACGCGCATCTGGCTGGCGCCGGCTATCTCCGCGGCGGTTACGAAGTCTTCTTCGCGCAGCGACAGGAAGCGCCCGCGCACCTCGCGCGCCAGCGTCGTCCACCCAATCAGCGATATGATGATAGTGATGGCGAAATAGACCTTGATGATAGACCAGTCCCGCGGCACCGCGGCGGCTATGCCCATCCACAAGGGTATGGTGGGAATCGAGCGAAGTATCTCGATGACGCGCTGTATCACGGTATCTATCCAGCCGCCGTAGAAGCCGGACAGCCCCCCAAGCAGCACGCCGAGGAACAGGCTAACAGCGACGCTGACGAGGCCGATGGTCATGGAGATTCGCGTGGCGAACATGAGGCGCGACCAGACGTCGCGGCCCTGCACGTCGGTGCCGAGTATGTAGATGTGTTCCTCGGTCTTCATGGGCGCGTTCACGCCGAACAGGTGCCTGTCCATCGTGATTAGCCCCATGAACTTGTACTCGAAGCCGCGCGCGAACAGACGAATCGGCGTCTTGACTTCTTCGTCGCGGACATAGACGCGCTTGAACGTGCGCGGGTCTCGCGCGCCCTCGACGGGGTTGACGTAGAGGCTGGGCTTCCAGCCGTCGAAGAAGTGGATGGGTTGCGGTGGCATCTCGCCGCGCCGCGCCTCGCTGAGGAACGGGTCGGACGTAGCGAAGAAGTCCGCGCCGACGACCATGACGTACATGACTATCAGCACTACGCCGGCGCCCATGGCGAGGCGGTGCCGCCTGAGGCGCCACCACATGAGTTGCCACTGGGAGGCGACGTAAACCTGGTCTTCGGCGACCTCTCTCTGAGCGCCCTCTCTCTGAGCGCCGGCGATAGCTTCCTGAGCCATCAGGTTGCCTCCAGTCTGATTCTCGGGTCTATCCACGCCAGCAGCAGGTCGGAGAGGAAAGTGCCGATGACAGTCATCACGCCTATCAGCATGATTATCGTTCCGGCGAGGAACATATCCTGCGCCAGCAGCGCCACCAGCAGCATCGGCCCCACCGTCGGCAGGCTCATGACGACGGATATGATGATGCTGCCGGACACCAGCAGCGGCAACAGGTAGCCGATGGTGCTGATGAGCGGGTTGAGCGCCACCCTAACCGGATACTTCAATACGACGCGCCACTCGGAAAGCCCCTTGGCGCGCGCCGTTATCACGTATGGCTTGCGGAGTTCGTCCAACAGGTTGGCCCGCAGCACGCGGATTAGCTGCGCGGTGCCGGCGACGGCCAGAATGATCGCGGGCAGCCACAGGTGATTCAGCAGGTCCATAATCTTCGCGAGGTTGTACGGCGAATCGGCGTATTCGGGCGAGAACAAGCCGCCTATGTTCGCCCCGAAAAAGACGAAGCCCAGATATAAAAGCACCAGAGCCAGCAGGAAATTGGGCACAGCCAGCCCTATGAAGCCGACGAACGTGAATACGTAGTCGCCGACGGAGTACTGTTTTACGGCGGAGTATATGCCGATGGGTATGGCCAGTATCCACGTGAATATGATGGATACGAACGCGAGCGCGGCTGTCAGCCACAAGCGGTCTCCGATGACGTCTCCGACCGGACGGTTGTAGCCCATGGAGATGCCGAATTCGCCCCGCACGACCTGGCTCATCCACTTGGCGTACTGCACAGGGAAGGGGCTGCCCAGCCCGTACTGCTGCCGCAGGTTCTCGGCCTCTTCGTCCGTAACCTGCGTGCCGGTGGACATAAGCTGCGCCACATACGCGGTAACGTAGTCCCCCGGCGGGAGTTGGATGATACCGAATGAGATGACCGATATCGCCCAAATGGTCAGGATTGCGAGAAGGAATCGCCTTACAGCGAAAGCAATCACGTGAAATGCCTTTCGGTGCGCTTATGGTTGATGGCTGGGCGGTTGCGCCGCCGCCCTTCGGCCCGCGCGGGCTGGGACGGCGGCGCGTTTCCGCTTGTTGGAAGCCGATTAGCAGATTCTACTCGTAGGACAGAGCCTGCCGCTGACGGTTTTCCGCGCTCTTCCAGAACAGCGTCTGGAGTCGAGAGATGCCGGGCGTCTTGGTGTCCGGGCTGTTGAACTGGCGCTCAGGCACGTTGCCCAAGTCAACCTTTGCGACCCTCACCCCTAGCGAGGCGGGCGACTGTCCAACCAGCCCGACCGACCACGCCTGGTCCAGCACGATGCGCCAGATCTGCTTGCCTATCTCGATGCGCTCCGCTTCGGGGACGCCGAAGGCCTTGCGGTAGAGCGTCATCACTTCCAACAGCTCGGGATGCGGCTCCATGCCCTTTTCGCCATTGGACTGGTACCACTGGCCCAGCGCGGACCCCATCTCATTGCTGGTGCTGAAGGGGAAGACATGGAAGGGGAACGTGAACAGGTGCTCCGAGCCGTCGCCCCAGGAGACGCGGAGCTGGTTCTCGTCGGACGCCTGCAAAACTCCCGCGAGGCTGCGCTCCTGCGCCACGACGTTGACCTTGACGCCCAAATAGCGCTCCCAATGCTCGGCTATCATCTCAGCCATGCCGACGAACTCGATGAACTGCGCCGTGCGGGCGCTGACCTCGACGACGAGGCGCTCGCCGTTGTCCGTCCGCAGCCTGAAGCCCTCGCCGTCCTTGTCCGGCACTATCTGGTCGAGCATCTCGTTGGCGGTGTCGGGGTCGAACGTCGCCCATATACCGCGATACTCGGACTCAGGGCCGGGCGAGAACGGGTTGGTTGGCGCCGGCGCGAACGAGCCAGGTACGCCGAAGCCGAGGAAGAAGACCTCGTTCATCTGCTCGCGGTCTATGCCGATGGCGAGGGCGCGGCGGAAGTCCACGTTGCGGTACAGGTCTCCCAAGTACGGGTCGTCCTGATACGCCATGTTGAACTTGAGCGTCGCGTCGGCGCCCGCTTCCTGCGTGTCGAAGTGCAGCTTGTAGCCGCCCTTCTCCTGGTTCTCGATGTACAGCGGCACCTTCGCCATGTTCAGGTGTCTGCCCTGCCAGTCGTACTCGCCGGCGATGGCGCGCAGGTTGATGACCTCCAGGTCTTCGGCCAGCGTCAGGATGACGGTGTCTATGTAGGGCAGCTGGTTGCCGTCAGTGTCCACCATCCAGTAGTAGGGGTTGCGCTCGAGCTTCCACGTGTCGGTGTTGATCGGCGTAACCGTAGTCCACGGCGTGATGGCGGGCAGTTCCGGATTGAGCGCCCAGTCGTTCTTGAACTTGATGAGGTTGACCCAGTTGTCGTAGCCCTCGGCCTCGACCATCGCGTTCACGGCATCCTCGCCGGCGATGGCCGGAACGAACTGCTCGAGGTAGTGCTTGGGCGCGACCATGCCGAGCAATGCGGGCCCCTGGTAGGCGTGGCCACCCATATGCGTCGAGCCAGCCATTATGTCCAAGAAGAAGTAGTACGGGTCCTCGAAAGTGACCTTGATGGTCGTGGCGTCTATCTTTTTGAGTGTCCCCTGCTTGCCGTTGATGGCGAACACGGCCGACTTGGTGGGAACGAGTTCCTCGTTGTTGTAAAGGTACTCGTACCAGAACTCGAAGTCGTCCGCGGTGAACGGCGCGCCGTCCGACCACTTCATGCCTTCGCGCAGCTTGAACGTGAACTCCCTGCCTTCGTTCTCGACTTCCCAGCTCTTTATCACGTTCGGGCCGGGGTTGTTGCCGGTGTAGTCCCAGAACAGCATGTGGTCGGGGCCGGTGCAGCAGCGATAGCCGTTCCACTTGTCGGCGGGGCCGGTGAATCCGCGCCTCAGGATGCCGCCGTACTCTCCGGTCCCGTGCAGCGGCTCAAGCACCATCAGATCGTCCTGGACGGGCAGCCGCTCCGCGACGGGCGGCAGCTTGCCGGCCGCCACCAGCTCCGCAAGCTGCGGAGCTTCGCCGAACGACATCGGGAACATGCTGGTATCGGTTACCACCGAGGGGCCTTCCAGCTTGCCGACCAAGCCGGTCTCTTGCATAGCCTGCGTCTGAGGCGCGAGCGCGGCGGTTATCGCCTCCATCTGCGCTTCCATCGCCTTGTCGACGGCCATCGCGATGTCTTCCGAGGTGACGCCGGGCTGGTCGGCCATGGCCTTGCCAATCGCCTCGGCGACCTGCGCCTCCGTCAAGCTGGGCGTCTGCTTGGCGAGCGCGTCGGCTATCGCCTGCGCCACCTCCGCTTGCGTTACGCCCTCCTGTGCCGGCTGATCGGCGAGCGCCGAAGCTATCGCGTCCGCCACGTCCGTCTGGGAGACGCCTGGGCGGGCCTCAAGCGCGTCCGCTATCGCCTGCGCTACGTCCGACTGAGTAACGCCGGGCTGCGCCGCCATCGCGTCCTGGACCGCTTTCGCCACATCGGCCGCGCTCATGGACTCAGGCTGCTGCTGCGCCGCGAGCGTCTGCTGGATGATGGCTTGCACATCCACAGTTGGGGCGGGCGCCGGAGCCGCTGGCTCGGGGGCTGGCGTGGTATCCTCAGTCGTGCTGCACGCCGCCAGCGCGAGCGCCGCCAGCAACAGCATCAGAGGAAAGATAAGGCTTATCCTCTTCATACTCATTTCGGTACTCTCCTCATCTACTTCGGCCAGCCCTTCCCAACCGGCTGCAGCCGAGCTACCGCGTACACGCCCACAAACCCATGAACGATATATCATGAATAGCGCATAGCGCGTGCGCCTATACTATGAGCGAGACCGCGTTCTGTCAACACTCGCAAGGTGAACTTAGGTGCATTTGCGGGCGTTATCGAGTAGGAGAGATGCGACGCCAACGCGGGGATCCGCGCTCCTGCGGGAGAATAGGCGCTGGATGGGGTGGGGTTGAGCGTCGAGGTCTGTCGCGCCCCAGTTGCGCTATAATGTCCGCGATAGGAACGCTGTTGGGGGCCGCCGTGCTGATCGTCGGAGTTGACATCATCGAGATACCGCGGGTCGCCCGCGTCTTCGCGCAGTATGGCGACCGTTTCTTGCGCCGCATCTATACCGACGGCGAGATCGCGTACTGCCGGGGCCGCGCGCCGCAGTTGGCCAGCCGCTTCGCCGCCAAGGAGGCGACGATGAAGGCGCTGGGCACTGGCGTGCGCGGCATCCGCTGGCGCGACATAGAAGTGGTCCGAGGACGCGGCCAAGCGCCGCGTATCGAGCTGCACGGCACGGCGAAGGCGCGGGCGGAACTGCTCGGACTCAGCGACATCGCCCTGTCTCTCAGCCATTCCAAAGAGTTCGCCGTAGCGTCCGTTGTCGGCGAGAGCGATCGGGGAAACATCATCCCCAGGCCCAGGCGTTAGCCCAGCCTTCAAGAGCGATGACGAGACGGTGGGCGACTTGCTAAGATTGGCGAGCTTTCATGGCCGACGCTCCGCGCGCCAGTTATGACCCCATCGGCTATAATGGTCGGTAAGAGGAATGATGACCACGATCAACGACATACATGACTTGGCGCTAATTCTTGAACAACATCCCGAATGGCGGGCTGAGATCCGGCGCCTTGTGCTTACTGACGACCTGCTTGAAATGCCGGTGCGCATGGAAAGACAGGAAATCAGAATGGACAATCTGGAAACCCGAATGGACAGATTGGAAACCGCCTTGGAAAGGCTCGCAGAAACCGTGACGGCTCTAGCGGAACAGGTGGCGGCTACGAATCAGCGCCTCGATGACTTCAGAAACGAGACGGACCGGCGCTTCAATAGAGTCGAATCTGGCATCGGCGATCTCAAAGGACACTTCATGGAAGGGAAGGCCAGAGAAAACGCCCCGATCATCGCCGCGCTAATGGACTTCCAATGGATCAACACTCTTCCCAAAGGGGCAACCATCCCAATCTGGCGCGAAGCCGAGTCCTCGGGGTTGACCGAGGGCATATCGAGAGACGAGAGAGTCAGTTTCTGGGAAGCGGACCTCGTGATAGAAGCGGCGACGTCTCAAGGTGAACGCAGCTACATCGCGGTTGAGGCTTCCTATACAGCGAACGGACGGGATACGAGGCGAGTCGTTCGCAATGCCGATTATCTCAACAGATTCACAGGATTGCCGAGTTTCGCGGCTGTCGCAAGCGTCCATCTCGACAACCGGATGCGCGACCTCGTTGACGGAGAGGGCGTTTGGACGAGCGATTCTCAAAAGGTATTCTGGTACGAGCTTCAGGATATAAGGTCGCCCAGGTAATGCCGAGCGGCGCGTTTGCGGCGACCGCGTTGGCGCGGCGGCAGACGCATACGGCAGGAGTATGTTATGCGCATAGGCAATTTCATAGGAACGATGGGCGCGGCCAGCACGCTGGCGGGACAGGTAGCGCAGTCGGCGGAAGCGGAGGCGGATGGTTTCGAAAGCTTCTGGACGGCGCAGGTGGCGGGCGTTGACGCGCTGACGCTGCTGGCGCTGTGCGGCGGGGGGACGAACTCGATCGAGCTTGGCACCGCCGTCGTGCCGATCTATCCTAGACATCCAATGGCCCTCGCCCAGCAGGCGCTGACGACGCAGGCGGCGTCCGGGGGTCGGCTGCTGCTGGGCATCGGACTGTCGCACCGTCCGGTCGTCGAGGGTCGCTGGGGGATGGATTTCCGCGCGCCCGCGCAGTACATGGACGAGTATCTGACCGTTCTCCAGTCGCTTCTCACCAGCGGCGAAGTTGACTTTCAGGGCGAGCGCTTTAGCGTTTCCGGCGAGATTGCTCGGATGACCGACACGCCGCCGACCGTGTGCATAGCGGCGCTCGCGCCTCGAATGCTGCGGATCGCGGGTTCGCGCGCCGACGGCACGATCACGTGGATGGTAGGTCCGCGCACTCTCGACACCCACATCGCGCCGTCCATCACAGCCGCCGCTAACGACGCCGGACGCCCGGCGCCCCGCGTGTGCGTGGGCCTGCCCGTCTGCGTAACCGACGACGCGCAGGCGGGCATCGAGGCGGCGGCGGACAACTTCGGACGCTACCGCGATCTGCCCAGCTACCGCCGTATGCTGGATATGGAGGGCGTCGAGAGCGCGGCGGAGGTCGCCATAATCGGCGACGAAGCCGAGGTAGAAGCGCGGTTGCGAGGGTTGGCGTCGGCGGGCGCGACGGACTTTCTCGCTTCGATATTCCCCGTGGGCCCAACCGCCGATGACGCCGACGCTTCAATGGCCAGGACACGCGAACTGCTGAAGTCGCTAATCGGCAAGATTTAAGGCAAGGCGCGACAGGAGTAACCTCCATGCTCTACGTATCCATACTGACCTCAGACCGAACGCGCGACCCGGAGCTTTGGGCCACTATCTGGCAGGGTAGCGCGCCGCCGAGCGTCAATCTGATCGGCGCGTACAACCTGGGCAACGACAAGCGCGTGTTCATCTGGGAGGGCGAGTCGCTGGCGGACATCCAGTTCATGGATAGGTTCAACGAGGTTGGCGTTCTGGAGACGTACCCCGCGTTCGATCGCACCAACGGATGGCGCTGCGCGTTCGCCAAGGACATCGCTGGGTTCAGGGCAGGTATCGAGCGAGGAAGGCCGGGCGCTTCGAGCAGTATAGAATCCGCCATAGACTTGAGAACGCGGGGCATGGATGCACCGAACCGTCCCGCCGCGCGGCGCGCCGCGCGAGAGTGGCTTGCCGAAGAGGAATCCAGAGGCTGAATCCAATTACCAAGATCGTTACCGTCGCGCAGATGCAGGCCATAGAAGCCCGCTCGGAGCGCGTCGGCGTCTCTACCGATACGCTCATGGAGCGCGCCGGCCTGGCCGTCGCGCGCGTTGCGCGGCGCATGGCGGGGCCGCTCACCGGCGTTCCGATCGTCATCCTCGTCGGACCCGGGAACAACGGCGCGGACGGCCTGGTCGCCGCCCGGCATCTGCGCCGCTGGGGAGCGCGGACCACCGCATACCTGTGTCGAGACAGGCCGGCGGCGGACCCGAAACTCGCCGCCGCGACGGACGCCAGCGTCGCCATCGTCGCCGTATCCGACGATCCCAGACTGGCGCGTCTGCGCGCGCTGCTGGGTTCGGCTCACCTCGTCATAGACGCCGTACTCGGCGCCGGACGGCTGCGGCCCATCGGCGGAGTCATCGAAGACACGCTCGCCGAGCTCGCGCGGGCCGTATCCGGCGGCGCGAGCGGACGACTCCGCCATCCCCAAGTACTGGCGCTAGACCTTCCCTCAGGCCTGGACGCCGACAGCGCCAATGTTGATCCCGCGACGGTAGCCGCCGACGTTACGGTTGCGCTCGGCTACCCCAAGCGCGGACACCTGGACTTTCCGGGAGCGGCATACGTCGGGCGCATGGAGGTGGCGGACATCGGCATCCCGCCCGGCCTGGACGACGACGTTCGCGTCGGCCTTCTGACCGAATCATGGGCGCGAACCGCGCTGCCGCCGCGCCCGTTGGAATCTCACAAAGGCACGTTCGGGCGGGCGATGGCAGTCGTCGGATCGCGCGACTTTCTTGGCGCGGCGTCGCTCGCGGGCATAGCCGCCGCGCGCGCCGGCGCGGGCCTGGTTACCATCGCCATTCCCGAAAGTCTCGTATCGTCGGTCGCGCCTTCCGCCATCGAGCCGACGTTCCTGCCGCTGCCCGAATCGAGGCGGGGCGTAGTCTCCGACGATGCCGCCGACGCGATACTGGACGCTCTGCCCGCGTACAGCGCGCTGCTGATCGGCTGCGGTCTAGGACAGGCGACGGAGACGGCGCGAATGGCCGAGCGCCTGCTTCTGAGCGGCGCCGACCTGCCGCCGACCGTGGTGGACGCCGACGGGCTGAACGCGCTGGCGCGATTCGAGCGCTGGGAGAGAAGCTGGACGGACGACGCCATTCTGACGCCGCATCCCGGCGAGATGGCGCGCCTAACGGCCCGGACGACGTCACAGATGGCGACGGGGATGATGACGCCCGCGGCAAACCGGCTGGATACCGCGCTCGATGCCGCCGCTCGATGGGGCAAGACCGTCGTTCTCAAGGGCGCGCACACGGTGGTCGCGAACGCGGACGGCTCGGCATCCGTCTCTCCGTTCGCCAACCCAGCGCTCGCCACGGCAGGCACCGGCGACGTGCTGTCGGGCGCGATCTTGGGGCTGCTGTCGCAGGGCGTATCGCTTAGACGCGCGGCGGCTCTCGGCGTCTATCTGCACGGCGCGGCGGGCGAATCGGCGCGCGGGCGGCTTGGCGACGCGGGCATGATCGCTACCGATCTACCGGCGGAACTGCCGGCGGTGATCAGTGGACTGCGTTAGAGACAAGAGACATTGACCCCATCCACCGCTCCACCCTGGGATCCCGCCTTCGCGGGAACGACGGATTTGCGATAGGAGAAACCTATTGGCACAGTTGCAAGGCTCCGAGCGCGCCCGCTACGTGGCGGGGATGTTCTCGCGCATCTCGCGCAGGTACGATCTGCTGAATACCGTCATGTCCGGCGGGCGCCACTACGCTTGGCGGCGACTGGCGACGCGCCTGGCCGTCGAAGGACTGTCCGGGCGCGCGCTCGACGTCGCCACCGGCACCGGAGACTTCGCGTTCGACCTGGCTCGCAGGGCGGAGATAACGTCGGTCGTGGGCCTCGACTTCACGCGCGACATGATGACGCTGGGGCTGGACAAGCGCGAGCGTCAGGGCATCGGCGGCGCGGTGTCGTTCACCGAGGGAGACGCGCACGATCTGCCCTTCGACGACAACAGCTTCGTCTGCGCTACCGTCGGCTTCGGAATCCGCAACTTCATAGACGCGCCGCGCGCGCTACGCGAGATGGCGCGCGTCGTCTCGCCCGGGGGCAGGGTGGTCTCGCTGGAGATCGTGCGAATGGACGGCAAAGGCCCCGTCAGCCGCATGGCGCGTCTGCACTTCCGCTACGCGACGCCGTGGATGGGCGCGCTTCTGGCCGGCGACCGGGAAGCGTACACCTACCTTCCGCAGTCGGCGCAGGGCTTCATGTCCGCCCATGAGCTGGGCGCGGCCATGTCCGACGCGGGACTGACCGTAACCACGCGCAAGAGCCTTGCGCTCGGCTCGGTGGCGATACACGTGGGCGAAAAGCGCTGAGGAAGCGCTACAATACAGACGCAACCAAGACAGGAGCTACAACGATATGACGACAACCGCCAACATAGACCCGAACCTGCGCTCGGCGCTCGACAACCTGAACGTGATAGCGGCGTCCGAGGGTGGCTCGATAGAGCTGGTGGAGGCGGCGGGGCCGCGACTGGTGATCGAGTACACGCCGGGCGTGAACGAAGAGTGCCCGGAGTGCGTGCCGACTCACGACCTGATAGAGATGATGCTCAAGTCGTCGCTCAGCATAGCCGCGCCGTACATAAGCGACGTGGAAGTGCGGTAGCAAGCCACGCGCTTGACCGACAAGCCACACGCTTGACCGAAAAATGGGCGCGCGCCGTCTGTGGTTTGCGTCCCTACACCACCTCTAGGTACTTGAGGCCGCTGCCGGTGTTTAGCAGCAGGATGCGTTCGTTCGAGTCGAGTTGACCGGACGCGAGCAGCTTTTCCAACGCCGCCGCCGTCGCCGCGCCCTCGGGACAGATGAACATCCCCTCCAGCCGCGCGACGCGGCGCATGTAGTCGCGTATCTCGTCGTCGCTCACCGTCAGCGCGCCGCCGCCGCTTTCGCGTATCGCGCCCAGTATCAGGTAGTCGCCGATGCCGGACGGGACTCGAATGCCGGCGGCCATCGTCTGCGCGTTCTGCCAGGGTTCGGCGAACTCGTCTCCGCGCTCGAATGCGCGCACCATCGGAGCGCAGCCCTCCGACTGCACGGCGAACATCCTGGGGCGCTCGGAGCCGATCCAGCCCATCGCCTCCATCTCGTCGAACGCCTTCCACATGCCCACGATGCCCGTGCCGCCTCCGGTCGGATAGATAATCGCGTCAGGCAGCGTCCAGCCGAGCTGTTCGGCTATCTCGTAGCCCATCGTCTTCTTGCCCTCTACGCGGTACGGCTCCTGGAGGGTGGATACATCGAACAGCCCCTCGCGCGCGGCGCGTTCTCGGCTCAGGACGCCGGCGTCGCTGATGAGGCCGTCTATCAGCGTAAGCTCGCCGCCGGTAATCTCGACCTCGATGCGGTTGGCTTCGGGGACGTCCTTGGGCATGAACACGTAAGCCTCGATGCCGCCCTTGGCGGCGTAGGACGTCATCGCGCCCGCCGCGTTGCCCGCCGACGGCATGGTGATCTTCGTTATGCCAAGCTCCTTCGCCTTCGATACGGCGGCGGACAGGCCGCGCGCTTTGAACGACGCGGTGGGGTTGACGCCCTCGTCTTTGATGAGCAGATTGGGAGCGCCCATGTCAGGCCCCAGCCGCTCGGCGTGGAACATGGGCGTGAAGCCCTCGCCGAGCGTGATGACATTCGCAGGGTCGCGGACGGGCATCACCTCGAAGTAGCGCCACATGTTGGCGGGACGATCGCGCAGCGCGTCGCGGTCGAGCGCGGACGCAGCGGCGTCCAGGTCGTAGCGCGGGTACAGGACCTTGCCGCACTCAGCGTCGGCGCAGAGGCGCTGCGGTTCGTCGGCGGAAAAGGTGGCGTCGCAGTAGGTGCATTCCAGGTGGGTGAGGAAGGATTTCATGGGTGGGTTCCTTGTGCGAGATGGGGCTAGGGTAGCAGGTTGGGGCTAATGCCACATCGGGAATCGACCGTGTAGAGCGTCTCTGGCGGACGCCATCCGCCACACCGAGACCTTAGTCCACCGATTCCGGTCAAGCGCTTGGCTTGCGCGGCGGGTACTTATCCAGCCACCAGCGCGCTATTTCGGTGCGGCGCGCGAACCAGACGTCGTCGAAGCCGGAAGCGTATTCGAGGAATTGACGCAAAGCGGCGGCGCGCGACGGACGCCCGACGATCCGGCAGTGCAGGCCGATGTTCATCATCTTGGGCGAGTCCGCGCCCTCCTCGTAGAGCAGGTCGAACGTGTTGCGAAGCGTTTCGTAGAAGTCGGACGGGCTGTTCATGCCGCCGCGCCAGAAGCGCGTGTCATTGACCTCCAGCGAGTACGGGACGACGAGCCACGGCTTGCCGTGAACTTCTACGTAGTACGGGATGTCGTCTGCATAGGAGTTCGAGTCGTACAGGAAGCCGCCCTCCTCGACCACCAGCTCGCGGGTGTTCAGGCTGGGGCCGTACCGCGTGTACCAGCCCAGCGGACGGACGCCTGTCGAGCGCTCGATGGACTCGACGGCGCTGCGTATCGCCTCGCGTTCGGCGTCGCGGCTCATGCGGTAGTACTCCTCCCAGCGGTAGCCGTGTCCGAACACTTCGTGTCCGCCCGCGACGATTGCGGGGCCGACCTCCGGGTTGCGTTCGAGCGCGAGCGCGCAGACGTAGAAGGTGGCCGGTACGTCGTAGCGTTCCAGCAGCCGCATCACGCGCCATACGCCGGCGCGGCTGCCGTATTCGAAGAACGACTCGTTGGCAAGGTCGCGCTCGTCGAGCGGAAGCGGCGACGGCACCTCGCTGTTCGTCTCGCGGTGGGCGTCGCCGTCCAAAAGCGAATATTCCGAGCCTTCCTCGTAGTTTACGACGAGCGAGATAGCGATGCGCGCGCCATTGGGCCACTCGACGCGGGGTTGATGCTGGCCATAGCCGATGAAGTCTCGCCCAGGCGTTGGGTCGGGCGACCGGCTATCCGGGCCGTTACCGCTGGCTGTCGTCATCTTCCTCATCGGGCTGGCCCATGACCTCGCGCAGGAAGTCCTCCACGCCCGGAGCCAGGTCCGGGAGGTCGTCCTCCTCTTCCTCCGCCGGCGCGGAGTCTGCCAGCACTCGATCGTAGTACGATTCGAGCCTGCCGATGAGCGAGCGCACCTCCGGGTTGTTCTCGACGGCGCGGTTGACGTCTTCATACTGCCGGATGCCGCGGTCGTGGTCCGCCAGCGAGCGGGGCAAGTCGAACATCGCGGTCAGGATGTCCACGATGCGGGCTGCGCCCATGTGGTCTTCATCCAGCTGCATATACTGGGGCAGGTGCGCCATCAGGCTGGTCGTCGGCGCCCCGTCGCTCGTAATCAGGTCCGCCACCATGTTGACGATGGACGTAGGCCCCTGGTAGGTGCTGCGCCGCTGCGACACCAGCCCTGATGCCTTGGCGGCCTGGATGTCGGACATCGTGCCGGTAACCAGCAGCGGGCGGGTGTGAGGCACCGAGTCGTACATGCCTCCGATGCGGCAGTACTCCTGCACGTCGAAGTGCATCAGCACGTCCGCCAGCGCGTGGCAATATATCTCGCCGTAGGCGTGCGGCTCGCGGATGTGCAGGAAGAGGTAGTCGCGGTCCGTCGCGTCGTCGTGCGCGTAGTGAATGATGGTGTTGGGCGTCGTAAACACGCGCTTGCCGCTGACCGTCCTCATGCGCGGCCTGTACCTGGTGAAATCGAAGAACTTGCCGGGCTCCGCGAGCCGACCGAGTTCCTTCGCCCCCAGGTAGCGCTGGAGGATATTCAGAGACAGCGTGCCGACGCGTCCCACGTCTATCCACGGCCTGAGCATGGCGATGGCGATGGGGCGCCGGAGGTTCGGCACAGGGTCAATCAGTTCGAATTCGCTAACTCTCATAACATATCTATCGTGCCAAAGATTCGGAAATTTAGCAAGCGGTATGCCGCCGGATTTGAAGATTTCGGTTGACTACGCCCCCTTGCCGCTATACTATTCCATCCGCTAAATACCTGCTTGGGAGATTCGCTCAAATGCGCAAGCACGCCCTCGAAGGCATCCGCGTCGTCGATTTCTCGTGGATCGTGGCCGGGCCTACATGCACCCGCATCCTCGCCGACTTTGGCGCGGAGGTCATCCGCGTCGAGTACGAGCAGTCCATGGATTACATCCGCAACGCCGGGGCTCCGACCGGCTCCAACAGCCCGAACATGAGCGGGCTGTTCAACAACCTCAACCGCAACAAGTTCGGCGTTGTCCTGAACGTGATGCACCCGGCCGGCATGGAACTGCTGCACGATCTGATAGCCGTGTCGGACATCGTGGTCGAGAACTTCAGCGCCAGCGTCCTCAAGCGCTGGGGGCTGGACTACGAGGCGCAGCGGCGCATCAAGCCGGACATCATATACGTCAGCATGTCGGGCTTCGGACACACGGGACGCAACAGCAGCTACGTTACCTGGGGGCCGACGGCGCAGGCGCTGTCCGGCCTTACCTACATGTCCGGGCTGCCGGACGAGGACCCGGCCGGATGGGGATTCTCCTACATGGACCACACAGGCGGCTACTACGGCGCGATGGCGTGCGTCAGCGCGCTGCACCACCGCAACCGCACGGGGCAGGGGCAGTGGGTGGATATGTCGCAGGTGGAGGCCGGAATAGCGCTGACGGGTACGGCGATCCTGGACAAGAGCGTCAACGGACGCGGATTCCGGCGCGAGGGCAACCCGCCGGGCAATCGCGGGCCTCAATACGCCGTCGCTCCGCACAACACCTACCGCTGCAAGGGCGACGACCGCTGGTGCGCCATCACGATATTCGACGACGCGCAGTGGGCAGCGTTCGTAGAAGTCATCGGCGCGCCGGAGTGGGCTTCGGACGCCCGCTTCGCCACCAACGAGTCCCGCTGCGCCAACCAGGATGAGCTAGACCGCCTCATCGAGACATGGACGGCGACGCAGACGCCGCACGAGGTTCTTCACACCCTCCAGGCGGCCGGAGTAACCGCCGGCGCTGTCCAAACCCCGAAGGAGAAGGTGGACGAGGACCCGCAGCTGCGGCATCGCGGCTTCCTGCCGGAGACCGAGCACGCCGAGCTTGGCGTCAGCAAGTACGAGGGCCAGCCGATGCGACTGTCGCGCTCGCCGTGGGAGCTGCGCCGCGCGTCCCCGCTGTTCGGCGAGCACACGCAGCAGGTTTACGGCGAACTGCTGGGCGTATCGGAAGAGCGGCTTACGGATATGATGGTCGAGGGAGCTATCTGATGACGGAGACTAATTCGACAACCGGGGGAGCGCTCTCGGATCTGACGATTCTGGATCTGTGCGACGAGAAGGGGCAGCTCATCGGCAAGCAGCTTGGCGAGCTTGGCGCGCGCATCATCAAGATAGAGCCGCCTGGAGGGGGCGACGCGCGAAACATTCGCCCGTTCCGCAACGACGAACCGGACCCGAACGGCAGCCTTCACTTCTGGGCGTTCAACACGGCCAAGCAGGGGATCACGCTCAACCTGGAGACCGAGCGAGGGCGCGACCTGTTCCGGCAACTGGCGGCGCGCGCCGACCTTGTTCTGGAGAGCTTCGACCCGGGCTACCTCGACTCCCTAGGCGTTGGCTACGACGCGCTCAGCTCGCTCAACCCGTCGCTGGTGATGACGGCGCTGACGGCGTTCGGCCAAGACGGGCCGTACCGCGACTACAAGACGTCTGACATGGTCGCGCTTGCGATGGGCGGGGTGATGCACAGCTGCGGCTACGACGACGTGCCGGGCGCGCCTCCGATCCGTCCGAGCGGCGGACACGGCTACATCATAGCCTGCAACTACGCGACCATCGGCACGCTGATGGCGCTCAACTGGCGCGACATGACGGGCGAGGGGCAGTTCGTGGACGCTTCGATTCACGAGGCATGCTCCTGCACGACAGAGGCGGCGATGCCGACGTACATCTACACCGGCGAGCTGGTAAAACGGCAGACCGGGCGGCATCACGGCGTGCTGCCGACTCCGAAGACGCTCTGCCCGACGGCGGACGGCAGGTACATCAACGTATTCGCCGTGTTCACGAGCCTGCGCCAGTGGCTGACGCTGGTGGCGTGGATGGACGACGCGGGCATGGCGGAAGACCTGACCGACCCGCACTACCGCGACATGGCGGCGATGCGTATGCGAGCCGGCCCGGAGGTGGACCACGCCTTCGTGGTCGTCAAGAAGTTCATCGCTGCGCACAGCGCCATAGAGATATACCACGGCGCGCAGCAACGCAAGTTCCCCTGGGCGATCGTGCGCTCGCCGGAAGAGAATCTGGACGACCCCCACTTCGCCGAAGATCGCGGCGTCTTCGCCGAGGTCGAGCACCCGGATCTGGGCGAGACGTACACCTACACGGGCCGTCCGTACATCATGCACGAGACGCCGTGGCGCACGTTCCGAAGCCCGCTGGTGGGCGAGCACAACGCGCAGGTGTACGGTGAAGAGATGGGACTATCCGACGATGAGTTGGAGCGGCTAAGCGCGGACGGGGTCATCTAGCAAGCCGAGCTCTTGGCTTGTTAGTTCATCCGTATTCCGCCGTCCACGTTTATCGCCTGGCCCGTGATGTTCCGTGCCTCGTCGGACGCCAAGAAGACGGCGAGCTTGCCTATGTCCTCCGGCGTCTGCTCGCGGCGCATTGGCGTCGTCCGCTCGACGACCGTCTCGAACAGTTCTCGACCCTCCATCCCACTCACGTCCACGGACACGCCGGCGGTCTGCGTCGAGCCGATGCGCCCCCGACGCTCGGCTATCGCTTCCCACATCGGAGTCCACAGCAGGCCGGGACAGATAGCGTTCACCGTTATCCCGAGGGGGGCAAGCTGAAGCGCGTTGGATTGGGTCCAGCTAATCACGGCAGCCTTGGACGTCGAGTAGTGCGGAATGTCGGGGCTGCCCTGCCGCCCGGCGATGGACGCTATGTTGATGATGCGCCCGGAACCGCGCTCGACCATGTGCGGCTGCGCGGCCTCCGTCGCGAGCACTATGCCGCGCACGTTTACCTGGAAGGTCATGTTCCAGTCTTCGTCCGAAGACGAATCGCGCTCCAGCATACCGGGCGCGCCGACGATGCCGGCGTTGTTGACCAGTATGTCTATGCGCCCCAGCGTGGCGAGCGCGTTGCCGACCGCGCCTTCGACCGAATCGCGGTCGGTAACGTCCATCGCGCCAAATGCGGCTCGACGCCCCAGCGCCGCGACCTCTTCGGCGACGGATTGGGCGTTGTCGGCAATCAGGTCTCCGATGGCGATGTCGGCGCCCTGCTCAGCCAGCGCGAGGCTTATGCCGCGTCCTATGCCGCGTCCCCCGCCCGTAACCAGGGCTACTTTGCCCGATAGGTCTGCAAACATTTCATCTCTCCTTGCCGCGCCGCGCGGGATCGACAGAGGTACATTATTGGCAAGAGCGAGGGTCTTCACCCTCACACTAATCTTTCCCAATCAAGAGTGAAGGGGCCTCGAGACGCAGCCCTGTCTAACCCAGCAGTTCAGCCATGGCTCGCTTGTCAGTGCCGACGATGAGCGAGCCGTCTTCCGCGCTGATTAGCGGACGGCGGATCAGGCGCGGCTCATCTACCATTAGCTGCAGCATCCGGTCGTCGTCCAACTCGTCGCGGCTGACGCCCAGCTTTCGGAAGGATGGGGAGCGCCACGAGAAGAAATCGGAAACGGGTCGCGCGCCGATCAGCGCTCGCAGTTCATCTACGGTGAACGGGTTTGCGAAGAAGTCGCGCTCGTCGAAAGATATGTCGGCTTGTGAAAGCTCCGCCTTCACTTTGCGGCAGGTACTTCAACGCTTCCAGGTGTAGTAGGTAGCGGGCATGGTCGATCCTCCGATTCGTGAATATCGTCGCGTTGGCCGCCTATGCCGCCTCGCGGGAGGCGTGGACAACCTGCGACGATGTTCATTGTACGTCTTCGGCTACCACTCTTCTACGCGAATCAGGTTGCCTATCTCGGCGACTGTCTCAAGCGCTCGAAGCCCGACGATGGCGCGCTGCATCGCCGCTTCGTTGGCGGCGTGTGTCATCAGGACGATTTCGGCGCGTTTGGCCACCTCATACGTCTCTTTCTGGATCGCCGAGGCGATGGATATGTTGTTTTCGGCGAATACGCCTCCGACTTGCGCGAGGACGCCCGGCCTGTCTGCCGCCGTGAGGCGGATGTAGTAGCGCGTCTCGAGCTCGGAAACAGGTCGGACGCGGGACTGTCCGGCATCTTGGCCATCGTATCGTTCGGGTTGGGGCAGGGGCGCCGGTTCGGCATTGTCGCCAGCGTCGCCGCCCCGCGCTATCGCGCCGGAGGCGATGTCCCGCGCCACCTCCACGATGTCTGCGATTACCGCGCTCGCCGTCGGCAGCGCGCCCGCGCCCGCGCCGTGGAACAACAGCTTGCCCGCCAGGTCGGTCTGCACCTCGACGGCGTTCAGCACGCCGTCCACCTTCGCTATCATCGCATCCTGGCGCACGAACGCCGGATGCACGCGCGCCTGGAGCGCGCCGCCGTTCGCCGACGCTATGCCCAGCAGCTTTATCGCGTAGCCGAGTTCGCGCGCGTACTGGAAGTCGCGCGCAGTCAACCGCGTTATCCCCTCGTGGAACACGTCGGCGTCCGTTACCGGCTCGCGGAAGCCCAGAGTGGCCAATATCGCCAGCTTGTAGGCCGCGTCTATGCCTTCGATGTCGTTGGTGGGATCCGCCTCGGCGTAGCCGAGCCGCTGCGCCTCCGCCAGCGCGTCGTCGAAGTCCGCGCCATCGCGCTCCATTCTCGTCAGGATGTAGTTCGTCGTGCCGTTGATGATGCCGTGAATGGTAACGACGTCGTTGGCGGCTAGGTCGCGCGTCAGCGGCGCGATGATCGGCGTGCCGCCCGCTACGGCCGCCTCGAACAGCAGCCTCGCAGACTGCCGTTCGGCATATTTTCTGATGGCGAAGCCATGCCGGGCGATGACCTCTTTGTTGGCCGTAACCACGTGCTTGCGCCGCGACAGCGCGGCGAATATGTAGTCGCGCGCGGGGTTCTCGCCGCCCATCACCTCGACCACGATGTCCACAGCCGGGTTCTCCAACACGAGCGCGGGGTCGGTCGCAACCACCCCGTCCGGCAGTTCCACGGCGCGAGGCTTGGACGTGTCGCGCACCAGCGCGCTCTCGATTGCGACAGGGTAGCCGATGAGCCGTTCGAGGTGGGCGCGTTTGCTTTCTATGACTTGGGCCACGCCGCCACCGACGACGCCCATTCCCAGCAGCCCTATTCCGATTCTAGCCAAGATGATACCTGCCCTTGGGGCGTCACCCCCGTCCTAAAACTTTTCCCCATCAATGGCTGGGGGATATGCGGCTGGTTGAAGACGGGGTTTTCACCCCCATCGTAACCTTCCCCCATCGAGGGGAAGGGATTTGGCGCGTCCGCGTCTAAAGCCCGCCCAATATATTCTGAAGCGGGTCGGCAACGGGCGTCGGCGTAATCGAGGAGCTTATCCGAACCTGCTCGATGAACCACGAGTAGATATCCGAGTTGAACTTGGCGTAAACATCGTGGTTTCTTCGCTCGGCGTTGACCCATTCCTGGAGCGCGCGAGTCTTCAGAGACTCGCGGTTGCGCCGGCTGACCTCGCGGCTCTCGCTCCGCTCCGAGACGATGAAGAAGTAGATGGACTGCGGATTGTCCACGTTCGGCGTAGGATCAGAAATCTTTCCGAGTTCGAGATCCCAGAACTTCGATTCGTAGTCCTCGTAGATGCCAAGCGGCGCCCAGCCCAGCTCGCCGGCGGACTGGTAGGTCTCGGGATCGCTCGAAAACTCGCGCGCTATCACGCGGACCACTTCCCGGATATGCTCCGGGCTCTTGTTGTCGCCTATCAGGTCGGCCAGCTTCGTCTGCATTATGTCTATTTCGTCGTTGGGGCCAAGCGCGATGCGGTGCAGATAGACCTGCGCGGCGACAGCGGGCACCTTGTCGCTAAGGAACTGACGGTACTTCTCGCGCAGAATCGCCTTGCGAACGAGATCGCGGTGCTCCGCTTCGCTAACTTGAGACTGGTTGAGGAACTGCCGGTAGCGTTCGCGGTACTCGCGCTCTATCTGGTCGCTGGACTTGCCTATGGACTCGTTCTCCGTAGGCGCCATCGAGTTGCGTATGGCGTTGTCTATCTCCTCGCGGGATACCGCGATCCCGTCGGACGGAGCGGCCTGGGCGATAACCTCATTCTCTACGATTAGCTGGAGCGCCTCGAAGACGTCGTCGCTCGTCCGCATACCCTGGGAGTCTGAAAGTTCCATGGTTCGTTGGCGCAGCCGCAGCAGCTTCACCATATCGCCGCGCGAGTAAGATACGTCGTTGACGCGCACGATTAGCTGCTGGGGCGGCAGCACGAAGATGATGACGTATCCGGCGACGACGACACCCGCCAGCGCGACGAGCATCGCGCCGATGATCATGAGGGCAAGCCGACGCCGACGCCGCTCTTCGGGCGTGAGCTCGGCCGCTACCCTGCGGCTGTCCCTTCTCGCCGTCCTCCTGGACGACGACTGCCGACCTTCGTCAACCACTTTAGATGCAGAGTCCTACCGCGTCCATCGCATGGGAGGCCCATCGTGGTCGGGGCTGAAGGGGATGAGAGCGAGGTGCCTGGCGCGCTTGATGGCGGTTGACAGCGCGCGCTGATGCTTGGAGCAAACCCCGGTCTTGCGCCGGGACTCGATCTTCCAGCGGTCCGTCATGTAGCGCCTGAAGCTATCGGTGTTCTTGTAGTCTATGTACTCGATGTGATCGACGCAGAACCCGCATATCTTCCGGCGGGAGTAGTAACGCGGCCTGCCGCGCCTGCCGCCGAAGCGTCCGCCCGGTCGCCCTCCCGGCCTGCCGCCGCCCGGCCGTCCACCCGGGCCGCCGGGACGCCCGCCACCGGGACGCGAACCCGGAGCGCCTCCGGGACGGGGACCGCTCGGTCGTCCGGCGGGGCCTATGGTCGCCGGCCTGGTTGTGGATGGTCTGGTTGTCTGTGTAGTCATGGGTTACTCACCTAATGTCTGTTACGCCTCTACTACGTCGTTTTGGCGCTATATGGATTCTCGGGCCGGCGCGGGAGGCGCGTCGCGCCCGCCGTTCGCCGGGGTGAGCCGTTCATCTTTAGCCGATAGCCCGGACGATTCTACCAGGGCAGATCGTCCACGTCGTCATCTTCCGGAGGCGCGCCGCCGCCATCGTAGCCGCCACCGCCGCCCATGCTCGGGTCGCCAGCGCCGCTGAGGAACTGGACTTCGCTGGCGCGAACGTCAAGAGACACGCGCGTCTCGCCGGTCTGCGTTTGGTACATACGCGAGCTCAGCCGCCCTTCGACATAGACCTGGCTGCCCCTGGATAGGTACTGGTTCGTGATTTCCGCGAGGCGTCCCCAAGCGCTTACGTTGAACCACTCGGTCTCGTCCCTCTGCTGTCCGTCACGTGTCCGGTAGCGCCTGTTGGTGGCTACTGAGAAGTTAGTCACCGCGTCTCCGCTCTGCATATATCGCATTTCGGGGTCGCGCCCCAAGTTGCCGATTATCGTGATCTTGTTCATGCTCATAGCCCAACTCCTGCCGCGCCGCGCGTCCGCCGGTTTCGGCGGGTCGCATCATCCGTCACCCTATCGTTCTAAAATTAAATCAGCTTGGGTTGCTGACAGGCTCCGGAGCCGGAGGCGCGGATGGCTGTTCGGACTGTTCAGCCTGCGAGGACTCGGCGGATTCGGCGGCCCTCTGCGCGGCTGCGGCGGCCTGGGCGTCGGCGATTCTGCGCGCCTCTTCGCGCTCTCGCGCCACGCGCTCGCGCCGTTCGGTTTCCCGCCTGGCCGCAAGTTCGCGCTCGGACTGCTTTTCCATCGCCCTGAGCTCGGAATTATCCAGCCTGAACACGAGGTGTCTCAGAACGTCCTGCGACGAGTTGAGCGTCTCATTCAACTCGACCGCCGCCTGCGCCTCCATGGTACAGCGCGTGAAGAAGTAGTTGCCCTCGACGAAGCGCTGTATCGGGTATGCCAGCCGTCGCACGCCCCAATTGTCCTGCTGGGCTATGCTGCCGCTACCTTCGGAGATGATCGCGTTGATCCAGCTGACCGTCTCCCTAGCTTCAGCCTCCGTGGCTTCGGGGCTGAGAATCATCACCAGTTCGTATTCTCGCGTCCGTTCCAAAGTCAAACTACCGCTCCTAAAACCTGCGAGGGGGAATATCCAAGAGATTATAGCACGCCCCGCGAACCAACAACAACGCGGGCTTTGACAGCCGTCGCGCCCGCCCATAACATGGCGGCATGGAGGCGGGACCATGACTTTGAAAGTGGGAATAGCGGGCTGTGGAACGATAGGCCGCCGCGTAGCGTCGGACCTGGACGCGGGCGGCGTGAGGGGCGCGACGCTCGGAGCCATCACCAGTCGCAGCCTCGAACGCGCCGCGCGGTTCGCCGCCAAACTCGACCATCGCCCGCCGGTCGTCGAGCTCGATGAGTTGGTCGGCATAGCGGACCTGGTAATCGAGGCCGCGCCCGCCGACGCTATGGACGCGATCGCCACGGCGACGCTTTCCGCCGGCAAGGATCTGATGGCGCTCAGCGGCGGCGCGCTGCTGGAACGCGACGACCTGTTCGCGCTGGCCGAGCGCAACGACGCGACGATATACGTTCCGTCCGGCGCGATAGCCGGGTTGGACGGCGTGGCGGGCGCGGTCGCCGGACGCATAGACTCGCTGACGATGATAACGCGCAAGCCGCCCGACGGGCTCGCAGGCGCGCCGGGCATCGAAGCCGCGGGCATAGACCTGGACGCGGTCTCAGAGCCGACCGTCGTCTATGAAGGCCCCGCGCTGGAGGCGTGCAGGCTATTCCCGGCCAACGTGAACGTATCCGCCGCGCTCAGCATGGCGGGCATCGGCCCGCGCCGGACCGTCATCCGCATATACGCCGACCCGACGGTGGAAAGGAACACGCACGACATAGTGGTAGAAGGCGAGTTCGGACGCCTGAGCATCCGCATCGAAAACATCCCGTCGCCGGCGAACCCGAAGACGGGCATCATGTCCGCGCTGTCGGCGCTGGCGCTGCTGCGGCGCATCACCTCGACCGTGCAGGTGGGGACGTAGGGATACTAATAGACGGCGCTAATCGTCCGCGCCATGCGGTTCGTGCGTGTGCGTATGGCGTAGGAGTACGCTGTTGACGCCTTCGAGCCTCGCCTGCTCGCGTTCCCTCTCGCTGAGACGGGAACTCAAGCCTGAACTCAAGTCTCGCATCTCAGCCCGCAACTCGGCCCGCAACTCGTTATGGCGCTGCTCGAACCTGTCTCCTTGAGCGCGTATCTCAGTCCGGAGTTCAGTCCGCAACTCGCTAAGACCCCGTTCAGACCTGTCGCTTTGCGCGCGAATCTGCCATATCAAAACTATCGTCGCCAGAAATATAGCGACGATGACTGATACCACGGCGCTTACGCCTGCGATCAGGGATCCGCCATCCATTCGTATCTCCTATGGCGCATCCTCCATCACGGGATGCGGATATGCGCCCGACTCGACTTCATTGTACCATGACCCTACCATACACAGGAGGCACAGTCCATGAACGTTCAAGACATCGCGGAGATACTGGTAGAGCGCGATCAGACGGTTTCGGTGGCGGAGGCGGACACTTGCGGACTCGTCGGGTACATGTTCAGCACGGTTCCGGGCAGTTCGCGCTGGTTTCCGGGCGGCGTGATCGCGTACACCGGCGGGCTGAAGCAGAAGGTGCTGGGCGTGTCGGACGAGTTGTACGAGACGAAGGGCACCGTGAGCCCGGAGATGGCCGTGGCGATGGCCGTCGGAGCGCGCGACCTTACGAGCACGGATTACGCCGTGTCGGTAACCGGCATAGCCGGGCCGACGGGCGGGCGTTCGGGCCTGCCCATCGGCACGTTCTACATCGGAGTCGCCGGGCCGGACGGCCTGGAAGTCGCCGAGCGCATCCACACCGATACAGGCGACCGCGACGGCAACAAGCGCCAGGCCGCCGACGCGGTGATAGACCTGCTGGGACGGCAGCTAATACCTACTAACTAGCCTACTGCCTCGGCGGCTGCGGCGGCACGGGGTTGACCAGGTCCGCGCCGAGCGAGATGGGTATTAGCTCGTCGAGCTCGTCCAGCGTCCAGCGTCCGTTCTTGTGGATGCTGCGCGTGATGTGGCGCGGCGACAGCAGCGTCGCCTGCCAGCCGCTTACGCCGATCACCTGGCCGGTGACGTTCCCGGCGGCTTCGGTGCAAAGGTACACGGCCTTCGGCGCGTTGTTGGCCGGGTCTCGCGCTTCGGGCGGCCCCTGGATCGGCGGTCCCTGCGACGCCTGCTGGGGCGCCGCCTGCGCGCGCTGCGTCTGCCTCAGGGCCGTCGTGGATTCTGGTATGGATTCGGTCATCCGCGTCGCGCCGCCTGGATAGACCGCGTTGGCGGTGATGCCGTAGGGCGCCAGCTCCTTCGCCAGCGCGCGGGCAAAGCCGACCATGCCCTCCTTCGCCGCCGCGTAATTCGTCTGACCCGAAGCGCCCAGCCCGGAGCCAGACGAGAACAGCACGAGACGCCCGAACTTCTGCCGCATCATGTGCGGCACGCAGTGGCGAACCATGTTGAACGCCCCGTACAGGTGCACTTGCAGCACCGCGTCCCACTCGGCCTCAGTCATGTTGAACACCATGCGGTCGCGCAGGATGCCCGCCACGTGGCACAGCCCGTCCACGCGACCGAAGTTGTCTATGGCGGACTGCACGACGCGCCCGGCGGTCTCGTACTCAGCCACCGAGTCGAAGTTGGCGACCGCCGTGCCGCCGGCGTCGCGGATCGCCTGCGCCGTCTGCTCGGCCGGCGCGTCGGCGGAGCCGGTGCCGTCCAGCGAGCCGCCCAGGTCGTTCACCACGACCGACGCGCCGTCCGCCGCCATCCACTTGGCCACCTCCGCGCCGATGCCGCGCCCGGCGCCGGTAACTATCACTACTCTTCCCTCAAGCCTGTTGCCCATTTTTTTACCTCGTCTCAATGCCCGTCATCCCGGCGGACGCCGGAACCCGGGGCGCCGCGTATCAGCGCGGCCTCATCTTCTGAAGAACAATCGCGCCCCCAATATGGGGTGTGGGGCGCGCCCACTAGAAGCCGTCGCCAATCATCTTCGGGAACAGCACGTCCATCTCGTCCATCGTGAAGTTGCCCCACTTCTGCACGGCGCGCTCCACTCGCGGCTGCGAGTAGAGGTAGATGCTGCCGCCGCGCACGCCGAAGATGTTGCAGTTGATGTGCGGTGACGCGTATGTGCACAGATATACCGCCAGCGGCGCCACGTTCTCCGGGTCGTCGGACCAGCCGGGGCCTTCCCACTCGCCCACATTGGCGGGGCTGAAGATGCCGGCCCGCTCATCGCGCGAAGGCGAGGGGGCGTCCGCCACGCGGTACTCCTCGACCGAACCGGAGAACAGCCGCGTCTCGACCATGGGCGAAATAGCGTTGCAGGTAACGCCGTAGCGCCCCATGTCTCGCCCGACGGTTCGCGTCAGCCCGACGATGGCCTCGGACGCCGCAGCGTAGTTCGAGCGTCCCACGTCGCCAAGGCCGGCGTCCGACGTCATGTTCACGATTCGTCCGCCGCGCTGCTGCCTGAACAGGATGCAGGCGAACTTCGTCGCGGTGAACGTCGCCTTCGCGTTGTGCAGCATCACGCGGTCCCAGTCTTCCGGCGTCATCTGCCAGATCATGCGGTCGCGCAGCATCCCGGCGCTGTTGACGAGAATATCCACCTGTCCATAGGCATCGGCTGCCTGCTGGATGAGCGCCTCGCCGCCGGACATCAGCGCCATGTTGTCGTAGTTGGCCACGGCGTTGCCGCCTCGAGCCTGAATCTCGGCGACCACGCCGTCGGCGGGCGCGGTGGAACTCCCGGTTCCGTCCACGTCGCCGCCCATATCGTTGACGACCACGCTCGCGCCTTCTTCGGCCAGCAGCAGCGCCACGCCTCTGCCGACGCCTCGACCGCCTCCGGTAACCACCGCGACTTTGCCTTCCAGACGGTTGCCCATAAATCACCTCCGTGAACTCACGGCCCGCCGCCGCGCAGCGCGCCGAAACCAATCGCATTGCGGGCAACAATATATCCTATCGGCGCGCGAATGGGAAACTTGGCTGTCAGACCCCCAACCAAAAAGTGTCATACCTCGCCCGTATAGTGTAGAATAGTCGCAGGTCGCGCCGCGTCCCGCGGATGTGGCGCGATAGTTCGTAGAGCTTTGGACGTTCACCTTCGGGTGAACGCGCGCTGTTGGGGTGTTTTTTTGGCTGACTATGATGTAGTTGCGCTCGGCTCGGGACCGGGTGGATACGTAGCCGCGATCCGCGCGGGACAGCTGGGTATGAAGACTGCCATCGTCGAACGAGACGCCCTCGGCGGCATCTGTCTCAACTGGGGGTGCATCCCCTCCAAAGCCCTCCTCCGAAACGCGGAGGTACTGAGCCTCATCCGCCACGCGGATGAGTACGGCATCACCGTTCGGGGCGTCAGCCCCGACTTTTCTCGCGCCATAGACCGCAGCCGGGACGTCGTCCGGCGGCTCACGCGCGGCGTCGGGACGCTGCTCCGCAAGAACGGCGTCGAACACATCCGGGGGACGGGCGCGCTCGCCGATTCAGGCTCGGTGAGCGTGGATAGCGGCAAGACTCTGACGGCGGACAACATCATCATCGCCACCGGCGCGCGCCAGCGCCACATCCCAACCCTGCCCATAGACGGCCGCGTCGTCATCACCAGCCGCGAGGCGCTCGAGATGACGCGGGTCCCGCGCCGCGCGGTCATCATCGGCGGCGGCGCGACCGGCTGCGAGTTCGCCTACATCTGGCGAACCTACGGCGCCGACGTAACCATAGTCGAGCTAATGCCCCGGCTGATACCGAACGAAGACGCGGAGGTGAGCTCCGAGCTCGAACGCGCCTTCCGCCGGCAGGGCATCGAGATAGCGACCGGCGCGCAAGTGCTGGGCATCGCGGTGGATGACGGCGGCGCGAAGGTGTCGGTGAGGATCAACGGCGAAGACGCCGTGCTGGATTGCGAGACGGCGCTGGTCGCCGTCGGCGTGCAGGGCAATACCGACGGCATCGGACTCGAAGCGGCCGGCGTCCGCGAGGAGCGCGGCTTCATCCCGGTTGACGACATGATGCGCACCAACGTCGAGGGCATCTACGCCATAGGCGACGTTACCGGCAAGATGCTGTTGGCCCACGTAGCTTCCGCTCAGGGCGTGACCGCGGTCGAACACATAGCCGGTCTCGGACCCCAGCCGCTCGACTACGCGCAGATGCCGCGCGCCATCTACTGCCACCCGCAGGTAGCCAGCTTCGGGCTGACCGAGGAGCAGGCGCGCGAGGAGGGGCACGCGGTGAAGATCGGCAAGTTCCCGTTTGCCGCCAGCGGCAAGGCGCTCGCCATGAACGAGTCCTCGGGCATGGTGAAGCTGGTGGTGGACGCCGAAATAGGCGAGGTGCTGGGCGGACACATGGTCGGCGCGGAGGTAACTGAGCTGCTCGGCGAGCTGGGCATGACGCGGCTGCTGGAAGCTACAACTACCGAGCTGGGCTGGCTAGTGCATCCGCACCCAACCATCTCGGAAGCCATCAAGGAAGCCGCGCTCGCAGCCGAAGGCGAGGCGATTCACATATGATCACGACCACCACCGAACCATTTGCCCCATTTGCCACTGACCACGTTTCGCTTGGCGAGGATCACATGAAAGAAGCCGCAAAGTTAGACAAGGCGCAGGTAGCAGAGCTATACCGGATGATGATGCTCATCCGACGGTTCGAGGAGGCTTGCTCTCGACTCTACACGCAGGGCCTCATCCGCGGGTTCCTGCACCTCTACATCGGCGAGGAGGCGATCGCCACCGGAGCCATCGGCGCGCTGGAACCGCAGGACTACATCATCACACACTACCGCGACCACGGCCATGCGCTGGCGCGCGGCATGGACCCGAATGCGTGCATGGCGGAGCTGTGCGGCAGGGCCACAGGATCGAGCGGCGGCAAGGGCGGTTCCATGCATCTGTTCGACGCGGATCTGCACTTCATGGGCGGACACGCCATAGTCGGCGGACAGATGCCGCTTGGCGTGGGCATGGCGCTCGGCGTCAAGATGCAGAAGCGCAACGCCGCCGTAATGATCTTCTTCGGAGACGGCGCGGTCAACGAGGGCGAGTTTCACGAATCGCTCAACCTCGCCTCGCTGTGGAAGCTGCCGGTCGTCTTCTTCCTCGAAAACAACCTCTACGGCATGGGATCGCACGTCGAGCGCACCCACGCCGCCGGACGCGACATCTACGAATCGGCGGGCTACTACAAGATTCCCGCCATCCAGGTGGACGGCCAGGACATCATGGAGGTGCGCGAGGCGACGAACCAGGCGCTCGAGCGGGTCCGCGCGGGCAGCGGCCCCGTCTTCATCGAGGCGATGACCTACCGCTACCGCGGCCACTCCATGGCCGACCCCGTAAACTATCGCGAGACGGACGAGGTGGATGAGGCGCGTCTGAACGACCCGATAGACCGATTCAAGGCGTTCACCCTGGACGAGGGGCTGATAACGCAGCCGGAACTCTCGAAGATCGACTCAGAAGTGGCCGCGCAGATCCAAGAAGCTGTCAAATTCGCGCGTGAAAGCCCATTTCCCGAAATAGACTCTATCTACGACAATATATACAAGTAGCCGCCCGCCGTTTCGGCAAAGCCGGGAATCGCGGGCGACGCGGCGGATCGCACGGCTACGATCGCCAACGGGCCGCCGCCGACTAAAGTGAGTGGCCACATGTCCGAGATGATCTTGAGAGAAGCGATAGCCCACGGGCTGCGCGAGGCGCTGGAACAGGACGAGTCCGTCTTCCTCATCGGAGAGGACATCGGCGCCTATAACGGCGCATACGCGGTAACTCGCGGTCTGATGGACGATTTTGGGGAGGAGCGCGTGCGCGACACGCCCATAGCCGAATCCGGCTTCGTCGGCGCCGCTATCGGCGCGGCGCTCGTCGGAATGAAGCCCATCGTCGAGATCATGACCATCAACTTCTCGCTGCTGGCGATGGACCAGATCATCAACCACGCCGCCAAGCTGCGCTACATGTCCAACGGCCAACTGTCGGTGCCGGTGGTCATACGCACCGTTACCGGCGGCGGAGCCCAGCTGGCGGCTACCCACTCGCAGAGCTTCGAAGGCTGGTACGCTTCCGTGCCCGGCCTCAGGGTCGTCGTGCCGTCAACACCTTATGACGCGCTCGGCCTGCTCCGGACATCGCTCAAGGACGGCAACCCCGTCGTCTTTGCCGAACACGCGCTCTTGTATCGCGTCGGCGGCGAGGTTCCGGACGAGTACTACGACGTGCCTTTCGGCAAGGCGGCGATCCGGCGGGAGGGCGAGGACGTTACCATCGTCGGCTACTCGCGCATGGCGCACATTGCGCAGGAAGCGGCTGAAAAGCTGGCGGAAAAGGGCAAGAGCGCCGAGGTCATAGACCTTCGCACCCTCAGACCGTTCGACGTGGACGCCATCGTCGAATCCGTCAAGAAGACCAACCGCGCCGTCATCGTAGAAGAGGCGTGGCACACCGGCGGATTCGCCGGCGAGATAGCCAGCGAGGTGCAGGAGATGGCGTTCGACTATTTGGACGGCCCCGTCGTCCGAGTCGCGGGCCTGGACGTCCCGGCGCCCTACTCCGGCCAACTCGAAGCCGCGACCATACCCAGCGCAGAGCGCGTGGTCGAGGCGATAGAGTACAACTTCGGCATCTGAACGCTATCAATAACAACAATGAATGAACCCACTCCCACAGCCCCGATGCGCCCAATGCTCGGCGGCGCCTTGGCGAGTCCGCGCGGTGGCGTGTGAATACGTCTCTATGCCGGTTGTGGGACACTGAATAGAGAGGGAAACTCCGTTGGCAACTGAACTCACAATGCCCCAAATGGGCTACGACATGCAGGAAGGCACAGTCGTTCGCTGGCTGAAGGCCGAAGGCTCCAACGTCGAGCTAGGCGAACCGCTGGCCGAAATCGAAACCGACAAGGCCGTCGTCGAATTCGAGTCCGACATAGCCGGCGTGCTGAGCCAGATCCTCGTTAACGAGGGCGTTACCGTCCCTGTTGGCGATGCGATAGCCGTTATAGCCGACGCGAGCGAAGCCGCGGCGCCGGAGCCGGTGGAACCCGAACCGGAACCCGTCGCCGAAGAGGTGGTGGAAGAAGAACCAGAACCTGAGCCTGTCGCCGAGGAAGAAGCGGAACCTGCATCCACCGCTATCCCGTTGGGCGCGGCGACCGAACCGGTCGTAGTCGAAGCCGCGCCACCGCCTCCGGTTCAGCAGCCTCAACCCGTTCAGCAGCCCCCGCCGGGACGCCGCGTATTCGCGACTCCCATAGCGCGCCAGATGGCATACGAAGCCGGCATAGATCTCACCTCCATCCAGGGCAGCGGACCGGGGGGGCGCGTAGTAAAGGAAGACGTGCTCAAAGCCATCGAAGCCGCCGCTGCCGCTCCAGAACCGGAGCCTGTCAGCATCGAGCCGGAGCCGGAACCCGTCGCCGAGGAAGCGCCGGTCGAACTCGAGCCTGTCGCCGAGGAAGCGCAGGTCGAGCCGGAGCCGGAACCCTTCGTTGAGGAAGTGGCGGAAGAAGAACCCGAACCTGAGCCTGTCGCCGAGGAAGAAGCGGAAGAGGAACCGGAACCCGTCGCCGAAGAGGTGGTGGAAGAGGAACCCGAGCCGGATCCTGTCGTCGAGGAGGAAGTGGAAGAGGAACCCGAGCCGGAACCTGTCGTCGAGGAGGAAGTGGAAGCAGAAGAGCCGGTAGAGGAAGACGAGCTAATCCCGCTTTCCCGCATGAGGCAGCAGATAGCCCGCGTTACCATCCGTTCCAAGAGCGAGAAGCCGCACTTCTACGTCAACGTGGACGTGGACATGACGGAGGCTATGGCGCTGCGCGCGCAGATCAACGCCGCCCTGGCGTCCGAGGGCGTGCGCGCGACGGTCAACGACATGATAGTCGCCGCCAGCGTGATCGCGCTCAAACGCTTCCCCAAGTTCAACGCCTACTACGAGGACGGCGGAATCCGCATGAACGACGAGGTGAACGTCGGAATAGCGATGGCAGTCGAGGACGGGCTGGTAATGCCCGCCATCGTCGGCGTCGGCGACAAGTCTCTGCGCCAGATAGCCGAGGCTACCAAGGACATCGCCGAGCGCGCCCAGCGCGGCTCCCTGACCCCGCAGGAATACTCTGGCGGCACCTTCGCCATATCCAACATGGGCATGATGGGCGTAACCAGCTTCGTCGCCATAATCCAGCCTCCGCAGTCGGCGGTGCTGGCGGTCGGCGCCGTCCAGAAGCGGCCCGTAGTAACCGACGACGATCAGATCGTCATACGGCAGATGATGACCGCCACCCTGTCCGCCGACCATCGCATAGTAGATGGCGCCGAGGGCGCGATGTTCATCAACGAGATAAAAGACCTGCTGGAGAACCCGCTTAGCGTCATCCTCTAACTCCAGGGGGCAACTCTGGGAGGCAGCCGTAATCGAGGCTGCCCCCAACTCACAACGCGCCTATGTCGAACGGGAGAAGATAAGAGACTACCCGCTGAATCCCTACAGCACGAATCCGGTTGCCGCGAGGTGAAAACCGTGAGATACGTCAAAGCGGCCCTGAAACTGGCGGCGGAAACGACGCTCATCTCAACAGTGGGCAGCCTTTTCTGGATGGCCCTAGGACACCAGGTCGTCAGCACCTACGCGTCGGGCGGCTGGGAAATCGCCGGCGGCGGAGCCACCTTCTGGCACTTCTTCGTAGCCATCGTCCAGCTCTATCTGCTGTACCGCCTGGTCCAGTGGGCGATTGGATTCATCATCAGGAAGTCGGACAGCAGACTCCTGCAGCACATCCCGACTTACAGAAACGTCCGAAGTCGCATAGCGGACGCCTTCCGGGACAAACCTGCCGACGGTCGCGGCGCCGATGTCCGGCAGAGCCCGGAGACGCCGGCGGGCGCCGACGTCTCCTCCGAAGTCCGCCGCCCAGCAGCGCAGCCAACGTCCAGCGCCGACCGGAGACGCTGCCCATCATGCGGCGCGCCTCCCGGCAGCATCCACTTCAGAAACTGTCCGAGGAACAAGCGCTAAACTACCACTGCGTCCACGCGGTGGGTCATGTTGTTGCCCATGCCCTGGTAGTTCCACGGCTGCTCGGACGGCTGGACGTTTCCGGCCTCATCGGTGGCGCGGACGGTTAGGGTATGCTCGCCCGGCTCCGCCCGCCACTGCGCGGACCACGAGCGCCACGCGAAGTCGCCGACGTGGGGGCCCAACTCGGCGTCCGCCCAAGTCGCGCCGCCGTCAGCGCTGAACTCGACGCGGGTTACGCGCCGCCGTCCCGCCCACGCGCGCCCTGTAACGGTGCGCGTCCCAGCCTCGACCAGCCGCGTTCGAGTCATGAAGTCCGGGACGCCCGGCGGCGCGATAAGCGAGCGGACGCGCATCTCGTCCACCGGATCGCCCACGTCTTCGGCAGACATCGCGTAGCGGTACGTCCGCATTTGCTGGTATCCGTCGAACGGCTCGGCAATCGCTTCGATGCGCGACAGCCACTTCACGCTCGTCATCCCGTACCAGCCCGGCACGATGAGCCGCAGAGGGAAGCCGTGTTGCGGCTGGAGCGGAGCGCCGTTCATCTCGTAGGCCAGTAGGACCTCGTCGCGCGTCGCCTGCTCTATCGTCAGGCTGCGCTGGTAGTCCTGCAACTCGCCGCCCTGCACGCCGCGGTCAACGCCGGTGAACAGCAGCTCGATCGCGCCGGCGGCGATGCCCGCCTCCTCTATGATCGGGCGCAGCGGCGTCCCGGTCCACTCCGCCGTTCCGATGGCTTCCAGCAGCCACGGCTGGCTGATAGCGCGCGGCTCCATCAGCGCGCGCCCGTTGCCCGCGCACTCCATCGTAACCGGCATCGTCACAGCTGGACGGGAGCGGATGTCTTCCATGCTCAGCGACAACGGACTGTCCACCAGCCCGCCGATCTCGAGACTCCATCCGTCTTCGGATTCGACCGTCGGGATGTCGAAGTGGATCAGGAGGTAGTGCATCCCCGTCGGCGTAATGTCGTAGCGCAGCCCTTCCAGCGGCATACCGCGATTGCGGAGCGCGAGCTGAACCTCCTCGCGGTAGAACAGCTCCGTCTTGGCGGTCTTATCGCCGTCTCCAACGGGACGGAATTCATAGATGGTCTGCTGGTCCGGCATCGGCTTCCCTCCATTCCAATCGCGCTAGAACGCGACGGCATGCAGTCACGAAAGCCGCTTCCACATGGCGTCCCATCCAGATTACATCAGAACCACCGACCTTAGCACCTCGCCACGCTCCATCTTGTGGAACGCCTCTTCCACGTCGCCGATGCCGATGGTCTCGGATACGAAGCCTTCCAGGTCTAGCCGCCCCTGCAGGTGCAGGTCTATGAACATCGGGAAGTCGCGCGTCGGCAGGCAGTCGCCGTACCACGACGACTTTAGGGAGCCGCCGCGTCCGAACACTTCCAGCATCGGAAGCTCTATCTTCATATCCGGCGACGGCACGCCGACCAGCACGACTGTACCGGCGAGGTCTCGCGCGAAGAATGCCTGCTCATAGGTCGCCGGGTTGCCCACCGCCTCGATGGCGACGTCCACGCCGTTGCCGCCGGTGAGGTCTCGGATCGCCTCCACCGCGTCGGTCTGCGTGGAGTTGACGGTGTGCGTGGCGCCGAAGTCCTTTGCCCATTCCAGCTTGCGGTCGTCGATATCGACGGCGATGATGGTGTGCGCGCCCGCGAGGTTCGCGCCGGCGATGGCCGCATCGCCCACGCCGCCGCAGCCGATGACTGCGACCGAGTCGCCGCGCATTACGCCGCCCGTGTTCACCGCCGCGCCGAGTCCGGCCATCACGCCGCAGCCTATCAGACCGGCGGCAGCGGCGGACGCGGCGGGATCAATCTTCACGCACTGGCCGGCGTGTACCAGCGAAAGCTCTGTGAACGCGCCGATGCCGAGCGCGGGAGACAGCGGCGAGCCGTCGGCGAGCGTCATCTGCTGGGCCGCGTTCATGCTGTCGAAGCAGTACCACGGACGCCCGCGAAAGCACGACCGGCAGTTGCCGCAGGGCGCGCGCCACGCGATGATCACGAAGTCGCCCTCAGCGACGTTCGTCACGCCGTCGCCCACTCTCTCGACGACACCCGCAGCCTCGTGACCCAGCAGGAAGGGGAACTCGTCGTTGATCGCGCCCTCGCGGTAGTGCAGATCGGTGTGGCAGACGCCGCACGCCTGCACGCGCACCAGCGCCTCGCCCGCGCCCGGGTCTGGAACGATGATGTCCTCCACAGTAACCGCCGCGCCCTTCTCACGGGCGATAACGCCCTTGACCTGGTTCGCCATAGGTATGCTCCTCCGTAGTGATGCAAATGATAGTTGTGGGAGGATTCTAGCAGATTGGGCGGAGGGATTGCCGCCGGTGGTGGGGATGGCTGAGCGGGCGCTCGCCCATTTGTCTGTGCGCCAGCCGCGATAGTATGATGAGACCAGACACCCCCTGAGAGACCTCGGTGGGAAGCGCGCCGGAGAGGGACTGCCATGATGACACAAGTAAGAGTCCGATACTCCAACGGAGCGCTCACCCCACTGGAACCCCTCGACTTGGAAGAGGGCGAGGAGATGGTCGTGCATATCGAGGACAGGCGACCGTCGCCCAATGGAAGCGAGGACGCGCCCCAGCCTGCCCCACTGCCCACCAAGAAACAAGAGACGCTCTTGGAGATGTTCGAGAGGCTCCGCAACTCCGTCCCGGCGGAGGCGTGGGAGAATCTGCCGACGGACGGCGCGAAGAACTACAAGCGCTACCTGTATGGGCGCCCGAAGGAAGAGGAGTGATGAGGGGGAGGACGCTTTTCGCCGACTCGGGACACTGGATTGCGTTGCTGCACTCTCGCGACCAGATGCATGAGCGGGCGACCGGTGAAATCCCGCTCAACGCCCCGAACCTCACCCCCGCCGCATGAACCACGCCGCGGCCACCGCCACCACCGCCAGCGCCGCCGCTATCGTGAAGAAGTCGGTGAAGACGGTCATGCCGGCGTCTATGAGGTTGGCGTTGAACTCGGATATGCGCGCCTGGGTCTGCGCGGTCGTCTCGCCGGGCTGGGGCAGGGGCAGCTCCAAGCCGACTATCAGCTGCTGGAAGCGTCCGACGCCCCACGCGGTGAGGGCCGCGAGGCCGAACGTCATGCCGACAATTCGCATTGCGCTGACGACCGATGCCGCCGCGCCGCGCAAGCCGGGGGCCACCGTCTCGGTCGCAGCCAGCGCGATGGGCGCTATCAGCAGTCCGAAGCCCAAGCCGACGGTCGCCAGGTGTACCGTCATCCACGGGTCGGCCACGTCCACGCCCCAGCCGCTCATCATCAGGAATCCGGCGGCTATGAGCAGCAGCCCGGCGACGGACGGGACGCGGTAGCCGAACCACTGGCTCGCGTAGCCGCCCGCGACGGCGCCGAACGGTATCGCAACCGTCATCCGCATCAGCATCAACCCGCCGTCCAGCGCGGTCAGTCCCAGCGCGGTGTTCGCCATCAATGGCACCGTTACCATGCCGATTATCAGCGCCGCTCCGATGAGCAGGTGCGTCAGGTTCGCGGCGCTGACCGGTGGGGATCGGAACATCGAAAGCGGCAGCAGCGGCTCCTCGACCCTCAGCGACCGCAAGACGAACAGTCCGAATCCCGCCGCCGCGAGCGCGAGCCACAGGGCGAACGACACTCCCAGCGTGTCTATCATGGAGAGCGCGAGCGTGAGCGCGGACAGTCCGACGGCCAGCAGCGCGCCGCCGAGGTAGTCTATGCGCGCGGCGTGTCTCGGACTGGGCGCGACGACGAGCAGCAGCCAGACGAGGACCGCGCCGCCGAGGGGCAGGTTGATCCAGAACACCCACGGCCAGTCGAGGAAGCGGCTGATGAGTCCGCCCCAGAGCGGCCCGATGACGCCTCCGGCCTCGGCGGACGCGCCCATCAGCCCCAGCGGAACGCCGCGACGCTCGGACGGGAATAGGTCGCCGACGATGGCGATGGAGATTGGCACCAGCGCTCCGGCGCCGACGGCCTGGAGCACTCGCGCGGCGACGAACCATTCCAGCCCCCCCGCGCCGAGCCACTCAAGAGCGGGCGTGTCGAATATCCAGTCGAGTCGCGTAGTCAGCGCCGCGCCGACGGACCCGACGAGGAACACCAGCATCGAGACGACATACACGTTTCGGTGTCCCCAGACGTCGGACATCCGCCCGACCAGAGGCATGGCGGCGACGTAGCCCAGCAGGTAGCCGGTGATGGTCCACGACGCCCTGTCGAGCTCGTTGATCTGCACGCGGAGGTCGAGCATGATCTCCGGCAGCACGGTAACGATGACGGTCTGGTCGTCTGCGGCGATGAACACCCCGAGGAACACCGGGGCGAGGGCGAGGTACTTGCGCTTGTCGGACATGGGGGGATTATAGCGCAGCAAGCCAAGCGGGTCTGGGAATTTAACGCAGAGACGCGGAGGAACGCGGAGAGCGCAGGGAGTTTACTTTGCGTCTTCGCGCGCCCTCTACCCCTCCGGTCTCTCTATCGTCACAGGCTCGTTGAAGCGGGACAGGGTGATTATCCGCACCACGCCGTCGGGCTCGAACGTTGTGACGCGGCCGTCTATCACCGCGCGTTCCAGGTACAGGGTGGCTTCGTCTATCGTCAGGCTCACGCTCACGGCGTCGCCCTGGGCGGCGGCGCCCAGCAGCGGTTCGAGCGCGGACACGGGCAAGGTCCCGTCTATGACGAACTCGCCGCGCGAGTGGGACGCGAGAGCGGGACTCTCGACCTGCGCCATGATGGACGCGATGCCGCGCTGTGGGTCGAAGAAGCCTATCGGGCTGACCTCGCGCGCGACCGGCTCCCACGCGCCTGTTAGCGGGTTGGTCATGAAGTTCTCGTCGCCAATCGTGATGAATCCGGAGCGGATGGCGAACGTTCCGAGCGTACCTGCGAACTCGACGGTCAGCTTGTCCGGGCTGACGACGGTTCCCTCGGCTTCGGTAACGGTCAACGATTCGCTCAGCGGCGTGCCGCCGTCGCCTTCGTGTTCGAGCGCGAAGTGGAAGGTATCGAGCGCGCCCATGGCCTCACCCGAACGCGCCAAGACTTCGGCGGGGTTGATCGGCGTGGGGGTGGGCGTCGGCGCTGACGCGACGGCAGACTCAGATTCGGAGCCGCGCGAGCAGCCGATGAGCGCGAGCGATGCGATGCCGAAGAGGAGCAGGCAGACGAACGCGAGCCTGTGTCGCGCGTCCATGGCTTCCGGGGCTACCGGCACGCCTATGCCTCCGGGTAGCGGTTCCTGTCGGGCGCGAAGATGGAGTCCTCCGGCAGGTTGGGCATCCGCTTGCGCCGGACGAACGCCGATACCGCGCGACCGGCTACAAAGCTCACCGCGGCGGCGGTCGCTATCCCAATGGGAAGGCTCTTGAGTAGCTGTCTCCGCGTAAGGCCGCGCTTTGGGTTGCTCGTGTCGCTCATCGTAAACGCCCTTCCAAAATCGCTTCTTATGGGCCGAACCGCTGCCAGCCATTATACAGATTCGGCGCGGGCCTGTCAGCAATCCACGGGCTCGACCGGGATTTGTGCGGACAAGCTCGGCGGTAGGCCTCAGGGCCAGGCGGAGCCCCGGGCCAACGTCACTCTATCGTGGCTTGTGAAGCGGTTGCCGCGGCGTGATACAATACCAGTAGTCCACAATGCGCCGGACAAATGCATACACGCTTTATGAATCTATGAAACTGGGAGTGTCGGCTGTTGCTGGATTTCAACGAGTTCGACTGGCTGAGCTTTGACTGCTACGGCACGCTGATAGACTGGGAGACGGGCATATCCGACGCGGTAGGAGCCACTCTCGCCAGGCGCGACATTCACCTGTCCCGCCCAGAAATCCTAGCGCTGTTCGCGGAGGTGGAGCCGAAGATCCAGACGGGTGGCGAGTACCTGGAGTACCGCCGCGTGCTGCGCCGGGTGATGGCGATGATCGGCATCGAGATGGGGTTCCAGTTCACCGAGTCGGACCTCACCTGCCTGTCCGATACGCTGCCGCACTGGCCCATCTTCGCGGACACGAGGCCGGCGCTGCGGGCGATGAAGTCTCGATACCGGCTGGCGATAATCTCCAACGTGGACGACGATCTGTTCGCGCAGACCGCGCGGGTTCTGGAGGTTCCGTTCGATGCGGTGATAACGGCTGAGCAGGCGCGCAGCTACAAGCCGGACCAACGCAACTTCGACATGGCGCGGGAACGGATGGACGTGGAGAAGTCGCGTTGGCTGCACATAGGCGAGAGCCTGTACCACGACATCGAACCGGCCAACCGGCTCGGCATCTCGTCCGTGTGGGTCAACCGCTCTCGCGGCGGCGGTGGAGCGACTCGACCAACCGACGCCCAACCCGATCTCACCGTGCCGGACCTGGCTGCGCTGGTGGACGCGATGGGCCTGTCCTAGCCGCTTAGCGACCAATCCGGGACCATGCGCTCTTGCGTATCAGATTAAATGCAGACCGATCTTTGGAAACGGGGGTGCGGACACTCGATGACAACTGCCCCAATACGAAAGATAGCCGTCCCCGGAAGGCTTGCGGCGACGCTGACCGCGCTGACATTGTCAGTCGCGTTCGTCATCGCGTGCGGATCTGACGATGGCGCTGCGGCTCCGGAGCCTGCCGCGACCGCCGTTCAGGCTCAACCCGCGCAACCGACTCAGGCGGCAGCGGTCGCGCCCGCGCCCACCACAGCGCCCGCCCCTGCGGCTCCGACCATCGTACCCACGACAGCCGCGCCTCCGACGCCGCGCGACCTCGCCACCAGCATGGGCGCGCAGCCAACCGCGACTTCCGAGCCCGTCGCGCCTGCCGCCACGGCGGCGCCCGCTCCTACCACGCCCCCAGCGCAGGCAATTCCGATAGGCAACGACGTCGGCGAGCGAGCTCCTGACTTCGAGATGACGCTTGCGGACGGGAGCGTCGTTACGCTGGCGAGCCTGATGGCGGCGGAGCGTCCCACGTTCCTGTTCTTCTTCGCAACCTTTTGACCGACTTGTCGCTCCGAGTTGCGGAGCATGAGAGAAATCTACCCGGAGTTTGCCGGAAGCGTTGACCTCTACGCGGTAAACTACGATCTGTCCGAGTCCCTGGAAAGCGTTCACGAATTTGCCCAGAACCAGGAGTACACCTTCCCCGTCGCCCAGCCACCCAGCCGCGATATGTACGCCGACTTCGGAGTAACTCGCCAGTCAACCAAAGTCGCCTTCGGTGGGGATGGGGTGATCGTCTATCGAGACGGGTTCGGCCGGGGGAACGCCGATACGTGGCGACAGGTGTTCCAAGACCTTGCAAATAACGCGGCAGCCGCTTCGCCCACCGCCGCGCCGGCGACTGTGGCGGTTGTCCAGCCAACTCCGGCGCCGACCACGCCGCCGCCTACGGCGGTTCCAGCGACTACGGCGCCCACCGCTGCGCCCGTAGCGACCTCTGTTGCACTACCGCCCACGGTAACCGCCGTTGCACTACCGCCCACGCCTACCGCTGTTTCACTACCGCCCACGGTAACCGCCGTTCCGCCTACACCTACGGCGACCGCTCCACCACCGCCCACGGCAACCGCTGTTCCGCCTACGCCTACCGCAACTGTTCCGCCACCGCCCACGGCGACCGCTGTGCCACCCACGCCTACTCCGGCGCCGGCGGTACCGATAGGCAGCGACGTCGGCGAGCGAGCGCCGGATTTCGAGATGACTCTCGCGGACGGAAGCGTTGTTACGCTAGCAAGCCTGATAGCGGCGGAGCGTCCCACGTTCCTGTTCTTCTTCGCGACCTTTTGACCGAAGTGCCGCTCCGAGTTGCGGAGCATGAAAGACCTCTACCCAGAGTTCAAAAACGACGTCGACCTCTACGCGGTAAACTACGATCTATCCGAGTCCATACAAAGCGTACACAGGTTCGCTCAGAACCAGGAGTACACCTTCCCGGTCGCCCAGCCACCCAGCCGCAACATGGCAGCAGACTTTGGAGTAACTTACCAGTCAACTAAAGTCGCCTTTGGCGGAGATGGGGTGATCGTCTATCGAGACGGGTTCGGCCGGGGGAACGCCGATACGTGGCGACAGGTGTTCCAAGACCTTTCCAACCAGTAGCGCCTACGGGGTTTTTCTGATGCGACGCGAAATCTTTACTATCGGCATGATTCTGGCCGGACTAATCGCTGCCGCGCTCCTCTCAGCCTGCGCCTCCAACGAGGCGGACGCGCCCCCGCCGGTCCCCGCCGTACCTACGGCCTCTGCCATAGACTTCCAAATAGGCAACAACATAGGCAACCGCATACCGGATTTCGACATCACGCTGACCGACGGCACGCCCGTAACGGCATCGCTGCTGCTCGAACGCGAACGGCCCGCGTTCCTCTTCTTCTTTGGAACCACTTGAACGGTCTGCCGCTCCGAGTTGCGGAGCCTCAAGAAGGTCTATCCCGAATACGCCGACGACGTGGACTTCTACGCCATCAACGTAGATCCGTCCGACGGCCTGGATGACTTGGAAGCGTTCGGCAACAAGGAGGGCTATCCGTGGCCCATAGCGCAATCGGACAGCGACGTTCTGTTCAAGCTACACGTAACCCGGCAGTCCACCAAGATAGCCTTCGACTCGAACGGCGTAATCGTCTATCGCGCCCGGATGGGCGATGGCGACGCCGAAGAGTGGCGCCGCATCTTCCAAGACTTGTCGGCGGGGTAGGCGAGAGCGTGGCAGATTTAACGCAGAGGCGCAGAGACGCAAAGATTCGCAGAGATTTCTAATTTATTTCTCTGCGTTCCTCCGCGCTTCTCCGCGCCTCTGCGTTAAAATCTTACGGCTACTTCCCCGTCAGTATCCCGACCATCTCTTCCATCATCTCCTCTGCCCGCGCTCTTAGCTGCTCGCGGTTCAACTCAGCTATCGGGTGCTGGGTGAGTACGATGGGGTACGCGGGCGCGCCCCACATCTGCGCCATGGATCTCGCGGTAATCTCGAAGATGTCCGTGCAGATCGTAACCGACGGCAGGCCGGCCTTCTCCGCGTGGATTCCGTCGTGCACACTGCACGCGCTGCAAGACCCTCAACTGCCGATGGCGACTACCACGTAGTCGCATCGCTCCGCGATGTCGCTCAGCGCGTCCGGCTCGATCGGCTTCGACGCCGACGGCTTGCGGTGATAGACCACTTCAGCCACGCCGTAGCGCTCGTTCAGAACGTCGGTTATCTCTTGCAGCAGCTCGCGCGCGCCGTCCTTGGCGTCGTCTATCAGCCCGACGCGCTTGTTTTCGAGAGTATCCAAACGAGGAGCGGAGACGAAAGTGGGAATGATCGGGCGCGTCGTCGGATCTACGAGCGTGTGCGTGGTCGCTGCGGGTGGCGGCTTGGTGGCGGTCATCGTCATGGTCATGGCAGTGCCTCCTCAAACCCATTATACAACTTCTATCCAAAATGGTATAATGCCGCCGTATAGGCGGTTCCCACACGTCAGGAGAGGCGACATGGCATCCAGCGACTTCTCATTTGCCACCTTTTCCCAAAACCCGTTCTACGAGGCGCTGAACGCGCGGCTCGTGGCGATGGCCGAACCCGGATCGGGACAGCGGATCGTAGATCTCGCCTGCGGCACCGGCGGCGTGACCAAGCTCATCATCGAGCAGCTGCGCGGCGCGAGAGACTCCGTGGTAATCGGCATGGACCACTCGGCGTCGGCGCTAAAGCAGGCGATGCACGACCTCAACGCCCACAAGAACAGCGCGGTCCAGTTCGTACAAAGCAATGTGGAGCGAGTATCCGAGTCGCTCAAGGAGCGGGCGGATACGATCATCTTCTGCAACGCCATTCACTACATACCGGACAAGGACGCGCTCGTGGACGAGATCGGGCGCGCGCTCAATCCGGGCGGCAAGCTCGCCTTCAACACCTCGTTCTACGAGGGAGGGCAGGTGCCGGAGTCGCTCCAATTCTACCGCAAGTGGATGTTCAAGTCGGCGCGCGTGCTGCGCCGCGAGTACGGCCTTTCCCCGAGCCGCGCCGATAAGGTGGAATCGCGCAAACACCTGACCGCCGACGAGTACCGCGAGCTGGTCGAGCGCCACAACTTCACCGTCATTCGCCAGGTCGAAGACACCGTGCAAGTGCCGATCGAGGGCTGGCTGGACATCAGCACCTTCGAGGACTTCATAGAGGGCACCATGCCCGGCGTGCCGCTCGAGCAGGCGAGCGCCGCCCTGCGCAAGGGCGTCCGCCAGACGTTCGAGGAGATGAACATTACGCACGTTCCCCGCAACTGGCTCGACATTGTGGCCGTCCGCGGATAGCGGGCAGGGGGTGGACGGATGGTTGCCACAACCAAGACGACGAAGCTGACATACGCAGACTACTGCGCGATGACGCCCGAAGGCGCAGGCTACCAACTACTCGACGGGGAGTTGATCGAAATGCCTTCGCCTTCGCACTATCATCAGGACGTTGCCGCGAACATTGGCATTCCGATGCGCCTGCTCGCCAAAGACGGCGGCCTCGGCGCGGTTTACTTCGCGCCGTTGGACGTCGTACTGACTGACAATGACACTGCGCAGCCGGACATACTGTTCATCTCCAACGATCGCCAACACGTCATCGGCGCCAGGGTCATCGAGGGCGCGCCGGATCTGGTCGTCGAAATTCTGTCCCCATCCACCGCCCAGTACGACTTGGGCTACAAGATGGAACTGTACGCCCGGCACGAAGTCAAGGAGTACTGGATAGGCGACTGCGACGCCGAGACCATTAGCGTCTTGCTGCTGACCGACGGCGCGTTCGTTACGGCGGGCGTGTACGGCAGGGGCGACACGCTAACCTCTCCGACGCTGCCCGGCTTTAGCCTGGGCATAGATAACGTTTTCTAGCTCCCTTGCCGCTGTACCTCACAGAGCGGGACGTGAACCGCCTTCTGGACATGGAGGCGGCTATGGTCGCCGTTGAATCCTCGTTGCTCCACCAGGCAGACGGCCACGCGCTGAACCGTCCGCGCCAGCGGCTGACCGCGGGGGCGGACACGCACGTCAATACCATGATGGCGGCAGATAACGCGATCGGAGCGTTTGGATTCAAGACCTACACCCTCGCGGGCGGCGTCTATCGCTTCTTCGTATTCCTATCCGACAGCCGCAGCGGAGACCTGCTCGCCATCGTCGAGGCGAACCGGCTCGGTCAGCTTCGCACCGGCGCGGCAAGCGGCGTGGCGACGAAGTTCATGGCGCGTCCCGACGCCTCGACCGTCGCCGTCATCGGCAGCGGCTACCAGGCGCGGACGCAGTTGGAGGCCGTGAGCATGGCGCGCGAGCTTTCCGACGTGAAGGTGTTCAGTCCGAACGCGGAGCGGCGCGCCGCCTACGCGACCGAGATGTCCGACCGAATCGGCGTTGCCGTTCGCCCCGTCGAATCGGCGCGCGCCGCGATTGACGGATGCGACATCGCAATCACCATCACCAGCTCGCAGACGCCGGTTCTGGAGGGCGCGTGGCTGGAAGACGGGATGCACGTGAACGCCGCCGGCGGAGCCGACCCATACGTATCCGAACTCGACGCGGCAGCGGTCCGGCGCGCCGATTTGATAGTCGTGGACGACCGGGAACAGGCGAAGATCGAGTCGGGCGAGTTGATGATGCCCGCCTCGCGCGGCCTGGTTCTGTGGGAGCGGATGCCGGAGCTATGGCAGGTCGTCAGCGGGCAGACGCCGGGGCGGAACGGAGCGCAAGACGTAACGCTGTTCAAGTCTCTGGGCATGGCGCTGTGGGACATCGCCGCCGCCAAAGTCGTGTACGATCGCGCGGTGGAAGCCGGCGTGGGACGGCGCATCTAGCAAGCCACGAACTCCGGCTACACCTCTCGGAACTCGATCACCCCCGCCGATCCCAGCGCGTCGGACTTGTCGTCGTCGGGGCCTGTGGGGCCGCCGCGCCTAGCCTTGCCGCTCCACTCGTCTATGCTCACCTTGACCAGCGCGGTTACGCCCAGATCGGCGGACGGCGGCGCGTTGTAGTCGCTGTCCACGGTCCGTCCCGGGAAGTAGCGCTGCACCATAGCGTCGAAGATGCGGAACTTCTCATCCTCGTCCTCGACCTCCGCCGCGTGTCCGAACACCATGGCGCTGCGGTAGTTCATGGAGTGATTCATCGCCTTGCGGGAATAGACGAGGCCGTCGGTCAGCGTAACCGTAACGCACACCGGGGCGCCGGTGGCGAGATGCTTCATAGCGCGACTTCTGATCGAGCCGTGCAGATACAGCGCTTCCGGCGATGCCGCGTCGTAGTGGTACGACAGCGGGATTACGTAGGGCATTCCATCATCCACGAAGCCGACGTGCGCCACCATGCCGGCGGCCAGGATGTCGGCGGTCTCATCCGGGACTGCGCGCTCCGGATGATTGCGTATGCGCGTGCGGGACGATGTTGCGGTAACGGCCATGTTTGCCTCCGTAATTGTGCGGGTCGGCGAGCGTCTTCAGCCGTTCACCCCCACAGGGCGGGCTTGAACTGCATCAGGTATAGGATGGCGAGGGCGGCGACTATGTGCAGGATTCTGAGGATTCTTCCGCGCCGGTCTATCCGCGCATACTCGTCCGAATCGGAGTCGCCTGCGGCGGCCAGGGCGAGCTGCCGCTTGATTGCGCGAATGTGGAAGCCGACGATGCCGGCCAAGACGATGTACAGAACCAGCGCAAGCTCGATCCACGGCGTCGCCACTTCGTACCTGTCCAGCCACAGGATGACGCCTGTTACGAGGAGGACGGCGTAGGCGGGCATGACGACAGCGCGCTCGATGAAGCCGATGGTGGTCAGGATTGCGGAACGCGCCTGCGGCTCGCGGACGGCGCGGATCGTCCAGAAGACGAACGTAAGGCTGGCGCCGACGGCGACGATAGCGCTGATGACGTGCAGGAATAGCATGATGTCTGACATTGGAGAGTCTCCTGTGCGATAGCGCGGTCGCTCGCCGGGCTATACGGTCATCGAGCAGGCGCAGCCGCCCGGGCCGCAGCCGCCACAGCCGCCACCGGCTCCGGCGATCGCGCCCACGGAGCCGCTGTCGTCCGACGCGAAGGCGGCGAATACGGATAGCTGGCGCTTCGAGTCGCTGTCGCACACCGGGCACGGCGCCTCGTCGTCCATGCGGCTGATGGGGCGGAGCTTCTCGAACTTGTGCCCGGAGGCGGCGCAGGCATATTCGTAGATGGGCATGGCGGTATCCTCTCGCACTATTCCCACTGCTGGGGCCAGCGTGACCGGCTGTCTCGATGAGTTGAGTATATCAAAGGTTTGGCGAAGTTGCTAAGATAGTTGTCTGAGTAGAGAGGAGCAAACCCATGACGATCACGAGCGCTAGCGGTGGCGCGGTCGCGCGCCCTGAGAACCGGCTGCCGGACGAGCGAGGTCGCTTCGGGCAGTTCGGCGGCATGTTCGTGCCGGAGACGCTGATGGGCGCGATCGGCGAACTGGAAGTCGCCTACGAAGCGGCGCGGACGGACGAGGAGTTCCAGGCCACGCTCTCCACGCTGGCGCGCGACTACGTGGGACGCCCAACGAAGCTCTACTACGCCGAGAACCTGACGCGCGAGCTGGGCGGCGCGCGCATCTACATCAAGCGCGAAGACTTGGCGCACACCGGCGCGCACAAGATCAACAACGCGCTGGGACAGGGGCTGCTGGCGCAGCGCATGGGCAAGCGTCGCATCATCGCGGAGACGGGCGCGGGACAGCACGGAGTGGCGACGGCGACGGTCTGCTCGATGCTGGGGCAGGAGTGCATCGTCTATATGGGCGAGGAAGACATCCGGCGCCAGGCGCTCAACGTGTTCAGGATGCGGCTGCTGGGCGCGGAGGTGCGCTCCGTAACCAGTGGCAGCCGAACGCTGAAAGACGCCATCAACGAGACGATTCGCGACTGGGTTACGAACGTAGAGACTACGCACTACACGATAGGAAGCGTCGTAGGTCCGCACCCGTACCCGATGATGGTGCGCGACTTCCAGGCGGTCATAGGACGCGAGGCGCGGGCGCAGATGCTGTCGTCCATCGGGCGGCTGCCGGATTACGCGATCGCGTGTGTCGGCGGCGGCTCGAACGCCATGGGGCTGTTCTACGAGTTCATAGGCGACGCGGGCGTCAAGCTGATCGGCGTCGAGGCAGGCGGTCGCGGCATCGAGACGGGCGAGCACTCGGCCACGCTGAGCGCGGGCGACGTCGGCGTTCTGCACGGCAGCATGTCGTACCTGCTGCAAGACGCCGACGGCCAGGTGCATGAGGCGCACAGCATCTCCGCTGGCTTGGACTACCCGGGCGTAGGACCAGAGCACAGCTGGCTCAAGGACACGGGCCGCGCCGAGTATGTCAGCGTCACGGACGAGCAGGCGCTGGAGGGCTTCCAGCTCCTGTGCAGGACGGAGGGCATCATCCCCGCGCTGGAGCCGTCGCACGCCGTCTATCACATCGCCCAGCTCGCCCCCACCCTGGACCGGGACCAGGTCATACTGCTGGGCCTCAGCGGACGCGGCGACAAGGACATAGACACGGTGGCGGCCCAACTGAACGTAGAAGGAGTCTGACCATGACGATGACCACGAAGATGACCGTCAAGATACCGTTAATCGCGACCGTGCCGCTGAACTTGGAGCCTCAACCGGAGGGCGGGTACACTGTGACGTCGCCGCTAGTGCCCGAGATGATAACGGAGGGAGACACGGTAGAGGAGTGCCTGTTCAACGTGTCGGACTGCTTCGCGGCGGTTGTGGAGATATACGAAGACTACTTGAAGTCGTTGCCGCAGGGCATGGTGACCGTGAACAGCGACGTTCCTGTTGTTCCCGTTGACGCGGAAGGAGCGGGACAGATGGTTGCAGACTGATGACATACAGAGATGTTACCCGAAAACTCCGCCGACTCGGCTGCGTCATGGTTGCCCGCAGAGGCGGCGGTTCACATAGGAAGTGGTGGAACCCGGCGACTGACCAGAGCGCGGTCATACCGGACCATGGCCGCCGCGACCTGAGTATCGGAACGCTCCGCTCCGCAATCCGACAACTCGGCATAGATTGGCGCGAGTTCAACGACGCATAGAGTAGATGCACATCGCCCGTCCGCTCGCCGGCGTGGACGAGCGGGTAGGCAAGTAATCACACTTCATACTCCAGCGTCATGTCGTGCTCGACGGCGTGGCCGGCAGAGAATCCGCCGGAACCCGAAAGCCCCGCCAGTTCACCCGTCCCCGACCCCGGTACCACCTCGTACTCAGCTATTGCCGTTTCTCCGTCGTAAGACCCCGTGTGCCGCAGCGCGAAGCTGCCTGTCCGACCTCCCAAGCTGCCCACAACCTTCTCGAAACCTGAGAACGTGGCGTCCTCGCCGCTGAGGTGCGCCATTACGTACATGAGATTGCCCGTCCCGGACAGGTCGCCGTGGAAAATCCTCCTGATGTGCGCCCGAGTCAGCTTCGGTCCGTCTTCCGATTCGTCAAAAGGCTCCTCGTCCCAGCTTACTATCTTGAACGTGGCGTTGGTGAGCATCTACTTCTCCCAGATTGGAATGAACCGCCCAATCATCCGGCGCTTCGCAGTATCGGCGCAAGGTGTGTCGCCCGTCTGGTCGGGGGCAATCATTCTTGACACAAATGTCGTGTTATGCAACGATTAATACATGATCAAGAGGATGGAAAATAGAGTCGTCCCGCCCGATGACTTCAAGCCTAGGTCTTTAGGCGTGGCTTTCGGAATGGGTACGGGCATCCCCGTCATGTGGGGCTTAATGCTGGTACTGCTGTTCGCGTTTCTGACGGGAATGGATGTTGGCAGCGTGACCGTCTCGTATCTCAACGATGCCATGGGAGTTCTTTCCCTGATCATAATGCTGATGGTCGTCTATTGGCTGATGTACTGGTACTTATACTCCGTATCAGTCCCTACGGCTACGCACATTGCGCGCGGGAAGTCTCTGACCTATCTCCACGCAATCAGCTCGATCTTCAATGGCAGTTGGCTGCCTGCTTTCATACCTCGTTGCGGCATCGCCAAAATACTGGTCTATCCGGTTGAACGGATAGCTACCGCCCTACTAGGGCTGCATCGAAGTCTAGGACTGCCTAGGCGCCTTGCCCTCGGCTGGATACCCGGCACTCATCCCCAAGTCGTGTATCACTAATTTCTCTCGCTTCGCAACGCTACTAGAGCGTTCGATCCCCACCGGGGAGCGAAGTTGACTCGTCCCAACCATAGACGCGCATGGCGTCGCCGCGCGGGCTGCAGATTCGCCCGCCGCCGGTTTTGGCGAGCCTGATTCTAACCTCAACCTGGTTCCTGCGCGCCGTCTCACAGCGCATCCGCCACTGGCCGCGCTTTGCTGATTCGTGGCAGAGCCGACAGGTTGACTGAATTGAGAGAAAGAGGAAACGATGAAGAAAATTACCCTAACGATACTGGCAATCATGACGGCGCTGCTCATTGCAAGCGCGGCCTGTTCGACCGAGGAGATAGACGCGCTGACGACACAGGGCAACGCCCTGGCGGAAGCGCAGGGGGCGATGGAAATGCGCGTGGCTGTTCTCGAATCGGTCGCGGCCGGCGCGGACGCACGCGACGAGCAGCTACGCCAACTCATGGAGCGGCTGGTACAGGCTGAAGTCGCCAAAATCCAAGTTCCCGCCGGCCCGCAAGGCGAGCGCGGAGAACAGGGAGCGCAAGGCATCCAAGGACCACAAGGCGAACGCGGAGAACAGGGGCCACAAGGCGAGCAAGGTCAGCGTGGCGCGCAAGGCGAGCAAGGGCCGCACGGCGAACGCGGAGAACAGGGGCCTCAAGGCGTACAAGGCCTGCAGGGCGAACCCGGAGAACGAGGCCCACAAGGGGTATTCGAGTCCCCGTCTGAGCTACACGCGGAACGCATCGTCTTGGGCGCAGACGAGGCAATTATGGTTCTCGAAGGCGGCGTCGACGGCAATGCCGCAGCCATAATCTGGTATTACAACATGGATGAATTCGAGCGCGATCTGCCTGGCGGTCGGATTTCCGTTGGAACATCAATTGGCGAAGTAGTGATCGCGCACTGGGACGGCGCGAAATTCATAAGGACCTGCTTGGATAAAGGTTCTTGGAAGCTATGCGAGTAGCGGGACTTGACACCGCGCCAAGAATCAACGATGCGGGGCGGCCCATAGGCGGACGCTCCGCAAGCCTTCCGACGGGCCTCGTGATGGACTGGCTAGAAGGCATCACGGGATTCTGTGGAACGCACGCTTGCTCGAAGCAAACAGGGGAGCTAGAAGATGAGATTGCTCCAAAAGGGGAACAACATGGTAACGAATAATAGGGCAGCCTAGTATGGGTTGGTGTTCCTATACCGGTTGCTGCACAAAGGCGAGGTAGTGTACATCGGCATAACGAACAACCCACATGCCCGAATGATGGAACACTGGCTGGATGGCAAGGTCTTCGACAGAATGGAGATTTTGCGAGAAGAGCCAACACGGCGTCAACAGGCGTTGCGGATTGAGAAAGAGCGGATAGCGCGCCACCAGACCAGATATAGGCGACCGCCACTATACAACCGAGCCGCGACGCAAACCGTCACAGATGGAACGCGGCTGTCAGCAGTCAAGATTCCAATGAGTGCAAAGAAGGCGCGACGTCTTGGAATCCCAGAGATCTATTCGGATAGGTCCGCCTTTGATGGGTTAGTCTTCTACTGGCAACTGCTGCGCCAAGGCAAAGTAGTGCATAGTGGCAGAGCGAGCAACCCTGTTGCCCAACTGATGAACTTCTGGCAGAATCGCGGGACGTTCGACAGAATGCAGATTTTGCGAATAGAGACAACACAGCGTGGGCAGACTCGGGGGATTGAGAAGGAAGAGTTGCAAACATGGCGACCTCTACTTAGTCTGCGAGACGGACCCGCCCAGCACTACCTCGTCGGCCTGAAGACCGCCTGCGGACGGAAGAAGCGAGGGGTGGCGACCACTAAACAGCGCGGTCAAGTAAGCTGCCTCCGCTGTCGCGACACCAAGCGCTTTCAAGAGGACGAACCCAAGCAACGCTACCGTGTCAATCAGAACAAGACCACCTCCGGACTGCGGAAACAGCACTACCTCCGTAATCAGACGATGACCGCCTGCAGCCTACGGAAGAAAAACGGGGCAGTGGAGACCACAAGACAGCGCAGCCAAGTAACCTGCCTCCGCTGTCGCGACACTAAGCGCTTCCGTGACGAATACTAGCCTGACAGCCACACACCCACAAAACCTATGAATCACCCAACAGACGGAGCCCGCAAGCATCCACCAGATGAGGGGCGGATGAACAGGCGCCATAGAATCAGCGACGCCGCCAAGCTCTCGCGCTCCGCTAGTGAGAACCGGCGGCGTCCGGTATAATGCTCCGGCGCCCGCCGCCCGAGGCAAGCTGTCGATCCTGCGGGCGCCGGAGCATACGCACACACCAACGCACGACACCGCAGAGGCAAAACATGGCAAGCGCCGACACTTCCAAACCGAATATCATCTTCATTCTGAGCGACGATCAGGGCGCGTGGGCTATGGGCTGCGCTGGCAACGACGAGGTGGTTACTCCCAATCTCGACCGGCTCGCCGCCACCGGCATTCGCTTCTCGAACTTCTTCTGCGCCTCGCCTGTCTGCTCGCCCGCGCGGGCGTCTATCCTCACCGGACAGATTCCGTCCCAGCACGGCGTTCAGGACTTTCTGCGCGCGGGCAACTCGCGCCACCTGCCGGGGGACGGATCGGAGATCGAGTACATGCGGGGGCGGACGTCTTACATCGAGACGCTGGCGGATAACGGCTACGTGTGCGGACTCAGCGGCAAGTGGCACCTGGGACGGTCGGCGCTCCCGCAGTTGGGCTTCGGCTACTGGAACGTCCACGCTTCGGGAGGCGGGGACTACTACCGCGCGCCGATGCTGGACGGCGACAGTCTGACCCGTCCCGACGGATACGTTACCGACATCATCACAGACCACGCGCTGGAGTTCCTGGAGGCGCAGACGGATACGGAGGCGCCGTTCTCGCTGAACGTCCACTACACCGCGCCGCACGCGCCGTGGGGACGCGAGCAGCACCCGCCAAGCGTGTTCAACAGGTACTACGAAGAGTGCGCGTTCGATTCTGTGCCGGACGCTCCGATCCACGCGAACCAACTGGCGAAAGAGCCGTCCGCGGCGACGCTGGGCGATACGTCCGAAAACCGCCGACTCGCGCTGAGCGGCTACTTCGCCGCCATCGAGGAGATGGACCGCAACATCGGGCGTCTGCTGGACTGGCTTGAGGCGAACGGACTGCGCGAGAATACGCTCGTCGTATTCAACGCCGACAACGGCATGAACATGGGGCATCACGGCATCTGGGGCAAGGGCAACGGCACCTACCCGCCCAACATGTTCGATACCGCCGTCAAGGTGCCCGCGCTGGTATCCCGTCCCGGACACGTGCCGCAGGACCTGGTGTGCGACAAGCTGCTGAGCCAGTACGACTTCATGCCGACGCTGCTGGGCTACGTAGGCCTGGAGGCGAGTTCGGCCCAGCCGCTGCCCGGACGGGACTTCTCAGCCGTCCTGCGCGGCGAATCCATGTCGGAGGATACGCCCGTTTTCGCGCTGGACGAGTACGGGCCGACGCGCATGATCCGCTCGCGCAACTGGAAGTACGTACACCGATACGGCGGCGGCCCGAACGAGTTGTACGACCTGGCGAACGACCCGCTGGAGACGCGCAACCTGGTGGGCGGCGGGGCGGACGAGCCGGCACACGCCGATCGAGCCGCGTCGCTGCGGGCGGAGCTAGAAACGTGGTACGAACGCTACGTCGATCCGCGAATGGACGGGGCGAAGAACAACGTAACCGGCAGGGGACAACTCGGTCTCGCCGGCTCCGAGGACTACGACACGCCGTTCGCCGATGACGTGGTCTTCTTCCACGAGCGGGTGTGAGGCGGGTAGTCACAATTCCCCTAGCTACCCGTCGAAAGGTAGCGCCTTACTCCGAAGCGCCACACTTGTAGCGCAACCGCCAGGAACGCCACGCCAATCAGCGGCGAGGCATACTGAAACCAGAGCGGGGAACCCAGCGGATCCGCTATGCCCATGATCGCGAGCGACGGGAAGTAGCTCACGCACGCCAGCGGGATGCCGAACGTGAAGAGCTTCTGAAACCATTCGCGGTATATCGGCAGCGGATACTGAGTCGTTTCCACGCCGCCGTAGGTGACGACGTTCATTATCTCCAACGTCTCCGTCGTCCAGAAAGCCAGAGTCGCCTGCAGTACGATCAGGCCGAAGAACATGCACACCCCGCCGGCGACCGCAAACGCCAGCAGCGCAACGTTCGGCGCAGACCATCCGATGCCCAGCCCGAAGCTCGCCCACGCAAGAACTGCCACCCCCTGCGCCAGACGTCCGATTCGTCTGAGAGTCAACTCCTGTCCGGCGAGCTGCAGCGCGGTCGAACGGGGACGAACCAGAAGCCTGTCGAAGTCGCCCGACTTTACCATGTTTCCAAACAAGTCGAATCCGCGCGAGGCGGCGTCCGATATGGCGAAGGAGATGTTCACCACGCCGTACAGGAAGGCCACCTCCTCAAGTCGCCACCCTTGCAGGCTTCCAAAGCGGTCGAAGAGCGCGACGATAGCCACGAACTCGACCGCCGTAGCTACGAAGTGTCCCAAAGTCAGCATGACGAAAGACGCGCGGTACTGCATCTGGCCGCGAACCGAAATCTCGATGTATCGCGCGTACAGGCGAACCGCATCCAGCATCGTCTAGCCCCCCTGTATGACCAGTCGCCGAACTCCCCGCGATAGGATCCAGCGTCCCAGCAGGACTATGGCAACTGTCCACGCCAGTTGATGGGCAAGCTGGAGGGGCAGCTCAGATGCCGGAATGTGTCCCAGGTACAACCTGAACGGCGTGTCCATCAGTCCCCGGAACGGAAGTATGTCCAGAACGGGTTGCGCCCAGTCGGGATACAGCGGTATGGGGACTATCATCCCGGACATGACCATGACGAATCCGGGCGCGAGCGCCGTTATCCCGTCTCCGGAGATCGTCCACATCAGGGTTATGTTCAACAGGGTGGTGAACGCGGCGCTCAGCAGGACGGCGGCGGCCATCGAAAGCGCGAACGCGGCTGCGGACGCCCAGGATGCGGGCAAGTCCATGCCCATCAGCGGGAGCGCTAAGGCTATCAGCAGCGGCGCGCGCAGAAGCGGGAGCGCGATTCGCAGCGCCAGCGAGCGGGTGTACCAGTAGGCGTACAGGTCGAGCGGGCGGAGCAGATCGTAGGCGACGCCCCCGGAGCGCATCTGCGCGCGCGTGTCGGGGTCCACGTTCACGGGAACCAAAGCGAAGAACGCCTGCCCCAGCCATACGTATGTTATTACATCGTCCGCGCTCATAGGCTGATCCACGATGGTAGAGCGGAAGAACGCCTCGAATATCATCACCCGAATCAAGCCCCAAAACAGTTGCGTCCCCATTCCCGCGAGCGCGGCGGCGCGGTACTGGAGCAGCGTCCTGAAGCGGGCGCTCAGCGTCGCCCAGTAGCCTATCACCGCCGTTCCTCGCCGGGTTCTCGTCTCCCGGATTCCTGTCCCCCGGATTCCTGTCCCCCGGATTCCTGTCCATAAACGCGCGCGACGGTCTCCTCGATTGGGGGATTCTCGACGAACAGGTCTCGCGTGGGATAGGCGGCGGAGACGCGCGCTATCAGGTCGGCGGCGGATACAGTGTCCGGGTCGAAGCTGAGCTGAACGCGGTATCCGTCGCGCCGGGTAACCGTAGCGTCCGGGTCCGAAATCTCCGCGCCGGCGTCTTCCAGAACCACCGTCAGCCGCCTCTCGTTCCCGGTCAGTCCGCGAAGCGCGTCCAGCGAACCGTCCGACAGAATCCGGCCACCGCTTATCAGCATCACCCTTTCGCACAGCGCCTCGATGTCGTCCATGTCGTGCGTCGTCAGAATTACGGTAACGCCGCGCTCGCGGTTGAAGCGGCTCAGGAAGTCCCGAAACGCCAGCTTCGATACCGCGTCCAGCCCTATCGTCGGTTCGTCGAGGAACAGGATGGAAGGCGAGTGCAGAAGCGCCGCCGCGAGGTCGCAGCGCATTCTCTGCCCCAGGCTCAGCTGGCGCACCGGCGCGTTCAGCAGCGATTCCAGCGCCAGCGCGTCTATGAACTCGTTGCGGTTGCGCTCGTACTCGGCGCGCGGTATGCGGTAGATGTCCCTCAGCAGGTCGAACGACTCTATCACCGGCAGGTCCCACCAGAGTTGCGTCCGCTGCCCGAACACCACGCCGATTCGAGCGACGTGCGCCGCTCGCTCCCTCCACGGCGTTCGCCCCATGATGTCGCACCTGCCCGAATCGGGGACCAGTATGCCCGACAGTATCTTGACGGTGGTGGACTTGCCGGCCCCGTTGGGACCGATGTATCCAACGAGCTCGCCCGCTTCTATCGAGAACGACACCCCATCCAGCGCGTGGATGGTATGATAGCGACGGCTGACGACGCCGCGGAGCGCGCCGAGCAGCCCGGCTCCGCGCTCCGCCACGCGAAAGCGCTTGGATAGGTTTTCGACGACTATCTGCGACATGCCGGAAGAGCGCGCGGCAGACCGCGCGGACGAAATGGGATAAAGAACAACGATACACGACGGCCACGCGGGGCGGCAAATCCTGCGCCCACCGTCCGATACACGCTAGAATGATAGTATCAGCCGCAATGCCGGTCATTGCTGGAACGGAGTTGTCCGAGGATGAGCCTGCCATCATTCCCAAGCGAGCGCCATGAAAAGCGTCGCTTCCTGCTGGACGCCGTGGACGCCACGCGCGACGTCGTAGCCGCCAGCGCGGACGAGTCCGAGCGGCTGGGCACGCTCGCGCCCGCCGCGGTCGCCGCCATCCGTGACGCGGGCCTGTTTACCCTCAAGCTGCCGCAGACTCTGGGCGGAGCCGAGGCCGATCCGGTTACCCAGATAGAGGTCATAGAAGCGCTGGCATACATAGACGCCTCGGCCGGCTGGTGCCTGATGATCGGCGCGACCGCGATCGGCCAGCCGGGGGCCTTCGCCGGAGACGATGCCGTAGCCGAGATCTTCGGCAACGGGCGCATACCCACAGCGGCCACCTCTACCGCTCTCAGGGGGAAAGCGGTCCCCGTCGAGGGCGGATACCTGCTCTCAGGCAGGTGGCCCTTCGCGAGCGGCGTGCGACACGCCGAGTGGATGACCGCCGGAGCCACCGTCCAGGCGGACGAAGACGCCGAGCCGGTCAACAGATCCCTCGTCTTCCCCGTCTCCAAGGGGCATATCCACGACAACTGGCATGTAACCGGGCTCGAAGGCAGCGGCAGCAACGACATATCGGCGAGCGAAATCTTCGTGCCGGAAGCGTTCAGCTGGGACCCCACGGTGTGGGAGTCCAAGCGCGGCGGCGCGATCTACCGCATGGGCAGACCGGGATTCGTCGCCAACGAACACTCGGGGGTCGCGCTCGGAATCGCCCAGCGCGCGCTGGATGAGATAATTGCCGACGCGCCCTTCAAGAAGCGCGGCAATCCGCCAACCGCGTCGCTCGCCGACCGCGAGGCATTCCGCGGAGACATCGCCTTGTGCGACCTCCAGCTCCGGGCCGCTCGCGCGCTCGCGCGCCAGGTATATGAGCGCGCCTTCCAGACCGCATGTAGCGGACGGGCGCCCGATGCCGCGGCGCAGTCCGAGATGCGCGCCGTGTCGGCCTACGTTACCCAAGTCGCCGTGGACGTCGCCACCACCGCGTTCCGGTATGCCGGCGGGTCCGCGATCCATCGAAGCAACATCCTTCAACGGTGCCTTCGCAACATCAACGCCGCCGCCCAGCACTTCATGGTCAGCGACACGGCGCTGGAGAACTACGGCGCATCCCTCCTGGACGCGCCGGAAGTCAAGCCCATGGCATAACCCTCTCGCTGGCCTTGCAAACCTCTAATCCCTTGCGATTCACCCCTTGCCCCCTTGGAGACGGACAGACCATGAGCGTAAAGATAGGCATTCTCGCCGCCTCCGGCTACGAGGCGATACTGGAACGGCAGATCCGCAGGCGGGAAGTCGCCACGCAGTTCGGAGCGGTCAGCGTCCTGGAGGGCGAGGTGGGCGAACGCTCCGTCTTCTTCATCCGTCGCTTCGGGCCCGATGACGACGTGCGCTCTGACCTGGTCAACCACGCCGCGCACACCGTCGCGTTCAGGCGGCTGGGCGTTAGGCGCGCCATTACGCTAAACGGCTTCGGCGCCGTCAACAGCGACTTCGAGGTCGGCGATATAGTGGTTTACGACGACTTCATCAAGCTGTGCGAGCGCCTGCCCACAACCATCTTCGCGGACGACAAGGGCTGGTTCAGGGCGAACCTGAACGTTCCCTTCTGTCCCGAGCTGCGCCGCGCACTGGTGGATTCGGCGCGCGCGGAGTCGGATCGCCGCGTCCACGATGGCGGCGTCAACATATGCGTCCAGGGGCCGCACAACGAGACGCCGGCGGAGATAGACCTGTACCGGCTTTGGGGCGCGGACGTCGTCTGCACCGCAATCTACCCAGAGGTAGCGTATTTCCGGGAGCTAGAAACCTGCTACGCGGGCCTGTCTTGGCTGAGCGACGTAGCCGGCGTGGAGGACCAGGCGGACTGGGTGATGATGACGCCGGACGAGCTTGCGCCGATGATCCGCCGCGCTATCGGCGCGGTTCCCGACCGGCCCGCATGCCGATGCCAAGACGCCTGGGCGGGAAGCGAAGAGCTTCTGCCGCAGTGGTACCGCGCCATGCGGTAGGCCGCCCCGCTTTTGACCGTTTCCTGTCCGCGTGATAGAATTTGGCTTACCACCACTGCGTTTGCGCGGGCGTCCCCACATCCGCAGAACACACACTCGGAGTCTGAGAAATGGCCGGACACTCAAAATGGTCTTCGATCAAGCACGCCAAGGCGATTACCGACAATCGGCGCGGCAAGCTGTTCACCAAGCTGGCGCGCGAGGTGATCGTGGCCGCCAGGCAGGGCGGCGGCGATCCGGACGCGAACTTCAGGCTGCGGATGGCGATTCAGCGCTGCAAAGACGCCAATATGCCGAACGACAACATCGATCGCGCCATTAAGCGCGGCACCGGCGAGGCGGGCGACGGCGCGCAGCTGATAGAGGCTGTGTACGAGGGCTATGGTCCCGGCGGGGTCGCGATCATGATGGAGACGCTGACCGACAATCGCAACCGCACGGTGTCGGACGTCCGGACCACGCTCACGCGAGCCGGGGGCAACCTGGCGGAGTCCGGCTCAGTCTCGTGGCAGTTCGAGAAGCGCGGCGTCATAACCGTCGATGCGTCGGACGACGAGGCGGACGACCTCGCGCTCGTCGCCATCGACGCCGGCGCCGATGACGTGGACACCGACGACGCGACGGTGCTGCAAGTGTTCTCTGAACCCGGCACACTGGAGGACGTGCGAAGCGCCCTCGAATCCAACGACGCGTCCATCGCCTCATCAGAGGTTTCGCTCATCCCCAGCCACACCGTATCGCTCGACACGCGCATGGCGCGCCAGATACTGCGGCTGCTGGACCAGCTGGAAGAGCTGGACGACGTGCAGAAGATCTACTCCAACGCCGACTTCCCGGACGAGGCGTTCGCGGAATACGAGGGGTAGCCGGTTGCGGCGGCTGGCGAACGCGCTGATTCGCGTCCTGAGACGGCGGGCTGTTCCCGATCGGAGCATGGATCCGCGCCAGGGCGCGGCGCCGGTCACGGGCGGCAGCGCCACGTCGCCGCCGTCCGAGCGGAGCGTCTGCTGGCATCTGGATTAGACGCGAGAGACGCCGATAGCGACCGGATGAACGCGATAGTCAGCTATGGGCGCGCGTCCGGCTTCTGATACCATTAGGCTATCCTCTGGTTGGCGGTGGCTCGCGTTGCTCGTACTCGGCATAGACCCTGGCACCCGAACCATGGGCATCGGCGCGGTCGAATCCGATGGCGACGACTACGCCCTGGCCCTGTCGGACGCGCTAAGTCCGCCGCGCCGCGCCACGCTCGCCGAACGCCTCGCGTGGCTGCACGATCAGGTGGACGCGATCATCGCCGAGCTTGGGCCGGAGGTAGTCGCCATCGAGTCGCCGTTCGTCTCGCGCAACGTCAAGTCGGCGGTCGCCATCGGGCAGGCGCAGGCGGTCGCCATGATCGCGGCCGCGGCGCATGGCGTGGAGGTGGCGACGTACTCGCCAAGCGAGGTGAAGAAATCGGTTACCGACCACGGCGGCAGCTCCAAAGAGCAGGTGCAGGGAATGGTGCAGACGCTGCTGGGCCTGCCCTCGCCCCTCGAACCCGCCGACCGCGCCGACGCGCTGGCGGTGGCGATATGCCACATTCAGTCCACGCGGTTCCACGCGGTGGAGATGTGGGAGTAGCCGGATGGTATCGTCGCTAATATCGTCGGTGTCCGGCGCGCTGCGCGGCGCGGGCGCGGACTGGGTGGACGTGGCCGTAGGCGGCGTAACCCTGCGCGTCAGCGTTACTGATACGGCGGTCGGCGGCATCGGGCGCGTCGGCGATCGGGTAACGCTGTACACCTCGCTCCAGGTGCGCGAGGACAGCCTCGCGCTGTTCGGCTTTCAGAGCGAGGACGAGCGTCAGACCTTCGAGACGTTGATCGGAATCAGCCGCATCGGGCCGCGCCTCGCGCTGGCGATGCTCGGACGCTTCAGCCCGCAGGACCTGGCGCGAACAATCGAGGAGGGCGACACGCGAGCGCTCGCCACCGTGCCGGGCGTGGGACGCCGCACCGCCAGCCGCATAGTGCTGGAGCTAAAGGGCAAGCTGGAGCTCGACTTCGGCGACGGCCCGACGGCGGCGGGCGCGCCCGATGATCTGGTGGAATTTCTCACCGCGCTCGGATTCGATCCGTCCGAGGCGCGCGAGGCGCTGGGCGCGACGGACGCGAGCCTGTCCGATGATGAACGTATCCGCGAGGCCATCGCCCGTATCCGACCGGAGGAGTAGCAAGTCAAACGCAAACGGGGCGCTTGACCGAAGTTTGGGAAGCGCAAGACCGAACGCGCATGTCGCATATCATGGAATATGAACGTGAACACTCGCCCCCATCCCCATACGATGACTGGGCGGAGATATACGACGCGGTGTACTCCTACGTCCGCTCGGATATTCCGATGTACGGCCACTTCGCCATCGAGTCCGGCGGGCCGGTACTCGAACTCGGCGTCGGCACCGGGCGCGTCGCCATTCCGACGGCGCGGCTGGGCGTGGACGTGGTCGGCGTGGACAGCTCGGAGGCTATGCTGAACGTCGCCGCGCGCAAGCTCGCCGCGCTGCGTCCGCCGCCGTCCGGCGCGCTGGAGTTGGTCGCCACTGATATGCGCGACTTCGACTTGCGCGACGAGAACGGCGGTCGCCGCAAGTTCCCGCTCGCCACCATCCCGTTCCGGGGCTTCCTGGCGCTGATGACCGTCGAAGATCAGATGCGCGCGCTCCGCAACATCCGTCGCCATCTGGCGCCGGATGGCCTGCTGGTATTCAACATATTCGTCCCCGATCCCGACATGGCGCTGGAACGGGGCGACGTCCCTCGCCACCTGACGGACGTTCCCGACGCGGACGCCGGAATCACCCGCGTCCTGTACCAGCAGAGCGCATACGACTTCCATTCCCAGATCGTATCCATCCGCATGATAATCGAGGAGTTGGACGGCGAGGGCGTCATGCGCCGCCGCCTGTACCGAGACTACGACCTGCGTTACTGCCACCGCTGGGAAGTCCACCACCTGCTGCGCCTGTGCGGGTACGAGGTGGAAGCGCTATACGGGGATTTCGACCTGTCCGAGTTCGACGAATCAAGTACCGAGATGGTGTGGGTGGCGAGGAGAACGGGGTAGGGGTGGAGAGTGGGGTAGGGTGCCCTATTCGCCGGAGCGACACGCAATCTTTCAAAAGCTGTACAATGATATGGGGAGGCAGCGCGCAACATCATGCCTGATTTTCAGATAGTCTCAGAGTTTCAGCCCACCGGCGACCAGCCGCAGGCGGTGGATCAGGTCGTCGCCGGCATCGAGAAGGGCATGGTCCACCAGTCGCTCATGGGCGTTACGGGCAGCGGCAAGACGTTTACGATGGCGAACGTCATCGAGCGCGTCCAGCGTCCGACGCTCGTCATCGCGCACAACAAGACGCTGGCGGCGCAGCTGGCGACGGAGTTCAAGGAGTTCTTCCCGGATAACGCGGTGGAGTACTTCGTGAGCTACTACGACTACTACCAGCCTGAAGCGTACATCCCGCGCACGGACCTGTACATCGAGAAGGACGCGGACATCAACGAGGAGCTGGACAAGCTCCGCCACTCGGCGACGCGCGCGCTGCTGACACGGCGCGACGTTCTGATAGTCGCGTCCGTGTCGTGCATCTTCGGGCTCGGCTCGCCGGAGGAGTACCAGGGATTCATGGCGCAGGTGCGGCGCGGGGAGATTCGCAGCCCGGCGATGCTGTCGCGGCAGCTCATTGACATGCAGTACGAGCGCAATGACTACGACCTGGCGCGCGGCCGCTTCCGACGACGCGGCGATACCCTCGAGATTCTGCCCGCCTACGAGACCATCGGAGTCCGCATCGAGTTCTGGGGCGACGAGGTGGAGCGCATCGTCGAGCTGGACCCGCTGACCGGCGAGGTACTGGCCGAACGCGACCAGATGGAAATCTACCCTGCCAAGCACTTCGTTACCTCTGAGGAGAGGATGCTGGAGGCGATAGGCGGCATAGAGGCGGAGATGGACGAGCAGCTCGCCATCCTCAAGCGCGAGGGGAAGATTCTGGAGGCGCAGCGACTCGAACAGCGCACGCGGTACGACGTCGAGATGATGCAAGAAACGGGCTACTGCGCGGGCGTCGAGAACTACTCGCGCCACCTTTCCGGGCGCGAGGCGGGCAGCACGCCCTACACGCTGCTGGACTACTTCCCCGAAGACAGCCTGCTGTTCATAGACGAGTCTCACATGACGCTGCCGCAGATTCGAGGCATGTACAACGGCGACCGCGCTCGCAAGGAGGTGCTGGTCGAGTACGGCTTCCGGCTGCCGTCCGCGCTCGACAACCGCCCGCTCAACTTCGGCGAGTTCGAGCGGTTCGTCAACCAGGCGGTGTACGTATCGGCCACGCCCGGCCCGTATGAGTACGAGCACTCGCAGCAGATGGTCGAGCAGGTCATACGCCCGACGGGGCTTACCGACCCGGTCATAGACGTCAAGCCGACCGAGGGGCAGATAGACGATCTGCTGTACCAGATACGGGCGCGCGTGGACCGCGGCGAACGCTGCATCGTAACCACGCTCACCAAGCGCATGGCAGAGGAGCTCGCCGACTACCTGCGTGAGATGGGCATTCGCACCCACTATCTGCACTCCGAGATAGATACGCTCGAACGCAGCGAGATACTGCGCGATCTGCGGCTGGGCGTGTACGACGTCATCGTCGGCATAAACCTGCTGCGCGAGGGGCTGGACCTGCCCGAGGTCAGCCTGGTGGCCATCCTCGACGCCGACAAGGAGGGCTACCTGCGCTCCACTACGTCGCTCGTTCAGACCATCGGACGCGCGGCGCGCCACGTCGAAGGCCATGTGATAATGTATGCTGACCGGGTTACGGACTCGATGAAACGCGCGATAGACGAGACGGAGCGCCGCCGAGAGATACAACGCATGTACAATCGCGAAAACGGCATCACTCCACAGAGCATACAGAAGACGATCCACGACATCACCGAGCGCGTCCGCGCCGTAGCCGAGACCGCGGCGACGTACACGGTGGATTCTTCCGATATGCCGAAGGACGACATCACGCGGCTCATCAAGGATCTGGAGTCGCAGATGAAGACGGCCGCGCGGTCGCTGGAGTTCGAGAAAGCCGCGCTGCTAAGAGACCAGATTACTGATCTACGCAAGGTTCTGGTAGAGTAGGCTCAGACGCCATGCTCAGACGCATCCTGACAGCCGCCATAGCCCTCACGTTCATCCTCGCCCTAGCGTGCGGCAATAACGTGCGCGAGAGCGACGGCACGCTGCCCATCGGAATGGAGTATGATCTGCTTCCGGACGTCGAGTACCAGACCTATCTGTACTTCAGCCCGGCCTCGCCGGTCAATATAGACCACCAGCGCCTGCTGAGCCCCGACCAGTCGGGAATCATCATCTTGGACTCTGACGACGGGCTGGAGTTGTCGCGCGTATCCATGGTCGCGGCGTCGCTGGACCAGTTCGGGGGCTTCCTGCGCTTCACCAACGCATCGGACGCGCTGCTGGCGGCCAGCCTGCTCGAGAGGGCGGCGCCGGACGAGCCGACGTCGGTGCGCGTGGCCGCCGACACGGTGGAGGTGGTGCGCGGAGACACGGTGTGGGCGGTCGAGGTTCGCCGCCAGTTCGATGGGCCGGACGCGCCTATCCCGACGCTTGCCGGCTCCACCCTGCCGATTCCGCCGATAGTTATCGCCCTGCCGCAGCCCCCGATTCCGCCGGTCCCGGGCGCGACGCTATCCACGCCTCCTATTCCGCCGGTGGCGGGCGCGCTGGCGCGGCTGCGCGACAGGAATCCGAATGCGTGGAACATGCTGACGAACCTGCCGGTGTCGGTCGAAGATCCGCCCGTCGCGGCGGGATTCATATCGACCGGCGGCGACCTGCTTCAGACGGTGGCGAACGAAGCGGGGGTCAGCGCGCCGGGGCTTTCCACCGCCTTCGGCATGGCCCGGGTGGACAACGTGGCGTTCGGCATATACAGCAGTATGCCCGAGATGATACCGAACAAGATAGACGCCGAACTGCTGGACAGCCTCCACACGGGCATCGTTCTGGTGGGAGGCACCGGCTACAACGGCTTGGCCGTCTCGTTTCTCATTCGCTCCATCGCCGGCAAGACCGGCATGGAGACGATAGACCTGGGCAGGACCAACGCCCGCTATTTGAAGCTGGAAAACGGCCACCTGCTGCTCAAGAACAAGGGCAGCCTGGTCTATGTAACCGCATCCGGCAGCCGCGCCAAGGCAGAGGAGCTGATGGCGCGCGCGCTAAGATAGCTTTGACACCATACGGCCTTGCCACTAGAATTGAGTCATCCAAAGCTATATGGGCCACACGGAGGCTAACCAATGACTACCACACAGCCCACCCTCACCGCCGACGAGGTTTACGAGGCTCTCAAAGACGTGTACGACCCCGAGATCCCCGTCAACGTGGTTGATTTGGGGTTGATCTACGGCGTCGAAGTCGATCAGGGCAACGTGGACGTCCGCATGACGCTGACCTTCGCCGGCTGCGGCATGGGGCCCTACATCGCGCAGCAGGCGGAGTGGCGCATCGCCGAGCTCGACGAGGTCGAGGACGTGAACGTCGAGCTGACCTTCGACCCGCCCTGGACGCCTGACCTGATAACCGAGGACGGCAAGAAGTTGCTCGGTCTGGACTAGCGCGTCGTCCGAACCGAACCCAAACGCCAGACGGGGCGGCGCTCGCCCCGCGGGAGAACCGCATGAATCCCCATCAGCATGGCCCTGCCCGCGGCGAGGCCATGAACCCCCAGCAGCAGGCGCAGGCGCGCGCCCGCGTAGAGGCCATGCGTCGCCAGTTCGAGCAGAAGCGCTCGATAGCGGAGACGCTCGGCAAGATCAAGCACAAGGTCGGCGTTTACAGCGGCAAGGGCGGCGTGGGCAAGACCACCGTCGCCGTCAACCTGGCGGTTACGCTCGCCAACGACGGCGCGCGCGTCGGCATCCTGGACGTGGACATAGACTGCCCCAACGTCATCCGCGCCATGAGGGTCTCCGAGCCGCCAACGGCGCGCGACGACAGGCGCATGGTTCCGCCGGAGCGCTTCGGCGTAAAGGTTATGTCCATGGGCTTCTTCCAGAAGGACGAGGAGGAGGCTATCATCTGGCGCGGCCCGATGATCCACAACGCCATCAACCAGCTTCTCCAGTCCACCGAGTGGGACGAGCTGGACTACCTCATCATAGACCTGCCCCCCGGAACGTCGGACGCGCCGCTGACGGTGATGCAGTCGCTCGAAATGGACGGCTTCGTAGTCGTAACCACTCCGCAGGAGCTTGCGAAGATAGACGCCATCCGCTCTGTCAACATGATAAAGAAGCTGCAGATCTCCGTGCTGGGCGTCGTCGAGAACTTCTCGGGCGAGATATTCGGCTCGGGCGCCGGCGAGGAGCTTGCCGAGCATCTGGACATCCCGTTCCTGGGCCGCATCGAGATGCGCGCCGATTACAGGGACACTTCCAAGCCGACCGCGCTGAACAGCAACGCCGTTCTGCGCGAGTACCGCGGCATAGCCAGCGGCGTCGGAGCGACGCTGCAAGCCTAGCGGAGAGGGGATCGTCTAGGTGAAGAGGGTAGCGGCGCTGACCATATTGATTCTCGCGATAACCCTGCGCGAGTCGCATGGCTGGCTGCCACCGTTTCTGACGCACCGCAGGGAGTGGTGGTGGCAGGAATGGTCGTTCAACGTCGTCATCGTGGTTGCGGCCTTGGCCATCGGCGCGATATTGGCGGGCCGACAGAAATAGGACGCGGGCGCCCACAGGGGACGCCCTACAATCCCCCTCTGCGTCTCTCCGCTAAAAATAGGGACTTCGCCGTTCGACGCCCCTACAACTGCAGCAGCGCCGCAAGCTCCTCCGGATGGCTGAGCATCGGGTAGTGTCCAGCGTCCATCTCATGCCAGTCGGCGTTTAGCGTCTCCGCGGTGGCGCGCTGGTGCGCCTCCGGCGGATTCTGGCTGAGGCGACACCGGATGACGCGGGCGTTCCACTCTTGCGCCCAGAAGCCGTCCAGCTCGCCGGGCGCGTCGGACGCCTCTACCGGGTGCATAGTGGCGCGGTCGGCGGCCCATGCCCTCAGCTCCGGCTCCAGGTCCGCGAACAGCCGGTTCTCCAACTCCTCGCGCGTGGGGCCGCGCGTCAGCTCGGTCGTCGGCATTGGCGGCGTATTGGGGTTGCGCTGGACTATTTCGGTCACGCGCTGGCCCGGCTGGGGCGCGAGCGCGTCCACGAACACCAGGCGGGAGATGCGCTCCCTCGCAAGCTCCGCGATCTTGCACACTACGAGACCGCCGGTGCTGGTGCCTACGAGAACCACGTCGTCCAGGTCCTCATAGAACATCAAGTCAGCGACTTCCCTCGCCTGCGCCGCGATGGTGATGCCCGGGCGTATCAGGTGGCGGCGTTCGCCGCACCCGTCGAGCGTGGGCGCATAGACGGCGTGGCCGGCGGATCGCAGAACCGCGGCGGTCGGCTTCCATATCCAGCCGCCCTGGAACGAGCCGTGAACGAGTACGTAATTAGCCATGTTACCACTCCGGTACTGAAAACGAACTTGGGATGAGGTTCGCGCCGCGCCCACTACCCACTAGGTCGTAAACAAAACCGTCCCGACCGGCTTGAAGCCAATCGGGGCGGTCTCGCTATTCGTCATCGGGATAGGAGCCACAGGCGCCGATTCCCCGGTCAAGCGCGTGGCTTGCCGGTCAAGCGCTCGGCTTGCTATTCGCGGTTGGGAAGGGCGGCCACTGCGTAGCCGGGCGTGGTGCGCTGGCCCTCGTGCGTCTCGAGCCATATCTCGCACTCGACGATGTTGTCATCGTCCTGCTGGTACTTCTTCTTGACGATGCCCTTGCCGAAGACGGGGGTTCCGGGCACGTCCATGCCACGGTACTGGACGCTGAGCTTCTTGAGCGTGCCCCACTCGCCAACGAAGTCGGTCATCACCTGACCAAGGAAGGCGTTCTTGAGCGCGCCGTGCAGGATGACGTCGGGCAGGCCGTTGTTCTTGGCGTACTCCAGATCGTAGTGGATCTGGTAGTAGTCGCCTGAGGCGCCGGCGTATTTGACGAGCTGTTGCGTCGTCGGGTCCTTGCGGAGGGTGGGGATTTCCATGCCCTCTTCTACGTCTTCGAAATAGACCTGGTCTGCCACTATGCTGACTCCTTCTATGGCTGATAGCTGATGCCAGTGGTTCGCTGGATGGCGACGGTGGTTCCGAACTGGTTGACGTACTTCGTCTCGCGCTGGATGAACAGCATGTTGCCAAGCCGCCCGGGGCGCTCGAAGACGTTGGATACCATGGTCGTAACGGTGATGCGGTCGCCGGGTCGGACAGGCTCGAAGTACTCCCAGTCGCTGCCGCCGTCGAGATTGGCGGAGTAGGGGCTGCGCACGTCCACCTTCATGGGGCCGGACGGCATGGACCGGAAGAAAGTCGGCGGAGCTATGATGCCGCCGTAGCGCGAGCGCCGCGCCGCCTCCTCGTCGGTGTACAGGGGGTTCGTGTCGCCGATCGCCTGGGCGAACTTGACGATAGCGCCCTTTTCGACATCGTGGGTTTGCGGCTCAGACTCAACGCCGACGGCCGCTTTCATTTCCGGTGTGATCGCCGATTCCTGCGTCATTCCACGCGCTCCTGATGGCTGCCCCTGACGGCTGCCGATTTTTTGCCAAATTCCTTGGCAAGTTTAAGTACGGGGCGCGTGGATGTCAAGAATGGGCGAAGCGCTCCTAGATAACGTTCGTCTCGGCCAGAGTCGCCAGCTGCGTCCCGGTCAGGCCCAACTCTCCACACAGTACCTCCTCGTTGTGTTCCCCAATAAGGGGCGACCGCCTCGAGATAGCCCAAGGCGAGCCGTTGAAGATACCCGCGGGACCTGGGTGCCGGAACGTCTCGCTCACCTCCGGGTACTCCACTTCTGCCCAGAACCCCCTATCCTCGAGGTGCTTGTCCTTCATCACCTCGTCGGGAGACCAGACCGCCCCTATGTTGAAGCCTCGCTTCTGCCCGCCGTGATACATCTCGTCCCGGGTGACATTGCCGATGAGATAGAGGAACAGCTCGTTATCGGTAATGGCGTCAGGGTACCGCATCTTCTCATCCAGCAGATCGCGCGCCAGTCCGATTTCATCCATCCACTCCCCCAGCGCATCCAGGCGATCCGAGGTCATTTGGTTCAGGATCGCAGCGGCGACATTGACGTAATTTCCGTCCGCGCAGCGGTGTTGAGTGGTGTCGGTGGGACTTGGGGAGGCATGGCGGCCGGTCTGGCGCCGGACGATCTCCTTGCCGTAGATATAGTGGTTCACCGCCGCTTCGGTTGTCAGGGAGCACGCGTCGTGGATGGAGGCATCGATGTATTGCCCTTGGCCAGTCACCGTCCGATGAACCAGGGCAGCCCCTATGGCTATGCAGGCAAAGTGGCTCCCCATGTGCCAGGACTGCCCTCCCCCGGGAGCGATGGGCGGCGCATCGGGCATGTCGTCCTCGGTATAGCCGCAGGAGGCCATCTGTCCGCCGGCGGCCAGGTGGAGCAGATCGCTGGTCAGGTAGTCCTTCCATGGCCCCTGCTGACCAAAGGGCGTCAGAGAACACATGATCAGGCCGGGGTTGTCCTTCTTCAGGTCCTGGTACCCTAACCCCACTGAGGCCATGTAGCCGGGGCGGTACGTTTCCAGAATCACATCCGCCTTCTCCGCCAGCCGCCGGAACAGTCTCCGACCAGCCTCAGTTTCCAAGTTTAGAGTAATACCCCGCTTCGAAGTATTGTAGTGCCAGAATGACAGACTCCGGTCTGGGTGAGGCACGTCCTTGTAGAACGGTCCAACCGTCCGGGCGGTCTCGCCTCCGGGCGGCTCGATCTTGATAACGTCCGCGCCCATGTCAGCCATCAGCTTGCCACACCACTGGCCCGTCTCGTCGGCAAGCTCCAGCACCCGCAACCCCGCATATGCGCCCGTCGGGTCTGGGCCCAGGGTTCTTGTTGGCGCCGGAGCGGGATTCGGCTCCGCCTCCGTTCCAGTCCACTCTATTGGCGAGTCCGGGTCCATCATCTCCCTGAGATACGGATAAGGATCCATACTCAAGTCCTTCGGCCAGAAGGTGCCGTCCCCGAAGCCTTCGACCAGCTCCTGGTGGCTGATGCCCAACTGTCCTTCGAACACCTCCCCGTTGTGCTGGCCGATCAGTGGACCTGGGCGGCTATTGACCGCCGGTGTCTCCGACATCTTGAACGGGGCATTCTGGAGGGGCCAAGTCCCCAGCGCCTGATGTTCCACCTCCATGTACGTTTCTCGATATCGCAGCTGTGGATCGTTTTCCACCTTGTCCTGGCTGCTCTGGACAGGCATGGAACGCACTCCCGCCGCCTGGCACCGCTCCATGATCTCGTACTTGCCCAGCGTCTTCGTCCACGCCTCGATACCGTGGTCCATTTCTTCCTGGTACTCCAAGCGACCCTCGAGCGTGTCAAATTTCCGGTGCGTAGCCCAGGAAGGGGAACCCATTGCGTCCACCAGCCTCCGCCACTCCTCGTCGGAGAAGCAGGCGATGGCGCACCAGTCGTTGTACCCTCCGGGGCTGGTCCTGTAGGCGTTATGAGGCGCCGCGGTCCTGCCCCTGTAATTGTTAACGATGGGCGTTCCAGGCCAGTGACTTCGGTTGCCCGGAGGGTAACCCTCTCGAATTGTCGAACGCCCGTTGGCCTGGATGTCCAGGAACGCGGGGCCGTTGAGCGCCACTCCGCTCATCCATTGGGATTTATCGACGTGCTGCCCCCGGCCTGTGACGTTGCGATGATGCAGGGCGCTCAGGGCATATATAGCGCCATACATACCGCCCGTATCGTCCAGGTACGACCACCCCCAACCGGCGGGTGGCTCTCCCGGCAGCCCGGACAGGTGCGTCATACCAGACAGGGCCTGAGCAATGGGCCCCATAGTCTTATATCCCCGGTCCCGCCCCGTATGCCCGAACCCGGACATCGAGAGGTAGATGATGTCGGGCCGGAGCTTTTTCATATTCTCGTAGCTGAGCCCCCACCGCTCCAGGACCCCATAAGCAAAGTTCTCTACGACAATGTCTGAGACCGCCACCAGGCGCCGTATAAGATCGATCCCTCGTTCGGTCTTGGTGTTAACGGTAATGCTTCGCTTATTGGCATTGGTGTCGTTGAAATGGCCGCCGGTGTTCAGGTTGACCGACAAACCATCGGGTGTCGTGTACAGGACTGTGGTGTTCGTGGCCCCCCGGGTGCTGGGACTTTCCGGCCATTCGACCTTGATCACCTCGGCGCCCATCGCTCCCAGCCAGCGAGTGCACCAAGGCCCCGCTCGAATCCATGTGAAGTCCAGGACTCGGATTCCCGCCAAAGGTCCTTTTGTGGGCGCCAGTATCTCATTGGTCGGCATTATGACTTTACCTCGTGTCTAAACGCGGGATACACCGGACTAGATTCGCCTGTTTTCAACGATGCGAACCGCCTTGCCACCGATTCATAACCATGCGCGTCAATTGTGGAGACCCTATCACCCCAGCATGTCAGGGGCAAGTGGGGATAATCCCTGAACTGTAGATCAGGCGTATCAACCATGCTCCATCCGACTGGTATGGGATTTGTGAAGGGAGAATCCGCATTTGCCGGGGGTTGCCGGTCTGAGGGATGGGAATGCGCCCAAACCCGCGCGTTCGGTTGCCTGATTTCGGCGCGACGGGTATCATTCGAAAATCGCACGGCTGAGCAAAGAGAGTTCCCCATTAGACGAGGAGGTTCCGGCATGTCATCTTCGAGCAGCGCATCTTCATCGGGTTCGTCCCCAGTGGCGACTTTCTTCAATACCATATGGGGAATTGTGGTGCGTCCCACGGAAACCACGCGCGACATAGTAGAGCGTCGCCCGGTCATCCAGGGACTGATCGTTCTCATCGCCGTCGGGCTATTCGACGGATTGGCGCGGTTCGTTGCGACCGGAGCCGAGGTTGCGGCGTATTTCGGCATCGAATCTCTCGTCGGGGGGCTTATCACCCCGGGCTGGGCGGTCATCGTCATCGTCGCAAATGTGCTGATAGCCGCGCTCTTTTGGGTAGCTAGCCGCCTCTTGGGCGGAAACGCATCCTTCTCCTCGATACTCTCCGGGGTATGCTTCATCTACTCCATATTCATCCTGAACGGTCTAATCAGACTCGCGCTAACCCCCTTCCTCGATATTCAGCCGTTAGTCTTCATGGGCGAGTTGGTGGGCATGGCCATGCTCACGTGGCAATTCATTCTGTACGTGGTTCTCGTATCCGGGGCGAACGGGTTCTCCACGGAGCGCTCCCTCGTGGCGGTTATAATTCCGGAGCTCGTCGTCTGGGGCATATTCTCGGGTTTCCTCGCGGTGGTCATGTCCGGAGTCATGGAAAGGCTTGGGTAGTCCAGCCATATTGATACCATATCGCAAACCGCGCTTTTTGTTGCACGAACCCGGTTCGTTGAGTATCATTCGGCCATAGTGGGACTGAGTATCAGGAGTTTTCCATTAGACGCGGAGGTTCCGGCATGTCATCTTCGAGCAACGCTTCAACATCAGGTTCGTCCCCGGTGGCGACTTTCTTCAATACCATATGGGGCGTCGTGGTGAACCCCATGGAAACCATGAGCGACATAGACGAGCGCCGCCCCGTCGTTCAGGGGCTGATCGTAATCATAGCCGTCGGGCTGATCGGCGGCTTCGCTCGGTACATCACGATATGGGAGACGAATTCGCGGAGTCTTTCAGCATCGGCATCCAAACTCCCTTAGCGGGAATCTTCGTCCCGGGCTGGGCGATCGCCATCATCGTCGCAAACGCTGTGGCTGCCGGGCTGCTCTGGGTGATGAGCCGCGTCCTGGGCGGAAACGCATCCTTCGCCACGCTGTTCGCCGGAGTATGCTTCATCTACTCCATATTCATCCTGAACAGTATAGTCAGACTGGTGATAGACCCATTCTTAGATTTTAATATCACATCCCGCATAGGCACTTTGGTCGGGATAGCAGTGCTCATGTGGCAGTTGATGCTGCACGTGATTCTAGTAGCTCGGGCGAACGGGTTCTCGACTCCGCGCTCCATTGCGACGGTCCTCATTCCTGAGATCATCGTCTGGGGCATACTCTCGGGTTTCATCTTCTGGGTCATGATCACAATCAGGGACAGGATAGGATTGTAGGCGAGCCAACAGCGTGAATGCGCGGGTTGCATCGTCGGGCGATAAAGATGATACAATCAAGAGAACCAACGAGACTGGCAGGAGACGATTTTTGGCATACGTACAACTCCGAGAGGGCGAAGACCCTGAAGCCCTGCTCAAGAGATTTCAGACCTCCATGCAGCGCTCCGGCATACTCCGCGAGCTGCGCAACCGGCGGTTCTTCCGATCCAAGGGCGAGCAGACGCGTCTCGACAAGCAGCGCAGCCTCAGGCGCATCCGGCGGCGTCGCCGGCGGTAGGGACGAGCCACACGCTCGACCGGTATTGGATCGGCGTCGCTACGCGGAATTGGAATCCACAGCCGTCCACGCCTGATAAGCGCCGGTCAAGCGATTGGCTTGCTATTCCCACACCAGCTCGGCCTCGCCGATCTGCACCACGTCGCCCGGGCCCGCGCCCGCGGCCTCCAGCGCCTCGACTATGCCCGCGCGCTCCAACCGGTGGTAGAACTGCATCTTGGCCGCCCAGTCGTCCGGGCCTATCATCGTCGCCATGCGCGCCGCCGGCGGCCAGTCCACGACGAACACTCCCTCATCATCCACGCTCACGCGCGGCCTGCGGCGGCGCGGTTCGGGCCTCAGCACCGGCAGCGCGCCAAATCCAGACGGATCCGCGTCGCCGTCGCCCACGCTTGGCGGAGCCGCCAGTGGCACTTGGGGCGTCTCTCTCAGCATATGCAGCGTCGCGTCCAGCAGTTCGCCCACCCCCTCGCCCGTTGCGGCTGAGACGAAATGGACGCGCGGCTTGCCCAGTTCGCCCGCCAGCTCGCTGGACTCATCGGCCAAGGCAGCCTCGAACGCTTCCCGCAGCTCCTCGCGCAACACATGCACATCGGTCAGGTCCAGCTTGTTGACGGCGAGTATCTGCGGCTTGAGGGCAAGCCGCGAGTCGTACTGCGAAAGCTCGGCATTAATTTGGCGATACACGCCTACCGGGTCGTCCTGCGCGCCGTCCACCAGGTGAATCAGGACGCGGGTGCGCTCGACGTGGCGCAGGAACTCATGCCCCAGCCCGACGCCGGCGTGCGCCCCCTCGATGAGGCCCGGTATATCGACCATCACGAACGTCTCGCCGCGCCGCTCAACGACGCCCAGCGACGGCTCCAGTGTCGTGAAGGCGTAGTCGGCGACTTTGGGTCGCGCCGCGGACACCGCCGAAATGAGGCTGGACTTGCCGGCGTTCGGCGCGCCTACTATTCCCACGTCCGCCAGCAGCTTCAGTTCCAGGCGCAGCGTCCGCTCTTCGCCGGGCATCCCAGCCTGCGCCAGTCTCGGAAAGCGGTTGGTCGAGGTCGCGTAGTGGGCGTTTCCGGCGCCACCCGCGCCGCCGGCCGCCGCCAGCCATCGTTCGCCCGGTTCATCCAGGTCCGCGAGCAGCGCGGACCCCGAGGCGCCAGAACCGGACAATGGTCCGTCATCCAGCCAGACCTGGGTGCCTACCGGCACCTGCAGCGTTACATCCGCGCCGTTCTTGCCGTGTCTGAGCCTGCGCTCGCCGCGGCTCCCGCTCTCGGCTGTGAAGTGGCGGCGGTATCGGTACGCGAGCAGGGTGTTGACGTTCGGGTCCGCGACCAGATAGACGCTGCCGCCCGCGCCGCCGTCTCCGCCGTCCGGCCCGCCGCGCGGCACGTACTTCTCCCGGCGACCGCTTATCGCGCCGTCTCCGCCCTTGCCACTAATTATTTGAATGGTGACTCTGTCAATCATGGCTTCAGTATATCTAACAACAGTAATAAGGGCATCGGCAATGTCGATAACTTGCCCATCCAGCTACGGATAGGCGCGGATGGGCCGGGGATAACATGTCGGCAACTCTGGAATCTTTGAGCGATAGCCCGTCAATACAAGTTTTGGAAATCTTCCAACAGCCTGGATCCGTGCTGAGTTATTGACAACCGACTACGGTTATCGACAGTTATCGAGCAGTTATCGACATAGTTATCCCCGCCAAGTCCATTTCTTGTCTAGTTGGGCGTCAAGAATTTGGTTAGAGTCCATCGTAACACGCGAGTTCGCAATCATGAATCCAGCTTCCCCGCAAGCCGCCGCTCGTCCCCATGTTCGTCCTGAGCAGTTGTCTATGGAATCGAATCCGGGCGCTTGGCTTGCTTAGGCGTCGGCGATCGCCTGGCGGATGCTGATGAGGTCCCGGCGCAGCTGCGCGTCCACGTTCAATTGGTTGGATATGCGCTCGCAGCCGTGCATGACGGTATTGTGAGCTTTGCCTCCGAGGGCGTTGCCTATAGCCGCCTGGCCCAGCTGCGACTCCTCCCTCAGCAAGTACATGGCGACCTGCCGGGCGAGGGCCGTCTTCTTGTCGCGCTTGCGTCCCTTGATCGCCTCTACGCTGACGCCGTAGTGGGTCGAGACCGCGCCGATGACCGCCGATTCGGGTATCTTGCGCTCTGCCGCCGTCTCCACCACGTCGGCGATGGCGCGCTTGACCAGGTCTATGGTCGCGGGTATGCCCAGCAGGTCGGCCATCGCAAGCACGCGGTTCAGCCCGCCTTCCAGCTCGCGTATGTTGCGGTGGATGCGCTCCGCCAGAAAGTGGATGGCGTCGTCGGATATCTCCTGGCCGCGCGCGGCGTATGACTGCGCCTTGTGACGCAGTATCTCGACACGCGTCTCGATCTCCGGCGGCTGTATATCCACGACCAGGCCCCCGGCGAGGCGCGACTGGATGCGGTCTTCCAGCAGCGTCAGCGCGGTTACCGGACGGTCGGACGTTATCACTATCTGCCGGTTCGTCATGTGCAGCGCGTTGAACGTGTGAAAGAAGCCCTCCTGCGTCTGTTCCTTGCCGATCAGGAACTGGATATCGTCCAGCAGCAGTACGTCCTCATTGCGGAAGCGGTCTCGGAACTCGTCCGTCGTGCCATCGCGTATCGCCTTGATGTATGCGTTGGTGAACTCCTCGGTGGTGGAGTATATGAGCGACATTCCGCGCCCGGCGAGCCGGTGGCCGATGGCGTGCATCAGGTGCGTCTTGCCGAGACCGACGTCCGAGTACATGACCAGCGGGTTGTACAGCTGTCCGGGTTGTCCGGCGACCGCGAGCGCGGCGGCGTGGGCGAGTTCGTTGGACTTACCCACGACGAAGGTGTCGAACGTATAACGAGGGTTCAGCATCCGGCCTTGGGCAGTCGCTCCACCGTTGCGCGAGCGCGTCGCGGGCGGGGACTCCGACGCGCGCCCGGATGCGCCGTTGGACGCTCCGTTCGTGTAGGCGTCACCATCCGACAGGTATGCCGACTCGACGGTGAAGCGCACCTCGACCTCCTCCCCGACGACGCTCTCCAGCGTCTGGGCGATGAGCGTGTACATGCGCTGTTCCAGCATCTCGGCGCTGAAAGCGTCCGACGCGCCGACGACGAACTCGCCGTTGGCGTGGGCAAGCCCGGTAGTCTCCTTCAGAAACGTCTCGTAAACCTGCTTGTCCACCTCCATCTGCAGGTGTCCGAGCGCGGCTTCCCATAGCTGGCGGGGGTGGGTATCGGTCGTGGAGGTCATGGCTGAGTTCCCGTCACCTTGCAAAGAATAGGGTAAGCATTGTAACACGCCGCGCGAGCGTCGGGTTGCGATAATAGGCTCTCGCCCAACACAATTTTCAAGGGATGCGATAAACTCTTTGCGTCTCTGCGCCTCTGCGTTAAAATTCCGATGGGAGATGCCCCTATGGACGATTTGATGGACGATTTGGCCCGATTCAACATGGACCGCTGGAACGCGCTCGCCCGCGCGGGCATAGAGTACACCGTGCCGTATCTGGATATGGACGAGGCCGCCGCCCGCCGGTTGGTTGATCGCAATGGGCTGATCGGCGACGTGAGCGGCAAGGATGTCCTGTGCCTCGCCGCGGGCGGCGGGCAGCAGTCGGCGGCCTTCGCGCTGCTGGGCGCGAACGTTACGGTTCTGGACCTGTCCGAGGAGCAGCTGGAGCGGGACCGCGAGGCGGCGCGGCGCTACGGGCTGGACGTCCGAACGCTGCAAGGCGACATGCGGGACCTGTCACGCTTCGATGCGGACACCTTCGACCTGGTGTGGCACGCGCACTCGATCAACTTCGTGCCGGACGCGGTCGCGGTGTTCGAGCAGACGGCGCGTGTACTGAGACGCGGGGGCCTGTACCACCTATCGTGCGCCAACCCGTACTTCCAGAACGTCGAGCCGTCGGATTGGAACGAGGGCGGCTACCGCCTCTGGGACAGCTACGGCGACGGAGAGCTTTCCATCGCCGACCCGCACTGGGAGTTCACAGACCCGGACGGCGTGGAGCGTCGCGTGCGCGGCCCGCGCGAGTTCCGGCACACGCTGGCGACGCTGGTCAACGGCATGATCGGGCTGGGCTTCGCGCTTGTCAGTGTGGGCGAGTACGGCGTCGGCGAAGGCGAGAGCGACGCCGGCGCCGAGCCGCGAACTTGGGACCACTTCAAGTCCGTCGCGCCGCCGTACCTCAACTTTTGGGCGGTGTATGAGCCAAGGGGCGCGTAAGCCCGGCGCCCATGCCACAGCGCGGTTGCGGATCAATTGACTGCCGCGCCGGACAAATACCGGTCAAGCGCTTGGCTTGTTTGCTAGTCCACGAAGAAGGCGCGGAGCTCGGACAGCAGGAAGGCGGGGTTGTCGCCGGTGATGCCGTGTCCGGATTCGGGGACGTCCACCCACGTCATGGAGGGCTGCGCCTCGATCATGCGCGCCTTGATTTCGGGTGACAGGAAGTCGCTCTCGCCGCCCTTCATCTCCATTATCGGACAGCTTATCTTCGACCACTGCTCCCACAGGTAAGGTACCTCGCGGACGCCGAAGCTGCCGTTGATCCAGAACATCTCAGGGTCGGACTTGGGGACGTACTTGCCCGCGTAGTTGAGGCGCAGGCCGTGTTCCGCCTGGTTGCGGTAGTAGTCTTCGCCGGGCCGCGTGTTGCCCTGCATCTGGATTTCTACGTACTCGTCCAGCGAGCGGTAGCCGAGCAGTCGCTTGTTCATGCCGGAGATCTGGTTTCGGGCGGAAACGACGCTCATCTCCGGTCCATAGTCGAGGCAGACGAAGTGCTTGAGGTGTTCGGAGTGGTTGCCGGCGTATGCGATGCCGTTGCGCGCGCCGAGCGAGGCTCCAACGTAGTCGCACGGCGCGATTCCGACCTTCTCCACGAACTCGGCGAGGTCCGCCGCGAACCTGTCCACGCCGTAGCCCTCGCGGGTGTGGTCGGAGTCGCCGTGTCCGCGCTGGTCAATGGAAATCACGCGAAATTCGTCGGACAGCGCGGTGGCGATGTGATCCCAGTTGTGCGCGTTGCCGCCCTGCCCGTGAACCAGCAGCAGGTTGCGGTTGGAATCGCCGCCCCAGTCCAGATAGTGGATGTTCAGTCCGTTCACTTCTACGTCGTGGTCTGTGGGTGTGGTGGTCATGGAGGTTTCTCCTGTGCGTTGCAGTCTCTATCTAGCCCTAAAGTCCAGCTGTCTGATGAGCTGGAAGGTGTCGCAGCAGCGGATCCCTAGGTCGGCGCAGACGTCCGGGATGTGCCGGTTCGCTCTTTGCCTGCTAGGTCTCGAAGATTCGGTGGTCACAATACATCGTCGGTCAATATCGACAAGCGCATATGCGATCAGAAACGGGTCGCGTCCAATCTTCTCAATTTCCTCAACTGTAAGGTCACGCGCATATCTGGCTCGTACCTGCCGAACTAAATTCAGGTCAATAGATTCGTCCAGCGCCATAGCTTCCCCGTTCTCTCTTAACCAATCCGGCAATGCGCCTGTACCTTCCATCACTTCATTGTAAATCTCCGTTGGGACGTTGACCCGATCAGATTCAGCCTGCTCCAGCAACCATTCCCAGAACTGGGGGACGCGATGAATAGGGTAGTAATCACGATGGGCGTCAATCAGTATGTTGGCATCCAGAAGATAGAGCAAGGCCGCGCACCTACCGCACAATCATCCGAGGTTCAGCATTGCGCCGACTTGTGTCGGTTTCACGTCCAGAACTTTGGCGGCCTTAGTCGTAGATAACTCTCCTGCCCGCAGCATACTCCTAGTAAAGTCGAGTAGAGCTTTGCCTGTTCTATGGCGTCTTACGGCGTAGTAGCTAGGTCCCCCCCCACTTTGGCGGTTTCGTTCCCGACGCCGGTCGCGCTGATTGGGCTGCTGATCTCTGAAGTGAGCGCTCAACCCTGAGTAAGTGGCTTTGCTGATCATTTCTGCGCGGTAGGCGCGATACGCGACCATAGGGCCGCTCAGGTTCCTGTCGGCGGCAAAGTCGCTGATTGCGTCTTCGATTCGCGCGTGATCGAGTTCCAAGAGAGCGAGTTGAGCGTCTGGCAAGAGGAATCCGCCGGCTACGTCGTCGCAAAGGCGCTCTGCGTAATCATCATCCAAGCCACTGCTCAGACCGGACTGGCCCAGCAGCAGATACGCGAGTTCATGCAGTAGGGTGAAGGACCAAGCGGACTTGGCGTCTCTGTCATTTATCACGATGAAGGGAGCTAACTCGTCCGTTATGACAAACCCGCGAAAGACCTCTGAGTCAATCGCAGTGTGGTAGCTGCCCAAGTCTCCTTTCAAGAGAACAAATACACCCAGCCGCTCGACGTCCGCCCTCATTAGATCGAATGCCGCGGCAGGTCCGGGCTGCGTCTGGAATTTCTCGGCGGTAACTTCGAGCAGATCCACTAGGCGCCGCCTGATAGCCTTCTCCCCGTCATCAACATTCATCGAGCCCACAAAAGGCAGACTCTCAGCGTCGTCATCATCTTCGAGGATGGCGCGAACGATGCTCTGGCTTACACGGACATTCCGAATTAGCGTATCGAAGATGGCGCGATAGGCGGCCGAGATATGAGCGGGGAGCGGTCGGCGGTACGAGTCAAGTTCGTCAACCCTGGGTGGTTCGGACAGGTAGAATATCAGCAACGGTCGGCGGTACTGCTTCGCCATCCGCAGCAGCATGGGACGGGTTGGCTCCGTCTCCCCGCGTTCGAGCGCGGCGAGACGGTCGGCAGCCTTCACACCGTAAGCATCCCGGATCGAGAGCTTCTTGACTGCTTCGTCGCGTTCGAGGCCGGCAGTCTCCCGCGCCCACCTCAGTATTTCTGGATTGACATTTACCGTTGGCATCGCCCGCGCCCGCGCATGGTGTGTCATGTATATTGTGGGTAGTTTACACGGGAGCTATGGGTATTGAAAGCGGCGCGACGCATAGGCATCCTGGGCGGCACGTTCGACCCGATTCACTATGGACACCTTGCCATAGCCGACGCCGCGCGGGACGCGCTGGGGCTGAGTCGCGTGATTCTGATACCCGCGGGGCGACCGTGGCTGAAGGCCGGTCAGTCCGTCACGGACGCCGCGCGCAGGTTGGCGATGGCGCGGCTGGCGGTGGACGGACGCCGCGGCTTCGAGGTGTTGTCGATCGAGATCGACCGGCCTGGGCCGACATACACGGTGGACACACTGGCCGACCTGCGCCGCGAGCTTGGCGATGACGCGACGCTGCATCTGATACTCGGCATGGACTCGGTTCGGGAGCTTAGGCGCTGGCGGCAGCCGGAGCGGCTGTTCGACTTGTGCCACATCGCCGCCGTGTCGCGCCCGGGCGCGCGGGACGTTTCACCGGATGAGTTCGCGCGCGAGTTCCCGGCGTCGGTAGGCAGGCTGAGCGTCGTCCGCGGCCCGATGCTGGACATCAGCGCGACGGACGTCCGCCGTCGCGCGGCGGTGGGCGCTTCGATAGCGGAGCTAGTTCCGCCCTCGGTGGAGCGGTACATCATGGAGAACGGGCTGTACCAGCCTGAGCCGCCGCTCAGTGTATAATGGAGCTATCGCATATTCGGGAGGGCAGCCATGAGCCAGACGATAACCGCCACGTACAGGGACGGCGCTGAGGTTACGCTGGAGGGAATGGCTCAGGAAGCCCATCGCTGGATGAGATTCTCGGTTGAAGACCTGGAAGCGGCTCAGCGGGTGTTGTCAAAGCGTTCATCCGCCCCGCGCTATGTCTGCTGGTGGTCGCAGCAGTCCGTCGAGAATGCTATCAAGGGCGCGCTGACGCTGGAGGAGATTGAGTTTCCGTACACGCGCGACTTGGACACGATTCGAGATCTACTTCCTGTTGGCTGGGTGGTTCGAGACACTCATCCGAACCTGTCTGATTTGACGAGCTGGGCGGTAGAATCTCGCTACCCCGGCGATTGGGATGAACCGACGTGGGCCGAGGCAATTCGAGCTGAGAGAGTAGCGCGCGAGGTTTACGAATCTGTATCGGCGGAGTTCGGACGGCGCGGCATAGCGATCAGTCAAAGCGCACCTTGAATTGGGCTGGGTCTTGGCCGACGTGGTTGACAATGAAGATAGTATTTTTCACGTTGGTTGCCGCTTGGTGATTTACTTCAACGTAAAGGTCGGAGTCTATCTTTTTCTGACTGGTGAATTCCTTCCCATCGCTGTGGATGGGTTCTGAATGGACGATGTACCTCTTGGCTTTTCCTAGCTTGATTGGGCAGTGCGATGGCGACAGCAAGCCTTGATTCGCCAACCATCGCGCAGACTCGGTAGGCACACTATTCCATGCAGTCAACTTCGCCATTTTGCCGTCTGGAAACAGAATTTCGGCAGGCTTGTTTCCGGCGGGGTTGACGGTTGGCAGCGGATGCCAGTCTCCCGACGGCGGTGTAGTGACGGTTGGCGGTGGTGTGATAATCGTTGGCTGGACAATGAGCTCCGGCTTATTGATGATAGGGGTTTGTCCGGTAGCGACGTAGCCTGCCTGTACACTCGGCCTCCACAGGGCCAGTGCTTTCAGGCAGAATTCGGAGGGTAACTGGCCCATCAGGTCAAACTTCGCCACTCGCTTCTGCTCTATAGGGACGGGCTTGTGCGTCTCGTATATGTCCCAGAGCACACCGTCGGTTACTGCGAAGTGTGTTGTTCCTTTATTGAGGCAGTAGGTGATTCCCTGTGATACAACCGAGCCTTGCAGCGGCGTACCTAGCTTCTTGGCTTCGACCATCATCGCGGGGCTGCCATCGCGCAGTAGCGCGTAGTCGGGTACCGTATTGTCGGGAAGGCGGTACTCAGGCTTTACAGCGGCGGGGTCGGATGTGTCCCAGCCCAGTTCTCGCAGCAGCGGGTCTATCAGCGCATAGCGGGTGAGCGCCTCGCTGGCTTTCAGGTCGTTGCCGTGTTGCTTGACGCGCTGTTTGAGCGTTTTGACCAGTTCATGCAGGCTTTCGAGTGGCATATCCCAACTCCCGACGCTGTGAATTGCGCGGATTATAGCACAGGGGCGTTATGGGGCAATCCTAAGCATCGGGCGTCGCGTCCGTCCCTAATACTTGTAGAAGTGGTTTCGTATCTCGAACTCGGCGTCTTGGCGGGAGAATTGCTCCCATTCGGCGCGGCGGATCGCGAGGTAGGAGGCCGTCAGCAACGGCCCCATGGCGTCGGTTAGAACGTTGTTCGCCTCCAGCGCGCGGGTGGCGTCCGGCAGCGACTCCGGCAGCCGTTCGATGCCCCGCTTCGCCAACTCTCGCTGCGACAGGCTGGACGGGTCCACGTCCACGCGCAGTCCGGTGTGCGGCGTCACTTCGCGTTCGATTCCGTCCAGTCCGGCGGCTATCAAGCCGCCCAACATGATGTAGGGGTTAGAGCTGGAATCGGCGGGCCTAAACTCCAGGTTCGTAGAAGCTATCTCAGACCCCCAGAATCGGGAGGGGATTCGCAGGGCGGCTTCCCGGTTGTCGGGGCCGTAGCAGATATAAGCGGTGCTCCACGAGCCGGGGGAGATCCTCCGGTAGCTGTTCATGCTGGGCGCGGCAAGCGCCATGATCGCCGGCAGATGTTCCATTATGCCGCCTATGAAGTGGTACGCCATTTGGCTGATCTGCAACTCATCGTCCGGGTCGTAGAACAGGTTGACTTCGCCGTTCAGATCCCACGCGCTGAGGTGAGTGTGACACCCGTTTCCCGCCAAGTGCGGGAAGGGCTTGGGCGCGAATGACGCCAGCCAGCCGTGCTGCCACGCCACGTTTCGCACCGTCTCCCGGTAGATGACGTGATTGTCCGCCGCGCGGAGCGCCTCTGCGTGGGTTATGCTCATCTCCTGCTGTCCGTGTCCCAACTCGGGATAGTACTGCTCGACCTGCAACCCCTGGGCCGACAGCGATGCTACCACGTCGTCTATGACGGGCTGAGACGCGGTCAAGCCGATGGAGGCGTTGTCCAGGCTCTCGTCCATTGGAACGAATTGGCCGTCCTCCTCGCGCGCCAGGTACCATTCCGGCTCCATCGCCGCCTGGAAGGCGAGTCCCATGGAGCGGGCCTTCTCGATCATCCGCTTCAGAAAGCTGCGCGGGCAGGCTCCCCAAGGCTGTCTCTCGATGGTTATCATGTCCGCCAGCGCCAGTGCGCGGGTGGGCGCGTACGGGAGTATGGTGAAAGTGTCCAGATCGGGTATCAAGCGTACCTCGCCCACGGGACCGAATCCGTCCACAACCTGCAGTTGGTCCATTCCGCTCATGGCCGGCATCGCTTTGGTAAGTCCGATGCCCGATTCCAAGCGTCGCTCCAAGCCCGAGACGTGAGTGGCCTTGCCGCGTATGATTCCGGCGTTGTCGCAGAACAGGAAGCTCACTAGCTGAACGCCGGCTTCCTCCGCCTGTTGGGCTATGCGTCTGGCTTCCATACAGTCTCCGTTCCCGTACTGGTTTCCTGCATACATAATATAAGGCTGAGCGCGTTGTCTCCGCTAGACGAAAATCGCGCCGCCCCACTTGCTATTGACAGCCACGCGGCTACGCCCTAACATTGGCGTATTGCTTGAATAATGCCCAAAATCAGACTTGGCAAGCCTGAGGAGGAGTGCACGGATGGATTTCGCCTACACCTATACCGAAGACCAAGAGGAGTTCCGCAGCGAGGTTCGCGCCTGGCTCGATGAGAACATCCCCGAGGATATGAGAGCCCCTGTCGATCGCAACGAGCTGTCCGACGACCAGTACTGGTTCTGGCGCGACATGCACAAGACGATCGCCGAAAAGGGCTGGCTCTACCCGACGTACCCGAAGGAGTACGGCGGAGGCGGGCTGTCCGGCGAGCACGAGACCATCATCCAGGAGGAGTTCAGGCGCGCGCGCGTGGTGCCGGGCTTCACCAACGGACTCGTCTTCCCCACGCTCTTGGTCTGGGCCGACGAAGACCAGAAGAACAAGTTCCTCAAGCCGCTGCTGAGCGCGGACAAGATCGCGTTCCAGAACTTCTCCGAGCCCAACGCCGGCTCCGACCTCGCGTCGCTCCAGAGCCGCGCGGTGCGCGACGGCGACGACTTCATCCTCAACGGCCAGAAGATATGGATCAGCGGCGTCGGCGAGCCCGATTACCTGTTCGGCCCCTTCATGACCGAGCCGGACGCGCCCCGCCACCGCAACCTGGGCTACTTCATGGTTCCGTTCCCCGCCGAGGGGCTGGCGCAGGAGCGCATGGACCTGCTCTCCGGCGACGACCAGAGCGTATTCTTCTTCGATAACGTCCGCATCCCCGGCGACCACCTCATCGGCGGCGAGCAGCAGGGCTGGCAGGTTACGCAGACGACGCTGGAAGTCGAGCACGGCGGACGCGGCCAGGCGTTCCCGCGCGACGAGTCGCTCGACAACCTGCTGAGCTACGTCCGCAATACCGAGAGCGAGGGCGAGGCCCTGGGGTCCGACCCGATAGTCCAGCAGGAAGCGGCTGCGGCGTACATAGACTCGCACGTACACAGCCTCATGAACCTGCGCAACTACGGCATGTACCAGTCGCGCCAGGAGATGACGTACCACGGCTCCCAGACCTCGATGTTCGGCAAGCTGTACCGCATCAAGAACGCGGACCGCTCGCGAGACCTGATGGGCATGTACAGCCTGTGCGGCACCGAGGAGCCGCGCGCGCCGTTCGGCGGCGAGCCGGAGGTCTATCAGCGCGGCAGCCTCGTCGGCGCGCACCCCGCCGGCACGGTTGAGATCCAGAAAGTCATTATCGCGCGGCGCATCGGCATCAGCCGGACGCGCGAGCGCGCGGCGGCCACGCCTTCCACCGCGGGAGTCGGCGGCGTCTAGCGCTTCCGACCGCCAAACTATCCGTAGGGGCTCCCCTTGTGGGCGCCCGGAACGGCAAATCAGGGGCAACCACACTCGGTTGCCCCTATTGTTTCCCCAGCAGATGGGGGCAAAGGGCAGGGCGTGGTCGAACCAGGTGGACAAACATCGGTCGAGCGCTTGGCTCGCAACCGGTGGCTAGGGCTTGTCGCCGCCGCGTCCGGCATGTTCCTCGCCGCGCTCGACATCACTGTAAACGTCGCCCTGCCGGACATTACGGCCAGCTTCGGAACCGACGCCGTAACGATCCAGTGGATCATCATCTTCTACGTCGGCGCCAGTACCGCGCTGCAGCTTGGGCTTGGCGGCGCGGCGGACGCCTTCGGCCTCAAGCGGATGTTCGTCATTGGCCTCGTGGTGTACACCGTCGCCGTCGTCGCCATCGGCATGGCGCAGAGCCTCGCGCTGGTGTTCGCGCTGCGCGTGCTCCAGGCGTTCGGCAACGGGCTGCTGATGGCGCTCGCGCCCGCCATCGTAACACGGCTGTTCCCGTCCGAGTTCAGGGGACGCGCGCTCGGCATAATGGCCGCGCTCGGAACGTTCGGCATGATGACCGGTTCGCTCGGCGGCGGCCTGTTGGTGGACGAGCTGGGCTGGCGCGCGATATTCCTCGGCAGGCTGCCCATATGCCTCGCCGCCATCGCCTTCTCCGCGGCGCTGCTGCGACTGCCGCCTAGTCCATTCGATGTGGCCAATGCGCCCGACGCGACGGGAGACGCCCGACGTCCCCCCGGACGCCCACGCGCGGCTTTTGACGTATGGGGCGCGGCCACGCTGTTCGTAGCCGTCGCCGCGCTGATACTGGCGCTGTCGCTGGGCGGCAGGGGCGGCTGGACTCAGCCGCACGTACCCGCGCTCGGCGCGGTGGCCGCGCTCGCGTTCGTCGCGTTCGTCGCGATAGAGCGCCGCGTCGAGCGGCCCGCGCTAGACCTTTCGATATTCAGAAACCGCGCGCTTGCCGCCGCGTTCGCCGTGTCCATCCTCGCCATGGTGTCCACGTTCGTCAACTGGTTCATCCTGCCGTTCATGGTCGTGGACGCGATGGGTGCGACGGCGAGTGTCTGGGGCGCGCTGCTGCTGGTGATGACCGTCGCCAACACGTTAGGCTCGCCGCTGGGCGGCTGGCTTTCCGACCGCTGGAACCCGGCGTACACCATCACCGGCGGGCTTGTGGTGTGCGCGTTGGCGATGGCGTCCCTGGCTATGCTGGACGCCGCGTCCGGCGTGGCGCGCGTCGGCGTCGGGCTGGTGGCGATCGGCGTCGGGACGGGCCTATTCCAATCCGCGAACGCGAATCTGATAATGGGCTCTATGCCGTCGCGCCGGCTCGGCATGGGTGGCGGCGTCATGGGGCTGACGCGCGGACTCGGCACCGTATCGAGCGTCGCCGTCATGGGCGCGGTATTCGCGGCGCGGGAGGCGGCGCGCGGCGCGGAGGCGGACGTCTCGTCATCCGCCGTCGCATCCGCTAACGGGGCCTTCACGCTCGCTTTTCAGGATACGTACCTCATCTCGGTCGCCATCGGCATCGTCGCCGTGGTCGTGTCGCTGGGTACGTGGGGGCGAAAACAATAAATCTATTGACTACCCCGCGAATCGGTTATACGATTCGCGCAACTCACTCGACATCCTTTGCGGAGGAGGTTTTTCCGATGAAGTATGACTATATCGTTGTGGGCGCGGGCTCTGCCGGCGCGATTCTCGCCACCAGGCTCTCGGAGAATCCCAACCGCTCTGTGCTGCTGCTGGAGGCGGGCCCGGACTACCCGGACATAGACAGCCTGCCGGAAGAGGTGCGGCAGGGCTACGCGACCGGCATGGACGTTATGACCAGCGACCACAACTGGCAGTTCTGGGGTCAGCCGACTCCGATAGCCGAGCCGATGATGGTGCCGCGCGGCAAGGTTACGGGCGGCTCCAGCGCGATCAACGGTCAGGTGTTCCTGCGCGGTATGCCGGAGGACTACGACGGCTGGGCGGAGCGCGGCAACGACGAGTGGACGTATGAGAAGGTGCTGCCGTTCTTCCGAAAGCTGGAGACGGATACGGACTTCGGCGGCGACTTCCACGGCACCGAGGGGCCGATCATCTGCCGCCGCTTCTCCGACGCCACGGAGTGGCCTCCGATGCAGACGGCATTCTACGCCGCCGCCAAAGCCGCCGGACATCCCGACGGCCCCGACCAGAACCACCCGGACGTTACCGGCATCGGTCCCACGCCCTACAACAACCCGCAGGGCATCCGCTGGAGCACCAACGTCGGCTACCTGTCCATGTCGCGTCACCGGCTCAACCTGACCATCAGGCCCAACTGCGTTACGCGCCGCGTCGTCATCGAAGACGGGCGCGCCACGGGCGTCGAGGTGGAGAGCGGCGGCGAGGTGTTCATCGTAGAGGGCGAGCAGGTCATCCTCAGCGCGGGCGCTATCGCCTCTCCGCAGATACTCATGCTGTCCGGCGTCGGCCCGGCGGGGCACCTGCGCGAAGTCGGCGTGCCTGTGGTTCACGACCTGCCCGGCGTGGGCCAGAACCTGCGAGACCATCCCGTGGTCTGGGCGACGTGGCGCACCAAGCCCGAAGTGGAGCTGGACGGCTACGCGCCCAGAAGCCAGCTCATGCTGCGCTACACCGCCACAGGCTCGGAGCTTCGCAACGACATGAAGATAAGCATGGCGAACTTCGCCACCGAGCGCATCAATCGAGGCGGCGACCGCATGGAGCCTGTCGGCGTGCGGATGTCGGTGATCCTCGACCTTGCCGTCGGCTCCGGGCAACTTACGCTGGAATCGGCCGACGTCGGCGCGCAGCCCAAGCTCTTCTACAACTACTTCGCAGAAGAGTTCGACCGGATGCGCTCCCGCGAGGGCATCCGCAAGTGCCTGGAGCTTGCCGAGCATCCCGACTTCGCCGACATCATTGAGGAGCGCATCGAGCCGCCCGACGACATTGTGGACTCCGACGACGCGCTGGACGAGTGGATGATGCAGGAGGCGACGACGGGCCAGCACATATCCGGCACCTGCAAGATGGGACCGGCCGACGACCCGATGGCGGTGGTGGACCAGAACGGCAGGGTTCACGGTCTGCAGGGCCTGCGTGTGGTGGACGCCTCGATCATGCCCGACTGCATCCGCGCCAACACCAACGTTACGACCATGATGATAGGCGAGCGGATGTCCGAACTGATCCTGTCCGAGTAGCGACAAGCCAACCGCTTGACCGACAAGAACCCCTTCCCCCTCGAAGGGGGAAGGCTGGGATGGGGGTGAAATCCTCGCCCTCGCTAATTTCACGAGAGGGTAGGTGGGGAGCAATGTACACAAACGGTACAAACGGCATAGAAGGTCCGATGAAGGGCTTGCGCGTTCTGGACTGGACGATGTACCAGTTCGGGCCGGTGGCGGCGTCCATGCTCGGAGACATGGGCGCGGACGTCATCAAGATAGAGGCGCTCGACGGAGACATAGGGCGTGGAGTGGCGCGGATGAGCTCGCGTCCCATCCAGCTCGAGGGCGGCCGAAACGCCTACTTCGAGACGTGCAACCGCAACAAGCGCGGCATCGCCGTCAATCTCAAGACTGCCGAGGGGCGCGAAGTGGTGCACAAGCTCGTCGCGGAGGCGGACGTCTTCATCGAAAACTTCCGCAAGGGCATCCCCGAACGGCTGGGCATGGACTACGAGACGCTGCGGAAGATCAACCCGCGCCTAATCTACGGCTCAGGCACCGGCTATGGGCCTGAAGGTCCCGACTCCGCCAAGCCGTCGCTCGACGGCTGCGGGCAGGCGCGCTCCGGCCTCATGGCTGCGGCGACAGGCCCCGGCTACACGGAGCCGTCATACGTCGCCGGCGCGGTCTCCGACCAGATGGGCGGCATCATCCTCTGCCTCGGCGTAGTCTCCGCGCTGCACGCGCGCGAGCGCACCGGCGTCGGCCAGCGCGTGGACGTTTCGCACCTCAGCGCCACCATGTGGCTGCAAGGGCTGGCCGTCAGTATGCACCTGCTCTCTGGCTTCTACTACCGCCTCACCGACCGCGCCGCTCCCATGAACCCTCTGGTCAACGCCTACGAGTGCGCCGACGGTCGCTGGATACAGTTCATGAGCGCGCAGTTCCAGCGCTACTGGGCCGACTTCGCCACCGCGCTGGGGCTGGAGGAGTACATAGACCACCCGCTAACCGCCGCGGCGCGCGGCATGAGCGCGGGCTCGCCGGAGCTGACCGCCATCATAGCCGAGCGCTTCAAGACCAAGCCGGTGGACGAGTGGATGGAGATACTCGGCGAGTACGATGACCTCATCTTCGCCAAGGTCCAGACCGTCGAAGAGCTGCGGGACGACCCGCAGGTGATCGCCAACAACTACATAACCGACTTCTCCCATCCCGTGATCGGCGACGTGCAGATGTGCAACTTCCCCGTAACGTTCAGCCAAACCCCGGCGGGCGTGTGGAAGGAGGCGCCGGAGCTCGGTCAGGATACGGAGGCGCTGCTGATAGAAGAGCTTGGCTACGACTGGGACGACATCGGACGACTGCAAGAGGCGGGCGCGATACTGTAACCAAGCCAGGCGTTTGACCGGGCTTTCGGGCGGTACTGTCCACCCTAGTACGCGCGCGCCGGCGCCCATTCCCGCGAAAGCGGGAATCCAGAGCGCTACGCCACTGCCAACCCCGATTCCCCGAAGCAACTCCTACCAATCTCGGACAGCGCCTTTCAGACCAGCCTTAATGAACAACGGAGCAGTTATGGGCAAGCTAAACTCGGAAGACACATGGGCGCTGCTGCGCGAACCTATCATCTCGTTCATCACCACGCTGCGGGCGGATGGGACACCGCACGTTACCCCCGTCTGGCACATGGTGGAGGGGGATGAGCTGGTAGTGACGGTGGACGCGCGGACGATCAAGGCGCGCAACGTGGCGGCGAACCCCAACGTCGCGCTGTGCGTGGCGGCCGACGCATCGCCGCAGCCGTGGGTCCTCGTGGAGGGCGAGGCGTCGCTGACCGAGGAGGGCGCGGTCGAGTTCGTCCACGCCGTGTCCGCTCACTACCTGGGCGCGGAGCGCGCCGGGCCGTATGTGGAGGAGATACTCCCGAACCGGGACTTCCGGCTGCTGCGGATAGCCCCGCGCCGCGTTACGGGGTGGGATGGGCTGGAGTAGCGCGGCTCGCTAGATAGCCGCGTCCCCGCGTTCGCCGGTCCGGACGCGGATGACCTGCTCCACCGGCTGGACGAATATCTTGCCGTCGCCGATCTCGCCGGTGCGCGCCGCCTCGACGATGGCGTCAATCGCGCGCTCGACGTCCGAGTCCGAGACCACTATCTCCAGCTTCACCTTGGGCAGCATATCTATCGTGATGGACTGTCCGCTGCGCCCGGTATGGACCACGCCGCGCTGCGCGCCGCGTCCCGTAACCTGAGTCGTCGTCAGGCCGGAGAAGCCGGCGGTTACCAGGCCGTCCTTCACCGGATTCACCCGTTCGGGTCGGATGATTGCCTCGATCTTCTTCATGACTCATCACCCCCGTCGTGGGGGGCGGCGGGTTCCGCCGCTCGCCCCCGATTCTCTAAATTCAGCCTACCACCTGTAAGACGCCTCGCCGTGCTCCGCGATGTCCAGCCCTATCGCCTCGGAGTTGTCCGAGACTCTCAGGCCGATGGTTATCTTGATTAGCCACAGGATGACGCCGGTGAGGACGAACGCCCAGCCCCAGGTGGCGACGATGGCGATTATCTGGTTCAGCGTCTGCTCGGCGCGCGACAGGTCGGTGAACGCCGCCAGGCTGCCGAAGCCGATGCCGACGAACAGCCCGGTCGCCAGCGACCCCCAGGTGCCGCCGATGCCGTGCACGCCCCATACCGAAAGGGCGTCGTCCAGGTTCAGGCGCACCAGCAGGCGCGCGGCGAGGTCGCACACGATGCCCGCGACCAGACCGATGATGATGGCGGGCATAGGCCCTACGAATCCGGCGGCCGGCGTTATCGCCACAAGCCCCGCGACCGCGCCCGACGCCGCGCCGATGACCGACGGCTTGCCGTCCATTAGCCACGTGATGGCGGTCCAGCCGAGTATTCCGGCGGCAGCGGCGGTGTTCGTTACCACGAAGGCGTTGACCGCGTTGCCGTCTGCGGCGAGCGCGGAGCCGGCGTTGAATCCGAACCATCCGAACCACAGCAGACCGGCGCCCAGCACTACCATCGGCACGTTGTGAGGCTCCATCGGCTCGGAGCCGAAGCCCAGCCGCTTGCCGAAGATGATGGCGGCTGCAAGCGCGGCGACGCCGGAGTTTATGTGAACGACGTTTCCGCCCGCGAAGTCGAGAGCCGGCACTACTTCTCCCAGCCAGCCGCCGCCCCAAACCCAGTGCGCGACCGGAGCATAGACTATCGTTACCCACAGCACGATGAAGATTACGTATGCGCTGAACTTCATCCGCTCCGCGAACGCTCCCGTTACCAGCGCCGGCGTGATGATGGCGAACATCCCCTGGAATATCATGAACGCCTGGTGCGGCATATTGTCCGCATAGGGACCGGGTTCGGTGGCGCTGACGTTGTTCAGCCCGAAGTACGAAAAGTCGCCGATGAATCGTCCGACGTCCGGGCCGAAGGCGAGGGTATATCCCCAAAGCACCCAAACTACGCCGACGATGCCCATGCTCATAAGGCTGTACATAATGGTGGAGGATGCGTTCTTGCTGCGCGCCAGCCCACCGTAGAACAGCGCCAGACCGGGCGTCATGAGCAGTACGAGAGCGGACGCAAGCAGTATCCAGGCGATATCGCCGTTATTCATTTTTGGGGGCCTCCTGATTGTCGGTCGCTAATTGGCGCCGGTACTGTGATGGTTTGTTTGTACGTGAGAGAAAAGCGAACCGCGCGTCTCGTTCACCCCTTCGCCATGTACTCTGAGGGGCGCGAGTCGAACCGGCTGCGGCACACAAGGCCGCAGAAGTAGTGCCACACGCCCTCCCAGTAGCGTTTCGTGCCTCGCGTCGGGTCCAGCTCTGGGCTGCCCGCCATCGTCTCGCCGACGGGGGTGTCCAGCTCATCCGTAACGTGCTTGGCGCAGACGGCGCAGCTTGCCATCTCTCACTCCTATATGTGTCCTCGAAAGCGAGTCTCGCCGACCGCGCCTGTATCCTAGCCCACGGTTCCCTGGATGCGCTTCTCGCGCCCTTCCCACTCGGCTTCGCGCAGAACGTACTTCTGTATCTTGCCCGTCGCCGTCTTGGGCAGGTCTCGGAACTCGACGTACTTGGGCGCCTTGAAGCGCGCGATGCGCTCTTGGGTGAAGCGGATCACTTCGTCTTCGCCCACCTCTGCGCCGGCTCGCGGGACCACGAACGCCTTCGGCACCTCGCCCCAGCGGTCGTCCGGCACGCCGACTACGCAGACTTCGAGCACGCCGGGATGCTCCATGATGACCTTCTCTACCTCCTGGCTGGAGATGTTCTCGCCGCCGGAGATTATCACGTCCTTGGCGCGGTCCTGAAGCTCGATGTAGCCGTCCGGATGCCATACGGCAAGGTCGCCGGAGTGGAACCAGCCGCCTTCGAACGCGGTGGCGGTGGCTTCGGGGTCGTCGAAGTAGCCGGTCATGACGTTGTTGCCGCGCATAACCACCTCGCCCATAGTCTCGCCGTCTTGCGGCACGTCCTCCATCTTGGAGTTGACGACGCGCAGCCCCGGCTCGGCGATGACGAACGGGACGCCCTGGCGGGACTTCAGCCGCGCCTGCTCTTCGGAGGGCAGATCTGCCCATTCGGTCTGTATGGCGCAGATGGTATGCGGGCCGTAAGTCTCCGTCAGCCCGTAGGCGTGATGCAGGAACGCGCCCATGCCCTCGATGGATCGGATCACCTGCGGCGCCGGCGGCGCGCCGGCCGTCATTATCGTCAGGCCCGAAAGGTCCTGTCCGGCGGCCTCGGGAGCGGAGTACATCATAGTCAGCACCGTCGGCGCCGCGCACATGTTGGTAACGCCATGCTCGCTGATGAGTCGGTATATCTCTGCGGCTTCCACGCGGCGCAGGCACACGTGCGTCGCGCCCACGGCGGTTACGCCCCAGGTGTGGCACCAGCCGTTGCAGTGGAACATGGGCAGCGTCCACAGGTACTTGCTCCGCCAGGTAACGTCCGATTCCAGAATCTCGCCGAGCGCGTTCAGGTACGCGCCGCGCGAGTGGTACTGGACGCCCTTGGGCAGCCCGGTGGTGCCGGAGGTGTAGTTGATGGAGACCGCGTCGAGTTCCGAGTCTATCGCTTCTCGGTGGACGCCTCCGGGCGCGGACGCGAGGAACGCTTCGTACTCGACCGACGGGATGGTCGCGTCCAGAGGCGCGGCGTCGGCGACCTGCACGAACGTCTCCACGCCGTCTATCTGCCCCTCCATGCCGTGAACAGTGGGGGCGAACTCGGAGTCGAACACCAATACCTTCGCGCCGGAGTGGTTCAGGATGTAGGCGATCTCCCGCGCTGACAGCCGTATGTTGATGGCGACGAGAACCGCGCCGAGACGCATCGGCCCGTAGTGCCCTTCCAGCATCGGCGGGATGTTCGGAACCATGAACGCCACGCGGTCGCCCTTTCGGACGCCCGCCTGTCTCAGCGCGCCAGCCAGCCGGTTCACGCGCGCGTCGAACTCGGCGTAGGTGTAGGTAGTGTCGTTGTAGATGACCGCCGGTTTGTTAGGATACACCGCCGCGCTGCGGTCGAGGAACGATAGCGGGGTAAGGTCTTGGAACGATACGCTGTTGGGCACGACGCCACCTCTCGAAAAATGCTCGCCGTGAGTGTACCAATGGAGGGTGGGGGCGTCAATCTGGAGGCGCGGATTGCCCCCGCTACTGCGCCGCCTTGACACCGTAGTCGCGCCTTACTACCTTGAACGGCAAGGGACGGCGCGCAGCATCGAATCAATAGGAGGCGTGACTATGTGGAAGACGTTGCATATGAGGGCAACGGTACAACCCGGTGGAAGGGTAGAAATCGTCAGCCCAGACTTGGAGACGGGGCAGACGGTGGAAGTCGTTGTGCTACATGAGTCCAATGTGAAGAAGGGACGCTCCATTATGGAGATACTCAACAGTGGCCCGGAACGACGCCTATTCCAGACGGCGGAGGAAGTGAAGGCGTACTTGGCAGAAGAGAAGGCATCGTGGGATCGCTAGTTCTCCCATCCTCTTGGACGATCTCCTCGACCAAAGCGGAGGAAGGAGGCCGCAGACATGACCCAACCCAACCCCAACCCGCTTGTCTTCATCGGCACGTACACGCAGACGACGTCCGACGGCATATACGTCTGCCGCTTCGACGGCGAATCGGGCGGGCTGGAGCCGGTGTCCGTAGTGTCGGGCGCGGAGAACCCGTCGTTTCTCGCGCTGCATCCGAATGGCAACTTTCTGTACGCCTCGTCGGAGATCCAAGAGTTCGAGGGGGAACGGCAGGGAGCGTTGTACGCATACGCGATAGACGCCGAGGCGGGGCGACTTGAGTTCATCAACAGCATAGGTTCGGGAGGGCAGGGGCCGTGCCACGTTCGGGTGGACGCGACAGGCAGATTCCTGCTCGCCGCCAACTACCACGGCGGCAGCGTCTGCGTCGCGCCCATCGGCCCAACAATCCCAAACAGGGGCGGACTGGAGCCGCTTTCCTGCTTCATCCAGCACGAAGGAGCGTCCGGCGTCAACCCGGCGCGGCAGGACCGCGCGCACGCGCATTCGATCAACCCGGACGCTCAAAACCGCTGGGTCTATGTGCCTGACCTGGGGCAGGACCGCGTGGTCATCTATGAGTTCGACCCTGAGAACGGGACGCTTGCGCCCCCACACAATCCCAATTGGCCGCCCTACGTCGAAGCCCAACCCGGCGCCGGGCCGCGCCACTTCGCGTTTCACCCCGATAGCCAGCAGGGTAGGCGCCACGCATACGCGATCAACGAACTGGGAAGTACGGTAACGACGTTCGACTACGATAGCGATTCCGGCGCGCTGACCGCCACGCAGACCGTCAGTACGCTGCCGACCGGATTCGCGCGCGCCAACACGACGGCGGACATACACGTCCACCCGTCCGGCAGGTTCGTGTACGGCTCGAACCGAGGCCACGACAGCATCGCCATATTCTCCGTGGACGCGGCGACGGGCGGGTTGGCCGCGCTCGGTCACGAGCCGACGCGGGGCGCCACGCCGCGCAACTTCGCCATCGACCCCTCCGGCGAGTTCTTGCTTGCCGCCAACCAGGATTCTGACAGCGTCGTATCGTTCCGAATTGACGCAGAGACCGGCGCCCTGACGCCGACGGGTGAGGTGGCGGACATCCCGATGCCGGTGTGCGTAAGATTCTTGTCTGAATAGCGCCGCATAGTGCAACAGCCGCAAGTTGCGGTTATAATGGATGCAACCACTGATAAGACTGCGGGGTCGCGGCGATTTGGAGGCCCCGCGCAGTGAAAGACTCGAAGCGGGAGGATGACAGATGAAGTCGGACAGGGCGCAGGTCGCCCACCTGATGAGACGCGCCGGATTCGGCGCGACGCCGGAAGAGTTGGACAAGCTCACGGCGGAGAAGACGTACGAGGAGATAGTTGAGGATCTGGTAGAGCCGGAGCGTTTTCCGGAAATGGACCAGTCCTACATAGACAGGTACTACGGCGGCGAACCGGTGGCGGTTCACGTCGGCAAGTGGATCTACCGGATGGCGAATTCCCGGAGGCCGCTGGAAGAGAAGATGTCGCTGTTCCTTCACCACATCTTCCCCGTCGCCTGGGGCAAGAGCGAGCACGGCCCGTCGCTGTACACCGAGATCGAGATGTTCCGGCGCGTCGGCATGACCGATATGCGGACCATCCTGCTCGAACTATCCCGCGACCCGGCGATGATCTTCTGGCTCGACAACAACGAGAACCACAAGGACGAGATCAACGAGAACTACGGGCGCGAGCTTCTGGAACTGTTCTCGATGGGCGTCGGCAACTACACGGAGGATGACATCAAAGCCGCCTCCCGCGCCTTCACCGGCTGGACGTTCCGGCAGCCGCTGTCTCTGTATCCCAACGGCCACTACCCCGCCGAGTTCGAGTTCGTGCCCGAAGACCACGACTACGAGGACAAGACCTTCTTGGGCGAGACCGGTCCGTTCGACGGCGACGACGTCATAGACATCATCGTCAAGCAGCCGGCGACGGCGCGCTTCATCTCCCGCCACCTGTACAACTTCTTCGTAGAGGACGAGGTGCAGGTGCCGTCCTGGAATACCGAGGCGCCGCGCGACGAGGCCGCCATCCAACAGCTTTCGGACGTGTTCATGAAGACCGGCGGCCAGATTCGCCCCGTGCTGCGCGAACTGTTCAACTCCGACTTCTTCAAGAACGCCACCGCATTCAAGAAGGTGAAGAGCCCGACGGAGCTCGTCGTCGGGGTGCTGCGGCAGACGGGCGAGTTCTCCAACCCGATTCCGGGCATCCACCAGTTCGCCATAACCACGCTCAACGGCTCGCCCATCGAAGGCCCGCTCGCCATCATGGGCCAGCGGCTCATGAACCCGCCGACAGTCGAGGGCTGGCACACGGGCCACGAGTGGATAGACTCCGGCACCCTCAGCGAGCGCATCGGCTTCGTCGAAAGCCAGTTCGAAGACCTGACCAAGCCGGGCGTCCGCGACATGGTGGAGCGCGCCGGCAGCCTCGACGACGACCCGACGCGGCTGGTCAACCGCTGTCTCGACCTGCTTGGCGGCATCCACGTAAGCGAAGCGACATACGAATCGCTGATCGAGTACGCCACCGAGCTGAACGGCATGACCGAAGACCGCGGCGTGGGCGTCCACAACCTGCTGCAGATGACCGCCTCTACGGTGGACTACCAGTTCGAGTAGCGCAAACCAGAGTGACGCGATTCCGACAGCCGAAGGAAAACGTGACAGACGGGATAAACAGAACGCGGCTCCCCGCTTCCGCATGACCCCCATATCCGGTCAATTGGGCGGGGGCGCCAACAACAGAGATATCCACCGGACCAGAGTGACGCGCTTCCGACAGCAGACCGAAAACGTGACAGACTAGATAGAGGAGAAAGATGACCAAGAACTCCGAAAAGACGCTCGTAGTCGTGCAGCTGACCGGCGGCAACGACTTCATGAACACCATCGTGCCGTACACGAACCCGCACTACTACGAGGCGCGCTCCAAGGTCGTGATGCGCCAGGACGAGGTTCTGCCGATCAACGACACGCTGGGCATCAACCACAACGCCGCACCGTTCAAGCGCCTCTACGACGAGGGCAAGATGGCGATCATCCAGGGCATCGGCTACCCCAATTCCAACCGCTCCCACTTCCGCGGCATGGACATCTGGCACACCGCCGAGCCGGACCGCGTGGGCAACGAGGGATGGCTCGGCCAGGCGATCCGCGAGCTGGACCCCAACGCAGAGAACGTGCTGACCGGCGTGAACATCGGCATGGGGCTGCCCCGCGCGATGGCGGTCAACGGCGTGCCCGTAACGTCCGTCGGCGACCTCGAAAGCTACGGCGTGATGACGCGCATCGAACAGGAAAAGCTGCGCGACAAGGCGATCGAAGCGTTCAAGGGCATCTACGGCCAGGCTATCGGCACAGGGCCCGTCGCCGACTACATCGGCCAGACGGGTCTGGACGTGCTCAAGGGCGCGGACATGCTCGCCGACGTAGCGGGTCAGTACGAATCCACCGTCGAGTACGCCGATAACCAGATAGCGAAGAATATGCGCGACATCGCCCGCATCCACTTCGCCGACCTCGGAACGCGTATCTTCTACACGTCTCACGGCGGCTACGACACCCACGCCAACGAGATGCCGACGCATCCGAAGCTGATGTCCGAGCTCTCCGGCGCAATCTCCGACTTCATGGACGACCTCGAAGAGCATGGCGGGGGCGACGACGTGACGATGCTCGTCTTCACCGAGTTCGGGCGGCGGATGCGCGACAACGGCTCCGGCACCGACCACGGCAGCGGAGGCGGCGCCTACATGTTCGGCAAGAACCTGCGCGGCGGCCTGTACAGCGAATATCCCTCGCTGGACCCCGCCGACTGGGAACACGGCGAAGACCTCCAGCACACGATCGATTTCAGGGGCATCTACGGCACGGTCCTCGAGCAGTGGCTCGAAGTGGACGCCAAGCCCATCGTCAAGGGCGAATTCGAGCAGATACACCCGTTCGTCAACTAGCGGGCCACACTCTCGATCGAGATGAGTGGGGCGTTGCAAGAGATATATGCCCGCCGGCGCCCATTGAAGCTCGCTGGGCCGGCGGGTTGCCGCCTTTGCCGCTATTAGCTGAAGCGCTGGAAGCGCCGGAAGCGATTGATAGAGGTTCGCTCCAGAGTGACGCGATTCATACAGTATAGGAAAACGTGACAGAAGACTATGGAAGGCTCACTCTGGATACTATCGGTATTCGTCATCTACTTCGCGATACTGATAGGCATCGCCATCCTGCGCGCGCGGCAGATGCGGGGCATGACCGACTACGTGTTGGCGGGACGGCGGCTGGGCCCGATAACGTCCGCCCTCAGCTCCGCGTCTTCCGCCACAAGCGGCTGGACGATGCTGGTCTTCCCGGCGCTCGCGTTCGCGGCGGGAATGATGCACCTGTGGACGGTGGTCGGGATCGTGCTGGGGGCGTGGCTGGCATGGACGGTTCTGGCGAAGCGTCTGCGCCGCTACACCATCGCCACCGGCGACTCGCTGACCATCCCCGAGTTCCTGGAAAAGCGCTTCGGAGACAGTACCGGAATCCTGCGCGCCCTGGCAGCCGTCATCACCCTGTACTTCATGACGCTCTACGTATGCTCCGGGCTGATTGCCGGCGCCAAGCTGCTGGACCAGGTATTCGAGATCGAGAATCCGGGAGCCATCCAGGATATAGGCGTTATGATAACGCTTATCGCCATCGTCTCTTACACCTTCATCGGCGGCTTCCTCGCCGTATCGCGCACCGACGTCTTCCAGGCGATGATAATGCTGGCGGGATTCTTCATCATTCCGGCGACCCTGATACTAACAACCGCCAACCCGTTTCAGGGGCTGGAATCCACGGCGCCCGGATTCTGGAATCCGTTCACCAACGCCGATAACGAGGCATTGGGCGTTATGTTCTTCCTTTCGTCGGTCGGCTGGGGGCTAGGAGCGTTTGGATCCCAGCGCATATCGGCGCGGTTCATGGCGTTGGAGCGGGAAAGTCTCGTGTCCAAAAGCCGTCTTATCGCCATCGTCTGGATAGTCCTCATATTCGCGCTTGCGCTGTTGATGGGGCTGGTGTCCGCGCCCGCGCTCGCCGGGCAAGGCGTAACCCTGCCGGACGCCGAGCGGCTGTACATAGTGGTCGCCGAGACCTTCTTCCACCCCATAGTGGCGGGGCTGCTGCTGACTGCGGTGATAGCCGCCGTGATGAGCACCGCCGACTCGCAGCTTCTGCTGGCGTCCGCCATCGCTTCGGACGACGTTCCTGGCATCAGGCGGATGACCTACTCGATGAGCGCGGGTATGCGCGTGTGGATGGGACGGCTGCTGCTGGTGCTGGTCGGCGTAGTGGCCGCGATGATCTCCATGATCTCTCCGGATTCTATCTTCGCGCTGGTCTCGCTGGCGTGGGGAGGGATGGGCGCCGCTTTCGGACCGGTGGTGATTCTGGCGCTGTTCTGGCGCCGGTTCAACCTGTGGGGCGCGCTCTCGGCTGTCGTCGCGGGCGCCGGCTCCTCCACCTTCTGGTGGCTGATGGGCCTCCGGTACGATGGGCTTGTGGGCCTGACCGAGTCGCTGGGCTTCGGCGCGGCGGTGCATCGTTTGCAGGAAGTCGGCGTCTGGAACCTGAACCCCGCCACACCGGGCTTCGTGATCGCCATGCTGCTGGCGATAGGCGTAACGCTCCTCACTGCTCCGCCTTCAGATGAGATAGTAGAGTTGTTCGACGAGGTGAACTCGCCGGACTGGCAAGACCGGGTTCCGGGCGAGGCGGTCGCGGCCCGTTAGTGGAGCTAATCACTGCGCCCCCCGCGCCGTTCTGATATACTGCGACAAGGCTAACGCCGACGAGACATATCGGCGACAGACTGGCGGCATACAGCCGCGCTACCAGGAGAAGACCAATGAGCAGACCACACGGATTGTTGCGAGCGGGATACCCGTACCTGAGAACGCTGGGTATGCGGCGGGTAACCAACTTCCCCTCCGACATCGCCTTCCCGGACGGCGAAGACACGGCGTACATTCTGATGCGCTCGGAGGGGGCGGCGACGGTTCGCATCTGGCCCGTCGAAGACGCCGAGGCGCTGACCGACGACCTCAAGGGCTTCGGCGCCTACGGCTCCGACGACGGCCAGCTGATGTGGCCCGTCATGATGATAACGGACGGCGCGGGCCATCTCTACATTAGCGACGAGGCGACGAACCGCATCTCCAAGTTCGACAAGGAGGGCGAGTTCGTATCCAAGTTCGGCGTTCGCGGCGACGGCGACGGCGAGTTCGACGGTCCATCCGGAATCGCGTTCGACCAAGAAGGCAACATGGTCGTCGTGGACTCGCGCAACCACCGCGTCCAACGCTACACCGCGGATGGCGAGTACCTGGGCGGCTTCGGCTCGCGCGGCGACGGCCCCGGACAGTTCGAGCTGCCCTGGGGCGTCCACGTGGACGAGCTTGGCGACATCTACGTGGCCGACTGGGGCAACAACCGCTTCCAGGTATTCGGCGCGGACGGCGAGGTGAAGAGCGTGGTCGGCGGCTCCGGATCGGGCGAAGGCGAGTTCGACCGCCCCACCGGCATCGCCGTTGACGCGCACGGCGACATCTACGTAGCCGACTGGGGCAACGACAGGGTTCAGATGTTCAACTCCGAGGGCCTCTACATCTGGTCGTTCCGCGGCGACGCCTCGCTTTCCCGCGTGGCCCGCCGGTACATGATGACCAACGCCATGTCCAACCGGCTGCGCGAGATGGGCCGCATCGAACAGGAAAAGTACCTTCGCCGCCCCCGCTCGGTGAGGATAGACGGCCGGTTCCGCCTGTTCATACCGGACTACGAATCGTACCGCGTCCAGATATACCAAAAGGACGTTATCGAGCTCGACCGCACCCAGTTCGCCGCGCCCCTGCGCAACCCCACTCTGGAAGTAACGTAGGCGACAAGCCTACCGCTTGACCGAAGTTTGGAGGGCGCGGATGGAAGCAGGAACGACGGCGCTGAAGGCGCAAGCCTAGCGTCGTCCGCTGCCGCAGGAGAACGAATATATATGCCCGCCGCCCTCTCCAACATCCGCATTTGCGACTTCACCGGCCAGCTCGCCGGAGCGGGCGCGACGCGCATCCTCGCCGCCTTCGGCGCGCAGGTCATTCGCGTCGAGGACAGGCTAAGGCAGGGGCAGTGGGATATCTTTCGCGGCAACGGGCCGTGGGTGGACGAGCGGCGCGGCATCAACCTCGGCGGCACGTTCAACAACCACAACGTGGAGAAGCTGGGCGTTACCCTCGATATGCGAAAGGCGGAGGCGAAGCCCATCCTCGAAGAGCTGATCTCGGTCAGCGACGCGGTTACTGAGAACTTCTCCAAGGGCGTGCTGGATCGCTGGGGCTTCTCATACGATGAGATGGTCAAGATCAAGCCGGACATCATCTACGTGTCCAACTGCGGCTTCGGACACGTCGGACCGTACTCTGAGTTCAAGACTTGGGGGCCTATCGTACAGGCGGTATCGGGCCTAACGTTCCAGTCCGGCCTGCCGGATATGCCGCCCGCCGGCTGGGGCTACTCGTACATGAACCACACCGGCGGCTATCTCATGGCAATCGCCATCCTGTTCGCGCTGTACCATCGCCACCGCACCGGCGACGGCCAGTGGATAGATATGTCCTGCACCGACGGCGCCGCCGCGCTCAACGGCCCAGCCATGCTCGATTACACCGTCAACGGCGTCCCCGCGCGGCGTCCCGGAAACCCGAACAGCAACCGCAGCATCCACCCCAGAATGGCGCCGCACGGCATCTACCGCTGCGCCGGCGACGAAGAGTGGGACGACAACTGGGTGGCGATAGCCGTCCGAAACGATGACGACTGGCGCTCCCTGTGCCGCGTCATGAGCCTCGACGACCTGGCGGAGGACGAAGAGCTTGCGGACCCAGGCGGAGTAGATGGCCGCATGGCGCGCCACGACGAGATAGACGCGCGGATCGAGGCGTGGACTCTCGCCAGAACTCCCATGCGGGCAATGGAGTCGCTCCAGGGCGCCGGCGTACCGGCGGGCGCCGTTCAGCGTCCCGAAGACCGTATCGAGAACGACCCGAACATCAGGGAGTGGGGGCTGTTCTCCGAAGTCGAGCACCCCAAGATGGGCAGGGTTCGCGTGGATGGGATGCCGGTCAAGCTGTCGCGCACCCCCGCCCGCATCGAGCGCGGCGGCCCGACGCTGGGACAGCACAACGCCCAGGTCTTCGGCGACGTTCTCGGCATAGACGAATCCACCATCGCCGAGATGACGGAGCAAGGGGTAATCTAGCGTGCCCGGCTCGACTGAACACAGCGTCCGCCAGGGCGTTCTCGAAGACATACGCGTGCTGGAGCTTGGCGGCGAGTTCGGCGCGTGGTGCGGCAAACTGCTCGGCGACATGGGCGCGGACGTGGTCAAGATCGAGCCTCCGGTCGGCGATCCGACGCGCGCCTACGAGCCGTTCTACCAGAACCGCCCGGATCCCAACGGCAGCCTGTTCTTCTGGCACTACAACACCAGCAAGCGCGGCGTTACCCTGGACATCGAGAGCGACTGCGGACGCGACCTGTTCCGGCGCTTGGCCGCCCGCGCGGACGTGATCTTGGAAAGCCATCCGCCCGGCTATATGGACTCGCTCGGCATCGGCTACGCGGAGATAGCCGAACTCGCGCCGTCCGTCGTCATGGCGTCCATCAGCCCGTTCGGGCAGGACGGCCCGTACCGCGATTACGCTGCGACCGACCTGACCGCGCTCGCGTTCGGCGGCCCCGTGTGGTCCTGCGGCTACGACGACCACTCCATCCCGCCCGTGCGCGGCGGCGGCAACCAGGCGTACCACATCGTCGGCCACTTCGCCGTCATGGGCATCATGACGGCGCTCATCCACCGCCAGTTCACCGGCGTCGGTCAGTACCTGGACGCGAACATGCACGCCGCCGCGAACGTGACCACCGAGGGCGCGAGCATCAACTGGCTCGTCGCCGGAGAGACCGTGCAGCGCCAGACCGGACGCCACGCCTCCGTGCTGCCGTCACCCGACGGCCAGGTCAGGTGCCGAGACGGGCGTTACGTGAACGTGGGCATCGGCGCGCGCACCGAGGAGCAGTGGATACACCTGATCGCCTGGCTCGACGAGGAAGGCCTGATAGAGGACATGGCCGAGTATCTGAGCTACCCCAGCCGCGCCGCCATGCAGCGCGGCGACGAGAACGCCCGCCGCCAGCAGATGCGAGTGTCGGAGCTGACGCGCGAGCTCGCTCGCCGCTCCGACGCCGACGCGCTGTTCAAGCGCGCCCAGAGCCTCGGCTTCCAGTGGGGCATCGTCAACGCCCCCGAGGATGTGCTGGCGGATCCGCACTTTCAGGCGCGTGGCTTCCCCGTCGAGGTCGATCATCCCGAACTAGGCGAGAGCTTCACCTACGCCGGCGCCCCGTACCAGCTGCCCAAGGCTCCCTGGGCGATCCACCGCCGCGCTCCGCTTCTGGGCGAGCATAACACGGAAATCTATGTCGGCGAGCTTGGGTTTTCCATAGGCGAGTTGGAGAGCATGACGTCGAAGGGCATTGTGTAGAGCGCGCCATTGTGATGCTTTTCACACGTTTTATCAGGCGAATACGTCCGATTCGTTTGTGCATTTCTGAACAAAATTGACTTTCACTCATGGTCGGCTACACTGAATGTATATGACACAGCAGTGGACACCGGAGGCCGATCATGATGACGAAGATCATTCGAAATCGACAACCGGACGCCGAACCCGTTGCGCTGATGGGGTCTTTCATGCCTTTCGCCGGCGTGCGGTACTACAAGCGTCTGACGGACGTGGACGCCGCGCTCGGCAATGCGCGGATCGGTTCCGTCGGATGGCGGTCGAGACAGCCCGCGACCGAGCAGCCCGAGCCCGAGATCGAGCAGGCCGCTCCGCGCGAAGTGGTTACCGCCTGATCTCGCTACCGCAGGCCCCTGAATGACGCGCGGATGTCCTCGGCCAGCAGGCCCGGCTCTTCGGCTGCGGCGAAGTGGCCGCCGCTCGGCATCTCCGTGTAGCGGGCCAGGTTGTAGAACCGCTCCAGCCACTCGCGCGGCGGATAGCTGATCTCCACCGGGAACTTGGCGAAGTTCGTCGGAACCGCAACGCGGTTGTCCGACGTTAGCTGCGACGGCGCGACGCCGCTTTCGTAGTACAGCCGCACCGACGAGCTTATCGTCTGCGTCGCCCAATAGACCGTCAGGTGCGTCAGCAGCTCGTCCTTGCCGAACCGGGATTCGACGTCGCCGCCGCAGTCGGACCAAGTGCGCCACTTCTCGACTATCCAGCCCGCGAGACCGGCCGGAGAGTCGTTCAGCCCGTAGGACAGCGTCTGGGGCTTGGTGCGGTGCTGGTGTCCGTAGGCGCCCTCGGCCTGCTGCCACCACTCGCGGTGGGCGAGGAACTCCTTCTCGGCGTCCGACAACTCGTCCTCGGGCGGAATCGGAGAGCCGCCGGAGGCCATAGTCAGGTGGATGCCGCTGACGTTCTGAGGGTAGTTCAGCCCCAGCGTCGTCGTAACCTGCGCGCCCCAGTCGCCGCCCTGCGCCGTGAAGCTGTCGTATCCCAGACCTTCGGTCATCAGCGTATGCCAAAGCTCCGCGATGCGAATGGGGCTCATGCCGCGCTGGGTCGGCCTGTCAGAAAAGCCGTATCCGGGCATGGACGGCGCTATCACGTCGAACGAATCGGCGGCGTCCCCGCCGTGGCTCGCCGGATCGCTCAGCAGCGGGATTATCTTGAGCATCTCGACGAACGTGCTGGGCCAGCCGTGCGTTATCACCAGCGGAATCGGATTCGGCCCCTTTCCCCGCGCGTGGATGAAGTGGATTCCCAGCCCGTCCACGTCCGCCTTGTAGTGGTCGAACTCGTTGATGGCTCGCTCTTGCGCCCGCCAGTCGAAGCCGTTCGCCCAGTACTCGCATAGCTCGCGGATGTATGCCAAGCTCGAACCGTAATCCCAGCCCACGTCCTCCAGTTCGTCGGGCCAGCGGGTACGATTGAGCCGGTCTCGCAAGTCTTCGAGAACGTCGTCGGATACGTGCACTTCGTATGGCTGGATGTTCATATGGGCGTCTCCGTGGCGGGTTGGGTATTGCTCTATTCCGAGCGCAGTATAGCATGGCGGCTCGCGGTGCGCCCGCTAGACTTGGGACGGCGAGCGCGTGTAGCATGAATGTGATCACGAGCGCGAGCGGAGGGCGATATGACGACGGTGCAAGTGACGCTTTCGGACGATGAGGTAGAGATGTTCACCGAGCAGGCGCAATGCGAAGGTCTATCTCTTGAGGCTTGGTTTCGGGCGGCCGCCTATGATCGCCTCGCGGCGAAGCCGAAATTCGACAGGAAGCCGAAGTCTAAGGGCTTCAAGTCGCCAGAGGACGTTAGGGAATTTTTCAGGCAATACTCGGGATTGGACGGCCCGGAGACGGAGCCGGATTGGGAAGAGCATCTGCGCGTCCTGAACGAGTCCCGCATGAGAGGGATGCCGCAGACGTGATCTTTGTGGATGCCAACGTCTTCATGTACGCGGTCGGAAATCCTCACCCGCTCCAGGAACCTGCTCACGATTTCTTCGCGGAGGCCGAACGGAACGGGGCGCGATTATGTACTTCGGCAGAGGTGTTACAGGAGTTTGCCCACGTTTATTTTTCCACCGGAAGGTTGCGGTCTTTCGATATGGCCGTCGCTCTGGTAGCTGACGCGAAGGTCGAAGTCTGGTCGCTCGACGAAGCGGATGTGGCGCTCGCCCGCCAACTGCGCGAGCGGTATCCCGACCTGCAAGCCCGCGACCTGTGCTACTTGGCAAGCTGCCAACGCCGCGGCGTCCGCGAAATCAAGACGTTCGACCGCGCATTGGCCGCCGTATCGCCATAGTTGCCTGCGCCAGAATGTACCGCTAACTCCGGTTGCCCCACGCCCGCCGAACCACTAAGATTGCCTGTGGCTTCTCATCACGGCAAAGGGCTAATGCGAAAGGTGGATTCATGGGCGCGCTGAGCGATGTTACCGTACTGGATATGTCCCGGATTCTGGCTGGGCCTTTTGGAACGCAGATTCTGGCGGACCTGGGCGCGACGGTCTGGAAGATCGAGTCGCCTTGGGGCGACGATACGCGCGGCTGGGGTCCGCCGTTCGTGGGCAGCGAGAGCGCGTACTACCTGTCGGCGAATCGCGGCAAGAAGAGCCTCATCGTAAACCTCCGCGACGCGCGCGGGCAGGACATCATCCGTCAGCTCGCCGCCCGCGCCGACATTCTGGTGGAGAACTTCCGCGTCGGCAATCTCGAACGCTACGGGTTGGACTACGACTCGATATTCAAGGTCAACCCGGGAATCATCTACGCTTCCGTAACCGGATTCGGGCAGACCGGTCCCCGCGCCGCCGAGCCGGGCTACGACGCCGCGCTCCAGGGAATGACCGGTGTGATGAGCGTTACCGGCGAAGCCGACGGACGCCCCACGAAGGTCGGCGTGGCGTGGGTTGACATTCTGACCGGACTGCACTCGACCATAGGCATTCTAGCCGCGCTGCACGAACGCAAGCTCAGCGGCAAGGGCCAGCACGTGGACGTGTCGCTGTTCGACGTCGGCATCGCGTCCATGGCGAACCTGGCGCAGAGCTACCTCGCCACCGGCGACGCTCCCGGACGCATCGGCAACGCGCATCCGCAGGTCGTCCCGTACCAGGATTTCGAGGCTTCGGACGGATTCTTCATGCTCGCCGCCAACAACGACGACCAGTTCCGGCGGCTGTGCGATGTCGTCGGTCTGCCCGACCTGCCGGACGACGATCGTTTTAGGGACAACGCCGCGCGCGTCGTCAATCGGGAACTGCTCGCCGGTATGCTGAACGAGAAGATTGGCGAGAACACGCGCGACCACTGGATGAGCGCGCTTCAGGACGCGGGCATCACGGTAACTTCCATCAACACGCTGGAAGACGCGCTCGCCGACCCGCAGGCCGAGGCGCGCAAGTCCGTCTGGAACGTGGACCACCCGGTGCTCGGCAGCGTGCCGCTGCTCGGTTCCGCCCTCCAGCATCTCAGTCGCACGCCGGCGGCGGCGCAGGGACACCCGCCGCTGCTCGGCGAACACACCGTCGAGGTTCTGCGCGATACGCTGGGCATTGCCGAAGCCGAGATCGCCGGTCTGCTGAGCGACGGCGTGGTCAAGGGCCGCGAGTAGGCGGCTCGTGAAGGTTTGGGCGGATATGGGCCGTTCAGAGACGTTCAGGGACGCTCAGGAACATACGTTGACAGCGGCGCCCCTGCAAGACGTAACCGTAATCGAGGCCGCGCAAGGCGTCGCCGGGCCGTTCTGCGGCAGGATGCTTGCCGCGTTCGGCGCTGACGTCATCAAGGTCGAGCCGCCGGAGGGCGACCGGACGCGCCGCTCCGACCCTCGTCTGCCGGACGAATCAGACCCGGAGGCGAGCGCGCTGTACCTGTACCTCAACATGGGCAAGCGCGGCGCAGCGCTCGATCGCCGCTCCGCGGCCGGCGCGGCGGCGTTCAGCAGGTTGCTGGAGGGCGCGGACGTTCTCATAGACGACGACCGAGCAGTCGATTCGCCCCTGCCGGACGGCATGATACGCGCATCGCTGTCCCCGTTCGGCTCGACCGGCCCTTACGCGCGGTGGCGAAGCAGTCCGCTGGTCAGCCTCGCGCTCGGAGGTTTCCTGTACCTGTCCGGCGACGAAGACCGCGAGCCGCTGATGATTCCCGGCTACCAGTCGGAGTGCCTGGCGGGTCTTCACGCCTACTCCGGCGTCCTCATGGCGCTGTGCGACCGAGACAGGACGGGCGCGGGACGCGCCGTGGAGGTGTCGGAGATAGAGACGCTCGCCGCTCTGCACCAGTTCACTACGGTCATGCACACGTACGGAGGCTTGGTCCGCCGGCGGCACGGCGCGCGCTGGGAGAACCAGGGCGGGTACGGACGCTATCCCATCACCGTTCTGCCATGTAAGGACGGCTACGTGTCATATGCCGTTTCCACCGAGGGCCAGTGGGAGCTACTGTTCCCGATGATCGGGCGTCCCGAACTGCTGGAAGAGCCGCGCTTCGCCACCTTCACCGAACGACGCGAGTGCGCGGACGAGATAGACGCCATCCTCATAGACTGGATGAAGGACAAAACTCGCCACGAAATCTTCCAACTCGCCGCCGGCTCCTGGTCCGAGCCTGCCGCTCCGCTGTTGGAGCTGGACGAGGTACTTGCTGACCCGCAACTCGCCCACCGCCGCTTCTTCGCCGAGATAGACCATCCGGACGCAGGAACGCTCACATATCCGACGGCTCCCTTCAACATGAGCGTTACGCCGCCGACGTTCAGGCGAGCACCCAAACTTGGCGAGCATACGAATGAGGTTCTTCACCCACGCCTCTCCGATTCAACCCCTTCCCCCTCGACGGGGGAAGGTAGGGATGGGGGTGAAAACCCCGCGTCCGACCAGCTACATGCCACTGTCAGCCCATCAATGGAAATGGGGGGTGAAAACCCCGGCATCCTGTCCGACGTCCGCATCTTGGACCTGACGCGCGTATGGGCGGGACCGCTCGCCACGCGCATCCTGGCGGATTTCGGGGCGGAGGTCATCAAGATAAGCGATCCTCGCGCGCCGCTGGATCGCGTCAACGGCACGAACAACAAGCTGAACCGCAACAAGTCGAGCGTCGCGCTGCGCCTGGATCACGACGAAGGACGCCGGATGTTCCTGGAACTGGTAGCCGCGTCCGACGTTGTGGTTGAGAACTTCCGCCCGCGCGTAATGCGCAACTTCGAGCTTACCTACGAGCGACTGCGCGAGGTTAGGCCGGACGTCATCATGTGCTCGATGCCCGGATTCGGGACGACGGGCGACTACGCGGACTATCCGGCGTTCGGCCCGTCAGTCGAGGCGATGACCGGTCTTCCGAGCATGATGGGCTACGAAGGAGGCCCGCCGCGAACGTCGTCGCTCGCCTACCCCGATCCGATTGCCGGTCTGAACGCCGTAGCCGCCATGATGACCGCGCTGCGCCACCGCCGCCGGACGGGGCAAGGGCAGTTCATAGACGTCGCGCTTACCGAAGGTCCTATCTGCCAGATCGGGGAGCGCGTCGTCGCCCACTCCCGGACCGGAGAGCGGCCCGCGCGCGCGGGCAACTCGCATCCCGACCACGCGCCGTATGGCGTATATCCGGCGGCCGGCGATGACGAGTGGATAGCTATCTGCGTAACCTCCGATGCCGAGTGGCGCGCGCTGTGCGAGCTGATGGACGCGCCCGCACTCGCCTCCGAACCCGCTTACCGCGACGCGGCAGGCCGGATAGCGCGCCGCGCCGAACTGGACGCCGTAGTCGCCGAATGGTCCCGCGTCCGCGACGCCGGGACTGCCGCGTCCGCGCTCCAGGCGCGCGGGATAGCAGCCGGTCGCGCCGCCAACAACCGACAACTGCTGGACGACGCGCATCTGAACGCGCGAGGCTTCTTCGCCGAAATCGCCGAACCAGACGTCGGCGTCAAGAAATATCCCGGACAGCCGATACGCATGGACGGCGCGCCGCCCGCGATGCCCCCTGCGATGCCACAATGGAAGCCGTCCGCCCGGCTGGGCGAACACTCCCGCCAAGTAATGACCGAGCTTCTGGGCATGACCGCGCGGAGGGCGAACCGCCTGGAACGCGCCGAAACCGTAGGAGTCTTCACAGAAGACGATGCGTAAGTTCCTTCCCCCTTGACGGGGGAAGGTTAGGATGGGGGTGAAGCCCAAATCTAGGACAATCGCATTTGGACTAATCTGATAATCTGACACAGGCTCTACCAAGACTGAGGTGATGAGACATTGGCCGACACGATCATACACTCGCCGATGACAGGGCTGGTCATAGAAGTCCTTGTGAGCGAGGGCGACTCCGTTAGCGATGGAGACGTTGTTGTGGTGGTAGAATCTATGAAGATGGAGAACGAGGTTATCTGCGACGTGGACGGCGCCGTAACCGCCGTTCACGTGAAGGAAGACGAGAGCGTATCCGAGGGAGACCGGCTGGTGGAAGTGAGTTCGGCCTAGGTTCGGAGATCGGCTGATGTTCAGAAGGGTACTCATAGCCAACCGCGCGGCGATAGCGTGCCGCATCATACGCACGTGCCGCCGGATGGGTGTCGAAAGCGTGGCGGTGCGCTCGCCCGCCGAGCCGAACGCGCTGCACGCCGCGCTCGCGGATGTCGCCGTCGATCTGCCGGAGATGGCAAGCCCTGTCGCCGGATACCTCGACATAAACGCGATCATAGACGCCGCGCTGCGTACTGGCGCGGACGCCATCCATCCGGGCTACGGTTTCCTGTCCGAGAACCCCGTCTTCGCGCGCGCCTGCGCCGACGCCGGAATCGTCTTCATAGGCCCGCCGCCCGCCGTCATCAGCGGCGCGGGCAACAAGCGGGAAGCGCAGACCCGGCTCATCGCCGCCGGCGTGCCGATGCTCACGGGCGTGGCAGCGCCGAGCGATGACGCCGACGCCGCTGAATTCGACGCGGTCGCCGCGTCCATCGGCCTGCCCATCATGGTCAAGGCGGCCGAGGGCGGCGGCGGAATCGGCATGAACATCGTCGAGGATCCCGCGCGCCTCGCTCGCGCCGTCTCGCGCACCCGATCATCGGCGCGCCGCGCGTTCGACAGCGAGGACGTCTATCTGGAGCGGTACATCTCGAGCTCCCGCCACGTCGAAGTGCAGGTCCTCGCTGGCGCTAACGGCGACGCCGCCCACCTGTGGGAGCGCGAGTGCTCGGTGCAGCGCCGCCACCAGAAGGTGATCGAGGAGGCGCCGTCGCCGTCGATATCCGACGCCACGCGCTACGGCCTCGTCAACGCCGCCCTCGCCGCCGCGCGCGAGGTCGGATACGTAAACGCCGGCACATTCGAGTTCATAGTCGCCCCGGACGACGACTACTACTTCCTGGAAATCAACACCCGCATACAGGTCGAGCACGGCGTAACCGAGATGATAACCGGCGTGGACATAGTGGAGCGGCAGCTGCTGATCGCATCAGGCGAGACCCAGCCGCTCGACGCGGCGATAGGGTCGTCTCCGGATGGGCCGGACGTCAACGGCCACGCCATCCAGTGCCGCATCTACGCCGAGGACCCGGACACCTTCATCCCGTCGCCCGGTCCGCTCGAAGAGTTCCACATCCCGGACCTGCCCAACCTGCGCGTGGATACCGGCTTCAGGATGGGCGACGAAGTATCGCTCTACTTCGACCCGCTGCTCGCCAAGATGATAGCTTGGGGCCAGACCCGCGCCGACGCCATAGCGCTGATGCGCTCCGCCCTGACCGAGACTCGGATCAGCGGCGTTAAGACCAACATCCCCGCCCTCGAGTGGTCGTTGCGCCACCCCGCCTTCATCGCGGGCCACTACGACACCGGCCTGCTGGACGAGAAGCCGACGCTGCAGGTGTAGGCGCGGCTCAGGCGTTTTCCGGTATTTCTCCGGCGTCGCGCATTTGGGCTAGGGCCATTCGCACTGAACCCAAGAATTGACTCGGCTCGCTGGCAAAATGCTCAGCGAGTTGATCACGTGCGCCTGCGGGAGATCTACGTAAACCGTCAATAATGCGAGACACTAATCGTCTCCGGTATAGTATGACATTGAGCCGGTTTAGGTCCAAGTCTTCAATGGTCTCCCATGCCCGTTGGCGCCGTTCTCCGTGGAGGTTGTCTTTTGGAATAATTTCGTGTGTCTCTATGTCGTAGTCGAAATAGCGCTCAGGCCTCTCAGCCATATTGCCAGCCGCCGGATCAACATATCCATTATCCGGCCAGCGGTTGCCCTTGTAGTCTTCGTTGCATTCCCTGCAACTAAATACCCAATTGGACCACTCGTAGGCGAGTTCTGGAAATCTCGAAATCGGCTTGAAGTGGTCTAATGTCGCAGCCGTGAATCCACGCTCCGCGGCTGGTTCGCATCGACGCTCGCAGTACCAGCACATGCCGCCGGAGAGGTCGCCTAGGCTAGAGCGAAATTCAGACCAGTATCGATCCGAGGGGCGGACACCGACTTCATCTCGGGAATAGCCAATCCATCCTTGTGTGTACTGTCGGGCATAGTCGTCGACGCTGCCAGGCTTGGCGCCTCTATCAATCCAGCGCATGGTTTAGCGGTTATCCTGAGATAGCTCGTTTTGTCTAGCTTCTATGAAGCGCATCATCATATCCGCATAGCGTTCGTCCTGTAATTCCAATGAGCTTCTGCTAGAAAGTATGTCGGCATTCACCTCACGCCTTAGGGTCTCCAACTCTTCGCGCTCTTCGTCGGACAGCGATTCTTTGCGGCGCAGCTCGCGCAGACGATTGGAACGCCGAATCGTCAACTCATCCGTAGGTTGGTCAACGCCCATGAACGAGCGCAGAATCTCGTCCGTCGTCCAGCCGATGATGTCTTGCTCGGTGGTGGTGGATTCAACCACGCCATCCGAGTTGCGACTCAGTAGGTGCACTTGACCCGCCCGCAATCCGGCTACTACGAACGGGGAGTGTGTGGTGGCGAATATCTGCAGGCCCGGAAAGTGTTCGAGCAGTGCGGGGATTACGCGCCGCTGCCAAGTCGGGTGAAGATGATTCTCGATTTCGTCTATGAGCAGGATGGCGGGTTCGTTCTGCCAGCCCTCGGCGAATTCGTAGTGGTGCAGCATCTTGAGCGTAAGCCAGTGTATCCACAAGAAGGTCGTTTGTGTTCCAGAACTGAGAAAGCCCGCGTATAGTGGGGCTTGTTCCATCTGTTCCCGGGGTATAGGTCTGTCTTCCGGTCTGACTGGGACGAAATTGGGCTCGTCAACTGTGGTGATTCCCAGTGAGCGATGAATTTTGACCGCGTCAAAACCAGCGAGCGCTTGATAGTATAGTTCTTCCGGAACTATACCTTGTATGTAATTTAGAGTTCCATTGCCAGTAATAACCTCTGAACAGATAGTTCTGACGCATGGATAGGCTGCCGTGTCGACTTCGAATATGCGATGCGCTCGGCGTTCATCTAACGGTATGCCCTCTTTCCTCTCTTGATCGAACATGACGCCTGCCATCTGCTTCATCTTCTCATTGGCGATCTTGAAGTTGGTGCCAGAGAATGGCCTGCTCAGCGCCTCACCGACATCCGCCTCGTCTTCATTTGTGGATTCCTCATCGTAAAGCTCGGGAAGCGCAGGGCGAACAGGACCAATATAGACAGCGGGAGGATCAGACTCGCCGTAATCTTCTGACTCATCCCAATCTTCGCGGGTAAATAGAAAGTTCTGATGATAGCTATCTTTCCAATCCCAGCTTCTAAATAGCCTTCTGCCTGCGCCAGTGTTAAATGGGGGCTGATAATGGTACTTAGGCTCTACCCTATAATGGCGAGAAGAAGGTTCGGGACGGCTATTCCTATTGAAAGCGGCGTCTATCTCTCTCAGGACCGTGCTCTTGCCACTCGCGTTAGGCCCGATGAATACGTTCACGCGCGCGTCGAAATCCAACTCTACCAACTCGGTGAAAGGCGGGGTATCCCGTATGTCCATCCCGGTTAGGTGCATCGTCTCCCTCGCTCGCCGTAGCGCGATAGCCTAATCGTAGGCTATCGCGCCGCAACCTCGCAAATGTCGGCCAAGCGCGAGGCTTGCCCTACAACTTCCCCGGCATTCCCCCGTCCACGTTTACGATTTCGCCGGTGATGAACCGCGCGTCGTCGCTTACCAGGAACAGGACGGCGTTCGCCACGTCCTCCGGGTAGCCCTTGCCGTCTAGTATCTGGATGAAGTCGAACATCGCCTCCAGGCTGTGGTGGCCGCCGCCCGTGTCCACCGCTGGCGTGATTATCTGGCCGGGACGCACTCCGTTGACGCGGATGTTGTGCTGGCCGCCCATCCCGGCCGCGTAGCGCGTGAAGGCGTCAACCCCCGCCTTTGCGGCGTAGTACGACGCGGACGGTCCTCTGCCGACCAGGTCGTACATCTTCTTGCTGAACCCGCGCTGCGCTGCAACCGACGACATATTCACTATGCATCCGCCGCCGCCCGCGATCATGTGCGGCCAGACGGCGCGACACATGTAGAACGTGCCCGTCAGATTCACGTTCAGCACACGCGCCCAGACTTCATCCTCCTCGTTTGGGAAGTTGCCCGGCCCGCCGCCGCCCGCGTTGTTGAACAGAACGTCTATCCGCCCGTAGGCGTCCACCGTCGCCTGCACCGCCGCGTCCACCTGCTGGCGGTCCGATACGTCGCACCGTATGAACGTCGCCTCCCCACCGCCGTCGCGGATGGCGTTCTGCGCCGCCGCTCCCTCGGCCTCGCGCCGCGCCATGATAGCCACGCGCGCGCCCTCCCGCGCGAACGTGTGCGCCGTCGCCTCGCCGATGCCGCTGTTCCCGCCGGTAACTATCGCCACCTTGCCTTCGAGTCGTCCCGCCATGGTCGTCTCCTTCCGTTTTCCTCAAGATTCACGCGGAATAGAATATGCTATAATCGCCCGGAGTCAAAGGAGGGTACATTGCTATTCTTGGCTATCAGCAATCCCTTGCCCACGCGCCCTTCGGACGTGCGTGAACAGCGCAAGCTGTACTGGCCCTGGGCGCAGGACAAGCTCGATCGCGGCCTGGCCCGGTTCTTCTTTGCCCGCGCCGGACGCGGCGCCGTCGCGCTGTTCGACGTGGACTCCAACGAGACGCTGCACCGCCTGCTCACCGAGTGGGCGGAGATGATCCCCGCCGAGTTCGACGTGTACCCGCTCATAGACCCCGATGCCGCCGTAAAATTCCTCAACTCGACTGATCCCGTGTGAGGCCCGTGTAAGGCCACCCCGTATATAGAGACCGCAGAGCGCCGCCCCGCATATCACCCCATACATCACAAGGAGCGAACGTCATGACACTCACAGCAGCCCTGCCCACACACCCCGCCGAAGTGCGGCAGCTAATTCGAGAAGGCAGGCTCCTCCAGCCGACGGCGGGCATGGCGCCGGGCCGCGTGCAGGCGAATCTCGCCATACTGCCGCGCGACATGGCGTTCGACTTCCTGCTGTTCTGCCAGCGCAACCCCAAGCCCTGCCCTCTGCTGGAAGTGGTCGAGGCCGGCGATGTCGAACCCGCCGAGTACGCGCCGGGCGCTGACCTGCGGACGGACGTGCCGCTGTACCGCGTCTATGAACACGGCGAGATGACCGCCGAGGTCGAGGACGTGTCCGAGTTCTGGCGCGACGACCTCGTATCCTTCCTGCTCGGATGCAGCTTCTCGTTCGAGACGGCAATGATTAGGGCCGGAATCCCGCTCAAGCACATAGACCAGGACAAGAACGTGTCCATGTACATCACCAACATCCCCGCCGCCTCGGCCGGCGCTTTCTCCGGCCCCATGGTCGTATCCATGCGCGCCGTCAAGCGAGAGCAGGTCGTGAGGGCGGTGCAGGTAACGTCGCGCTTCCCCGCCACGCACGGCGCGCCCGTACACGTGGGCGACCCGGAGGTCATAGGCATCAAGGATCTGGGCAAGCCCGACTTCGGCGAGCCGACCGACTTCAGCGACGGCGAAGTTCCCGTCTTCTGGGCGTGTGGCGTAACCCCGCAGGCCGCCGCCATGGCGTCCCGCCCGCCGTTCATGATTACCCATGCGCCCGGCCACATGTTCATCACCGACAAGAAGGACGAAGATCTGGCGGTGTTGTAGAGCGCAATCCCTTTCCCCTTGACGGGGGAAGGTTAGGATGGGGGTGAAACCCATGACTACGATAGAAGACATCATCCTAGACAGAGATCGGCGCGGCATCTCCCATCTTCGCCCGCATCTGCCGTCCGACTACGCGACCCAGGCGGCGCAGCTGATTCTGGATAACCCGGGCGTCGCCATCATCACCACCGGCTTCTACATCCTCGACGCCGGCCACGCCGAGACGGACGGCCCCCCAGGAGCCGTCGTCATCGGCAGCGCGCTCCATCAGCTTGGCTACGAAGTCATCCACGTTACCGACCGCTACTGCGCCGAGATCATGGACAAGACCGGCGGAGACTACTCGCGCGTCGTCGAGTTCCCCATCGTGGACCTCGCCGAGAGCGCCGAGTTCGCCGCTAACCTGCTCGCCGATACGAACCCGTCCGTCCTGATCGCCATAGAGCGCTGCGGGCTGACGGACGAAGACGACGGCGGCAGATACCGCAACATGCGCGGGCGCGACATCACGCCGCACAACGCGCGGATAGACCACATCTTCGACGACTCGGACGTGCCGTCCGTGGGCATCGGCGACGGCGGCAACGAGATCGGAATGGGCAACCTGGCCGAGGAGGTGACGCAGGTAGAGTCGCTCGTCGAGCTGCCGTGCGTAACGCGCGTGGACAAGCTGATGCTCGCCAGCGTCTCGAACTGGGGCGGATACGGCCTCGCCGCCGCGCTGTCGGAGCTGAGCGGACGCAACCTGCTGCCGTCCATCGCCGAGCATCGTCAGCTGATAGAGCAGACCGTTGACCTCGGCGCGGTGGACGGCATGAGCGCCCTGCAAGAGTACAAGGTGGACGGCTTTACGCTGGATGAGAACCTCGAGGCTCTGACGGCGCTGCGCGAGTACCTGTCGGACGCCGGGGTGGGGTAGGGCATACGATCCTCGATGACCGCCGCGCAAGACGCGCCGCAAGGCGCCCAGCTGACTTTTGCGGATATGTTCTGCGGAATCGGGGGGTTCCACGTCGCCGCCTCTAACTTGGGGATGAAGTGCGTGTTCGCGTGCGACATTGACGATGAGGCCAGGCGCGCTTACGAGCGCAATTTCGACATCGCTCCCGAAGGCGACATTACGAAGATAGACCCAGCCTCGATACCCGACCATGACGTGCTGATGGCGGGTTTCCCCTGCCAGCCGTTTAGCATCATCGGAGATATGCGCGGGTTCGACGATACTCGGGGAACGCTGTTCTTCGACCTAGCTACGGTGATAGAGGCCAAACGGCCTGCGGCTGTTCTGCTCGAGAATGTCCGACAGCTAAGCGGTCACAACAAGGGGCGGACGCTGAGCCGGATCATAGACGTTATGGCAGGCTTGGGCTATCGAACAGACTGGACGATTCTGAACGCGCTCGACTACGGCCTGGCGCAGAAACGCGAGAGGACGTTCATCGTAGGATTCCAAGACCACGCCGCGCCATTCGAGTGGCCTGAGAGAGTTGGAGACCCTCCCGCGTTGGATACGGTCTTGGAGCGGGACGTCCCTACCAAGTACTTCGCCAGTGACTACATCCGGGTCAAGCGTATGGAGAAACACCGGAGCGACTTGGAATTGGGGATATGGCACGAGAACAAAAGCGGCAACGTATCGAGCCATCCGTTTTCATGCGCCCTCCGGGCGGGCGCGTCTTACAACTATCTGCTTGTGAACGGCGAGCGGCGACTGACGCCGAGAGAAATGCTGAGACTGCAAGGCTTCCCCGAGTGGTTCGAGCTTCCGGGGACGTATCAACAGATACGCAAGCAGACGGGCAACGCAGTGCCCGTAACCGTGGCGCAAGCGGTCTTGGAGAATATGCTTCAGGGCCTATGCGCTTCGACTAGCGTGAACGGATCCCATGGGTTGGAAACCCGGCGCTCAATTGGTTTAGTGTGAGATGTGGAGCTAGGGCATAGGACAATGGTGGAGTCTGAGGAGCGATATGTGATCTCGGGAGCCGCCCGGTTATGGTCTATGGCAAGTGGTAATGGCATGCCGCTGCTGATGTTCAACGGCGGTCCGGGAGCCGACGACTACCTGGGCCCGGTAGCGGAGATGATCGAAGATCTATGCCGGGTGATCCGTTTCGAACCGCGGGGTTGCGGGCGTTCAGATTGGGACGGGAACTACGACATAGACACGCTGCTGGACGACGCTGAGGCGGTTCGCCGCGAATACGGAGTAGCGAGGTGCATCGTCGCCGGCCATAGCTTCGGACCCAACGCGGCGCTCGCCTATGCCCTGAAATACCCGTCGCGCGTGATGGGCCTAATCGGGATTGCTGGCGGCAACGCGCTGAACGATCGGACGTGGAGCGAGGCTTACCATGAGGCGCTCGAAGAGGTTGGAGAGGACCTCGGAGGGCATGAGAATAAGGCGGACCCGGCAGTCAACCCCGACGGCAACCGCAGTTGGAGAGAGTACATCAGACGCCCCACACTCTTCCGCGAGATCGCAGATACGGATATCCCTGCCGTCTTCATCAACGGCGGGGAGGATATCCGCCCCAACTGGCCGACCAAGCAGCTGGCGTCGCTAATGCCTCGCGGGCGTTACGTTGAGGTCCGAGGCGCCGCTCACTACATCTGGCTGACCCACGCCGCCGAGCTCCGGCGCGAACTTCGCAGGGCTGTTCGGCGCTTGGAGCAGAGCGAATAAGCATGGGTCAGCAGTATCGTGTTCGCCGCTAACGTCTCACCGTCGCGAGTCACCTCGGTTCCGCGACGAATACCGGAATCCGCCGCTGAGTGCGGTCCTGATACTCCTCGTAGGGCGGGAACGCGGCGACGGCGATCTCCCACAGCCGCGCTCGCTCGTCGGCATCCTCGACCTCGCGGACGCGCATCTCCGATACCTCGGCCTCGTCCCGAATCTCCACGTTGGCGTCGGCCCGCAGGTTGTACACCCACACGGGATGCGTGGGCGCGCCGCCCCTGGAGGCTACCAGCACGTAGTTATCCCCGTCCTTCACGCGCATCAGAGGCGTCTTGCGGATCGCCCCGGTCTTGTTTCCCCGGTTCGTCACTATGATGACGGGCAGCCCGGTATCGCGCAGGGTAGTCCCCTCCGCGCCCCCGCTGCCTTCGTATATCTCGACCTGCTCGCGTACCCAATCGGTCGGCGACGGTATGTACTCGGCCATGTTCTTCTCCTGAATTTGGGTTGGGTTTGGATGCTGATTGCCGCCCCATCATAGGGGAATCTGACGCAAAGGCGCAAAGACGCAAGGGGTGAGTATTTGACGCCCCCGCCCATACCCTTGTATATTTCGCCGCATGATTATTGCGCTTCTCACCGATACCCACCTGCCGAACCTTATCAGACAACTCGAAGAGCTAGGTCCCGAACCCGCCGAGTTCCTCAGCGGCGCCGACCTCATCCTGCACGGCGGCGACCTGACCGCTCCCTACGTGCTCGACTGGTGCGAGCGGTTCGCGCCCGTGATATGCTCCACCGGCAATAACGACCCGATACCCGATCCGCGCTGCGAAGACGTGCAGACCCTTGAAGTCGAGGGCTGGAGGATCGGCATGACGCACAGCCTCGAAGGGCAGTTCCGGCCGGTCCCGACGCTCCAGCGCTACTTCCCGCATCCGGTGGATGTGATGATCTCCGGCCACACGCACGAGGAACGCCTCGAACACCGCGACGGCGTTACGTTGGTCAACAGCGGCTCGATCACCTTCCCGCACCACAAGGAGCTGCGGCTCGGAACCGTTGGGCTGATCGAGGCGACCGCGAACCGGCTGAGCGCGCGCGTCTTTCCGCTCGGCGAGACGACGGGCAGGCCGAACCCGGGACGCGAGCTTTCCCTGGATCTGAGCCGCAATGGGGACGGGCATGTTAAGATAGAATCTCAGAATATGGGCGCGGCTTCCTAAACCCGTCGCGCCGACAGCGGGGCAGGGGATATGACACAACTATTCGACGGCATCACCGTTCTGGACTTTAGCCAGGGGATGGCGGGGTCTGTCGCCACGATGGTCATGTCCGACTTCGGAGCGAATGTCATCAAGGTAGAGCCGCCGGGGGGCGATCCGTTCCGGACCGCTCCGATGTGGCTGTTGTGGTCTCGCGGCAAGAAGAGCGTAGTGATAGACCTCGAAACTGGCGAGGGCCGACGGCAAGCGCTCGACCTCGTCCGCTCCGCCGATGTCGTAGTCGAGAGTTTCATACCAGGCGACGCCGCCAAGCTGGGCGTGGATTACGACACGCTCAGCGCCGACAACCCTCGCCTGGTGCAGGTGTCCGTTACAGCCTACGGCGAGGACGGACCATACGCCCGCTACGTCCCATACGAGGCGCTGGTCAGCGCGAAGTGCGGTCGGTTCATGGCGTTCGCGGGCCAGAACGGGCGCGAAGGGCCGAACTTCGGCGCGGTGCACGTGGCGAGCCACGCGGCCGCCATGGCGATCGTGCGCGGCGCGACCGCCGCTCTGATGACGCGCGACCGCACCGGCAAAGGGCAGCGCGTCCACACAAGCCTGCTGCGCGCCGTTACCTACTACGACCTTAGCCAGTTCCTCGTCTGGCAGATGATGATCAACTTCCCGGAGAACTTCCCCGACGACCCGACGGTCGTCGCGTCGCGTCCGACGCCGATACAGTATCTGCCCGTCCGCTCGAAAGACGGCAAGTGGCTGCAACTCGCCAACCTGATGGAGCGGCTGTTCATCGCCGAGATACACGCCATCGGTCTCGGCTACCTGCTGGAAGATCCCCGCTACGCCGCCGCGCCGCTGCTCGACGACGAGCCGCGCGAGGAGATGCGCGAGTTCATCCTAGACAAGATGCAAGAGCGCACGCTGGACGAGTGGATGCGCCACTTCATAGACGTGGCCGGCGACGTCGCCGCCGAGCCGTTCATGACGTCCGTAGAGGCGCTGGACCATCCGCAGATGATTCACAACGGCGCGTCGCAGACCGTCCAAGACCCGACCGTCGGCGAGATGCGGCAGCTTGGCCCGCTGTTCAAGACCGAAAACTTCCCGCCCGCCATACAAGGCCCCGCGCCGCTGCTGGGGCAGCACACCGATGAGGTTCTGGCTGAACTCCCGGCTAGGGATGCGCCTTCGCCGCAACTCCCTTCCGTGATGGATGAGGACGAAGACACCCCGGTTGAGCGCTCGGCTCATCCGCTGTCGGGCGTAACGGTTCTGGACATGTCCACCGTCATCGCCGGGCCGCTGTGCGGCTCGCTGCTCGCCGAGATGGGCGCGCGCGTCATCCGCATAGAGACGCTCGCCGGCGACTGGATGCGCAACCACTACAACGGCCTGGCGTCCAACCGCACGATGGCGGGAACGCAGGGGCTTTCCATAGACCTCAAGATGGACGAGGGCCAGGGCATCCTCGAGCGACTGCTGCCGAAAGTGGATGTCGTGCTTCACAATATGCGTCCGGGCGCGCCGGAGCGGGTGGGCATTGGAATCGAGCAGGTGCGCGCGCTGAATGCGGACGCCGTTTACGCTTACCTCGGCGGCTACGGCTCCACCGGCCCGCACAGCCACCGTCCCGCCATGCACCCCATCGGAGGCGCGGTCGGCGGCGGCGTGATGGCGCAGATGAGCCGCGGCTCGCTGCCGCCCGAGGACGCCGAGATGAGCATGGACGAGCTGCGCGCCGTATCCCGCCAGCTGGGACGCGCCAACGAAGTGAACCCCGATCCCAACACCGCGATGGTTACGGCGACGGCGATAGTCATGGCGCTCTACGCTCGCCACCGGCGCGGCGGCGGCCAGTACGTCGAGACGACGATGATCGGCTCGAACGCCTACGTCAACGCAGACGACTTCTTCGACTACGAAGGCAAGCCCCCACGCTCGGTGATAGACGAGGGCGGCTACGGAATAGGCGCCATGTACCGCCTCTACGAGGCGTCCGACGGCTGGGTGTTCCTGGCATGTCCGTTCGACGACGAGTGGCCGCGCCTATGCCGCGCGCTCGACCGTGAAGACCTGATCGAAGACCCGCGCTTCATCACATGGAATGACCGCGCCGCCAACGACGCCGAGCTTGCGGACGAGCTCGCCGCGATCTTCTCACGGCGTCCCGCGCTGGAGTGGGAGGCGGCGCTGACCGCCGTCGATCTCGGCTGCGTTCAGGCCGAGGACCGCGGCATGTACCATTTCTTCGCCGAGGATGAGCACGTAGCCCAAAACGATCTCACCGTCGAAGTGGAACACCCCCAATTCGGCAGGTTCTGGCGCTACGCCCCCATCATGGACTTTTCCGAGACGCCGTGCGTCGCCGGACCCGGCATCATGCGCGGGCAGCACACCATCCCGATACTGACCGAGCTGGGCTATGCCGAAGACGAGATTCACAAGATGCGCGCCAAAGGCGCGCTGGATTGGGAGGAGTAGGAACCCTGATCCCCGTAGAAGAGATTGCAAGATTCCCGCCGCCGGGAATGTCCATTCCAGCGGCGTTCGCCTTTAGCCCGGACGACCGGCTGCTGACGTACCTGTACGGGCCGGAGCAAAGCCCCATTCGCCAGCTCTACGCTCTCGACGTGGAGACGGGAGAATCCCGCGTCATTCAAGCCACAGTCGAGCCTGAGTCGCAAGACCTGTCGCTGGAAGAACAGCTGCTGCGCCAGCGGCAGCGACAGATGGGGCAGGGCATAGTCCGCTACGGCTGGTCGGAGCGCGACGACCTGATACAGATACCCGCCGGAAGCGGCGTCTATATCAAGCGCGGCGCCGACGCTCCGGCGCGTCTGCTGATTCCGGCGGACGGCGGGCCGGTTCAAGACCCAAAGCTATCGCCGGACGGCTCCCGAATCGCCTACGTTCAGGACGCGGAGGTGTACGTGGCGTCCGTTGGCGACGGGGACGGCGACGCCGATCCGCGCCAGCTCACTCATGGCGCGCGCGGGACCGGCAAGACGAACGGGCTGGCAGAGTACATCGCCCAGGAGGAGATGCACCGCATGAGCGGCTTCTGGTGGTCGCGCGACGGCTCCCACATCGCGTTTGCGGAAGTTGACGAGACGCACATCCCCGTATATCGCATCGTCCACCAGGGGCGCGACGACACGGGCGCGACCGCGCAGGAAGACCACCGCTACCCGTTCTCCGGACAGCCCAACGCCCGCGTTCGCCTCGGCGTCGTTCCCGTCACGGGCGGCGAGCCTGTGTGGATGGACTTGGGCGACGACGAAGACATCTACCTCGCTCGCGTGGACTGGATGCCCGGCGGCGCGCTGGCCGTCCAGATACAGAACCGGGAGCAGACTCGGCTGGACCTCATCAGATTCGACGTCTCTACAGGCGAAGGCGAGACGCTGCTAACCGAAACGTCCGACGTCTGGATCAACCTGCACGATATGTTCAGGCCGCTGGACGACGGAGCGTTCCTCTGGGCGTCCGAGAGGAGCGGCTACCGCCATCTCTATCTCCACGACGCCGACGGCGTCGAGCTGCGCCAGCTCACTTCAGGCGAGTGGATGGTGGACTCGCTCGAAGGCGTTGACCGACGCAACGGGACGGTCTTCTTCACCGCCACGAAGGACGGCGCGACTGAACGCCACCTCTACCGCGTATCTATTGACGGCGGAGGGGACGGCGGCGCGATTGTCAGGTTGACGCCCGAAGCCGGCGTCCATGCCGTAATACTGGATCACCGCTTCCGCCGCTTCGTGGACGTTTTCAGCGACACGCGGACGCCGCCCACCGCAACGCTGCGCTCCCTGGACGATGGCGCGGTCATCCACACGATCCACGCGCCGGACGACCCGCGCCTCGACGCGCTCGACCTGGCGCCGCCTGAGCTGGTCAGCATCGAGTCGCGCGACGGCGAGACGCTGCACGGCGCGCTCCACCGCCCGCCGCCCGAATTCGGCGACGGACCCTACCCGACAGTCATCTACGTCTATGGCGGTCCGCACGCGCAGGTCGTCGCCAATACTTGGGGGCTGACTTGCGCCATGCGTATCCAGTATCTGCGCTCGTTGGGATACGCGGTGTTCGAGCTAGACAACCGCGGCAGCGCGCGGCGCGGCTTGGCGTTCGAGGGCGCGATCAAGCGGAACATGGGCGACCTCGAAGTTCGAGACCAGGTGGACGGGGTGCGCTGGCTGGTGGAGCAAGGCATTGCCGACCCGTCCCGCGTCGGCGTGTACGGCTGGTCGTACGGCGGCTACATGACGCTGATGTGCCTTGCGCGCGCGCCGGAGGTGTTCAAGATGGGCGTGGCCGGCGCTCCGGTAACCCACTGGGACGGCTACGACACCCACTACACCGAGCGGTACATGGGAACGCCCGAAAACAATCCCGATGGCTACGAAAACGGCAGCCCTATGGCGCATATCGCCAACCTGGAGGGCTCGCTGCTGATAGTGCACGGCCTCATAGACGAAAACGTCCACTTCCGCCACACCGCGCGTCTGGTCAACTCCCTTATCAAGGCGCGAAAGCCGTATGAGCTGCTGATGTTCCCCGATGAACGCCATATGCCGAGAAGCCTAGCGGACCGAGTCTATATGGAAGAGCGCATAACGGAGTTCTTCGAGCGGAACTTGTAGATTGGCGCTACAGTGTATCGTTGTTGAAGTAGAGCGAAGCCGCCGCCGACTAGAACCAGCCAGGATACGATATGCCTACCTCCACCAAGACGATAGACCACTACCTTGCCACCGCCCGCGAAATCGCCGACAAGGTGAGAACGATGGGCGCCGAAATAGACGAGCAGCGCCGCATTCCCGTCGAGGTGTCGGACGAGATGGCCGATCGGGGCTTCTTCCGGCTGCTGCTGCCCGAGTCGCTCGGCGGCGCGGAGCTGGAGCATCCCGACTTTCGCCGCATCGTCCGCGTCTTCGCCGAGGCGGACGCCAGCGTGGGCTGGTGTGTGAACCAGAACAACGTCTTTTCCACAAACGCCGTCCGGGTTCATCCCGACACCGCCGATGAGATTTGGACGGTTCAGCGCAACGTCGTAACAAACGGTCCGCCGATGCCGATAACCCGCGCGGACGCCGTTGACGGTGGATACCGCGTATCCGGGCGCTGGAACTTCAGCAGCGGCTATCCGCACGCGACCTGGCTGGCAGCGCTGACGCCCGTGTACCGGCCGGGCGAAGACGAGCCAATGGAGATGCGCACCATGTTGCTGCCCAAAGACGAGGCGGGGCTTGTGGACGTCTGGCACGTGGGCGGGCTGCGCGGCACCGGCAGCCAGGGTTTCGAGATAGACGGTCTGTTCATCCCGGCGCGCCGCTCGTATCCGACGACCGCCGAATCGCGCGAGCCCGGCCCCCTCTATGTCATCCCGACGACGCTGCTGTTCTGCTCCGGCTTCGCCACAGTCGCGCTTGGCGCGGCTCGCGCCGGGCTGGACGCCGCCATAGAACTCGCCATAGGCAAGACGCAGCAGGGGCGCGAATCGCCACTGCGCCAGGAGTCCACCACGCACCGCATGGTGGGCCAGGGCGAGGCGATCTGGAACGCCGCCCGCGCCTACCTCGACGAGGCGGCGGGCGCGATGTGGCAAGGCGCGAAGGCTAATCTGTCGCTCACAGTCCAGGAGCGCGTCGCCGTCCGTCTCGCCAGCACGCACGCTATCCGCGAGGCCGCCCGCGTCGTGGACATCGCCTACACCTTATGCGGCTCCAGCGCCATATTCCACGTCAACCCCATACAGCGACGCTTCCAGGACGTCCACGCCATTACCCAGCAGATACAGGGACGCCCGACCCACTACGATACCGCCGGCCAGCACTACCTGGGCCTGGAGCCGGAGGGCATCTACTAGGCATATACCAAGGGGGAACTCCATGCCGCGCATCCCAATCAACGGAATCGAGATGGACTATCAGGAGTATGGAGAGGGCGACGCCGTGGTCTTTCTGCACGGGGCCGGCGGGAACCTGCTCTCCTGGTGGCAGCAGATACCCACGTTCTCCGAATCATACCGCTGTGTAACCCTCTCCCATCGTGGTTTCGGGCACTCCTACGACGTCCCGGACGGGCCGGGCATGACGGCGTTCGTGGACGATCTCGCCGCCCTGCTAGACCACCTTGAGATCGAATCCGCCCACCTCGTGGCGCAGTCCATGGGCGGTCGTACCGCGCTCGGATTCGCCGTCGAGTACGCCACCCGCACGCGCAGCCTAGTGCTGGCGGACACCACCGGCGGCATGGGCGAGCCGGACGTAGAGAACGCGCTGAACGACTGGCGGAAACGCCAGCCTGTGCGCGAGCTGGCTTTCAGAGCGGTCTCAGACGGCTTTCGAACGAAGTCTCCCGACCTCGCCAACCTGTACCTCCAGATCTCGCGCACCAACCCACCGCGTCCCAACTTGGCGGGCGTTCTGAGCGGCGGGCCGCGCGGCGCGGAGCTTGCGAACCTGAAGGCGCCGGTGCTGTTCGTGGTGGGCGAGGAAGACGAGATTACGCCACCTCACGTAATCGAGATGGCCGCCACGCATATCCCCGGTTCGGAAGTGATTCGAGTGCCGGGCTGCGGCCACTCCGTCTATTTCGAAAACCCCGCCGTCTTCAACTTCGAAGTCGGGCGCTTCATAGCCCAGGCCAGCGCGCCGGGGGCGTAGGGGATTGGCCCGTCTCTCGTTCCTGCCCAGGAAGGTCAGCAGCGCAGCGATTAGCGGGAGGACACCCCCCAATGTGACGCGCCGCTCTCGCCTCTGCTAGACTTGCATACGGTCAGCTAAGCGTAGGGGAGCAGGTCAAATGCGGGATGGATACACGCTCCGGCTAAAGAATTTTCGCTCCATCCGCGACGCGTCAGTGGACATTGCGCCGCTGACGGTCATCTACGGGCAAAATGGGTCGGGCAAGTCATCCCTAATATACGGGTTGCTCACGCTCAAGAATTTTCTGACGAACCCCAACCGGAACCTGCCGGGCCTCTTGACGTACCCGAGTATCAGCCTTGGGACGTTCAACGATGTGGTGTATAATCATAATGAGAAAGAGCGAATCTGGATCACCTTGTCTCTAGATTCCTCCAATGAACCTTCAGAAATTTGGCGATACGAATTGGCGATACTGAACTCTGGCGGAACTTCCACTTTGCGAATGGTGATACCGGATCGTCCTAGTTCGGAATGGTCAATGACGGGGGAAGTATCCTTCCCACACCGCGGTGGTGTTATTGCATATGATATGGCAGGCACGCTTGGAGATTCTCCGATAGATCTGGAATGGGACGGTGTTTTCCTTTCTGCACCAACATCATCAGAATCTGATAGGCACTTCTTGGAGAGTGCTAATTCGACGATGGAATTAGCTAGGAATACGCGATTTGTTCCCTTATTGCGCGGCTTCTCTCGTCCTCTGTATGGTGTTACAAATTTAACGTCTGAACTGCAAACGGACGAAGAGGTAGCATCGTTGCTGGTTACCGACCAGTACCTGATGTACCAGGTTAGCGATGTGATGGAACGAATCGCAAACCGCCGCATAAATACTCACGTCCGTCCCGGCACCTCGTCCTTTACCCTTGATTCGATTCCGCGCGATGGCGGAGTGCCCGGTTCGATAGTCAATGACGGGTTCGGCATAAATCAACTGACGTGGATGCTCACGGTATGTTTGTATGAAGAGTCCCGTATTATTGCGATTGAAGAACCGGAGATTCACCTTCACCCTTCGATGATTAGAAAGCTCGTCCATGAGATGGTGGATATTGTTACAAGTCGTGACAAGCGCATCGTCGTATCTACACATAGCGAGCACTTCGTCTCGGCTCTGCTGGCGGAGGTCGTGAGGGAGAAAATTGGAGTGGATGACGTTTCCTTCATTCTGGCTGAGAAGGAGGGCGGAGAGAGCAGATTCACGAAGAATGAAGCTCATCCAAACGGACAGCTAGACGGGGGCATAGCGCCATTCATAGAGGCGGGATTCGAGGACGTTAGGACTTTCTTGGGTCTCGAAGAAGAAGTGGGCTAGCGGGAGTGGCGATAGTCATACTGAACGAATGGGTGTTTCATGACCTGCTAGGCGAGAATGGAATCGCGGCCCAGCGGGAGACGGCAGGCTTTCTCGATGACTTCTTCAAGTCTTCGGATATGCTCGCGCTACCGAATGAATACCGCTGGTTGTTGAAAGCGTCTCAACTGACGAATCAAGCGGATACTCGACTTGTAAGAATCGGTGTGCAATTCCAAGCCCTGCTCTGGGATCCTAGTCGAACAGTAGATACTCGCAATATGAAGCAAGCAGACATCCCTCCGGATCTGTTATCACGTCTCCCTGAAGAAGATGTGTACTTAGTCCGCGCCTACCTTGTCGCGGACGCGGACCTGCTGGTTACTACCGATTGCGGACTGCACCGTTCACTGGCCGATTGGAGGTCGGTATCGTGCCAGATGCGCGACGAGTTCCTGTCCGAGTATCTGTCCTAGCCGCTATCCAATCACCACCCCGTCCACGCGGTACTTCTCGACGCCCGCCCAGTCGTACACGACGCCCAGACCCGGGCCTTTCGGCACGTCCACGCAGCCGTTCTCGTCAACCGATTCCAACTGGTCGGAGTAGTCGCAGGCGTACACCGGCGGGTTCGCTATGTTGCTGAGCTTGGGATGCACCAGCCCCATCTCGTAGAAGTTCGAATTTCGCATCGCCGCCATGCAGTGGCGCTGGGCGGGGCCGGCTATGTGCAGCTCCACGTCCATCCCGTACCCTTCGGCGGAGTGCGCTATCTTCATCACGCCGGTTATGCCGCCGTCGTACTCCGGATCCGCTCGCCAGAAGTCCGTAGCCTCCGTCATCGCCATATCCGCGTGCGCCTCTACCAGGTGAAGATGCTCGCCCTGCAGCAGCGGCGTCTTCAGCATCCGCCGCAGCTGGCGATGGGCGTACAGGGATACCCCGCCGTCGCGCATCGGGTCTTCGTACCAGAAGAAATCGTTGTCGTCGCAGGCGCGTCCGACCGTCAGCGTATCTCCGAACGTGTCATAGACGCAGCACGGGTCTATCATCAGGGCCATCTTGCCGCCGACCCGCCTGCCGACGGCGTTGACCGTCTCGACCTCACGGGGTATGGACACCTCGCCCCAAGAGTGTATCTTGAAGCCCTGGTAGCCCATCTCCAGGCACTGCTCCGCAAAGTCGGCGTATGCCTCGGGACTGCTCAGGCCGTCGGGCTGCCGGTCCGCGTGGTAGGTGCTGGCGTAGGCGGGCAGCTTCTCTCGGTATCCGCCCAGCAGCTGGTAGATCGGAGCGTCGTGCAGCTTGCCCGCCAGGTCCCACAGCGCGATGTCTATTGGGCCGATCCCCATCTTGTCCTGCTTTCTCAGGATGGACTTCGCCTGGTTGTAGAACCGCTCGCGTTCGAGCGCGCTCTTGCCAATCAGGAAGTCCGCGAACTGCTGTATCTGCTCGAACGTGCCGGGCGCGACGCTCATATACTCGCCGGTTACGCCCTGGTCTGTTTCGATGCGTATGCCGAGTACCGCTCTCGCGCCCTTGCCGCTGGGCTCGTAGAACGGCCCCATGGCGAAGCTAAGGTCTCTGCCCACGTTTTCGAACGGGAAGCGGTAGCGGTTGAGGCTGATTCTGCGTATGATTGGGACTGCGCCCATAGTATGACTCCTTGCTAGCGCTGTTCGGATGCCCTTCTGGCTCAGCTCTGCGCTCGCGCGCTCATCGCTGCCGTATGGTCCCATGGCGCGATCCACTCGTCGGCTATCTCCATGCCCCAGCCCGGCGCGTCCGTCGGCGTGATGTAGCCGTCTTTCGGCACGGCGAGTCCCGGTATTGGCCAGACCTCTTCGAGCGGGATGCCCGGATCGCTGCCCATCCAGAACTCCGCCATGGGCGACTCGGGCATGGCGATGGCGAAGTGCTGGCCCCAGGGCGATCCGACGGCGGCGTGCGGGATGGTGATGATGCCGGCCGCCTCGCCGATGGTGTATATCTTTAGCGCCTCCGAAAAGCCGCCGCACCACTTCATATCCGGCTGAAGCACGTCCACCGCGCGATGCTCGACGAGCTGCCGGAACGTCCAGCGCCCGTGATGGTCTTCGCCCGTCGCCAGCGGCACCCAGTTGATAGCCTTTCGCAGCTCGATGTGCCCTTCGAGATCGGTCGGAATCAGCGGCTCCTCCAGCCAGCGCAGTCCATACGGACGCAGCCGCTCGGCGAGCCGGATGGCGAACTCTACGTTGAAACTCATCACCGGGTTGTACATAAGCTCCGCGTTCGGGCCGACGGCGTCTCGCGCCTTGGCGATGTGCTCCTCCACGAGGTTGATGCCATCTATCCCCTCGTCGTAGTGCGCCGGATTGGACACCTTGAAGCACTTGAAGCCAAGCTCCTGCGACCAGTCGAGGTCGTCAGACGTGCAATAGACCAGCGCCTTGTCGCGGCACGGCCCGCCGATGAGCGAATAGACCGGCTGGCCCAGTAGCTTGCCCTTCAGGTCCCACAGAGCCAGGTCAATGCCCGACTGCGCGACGGTCGCCAGCCCGCCCGCGCCGAAGCGCTGCGTCGAACGCCACATCAAGTCGTTCAGGTACTCGATAGCCATGCAGTCGCGGCCTTCCAGCAACGGCCCGAAGTGGTAGTCCACTATCGCCGCCGTTATCTCGCCGAAGCTGCATTCGCCGAGTCCGTATGTGCCATCCTCGGCCACCACCTGGACCCAGACAGCGGCGCTCGTGTTCGCGCCCGGCATCTGCCCGTGCAGGCGCGGGAACTCCGGGTACTTGTTGATGGGAAGGGCCCGTCGCGCGTGGGTGTTCCAGTTCGGCCTGCGCGACTTGGACTTCGGCGGCGTCCTCGGTATGTTCAACTCGACTGCCCTGACCTGTTTGATCTTCATTACGTTACCTCTCGATTCTCGTCTATGTTTGGGACGCCACGAGTCTATAACCAAGTCAAGCCGGTTGTCGAGAATCGGCGGCTTGCGCATCAGCGTCAATCCGTAACGGTTTCTGAGAAATAACCAAGCAGCGCGGCTTGTCGAGAAGGGGCGGCGAGTCGTGTATAATGGGGCGCGTTCGACGACCGCCAACACCCTACCGGCGCCGGAGGCGTCCCCAATGTCCTACGAAAACCTGCTGCTGTCCCAAGACGGCCATGTGCTGACAATAACCGTCAACCGTCCGGAGGTTCGCAACGCTCAGAGCCGGATGATGCTGGAGGAGTTCGACGACGCGCTGCTGGGCGCGGCGGACGACGACGCCGTTCGCGTGGTGATCGTCGCGGGCGCGGGCGATCACTTCTCGTCGGGGCACGACCTCGGCAGTCCGCAGGAGATGGCGGACAGGGAACGGCGCCCGTACCCCGACGGCATACCGGGCGCGTACGCGCGCAGCTGGAACCAGAACATCGCCAACACCATGCGCTGGCGCGACTTCCCCAAGCCGACCATCGCGCAGGTTCAGGGGTACTGCATCATGGGCGGCCTGATTCTCGCCACCGCCTGCGACCTGATAGTCGCCGCCGATGACGCGCGCTTCTCCGACCGCACCGTCCGCTGGGGCGGCCCGCACGTTCAGTTCGCCAGCCTTCCCTGGGAAATCGGCTTCCGCAAGGCGAAGGAGTACCTGTTCACCGGCGACTGGATAGATGCCCGCGAAGCCGAGCGGCTGGGGCTGGTCAACCGCGTCGTGCCGGCGGACAAGCTGCGCGAGGAGACGCTGGCGCTGGCGCAGCGTATCGCGCTCCAGGACCCGTTCGCGCTGCGGATGTCAAAATTCTCGGTCAACCGTATGCAGGATGAGATGGGCTTCCGCTCCGGCGTGCTGGGCGCGTTCCAGACGCACTCGCTCTCCGTAGCGTACCGCCGCGAGCTCGCCGACGCCGCCGGCGAGGAGCGCAACGCCGGTATCGCGCGAGCCAGGGCGCGCGACGCCCGGTTCGGCGATTTTGGCGACTCCGGGGGAGACGCTGTTCAGGACTCTGATCGAGACGCCAGCTAATGAGCGCGCTGTCGGACCTCCGGGTCATAGACTTATCCACCGGTGTCGCCGGACCGTTCGCCGCCAAGCTGTTCGTCGGCTTTGGGGCGGACGTTGTGAAGATCGAGACGCCCGACGGCGATCCGGCGAGGCGCATCGGCCCGTTTCCCGCCCGCAACGCCGCCGATTCGCCCGATCCCGCCGCCGCCCCAGACTACGGAGGAATGTTCGCCTACCTGAACGCGGGCAAGCGCATCGCAACCCTCGATCTCAAAGACCCTAAAGACCGCGTTCAAGCCGCCGATCTGTGCGCCGGCGCCGACGTGGTGCTTGAGAGCTTCCCGCCCGGCCATGCCGCCAAGCTCGGCGTTGGATATGCAGATATTGCGCGCGCCAACCCCGCCGTCGTCGTCGCGTCCATCACCCCGTTCGGGCAGACCGGGCCGTGGCACGACTGGCAGGCGACCGATCTGACGCTGGCGGCCGCGTCCGGACTGGCGTATGTCAACGGCGCGCCGGACCGCGAGCCGCTGAAGGAGCCGGGCGACGTATCGGCGTTCCAGGCGGGAGCGTGCGCCTTTCTGGGCGCCATGACAGCGCTCGCCCACCGCGACTTGACCGGCCACGGGCAGCATGTGGACGTTGCGGCGCTCGAAGCGGCGGCGTCCGCGTTCAGCCCGCAGATACTCGGAGCCATGCACTCCGGCGAGCCGGTGGCGCGCGGTACGACGCCACTGTTGCCGTGCAAAGACGGTTACGTGTCGCTAAACGTCCGCCATGACGCGACTTGGGAGTATATGTGGCTGTTCTTTGACGCCCCGGAGATCGCCGCCGATACCCGCTTCTCGACGCCCGCCGCGCGACGCCAACGCGCCAAAGAGATAGAGCGGATGCTCCGCCCCCACCTGGCGCGCCACACGATGGCGGAGCTGTTCCACGGCCTGGCCCCGCTTCGGCTGCTGATCGGTATGACGCTCGGTGTTGACCGTCTGCTCGAAGACCCGCACCTGGCTGAGCGCGGCTTCTTCGTCCTATGCCCCGCGCTCGGCGAAAACGGCGTCATGCCCGGCGCCCCGTTCAAGATGAGCGCGACGCCGTTCAGCCACTCCGACAGCCCGCCGACGCGCAGGGCGTCAGCCGCCGCTAGACATTCCCCCTCTCCCTCGAAGGGAGAGGGCTGGGGTGAGGGTGAATCTCCCCGTCGCCCGGTTCCTTCTCCCTCTCCCTTGATGGGAGAGGGTTGGGGTGAGGGTGAAAATCCACGCCTACCGTTATCCCACATGCGCGCGACCGTGCTCACGCAGGCGTGGGCGGGCGCATACGCCACGCGGCTGCTCGCCGACATGGGCGCGGAGGTCATCCAGATCGAAGCTCTGGACAGGCCCGATCCGTGGCGCGGCGGCTACCCGCCCCGCCTGTCCGGCACGTACCCCGGCGGAGCGCCGGGCGAGCGTCCCTACGATCGGAACGCCGCTTACAACTCCGTCAACACGGGCAAGAAGGGGATCACGCTGGATCTGAACCACGACGAGGCGAGGAACGCGCTGCTCGATCTGGTCAGCGTGTCCGACGTCGTGGCCGAAAACTTCTCGCCACGAGTGCTCGGCAACCTCGGCATAGGTTACGAGGCGCTGCGAGAAGCCAACCCGTCCATCGTGCTGCTGCGGATGCCGGCATATGGCGCGACCGGCCCCTACTCCGCCTACATGGGCAACGGCGGCAGCATCGAGCCTATGTCAGGCATCACATCGCTATTGGGCTACGCCGGCGGCCCGCCCCTAAACTCCGGCGTCATGCACACCGACGCGTTCGCGGGGATGATGGCGGCGTCCGCCGTCATGATCGCGCTGCATCACCGCGCTAGAACAGGGCGGGGACAGGTGATAGACCTATCCCAGCAGGAGACATCCATAGGCCTCATAGCCGACCGCGTGATGGGCCACTCGGTTGGCCGGGATAGCCTCGAACGGCGCGGCAACCGCAGCGACCTCATGGCGCCGCACAACTACTATCGCTGCACCGGCGACGATAGCTGGGTAGCCATAGCCATCCGCTCGGACGACGAATGGCGCGAGTTGGCGGACGCAATGGGAAATTCCGAGCTTGGCGCGCGGTTCCGCGATCTAGGCGCGCGCCAGCGCAATGTAGGCGAACTGGATCGCATCATCTCGGACTGGACGCGCGAAAGGGATGCCGGAGAAGTGGCCGAACTCCTCCAGGCGCGCGGCATACCCGCCGCCCCCGTCCTCAAGGCGACGGAGATACCGGACAACCCGCAGATCCGCGCCCGCGAATTCATCGAAGCGCTGGAGCACCCGGAAACGGGGTTGCAGCGGTACGCGGGGGTGGCCTGGCGACTGTCTCGCACTCCCGGACGACTCGGCGGACCTGCGCCGGGCATCGGCAGGCACAGCGCGGAGGTGCTGCGGGAGTACCTGGCGATGCCGGATGTGGACATCGAGCGGATGGTTGCGCGAGGCATCACGGGCGACACGCCGCCTATCTGATAGCGAACAGCGTCCCCGCTTCGGTAACGACGTACATCGTGTTCCCCGCGATGACCGGCTCAGACGCAACCCCGTCGTCCAGCGCTATCCGCCAACGCTCCACGCCATCCTCGGCGCCGACCGCGTACAGCGTCCCGTCGGCGTCGCCGGCATAGACCGTATCGCCGGCGACCGACGCCCCCGCCTCGAACCGCGTGTCGGCCTCGAACCGCCACTGTATCCCCTCGCCCGAGCGGTCGGCGGCAACGAGCGCGCCCGTCTCGGATGCCAGGAACAGCTTGTCGCCTGACAGCGCCGGGGTGAAGATGTACCCTTCGCGCGGCTGCCGCATACTCCACGCGAACCCTTTTGGACGGGGCAGCGTATCCACAAGCTGCCATACGAACAGCGTAGTCCGCGCCCAGCGCGCCGTCTTCTCGAAAGGCAACTGCTTCTGATGCCAGTCTATGCCCGCGACCACGCCGCGGCTGTCCGACGTATAGACCAGGTCGTCGTCCACTACCGGCGCTCCGTTCGTTTGCCCCAGCACCCGGAAATCCAGTCTGAACTGTCCGCTCGGCGCGTCGAGCATATATACGTGCCTGTCTTCCGAAACGAATGCGACAACCGCGTCCGAAACCGACGCGCCCGTCCTGATTCGTCCGTCCGTCTTGTAGCTCCAGAACTCCTCGCCCGTCAGCGCGTCCAGCGCGTACATCTTGCGGTCGCTCGAACCGATATAGACGATCCCGTCCCGCGCGGTAGGCGACGCCACGATGAAATCGCCGGTCTGGTACTCCCAGACCAGCGCGCCGTCTTTGGTGGAAAGCGCGATTACCCTGCCGTCTCTCAGTCCCGTGTACAGCAGATCGCCCGCCACCGCCGGCGACGACGCGACCGGTCCCGTAACCTCGCTCTCCCAGATAAGCGCGCCCGTCTCCGCGTTCAGCGCGACGACGCGCTTGTCGCCGGTGGCGGCATAGACCACGCCGCCGACTACGGCGGGCGAAGCCTCGAACGGCGCGGCGGTCTCGAAAGTCCATGAGATCGAGCCGGATAGTTCCAGCCCGTCCGCCCGCGTCGAGGTGTGAGTAGGATCGCGTCCCGCCATCGGCCAGTCCGCCGCCGACCCCGGCGCTGAGCTTATGTTCGACAGCGGTTCAGGCGGCGAGCGTCCGATGCCCAGCGCCCAGAACGTCAGCGCTCCGGCGAGCAGCGCGATGGCGGCTATGATTCCCCATCGCGTCAGTCGCCGTATCCGCCGTCTGACGCGGAACCGGCGCTCCAGGTCCACCGCCTCCTCCGGGCTAACGCGCATGGCGCGCTCCAGCGGCACGCGGCAGTGGACGCAATATACGTCATCCGTAGAGTTTCGCCCGCTACAGACGGAACACAGAGCAATGATTTCCATAACATACGATGTTACAGGATTGGGGCGTGGCGGCGCGAATAGCGCGCTCATTGACGCATCTCCGCGTCGGCAATATCATCGCTCCATGTTAGACGCGCTGCGACACCACCCGCTTGCGCCCGTTGCGCGCCAACGACTCCATCTCGTCGCGTTCGCGCCGGTCCTCGCCGTCGCCGCCGCGCTGAGGCTGTACGACCTGGGATACGGACATCCCGGACTCGCCATATACACCTCCATCTCGTCGCACGCGTACAAGTCGTTCCACAACTGGTTCTACCCCAACATGTTCGCCGACGGCGCGATACTCGCCGATAAGCCACCCCTCTTCTTCTGGTACCAGGGGCTGTTCATCGCATTGCTGGGGCCTTCCAACGTAGCCTTTCGGATGCCCGCCGCGCTCGCCGGCATCTGCTCGGTCATATTGCTGTACGTCATAGTCCGGCGGTGCAGCGGGACCGCGCCCGCGCTGGTGGCCGCCCTCGCTCTCGCGGTGATGCCGATAGACGTGAACTACTCGCGCGCCACGTTCATCGAACCGGTTGCCGCCGTCGTCATGATGTTCGCCACCTGGTTCGTAGTCCGCGCGGTCCAGGAGCGGCGCGAGGGGTTCTACTACGCCGCCGCGTTCACGCTCGGGCTGGGCTTCATGGTCAAGCTGTGGCTCGGGCTGCTGCCGGCGCCGGCGTTCGCGCTGGTCGCGCTCGCGTATAGGTGGCAGTCGTGGCGGCAACTGATACGAACGGGCGCGATCTGCGCGGCGGTCTTCCTCGCCACCGCCTTCTGGTGGCCCGTGGTCGTGTGGCTCACGCCGGGCGCATACGACGCCGTGATGCACGCAGACAGCGTATGGGACATGATATTCGGCTGGAACCTGCTGGAACGCTACGGGGATCTGGAGTACGGCGCGAGGCACCGCAAAGACGTTCTGTGGTTCGTTACCGGCCCCATGAGCGTCTATTTCGGGGCGTCGCTCGTCCCTGCCGCCGCCATCGGCGCGTTCGCGGTGTTCGTAGGACTCTGGGAGCGTGGATGGGAGACGGCGACGGGGCTGTGGCGGACGTTATCGGCGCGGTGGCCGCGCGTCGCTGAGCGCATACAGCATGTCGCGTCGCTGGCGGGAGACGGCTCTACGAGAACGCGGCTGGCCCGAAGCGAGGAGCCGATCCTGCCCGGCCTGGGGCTGGGCATCCTGTGGGTTACTTGGTTCGGAATCGCGCTGGTCGGCTTCGGCGTAGCCTCGATACGGTTGGCGACGTACTGGGCGGTGGTCGCGCCCGCCGTCGCCGCGCTCGCCGGAATAGGCGTCGCCGCGATTCCGGGGCTGCTGGCGCGTCGCGGCTCGCCGGGCTGGGTCGTTCTCGCGCTCGCGTTGGGAGGCGCGTTCTACTGCGCGGCGGTCTATGGCAGCGTCAGCGAAGTCTGGGTGTGGTTCGACCGCGCTTCCAGCGTCGCCCTTGCTCTGGCGTTCGCGCTCGTCGTGGCGGCTGTGTTCATGTACTTCGGCTGGCGCCCGTTTCGGATAGATGTCGGCGCGGCGACGCTGGCGATCGCGTGCGTCGCCATCATCCTGCTGACGGCGACGGTTACGTTGCGCAACCTCGCCTACCCGCGCGACGACACGCTGGGCAGAATCGGCTTCGACCAGATAGACATACCCGGCGCGTGGGGCCCGGCGCCGACGCGAGACGAGGAGCGCAAGCGACGGCAGGGCGCGTTGATAACCGCCATCGTCCGAATCGAGCCTGAGCGATTGGAGGCGGTCTTGGAGTACGCCCAAGAGTACGCTCCAACGCGGCGCGGCGATAGCCGGTACCTGCTCGCCAGCGATTCATACAACACCGGCGCGATGGTGGCGCTCATCACCGGCGAGCCTGTCCTGCCGCTATACTCCGAGTACAAGATGGAACCCTTGGTGGAGGAGGCCGAATTGAAGCGCCTGCTGGCCGACGGGTCTATACCGTTCATACTGACGACCAGCGATATGCTGTACATGGATTTCGATCTCTACGCGCGGGTGCGGGCGGCGTCCCTGGACGTTACCATTCGCTCTGGGTTGCCCGTCCAGGGCGAATATGAGCTTTTGAGAGTTACGGACTGGTAGGTGGGAGTATTTGGAGTTGTCTATCGCGCAGCTCGATTCATAAATCAACGATAGGGTTGACCAACCCATTAATCTTATGTTATCAATTCCAAAATCTATTGTTGCGCATAATGATATGCATTGGATAAACGAATATCGGGGAAGAGCAAGAACTAACTTTGGGGGTAGAACATGAAGAGTGTAGGACTACTCGGAATAGTCTCGGCATTGGCGGCTCTGGCGATGTTCTCGCTGGCGTGCGCGAGCGCAGAGCCTTCCACTCCGCAGGCTCCGGCGCAGCCGGCCGCGCCCGCGCCGGCCGCGCCCGCGCAGGGGTCGTCGGTCGTGCCCGCCGCGCCGCAGCAGCCCGCCGCGCCCGCCCAGGCGATGGCGGCTCCGGCGATCACCGCCGTGCCGGTGCAGCCGGCTCCGGAGGCTAGAGCTACGGCAGTGCCGACTCCGGTGCCGATGGCGTCGGATACCCAATGGGTCGAAGAGTATCTAAACAGCGCCGGCTACCTGTCCGAGTGGGGACAGCCCGTGCGCGGCAATGTCGTGCGATACGGCGCCAACCTGGCGCTCAATGGCCACGACCCGAACTACGGCCACACATACGAAGGCCCGCAGTTCCTGCCGTCGTATAACTCGCTGATCAAATTCGACCCGTGGCAGGGCCTCACAGGCCCCATCCTGCCCGATCTCGCAACCACGTGGGACGTCTCCGGCGACGGCACGGTTGTAACGTTCAAGCTGCGCGAGGGCGTCACGTTCCACGACAACCCGGAGAGCACGCTTCCGTCCGAACTCAAGGCGCAGATAGCCGGGACGGAGTTCACCTGCGAAGACGCCGCGGCGAGTCTCCACTTCGCCATATACCCGCCGCAGTCCCTCAAGGACGTAGGCGTAACCCACGCAGGTCCGCGTCTCGGCCTCTCCCACCTTCTGGAAGACGGCGGCGCGACCTGCCCCGACGGGCCTCAGGGCTACACCCTCCGCGCCGAGTTCACCGAAGCGCGAGCGGGCACCATCGGCAAGTTCGCCGGCGTTACCGGTATGCCGAACAACATGCCCAAAGAGTTGATCGAGTGGTGGGCGGCCGAGTGCCCCGACTGCTGGGATCAGACGACAGACGTAACATACCTGTACGGCACCGGCACCGGCGCTTTCATGGCATACGACCGCACGCAGGACGTAGGCACCAAGATACGCGCCAACCCGGACTACTGGCGCGAAGGCCTGCCCTTCCTAGAAGGCGTTGACCACATCGAGATTACCGACGCCACCACGCGGTTCACCGCGCTAATCACCGGGCAGACCGACTACTACGGCGAGGGCAGCGCATCGCTGCTTCCCGGACAGGTAGGCCAGGTGCTGGACCGCTACGCCGACGAGATTCACCTCGAGCCGGTGCTGCACCTGTGGGGCAAGGGCCTGCAGATCAACCTGCACCGCGAGCCGTTCAACGACGAGCGTGTGCGCTACGCCATCCACCTCGCCATAGACCGCGACGACTGGGTGGAGATCAACAGGATCGAAGGCGGCGGACAGAACGTGATCGGCGTGCTTCGCCCCACCAACTGGATGCCTCCCGGAACATTCTGGGCGCTTCCCGATGACGAGCTCTGGGCATTGCCCGGATTCCGCAACGGCCCCGGCGACAAGGAAGCGGACATCGCCGAAGCCAACCGTCTGCTCGACGAGGCCGGTCTCACCAACAGCCCGCGCTTCACCGCCGGTTGCATGACCACCTCCGTGCAGATATTCATAGACGGCTGCGTTTACTTCAAAGACCAGCTCGCCAAGCACCTGGATATCGAGTTGAACGTTGACGTCGTCGAAACCGCCGTCCAGCGCGAACGCGGCCAGACCGGCCACGGCGATCCGCCGGACTACGACGTGCACTACGGCTCGAAGGCGAGGACCGACGTCGCCGACCCGTCCGACTTCTACAACATCTTCCTGGTTCCGGAAACCGAAAGCTGGTACCACCGCGGCACCGGCAGGTTCCAGTCGGACCCTGAGCGGGCGCAGAAGCTGCTGGACCTCGCGAACGCGCAGGCGGTCGAGCTGGACCCGGTCAAGCGCCAGGAGATAGTCCACGAGATCGAGCGCATCTCGATCGAGGCGGCGTACATGATCCCGATGCCTTGGTCCATCATATGGCCCGCGTGGCACAAGGACGTGCGCGGCTGGCGAATGTTCAACCACCCGTCGCAGATAAAGTGGTCGGGATGGGAGCGCATGTGGCTCGCCAGGTAACTCGAACTAGGCGCGCCTAGACAGGCGAATAGTGAAGAGGCGCGTCCGCCCATCGCACAGGCGATAGCGGGCGCGCCTTTCGAATCTACCGGTTTGGAAACCTTATCCTGTAAGCTCCCTCTCTTACCGGCGAGAGACTGCTCGGAGCTTTAGAAACTAGAGGGTGAACCAAAATGCAGCAATATCTGGCTCGACGGCTCATCTTTGGTGTGTTGACGGCGGTACTCGTCTCGCTACTCGTGTTCGCTCTAATGCGAATCGCGCCGGGCGACGTCGCGCAGTCTATCGCAGCCGAGCAGGCGGGTGGCGAAGAAGGCACCGTCAGCGAAGAACAGCTCGAGCAGATCCGCGAGGCGCTCGGACTCAACCGCCCTCTGTACATCCAGTATCTCGACTGGATGGGCGGGTTCATCATAGGAGACTGGGGCAACTCCCTGTTTACCAAGCGCCCGGTGTTCACCGAGTTCAAAAAGAAGTTGATAGTAACCGTCGAGCTGGTGATAATCTCGCAAATAATCGCCATAGCCATCGGTTTGCCCGCCGGCATCCTCATGGCGTTGAAACAAGACACCTTCATAGACTACGTGGTGAGAATCGGCTCGCTCGCCGGGCTGTCCATCCCGTCGTTCTGGAGCGCGGTGCTGTTCTTGGTAATCGGCGCGTACTTCTTCCGTTGGAATCCGCCGCTGGGATACATCGAATTGGTGGAAGACCCAATGGGCAACCTTAGCCAGTTCATTTGGCCTTCCATTATGTTGGGCTACATCAGCGCGGCTACCAAGGCGCGGATGATGCGCTCCACCATGCTCGAAGTGCTTCGGCAGGACTACATCCGCACCGCCCACGCCAAGGGGCTGAGGCAATTCATCGTAACTTCCCGCCACGCGCTCAAGAACGCGATGATACCGGTGATAACGGTCATAGGCATCACCACCGCGCTCTCGCTCGGCGGGTCGGTCGTCATGGAGCGCGTCTTCGTTCTGCCCGGAATCGGCAACTACATCGTGGACGGGATGCTCCAGCGCGACTACCCGGTGGTGCAGTCCATGGTGTTGGTGTTCGCGGCCGCGGTGATCGTCGTCAACCTGCTTGTGGACCTTTCCTATGGCTGGCTAGACCCTCGCGTGCGGTACCAGTAAGCGGACGATAGCCGTAGGCAACCTTTTTAAGACAGTAGAGGGATGGAATGGCAATCCAACAGAGCGACGTAGCAACGCTAGGGAGGCCCCGCAGAGGGACTCCGCTGAAGCCCTTTCTGAACTTCATCTCGCGCAAGCCGCTGGGCGCGGCGGGGGCGCTGATAATCGTCGTCATGTGCGCCATGGCGGTCGTCGGGCCATGGATGACCGAGTGGGACCCGCTGACGCACAACTTGCCGGACAAGCTCCAGGGCCCGAATTCGAGGCACTGGCTGGGAACCGACGAGTTGGGCCGCGACCTATGGGCGCGGATGATGGACGGCGCGCGCGTTTCGCTGCTCGTCGGCTTCGCCTCCGTCGCCTTCGGCTCAGGATTCGGAGGCGTTGTCGGCGTCATCAGCGGCTGGTACGGCGGCAAGGTGGATAACGTCATACAGCGGCTCATGGACGCGCTTATGTCGATCCCCACGCTGATACTCGCGCTCGCCGTAACCGCCGCGCTCGGCACCAGCCTGTGGAACATCATTCTCGCCATCGGCATCGTGCAGATACCGCGCGCCAACCGCGTCGTTCGTTCGCAGGTGCTGGCGGTCAAGGAGTCGCAGTACGTGGACGCCGCCAGAGCCATAGGCGCGGTCAACATACGAATCATGGCCCAGCACATAACGCCGCAGTGCGTAGCGCCGTGGCTCATAATCGCCACCGGCGCGCTCGGCATCGCCATCCTCACCGAGGCGTCGCTCAGCTTCCTCGGACTGGGCGTGCCTCAGCCCGAACCGTCCTGGGGCGGTATGCTGACAGGACCGGTGCGAGACTGGTTCCCGCTGTATCCGTACCTGGCTATCTGGCCCGGCCTCGCGCTGTCGCTCGCCGTGTACGGCTTCAACTTGTTCGGCGACGCGATCCGAGACGTTCTGGACCCCAGGCTGCGCGGCACGTAGAGAGAATCGGACAACCGACCCTTTAGATCGAACAGCCCCCGCGCTGCAATGGCGCGGGGGCTTTCTATCATCTAATTTTTGTTATAATGCGACTGTCGAGAAGCGTATTGCGAACATGGCTGGTGTGACTCAAGCCAAGGGGAACTTGTACAAATGGCAACCCTGACAGATTTCGAGCGCGAGCAGATGGCTACTAAGGCGGACCTATACTCGCTCGAAACGCGCTTGGTCAAATGGACGGTCGGAATCTTGGTGGCCGTCGTGCTTGCCATGCTGGGCAACCTCGGCGCGTTGGTCATCCTCATCCTGCGACTGTCGGGGAGCTAGGGAGTCGCGGCGTATCAGCCGCCGAATGCTGCGTTGATTGCGTTGAGAACGAAGAGTCCCATCACCGCCAGCGCAGCGAGAATGAACCCGGCAAACGCGATTAACGCGGTTATGAACCTCCACGTAAGCGTATTGACGGCGAGTTCGATATTGTCTCTCATAGCTTGGTCCGCGCATTGGGTGTCGAGCGTGGATATGCGCCGCTCGGCAATGGTCAGGCGTTCTTCCAGCGATGTCATTGTCATGCCGCCTATTAAATATTCGCATGGGATGAGTGCATCAAGCTGCGTCGCCTGCGGCAATTAATGCCTACCCCCCTTCCCAAACGCCCCATTTCGTGTAAACTGTCCCAAATACTCAACAGAGAGGCAACGCTATGGCAGACAGCAGCAACTTCATCGCTTATTTCAACGGCGAGTGGATGCCCTACGGGGACGTAACCATATCGCCTGAAGACCGCGGCTTCGTCGTCGCCGACGTGGTATTCGACATCGCGCGCACCTTCGGCGGCAAGCCCTTTGTGCTGGATAGGCACATAGACAGGCTGTACAGGTCGCTCAAGTATATGCGGATAGACCCGGGCCTGACTCCCGACGAGATGACCGCCGTCTGCGAGGAGGCGGTGGACAAGAACCTGTCCCGACTCGACGAGGCGGGCGACTTCCAGATTCACCCGTTCATAACCCGCGGCGTCGGACACGGCATCGGCGACGTGGCAAGCCCCACAGTGTGCGTCGCCATCAAACCCGTCGCGTTCGAGACTTTCGCTCGCTACTTCGTCGAGGGCGCGCACGGCGTCATCGCGCGCACGCGCAGCTACTCTAGCGATACGATGGACCCGAAGGTCAAGCACCACAGCCGCGCCAATTTCGTGCTGGCGGAGCTCGAAGCCAACGACGTCGATCCCGGCGCGTCCCCCATCCTGCTAGACCAGGACGGCAACCTGACGGAGGGCATCGGCTACAACCTGTTCCTCGTCAAGGACGGCTCGCTCAGGACTCCGACCGACCGCAGCATCCTGCAGGGAATATCGCGCAGCGTGGTGTTCGACGTCGCCGGCCAGCTCGGAATCGAGGTGGTCGAAGAAGACCTCCAGCCATACGATCTGTACACCGCCGACGAGGTGTTCTTCTCCAGAACCAGCCCGCGCATCGTGCCGGTGGGCATGGTTGACAGACGACCCGTCGGAGACTCCGTTCCCGGCCCGGTTACGCAGCAGTTGCTCGCCGCCCACAGCGAACTCGTGGACGTGGACATCGTGGGCCAGGCGCTGCACTACGGCGGCGTGGAGAGCTAGGCGTTGGCCGACCCAACCGGCAAGGCGACGACGGTCCTCGGCGCGGTGGAGCCGGACGCGCTCGGCTTTACGCTAATGCACGAGCACCTGTATCTGGACCTTCGCCCGAATCATCCGATAGAGGGTGGGCCGGTAGGGGAGGGCGCGCCGGATATGGACCCGGAAACGGACGTGGACGCGCGCGCCGTCTGGGAGGCCGAACTCGACCTTTCCAACCTGCATCTGGCGCGGCGCGCGCTGCCGCTCCAGGACAACTACGTGCTATCCGACGAAGATGACGCCATCGCCGAGGTCTCGCGCTTCCGCGAACTCGGCGGCGGCGCGATAGTAGATGTAACCAGCCGGGGACTCGGCAGAGATCCCGTCGCGTTGCGCCGCGCCTCGGTAGCGTCCGGGCTTCATATCGTCATGGGGTCCGGGTGGTACCAGAAGGTGTTTCACCCCGCCGACATGGACGGACGAAGCGTCGAGACTCTTACGGACGAGATCGTCCGCGACGTAACCGTCGGCGTCGGCGATACCGGCATTCGCTCAGGCATCATCGGCGAGATAGGGGTCAATGGCGACCCGATAACCGACAATGAGGCTCGGAGCGTCCGCGCCGCGGCGCGGGCGAGCCTGATCACCGGCGCGGCCATCTCATTCCACTCCCCGCCGCTCAAGCCTGAGAAGAGCGTTGTACTCGACCTGGTAGAGGCCGAGGGCGCTGACCTCTCCCGCGTCATTCTCGGACACTCCTGCGGCATGGCGGACGACGCGCCGTTCATGCTGGAACTGCTGAAGCGCGGGGTATATATCCAGTTCGACACGCTGGGCGTGGTGAACACGACGGAAACCGGCCGCGACCACATAGTCGCATCCGCCATCCCGCAGCTAATTGCCGCCGGCTACGCCGACCGCATCCTGCTCTCGCAGGACGTGTGCTGGAAGATGCACCTGGCACGCTATGGAGGCTCGGGTTATACCTACATCCAGGAGACTTTCCTGCCCTATCTGGAGACGCTGGGCGTGGATGAGGACGCGCGACGACAGATCATGGTTGAGAACCCCAAGCGAATCTTGGCCTTCGTGGAGCCGCGCGCCTAGCGCGCCGCCCTGACCACGCCTTGGGGCGACGCCACAATAAGCGCGCCGTCTTCGATGAGCGCTGGCGCCACCGCCAGTCCGCGTCCATCGTCATACTGCCAGGAAATGTCGCCGTCCCGCTTGTCTATCGAGAACAAGACGCCGCCTTCGCTGCCAACAATCACGGCATCCGGCGTGACGATCGCCGGAGACAGCGCGCCGGACGGCAGTTGCCGCAGCCAGCGGACTTCGCCCGATTCGATGTCCAGCGCGACCAGGCTTCCCGCGCCGTCTGCGCTCATGGCGGCTATGTATGCCGAATGTTCGTCCGCGCCTACCGGGGATGCCGTCCTGCCCTCGATGTCCCGCCTCTGCCACAAGTAGCCGCGTGGCAATGGCGGGCTGGGAGCCATGTCCCACAGCCATAACTTCGTCCACCAGTAGCGCAGCGCCTTCTCCATGGAGATGTCGCGCGCGCTCATGTCCAGCGCCAGCGCAAAACCGCCGTCGCCCGCGACCACCAGCGCGCCGCCTGCTGACAGTGGCGCGCCGCCGGTGCCGAACCAAAGCGGAAACGTCAGGCGCCGCCTGCCGTTCGTCGCCGCTACGAGGTTCACGTCCCCGCTCGAACTGATCGCCGCCAGTACGCCGTCGGACAGCCGCAGCCCGCGCGTAACGTCGCCTTCCACTTCATGGCGCCATCGCAGGGAGCCGTTCAGCGCGTCTATTGCATAGACCGCGTTGGACGCGGCGTACACCGTGCCGTCGCGCGCGATGGGCGCCCCGACCACGGACGACTCCATGTCGAACGTCCAAAGGCGCGCTCCGGTTCTCCGGTCCAGGCAAAGCAGCTTGCCCGCGCGCGTTCCGACGTACAGCATACCGGCGGCCGCTACCGGCGGAAAGTCGGCTATGCTTCCCAGCTCCACGTCCCACAGAATCGCGCCGGATGCGTCGTCGAGGGCCGCCAAGCGCGCCCGTTCCGGCGTCCGTCCATATACCAGATAGACCGCGCCATCCACCGCCGCCGGAGGCGCGGTCAGCGGTTCGCCCGCGTCGAACACCCATAGCGCGCCGCCGTCCGGACGGGGTATGGCTGCCGGAAGCGAGGGCGGATATTCGCCGATGTCGCTCACGGGCTGCCGAACGGGCAGCGACAGCCCGTAGTAGTTCGAAACGCCTGTCAGCGCCACGATGCCAACCAGCAGCGACGCGCAGAGCGCCAGCGCGCCCCACAAGAGCCGCCGCCGACCGTAGGCGAAGTCTCCCGGCGCTTGCCACCAGCGAAGGCGCGACCTGGATTTCACGGGGATTTGCGAGTCTTTAATGGGGGATTGCATGTCGCCAATTCCTATAATACACTGCCATACACTTCATGATTCTCAATTCCAGACTTCAAAGAGTGTGTATAAGTCAAACAGTGGAACCAAGTTCAAGCGTGGAGGCTTGCGAGATGTCAGATTTTAGAACTACGAGGCGTATTAGCGCCATACTGCTGGCGGGAGCGTTGGGATTGCTCCTGCTGTCGCTTGCCTGCCAGTCTGAAGAAGAACCTGCCCCGGCAGCGCCCGCGCCCGCAGCGGCAGCTCCGGCAGCTCCTGCCCCCGCGGCGCCGGCGCCCGCCGCCCCCGTCGCGCAGGCGGAGCCGGCGATGGAGTGTGAGATCGGCTGCCTAATGTCGCCGGATCCCAACCCCAAGAGGGGCGGCGAGATCAAGACCGCGTGGGGCGCGACGACCAAGCACTTCGACATCCATCAGGGCGGGGCGGGACACATCATGACCTCGTTCTACAACAAGCTCTTCAGCTTGGATCCGACGGTCGGCCTCGCCGAAATCACGCCCGAACTCGCTACGAGTTGGGATGTTTCCGGCGACGGAATGGAATTTACGTTCAACCTCCGCGAGGGCGTCAAGTTCCACGACGGCTCCGACTTCAGCGCGGATGACGTTGTGGTAACGTTCGACCGCATCATCTTCCCCGAGAAGTACGAGGGGATGACGAGCGTTAGCCAGAGCCTGTTCGACGCGATAGGCGCGATCGAGAAGGTGGACGAGAATACCGTCAAGTTCACGCTCGCCGAGCCGCGCGTGTGGCAGTTCGACCTGTTCAGCATGACCAGCGCGGTCATCTACCCGTCCGACTACCTCGAAGCGAACAATTTCGACATCCGCACTGAGGTCGCGCCCGGCACCGGTCCGTTCAAGTTCGTCGAGAACAAACCCGGCGAACTATGGGAGTTCGAGGCGAACACCGACTACTGGAACCCTGAACTTCCATACGTGGATACCGTCATCATGCAGCACGTGCCGGCGTGGACGGACAGAGGCACCGCCGTGCTCACCGGCCAGGCAGACTTCTCGTGGAACGTGTCGCGCGATACGTGGGACCAGGGAACCGAGCGCGACGATATATTCAACGCGCTGCTGGACAACTTCGGCGCGCTCGAAGTGAAGTGGAACAACGAGAAGGCGCCGTTCGACGATCCGCGCGTTAGACGCGCCGTACACCTCGCCATCAACCGCCACCAGGCGGTGGACGTGTACCGCGAAGAGGTCAACATCGTCAGCCGCTGGATGTCCAAGGCCGGCGAGGGCGCGACGCCGGACGAAGAGCTGTACCAGATTCCGGGCTACAAGCGCGAAAACTCCGACGACATCGCGGAGGCGCAACGGCTGCTGGCCGAGGCAGGCTACCCCGGAGGAGAGGGACTTCGCACCTTCAAGCTGGTCTCCGCATCCGTGCCGGGCCACGCAGAGGTGCTGTCGCCATTCTTCGTCGATCAGCTTCGCACCAACCTCGGAATGGACATAGAGATCAGCGTAGTCGAAAGAGCGCTGGTTTCCGAGGAGTACAAGAAGGACTTCGATCTGGTGCTCAGCACCATCTTCCACTCGCCTGTAAAGAATCACACTCCGTTGTGGCAGGTTGTGTGGACCACGGGCGCGTCTCAGAACTTCGGCAAGTACTCCAATCCTGAGTTCGATGCAATCGTCGAGGAATTGAACGGCGAGCTCGACGCCACCAAGCGCGCCGCGCTGTTCCGCCAGGGCGAGGAGATACTGGACGCGAGCCCGCCACAGTTCCACTTCGGATTCACGGCGCATATGCCCATGTGGCGCGATTACGTGAAGGGCTTGCAGCTCGAAAACAGGGTACAGACCGAATGGGGCCGCTTCGAGACCGTCTGGCTGGACAGGTAGCCTCACACACCAACGGCGCGGACGCGTCCGACATCGCATAGCAGTCCGTTATGGGCCGCGGCAACGACGAACGCGCCCGCGCCGCCAGTTTCCTGACGCATACCCGGCGGCGCCTGAGAGAATGAAATGCAAACTTACATCCTGAGACGACTTGCGTTGGCCGTGCCAACAGTCTTCGGCGTTACCATTCTGATATTCGTCGCCATGCGTTTGCTGCCCGGAGACCCGCTCGAGCAGATATTCGGCGAGAACACCGGCATCTACGTCCTGAGCGAGAAAGAGTTGGCGGCGGCGCGCGCCAGCCTGGGGCTGGATAAGCCGCTGGCCATCCAATACGTGACGTGGATAGCGGACGTCGCGCGGGGCGACATGGGAAGCTCGTTCTGGACGGATCAGCCCATAAGCGCCACTATCTTGAGGCGCGGCCCGCTGACCATGCAGATAGGCATTGCGGCGGTGCTTGTGTCGTGGATTGTCGGGTTGCCAATAGGCATCTTATCGGCCGCTTGGCGGAACTCGCCGATCGACTACGTCGCGCGCTTCTTCATTACTCTCTTCATGGCGGTGCCTAGCTTCTGGCTGGGCATGACATTCATCCTCGTAACCGTCATATTCTTCAGTTGGAAGCCACCCATAACCGTCTATAACATCTGGGACGACCCCATTAAGAACTTACAGATAATGGCAGGTCCGGCGCTTGCGCTGGGCATTGGGATGGGCGCCTTCATCGCGCGCATGGCGCGCACACAGCTCCTGGAAGTGTTCAGGGAGGACTATGTGCGAACCGCGCGCGCCAAGGGCCTCGGCGAGCGGGTAGTGATGTGGCGGCACGTCGTCAGGAACGCGCTGCTTCCGGTGATAACGTTATCGGGCCTGCAATTCGCCTTCCTGCTGGGCGGCTCCGTGGCCGTAGAGCGCGCTTTCTCTGTTCCCGGCCTTGGCACCGCTCTGGTCGGCGGCATCGAGGAGCGTGACTGGATGATCATCCAAAACCTGGTGCTTCTGTACGCGGTGGTGTTCGTCGTAATCAACCTGATCGTAGATCTAGCCTACGGCATCATAGACCCGCGCATCAGATACCAATAGCGCAGACGCCGTTAGCCGGACGCCGGACATGAGCCAGATGACTACCACTTCATTAGACGAGATACAGCTACGACGCGCGACGCGCGCGCGGCAGTTCTACGACAACGTGTCGCGCTTCGTCCGATCGTCGCTTCTGGGGTCGGTCGCCGCTGTATTCCTGCTGTTCATGGCGCTCGTCGCCCTGTTCGCGCCCCTGCTCGCGCCGGAAGACCCGCTCAAAGCGAACTACGGCGCGCTGTTGGAATCGCCGTCAATCGAGTTTCCGATGGGCACCGACGGACTGGGCAGGGACACGCTCAGCCGCGTTATCGCCGGAACTCGTCTGAGCCTGATGGTCTCGGTAACGGCGGTCGTCATATCCAATATCATTGGCTTCTCATGGGGTGTACTGAGCGGCTACCTCGGCGGCCGGTTCGACCTGTTCAGCCAGCGAATGCTCGACGTGCTGATCTCATTCCCTAGCGTGATACTTGCGCTGCTGCTGCTCGTCGCCCTCGGCGCCGGCGTAAATACCGTCATCATCGCGATAGCCGCGACGGGCATCGCCGGCACCACGCGCATCATCAGATCGGTGGCTCTGCTAGTTCGAGAGTCTGAGTACGTGCTCGCCGCGCGGATGATCGGCGCGTCTCCGGCGCGGACGATGATCCGGCACGTCGCGCCTCAGTGCGTTGCGCCGCTGCTGGTGGTTGCCAGCGCAAGCCTTGGCGGAGCCATTTTCACCGAGGCGGCGCTAAGCTACCTCGGGCTCGGCGTGCCGCCGCCCGACCCAAGCTGGGGCAACATGCTTGGCGGCATACTCGTCGCATCCTTCAAGCCTCCGTGGTGGCTCGTCGTGTTCCCCGGTTTTGCCATAACGCTCACGATCCTCGCGTTCAACCTCTTTGGCGACGCCCTGCGCGACCACCTGGACCCGCGACTGCGCGGTCGTCTGGAGTAGATGCCACAGCGCTTCTTTTGACTTGTCATACGGCGCGTAGTTAAACTGCTCCTAACTTTCCGCGCGCAATGAAATAATCGATAGCGCAAGACGCCTACTTGGAGGAATGAATGAGACGACTGAAGTTCACTTTAGCATCGGTGGCCGCGATCGCCGCACTGATGGCATTTGCGGTCGCGTGCGCCAGCAGCGAGCAGCCGTCGGCTCCACAGCAGCCCGCGCCGCCGCCGCGCCCGCCGCGGCGCAACAGTCTATGCAGCAGCCTGGCGCGCCGCAACAGCCGCAGCAGCCCGCCGCGCCCGCGGCCGCGGCTACGGCGGTGATGCCCGCCGCTTCTATGGCAGAGCCGATCATCCCATCGACCCGCACCACTTCGCAGCCGTTCCAGATGTCCGACGCCGATACCAACATCTTCTCTGAAGACAGGTTCGGCGGCACCCTCGTTTGGGTGCCGCAGGGCAGCGTCGGAAACCTCGACTCTATGACCTCCGGCTCCGCCATCGGCAGGGGCGTATCGTGGCACTTCTGGGAATCCCTCGCGCAGTGGGACTCGCAGGGCTTCATCAACCCCGACATGGCAGACAACTGGGAAGTCGACGGCGGAACCTATACCTTCACCCTGCGCGACGACCTGACCTGGCACGACGGCACGCCGGTACTGCCAGAAGACGTTGGCGCGTCCATCGAACGTTTCCGCCATCAGGACAAGTCCTTCAGCCCCATCCTCAACAACATTTGGGTGGGCTTCGACGAAGTTGACGACAAGACGTTCAAGATCGAGCTCAGCGAGTCGTCCGCGCTGCTGATGACCGCTCTCGGCTACGTTGGCGGCACGCAGCCCAACATCATGCCCAAAGAGACCGCCGAGAAGTACCCGACCGGCGAGTTGATCCAAGACTTCATCGCCTCCGGCCCCTACAAGTTCGTAAGCTGGGATCCGGGCAACGAGATCATCCTGGACAGGTACGAAGAGTATGTGCCGCGCCGCGAGGAGCCGAGCTACCGCGCAGGCGCCAAGCTCGCCTACTTCGACCGGCTCCACATGAAGGAGATCCCCGACCAGCAGACGCGCGTCGCAGCCGTTCTGACCGGCACGGTGGACTTCCTGGACGTAGTTTCTTCGGACTTCTACGAAGAGGCGCTCGAGAACTCCGACCAGGTGTCGGTGCACATCGGCATACCGGGCGCGCAGCCCGACATCGGCCTGAACACGCGCGACCCGCTGCTGAGCTTCTCCGATAGCGGACGCAAGCTTCGCCAGGCGATCCAGGCGGCCGTCAACGCCGAAGACATCATGAAGGGCTACGGCGACCCGCGACTGTGGCAGCTATGCCCCTCGCTCCAGATGTGCGGCACTCCCTGGGCGGAGCACACCGACAACGCCGGCCTGTACAACCAGAACAACCCTGAGCGCGCCAAGCAGCTTCTCGAAGAGGCGGGCTACATGGGCGAGGAGATAATAATCCTCGACCCGACCGACTTCCCGACCATCCACCCGATAGCTCCGGTGCTGAAAGAGCAGCTTTCCGCCGTCGGCATCAACGCCACGGTCAAGTCAACCGACTGGGCGGGCCAGATAGCCATCTTCAGGGGCGGTCCTGAGGGTTGGCACGTCTTCACCAACTGGAACAGCAGCAACCTGTACCACCCGCTGGTGGCGACGCACTACCGCGTCGGTGAGACCAACTACCCCGAGGAATCCGAGACGGGTATGCTGATGACGCAGCTGCGCGAGGAGTTCGCGGCCGCCTCGACTCTCGATGAACAGTTCGCCGTAACCCGCAAGATGGCAGACGCTGCCTGGGCGGACCCGCGCCGGATAACGTTCGGCCAGTTCTTCCAGCTTCGCATCTACGACAAGGATCTCAACGACGTGGACATCCGAGGCGCCCCCGTCGGCTCCCCGCTGTTCCTGAACGTCTGGTGGGGCGACAACGACCGCCGCTCCGACGACCCGCGCTAAACCGCGCGCATCCTACCGAAATTCCCTCCCCCTTGACGGGGGAGGGCTAGGGTGGGGGTGAACTCCCCACCCTAACCAAGTTACTAGCTGAAGTCACCCCCATCCCAACCTTCCCCCATCAAGGGGGAAGGGGGTGCACTCCGAACTGCTAAGCCCAAACGGTGATTAATGTTCGCCTACATCGTCCGCAGATTGCTCGTAACGATCCCCGTCCTGGCGGTCGTGGGGCTGTTCACGTTCCTGCTGCTGCGAGTTACGCCCGGCGACCCCGCCGCGCTGATAGCCGGCAACGAGGCGACGCAGGAAGAGTACCTCGAAATCCGCGAACGACTGGGGCTGGACGAGCCTATATACGTGCAGCTGGGCAAGTGGGCCGGACGCATCTTGCAGGGAGACTTCGGCCAGTCCATACGCTCCGGCAAGCCGGTCTTCGAGTTGATACGCGGCAGAGTCGGCCCGTCCGTCTCGCTGACCGTAGCGACGGAGATAGTCGCCGTGCTGGTTGCCATCCCGCTCGGCGTGCTTGCGGCGTGGAAGGCGAACTCCGTAGTTGACCGCGCCGTGATGGTCTTCGCCGCCGTCGGATTCTCGGTGCCCATATTCTGGCTCGGATTCATTCTCATATGGCTGTTCGGGCTGTGGGCGTTCGGTATGGACGATCCCATCCTGCCCGTCGCCGGATACGTCAAGATAACCGACGACTTCGGCGGATACATTCGCCACCTGATCCTGCCGTCGCTCAGTCTCGGCCTGGTCGTGATCGCGCTCATAGCGCGCATGACGCGCGCCAGCGTGCTGGAGGTGCTGAAAGAGGACTACGTTCGCACCGCCCGCGCGAAGGGCATGGCGGAGAAGACTGTCCTCATACGTCACGCGCTCCGCAACGCCTCGCTGCCCATCCTGACGGTCATCGGGCTTGGGCTGGCGGGCCTGCTGTCCGGCGCGGTCGTAACCGAGAGCGTATTCGCCATCCCCGGGCTTGGCCGCCTGGCGGTCGAGGCGATAGCGACCCGCGACTACCCAATAATCCAGGCGATGATAATTCTCATTGGCAGTTTCTACGTATTTATCAACCTCGCCGTGGATATACTGTACGCATTTTTGGACCCCCGCATAAGATACTGATGACTAGAGAAGCGATAAGTTTTCAGCCTGGGCGCGCTTATGACAGCGCTCCCAAGTCAAGCGCAAGATACTGATGGTTAGAGAAGCGACAAGTTATCAACTAATTGACAAGCTGGCGTTTGCCTGTAAATCCGCATAGGGCACCAATGGCTCAAGAGGCGACAAGAGAGAGCATACTGGACGAGAGCCGCCCGTCCTCGCTGGCGCGCGCTTGGCGCTCGTCGCTGAACGCAGCCGCGCGAGAGCCGACGATGACGCTCGGCATCGCGCTGCTCGTCGCGCTCGTCGCCATCAGCGTAGTCGCGCCGTTCGTAGTGCCGAACGAGCCGACCAAGATCAACATGGACGCGCGCCTCGAAGCGCCCTCCTCAAGCTACTGGTTCGGCACCGACGCCTTTGGACGCGACGTGTTCAGCCGCACGATGAGCGGCGGACGCATCTCGCTGATAGTCGCCGCCGCCGTAGCTATCCTCACGATGATATTCGGCGCGGCGTTCGGGTCGCTCGCCGGATACTTCCGCAAGGTGGACGCTGTTCTGATGCGAGTCATGGACGGCATCATGGCGATACCAACCGTGCTGCTCGCCATCGCGCTGATGGTCATACTAGGCGCGAGCCTCCAAAACGTCATCATCGCCATCGTAGTGGTGGATACGCCGCGCATGACGCGCGTGGCGCGCGCGTCGGTGCTCAGCCTGCGCGAGCAGCCGTTCGTGGACGCCGCGCGCTCCATCGGTGCCGGAAACGTCCGCATACTGTTGCGGCACATCATCCCCAACCTGCTGGCGCCGATAATCGTCATGGGCACCTACGTCGCCGCAAGCGCGATGCTGACCGAAGCGTATCTCAGCTTCCTCGGCGCGGGCATCCCGGCCATAGACAACCCAAGCTGGGGCAACATAATGGCCGAAGGGCGCGGCTTCATCCACAAGGCCATGTGGGTCATTTTCTTCCCCGGACTGGTGCTGGCGATCACCGTAACGTCCATCAACCTGGCGGGCGACGGCCTGCGCGACGTGCTGGATCCCAAGCTCGCGCACAGGACGTAACAAGCCGAGCGCTTGACCGAAGAATGGCGGGCGGTCCGTAGTCTCAGGCGCCCACAAGGGACCCTCTACGGGATGCGCCTGTACTCCTCCGCTCCCTCCACTATCTCGATCACGCTGTCTAGCGGGATACCCTCCAACCTCTGCCTCTCGCCCGATACGGGCCACCACACCTCCACCGCTTGGATCGTCGCCGCGTCCCCCAGCCCGATCTCCTGCTGCAGGCTCGACGCTCCGAAACTGCCGCCGCTGCCGGCTATGGCGTGGACCGACCGCGCGCCGCCGTTCGCCGTCTCCACGTCCACCCGTATCCGCGCGCCGATGCCCGCGCGGTTCGAGCGAACGCCCACAAGCCGGATCGTCAGCCACCGGTTCGCGCCCCCCGGATTCACGTACAGCGCGTTCACGAACCCATCGCTCGGGTAGAACCCGCCGACCTGCATGAACACGTCCTGGTCTCCGTCGCCGTCCAGGTCGCCGAAGGCGATGCCGTGCCCCTTCTGCATATGCCCCAGGCCGGCGGCGAACGTAACGTTGTCGAACGCGCCGCTGCCGTCGTTGCGGTACGCTACGTTCGGCGCAAGCGCGTCGAACGCCGGGAAGCCGGTGCCAAGGAGAACGTCCGGGTAGCCGTCGTTGTCGAAATCGCCGAAGTTCGCGCCCATCGCCTGCTGAACGTCATCCAGCCCGCTCGCGGGCGTAACGTCCTCGAACCCACCGGCGCCGTCGTTGCGGTACAGGCGCGGACGCGCGCCATCCGTCGGCAGCCCCATGTAGTCCGCCGCTACCGAATCTATGTCCCGCGCGTACCCCGCTACGAACAGGTCCAGCCAGCCATCGTTGTCATAGTCCCAGAACCACGTTGCGAAGCTTTCGACCGGCTCGACAACGCCGAGTTCCGGCGCAACGTCCGTGAACGCGCCGCCGTCGTTGCGGTACAGCCGGTTTTCGCCCGCGTAGTTAGACACGTACAGGTCGGCGTCGCCGTCGTTGTCGTAATCGCCCCAGGCGCTGCCCTTGCAGTAGCGCAGATTTGCGACTCCGGCGCTGGGCGCGATGTCCGTGAACGCGCCATCGTCGTTCTCGAAGAGTTGGCTCGGAAAGATGACAGGCGCGTCCGGCTCCGGCGACTCCGGCATGGATTCGTTGCACGAGAACAGGTCCAGGTCGCCATCGTTGTCGAAATCCGCCCACCCCGCGCTCTGGCTCGGATACGCGGGCGTCGCCAGCCCGGACTGGCGCGTAACGTCGCTGAAAGTGCCGTCGCCGTTGTTGGCGAGCAGCGAGCGGCGCATCTGCCCGTTCGACATTAGCCAGCCGCCGCGCATCACGAGGACGTCCGCCCATCCGTCGTTGTTGTAGTCCGTCTGGACGATGTTCAGCCCGCCCACCTGCGCCGAAAGCCCCGCGCTCTCCGTCCCCTCCTCGAACCAACCGTTCCCCGCCCTGTTGCCTCTGTTTATGTACAGGCGGAGACTCTGCGACGGATCCCAGCTGGAGGTCATGATGTCCGGCTGCCCGTCCCCGTCGAAGTCCTCTATGATCGCGCCGCCCGCCAGGTCCACCGAGTAGATGCCGACGTCGGCTGCGACTTCGCTGAAGCGGGGCAGGGGGTACTCCGGCGCGAACGTATCCGGCGGTACCAGAAAGCGCGCGTCCACCCCGTCGGGATACGATCCCGCCGCCATGTGCGCCACGTTCAGCAGCCAGCGTCGTCTTACGTCATCTCCGGATGTGTCGTCCGCCTCGAGTTCGAGCAGCCCGCGCAGTAACTCGATGGCGGCGGATACGCTGTCGGCGTCGCTGTGCCGCAGGTTCGGATCGAGCGGCAGCGCGCATACCAGCCGTCCGGTCGGGCTGACGCAGTTGCGAATCTCGCCGCGCTTCATATGCGCCACGGCGAGTTCTTCTAGCGTCGCCCGGCGATCGTGTCCGTCCTGCTCGACGCGCTCCGCAAGCTCAGCCGCCTCGGTCAGCAGTCGAACCGCTTCGTCAACATCTCCCAGCCGCAGCCGGTGAAAGCCCAGCTGCCGCAGTATGGTGAGCCGCCAAGTATCGGTGGGGTACGTCGGATCTTCGAGCTGCGCCGCCAAGTAGTCCGGCTGCCGGGCGCCGAAGTATGGATCGCCGGACTCCCGAAGCGTTCGCGCGTATGCCGCCAGATCGTCCTGCGCCTCCGACACGCGCGTTGTCGGCTCGCCGCCCGAATCCCTACCTGGATCACCGTCAGAACCGCGTATCCCCAGCGCCGCGCCCGCTATCGCGCCCACTAACAGAATCGCCAGCATGACAGCCGCGCCCAGCCGCCGTCCAAGCCGCCGCCCAAGCCGCCGCATGACGGTTATGCCCCGCCGGAGGCTCCGATATCGGCTCCGACAGCTTTGTTGCCGATCGCTCTGTTGATCCGGGGCAGCGTCTCGTTCGCCATAAGCTCCAGGCACCGGAACCACTTGGGGCGATCCTCGACCCAATCGTGGCACTGGAGCAGCAGCGTTCCGAAGCCGCCCACGTCATCGTAGATTCGCTTGATGCGGTGAGCGCACTCTTCCGGGTCGCCCACGATCCAGTAGTTTTCGAGCATATACTCGCGGGTCAGATCGTCGGTCGGCATCTTGGGATCGATCTTGAGCCGGTCGATGCCCGGTCCGCTGCGTCCGAACAGAGGAATCCAGTAGTCATCGAAGAAGTTGCCGATGGGGCCGTTCAGCGCGTCTTCGCGCGCATTGTCGCCATCGTCCGCCACATAGACCTCGCGCGAGATGCGCCACTCGTCCGTAGGGATTGGCTGTCCGCCGCGCTTGGCGCCGCGCTCGAACACCTGCCGGTGGCTCGGCAGGTGCATCTCATGGAGGAACGAGCTGCTCAGTGGAATCCAACCCTTTTCGCCGACCTCTTCCAGAGTGCTCGAATAGGGGCTGCTTCCGGCGACCGCGATGGGCGGATGCGGCTTCTGGTACGGCTTCATGTGGAATCCGATGCGATTCTCCGGCTGGTCCGGTTCCAGCGTCGCGTTGAAGAACTTGCCCTTGTGCTCGAACGGCTTCCCCTCCCATATCTTGAGAACGACGTCAACGCACTCCGCCATGCGCTCGCGGTGCGCGTCCTTGTTGATGTCGATGTCGAACAGCGCCGAGTCCACTTCCGAGCCGCCCGCGCCGATGCCGAGAAAGATGCGTCCGCGCGCCATATGGTCCAGCTGCGAGATGCGATGCGCCAGGTGCGCCGGATGGTGGAAGTGCGCCAGCGACACCCCCGTCCCGAACGACATATGCTTGGTAACGCCGAGCGCCCTCGCTATGAACAGCTCCGGCGAAGGCATATTCTCCCACGGCAGCAGAAAATGCTCGCCGACCCAAGTTTCGGTGTAGCCAAGCGAGTCTGCGAACTCCACAAGCTCGAGGTCTTCCTGGTAAGTATCCGCGTGCGCCCTGTCCGGGTAGTGCAGCGGCATGAGGAACAATCCAAGTTTCATAGAAGCGGCCCCTCCTGTATATTCGTTGTGGGATAGTTTACCCGCGTTGGCAGGGGGTTGTCAGCGGAGGGCGGATACGAAACGGAGATCGCCAACGTCGCTGAAAGGCGCAAACCACGCGCGCTGATAATGGTATCATACGCGCGGCGAGGGGTTGAAACTCCCATCGCGAACTCTGACCGCAACAGAACTACGGAGCGCGCAACATGAAAGTAACCAACGTAACTACAAAGGTCATCGAAAACCTACCGCCGTACCGCGGCGGACGCTACCTGCTCTTCGTAGAAGTCCACACCGACGAGGGCATTACCGGGCTTGGAGAGCGCATTACCGGAAACACCTACTCGGACAGGCTGGGCGACCTGCAATCGCAGATCAGCCTCATCCAGGAGATGGCGAGCCTGTACGTCATCGGGCAGAACCCGTTCAACATCGAGCTGATATGGGACAGAATGTTCGGCGCGAGACACGACTTCCGCCATCCCAGCCTTCAGCTGACGCCGGTGCTGAGCGCGATCGAGATCGCGCTGTGGGACATCGTCGGCAAAGCCGCCAACCAGCCGATCTACAACCTGCTCGGCGGTCAGTACCACGAGAAGCTCCGCGCATACGCCTATATGCCGGAAGGCGGCTTCCGTGAAGACCCGTCGAAGGCGGGCGAGATCGCCGCGCAGCTGATGGAGGAAGGCAATACCGCCTGCAAGCTAGATCCCTTCCAACCGCTGTTCCCGCTGCCGCGCGACATCCCGCTGTGGGAGATCGAGAACGCCGCCAAGATATTCGAGAGCATCCGGGACGCCGTCGGCAATCAGTTCGAGGTCGGCATCGGCACGCACGGCCAGCTGACCACGTACAGCGCCATCCGCGTCGCCGACTTCCTGGAGCCGTACCATCCCTTCTGGTTCGAGGAGCCTGTGCCGCCGGAGAACGTCGAGGAGATGGCGCGCGTCGCCGCTCACACTTCCATCCCCATAGCCACCGGCGAGCGGCTGGTTACCAAGTACGAGTTCTCCAACCTGCTGGAAAAGCGCGCCGCGCAGATAATACAGCTGGACGTGGGACAGTGCGGCGGCATCATGGAGGCGAAGAAGATAGCGTCCATAGCCGAGGCGCACTACGCCATGATCGCGCCGCACATGGCTTGCGGTCCCATCGCCGCCGCCGCCGCGATACAGGTGGACACCTGCTCCCCCAACTTCCTCATCCAGGAGGCGAACCAGGGGCCGCTGCACCACGTCATCTTCGAGGAGCCGCTCGTGTTCGAGAACGGCTTCATCACGCCTCCGACAGGCCCCGGGCTGGGCGTAACGCTGGACGAGGACGTTATAAAATCACGCTTGGTGGAGTAGAATAGAATTTATCCAGCCATCAGGTTCATTCGCGATATGAACTGCCGGAATTGTGACGGGAGGTTCCGATGAGCGCTTTCAAGAAGGTCTTGGCCGTGTACTGCGGCGCCGTGTCGGTCATCGTAGCGGTGTACTTTCTGCTTACGCTGTTCCTGACCGACAGTTCCACTCTCCTCGTCTATCTCAACGACCTGAACGTATTCACGTTCTTCACTAAGGGTCATGCCGGCGAGTTGGGCGTGTGGCTGATGATAGACGCGCTGATGGCGCTCGCTATAATAATCGCGCTCACGGTGAACGTAACCCGTAAACGCAGGCTTCGCGTCGGCGCCCCGGACGAACCCGTTACCCGCGAATACCTGGAAGTCAACGTGTCGTTCTACGCGACGATACTGCTGGCGCTCTGGTTCTTCTGGAACTGGTTCTACGCTCTCTACCCGGAGAACGAGCCGGAAACCGTAGCGCTCATACACCTCGAATGGTGGGCATGGATTGACCCTATGACCGCCATCATAGCCGGAGCGACCGCCTTCTACCTGTGGCGCGATTCTCAAAAGGCGCGCTAACCCCGACGCGCCACATACCGGAGATTCGACCATGAAGATACTGATAAGAGTAGCGGGCGCCTTCCTGGTGATCATGTCCGCGGCCGCCGGAATAAACTGGGTGATCACCGGACTGTTCGACAACAGCTCCGGCATCTACCCGGTCTGGCGCTTCCTGAACTGGTTCTTGATGGTCGCGGTCGCTATCATGATGATCGCCAACGTGAACCGCGTGATCGAATTTCGCCGGTCGGACCACATAGGCGGAGAGCTGACGCGCGACTTCCTGGAAGTCTATCTCGCGTTCTTCGCGTCCGTACTGTTCACGATATGGTTCTACTGGAACTCGCTGTACACCCTGTTTCCCGAGAACGAACCCGAAGTCGTATTCCTGATCCACCTGGAATGGTGGGCGTTCATCAACCCGCTCCAGGTACTGGTGATGGGAGCGACGGGTACGTACCTGTGGCGCAGGTCTCGCGCAATAGATGGAGGAAAAGATGCCCGTAGATCTATCCCGTAAGAGTTGGAAACCCGGAGACCCCTGGGAGAAGGCGATAGACGACATCCACTACGTCCGCTCGCTCGCCAAGGAGCTGGGCGGCCCCGAGCGCGTCAAGCGCCAGCATGACGGTGGACGCTACACCGTCCGCGAGCGCGTCGAGAAGATGGTTGACCCGGGCAGCTTCCTCGAAGCCGGTCCAATGGTCGGCGCCGCCGAGTTCGACGAAGACGGCAACATCACCGAGTTCACGCCCGGCGCATACGTCATGGGCCTCGCCGAGATAGACGGACGGCCCGTCGCCATCGGCGGCGACGACTTCACCATCTCCGGCGGCAGCCCGCACAACGTCCGCAAGGGCGCGCGCCAGTTCACCCAGCCTCTAGCCATCCAGTACGGCATCCCGTACATCCAGTTGGTCGAAGGCGTTGGACATAGCTCCAAGTCCGATGAGGCGTCCGGGCATATGGGGCTGCCCGGCGGCGATCTTTGGTGGCGCAACGTCGAGCTGCTGCGCCGCGTGCCGGTGGCGGCGGGCATCATGGGTTCCGTCGCGGGCGCGCCGGCGGCGTTCGCCCTCATGTCCCACTTCACGGTGATGATCAAGGACCAGTCGCAGATATTCCCCTCCGGTCCCCCTGTCGTTCGCCGCGCCATCGGCGAGACTCTGGACAAGGAAGAGCTTGGCGGCTACCGGATGCACGTCCACGACAGCGGTCAGGTGGATAACGTGGCGGAGAACGAAGAGGACGCTTTCGAGCAGCTCAAGACGTTCATATCCTACCTGCCGAACACCACGGCCGACGTCGCTCCCAGGGTGGAGACCGGCGACCCTCCCGACCGCAGGCCCGAAGAGCTGCTGAACATCGTCCCGACCAACCGGAAGCGCGGCTACGACCCGCGCAAGCTGATAAAGCTGGTAGTGGACAACGGCGAGTTCTTCGAGATGCGAAGACACTGGGGCGGCGCGGTCATCACCGGTTTCGCGCGTCTGGACGGTTACAGCGTGGGCGTGATAGGCAGTGATCCGCGCTCGCTGGCGGGCGCGATGGACGGCTGGGCGGCCGAGAAGTACGCGCACTTCGTTGACCTGTGCGACGCCTTCAACCTCCCCGTCGTCATCTTTCTGGATATGCCGGGCTTCATGCTCGGCTCGCACGCCGAGCGCAAGGCGACGATGCGGCGTGGAGTCCGCGCGCTGATCGCCAGCGCCGAAGCCGAGGTGCCGAAGATAGAGTTCAACGTGCGAAAGGCTTACGGCGTCGCCGCCGACGCGCCGCACAGCCTCGGCCATCCCGACGGACTGAACCTGCGCTTCGGCTGGCCCGCCGGCGAGTGGGGCGGCATACCGATCGAGGGCGGAGTCGCCGCCGCGTACAGGCGGGAGATCGAGAATGCGCCCGATCCCGACGCGCACCGCGAAATGATAGAGAACCGGCTGCTGCGCCTACGCTCCCCATTCCGAGCGGCGTACAAGGGCGACGTGGTTGATCTGATAGACCCGCGCGATACCCGTATGCTCGCGTGCCGCTACGTCAAGCTCGCCCAGCCGATGCTCCACAAGCTAGCGCAGCGCCCCAAGCGCGCCGTCCGCCCGTAGGTGGTAAGATGGGGAGCGAACCCCAGTTTAGGAGGCGACTAGAATGGAATACCAAATCTGGCTCAACGGCGAATACGTAGCCCGCGACGAGGCGCGCATACCGATGACCGACCGCGGCTTCCGGCTCGGCGACGTGGTATTCGACACGTCGCGCACATTCGACGGCGTGGTATTCAAGCTGCGCGACCACCTGGACAGGCTGTACAGATCGCTCAAGTACGTGCGTATAGAGCCGGACATGTCCAAAGACGAGATGGAGCGGCTGACGCTTGAAGTGGTCGAACTCAACGAGCCGCTTCGCCGTGACCTGAACGACGACTACATGATTACCCAGATCGTAACCGGCGGCGACGGCAGACGGGGCGACTCCGAACCGAGCGTCTCCATCTGGATAGACCCGCTCGGCGCGCCTCGCTGGGCGCCCGCCTACGACGGCGGCGCGCACGCGGTCATTCCCAAGACGCGCGCCTACCCGTCCGAAAGCCTAGATCCGAAGGTCAAGCATTACAGTCGCCTAAACTTCGTCCTAGCCGAGATGGAGGCGAGCGACGTCGACCCCGACGCGCTCCCCGTCCTGCTGGACATGGACGGCAAGGTGAGCGAGGGCACCGGAGCCAACTTCTTCGTCGTAACCGGCGGTACGCTGAGGACGCCCCGCGACAACTCCACCCTGCAGGGCGTGTCGAGGATGACGGTGATGGAGATAGCCGACACGCTCGGCATCCCCGCCGTCGAGGACGACCTTCAGCCCTACGACCTCTACACCGCCGACGAAGCCTTCTTCTGCAGCACTCCGTACTGCATACTGCCCGTAGGCCGCATAGATAACCGGCGCATAGGCCACGACGCGCCCGGCCCCGTAACCAACCAGCTCCTCGCCGCGTGGAGCGAGCGCGCCGGCCTCGACATAGTCGACCAGCTAAGGCGGTTGGCGCTGGCGTAGGGAACATGAGAGTATTTGAGGGAATACCCAGCCAAGCGACCTTGGTCAACGTGGCTACTGCCGTCGTCGAGAGACTGGACGCACTCCCCGTGCCCCGGTCTCTCTGCGAAATCCGGATGGATGATGCCGACTATCTCTGGCTCTGTGCTTGGGCCCGTAAACTTCGACCTTGGCAAGTTTGGCATTGGCTGGATGGGCGGACCTCACGGAAGGTCAAGGATGTGGGAGGATACAATCTCACCTATTCCGAAGCCTTTGGGTGTATATTCCTCCTGCTAGCATCCGAGACGGCGCGTCGTGAGGCGAGTCAGGGGGCTGTCTGGCCGGCAGTTCGCAGATCATATTCCCAGGATGTTGAGTCGTATCTGTTTATTCAACGCCAACCGAGAGCAGCACTCAAAGATGCGATGGAGGCGTCCGCTAGAAAGCTGAACCTGCGAAACGTTTACGGACAGGAAGGCACGCAAGAATACTATCTCAGCATATATCTACAATTTGGATTCACTAGAAAAGGCTCTTCTAGGCTGCCGCACTGGCTCGCCGGGCAGGTAACGCCGGAGTCTGTGCAGTACCTCTATGGAATAAGGAGCGACGCTCATAGGAGTGCCTCGTTCATTGAACTCTGGGATGTTCTGCGAAACTACCGACGCAACAATATAACCGCCGACCATGCCCGCGCCGCAATCGCCAGAAGTCCCTGGACACTCCCTGACTGGACTGATGAGTTGCTTGAACGGTGCAGGGAGCGACTCGATCTTGGAACATCGGATCCAGGGCGTATAGGAGAAATCGAAGAGACACCGCCAGAGTTCATATCTTCGCCACGCCTGCGGTGGGAGATGCCGGATGCGCCCGAGTTCGTATGTGATATCGAGAATCTGGCAGATTTCGATCTTTCCGAAGACCGCTATGTGATTAAGTCAGGGAAGCAAGCTCTCGCCAGATTGTTCGAGTCCGATATTGGCGGCTACTATAGTGTCCCGGAACAGCTAATCATACCTGCCGAGCATTCTGAATTTATGGTTGCCATCGTGGACGACGCCGGAGAAGCGCCGGGCAGTCAACTGGTTACGCTGTGGGACTCCATGGAGGAAGTAGAGCTCTTCGACCTCAATACAGGCAGACGGATACCCAACTCGGATGGCACTCAGCTAACTTCAGGCAGGAGTTACGGTCTTTTGGCGAGCGCTGACTTGGATGTTGAACCACCCAACTTGCCGTTCCGTCAAATCGGCAGAGGGGACTACGCCAAGAAGCTGTACATGGTGACAGGCGATGCCAACCAAGACGTTTCGGTCAGATTGGAAGGTGAGGAGATATGGAGGTCTGGGCCCGCCAGCACCCATCGCGATACAAAGACGGAACCCCATTGGGCAACTAGCGTGAACGCCCAGTTGGAACCGTCCAACCAGATTGACCTGTCAGTTTCGCCTCCGATTAGTGTGTCCGTATTCGGATTCGATGAGGATACATCCGTAACCTACATTCGCATAGGCGCGCGTCCTCTGGGGTTTGAGAGACTTGAAGACGGCGCATTTGGAACGGAAAGATTCGACATCCTCTCATTCCTGTCTCCCACGTCGGGTACTCCTAGTCTTGAGGTCAAGATAGGATTGAGGAGACACGACCAGCGCGCGAACATCGCAAGGAACCTACACCTGCAGGTCAGAGGTGTGCTGAGATTCATGTCGGACGGGTGGCAAGCAGTCCGTCCCAACGATCCAATGCCGGCGTCCGAAGCCAAGCAGTACGCTTACAGGATACTTCCCCCGCCATCCGATAGGCGGGACATTGCTCTAATGGAAGGCCCCGTATTCCTCCGAAGGCTGTGGAAAGCACCCAGACCTTTCGACTCCGTAGGCGGCTACGGCGCCCCGCTCAGCGTCCGCGCCCCGTACAATTGGGTAGCGCCAAGCGATCTCCTGACTGTAGCGGATGAGGTTTACGATCCCGGCATCATAGAGGCGTCTCTGCTTGATGATCGTGGATTCATTAGGCTTTGGCTAAGCCAGCCGTTGGAATCCGGAGAACTTCACAACGTGGCGTTCTGGACTCCGGGCGTATCGCTGGTCATATCGCCGGCTCAGGAGACGGTCTCGCACCCGGACGGCGCCCTAGACGTCTGGGACGTCCCATGCCCCGACTGGTTTAGCGACTATGAGGGGTTCGTAGCAATCTCATACGACGGCGTCAGACTTGGCGGCAGGTGGCGCGCGATTCCGTCTCTTGCCATGATTGATGATGACGCGCCTGCGCTGGAAACCGCCTCAATGCTTCGATGGCTGCGCGCGCCAATCGTATCCCATGCTTGGGTTGATGACGTTCGCGCATTCGCCCAACGCCACTCGGACGCGGCGCTGAGAGCATGGATTGGAGACGATGGATTGCCAAATGGCTTGCTCCATGCGGAACCGAGTGAGCATTGGATGTCCGCCGTCCGACAGATATTTTCAGAATGGACGCCGAGCGCCCGTGAATCGGTATCAGCCATGCGCGAGTTTGGGCGAGAAGGCGGACAAGGCGACGGAGACAAGGTGTTCTGGGCACTGTGGAAACTGTCGCGCCTAACGCCCGTTCTGATGGGGAGAGTGGCTAGGTCGTTGATTCGGGTGGGGGGCATGGCAAGAATCATCCACCGTCTGCGACTCCAGATCGCGGAGTTGCCGTCCAATTCAACCGAATATGCCATCCAAAGACGCGAAGAAGAACTGCTGAATCAAGTATCCGACCAAATGGGAAGGGATACGAGATTCTTGGAACACGGCATCGTGAATCGAGTTCTGGATAGCTTGGACTACTCCGAGTTGAGCGCGGCAGATGCGCGAAACCTAGAAACCGCCCTAAACGTTCCCCCGTTCCGGGAATACCTAAGCTTGCGAATACTCTCAAGACTTGCAAACATGAGGTGACCTAACATGGCGCAGCTAGACGCGCTCAGACTCGCCGAGAATGTCCGACGGCGCATGGTGGACTTCGCGTTGGATGACAACTTCGTACGGGACGACCATCTTGCGGAGATATGCCGCTCCATCTGGGGCGGCCCTCCCAGTCAGGGCGGGCTGATTAGCGACCTGTGGGTCGAAGGCGCGTTTCCAAGTAAGGCTTCGGCTTACAGTCTCGACGACCTCGCGCGAGAAGGAATGTTCAGCCCTGACCTGCGGGACGTTCTGGACCAGTCGGCGGCGATGCCGCGAGAGCGCACACTATACACGCACCAGCTTGAGGCGATTGACAAGGCGCAATCCAAAGATGGCGAAGGCCGTCCGTCCATCATCGTAACCGCCGGAACGGGCGCGGGCAAGACGGAGGCGTTTCTGCTGCCGATACTGGACGACCTGTATCGCAATCCCCCAAAAGAGAGCCACGGCGCCAAGTGCATCATCCTCTACCCAATGAACGCCTTGGTCAACGATCAGGTGGACCGGCTGTACGATTGGCTGAAAGAGCAGGATCGGGTAACGTTGTTCCACTTCACCAGCGAAACGCCCGAAAACAATCGCAGGGCAGATCAGCAAGGCGTCCCCAAGTGGGAATCTTGCAGGATGCGTACCCGGCAACAGGCGCGCGGACTTGAGGACGCGCAAGGCAACAGCGTATCCCCAGATTCGCGCGGACCTACGCCGGACATAGTGATCACCAACTACTCGATGCTGGAATATATGCTGTGCCGCCCGCAGGACGCCGTGTTTTTTGGGCCGTCCCTGCGAACCGTCGTCCTGGACGAAGCGCACTTGTACACAGGGACCCTCGCCGCCGAGATAACTCTTCTGCTTCGCAGACTTATGCTCAGGTGCGGGTTAGACTCGAACAACGTACTCCAAATCGCCACGTCCGCTACTCTTGGAACTGGGGACTTAGGCGGGTTGCAAGATTTCGCGGCGCAGATATTCGGCAAACCGTCCAACCTGATTCACGTCATTGAGGGCGAGACGACCAGGGCAAAGATGTCCGATCCTGTGCCGCCCGAAGTTCCCCCAACGGCTGACAATATAGAGCAAGCCGAGTGGCCCGACCAGCCTGCAGTTGTGGAACAGCCCGACGGAACCCAAAAATTGGCATACGTGGATTTGGACGCTCGAGAGAATCTAATGGATAGTCTGGCGAATCTCGTATCGAACGACCGCCTCGCAAGCGTGGACGCCGACGAACGGCGACCTGCCGTGATTCTGCATAATTCACTATCGGCTGCGCCTCTAGTCCACGCCATAGAGGATGTACTTTGGAAAAAGAGACATGTCCCGCTTGAAGAACTCGGCGCTGAACTGTTCGGAAGCAAGTCTTCGCAGTCCGCCAACGCCGCCGCAGTGTTGCTTCGTTTGGCGGCGTCCGCCCGCCTCAGCCCCAACTCTTACCCATTGATTCCCCACCGCCTGCACGTTCTGACGCGACCTACGGACAGCTTGACCGTGTGCCTGAACGATAAGTGCGTCGTGCCGGATTCGCAAAAGCTGCCCTCGTTCGGCGCGGTCGCCGCCGGCTATCGAGAAGTGTGCGAATATTGCGATTGCGCCACCCTCTCCCTGTACCGTTGCGACAACTGCGGCGAGTGGATGCTTGCGGGACGAGAACGAGACGGCGCGTTTGTAGCGGAAACTTTCAAGACCTCAGAGACTCGACTGATGTCGCTCCAACGCGAACCGTCGGAATGGAACACGGATTACATAGACCCCATCAACGGCGAATTGCGCGGCAGTTCTTCGATGACCGCCGTTCCCATGAACAGGCTTCCCCAATGTCCCAATTGCGCGGCTGATAGGGACAGCATCCGCCCATTCTCGTCAGGAACCCCTCTGACAATCTCTCTACTGGCGGAGACGCTCCTCTCTGAAATGCCGGAGTTCCCAGCGACAAGCCGCACGTGGCTGCCCGCCGCAGGTCGGCGACTATTAGCGTTCAGCGACAGCCGAAGGGAATCGGCGCGTCTAGGTGTGCTGCTGACGAACCAGCACGAGCAACAACTCGCGCGTTCGGCGATACTTCAAGCAATTGAGGAGTCTTCGCTTCCCGACGCAGACGTGCTTGATTTTCTAAGGAGTGAGATCGCTAGTCTGATCGAACAAATTAATTCTTCAACGAACGCGGGCGTGCGCCAACTTCTGGAAAGACGACTAAGGCAAACAGAGACAGAACTCAGAAACCTCACTGAGGGCGGATCCGTTGAGGATTGGTCTGAGCGGTTGTCAAAGATTGACACGCTCGCTCAGATGCTGGATCGTCCGAGCTCCGAAAATCACAAAGCGGATAGCTGGAAGCAGCTCAAATGGGAAGACAACGCCCGCGAGATACGGAAAGCCGCCAAGCTGTTCTTGGGCAAGGAATTCGCTAGGATCATGGGCAGAGATACGACCTTGGAAGCCCTTGGTCTGGTAGAAGTGACGTATCCAAATCTGGACAGCTTGAAATGCCCGCCGCGATTCCTCGGAGTCCTCCCAACTGAATCAATGAGACGGCCGCTTCGTGATAATTGGTCTGGATTGATAGCTTCGCTGTGCGACTCGCTTCGAGCTAACGGAGTTATAACGCTGGGCGACGTACTTGATGATGAATACGACTTCGAAGGAGGTCCTATCGGTCTGTGGGCTTCGGAAACGGATGCATCTGGCCCCCGCCTCGCCCGATTCGTAGGGGCGCGTTCCCAACAACGCAGATTGCGGTTCGCGGCGGAAATTCTCAAACGCTGCGGCATGGTAGAGGAGACGCTGATCGAGCGGATGTCGAAGGAGCTGCTCCAAGTCTGCTTCGACCAGTTAAGGGACGCCGCGCAAAGCGGACAACTATCTTGGATAGAGATCGACGAACGACAGGTACGCGGCGGCTCCGTTCCCGCCATAAGGCTGGTATTCGACAAACTTGGAATTCGCCGTCCGCCAAATCTGTTCAGGTGTCGCATGACTGGGCGCGTCTGGAACAGAAGCGTACTCGGCTGCGCTCCCAACCCCGGATCGTTCGGAACGCTCGAATCGGTCACTCACGAACAGCTTGACGACGACCTGCGCGTCGGCAGACGTCGTAGGGAGTATCGCCAGTCGCCCATCTTCAAGATGGGGCTGTGGTCCGAAGAGCATAGCGCGCAGCTAGACCCCAGAGAGAACCGGCGACTTCAAGACCTATTCAAGATCGGCGTCAGAAACATCCTCAGTGCGACTACTACGCTAGAGCTTGGAATAGACATCGGCGGACTCAACGGCGCGATGATGAGCAACGTTCCGCCGGGCAAAGCCAACTATCTGCAACGAGCGGGCCGCGCAGGACGCCGCGCCGACGGCTCCTCGGTCGTGGCGACCTTCGCCCGCCCTAGACCGTTCGATAGAGAAGTTTTCGGCAGAGTAGGCGACTACCTCGACGAACCACTACGCAAACCCGTCGTGTTCCTAGACCGCGAGCGGGTGGTTCGGCGGCATCTCAACTCGTTCCTGCTGAACGAATTTTTCAGCCCCGCCACGTCTGAGTACGGCGCCGGCGCAATGGACGCATTCGGACGCATGGGCGGCATATGCGGCGTTCCCATGCCGCCGCGTTGGGAGCGTGGACAGAACAAGCCAAGTCTGCCTCCCATTCAGCAGCCATCAGCAAGCGATAAGTTCATCCAGTTTCTCGAAAGGGTCAGGACTCAAGGCAGGTCCGAATACAAGAAACCCATAGAATCGCTCTTGCGGGAAACCCCTATGGCAGACGCTCCGTCCACGAAATGGGATGAACTCATCCGAAGCGTGTCAGTGCAGTTCTCGGACGCGGTCAACGACTGGCGACAAGAATATGAGTGGTTGCTCGCTGCGTGGTGCGAGTCCGACGACCGCCGTCAGGTCGGCGCGCTGCGCTACCAGTTGTGGGCGCTGCATGACCTAACCGTCATAGAGGCTCTTGCAGACCGGCAGTTCCTCCCAAGCTACGGCTTTCCAATTGGCGTTCAGAACCTGCGAGTCATCGCCCCCGACGAAAATCAACCCGGCAGGATAAGAGAGGAAGACCGGTACCGATTGCAGCGCGACAGCTTGCTCGCTTTGCGCGAGTACGTTCCTGGTTCCAAGCTACTCGCGGGTGGCAAACTCGTCACATCGCGTGGCTTGCTCAAGCATTGGACAGGAGCGGAAGTGGACAACTATCTTGGTGTCAGAGGCCACTATACATGGTGCGTCAACGATCACTTCTACTACTGGATCGCGCCGGACAGCGAGCGAAACTGCCGTATATGCGAAGAAGGCGCCGGACGAAATCCGACGAGATTCATGTTTCCTAGACACGGATTCACTAGCGCAGCTTGGGATCCGCCCAAATGGAGTACAAACGTGGAATCCATCGGTGAATCCATGACTGAGGCGCAGGCGTTTACGTATGGCGGAGTGGCCGGCGATGACTACTTTCCCAAGGAGAACTTCGGAAACATCGAGAGCTTATCCGCCTTCTACAAAGAAGATGGCGAACTGCTTGTGTACAACTCTGGTGAGTACGGTCAAGGATTCGCCATATGCTTACAGTGCGGTTACGCCGACAGCGAGCGGGACTACGGCGAGGGACGGATGAACTTGCCGCGTCGCTTCGAGTATCACGCACCGCTAAGCTCCGCCAGCGATAACCGCGTATGCTGGGCATCCAACACCGCGCCCGTCATCCGAAACGAGACGCTCGCCGCCAGAGAAGTGACCGACGTGCTGTTGATAGACTTCTCAAAGCGATTGGGTCCCAATATGAAAGACATGGCTTTGGTAACCACGCTCGGCTATGCGCTTCAGCGGTCGGCGGCGCGTATGCTGCAAATGGACAGCCGCGAGATAGGCGTCACCATAACGCCGGCAGGTGATCAAGGCGTTGGATTGGGCGCGCTGCTCTACGACAATGTGCCGGGTGGAGCCGGCCATGTCCGGGAGCTGCTGGAACGTGGCGAGGAATTGTTGAAACGAGCGAGAGCCACGCTTTATGTTGACGCGGCTCATGACGCGCGTTGCAAATCCGCGTGTCTTGACTGCTTGCTGTCGTTCGACACGCAAACAGCGTCGTCGAGAAACTTGCTTGACCGCCGACGCGCCCTGAAAGCGATGGATGGAATGCTTAGCGCGACAAACGTTTCCGATACTGCTGAAAATCCAGTCGAGGATAGCGGCGCTTTGCCGAATAGCTCTCAGCGACTCAGCAAGGAAGATCGGCTGAATCGCGCAAGAAGCAGACGGAACGAGGGGCGCAGCCGTCGTCGGTGACGGCTGGTAGGCTTGTTTCCAAGAAACCTCTGGGATAGAATCGCCTTGGGATGTCGGCGGTGGCCGGATTGGCCCCTCGGTGGGTCCGAGCGCTAGGTGAACGTCCCCCGCCCGCAAGGGTTGCGGATGTCTCCGTACCGCCGGCGTCTCATCCGCTAGTAAGGAGACCAACCCCCATGAAAATCACCGACATCGAAATCTTCGTGGTTGACGGCGGACGGCGACCCTGGCTGTTCTCCGCCGTTCGCACCGACGAGGGAGTTACCGGATACGGCGAGTTCGGCTCCGGCGTTGCCGCCCACTCGTTAGTCGGCCTGATCGAAGACCTGAAGCCGCTGCTCATCGGCAAAGACCCCGAAGCCGTCGAGAAGCTGTACTTCGACATGTACCGCCACCTGCGCCAAGCGCCCGGCGGCATCGCGCAGATGGGCATCGCCGGCGTAGAGCTTGCCTGCTGGGACATCAAGGGCAAGGCGCTCGGGGTTCCGGTCAGTAGCCTCGTCGGCGGGCCGTACCGGGACAGCCAGCGCGTGTACTGGTCGCACCTCGCCAGCGCGCGGGCAGGCGATCCGTCGCTCGCCCCGGACAGGCCGCTGAAGGACTGGGACGCCGTGGCAGCCGCCGCGCTCGAGGCGCCCGCGCATGGCTACGACGCCTTCAAGACCAACATCCTCTGGCCCGGAGACCCGCCTCGCGCCATCTCCCAGTCCCGCGACGGGCTTGACCACGATCAGCGCGCCGACACCGAGATCGTCCGCAACGCCGAAAAGCAGATATCCGTCATGCGCGACGCCGTTGGCGACTCCGTGGACATCCTGCTGGACATCAACTACAACTTCAAGACCGAGGGCGCCATCAGAATCGCCCGCGCGCTCGAACCTTACAACCTGTTCTGGATCGAGCACGACAACGAAGACCCGGAGGCGCTGGCCCAGCTCAAGGCTTCTACCTCCACCTTGCTGTGCTCCGGCGAGCAGCATTTCAGCGTCCGCGAGTACCTGCCGTACTTCGAGCTGCGCGCTATGGACACCGTGAAGGTGGACGTCCAGTGGCAGGGCTTCGGCGTCGCCAAGAAGGTGGCAGACGTGGCGGAGACCTACGAACTGAACATCGCGCCGCACAACCCCGCGTCCGAGCTTGCCAGCTTCCAGTCCGTCCACCTGTGCGCCTCCGTATCCAACGTCCGCATCATGGAGAGCGACCCGGAGGGCGTCCCGTGGCGCTTCGATCTGTTTACCGAACGCCCGGAAGTCATCAACAGCTATATGACTGTGCCTACCGCGCCCGGCTGGGGCTGCGACCTGGTTGAAGACGCCGCCCGAAAGTACGCCTGGAATAAATAGAAGAATCCCCTCTCCCTCAGGGAGAGGGCTAGGGTGAGGGTGAAAATCCACCTCCCCCTCAAGCAATGCAGGTGCAACAATGAAGATCACCGCCATCGAAAACTTCCTGGTCAGGGGCATAGGCGCCAACCCCTGGCTGTACTGCGCCATCCGCACCGACGCCGGCATTATCGGCTACTCCGAGTACGGCATGGGGTCGTTCCCGCGCGGCCTGCCCGCGCTCGTCGAAGACATTGGCGAGACGCTCATCGGCAAAGACCCGCTGCCGGTGGACAAGCTGTGGATGGATATGTACCGCAACACGCGCTCGTCGTCCGGCGGGGCGACGGCAATGGCGATCGCCGGCATCGAGCTCGCGCTGTGGGACATCAAGGGCAAGTACCACGGCGTACCCGTGTACCGGCTCGTGGGCGGCCCGTTCCGGGACAAGCAGCGAGTCTATTGGTCGCACCTCGCAACCTATCGGGCGCGAATGGCGGAGGAGTGGGGCGTTCCCAAGCTCGCCACGATGGAAGACGTCGCCAACTGCGCCCGCGAGTCAGTTGACGCGGGATACACCGCGTTCAAGACCAACATCGTCTTCCCCGGCGATAACCCGTCCGTCATCAACAACATGTTCGCCGGCGCGAACGACCAGAACGCGCCGACCGACCTTGTCCGGCACACCGCCGAGCAGATAGGCGCCATGCGCGAGGCGGTAGGTCCGGACATAGACATCTGCCTCGACGTCAACTACAACTTCAAGACCGAGGGCGCCATCGCCATAGGACGCGCGCTAGAGCCGTTCGACCTGTTCTGGCTGGAGATAGACAACCAGGACCCGGACGCGCTACTTCAGCTAAAGATGGCGCAGCGGTCGCCTATCTGCTCCGGCGAGCAGCTTCTTGGACTGCGTCAGTACCAACCGTACTTCCGCAAGCGCGCCATGGATACCGTGAAGGTGGATGTCCAGTGGCAGGGCTTCTCGCAGGCGAAGAAGGTGGCGGACCTGGCCGAAGTGTACGAGTTGAACATCGCGCCGCACAACTACAACTCGCACCTGTCCAGTTTCCAGAGCCTGAACCTGACCGCCGCCGTCTCGAACGTCCGCATCATGGAGAGCGACGTGGACTCCGCCCCCTGGCGCGACGAGCTAACTACCGTCGTTCCCGACATAAACGACGGCTGGATGACCATACCAACAGCCCCCGGCTGGGGCTGCGACCTCGACGAGGAGGCGGCCAAGAAGTACGCGTGGGAGGGGTGAGGGGAGATGACGCAATGACACTTTCGATAAAAACCGATCATCCGCCGCTGACAATGGACGCGCATGGAGTCGCGCGAGTCGGAGGAACCCGCGTAACCCTTGACACGGTGATAGGCGCCTACAAGGGTGGCGCGACCGCCGAGACTATAGTTGATCGGTACCCGACCCTAAGTCTTGAGGACGTTTACTTCGCTATAGGCTTCTACTTGGCGCACACGCCGGAGGTGGAGGAATATCTACGGCAAGGCGAAGAGATAGCCAAGCGAGTCCGCGCCAAGATAGACGCATCGGGCCACCAGCGAGACCTGCGCGAGCGTCTGCTTGCTAGGCGCGCTCGCAAGCAAGGCTGACTTGTGGAGCTCCGATTTCTGTCGGATGAGAATTTCAACGGCAACGTCACGCGAGCGCTATTGTCGCAGACCTCGATTGATTTGGTTCGCGTACAAGATGTCGGCTTATACGGCGAGCCTGACCCCGTAGTTCTACGCTGGGCGGCGGATGCGAATAGGATTCTTCTATCGCACGACTTCCGCGCCATGCCCGGTCATGCTTACGATCGTGTTCGCGAGGGTCTGTTCATGCCCGGTGTATTCTTGGTTTCACCGTCAATATCGCCCGGCCAAGCGGTCTTCGAAATCCAACTTTTGGACGAGTGTAGCTTGGAAGGCGAGTGGGAAGGACAAGTGTTGTATCTACCACTCTAACATTGCTGACGGAATATACGTCCACCCCCTCACCAATCCAACCCCACCGCGGTGGTCAGGAAGCCCGCGAATGGCGCGGCGGTTCGGCAGGAGTCTGCGTAGGTTTCGATAAATTCGGGAGAGCAGGCTTCTTCCTGGCTGAAGTTGGCGACCGCCACGAACGACTTGAACTTGAGTTGCTCGATTAGCGGATGGTCGGGGTCTATGCCCCTAGGCGCGCGCTTGAGAGACTCGGCTTCCAGGGTGTAGGTGGACCTGAAAGAGGCGTCGTTCACGATGTTGCGCCACCTGTCGGGATTCGCCACTATCGCGCCCCGTATCTTGCCGACGGTCGCGGAGTTGGGACGCCAGATTCCCGCTCCCACGAACACGTTGCCGGGCTGGAGGTGCAGATAGAGCCCCGGTCCGTGGACCTTTCGCCCCACCTCGTGGCGGAAGTGGATGCCGGCGTTGGTCTTGTACGGGCTTTTGTCCTTGGAGAAGCGGACGTCGCGGTAGATGCGGAATATAGAGCCGCCGGACAGTCTGGGATCCGCGACCATGTGTGGGCTTATCTCACCTAGGATTTCACCGAAGTCCACCACGAAGCTGACGAGCGCGTCTCGGACGTCGCGCTCGTATCTCGCCTTGTTGTCCTGGAACCACTCGCGGTTGTTGTTGTCGGCAAGCTCGGCCAGGAACTCGAACAAAGCTGGGGTGAAGTGGGGGGAGGTAGTCATACGTTTTTCTCCGTTCTACCTATCCTGCACCGAGCCATCGTACCCTATGGGCGTATCCAGTACCTTCGGGTTTTCGGGCAACGATAGCGCCGCTTCGTTTAGCTCTATGCCGAGACCGGGGCCGTCGGGCACCGTCAGGTAGCCGTCAATGAGCTCGAGCGGGTTGATCAGCAGGTCGCTCTTGGGAGGCTCGGACTCGCCGGTGTACTCTTGCAGCGCGAAGTTGGGGATGCAGGCGTCTAGCTGTACGCACGCCGCCGTGCTGACGGGCGAAAGCGGGTTGTGTGGGATGACCTTGACGTGGTACGCCTCCGCCATCGCCGACACCTTCTTGCAGCCGGAAAGTCCGCCGCATACGCACAGGTCCGGCCGGACGTATGCCGCCGCCTTCGCCTCCAAAAGCTGCTGGTATTCGAAGATAGTCGTAAATCGCTCGCCCGTAGCGATGGGGATGTTGCACTGCGCGGCAACGTCGCCCATTATCGCCGGACTGTCCGGCAGCATCGGGTCTTCGTAGAAGAACGGGTTGAACTGTTCGAGGCGCCGCCCCAGCCAGATACTCTCGGCCGGATTCATCTGCCGGTGGATCTCGACGCACAGATCAACGTCGGGTCCCACCGTCTCGCGCACCGCGCCGACGCGACGCACCGCCTCGTCTGCCCAGCCGCTGTAAGACTTGTGCAGGTAGTAGTCGCTCGGGAACGGCGAGAATCTGACGGCGGTAAAGCCCTCTTCCGCCGCCAAGCGCGCGCTGATGGCTAGTCCCTCGGCGGTGTCGTTGTCCGACGGAGCGCCGACGTGCATGTAGCATCGCACCTTGTCGCGCGTCTTGCCGCCCATCAGATCGTAGATCGGAACGCCCAGCCGCTTGCCCTTGATGTCCCACAGCGCGATGTCTATGGCAGACAGCGCGCCTTGCACGACCGACCCCATGAAATGCGAGCTGCGGTACAGCCACTGGTAGTGGTGCTCGATCTTGTGCGGGTCCTTGCCGAGCAGGTACGGCTCCATCGTCTCTATCATCGTCTTCGTCGGACGCTGCCAGCCGTGGACGCCACCCTCGCCGACGCCCACCGTCCCATCCTCGCAGTGAATCCTTATCAGCAGCCAGCGGTCCCACAGCAACGTCTCTACCTTCTCTATCTTAGTCGGCTTGGGCATAGTCCTACTCCAACCACTCCTCGATTCCAGCATCGTAGTTCGCGAGTCGCGTAACCTGCGCCACCAGCTCCGCGGACGCTGTCATGTCGCCAAGATCCGACGGCGCGACTCCGTCTCGCAGCGCCTTCAGCGTATCGTAAGTCGCCTTGATAGCCGCCATGAACGGCAGATGCCCCTGGAGCGCGATACGGACGCCTTGCGATCCGAGATACGCCCGGTCGGTCAGGTCGCCCGCGACGCCGCCCAGCAGGATTGGGATGTTCAACTCCGCGTTCAGCGTTTCCAACTGCTCGGTGGTTGCGATGCCAGTCATGAACACCGCGTCCACGCCCACGTCCTGGTACGCCTTCGCGCGGCGGATGCCCTCGTCCAGTCCCTCGATGGCGATGGCCGACGACCGCCCGGCAACCACCAGCGACGGATCTTGCCGCCCCGCCAGCGCAGCCTTCATCTTGCCCACGCCCTCGTCGAGCGGAATCAGTCGCGGCGCGCCGTGACCGAACGGGCGAGGCAGGTCAGTATCCTCGATGGTCAGCGCGGCGACGCCCGCCGTCTCTAGCTCCTCGACGGTGCGGCGAACGTTCAACGCATTGCCGTAGCCGTGATCCGCGTCCACCATCAGCGGCAGCGACCCGGCGCGACAGATGCGGTGAATCTGCTGCGCGAACTCGGTCAGCGTCAGCACGATATAGTCCGGTGCGCCCAGCACCGTGGCCGACGCGATGGACCCGGCGAACATCATCACCTCGAAGCCCAAGTCTTCTGCGATACGCGCGGATATGGGGTCGAACACCGATGCCGGATGAAGGCATTCGCCCCCCTCAAGAATCGCGCGGTATGCCTCTCTACGAGCGGTAAGATTCACGATGGCTCCTTATGCCGGTTCTTCTACGGGCGGATGCACTCTGATTTGTTCATTGCAAGAGTAGGCGGCGGTGAACCCTTCCGAGTTCACGCCGCCGCTCTTTTCTAATCTATGTATCTGTTGGATTGGGTCGGCTAGGGTCAGTCCGCCACAGCCTGCGCCTTGGCGGACTCCGCCTTGTCCTCGAACGGCTGGCCCGTCGCCGGGTTCACGTCGAAGGGGCTGGAAAGCTCCAGCTCGTCAGCTATCTCGCGCACGGCGGGCAGGACGTACTCGCCCATCAGCCGCAGGCTCCGCATCTGGTCTTCGTGCGTCATTGCGCCGTCGCCGTCCCAGAAGAAGACGCTGCCGGGGCGAAGCGTTTCGAGCACGTGGCGGATCTTCGGGATCACCGTGTCCGGCGTGCCGGATACGACGGTGTAGTTCTCCACCTGCTCCTCGTAGGACGTGCTCAGCACGCCGCCGCGGTTCGCCGTCGCCGCGTCGCGTGTTGGAAGCACCCGGCGGCGGGACGTCAGCCCCGGCAGGTTCAGCAGAGCCGGATTCGCCGTGCCCTCGTTGCCCGCCAGGAACGGGTTGCTCGGACCCTGTACGAACTTGCGCCCCACCTCGTCGGCAAGCTCCTCAGTCTCGTCCACATGCACCTTCCAGAGGTAGCCGATGTTCTGCGGGCCGGAATCGTAGCCCAGTTCAGCGGCGGTGTCGTGGTAGATCTGGAACGCCTCCTGCGTCGGCCCTAGTTTCGTCGCCAGCATGATGTAGGGGATGCGGTTCGTCGCCGCCCACACCAGCGAATCGCGGCTCACCACGCCCGGCAGCCAGATCGGCGGATGCGGGTCCTGGTACGGCTTCACCCACGGGTTCACGTAGCGATAGTTGTAGTGCTTGCCTTCCCAGCGGAAGGGGCCGGGCGTAGTCCACGCCTTCACGATGAAGTCGTGCGCCTCCTGGAAGCGCTCCCAGTTGTACGGCGGCGGCGAGTTGTGCGCCACGCTCTCGCGTCCAGTGCCTCGAACCCAGCCGGAGACCAGCCGCCCGCGCGAGATCATGTCTATCATCGCGAGCTGTTCGACCAGCCAGAGCGGATCGTCCCAGATGGGCAGAATGTTGCCCAGCAGCACGATCTTCGCCCGCTCGGTGATCTTAGCGAGGATGGACGCTTCCACGTTCATCGCCCCGCCCATGCAGAACGGCGTGCTGTGGTGCTCGTTCAGCATGATGCCGTCGAAGCCCATCTCCTCGGCGTACACCCGCTCATCCAAATAGCGGTTGTACAGGTCCGAGCCGATCTGAGGGTCGTAGATTTCGTTGCTAAGCGTCAGGTCCTTGATGGATTTGCCCGTCGCGCCGAAGTACCCGGATTTCGGATCCTGGTACGGCCTCTCAGTGAAGTGCCCTATGAACATCGGCGTCTCCTTCTTGGTGGATTCGCCGCTAGTCTATCAGCCAACGGTGGATAGGGCAAACGGGGCGAGGATTGGACGGGCCGGCGCTACTTCCGACCTTCCCGTTCCAGGCGGCCTCGCAGGATTGCAGACACAGGTTGATCGGCCGCCAGTATCGAGCGCGTAAACTCGTGTCGCGGCGCTTGGAACACCCTGTGGACCTCCCCATGCTCGCACACGCCGCCATCGCGCAGGACGACTACCCGGTCCGCTATCCGGCGCACCACGCGCAGGTCGTGGGCGATCAGCAGCGTCGCCATTCCACTCGCGCGCCTCAACTCGTCTATCAAGTCCAGCACGGACGCCTCCACAGACACGTCGAGCGCCGACGTTACCTCGTCGCAAACCAGCGCTCTCGGTTCGGCGGCGAGCGCGCGAGCGATGGCGATGCGCTGGCGTTCGCCTCCCGACAGCTCGCGCGGGAAACGCGAAAGCAGATCGGGCGACAGGCGAACGCGCTCCATCAATATCTTCGCTTCAGCGTCAGCGTCCCTGCGATTGAGGCCGCGCATCGAGCGAAGCGCGTGGCGCAGCGTATCGCCCACTCGACGCCTGGGGTTCAGCGACCCCTCCGGGTCTTGCGGCACAAGCTGAATCGAACGGCGGACGGCGACGGACCTGTCTCTCACGCGCGGCGCGAGCGGCGCCCCGTCCACGGCCACCACGCCGGCTTCGGGTTCGTGAAGCCCCATCAGGCAGCGCGCGATGGTCGTCTTGCCGGAGCCGGACACGCCAATCAGCGCGACGCACTCTCCGGCCGCTATGTCGAAGTCCACACCGTCCACCACGTTGCCGCCCTCGGCATAGCCGGCGGTCAGCCCGCGAACGGACAGCGCGGGGGCATCCTCAGATTCGCCATCCGTTTGCGCGGCGTCGCGTCCCCCGTCGCCGTCGCTGACGGCAACGAGCTCGCGTGTATATGGATGGCGCGGGCGCGACAACGTGGCGGCGGCATCGCCAAGCTCGACTATTTGACCGTCGCGCAGAACCAGCAGCCGGGTCGCCGAGCGAGCCACCATCTTGAGGTCGTGCGAAATGATGACCAGCGTTAAGCCCAGCATCTCCGCCTGGCGTTCGATCTCCCGCGCAATCAGCCTGCGGGTTACCATGTCCAGAGCCGCCGTCGGTTCGTCGAGAATCAGCGCGGACGGGTCCGGGGCGAGCGCTCGCGCGATGGCTACTCGCTGGAGTTGTCCGCCGGATACTTCGTGAGGATACCTTTGGGCGAACCGCCTGTCGCCGGGCAGTCCCACCGCTTCCAGTCGCGCGCGAACGGCCTCGTCGCTCCGGTCGCCCAGCAGCAGCTCGCGGACCTGGTTGCCGACGCGGATGTTGGGCGTGAGCGCGGCGGCGGGGTCTTGCCCCAAGTAGGATATCGTATTCCGCCGATAGGCGCGCAATTCGCGGGACGAGGCTGTGAGCGCATCCATGCCCGCCACCCGTATAGAACCCGCGACGCGCCGAAGTCCCGGGCGGAAGTATCCCAACAGGCTCAGCGCCAATGTCGTCTTGCCTGCGCCGGACTCTCCGACGACCCCCAATTTGTCGCCATGCGCGAGGGAGAACGACACGTCCCGCAGTATCGCGCGTCCGTTCCGATCTACGACCCGCAGACCATCTACCTCCACCGCGCCGTTTTCGCCATTTTGGGCTGTCGCGTTCATCTGGCCAACCTGTCCGCCAGCGTCTGTATGACCACGTTCGCGGATATGGACATCAACGCTATCATCAGCGCGGGCAGGGCGAGCGCCCACAGATTCAGACCCGCGCCCTCCGCGTTCTCCCGAATCATCACCGCCCAGTTCGTCGCCGGCGTTTGCGGACCAAAGCCCAACAGGCTGAGCGCGGCGACGAGATAGAGCGCGCCCACGAACCTCATGCCCGAGTCGGCCAGAACGGGCCCCGCCACGTTCGGCAGCACGTCTCGCCATAGTATCGTCAAGGCGCCGTCGCCCTGAGTGACGCTGACTTGCACGAACGGCGCCTGGCTTACCTGGAGCGTGGCGGCGCGCGCGAGCCGCGCCAGAAACGGCGCTCCGGTCAGCGTCATCGTCAGTATTATCACCGGAGCGCCGCCGCCCCAGCCGGACGCTATCACCAGCAATACAATAACTGGCGGCAAGACCAGCAGCGTGTCTATCGCGGCAAGCGCCATCGTCCCCGCTCTGCCACGCATATATCCCAACCCCATCCCGATAGCCGCCCCGACGGCGACCGTGACGACGGTCGCGACGAGCGGCGTTAGTAGCAAGTCTCGCCCTCCGTACAGCGCTTGAGACCACAGATCGCGCCCCAGCCGGTCGGTTCCGAGCAGGTAGCCGTCGCCGGGCGGTTGGAACGGCAAGGCCACGCTCGCGCCCAGCGCGTGCGGCGCCAGCCATGGCCCCGCGAGCGCAAGCAGCATCACCCCAACGCCCGGCAGAGCGACGAGCGCGACCCCGACCCGCCCGGCGACTCCGCGCAGGGAGTGGCGCGGCGGGAAGCGATCCGTCGTCATCCCCGAGGAGCCGGTCAGAGTATTCAACTCTCTCTCCTGAGACGCGGGTTCGTCAGCAGTCCGACCAGGTCGGCGACGGTGAACGCCGCTATCACCACAGCCGCCATCACCAGCCCGGTAGCCATCACTATCGAAACGTCCTTGACCTTCACCGCGCTGGCGAGCAGCGACCCCATGCCCGGATAGGCGAAGACCTGCTCGACGACTACCGCGCCGCCCACGAGGAACGCGGTCGCGGCGGCCATCGCCTGCGAGATGGAACCGAGCGCGCCCGGCAACAGGTGCCGAAGCAAGACGCGCGTCGGAGACAGCCCCGCCAAACGCGCGGCTTCGACGTTCGGAGCCGTTCGGGCGTCCACAACCGCCGCGCGAACGTAGCGGCTCGCCCACGCGCCCGCCGGCAGCGAGAGCGAAACCGCCGGAAGAATCAGTATCTCCGGACGATCCAGCGGCGTAGCCCCCGCCGTCAGGAACGATACGGGTGGCAACCATTCGAGCGCGAGCGCGAATACCGCTATCATCGCCCCCGCGACAACGAAGTCCGGCACGCTTACGCCCACTAGCGCGCCGACGGTCAGCGCGGAGTCTGCCGGTTCGCCCGCCCTCAACCCACTCGCAACCCCCAGCGTCAGCGCTATGGCTACGACCAGCAGGGAAGCGGCGCCGGCCAGTATCAGCGAGTTCGCGCCGCGCTCGCGCAGAGTCGGCAGTATGGGCGTGTCGGTAGTGGCGCTTCTGGCGTTACCGCTAAAAACGTCGGCGAACCAGCCCACGTACCGCTCGGGCAATGAGCGGTTTAGCCCCATCTTCTCCCGCAGTTTCTCCAGCGTCTCGGGAGTGGCGCGGTTGCCGAGGATCCGCGTAGCCGGATCCCCGGGCAATGCGTAAGTCGCCAAGAACAGGATGACCGATACCGCCCAGAGTACACCGACGCCCGCGGCGACGCGGCGCAACAGCAGCCTGGTTAGCGGCCCGCGCATCCGGCTTCTACTCCGTCAGGCTCGCGTAGTTGAATCGCGGCGCGGACTGGCTGTATATCACCCCTTCGAGGCCGGGAACGGCGGCGTTGAGGTCTTCGAGGTACGCCCAGACGATCATGCCGTCGTTTTCGTAGAGGTACCTCTGTACGTCGGCGCCAAGCTTGAAGCGCCGTTCCGTATCCACCTCCGCGACCAGCGCGCCCAGCAGTCCGTCATACTCCTCGCCCATTATGCCGGTCAGGTTGAACCCGCCGGCAGAGCCGGTCATCATCGCCGCGTGCGTGGCGGCGGGGCGATTCGTCCAGTAGGCGGACTGCAACGGCGCCGTCATCAGCCGCATGAAGTCCGTGTAGTACTGGTCCGCCGGTATCTCCTCGAGCGTCAGCGTTACGCCGACCTCCGCAAGCTGCTGAACCATCAACTCGGCGGCGGCTATCGTGCCGGGAGTTACCTCGCCGGTCAGCATGGTTAGCTCCGTAACGCCGGCGGACTCGAACAGGCGTCGCGCTTCCTCGACGTCGCGCTCGATCTGGGGCAGCGAGTCGTTATAGCCTGGAAGCCCCTTGCCCACAATGTCGTTTCCGAGCTCGCCGAATCCGAACAGCACGGTGTTGATCAGCGCCTGCCTGTCAACCGCGAGCTTGAGCGCGCGCACCGCGTCCGGGTTGTCGAACGGCGGGAGGGTGGTGTTCGCGGCGAAGGAGTACGCCGTCGAGTTGGCGACGCCGGAGGGCAGAATCGCTATGTCCGGGTTGTCCGCCTCGGCGCGCGCCGCGGCCGGAGTTATCCCCGCCGCGAACTCGATCTCGCCGCCCTTCAGCGCGTTCAGACGCGCGTTGGCGTCGTTTATCACTATCACTTCCATCCCCTCGATCAGTGGGGGAGGGCCGCCCCAGTAGTCTTCGTTTCGCACTAGGCGCATACTCTTGCCGGCCTCGTAGGCTTCCAGCTTGAAAGGCCCGCTGCCGATAGCCTCCGTTCCGCCGATGGAACCTTCCGGAATTACCAGCGACATGGTGGAGAGCGACCTGTCCAGGAAGTCGCCCTGCGGGGAGTGCAGCGGCACTACCAGCGTCTTGTCGTCCGGGAAGCTGATGTTGGCGGTATCTATGTTGCCGAAGAACTGCGCCATGAAGGGCGCCATCTCCGGGTTGGCGAACGTGGCGAACGAGTAGGCTACGTCCTGCGGCCTGACCGGGCTGCCGTCGTGGAATGTCGCATCCTTCAACGTAATGGTCCACTCGCTGCCGTCTTCGTTTGGCGTCACCGACTCGGCAAGCCCATATTCCAGGTCCGCGCCTACCAGCCACACCAGGGCGTCGTAAACCGCCCATAGCCCGACGTAGTCCGCCAAGCTTTGCGCGAAGAAGGGGTTGAACGAGTCGGTCGCCGCGCCCAACGCTCCGACGCGCACCCAGCCGCCGCCCGACGGCGGCTCCGCCGCCGGAGCCGCCGTCGGCGCGACCGTCTGGGGAACCGCCGTCGGCGCGGTCGTCTGCGCCGCCGTTTGCGCCGCTTGAGGAACCGCCGTGGGCGCCGTCATCGGAGTAGCCGGGGCCGCCGGCTGCTGGGGAGCCGACGGGGCCGGCTGCTCTGCCGCCACAGGAGCCGCCGCCGGCGCAGCCGGCGCGGGCTCGGCGGGAGAAGCGGGACTCGATGGTTCGTCACTGCCGCACGCCGCGAACAGCAGCGCCAGAACGACAGACAGCGCCAGGAGCGGCGCGACGCTCCGCAGCAGGCGAGCGCCCGCCGACTTGTACCCGCCGAAGATATGGTAGTCGGACAACTTGATCACTCCTTGCGCGCTATTTCCGCGTCTCTAATTCCTGCGTCCAATGCATTTGTGTATTAGTCGGCTGTGGCGGCGGTCTCGCCAAGCCGCCATTCGGATGCGCGTCTGCGGTCCAGCCACAGCTGGCGGTAGCGCCCGCCCACCCGCTCGACGAGATCTTCGTGGTAACCGCGCTGTACGATGCGCCCCTCGTCCATGACGAGTATCTGATCTGCGGACTGGATAGTCGGCAGTCGGTGGGCTACCACTAGAACCGTCTTGCCGCGCAGTAGCGCGACCAGCGCCTCTCTGATAGCGCGGTCGTTGAGCGAGTCCAGCGAAGCCGTAGGTTCGTCGAGCAACGCTACGGGCGAGTCCTTCAGCATGGCTCTGGCGATGGACAGCCGCTGGCGTTCGCCGCCGGAAAGGGTGGCTCCGCCCTCGCCGACCATCGTTTCGTACCCTTGCGGCAAGGCTTGGATGAACTCATGCGCCTGCGCCGCTCGCGCCGCCGCCTCTATCTCCGCGTCGGTAGATTGTGGACGTCCGAAGGCTATGTTCTCCCGAACCGTCGCCCGAAAGAGATAGACGTCTTGGAACACGACGGTTATACGCTCGAAGAGCTGCTCATGAGTCAGATCCCGAATATCCGCGCCGCCGATGCGGACGACGCCTTCGGACGGGTCCCAAAAACGCGAAACCAGGTTCAGGATCGTGCTTTTGCCCGCTCCGGACGCGCCCACTATCGCCGTCGTCTCGCCGGCGCGGGCAGTGAACGACACGTCCCGCAGAACCGGAGTCGTTTCGTAGGCGAAGGAGACCTCCTCGAACGTTACGTCGCTGCCCTTCGGCTCGACGCGCGGCGTATCCGGCGCTTCCTGCTCGTCCAAATCCATTATTCGCCCTATGCGCTCCATAGCGGCATCGCCCAGGCGGAGCAGCTCGAAGTGTCCCGACAGAGCGACGATAGGCCCATAGACGCGCAATACCAGCACCAAAAAGACGAGCGCGGTCCCGGCGTCCGTAGCGCCGCCGAACCACCAGTACGCCACGAAGGCTATCACCACCGGCACCCCAAGCTGCACGATGAAGATGGTCATGATGCCGAGCGGCAGCAGGCGCAGCACTAGGCGATTGTTGATCCGGCGAATGGCGCTCACGGCGCGCCCGTACCTGTTCAGCCGGTCGTCCGTCTGGTTGAACGACCGCGCCACCGCGATGCCAAGCACGTACTCGAGCATCCGCCCGCTCGAATCCGCCATGAGGTCGCCTCGAACCAGCGCGAGCGTCTTGAACTGGCTGTTTACCCAGAAGAACAGCGGCCCCGCCACGACGACGCTCAGCGCGACCGCGGCCGCCAGCGCCGGGTCTATGAATATCATCGCGAATACGACGAACAGCGGCAGGCCTATCGCGCCGAAGAGCGCCGGCACAGCGTCGGTAACGTAGGTCGCCACCATCTCGAAATCGGAGGAGAAAGTGGCGGTAACGTCTCCGGTCGAGCGCGAGCGGAGCGTCCCCAGTGGCAGGCGCTGGATGTGGCTCAGCGCCGCCGCGCGCGCCTCTCCGGCGCCGAAGAACCCGTTGATCCAGGCGAACCGGTTGCTCATGTACCAGGTAGCGAACTGCGCGACGATAGCCGCCACCGTTACCCCGGTCGCAATCCAGGCGTAAGTCGCCGTCATAGTGCCCTGCCGCAAGTGGTCCACAACCCAGATGAGGAACACTACCGGAACGCCAGCGAGCATTGCCTGAAGAAACCGCAACGCTATCGCCAACTTTATCTGGCGAGCGTGGGACCCCATGAGCCGCCACACGGTAGATACCGCTCCGGTGTAGTAGGGGCGCGTCGAGTTCGTCAGACTCTCGTTCACGAAGCCACTCCTTCGACGCTCCGCTGTCGGTGTCCTCCGGTGAGCGCAATCGAAGAAGCGGTCGAGAACGCATCCCACATGCGAGCGTAGAGTCCGCCCTTCCGTACCAGGTCGTCATGTCTGCCCGTCTCGACGATTCTGCCTTCCGAGAGCGCTATGATCCGGTCCGCGCCCGCGATGGTGGAGAGCCTGTGCGCGATGACCAGTACCGTCCGCCCGGAGGCGAGGCTGTCCAGCGCTTCCTGGAGCGCCACTTCGTTTTCAGGGTCCGCGTATGCGGTCGCCTCGTCCAGAATCACGATGGGCGCGTCTTTCAAAAGCGCGCGCGCCACCGCGAGGCGTTGCCGCTCGCCGCCCGATAGACGACCGCCGGATTCTCCGATTCGCGTATCGTAGCCCTGCGGCAGTCTCGAAACGAACTCGTGCGCCCTGGCCGCCTTCGCCGCCGCCGCTATCTCGTCGTCGGTAGCGTCGGGCTTGGCGATTCGCAGATTCTCGGATACCGAGTCGTCGAAGAAGAAAGTCTCCTGGAAGACGAACGCAACCTGGTCCATCAGCTGCGGAATCGGCATCTCGCGTATATCCACGCCGCCAATTCGTATGGAGCCGCTGTCCACGTCCCAGAAGCGGACAATCAGCCGCGCCAACGTGGATTTCCCGGCGCCGGACGGCCCCACTATCGCCGTAACCGTACCCGGCTCCGCCGTGAACGTAACGTCTCGCAGTACGGGTGGCGCCGCGTCGCCCTGGCTCGAATACGCGAAGCTCACATCGCGGACTTCCACTCGCGCGCCGTCCAGTCTGGGACGTTCGGCGACTTCGGGCAGCGTCTCCGCTTCGTCTAGCTCCCGCACCAGCCGCGCGCCCAACCCCAGATAAGCGAACTGCGTCATTAGGTTCAGCACACGCATAATCGGCAGTGTGAACCCCAGACCGACGATGAAGAAGAACAGCAGGGTCGAGGTGTCGACATATCCGAGATGCCAGAGCAGCAGGCCGACCGGCGCTATGGTCACTATCGGCGAGCTAATCAGCACGAAGAACGCCGTGAACATCGGAAGGAACTCCCGTCCCCACTCCGCTTCGTAATGCGCCGCGTCGTCGATGGCCGCCTTCGTCTCGCCAAAGACCCGGCGGGTTCCGTTGAACGTCAGCACCACCGGCATAGCCCTTGTGAACTCGACGATGGAAGCGTTCATCCGCGCCATGCTGCGGGTGTACTCGCCGAGCTTCGCGCTTCCGCGACTCAGTCCAACGGCCAAAATCGGCATCGAGACTGCCACGACCACGAGGCTTGCGATAGCCATTCGCCAATCTACGATTACGAGCCATGCCACAATGAACAGCGTTGTCGCCAGCGCCGATACCATGTCCGGTATGGCGTGGGCCAGGAACAGCTCCAGTCTCTCTATATCGTCGCTCAGCGTTCGCTGGATTGTCCCGGAGCGTCGGTTCGTCAGGAAGCCCAACGGCACGCGACCGAGGCGCTGTCCGATTCGGAGGCGCAACTGCTCCAGCGTGGCGAAGGCGCCGCGATGTGAAGTCCAGTCCGCCGCTGCCGACAGCCCGTACTGAACGACGATGAACCCTGCCGCAAGCGCCGCGTACAGGTACATATCGTCGAGATTAGCGGCGCCCGCGACTATGTCGTCCACCGCGCGGTACACCGCCCAGAACGGACCGAGCGACGCCAGAGAACCCAACGCCGCGAGCGCCCCCGCCGCCGCGAATCCGAACCAGCCGCTCTTGGCGAACGGCATCAGCAGCCGGAGACCGGTCGTCAGGTTGACGTCGTCTGGCGCGGATTCACCCGCCTCGTTCGAAGCTTCAGGCGATTGCGCGCCGGAATCGGTCAAGGCTCACCTCCGCCGGGTTTTGTACGCGTCCCGCCGGGGCGCGAAAAACCGTTCGATGCCGCTATCAGTTAACTCAGTATCAGTTAACTCAAAAAGTTACTATTGCCTAAGTATATATTATGTATAGAGTAATTAAGATAATTAGTCAACACTAATTTTAACTGCGCGTTTGCCTTGGCCCTGTTGCATTGCCCCGTCCGCTCTATGCGTGAGCGACGGGCGCGGCCAAGCCTTTGCGTGTGGCGCAGTGCGGAGAGCTTAGCGCAGGCTAAGCGTGTTGAGCGTGTTCCAGTGGACGCGGACAGCCGACTGCGGAATCTCGAACTGAATTGGTCGCGCCGCGATCCGGTGGACCGGACGATAGTGGCGACGGCGCAACGCTACGAATGCCCGCTAGTTACTTTCGACGCGGCTATGAGGAGGTTCTACCCCAAAGCGATCTGGTAGCGGCGCGGGGAGCGCGCCCCTACCGATACTCCTCCGCGTTATCCCGCGGCTCGAAGCCCAGCACCCGCCAGGCGCGCGGCGTGTCGTATATCTTCCACCTATTGCCCGAGGCCGCGAACAAGACCTCGTAATCAACGCCCTCGATTTCGAGGCACCGCTCGATCATAGTTACCAGGTCGCGCCTGCTGAGCCAGCTGACGAACGACCGCGCGTCGTCGCCCGGCACGTCGGCGACACTCATCGTGCCTAGCCGTATGCAGATGACGCTGATCCCATACTCCTCCGAATAGTATCGCCCCAGCGACTCGCCGAATATCTTGCTTGCCGCATAGGGACCGTCCGGTCGCGTCGGCATCTCGTGAGTAACCAGCGGAACGGCGTCCGGGTCCAGGTCGCCGTACTCGCCCTCGGCGATGGAGCGCCACGGCTCGTCTCGCTCGTACAGCCCGTTCACGTGCATCGAGCTAAAGAATACGACGCGAGACGCTCCGCCCCGTCGCGCCGCCTCGAACACGTTGGCGGTGGCGGTAACGTTGTCCGGCAGCAGCAGATCCCACCAGATGTCCGGCGTATGCCGAGCCTCAGCCGCCAGGTGGACGACCGTGTCCACCCCCTCGAACGCCGGAAGAATTGCGTCGAAATCGGTCAGATCGGCAGTCACGCACGGGAAGCCGTCCACTTCGACGGGGATGCGGTCCGTGCCGGAAAGCTCGTGCTTGTCCCCTAGCCCATTGCGTATGAACGTCCCGATGCGGCCGGCGGCGCCGGTAAGTAGAACCTTGGTCATAGTAGAAACTCTCCCTATTGGATACGGACCGTCTGCGGTATGGCGTCAGACGGCGCGCCGCGCAATCCGTCCTCGCGCTTGCCTGATACCACTACGGGGCAGGCCCTACCGCATCATCGCGTTCGGAACCTGCCCCGCATCTTAGGCTGTTGTCTCAAGGCGTTGGGATACTAACCCCCGTTGCCCCCGGTCGCCGCTACTATAGCCACCGAGTTCATCGGCGTCTCGAACAGCCGCGTTCCGATAGCGCCGCGCACCGCGTTGGCTACCGCCGGCGTCGGCGGCACGATGTTCGCCTCGCCCACTCCGCGCACCCCGAACGGGTGGCCCGGATTGGCGACCTCGACGATCACCGTGTCTATCATCGGCAGGTCCAGGCTCGTCGGCATACGGTAGTCCAGCAGCGAGGTGTTGTCCATGCCGCCGTCGGCGTTCATGTAGTACTCCTCGTTCAGCGCCCAGCCGATGCCCTGTACCGAGCCGCCCTGCATCTGTCCCTCGACGTAGGACGGGTGGATAGCCTTGCCCACGTCCTGGAACGCGGTGAAGCGCGTTACGTCGGTCTTGCCGGTCTCGGGGTCAACTTCCACGTCCACGATGTTGCCGGCGAACGAGCCGCCGACTCCCGTCGGGCTGACCGACGCCGTGCCGGAGATGCCGCCGCCGCTGCTTCCCAGCTGGCCTGCGAGCTCCGCGAACGTCATGCTCAACTCAGGGTCGGACTTGGAGCTGATAACGCCGCCTTCCATCTGCACCGAGTCCACCTCGACGTCCCAGATGGACGCCGCGCGCTCGATCATCTGCGCCTTCACGTCCTGCGCCGCTTCGTATGCGGCCCAGCCGGTGGCGAACGTGGTGCGGCTGCCGCCCGTTACGGCGGTGTAGCCTATCGAGTCGGTATCCACGACCGACGGGCGGATGTCCTCGGCGGGGATTCCCAGCACCTCGGCCGCCTGCATGGCGATAGAGGCGCGAGTGCCGCCGATGTCGGTCGAGCCTTCGGTCAGCGCGACCGTGCCGTCGGCGTTGACGGCCAGGTTCACGGCGGAGTCGAAGCCGATGTTGAACCAGAAGCCGATCGCTACGCCGCGTCCCTGGTTCTCGCCCAGCGGCGCGGAGTAGTGCGGATGCGCCTTCATAGCTTCCAGCGTCTCGACCAGGCCGACGCGGTTGAACGTCGGGCCATCAACCCGGCGCGTGCCTTCCTTGGCGGCGTTCTTGAGGCGAATGTCGAGCGGATCCATGCCGAGCTTCTCGGCGAGCTCGTCCACCGCCTGCTCCACGGCGAACGCGGCGTTCGGCGCGCCCGGCGCGCGGTATGCCGCCGTCTTGGGCTTGTTGACGACCACGTCGTAGCCGTCCACAGTGCCGTTCTCGATGTCGTATGCCGCCAGGGCGCACATGGCGCCCGCGCCGACCGGCGAGCCGGGGTACGCGCCCGCCTCGAAGGCAAGCTCCACCTCGGCGGCGGTTATGGTGCCGTCGTCCTTAGCGCCTATCCTCACGCGGCTCCAGGAGCCGCACGTCGGGCCGCTGGCCTCGAACGTGTCGGCGCGGCTCATCAGTATCTTCACGGCCTGGCCCGTCTTGCGAGAAAGCAGCGCGGCGACCGGCTCCAGATACACCGGAATCTTGCCGCCGAAGCCGCCGCCGATCTCCATGGGCGTTACCCGAATCTGGGACACGGGCATTTCGAGCAGCTGCGCCATGGCGTCGCGCACGGTGAACGCGCCCTGCGTGCTGCACCAGATGAGCAGCCTGCCGTCGGTGTTCCACAGCGCCGTGGCGTTGTGCGGCTCGATGTAGCCCTGGTGGACGGTCTTGGCGCGGTACTCGCGCTCGACGACAACGTCCGCCTCGGCGAAGCCAGCGGCGGTGTCGCCCTTCTTGTGCTGGAAGTGCTGGGCGACGTTGCTGACCTGATCGGTCTGCTCGCCAAGCTCTTCGGTCTTGAGGTCGTCGTGCAGAATTGGCGCGCCGGCGGCCATCGCGTCCTCGACGGTTACGACGGGCGGCAGAATCTCGTACTCTACCTCTATCAGCTCGACGGCTTCCTCCGCGACGTGCGCGTTGGACGCCGCGACGCCGGCTATGGCGTGTCCCTTGTACAGCGCCTTGTCCGATGCCAGCACGTTGTCGCGCAGCCACTTGAGACTGGTCGCGCCCTCGCCGAGGTCAACCATCGCGTCAGCGTCGCTCTCGAAGTCGGCGTTGGTTACGACTGCCGCCACGCCGGGCAGCGCCTCGGCGGCCGAGGTGTCTATGCTCTTGATGCGCGCGTGCGCGTGCGGGCTTCGCAGAATCTTGCCGTGCAGCAGCCCGGCAGTGTCGAAGTCCGCTCCGTACAACGCGCGTCCGGTAACCTTGTCCGCGCCGTCGTGTCGCACGGGGCGCGTGCCGACGACATTGAATGTCTGCGTCGCCAGCACCATGTTTGGCTCGTAGTCCAGAGTTTGAGTCATGAGTCTAAGCCTCCTGCATCTGCGCTGCGGCGTCCTGCACGGCTCGGACTATCTTGTCGTAGCCGGTGCATCGGCACAGGTTGTTGGCGAGCCAGAAGCGGATCTCGTGCTCCGACGGGTCGGGGTTGTGCTCGAGCAGCGCCTTGGACGCTACGATGAAGCCGGGCGTGCAGATGCCGCACTGGAGCGCGGCGTGTTCGAGGAACGCCTGCTGGATCGGGTGCAGCTCGCTGCCCTCGGCCACGCCCTCGATGGTGTTGACCTCCTTGCCGTCGGCCTCGACTCCGAGTACCAGGCAGGAGGTTACGATTCGACCATCGAACTCGACGGTGCACGCGCCGCAGTTGCCGTCATTGCACCCTTCTTTGGTGCCGGTCAGACCGACCACGTCGCGCAGCACTTCCAGCAAGCTCTGTCGGGGCTCGCACAGGAAGTCCGTGTGCTCGCCGTTGATTATGGACTGTACATAGGTCTTGGCGGGCAATCTAGTTCTCCTTAGCTCGCTCGATGGCGGTCATAAGCGCGCGGCGAGTTAGAACCTCGCACAAGTGCTTGCGGTATTCGATGGTGCCGCGCATGTCGGTAATCGGCTTTGCCGCGTCGCGCGCGATTCCGGACGCGATGCGGACAGTCTCCTCGGTCGCGGGCTTGCCGACTATGGCTGGGCCCGCCTCTTCCACGAACAGCGGCGTCGGCGCGACGGACGCGAGTGTAACCCGCGCGGCCGCGATGTCTCCGTTGTCCAGCGTGACGGACACGCCCGCTCCCGCGACCGCAATGTCCATCTCGTTTCGCGGAATGAACCGGATGTAGTTCGCGCCGGAGTTCTCCGGCGGAGACGGGAAGCGCAGCGAGACCAGAATCTCGCCCGGTTCCAGAACCGTTTGGCGGACGAAGGTGCAGAAGTCTTCCAGAGCGACCTCTCGGCTGCCGTTCGGCCCGGCGATGTTCGCCACGCCGTTGTAGGCGATCATCGCAGGCACCGTGTCGGCGGAAGGCGCCGCGTTGCACAGGTTCCCGCCCAGCGAGGCGCGTCCCTGTATCTGCGTGCCGCCGATGATGCTCGCGGCGTCCACGATGCCCGGGTACACGCTGCGGACGGTCGCGTTGCCATAGACTCGGTAGCACGGCACGGCCGCGCCGATGGTCAGCCCGTTGTCCGGGTCGTAGCTTAGCTCGTTGAGCTCGGGTATGTTCTTGATGTCCACTATCGAGTCTAGGTCGTAAGCCCTGGCTCTCACCTGAACCAGAAGATCGGTGCCTCCCGCCAGCGGTCGGGCGCGGTCGCCTGCCGATTCCAGCAGCGCGACGGCTTCCCGCACGGAGGAGGGGGCCTCATAGTCAATCCACTTCAAACGTCACCTCCTTGTCCTCACCGCGTCTCCCTCGGCGCGCGGCAAGGTCGTCCTACACAGATTTTCAGGAGCCGCGCAACGCTGCGGCCCCAAGTCCGACATAGTATATCAAAGGATAGAATAGTCAACAACGGCAAGTGATAGTTCACTTCGCCACCACCAACTCCGAATCCACCGCTACGCCGGTCATCACGTCCACCGTCCCGTCCACCCACTCGACGCGGACCTCGTCCACGACGGTCGCGTCTCCCAATCCGAAGTGGGCGATGCGCCCCGGCCCCTGCGCGACGTAACCCGTAGAAGCGTGGAGCTCGCGCATCTGCGTAACTCCGCCGGCGGTAACGTACACGCGCGAGCCGATGCCGTGCCGGTGCAGCGGCGGCGCGGCGTCCAGCATAACCTTCAGCCAGCGGTTGCCGGTAGGCGTATCGTTCCGAAGCAGCGCGGGCGCGGCGGGCGAATCGCCGCCCCCGTTGTTATTCGTGAGGAAGATGTCCAGGTCGCCATCGTTATCGTAATCGAACAGGATGGCGCCGCGCCCCTGTCTGGCATCGCCCGCGCCCGTCTGCGCCGCCACGTCGGCGAATCTGCCGTCGCCTAGGTTCTCGAACAGACGCGCCGACTCGCCGACGAACTCCGCCGGATCGCCCACCGCACTCTCCTGCGTCCAGCCGTTGACGTGGAACAGGTCGAGGTCGCCGTCGTTGTCCAGATCGCCGAAGCTCGCGCCCCAGCCCCAGCCCCCGTCGCGCGTTCCCGCGTCTGCTGATACGTCCGTAAATTCCACTGTCGCCCCCACAGTCGCCGCGCCCGCGCCTCCGGCAGCCGAATCGTTGCGGTACAGCCGGTTGCCCGTGCCTCCGAACACGCCCTTGGCCGGGTCGCCGTCGCCGTAGATGCTGGACACGAACCAGTCCAGATCGCCGTCGTTGTCATAGTCGCCTATGGCGGAACCCATCCCGTTCTCGTCCGTAAACACGTCGGACACGCTGCGTTCGAGGCGGAACTTGCCGCCGCCCACGTTGATGTACAGCCGGGTGTTGCCATAGTCGGATACGACCGCCAAATCCGCGCGTCCGTCGCCGTTCATGTCCGCGAACCGGGGCGCGAACACCCACAGGTCGGCGCTCGGCGAGACCCGGAACTCGTAGGGTTCGAGATTGCCGTTGCCGTCATTGCGGTAGAGGAACAACGGCTTGGCGCTCCTACCGATGATCGGGTTGGGCGTCGCCTCGGCAACGAGATCGCCGCTGCTCCGGGTCGCCGCGTCGTATGCCTGCGCGGTAAGAGAATTCCACTCGCCCAGCGCAAGTTCCAGCATCCCGTCGTTGTCCACGTCCCCCCAGCTTGGACTTGTGGCGAACATCTCCGGCTGCGTCAGCATCGAGTCGTTGACTGCGAATCGCCCCGCGCCGTCGTTCACCAGCAGGTAGTGGGGCGCTGTCTGCGCGGTAACGACGATGTCTATATCGCCGTCGTTATCGTAGTCGGCCGCCGCAGCCGCGACGCCGTGAGTCGTCGGAAGCGCCGCGCCGCGTTCTGACGCCTCTTCAGAGAACGTCCCATCCCCCCGGTTCATGTACAGCGCGCTTGGCGCGTCTCCGCCACGCAGCGCGAACAGGTCTATCCAGCCGTCGCCGTCGAAATCCTCGGCCACCGCGCCGCCGACCATGTACTGCGGCTCGGTCTTGCCGAGAAGCGATGGAATGGGCGAGTGAACGTAGTCTATCCCCGCCTGCCGGGTTACGTCCGTAAACCGCATATTGCTGACAGTGGATATGACGGACGCCGGTTCCGGCGCGCGGGCGGCGGCGTGGCTCGCGGTCGTATAGTCCGCCCGCAATCCGAAGTCCGGCCCGTCGCCCAGCGATACGATGAGCAGGGCCGCAAGCCCGCCCGCGACGCTCAGCGCCCACACGCCGGCCCCATATGCGACCACGGCGCGTTTGGGCATGACCTTCGCCAGCCCCCAGAACGTGATTGGCCCAGCCGCCGCCGCAGTGAACAGCAGCGCCGCCGCCGGAGCCGTCCCCATCCCCGCCAGCAGCAGCGCCGCCACCAGCGGAATTTCGAACAGCAGCGGCACGTTGATCGCGACGCCGATAGTGGCCGCGATAGCCACGCCCGCGATGTCGTCGCCCAGCCACGTGGTAACCGTCTGCGGGCTTAGCCACTGTATCGCCAGCCCGCTCGCGAATCCGGCAAGAATCATCACCGGCGCGAGTCTCAAGACGTGGCCTGTCGTGATTCGCGCCCAGTCTCGGAAGCCGGCGCGCAGCGCCTCGCCCCAGCCGACGCCGTCCGGCGCCGACGCGAGCGGGATTACCGACTCGAAGCCGCCGTTAGATACGTCCCGCGCGATCTTCGCCACCACCGGCCCTATCAGCAGCGCCCCCGCGATGCTTAGCGCTATGCGCGTCGCGCCGATCAACGGCGCGAACACCATCGCCGCCATGATGATGGCGGGCAGGTTCAGCGTCGAAGACCCCTGCGTGATCGCCAGTGTCGTCTCCACGCCCGCGCCGCGCCGCCGGAACGCCGACGCCACCGGCACGATGCACGCCGAGCACAGGGTCATCGCCGGCCCCACGACCAACCCCTTTAGCGAACCGCGAAAGCCTGAGCCGGACAGCCCCCATCCGCTCGATTTCGGAAACAGGAACGCCTCCGTTGCTCCCGCCACCAGGAACGCGAACGCCATGCCTACGGATACAAGCTGCAGGTACGTCAGCGAGAAGTCCCACCACCGTTCCAGCAGCGTGGTCTCCGGACTCTGCTCGATGCAGAACCCCTGGAAGCACTCAGCGGCCGGCGAAGCGGCGACGGCGAGGTCGGCTCGCACCGTATCCAGTTTTGGCACGCGATTGAACGCCACGAACAGAATGAGCAGAATCGCCACGATGACGGCGCCCGCCGCCCGCCGCTTCTTCGGCGCAGTGTCGAATAGAGACGCGGATAACCCGCCTGTCCTGATCCGCAGCATAGTCCTATCAACCTCTTCCCCTTCGACGGGGAAAGGATGGTATGGGGGGAAAGCCCCCTCTCCCTCAGGAAGAGGGTTGGGGTAAGGGTGAACTCCCCCTGCCAAACGGCAAACGGGGCGCGACGACCGCAATCGCCACGCCCCGCTACTAATCTACTTGTCTAGCGTCTGGCCATTGGCCCTGCTTGGGCGCTGGCGCGACGCTCTATCTAAAGCCGGTCCTTTCGAACCGAGCATCGCGGTCCATCCACACGTAAGCCCACTTCGAGGCGTAGTCCACGAAGGCCAGAACATTCTCGCCACTGTGGTTCTGCACCCAAGGATGCCAGTAGTCGCCGCTGAAGCCCGCCGGCGTGTGGGCGCTAGGCGCGAGCTCCAGGTACTTGGTGGTGGCTATCTTGATTGCCGCTACCTGCTCGTCCGGGTCCGTCGCAACCAGTACGTTCTCCCAGAGTTCCAGGAACTCCTCGTCGTTCAGGTTGGAGCGGTTCCACTGGTGGCCGCGCCGGAAGTCGTTCAGCGCGTTGGGGCGACCGGTTACGTTGTTGGCGAAGAACTCGTACTGCTTCTCGAACAGACGGCTCTGAAGAACCGGACCGTCCACCAGCTCGAGTTCTACCTCGACGCCGATGTCTTCCCAGAAGCCGACGGAGATTTCGGCGGCTTCGATCTCGAGCTGGTTCGTGTTGCGAATCAGCAACGGGATGCTGAGGCGAACGCCGTCAGCGTTGGGCGTAAGGCCCGCTTCGTCAAGAAGCTGCATCGCCTTATCAGGGTCGTACATGTGGTAGTCCTGAACCGACTGCGGCTGGTCTTCCAACGCCTCGTAGTGGATCGGCCACTCCGGCTGCAACGGGAACGTCAGCAAAATGGCGTCTCCGCCGAACAGCGCGTCGGTATAGACCTGGCGGTCCAGAGCGTAGTTCATCGCCAACCGAACATTGACGTCGTCGAACGGAGGCTTGTTCATCGGCATGAAGTAGCCGAACGAATCATCCAGCGCCAGCGCCTTGCCCAGGTCCGGGTTGGTATTTTCCAGCACCGGCCTGTCCGACGTCCGCACGTCCTGCAGATAGTCCAACTGCCCCGTGCGAAGCGCCGTCAGCCTCACCGCCTCCTGCGGGATTATCGTGTAGTGCATGCCGTCAAGGAACGGCAGCCTGTACTCCGAACCGTCCACAGTGTAGGTCATGTGCCAGTTGGGGTTCTTCTCGAACTCTAGTGTGCTGGCGGGAGTGTAGCCGTCCTCAACCGTCATCCACGGTCCGGTGCCGGACTGGTTCCACGGGTCGTCCAGGCCCGCGGCTACCGACTCCGGCGGCGCGGACATGAAGTAGGGGCCCCACGCGAACTCGTATCCCCAGAACGAGATTGGCTGGTTCGTGTGGTGCGTTATCGTATCGGCGACGCCATCGCCGTCGGTGTCGTCGGCGGTTACGTCATCCAAGAAGTCGTGGCGCGGCCAGCGGCATTCCTTGATGCGGTTGATCTCCGCCGCGATCTCCTCCGCCGTTACCGGCCTGCCGAACGTCGGATGCTTGTCCTGCCACTTGACGCCTTCCCGCAACTTGAAGCTGTACGTCAGCGGGTCAGGAACCGACCAAGATTCGGCGAGCGCGCCGACCGCCAGCTTGTCCGTGCCGATGCCCAAACGTGGCTGGAACGTAGTCAGGCCTTCGCCCGACGGACCCAAGTTGTAGTCGCCCAGCAGGAAGTTCTCGACTACGTGGGTCTGCATGTGCTGAGCCTTGAACTGGCACATGTCCCACTCTCCACCCGGGTCGCTGTGCAGCGCCAAGCGGATCTGCCCCCCGTAGGCGGGCTTGGTCGTGATGTCAACGGTCTGTCCCTCGCCTTCCTTCAGAAGCGTAGGAACGGCCACTTCTTGGACCACGGCCTCGGCGACGGCGGCTTGGACCGCCATCTGTATGTCTTCCTGAGTAACGCCGGGCCTCTCGGCGAGCGCCCTAGCAATTGCTTCGGACACTTCTGCCTCTGTCAGGCCGGGCGTCTGCTGGCGCAGCGCCTGGGCGATCGCGTTCGCTACCTGCTCTTCAGTATCGCTCTGGTTCTCCGCCAGCGCGGACGCTATGGCGTTCGCCACGTCGGCCTGCGTTACGCCGGGCTGGGCGGCCATCGCGGACTGCACGGCGGCGGCTACGTCTGCAGCCGACGCGCCCTGCTCTTGCGAGGCCATCGCCTGCGAGATTGCGGCTGCCATGTCCTCTTGGGTTACGCCCGGCTGCTGCGGTTGCTGCTGCGCGGCGGCCTTCTGAACGGCGGCGTCCATAGCCGCCTGGATGTCCTCTGCGGTAGCCCCGGAAGGCTCGGTGCTTGCGCAGGCCACTGTGAGCGCCAGCAGAGCCGCCAGCGAGACCGCAGCGGCAATCAGTCTCAATCTACTCATGATCCATTTCCTCTCACTTTCCCAATCTTGGCGCGGGCTATGCCCGGCCTGTCTCAATGCGCGGCTACATTCATAGCATATCGATTCTCAACGGGTCAATCTCGCCACCGCCTATGGGACCGCAACGCCAAGCCCGTCGAGGATGGGCAGCTCTATCTCCTAACTCTTATCTCCTAGAAATTTGCGTAAGCAAATTTCTTAGTACCTGCCTACCTGCCCCCTCAGCCTTGGGTCCAGTAGATCCCTCAGCGCGTCTCCAAACATGTTGGTGCTGTACACCACGACGCTGAGCGCCATTCCGGGCCAGATCGCCAGGTAAGGCGCGGCGTACATGTAGTTGATGGCCGCTCCGCTCAGCATACCGCCCCAGCTTGGCGCCGGAGGCGGCACGCCCAGACCCAGGAAGCTCAGCCCCGATTCGGCCAGCATCATGCCGGGCATTCGCGTCGTAACAAGCACTAGCAGGAACGGCGCGACGTTCGGCAGCATATGGCGTATGAGTATTCTCCACGTCGGCACGCCGACAGCCTGCGCGCTCTCTATGTAGGCGTTCTGCCTGATTCCGATTACCGCGCCGCGCACCGAGCGCGAGCCGCCGAGCCCGTATTGAAGTCCGAGAATGAACACGATAGTCCACAGGCTGGGCCCCACGACGGCGACGAGCAAGATCAGCAAAATGAGATCCGGGAACACCAGCCAAGCGTCTATGAACCGCTGGGTGACCAGGTCGAACTTGCCGCCGAAGTACCCGGAAGGCAGCCCGATGAGGCACGATACTACCAGCGAGACTGCGCTTCCGACGACGCCAACCAGCATCGAGATTCGCGCGCCGTAGATGATTCGGCTGAACATATCTCGACCGATGTTGTCTGTGCCGAACCAGTGATCCGCCGACGGAGGCTGCAGATATACCCCCCGGAATTGCTCGTTGAAGTCGTGTGGGGCCAGAACGTCGGCGAACACCCCGACACAGAAGAAGACCAGCACGATGACTGCCGACACGGTGCCGAGCGGCTTCGTCCGCACCAGCCGCGACACAAAATCAACGACAGGATTTTGTCGCTTCCTGGCGAGCGCGGCTACGCCCGCGCCTGTGCCAGCGCCTGGATTTGACATCTTAGTGGTTCCCCTCTACCTGTATCGAATGCGGGGATCGAGCCAAGCGTAGCTCAGATCGGTTATCAGAATGATGACCAGCACGAACAGGCTGAACACGAACGTTACGCCGATGATCACGGGGAAGTCCCGTATCAGCGCCGCCTCGACCGCAAGCCGTCCCATTCCGGGCAGCAGGAAAATCTGCTCGATGATGACCGACCCGCCGATCACTATGGGCACGTTCAGCCCGATTACGGTGATCACCGGAATCAGCGCGTTCTTCACTGCGTGGCGCAGCACTACCACACGCTCCTTTAGCCCCTTCGAGTACGCCGTCCGTATGTAATCCTCGCGCACCACTTCCAGCATCATCGTCCGCGTAAGGCGCATATTCACGCCGTTGATAGCCATGCCCAAGATCACCGCCGGCAGTATGTACATCTTCAGGTTTGCCCAAGGGTCTTCCATGAAGCTGACGTTGACGATGGGCGGCGACCATCCCCACCAGAGAGACGGGAATACGAACACCATAATTCCAATCCAGAACGAAGGCACGCTGATGAGCAGTATCGCGATGCTGCGCGCCACGTAGTCGCCGACCGTATCCTGGCGTATCGCCGAGAATATCCCCACCGGGAACGATATGAGCAAGGCGACGATGAGCGCCAGCACCCCCAATTCCAGCGTTACCGGCAGTCGTTGGATGATGTGGTCTTTCACCGGCCCGCCGATGAATATGGAATTGCCCAGATCGCCCTTGGTCAGCAGGTCGCGCCACCACCGAAAGTACTGAACGTATATCGGCCCATCCAGCCCAAGCTCCTTCTCCAGCTGCGCCCGGAGCTCCTCGCGGTTCTCCTTGCCGGACAGGTCCATCTGTCCCACCAGCACGTCCACGGCGTCCCCCGGAATGAGCCGCAGCGACGCGATGGTCAGAAACACCACGATGAGCATGGTGGGTATCGCAAGAAGCAACCTTCTCAGTATGTAGGTTCGCATCCTTCTACTTCTCCACCTTGACTCCGGCGGCTATGAGCGCAGGGACGACGTTGTCTTCAGAGTTTTCGTCGAGCGGCTGCCCCCAAAGTCGGATATGCGCCCCCTCCTTCAGCCCCGCTTCGAGCAGGGGCGAAAGGTCGCTGACGTTGTTCTTGACCAGTTCAAGGAACATAAGGTTGGAAAGCCCGGACAGCGCCGATATGTCGCTGATGTCGTTGTTCGTAAGCTTGAGGCTTTCGAGCTCGGTCATGTTCGCCAAGGGGGAGATGTCGGTTATCTGATTGGCTTGCAGGTTCAGGTGAGTCAGTCCGGTAAGCCCGGCAAGCGGGGTTATGTCGGCTATCTCGTTGTCCTGCGCGGCGAACCATGTGATCGTGGTAAGCCCGGCGAGCGGAGAGAGATCGGTTACCTGATTTTGGGAAACGTCCAGCCGTTCCAGCTTCGTCAGAGAGGACAGAGGCGAAAGGTCGCTCGTCTTGTTCTGCGTCATGTCGAACGAGGTCAGATTGACCATCTGCCCTATGCCCGTCAGGTCGTCCACGTACAGCTCCAACTCTACGCTGAACTCCGTTATCTGCTCGACCTGGGCGAGCGGTATAGGGTCGTCGTCGGACAGCTTCAGGTCTGCGCGAACGTTCTCCTCGACCACAGGGTCGGGGAACACCGCTTCTCCGGATGATCCGCTCGGCGCCGCGCCGGATGACTCGGCTGGCGCGGCTTGGCCGCCGCTGGCAGTCGCGCCCGCAGCCGCGGCCTCCTCTTGCGCCGGCGCCGGTTCCTCGCCGCTCGAGCACGCTGCCGACGCGAACAGCGCCACGCAGACAGTAGCTACGAGAATCCACAGTCGCCAATCCCGGATCACTCTACAAGCCCCCAAGTTCATGAATCGAACTCCACCAAATTGCTGCGCCGAGTTTCGCATTTTCGGATTGATACTGTCAATGTTTGTAGCAAAACTCGTCTCACTCTCCACTCCACCGCCTCCACGCCTGTTCGAGCGCCTTTTGCGCCCGCGCGTGCTGCCGCGCCAGGCGCTCGATGCGCTCGACGTCCCGCTTCGCCGACGCCGTTTCGATGCGTCTCTCGATGGTGGCGACGCTCGCCTCGAGTTTCTGGATCAGCGCTTCGTAGTCCGTCTGTCCCTGTCGCCGCCCCTGTTGGCGACCGGAGCGCCGAGCGGGCTTGGCGCCGCCCTGATTCTGACGCTCGGCCTGGCGGGCCTGGCGGTCGCGGCGGCGATGGCGCGCGCGGGCGCGTCGAGATACGGGCTGCGGATCGGGCGGGCGGTTGGCGCGCGCCCAGTCTTCGTAGCCGCCGTCGAACGGGCGAACAGAGCCGCTCTCGATCACCAGGATGCGCTCAGCCATCAGGCTGATGAAGTGGCGGTCGTGCGACACGAACAGCAGCGCGCCGTCGTAGGATTGCAGCGTCTCCTCCAGCGCCTCGCGGCTGGCGATATCGAGATGCGTCGTCGGCTCGTCCAAGACAAGTACGTTGGGGTAGGTGATGAGCAGTCGCGCGAGCGCCAGCCGCGTCCGCTCGCCGCCGGACAGAGACGACACGCGCTTGAACACTTCGTCGCCCCTAAACAAAAATCGCGCCAGGTAATCCCGCGCGTCGCCGATCGGCGTGTTGCGGATCTCCAGAAAGGCGTCCAGCGCCGTCTTGTCGTCCGGCAGGTTCCACGTGCCCTGGTTCAGATGCCCCGTCTCCACGTTGTGCCCGAGCGTTACGACGCCGGACAGGGGCGGGATCTCTCCGAGAATCGTTCGCAGCAGCGTCGTCTTGCCGATGCCGTTGGCGCCGATGATAGCGGTGCGCGAGCCGCGTTCGAGGTCTATGTCCGGCACGGTCAGCAGGCGCGTCTTGTGGCCGTTGTTGGAGAAGCCGACGCTCAGGTTCCGCAAGCTCACCGTGATCTGTCCCGTCCTCGATGCGTCTGCCCTGCCGATGCTGATCGCGCGCTCGGACTGCGGCGCCTCGATGCGTTCCAGCCGCGCCAGCCGGGTCTCCCTGCCGCGCGCCTCGCGCGAACGCTGCCCAGCCTTGTAGCGCTGGATGAAGTACTCCTCCTTGGCGATGTACTCCTGCTGACGCTCGTACTCTATCTGCTGGCGGACGACCTGCGCCCGCTTCAACTCGCGGTACTTCGAGTAGTTGCCCGGGAATCTGGTCAGCTTTCCCAGCTCCATCTCCCATATCTCCGCGCAGACGCGGTCGAGAAAGTAGCGGTCGTGCGACACGGCCAGGACCGCGCCCTTGAACTCGGACAGGAAGTTCTCCAGCCAGTTCAGACCGTCGAAGTCCAGATAGTTCGTCGGCTCGTCGAGGATCAGCAGATCGGGATCGGTCAGCAGCGCGCGGGCCAGGGCGGCGCGGGTGCGCTCCCCGCCGCTGGCGACCGAGGTTGGAGTGTCGAGCGTCTCAGTCGGCAGGCCCACGCCTTGCGCCACGCGCTCCACGCGGCTCTGGTAGTCGTATCCGCCCTCCGATTCGTATTGTTCCAAGAGCTTGGCGTAGCGGTTCTCGGCGTCGCGTCTCGCCGCGCCGGATCGCTGCTGGATTTCGAGCGCGGTATCGGCAAGGCGCCGCTCCATCTCGAACAGGTCCGCGAATGCCGATTCCACCTCGTCGCGCAGCGTTCCGGGCGCGTCGCGTTCCGCGATCTGCGGCACGTATGCCATACGAAGCCCCGCGCGGATGGCCACGGAGCCGTTGTCCGGTTCCAGTTCGCCGACCAGCAACCGCAGCAGCGATGTCTTGCCGCTGCCGTTGACGCCGACCAGGCCGATGCGCGAATAGTCGTCCACGTCCGCGCTGACTCCGGCGAATATCTCCATATCGCCGTAGAAGAGCTGCAACTGTGAAGCCGAGATCAGCATAACCACCTATCCATCCATCCCAGCAGCCGAGACAGGTACTCCTCGCGCAGGCGTGGATGCCCCGTTCGCAAGAAGCCGTGCGAGCTACCGGGGAAGCGGACGAACTCTACTTCCTTGCCCAGCCGCTTCAGTGTCACGAAGTATTGCTCCGACTGTTCTATCGGGCAGCGGTGGTCTGATTCGCCGTGCATCAGCAGCGCGGGCGTCTGGACGTTGGGCGCGTAGGTGAGCGGCGAGCGTTCCAGGAACCTGTCGAGCGCGTCCCACCGCGTCCCGCCCCACTGCGGCTCGCCGAATCGTACGCCGATGTCAGAAGTGCCGTACATGCTGGAAAGGTTGATGCACGGCGCGCCGATGACCGCCGCCCCGAAACGCGGCTCGTGGCCGATTATCCACGAGCTCATGAAGCCGCCGTAGCTGTATCCGGTTATGCCCAGCCGCGTCTCGTCCACGTAGGCGCGCTCGCACACGCTTTCGAGCGCGAACATGATGTCCCGGTAGTCCTCGCCGCCCCAGTCTCCCAGAACCGCCTTCATGAACTCCGCGCCGTAAGTCGAAGAGCCGCGCGGGTTGACCGCCAGCACGATGTATCCGGCGGTGGCGAGAACCTGCTGCTGCGGGCTGAAGCTGTCGGAGAACACACCGTGCGGTCCGCCGTGAATATCCAGAACGAGCGGGTAGCGCTCCGCCGCTCCCGATGCGTCGAAATCCGGCGGGAACAGGATTCGGGATTCGATCTCTACCCCGTCGCGCTCCACGCTGAACTTCTCGAACCGCGACGGCGGATGCTCGGTGAAGTATTCGCGGTTCTCATCCGTGAGCTGCGTCAGCGTTCCGGATTCCATATCCAGCGCGTGCAGATCTCCCGGCGAATCGGGCGACGCCTTCAGCAGAACGGCGCCGTTCGAGTCCGCGTCGAACGATACCTGCGAGATCAGGCCGCCCGCGCCGAGGCGCCGCAGTTCTCCGCCCGCAGCGTTGATCTGATATACGGCGGACTCGCCCCGCGCGTCGGCGGCGAACGAGATCATCCCTCCGTTCGATTCATCCTCTGGCGTCCAGCGCATTTCGGGCGCCGGTACCAGTGGCGCGTAGCCTCCCGCTGGGCTAATCGAGTCGTCCGTCAGCTTGCGCGGCGCGCGTCCGCGCTCCAGCGCGAACAGCCACGATTGCCAGCCCGCGCCCGCATCGTCATCGTCAGAGCCGACGACGGCTATCGTCTCGCCGTCCGGCGCCCAGCACAGCGCGGCGATGCTGGACAGCCCCCGCGATCGCAGCTCCAAGTCGCCGCCGCCAGAGGATTCAGACGGTACGGCGTACACGTCGGAGTGTGTCGCTATCTCGCGGTCCGCCCGCCGGTCCGAGATGAAGGCGATAGTTTCGCCGTCCGGCGACCATGCGGGCGCGCTGTCATCGCCCTCGCCGCCCTTGTCGTCTGTAATCTGTCGCGTATCTCCCGACTCGCGCTCGACGACGAACACGTGCCTGAAGGCGTTGCCGCGCCAGCCCAACCCGTCCGCGCGGTAGCGGATGCGCGTTACTACGCCGACGCGTGGCTCTGTCTTGGGGTCGTGATCGTCCGGCGCCCTGTTCGGATCGACGTCCGACACGAACGCGAGCGAACGCGAATCGGGCGCCCACGCGACGTCCGTAATGCCGCCCGGAACCTCCGTCAGCCTGCTCGCCTCGCCGCCGCCGGTCGACATCGTCCACAGTTGCGGCTTGTCATTGTCGTCGGGACGGACGAAGGCGAGGTAGCGCCCGTCCGGTGAGAAGCGCGGGTTGGAGTCGCGAGTCCCGTTCGTGAACGGCGCTGTCTCCCCCGTCGCCATCTCGCGCATCATGATTTGCGAGCGCGTCTCCATGCTCTGCCGATCGACCCGCGAGCGGACGAACGCCAAACGCGAGCCGTCCGGCGACAGCGACGGAGACGCCACGCTGACGATTTGGTACACGATGTCTGGGGATATTGGCTTGGGCATAGGCGCGTTCCTTCCCTGCGCGGTTATCGACAAGCGTATCGTCTCCGTCCCGATGGCGAGAGACGCTGCGGTTATCATAACCGTCAAGGGGTTCGGGGCGTCAAGTTTCGGGGGCGGACCGCCAACTCCATCAACCCTGTGTGCTACAATCGGCGTCATACCCAAGCGGGGGAAATCCCATGTTGGCCAAAGACCGCATCCAAAAGACTAAAGCCCTGCTATCCGACGCCGACCTCGCGTTCGACCAAGGACGGTTCCGAGAAGGCTCCCGCATGATGTGGGAAGCTGCCCGGCTGAGCGTCGTAGCCGTCGCAGACTCCAAGGGCTGGCCCAGCGAAACGCTGGACGACCTCAAGCAGGTCGTCTTCCGGCTCGACGGCATAGACGAAAAGGGACGCTTCACCTCCCTGCCCATTCATTGGGACGGCTTCAGCGCTGCCAACGGCTACCGAGAGCAGGCTGAGACTGACGATGAAGATTGGCCCACCCTTGAATTCAAGTGGATGGACTTGGAATTTAGGGTGTACCAGAAGTCGGTCGAGGCGTTTATCGAGCTGATGGAAAGGCACCTCAAAGAATCAGGCAAGTTTCCAACCTTCGTTGACGCGCTGCTGGCCATCCCAAAGGCGCCGCCCGATGATGACGCCTTTGAGTTGCCGCCCCGAACGAGGGATTACAACCGCGCAGACATTGACCTCTGATGTATCTGCTCGATACAGACGTCGTCTCGGCGTTGCGACGACCAGAGCGGAACCTTCCAATTGCGAATTGGCTGCGTATTCAGAACCCTGATAGCGTGTTCACCAGCGCCATTACAATCGGCGAGATTATGTACGGGGCGGCTAGGCAACGCGGGAGGCAGCCGGAGTACGCGGCGCTCTTGCACACTTGGTTGGACGATGTAGAGGCGCTGTTTGAAGACCGCATCCTCCCACTGGATGAGGCGGCGGCCAAGCGTTGGGGCGTTCTGCGCGTTGAACTAGGCTACACAAGCTCGGACTTGCAGATCGCCGCAATCGCCCTGGACCGAGGTTTCACCATGGTTACCCGCAACGTCGGCGATTTCGTCCGTACTGGCGTAACTGTTCTGGATCCCGCTTCGTCGCCATAGTCCCTTCGCGTCAAATCCCCAGAAACCCACGAACCAGAGGCAGCGCCAGGTCGCTGCGGTTGAATGTGCCGCCGTGGTCCTGGCCGGGCAGGGATGCGAACCGCCCGTTCGGCAACAGCTCGGCGCAACTGCGCGCGCCGTCGTGAAATGCGTCGCGGTCGCCGTCGTACAGCAGCGCGGGCATCGTCATCTTGGACAGCAGGCTCTCGTAGCCCTCGTGATTGTCGCGCAGGTCCATGCTGCCGGCTATCAGCGCCAGATGGTCGTTTTGCAGAAAGCGAGCGCGTTTCGTCGGCGGCTCCATCGTCCCGAAGCGAGCCTCGAAGCCGCTGAGGTACGAGTCCATGCCGTGGCTCAGGTATTGGATGCGCCTCTGGAAGCGTGGGGGATCGGTGCCGTACTGGTCTATGCCCGCCAGAATCAGCGACCGTATCCGCTCCGGCGCGCGTTCCGCCATGGAGAAGCAGATGCGTCCGCCCATCGAGTATCCCCATAGGTGAGCGTCGGCGATGTCTAGCTCGTCCATTACGGCGAGAACGTCCGCGACGCGGCGGCGCATCGCATACGCCTCCGGCGAGCGCGGCATGTCGCTAAGCCCGTGCCCGCGAGAGTCGAACATTATTAGCTTGAACTCGTCCCGCAGCGCGGCGACGTAGCCGGCCTCGTACCAGTCCGCGAGACTGTCGCTAAAACCGTGGAGCATCACGATGGGGGCGCCGTCGCCCTCCACGTGGTAGTGAATCCTGGCGCCGTCGCTTTGTACGTAGGGCATGGTGTAAACTCAGGCAAGGTTAGGGGTTGTGCGCGTTCAAGCTAGTATAGCGCCGGGCCCCTCAAGACCGGAAAGGATCCAAGAACCCCATGCCCCGCGCCGACGGTCGCTCCAACGACGCCCTCCGTCCCATCACGTTCGAGCTTGGCGTCCAGAGCTATGCCGAAGGTTCCGCCCTCATCTCCTGCGGGGATACGCGCGTTCTGTGCGCCGTGAGCGTCGAGGATCGAACGCCCCGGTGGAGGCGCGGCTCCGGGCTGGGCTGGGTTACTGCTGAGTACGCGATGCTCCCGCGCGCGACGAACACCCGGACGCGGCGCGAGACCACGCCAAGAGGCCGGACGCAGGAGATTCAGCGTCTCATCGGACGCTCGCTGCGCGCCGCGGTGGATATGGCCGCGCTCGGAGAGCGGACGCTGACGGTGGACTGCGACGTCATCCAGGCCGACGGCGGAACCAGAACGGCCGCGATTACGGGAGCGTATGTCGCGCTGTACCAGGCGGCGCTGGGGATGCTGGAACGCGGCGACATCGAGCGGCTGCCGTTCTTGAGCGGCGTCGCCGCCGCCAGCGTCGGCGTAGTGGACGGCGAGCCGATGCTGGACCTATGCTACGATGAGGACAGTCGCGCCGAGGTGGACTTCAACGTCGTGATGACCGCCGCCGGCGAGTACGTGGAGGCGCAGGGCACGGCCGAGCGCGGCGCATTCTCGCGCACAACGCTGAACGAGTTGCTCGATCTCGCAGAGAAGGGTATCGCGGAACTGGCGGCGCGTCAGCGAGAGGCTATCGCGTCGCTCGTCGCTGCATGACGCGCCTCACAGATCCGGTCAAGCGCCCGGGTTGTCACCACTGCACGAACATCGGCATGACCACGTGCGTGTAGGTGTGCCCGTTCGGGTTGGCGGCGGGCTTGATTACGCCCGGGCTGGACGCGGTCTGGGTCTCCAGCGCCACGTCGCCATCTTCCAGAACGTCCAGAACCTCTGTCAGGAAGCGGCTGTTGAACGCTATCTTGGACTCGCAGCCATCCACCTGCGCGTCCACCTCGCCCTCGTAGTCGCCAAGCTCCTCGGCGCGCGCCGATACCGCTATCTTGCCCACCTCTTCTCGCTCATCTAACGATATGTTGAGCCGGATGATGCCGGAGCCGTCGCGCGCGAACGTGGAGGCGGCTCGCGTCGCCTGCATGAACGACTCGCGCGGAATGACGACGCGAGTCGTGTATTCCTCCGGCACAAGCTGGCGGTAGTTGGGGAACGTGCCCTGTACGAGTTGAGATACCAGCTCTATGGAGCTGAGCCTGAACAGAGCCTGGCTCTTGGCCGGCGTTACGGTGAACTCCACGGGGTCGGACTGCCCCCCCAGCAGCCGGTTCACTTCCTGGAGCGTTCTGGCAGGCACGATGAAGCTGATGTCTTCCGGGACGGGATCGGACAGCTTGCCTTCGTAAACCGCAAGCCGGAATCCGTCCGCGGCGGCGAAGGTGAATTCGTTGCCCGACATCTCGACCTTCACGCCGGTAAGCACGGGCCGCGAGTCCTCCGTGGCTGCCGCGAACGCCACGTGGCGGATCGCGTCGCGCATCACGTCGGCGTCCATCCGGCCGACCGCGCCCTCGTCCACGGTCGGAATCGGGGGAAAATCGTCCGCGTCTTGTCCGTTGATGTTCGCCTCGTAGCGCGCGCACTTCATCGCCAGCCTCAGCGGCTCGTCCTCCAGCGTAACATCTACGCGCTGCTGCGGCAGAGAGTTGACGAACTGCGTCAGCAGCCGCGCCGGAATGGTTACCGCCCCCTCTTCCTCTACCTGCGCGCCTACCCAAGTGGTGATGGCGATTTCGAGATTGGTGGCGGACAGCCGCAGACGCGAGCCTTCGGCCGCCATGTACACGTTCTGAGTTATCGGAAGCGTCGTCCTGGTTGCGACGGCGCGCTCCACGATAGACAGACCGTTGCGCAGATTCTCTTGCAGACAGGATAGCTTCATCGTCTCACACCTTCATGGGTTGCGTTGGGGTTGTGGAATTTGGCGGCGCGCGGCGCTGCGCCACAAGGCACCGTTAATGTGATTAGCTAGTGTATGATCGGGCCTTTTGAGTGTCAACGCAAATCGGCCGCGCGTATCGGGGATTTGGGGGCGTCGAGCGAGACGCGAACGGGGAGGCGGGCGCCGCCCGACCGCGAAAGCGCGCATAGAGCTAGCCGGAGGCGGCGTGTTGATCTACGGTAGATCTACGGCGGCGTCTATATCCATTTCGAGGGTGATTTCATCCTCGACGCTGATAATGAAGGGGAGAGAGGGTTTGTCCATCTCGAACTGGTCGAAGGTTATGACCGTCTGGGCCTGGCCCGTTACCGCGCCGGGCGCGAACAGCGCGTTCACGTTCCATATAACCTCGCTCGTCACGCCTTCAATGTTCATGTCGCCGATGAGCGTGAAGGTGGCGGCGCCGGTTTCGGGCAGGGGCCAGGGCATACCCTCGACTGAGGTCGCCGTCAGTTCGGCGGTGGGAAATTGAGCTTGGAAGCGTCTTCTGACCCAGTTGTCGCGTCGGTCTTCGTCGCTGACGAAGCCGGTCATGCTCACCGTCAGCGTCGAGGCGTCTGAGACGACCGCGCCGTCAGCGTCGAACACGATCGCGCCGCTGACGTCGGAAGTCTCGCCGACGGCGACTATCTGCCCCTGCATCCGCAGATTCTCGCCAACCCGATAGCGCGCGACAGTGGAGTCTCCGATAGATACGGTCGCGCCGTTCTCCCCCGGGGCGGGAGTGGCCGTCGGCTCAGCTGTCGCCGTTGGCGCGGCGGTTGGGATGGGCGCGGCCGCAGGCTGAGAATCGTCATTGCCCGAGCACGCCGTAACCAGCACGCCGACCATGAACACCGCGATCAGCGCCAGCCCGGCCCACTGGTACGCCCGGAACCCTCTAAACGTTCGCGCAGCCACTCTTGCGGCGTTGCCCACCATCGTCAAGCGCCTTTACTGTACGGTGATAGTGCCGACCATGCCGAGCGCCTCATGCGGCACGCAGATAAGCTCGTATGTGCCGGCTTCCTCGAACACGAAGTCTAAGCCGCCGGACTCGCCGGCGTTGACTTCTACGTTGATCTCGAGTTCGCTGACGGTGAAGCTGTGGAAAGCGTCCTCTGCGAAGAGAGTGAAGTTTACAGCCTCTCCGACACTGAACGTGAAGTCGACCGGGTCGAATACGCCCGGATCGGCGGCTGTGCCCACGCCGGTCATGTTGACGGTGATCGGCGTGCCGACGATGCGATCCTGCTCGTCTTTGGCGCCTGGCGCCTGTGTGGGCGCCGGCTCCGGAATGGGCGGCGACGAGCGTATGAGGATAGTTTCGGACGGCCCGGTCGGAGCCGCTTGGCCGCAGGCGACGGAAGCCATCGCGAATATGCCTAGCAGCAACGCCACAACTGCGAGTTTCGTCAACTGTTTCCCCCCTGGCGTCGGGGTCGCGCGCGACCCCGGAACGATCTGACATCTCGACCAATGCTCGACGCGCTGAGTATGCGCAACCCAACGCAGGCCCTATTGGGTCTGCCTATTGGGTCTATCGGAACCCGATGGCGCCTGCCGGCGCCCGCGTGTCCATCCGCCCCTGTGTCTGTGTCCTGTGCCCCAGTCCCTGTGATTGATTTCACATATCCTAACACCTGGCATTTGCAAGGGTCAATCAACAATTCGAGCCACTAAACAATTTGAACCGGTAGATGAACCTGCGCGCCACGCGCGAACCGCAAAGCCCCTTCCTCGCTTGTGGAGGAAGGGGCCGATTGGGGGGCAAGCCCCGTGGGTCCGAGTATGTCGCGCAGGCCGCCAGCAGCCTAGCGGTCGCCTAGCGCAACGCCTCGACTATGATGGTCGTGTTGTGGCGCATCAGGTCCAGGTATGTACCCGCATCTCCGCCCGGCTCGCCGAGCGATCCGGTGTGCAGCCCTGTGACCAGCTTCGCGCCCGTCTCCTCGGCGACGCGCCGCGCCAGCCGATCACTGTGCTGCATTTCGGTGAACACGGCGGGAACGCCCTCGTGCTCGATGGTTTCGATCAGCTCCGCTATCTCCTGCGCCGACGGTTCTACCTCCGTCGTAAGCCCCGGTATTACGGCGCCCGCCACCTCGAACCCGTAACGCTGGGCGAAGTATTGGAAGCTGTCGTGGGAAGTTACCAGCACGCGGCGGTCTTCCGGCACCATAGCCACCTGCTCGCCGATCCAAGAGTGCAGCGCGTCTAGCTGCACATTGTAGGCGGCGGCGTTGTGGCGGTAGAAGTCCTGACCTTCCATGTCGGCGGCGGAAAGAAGCTCGGCGATTCTGTTCACCGCCTGCTTGACGCGCGGCGGGTCGAACCAGAAGTGCGGGTCGTGCTCGCCATGGTCGTGCCCGGCATGGGCGTCATGATCGTCATGATCGTCGTCGTGGTCATCGTGAGTAGCTTCCTCGTCATGCCCATGTTCCGGATGTCCGCCCGCATCGCCCAGTATGCCGACGAAGGCGACTTTGGTGGGGTTGCCGTCGACGTCCCAGTGCGCGACCACTTCAAGGTCGTGGTCGTCCAGCATCAGAACCTCGCCGCCCACCGAGTCGGTTACGAACACCGCGCCGGGCGCGGTGGCGACGTGGGGACGCGCCCAGAAGCCCGTCTCCACGGGAGCGGTCAGGAAGTCCCGCGCCGAAGCCAGCAGGTCCAGGTCGTGGGCTTCGTACATGCGAAGCTCGCCGTCGCTCATCACCACGAAGAGGAGTTCCCCATCGAAGCTGAGCGCCACGTTGATGGGTCTCAGGTCCTCGGACGCCGGTATCAGCTGCTCCATGCTGTCTTCTTCAGGTTCGACGACATACAGCCCTACCGCCGACCCCAGCGCGAAGAAGTGGTCCAGTCCCGGGTAGCCCCAGACCGAGGTTAGCCGGAATTCTTCGGGCGCGCCCATGGGCGCGGAGATGAAGCCGCCTTCATAGTCGCCGTGGTGCGCCTCCACGAACAGAACGCCGCCGACGCATCCGAAGACCGCCATGTGACCGTTGCCCGCGTCACCGTGCAGACCCTCGCAGCCGTCTTCCTGGTACAGGTTCTGGCCGTCCAGGTTCATCACGGCTACGCTTTCCGGCAGGCGGTAGTCCGCCGGGCTGGATGCGTAGTCGGGGTGTTGCAGGGTTACGGCGAACAGGTCGTGTTCCAGCGGCACCGCCGCCCCGTGATGCGCGCCGGTGTTGAGCGTGGGCGGTACGTATTCGTCGCCCTCTTCTTCTAGTTCATGCTCGTTGAGAAAGGCGATTTCGCCCGACCCGTCGTAGAAGACGGATGCCCACTCGCTGCCGACGTACAAGTGAACCGGTCTGTCGCCGGACAGGTCCAGGCCCATCCGCCGCGTCGGAACTTCCACCAGATCGAAGTGGTCCCCGTGTTCTACGAGGTACACGCCGCCGTCGAATACGTGAACGGCGTTGGCGTCGCTGGCGACCGCGATGGCGAAACGCCCGCTGCCGGTGGCGTAGATGCGCCCCGCGCGGGACCCCATGTCGAAGGCGTTCTGCTCCACGTCTCCGTGCTCCATGTCTATGACGCTCATCATGCCCGTCTCGCCGTCTCCGATGAGCAGCCTGCCGACGAGCTCTATCTCTTCATCTTCGTGATCCATCTCGTGCGCGTGGTCGTCATGGCCGTCATGATCATCGTGGTCGTCATGCGCGACCATTTCCACGAAGTCTATGGGATCGACGTACTCGCCCAAGGCGATGATGTCGTCTTCGTCTTGCGCTACGTTTTCGATGATCTCGTGCAGCCATCCGGCTTCCAAAGACAGTCCGATGCTGAACACCAAGTCGGCGTCGGCGACGCGGGTGATGTCCCGAGCGCCCGGCTGGAAGGTGTGCGGGTCTGCATTCGGCGGCAGCAACGGGAACACCTCTACGCGGTCCTGGCCAACCTGCCTCACCCAGTCGGCTACGATGTTGCTGGTCGTTACGACTTGCAGCTTTTCCGCGGGCGGCGCCGGTTGGGGGGCCGGCTGAGTCGTCCGAGCCGGACCCATCCGGCCCGTCGGCGGCGCGGCGGGCGCCGGAGCCGCCGCCGCCGCCGTGGGCGCCGGAGCCGGGGCGGCGGGCTGCGCCGGACTCTGCGGGGCTGACGGCCCCGCTGCCGACGAAGCCGCCGGAGCCTGTGAGGGCGCGGCCGGCTCGGGCTGAGCGGGCTGAGTGGGCTGCGTATCGTCGCCACAGGCGACAGCCAGCAGCAGAAGCGCCGGGATTATCAATAGTCCAACCAGTTTCAGATACTTTCCGTTCATGTCCAGTTCACTTCTCCTTTTGTGTTGGGTCTCCGTTCATTGTATCTGATGATATTGAGATCTCGTATCGTAATACCGACGAATCAAAGCGCCGCTCAGACTCTGGCATTATAGATATTAAGTATCATCTAATGGCAATGGTCGGCGTGAGAATCGTCCCGCGCGAAAGTAGAGCCGCGCCCGGAGATCTCTTGCTCGTCCGGCGCGCAGTCGGCGCAGAGACCGTAAACTTCCAGCCAGTGGCCCGTAATCTCGAAGTTGTGGATGTGGGACGCGTACTCCAGCGTGCCCTCTATATCGCAGCCGATCAGGTCGAGGGAAACCTCGCACTCGGTGCAGATGAGGTGATGGTGGTGGCCGCGGTGGCTCAGCTGATAGCGCAATCCCCCGTCTTCCAGCAGAACGCGGCACAGGACGTCCGCGTCCACCAGTATCTTCAGCGTGCGATAGACAGTCGCAATGCCTATGGAGCGCGGCAGCTTTCTCCACAGCTCCTCCGCGGTGAAGTGATGCTGTTCCGCGCCGATGGCGACCGCGATCGCGCGCCGAGGCGACGTAGAACGGTATCCTCGGTCCTGGAACGCTTCCAAGATTCGTTCCGCTATCGAAGCGGCATGTTTCGTTACAACCATCAGACCAGCGCGTGAGATTGCTCAACTGAGAGTTTATATCAGATATGAGGACGGCCTTAAGTCCGTTGTTACTGATATGACATATCAATACATGGCATTGTACACACCGGAAAACGGCAGTGTCAACAACCACCGCGGCTAGGGCGCGGCTTTCGGTTTGGCGGCGCGCGGGTTATACTGCGCGGGATACGCTCGCCCGACGGCGAAGGCCGAGCGATATCCAATCCAGACTCAATCCAGACTCAGGCCAGACTAAGGGGAGACGTAAACCATGACTATTGACGTTGCGACGGCTATCGCGCGGATATTGAAGCAAGAAGGCATCGAGTGGGTCTCGACCTTCCCCGTATGCCGGGTGAACAACGCGCTGGGACGGGAAGGGGTGCCGATGGTGATGATGCGCGACGACCGCTACGCCATCGCGCTGGCCGACGGCTTCTCGCGCGTTACCGGAGGGGAGCGCATCGGCGTATGCACCGTGCAGGGCGGCGTGAACGCTGCCGGCATACAGGTAGCCTACGCCGGCCTGGCGCAGGCGTTCGAGGACGGCTCGCCCATCCTGTGCATCACCGACGGCGTTCCGGCGGGCAGCTCGGAGAACTCGCAGTTCGACGTTACCGCCAGCCTCAAGTCCGTAACCAAGTGGTACGGCTACATAGACAGGCCGGAGCGCGTTCCCGAGTTCATGCGCCGCGCGTTCACCATGCTGCGCAGCGGACGGCCTGGCCCCGTCGTGCTGTCCGTGCCCGACGCCTCCGGGACGTTCGACGAGACCGCCGACCCCTATGCGCCCGTCAAGGGCTGGAAGGCGGCGCCTGATCCGGCCGACGTGTCCGTAGCCGCCGACTTGCTGTTGAACGCGGGCAGCCCCCTGATATACGCGGGCGAAGGCGTCATCTACGCCGGCGCGTCCGCGGAGCTGAAGACGTTGGCGGAACTGCTCAACGCGCCGGTCATCACCACGCTCAAGGCGAAGGGCGCGTTCCCGGAGGACCACCCGCTGTTCGTCGGCGTGCGCGGCGACCACACGACCGAGTACCTGACCAAGAGCGACACGATTCTCGCCGTCGGATCCAGCCTCTCGCCCGGACGATTCAGCCACGCGATACCCGACGCGGCTTCCAAGACGATAATCCAGTGCAACCTGGACGAGCTTCACGTGAACCGCATATATCCGACGGCGCACGCCGTGATAGGCGACGCGCGCTTCACGCTGGACGCGCTGGCGCGGGAGATAGACGCGCGCGCCGACGGGCAGGGCAGGGCGCCTAACAGAGATGGCGGCGATGGCGGCGTAGAAGCGGAGATCGCGGCGGCGCGCGACTCCGCCCTCGCGGTGTACCGTGAGGCGATGGCGTCGGACGATACGCCCATCAACCCCTACCGCGTCTATGCCGGCCTGATGGAAACGCTCGACCCGCATAACTCGTTCGTAACCCACGACTCCGGCAACACGCGAGACCAGCTCAGCACGATCTATGACACGCTCATCCCGCGCGGATTCCTCGGCTGGGGCAACGTTTCCACTCTGGGATTCAGTCTTGCCTCGACCATCGCCGCCAAGCTCGCATACCCCGAAAGGCAGTGCGTGGCGGTATCCGGCGACGCCGGCGTCGGCTATATGCTCGGCAACCTGGAGGTTGCGGTGAGAGAGCGCATCGGCATCACGGTGGCGCACGTCAACAACGGCGGATTCGCGGGCTACGGTCCCGGCTTCTGGGGCGCCGGACACGACCCTTACACGCACCTAGTGATGGGACCGGACGACGTGAATATGTCCAAAGTCGCGACAGAGCTAGGCCTCCACGCCGAGCGGGTGAGCGAGCCGTCGGAGGTCGTCCCCGCCCTCCGGCGCGCGCAGGAGGCGAACGCCGCCGGCCAGCCCGCCTACATAGAGTTCATATGCTCCCAGTACCCCGTTTACGGCGGCTGGACGCCCAGCTCGCTGGCGCACTAAGGTTAGGAAGAGTTGAGGATAAGAGTTAGGAGATAGTATGGAGCATCCCGCAGACTGCATCGCAACCAACAATCCTATCTCCTATCTCTTATCTCCTATCTCCTAAACGCCGTGTCCCGCGAACTGCTCATAAGCCAGGTGGTTATGGCGGCTACGATAGCTGTCGTAATCGCGCTCGCGCTGCTCTCCGAAGATCGCGGGCTGGTGGGCAGCCTGTCGCGCGCCCAGGATGTCCGTGAATCGCGCGCGGTCGCGCCTCCGCTGACCGGGTTTGGATCCGGGCCCGCCGCGCCGGTCGCTCCGGTGATGTGTCCGGGCGGCGCGACCTCGGCGTACCCGGTCGCAGTCGGCGGGCTTGCCGACGACTGCGCCGCCCTGCTCGCCGCCGCGCCGCAGCTAGTCGGCAGTGGGGCTGGCGACGCCGAACTCAACTGGAACGCCGACATTCCCATCACCGAGTGGACGGGCGTCGTCATCAGCGGCTCCCCGCCGCGCGTAGTCGTGTTGGACCTGACGGTCAAGGGACTGTCCGGCGTCATCCCCTCCGAGCTGGGCAGGTTGTCCGCGCTATATGCGCTGCACCTGTACGGCAACGAACTGACGGGCGAGATTCCGCCGGAGCTCGGCTCGCTCACCGGCCTCGCGGTGCTCAACCTGAGCGCGAACGCGCTGACCGGCGGCATCCCCGCCGAAATCGGCAGGCTCGCTAACCTCGTCGAAATGGACCTGAGCGTCAACAAACTAACGGGCGACGTGCCGCGAGAGTTGGGCAACCTGGCCAACCTGGAGTGGTTAGCGATCGAGGGAAACCGTCTAACCGGCTCCATCACCCCGATTCTGGAGAACCTGTCCGAGCTAACCTACGTAAACGTCCAGGACACCGGCGTAGAGGGCTGTATCCCCGTCTTCCTGAGCGGCGTTGACGGCTTCAGGGGCGGCGTGCCCGTCTGCGCCGAGTAGTTGGGGCGATGGCGCTCGTGGTCGTCGTCGTCCCTCCCCCAACCTTGCAACGAGATAGCCGTTGCGCTTATCATTCATCCTGTTGGGCATCGCCCCGCGCCGCCCATAAAATAGACCGCGTGGGACGGTACGGATTCCGTCCCGATTCAGCCAAACCTGCGGGTGGAGTGTACTTCTATGGTTGCAACAAACGGAAGCTCTACGGCAATAGTCAATACTCTGTCGCTCTCGCATGGCGTGACTGCGAGAGAGGTGGAGTTGCCGGACTTTGACAAGGAGCGACTGGAAGACGTCGGCTTTCTGACTGCGATGACGCTGGTGCTGCTGGGCAACTACGCCCAGACCGGACACTTCGGCGGACCGCTCGCCTACACGCCATACACCGTAACGTCGCACCTGGTCGGGCCGGATCTCGGCGGGCTCAGGTACGACTACCGCAGGCCCAAGCACCCCTACGCCGACCGATTCATGCTCGCGGGAGGCCACAACGCCCCCGTTACCTACGCGCTTTGGATGATCATGGGCGAAGCGCTGGAGCGCAAGCGCGCGGCCACCGGAGACGACCGCTACGCCGCAGACCCCGATACCTCCATGCTCTCCATAGACGCGCTCGGCTTCAGGCGCGGACGCGGCGCGCTCGATACCCTGCTCGAAGAAACCGGACTCACCGACCACCCCCTCATGGCGCAGGCGAAGATACGCGGCATCCGCTCGCTCGCCGGACACTCCGAGACGACCGACCTCACCAACGACGTCAACGGCGGACCGTCCGGCATCGGCATCGCCACCTCCGCCGGCAAAGCCGCCTTCTGGGACATCGTAGGCGCCCCCGACAGCCTCAAGATCATGGCTATCGAGGGCGAGTTCGCCATGACTTCCGGCCACTCGCAGGAGATGAAGACCGCCGCCGTCGCCCAGCAGGTGGGCAAGCGCCTCCGCATCCTGCTCTCGTACAACAACGCCGGCATAGACGACGAACTCGTCGGCAGCGTAATCCGCCCTGTCTATGACGCCTACCGCATCGAAGACCAGTGGGCCGCATACGGCTGGAACGTGCTGACGCTGGACAACGGCAACGACTACGACCAGGTAGTCGCCGCATTCAAGACGATGGAGGAGTGGGATCACGAGGACGACCGCCCCATGATCGTCGTCGGCAAGACCGTCAAGGGCTGGTGGCCCGGCGCCGTGGACGGCCAGATACCCGGATTCGGCGAACAGGTGGTCAGCTACCACAGCCACCCCTACAACCTCGCCATGAACGGAGACTACTTCGTCGCGCTCGCCGAGACGTTCGAGAGTCGCTTTGGCGTGAAGTTCGAGGGCATCCGCGACGGCGCCGTGTCGGACGACCGCGAACGGCTCATCCAGTTCAAGACGAACATAGACGTCGCCATGTCCGCGCTGGACCAGAACGGGCTGGGCGACTGGATAGCGGATCGGCTGGTCGAGATAGGCGACAGCGTGGACGACGCGCTGCCGCTGCGAATAGACCGCGACGCCGACCCCTTCCTCGACTCGCGCCTCAACGTAAAGAATCTGCCCGTAGAAGCGCAGGACCTCACGGTAACGAACCCAGGCTCCGGCGAAGAGAAGCAGCTCGGCATAAAGCTGTTCGAAGAGCCTGGAAACGTGGCCGGCACCCGGCGCGCCATATCCGAAATCATCAAGTGGATGAACTACGTTACGAACAACCGCTTCGTCGTCGTCGCGGCGGACTTGGCCGAGTCCATCAACGTCGAGCACGGCGCCATCTGGGACACCTTCGACCCTGTGGCGAACCCCGCCGGCAGCCGGTTGAAGGCGGCCATCCAGGAGGCGGGCAACGCCTCTACCGCCATCGGCCTCGTCGGGCAGTCCGTATCCCTCGATCCCGATCAGCACGTCGGCGTATGGGCGCTCAGCGGCACCTACGGCGCGTTCACGCCGCTCATGTACCTGCCCTCCCGCGTCTGGAGCCAGCAGAACCAGGACAGCCCGTTCAGGACGGGCGTGCTGCACATTCTGGCCGGACACTCCGGCCCTGAGACGGCCGCCGACGCCCGCACGCACTTCGGCATCTTCGCGCCACAGGTGTGGAAGCTCTTCCCGCGCGGACAGGCCATTACGCTTAGCTTCTGGGACTACAACGACGTCGCCCCCGGCTACTTCGCCGCCGCCGAGATCGCCGCGCGCGAGAGCAAGGTCGGCGTCATCGTGCTTGAAGTGGCGCGTCCCGACTTCCCGGTCGCCGACCGCTCCACCTTCGCCGACACCGACCTCAAAGCCGCAGCAAAGGGCTTCTACCTGATACGCGACTTCGACCCAGACAAGCCCAAACACGGCTACGTAGTGGTGCAGGGGTCGTCGTCCACAGTCAACCTCGTATCCGTGCTGCCGCGCCTGGAGGCTGAGGGCGTCAACGTCCGCGTAATCGCCGCCATCAGCGAGGAGCTGTTCACTCGCCAGTCGCAGGAATACCAGGACTCGGTGCTGCCCGCCGGCGGCAAGTACGACATGATGGTCGTAACCACCGGCACGCGCCGCATGTGGCCCGTCCAGAACGCTGGTCCCCTCACCGACGAGTACTCCCTGACCTCCGACTGGGATAACCAGTGGCTCACCGGCGGCACCGAAGCCGACGTCATAGCCGAGGCCCACCTCGACGCCGAATCCATCTACGCCGGCATCAAGCGCTTCGCCGACGAGCGCGAGTCGCGCATAGCCAGCCAGACCACCGCGCTGGCCGGACTGGGGTAGGCTCGCCATCACCGTAACCGGCGCCAACCGGGGCAGGACAAACCGTCCTGCCCCCTTGCGTCTCCGCATCGAAAATTTGACAACCGCGACCCCGCCGCGCTAAACCTTTACTGTTTCCATGCGGCAAGACCCCGCTTGGTAGGAGGCAGGTTAGGCGTATGTCCCTGGTGGTGCAGAAGTACGGTGGCAGCTCGCTGGCCGATACGGATAAGATCAAGAACGTGTCGCGGCGGATCGCGCGCTCAGCGGACGGCAACGGAACCCGCGTCGTCGCCGTCGTCAGCGCGATGGGCGATACTACCGACGAGCTCATCGAACTCGCCGGGCATGTGGCCGAACGTCCCGACCGGCGTGAGATGGACGTGCTGCTCTCGACCGGCGAGCTGCGCTCCTGCGCGCTGGTGGCGATGACGCTGAACGCGCTCGGCAGCCCGGCGGTCAGCCTCAGCGGCGCGCAGGCGGGCATACGCACCGACGACCAGTACGGCAGCGCCAAGATCGCCGGCCTGTCGCCCGAACGCATCAGCAGCGAGCTGGACGACGGCAAGATAGTCGTAGTCGCCGGCTTCCAGGGCATCACGCCCGGCATGGATACGACGACGCTCGGCAGGGGCGCGTCCGACCTCACCGCCATAGCTCTCGCCGCCGGTCTGGGCGCCGAACGCTGCGAGGTCTATACCGACGTGGACGGCATCTACACCGCCGACCCCCGGCTCGTGCCGAACGCGCGCAAGCTAGACGAAATCAGCTTCGAGGAGATGCTGGAACTCGCAAGCTACGGCGCGAAGATGAACCCCCGCTCGATAGAGCTGGGCATGGTATATGACACTCCGATCCTCGTCGCGTCCAGCTTCTCCGACGCGGCTGGCACTCTGATACATGGTGACGCGATGATCCAACGCAACGTAGGCGAAATACGCAACCGGGTCGCCGGCATAGCGACGGACGACAACGTGGCCAAGCTGACGGTGCAGGGCGTGAAAGACAGGCCCGGGATCGCCGCCAGTCTGTTCGAGCCGCTGGCGGACGTCGGCATCAGCGTGGACGTCATCGTCCAGAACTCGAGCGAGGGCGGAACGACCGACCTCACCTTCACAGTCAAGCGAGACGACTTGGCGCGCGCCGAAGACGTCGTCCGACGCGTCGCTCAAGACCTCGGCAGCCATAACCTGGCGACCTCGCTCGGGCTGGCGAAAGTGAGCATAGTGGGCACCGGAATGCAGGACGCGCCAGGCTACGCCAGCGCCATGTTCCGCGCGCTCGCGGACGCCGGAATCAATATCGAGATGATCACCACGTCCGAGATACGCATCACGTGCCTGGTGTCGGCGGACAGGGTGGGCGAGGCGGCGCGCGCGCTGCACACGACATTCGACTTGGACGCCGTATAAACGCTATTATAGACACCCCAAAACGCCTTGCGCCGCGCCGCGCTCCTATTAGATTGTCTTCAAACAGGCCAAGCGGGATGCCAAGAGGGGATGACGCAGTGGGCGAATCTGGTCAACCCTTCCTGTCGATAGTCATTCCCGCGTTCGACGAGGCCGCCCGTATCGTGCCGACGCTGGACGAGTTGGAGCTATATCTGTCGGCCCAGGCGTTCAGATGGGAGGTCGTCGTCGTGGACGACGGCAGCTCAGACGATACGGCGGCGCTGGTCGAGGAGTGGGCTAATGGACGGGACGACGTCCGGCTCGCGCGAATCGAACACGCGGGCAAGGGCTGGGCGGTGCGGACCGGGATGCTGGAGGCGCGGGGCAGGTATCGGTTCATGTGCGACGCCGACCTGGCCATGCCGGCCTGCTGGATAGGCGCGTTCGTCGAACGCATGAAGGCGGGCGCGGACATCGTGATCGGCTCCCGCGAGGCCGTCGGCGCTCGCCGCTTCGACGAGCCGGGATACCGCCACGTCATGGGCCGGGTATTCAACAGGGCAGTGAGGCTGCTGGCGGTGGGCGGGTTCGAGGATACTCAGTGCGGTTTCAAGTGCTTTAGCGAAGAGGCGGCGACCGAGCTCTTCAGGCTCCAGGTCGCCAGAGGGATGGGCTTCGACGTCGAGATTCTGTACCTGGCGATGAAGGCTGGGTTCAGAGTCGAGGAGATGCCCATAGACTGGTACCACCAGCCCGTGAGCAAGGTTCGCCCGGGGGCGGATACGATAGATATGCTCAAGGATACGATTCTGATTCGGCTGAGGGACGCTTTTGGCAAGTATGGTGATTTGCGATCAAGATGAGTTCGAGTCCGGATAGCGAGCCGATGGGTAACCGGATCAGTCGTGTCGCCGTCATCGTGCCGACCTACAACGAGGCAGCCAACATGCCGGAGTTGGCGAGCAGGCTGTTCGGGTTGGGTCTGCCGGACGTCCGGCTGTACATCGTGGACGACGCGTCGCCCGATGGCACGGCGGCAGTCGCCAGGCGGCTGTCCGGCGAGTACGGCGGCAGGATAGAGGTCATCTCGCGCAGCGGCAAGCTGGGGCTGGGCACCGCCTACGTAACCGGATTCGCAAGAGCGCTGGAAGAGGAGGTTGACTGTATAGTGCAGATGGACGCCGACCTGTCCCACGCGCCGGAGGAGGTTCCGAGGATGTTGGAGATGCTGGCGACGCCGCGAAGTTTCGACGTGGTCGTAGGCTCGCGCTACACCCGTGAGGGCGGCTCCGACCCCGCCTGGAGCGCGAAGCGCCGCGCCCTCAGCGCGTCCGGCAACTTCCTGATTCGCCTCGTAACCGGCGTAGATGTCAAAGACGTTACCTCCGGCTTCAAGGCGTATAGGGCGGAAGCGCTCCGCTCGCTCGATCTGTCACGGGTGCGGTGCATCGGTTTCGGATTCCAGGCGGAGATCGCCCACTACTGCCAGGCCAGGGGCTTGAAAGTAACCGAGCATCCCATAACGTTTATGGAGAGGACGCGCGGCGATTCGAAGATGTCGTTCAGGATAATCGCCGAAGCGATATGGAAACTGACTTTATTGCGGCTCAGAACGTTCTAATACTTGAAATGCGCGCTATTGCGCCAGTCTGAAAATATCGGCTAAGATTCCCAGACATTTCGAGAGGCGATTACGATGAGTATGCGCGGGTACGAAGACAGAGACAAGATTCGCAAAGAGATGGCCAGGCGCGCCGTCGCCTTTGCCATGAACAACAGGTGGGAGCAGGCCGCGACCCTCAACAGGGCGATAGTGCAGGAGTTCCCCGACGACCTCGAAGCGTACAACCGGCTGGGCAAGGCGCTTAGCGAGCTGGGCCGCAACAGGGAGGCGCGCGCCGCCTTCCAGACGGTCTTGCGGCGCTCGCCCAACAACTCCATCGCCAAGAAGAACCTGAGCCGGCTGACCAAGCTCGCCGACGCGGCGACCCCGCGCGCGACCAGGCGCGCCGGGCGCGGCTCCCGCTCGTTCGTCGAGGAGAGCGGCAAGGCGGGCGTAACCACCCTCAGAAAGATCGCGGCCCCGGAAACGCTTCTGGAACTAACGCCGGGAGACGTGGCGCTGCTGAAGGCGACCGGCAGGTCGCTGACCGTAACCGACGAGTCCGGCGCCTACATCGGACAGGTGGAGCCGCGCGTCGGCAACCGCATCGCGCGCCTCATGCGCGGCGGCAACCTCTACGAAGCAACCATAACCGGCGTCGAGGACAGACGGCTGGACATCATCATCCGCGAGACGTACAAGAGCCCCTCTCAGACAAACGTCGTCTCCTTCCCGTCGCGCAGCGGCGCGGCATACGGCGGCTACGTACCCCCCAGCCAGGTCATGGGTGGCTACGACGTCGCCGACGAAGAGAACGAACTACCCCCGGTCGAGAAGGTCGCCATCAAAGACTGGTCTAGCGACGATACCGAGCCGGGCGACGACGAAGCGTTCAGTCCAGTCGTACACCGCATCATAACCTCGCCGGACGACGACGGGGACAGCGAGGCGGAGGACTACGAAGAGGCGCTGGGCGTCTTCTAGTCGCCGCCCAACCCCCCATCCGACGCCAGCGGCCGGGGGCGGTAGTACAGCCCCCAACGCTGCATCAGCTCATACACCCGCTCGTCTTCCAACTCAGCCAGTTCGCGGAAGAAGCCCGCCATCGCGTGCGCGTGCATCAACTCCTCGGAGCACACCCAGCTCGACTCGGCCGGCACCACGTACAGCAGCCCGTTCTGGTGCTCGCACTCGAGCTCCACGCGCTTGCCGCCGCTGTCCGTCTTCACCTTCAGCCCGAACCGCTCCCCACCCGCAGCCGCGTTCTGTGTCTCATGCTGTGCCATCTCAAGCGCCTCGCCGCCAACTCTTGTTATAATCACTCTCGAAAACCTCAAAACGAGCGCACCGCAGGAGGTACTTATGGCGGCTCATTACCAGGACGAGAGTATCATAATTCACAAGATCGAGTGCGGGCACTTCGGCAACAACTCGTACCTGCTGGTCTGTCCGCAGACGAACGAGAGCATCCTGATAGACGCGCCCCCCGAACCCGGCCCGATGATCGCGCAGGCTCAGCAGACCGACGTGAAGGTCATCCTTATCACGCACAACCACTGGGACCACATCGAGGGGTTCGACGAGGTAACGTCCGCCATCAGCGCGCCCGTCGGCATCGGCGCGGACGATGCCGACGGCCTGCCCCGCGAGCCTGAAATGCGCATCGTCGAAGGCGACGCCATCACCGCCGGAACCCTCACGCTCACCGCCATCCACACGCCCGGACATACCGACGGCTCGACCTGCTTCCGCATCGGCAAGCACCTGTTCAGCGGCGATACGCTGTTTCCGGGCGGTCCGGGCCGGTCACGCAGCCCCGAGGCGCTGGCGCAGCTCCTCGAAAGCGTCTCCTCCAAGCTGTTCACGCTGGAAGGGATAGACGACTTCTACCCCGGGCACGGCGGCGACGGCAATCTGGCGGAAGAGTTCGAGAAGTACAAAGTCTTCGCGTCCAAGTCGCATCCCGCCGACCTGGAAGGCGATGTAGCCTGGCTGGAGAGCTAGATGGCGAACCGAATAGATACTACATTCGCAAAGCTGCAAGAGTCTGGGCAGACCGCGCTCGCGCCGTTCGTCACCGTCGGCTTCCCGGACGTGGCTACGTCCGAGGCGATGGCCCGGGCGATACTCGAATCGGGCGGCGACATGCTGGAAGTCGGCGTCCCATTCAGCGACCCGCTCGCCGACGGCCCGACCGTTCAGATGACCAGCTATCGCGCGTTGCAGAACGGCGTAACCGTGCGCGTCTGCCTCGACTTCGTGGGAAGGCTGCGCGATAGCGGCGTCGCGTCCCCGCTGATACTCATGGGCTACTACAACCCCTTTCTGCGCTACGGACCTGAGCGCTTCCTGGACGACGCGGCGTCGCGCGGCGCGGACGGGCTGATTGTTCCGGACCTGCCGACCGAGGAGGCGGCGCTGTTCGGCGAGATGGCGGCGCGGCGAGGACTGCATCTGATCCCTCTGCTCGCGCCCACCAGTTCCGATGCCCGAATCGAGGACGCTTGCAAAGCCGCAGGGGGGTTCATATACTGTGTTAGCCTCACGGGGGTAACGGGGGCGCGGAATTCGCTGTCCGGTGGCGTCTCGGCGCTGGTCGAACGCATCCGCCGGTACACCGATCTGCCGATACTCGTCGGATTCGGCGTATCCCGTCATGAACACCTGGAAGAGATAGCCTCATACGCCGAGGGCGCAATCGTAGCCAGTGCCATGTTCGACGCGGTGGACCGCGCGCCCGAAGGCGGCGAAGTCGAGGCGGCGCGGAGCTTCATCCGCGCGCTGCGAGGCCAGTAAGGGGGCGGGCGCCGCGATGGATGCCCCCACCTGGCGGTCTGACCGCCGTGTGGCGCGGATATCCCGCATGGGCTGCCCCCTTTGTGGGCGCCCCCCGGCGATGAGTCTGGATGAGCCTAAAGGATGACCAATAGATGAGCGTAGTTAGAGGGTTGCGCGGCGCCACGACGGCGGATGCCAATACGCCGGAGGATATCCGAAGCGCCACGCGCGAGATGCTGGAAGCGCTGGTCGAGGCGAACGAAGTGAACGCCGACGACATAGCCGCCGCGATCTTTAGCTGCACTCCCGATCTCAACGCCGATTTCCCGGCCGTCGCCGCCCGCGTGGATCTAGGCTGGGCGCAAGTGCCGATGGACTGCAACGTCGAAATGGACGTTCCCGGCGGACAGACGCGCTGCATCCGCGTCGTCATCCTGCTCAACACCGACAAGCGCCCCGACGAACTAACGTGGATATATCTCAAAGACGCCGCCAGCCTGCGCGCTAGGGACGGCAAAGGAGCATAGACCGCTATGGAAGTGATCAAGCACAACTCGGTGCCCGAAGACGACGCCACCAACGCGCCGCTGTTCTACGGCGGCCCCGTATCCCGCCAGCCCCTGGTTGGCGGCGACAAGAGCGAGTTCTTCAGCTTCAGCCTCGTCAACTTCTACGACGGCGCCAAGAACAAATTCCACTCCCACACCTCCGACCAGATACTGTTCGTCACCAAGGGCGAGGGCATCGTAGCCTCAGAGTCCGAAGAGCTGGCGATCGCCGAGGGCGACTTGGCGTTCATCCCGGCCGGCGAGAAGCACTGGCACGGCGCGGCGGACGGCAAGGACTTCACGCATGTCTCCCTGACCGCCCCTGACAGCGAGACCACGCAGTACGACGAATAGACTAACTCTAATAAACTGCGTATAAACAGGGCTAGAAAAACGTCTAATGCCAGGCCGCCCGGTGGTACAATTGTATCGGCGGCTCTGACGCGTAGCGCTATCAGCCGAATTCGAGCCCGTTCCTCGGCGGCGGCTCCATGCCGCCGCTCGCGGCGCAGAGCGCGAACGCCCCCAGCCTGCCATATCTGCGCGCAGCCCCTCGTCATATCTGCGCGCAGCCCCTTAAGGAGGCTGACGTGGAAGGCATAGCCCTAATTCTGATCGGAACCGCGATCTTCACGCACTCTTGGCACCAGCTTGGCCTGTACGCCGATGGACGCGCCGTCGGCGCGCTGATGGCAGGCTTGGCCGGAGCGCTCGTCCTGTCGCTGTTCGTGTTCGAGCCGCAGTTCATGGGCGAGGTCGGAAAGTCTGCGCCGGTCAAGGCGGACGAAACGGTCGCGCTGAAGTCGTTGATCATAGGGTGGGGCGTGTACATGGTCGTAGTCGGCGCACAATGCTTCTGGGACCTGGAAGAACGCGCCATCGGCTTCTTCGGCATACTGCTGTTCTTCATCAGCATGATCGTGCTGATCTTCTACCTCCAGCTGTGGATCGGCAACCAGGGCCAGGCGCTTACGCTGGTCCCTATGTTCATATCCACCGCGCTGATGACGGTAGTGGGCGGCCTCCTGTTCTTCTTCATGGCTATTCCGTTCCCCGGCTTGCGGTCGGTATCCGGTTGGGTATCGCTGCTGTTCTCGATAGTCATAGTCGCCATTGGGATGATGATGATAACGCCGGTTCTCGTCTAGAGCGGTCGGCGATTCGGCGCCGCCGAATTTGCGAAAACGTGGGGCGCCCCATGTCCCGACTCAGACTCCCCGCGCTTGCTGCCGACAAGCCCCTTCCCCCTCGACGGGGGAAGGTTGGGATGGGGGTGAAAACCTCGCATTCGACCAGTTGCACACCCCGATAGTCCGATTCACTGGAGCTTGGCATGATCACTACTTCCTATAGACCGCATACCTATAGACCCCATACCGCCAGACTGGACACGTATGAATTTCTGCGGCTCGCCGAGCGCGAGGTTGGAAGGTTCGACTGGGAAGGAACTTTCGCCGACTACCTCGATATGGTGAGCGACGGTTTGGTCAAACCGCGCCTATCGCACCATCTGGTCTATGACGCGATACTCGCGCGCGGCGTCGCGCAGTCCGACGAGAGCGGCGGCGCCAGGTACACGCTGTTCGACGACAAGGTGTACGGGCAGGACGACGCCATAGACAGCATCGTCGAATACTTCGCCTCGTCGTCCCGCAGGCTGGAGATACGCAAGCGAATACTGCTGCTGCTCGGCCCGCCCGCCAGCGGCAAATCCACTCTCGTCGCGCTGATCAAGGAGGCGCTCGAAGAGTTTACGCGCACCGACGAGGGCGCGGTGTACGGAATCAAAGGCTGCCCCATGCAGGAAGATCCGCTCCACCTGGTGCCCCACAGCCTGCGTCCCAAGCTCCAGGCAGAGCACGGCATCTACGTCGAGGGCGATCTCTGCCCCCGCTGCCGCTACATGGTGCGCACCGAGTACCGCGGCAGGATAGGCGAGGTTCCGGTAACTCGCGTCGTCTTCTCTGAGCAGGAGGCTATCGGAATCGGCTACTACGTCGCCACCTCCGCCGCCTCCGACGCGTCGCTGCTCGTCGGCAGCGTAGATACCGCGCAGCTCGAAGGCGACAGGCTCGAAGTCGCCGGCAAGGCGTTCCGGCTTGACGGCGAGTTGAACGTCGCCAACCGCGGCCTTATGGAGTTCGTCGAAATCTTCAAGGCCGACCCCCATATGCTCACCACGCTGCTGGGCTTGGCGCAAGAGCAGCTGATCAAGATGGACAGGTTTGGCTCCGTCTATGCCGATGAAGTCGTCGTAGGCCACACGAACGAGGGCGACTTCAAGTCTTTCATGGAAGACCCGCACTCCGAAGCCCTGCGCGACCGCATCATGCGTATCTACGTGCCGTACAACCTGCGAGTCCGGGACGAAGTCAAGATATACCGCAAGCTGCTCGCGTCCAGCGGCCTGGATCGGGTGCACATCCCGCCGCTTACGCTGCCCGCCATAAGTACCTTTGCCGTACTGTCCCGCCTAGAGCCGCCGACAAGGCAGGCCGTGTCGCTCATAGACAAGCTGCGCGCCTACGACGGCCAGGAAGTTCCGCACTTCTCCCGGCAGGACGTGATAAACGAGAAGCGCGCCCTGCCCGAGGAGGGGCTGAACGGCATCTCGCCCAGGTCCGTGATGAACCGTCTCAGCGCGCGCGCCGTCATGCCCGGAATCACCTGCATAAGCCCGCTCAACGCCCTGGACAGCATCTGGCAGGGTCGCAACGAGAACGTGAGCATGTCCGACGAAGACTCGGCGCGATACATCGAGTTCGTGCGCGAAGCGGTCGATGATTACAGCCAGCGCGCCATTCAAGACGTCAAGAGGGCGTTCGACGAGCGCTTCGAGGAGACCGCGTCCAACGTGCTGGACGACTATCTGCGCGAGGTCGCTTCCACAGTCAAGATGGGGCCGGGCGCGCGCGTCCCGCGCGGCGGCGAGCGCAACATGCGCGAGATGGAGAGCGCCGCCGGAATCTCAGAGCGCCAAAAGAACGCGTTCCGCTACGAGGTCCACAACTTCTTCGAAGACCTCAGAATGCGCGGCGTCCGCTACGGCTACGCCACCGAACAGCGGATGCGCGCGGCGATCGAACGCCGTCTGCTGCCCGACGACAGGCGCCTGCGGGACGAGCTCTCCGAGCCTCGATCCACCGGCAGGCGCGCCGAGTGGACCCGCCGCCGCGAGTCCATACGGCTGCGCCTCACCAATCATTACGGTTACTGCGACGTATGCGCGCTCGATACCGTCGAGTACGCGCTGTCGCGCCTGCGGGGCGAAGAACCGTTCCGCGTCGTCCGCAACGACATCGAATGGCGCTGGAACCTCACGCCGGACCTGCCCCAAAGGAATTAGCCACCGCGCTCCCAACTTGTGCTACCATTACCCCAACCGCCCCAACCGGCGGCGGGAGATGGTTGTAAACCCCAAGCGCAAGCAAGGAGACAACGCATGGTCGCATCAGAGGCGAGGCTCACTGGTGAGGAGATAGAAGAGCTAAAACAACTCGGAGAGGCGCACTTCTGGCCTCACTCCCGCCCCATGGGAGACATGTCCGAGGAGACCGGCATCAAGCTGGTTACCGAAGCCGAGGGCGTATGGGTCTATGACGGGCAGGGCAACCGCTGGGTCGATACCCTCGCCGGAATGTGGCTGAAGAACATCGGACACGGGCGCAAGGAGATCGCCGACGCCGTGTTCGAGCAGATGCAAGAGGTCAGCTACTCGCCCGGCGGCACCGTAAGCCCGGCGACCGTGAAGCTGGCGGCCAAGGTGGCGTCCCTTTCGCCCGACAAAGACTCCCGCGTCTATTTCACCAGCGGAGGCTCCGAAGCGGTAGAGACGGCGCTGAAGATGGCGAAGGCGTACCACAAGAACAACGGCGAGCCGACTCGCTACAAGGTCATCAGCAGGCGCGGCTCGTACCATGGCGCCACGCACGCCTGCATGGCGCTGGGCGGCAGCGGCGCCGCCGGCGGCGCCGACTACGGCCCCCTTCAGCCCGGCAACATTCACATCGCCAACCCCAACGCCTACCGCGGCCCCCACTCCGACATGGAGTGCGCCGAGGAGCTGGAGCGCACGATCCAGCACGAGGGAGCGCACACCGTTGCCGCCTTCATCGGCGAGCCAATATCGGCCGCCAACGGCATCCACGTACCCGATCCGGGCTACTGGCCGCGCATCCGCGAGATATGCGATAAGTACGGCGTCATCATGATCTGCGACGAGGTGATAACGGGCTTCGGGCGCACCGGCAAGATGTTCGCCACAGAGCAGTGGGACATCCAGCCCGACATATTCACCGTCGCCAAGGCGCTCACTAGCGGCTACCTGCCCATAGGCGCCGCCGTCGCTTCCAAGAAGGTAGCCGACAACTTCCTCGGCGAAGACAACATGCTGCGTCACCTCATCACCTTCGGCGGCAACCCCGCGTCCTGCGCCGCCGGTCTCGCCAACCTGGAGATCATGGAGAACGAGGGCGTTGTCGAGAACTCCGCCGAAATGGGCGACTACCTCTACGAGCAGCTCCAGACCCTCTACGAGTACCCCATGGTGGGCGACGTGCGCGGCGGCATGGGCCTGCTCGCCGCCGTCGAGTTGGTCCAGGACCGCGACACTATGGAACGCTACCCCGCCGAGGCGCAGCTGGCCCCGAAGCTGACCGCCATCATGGAAAGGAACGGCCTGCTCGGACGCGCCGGCGACATCATCTCCCTGTCGCCGCCCCTAACCATCACCAAAGACGAAGTTGACTTCGTAGTAAAGGCGCTGGACAGCACCCTGGAAGAGGTACAGGGGCAGCTTTAGCCGATCCGAACTCGACAATCTGGTAGGCTGAAACGTCAAAAGGGGGTGAGGCATCTTGATTGCCTCACCCCCTTTTCGCGCCTACGGCCTGGGGATGCCTAGGTCGCGTCGTCCACGGCGTAGGCGGCGTTCAACTCCAGGATGTCGGCGAGCGCGAGGCGCAGGCTAACCAGCAGTTCCTCGCGCGTTCGCTCTTGGGCGTTGACGCCGCTTACTTCCTTGACCCAGCCGATCCACCAGTCATCGCGGCGCCGGATGATGGCTGTGTACTTGTTGTTCACGTCAGTCAGCCGCCCGGCTGTCGTGTTCGTACCACTCCGGGCCTTCCTCGCCAGGCTCGGGAAGCACCATGCCGCCCTCCATCGTGTGGGACGCGGGGCCTTCCGTGATGCGTCCGCCAAGCTGATCGGCAGAGACGCCGGTGATGCGGAGGAACGCGGCTTTCAGATCGGCCAGCAGCCGCTCGCGCTGCTCCACGGGCCTGCCGGCGCGGTTGCCGCCGTCTATGTAGTACGGCTCGGCGAAGTCGTCGTCGTACTCCGCGCTGTCGTAGAACGCGACGTGGACGAAGCTGCGCGGCGCGTTGGTCGAGCCGCAGTGAACGTCCGTAAACGCCGTGGCTACCGCCTGCCGCTGCTCGAATGGGATGGATTCCTTGTCCGGTACTATGCACTTGTAGAACGGCATTGTCTCTCCTCGTCGTGTCTCTCTTGATTGGGGAGGAAAGGAGCGAGCGCCCTATCTCCTCTCTCCCATCTCTTATCTCTTCGTTGGCGCTACTGACTGTCGCGAGCGGATACCACCAGCTCGTCCACCGAGCAGCCAGTCTGCCCCATCCAAGCGTCGGATATCGCCTGCATCAGCCGCACGCGCGTCTCCTGATCAGGACAGCCCGGCGTAACCGTTCCGCGCACCATGGACGTCGTCGAAAGCTCGCCGCCCCTAAAGCCGTAGCCGCGCGGTATGACGGAGAACTCGACCTCCACCTCGCCCGGAGACCCGCCGAGTACGGACGTACTGGCCTGGGCCAACTCCGCCACGAGGCAGGGACGCAACTCGTCTTCTATAACGCCTTCTTGGATGATGCAGTTGAAGCTAATCATGTGGCAACCCGCCCGCTTGTGAATTTCAGGGTAAGCCTACCATAGCCAAACGAGTGAGGCAATTTACTGGTGCACTCCTCCCTTTGCGCCGCCGCCGGCCGCTATCACCTCGCCCGTGATGCACTCGGCCTTTGGAGACGCCAGATACGCCGCGAGCCACGCGAGCTCCTGCGGATCTATAGGACGTCCGATGGCTACGCCCTGCGAGACGCTGCGGTTCACCTCGTCGCGCGATACGCCTTGCGACTCCGCCTGCGAGTTGAGCCGGTCCTCGATCACCTCGGACAGCGTAAGACCGGGGTGGATGACGTTGAGCGTTATGCCGTCGGCGCCAAGCTGGTCTGACAGCGTCTTGGACATGTGGACGACCGCAGCGTTTCGCAGCCCGTATATGGTCGCCTGCCGCGCCGACACCCCGCCGATGCTGATTATGCGTCCCCAGCCCTTCGCCTTCATGTGCGGAACGGCGGCCTTGATGCACCGGAAGTAGCCGACCACCTTCGTGTCCAGGTCCTCTATAAGGTCCTTCTCCTGCGCCTCTTCCAGCGTGCCGCGCACCTGCCCGCCGACCATCGCCGCGCTGTTGACCAGAATGTCCACCGATCCAAGCTCCGATACCGTCGTGGATACCATGTTCTCCACGTCGTCCCAGCTGGTCGTGTCGGTCTGGATGCCTATCGCCTTGCGTCCCGTCTCGGCCGCTATCTCGGCCGTCGCCGCGTCCAGGTCGCCCTGGGTGCGCGCCGCGATCGCCACGTCCACGCCCTCGCGCGCCAACTCCAGCGCGATAGCCTTGCCGATGCCCTTGCTTCCACCCGTAATCAGGGCTACCTTGCCCTCAAGTCCCAAATCCATATCATGCTCCTGTATGCGTTCTGAGCCGCCCGCCGCCCGCCGGCGGGCCGTTCCAATTGTACATTGTTGGCAGTCTGCGTTATAAGGGCAAGTGCAAGCCAAGCGCTTGACCGAAATTTGGGAGATAGGACGAGTTGCCGTTGTCCAAGCGCGCTTGGGGCGCGGAGACGGGCATCCACAAGGCGCCTGCGGAGAGTACAATGCTAACCCACAGGTGGACGATACTCGGTCTGCTGCTGGTAGCCAGCGTAACCGCTTTTATGATGGCGATCACCGTCGGCATCCTGCTGCCATCCATCAGCGCCGACCTGAGTCTCAGCCCCGCTCAGCAGGGCCTGGTAGGTTCGTCCGCGTTCGTCGGAAACCTCATACTCGCGCTGCCGCTAAGCTGGTGGACTTCGCAGTTCCGCCCAAAGGCGCTGGTGACCGCGACTCTGGCGGCCGGCGCCGCGCTCATGGCGGTGCAGGCATGGTCGCCCGGCTACGCTACGCTGCTCGCCGGACGGCTCGGATTTGGCATAACCACCATGGCGCGCGAACCCGCCCGAGCGCTGCTGATGCACCAGTGGTTCGCCCCCCGCGAGTTCATCATCGTCAACAGCGTCTATAACGCGCTGTTCGGCATAGTGGTAGGCGGCGGCATGGTCGCCACGCCGCTGATCTTGTCCCTCGCGCGCGATAGCTGGCGGACGGTGCTGCTCACCTTCTGCATCGGCATCGTCGCGCTCACCCTGCTGTGGCTCGCGCTCGGACGCGAGCGCGCTGACGCGCGGGAACCGGAGCGGGCGACCGGCGGACACCTCGCCGTCCTGCGACGGGTGCTCGGCTACCGCGATCTATGGATCGCCGGAATCGGGTTCACAGGCGCGACGATGGGTTGGTCGGCCTTCCTCAATTTCTACCCGACGCTGATGCTCACCACGCGCGGCGTGTCTCTGAACATGACCGGCGCGATACTTGGGCTGGGCATAGCGGTCGGCGGCATAGCCGGAATCGCGCTCAGCTACGCGGTGATCCCGATGAGCGCGGCTCGGCGGCGCAACGTCTTGCAGTTCCTGGGCGCGCTGATGGTGGTTACGTACCTGGGGATGACGTATCTCGACAATACCGCCGCGCTGTTTGCGATAAGCGCGGTCAACGGCGTCGGCTGGGGCTTCTGGCCCATACTCAGCTCCGTCCCCTTCTTCATTCCCGGCATACGCCCGCGCGAGGTGGCGATAGGCTCATCGCTGGTGATGACGCTCGCGTCGCTCGGCACGTTCCTCGGGCCGATAGTTACCGGCGTAGTGCAGGAAGTAACGGGCGATCTCGCGCTCGCCCTCGCGTTCGTCTCCTTCACGCCACTGTCTCTAGCAATCGCCGGCGCCGTCCTGAGAATACGCACCGATAGAGAAGAGTGAGGGCCGGCGGCATCGCTTCGCTCTATAATGTCGCCATTCCCCAACTCGCACACTTGCGATTCACGAATTCCTTGTCAGGATACGCGGTTGGGCGCTAGACTGTCTCAACACCCCCGAATCTCCCCATGCCCGCGCCGACGACGGCCCCGCCTGAGACCGACACTTGGGGACGGCCACTTGGGGACGGCCACTTGGAGACAGAAGGAACCGGCAGCTTGGCTAACGCATCCACCCGACCGCGCATCTTCTACGGATGGTTCATACTCGCCGCGGGATTCTTTGCCCTCTTCGTCTCCATGGGCGCCAGAAACGGCTTCGGCGTATTCGTCGTGCCAATGACCACCGACCTCACGTGGTCGCGCACCGACATATCAGCCGCCATATCCATAGGCATACTCGTGAACGGCCTGTCGCAGCCCTTCCTCGGCAGGCTGTACGACCGATTCGGCGGTCGCGTGGTCATATCGCTGAGCCTGCTCGCGCTTGGCTTGTCCACCATGTTGCTCGCCATAATCAGCAACTTCGGCGTCGAGTTCGCCCTGCCGCTCAGAATCGGGGCGTACGGGATGACGATATTCGAGATAACGCTATCGTCCAGCCTGCTCTACTTGGTCATCATCTACGGCTTGGTCATGTCCACCGCGTCCAGCGGCGTGTCGCTGGTTACGGTCCACGCCGTGCTTGCCAAGTGGTTCTTCCGGCGGCGCGGCATAGTGCTTAGCATCTGCACCGCCGGCACCTCTATCGGCGGGATGATACTCACCCCGTTCATCGCCTCGCTCATCATCTGGGCGCACTGGCGCGTGGCGTGGATGGTGATGGGCGCGCTGGTGCTCGTGCTCGCGCTGCCTCTCGTGGTCCTCTTCATGCGCGACAGCCCGGGGGACATTGGCGAAGTCCCGGACGGCGACGGCTCCTCGCCTATGTCTCCCGGGATGGCGCGGACGCTCGGCCTCGTTTGGAAGGGCGTGTGGCTCCTGATCCAGCTCGTAGCGCTGCCGCTCGTCGGGTTGTTGAGGCTCGTCGCGCTCATCACCCGGGATAAACAGGATTCGAGCTCCGCTCCCGCCTCGAGCGCGCCGCTCGAGTCCGAAAGCTGGAGGGACTCCTTCCGCTCAGCCCCGATCTGGCAGCTATCCGGCGCTTACTGGGTGTGCGGCGTGACGACGCTGATAATCTCGACGCACTACGTCCCGTTCGCCATAGACCTCGGCATCAGTCCGGCGGTGGCGGCGCTGGCGTTCGGGATGATGCAGGGCCTCAACGCCATCGGTGTCATGGTGGTCGGCGTGTACTCGGACAGGTTCAGCCGCAAGAACATGCTCGGCACGATCTACTTCATGCGCTTCTTCGCCTACGTCATGCTGCTGACGCCGAGCCTGCTCACGTTCGCAGCCGACGCGGGCATGATGCCGCGCCTCCTGGCAGACTTCGTGACCACAGTCATTCCGCCCTCTGTCGGCATATGGACTTTCGCCTACTTCGCCGGCATGTCTTGGATAGCCACGCCGCCGCTTACGTCTTCGCTGACCGCAGACATCTACGGCACTCGCAATCTCGGCACCCTGGGAGGGTTCACCACGTTCGCCCACCAGATTGGCGGCTCGGTGAGCGTATTCGTCGCCGGAATCCTGTACGACCACACAGGCAACTATGTAATCCCGTTCGGGATCGCGGGGCTTACCCTGCTTGGAGCGACCGTAGCCAGCTACGCCATCCGCGAGCGCCGCTACTCGATACGCTACCAGGCTCCCGCCGTCCAGTCTTCCGCTCAGGAGCCCGCCGTAGCCCGATCCGGCGCCGAAGCAGACTGACCCCGGGCTGATTCGCTATGCCGTTCTTGTCCCTGCCCACTCACCACGGCGAACCGGGCGACCCTGTGCTGCTTGCCTGGATCAACGACCAGATAGACGCCATTCTGGGCTTGAGCGACTTCGCGCTCGTCGTCGCGCTCGGCGCGATAATCGTAGCCATCCCCATAGGCATACTCGCCTTCTTCATCATGCAGCGCGCGTGGGACGCGGTGAAGTAGGTGGGTGCGTGACGCTGGCAAGGAGAACGACATGGAGCTATACGAACTGAACTACATCCTGCATGAACCCTGCGAGGAGCATGGCTGGCTCTACATGGCGGAGGTTCCAGAACTGCCCGGCTGCCGAGCGTGGGATGAGACCGCAAACTCTACCTTGGCTGAACTAGTCACCGTGGCAGAAGCGTTCGTACAGTCCTACAAAGACAGGGACATTCCTTTGCCCAAAGGCATTGTCTCGCCGCCTCCCAGCAAAAAGGGAAGGATATCCGTGGCGGTATGACGTACAGAGAGCTGACTCGGAAGCTAAGAAGATTAGGGTGTGCTTTCGACAGACAGGCCAGAGGTTCACACGAGATCTGGATTAATCCTGCCAACGATCGAACTGCTGCGGTCTCACGACGTGGCAATAGGGATATACCCATTGGAACAATCCACGCGATCCGAAGGGATTTGGGCATAAGCAGGAGGGACTTCGACCGAGCTTAGACGCTCGCCGCCCTCCCCATATGCGCCGCCCGCGCCCGTTCGTGTATCATTACCCAACCGTCAGAGTACCGTTACACAGTGAGGTCCCCCCGCATGACCACCGCAACCGAGGCAGATACACGCGAACTGGTACACGATCTCAACCGCCTTGTCTCCGGAGAGGTGCGTTTCGACAAGATGAGCCGGGTTCTGTACTCGACGGACGCCTCCATCTATGAGATAGAGCCGGTGGGCGTCGTGCTGCCGCGCAGCGCCGAGGACGTGATCGCCGTTGTCGAGACCGCCAACGAGTACGGCGTATCCGTGTTGCCGCGCGGCGGAGGCACAAGCCTCGGCGGGCAGACCGTCGGACACTCGATAGTCATGGACTTCTCGAAGTACATGAACGACATCGTGGAGCTGAACGAGGAGGAGCGCTGGGTCCGCGCCCAGCCCGGCATCGTGCTCGACGTTCTGAACCACCGCATACGCGAGAGCGGCCTGCTGTTCGCGCCCGATCCCTCTACTTCCAACCGCGGCAACGTCGGCGGTGCGCTGGGCAACAACTCGTGCGGCGCCCACTCCATCATGTGGGGCAAGACGGTGGACAACGTGCGCGAGCTGGACGTGGTGCTGTCCAACGGCCAGCCCACGCGCTTCGGCGCGCTCGACGGCTCGGCGCTCGAGGCGCGGATGCGCTCCGGCGGCCTGGAGGGCGACATCCATCGCAGTCTGTTCGAGATCGGCGAGGCGCACCGCGACGAGATAATCGCGCGATACCCCAAGATCCAGCGGCGCGTCTCGGGCTACAACCTCGACGAATTCGTGGGCGGTATGGGCTTCGACATGGCCCGGTTCGTCGTAGGTTCCGAAGGCACGCTCGTAACCGTAACCGAGGCGAAGCTGCGGCTGGTGCCGCGTCCGCCGGTCGTCGCGCTGGGCGTGCTGCACTGCAACGACCTGATAGAATCCATGGAAGCCACCGTCGTCGCGCTCGAACTCCAGCCCGCAGCCGTGGAGCTGATCGGCTCCATGATCATCCGCCAGGCGAAGTCGAACCTCGCCTACGCGCGCATCACAGACTTCATAGAGGGCGACCCGGAGGCGCTGCTCGCGATAGAGCTCTCCGGCGCCACCGAGTCGGAAGTCCGCGCCAAGCTGGACCACCTCGGCGATACCCTCCGCGCGCGCGGGCTGGGCTACGAATTCCTGAAGCTGATGCGCCCCGAAGACCAGGAGAAGGTGTGGGACGTTCGCAAGGCGGGTCTCGGACTGATGATGAACGTCCCCGGCGACGCCAAGCCGCTGCCGTTCGTCGAAGACTGCGCCGTGTCGCCGGAGCATCTGCCCGACTTCGTGCAGAAGTTCGACGACATCGTTACGCGCCACGGCACCGAGGCAGGCTACTACGGCCACGCCAGCGTCGGATGTCTGCACATTCGCCCCCTCATAGACCTCAAGAACCAGGAAGGCGTGGACCGCATGGTGTCTATCGCCGAAGAGGTGGGCGACCTGGTGATGGAGTACGGCGGCTCGATGAGCGGCGAACACGGCGACGGACTTGTTCGCAGCTGGTTCAACCGCAAGATGTTCGGCGACACGCTCTACGGCGCATTCCAGGACGTGAAGAGAGCCTTCGACCCCGACGGCATCATGAACCCGGGCAAGATAGTGGACGCCCAGGAGATGACCGAGAATCTGCGTATCGGTCCCGCCTACGCTCCGCTGAACCCTGCGACAGGCTTCGCCTTCCGGCAGGAGGGCAGTTTCGCGCATGGAATCGAGATGTGCAACGGCCAGGGCGCGTGCCGCAAGACACTTGGAGGCACGATGTGCCCGTCGTTCATGGCGACGCGCGAGGAGGAACACTCGACGCGTGGGCGGGCGAACGCCCTGCGGGCGGCGATGTCCGGCGCGCTACCCGCGACCGCGCTATCCGACAAACGCCTCTACGACACGCTGGATCTGTGCCTCGAATGTAAGGGCTGTTCCGCCGAGTGCCCCTCGAACGTGGATATGGCTAAGCTGAAGTACGAGTTCCTGAACCAGTACTACAAGACGAACCCCTTGCCCGCGCGCAACCAGTTCTTCGGCAACATCAACACAATCAGCAAGATCGGCTCGTTCTTTGCGCCCATGTCGAACTGGATGAGCCGGATGCCCGGCGCGCGCCGCATGATGCAGGCGCGGCTCGGCATAGACCGCCGCCGCGAACTGCCGCCGTTCGCCAGCCAGTCGTTCCAGCAGTGGTTCAAGGCGCGAGGCGGCTCGCCGGACTCGGCCGCGCGGCTCGGTCGCGTCGTCCTGTTCCCCGATACGTTCACCAACTACAACCACCCGGAGCTTGGACGCGCCGCCGTCAAGGTGATCGAGGCGTTGGGCTACCAGGTGATCGTCCCGGACGTAAAGTGCTGCGGTCGCGCCATGCTGTCCAAGGGGATGATGGACGACGCGCTGAAGAACGCCCACTTCAACGTCGAGCGAATCCACCGGTACGTCGCCGATGGCGCCAAGCTGGTCGGCATCGAGCCAAGCTGCATCCTCAGCTTCGCCGACGACTACACCGACATGAACGGAGTCAACGCAGAGAAGGCGCGCCAAATCGCCGACGCGACGATGCTGGTGGAGCAGTTCGTCAACCATGCGATAGGGGAGGGCGCGCAGCTGAACCTAAACGCCTCGCGTCTGCCGAGCCGGATCCTGTTCCAGGGACACTGCCACCAGAAGGCTCTTGTAGGCTCCGGCGCCGCGATGTCGCTGCTGAACTCGCTGGATGGCGTAGAGGCGACGGAGATACCCTCCGGCTGCTGCGGCATGGCCGGCAGCTTCGGCTATGAGACGGAGCACTACGACCTCTCCATGCAGATAGGTGAGATGACCTTGTTCCCCGCCATCCGCGCCCAGCGCGGCGAGTTCACCGTAGTCGCCGAGGGCGTATCCTGCCGCCAGCAGATAGCGCAAGGCGCCGGCAAGCGCGCCCTGCACCTGGTGGAAGCGCTGGCTGAAGGACTGGACTGAGCCGGCTGATCTCCTTATACATCCACCAGCACGCCCGGGTTCAGGATCCCGTTTGGGTCCACCGCTCGCTTCGCCGCCCGCAGCGCCGCCGCGAACGGCTCCGGCCTCTCGGCATCGTACCACGGGCGGTGCAGCCGTCCGACGGCGTGATGATGCGTGATGGTGCCGCCCGCCTCCGTAATCGCGTCCGACGCCGCCTTCTTGATAGCCGCCTGCTGTCCAAGAAAATCGCCGCTCCGGTATGCGCCCGTGTAAGTGTAGTAGGGCGCCGGACCATCCGGGTAAACGTGCGTGAACCGGCAGTTCAGAGACCCGCCGCCACACACGTCGCGCAGCGCGCGTCCCATCATGTCGCGCACGTGATCGTCCAGCGCGGGCCAGGCGTCCCACGTAACCGCCGTCTCCACGGTGCCGGTAACCAGTCCCAGTCCCGCCGTCAGGCCGCCGCCAACCTCGATGAAGGCGTTGCGCCAGGCGCCTACCGCGCCGCCGCGTCCCGTCGGACGGCCCGACCCGTCGTCTATCAGAATCTCGTCGTCGTCAACCTCGCCGCCGTAGTCGCGCGCAATGCCGACCGCCGCGCCGATGTTCCAGTCCTGTGGCAGGTCAGCCGACTCGAAGCCGATGATCAGCAGCGAGTGGACGCCGTCCATGCCCGCCGCGTCGCGGGACAGGTCAGCGTCGAGCGCGCGCAAATTCGCGGGCCACAGCTTCGACTGCGCGATCAGCCGCGCGGCGTCTGCGGCGCGCTCCCACGACGGGAATCGGACGCCCGCCGTGGCGCGGTAGCGAGGACGCGCCTGGATCCGCATCCACGCTTCGGTGATGATGCCCAGAATGCCCTCGCTGCCGATGGCGAGACGGTTCGGGTCCGGCCCCGCGCCTCCTCCGGGCAGCCGCCGGCTCTCCCACCAGCCGCGCGGCGTCAGCATCCTCGCAGACTCCACGAACTCGTCTATGTGCGTGTGGTTCGTCGCGTAGTGCCCGCCCGACCGCGTGGCTATCCAGCCGCCCAGTGTCGAGCCGGTGAAGCTCTGCGGAAAGTGGCGCAGCGTGTAGCCGTGCGGCCTTAGCTGGTCTTCCAGGCGCGGTCCGAATACGCCCGCCTGGATACGCGCCGCCCGCGAGGTCTCGTCGATTTCGAGAACGCGGTCGAACTCGTCCATGTCTATCGTAACCACCGCGTCGGCATCCGGCGGCGTAACGCCCCCGACCACTGACGACCCGCCCCCGAACGGAATGACGACGTACCCGTTCGCGTCGCACCACTCCAGAACCCGCTCCAGCTCCGTCTCGTCGCGCGGGTGCGCCACCACGTCCGGCGGGTTGGGAAAACGCCCTTCGATGGCCGCCGGTTCGCGGTCGTCCGCGCTGTACGAGTGAAGCGCGCGCTCGTAGTTGTCAACGCGACAGAATGGAGCGATAGAGTCCGGCGCGGACACCCGGGGCGGGCGCAGGTCGAGTTCATCGGCGTCCGGTATCGGCGGGGCGACGATTTCCACGCCGAATCGCTCCGATAGCGTGGCGGCGTGTCGGGCGCGCTCGGCGTCCGACGGCTCGTCGGCGCGGAGTCCCCACGTCCAGAAGCTGCGTTGGGGTTTGGCGGTTGGCATAGCGTGAATCCTGAATGCGTGATAGGTGGCATCGTAGCGCGTGCGCGTGGTCGGGGCAAGCGCGGTCGAACGGCGTCGCCTAGCGAAGGCGCCGATGCCGCGACTGTCAGCTTTCCTGACGGCTAAACGCGCTCCGTCCCCGTATCCCCAGCGCGAGCGGGAGCGCAAGCAGCGGTATGACGCCCGCGACGTAGAATGGCGCCCCAAGCGCGGCGAACGATTCCGACACTTGGCCCGTCGCCACCGAGCCGATCACCACCCCAAGCGAGTACGTGGCGTAGAAGATGCCGAACGCCGCTCCGCGCCGACGTCCGTCCGCGCTCTCCGATACCGTAGCGCTGAGCGCCGGGAACAGCAGCCCGAAGCCGAAGCCGAACATCACCATAGCCGCCAAGACGCCCGTTAGCGTTCCACCCAACGTCGCCAGAACGAAGAAGCTCGCCCCCATGCCGACCAGCCCGGCGAGGACGGTGAGCGGGCGCGACCTACCGTCCAGGGCGCGCTGGATCGAGCTTGCCATGACTATTGCGCCCACGAGCGACAGGACGGCGAACGCCGCGCCCCGAACCCATATATCCGCGCCGATCTCCTCCAGCATTATCGGCAGGTACGCCACCAGCGCTCCGAACCCGAACGTCATCGCCAGCGTCGCGCCATAGACTCTGAGCATGATCGGACTGCGGACCGGCGACGCCGCGCCCGTTCGCTCGAAGTCCGCCGCGCCATCTCTGGTGGAGGCGCTGCCGTCTCCCGGCACAAGCAGCCAGAACGCCACAGCCGCCGCCAGCATGAACGAGCCGCTGGTAATGAAGACGTACTCGTAGCCCCACTCGTTGCCGATGCCTCCGGCAAGCGCGGGACCCAGTACGGCCGATATGGCGATGAGCGCCCCGCCCATGCCCATCGAACGCGCCTGGCCGCCATCGCCGGAGCGGTCTCCGAGCATGGCGAACGCTCCCGGCGCCAGCGCGCCCGCGGCAAAGCCATGGAAGACGCGCAGTGCCAGCAGTTGCTCAGACGTCTGCGCCAGCGGGTAGCAGTACAGCGCCGCCGTTGTCGCCAGCATCCCGGCGACGACCAGCAATTTGCGATCCACCTTGTCCAGAGCGAAGCCGGCGCCCACGTTGCCCAGCAGGTTCAGGGCCGAGTACATCCCTACTATCACGCCGATCATCCCCTCAGCCGCGCCCAACGACTTCGCGTATGTAGAGATCACTGGGATCTGCATGTACAGATCCAAAAACGCAACCAGCGTTACTACGCGAATCGTCCAAAGCGCCGTCGGCGAAGATCGAGCGCGAACATCTGAGGTCATATACCGGCGTTCCCCTCTAACTCGGTCGTATCTGCGTAGCCAGTCCATTCTAGGCGATTCGGACGCTCAAATGCGAAATCGGCTTGGCAACCATAGGGGCATCCCTTGTTAGCCTTGGTCCCTGCATCGCCAACACACACGCGCCCACACCAGGCCTCCGTCCCCCAAATTCCGGCCAGACGCTCAGCTTGCGCCTTGCGATTTTTTCGGAAAAATACTAGATTATGTCAAGCAATTCCGTTCTAGGCGAGGTTGACGGATGCGTAGAGTTGGCAGCCCCATGCCCAGGCAGTTGGATAAGGCGCTGGATGAGTTCCTGAGCGCGCGGATGGCTCCATCATCCAGCCGAGTTCCCCCGATATACCGCGAAACGACGAAGTGCATCGCGTACATGTGCGTGTACGCCTACGGATGCAGCGAGCGAACGTCTCGTCCCGCGCAGGTGATGATGCGACGCTGTATGCGCTACATTCCCGAAAACCTGCGGGTGAAGCCAAAGCTGTCCGAGTTCGCGCTCGACCTGCTCGCCAAGCAGCGGCAGGCGGGCGTCAAGCACGCCCAAGAGACGGCGGCGATTCTGGACGCGCACAGGCCCAACGGTCCGGCGCGAAAGGTGGCGGCGGCGTAGCCGGCCGCCAGCCCCTCGCTTGCCCGTCTCTTCATTTCTCTTCTCTACTTGTAAGGAGGTTCTCGTATGTTCGATCTCACCGGCAAGCGCGCGCTCGTAACCGGCGGAAACGGAGGCATCGGACTCGGCATCGCGCGCGGACTGGCGGGCGCAGGCGCGTCCGTGGCGATTGCCGCTCGCAACCGCGAGAAGACAGACGCCGCAGTCGCCGAGATTGGCGGCATGGGCGTCGCGTCGTTCGGCCTCGATATAGACGTGGCCGATGAGGAGTCGGTCGTAGCCGCGGTGCAGGCGGCCGCCGACCACATGGACGGGCTGGACATTCTCGTCAACAACGCCGGCATCGGCATCCGCAAGCCGCCGCAGGACTATACCATGGACGAGTGGCGCCAAGTGGTGGCGATCAACTTGGACGGAACGTTCCTCTGCTCGCGCGAGGCGTACCCTCACATGAAGGCGGCCGGCGGAGGCAAGATAGTCAACATCGGTTCCATGACGTCCGTGTTCGGCTCCGACTGGGTGGCGTCGTACTCCGCAAGCAAGGGCGGAGTTGTGCAGCTGACCAAGAGCCTCGCGGTGGCGTGGGCGGGCGACAACATACAGGTCAACGCCATCCTGCCCGGCTGGATCCACACCGACCTGACCGCGCCCATACGCGACACGTTCACCGAGCGGTACGAATACATCCGCTCGCGCATCCCTCACGGCCGCTGGGGCGAGCCGGATGAGATGGGCGGCGCGGCGGTCTTTCTGGCGAGCGCGGCGTCGGACTATGTAACCGGCGTATCCCTGCCCGTGGACGGCGGCTACACCTCGTTCTAACCCGCAGGGATTTCCGGCGCGGGTACAATGTGGATTAGCGCAAAGACGCTATGGCCCGCGCCACACTCTTTGCGACTCTGCGCCTTTGGTCGAACCTTGGGGAGTCGCCGGCGCTAGCGGCCGCCCGCGACCGCCGGGACGATGCTCACCTCGTCGCCGTCTCCGACGCCTGAATCCACCCCATCCAGAAAGCGCACGTCCTCGCCGTTGACGAAGACGTTTACGAAGTTTCGCAGGCTGCCGTCAGGGTCGCAGATACGCTCTTTGATGCCCGGATACTGGCTCTCCATCGAGTCTATGATCTGCGCGAGGGTTTCGCCCTCGGCGTTGACCTTGTCCTGGCCGCCGGTTACTCGGCGCAGCGGGGTAGGTATCCTAACGGTTGTAGCCATGCGTTGATTCCTCCGGTTATGTTGGCGGTTGTCTGTGGCGGTTGTGTCTGCCGCGCCGGGCGTCGAGCGTCCGCGCTTTCGTCAGCCCTCTATCACGTCGCCGCTCACCGGATCCACGCGGACTCCGGCGCTGGCGACCCACTCGAGGCCGTTGGCGACCTCGTCCTCCGAGCCTTCCAACTCCAGCACCACCCAGCCGATCTTCTCGCGGACGTCGGCGCGGCGAATGTTGGTTACCACCTTGAAGCGGTGCCCAAGCTCGTAGATTATCGGTTCCGTAATCAGATCTGTCGGGAAGGTGAACTTTACGCGCCTTCTAGCCATCGGACGCTCCTTCCGTGTTGGTCTTAGTCTTCTCGGACGCACCGTAGAGGCAACCCTCGTGGTTGCCCGCGCCCCACTGGGATATGAATCGGCTTGCGCCGTTACCGCGCCGCCATCGCCTCTTCGAACGAATCGTAGGTCGGGGCTATCTGCACCGTATCCACAACGGGTTCGACCACTTCCAGCGTCTTCAGCCCGTTGCCGGTGATGTAGGCGACGGTTACGTCCTCCGAGCCGATCAGCCCGCGTTCGATCAGCCGCTTCAGTCCCGATATGACCACGCCGCCCGCCGTCTCCGTGAAGATGCCCTCCGTCTCCGCCAGCAGCTTGATGCCCTCCACCACCTCGTTCTCGAACGCGATCACGCCGGAGCCGTCCGACTCCTTGATCGTCCTGAGCGCGAACGGGCCGGATGCCGGGTTGCCGATGGCGAGCGACTTGGCGATAGTGTCCGGTCGCACGGGCAGCACCTGGTCGTCGCCCCTGTCATAGGCGTTGACGATGGGCGCGCACCCCTCGGCCTGCGCGATGTGCATATGGGTATCAACGTCGTCTATCAGCCCCACGTCCGCCATCTCGGTCAGGCCCTTGTGGATCTTGGTGAACAGCTCGCCCGACGCGCCCGGCACGATGCAGTGATCGGGCGCCTGCCAGTCTAGCTGCTCTGCCACCTCGTAGCCCAGCGTCTTGCTGCCCTCGGCGTAGTATGGACGCATATTGACGTTCACGAACGCCCAGCGATGGTTGTCGGCAAGCTCGCTGCACAGGCGATTGACCTGGTCGTAGGTGCCATCCACGGCTATCAGCGTCGCGCCGTAGATGCCCGCGCCCAGCACCTTGCCCTTTTCCAGGTTGGCGGGGAAGAACACCATCGTCGGCACGCCCGCCTTCGCGCCGTGCGCGGCGACTGAACCCATCAGGTTGCCCGTCGAGGCGCAAGCCAGCGTGTCGAACTCGAACTCCAGCGCCTTGGCCGCCGCGACCGATACCACGCGGTCCTTGAACGAAAACGTCGGATTCACGCTGTCGTTCTTTATGTACAGGTTCTCCAGGCCCAGCCGCCGCCCCAGGTTCTTGGCGTGGATCAGCGGCGTCAGCCCCGTTCCCATGTCCAGCGCGCGGTCCGCTTCTACGGGTAGGAAATCGTGGTAGCGCCACATGGTGAGCGGACCTTCGGAGATACTCTCGCGGCTCACTGCCCTGGATATGCTGGGGTAGTCGTACTCTACCTCCAGCGGGCCAAAGCAGAAGTCGCAAGCGTTCAGGGCCTCGATAGGGTATTCCCTGTCGCACCCGCGGCAACGCAGACACTTTACGTGGGACAACTCGGCAGTCCTCCAATAGCCCGCCAGAATGGGCTAGACGGGCGCGGATATGGGCGTGCAAATCGTAGCAACGGCGACTTCGAATTGTCAAGAATGGCCGGCGTTGGGAATAGCCGACCGACTCCCCGCCCGCATCTCCTCTGCCAGCGTATGCTACAATCCGACCATTCAACCGGCGCCGTTCGCCTCTACGACCCGGTAGCGAACGAGTATCTCAGGAACCACGACGAAGCTGAAGCCGAAATTCGCTGCCTTCGCGCCATGCTGTCAGACCAAGATCGAGCCAAGCGCTAGGTTCCCACCCGCGACAGGAACTCCGGCTTGCCCTGAACGCCCACGTTGACGCGGAACAGCGCCCCCGCGAGCGCCCCTTCGTTCGCCTTGTCGTGGCCGCCCGCCGTGGTAACGTACATATCCGTCAGATCGCGCCCCCCGAATATCACGCTCGACACCTTCTTCGCCGGGAAGTCTATGCGCCCGACCTCCGAGCCGTCCGGCGCGTAGCGGTAGAGCGCCGAGCCGTCCCAGCGCGCCGACCATACGTGGTCCTCGGCGTCCACCGTCATTCCGTCCGGAATCGAGCCGTCATCCGGCGTTTCGACGAACACGGTCTGGTTGGATGGCTCGCCCGTAGCCGCGTCGTAGTCGAACCGGTAGATGGTACGCGCCAGCGAATCGGTGTAGTACATGTGGCGTAGATCCGTCGTGAATCCCATGCCGTTCGACAGCTCGATTCCTTCCACGACAGGCGTCAGAGAGCCGTCGGTGTCCAGCCGGTACAGGGTCCCCGGCCGTCCGTCTGGGTGAGGCATCGTGCCGCAGAACACGCGCCCGGCCGGGTCCGCTATCACGTCGTTGAAGCGGTTATCCGTTTCAGCCGCTATCTCGTCTATCACGAAGCTAAGTTCGCCGTCGCGCAGTATCGCCACCGAACCCCTGTCCATGAACAGCAGCTGCGAGCCGTCCGCCTGGATGGTAAACCCGCCGACTACTCTGCCCTGGTAGAACTGTTCATGGCTGTGGGTATATGGGTTGTAACGGAACAGCCGCCCGCGAGGGATGTCGCCCCAGTACAAACGGCGCTCCATCGGATGCCATAGCGGGCCCTCCCCGGTCTCGCAAGCGTAGTCCGCTATCATCTCCGGTTGCATATGGCGCCTCCAATGCCGGGCGCTGTGTCAGATTGCCCATCGCAAGTCCCTTACCCCTCGACGGGGGAAGGTTAGAGCCTGCGCCCGCGAAGGCGGGGGATGGGGGTACCCCACTCAGCTATTCCTCGATTTTGCTGAAACTGCCCTGGAAGAAGAGCAGCGGCCTGCCGTCGGCGACGTTTATCTCCTCCACCTCGCCGATGAAGATGGTATGATCGCCCGCCACGTGTTCGGTAACGACCTTGCAATCCATCTGCGCCAGGCTGCCGTCCACGAACGCCGAGCCGCGATCGGTTTGCGACAGCGTGAAGTCGAGGTCTCCCGTCTTCTGGTCTGTCGGACGCGCGTAGTACTCGGCTATGTCGCGCTGGTCTTCCGCCAGGATGCTGATGGCGAATCGTCCGGACTCTTGGATCATCGGGTACGACGTGGTCGTATGACCCGCGCACACCAGAACCAGCAGCGGGTCGAGCGATACCGAGTTGATGCCGTTCGCCGTCATGCCGTGAACTTCCCCGTCCGGGGTGAGCGTGGTAACGATTGATACGCCTGTGGCGAACCTCCCCCACGCCTGTCGGAAGGTCTGTGCATCGGGCATGTGTTCACCTCTGGATTCCGCTTGCGCATCGGGTCGCGGGGAGACGCTCGCGTCGCGCCTGCCCCTTGCGCGGCTGGTCGCGCCGGCCAGCCGCCTCCGAATTATATTAGCGACGCCTCGTAATGAAAAGCCCCGCCTCGATGCGCCGCGCGTAGCGGACGCCCCGACCTGGGCGGATTGACCGGGCTGCGCGGCTTGGGCGGCCTGCCTGGCGGCGGCGAGCTGCGTCTCGTACAGTTGCCCCCTCATCGCGCGCACCTGTTCCAGCAATTCGTTGACGCCCTCCTCTACGTTATCCTCAGAGCGCACGAGGACGGACGCGAGGTTGGCGGTGAGCGCGCCGAACAGCCCGATGCCGCCGAGCATCAGCACAACGGCGACGGCGCGTCCGAGCGGCGTAACCGGCGAAATGTCGCCGTAACCAACGGTCGTAGCGGTAACGATGGACCACCACAGCGCGTCCGGGAACGACTCGATAGTGCCTTGCCCCTGCTCGGCCGAGGTCGCCACTGTGGCCGATATGGTGATCAGCCCCACCGCATAGACCAGCAGGAAGTTCATGTTCATCAGGCGGTGGATGCCGCGCGCCGCGCGCGTTATGAACAAGATAAGACGCAGCAGCCGCAGCGGACGCGCGAACGGCAGCAGCACGATCAGCACCGTAGCCCAGTGGCTCCTCAGGAATGCCAACTTGCGCGGCGCCACTGTAAACTTCACCGCCAGATCTATGGCGAAAACAACCCAGATGATGCCGTCCAGCGCCAGGAACACAAACTCCTGCGTCTCAGACATCTCCCACAGCAGCGGCCCTATCAGCAGCGGTATCATGACGAACGACAGCAGCAGCAGAGGAATCTCCGTAACCCGCACCAAGCGGTCCAGCTCCGCCTCGCGCTGCGCTGTACTCATACTTCTCAACCTATTCATATGCCTGTCTCCGAATCGCTAATTGTCATAGCCCCGGTCGCCTGCGCAAAAGAATACCACCCACGACAACCGCCGCGTCAGCGATAGGCAAGCCGAAAGATGCAAAATCCTGCCATGTGTGTATAATGCGTTGAAATCACAGGCAAACAGCGAGGAGGCGTCGAAATGAACAAGATGAGATTGTTGGCATATATCATCGCGGCGGCGTCTCTGTTGGCGTTTGGCATTGCCTGCGCGAGCAGCGAGCCGTCCGGGGCGACCGCCGAAGAAATTCAAGCTGCCATAGACTCCGCCGTTGACAGGGCGGCGGCGCAGCAGCAGCAGGGCGCGTCAGCGGCGGACATGGCGGCAGCGGTGCAACAGGCGATGCAGGCTCAGCCCGGGGTAACCCAGGAAGATGTTGCGAGCGCAATCGCGCAGGCGATGGCTGAGCAGCAGCAGGGCGTATCGGCGTCGGACGTCGCGGCCGCGGTGCAACAGGCGATGGCCGCCCAGCCCGGCGTTACCGAGGCGCAGGTCGGCGACGCCATAGCCAAGGCTCTGGCCGCCCAGCCCGATACTCCCGGCGTTACCGAGGCGCAGGTCGCCGCCACCATAGCCGACGCGCTGGCAATGCAGACGCCCGGCCTGACCGAAGCTGAGGTCAGTGAAGCCATCGCCAAGGCGCTGGCGGACCGCCCCGGCGTTACGCAGGAAGACATACAGATGGCGGTTGAGTCCGCGGTCGCCCAGGCCATGCCCGCTCAGACCGGCGACATGGGCATGGGCATGGGCCGCTCCGGCGGAATGTTCATGTATGGGCTGGGTCCCAACGTCGAGCACCTGTTCCACCTGACGTACAGCGGCGGCGCCTGCGCCGCGTGGTGCATGACCGTCGGCGATCCGCTCACGGCATATGGTCCGGACTCCGAGTGGATCCCCGAAAAGTCCATCGCCGAGTCGTTCGCCATGAGCGAGGACAAGCAGACCATCACCTTCAAGCTCAAGCCCGGCCTGCTGTTCCACGACGGCACCGAGGTCAACGCGGACTCGGTAAAGTTCAGTTTGGAATTCGTGCTGGATAGGAACAACGGCGCCGTAACAAGGCCCGCCATCCAGTCCATCAGCAACGTTGACGTAATAGATAACCTCACCGTCGCCGTAACCACCTCGGAAGTGTTCGCGCCCATCATCACCAACCTGGGTATGACGGCGGGTATGCCCGTATCCCCCACCGCCTTCGAAACGCGCGGCAAGGACGGCTTGGAGTCGCACGGAACCGTGTCCACGGGTCCGTTCATGGTCAAGGAATGGGTTACCGGCAGCCACATAGACTACGAAAGGTTCGCCAACTACCACCGCGAGGGTATGCCCTACCTGGACGGCTGGCGCTGGGTAGTGATACCGGACGACTCCGTTCGCGCGGGCGCGCTCGAGGCCGGTAGCGTACACGCCGCCGGCATCGCCCACTCCGCGATAGACGCGATCAGGCTCTCACGCTCCGTGCCGGGAATCCAGGAGTTCAAGGGCTTCGCCGGCCCCAGGATGGACCACTTCAACGCCGCCCGGGCGCCGTTCGACGACATTCGCGTCCGGCAGGCGGCGCAGATGGCCATGGACCGCCACGCTTGGAACCAGGCGATGACCGGCGGCGAGGGCTTCGCCTACACCGGCTCTCTCGTGCCGCCCAACCACGCGGCGAGCTTCTCGGTTCCCGAGAGCGAATTCCCGTACCCGTATGACCCGGACGGCGCCCGCGCGCTGCTGGAAGCCTACGCGGCGGATATGGGCATCTCCCTGCCCATCAGCACGATGTCAGCGTTCACCTGCACCGAGGAGCAGAAGGCGGGCGGCTGCCACGACCTGCCCGAACGTCCCATCACCATCACCACCACGTCCAGCGCGGGCAACATAGCGCGCGCCGAAATATCAAAGGCGTACTACGAAGCCGTAGGCTTCAAGGTGGAGATGGAGATAGGCGCGGGCGACGAGGCGAAGCGCACCTTCGTCACCAAGGAAGCCAGCTTCTCGCTGCGGGGCTTCGGTCTCAGGCCGCACCCGTCCGGAACGTTCAACTCCTATCTCGGAATGGGCGGCTACTGGAACAACGGCGGTTGGGGAACCAGCGAAGCGCAGATCGAGATAGACCGGCTCGTTCGCAAAGCGGCGCAGACCTTCGAACCCAACGAGCAGAACTACCTCTACCAGGAAGCGCAGCGCCTCTACATGATCAACGCCCTCGGCGGAGTGCGGACGGCGGCGAATCCGTCATACCACTTCGTCAGCCAGGACGTAATGTGGGAACAGTACCCCGATCCCAAGTGGGTGAAGTACCCGTCCGACGCGTCGCTCAAGATACACGACGTGTGGCTGGAACAGTAGGGGATAGGAGTCAGGAGATAGTGGGCGGGGACGTTCGGACGTTCCCGCCCACTAGAGAAAGACAGCTAGTTTCACCCCTTCGCGTCTCCGCGCCTCTGCGTTAAAGCCCGGATACTAGGCTGACAGCGGGTAACCAATGCGCCGATACATCGCAAACCGCATCATCCAGATGATACCCGTGCTGTTCATCATCAGCATCATCATCTTCCTGCTGCTGCGCGTGCTGCCCAACGACCCCATCTACGCGATGGCGGGCGAGGACAGCGACGCGCTGACGCCCGAAATCCGCGAGGTGATGATGCGCGACCTCGGCTTGGACAAGCCGCTGCCCATCCAGTACCTCAACTGGCTCGTCGGCATGGTAACCGGCGATTGGGGCGTGTCGTTCCAGAACAAGCGGCCCGTCGCCTCCGAGCTCGCCGCGCGGCTGCCCCATACATTGCAGCTCGCCGCCGCCGCGTTCATCGTCTCGCTTGCGCTCGGTATCGTAACCGGCGTAATAGCCGCGCTCAAACGCAACTCGATAATGGACATGATGGCCACGTCCGGCGCCATGTTCGGCATAGCGATGCCGGATTTCTGGTTCGCGCTCATGCTCATCCTGTTCTTCGGCGTAACGCTCGGCATACTGCCGGTGTTCGGCTCCGAGCTCGTGTGGGAAAAACCCATCGATGGCATCAAGCACATGATACTGCCCGCGCTCGCGCTCGGGCTCAACGGCGCGGCGACTATCATGCGCCAGACGCGCTCGTCGCTGCTCGAAGTGATGGGCGAGGACTACATACGCACCGCGCGCGCCAAGGGTCTGTTCGAGCGGCGCGTCATATGGCTGCACGCGCTGCGGAACTCCATGCTGCCCGTCGTAACCATCCTGGGTCTGCGGCTCGGCAACATACTCGGTGGCTCGGTGATAATCGAGACCATGTTTAGCTGGCCCGGCGTAGGACGCCTCGCCGTGTTCGCGCTCCAGCGGTCCGACTACCCCGTCGTACAGATAATCGTCATGATGTCCGCCGTCGCCATCCTCGTAGCCAACCTGATCACCGACATCACCTACGCCTACCTGGACCCCAGAATCCGGTACGACTGATGCGCGACTTCGACACGACCACAGGTTCGACAGAGCCCGCCGGCGCTTTCGCCCGGGCGCTCGACGCGCTGCCGATGGATACCGTGCGGCAGCTGCTTCAGCACCGGCTGTCCGTAATCGGGCTGTCGTACATCGGCCTCATCCTGTTCGTCGGCGTATTCGCCAACTTCATCGCGCCCTACGACCCCTACAAGATAGACCCGATCAACTCCCTCGCGCCGCCCACCGTCTCCAATCCGCTCGGATTGGACCACGTTGGGCGCGACCAGCTGTCCCGCCTCATCTTCGGCGCGCGCGTATCGCTGATCGTCGGGCTGCTCTCCGTCGGTATCGCCATCGTGATCGGCGTGCCGCTCGGCATAATCGCCGCCTACGCCGGCGGCTGGCTCGACCACTCCATAATGCGGATGGTGGATTCGATGATAGCCATACCGGGCTTGCTGTTCGCCATACTGCTGCTGCTCGTGGTGGGTGGCGGAGTATTCACGGTCAGCCTCGCCATCGGCATCAACCTGTTTACCACGCAGGCGCGGCTCGTGAGGAGCCAGGCGCTGTCGGTCAAGGAGCGGGAGTACTTCATGGCCGCGCGCATGATCGGAACCCCGCCATGGCGTCTCCTGCTGTTCCACATGGTGCCTAACTCGATTCAGCCCGTGATAGTGCAGGCGACGCTGGGCATGGGTTTCGCCATCCTCGGCGAGGCGGGCTTGAGCTTCATCGGAGTGGGCGTGCCGCCGCCGACCGCAACCTGGGGCGGGATGCTCAACATGGCGTTCCGCAACCTCAACAGCGCCCCGTGGCTGTCGTTCGCGCCCGGAATCGCCATCTTCCTGCTGGTGTTGTCGTTCAACTTCGTCGGCGACGGCCTCCGCGACGTGCTCGACCCGCGCCTGAGAGGCCGGTTCTAGCGCGCCCGATTCACAGGCGGCGAAGATGGTTGAAGTTGATGACGGAACGTGCGTCGTTCCTTGATGCTTCCAAGTACAGATCCAAATCAACGGTCACGAGCGGCGTCTCAGTAGTGATTGCTTCCAAAAGCGCCGCGTCGGTCAGTCCAAGCCATCCGAACGCATCGTTGTTTGACGCATCGGCGCTTGCCACCACTACTTCCCGGTTCTCTTGAATAAAGACTCGCAATGTGTCGAAGAGTCTTGAACGCTCTGGCTCGGCGTGTTGCCCAAGCAGATTGGACGTTTCCGTAAGGGTATTCGGCGTTACAAAAACTTGGGCAACTGATCCACGCAGTTCAACCAGAATATCGTAGTCATCCTCCGTGTATCCTTGCAGTCGGCGATGCTTGGCGATCAACTCCCGACCGGTTGCGCCCACTACATATAGCGTGAGAAGATTGGAGTCTATGAAGACCCCGCTTCGCCCAATCAACGCCCCGGCTTCTCCAAAACGCGATCCGTGACAGATTCGACTTCGCCGCTTGCGTCGTTAAGGCTGAGGACCTTGTACGAGCGAGCGTGGCGCGCGTCCACCAACGATGCAACCACGGGACCCTTCAGATCCCATGGCCGCGAAAAGCCGATGGTTATCTTCCAGACGGCCGGGGATTCTTCAAACACAACCTCTTCGAGGCCGACGTTCATGATATGCTCGTCCTCGTAGAGTTCGGCGACATACTCTTTCGCCGCGCGGACTGCTTGCTTTACATCCATGATGCTGTCATCCTTCCCATGCGTCATCCGCTTGAACGCGACCGTCAAACTAGGAACTGCTTGTTCCCGCCGCCCCTACCGTCTCGCTATCTTACAGACCGCCGCGATAATCGGTCAAAGCGACCGACGCTCTCCACCGCTGCGAATGCAGTTGGGGGGCCAACCTTGCGGACGCCTCACTTCCAAATTTCGGTCAGGCGCGTGGCTTGCTACGGCCGCCTAATCCCCAGGCACTCCTCTACCAGAACGCCGGTAACAACCTCCATCCTGTCCCCCCAGTGCGCCATGCCCAGCAGCGCCTCCATCGTATAGTCGCCCCACCCGGTCTGCTCCGCCGATGGACGCCCGCCCATCACCAGCGTCGCTATGTTGGCGTTCATCAGGGCGCCGCAGCACATGGGACACGGCTCGAAGGTGGTGTATAGCGCGTAGCCGGACATATCGTCCGTCCCAAGCGCCGCCGACGCCTCTCGCAGCGCGACCGTCTCCGCGTGCGCCGTCGGGTCGTTGGTGGTCGGAACCAGGTTCCGGCCTCGCGCCACCAACTCGCCGTCCCTGACGATCACCGAGCCGACGCCGACGTTGCCCTCATCCGCCGCTCGCTGAGCGTCTTCCAGCGCGAGCCTCATGAACCGCTCGTGGTCTGTCTGAACCATGCGTCTCCTCCTTTGCAATCTTCGTCCAGCATATCACCTCTACCCCCTTGCGTCTTTGCGCCAAATTCCCGGCGGCCCGGCGGCCCAGCGGCCCGGCGGCCCAGCGGATTGACCGCCCGCGCGCCTGCTTGTATATTCAGACTGTGGTTGTCCGAAGCCCTGAAAGCCAACAACCGTACAGGAGGAGCGCGATGCAGCAATGGAACATCGGCGCAACGTCCGTAATCTACCGGCGGTTTGGCCCCAACGAAGCGCTCGTCGCCAGCCTCGAAGAGTTCGCGCTCGCCGAGGGAATCGAGGAGGCGGCCATCACCTCCTGCATCGGCAGCCTCAGACAGTTGCGGCTGCGCAATCTATGCGGCTTCGATGACGACGAAGCCGCGATATTCGAGCGCAGCGTACTGGACGAAAACCTCGAGCTGATAACCGCCGACGGCTACATCCAGCCACTGCCCGAAGGTGGCATCCGCGTCCACATACACCTCGCCGCCGCGCGACCGTCCGGAGAGACCATGGGCGGCCACTGCGAAGAGACGACCACCCTGACCGGCGCGTTCATGTATCTGCACGTCCTGAAGCGCGCCGAAGCGTGAGGGCGGCGTCTAGTTATCGCCACCCCCAACTTGTTGGCGCAGACCGGCGTGGGATACGATGCGGATGTATCGTATCCATGCTAAGCCGGCATAGCGTTATCTAGTTCAACTCATATATTGGCGCAAGCCCAGGGGCGCATCAGCCATGACCGCCAGAACTATCACCAGTACGGCAACCACTATAACCGCCGATCCTTTCCCCGACTATACGCCGCGAGACGATATGCAGAATTTCCTCCACCTGTCCCGGCCATCGCATATGAAGTCGCTGGAAAGATTCTTCGCATCGAGGCCAGGCGTTTCAGTCGTCAGCGAGGTTCCCGTATCGCAGCGCTACGGAGATTACGCCAGAGTTCGCATCCCCGACCTGATGGTCTCCTTCGATTCCGACTGGAATCTGATGCTCGAGCACAACGGCTACGCCATAGACCGACAGGGCGGGCCGCCCGCCTTTGCGTTGGAGATAGCGTCCGTTTCGACAGCGGCGCGGGACGAAGATGAAAAGCGCGCAGACTACGCGCTCTTTGGAATACCTGAGTATTGGCGATTCGACCCGACCGGAGGCGAACGGTACGAAGCCGCGCTCGCCGGCGACCGGCTGGTGGAAGGGAGCTATCGCCCCGTGCCTATCGAGTGGCTGAACGACGAGCGTTGTCGCGGCTGGAGCGAAGCGCTTGGGCTATACGTCTGCTGGGAGCGTGGAAGCCTGCGCTTCTACGACCCAGTATCCCGAGAATACCTCCTTACGCACGACGAAGAAGCCGATCTGCGCGAGTGGGAAAGAGAAAGAGCGGACAGAGCGGAAGCCGAGTTGGTCAGGTTGCGCGCAAGACTGCAAGAGCTAGGCGAAGACGATAGCTAACCGGCAGATCGGGCGACCGAGTTCCATCGGAAAGGCACAGGGAGGCGATCATGCACAGAGCCATCAGAGCCATAGCCGCAATCGTAATCTACATGGTGATTGACGTAGTATGGAACATCTCGCCCATAGCGGTGGGCATGTACGAAAGTCTGTATAGCGCGAGCGGGAATGACGCGCTGCTAGACCAGTTCGGCAGGCAGATGTCCGATTGGGGCGGACCGCAGATAGCCGCAGTCCTGCTTTTCATGATTCTAATTGGATTCGCCAACAGCTACCTGGCGATCGAGCCGGCGCTCAAAGAGAACAACCTGCTCAGGGCAGTCAAGAACAGCTTTGTCTTGGGCTGCGCCGCCTACGCCACCTACATCGTGCCGATCTACTTCACGATCGCCACCTGGCCCGGCATACTTGTTCCCATAGACATAATCATCGGCGGCTGCCTGAGCCTGATCACGTCCACCATCGTCACCTACGTAACGCTTCGGATGAGAAACAGGGCGGCCGCTGGCTGAGTCGCAGCGGGTTGGCGCAGAGGCGCGTACAGCGCCGCGTCCTCGCCCGGCGAAACCCACATCGGCCCCGGCGCAAGCGCGATCTGTTGTTCGGGTTGCTCGACCATGCGCGGATCATTGATCGGATCAGAAGCCGGTGTCAAGCGCATATGCGGTTCGATCAATGAGAGGTTCACGGATTGGCTATAATCGGCTGCCGGCGCCGAGTTATAGCAATCTTACCCAAGTTTATCTCTTTCTTGTAATATAGGATAAACTTCCTATAAGCTGTGTCCCATGGACCCGATTCGCAATCCATACGCGCCTGGCGCCGGCACTCAGCCGCCGGAACTCGCCGGCAGGGACGAACTGCGCGAGACGGCGCGCATCGCCCTGGAGCGCAGCCGCATCGGACGCCCAAGCAAGAGCATGATCATGGTCGGGCTGCGCGGCGTCGGCAAGACCGTGCTGCTGGACCGGATCATGTCGGACGCCGAGGGGCGCGGCATCTCCGCGCTCCGCATCGAAGCTCCTGAGAACCGTTCGTTGCCGGCTATGCTCGCTCCCCGGTTGCGGCTGGCGTTGCTCAGTCTCTCGAATCAAGAGGCGGCGAAGCAATTGGCGCAACGAGCTCTCAGAGGACTCGCCGGCTTTGTCGGCGCCCTGAAAGTCAAGTACCAGGACATTGAAGTCGGGTTGGATTTTGAACCGGAACCCGGCCTGGCAGACAACGGGGACTTGGAATCGGATATGCAAGAACTGTTCGAGGCGGCAGGTTTGGCGGCGCAGGCGGACGGGACGTGCATCGCGATGTTCATAGACGAGCTCCAGTACGTGAATGAGGACGAACTAGCGGCGCTCATCACCGCGCTGCACCGAACGTCCCAGCGCAGGCTGCCCGTGATCATGACCGGCGCGGGGCTGCCGCAGGTGCGCGGACGGCTGGGCAAGGCCAAGTCTTACGCCGAGAGAATGTTCGACTTCCCCATCATCGGCGCGCTTGCGAAGGATGACGCTCGGCAGGCGATCCACAAGCCGGCTCTGGCGGAGGGCGTGGACATCGAACCCGACGCGCTGGACGCCATCGTCTCCAGGACACGGGGATACCCGTACTTCCTCCAGGAGTGGGGCAAGCGCGTCTGGGACGTCGCCGAGCGTCCGCCCATCACGCTCGCCGATGTCGAGGCTGCGTCGGCGCAGGCATTCGCCGGCCTGGACGAGAGCTTCTTCCGGGTGCGCTTCGACCGGCTAACGCCCAGGGAGAAGACCTACCTGCGCGCGATGGCGCGGCTAGGCGCCGGACCGCACAGGTCGGGAGACATAGCCGACGCGCTGAACCGACGGGTATCGTCACTCGCGCCCCTCCGCAGCCAGCTCATAAACAAGGGTATGATCTGGAGCCCAAGCCATGGCGACACCGCGTTTACCGTCCCAATGTTCGACGAATTCATGCTGCGAATCATGCCGGAAGAGTAGGTGAACTCGCCAATTATAGCAATCTTACCCAAGTTTACCTTTTTCTTGTAACACAAGATAAACTCCGCATAAGCGGGCAGACATCGACTCAGATGCGCAGAGACGCGAGGGGATGAATTGAATCTCTGCGTTCCTCCGCGGTCTCTGCGCCTCTGCGTTAAAATTCAAAGAACAAACCGCGATGATAGAAGGAGCGACAATGAAGATAACCAACATCAAGGTAGATATGTTCAACTGGCAGTCCGAACCGTGGATGACCGGCGTCGGCACGGCCTTCGGCCACACCAGGCAGCTCGGCATCGTTACCGTCGAGACCGACGGCGGCGTCAGCGGCAATGCCTTCCTCGGCTCGTCCCGCGTCGGCGCCGACCATTACGCCCCCGCGCTTATCGAATTCCTCAAGCCCATGCTGCTCGGACGCAACCCGCAGGACATCGGCGCCATCTGGTGGGATATGTGGAAGCAGAACCGCTCGGTCTCCACCAACGCCATCGGCGCCATAGACATCTGCCTGTGGGACATCAACGGCAAGATCGCCGGCCAGCCCATCCACCGGCTGCTCGGCACCTGCAAAGAGGTCATGCCCACATACTCCTCCACCGCCTACTGGGAGACCACCGACGAGTACGTCGAAGAGGCGCTGCGCTTCAAAGACATGGGCTGGACGGCGCACAAGATTCACCCGCACGGCAACCCCATGTTCGACATAGAAATCTGCAAGGAAGTCCGCAAGGCCGTCGGCGACGACATGAAGCTGATGCTCGACTCCATGTGGGCGTACCAGTACGAGGACGCCATGCGCGTCGGACGCGCCATCGAAGACCTGAACTTCTACTGGTACGAAGACCCCCTCGTCGAAGAAGACATCTACAACTACGTCAAGCTGCACCAGAAGCTCGACATCCCGATCATGTCCACCGAGTACGCCCCAGGACGCTACTACGGCATGACGCAGTGGGTCACCCAGTACGCGACCGACATCCTGCGCGGCGACGTGGCCGTTACCGGCGGCATCACGCCCATGGTGCGCCTCTGCCACCTCGCGGAAGGATTCAACATGAAGTGCGAAATCCACCACGGCGGCAACTCTCTCAACAACGTCGCCAACCTGCACGTGATGATGGCCGTCCCCAACTGCGAGTTCTTCGAGTTCTTCCCATGCACCGGCGCCAACCTCTACGGCCTGGTCGAGGACATAGACATGACCGGCGGCAAAGTCCACGCGCCAAACGAACCCGGACTCGGCTACCAGATAGACTGGGACCTGGTAAAGCGCGAACACACCGCGACGGTGGAGTAAACCCCTTGTCCTAGCGATTCAGTCCCTTCCCCCTCGATGGGGGAAGGTTAGGATGGGGGTGAAATCCTCGTCCCTAACGATCTTGGAGCCAACCAATGCCAAACCTGCACGACCTCACAGCCGCCGAATCCGCCCGCGCCATTCGAGACGGCGAGGTATCCGCCGTCGAACTCGTATCCGCCCTGCTGGAACGCAGCCGCGACCTGGACCCGTCGCTGAACGTCTGGGTAACGCTCGATGAGGACGCCGCGCTCGACGCCGCCCGATCACGCGACCGGGAGCTCGCCTCCGAAGGTCCGCGCGGCCCCCTGCACGGCGTCCCCGTAGGCGTGAAAGACATTTACTACACGCGCGGCGTCCTGACCACCGCCTGCTCGCGCATCCTGGCAGACTTCGTGCCCGAATACGACTCGACCGCCGTCGCCAAACTGCGGCAGGCTGGCGCGATCATCCTGGGCAAGACGGTTACTACACAGTTCGCCACCGGCGACCCGCCTCCCACCATCAACCCGTGGGACGCCGAGCGCACGCCCGGCGGCTCCAGCTCCGGCTCAGCCGTCGGCGTCGCCGCGCGGATGTTTCCCGCCGCGCTCGGCTCGCAGACGGCGGGTTCGGTGCTGCGCCCCGCGTCGTTCAACGGCGTCGTTGGGCTGAAGCCGACGTTCGGGAGGATCAGCAGGTACGGCGTCGTCCCCGTCGCCGCGTCGCTGGATACGATGGGACACATGGCGCGCGCCGTCCACGACGCCGCGCTGCTGCTGGACGCCATGGCCGGACACGACCCGTCCGACCCCGATTCGTCCCGCCGTCCCGCGCCGGACTTCGCGGCTGCCGCGTCTCGCCCCCTTGAATCGCCGCGCATCGGCCTGATCCGTCGCTTCTTCTGGGAACGCGCGAGCGCCGAGACCCAGGCGCACACCGACGCCGTAGCCCAACGCCTGGCGGGCGCCGGCGCGACCGTCGCGGATGTCGAGCTTTCGACCGACTTCGACGCCCTGCTCCGAGCCCACCGGACGCTGATGACGACCGAGGCCGCCGACGCGCACCGCGACTGGTTCCCCGGACGCGAGGACGAATACGCCCCGAACGTGCGAGGCGTAATCGAGGCGGGCATGAAGGCCAGCGCGACCGGGTATCTGGATGCCAAGCGCGTCCAGTCCGCGTTCACCCGCGAATTGGCCGACGCCATGCGGCCCTTCGACGTCGCGCTGACTCCAACCACCCTTGCCGCCGCCCCACGCGATCTGACAACCACCGGCAACCCGATGTTCCAGACCCCGTTTACCTTCGGCGGCTTCCCCGCCATAACCGTCCCCTCCGGCTTCGACGCCGACGGCATACCCCTCGGCGCGCAGCTCGCCGCAACCCACTGGCAGGAGACGCGTCTGCTGTCCGTCGCGGCATGGGTAGAGGCGGTTCTGGGCGACGATGCTCGCGGACTGCCGCCTTCTCTTTCATGACCTCGCGCTACCGGATAAGCTCGCACAGCCTCCGCGCCGGCGGGGCTGCCATCGAGTACGAGGTGCGCCGCAGCGCGCGACGGAAGAAGACCGTGCAGCTGTCCGTCCGGGACGGCGGCGCGGTGATCGTAAACGCGCCGGCGCGGATGAAGGACGTGGACATCCGAGAATTCGTCCGCGCCCGAGCGGACTGGATAGTCGCGACGATTGCCGAGCAGGCGGCGCGCGCTCCCGAACCGCTCAAATTCGTCAGCGGCGAGACGCTGCCGTACGTCGGAGACCCTGTCGAGTTGGTCGTCCGGTCTGCCCCCATTGATGAATCGAAAGAACCGAGCGTCCGGCTCGCCCGCCGCCGGCTTCACGTAACCGCGCCACGCGACCTGCCCGAACCGATGCGTTCTCCACTGGTGAGCGGCGCAATCGCAAACTGGTTCGCCGACCGCGCCCGCGAGCGGCTGCCGCGCGACGTCGATCGCTGGTGGCCCAAACTCGGACGCGGCGACAAGTCTCGTATCAATATACTGATCGGCAACCAGCGTAGCCGGTGGGGAAGCTGCTCGTCCGACGGCAAGATCCGGTTCAGTTGGCGCGTCATGATGCTCGAACCGGCTCTCATAGACTACATCGTCGCCCACGAGCTGGCCCACCTCAGCGTCATGAACCACTCCCGCGACTTCTGGGCAGTCGTCGAAACCGCAATGCCCGACTGGAAGACGCGCCGCGCCACCCTGCGCGAAGTAGGCCAATCCCTGCCGCTCTAACCCTGCCCCCGTCCCAGATTTAACGCAAAGGCGCAGAGACGCAAAGAAATTTAAATCTCCCTCTGCGAATCTCCGCGCCTCCGCGTTAAATCCACCATTCACGCCGCAAAGTCCGACGGCCCCGGATGCCCCGGCGCGCCGAACATCGGACAGCCCTGGCACGAGCGCGCCTCCCCGCACGGCGCGGTCTGAGGTCCGGCCGCCCCGCCCAGCGCGCCCGTCGTCGCAGCCGACGATGACCGCCGCGCCTCCTTCGCGCCCTCTCCGAACAGGTCCAGGCGCAGTTGCTTCGCCCTCGGCGGGCGATGTCCCGGAAAAGCGATGAACGGCCAGGCGCGCTTATGGACGACTCCCATCGCCTTCAGGTCGCGCCATGTGTCTATGCTATGGCGGCGGCGGTTGGCGACGATACGCTGCGCCGACTTGGGGCCGACGCCCGGAATCCGCAGCAGCCGGTCGTGGTCCGCGCTGTTGATGTCCACCGGAAAGGCGTCCAGGTTTTCTACGGCGATTGACGTCTTCGGGTCTTCGTCCAGAGGCGCGTAGCCGTCGTCGGTGAACGCGAGGTCTATCTCGTCGTTAGAGAAACCATAGACGCGCTTGAGCCAATCTATCTGGTAGAGGCGATGGCTGCGGATCATCGGCGTCGGCGGATGCTCTTCGAGCGGCGTATGTCGCACGGGACGGAACGGCGCGTAGTAGATACGCTTGAGCTTGCGCTCGGTGTAGAGCTGGTCCATGCGCGCGAATATCTGCCGGTCCGTCTCATCCGCCGCGCCCACCACCAGCTGCGTCGCCTGTCCGATAGCGCCGCCATTGGGGCCGCCATTGCGCGATTCCGTCAGGTCGTGAATCCAGCGGATCGGGTCCAGGATGTCCGCGTCGAAGTCCTTCATGTCGCTGAGCTTGTTCATGTGCTCGACGGTCGGCGTCTCGATGTTTACCGACAGCCGCGTACCGAGCCGGTGAGCCGCCTCCACGTACTGCGCCTCCGCGCCCGGCATGACCTTGAGGTGGATGTAGCCGCGAAAGCCGTGCCGGTTGCGGACGGAGTCCACCACCTTCAGCAGCCGCTCCATCGTCTTCGAGCCGCTGCCCGCGATGCCCGAGCTCAGGAACAGCCCGCTCACCTGTCCGCGTCGCTGCGCCTGCGCGAACACGTCCGCGAGCTCATCCACCTTGAAGGCGTAGCGCTTGCGCGGCACCCAATGGCTGTTGGGGCAGTAGGCGCAGTCCATCTTGCAGAAGTCCGTGAACATCACGCGCATGAGACTGATGAACTTGCCGTTGGGCATGGCCGCCCGGTAGATGCCCGGCGACGGATTCTTCTTGGCCGACGGATACGGACCGCGCCGCTGTCCGCGGCCACCCCTACCGCCGGTTGGATACAGGATGTCATCCGTAGCCATTCCGCCCAGTATGGCAAGTTTCTCGTAACGGTCCGGCGTCCGTCTGATAAGCATGGAGCCCCTCCCTGAACAAACATATGTTCTCATAAGAGGATGCAAGCTGTCAAGGGACGAATGGATCGAGCGGAAAATGGTGTTTTGGAATTCCACACCCTAACTGTATAAATAGGGAATTATATACCTATGCACATTTTAGCTACGAATCGTCTGTCGTTGGCTACTGAGACTTTCGCCGCCGTTCTTCCTCGAATCTCCACACCTTCTTAGGCTTGGCTCGCAATACCACGTCCGCGATCTCCTCTGGGCTGGCATCAATCCGTTCTGGGTATTCCCATTTTACAGGGCGTCCTCGTTCGCGCTTTGGTTCGGATTCTGCCTCGTTGTGTCGCTCGGACATTGACTCCCCCAATCTCACAATGCGGTCTGAACGCCACGTTGTAGAATACGCTCATTGGCGAATTGAATCGCCTTGCCAATGTGAACCATATCCTTCACCGTCTTGTAGGCGTGTTGGTCATCGGCGTTCTTCTGTCGGAGTTCTTCCAGCGTCAGTCGGTTGCCCTTGATACCGTTGCAGGTTCGATGCAGGAGCGCAAGGTTGTAGAGTTCGTCATTTCCGCCTCCGGCGGCGCTGGCGTCCCTCTTGGCCCATATGTGGTCAACTTCCAGCAACGTCAAATCCCTGTCGCCATTCGGGAAGACCGGAGCTTCCCAGCCGCATCCCCAACACTCCGCGCCGAACTCGTCTATCAGAATCTGCTTGGCTTCGTCCTTTGGGATGCGCCCCGACCACGTGGACGACCGAACGGACTTCTTTCCGCGCTTTGGCTTGGCGAGACTGTGGAACGGCTCAGGGTCAACGTCCTCGCGCTCGGGCAGGTCATTAGGGCCGATAGTCCATGACGTAGCCCTGGACATCTGGGGCTGCTTGCCTTTGAGGGCGTCGGTAGTAGCGCTGGTCATATCGTCCAGCGCAACGCCATTGAGCGCGAAGCGTCGCTTGAGCATCGTCCATGACCGGTAAGCCATGTCGCAGGCTATCCAGCGTCTATCGAGGTTCTCAGCGGCTACGGCGGTTGTGGCACAACCGGCGAAAATGTCCAGCACCACGTCGCCGGGGTTGCTCGACGCCCTGATGATGCGTTCGTATAAGACAAGCGGCTTTTGAGTGGAATAGCCGGTCTTTTCGGATGAAGCGTATTCGAGCTTGCCGATGTCCGTGAGAACATCTTCGCAGGCGCGGCCTTTTGTGGAAGACAAGTATCTCTTCAAAGACGGCATCTTGCCGCGCTTGGGCCAGTGGATCAACCCAGCCTCGTCTAGGGCATTCAGTCTATTGTGAACGCCGGTCATCGCCTTCCATTCGGGGATCGCGTTCTGTTCTATCCAATCAGCCATGCCACCCCGCATGGGCAGGTTCCACATTCGACCAGCGTTTAGATTCACACCCTTCCATTGGGAGAAATACTCGCCGCCGGATTTTCCGTGGCCGTTGGCGGTCAGATCAGCTGACCGCCAACGGCCTCTTCCATCTCCATCATCGTGCCTATACATGCGCTTGACGTAATCGGGGTCATGGGGCGCGTATTGGGTATTCCATGTGAATTGATTGGACTTGGCATAGAAGTAGATGCTGTCATGAACCCTGCCGAACCGCTTGGCATCCGAACGCCCGGCGGTTCTCTTCCATACGATTTCGTTCTTGAAGTTCTTTGCCCCGAACACCGCGTCTAGCAACATCCGCAGATACCCGTTGGCGTGATCGTCGCAGTGGACGTAGATAGAACCAGTGTCTTTCAGCACGCGGCGACACTCGATTAGTCGAACCGCCATGAACGCGATATACGCCGCCTCGTTCTCCGACGCGCAGGCTTCCACCGCCTGTATCACGCTGTGCACCGGCGGGTAGTCGTCCTCTATCCGGGACAGCCAATCGGGATGAACGTCCTCATCCCAATTCCATACGTCCTGTACCCGCGTCTCCCCGATACCCTCGTTGTGCCTCGCCCCGTGCTTCTTTGCCAGAGCCTTTTCCTCAGCAAGTTCGGCCTCGGAGATAGGCGGCTTCGGTTTTGTAGTGAACGTCTCATTCGTTGCGAATGGCGGGTCTATGGCTATCAGGTCTATGCACTCGTTGTTGAGCGAACGCAGGAAGCGAAGATTGTCCATCACTCCCAGCGTCCGATTTTCCATGTTCAACTGCGTCATACAGCCAATCTCCTCCTGAGCGGTTATTTGGCCGGCCAACTGTCCGCCGCAAAGTTGTGGTCGGGAGCCCATTGGGACACACACTCGTTGCAGATGTGGTTGCAGACGTGTTCATGCTCAAGTCGCAGATCCGGCATGAATCTGTCGCACCAGCCACACTTGCATACTTTTGTCTGACGGGTCGCTTTCAGTTGAGTTGTCATTCTCCGACCTCCTTCGTGATCTTTCTCTCCGGTTATACCAGCCCTATCTGTCCGTTGATGCGCGTGTGGGACGGCCCCGAGCTTCAGGTATCCCTGCTCCTCAAGGCGTGTCCGTTGATGCGCGTGTGGGACGGCCCTATCAAGTCCTGGTAGGGCAGACGCTTGCCCACAGACCCGACGGCCATGGACGCCATCTGCCTCTCCGTGTCCATCGGGCGGCGGTTATGACGCCCCGAAAACTCCGTAGCGTAGCGGTCAAGATGCTTGGGGCTGACGTGGTGGTATGTTCCGTCTATCCCGCGCTTGAGCATCGCCCAATGCGATTCCAACCCGTTAGTGTGCGCCTGCCCCCGAACGTACTCGCCCACGCTGTGGCTTACTGCCTCATGCGCCCGCCTCAGCCCCATGTAAGCCCGCGCCTCGTCCGTATAGACCGTCGCATCCGGTTCAGTACGCGAATGCACGAACTCTTGAAGCGTCGCCTTGTCCGTGGACTCCACCACCGCCGTTGACACCTGATTGGTCTCGCGGTCCCTAACCCCGGCAACGGGTGTCTTGCCTACCGCGCCCCTGCCTGCCCTGAGCTTCTTCGCCTCGTGCTTGTTCTTCTCAAGCCCGCCAACGTAGGTCTCGTCAGCTTCCACAGGCCCTACAAAGCGCTCCATTGCGTCATCATCCCACGTCTCGCGGATACGATGCGCCATGTACCAAGCGGACTTCTGCGTGATGTTCAGGTCGCGGTGCAACTTCATGCTCGATACGCCCTTGAGGTTCGTGCTGAACAAGTAGAGCGCCAATGCCCACTTGCCGAGCGGCAGGCGGGAATCGTGCATGATCGTTCCCGTCTTGACAGTGAAGTCCTTCTTGCAGTCGTTGCAGTGATAGGTGGGCGTCTTGCGCCGCGCGCTTGGCTTTCGGGTATGGATGCGGTCTGAATCGCACTCGACGCACTCGACGCCATCCGGCCAGCGTCTGGACACAAACCACTTCTCCGCCTCTGCGTCGTCGCCGAACCTGTGGACAGCCTCAACCAGCGAGATGCCCTTGCGGTAAGCCTTGCCTGGGGCGTTCTTAGCCATGCGCGAAACCCTTTCTATTTACAGACTTAGTGTACACTAGGGATGCGCCAATTGTCAAGGAAAATGTGCATAGGTATATAATTCCCTTTTCTGGGCTTACCGTCGCGGTCGCCGCGCTCTTGGTTTCGCTGGGAGTGTTGTATCTCCTGATGAGGCTCGGCTCCGCCATCGAGTCGCTGGGTGGGGGAGAGTAGCGAGATCGCGCCGCCCAGAGGCGACGATATCCTCTAACGCCGGGGACGGCGCGGCATAATGGGACGTGACTGAGACGGAGGCGGACGACGCTGGGTTACACCCCCGGGAACCACTCCCCGAACCGCTCCGCAAGCGGCTGATCGCCGCTGAACGCGAGACGCCGCCGGCGGATGCTCCGGCGCAGCGGCAGCCGTCCCATCAAGAACAGGATGTAGGATGACGTGTCCAGCGTCAGCGTACCGTCCGGCGTCGCCGAGGCATCGGCGGCGTCGAGGCTGAAGCCGTCGGAGCGCACCGCCAGATCGTAGGATTCGTCGTCCTCATCCGTCAGAGCGAAGCGGATGATGGCGTCCGTATCATCAGTCGGCGCGCGGAAGCAGGCGGCGAGCCAGCGATGCGCCCAGCCCTTGAGGAACGGAACGGCGACGGGACTGAGCGAGGCGGCGCGGTCTATCCCGTAGCGGACGTCCCAGCCATGCACCGCAAGCTCCATCGCGCGCAGCTCTATCAGGTTCTCCACCGTCATCACGCGGAACGGGTGCCACGCCGGCAGCGCGTACTGCTCCGGCTCCAGCGACACCAGCAGCCGGTTCAGCCGTAGGCACGAGGCGTTGAACTCCGGGAACACGTCCTCGTAATAGGCGTCGCGCAGGCTGATCACCGACTGCGTGAATTCTTCGGGGTTCATCCGCCGGTAGCCCATCGGCGGAGCCACGTTGCCGTTCAGCGCGCGCTCTATACTCATGGCGAACGTGTTGCCGCCTGATATGAGATGCGCCACCACGTCGGCCATGTTCCACTCGGCGCACGCGCTGGCGTAGGTGTCGGCGTCGCGCCAAACGTCGTCCGGCAGCGTGTACAGGAACGCCGCCATCTCGTTCGACAGCGCCCGGATCGTCTGTATGATGTCCCTAACCGACGACATGGCAACGATACCTATCTCCTACCTCTCGAATTCTACCCCTCACAGCCCCTTTTTGACCAGGAACGCCGCCAGTTCCGCTGTGCGGCAGGAATAGCCCCACTCATTGTCGTACCAGCCGACCACCTTGACCATGTTGCCTCCCAGCGACAGGGTGGAACGTCCGTCTATGATCGCGCTGTGCGGATCCTGTCGAAAGTCCGAGCTTACGAGCGGCTCGTCGGTATAGTCCAGGATGCCGTTCAGCCGCCCGGACGCTGCGTCGCGGTAGGCGTCGTTCACCTCTTCGGCGGAGGCGTCGCGCTCGAGCGTCGCCACGAAGTCCGTAACCGACACCGTGGGCGTCGGCACGCGCATCGCCATCCCGTGGATCTTGCCGTTCAGTTCCGGCAGCACAATCCCCACCGCCCGGGCGGCGCCTGTGGTGGTCGGGATGATGTTCTGCGCGGCGGCGCGGGCGCGACGCGGGTCGGAGTGTACATGGTCCAGCAGGCGCTGGTCGTTAGTATAGGAGTGGACGGTGGTCATCAGCCCCCGCTCCACGCCGAAGCCGTCGTGCAGCGTCTTGACCATCGTGGCGAGGCAGTTGGTGGTGCACGATGCGTTGCTGATGATGTGGTGGCGGTCCGCGTCGTAGCCGTCCTCGTTCACGCCCATAACTATGGTCATGTCCTCGCCGCTCGCGGGCGCCGCTATGATGACCTTCTTCGCGCCGTTCTCGACGTGGCTCCCCGCCCGCGCCGCGTCTGTGAAGACGCCGGTGGAATCGATCACGATGTCCGCGCCCAGCTCGCCCCAAGGGAGCTTCGACGGGTCGCGCTCGGTAAGCGCCGCAATCTCGTCTCCGTCTATCCTGATGCTGTTGTCCGTTGCCTCGACCGACCCCGGGTATCTGCCGTAAGTCGAGTCGTACTTGAACAACAGCGCGTTGTCGGCGGACTTGCCCGGGTCATTCACGGCGACCACTTCCAGCGTATCGGGGTGCCGTTCGCGCATGGCGCGAAGAACCTGCCTGCCGATGCGTCCAAACCCGTTGATGCCGATGCGGGTACTCATGGCAAATCCTCCTGATACGCAAAATCGTAGCGCATGGCATGGGATGGGCGCAATTGGGTTGGGGGGCATCTCACCCCATGAATTTGTCGTAGGCCTCCGCCCCCGCGTAGCGAGCCTCTGGCCCAAGCGTCTCCTCGATCAGCAGCAGCCGGTTGTACTTCGCCGTGCGCTCGCCGCGCACCGGCGCGCCCGCCTTTATCTGACCCGCTCCCACTCCGACCGCGAGGTCCGCTATCGAGGAGTCCTCCGTCTCGCCGGAGCGATGGCTGATGACCGTCCCCCAGCCCGCGTCGCGTGTCATGCGGATAGCGTCCAGCGTCTCGCTGACGGTGCCGATCTGGTTGAGCTTGACCAGCACGGCGTTGGACGAGCCGCGCCGGATGCCGTCAGCTATCAGCTTCGGATTCGTCGTATAGATGTCGTCGCCCACTAGCTGAGCCCGCGAGCCGAGCCGCCGGGTCATCATGTCCCATGCGTTCCAGTCGTCCTCGGCGAGGCCGTCCTCGATGGAGACAATCGGGTAGTCGCTTATCCAGGCGTCGTAGATGTCAACCAGGTTCTCGGCGCTCAGCGACGTCTCGCGCGCCGGAAGCGTGTAGCGCCCCGGACTGCGGCTCAGCTCGGACGCGGCGACGTCCATCGCCAGGAAGCAGTGCTCGCCCGGCTTGTACCCCGCGCGCTCTATCGCCTCTATCAGCAGCTCGACGGCCTGGCGATTCGTCGCCAGCGGCGGCGCGAAGCCGCCCTCGTCGCCCACGTTCGTGCCAAGCGCTCGGTTGCGGAGTCCCTGCATCAGCGCGTGATACACCTCCACGCCCGCCTGCATCGCCCGCTTGAACGTATCGAAGCCCAGAGGCACAACCATGAACTCCTGGAAGTCGGTCGAGTTTTCGGCGTGCCGCCCCCCGTTGATTATGTTGAACATAGGCGCCGGCAGCGTTATCGGCTCGCCGTCGTTGAAGTGCATATAAAGCGGCCGCCCGGCGCTCTCCGACGCCGCGCGCGCCACGCCCAGAGACACTCCCAGCACAGCGTTCGCGCCAAGAGACGCCTTGTTAGGCGTGCCGTCGAGCGCGAGCAGCGTCTCGTCTATCTTGCGCTGATCGTGGACCGGCAGCCCGCGCACCGCGGGCGCGATCTTGTCATGCACGTTGGCGACCGCGTTCAGCACGCCGCGCCCCATGTAGCGGGAAGGGTCGCCGTCGCGCAGCTCCACCGCCTCGTTGGCGCCCGTTGACGCGCCGGACGGGACAAGCGCCCGTCCCCATGCGCCGTCGCTCAGCGCCACGTTCACTTCCACCGTCGGGTTGCCGCGCGAGTCCAGAACCTCTCGCGCGCGAATGTCTGAGATTGTGGTCATGTTGCAGTCCACCTGCTCTCCGTATTGGGTTCAGCCTTGCTTCTACTCTAGCCTATATTATCACCATGCCGACCGCGCGCAAGTGTGCTATCGTCTAACCACTGCGGATATCGGCGGACAAGCCCAGAGGCGCATAAGCTATGACTGGCAGAACTATCGAGAATACGACGACGACCATAAGGGCGGAAGTGTTTCCCGACTACCCGCCGCGAGACGATATGCAGAATTTCATATATCTATCTTTGCCCTCGCACATGACATCTCTGAGACGCTTCTACTCGCATCTGACCGGCGTCTCGGTTCTCAGCGAGGTTCCCGTATCGCAGCGTTACGGCGATTACGCCAGAGTTCGCATCCCCGATCTGATGGTGTGCTTCGACTCCGACTTTGACCTGGCGCTGGAGCACAACGGATACGCCATAGATCGGCAGGGCGGCCCGCCCAACTTCGTGCTGGAGATCGCATCCGTTTCGACAGCCCACAGAGACGAAGACGAGAAGCGAAGGGATTACGAGTCGTTTGGCGTATCCGAGTATTGGCGCTTCGATCCGACCGGGGGCGAACGGTACGAGGCCGCGCTCGCCGGCGACCGGCTGCTGGATGGCGGCTACCAACCCCTAGAGGTCGAATGGGCGGACGAAGAGCGCTGCCGCGGCTGGAGCCAAGCCCTCGGCCTATACGTCTGTTGGGAACGCGGACAGCTGCGCTTCTTCGATCCGGTATCTCAAGAGTACCTGCGCACCCACGACGACGAGGCGGACAGAGCCGATGCCGAAGCCGCGCTGCGCGAGCGGGCGGAAGAACGAGCTAACAGAGAAGCCTCGCGGCTTGAACACGCGGAAGCCGAGGTAGCCAGGTTGCGCGCGCGGCTGCGAGAGCTAGGCGCCGACGACGTCTAGCGAACACGCCCGAAAGCGCCGCGCGTCATCCACTCGCGCGCATCGCCCCCGCGCGCTAGATTGCGCCGCATTCTCAACCTTCCTTTATCCTCTCTGCGCCTTCGCGTTAAATCTCTCCAACAATTTTACAAATGTGGTGTATTGGAGTAACTTGTGGTTGTGAATGCCGACTGCGAACGCAAGCGCCAAGGAGGACCGCGATGAACTCCGATGAGACTTACATGACGCCTGAAGACGAACTCGACCTCGAATCCTTGGTGGAATTCGCCGACAACCCCGAACCTAGATGCGCGTGCGTGCTGCTCCTCGACGTTTCCGGCTCCATGTCCGGCCCCCCCATAGATGCCCTGAATCAAGGCGTCTCCACCTATATAGAGGCGCTTCGTAGCGATGCCCTTGCCGCCCTGCGCGTGGAGACCGCCATCGTCGCTTTCGACCATCAACAAAATCTCGAACAAGACTTTGCCACGGCTGACAACGTCTTTCCCGTAACGCTCCGTGTAAGGGGTGGCACCGCCATTGGAGCCGCGTCCATATACGCGCTCGACCTGATAGAGGAGCGGAAGAAAGTGTACAGGCAAGCCGGTACGGCATACTACCGCCCCTGGATCATCCTGATAACCGACGGCGCGTCCGGAGACGATATTTCCGAAGCGTCCCGGCGCGTCCACCAAGCTGAGGAGGCAAAGCAAGTGGCCTTCTTCTGCGTGGGGGTGGAAGGCGCGCTGATGAGCGAGTTGAACCAGCTTGCTCCGCGCGGCGCGCTACCTCTCGATGGCCTCGCATTCGGCGAGTTCTTCCAATGGCTCTCGGCTTCCATGACGTCGGTATCGTCGTCGCGGGTGGACGATGAAATCAACCTGCCGGACCCTTCGGGATGGGCTAAGTTGTGATGTCCGCCCGCGTCCGCAAAGACCGTTCCGCAGACGAGGCGGAAGCTGTTCCCCGGAGAGCTTGGACGGTTGGCGGCGCGTCCGTCGCCGGCGTGAGCCACGAACGCTCGGGTCTCCCCTGTCAGGACAACATGGGCTATCGTGTCGCCGGCGGAGTTCTGATTGCGTCGGTGGCCGACGGCGCCGGCTCAGCCGAACTGTCCGACGTCGGCTCGGCGCTCGCCGTAGAGACGTGCGCTCGAACGGCTGAGCGCCTCCTTCGCGAAGAGCACGCCCACTCGCCTCTGCCGCTTCACGAAACTTGCCTCAGGCCTGTTGTGATCGCCGCTGTCAGCGAAGCCAAACGCGAAATTCAAGCCGAAGCCGACCGGCGCGGAGTTGACGTTCGACAGCTGGCGACGACCCTGCTGCTGGCTATCCATGCGACCAATCTGCTCGCCGTCGCGCAGATCGGCGACGGCGCCGTTGTCGTCTCCGACGGGCGCGGCGCTTTCCTGACGTGGATAACCCCCCAAAGAGGCGGCGAATACGCCAACCAGACGAATTTCCTAACCTCCGCGAACGCCATGTCCGATCTCGAAGTTAGGGTAGGGCGCCTGGCTCTCGGCTCGACCCAGATCGCCCTGTTCACGGATGGCTTGCAGAACATCGTTCTAAACGGCTCGGACAACAGCCCGCATACCCCGTTCTTCGCCCCGCTGTTCTCCTGGATGCTGTCCCAGCCTGACGGAGACGCCGCGACGCGCGGTCTCGCCGCGTTCCTGAAGTCCCCCACAGTAACCAACAGGGCCGACGACGATCTGACTCTCCTGCTGGCCGCGCTCGCGGGGTGAGACATGGCCGGCGCTAACGCGATTCGGATTCTGTATCTCGGCTCCAGCGGACAGGCGGTGTCCATCCGCGCCGACAACTTGCTCGGCTCTGGCGGAGAGGGTTCGATCTACGCCCTGGACGAACTTCCCGACCACGTGGCGAAGGTGTATCACAACCCGGGTGACACCATCCGCTCCAAACTGGCGCTGATGGTCGCCAACCCGCCGACTATGCCCGATACGGGAGGCCACGTCTCCATCACCTGGCCGCTGGATACCCTATGCGAAGACCCCAGCCGCGATACCTCCTCCGTAGTCGGATACCTCATGCACAGGCTGAGCGCTTCGCGTCAGCTGAACCAGTGCTTCAACCCGGCGGCAAGAAAACGTGTAGCCCCCCATTATACCTACAAGCACCTCTGCGCCATCGCCATCAACCTCGCGATAGTGGTGAACGCCGTCCACGACGGCAACTATGTCATAGGCGACATCAACGAGTCCAACTTTCTGGTCAGCGACAACGGGTTCGTAACGCTGATAGATACCGACTCTTTTCAGGTGATAGACCGAAGCGACGGCGCTGTCCACCGAAGCCCGGTGGGCAAGCCCGAATACACGCCACAGGAGCTTCAGGGCGTGGCGTTCAGAGATACGGACCGGGATCAGTATCACGACCGATTCGGATTGGGTGTACTCATCTTCCAGTTACTCTTGGAAGGACGCCACCCCTACACCGGAAGGTACACCGGGCAGGGCGAACCTCCGCCCACCGAAGACAACATCGCCAGCGGCTACTTTCTGCACTCCCAGAATCGTAGCGCTCCGCTTGTCGAAGGTCCGGGACATCTGCCGTTCGACACGCTGGACGGACCGATCCAGGGTTTGTTCAGGCTCTGCTTTGATTCGGGACACGATAACCGTTTGGTTCGCCCAACGCCGAGAGAATGGGAGGATGAGATAGCGGCATCCTCCCAATCCCTCGCGCAATGCGCGAACAACTTGAACCACTATTACTTCCCGCACTACCCGTGGTGTCCATGGTGCGAACGCAGGGATATGCTGGGAGGGCGCGACCCCTTCCCGGGCGCCGCCGGCCCGGACGCGCGAGTCATGCGAAGACAAGATACTCTCGCGTCCGCGTCTGCCACGTCGGCGCCTGTCCCTCTATCCGCCCCCGCCCAGACGCCGCCGACGCCCGCTCCAACGCGCCAGCGACGACGCGCTCCGCCGAGGCGACCGCAACCGCCACAGCCGCCCCAACGTTCATGGATCAGAAGACACCCGGTACTGGCGACGATTCTTGCGGGAATGGCGATAGTTGCCCTCTACCAAGCCTATCCGTTGGTTTTGGATGTATTTTCTGGCGCTCCGCCGCCTCCCATAAATTCATTTGCGCCGCCACTGCCACCGCCATCCGCCACCCCTACCCCCGGTTCGCAGCCAAGCCCTACGGTCCCCCCAGAGGCGCTCGCATTGGCATTGGCAGATGACTCGCCCACACCCACGCCTACCGAGACACCCACGCCCACCCCGACTCCCACGCCTACGCCAACCGCGACCGCCACACCAACTGCGACGAATACGCCCACCCCGACACATACCCCCACCTCCACACCGACGCATACCCCCACCCCGACGCCGACTCATACCGCGACGTCAACTCCGACTCCCACCGAGACGCCAACGCCCACCGTAACGCTCACACCAACCGAGACTGCTACCGCCACGCCTACGTTCACTGCCACGCCCACGCTGACCGCCACGCCCACGTTCACTGCGACGCCGACCGTAACGCCAACGCCGATATACCCGGACTTGCGGCTGGAATCGGTGTCGGCGTCAACCGAGACTCCCCGGATATGGGAGGAAGTCGAGTTCACCGCCCGCATTCTCAACGCGGACGTGGCTCCGGCCGGCAAGTTCACGGTCGGGTTGTACGATGGCGGCGAAGCGCTGGCGCAGAGGAGCGTTCCAAGCCTCAGACCCGGCGAAGAGCGGGAAGTAACGATCACCTGGAGAGCCGAGGCGCAACCTCGAACGCTGGAAGTGATCTTGGACTACGACCGCCTGATACCTGAGTCCGACGAATCCAACAACTCGTCGGATACGCTATGGATAACGCCACCGGTCCCTCCCTACGAGGTGGACGACATATCCTGGTCTCCGAAGAGGCCGGAGGTCGAGCAACGGACGACGTTCTGGGCGCACGTCCGCAACAGCTCGGATCAGCGCGCGAGGTACGATGCAGGCGTGGCGTTCTACGTGGACGGCGAGTATCTCTCATTGACGGACATCGGCGAGTTGGAACCCAAAACTACCGAGCAAATAGAGTCCAGTTCGTGGAAAGCCAAGAAAGGCCCCCACGAAGTGATAGCGGCCATCTACCCCGCCTCATACCTGGACCACCAAGTCAACCCGTCCTGGCGCGAGCTGGACGAGAGGTACGCCATCGCCATCGAGCGCAAGAGTTACGACGCTACTCTGCTGCCCAACCTGGCGATTACGAGAGTGGACATCACCGAGAGTAGCGGTCCGGATAATACTCTGTATCTGCACACGAAGATAGGGGTGGAAAACAAGATAGGCGATGACGGAGTTCGCCCCGCAGCCGCGCGCGACTCATTCGATATCAAGGTGGAGGTGAGCGGAAGCGGTTGTCCGTGGGCCGTCGTCCCGTGCGCCGTCACAGTGTCCGTTAGCTCACTGAGCGGAGGAACTGGAGTATCCGAGACGGCGCCGGGAACAATACCCCTGCCGCGCCCACCCGCCGGCGCGACACACGAGTATTTCTTCGTCATCACCATCGATCCGAACGACGAAGTGGATGAAAGCGACGAGACCGACAACGTCCACCACTCGACCAAGCGCGTCAAAAGCAACTGAACGCTATGTTCTACTCCCTGCATCTCTACGTCCCTCTGCGTTTCTACGTCAAAACCCTTTGCGCCTTTGCGCCTTTGCGTTAAAATAGATGCCATGACCATATTGACCACAACCGCCAATCAATCCCCCGTCATCCTCATCACCGGCGCCTCCGCCGGCATCGGACGTTCGGCAGCGCTGCTGCTCGCCGAACGCGGCTGCATCGTCATCGGATCGAGCCGCCGTCTCGACCGCCTGGCCCCACTGTTCGACGACGCCGAAGCCCGGCGCGTCCGACTCTACGGCGTCGAGCTCGACCCCAACTCGGATGAATCGGTAGCCGAAGTCATGCCCGGCGTCATCGAGCAGTTCGGGCGCATAGACGGCTTGGTCAACAACGCCGGCTTCGGCGTATGGGGACCCGTCGAATCGGTATCGGTGGACGAGATGAAGCTGCAGTTCGAGGCGAACTTCTTCGGCTGCGTCAGGATGATACACGCCGCGCTGCCGCAGATGCTCGCGCGGCGGTCGGGGCGCATCGTGAACATAAGCTCCGTGCTTGGGCGCATCGGCACGCCGTTCAACGGCGCCTACGTCGCCAGCAAGTACGCGCTGGAAGGGCTGAGCGAGTCTCTGCGCGCCGAGGTCAAACCGTTCGGCGTCCACGTATCGCTCGTCGAGCCGGGACTGTTCGCCACTGACTTCCAGAAGAACCAGCTGCGCGGCGCGCGAGTAGATGACGAAGCGTCCCCCTTCGCGCCGTACATCGAGCGATACAATGGACGGCACGACCAGTTCGACCACTTTGCCGCCAACCCCATCAGAGTCGCCCGCGTCATCGAGAAGGCATTGTTCTCGCGCCGTCCCCGCTTCCGCTACCCCGTGGGTCCCGACGCCCGCGCCGGAATGTTCGGCGCCCGCGTCCTGCCCGAGCGCCTGTTTCACGCCATTCTCGACAGGGCGACGCTGAGGTAGTGGGCGAGGTGAGACCATGGCCGCTTGCGGCCATTCGGCATACGCTGATACAGTCGCTATACGCTATGCAATGGCCGAAGCGTCGCTGTGAAGGGAGGAGCGGACGTGACCACTAAGACGCGCCCCATGACCGCTGACGAGCTTCTGCGGATGCCTGACGACGGCTTCCGGTACGAGCTTGTCAGAGGAGAGTTGAATCGAATCATGCCTGCTGGAAACTATCACGGCGGCGTTGCGGGGGAGATCGTCTGGCCGTTGGGAATGTACGTCCGAGCGAACGACTTGGGGCGAGTATTCGTGGCCGACGCAGGATACCTTCTCGAAAGCGACCCCGACACCGTCCTCGCGCCGGACGGCTCCTTCATACGTCGCGAACGTTTGGAACTCATGGGCAGAGTGGACGGCTTCTGGTCCGGAGCGCCCGACCTGGCTATCGAAGTCGTTTCCCCGTCCGACAGGCCCGGCGAGGTCGAGCGGAAGGCGGCGCGGTACATAGACGCCGGCGCGCGCATGGTCATCGTAGCCGACCCGCGGAGCCGAACCGTCAGGATCCACCGTCCTGATGCTGAGCCTGTCGAGTTGAGCGACGAGGACGTCATAGACGGCGCCGATGTCGTTCCCGGATGGAGGTTGCCTGTCAGCGACGTGTTCTACTAGGCTGGCGACCATTGCTACGCCCCTTCGGGTAAGCAAATCTCATATGCCTCTGCGGTCGAACACGCCCGATGCTGTACAATATAAACGCAAGGCGGCCGGGCGGTCGCTGCCCCTGCATCGTTCCGGGCGCGTCATAGGCGTGTCTTGGGCGGACGGGGGGAGAGGAAAGTCCGAGCTCCACCGGACAGGATGCCCGCTAACGGCGGGGCGGGGCGACCCGACGGAAAGCGCCACAGAAACAGACCGCCCGCGTCCACGGCGACTTCACGACCGCCAACGGACTCGCGGGTAAGGGTGAAAAGGCGGGGTAAGAGCCCACCGTCCCGCGTGGCGACACGCGGGAGCCAGGCAAGCCCCATCCGGAGCAAGGCCTAATAGGGGGATACGGGCGTCCGGCCCTTCCCCGGGTTGGCCGCTCGAGCGCGTCGGCAACGGCGCGCCTAGATGGATGGCCGCCATCCGCGCCCCATCACGGTCGGCGCGGATACAGAACTCGGCTTACAGGCCGCCTTGCGAACTCTTCCACTATCCCCCTTAGGGAGAGGGTTGGGTGAGGGTGATCCCTTGCCCTCACTCCCGCACCCATCCCAAAGCCCCCTCGAATCCACCATGCGCCACGCCGGACGAATTTGAGTCAAGCGTTTGGCTCGCCCTTGACGCGCTCGCGTTCGTTCGCTACCATTCTCTAAGTACATATGTTCTTATAGTGAAACGACAGCGAGACATGAGCGTCCATCCCAACCACAACCCGCCCACTCTGCCCGACCGGTTCCGTTGAGTATTAGGTGGCGGCACATTTTAGGGCTACCGGGCGACTGGCGCCGTTCGCCGCCTAGACTTCCGTTTCCGCTTTGAGGCTGGAAGGAATATTACATTGCGGGGCAGCGAAGGCTTAGGCTTCGCGCTTCTCGGCCTGGATACGCGCCCCTCGCGCTTCACGACGTCCGCCCACTCGCTGAAAGGCGCATCCACGCCGGCCACTCTGGCCGGCGGCTTGTGGCCTAAGCTCTCATGCTCGCGGAACAGGTTGTAGGTCAGCGCCCAGCCATCGAGGTAGCGCTGGCCCGTGCGCCGGTTCTCAAGTCCCCTCAACGTCTTGATGCGCTGTCGGTAAGTGCCTTGCAGTCTCTCCGACAGGTTGTTGTTGGACACGATTGACTTCATGCCCTTGGACTTGACGTGCCTCGCCTTGGGGAAGACCCGCTCTATCGCCTTGTCATACGACCATAGGCGGTCGGTCGCAATCTGCTTTGGCGGCTCGGTCGCCGCGTCCCTCGCCTTCTCCATGACCTTGACCGCGCTGGCGATTGTCCGGGTGGGCGACAGGTGGGACGCGAGGATGTAGCGCGTGTCGGCGTCCATGACGTTCCAGTTCCACATCTTCTCGCCGCCAACGTCCACCGCCATTTCGTCGGCCACCCACTTGCCGCTTGTGTGGGCTTTGTGGTCGGCCATGGCCTTGACCGCGGCGTCGGTGTAATCCCGAACCCAAGCGTAGATCGTGGCCTTGTCCGGCTCGCTCATATCGAAGGCGCTAGCCATGTTCTCGCCGATCTGCTTGTACGACATTCCGGAGTAGAACATCCTGATCGCCGCGCCTATGCGGTCAGCGGGCACTACGCGCCCATGGAGCGCCCCTGTATCGTTGAAGCGCTTGCCGCAAGGCTTGTTCTTGCACTTGTAGAGCTGCTTGCCGTTCTGCTTGCCGTACTTGATGACGCTCTCGGATTCGCAGTAAGGACAGTTGACGTTTACGGTCGTTGTGAACTTCGCCATGCTATCGCCTCCAACTTCATTCTACCCAAACCGCCCGGTCTCCTCATACCATTTCAGATCCCACGCGGAGTCGGCCATGCGGTTTTCTTGTATGCGCCGCAACCGCAGTTCCGCCAGCGTCAACTTGTTGCCCTTAGCGCCATTGCACGGAGAACACAGCAGCACGCGGTTGCGTATATCATCCCGACCGCCCTTCGACTTCGGGACGCGGTGGTCAACCTCGAAGTACTCCTCATGATGCGGGACCCACCCGCAACCCTGACATTTCATCCCGTCAGCCATGATCAGCCTGGATCGCAGCTCGCGCGCCGTCAACCTCGGTTGTCTGCGCCGCGGGCTTACCAGAATCAGCTCGGGCGCTGCGGGCTCCCCATCGTCCGAACGGTTCGGCGCGCTGGTCTCGACTCGCACCGCCCTATCCCATGACTGTCTATCTTCGGGTAGTCTCGCTTCGCGTTGGAGACGGTCGCGCACCACGGCCTCCGCCTCTTGATTGATGTCAACCGCTATCCACCTTCGACCTTGCCGCTCAGCTGCGATGCTGGTCGTCGCGCAACCGGCAAAGGGGTCGAGCACAATGTCGCCTTCGTCACTGGACGCTTTGATGATGCGCTCATATAGCGCAAGCGGCTTCTGTGTGGGATAGCCGACCTTCTCCTTAGACGTGGGGGTTTGCTGAAACGACATAATATCCCCCCAAACATCCCCTACGGCCTTGCCGGCTTTCTCCACTACATCCAAGTATCTGCGCTTGCCCCGGCCATCAAAGTACCTCCGGCCATCCCCGTCTATCTTGTTGAAGCGACCAAGATACTTCTCGCTATGTGGCTGCCTAGGGCGATTCCATGCGAAAGAAGACGACTTGCTGTAATAGAGTATCGTATCGTGTCCGCGAATCCAGTTGCGCGCCTGCGTCTTAAAACCCGATAGCACGGCAATATCCCAAATGATTTCACGCCTGAACCGCTCGCGTCCGAACACAGCGTCAAGCATTGCCTTGACCCACGCGCCCGCCGTGTGGTCTATGTGCAGGTACAGACTCCCCGTTGATTTGAGTATGCGGTGCATCTCCAAGACGCGAACGCCAAGCCAGCATAGATACGCGCCCATGTCTTCCCCCCCCCCCCCGCGTTCGCGGCCCTTATGACCGCATAGAGGTTCGGCTGGTCTTGGCGTATGCTATCTACCCATTCGGATTGGACGTCGCCCCAAGTCCACACGTCTTTGTAGGTGATTGCCTTGCCCTCGGCGTCCAAGCCTGCGGCGACGATGCCTTCGAACGCCTTCACGCCCTTGTTGAACGGCGGATCGGTCGCTATCAGGTCAATGCTCTCGGAATCGATGCCGCGCAACACGGGGAGGTTGTCGGCTACGAACAGCGTGCGGTTGAATTCGCTGGCGTTCGTCATTTGAGGGCTACCTCCCTGGTTCTGTCTCCCGGCGCTTCTCCACCACGTGCTCGACACCTTCGATCACTTTTCCCAACATCCCTCTGGCCATCGTCCACCAGACGCGCCCGAGGCCGGGGGCATCGAAGTCCTCGGGCGATCCGTCCATGATGGAAGCCGCATCTCGCAGCAGCGCAAGAACCTTTTCGGGCCGATCCCCAAAGAACCCTTCCGCCGCTGTTCGGTCTTGTGCATCCCTCAGTCGTTGCGCAAAGTTGTCGTGTGCCATTGCTGCTCCTCTCAATCCCCGCCGCCTCAAAGACGGCGGGGGCGCTAATAAGTGGCTATCGCACTACCTTCATGCGATGTTCCCTAACTGGCCTAGGGCGGCGCTCCAATCGCTTGTTCATGCGACGCTCCCAAGCCAATGCGTTCTTGCGAGTTACCGGCGGACCCTCGATGCGCATCTTGCCCGGCCTGCCGGCTCGCTCATGCTCGCCAGCTCTACGCTTCGGGTTGTTCGTGATTCCAAAATAGAAAATCCGATCCTTCACGCGCAGAGTGTATTTGTGCGTGTCTCGCTTAGCCATAGCGACTCTCCTTTCGGTAGAGTCGCCAGAGACGAGTAACGGTCGAACCAACACGGTCGAGCCGCCCGTTGTGCTTGACACCCCAGAAGCCGCCAGATAACCTAGCGGTGTTCGTCTTCTGTTGGGTGTCCTCGCCTCTGGCGCGGACTAAAAGTGAAACGCCCCGTCTGGTTAGCTTCCAAGCGGGGCGTTTTTGATTTAATGCTGTTGGCCGTCTATACTGACGGCGTCTGGCGCCCGCATTGCGCTGGATACGAGGGTCTGGACAGTCTCGGGTTCAGGCCCTCACTTTTGTTCCCGCTCTCCCTTCATCGAAGCGGTGAGATTACAATATCAGCACCGCCCAAAACTGTCAACACCTAATACCCAACGGAACCGCCCGACCTCATCCGCCGTGAGACGGACGACGGACTGCTCGCCGTCCGCTTCCTGGTGGACCTGATGGACGCGCAAATCGAGGGCGCCAAGATTACCGACCGGCTGGCCGCCGCGCGCGAACTGCTGGATCGCGGCTTCGGCAAGCCCAACTCGGCAGCCGCGGCCACAACCGCGTCCGGAGACGATTCGGACGCCGAGCGCGAGGCGATCGCCAGGGCGATGCTCGCCGAGCGCATCCGCCGCGCTCTCGACGCTCCAACTGACTCCGTACCGGAGAACCCGGAGAACGACCATGCCTAGCGATCTCGACAGCATACTGGAACGCGCTCTGGAAGCGCCGCCCCGCAAGCGGCGGCAGATTCTGAAGGCGCTGCGCGACGAAGCTCCGCGCCTGAACCACAGCGAAGCGGACCTAGCGAACTACGCTTGGCCGCTCTGGGCGCGCGACAGCCAGCGGCCTCCGCCCGGCGACTGGGCCATCTGGCTCGTCATGGCCGGACGCGGCTTCGGCAAGACGCGCACCGGCGCCGAGTGGATTCGCGCCCGCGTCGAGTCCGGAGCGTCTGGGCGCGTCGCCCTCGTCGCCCGCACGCCCGCCGACGCGCGCGACGTGATGATAGAGGGCGACTCCGGCATCCTCAGCGTCTGTCCGCCCGACAACAGGCCCAAGTACGAGCCGTCCAAGCGGCGGCTCACCTGGCCCAACGGCGCGTTCGCGCTCGCCTTCTCCAGCCACGAACCGGACCAGCTACGCGGTCCGCAGTTCGACGCCGCCTGGTGCGACGAGGTGGCAAGCTGGGAGTACCCCCGCGAGACGTGGGACAACCTGATGTTCGGCCTGCGGCTGGGCGCCAACCCGCAGTGTGTGGTTACTACCACGCCCCTCCCGATCGAGCTGCTGCGCGAGCTTGTGGAGCGCGACGACGTTCACGTTACGCGCGGCTCCACGTACGAAAACCGCCAGAACCTGGCGGCGAACTTCCTGCGCCAGATCGAGCGGCGCTACGAAGGCACAGACACCGGACGCCAGGAGATATACGCCGAACTGCTGGACGAAGCCGAGGGCGCGCTGTGGCGCCGCGAGTGGATTGCCCACGCAGACTCCGCGCCCGAGCTGGAGCGCGTGGTCGTCGCCATAGATCCCGCCATGTCGTCGCGTCCTAGCAGCGACGAGACGGGCATCGTAGTCGCCGGAGTGTCGAGCGCCGGTGGAGAAGAAAGCGGCCCCCGAGGCCCACATGGATTTGTTCTGGCGGACGCATCGGCGCGCCTGTCTCCTGACGCTTGGGCGCGCCGCGCCATCGAGCTGTTCGACCGCCACCGCGCGGACCGCATCATCGGCGAGCGCAACAACGGTGGAGACCTGGTTGGCGCGACCCTGAAGACCGCGGCGCGCGGGCGATCGCTGCCCATCCGCCTCGTAACCGCCAGCCGCGGCAAGTTCGCCCGCGCCGAACCCGTCGCCGCGCTCTACCAGCAGCGTCGTGTAACCCACGTCGGCTCCTTCCCCCAGCTCGAAGACCAGCTATGCACTTGGGAACCCGGCTCGCCAAGATCGCCGGACAGAATGGACGCCCTCGTCTGGGCGCTGAGCGACCTGATCACAGACAGACGGGAGACGCGAATATGGGTGTAGCCGACAGCGAGAGCGCCAACGAATCCAACATCTCCGGGCCGCGCAGTAAAGCCATCTACTGCGACGACTGCGGACGCGAGAAGCTGGCCGAGATACGAAACGGAAAGCTGATAATCATGGACCGCCGGCACGGAAAGCGACACATAGCGGTGCTTCCCGCGCCGGATGAGTCGAATTAGGAGGAATCCCGATGAACGAATTCATGCAGCGTCTCATCAACCGCATCATGCCCGCCAATGGACGCGCTGTCGGACGCGTCGCCCCACATGCTGACGCGAGCGCCGACCCACGCGCCGGCGCGAAGGATGCGCTATCGGACGCTCTGGCCGCCGCACTCTCCGGATCCTCCGACTGGTCGCCCACCCACTACGCCGGCTACTTCGCCGCCTCCGCGCCCGTCTATGCCGCGCTGCGCCTCCGCGCCGACGCCGTCGCCAGGCCCCGCCTGCTCGTGTACCGCGAGTCGGCTGTCGGCGGCGAGCGCAGCCGCGCGTGGGTCGGCCCGCAACACCCCGCGCAGGCGCTACTCGACCGCGTGAACCCCCACTGGACGGGCGGCGACCTCTGGCGCGCCACCGAGATATACCTGAACCTGTGGGGCGTCGCCTACTGGTCCGTCATGCGCGACGAGATGGGCGCGCCGACCGAGATCTGGCCGCTGCGACCCGACCGCGTGCGCCTCGTGCCGGACGACCGCGAGTACATCCGAGGCTACCTGTACACTGGCGCGTCCGGCGCTGAGGTCGCGTTCGCCGCCGACGAGATCGTGCGCCTGCGCTACTTCAACCCGCTCGACGAGTACGCCGGCCTCTCGCCCATCGCGCCCGCGCGTCTCACGCTCGACATGGGACGCGACGCGCTCATCGGCAACCGCTCCGGCCTCGCCAACGACGGCGCGCCCGGCGTCGCCCTCGAAACCGGCGGCCCGACGTCCGAAGACGAGGTGCGGCGCATCTACGAGCAGTGGGAGGCGCGCTACCGCGGCCCGCGCAACCGCCTTCGCCCCCTGGTGCTGAGCGAGGGCATGAAGATTTCGCATCTCGGCTTCTCGCCGCGCGACATGGAGTACGTCCGCGCCCTGCGCTGGACCGTCGAAGACGTAGCCCGCGTCTTCAACGTCCCCAAGCCCCTGCTGCACGACCTCGAGCGCGCCACCTACTCCAACATCGAGACCGCGCGCCGCATGTTCTGGGAGACGTGCATCGTCCCCGAGCTGCGCTTCTTCGAGGAGAAGCTGAAAGAGACCCTCCTACCCATGTTCGGAGACCCGTCCCTGACCGCCGAGTTCGACACCTCCAGCATAGAGGCCCTCCGCGAGTCCGAGTCCGAACGCGCCCGCCGGATGCAGATCTACGTCTCAGCCGGTATAATGACAGTAGAAGAGGCTCGCGGCCAACTGGGCCTGCCGGCGGCGTAGCCGGGCGGCTACGGCTTGGCTTGTATGACTACGCCGCCGCCTACCTCAACGTCGATTATCAACCTGTACCCATCGAGAAGCAGCATCCCGATAAGCGGCGTGCTGCCCGTGATATCTGCCGGGATGTTTCTCGGTTCGCCATCCCAGAATACGGCAACGTGGTGGACGGGGAATTGTACGGGTGAATCGTCAGCTAGAATCGCTTGGCTTGTATGAGAGAAAGGCAAGGCCAACTCGACGACCGCTGCCGCCGGTAGTGTCAGGAACCCTTCATAACCTGTGTCCACCGCTGCATCGAACTCCAGTATCTGTCCATTGGGACCCTGTACGCGAAGATTCACCACCGCCTCATGTCTGGCGTTTACCGTTCCCTCGATCACTCGTCCTCCTCTAAAACGGCGCCTCCGAAACTGCGGACGGCGCGGTAGCCCACCCGCTCGCATAGCACGTCAATCGCGTCGGGGCATCGCTCTTTCAGACGATCAACGGCGTCCCATTCGGTTTCGGCGATCTCCCACTCGCCCGTCGCGGCATCTACGGCGACGTACTCTCCAAAGTGGTCGTCTCTGACTTTGGGCAGGATGTCCCGCCTGTAAATCTCTCCGCCCAGCCGAACTATCTCTTGGATGGGCATAGTCGGGCTGGTAGGTCTCCCTGCGCTGGTCATGATTTCGATCCTGTCCGCTAGTTTGGCTGTTGCGGACATTCTAGCATAGCGGCGCGGCGGCAACCCCCAATCGCCCCCGCGCCCCACTTTGTGCTACCCTACCCCCAAGCCGCCGGACTACTCGACGGCGCAAGCGCAATTCGCAGCAGGAGCAGGCAGGAGAGACGCATGGGCAAGGTCATCGGAAGCTATCTCATATCGCGGACGCTCAAGGAGGAGGGGGTGGATACCCTCTTCTACCTCATGGGCGGCCCCAACTTCGACATCGTAATGGCGGCTGAAGACCTCGGCATCCGATGCGTGGACTTCAGACACGAGCAGGCGGCGGCGTTCGCGGCGCACGCCTACGCTCGCGTTACCGGCAAGCCCGGCGTCTGCACAGCCGCGTCCGGCCCCGGCACCCTCAACCTGCTCACAGGCGTCTATACCGCCGCCATAGACTGCGCCCCAATGGTCATCCTCGGAGGCGCCGGCCCCGTCCACGAGATCGGACGTGAGGCGTTCCAGGAAGTGGACCAGGTAGGCATCATGGAGCCTATGATGAAGTGGGTCCACCAGACCACGCAAGCGGCGCGTTACCCCGAAGTCGTCAGCATGGCGTTCCGAAAGGCGACCACCGGACGCCCGGGCCCCGTCTATATCGACTGCGGCGCGGACGTGCTGTACGAAGAGGTCGAAGAAGAAGACGCCATCACCCCCTACCGCGCCGAGCGACGCACCCGACCCGCCGCCGAACCGGGCGTGGTGCAAGAGACGATCGACATGCTCGCCGCCTCAGAACGCCCGATGATCTTCGCGGGCGGCGGCGCCTTCTTCTCCGGCGCGGCTGAAGAGCTTACGCGGTTCGTGGACCTTACCTCCACCCCGTTCTACACCGCGCCCATGTCGCGCGGGCTTATCGGCGAAGACCACGTGGTATCCTTCCAGGCCGCCCGCAGCACCGCCATGCGCGAGACCGACTTCGTTCTCGTAGTCGGCACGCGGCTGAACTGGATGGTGCAGTACGGCCACCGCTTCAACCCCAACGCCACGGTAGTGCAGATAGACATAGACCCCGCCGAGCTGGGCCACAACCGCGACATCGATCTCGGCATCGTCGGCGACGCCAAGACCGTGATGGGACAGCTGCTCGCCGAGGCGCAGAACCGCGAAGCCGACTGGGCCGGGCGACTCGAATCCGACTGGATAACCCACCTGCGCGATACCGAAGACTCGCGCTCGGCTCGCAGCGCGCCGCTGCTCAACTCCGACCAGTCGCCCATCCACCCGCTGCGCCTGTGCAACGAGATCAACAACTTCCTCGACCGCGACGCCATAGTGTCCGTGGACGGCAACGAGATTCTGCACTTCGGACGCCAGTCCATCAACACATACGAGCCGGGACACCGCCTGAACTCCGGCGTTACCGGCACCATGGGCGTAGGCCTGCCCTACGGCATCGGCGCCAAGCTCGCCAAGCCCGACAAGCAGGTGCTGGTGCTGCACGGCGACGGCTCGATGGGCATGAACGCGATGGAGCTGGACACCTGCGTCCGCCACAACATCCCGGTTGTAACCGTCATCTCCAACAACGCCGGCTGGACGGCTCGGACGCCCGACCGCCGCAAGCCGGGCCGCGAGTTGGGCTTCACCAACTTCGACGGCATGGCCCGCGAACTAGGCGCCCACGGCGAGACGGTCGAAGACCCCAACGAGATTCGCCCCGCGCTCGAACGCGCCTTCGATAGCGGCAAGCCCGCAGTGGTCAACGTCATCGTAGAGCCGACCGCCGCCGGCGTATCCCGCGCCTGGGGCGGCTCCCGCATGGAGTAGCTTCCACCCATAATTTAGCGCAGAGCCGCAAAGGGCGCAGAGACGCAGGGGATAATTCAAGATTCCTCTGCGTCTCTGCGCCTCCGCGTTAAATGGGGTGGGGCGGGGGCGCGCTACTCCGCCAGCCACTCCAGCAAGGAGATGCCGATTTCGACTGAGCGGCCCAGCAGGCTGGGGTTGATGTGCGGCATCGTGTCCCAAGGGGAGTTGATGCGGGATAGGTCGTCGGAGATGAGGAAGAGCGCGGGGATTCCCACCGCTAGGAACGGCGCGTGGTCGCTGCCCCAGTTGCCCCGTTCGATTCCGATATCCAGTCCCAGTCCGTCGCCGATCGTCTGCGCCTGCGCCATCAGGCCGGGGTCGCCAATCACCATGAGCGAGTCGCCGGAGCCTAGCGCGTCGAAGTTCAGCATCGCTAGAGTGTTCTCTATCTGCTCTTCGCTCATGCCGTCAACGTAGTGGCGGCTGCCGAACAGCCCGATCTCCTCCGCGCCGAACAGGATTATGCGGACGGTGAACGGGTAGTCTGTGTCGGCTGTGTGGGCGGCGATGGTCAGCAGCGTGGACAGCCCGGAGCCGTTGTCGCTCGCGCCCTCGGTGTCCGGCACGGTGTCGTAGTGCGCGCCGAGTATGACGACCGGGGCGTCGTCCTCGGCTGCGCGTCGCTCGCCGATGACATTTCGGGATTGAGACTCCTCGCCGGCCACCGATACGTTGGCGGTAACCTCGCCCGCCTCCATGAGGGCGAGCAGCGCGCGCCCGTCCTCCTGGCTGATAGCGACGGCAGGGATGTCGGACGGGTTGGAGAATGCGCCGTAGAACAGCCCGAGTTCGTTGTTGAAGACGATGGCCGCCACCGCGCCGGCGTCGGCGACGCGGTTGACCTTCTCTTCGAACGTGATGGCGCCGCGCTCTATCAGCGCGACGCGCCCATCCAGCCCGGCTGCCGGCATGTCGCCCTCGAAGGCGTGGCCCGCGTCAGCAATCGCGCCGGCGACAGCGCCCCAAGCCGACAGGTTGATCGGCAGCGAGCGCAGCGAGTCCGGCGCGGCGCCTGCCGCCGCGGTCTGAATCTCGACGTTTGCGCGTGTCTGGACGACCGGGAAGTCCTGGACCCACGTATCATAACCCCTAGCGATGAGCCGATCCCGCAAGTGCAGGGCGGCTGTAAGCTCCTCATCCGTCGCGCTCTCCCTGGGACTGTACTCGCGCGTCAGCGTCCGGAGAACCTCGAACGCCTCGTCCGTGAACGCGCTTGACTCTGGCGTTGGCGCTGGGGTAGCGGTCGGACTAAGTTCAGGCGTCGCCGTCGGACTAGGTTCAGGCGTCGCCGTCGGACTAGGTTCAGGCGTCGCCGTCGGACTAGGTTCAGGCGTCGCCGTCGGTGGCGCTGCGGTAGGCGGAATGGCCGTCCGCGTCGGTGTCGCCGTTGGTGGCGAGACGGTCGGAGGAATGGCCGTCTGTGTGGGCGCCGCGGTTATCTGAGCCGCGACGGTCGGCGCCGGGCTTGGCGCTGGATCGGGCGTCGCCGTTGTGGACGCGCGGTCTCCGCAGGCGAGCAGAACAACCGCCGCGCATACGAAGACGACCATCAGAAGCCGCGCGATCAGCCGCCTCATGTCTCGACTGTCGTTGTGTAGTGGCATATCGTCCTCATGCGCTATAACGCTGCTGGGCGTGATTTGGTTGGCGGTCCGCCGCCAAGCCAGCGGGGCGCCCACCAGTTCGCGCCCGCCATCACTCGCATCAGCGCGGGCACGAGCAGCGCGCGCACGATGGTAGCGTCTATCAGTACCGCGATTGCCATGCCTACGGCCACGGCTTTGACCAGCAGAAGATCCCCCGTGGCGAAACCCAGCGACACCAGTATCAGAATCGCCGCCGCGCTCGTTATCACGCGACCGGAACGCTGCATCCCCACGGCAACCGCGCGGGTATTGTCGCCGGTCTTCTCGTAGGCTTCCTTCACACGGCTCAGGAGGAACACTTCGTAGTCCATGCTCAATCCGAACACCACCGCGAATATCAGAATGGGCGCCGTCGCTTCCGTGAATCCCCCCGTCGTGAAGCCCAGCAGGTTTTGGAAGTTGCCCTGCTGGAAGATGAACACCAGCGCGCCGAATCCGGCGAGTATGCTCAGAGTGTTCAGAATCACCGCCTTTAGCGGCAGCAGCGCCGAGCGCAGCAGGAAGAACAGCGCCAAGTACGTAACGACCATCACGTACAGAATGATCCACGGGAAATCGCCGTACATTCGCTCGATAGTGTCTTCCAGATCGGCGGTGATGCCGGTTGCGCGGACGGTCATGTCCCCGCCCAAAGTTCCTGGATGCGCGGCGCGGATATCCGCCAGCAGCGCCTTCGTCTCGTCCGACGCCGGCGGATGCGCCGGAACGACGCGGACTACTTGCGTTCGCAGATCGGCGCTAAGCATACTTCCGATCCCGGCGCGTTCCGAGTCCGACAGAAGGCTTGTCCCATTGTCCATCGAATCGCCCGACGCCATCAGCGCCGCCATTCTCGCGGCGGTCGCTGCCTGGTCCGGTCCGAATACGCTTTCAACGCGCTCCACTCGCGGATCGGCGTTCATCCGCGCGATGAACGCGAGGTTAGCCGCGACGTTCTCCGGCGACAGCGTGGACGCGGGCGAGGTCTCTACCAGGACTATGTGCGCCAACTCGCTGGGACCGAACCGCTCGGCGACTATCTCATCGCCCTGTCTCGACTCTGCGCTTTCCGGCAGCATGGTTACTCCCGACGCTCCCAGCTTTACGCTCAGGAACGGCGCGCCCAGCAACAGCAAGACGGCGACGACGGGTACGATGACGGCGAACGGATGCCGCATGACCCACCGCGACAGTACGAACCAGAAGCCGCCCTCGTCGGTTTCCCGCCGCCTTCGCCACAGGGAAAGCGAGTCCACGCGCCGACCGAGTACCGCAAACAGCGCCGGCAGCAGCGTCAGCGCGATTAGCATGGAGAACGCGATGACGGTGATTCCGCCAATCCCCAGCGACCGCAGCATCATGTAGTCGAAGAACAGCAGCCCCGAAAGCGCGATTACCGATGTGCCGGCGGAGAACGCTATCGCCTTGCCGGAAGTCTGCATAGTCGTAGAAACGGCTTGGGCTACGGCTGTCGCCTGTCCCACGTCTGCCGCCGCGTTCCTGATCTCCTCCCTGAAGCGCGTAACCATCAACAGCGAGTAGTCAACCGCCATGCCCAGCCCCAGGAACGAGGCGATGTTGAGCATGAAGATGGACATATCCGTAACCTGCGCCATCAGGAACACTAGCGCGAGCGTGCTCGAGATGCTCAGCAGCCCCATGGCGACGGGCAGACCGGCCGCGACCACTCCGCCGAACACGATGAACAGCGCGATAGCCAGCAGCGGCACGGTGATTATCTCGGCGCGTCGCAGGTCCGCCTCGCTGTACTTCGTAAGGTCCGCGTACGCCGCTATGCCGCCGGTAACCCACACGTCCAGCTCCGTATCCGCCAGCGCGTCGCGTATCGGCTCGACCAGCGTGGTGGATTCGTCTATGGATGCGTCAAGCTCGACGAAAGCGTATGTGGTGCGCCCGTCGGGCGCGACCATCGTTTCGCCCAGCGCCTCGTTCGGCAGCGAGTAGAACGTAACGATGCGCGATACTTCCGGGATTTCGCGCAACGGCGCGACGGCGTCCTCCATCTCGGCGACATACGCCGGATCGGAGACTTCAAGCGTGTCGCTCGAAAAGACGAGCGTAACTCCGGACTCTGCTAGACCGAACTCGTCCACCATATGCCGCATAGCGATTCGGGACTCGGTGTCCACCTCGCCGAAGCCCTGCTTGAGGGCGCCTGTCACGCGCGGCGCCAGCGTAGCGCTTGCGAGAAAGACAACTACCCACGCGCCGATCACCCACCAGCGGTATCGAACTACGAATGTGGCGAGCGCGGCCATCTACGCCTTGAATATGCGCCAGCTCCGCATAAGCGTGAGGCGCGACTTCCGGCGCGGTTCCCAAACCGCCATCCTGCCCATCCCCTACACCAGCTTCTGCTGCGCGCCGTTGACGCGCCCGTTCACCTGGCCGTTGCGCCGTCCGTTGGTGTCCGCGCCAGCGGGCAGGCTCAGGTCGCTGACGCAGCTTATGGAGGCTACCGCGTCGCCCTTATTGGGCTTGAATATGGTTACGCCCTGCGCCACCCTGTCCGTATTCCGTATCTCGGAAAGATGCGTCCTCAGCACCTGCGCTTGTTCGGAAACTACATAGACTTCCTTGCTGTCGTCAATTACCTTGGCGTCGGCGACAGGTCCAGTCTTGCGGGTGATTTTCAGTGTCCGCACTCCCTGAGTGGCTCTGCCCTTCTTACGGTACGAACTGAGAGGCGTAATCTTACCAAAGCCGCGCGTGCTGATGACCAGCAGTTTCGCCGACGGCGGTCCTACGTCCATCGAGACAACCCTGTCGTCATCGAGGAGTTTCATCCCGTTGACCCCCATGCCGCCGCGGTTGAGGAACAGGCGAACTTCTTCCTGTCTGAAGCGCAATGCCTTGCCATTCCGAGAAACAAGTATGATGTCATCCTTCGGCCCCGCCGGTCTGACCGACACAAGCTCGTCGCCGTCGGCAAGCGCCATCATGTTGTAGCCGGACGGCCTGACGTTTGCTACCGCGCTCAGCGCGATTCTCTTGACTTTGCCCATAGCGGTAGCCAGCACAAGCACGTTGTCTTCCGCCTCGAACTCGCTTTGGGGCATACCGATAACCGCCGTTGCCGTCTCGTTGCCGCCCGCCGCTATGACGTTGGTCATGGGCACCCCGCGCGTGTTGCGAGACGTGTCGGCGCGAAGCTCGAACGCGGTCATCGAATACACCCGACCCTTGTTGGTGAAGAACAGCAGCTTGTCGTGAGTGTCCACCACCAGCAGGTGCTTCACCGCGTCGTCGTCGCGCGTCTTCATGCCGCCGACGCCCTTGCCGCCCCGATGCTGGTTTCGGAACGTGTTTGCCGGAATGCGCTTGATGTATCCGCCCTGGCTCAGCGTAATTACTATCTGTTCGTGCGGCTCCAGGTCCTCGCGGGAAAGGTCGGAACCCTCGCGGCTGAACTCGGTCCGCCGCTCGTCGCCGTGCTTCTTCTTCAGGGCGCGCAGCTCTTTCTTCACCTCGCCCAGCATCTTGCGCTCCGACGCGAGCAGCTCCTCCATGCTCTGGATGGCCGCCCGGATGTCGTTGTACTCCTTCTCCAGCTGTTCCCGTTCCAGCGCGGCGAGGCGTCGCAGCTGCATATCGAGTATCGCCTGCGCCTGGTCGCTGTCCAGACCGAAGCGATCTATCAGCGCCTGCCGGGCGGCCTGCGCGCTCTCCGAATTGCGGATTAGCGCGATCACCTCGTCCAGGTTGCTGATGGCGATTCGCAGCCCCGCCAGGATGTGCGCCCGCGCCCGCGCCTTCGCCAGCTCGAACTCGGTTCTGCGGCGGATCACCTCGCGCCGGAACTCCAGGAACTGCTGCAGCGCCTGGCGCAGAGTGAATACGCGCGGCATCCCGTCCACCAGCGCGAGCATATTGGCCGAGAACGAGCTCTGCATCGCCGTCAGCTTGTACAGGTTGTTCAGCACCACCATCGGCTGAACGCCCGCGCGCAGCTCGAACACGACCCTCATTCCCTCGCGGTCCGACTCGTCGCGCAGGTCCGATATGCCCTCTATCTTGCGCGACTTCACCAGCGTGGCGACCTTGCTGACCAGCGCCGCCTTGTTCACCTGGTACGGCAGCTCGCTGACGATGATCTGGCTGCGGTTGCTGCGGCGCATCGGCTCGATGCTGGCCTTGGCGCGCACTATGATCTGGCCCCGTCCGGTAGCGTAGGCGTTTCGGATGCCGTCGCCGCCCATGATGGTGCCCCCGGTCGGAAAGTCCGGCCCCTTGACGAACTGCATCAGATCTTCGACGGATGCGTTCGGACGGTCGGCGAGGTGTATCAGCGCGTCGCAGACCTCCCCAAGGTTGTGCGGCGGGATGTTCGTCGCCATGCCGACCGCGATGCCGGACGCGCCGTTGACCAGAAGGTTCGGGAGCCTGGACGGCAGCACCACCGGCTCTCGCAGCGTGCCGTCGAAGTTCTCTTGGAAGTCAACGGTGTTCTGGTCTATGTTCGCCAGCATCTCCTCGGCTATCGCCGCCATGCGCGCCTCGGTGTAGCGCATCGCGGCGGGAGGGTCGTTGTCAACCGAGCCGAAGTTGCCCTGGCCGTCCACCAGCGGCGCGCGCAGCGTGAACGGCTGCGCCATGCGGACGAGCGCGTCATATACCGCTCCCTCGCCGTGAGGGTGCCATTTGCCCAGAACCTCGCCAACCAGACGCGCGCTCTTCTTGTACCCCTGGTTTGGCCTCATGCTCAAGTCCTGCATCCCGTAGAGGATGCGTCGCTGCACCGGCTTGAGGCCGTCGCGGATGTCCGGCAGCGCCCGCGCCACGATCACGCTCATAGCGTAGTCGAGATACGAGCTCCGCATCTCGTCCACAATCTGCGTGGGCCTGATCAATCCAAAATCGGTCTGCATAACCATGGAAAAGCTCCTGACGGCTGCCCGCGTCTCGCTACCTAAATTATACCAAATTTCGGGGTATTCCTTCACCCCAACAGAGCGTTCGTCTAGGCGATTTCCAAGACTTGGGCTGCCAATACATGGGTTGCCACATGGGTTGCCACATAGGTTGGACGAGGGCAGCCCTCCGCTCGCCTCAAACGCGTGTGGTACAATAGTCCAGACAGGCGATTGACCTATCCACCAGAGGCTGCGAGTTGCTCAATGACCACCAAGACCGTCGCCACCGCCGAAGCCCGGGCCAGCGACCTCGCTAGTCGAAACGCCGAACTGCAAGCCGAGCTCCGGCGCATACGCGTCGAGCAGCGCGCCCTGTCCGCGACAGCGCCTATCCGCTGTCCCTAGACGCCGTACCCCCCAGCCCCCAGCCTTTCCTCCGCCCGCTCCACCAGCGACTGGAACAGCCTGTCGAAGTGCGGCGGCAACTCCATGCGGCGCTCCGGGTGGAACTGGACCGCTATTACCCAGCGATGGACCGGGCTTTCCAGCGCCTCGACCACTCCGTCTTCGAGAGAGTAGGCGGAGGCGAGCAGACGCGGCGACTTATGCGCCTCGCGCACGGCCTGATGATGGTAGCTGTTGACGCGGACGATGCCGCCGGAGCCGACTACGGCTGCGAGCTTGCTGCCGGGCGAAATGTAGATGTGGTGGTAGCGCGGCTCGAAACCCCCGTCAACGCTCCCTTCGCCCAGGTGGTCGTCCACGTGCTGCGCCAGCTTGCCCCCCATAGCCACGTTTAGCAGCTGCATCCCGCGGCAGATGCCGTATATCGGCATATCGTCATCCAGCGCGGCGCGGGTTATGGAAAGCTCCATCTCGTCGCGGGCGTCGTCGAACGGCATGTATGGGATGGCGGGGTCGGGATCCTCGCCGTAGCGCGCCGGGTCTATGTCCACCCCGCCGGTCAGTACCAGCGCCCCAGCGCGTCGCAGCGCGTCCTCGGCGCTCGCGCCGCCGTTCGGGAAGACCGGCAGCGGCTCGCCGCCTGCGCGCTCCACGCCGTCCGCGTATAGCTGGAAGCGTTCGTCCGGCGCGCCGCCCGTTATGGCGCCGGTTATAGCTATTAGGGGACGCCTAGCCACCGTGGAACCTTGGCTCTCTGCGCTCTCGGAAGGCGGCCAGCGCCTCCTTGTGCGCGTCGGTAGCCTGCGCCTTGCGGAAGATCACGCCCTCGTCCGTCAGCGCCTTGTTCGCGTCGCGCTCCAGGTAGTTCTGGTGCACCAGCTTCTTGACCTGGGCAAGCTGCCAAGTGGGGTTGGCGGCTATCTCGGAGGCAAGCTCTACGGCCTTGTCCAGCATATCGTCGTCCGGGTGGACGTAGTTGACCAGCCCGGCTTCCAGCGCCTCGGGCGCCGGTATCAGATTCGCGCGCAGCATGTACTCCAGCGTGCGTCCCAGACCGATGAGGTTCGGCGCGTAGTGCGTAGAAGCGAATTCAGGCGTAACGCCCACGCGAACGAACCGGAACGACAGACGCGCGCTCTCCGAGGCGATGCGAACGTCGCAAGGCAGCGTCCGCGTCAGCCCCTCGCCGATGGCGACGCCGTTGATGGCGGCCACGATGGGCTTGGATGCCTTGACCATATCGTGCCAGCTGTCGTTGGCTGAGGGCACGACCTCATCCCCCGTCTGCCCGTCGCGTCGCGCCTCGAACCTTCCGATGTCCGCCCCCGCGCAGAAGCCGCGCCCCGCGCCCGTCCACACGATGGCGCCGACCGAGTCGTCCTCGTTCCACTGCGCTATCTGGCGGCGAATCTCGTAATCCATCTGCGGATTCATGGCGTTCAGCCTGTCAGGACGGTTCATCGTGATGACCCCGACGCGGCCTCGAGTCTCGCTGATAATCGTTTCGTAGCTCATTGCGCGCTCCCTGTAAGTAGAGTCCCTTCCCCCGTCAAGGGGGAAGGTTAGGATGGGGGTGAAATCCCGCCTGTGATTATAGCGGATTTGGATGTAAGATTGGCAGAACAAGACCCCCGCGAACCCTACGGAGGCGCTTCCTATGCAAATCACCGGCCTGACGGCAGCCTATCCGAACTACGAGCATGTGGCCCCATCCTGGCGAACGCATCTGTGGCAGATAGTCGTTCGCGTGGAGTCGGATGCCGGCGTCGTCGGCTACGGCTACGGCGGTGGTGGAAAAGCGGCGGTCGAGGTGGTCAACGGCCATATGCGCGAGCTGCTGGTAGGCCGGTCGCTCGACGACGCCGCAGACATCGCGGCGGCGTGGGACGCGATCTACTACGCCTCGATACCATATGGGCGCAAAGGCATCGGAGTCATGGCGCTCAGCGGCATAGACCTCGCGCTGTGGGACCTGCTGGGCAAGGCTTCGAGCTCGCCCGTCCACGCCCTCATCGGCCCCCGCGCCAAGGGCCGCATCCACTCATACGCGACCGGGATGGACGCCGAGTGGTACGCGGAGATGGACTTCTCCGCGCACAAGTTCCCCCACCGCGCGACCGGCGACGAATCCGACTTCGAGACGGCGGAGCGCGCGGCGTCTCGGGCGCGCGAGATCATGGGCGGCGAAGCGCAGCTTATGATAGACACCTACATGAGCTGGGACGCAGAGACGACGACGCGCATGGCCGAAGTCCTCGCGCCGTACGAAATATACTGGTTCGAAGACGTGCTGACGCCGGACGATCTGTACGGCCAGGCCGCGCTGCGTCCCGTAGTCAAGCCGACTCTGATAGCGGGTGGCGAGCACGAGTTCACGCACGTCGGCTTCGCGGACGCGGCGCGCGCCGGCGCGATGGACCTGTGGCAGCCCGACATCACCTGGTGCGGAGGCATTACGGCGGGGCTGCGAATTCTGGACGTCGCGCGCGAGCATGATATCCCCGTCGCCCCGCACCGCGGCGGCGAGGTCTGGGGGCTGCACCTGATAGCCGCGTCGGACTGTATGGACCTGGCGGAGATCCTCCCCGGCTCGAAGGGCGCGCCGAAGGACGAGCTATGGCTAGGCGAACCTTTCCCTGAGAGAGGCTTCATAGAGCCGTCCGACGAACCGGGCTTCGGCGTAACGCTGAACGAGGAGCTTCTCTAGCGCCCGTCACGGCGGCTTGCCGAAAACGCCTGCCCGGCGCTCATGCCCCAATTTGAGAGCTTCTCTCAGTATGCCTGAGATCGCAAGAAGTCGCATCATATTGGATACATAGCGCCTGTATTCAATTCAATTACTTGTGTACAATAGCGCCGATCACGGAGCCGCCCGATCCGAATTTATGCGCGTCAACGAACATATACTTTACGAACCTGATGACAGGTCTCCTCCTCTTGTAACGCTTGGTGTCGCAGCCCAGGGCGTCGTCCTGATGGTGTCGAACACGATCACTATCACGATAGTTTACGCGCTGGCGTTTGACGCTAACGAGAGCTACCTGTCGTGGGCGGTGTTCGCTGGAATGCTGATTGCCGGGGTCTGCACTGCCCTCCAGGCAGCCAGGCTCGGACGTCTGGGGCCGGGATACATACTCATGATGGGACCAGTGGTGCCCTTCATTGCAGTCTGTGTGCTGGCCGTGGACAAGGGAGGTCTGGCCCTGATGTCGAGTCTGGTGGTCGCCTCTTCCCTGGTCCAGTTCGCCGTTGCGGCTTGGCTGGCGCAGTTGCGCCGGATCATCACGCCCGTGGTCTCAGGAGTCGCTTTCATGATAACAGCCGGCTCCGCCATGCCCATAGCCATCTCGAGGTTGAACGACGTGCCCACCGGCGTGTCTCCCATAGCCGGTCCAGTGGTAGGCGTGGCCACGCTGGCCGCCGCTGCGCTTCTGATGCTCCGCGCTTCAGGGTACTTCAGATTCTTTGCCATGCCTCTAGCGATCCTGACAGGCTGCGCCGCCGCCGCGCTGTTCGGCGTGTACGACTTCCAAGGACTTATCGAGACGCCGTGGATCGCTCTTCCGGAGCTCTCTGCATGGCCCGGCTTGAGTATCGCGCTAGACCTAGATTTCTGGGCGTTTCTCGTCGTTTTCCTCATCGTGAGCGTTGTGGTTGCTGTCCGGGCCAGCAATGAGGGATCGACAATACAGCAGGTCTCATCGCGCAGACCTCGCGCCGTTGACTTTCGGGCCGTGCAGGGCACAATAAACGTCGGTGGGGTGGCGACGTTGCTGTCGGGACTCGCCGGCACGGTTCCCGTACAGAATTATCTGCCCTCTACCATCTCACTCATCAGCTTCACCGGGGTGTCCGCGCGTCGCGCGGGATACGCGATGGGGGCAATTGTGATCGGACTAGCGCTTCTGCCCAAGGTCGTCGCCCTTCTACTCACGATTCCACGCCCGGTAACCGGATCGCTGCTGATGGTCGTGATGGGCCTGCTATTCTTGGAAGGATTCCGCACTGTTCTACAGGATGGTCTCAACCAGCAGAAGGCTCTAATCGTCGGGCTATCGCTCTCGATAGCGTTCGGCCTGCAGGGTCATGATCTCCTCCACGGCGTCTTGGGCGACCCGTGGGGAGCGGCGCTCGGAAACAGTGTCGTCGTCGGCGTTCTGGCAGCGGCGCTGATGTCGTCCGTCCTCGAAATGACGATTTCCCGACGCAGACGCTTGGAGACGGATCTGGACATATCGGCTCTGCCCAGCATAGACGCCTTCCTTCGAGACCTCGGTTCCAGGATGAGATGGGACCAGGCTTCGACAGACAGGCTGTGCGCAGCCGGAGAAGAGACGCTGTCCAGCATGTTGCAACTGCGCGACGACTACGATGAAGGGACGCCGCCGCGCCTCGTGATAATCGCGCGACCCGGAATTGGGACCGTGGAGATAGAATTTCTCGCGGTGTTCGCTGAAGAGAACATCGAGGACCGGATCGCGTTCATGAGCGAGCAGGCCGAAACGCCGGACGTGAGCGAGATCTCCTTCAGGCTGCTGCGATACTATGCGTCTTCCGTGCGCCACCGGAAATACCACGGCATTGAAATCGTCGCGGTGCAGGTCGAAGGCTCACGCGCTTCACAGTGATACACTACATCGTCAGCATACACATCCATTATTGTCAAGAGGTTCGAGCGAAGCATAGAGGAGAGAGGTTAGCAAACATGGCAGGTTACGTGATCATCGACGAGGAGATAACCGACGAGGCGCTGTTCGGAGAGTTCGCGGAGAAAATCCCGGATGTCATCGCCGCGCGCGGCGGCAGGTTTCTGGTGAGGGGCGGCGCCGCCGAGGCCATAACCGGCGACTTTACGCCCCACCGCGTAGTCGTAATAGAGTTCGACAGCGTCGAGCGCGCTCGGGAGTACCTCGACTCGCCTGAACATTTGGATCTCTTGCGCATCCGAGAGAGAAGCGCCACAACCAGCATGATCCTCGTCGAGGGCGTATAACGCGAAGCCCCGGCTCTCGGACGAATCCGTGAGCGTTGATCTGGAAATTCTGTACGGCTCGGAGGGCGCGCTGGAAGACGAGCTATTGCTCGGCGAACCGCTCCCCTAATAGGTTCGAGCAAAACATAGAAGAGAGAGGTTAGCAGACATGGCAGGTTACATTATCGTTGACGCGGAGATAACCGATGAGGCGCTGTTCGGAGAGTTCGCGGAGAAGATCGTGGACGTCGTCGACGCCTACGGCGGCAAGTATCTGGTGAGGGGTGGCGCCGCCGAGGCTATAACCGGCGACTTTGCTCCCCACCGCATAGTCGTAATGGAGTTCGAGAGCGTCGAGCGCGCTCGGGAGTGCGTCAACTCGCCCGAGTACGCGGCTCTCACGGACATTCGAGTGGCAAGCGCTACCACCAACATGATCCTCGTCGAGGGCGTGTGACGCGGACTGCGGCGTATCGCAGGCATATATGTCGCCCCGCCGCTCAGAAGATGATGCTGACCGCGCCGTGCCACGAGAGGGCTTCCAAGTCCAGCGTTGCGCGGCGATGGGCTATTCTGAAGTTCATGCCGTCCCGCCGCAGAACATATTCGATGCTGCCGACGTAAGGCGCTCCCTCCCCGCTGCGGAATCGGTAAACCAGGACGTTTGCGGTGACTGAAATCTCGGACTCGCCGCTCTCTTCGATTCTCACGTTGGAAACGAAACGCCGGGTCCGAGACCATGGATACTCGCGGTGGGCATGGCGGCTGTTCAACCGAGTAACCCGGGCGCGCAGTCGGATGATGTCGTCGTCTATGAACACCAGGTCGCTTTCGGGATTCCCCTCCGGCAAATCGGTGGTGGGGACCACGTACCGGCCATCTTCGGTGAACAGGTCGGCCCAGTCGTCTAGGCGCCATTCATCCAGAAGCGCCGCCTCCTTGTACAGGAAGTCCTCTACCAGTTCGCGCAGCGTGGGTTTGTCAGCGGTTGTCATCGTTCTCCTGGGCCATCGGGGACTTAGTCGTCCATTCAGGAAGCCGCCGCCGCTTCCATTTCGGCAGGTTGTCCGTCCTGAACGTTGGTCTTGCTCATGCCCTGCATATTGGCGAGCCATTGCCTCCAGAATCCACGCATCTGGAGTTCGTCGGACGTGCCCGGGGTGGGCTTGAGCATTCCCCTCGATATGTCCGACCACTCGACTTCCGTGGCTCGAAAGCCGGCTTGGCACGATTCTAGGGCTTCCACGTCGTCGGGCGTGGCGAAGCCGCCCGGTCCGAGGAATGTCAGGAAGCTATCGAGTCTGCTGGCAAGTACCGTGCCCGTTTCATCCTTGGGGACAAGATGCCAAGCGGTGACCGCCATGTTGTCGGGGGCAGTGGGTTCATAATACCTAATGGTGATGCCCACTACGTCGTTGATAACCAGGTTGGGGTATATCAACAGATTGCGCGAGGTATCGGCCATGCGGTAGGCGCGCTCTTCTCCGTATTTTTCCACCAGTCGCCGGCGAACGCGCGCCATCGGCTCCCTGGCTTCTTCTCCGTATAGTGGGTGCCAGTGGGCGATCGGGCGACCGTTCCGCGCTATGTTCACCGACACGGTGTGACCATTCCCCAGCGCTCTCGCCACTCCCGGCGGGCGCGCCGCCATCGAGTCCCCGCTGTCGTCCGTGCCCAGGCTGGATATGTAGTCCACGTAAGTCTGATGCGTCGGGATCAAGTGATACCCGTCCAGACTGTTTTCGCCAAGTAGTTTCCAGTTGGCTTTGGTGCCGTACTTGTTGGAACCGGGAATCACCCGCATCCCTTCTTCGGACTGATCGACTATCAGGTCAAGGTAGTCCCTGGCGCCCGCTAGATACGTGACGAGGTCTTCGACATTCGGATTGAAGCTCACGAACAGGAAGCCCCGATAGCTTTCGACTCTGGGAGGCTGCTTCAGGGCCATCTCGCTCCGGTCGAAGTAGGGTCCGTAGGAATCCAGGTCCGGCGCGCCTATCAGCTCTCCATGAGTGTTGAAAGACCAGGCGTGATAGAAGCACTGTAAGACTTCGGCGCTCCCCGCGTCTTGACGGCAGATCAAAGCGCCCCGGTGTGAACAGGTATTGAAGAACACCCTTATCTGACTGTCTTTGCCGCGAACGAAGAAAAGTGGTCTGCCGGCCACCACGCGGCGCCGGTAGTCGCCGGGATTCTCCACTTCGGACTCGTGCCCCAGGTATATCCAGCATCGGTTGAAGATCAGTTCCTGTTCTCGCTGGTACAGGTCTGTGGAGGTCATAGTCGAACGGTGTACCCTGAAAATGCCCCTCTGACGGTCATCTATAATCAGGTCCTTGATTTCCATAGCTTCACCTGTATCTCCGCCCGTATCCCCGGTTGAAGAAGGGATGCTACTCCGACCGATCCACTGCGCTGTTGCCGACGATAAGAACAATTGTGGCACGTTCAGCATTTGGTATGCAAGACAGTCGCGTCGCTCAGACGGCGCGCTCGCCCGCTTCCCGACGCTGGGGCGGCTGGGACAGATTCACCATCAGCGCTCCGAGGACGTAAGAGCAGATGGCGGCGACGAATCCGATAGTGTAGTCGCCCGTCGCGTCGAACCACAGGCCCAGAACTACCGGCCCGACTCCGGTGCCGAGTACCGCCAACGGATTTCCGACGCCGCGTATCGCTCCAAGATGCTTGCGCCCGAAGTACCGCGCCCACAGAAATTCGCTTATCGGAACCGTCCCCCCAAATCCGAATCCGTAGAAGAACAGCGCCGGAAACAGCGCAGCCTGGTTCCCGGTAGCTCCGGCTACGATGAGCAGCGCGACCCCGGTGGACGAGACCGAGTAGGCGAACGCCGCCAGCCGCCGCGCGTCGAATCGCTGCAAACCGTAGCCCCAGAAGGCCTTGGAAGCCAGGTTGCCGAGCCCGTTGACGCCGAGCGCGGAAGCGGCGACCGCGCGCGAGAACCCCGCGTCGGTGGCGAACGGGATGGCGTGAGCCAACACCGCGCTGAGAGCCGTGTAGCTGCAAGCGAATCCGGCTACCAGAAACCAGAAGCCCCTCGTTCTCAGCGCCTCGGCGCGCGTCAGCGAGCGCGGTTCCACGACGGCGACTTGACCCGATTTCGCCTCCTGCCCCGGCGCCCCCGCGGACTCTGATGACGGTGGACGCGCCCCATCCGGAAGCAGCCCGTAGTCCTCCGGCGTACGGCGCATCAGGAAGGCGACGGGTGTCATAGCGATCAGGATGAAGATGGCGATGGCAAGGTATCCGACGCGCCAGTCCCACCTGTCCACCACGAGCGTTGCGGTTACTGGAACGATGATTCCGGCGAGGGATACTCCGATGGATCCTATCGACAACGCCCAGCCCCGTCGCGCCACGAACCACTTGGATATCGCGGCGCTGGCGACGAGAGAGCTAAACAGGCTCCATCCTATCAGCCCCGATACGGTGTACAACGCCAGGAACACCCACAGGTTCGATTGCAGGCTCAAGCCGACGAAGCAGACGGTGGCGACCGCCGTCCCCAGCAGGAGCAGCGGACGCGGCCCGTGTCTATCCAATACCTGCCCGGCGATTATGCCGGATGCCGCGCCCCCCGCCGAGGCGAGAGATGAGCCGAGCGTGAATTGCCAGACGTGCCATCCCAAATCGTCCGTAACCGGACGCAAGAATACCCCGACGACGGCCGGCCCCGCGCCCATCCAGCAGAACTGCGAGACCATCGCGCCCGCGACTATCCACCAGCCGTAGAAGAAGCGGGGCTTGGTTGACGCTGAATTCTTGGAGGGTGTTTCCAAACTCTCTTTGCCCTTGTGATGCAGTCCCTTCCCCCTTGACGGGGGAAGGTCAGGATGGGGGTGAAATCTCCGCCATAACCAAGTTTAGCCATGCCAGCTACCTATGAATAGGGAGAGCTTGGCTTTGGAAACGCCCCATAACAACCACTGCCTATTCCAGCGTCGCCACCCGGTGAGATTCGATCCACTCCCAGTCCAGTTCGAAGCCGAGACCGGGCGCGGTCGGAGCGGGCAGGACGCCGCGTTCGCCCAGCGCGATGTCCTGTGCCAGTCCGAACTGGTGGGCCGCAGTCGGCATCCAATACTCGTAGTAAGCGCAGTTGCGGACCGAGCAGATGACGTGGAGATTGGCGATGTTGAGCAGCGAGTTGCCCGCCGTGCCTATCTCGCAGTTGATCCCAAAGCCCTCAGCCATGGAGCACAGCTTCTTCAGCCCCGTTATCCCCAGCTTCCGCGCCGTGCCGCGCACCAGCCGGGCGACATTGTGGCGAATGTAGTGGTAGCCGGTCTGGAACTGGTTCTCCGGCTTGTCGCTCATGCACAGAGGCGTCGCCAGGCGGCGGCTCAATTCAGCCAGATTGTCGTACTCGTGGGGCGGTATCGGGTCTTCGTACCAGTAGAAGCCGAGATCGTCCACCGCGCTGCCGACGTCGAGCGCCTTGCGGAAGTCGTAGCCGTTGTTCGGATCCAGCATCAGTTCTATATCGTCGCCAACAGCGTCGCGGACCCCCGCCAGCGTCTCGAACACGTCCTGCGTATCCATCACGCCGGGGTGAATCTTGTACGCCCTGAAACCCCGACTCTGAATCTGCATCGCTTCCATGCGGTAGCCGACCGGCGTCTCGTGGCGTGGCGGATAGGTGGCGTAAACCTCCGTCTCGTAGCGTTGCGTTCCAAGCAGCGCATGTACCGGAACGCCCGCAGACTTGCCGGCGATGTCCCACAGCGCCACGTCCACCGGCGCCCAGGCATTCATGGACAGGCCGCGACGTCCGCTCAGGATGGGCAGGCGACTCCACAGCCGCTCGCGCTCGAACGCGCTGCGGCCCATGATCTCCGGCTTGAGGACGTTTAGAATTGGGCCGAACTGCCCGTGTCCGCCGCCTCGAAAGTCGCCAACGAAGCAGTTGCCCTCCACGCCCTCGTCGGTCAGAATCCGCAGAACGCCCTGCTCGACCTCGCCGCGAAAGCGGCCAAGGTCGGAATCCAAACCCGTATCCGGCAGCGTCCGGCGGACGACGTCTATCTTTACGTCCGTAACCTTCAATGCCCACGCTCCTTTCCCGCGCAGAGGATAGCGGATGCGCCTCTGCCTGTCCACGCCGATACTCATCCGGAACCAAAGGCGCAGGGAACGAGAAATCATATAATCCTTTGCGTACCTCCGCGCTCTCTGCGTCTCCGCGTTAAACTCCCCCACGCCGACGCCGCCAAACCCACTTTCCCAAACGCCGCCACTTCGCTATCATGGAATGTGAACGTCCAGCGAAGGGAAGGCAGAACATGGGCAACTCTAGCGGTGGCGGCGGCCTGCTGATCGCAGGAATAGTCGTCTTGATCATCGGCATCATTCTTCTGACCCCCCTCATAGACTGGCTGATAACCTTCATGGGCTGGGCCATGATCGTGGGCGGAGTCATCCTCGGCGGCGTCGGCGTCATCCAGATGCTGAGCGACAGGAAAAGCTCGTTTTAGCGCATCCCGATAGCCCGCCCGCAAACTACACGAAACCGAAACATTCCGAGGAGGGGATAGATGGGCATTATGTCGCGCATGTCAACGGTGGTGAAATCCAAGATGAACCGGCTCCTCGACAGAGCCGAAGACCCGAGCGAGACGCTCGACTACGCATACGAAAAGCAGCGCGAGATGCTTCAGAACGTCAAGCGCGGCATCGTGGAGATGGTAACGACGAAGCGACGCCTCCAGCTGCAAGCTGAAAAGGTGAAGGCGAGCATCTCCACCGTCGAGAACCAGGCCCGGCAGGCGATGGCAGCAGGACGCGAAGACCTCGCTCGCCTCGCCCTCCAGCGCAAGCAGACCGCGCTGATCGAGTTGGAGGGGTTGGACCAGCAGATAGAGCAGCTCGAACTAGAGCAGGACAAACTCACCAACGCCGAGCGGCGACTCGTAGCCAAGGTAGAGGCGTTCCGCTCCCGCAAGGAGATAGTCAAGGCGCAGTACAACGCGGCGCAGGCGCAGGTCCGCATCGGCTCCGCGCTGTCCGGCATCTCAGAGGAGATGGGCGACGTGGCGCTCGCCGTCGAACGCGCCGAGAACAAGACCGAGAACCTGCGCGCCAAGGCGAGCGCGATAGACGAGCTTGCCGAGTCCGGCGTGCTGGACGACCAGCTATCGCCCGGCGGCAGCGACCCGCTGAGCCGCGAACTGGCGCAGTTGACCGCCTCGCAGAACGTCGAGGACGAACTCGATGCGCTCCGGCTGAGCGCCCCGGGGGGACAGTCCGACCGCAAGCAGCTGACCGCTTCGCAGGACGTCGAGGACGAACTGGCGACGCTCCGGCGCTCCCGCTGAGCCCGACCGCAAGAGACTGACCGGCGGCTAGTTCGGCGGTGAGATACGCCCACGCCCAGACCAAGAGTGGAGATCGCTAACCGATGATTATTCGGATACTGACCGAAGGCCAGTACAACCTGCCCGGCGCGTTCCTCGACGAGTTGAACGACATGGACAACAATCTCGTGGACGTGGTGGCGGAGGAAGACCGCGCCAAGTTCGAAGTCGCGCTCAAGGCGATGCTCGACCTGGTGCGCGAGAACGGCTCGCCGGTGCCTCTGGAAGAGTTGGTCGAGTCTGACCTGGTGCTGCCCGAACCCGACATCACGCTGGAAGAGGCGGAGGAACTGTTCGTGGGCGAGGGCCTGCTTCCAGGCTAGGGCGCAAGAGGTACCACGGAGCCGCGCGGGGAATTCCACCCCGCGCCCGCTGGCGTTTCGACGATTTCTTAGACTTGACATCATTCGGCGCAAGTTACTACGATAGATGACGCTGACTCGCCGAGGTAGCTCAGTAGGTAGAGCACAGCACTGAAAATGCTGGTGTCGCCAGTTCGATTCTGGCCCTCGGCACCAGCGCGCTTTTCACCACAGCAGTCGAGCGGGAGTAGCTCAGGGGTAGAGCGCTTCCTTGCCAAGGAAGAGGTCGGGGGTTCAAATCCCCTCTCCCGCTCCAGACCTGCGCTTCCCCACATCCTTATTCAGGATCACCCCTCTCTTTCAGAAAGAAACGCCATGTTTCGCAAGAAGTTGTGGATTGACGAAGCATCCCGGTCGAAGGACCTGACCGGGAAGACTTACATCGTGACCGGCGCCAACTCCGGTGTCGGCCTCGAAACCACGCGCCAGCTGGTCAAGCAGGGTGGACACGTCGTGCTTGCCTGCCGGAGAACCGATGCAGGCGAACAAGCCGCGCGGAGCTTCAGCGGACTGAAGGGCGCCCACGACGTCATGCGGCTGGATCTCGCCGATCTCCAGTCCGTCAGGGACTTCGTCGCAGAGTTCACCGCGAAGTACGATCGGCTGGACGGCTTGGCGTGTAACGCCGGACTCGTGACGTGGGGCAGTGAGCCCAAATACACAAAGGACGGTCTGGAGATGACCATAGGCGTTAGCTATTTCGGTCACTTCTTGCTGACAGAGCTGCTGCTGGACGCCTTACGAGCGAGCGCGCCCTCACGCATGGCGATTGTCTCGTCGGTGGTGCATGCCGGCAGCGATAAGAACCGGCCAAATATTGACCTCAATGATCTCAACTTCGAGCGTCGGCCCTTCAACAACTTCGTCGCCTATGCCGAAGCCAAGGTGGCAACGGTCCTCTACGCCAAGGAACTCGCTGAACGCAAGGTGGCAACGGTCCTCTACGCCAAGGAACTCGCTGAACGACTCGATGACGCCGGCGTGTCGGTCTTCTCCGTTCACCCTGGGTGGGCCAGGTCCAATTTCGGGTCCGGCGGCAGTCTCCCGATGCGGGTCGCGCTGGCCGTAATGCGCCCCTTCAGCCGGGTAGTCTCCGACAGCAACGAGGAATCGGCCCAGACTACCCTGCATTGCCTACTCTCCGACGCCGCGCCGTATCATTCGGGAGCCTACTTCAGCCAGAGCAGTGTGCTCTACCGGGACAAGGAGTGCAGGCGGGGCGGCTGGCCGTTGGAGACCCCGAATCCGAACGCCAGAAATATGGAGATTGCCAGGAGACTCGTGGACTTGAGTTACAATATGGTCGGGTTGGACAGGCCGGTGACGGGCACGCGCTTCAGCCCTTTGTGAAATGCTAAGGTGTGTCAAAGGCATAGTTGCCCTCCGCGTTGACAACACACGCCTCTGGTGGTAGTTTTAGCATAAGTGATACTACCTTTCTCGCTAAGCGAGTGAAACTGCACGAATGGGCGGCGGTGAGCCGGCCCCGGGAGGGAACTGATATGACCAAGTCCAAGGTCTATTGGATGGACGCGCACTCGACGTCCACGGAGACGAGCCTGGTCGCAAAGATGACGACGGTCTTCGACGCGGCGGGCCTCGACAAGATGATCAAGCCCAACGATGTTGTGGCTATCAAGATTCACTGCGGCGAGTGGAACAACTCCGCCTACCTGCGCCCGGTATATCCGCGCGCGCTCGCGGACCGCATCAAGGAGCTCGGCGGCAGGCCGTTCGTGTGCGACACGACCACCTCCACCTACGCGCCCTACGGCTCCCGCTCGTCCCAGCTCGACATCCTGCTGACCGCTGAGCGCAACGGCTTCAACTCCGCCACGCTCGGCTGCCCGTTCGTCTGCGCCGACGGCTGGCTCGGCACCGCCGACTTCAGGGTGGACATCCCCGAAGGCTACCTGCTGAAGGAAGCATACGTCGCTGAGGCCATCGCCGCAGCCGACGTGCTGATCGCCCTCACCCACTTCAAGGGGCACGGAATGGGCGTCATCGGCGGCGCGCTCAAGAACCTGGGCATCGGCGCGCAGTCCAAGCGCGGCAAGCTCAACGTTCACATGGGCGGCCACCCCAAGTACGGACTAGGCGCCGCCGCGGTCTTCCACCCAGAAGCCTTCAAGGGCAAGGCGAACACGCCCGACTGGGAGCTTCTCGAAGACTGCTGCCCATACAACCTGTGGCACATCAACGAAAACGACGAGATCGAGTGGGAGCGCGAGAAGTGCGCGACCTGCCTGGGCTGCTTCGGCGTCATGGGCAGCAGGGGCATCCTGGAGATCCCGCCCGTGAACTTCGATGCGGTTGACATCGCCATCGCCGACGCCTGCCTGGGCGTCGAAAAGGCGCTGAAGGGCAAGGTCGGCTACATCAACATGGCGATAGACGTCTCGCCGCGCTGCGACTGCGCCAACCACGCCGACATCCCGATAGTGCCGCATCTGGGCGTATTCGCGTCCACCGACGCCGTGGCGATAGACATGGCCTGCGTTGACGCCGCCAAGCGCTCCGCCGGTATGCCCGGCTCCGCCGCCGAGCTTATGGAAGCCCACCACCCCGGCGACCGCAAGTTCGAGGCCGCCGCCGCGACGTTCCACTCGCAGAGCGAGGTCGCCAGCATCAACACCGGCCACGAGATCGGACTCGGCAGCCGCGACTATGAGCTGGTTGACGTAGAGCCTCAGCCCGAAGAGATGCACCGCTTCCCATACGACCGCAGGGCCAGCCGCCCGCGCTACATGGAGAAGTTCGAGCGCTTCATGCCGTTCCCGTACGACAGGCACGACGGCAAGGGCTTCGCCCGCAACGACGAGGTCGATATCGAAGCCATCAAACATCACTACGAGGACTCTCCCAACGGGACGAACGGCCACCATGTGGGCGCCGAGTTCGAGTTGGAGGAGCTGGTTCCCGCCGACGATGACGACGACTAGGCGTTAGCGCCGGCCCGGCCCGCGATAGCCAACAACGATGGCGGATGCGCCGAGCGCGTGTTCGCCATCGTTTGCGTATGCGGACGGTGAATTATTGACGCCGACGCCCTTTCCGGTCAAAATATAGCCAACACAAAACCCACAGGAGTAACCACAAATGGCAGCAAGACTATCGGGACAGCAGATGCTGGATGTCAGCATCTCCACCTGTCAAGAGATCGCCGACGGGCTGGGCGCGCGGAACGCCGCCTGGGAAACGTCGGTGGTCGAGATCGTTGACAAGTTCAGCGAAGTGGGTGGGACGTTCTTCTTCCAGACCATGCCGTCGGTGCCCCCCACGCGGACTGCGATGCGCGACGCGGACGCGCTGCTGGAACTCAAGAACAGCGGCGACTGGAACGCCTTCGGGCCGCAGCTGGAGAAGCTCATAGCCAGCGCTCAGTCGGTCATCGAGGGAGCCGGAATGAAGGGGACGACGCTGACATGAGCGGAGCGACCCTCATCACCGGCGGCGCGGGCAGCGTCGGACGCCAGCTCGTTGAGATGTTCGCCGCCGCCGGCCGCCCCGTGCGCGTGTTCGACCTGCCGATGATGGACTTCACCGGCCTCGAAGACCGTGACGGCATAGAAATCGCGCGAGGCGACATCACCGACGCCGATGGCGTTCGCGCCGCCGTGTCCGGGGTGGACGCCGTTCTGCACCTGGCCGCCATCCTGCCGCCCAACAGCGAGCGGGACCGCGGTCTGACGTTCCGAGTCAACGTCGCCGGCACACAGAACATCATAGACGCGATGGAGGCGACCAACCCCGGCGCGCGGCTGGTATTCACCTCGTCCATCAGCACATACGGCGACACGTCTGCGGAAGATCCGCCCGTGCGAACGAGCCACGCGCAGAGCGCCATAGACATCTACGCCGACAGCAAGATAGAGGGCGAGCGGCTGATCCGAGCCTCATCGCTGGACAATGCGACGGTGCTGCGAATAGCCGCCATAGCCGTTCCCGCGTTCTTGGAGCCGCCCACGCCGTGGCCGTTCATGGAAGACCAGCGCATCGAGATGGTGCACCGCGACGACGTGGCCGACGCGCTGTTCGCGTCCGCGTCGGCGCCGGACGCCGGCGACAAGGTCTTCAACATCGGAGGCGGCCCCACCTGGCAGCTGCGCGGCCGAGACTACGTGCGAGACTTCTTCGACGTAATGGGCGCGCCTGTCGAACTGGCGACGTATCGAGACGCCCCCGGCTGGGTTGACTGGTACGATACCGACGACTCCCAGCGCATACTGGGCTACCAGAACCGCAGCTACCAGCATTACATAGGCGAGATGCAAGCCATCATCCAAGAGATGATGGGCGAGTAGAGGATGGGACGATGACCACCCAAACCGACATCCAGCTAGTCAACCGAACGACGACGCGGCGCAAGATGGACTCCCTAAACTCCATCCTGCGCGAGATGGGATCGGTGATCGTCGCCTACTCCGGCGGTGTGGACAGCGCGTTCCTGGCGGCGGCCGCGAACGAAGCGCTCGGCGCCAAAGCCCTCGCCGTAACCGCCAAGTCGCCCAGCCTGGCGCCATCCGAGCTCCGGGAGGCGGTCGAGCTCGCCCAGCGCATCGGCCTCAACCACCGGGTCATCGAAACCAACGAGGTCGAGCGAGAAGACTACGCCGCCAACAACCCCAACCGCTGCTTCTTCTGCAAGGACGAGCTGTACACCTACCTCGCCGACTTCGCCCGCGACGAGGGCTTCACGCATATCGCCAACGGCACGAACACCGACGACCTGGGAGACTTTCGCCCCGGACTGAACGCCGCCAAGCAGTACGGCGTCCGCAGCCCCATGGTGGAAGCTGAACTGTCGAAGGCCGAGATTCGAACCCTCTCCCGCGAGATGGACCTGCCGACTTGGGACAAGCCGGCGCAGGCGTGCCTGTCGTCGCGCATCCCATACGGAACGCCCGTAACCGTCGAGGCGCTGACTCGCATAGCCCAGGCCGAGGAGTTCCTACACGACGAAATCGGCATCCGTCAGCTTCGCGTCCGCCACCACGACACCATAGCCCGCATCGAAGTCGAACCCGCCGACTTCATAACCCTCACCGAAGACGCCACACGCGCCCGCGTAACCGAGTATTTCCGAGAGATCGGCTACTCATACGTAACGCTCGACCTCGAAGGCTTCCGCTCCGGCAGCCTGAACGAGGTGTTGGCCGGGCTGCGGGCGAAACTGAACGCTGGGACGTAAGCGCTGTCTGACCTGTACCCTCAACGGAGATCCCCATGCAAACCCTCGACGCCATTGCCCACATACTCAAGAAAGAAGGCATCGAGTATCTCAGCGCCTTCCCCACCACTCATGTCATCGAGTCAGCCGCCGACATCGGCATACGTCCCATAATCTGCCGGCAGGAGCGCGTCGGCGTCGGAATCGCCGACGGGTACAGCCGCGTTACCAACGGGCGTCCGCCGGGGGTCTTCGCCATGCAGTACGGACCGGGCGCGGAAAACGCCTACGCCGGCGTCGCCACCGCGTTCTCGGACGCCGTGCCGATGCTGCTCCTGCCCCTGGGACATCCGGCGGGACGGGACGGCGTGTTCCCCAACTTTAGCTCGGTTCGCAGCTACGAATCGGTAACAAAGAACGTCGAGCGCCTCCACTCGCCGAGCCACGTCGCGGACACCATGCGCCGGGCGTTCGCGCTGCTGAAGATGGGGCGGCCCGGCCCCGTGATGGTAGAGATACCGGCCGACGTGGGCTTGGAAGACGCGCCTGAAGACGCGGTATCGTCGTATCGCCCGGTGCGGGCGACGGTCGCCGGCGCGAACGAGGCGGCGGTGGACGAGGCGGCCGCCGCGCTGCTGGCCGCCTCCAACCCCATCGTGTACGCGGGGCAGGGCGTCATGCACGCCGAGGCTACGGATGATCTGGTCGAGCTTGCCGAGCTTCTCCAGATTCCGGTAACCACCAGCATGGCGGGCAAGAGCGGCTTCCCGGAGATGCACCCGCTGTCGCTCGGCTCGAGCTCCGGCGTCATGAATGGCGCCGCGTTCCACTTCATGCGCCGCGCCGACGTGGTTCTGGCTATCGGCTCCAGCCTGACGCGACACGGCATGACCACCAACATCCCCGCCGATAAGACGTTCATCCAGGCGACGAACGATCCCATAGACATCGGCAAGAGCTACGACGTCGAGTACCCGCTGCTGGGCGACGCCAAGCTGATCATCCGACAGTTGATCGAGGCGTGCTCGGACAGGCTGGACGGCGCTGGACAGAATGTCAGGGGCGACACCGGCGCGGCGGACGAGATAGAGTCCGTTCGGCAGGCGTGGCTGGATAGCTGGATGCACAAGCTCGCCTCCGACGAAGTTCCGATCAACCCGTACCGCGTGATGTGGGAGTTTATGCAGAATGTAGATCCCAACCACGCCGTCGTTACGCACGACTCGGGCAGTCCGCGCGATCAGCTGATGCCGTTCTACCGGGCGGGCGGTCCGCACACCTATCTCGGATGGGGTAAGTCGCACGGGCTCGGCACCGGGCTTGGGCTGAACATGGGCGCCAAACTTGCCGACCCCGACAAGTTCGTCGTCAACTTCATGGGCGACGCCGCGTTCGGCATGACCGGACTCGACTTCGAGACGGCGGCGCGGTCCGGCATCCCCGTCCTTACGGTCGTGCTGAACAACTCGACCATGGCCATAGAGACGTCCGCCATGGCGCGTTCGCACGAGCTATACGGCACCCGCGACCTGGGTGGCAGCTATGCCGACCTTGGCCGCGCGATGGGCGGTTGGGCCGAGCGCGTGGAAGACCCGGCGGACGTAGGCCCCGCCATCATGCGCGCCAAGGACGCGACCGAAAATGGCGAGGCCGCCCTGCTGGAGTTCATCACCAGCGCGGAAGGCGAATTCAGCCACCGCAGGCCCTTCGGCTAGGCAGCGCGCGGGCGACGGTATGACACCATGATCCGACTGCCTCTTATCGCCGTATGCCTCGTCGCCCTATTCGCAGCCGCGTGCTCCGGCGAACCGCCGCCTGAACCGACCGCTCCCGATACGCCATCCGCGCCGCAAGCTCCCGCGTCGTCGTCCGCGCCCGGTTCGCCGCCTGCGCCTGCAGCGCCACCGGTTCCCGCGCCGCCAGCGTTCCCGACCGGGTTGCCGGTTCCGATTACGATCGCGCTGGCGTCCACCGACCTCGCCGTGGGCGCGAACCGCGTCGTGTTCGCGGTGATACAGATGGGCGTGGGGCCGTTGCGCGATGCGGAAGTGGAGGCGCAGACGTTCCACCTGAACGGCGCGCAGCCGGATACAGCCAAGCAGACGCTTCAGGCGGAGTTCAGAGCGTGGCCCGGAGGCGCGGGGGTGTACGTGATCGAGCCGACGTTCGACGCGGCGGGCGAGTGGGGACTGGGCATCGATGCGCGGCTTCCCGACGGCTCGAAGACCAAGGGAGGCGTTCGCGTAAACGTCGCGCCGACCAGCCTGACGCCCCCCATCGGTTCAGACGCGCCGCGAACCGTCAACAAGACGGCGCGCGACGTGGCGCGACTCGACGAGCTTACGACCGACACCGAACCGGACGCGGATCTGTACCAAAAGACGATAGCCGAGGCGCTGGACGAGGGCAGGCCGCTGCTGGTCAGCTTTTCGACACCCGCTTACTGCCGCACCGGAACGTGCGGTCCGCAGCTGGACGCGATCAAACGGCTAAAGAGCGAGCGCGACGGCGCGGCGAACTTCATCCACGTCGAGGTTTACGACAACCCAACCGAGATACGCGAACAAGGCATCGCCAGCGCGAGAGTCGTTCCCGCCCTGGTAGAGTGGGGACTGCCGAGCGAGCCGTGGACGTTCGTCATAGACGCCGACGGCGTGATACGGGCGAAGTACGAGGGTTTCGTGAGCGCCGAAGAGCTCAGAGAATCCCTCGACGCGCTGCCCTAGCTCAAATCCCTTCCCCCTCGACGAGGGAAGGTTAGGATGGGGGTGAAATCCCCGCCACCAACCAGTTGCCGACCCTTATCGGCCCCTTGATGGGGGTGAACTACAGCCAGGACACGACCTCACTCGCCGGGTGGCGCCGCGACTCGGGCGCATCGCCTGCCGGTCCGATGAACAGCGCGCCGACCATCTCCCAATCCTCTTCGGCGCCTAGCTCGTCCGCAAGCTCAGGCATCTGGGTAACTCCGCCGGTGGACCAGCCAATGTGCAGCCCCTCGGCGACCGCGGCCAGCAGCATATTCTGCACGGCGCAGCAGGCGGTAGCGTAGTTCTCGCGCGTAACCTCCTCGGTGGGGCCGGGTACGCTGTACACGAACACCACCGCCGGAGCGTCCATCAATCGGGCGCGAGCGCCTTCGGCGGAACGCCGCTTCTGCGCGGGGTTCGGGTTGGCGACGCGATTGTAGGCGAAGTCCGCCGCGCAGTCCGCTATGCGCTTGCGCGCCGGGCTGTCCTTGCGGAGCGCGAAGAAGCGCGTCGGTTCGGTCATGCGGTGGTTCGGCGCCCACACGGCGGCGTCGAACAGCCGGTTGAGCTTCTCCTCAGGCACCGGATCAAACGTGTAATCGTTCGCGTTGCGTCGCGTATAGATAGCTTCGTACACGCTTGTGACAGATGCGGGAATGGTTACTTCCGAACTGCTGAGTCGGGTTGTTTCAGGCATCGGGCGATACTCCTCTGCTTTACGGTACGCATAACATAACAGATACTAAGCGCGAACGTCTATTGATGCTAAGTGTGAACGTCCACCGATGCTAAGCGCCAACGTATATTGATGCTAAGTGCGAACGTCCTATTGGATTTGCCCGATGCGATTATCACCTTGTTCTCGATTTGTGATATATTGCACATACAATGGCGAATTCGCTAACAGCCCCCGCGTCCCCGCGCCGCCGCGGCCTGCTCCGCGACGCGCTCCTCGTCATCAGCGGCCTGCTTATGGCGTTCACCCTGTACATGGTCTTCATGTGGGTGCCCACCGAGCAGAACCTCGGCGTGTCGCAGCGCATATTCTACTTCCACGTGCCACTGGGCTGGATAGGCATGATTTCCATAATCGTCGTCGCCGTGGCGAGCCTATTGCACCTGTTCACAGGACGGCAGAAGTGGGACGACCTGGCGTACTCGACCGCGGAGATCGGGCTAATCTACGCCAGTCTGATACTGGTAACGGGCGCTATCTGGGCAAAGCCCGCCTGGGGCGTATGGTGGACTTGGGACGCCAAGCTGACGACGACGCTGGTGCTCTGGTTCATATACGTCGGCTACATGATGGTTCGGGCATACGGCCCCGCCGGAGCGCAGGGACGGCGATTCGCCTCCGTAATCGCTCTCATAGGCGCCATAGACGCGCCTATCATATACATGGCGGCGGACTGGTGGCGCTCAGCCCACCCGGAAGGCAACATAGCTCAGGGCGACTTGGCGGGGCCTATGTACCTGACGCTGCTGGTATCGGTCATCGCCTTTACCTTCATGTACGTGTACCTGCTGATAGAGCGGTACGCGGTGAGGAGATCGGAGTCTGATCTGGATGAACTCCATCAGAAGATGGCATAGCCTACTTCCGCGCGTGGGCCACAAAACCCATGCGAAGACGAACGTCGCGCGTATTGCGGCGTTGGTCGCCGCGCTTGCGGTCGCCGTCGCCGCGTGGTTCGCGCTAGGCGACGGCGTGAGCGCGTTCAGCGGCGCGCAGGCGGGCGTCCAGGCCGCGGCGCAGGCCCAGCAAGGGAGCGACCCTGAGGCAAATCTGCCATATCTATTCGCGGTCTATATCATCACGTGGGCTGCCTTCTTCGCGTATGTCTTCTACGTATCGCGCCGTCAGCGCGAGATGCAGGCAGAGATAGACGCGCTCAAGCGCGCCCTCGAAGAACGAGACGCCAGCTAAGCGACTGAAACCAAGATTGATAGGCATAAGTCCCTTCCCCCTTGATGGGGGAAGGTTAGGATGGGGGTGAAAGCCCCGTCCTCAACTAGCTACATCCCGCTATCATCCCTTGATGGGGGTGAATACCCGTGGGAGCGTGAACCATGTCCGAAAACCCCAGTTCCCAGACACCGGACCGCAATGCCCGTCCGTATAGGCCATACGCGGATGGCCCAGATGATACAGTCGAGGCGGACGAAGTGGACGGAGCCAACGGAGGCATCGTCTCATCCCACCGCGTCAAGCTGGCAATCGCCTTCGTCGTACTCGTAGCCGCGCTGGGGTACTTCGCTTTCCAGGCATTCCAGGGCGCGACGGTCTATTACTACACCGTAGATGAGATGAAAGAGATCGGCTTCACGCCCGAGAATCGCACCGTGCGCGTCAGCGGCAAGCTCGCGCCGGAATCGTTCCACCGCGCCGAAGGCTCGACGCTCTCCGAGTTCATGCTGGTTGACGAAGACAGCGCGGAGACGCTGGCGGCGGCGCACGACGGCGTGATTCCCGACCTGTTCTTCAACGAGCACTCCGAGATCATCCTCGAAGGCCGCTACCACCCCAACGGCGTCTTCATGAGCCAGAACGTCATCGTCAAGTGCCCATCCAAGTACGTCGCCATGGAAGAGGAGACAGGGTAGGGGAGCATCTCACGTCCCCACCCGCAAGGTAGGGGCGTCTCATATACACCCTCTGCCCCAACGCCGCGCCGAACTCGCCAACGACTCACGCCGCACAAATTCCGGTCAAGCGCGTGGCTTGTGTGCTAGTCCACCAGTTGCCGGAGCCTCGGATCGAGCCGGTCCCTCAGCCAGTCGCCCGTGAAGTTCAGCGACATCACGAGCAGGAAGATGGCGACGCCCGGTATCACGGTCGGCCACCAGGCCGTGGCGATGTAGCCCCTGCCCTCGGACACCATGCTGCCCCAGGTCGGAGTCGGGTGCGGCACGCCCGCGCCGAGGAAGCTGAGCGCCGCTTCGGCCAGAACGAGCGAGCCTACGCTGAGCGTAGCGATCACTACCGCGGTGTTGATGACGCCGGGAAGTATGTGGCGGAGCAGGATTCGAGTCGTAGAGCATCCCGCCACGCGCGCAAGGTCCACGAACGGCTGGTTCTTGACGACCAGCGTCTGGCTTCGTATCACCCTTACGAACGGGTTCCACGCAAGCGCGGCCATTAGAGCCAATAGCAGAACCGTGCTCTGTCCGAACAGCAGCACGCACACCAGCGCCACCATAAGGAACGGCAGCGCCTGCCATATATCCACGATCCTGGTTATAACCTCATCCACCCAGCCGCCGGAGTATCCACTGACTATGCCGAGCGTGGTGCCCGTTATGAAGCCGCTAACCAGAGCGATTCCGGCGACGACCAGCGATATGCGCGCGCCGAACAGCATACGCGAATATACGTCCCGCCCGGTGTGGTCTGTGCCAAGATAGTGCCCGGAGCGTGTCTCTTCGGCCGCCGGGTCTCCCGCGCGCAGCCAATCGCCCACAGGCGCCCACGGCGGCGGGATGTGTCGCGCCATAAGCCCCGCGTCCTTCCCGCCATACGGGTCGTGAGTCGCCAGCACGGGCGCGAATATGCCACAGAATATCAGAGCGGCGAGCACGACCAATGGAAGCACGGGCCAGCGTCGCATGAACGACCATGCGAACCGCAACTCGCGGACTCCCGGAGGGTAGTCCCGCATTCCCAACAAGTCCCGTTCTATCTGCGTCATCTGCATATCGGCAATATCCTACTCGTAACGAATTCGCGGGTCGATGAGCGCATATGCGACGTCCGCTAGGAACGCGAAGAACACGTAGATCCCGATGAAGCAGAACACCGTCCCGGCAAGCAGGGGCCAGTCGTTGTCATAGACCGCCCTGTTGAGCGCGACGATGCCGATGCCGGGCATAGAGAAGACTATCTCCACCACCAGCGCGCCGTTGAGGTAGTCCGCAAGCAGCACGAACGCCGAGGTCAGCGGCGGAATAACCGCGTTCCGAAGGCCGTGCTTCCAGATGATCGTCCACGGGCCTACGCCCTTGGCGCGCGCCAGCTTGATGTACTCGGAGTCCAGTATCTCCAGCATCGCCGAGCGCGTCAGGCGCATGATGCCGGCGGACGCGGGCCAGCCCAGCACGATGCACGGCAGCACGTAGTACTTGATGTTCGTCCAGGAAAGCGCGAACGTGCCCTCCGGCGGCCCGCCCGACCAGCCGGGCGGGAACCAGCGCAGCCAGACCGCGAATATGAGTATGGCCATGACGGCGGTCCAGAACTGCGGTGTCGCCTGGCCGAATAACGCCAGCACGCGGCCCACGTAGTCCCATAATGTAGCGCGTTTGACCGCCGCCAACACCCCGATGCTGAGGCCAACGGTAACGGCAAATACCCACGCTCCCGCCGCGATCTTGAGGGTCATGCCCAAATGTTCGCGGATGATCTCGCTAACCGGCCTCAACGAGCCGAGCGACTGCCCCATATCGAGACGGATCAGATTCCACATCCACGTCAGATACTGGAGCGGCAGCGGCTTGTCCAACCCGAGATGCCGCTCGATCTCAGCTATCTGCTCCTCGCTCAACTCCACCTGCGCGTCCCCGATGAAGAGAATTCTCGGGTCCGGTCCGAGCCTGCTGAGGATGAAGATGACTACCGTAGCTCCGATAATGGAGATCAGGATAGATAGCGCTCTTCTTGCTAGGAATCGAGACATCTTCGATTAGAACCTCGCTGCCCATCTCTGTCCATGTATAGATTCGTCGTAGAGCCGTTGGAAAAATCTCACACGTTACAGTTTACGTTGCAAAATATAGACTGCGATGCGAATAAACGCAAGCGCGGGAGGGAATCATCTCCCCTCCCGCGCCGTATTAGCCGATGTTGGCTACTGGCCTGCTGGCACGATGTGCTGCGGCCTGCCCCAGAATCCGGCTGCTGTGGAGCGCGAGTTCCAGGACTTCACGGTCTCAGGGTTGGCTGCGACGCCGCGAGGCGGCTGTACCATACCGGCGTAGAGCTGCCAGTAGTAGTAGAAGTCAACCATGTCGAGGTGCAGGTCTTCGCGCGCCTGCTTGTCCCTCTCGCCGTTGATGTTGATGTACATGTAGTCGAGGAACTTGCTCTCGAACGCGCAGCCCCAAGCCGGGCGGCTGAAGGTGCTGTCCGAAGGCGGCGGAGGCCAGTCGAACGGGTAGTTCGCGGTCTCGACCGAGCAGTTCTTGACCACCGGGTAAGCCTGCGTGCGGTCTCTCATGCGAGGCACCACAACTCCGCCGTACTCCTCAGTGAGCAGCTCGACGCGGACGCCGACGGCTTCCCAGTCCGCCGCTACCGCGTCAGCCTGCTCAAGGCAGACGTCGCCGGTCTCGCAGCGGTACTTGTTCATCTTGATCTCGAAGCGGATGCCGTCAGACCCGCGCGGGAAGCCCGCGAGGTCCAGCAGGCGCTCTGCCTCTGCCTTGTCAGTCGGAACCTCCCACGGCCATGCGTGGTTCGGCTCTGCTGCGTTGTCGTATTCCTTGTACTCGATCCAGTCGGTGCCTGGGCCGAGTATGTCCTCGGTCATGTCGCCGCTGTACTTCTCGTGCGCCGCCTTGAGATCCGCAGCGGTGATCGTGCGGTCGGGGCGCCAGCCGGGGAACTTCGGTCCCATCAGCTCGAGATAGATCGGCGTGCCCAGTCCGGCCTGCAGAACGTCCACGATCGCCTGCCGGTCGATAGCGTGGGACAGCGCCCAGCGAACCAGCCGCGCCTGCTCCATGTCGCTCATGCCGTCAGGGTTGTTCGTGTCCGTGTAGGGGCACTTGTCTTCCCACGGGCAGCCAAGCCAAGCGTGGTCCTCTTCATACACCGAAGACAGCCAAGGCTCTATCGACTCTTCGGTCTTCGCGTTCACGTCCGTCCACAGGTTGCCGGGCCAGATGGCGCTGAGCGTCATCGTGTCCTTGTCCGACATCGTGGTGACGAACTTCAAGCCCTTGCTCTCGAGCTCCCGCAGGCGGGCGAAGTCGATCGAGCCGATGTCCGCCTCGCCGGTCTCCATCATCGCCATGCGAGTCGTGATCTCGGGCGCCTGCACCACTACGAACTTGCCGTATAGCGGCGTGTCGGACTTGTCCCCGCCAGGCCAGTTTTCAGACCAGTGCTCACCTGGAATCGCGATAACCTCGCCCTTGGAGTTGGGCGTCCACGTTCCCATGGTGAACGGGCCTGAGCCGACCGGGACCAGCTTGACCGCCTCGGCGCCAACCGCCTCGTAGGCATTCTTGCTGTCCAGGCGAACGGTCGTGTCGTTGATGTCGAACTCGCTGATCGGTATGCCCCAGAAGATGTCCGTTACCAGCGGAGCCTTGACGGTGGTGTCGTCAATCGCCTCCGCCGTGCCGAAGGTGCCGCCGAGCTGCGCGCCAATCGCGGCGCCCAGGCTGGGGTTCACAACGGCGTTCTGCCGGTTCATGTTCCAGGCCACGTCGTGCGCCGTGATGTAGCCAAAGTCCTGGCCCGCGAATGCCTCAGGGGTGTTGACCTTGAGGTCGTCGCGGATGACCAGGGTAAGCTCGGTGCCTTGTTCGTTGATGCTCCAGCTCTCAGCCGCGAACGGCGTGAGCGGGTCAACCCCGTTGTGGACCAGCAACTGGTCGAAGAAGCCCATCTGGGTCTCGCCCGGGCTTCCGCCGTAGGTCTGAACCTCGAAGTCTCCGAACTGTTCCGCGACTTCGGGTATCGCCATCGTGATCGTGATGTCCCTGTTCATGCCCATCGCCGGCTCGGGCTGCGCGGGAGCTGGCATGGCTGTCGCTTGCGGCGCGGCCGCCGGCTGCGCGGGCGCTGGCGCGGTGGCAGGCTGCTGCGCCGCGGGCGCTGGCTGCGCAGGCTCGTCGGGCTCATCCGCGCTGCAAGCTACCGCCAGCAGAGACGCCAGCATGACCACCGCCACGGCTAGTACGCCGAATTTCGTTAAAGACCGCATATCTTCTTCTCCTTGTTTCCATCCCTTCCATTAGGTTGCCAACTGTTGAGGCACATGATATAGGCTACGTATAATTGTTTGTCAAGTTTTCGCGGCCCGTTTCGTCAAATCGCCGCTAAATCAGCCCCACAGTTCCCAGCCGCCCCCGTATGCTACATTTAACTACCGATTTCGTAAAGCCCCAATTCCAAGAATCGCCGGCTTTGTCGCCCAGCTAACCCCCTACACAAGCCCCTATGGAGCCACGTTGAACGAACCCGGCGCAGACCGCCCCTGGCACGCACCGCTCAGCCGCCGCGCGGGAGACATCGCGATCGTCCTGCTCGCGCGCGGCTCGCTCGGACTGGTCGTCGCCGCGATCTGCGGCTTCGGCGTCTGGTACACGTTCTGGAACTCCGTCAGCGGCGCCGCGACCACCAACCAGCAGTTCATCGGAACGCTCGCGCTCGTCGTCGGCGTCCCGTCCGGCCTCGCCACCGCCGTCATGTGGCGCAACGGCGAAAGCCCGCCCCGCGTCAGGTGGGCGTTCGCCGCCGCCGCCTTGTTGACCGCAATCCTCGCGCCGTTCGTTGCCGTGCAGATCGAGGGCGTCCACACCTACTACGCCCTCTTCGGCGGCGTCCTGCGCCTGCCCGTCATAGACGTAGCCGACGCGCTGATGACGATGCTAGTAACGTCCGCCGTCGCCGCCAACGTCGTCTCGGCCGCCCTCATGACCTACCGCATGGCGCGATACGGCGAAGTGTGAGGCGGGCGCGTTCGCCCATCTGAATTGTCCGCCCCCGCCCGGCGCGGTACAATACCGTCCACACGAACGCCCCCGAAAGGAGCGGTTGCCATGACTGATCAGCCAACGACAACCCCCCGACGCATACCCCCCCAAGAAATTTCCCGCCTCGGCGAGGAGATATACGAGAACATAATCCACGAACAGGTCTATCCCGCCCACAGGGGCAAGTGGGTAGCCATAGACGTCGCAAGCGGGAAGTGGACGATGGACAAATACCACCCACGCGCAAGCAGGCGTCTGAAGGACATTCTCGGAGACGCATACGTGCCAGGGAATATCTATGCGCCGCAGGTCAGGCACCCGAAACCCAAGAGTCCTACCAAGTCCTATGAGGAGATATTCGACCTCGGCGAGGAAATCTACGACCGGGACATAGCGGGGCGGATCGAGCCTGAACACAACGGGAGGTTCGTCGCCATAGACGTAGATAGCGGAGAGTGGGCGCTCGCCGCCGACTACCTCATTGCGGGCGACCGCTTGCGGGACTCGCGCCCGGAAGCCGTGAACGTCCTCGACGTAACCGTCGGATTCGGAAGCAGAAACAGCCGCAAAGACGCCTCCGTATCTCCACGGACGTCCGAATGATGGAAGGGATGATAAACTCCCGTATCGAAGCCGTAGTATCGGTTCCCTTGGAGGGGGCTGATGGACGGTTTCGAGAAGTGGAGTTCGTGATAGACACCGGATTTAACGGCTACATGACTTTGACGCCAACCCTAGCGTTGGAACTGGGACTGGAAGTTTACGAACTCATCCCGATGGATCTGGCCGACGGCAGCAGGACGCTCATACCGTCTTACTACGTGTACGTAATTTGGGACGACGACCGCCAGCTCGTCAGCGCCGGCGCGCTGGGCGACTTCCCAACCATTGGAATGTCTCTCTTGGAAGGCTACGACCTCATCATCCAAGTCCGAGAAGAGGTGGGCGCATTCTGATACGCGCCGGCGCGTAGGCTCGCACCCCCCACCCCTACCGACTGGCCCTGAACCGCATATAAGCCCTCCCCACCAGCAGCAGTGCCCCCAAGATCAGCAGCCCCACCACGATCCCCAGAGGCGCCGCCGAACCTCCCCCGCTCCCGCCGCCCGTGGTAACAGGCGTCGGTATGGGTAGCGACACAGGCGTAGCCGACGGCTCCGGCGTAGGCGTAGCGGTAGGTTCCGGCGTGTGCGTCGCCGTAGGTTCGGGCGTAGCCGTAGGTTCTGGCGTGGGCGAGGGCTCCGGCGTATGCGTGGCGGTGGGTACGGGCGTATGCGTCGCCGTGGGCTGCGGCGTAAGCGTAGCCGTAGGTACGGGCGTATGCGTGGCCGTAGGTTCCGGCGTATGAGTAGCCGTAGGTTCCGGCGTATGCGTTGCCGACGGCTCCAGCGCAGGCGTAGCCGTAGGTTCAGGCGCGACCGTAGCCGTAGCCGCTGGCCCCGGCGTGGGAGTGGCGGTGGGTTCCGACCCCACGCGCAGCAGAGTGTCGCCCCCTATCTCCTCTCGAACCACGTTCGCGTCCAGCAGCGCCCCGGAGAAGCTGTACTGTCCCTCTGCGGCAGGCGCCGTTACCGTGTAGGCGAACCGCTCCTCCCCCAGCAGCGTGAACTTGAGCGTGTCGCCCTCTACCTTGACAGCGGAGTCGGGCAGTGTGGAGCCTGCGTAGCCAGACCCCTCCGGCAGGGTTTCTATCACCCGCCCCAGCGCGCCGTAGCCATGCGCCGTTATCGAAACCTCCATCGTCCCGCCCGGAGCCACCCACGGCGCGGCGAACGCGCGCGTCGCGCTATGGTCGGAGGCCTCGACCCCGGCCCCGACCTCGGAATCCCACGGGGGCGCGACCCAAATCGCCACGAGCGCGACCGTCGCCACCAGAGCCGCCGCCGTCCATATGAGCCTGATCATCATCAACTAAGCCGCCTTTGTCGCCGCCCTGCCCATCCCGTGTAGGACAGTTGCTAGGAGTATGCAAACTCTTCCCCCTTGACGGGGGAAGTACCCGCGAAGCGGGGGATGGGGGTGAAATCTTCGCCATAGCCGAGTTGGTTGCCTGGCATAGATCACCCCCATCCTAACCTTCCCCCGTCAAGGGGGAAGGGATTTTGCCGCCACTCCCACTCCCTCATGGCTCATAGGATTCGAAATACAGGTTCGCCACCGCTATCGCCTCGTCGTAGGTGATGACGCCGTCGCGGTAGTCGCTGGCGGCTTGCAGCGCCTCGCTGAGGCTGATGGACCCGTCGCCGTCGCTGTCGTATCTTTCGGATATGCCGAGCGCCGCGACCGGGACGCTCAACGCCGCGCTCGCGCTCTTGGAAGGCCCGTGGGCGTCGGTGTACGACGCCGTAACCCGCAGGTAGTGGCCCGAGTCGCCATCGGCGGGCGTGTAGATGCGGGACGTAGCCCCCGGTATCGCCGTCCATCCGGTATCTTGGGCGTCGCCGTCGGCGGAGCGCCTGCCGCGTCTGTTTCGCAAGTTCTCCAGGGCGCAGTCCGAAGAACAGGGCGGGGACACGGCGCTGGGTCTTGCCATCCGCAGGGGGATAGTGGAAGCCCACGGGGGTCACATCTGGGCCGAGAGCGACGGGCCGGGCCTCGGAGCCGTCCGCTTCTCCCTGAGCTGAGGGCCCGCTTTCCTTATACTTTATACATTATGCGTACATCGGGGAGGCCGTGACAGTGGGACATCAGGAGACGGAAGCATCTGCGCCTCAGACGGGTAATCAGGCGAAGCGCGGAACAACGATGAAGGGGCTGTCTCTCCTCTGGCTGGCGGTGTTGTTGGCAGCGTGGACATTGCTGCCTGCCGCGTGCGGTGAAGGCATCGTGGATCTGCCCACACCGATTGCGGCGCCCTTCCCGACCGCCGGTGGGGTGGTGGGGCCGGACTCTCAGCCCACGCCGTCGTCGGCTGCCGCGCCCACGCCCACCAGAGCGTCGCCGACGCCCGTGTCCGCCACGGCGACGCCGGTGTCGACTGAGGCGCGGCCGCTCGCGCCGGTGAAGCTGGAGCCCGCGTTCCCGAGCCTTGAGTTCGACCGGATGGTGCTGCTGACCTACCCGGACGACGGCTCCGGCCGCCTGTTCCTCGCGCTCCAGCCGGGGCGCATCGTGGTGTTCGAGAACGACCCTGGCGTGGAGTCGGCGGAGACGTTCCTAGACATCCGCGAGCGTGTGAACGACGCCGGCAACGAGGAGGGGCTATTGGGGCTGGCTTTCGATCCCGCGTTCGCCGAGAACGGATACTTCTACGTCAACTACACCGCGTCCGGCCCCCGGCGTACGGTCGTCTCACGCTTCTCTGTTGGCGCGAGAAACCCTGACCGGGCGGACGCCGACTCTGAGGTCGTCTTCCTGGAGGTTGCGCAGCCGTACCAAAACCACAACGGGGGCCACGTCGCCTTCGGCCCGGACGGGATGCTGTACGTGGGCCTCGGCGACGGTGGATGGCGCGGCGATCCCCGTGGCAACGGGCAGGACACGTCCACCCTTTTGGGGAGCATCCTGCGAATCGACGTGAGCGCGCTGGACGAGACCGGTGGGTACGAGGCGCCGCCGGACAACCCGTTCGCGGGCGGCGGTGGAACGGCGCGACCCGAGATATGGGCCTACGGTTTGCGCAACCCGTGGCGGTTCAGCTTCGACCGCGAAACGGGCGACCTGTGGGCCGCAGACGTTGGTCAGGACCGGTACGAGGAGATCGATCTCGTCAGGCCGGGCCGCAACTATGGCTGGAACGTGATGGAGGGGGGGCGCTGCTACCGCCAGGAGGGTTGCGACACGCGCGGCCTGGAGTTTCCGGTGGCGGAGTACGGGCGCGACGGCGGTTGCTCGGTAACGGGCGGGTACGTGTACCGCGGGCGCCGGCTGCCGACGCTGCGCGGCGCTTACTTGTACGCCGACTTCTGCAGCGGCAAGATATGGGCGCTGCGCCACGACGGCGTCTCGGTGACGGAGCATATGCTGATAGCGAACACGGGGCTGTCCATCTCGTCGTTCGGCGAGGACGCGTCGGGCGAGGTGTACGCGCTCACATTCGACGGGGCGGTGTACCGATTTGGGGACTAGTTGACACGCTTCGGCTCCATGGGCATGGCTCAACCGCGCTTCGGGATGAACCACAACGTCGAGGTGGAGATTACTCCAACCGAAGAGGGGCTGCTCATACGCAAGCGCGCAGCCACCGTCCATCCCGTGGAACGCATGGCAGGAATCCTCGATGGAGTTGAATTCGACGTCGACGAATACGTCGAAGAGATCAGGGGCAGATGATCACGTCCGTAGATACGAACGTTCTCTTGGATCTGTTCCGGACCGACTCGCCGCACCACTCCCGGTCGCGCGGCCGGCTTATGGAAGCGTACAACCGGGGCGCCGTCATCATCTGCGACATCGTCTATGCCGAGCTCGTCCCGGCATTCCCAGACCGGGCGACTCTGGACGGCGCTCTGTCCGGGATGGGCGCGACGCTTTCTCCGGTCGATTCCACAATCGCATATGAAGCGGGGCTTCGATGGAAGCGACATCGCGCGGCGGGCGGACCGCGGAGCTGGGACTCGAACAGGGCGGCGGAGTAGCCCATCGCCAGGGCCGAATCCTCGTCCACGTCTTCAGTGCTGGGGTCGTCCACCTTCAGCCACCATACGGTCTGGTCAATGGCGTCGTCCACGCCGTTGTTGTCGCCATCTCCCAGCTTGAAGAAGTCGTACTCCTCCACGTCCGCGGCGGTCAGGGTGTGCTCGAAGTCGGAGCCGTTGATGTGGATGACCGTCCGCTGGATATCTACGTTGGAAGCGGTTCGTCTGCTGACCTCTACCTTTTCTTCTAGATACGTCACCGGATCTGTCCGAATCTCCGTCGTATGCTCGACCGCCGGCGGGCAGAGGTTGAGGTTCAGGGTCTTGTCGGTCGAGTCCCAGTAGCCGTCGAATACGGCGTAGTGGCCCTCGGTGATGGTCGCGTCCGGGTCGTCCGGCACGGGGTCCTAGCCCGGCCCGCAGGGCTTGGGGTCGGGGTACGGGGGCGTCTGGGCCATGGTCGGGCTGGCGGCGAGGGCCACCGCCAGCAGGGCGATGACGACCGCGACGCTCGCAACCAATGGCTAATCGCCAAGAACCGTTGTACAATTCTCTGGACAGGAGGCCCAAGAATGGTTACGAAGACTGTCGCCGCTCTACCGGTCGCATTTCCCGAAGCGCCGCCCAGGGTAGATATGCAGAACTTCCTACAGCTACACCAACCTGCCCTGCTGCCTGCATTGCGGGCGCGTCTGCGAGAGATAGAAGACCGCAAGCCGACCGACCAGAGGCGCTCGGTCTTCGTTTTCGGCGATATTCCCGTCAGACCGCTGCCGACGCTCGACTACACCAGACTCTTCGTCCCCGACCTCACGGTCGGGTTCGACGTGGATATGGAGACCTTCGAGCGCGACTACGGCTACGCGACAGAGCATCAGGGCAAGCCACCGGCGTTTGTCTTGGAAGTGGCGTCTCCGACCACGGGAACGCGAGACTACACGACCAAGCGGGACGGCTACGCGAGTTTCGGCATACCCGAGTACTGGCGCGCCGACCCGTCCGGCGGCGAGTGGCACGACGCCGCGCTCGCCGGAGACCGCCTGGGATCCGACGGCAGGTACGCCCCCATCCCCATACAGCGGCTCGACGAGAACATCCTGCGCGGATACAGCGACGCGCTGGGCTTGTACGTTTGCTGGGAACACGGCTACCTGAGATTCTACGACCCGGATGTGGGCTACCTCCTCACCTACGACGAAGTGCGCGAACGGCGGCTAGCCGCCGAAGCGGAGCGAGACGAAGAGCGCGACGAACGTCTGGCTGAGTCGGCGCGCGCCGATGCCGCCGAAGCCCGCGTTCGCCAACTCGAAGAGAAGCTCCAACGCCTGCAAGGGTGAATCACGCGCCCGTAAGGCTGCGTTCTTCCAAAACCTTACTCCCTGTGCTAAGCTCGAACCCAGTCCATAGCCTTGCGGTGTGTCCGAAAGACCCCGCAGATTCCCGTAACGCGGGAGGAGGATCCATGGATACCGGAGACATAGCGATCATGGCGACCCTGGCGGTCGGATTCGTTGCGTTCTTGCTCACTCTGTTCGCGCTCATGCGGCAGGCTAACGGCGACCTGCGCGATGAGATACGCGAGGCCCGCGCTGAAGTGCGCGAGCTGCGTAACGAGATGCGCGCAGAGGCCCGCGAGTCCCGCGAACAGTTCGAAAGGCAGAGCGTTCGCATCAGCGAAGCCGAGCGAGAGCAGGCGCGCATCGAAGGAGCCAACGGGATTCTGTCCGACGTGCTGAGGCAGCAGTCCCACACCCATGAGGTTTCCGGCGACTGATCCGCCACCCATCGCCTTGGCGCAAGCGAGGCCCTACATTCTGACGAACGCTCTAACATCCCCCAACCCCGTATAAGGAGTCCCGCCGTGTCGCGTCCCGTTCTGAAGACCTCGTTCAGCGACTACATGGAAGTCGAATACCCCATCTGCCTCGCCGGCATGGGCGGGCGGTGGACGCCGCCTGAGCTCGTCGCCGCCGTCTCCAACGCAGGCGGGCTTGGCGTGATGGGTGGCTCCGGCATACAGGTTGACGAGCTGCGACAGCGCATCCGCAAGGTGCGCGAGCTTACCGACAAGCCGTTCGGCGTGGATCTGCTGCTGCCCGTGGTTACCGGCTCGGTCGAGCGAGATTCAGGCGGCCAGGAGTCCGAGGAAGACGCCGTGCGCCGCCAGTACCCGCGCCACGCGTCGTTCGTGGATACGCTGATGGCTGAGTTCGGGCTGGACGGCATCGAGCCGCCCCCGCCGCCCAAGCAGATAGGAATCGAGCTCGCGCGCAGCCAGGTCGATATGATCCTGGAAGAAGACGTGGACGTGTTCGCCGCCGCGCTCGGCGATCCGGGCTGGATGGTGCCCTCCGCCCACGACAAGGGCGTGAAGGTGATGGGCCTCGCGGGCAGCGTCCGCAACGCCCAGCGACAACTGGCCGCCGGGGTGGACGTGATAGTGGCGCAGGGCACTGAGGCGGGCGGACACACCGGACGCATCGCCACCATGCCGCTGGTGCCGCAGATCGTGGACGCCGCGCGTCCGAGGCCCGTAGTCGCCGCCGGCGGCATCGCCAACGGACGCGGCATCGCCGCCGCGCTCGCGCTGGGCGCCGAGGGCGTATGGCTCGGCACCGCGTTCCTGGCGGCAAAGGAGTGCGGCATCTACGACCAGCAGCAGCAGTCCATCATCCGCGGACGCTCCGAAGACTTCATCATCTCGCGTTCCTACACCGGCAAGACGGCGCGCCAGTACCAGGGGCCGATAGTCGAAGCGTGGACCTCGTCCGGCCTGGAGCCGCTGCCCATGCCGTTGCAGGGCGTCCTCATGGCCGGCTTCAACCGCGCGGCTGAGAAGGCGCAACGCTACGACCTCGTGTTCAACCCCGCCGGGCAGGGCGCCGGCATGGTCAACGAAGCTCGCCCAGCCGCCGACATCATGACTGACCTGATAGACGAGACTCTCGAAACCCTCGAAGGCCTGAAGGAGCGGGTGCGCGCCTAAGCCGCGTTCAGCCGTTGGAACTGGGCCACTCCTCGTCCAGCCCACGGGCGGCGAAACCGCTCTGCCAGGACGTACTTCACCCCAATGCTAGGCCCCAACGCTAGGCCATCGGATTGACATCTGGTAAGTCGAGAAGTGAGGCGCCGTAATTCTCCAGGGCCGCGTCGCTTACCATGAAGTGCTGCGCGGCTGCGTTGATGTTTCGCAGGCAGCGCTGGAGGATGTTGCTGCGGTGGATCGCGGAGCCTCCGGCGTAACGGAATGCGATTGTCGCAACGTCCGCGCAGACCTCGGTCACATGAGCGCATACGGCGCGCATCTCCGACTGTGCGGCGCTGTCTGGGACATGCCCGCCGCAGGCAGTCTGGTAGGCTTTCTCAGCCACATCGTGTGCGAGAGCGCGGGCTGCCCTGAGTCTTAAGTCACACGAGGCGACTGCCCCTCGGAATGCCTCGCGATCGGCGAGAGACTTGACAGGTGGATTCCCGCGCATCCTGGTGTGCGCGCTGGACACGATTTCGTCGAGGGCGCGTCTTGCGATGCCAAGCGCTACTCCACAATGGTCGTTCGCCACGAATCCCGGCCTGCCCATCCGGTAAATTGCGCCACCACGCTTGGGCTCCCACACTGTCGGATCCCAGGTGAACGAGGCCGGCACGAAGAGTTCACTTGCCGAGATGTCGTTGCTGCCGCTTCCCTCCAATCCAGTCACATGCCAGTTGTCATGTATATGACCCTCCCTGACCGGAAAGACCAGTGACAACCGGTCAGGTTCACCGTCTCGCGGGTCCTCGACTACAGCTGCGACCGTCACCCACTCCGAGTGGCGCACGCCACTAGCGAAGGGCCATCTCCCGGAGAGGATGTAACCTCCGTAAACCGGAGTCGCCACTCCTCTCAGCGCTGTGGAACCGGATGCGGTCGGAACCCGCCCATCCCTAAAGATCTCCGCCACTGCTTCGTCGCCGGTGAACGCGCCAGGCTGACCGATCGCCGACGCGCCGATCATCAGGCACCAACCGGCTGAGGCGTCTATGTACGATAGGGCCTCGATTACCTCGATTTGGGTAACAGGATCAGCTTCCGCCCCGCCCAGGCATTCAGGCAGCTTCAACTTGAACAGACCGGAGTCTCGTATAGCCTCAACAGCGTCCTCGGCGAGCGTCCCGATTCGCTCGGACTCGTCAGAAGAAGCGGCAACAGTGTCTCGCACTTCCTCCACCGAGGCGAGCAGGAACCGACGCTTCTCCCAGCGATCTTGAGGAATTGCGCGCAGGTTCATGTCTCCTCCTACCTCAATTCCCGCCAGCCGGATCTCTGGAGTGAACCCCTCCATAAACGCAGTCACGGGTAGCGCCTCACGACTCAGCCCGAGACAAAGAACCTACCCTACCAACCCGCCCCCTAGCTCGGGTACTTGCTGAACATCATGAAGCCGTTGCTGTCGGGCGTGTTGCAGCCCGCGAGGGCGGTTTCGGCGCGCACCGTAACCTGCCGCGCGCCCGCCGTGCCGCGTAGCTGCTGAATGCTGTCGGCGTAGAGGACGGCGCGGTTGCGCCCCGTGCCGTTGTTTCCACCGCTGGACAGGAAGGGATGCGGGCCTTCCACCCTGATGTCGTCGGCATAGAAGTCGTGGGCCTCTCCCCACTTGACCCCGTGCCACTGGAAACCCTCTAGGAACTGCTGTGTGAACGTCAGGTAGCCGTCGTACGGGTTGAAGATATCGACATCCGCGGCGCCCAGGCCCGAACCCTCCCACATCTTCCGCGCCATGCTGGCGACCGCCTCCTGATGCTCCTCCAGGGTCGCCATGGAGCTCCTGCCCCTGCTGTTCTGCTGCGCGTGGTTCAGGACATAGACCGGCTTCTGTCTCAGGTCCTTGGCGCGCTCCGCGGTGGTGAAGATGAAGGCCGCGCAGGTGTTGACCGGCCGGTCGCAGTCGTAGATCACCAGCGGCTCCTCGATCACGCGCCCGTTCAGGTAGTCTTCGCGCGTTAGCTGGTATGGCTCGTGCATGGCGTAGAAGCCCCAGGGCGTCAACAGGCCGTTTCTCCGCAGGTTCAGACAGAGAGGAGCCAGCCCGTCGTGTGTCTTGCCGTACTTCTGGCAGTACTGGAGGAAGACCACCAGGTTGTTGAACATCGCGCCGCTCTGGTATCCCCACGGAAGCGTGAAGGCGCTGGCGCCGTGCGCCTCGTCGCTGACGTTCTGCGGGTTGTTGTGCCCGTACCGGCCCGAGAGGTTGACCATCGGGTACCACACCAGGGCGGTCTCGCACAGCCCGTCGCCGACCGCCTGGGCGGCAAGCCCCATCATCGGGCCGATGTAGGGCGAGTCGGACTTGAGATACTTCACGTTCTTGAGACCCAACTCCCTCTGCATCCACTCCGCCGAAGCGTAGGTCAGGCCGTCCTCCGTGTCGTACGGAGGGTCGAAGTAGGGGCGAGGCGCCCAGGTCTGTTCCGCGCGAGTCTCCGGGCTGGTGATTAGCCCGTCTATGTCGTCCAGCGACAGGCCGGCGTCGGCGATCGCCTTCAGGCACGCCTCCTTGCTCAGACCGCCGCAGCTTCTGTCGAGAGTAACGCCGTCCCAGCGCCGGTCCATGTGGGACTGGCCCCAACCGACTACGGCCACCTTGCCCCGGTGCTCCCAGACTCCCATGCCTTCCTGGTCTCTCATCCAACCTGTATCAGCAACCATCTCGGCTCCCTTATGACCACTGCGCTATCGGCCTGCGTCCTTGCGATTCAAGCGGGCTAGCCGACCACTCGCCACTCGTGGACCAGTTGTCCGGTACTCGTTTCCTCGAAGATCAGCTCCACCCGCCCTCCAATGGGAGCCTCGCCCGGCGGCGTGCCCGGAAGGTTCGACAGGAAGTTGATGCCCGGATCCTCGTCCAGCGTAATCACCGCGAAGTTGACGGGCTGCGCGGAACGGAACCCCCTTATACGAGAGTCGCGTATCACCATGCACACGTCTATGCGCCCCTTGCCCTCCACCTCTCTCCACTCGAAAGGGTCGGACAAATCACACTGGTCGCACTCTGGCGTGGGCGGATACTGCAGCCTCTCGCAGTAGGTGCAGTACTGCAGCGCCAGCCGCCGCTTGTTACAGGCGTCCCAGAAGGGCTTTGTCAACTCATTGGGGACCGGTGCGGGCCTCTCCAGACCTGGGATCATTGACGACATGGTTCTTTTCTCCTCTGGCTCCTTGTAATGCGCGAGTTGTCGTTACGGCTCTCCACCCACCGAGGGGTCGGCCCACTGGACTACCCCCTTCGCTCCAAGGTCCTCGATATCCTGGTCGCCGTACCCGAGTTCCCGGAGCAGCGGTTTGGTGTGCTGGCCGATCTGTGTGGAGGTCCGGTATATCCCCGGCGTCATGGAAAATTCGACCAGCCCCCCGTAGCGGCGGTACTTGCCGATGTACGGGTGCTCCACCTCCACGCTCAGATCGTTCGCCCTAGCGTGTGGGTGGTCGGCATAGAAGTCCCCCTCCACGGCCTCGTCGGCGCGAACGCAGCCGATGTCCGCCTTGGTCAGCAGATCTTCCCATTCGTCGGCGGCGCCCCCCGCGAAGATCGCCGAGATCTCTGCGACCAGGGCCTCGTCGTTGACCTGTCGCGCCCCCGCGGTGTGGAAGCGGCTATCGGCCAAAAGATCTTCCCGCCTCACCGCGTGGCAGAACGCCTCCCACTCGTCTTGGAACAGACAGGCCAGGAACACCCACCCCTCCCTACAGCGGTAGAGACGGTACAGAGCGTGAAGGCCGTGCACGTCTTCATCGGGCATGGCGATGGGAGGGCGGCCCGCGTAGTCGAAATACTCGTCGGCGTTGGTCCAGGCGTTGGCGTTGAGCATGTTGAGGTGCACCGGCTGCCCTTTGCCTGTTTTGTCCCGCGCCAAGAGAGCCAGGATGATGCCTGTGGCGATAGCCGGAGATGTGTTCTGGTCCGGTCCCCAGTTCGACTTCATGATCCAGCGTGTCGCCTCGACGGTCTCTTCTATGTCCATGGCCTGTGTCGGAGGCGGGGGCATTCCTCGGCCCATCTGTCGCATCGCGCCGCCCATGATGGCGCCGGGAATGGGATGGGCGCCCGGCCTGCGCGCGTGTTCCCCGCGCTCCCCATAGGCCGCCATCCATACGTGGATGATGCGGGGGTTGATTTTCCGGCAGGTCTCCCAATCGACGCCGAGACGCTCTGGAACTCCAAGCCTGAAGTTGTGCGACAGAACATCAGCCTTCGCGATGAGCTTGCCGATGATCTCCTTGCCCTCAGACGTCTGAAGGTCGATCTGAATGCACTCCTTGCCGGCGTATGTCCGCGGGTCGGCCACGGTCTGTTCAGTGGAACGCCGGCCCTCGTCCAACCGCCTGTCGGTGGCATCGACCTTGATGACTCGCGCTCCCATGTCCGCCAGCAGGGCAGCGCCGTAGGGACCGGCCTGTATCGTCGCCAGGTCCAGTACCGTCACGCCTGACAGCGGGTGAGCCGGCGCGCTGCCGCCGTTAGACTGAGACCTTTCCATAACCCCCTCTCCCTCGACGGGTGAGGGTAGGGGCGAGGACCCTTCCATAACCCCCTCTCCCTTGATGGGAGAGGGTTGGGGTGAGGGTGAAAGAGAACCATCTTCCGACCGCTCCCGCAGGTGTCCCAGCGCTTCGTCGTTGTGCTGCCCGACGTCAGGGGCCGGACCGCTCGGCTCCCCCGGCGTTTCCGTCAATTCAGCGATGGGGGCAAGAGTGCGCAGAGGCCCCACCCTGGGATCATCGATCGTTGCCACCAAGGAGTTGTCAACCACGGCGGGATGGTCCATCGCCTCGACGCTGTCGAGGTAAGGCTCAGCGGCGATGTTGCCGTCCTGGATGTAGATCTCCATCCACTCGTCAGAGGTCTTCTCCACCTGCTTCTTCAATATCTCGCGGCGCAAGACCTCCCGGTTCTCCGGGCTGACTGCGGGGACCCTCTCGAACCGCTCGTCCTCGAGCAGGCGCTCAAGTCCAATCGCCTTGATGTGTCCCCGGATGTGCGGGACTCTCTGGTTGGCGTGCTGGAGCCACGTGCCGTCCTTCGTCCGCACGGGAACGTAGCCTATGGAGGAGAGGCCGCGTCCGGGGGGCCGACCTGGAAACCGCTCGGGATCCCTGCGCCGGAGCTGCAGGTTCACCAGACCGCCGTCCCCGATGTTGTTATCGTGAGGAGAAGCCAGATTCTGAACGATGCTTGTCTGCACCCACTGCCCGCGGCCGCGCTGATCGCGCACGCGGAGGGCGGCGACGATTCCCCGCGCCGCGGCTTGGCTGGCGTGCCAGCTTCCGGTGTACACCGCCGAATAGACCGGGCCTTCGCGGTTCGGTTGTCCCTGCATATTGAGCATCCGGCCCGCCTTGGCCGCTACCACGCCCTCGTACCCTTTTACCCGGCGCAACGGGCCCTTCTGCCCGAAGCCCGTGATGGAGCAGTAAACCAGTCGCGGGTAGAGCTTCGACAGGTCGTCATACCCCAGTCCCCAGCCGGCCATATCCCCGGGACGGAAGGACTCCACCAGCGCATCGGCCTCGCCGGCGAGCCGGATGGCATGTTCTCGTCCTTCCTCGGTTTCGAGGTCCAGTACGACGCCTTTCTTCCCCCGGTTCCACGAAATCCAGGCGGGATGGAAACGGAACGGGTCACCGCCCGGAGGCTCGACCTTGATCACTTCGGCGCCATAGTCGGCCATCACCAGGGCGCAGAGAGCCCCCGGCATTCCCAGCGAGAAGTCCAGGACGGTTAGGCCGGTACATGGTCCTGACAAGGTTCACCTCCGCCTTCGTTCGAATGGCCCCCCGTTTGGCTCGGCATCCGTCCCATCCTTGCGCCGCGCAGCCGCATTGTCCGGCCCGTTCGCAGGATACGCAAGAATCGGAGTTGCGCCATCCGCCGCCCAAAGCCATCAGGGAAGCCTAAGTATGCGCCTCACTGAGGATGCCGTCAACCTCAGTGAATCGCTCCCAATCCGCCCCCAGACCCCACCCCCTACACAATAACCCCATCCTCCCGCAGCTTCACCAACTCCTCCTCCGCCACCCCGGCAACGCCCGTCAGCACCTCGTCCGTGTGCTCGGAGTACAGCGGCGCCGCCTCCACCGTAACGGGCGACTTTTCCAGCTTCACCGGACAGCCGATCATCGGATAGTCGCCGCGCTCTGCGTCCGGCACCGTAACCAGCATCTCCCGCGCCTTCAGGTGCTCGTCTTGCAGCGTCTCCGGCGGAGTGAGCACCGGCCCGCACCACGCGCCCGCGGGCGCCAGCGTGTGGAACGCCTCATGCTTGGTGCGCTGCATCGTCCACTCTTCGACGATGGCCTGGATCTCGTCGGCGTGCTCGCCCTGCGTATCTTGCGACGTGAAGCGTTCCTCGCCAATCAGGTCCTCGCGTCCGATCAGCGCGAATATCAGCTCGATCATCTGGCCGCGCAGGTGGATCATCACGTAGTCGTCAGGGCCTCCGGGCGCGCACCGGAAGACCTGCGGAACGCCGCTCCATCCGCCGGTGCCGGAACGTCCCGCCCAGTCGCCTTGTCCGAGCGGACGGATCATGCTGATGCGCATGAGATTCAGCACCCCGTCCTGCATCGAGACCTCGACCTTCTGCCCCTCGCCGGTGTGGTCGCGCTGCCGCAGCGCGGCCAGGATGCCGATGGCCATGTGCAGACCCGTGCCCGAGTCGCCCGCGCCTACGCCGACGGACATCGGAGGGCCGTCCGGGTATCCGGTTACGGCCATCAGCCCGGCGGTCGCCTGCGCCGCGATCTCGTAGGACTTGTAGTCCGAATACGGCCCCCACGTCCCAAACCCCTTGATGGTGGCGTAGATGATGGACGGCTTGATCTCCTTCAGACGATCGTAGCCAAGACCGAGACGCTCCATCACGCCTTTCGAGAAGTTTTCGAGAACCACGTCCGACCATTCCACGAGGTCTGCGAATATCTCGCGTCCGCGCTCGGTCTTCAGGTTGAGCGTGATGGCGCGCTTGTTGTTGTTGAATATCGTGAAATAGACGCTGTCCTGATCGTCGCGGTGCGCCAACTCCCAGCGCGTGCCGTCGCCGCCGTCGGTGTCTTCGAGCTTGATGACCTCCGCGCCGAGGAACGCCAGCAGCTGGGCGCACGACGGCCCCGCCTGTACACGGCTTAGATCGAGTATCTTGATTCCTTCGAGCGCCTTGTCCATTCCGAGACCTCCGGGGGCTGTCTTTTTGATGACTATTACTAGGATGATTGTGAGATTGTATCATCAATCCCCCAACGTCGCCCCCACGAAATCTTGATAGCCCGCAATGAAATCCCACACCCGCGCACGCCGTCGCCCCTCCATCTGCAAGTCGAATAGCTTGAGCGCCCCGTTCCCGGCGACTACGCCGATGGAGTTCTCGCCCCATCTGATGACGGTTCCTGGAGGCGCTGACGCGGCGTCTTCGGGCAGCTCGTCGCGCCTGTCCGCGACCCGCGCGCTCAGTATCTTGACCGTCCGACCTCGCCACGTCGTGAACGCGCCGGGCCACGGCGTCATGGCGCGGACGCGGCGACCCAGCGCGTCCGCCGGCTCCGACCAGTCCAGACGCCCGTCCTCGCGCGTCAGCCGGCGGGTGAAAGTGGCGTCCGCGTCGTTCTGCGGCGTCGGGATTAGGTCGCCGGCCGCCCACTCGTCTAGCGTTTGCGTCAGCAGCGTCGCGCCTATCTCGAATAGGTGGTCGGTGAGAGCGTCCGCCGTCTCCGCGCCGCCGATTGGTCGTTCCACCTGCGCCAGAATCGGGCCGCTATCCATGCCCTCGTCGAGCAGCATGACCGTTACGCCCGTCGTCGTTTCCCCTTCCAGCAAGGCGCTGACGACCGGCGACGGCCCCCGGTACTTCGGCAGCAGCGACGGGTGTATGTTCAGGCAGCCGAGCCTCGGAAGCTCCAGTATCTCGGTGGGCAGGAACAAGCCGTATGCGGCTACGATGATGGCGTCCGGCGCCAGCCGAGCGAGTTGCGCCGTAGCGGTCGCGTTGTCCCGCAGCGACGCGGGTTGGAAGACCGGGATGCCGCGCTCTTCGGCGAACGTCTTGACCGGCGGCGGCGTCAGGCGGCGTCCCCGCCCAGCGCGGCGGTCGGGCTGCGTAAAGACGCCGGCGACGTTGTGCCCGGCGTCCAGAAGCGCGCCAAGCGCCGGCGCCGCGAAGGCTGGCGTGCCCATGAAGACGAGGTTCAGATTCAACATACCACCCCCGATCCTGAAAAGCCGCTAAAGTTCACTCTGTCGCCGACCCTGATGCCCAGCTCGTCCACCAGCCCCGCGCCTATCTCCAGAGTGTACAAGACCGGAGCGGACGGCCTGTACAGCTGCAGATCGCCCGTCTCGGTCCCCGGCGCGGGAGGCGGGACGTCCGTAGTAACGTCAACCACCGCGCAATCCACGCCTATCCACACGAAGTCCAGCGGAATCAGCATATCCTTCATCCAGAAGCTATGCTTGGCGGCGTACTCGAAGACGAACAGCATCCCGTAGCCGTCCGCAAGGCTTGGACGACCTGACAGCCCCTGCGCGCGGGCCTCGGGCGTATGGACGACCTCTACTCCGAAGGCGGCGCCGCCGACCCGGACGGTTGGCGCGGATGACGGGGCGACGACCACGAACGCTTCGGGAGTAGCGGTCGCTTCCGGTGTCGGCGCGGCTTCGGTGGCCGTCCCGCCGACACAGGCGACGGCCACGAGCATATTGATCAGCATGGCGATCTGGATTGGCGACAACTTCCAACATCCCATCGGCGCCTCATCCGAGCAAGCGCCCCGAACGAACGCTTACGACATCTGAACCCAAGTCGCGCCGTTCCCCCCGCGCTCTCTCGGCTCCGGTCCGAAGTCGCTCACTGAGCGGTGGTAGCGCAGGTGGTCCCGCACTACGTTTCGGAGAACGCCGGAGCCGCGCCCGTGTATCACGCGGAGCTCAGACAGCCCGTCGCGGACGGCGTGGTCGAGGAACTCGTCCAGGTTCACCTGCGCGTCCGCCGCGCGCTGGCCGCGCAGGTCTAGCTCCGAGCTCGAAAGCGGCGGAGCCAGGTCTATGTTCACCGGCGGCGGCTCCGGCAGGTCTGGATCATTTGCGGCTTCCCGTCCGCCTTCTATTCTCGACAGCCGGTGCAGGTCCACGTTCACCCGCACGCGCCCGATGCTCACCTCCACCTCGTCGCCCTGCTTCATCTCCACTATCTGCCCGCTCAGGTTCATGCCGCGGACGAACACGGTATCGCCCTGCTCCAGCGGACGTTCGACCCGTCGCGCTCTTTGGGGCGACGCGGGCTGCGGCAGCTCGATCCTGTCCAGCTCGCGGCGCAAGCGCTCGACCCGCTCTCTCCTCCGCGTCGGCGCAGCCCCTGTCGCCTCCGTTGATTCGGTCGGCGCGGCCCAGCGCAGCGACGCCTCCGCGCCGTCGAGCTTGCGGCTGACCTCACGGAATCTCCGCCGGACTTCCTGTCGAGCGGACTCCATCATATCGTCGCGGTGTCCCGCCAGAAAATCCAGCTGTCCCTCCAACTGCTGTCGCAGAAGCTCCGATTCGGCCTTCGCCCTTGCCGTATCCGCCACGTTGGCCTGTATCTGCTCGCGCTCGCGTTGAAGCTCGCTGAGCCAGTCCTCGAACAGCAGGTGCTGAGGCTCCATCAGCGCGCGCGCCTCTTCCAGAATTTCGCTCGGCAGTCCCAGCCGCTCGGCGACCGCCATCGCGTAGCTGCGGCCCGGCGCTCCGACCGTCAGGCGGTACGTAGGCTCCAGTGTGTCCGGATCTAGCTGCAAGCTCGCGTTCATCATCCGCTCGGACGTATCGGCGAACGCGGCGACGTTGCGGTGATGCGTGGTTGCGATGGCGGATACGCGCTTGCGGACAAGATGCGCGATTACCGACTTGGCGAGCGCGGCGCCCTCCTCCGGGTCGGTGCTGCTGCCCAATTCGTCGAGCAGTACCAGCGATCCGGGGCCGGCGCGCCGCAGAATCCGCGCCACGTTCAGGATGTGCGAACCGAACGTCGATACCGATTCGGCTATGCTCTGCTGGTCGCCGATGTCGGCGAACACCCCGTCGAACACCGGCAGCGCGGTGCCGTCCTCGGCGGGAATGCGAAGCCCCGACTGGTGCATGAGCGCCGCCAGCCCGACGGTCTTCATGGCAACTGTCTTGCCGCCCGTGTTGGGCCCCGTGATTACGAGAGCGGACCAGCCCGGCCCCACGCTCACGGTCAGCGGCACCACGTCGCGCCCCAGCAGCGGGTGTCGCGCCTCGATGAGCCGGAGCCGCTGCCCGACATCCTCACTGTCGCCCGATTCGCCATCGTCTGATTCCCTATCTCCTAATTCGCCATCGTCTAATGCGATAATCGCCGGAGTAACGGCGTCGAGACGGCGGCTGTACCGCGCCCTTGCGAGAGCCAGGTCGAGCTTCGCCGTCGTGCGGTTCGCCGAGCGTATGTCGCCCGACACCGCCCCTACCAGCGACGACAGATCGCGCAGAACCCGCAGAACTTCGCGTTCTTCTTCCAACGCAAGCTCGCGCCACTCATTGCCGAGCTCGACCGCGCTGAACGGCTCGACGAACACGGTCGCGCCGGTGTTCGACGCCCCATGCACGATGCCCGGCACCCGGCTGCGCCTGTCGGCGCGCACCGGCACCACGAGCCGGTCCCCTCGAACGGCGATGATCGGGTCTTGTAGCGCGTCCCGTCCCGTGGCGGAGCCGATGAACTGCTGCAGCGCCGCGGTAACGCGCTCATACGCCACTCGCGTCTGATTGCGGAGCGCGCGCAGCGACGGCGTTGCGTCATCCGCTACGTCGCCGCGCAAGTTGATCTTGGATCGTATCTGACGCTGAAGCTCGCGCAAGTCCGGTATCAGCGACGCAAGCTCCGCCATCATCGGAGCGACGCCTCTGGCGCGCGAGGCGACGCGGCGCGCCCGGCGGTGTACTTCCAGCGAGTCCGCTATCGCCAGCAGCTCGGACCCGCTCAGAACGCCGCCCAGCGCGGCCCGCGTAACCGCCTCGCTGGTATCGGCGTCCGAATCCAGGCTAATATCGCCGATCTCCTCGAGCAGCGCGCAGGCGTCCGCCGTCTCGTCCTGAAGGCGCGCGACTACGGACGGCTCGAACGACGGCTCGACCTCGAGCGCGAGCTGTCGGGCTTCGTAGAACGTGGCGTGGTCGGCGAGCCGGCGGCGCACCTCGTCGTAGTCCAGCAGCCGCATAGACGCGGCCCTGAGCTCCTCGAGCTCGGCGTTGGACGCGGAGGCTGCGGAGGCCGTTGAGACTGTGTGATCGGTCTGATGTGGCTGCAACGGAAATATGCGCTCTCGGATAGTGCAGGAGTAAGATAGCGCCCGGGTAATTGTAGCAGGCGCTATCGCATTTGCTAAACCACAATCGCTAACCTGGGAATTTACTGGGCGTCCCTCGACCCATCGCCCTCCGGACGCCACGCGATGATCGCCTGCCGCCACGGCTTCACGCCCCTAACGGTCAGGCCCTCATCGGTCTCTTCCAGCAAGTCGTCCGCCGCTTCTAGCAGCCTTTTGTCGGCGTCGGAGCCTTCCTCCACCGCCAACATCCGCCGAAGTCTCTCCAACGCGGCGCCGCGATCCTCGCCCAGCGTCGGAACCTGAGGATCGATCATCTTTACATCCGGATATATGCCCATCTCCCACAGAAGGTTCAGCAACTTCTGGATGCCCGGCAGCGCCGCGGGCGTCCAGCCGTACACCCGGTCGTAGAACGGCCTCGTAACCGATCCCGGCGTCTCCACCATCTCCAAGATCGCCACGCGGTCCCTGGCGCTCTCCTCCATCTTCCTCAAGAATGGCGGCGCCTCAAGCGTGTGGTGCAAAACCAGGGAAGCGAAGACGAGGTCCGCCTGCGGAACTTCCGAGTCCTCCCACCGCTCATGAACCGCCGTCAAGTTGTCGAACCCGAATTCTGATATTCGGGTCCGCAGCAGCTCCAAAGATTCGGTGGACGGATCTACCACCGTTACGCTCTTGGCGCGCGTCGCCAGGGGCAGCGCGAAGCGGCCCGCGCCGCCTCCAACATCCAGAACCTCCGCGCCCTCGCCCAAGATTTCATACAGAGTGTTGAGCGCGGCGTCGTCGGCGCGGTACGGATCCTGCGGTACGGATGCGAACACGGGCCGTCCCTGGCCGCTCTCGTGTCCTTCTTTGCGGATAGCCTCCATGTCTCGGTCGAATGCCAATACTTGCTCGCGCCAAGCCTCGATCGCTGAGTTCGTCATCGTCGCCTCCAAGATTTAGTGTTGGACTAGGGTTGCCAATAGTTGGGTTGGAAATGTTGCGCCGCTGATGAATTCACGAACCGTCGGCCTGGCGCAAAGTTCTGAGCGCGGACACGAGAGAACCGATGTCCGGGCAGCTACGCTCCTCGCCGTTTGCCCTCAGACGCCACCCGGATGCCCGCTCCGAATCGTCTGCCGTTATTTCAACATCCATGTCCTCATTGGCATCTCGGCTGTCGAAAACCTCGAACCCTTCGCGCTCCAAAGCCCTCCGCATCCACCTCTCGGAGAGGCCGCTTGCAATCAGCAGCGCGTTGCCTACCACAGCGGTATGATGCCTGAATCCCCCGACTTCGGAATCGAATACAAGCTCCGAGCTGGAAAAGGTGGATTGTAGCGCGCCGCGCAGTATCAAGTCTTCCGGCGCGCCAATTTCCACTGCGCCCCCTTCGGCGATCAGCCACAAGGTGTCTGCTGATCGCAAAGCCAAGTCCAAATCATGGGTGGACATCAGCGCCGCCAAGCCGGTCTCCCGAGTCAATCGCTTTAGCAGTCCCGTTATCTCGACGCGGGTGGGCAGGTCCAGAAACGCGGTAGGTTCGTCCAGCAGCATTACCGTAGGCTGCTGGGCGAGAGCGCGCCCAATCATCACCCTCTGACGCTCGCCGTCGCTCAGCTCGGATACGTCGCGCGACGCCAGATCCTCAGAACGGGTCGCGCGTATAGCCCACTGGACGATCTCGTGATCATCCGCGGTCAGCCCGGCGGCCCACCCGGTGTACGGATATCGCCCCAAGCCTATCAAAGCGTAAGCCGTTAGACGCCCGACCGTCAAACGATCTGTTAGCACAACGCTCAACATAGTCGCGAGCGCGTGAGCGCTTAGCTGATTTATGTCCCGCCCGCCAATCTCCACGCTTCCGGCAAGCGGCGGCTGCATCCTGCCGAGCGTTCGAAGTAGGGTTGATTTGCCAGCGCCGTTAGGACCAAGCAGACAGACGAACTCGCCTCGATTCAACTCCAGATCTACGCCTTCCAAGACGGCGTGATTCTTCATTCGGCCCGTCTTGTAGCCGACGGAGAGCGAACGGGCGGCCATAGCTACTTCGGTCATAGCGCGAACCCTCTCCGCGCCTTCAGAAGCACCCACATCGCCACCGGCCCCCCAAACAAGGCTGTCGCGGCGTTTATGGGAAGATTGATGCTGCTGTTCGGGAATTCGGCCAGTATCCCACATGCCAACGCGACCGCGACTCCAACCAGGATCGAACCGGGAACCAAGACTCTATGGTCGGACGTGCCGAATATGCCGCGAGCGATATGGGGTATCGCGATGCCTAGAAATCCTATAGGCCCAGCGTAGGCTACCACCGCCCCGGCCATCAGAGAAGCGCTGCCCATAATCATGACTCGCGCCCACTTCACATTCAGGCCCATGCTCCGCGCGTAATTGTCGCCAAGAAGCAGCGCGTTCAGGGGCTTCATGGTGAGAACCGCCATGACAACGGCGACTCCGATGGAGGACGAAAGAAACGGCATCTCCCCCCAGCGAACGCGAGTGAAGCTGCCCAGCCCCCACTCCACGAACTCCCTCGTCTGCTGCTCGTTCGCGAAGAATATGAGGATCGTCACCACGGCTCCGATCAGCGAGGCCAGCACAACGCCGAGCAGCAGCACTACCACCATGTCCCCGACTCTGGACGCGACCATGAGCATGACGGAAAGCGTCGCCGCCGCGCCCAGAGCCGCCCCCGCGACCGTGCCGAGATTGGTGAACCAGTCGCCACCAACCCCGGAAAATATCTCCGCCGTAGCCGGACTCGCCAGAACGACCAGAGCCACCCCCAGGCTGGCGCCCGAAGATACCCCCAACGTGAACGGGCTGGCGAGAGGGTTTCTGAACACGGTCTGCATCTGAAGACCCGCTAGCCCCAAAGCGGTGCCAACCAGCATAGCTGTCAGAACCCGGGGAAGACGTATGTCCATGACAATCGTTTCCCACGTGCTCTTCTCGGCCTCCTGCCCAAGCAGAATCGCCACTACCTGATCTACCGGGATGCCAACCGACGACCAGCTCAACGAAGCCAGAATCGCGCCGACCCCCAGAACGATGAGGCCGACGAACGTGGCTAGCTGACGCTTCGCGTTAGAGCGAACGTCAACCGGAACTTGAGCCTGCTCAGAAACCTGAACAGGCTCAAGTCCCTCTCCTGTCCGAACTCCGTCGCTGGATGCGTGCCGCATTGCCGCTCGAACCCCTGCGCTACTGCGAAGGCGGAACGATCAACTCCAGCCAGAGGGTCTCGTGATTCGAGACCAACTCTGGGTGGAGGATGCTCACCAGGTCCTTCAGCAGCAGATCGGCCCTGTAGTTGACGGCGGTCTTGTAGTAGTCTTCGCCGCGCTTGAATATGTGGAACGCGGAACCATTCCCAAGGGCGGTTATCTCCGCGTTCAGAGGGTTCTGCGCGACCCACGCGTCGCCGTCGGCGCCGTTATCCAGAGCGTCGTATGACGAATTCCACCAGAAGTCCGCCTCAGCGCCAATTTCGACGGCTTCTTCGATGGAGATGCTCGCGAACGCATCCTGAGCCAGATTGGCGTCTATCAGAACCGGGGTTCCGCCGGCGTCCCTGATGAGATGGTAGTCTATCCGATCAGGGCCAAAGGTGAACCAGTTGCCGCTTCGGGTGATCGAGCCGTGCATTACCGCCGGCCTGTCACTCGCGGGCTCCGAATCCGCCACCAGCTTCGCCAACGCCACATACTCGCGCTCGACGGGGGCGAACAGGTCATTGGCCAACTTCTCCTTGTTGAAGAACAGCGACCAGAACTTGAGGTGTTCGGCGGACCCCAACGGCGTTTCCCAGTAGGAGTTGTAGAACACCGCGTTGAGCCCCAGCGACCTGGCGGTAACCCTTTCTGTCGCGCTGAACGGCACGACAACTATCTCAGGGCTGGCCGCGACGACCGCCTCCCATCCTTCCGACACGACCAGGAAGTCCTCCGACTTGTATCGCGCGTCCAGCTCAGGCGAAATCTCCGAGAAGTCTCCGAATGGAATGTAGCCGAGGCCGATGAGCGCGTCGGCTTCCCCAAGATGCTCGAGCGCCGTAACTATGGACCCGCCGCCGGAGTTTTCGAACACGCTCTCGATTGGTATCTCGATCGCCTGCGCGTCGGCCAAATTGCCCGTTAGTTCAGGAGCGGGGGTGCCCTTCTGAACGAGCGCATAAGTCTCACGGCTTCCGGCGTTGGCGTCGCCGACCGGCCCCATGTGAACGAGCTTGTAGTTTCCGTGGTAGCTCACCGTCCAGTCCTTGGCCCACTTAACCTCGACCTTGTCTGGGAAGTAGTCCGCCCCGGCGATGTACTCATCCACCGCGCCCTGAGGGTTGCTGGCGAAGAATCCCGCCTCAGCCGCCGTCTCGATCCTGTCTAGGAACACAAGCTGGTGGTTGGGTAGCAGCCCCGGATGGATTATGCTCACGATGTCTTTCAGCAGAATGTCCGCACGCACGGCGCCGGTGCTGTGGTAATCGCTCGCTCGCCCGTACCTGTGGAAGGCGTTGCCCGCCAACATCGGGGCGAACTCCCCGTTCAGCGGGTTGCGATCGAGAAATTCAGGGACGTTCCGCTCCCGCGGCATATACGCCAGGTCGAACCAGTAGCTGGATCCCCCGCCGATCTCGAGCGCCGTCTCCACCGCGACTCCGCCAAAGCCCAAGTGCGCCGTGCCGTCCAGCAAACCCTGGTCAACCGCCGTCAGCAAAGGACGCGCGCCACCAGCGTCCTCGATCAGTATGGATTCCAAGCGCGTGCGGTTCCGACTCTGGAATTGCCCGGACCTCGCGATGGTGCCTAGCAGGACAGATGGACTATCCGCCTGGCTTTGGGCAAGCGCCTTGACCTTGTTGTACTCGTCGGCTATCGGCTCGAAATACCGGTTAGCCCTAGCTTCCAGATTGAAGAACAGCGACACGAACTTCACCTGCTCCGCAGACCCCAGCGGGCCTTCTGAGAAGGGAGAGTAGTGAATGGCGGGAACGCCAACCTGAAGCGCATTGTTGCGCCAGTCGTCGCCGTTGTACTGGAAGTACACTTCAGGGTCGCCGTTCAGAATCAGCTCCAGGTCCTCCCCGTAGCTGGTCTCCTCGAACACGTCATCCTGACCAACCCGAGCGACCACATCCGGCAGGAAGTGATTCTGATGGCCCGAAGTCCTCCTGTTCACGCCAATCAGCCGGTCCAAAACCCCAAGCGCGTCCAACGCGGCGAACACCGCGCCACCGCCCTCCCAGAAGCGCTGGACAGGCACTTGCACCACCATCGCGTCGGCCAAGTCTCCGGAAAGCTCCGGCTCCGGCGTGCCGCACTGCACTAGAACGTATCGAATCAGGTTCTCAACGTCCGGGCTGGTGTCCGTATCTACCGTTACTACCTTGTAATTATTGAAGTACTCGACATCCCACTCTTTGGCGTACTGAGCTTCGGTTCTGTCCGGGAAGTAATCCGTCTCCTCGTCGTAGGATGCGGCGCATTCCTGAAGATTGTTGACGATGAGGTTCTTCACGACAGGCACTTCTACCTGAACCTCGATCTCCCTCACCGTCTCTACCTGAACCTCCACCACCTTCTCGACAGGGACCTCCACCACCTTCTCAACGGGAACCTCCACCACCTTCTCGACAGGGACCTCTACCACCTTCTCAACGGGAACCTCGACTTCTACCACCTTCTCAACGGGGACCTCTACCACTTTCTCCACGGGAACCTCGACCGTTTCGCTTCCGCAAGCGACAGCGAACGCAAGAAGAGCCAGAACCGATATCGAAATTACCCACTGGTTTACGGATGTCATTGTCGGCGACCTCTTTTCATTTTAGGGATACTATGTATCAATATAGGGTAGTTGATACAGCATCAACGCCCAGAAATTATTGATACTTCATATCATATAATTAGAATAGAGGAGTGTAGTTGAGGCCGCAGGCCGATGTCAAATCGAGTTTCCGGCGCGAACCCGCCCTCCAAATTCCGGTCGAGCGCCCGGCTTGCCCAATTGCGGCGCCGCGCCTTCAACGCTATACTCGGTTGAGAGGAACTCGCGCAGGGAGGGCAAACATGACTACTTCGAATACCGCATCGGCGCTGGAACAGGGCAACCTCACGCAACAGACCATAGGCCGCCCCGTCGTGTACGGCACGCAGGGCGTGATCTCCAGCGGCCATTACCTCACCTCGATGGCGGGGATGCGGATGCTGCTGACGGGCGGCAACGCCTTCGACGCCGTCGTGGCCGCGGGCTTCGCCGCCGCCGTAACCGAGCCGATAGCCTCCTACTCGCTCGCCGCAGAGGGCGTGTTCATGCTGTACCACGCCGAGAGCGGCGACCTGCTGTCGCTGAGCGGGCAGGGAACCGCGCCGGACGGGGCGACAGTCGAGTGGTACCGCTCGCAGGGGCAGAGCGAGATTCCGACGGGACCCGGCCCGCTCGCGCACCTCAGCTTCACCGTGCCGGGCGTAGTCGCCGCGTATCTTTCCCTGCTGGAACGATACGGCACAAAGACGGTCGGCGAGGTTCTCGAACCGTCCATCCACTACGCCGAGCGCGGCATCCCCAACTACGACTATATGCTGGAACGCATAGACAGCCCGGGCACGATCAGCCAGTTCCAGCAATACGCGCCCGGCGGCTTGGACGTGTTCTACGATGAGGACGGAAGTGTGCCGCAAGCCGGCTCGCTGCTGGTGCAGAAGTCGCTGGGCGGCATCCTGCGAAAGCTGGTAGATGCCGAGAGCGTGGCGGGCGGACACCGCAGGAACGGCGTCCGAGCCGCGCGAGACTGCTTCTACACCGGAGAGGTCGCGCAGATGATCGCCGATTGCAGCCAGCGCGTGGGCGGCGTTCTGGACATGGACTCGCTCGCCGCCTACGAAGCCAAGTACGAGACGCCCATCAAGACGTCGTATCTCGGATACGAGATACACGGCCAGAGCTCCTGGACGCAGGGCGCCGTTCTGATGCAGGCGCTGAACATGCTGGAAAATTTCGACCTGCGCGCGATGGGACACAACTCCACGACGTACATCCACACCGTCAGCCAGGCCATAAACCTCGCGTTCGCCGACCGCGAAGCGTACTACGGCGATCCCGACTTCGTTGACGTGCCGCTCGACGGGCTGCTCTCCAAAGAGTACGCCCGGGAGCGGGCCGACATGATAGACCCAGAGGGCGCCGCGCGCGAACTTCCGCCTCCGGGAGATCCGTGGCGCTACTCTCAAATGAACGGCGCGCCCGCCCAGCCGTCTCAAGTGGCGGCGTCCGCTGCCGCCGGCGACGCGGGGGCGGACAGCGGCACGACCCACATATCGTCCATAGACCGCGACGGCAATATGCTGTGCGCCACCCCATCCGGCGGCGCGTTCGCCAAGTCCGTCTTCTTCCCCGAACTCGGCTGCGCGCTCAGCACCCGCATTGAGATGCTGAACTTCGAAGGCGGCCACCCGAACCGGCTGGAGCCGCGCAAGCGTCCCCGCACCACGCTCATAAACTACATCGTAACCCGCGACGGCGTTCCCGTCATGACCGTCGGCTGCCCGGGCGGAGACCACCAGGCGCAGGCCAACTTGCAGCTCGTTCTCAACTCGCTGCTGTGGGGCATGAACCCGCAGGAAGCCGTCGAAGCCCCGCGCTTCGCCAGCCAGGGCGTCCGCAACAGCTTCTACCCGCACACGTACTACCCAGCCCAGTTGGGCGTAGAGCCGGGGATACCGGACTCCACGCTGCGAACCCTCTCTGACATGGGACACGACGTCGTAGGCGTAGCCAGCGCCGGAATGGGCGCCACCGTCTCGACGCGCGACCCGCAGACCGGAGTGTTGGCATCGTCCGGCGACCCGCGCCGCGCCTGCTACGCCATAGCGTGGTAAGATAAAATCACCAAGAAAAGAGAGGAAACCATCTAATGGTTTTAGAACGAACCAGCAGGCTCGAAGGCGCATACGAGCAGGCGGATCGCCGAATGGAAGCGCAGGAACGCAGGGCAGATGCCCTTCAGGAGTCCATCGAAGCTCTTCGAGCCGACATGAACAGCCGCTTCAACACGCTTTACGTGTTGCTGTGCGGCTCGTGGGTAACCATAATAGCGGCCATAATAGGCTTATACCTCAAGGGATAGAAGATGGCCGAAATCGCCACAGAACCCATGCACATCCGAATCGCCGACGTGGTCGCGCGCCACGACGGTCCGCCCTGGGCCGAAAAGCTGCTGTCCGACGGGCGCAACGACGCGGTGCTGATCTGCAACGCGCCCGGACAAGTCAGCGAGGCGCACATCCACCCTGATTTCGTCGAGTGGTGGGTCGTGCTGGCTGGAGAGATGATCTGGGAGATAGGCGACTACCCGCCGATTCGAGCGCGCAAGGGCGACGTGGTGATGGCTCCCAAGCGACGCAGGCACCAAATACGCACCGTCGGCTCCGAGAACTCGCTGCGGCTCGGAATCACCCACCCCTACGGCAACCACGACACCAAGGGCCCGCGCTCCAACATCATCAAGCCCTTCCCGGCCCAGGACGGCCCCCCCAACATGCTGCACACCACGCTAGACCGGATGCTGGAACAGTTCGGCCCCCCGCCGTGGGCGACCTCGATCCTCCTGGACGACCGCAACAGCGCCAACCTCATATGCCACGGCCCCGGCATGACCAACAACGCCCACTGGCACCCCGACTTCAACGAATGGTGGACGATACTGGGCGGCGAGCTAACGTGGAACGTCGGCGAAGGCAGACCCCTAATCCACGCCAGCGAGGGCGACATAGTGTTCGTGCCGGAGGGGATGCGCCACCACATATCCAGCGTCGGCGACGGAATATCCTTCCGCCTAGCCGTAACCACCCCCGAGCAGCCCCACATCTACACCGACGATGATGACGGCGCCCCGCCGCCTGTGAGCTAAACGCCGCGCCGCCTGCTCCGATTTCAACGTAGTGACGCAGAGGGGTTTTGGAAATTCTCTGCGCCTTCGCGCCTCTGCGTTAAAATCCATCTCTTGAAGAAAGACTGACTCTACATGACCAACTCGGCATACATCTTCCTGGACGAATCCGGAAACCTGGACTTCAGCGAGAAAGGCACGCAATACTTTGCGCTGACCACCGTATCCTTGAGACGTCCATTCACGGTGTATGAGGCGCTGGACTCGTACAAGCATGACTGCATCGAGTACGGACTAACCACCGAATACTTCCATTGCGCCAATGACAACAACCACGTTCGAAGAAAGGTCTTCGACATAATTGGCGGTCACCTAGACGCCATGCGAATCAGCGCCCTGATCGTGGACAAGCAACGGGTAGAGCCGCGCCTGCGAGAGCCTGCGCTTTTCTACTCTGAGATGGTGGCACGTATTCTCGAACCGGCGATGTTGGGCGAATTGGGTTCGGACGGAGAGGTCATAGCCATCATTGACACAATGCCGTTCACGCAAGGGCGGAGAACTGCGGAAACGCGCATACGGACCGCGTTGGAACAGATGCTGCCAAGCTCCGCCGACTGGCGAGTTCTATACCACCAGTCGCGGTCTCACTACGGTTTGCAGATCGCAGACTACTGCTGCTGAGCAGTGTCCCAGAAGTGGGAAAAGAACCGACCGGAATGGTTCGACCACATAGGAAAATCGGTACTCCATGAGGCTGGAGCGCCGTAGAAAGCAAAGGCTCCCTCCCGAGAACCCGGCGCTGGAGAGATCCCCTTGGGATCTCGTCCTCAGGAGAGAACCTACACATTAACTATAAGAGTGAGGTTGCGCTGCGTCAACCCCCAGCCCCGGTTCTCAGGAGAGAACTACCCCCGTCTCCGCGCCCCTCTGCGCCTCTGCGCTAATATCCTTCGCGCCTTTGCAACTCTGCGCCTTTGCGTTAAAATCTAATGCAACCCCCGCGAGGAACGCCCCATGCCCGCCTATCCCCACATCGAACGCTATCGCGCGGAGCTGCTGCGGCTGACGGAGTTCGGCGGGTCCGCCAACGAATCCAGCATCCGCCGCGCCTTCGCCCAGTGCCTCGACGCCTACTGCCGCGACCACCGCGAACGCCTCGCCCTCGTGGACGAGCTTGCGTACAGGGGCGGCGCCCGGCCCGACGGCACGGTCAAGGACAGTCTGCGGATGGCGCGCGGCTACTGGGAAGCGAAAGACAGCTACGACGACCTGGACGCCGAAATCCAGATCAAATTCGACAGCGGCTACCCGCGCGACAACATCATCTTCGAAGACTCGCAAACCGCGGTTCTCATCCAGAACGGCGACGAGGCGCTGCGCGTGGACATGGGCCGCCCGGGCGAGCTCCACCGCCTCATCCGTCGCTTCCTCGACTACGAACTGCCCGCCATCGAGGACTTCCGACAAGCCCAGCGACAGTTCAAGACCGATCTGCCCAGCGTCCTCGAAGGCTTGCGCTCCGCCATCGAAGACGCCGAAGTCCACAACGCCGACTACCGCGCCGCCGCCGCTGGCTTCCTGGACCTGTGCCGCAGCAGCATCAGCCCCGAAGTGTCCGAAGCGGACGTGCGCGAGATGCTCTTGCAGCACATCCTCACCAAAGACATCTTCCTGCGCGTCTTCGCCGAAGACCAGTTCCACCGCGAAAACGACATCGCCCTCCGGCTCGACGCGCTGGAAGGCACGTTCTTCACCGGCGACGCCCGCCGGCAGGCGATAGACCGCCTCCGCGCCTACTACGGCGCCATCGGTCGCGCCGCCGACGAGATTGCCGACTACGCCGAAAAGCAGAATTTCCTGAAAGCCATCTACGAAGACTTCTACAAGACCTACAACCCCGCCGCCGCAGACAGGCTCGGCGTAGTCTATACCCCCAACGAGGTCGTGGACTTCATCATCCGGGGCGCCGACCACCTTCTCCAAAAGCATTTCAACCGCTCGCTCGCCGACGACAATGTGCAGATTCTCGACCCCGCGACCGGCACCGGCACGTTCATCACCAACCTCATAGAGTACCTGCCCGCCGACCGGCTGGAGCATAAGTACCTCAACGAAATCCACGCCAACGAAGTCGCCATCCTGCCCTACTACATCGCCAACCTCAACATAGAATATACCTACCGCGAAAAGACCGGACGCTACCGCGAGTTCCCCAACCTCGTATTCGTGGACACCCTCGACAACATGGACTGGCAGGGCGCGACCGGCGGCGCCGTGCAGCGACAAGGCGCGTTCGAGCTCGGCGGCATATCGTTCGACAACTGGTACCGTATGCAGTCCCAGAACGAAAAGCCCATCAGCGTAATCATAGGCAACCCGCCGTACAACGACAGCGCCACCCTATGGGGCGACGGCGGCGCAAACCGCAAGTACCCCGAGCTTGACCGCCGCATCCGAGAAACGTACATAAGGGAAAGCTCAGCGCAGAAGACGCACCAGTACGATATGTACAAGAGATTCATCCGCTGGGCAAGCGACAGGCTTGATGACGACGGAATCATCGCCTTTGTTACGAATCGGGCATACATAGACTCCCGCCAGGATGATGGCTTTCGCAAAGTGGCGGCGCGAGAGTTCAGCGACATATATATCATGGACCTCGGTTCGGACGTGCGGCGCAACCCTAAAATCTCAGGGACGACGCATAACGTATTTGGAATACAGACCGGCGTCGCCATCGGCTTCCTGGTCCGCCAGAAAGAGAGGCTGGGCGAGCGCTCAATACGCTACACCCGTCGCGAAGATGCCGAGACCGCCGCTGACAAGCTGGCATACTTGGGCAAGACGGAGTTGGGCGATATTGAGTTCGAGCGAATCACGCCCGATAAGCGTCACGATTGGCTCAACCAATCGAACCCTCACTTCGAGCGGCTTGTACCCCTCGCCAATAGGCAGACCAAGTTTGCCAAGACCGTTGATGATGAACAGGCTATATTTAGGCTGTTCGCAAACGGCGTAAAGACCAATCGCGATGAGTGGGTATATGACTTTGACGGTCACAGTCTCAGGAACAAGTCACTATTCTTCAGCGATACATATAACGAACTGCTACACGGTAACGATAATTCCTATCCACAAATAATCAAGTGGAGCCGCGATCTACGCAATGAATTTAGGCGTGGACGGCGCATAACTTATGGTGAGGCAAACCGTATCCGTTCGCTCTACCGTCCTTTCACCATCAAGCATCACTTCGCTGACTACGTGATGAACGACGTTCTAACCCGAAACCACTATGAGATATTCGGTTCGGAACTAAATCAATCAAATAAAGTGATTTGCTTTTCTGGGCTTTCTTCAACCAAGCCGTTTCAAGTCCTAGTAACAGATAAGCTATATGGTTTTGATTTACTTGAAAAAACCCAATGCCTCCCCCTCTACCGCTACACCGAAGACGGCGAGCGCGTCAGCAACATCACCAAGTGGGGGTTGGAATGCATCAACGCCGGCTACCGGCGCAGGCTCGGCAAGAGCTTCGAGGAGATAGTCGGCGCCGACGCCATCACAGCCGAAGACATCTTCGCCTACACCTACGCCGTCCTGCACGACCCCGTGTATCGCCTCGACTACCAAGTTGACCTGCTGCGCGAGTTCCCCCGCCTGCCGTTCTACCACGACTTCGACATATGGCGCGACATGGGCCGCGAGCTGCTGGAACTGCACCTGAACTTCGAGACCGCCGACCCCTACCCCCTGGAGCGCGTGGACGCGCCCGCCCCCAAAGGCGCCGGGGACGTCGCCCCCCGCGTCATGCTCCGCGCCAACGCCCGGGACAAGGAGCGCGGCGAAATCCGCATAGACAGCCGGACCGCCCTGCGCGGCGTCCCGCCCGCCGCATGGCGCTACACGCTCGGCAGCCGCTCCGCCCTCGAATGGGTCCTCGACCAGTACAAAGAAAAGAAGCCGCGAGACCCCACCATCCGCGAGCGCTTCAACACATACCGCTTCGCCGACCACAAAGAAGCCGTCATAGACCTCCTCCGCCGCGTCTGTACAGTCAGTATCCGCACAACGGAGATTTTAACGCAGAGACGCAGAGAACGCGGAGTAACGCAGAGGACTTAACGCAAAGGCGCAAAGATGCAAAGACGCCAAGCAGACAAGCCCCCAATCCTCTGCGTCCCTCTGCGCTCCTCCGCGCCTCTGCGTTAAAATAATCCTCTGCGCCTCCGCGTTAAATCCCCACTCACCGCCCATCCGCCGAAGTCAGCCCCCGCTGCGCCGCGCGTCTCACCCCGCCCATGTCCGCCCCGTCCAGCGGTATCTCGCCGATGATTTGCGACGCCTCCAACTCATCCAGCCGCGCGTCGCTCAGCCCCACCAGTTCCCCCAGCGCGTGGCGATTGTGCTGCCCCAGTCCGGGCGCCGGATCGTGGCGCTTCTCCGGACGGTTCGCCGAGCGCCAGATGGGGCCGCTCATCAGGTGGATGCCCGCGTCCGGGTGGAACACCGGCTGGAAGTAGCCGCGCTCCTGGAGGTGCGGGTCGTCGTAGGCGTCGCCGCCGCAGTCCAGCGTCGGGCCGGCGGCTATCCCGTGCGACTGGAGCGCGTTCGCCACCTCGTAGCGGTCCAGCCCGCGAGTCCATTCGTTGACCGCGTCGTCGAGCGTGTCCTGGTTCCGCAGACGGGCGGGTAGGGTGGCGAAGCGATCGTCGTCCGCAAGCTCCCGCGTCCCCATCGCCTCGCACATATCGCGCCACTGCTCATCGGTCTTTACCGAGATAGCCACCCAGCGGTCCCGGCCGTTGTCAGTCCCGTCGTCCCCGGCGCCCCCTGAACAACGATAGACGCCGTGCGGCGCCATCGCCGGATGCCGGTTGCCCCGACGGCTGCGCGGGCGTCCGACGATGCTCTCTTCCAGGAAGACCTCGCCCAGGTGCGGCATGAACGTCTCCGCTTGCGACAGGTCTATGAACTGGCCCTTGCCCGTCCGCGCCCGGTTTCGCAGCGCGAGGCAGATGGCGAACACCGCCGTCGAACCCGCCACTGCGTCCGGGTGGTGTACCAGCGAGTTGCGGGAAAGCTCCATGTCCGGGTAGCCGCGCAGCGCCGTATGGCCCGTGATCGCGTCTATCACCATGCCCATGCTCCGGTACGTCCGGTACGGACCCGTGTTGCCGTAGCCGGGCGTGAACAGCGCGATGATGTCCGGCTTAACGCGGCGCAGCTCTTCGTAGCCCAGCCCGAACCTGTCCATCACCCCGAAGGCGTAGTTCGTGAACACCACATCCGACACGTTGACCAGTTCTTTGAACGTCTCCGCCCCGTCGCGCGTCGTCAGATCGAGCGTAACGCCTAGCTTGTTGCGGCTCAGCGCGTTGAAGTTCGCGCTGCGGTTCCACGGACGCTCGCCCGGCTCGCCGTCCGGGTAGCCGTGCGCCCCCGGACGCGGCCTGATAGCCCCCCGCGCGATGCGCTGGATAGCCTCGACCTTGATCACCTCGGCTCCCATGTCGCCCAGCAGCGAGCCGCAAAACGGCCCCGCCCATATCTCGGCGAGTTCCAGCGCCCTAACCCCGTCCAGCGGCCCCCGTTGCGTACCCATTATCGCCACGCTCCTTGCAATCCAACCCAAAATCCTCTGCGTCCCTCTGCGCTTCTCCGCGCCTCCGCGTTAAAACCCTCCTCGCCTCTACACCCCCACAATCCCCTCAGCCGCCAGCCTCTCCACCTCCGCCCGCGACATTCCCAGAAGCCCCGTCAGCGTCTCCGCGCTGTGCTGTCCCGGACGCGGAGCGGCGGTCGGCTTGCTGATGGGCGCGTCGGACAGGCGGAACGGCAGCCCCGTGTAGTGGCGTTCGCCATAGTCGGGATGACCCATGCGGACGAAGTAGTCGCGCGCGCGGAAGTGCTCGTTCTCCGTCGCCTCCAGCGCGTGCAGCACAGGGCCTCCGGGAATCCCCGCCTCCTGCGCCGCGTCGAATACCTCCATTCGCGTCTTGCCGTCTAGCCACTTCTGGAAGATGGCCTCCAGCTCCACGCGGTTGTCCGTCCTGTCCTGTGGAGAGAGAAAGCGCGGATCCTCGCGCAGCTCCGGCCTGCCTATCATCTGCGCGATGTTCGGCCACATTCGCGGACCGAGCGGCAGGAAGCTTACGTAGCCGTCCTTGCATCTGAACGTGCCGACGGCGTATGGCTCGCGCCCTCCCGCCGAAGACGTGCGCGGCTCGATACGGAGATCGTTCTCGCCCGAATACGCGAACGGCGCGCGACGCCCGATCTGGTGCGGATGCCCCGCCATGCACTCCATGATCGAAATGTCTATCCAGTCGCCGGTTCCGCTCAGCGCGACGCCCGCCAGCGCGCCCATCGTGGCCGCCGCCGCCGTCGTGCCGGCGAAGTACTGCGCTATCTCGCCGCCGTACTTGAGTGGATACCTGTCAGGCAGCCCCTCGCGGTACATCGCGCCGCTCATTGCGAACACCGTAAGCTCGGTGTAGTCCCAGCCGCTGTACGGCCCGTCCTGCCCGAACGGGGTAACCGACGTCATCACCAGGTCGGGGCGAATCTCCGCCAGCGAGTGGTAGCCGATGCCCAATCCCTCGGCGGCGCCCGGCCGCATGCTCTCCACGATAACGTCGCACCGCAGCGCGAGCGCGCGCAGGATCTCCCGCCCGCGTTCGGACTCCAGATCGAGCGCAACGTTCTTTCGGTTCGTGTTCAGGTGAAGCGCGAGCGCGGCGCGTCCGGCATCGTCGAGTTCCGGGTACGCCGGCTCGGGAGGCGACGGCGATTCGATGACGATCACCTCCGCCCCGTAATCCGCCAGCATCTTGGCGCAGTACGGCCCGGCAATGCCGTCGGTCAGTTCGAGAACGCGCAAGCTGTCGAGGGCGGTCTGTGGCAAGTCGGAACTCCATCGCCGCATGAGGCGGCAAGCCGTATTTTCCAACCTTTCGTTCAGGGTGTCAATGACTGCTTCAGCGTGACACAGGGCTATATTCAACGCAAAACGCAGGGACGCGAGAAATTCAATTTCATTCCTTTGCGCCTTTTTGTCACTGCGCCTTTGCGTTAAATTCAGATGCCCAATCTCCATACCAGCCTATAGGCCCGACCATGTACAATATGATCATCAAGCCGTAAGAGGAGCGAGCGCCGATGGCAAACGATACATCCGAAACAGCTACCTACACGATGGGGTACAGCGAGGAGTTCCTTCAGCTTCTCCATCGTCGAAGCCTTGAGACCCACGCCGCCCATCTGAAGCCTCACTTGAAAGCGGGCCTCGACGTTCTCGATTTCGGCTGTGGCCCCGGAGCGCTGGCCGTCCGCCTCGCGGAGGCGGTAGAACCCGGCGAACTGCACGGCGTTGACATAGAGGCTTCCCAGATAGACATAGCGCGAGCCGCCGCGAGGGATGGCGGACACGCCAACGCGAAGTTCCACGTCGCCGACGTTACCGACCGCCTCCCCTTCGAGGACGACTTCTTCGACGTCGCGCACTGCCACGCCGTCCTGACGCACGTGCCGGATACGCAGGCCGCGCTGCGCGAGGTTAAGCGCGTGCTGAAGCCCGGCGGCATTCTCGCGTGTCGAGAATTGGTAGTCTCGTCCTGTTTCGCCGAGCCTGACTTCGGCGATCTGGACGCCGCTTGGGCCACGTTCTCAACGCTGCTCGCCGCCAACGGCGGACACCCGGAGATGGGCAGGCAGCTCAAGGGAGAACTTCAGCAGGCTGGGTTCGCGGACATACAGGCGGGCGGTTCGTTCGAGTCGTTCTCCGAGCCTGAAGACGTGATCTTCATGTACAACTTCATTGGCGACTGGTTCCTGTCGCCGCAGGTCATCGCCGCGGCCACGACGTACGGTGTCGCGACACAAGAGCAGTTCGACGGCTGGCGCGTCTCCCTCGACAAGTGGAAGGACCACCCCAGCGCCTTCGCCGCCTTCGCCTGGGGCGAAACCATAGCGCGCAAGCCGCAGCCCTAAGCTCCACCGCCACCACAGCGCGGTCGCATCTCCATTCTACTCCACGAAAACTGTCGTCTCTAAAAGGGCGATCAGTTCGGGAATGTCGGCGACTGCAGTCTCCCAGAGCACGTCCAAGTTAATGCTGTAATAATCATGAACGATGCGATGGCGCATTCCAATGATATCTGCCCAAGGTATGGAATACAGCTCTTCCTGCGTCTCCCTGCTTACTCGACTGGTGGCTTCTCCAACGATTTCGACGGCCCGAGCTAGCGAGTAAGCGAGCATATCGTCGTCATCGAGGTCGGCGCGGCTACGCCCGCGCGAGAACTCAATGGCCTTTTGAGACGCATCGAGCATATGTTGTATTCGGACGCGATCACTCTCGTTCATAGATCGTTTCGGACCCGCCCACTACTCTGTCTCGAAAGTAGCGACTGAGATCCTCGGGAGTTCTCAAGTCCACCTTCCTACATCCGAGCAGGCCGGACAACTCGCGCTCCATTGCCGCCATTCGTATCAGTCCTGGGGTTCGGTCCGGGGCGAAACGGATCAGCACGTCAATATCGCTGTCCGGACGGAAGTCCGAACGTAGTGCGGAACCGAATATCGCCATCCAAACGATACCTCGCTTCTCGCAAAATGAAGCTATCCGTTCGCTGTGTACGTACACTTCAGGATTCATGCCCTACCTTGGCCCGCTCGCCTTTGCGTTGAACCGGTCCGGCGCTCCGTCCACGTCCTCTCCCTCGTTCGCGTCCTCGCGGCGAGCGCCGCCGAACAGCCGCCTGGCCCGCTCGCGCGGATCCGGCGGCGACGGGATGAGCACCACCGCCGTCGCCATGGATACCAGCATCGAGACCGTAAAAACCGCAAGAATGAGACGCGACAGCGCGGTCGCCTGCGCGCCCGGCGTGTACAGCCCGACGCCGATGGCTATGCCAAGCGACGCCAACAGCAGCAGAACGCGATACCCTCTGCGCCTCCCACGTCTGCCTTCTGTATCATGCGACTCGCGCAACACTCGCTCCTAACCGGCTTTAGCGCAAAGGCGCGGAGACTCGCAGAGGGATTTTATTCTGATTGCCTCCGCGTTCCTCCGCCTCTCCGCGCCTCCGCGTCGAATTGCCCCGCCTACATAAAGTCGCTCATCAGCCGGATGTTGTCCGCTTCCGAGGCGAGTTCGCCGCTCTCCACGCGCTTCAGCAGAGACGTTATGCGGTCGCAGGCCGGCGTAGCCACGCCCACCTGCCTGCCGCGATCCGCCACGTAGCCGTCCAGGTATCCGATCTCCGTGCGCCGGCCCTTCATCACGTCTTGCAGCATGGATGGACGCCCCGCGCCCAGCTCCCGCGCCGTCTCGGCTAGTTGCGACTTCAGGTCTTCCAGCGCGGTCGCGCTCTCGGTCGCCTCCGCGTACTGCATCGCCGGAACGTTGTTGATCGGCTCGACCTCCACGCCCAGCGCCGTGCCCACGCGCACAACCTCAGCGCCTATGTTGATGGTTACGTCCACGACGCCCGGCGTCGAGCGCGACTCTCCCGACGTCAGCCCCGTGAGGGCGCAGATGGGGTTCGCCATCGAGTTGACGGCGAGCTTGGACCAGCGCTGTCCCCACAGGTTCGGCGTTACCTTGGTCGGCCCCACGACGCCCAGCATGTCCGCTATCGCGTTAGCGCGCGCCGACTCGATCCCGCTTGGCTCGCCGATGGTGAATGCCTGCCGGTCGGCGACGCTGGTGCGTATGGGATTGGCCGGTTCGTACATACCCGCGCCCAGCGTGATTACGCAGCCCAGTACCCGGCTCCAACCCGCTATCGGGCCGATGCGCTCGTCGTTGATGCCGTTCTGCGCCGATACGATCGCGCCGTTTCCCGTCATGTGCCGCAGGATGAAGTGCGTCGCCCACTCGGTGTCGTAGGACTTCATCGCTAGGAATACCAGGTCGAACGGCTCGGATATGTTGCACACCTCGCCCAGGTGGACGGCGTTGGAGGCGACGGTAAAGTCTCCCTCCTGCGTCGAGACGGTCAGCCCCTTCTCTCGGATCGCCTCGACGTTGGCGGGCCACTGGTCTATCAGCGTAACGTCGTGTCCCGCGCGGGTCAGATACCCGCCGATGATGCCGCCAATCGCCCCAACTCCAAGCACCGCGATCCTGTTGAACATGGCAATCTCCCAATCGTCTGATCAAAGTAGTTGTTCGGGTACAGTGTACACTAGATTTCAACGAAGAGGACTTCTCGATGTCAAAAACTCATTTGCATCTTTGCATCTCCGCGCCTTTGCGATAGAATCTCAGCGCTCCCGCATTAGAATCCCATGCTCGCATTCGTAACCAAAGCCCCGCCATCCCGCCGAACCCTGGTGTTCGGCTCCACCACGCACATATGGAGCGATCTGTTCTTCGCGCTGCTCGTGCCGCTGCTGCCCCTCATCAAGGAAGACATGGGGCTTTCGTTCGCCCAAGTCGGCCTGCTGCGCTCCGTATTCAGCGGCGCGTCCGCCATTCTGCAAATCCCCGCCGGCCTGGTCGCCGAAAGCGCGGGCGAGTTCTGGCTGTTGATCGCCGGCAACGTATGGGTGTCGGTCGGACTGTTGGCGATGGCGCTGTCGCCCGTGTTCTTGGCTCTGCTGGCCGCCTCCGGCATTGGCGGACTAGGCGGCGGAACCCAGCACCCACTGGCGTCGAGCATGGTGTCCCGCGCCTACGACGACCGGGGACGCGCGACGGCGGTCGGCACGGTCAACTTCGCCGGCGACCTCGGCAAGATGATAGCGCCACTGGTCGCCTTCCTGTTCGCTGCCACGCTCGGATGGCGCGGAACGCTGTTCGCCGTCGGCGTCGCCGGCCTCGCCTTCATGTTCGCCTCCGCCTTCACCCGCCGCGCCGTGGATGTGGTAGAGCCCGCGTCCCGCGCCGCCGCCCGCACAGCGGAGTCCAATGCCCCCGATTCCCCGAACGCCCCCACTGCCTCCAATGACGAGGCCCAAGCCCGAATCGGCGCGTTCGCCACCCTCAGCGCCGTCGGCGCCCTCGACAACGCCACCCGTACATCCGCGCTCGTGTTCCTTCCCTTCGTCATGTACGCCAACGACATGAGCGACGCCCAAGTCAGCGCCATGCTCTTCCTGTTGTTCGGCGGCGGCGCGGCGGGCAAGTTCGTCTGCGGCTGGCTCGGCGACCGCATGGGCGCCATCAGCCTCATCTGGGCCACCAAGGGGCTGACCGCGCTGGGGCTGGTCGTCGCCATCATGCTGCCGACGCCCGCGTTCACGCTCCTCATCGCCCCGCTCGCCGTCCTCATCGGCATCGGACTCAATGGCACCTCTTCCGTACTGTACGCCACCGTGGCGAACTTCGTCCCCCCGTCCAAACGCGCCCGCTACTACGGCTTCTTCTACACCACCAACGAGATAGGAACCGTCTTAGCGCCCCTCGCCTACGGCGTACTCGCCGACGCGCTCAGCCTGAACTTCACGATGATCGCCATGGGCGCGGCGACCGCGGCCATCCTGCCCGCGAGCCTGACCATGCGGCGCCACCTGCGGGAGAGCGGATTCTAGCTTGCCATCCAGCCCCCAAATGCCGCATCCTAGTAACCGATCCGTTTGCAGGGTGCAGAGATGACATGAGCTTGGCAGAAGACTTGGCGCCGCACAGCCAGACACGAGATTCGGCGGTTGCCATCGGCGTTTTCGACGGCGTGCATCGCGGCCACCGCAGCTTGGTGGCGCGGCTGGTGGAAAGCGCGCGCGCGGCCGGCATGGCGGCTGGCGTAGTAACGTTCAAGAACCACCCCGCAACGGCGCTGCGCCCGGGCGCCCGCGTGAGCTACCTGACCGACATGGCTGAGCGGACTAGGCTGCTGCGCGAGCTGGGCGTGGATTTCGTCGCCGCCCTCCGGTTCGACGCCGAACTGGCGCAGCTGCCGGCGCGCGAATTTCTGCAAACCCTGTACGACGACCTGCGGATGCGGCGGCTGGTCGTCGGCCCCGATTTCGCCATGGGGCGCGACCGCGACGGAAACGCCGATACGCTGCCTCTCATCGCCGCTGGCATGGGCTTCGAGTTCGAGACCGTCGAGCCGGTTACAGACCCCGCGGGGCCGGTCAAGAGCACCGAGATACGCCGCCGCATCGCCGCCGGCGAGGTGGGGCGCGCCGCGCGGCTGCTTGGGCGCAACTTCTCGGTGCGCGGCGTCGTCGGACACGGCCAGGAACGCGGACGCGAGATCGGCTTCCCCACGGCGAACCTGGAAGTCGGCGACGAGTTCGTCGTGCCCGGAAACGGCATCTACGCGACCTGGGCGCATCTCCGGTCTGGCTCCCATATGGCAGCTACCAGCATAGGCGTCCGCCCAACCTTCGACGACGGCGAAGCGCGGACCATAGAGGCGTACCTGCTCGACTTCTCCGAAGACATCTACGGGCAGCCGATGCGGCTGGAGTTCGTCGAATGGCTGCGGGGCGAAGAGAAGTACGATACGATAGACGCTCTGCTGGCGCAGATGAACCTGGACGTGCGCCGAACGCGGGAGGTACTGGAATGACCCTTACGGACGAACAGCGGCGCAAGCTCCTGCGGCGGGGCGTCGCTCGCATCATTCCCGAAGATGAGTTCGTGGAACGCCTCGAGGAGGGCAACCCGTTGCGTCTGAAGATGGGGTTCGACCCGTCCGCGCCGGATATCCACCTGGGCCATGCGGTGGGCCTTCGCAAATTGAGACAGCTGCAGGAGCTTGGGCATACGGTCGTTATCATCGTGGGAGACTGGACGGCGCAGATAGGCGATCCGTCGGGACGATCCGCCACGCGGCCCATGCTCACCCACGAGCAGGTCGTTCAAAACGCCGAAACCTACTTGGCGCAATTCTTCAAGATAGTGGACCGCGGCCGCGCCGAAGTCAGATGGCAGAGCGACTGGTTCGGGCCGTTCAGCCTGGCCGACGTGATACGACTGACCAGCAAGTTTACCGTGGCCCAGTTCCTCCAGCGCGACGACTTCGCCAGCCGGTTCTCTCAGAACCACCCCATAGCCATCACCGAGCTTCTCTACCCGCTGCTTCAGGCATACGATTCGGTGGCCATACGATCCGACGTCGAGTTCGGCGGCACCGACCAGATGTTCAATCTGCTGGTGGGCCGCGATCTGCAAGGTATGGAAGGGCAGCGTCCCCAGCAGTGCTTCCTGATGCCCATGCTGCCCGGTACCGACGGTGTGCAGAAGATGAGCAAGAGCTTGGGCAACTACATCGGCGTGGACGAGCCTCCGAACGAGATCTACGGCAAGACCATGTCGCTGCCCGATTCGCTGATTCCGACCTACTTCGAATACCTCACTGACGCGCCGGATCCCGAGCTGGACGAGATTCGCCGTGTCGTCGAGACGGGTTCGTCGAACCCGATGGATCTGAAGAAGCGCCTGGCCGGAGAACTGGTAACTTGGCTGCACGACTCCGACGCCGCGCGCGAAGCGCAGGCGTTCTTCGAGCGCACCGTGCAACGAGGACATACGCCCGACGACATCCCGACGCTGGCGGTGAGCGCGGAGGACGCGGCGTCCATGCGGCTGAGCGCGCTGATCGTGGACGCGGGTATGGCGTCGAGCTCGGGAGAGGCGCGACGCCTGATCGACCAGGGCGCGGTGCGGCTCGACGACGCGCAGATAAGAGAAAACGCGCCCGTCTCGTCGCTGTCCGACGGCGTGCTGCGAGTGGGCAGACGCCGATACGCGCGGCTGCGGCTGTTGTTGCGGTAGGCGACCAATTTCCCAGATTGCCTGAAATTGCGCCTGAAAACAGGTTGAGATTTTTCCTAGACAAGGCATATAATTGCCTAGCCTGTCCAAGAATACGCCCCGCACATCCGGGGGATGCGTAGGCGGCTTGGGCGCTATCATCAATCGATTATCCATCCTAGCAACGCAAAAGACACGCGGCGATGACAATGGCATTGCACGCCCAAAAATATCCGCCTCGCCCCCCCAATCCAAAGCTCGGAGGACTCTTCACTTATGCAAGCTTACTGCCTCAAGTGCCGATCTCACACCAACATTGATAACGCCGAACAGGTAACCCTAAAGAACGGCCGCCCCGCCACACGCGGCAAGTGCTCCACCTGCGCCGCCACCGTGTTCCGCATCGGCAAGGCTAGCTGACGACCTTAGACGCTGTACACTCGCCCCAGCCCCGGACCACGCGCCGGATCCAGTCTTGGATCCGGCGCCGCCACTTAAGCTCGCCGCGCCCCCTTCCTATTTTCTCGCTCCTACCTCCTCTCTCCCAAATTTGACTCATTCCCACCACGCTGATAATGTGGCGATAAGGGCGTCGTCGCGCGCCCCGAAGCCATGAAACACAGGAGGAATCAGCTAATGTGGAACGAGTTCAACACCGGCGCATACGAAGGCATGATCGCCGAAACGGTAACCATCGGCGGCTACAATGGCGATAGGGTAAACGCATACTTCGCCCGCCCGCTCGGACCCGGGCCATTTCCGTCCGTCGTCCTGCTTCACCACCTGCCCGGCTGGGACGAACTGTATCGAGAGATAACCCGGCGCTTCGCCAACCAGGGCTTCGTCGCCATATCGTCCGACCTCTTCGCACGCTTCGGGCAGGGGACGCCGGACGACGTCGCATCGGCCGCGCGCGCGCAGGGCGGAGTCTCAGACGACAGCGTGCTGGCCGACGCCGAGGGCGCGGCGGCATTCCTCAACTCGCTGCCGTACACCAATGGCAAGGTCGGCGTCATCGGCAGTTGCTCAGGCGGACGGCACGCAGTCATGGTCGCCTGCCGTTCAGACGCCTTCGACGCCGTGGTCGACCTGTGGGGAGGCCGCGTCGTCCAGGCCGAAGACGACCGCCCGCCGCAGCAGCCCGTGGCTCCGATAGACATGACGCCCGACCTGAATATCCCGCTGCTCGGCATCTTCGGCAACGACGACGCCTCGCCGTCGCCCGAAGAGGTGGATCAGCACGAAGAGGCGCTCAAAGCCGCCGGCAAAGACTACGACTTCCACCGCTACGATGGCGCCGGACACGGCTTCTGGTACTACCACCGCGGCATCTATCGCCCCGATCAGGCGATGGATTCGTGGGAGAAGACGCTGGCGTTCTTCAACGACAAGCTGGGGTAGGGGCGTCCCTAGAGGGCTTCCTCCGCCCAGAGGAAGCCCTCAGCCGCGAACACATCTACGATGATCGGGGATATAATCTTCACACCATCTCTAGCCCCATTCCCCAACGTCCTGCCGAACTCTCCAACGCGCCACGTATTCCAAACTTCGGTCAAGCGCCCGGCTTGCTCGGCGGCCCCGTCATCACTGTCAGAACCGCGCCGAACGTCATCAGCGCTACGCCGACCCACCACGCCGCTTCATACGTGCCGGTGAAATCGTATATGTAGCCGGCGACGGGCGCGCCCAGTCCGCCCACGACCAGATTTATCGGGTTGACGACGCCGCGAATGGCGCCCACGTTTTCGCGCCCGAAGTAGTCCGCCCATATGAAGTTGTTGAGGAACATCATGCCGCCGATGCCCAGACCGAATATCGCCATGGACAGCGCCATGATCGGCACGTTGTCCGCGTATATGGTCAGCACGCTGGCCGCCGCCAGAAACGAAAAGCCCAGCCCGCCCAGAAAGCGCGCCGGCACCCGGCTCACCAGCATCCCGAACGCGAACGTCGAGGCGCCGGCGCACACCGCGTCGAACGCTGTCGCGTAGGATACTAGCGTCGCGTCCAGCCCCCGGTCCAGGAAGTCGGGGATGCGGTGCAGCGCGACCGTGCCGGTGGCCAGCTGCACCGCGCTGAACACGATCACCAGCCGCCACAGAGTCGTCGAGCGCAGCGCGTCCCGCGTCTTCCACGAAACCTCTTCCATCGGCGCGTTGGCGTCCGGGGCGCCCGCGCCATCCGCTTGGGGCGACTCGGAGCGCGGCCTGGCGCCGTCGGGCAGCATCCCTATGTCCTCCGGCTGGCGGCGCACGAAGATCGCGCCCAGCGGCACGATGACGACCACCCCAATCGCGGCGAGAATCACCCATGCGTTGCGCCAGCCCACGCCGTCAATCAGAAATTGGGGAAGCGAGCGTCCAAACAGGTCTTCGAAGACTTGCGCGAGTGGGCCTACTCCGCCTATCAAAATCTGCGTGAGCGGCACGAACAGGACCGCGCCGATAGGTATGCCCAGCGACATAAACGACAGCGCGCGACCGCGATCGCGCACGAACCACTTCAGTACGGGCACCGACGTAACCAGCGCTCCGGGTCCGCTCATGCCCGCGAATCCCATGATCGCAAACAGAACGATCAGGTGCCAGGCTTCGCTCATGTTCGCCAACCCGAGCATCGCGCCGCCGGTGGCGAGCGCGGATAGAGGCAGCATCGCGCGCGAGCCGAACCTGTCCAGCAGAGGTCCTATGATCGGGCTGGACAGCGCTCCCGCGCCCTGCCGCGCCGTCTGCGCCCAGCCGAACGCCGCCCGCCCGATGCCGAGCTGGTCGCCCATAGGCTTGATGAACAGCCCGAAATTCAGCGACCCCATCGCCATGCTGACCGCGCCCGACGCGGCCATCACGCCGACGATCACCCAGCCATAGAAGAAGCGGCTTTCCCCCTGCCCGGACTCCGGCGCTCTAGTTGTCGCCAACTTAGCCTGGCCCCGTCATCCGCGGCCAATATACGGCATCTGCGTAGCCATAACGGTCATGAACTGCACGTTGGCGTCCAGCGGCAGGTTGGCGATATAGACTATGGCGTCCGCAACGTGCTGAACGTTCATCGTCGGCTCCACCTGAACGTCGCCGCGCGCCTGCGGGACGCCCCCGCTCATCCGCGCGGTCATGGGAGTAGCGGCGTTGCCCACGTCCACCTGGCTGCACGCGATGTTGTACTTGCGCCCGTCCAGCGACGTCGCCCGCGTCATCCCCGTAACCCCGTGCTTGGTCGCCGTGTACGGAATCGAGTTCGGGCGCGGCACGTATGCCGAAAGCGAGCCGTTGTTGATGATGCGACCGCCCATCGGCTCCTGGTTCTTCATGATGTGGAATGCCTGCTGCGTGCACAGGAACGTGCCCGTGAAGTTGGCGTTCACCACCGTCATCCACTGGTCGTAGCTCAGGTCTTCCAGCAGAAGCGGCGGCGCGCCCGTGCCCGCGTTGTTGAACAGCACGTCCAGCCGCCCGAAAGCGTCCTTGGTCTCGGCGAACAGCGCCTTCACAGAGTCCGGATCGCCAACGTCGGTCGAGACGACGATCGTGCGCCCGCCGTCCTCGCCCGCCTCGGCCACCGTCTCCTCCAGCGGCGCCACGCGCCTGCCCGCCAGCGCGACGGAGTACCCGTCCGCCAGCAGCGCCAGCGCCGAAGCCTTGCCGATACCCGTCCCCGCGCCCGTAACCACCGCAACCCTGCCATTGGATTCTGCCATTATGATAGTCTCCTCAGTAGAAAGTGTGATGCGCCCCATTCTACGCTATCCGCCCGCGCAATCGTAGGGGCAAGCCCTGAACGGCAATCAATCCCTTTGCGACCCTCTGCGTCTCCGCGCCTCTGCGTCAAATCTCCCTGCAGCTGCCAAGAAGTCTTTATCCCCGCCCGCGATTGCGCTATCCTAACCCATAGCCAATACATACGGAGACGCAACCATGTCAGATTCCGAACAGTACCGGGGAGAGCTTGCCATTCCGAGCCAGCCCCAGCGACACGGCGTTACCGCCGTAATAGACAGCGCGAACCAGTCCGTAACCCTGCAATTCGACGAGCCGGTCTTCGGCTCCGCCGAGTGGCGCGGCGACAAAGTGGTGATGATGGACCGTCCCAGGTACCGCGAGATTCAGTTCTTCACGACAGACATGCCGCGGGAGACGGTCGAGCTGATCTGGAAGATGAACGTCTCCAAGCTAGACAACACCATCGCCGGCGTATGCGTCGTCCGCCCCAACGACTTGCGCGTCCGCGGCGAAACCGGCTTCATCCTGACGCGCGTCTAGACTTGCCAACCCTTGCCCGCGGCCGGCTCCGGCGGCTACAATCTTATCCGGACTTCGCCCACGCTTGCCCGCAGCGGCGTTGCCAAATCCCGGTCAAGCGCCCGGCTTGCGGTCGAGCGCTAGGATTGCTTGGACCCTGACTGCGGAGGGGTGGCCGAGTGGACGAAGGCACCTGTCTTGAAAACAGGCATACGTTAATCGCGTATCGCGGGTTCGAATCCCGCCCCCTCCGCCACCAACCGCAAACTGGTTTCAACCGTCATTCCCGCGGAGGCGGGAATCCACGACGGCGTTGCGACATCGAGCATCCAATCCCGTTTGACTAAAACCAAGCCGTATTACTAAAATAGTCTGGTTACGCAATCCGAAAGGCCCGAAAGGCGCTGACCATTGGCTGACTACGCTATCGTCCACACAGGCGGCAAACAGTACAGGGTATCCACCGGCGACACCATCCGGGTGGAATCCATATCGGGCGACATCGGCGACACGGTGGAACTTACCGACATTCGCATGGTATCGCGCGAAGGGCAGGTTACGCTCGGCGCGCCGAGCGTGGACGGCGTTCGCGTAGTAACCGAGATCTCCGATTCCGGCAGAGACAAGAAGATCATCGTCTTCAAGTACAAGTCGAAAGTCCGCTACCGGCGCAAGAAGGGCCACCGGCAGCATTACACCGACCTGACGGTGACGGACATCCTGTTCGACGACGCGGACGAGGCTGAAGAGAACGGCGATTCTGACGACGCCTAGCGCGAATCCCAACCACGAACCACTTACTACCAAAGCTAGCGCAAAGGGGGCGATCATGGCACACAAGAAAGGCGGCGGCAGCACGCGCAACGGGCGCGACAGCAACGCGAAGCGCCTCGGCGTGAAGCGCTACGACAACGAACTGGTCCGCGCCGGCACGATCATCGTCCGGCAGCGCGGCACGCGGATTCACCCCGGCAACAACGTAGGCTTGGGCAGGGATCACACCCTCTTCTCGCTGGTGGATGGCTCGGTCAAGTTCGAGTTCGCGCGGCAGGGCCGCAAGGTCGCCAGCGTGTACCCGCCAGTAGGGGACTAGGAGGTTAGACGTGAAGACTGGAATACATCCGACGTACTACGCCGAAGCGCGCGTCGTGTGCAGCTGCGGGCATAGCTACGTGACGGGCGCGACGAAGCCCGAGTTGCGCGTGGAGATATGCTCCACCTGCCACCCGTTCTTCACCGGCGAACAGCGCATCGTGGACACCGAAGGCCGCGTCGAGCGGCTCATGCGCCGGTTCAACTTGCAGTAGCGACTCATACACGCAAACTAAGGAATATCACGGGGTGGGATCGCGTATCTCACCCCCGTTCTGTTTTATGACCACGCGGCAAAGACCAACCTACGGCGGCCAGGCTGTGCTGGAGGGCGTGATGATTCGCGGCCAGACGCACATGGCGGTCGCCGTCCGACGCCCGAACGGCGGCATCGCCACCCACCTGCGTCCGCTCAGTTCTCTCTACACCGGAACCCTGCGCCGCATCCCCCTAATCCGCGGCGTTCTGACTCTGGTGGAAACCCTCAGCCTGGGCATGAGAGCGCTCAGCTACTCGTCCAGCGTCAGCCTCGAAGACCCCGACGCGGATCCCGACTCCGAAGTGGAGTCCGAGGAGCTGAGCAAGGGCGCGGTGGCGAGTATGCTGCTGCTGTCGTTCGGATTCGCCATCCTGCTCTTCTTCCTGCTGCCGCTGTTCGCCAGCCGCCCGTTGGAGGGAATGTTCGGCAACGACATCCTCTCCAACGTCGCCGAAGGCGCGATAAGGCTCGCCGTGTTCGTGGCGTACATCTGGCTGATAGGCCGAATGTCCGACATCCGCCGGGTGTTCATGTACCACGGCGCCGAGCACATGACCGTCCACGCGCAGGAGCGCGGCGACCCGCTGGAAATCGAGGCGATACGCCGCTACTCCCCCGCGCATCCACGCTGCGGCACAGCCTTTCTGCTGACGGTCATGTTCGTCGCCATCCTGGTCTTCGTCTTCGTCCCGCGCGAGCCGCTGTGGTGGATGATAGCGTCGCGCATCGTCTTCATCCCGCTAATCGCAGCCGTTTCCTACGAGGTGATCCGCTTCACCGGACGCTACGAAGACAACCCGCTGGTTAAGCTCATCGCCGCCCCCAACCTGATGCTGCAAAAGCTAACCACCCGTCCCCCCGACGACGACCAGATACAAGTAGCCGTCGCCGCAATGCAAACCGCCCTAGACGCCGATGCCGACGCCGCTCGCGCCGTCTCCCCAACCCACCGCCAAATCCAATAACGCTCACGACTGCGTCATACCACAACCGCGCCAGGTTGCTGGACGGGCGTCGAGCGGAACGGCGGGCGCATCCCCGATGAATATGGTAAGATTGCGCTTGGAGACCGAACATGGCCGACACTGCAGATACGATCACTGTCGAGGAGTTCATCAGGATACTGGACAGGCGCCCCGATCTTCTGGAGGCGCTGCGCCAGCGTGTCCTCACTCGCGAACTGCTCGAACTGCCGGAGAAATTCGCCGCCTTCGCCGCTGAGACGCGGGGCAGATTCGACCGGGTAGAAGGCAGGCTTGACGGAGTAGAAGGCAGACTCAACCGGGTAGAAGGCAGACTCAACCGCGTGGAAGGCAGGCTTGGAAACATGGAAGGCTGGCAGTACGAAACCAAGCTCGACCGAATGTTGGTGGTCTTCTGCCTGCTCGACTTGGACATGAACGATCCGGTCGTACTCATGTCGCAGGGAAGCGGCACCGCGCCCGAGTTCAACTCCTTGTTTCAGAGGATTCGGAACGAGGGAAATCTCGATCTCGATAAATTCCACGAGATTATGCGCTGCGACGCGATTGCGCGCGATGGCGAGGGACGATACACGCTGTTCGAGGCGTCAATAACGGTGGACGAATCAGACGTCGAGCGAGCGATAAGGCGCGCCAATATGTTCGCCGAAATCGTCGGAGCTCCTACCGCTCCGGCGGTCGTAGGCTTCGAGATAGGCGACGCGCTAAGAGAGAGCGCCGCCGACAGAGGCGTCCCATTCCTTTACATGAGTCCCCGCAACAAGGGTTAGCCCCGCCTCTCCCGCAGCGCCTCCCACACCTTCTCCGGCCTCACCCCCGTCGCCGCCATCAGCGTCAGCGCGTGGTACAGCAGGTCCGCCATCTCCGACGCCAGCGCGTCGCCGTCGCCCTTCACGCCCGCTATCGCAGCCTCGCCCGCCTCCTCTATCACCTTCTGCGCTATCCGGTCCGGCCCGCCGCGCAGCAGTTCCGTAGTGTAACTGCCTTCCGGCATCTCCTCTTTGCGGTCCTGAATCACCGAGTACAGCTCTTCCAGAATGCCCGGCCCCTTTGCGGGAGCGTCGAAGTCCGGCAGATCGTCGAACGGAGTGAAGAAGCACGTCGCCTTCCCGGTGTGGCAGATGGGGCCGTCGGGAATGACCTTGAGCAGCACAACGTCGCCGTCGCAGTCCACGGCGGCTGAGCGGATGCGCATGTAGTTCCCCGATACCTCGCCCTTGTGCCACATATCGGCGCGGCTGCGCGAGTAGAACCACACCTCCCCGCCCTCCAGCGTGCGCTTGAGCGCGCCCGGATTGACGTAGCCGAGCATGATCACGTCGCCCGTGTCGGCGTGCTGGCAGATGGCGGGCGCCAGGCCGTTTTGGTCCAGTATCACGGTGGGCATGATGGGTTCCTCCGGTCTCGCTGTTGGCGTTACTCTATCGGGCGCATCGGCGCGCCGCGTTCGCTCAGATAGTCCTTGATGTCTCTGACCCTGTACGTGCCGAAGTGGAAGACGCTGGCGGCCAGAACGGCGTCCGCTTTGCCGTAGTCCAGCGCGTCCAGGAAGTGGTCCGGCGTTCCCGCGCCGCCGCTGGCTATCACCGGGATGCTTACCGCCTCCGACACGGCGCGCACCATCTCCAGGTCGTAACCCGTCTGGTGGCCGTCCGTGTCCATGCTGGTCAGCAGAATCTCCCCCGCTCCCAGATCGGCGGCGCGGACCGCCCACTTGAGGCCGTCTATCCCCGTCGGGGTCCGCCCGCCGCGCGTATAGACCTCCCAGCGCGAGTCTGCATCGAGCGCGAGCGTCGGGTCTTCGCATACGACCCGCTCGTCTCCGTGCCGTATGCGGGTCGCGTCTATCGCCGCTACTATGCACTGCGAACCGAAGCGCTCCGAAGCCTCCGCGAGAAGTTCTGGATTCTGCACGGCAGCCGTGTTCAGAGACACCTTGTCCGCGCCCGCTTCCAGCATACGGCGCACGTCCGCGACGCTTCTCATGCCGCCTCCCACCGTGAACGGGATGAACAGCCGCTCGGCGACCTCGCGCACGACGTGCAGCATGATGTCGCGCGAGTCGGAGCTGGCGGTGATGTCCAGCAGCACGAGTTCATCCGCGCCCTCGGCGTCGTAGTACGTGGCTAGCTGGACCGGGTCCCCGGCGTCGCGTATCTCGATGAAGCTGATGCCCTTGACGACGCGGCCCGCGTCCACGTCCAAACAGGGAATGATGCGCTTGGTCAGCATGATCGGTATTCTAACGCTTCTTTCCAGCTTGTCCTCTTAGCTCCTTCCCCCTCGAAGGGGGAAGGTTGGGATGGGGGTGAGGTCAGCGCAATCCATATTCTAACGCTTCTCTCAGCTCGATGTCGCCCGTGTACAGCGCTCGCCCGATCACCGCGCCGCCGACGCCGATCTCGTCCAGTCGCCGCAGGTGCTCGACTGAGGCGATGCCGCCGGCCGCTATCACAGCGCCGCCGCCCACGGCTGCCAGGTCGCGCATCAGCGCGTAGTTGGGGCCGGATAGGGTGCCGTCCCTGGCTATGTCGGTGCACAGGAAGGCGCGGACACCCGCTTCCGACATCAGCGCCAGCAGATCCGTCGCCCGCGTCTCGCTGCCGGACGTCCATCCCGATACCGCCACCATGCCGTCCCGCGAGTCTATGGCGACGACTACCGCGTCGGCGCCTAGCTCCGCGCAGGCGTCCAGCGCCACCGACGGCTCGCGGACGGCGACGGTGCCTAGCATGACGCGATCCACGCCGGCGGCCACGACCGCGCGCGCCGTATCCACGTCCCGCACGCCCCCGCCCATCTGCACAGGCGCGTCCACCGCCTCGCAGACGCGGCGCGCCACGTCCAGGTTCTGCGGCGCGCCCGCCTTCGCGCCATCCAGATCGACGATGTGGATGCGCCGCGCTCCCTGTCGCTCGAACCGCAGCGCGACGGCCACCGGATCGTCGTCATAGACGGTCTTCCGCTCGTAGTCGCCCTGGTACAGGCGCACACACTTTCCATCCATCAAATCAATCGCAGGAATAATCTCCAACCCACTCGCTCCTCACGCAATCTAAAAATTCCCCTCCGCGTCTCTGCGTTCCTCTGCGCCTCTGCGTTAAAGACTGCGCTCAACCTCCTCTAACCCATCGCACGAAATTCTCGTATATCTTCAAGCCCAGACGACCGCTCTTTTCCGGGTGGAACTGCACCGCCACAACCGAATCCCACGCAGCCGCGCTGCAAAACTCCACGCCGTAGTCGGTGGTTCCGGCGACTATCGCGCGGTCTTCGGGGTCGGCGTAATAGCTGTGGACGAAGTAGAAGTGCGAGCCGTCCGGCACGCCGTCGAACACCGGGTGCGGCTTGCGCCATCTCACCTGGTTCCAGCCCATGTGCGGTATCTTGGGGCCGTCCGGAATGCGGCGGCACCTGCCGGGCGCCACGCCCAGACACGGCTCTTCGCCCTCGTCGGATGCGTCGAGCAGCAGTTGAAGGCCGAGACAAACGCCGAGGTATGGGCGTCCGCCGGCTATGTAGTCGCGGATCGGTTCGATAAGCCCGCGCTGCCGCATATGGCGCATGGACGAGTCGCACGCGCCCTGCCCGGGCACTACGATGGCGTCCGCGCTCGCCATGCGCTCCGGAGACGAGGTGATGACTGCGTTGACGTCGAACCGCTCGAGCGCCTTCTGCACGCTGCGAAGGTTGCCCGCGTCGTAATCCACTATCGCTATGGTTGGGGCGCTGGTCGGCGACATCCCCTCTCGCTCCTCACTCCCGGGTTCTCGCTTCTCACTCAGGCGATTCGGGACGCTGACCGGTTACTATCTCATGCGGCAGGTGCCGGTCTTCGTATCGAGCCAGCGCGAACAGCGCGTCCGACAGGCGGTTGAGATAGATGAGTACGTTTTCGTTCGGCAGTCCACCTGCCTCTTGAAGTTCGACGACGCGACGCTCGGCGTTCCGCGTCTGCGTCCGCGCCACGTCCAGCGCGGCGGATGCGGCGGTCGCGCCCGGTATGATGAAGTTCGGCGGCAGATCGACCTGCGCCAGCGCCTCGTCTATCAGCGCTTCCAGAGCGGCGACCTCCTCCTCCCCGATGATGGTGAAGGTCTTGAGCAGCGTGTCGTAGTTGGATGGGTCGGTGGCAAGCTCGGCGCCTATCATGAACATCTCGCGCTGTATCTGCAGCAGCGCGTCCTTCGTCGTCCGCTCGTCGCTGAGCGCGCGCGCCAGGCCGATGGCGGAGCAGGCGTGATCTGTCGAGCCGTAAGCCTCGGTGCGCAGGTGGGCTTTTGACACGCGCCCCCCGAACAGCAACCCCGTCTCGCCCTCGTCGCCGGATCGTGTGTAGATTTGCAAGTGGCCCTCACCTCCGCCAGCATTATAACAGCGCCCCGCCCCAATTTAAACGCGAAGGCTCAGAGAGTCATGTACAATGACCATACCGGCGGCTTTGTTCCGGTAGCCGCTCGAGCGGGGTGACGAAAATGACGATGCGCCGTAAAATCGCCGATATAACCACGTTCCTGACCTTTTTTCAGTTCGGAGCGAGTATGCCCCGTCCACCCAACACGACGGTTACTCTCGTCGTCACCTTTGCAATCTTCTTGGTTCCCGGCATAATTGGGCTTTCCATTGCCATTGTGAGAGCGCTGTTCTGAGATGCGGACTGCTCTAGCGCCCCGCCCCAATTTAAACGCGAAGACGCGGAGAGTATATGTACCCTCCGCGCCTCTGCGTTAAAACTTCAGCGCCTCCCCAGTCTGCCGCCTACTCCGCGCTAACCTCCAGCCTTCGCGCCTTGCTCGCCTCCCGCTTGGGAAGCGTGATGGTCAGCACGCCGTTGGCGTACTTCGGCTCGGCCCTGTCCGCGTCCACGTAGGCCGGCAGCTTCAGCGCCCTGTGGAACTTGCCCCAGCGCCTCTCGCGAAGCAGAAAGTCGCCCTGCTGCTCCTGCGACTCGGACGCCGTCTCGCCGGCGATGGTCAGGATGCCGTCTTCCAGCGTAACCTCGATCTTCTCCGGCTCGACCCCGGGCAGGGAAGCGCGGACTACCAGGTTCTCCTCCTCGACCGCCACGTCCGTCGGGATGCGCCACCGGCTCGCGTCAGCCACGATCGGGCGGCTGAACGCGAACGGGCGCCCGATCGGACCGAACGCCCTGCCGAAGTCCGCGAAAGGTGTCCATCTCTGCATCGTCATTTCTATTCTCCTTGTGTATGCTTGCGGCAGGCTCTCGTTCGCCCGCCAATCTGCTGATATATGAATAATATCATTTGATATGTTATGAGTCAAGTCTAATTAGGCTATATACATAACTTAGATGCTTTCATCCATATTATATGGTAATATGAGATTGAATACCGAATATGGGACGAATCTGACCGATGGCAAACTACTACGACATCCTGGGCGTCTCCAAAGACGCGGATCAAGACGACATTCGCCGCGCCTTCAGGCAGGAGGCGCGCAAGCGCCATCCGGACGTAAACCGGGACGACCCGACCGCCGAGGCGCGGTTCAAAGAGTTGAACGAGGCTTACGGGGTTCTATCCGACCCCGACAGCCGCAAGAAGTACGACGCGTATGGCGACCGGTGGGAGATGGCGGACGAGATAGAGGCGCGGCGGGCGGCGTCCCACGCGGGTGCGACAAGGCGCGGCGGCTTTGGCGGAGGCGCATACGACGTACATGGCGGCGGCTTTGGCGAGGGCAGATACGCGGACCTGAGCGATCTGCTCAGCGGCTGGGACGACATCGGCGACATTGGGCGGCGCATGGCAGGCGGCGTTACCCGCAGAGAGACCGATGTCGAAGTGTCGCTGTCCGATGCCTTCACCGGCGCCACTTTCAACGTAACGCTGACGGTCGGTTCGACGGGTGAGCGGCGATTCGAGGTAACCGTCCCGCCCGGCGTGGACAATGGCAGCAAAGTGAGCGTAAAGCCCGATCCGAACACCGAGATACTGCTCCGCGTGTCGGTGAAGCCGGACCCCCGTTTCAGGTGTGATGGCGCGGATCTGTACACCGACGCCGACATACCCTTCGAGCGCGCTATACTGGGCGGCGAGGCGCAGGTGGAGACGATAGACGGTCGGACGATATGGGTGAAGATACCCGAGCTAAGCCAAAGTGGGCAGAACATCCGCCTGCGCGGGCAGGGGATGCCCAAGCTCGGCGACCCCAACGCGCGCGGCGACATGTACGTAACCGTGAGCCCCCAAATGCCGCAGTCGCTAACCGACGAGCAGCGCGACCTCATCCGCCAATACGCCGACACGCGACGAGTTTAACGCGAAGGCGCGAAGGAATGAAATCAAGATGTCTTGCGTCTTTCGGAACTCTGCGTTGGATGTAACTGGCATACCTTCAATTACCCCTCTGCGTCTCCGCGCCTCTGCGCCTCTGCGTTAAATTGTCCCCTACTCAAACCGCAAAATCACCCCGTCTTCCCCCACCGCCCACACCGTGGTCGGCGTCGAATACGCCACCGCCCGCAGGGTAGAGTCGGTCGGCGTGGGCTGAGCCTCCCACGTCGCGCCGCCGTCGGACGAGCGCATTGCTTGGCCGTATGAGCCGACCGCCCAGCCGTTTAGCGCGTCGGCGAAGGCGACGTCCCAGAGAAACCGGCCCGTGTCGGCATCGACGCGCCTCCACGTCTGCCCGCCGTCGGTGGTGCGGGCGACGAACCCGTCGGTCAGATACTTGACCATCTGGACGCCGGATGCCACCCCCTGCCGCTTCCCGCGCCATCCCGCTATCCAGCCGCGCCGTTCGTCCACAAAGTAGATGCCCGACGTTCCGATCTGGACGGTGTTGACACCCTCGCGCGTCTGCCAAGACTCGCCCCCGTCTTCAGTGAACAGAACGCCGCCGCCCTTGAACGCCACCCACGCGCGCCCGTCGTCCCCGCTGCCTAGTACGAAGGCGGCCGAGCGGGGCAGCGTGTTGTCGAAGAATGTCCGCTCCCACGTCTCGCCGCCGTCGGAAGTTCTCAGCGCGAAGCTGCCGCGTTCGGCGATTATCCAGCCCGTTAGCGCGTCTGCGGCGTGAACCCGGATGAGATTCTGTCCAAGTGAGACGTCCGCGCCCTGTACCGACCACGTCCGCCCACCGTCCGTCGTGCGCAGGATGAGGCCGAGATGCCCCACCGCCCAGCCGTTGCGAGCGTCGGAGAAGTGTATGCTGCGGATCGTCAACTCGAATCCTGATGCCTGCCGCCGCCACGTCTCGCCGCCGTCTGTCGTGGCGACGATGGCGCCGCCCTGGCCGACGGCCCAGCCGCGCATGGCGTCGAGGAAATGGATGTCCAGAAGAGTGTCGCTCACGCCCGATTCTCGCGCCGTCCACACGCCGCCGCTGCCGCCGGCGCCGCTCGGACCGCCGCTATCCCGCGTAAAGTAGAAGGTCGCCCCAACGAGCGCAACGAGAAAGACGATGCCGATGGCGACGGTTACGGCAGTCGAGTCGAGACGGCTGGGAAACTTCATTTGGACAAAAACCCCATGCTTTTGCACAATCCCTTCCCCCTCGACGGGGGAAGGTTAGGATGGGGGTGAAATCCCCGCCTCGAAGTCCCCTCTGCATCTCCGCGCCTTTGCGCCCCTGTGTCAAAAATCAGCCAGTAACCCCCGGCCCGTACTCGCGCACGTCGTTGATGTCGCGTATCGCGTCACCGACGAAGTTGACCGCGAGCACCACGAGCATGATGACCAGACCCGGGAACGTGGCGAGCCACCAGGCGCTGGTGAAGAAGGGGCGGGCATCGTTCAGGATTGCCGCCCACGTGGGCGTGAGCGGAGAAACGCCCAGACCGAGGAACGTCAGACCCGCCTCGGCGAGTATCGCGGCGGCGACGAACACGCTCGCCTGCACTATCACGGGCGGCAAAGCGTTCGGGAAGATGTGTTTGAACATCAGACGCCGGTTCGACGCGCCCATCGCGCGCCCGGCGATTACGAAGTCCTCCTCCCTCAGCGCCAGCACCATGCCGCGTATCACGCGCGCGAAGTCGTCCACGTATGCAAGCGCGATGGCGACTATCACGTTCGCCAGTCCAAGCCCGAAGATCGCCACCAGCATTACGGCCAGGATGAAGTTGGGGAACGCCCACAGCACGTCTATCAGGCGCATCACGATCATATCCATCCAGCCGCCATAGTAGCCGGCCGCGACACCCAGCACGATGCCGATGACCGCCGCCAGCGCCACCGTGCTGAGGCCCACGACCATCGAGATGCGCGCGCCTACGATGATGCGGCTCAGCAGATCGCGCCCCAGGTTGTCGGTGCCGAGCGGGTGAGAGAAGGTCGGGGCTGCCAGCAGTTCGTAAGCCTGCGCGTCGGGGTCGTATGGCGCGGCGAGCCGTCCAAGCAGCGCGCTCAGCGCGAACAGAATCACGATCACCAAGCCGAGCATAGCCCGCTTGTCCCGCGCGAATCTGCGCGCGAAGTAGCGGATGCCCCGGCGATTCGGTCGATCCTCCAACTCTACCTGTATCGTATTCTGCGCCATAGGGCTAGTCCGTGTACCTTATGCGTGGGTTGATTAAGGCGTAGACCAGATCCACAAAGAAGTTCATGAAGATGAAGATGCAAGCCACCAGCAGGATCACGCCCTGCACGATCGGGTAGTCGCGCCCTAGGATGGCGTCTATGAACAGCCTGCCCAGCCCCTTGATGGCGAAGACGTTCTCGGTTATGACCGCGCCGTTCAGCAGTAACGCCAGCGCGATCCCCATGACCGTTACGACGGGTATCAGTCCGTTGCGGAGCGCGTGCCGGAAGATGACCACGCGCTCGCGCATCCCCTTTGCGTACGCCGTGCGGATGTAGTCCTGCGACAGCACTTCCAGCATGGCGGACCGCGTCTGCCGCGCCAGGATGGCGGCGAAGCCTGTGCCCGTGGCGAGCGCGGGCAGGATGAGACGGCTTAGCCACTCCCAAATCCCGTCCTCTATCGGCTTGTAGCCGAACACGGGCAGCCAGCCAAGCTGCACCCCAACCACGATTATCAGCAGGATGCCGAGCCAGAAGCCGGGCATGGCAAGGCCCAGGAAGGCGATGAACGTGGCCATATGATCCCATATCGAGTACCGCCGTATGGCGGAGATTATTCCGGCGGGCAAGCCGATAGCCACCCCCGCGACGAACGATACTACGGACAGCGACAGCGTGCGCGGCAGCGCCTCGATGATCTGGTCCATCACGGGCAGCCGCAGGTAGATGCTGTCGCCCAGGTCCAGCGTTACCAGGCTACGCAGATAGTAGAAGTACTGCACGGGAACGGGCTGGTCCAGCCCCAGACGCGCCTTGATGGCCTCGATCTGAGACGGATCGCCCTCCTCGCCGACGAGCGTGGTTACGGGGTCTCCCGGCAGCAGCCGCATGAAGATGAACGTAACCGTCATGGTCGCCCATATGGCGAACAGTGAGAAGATGAACCTGCGGATTATGTATCGTTGCATTGGTAGGTTTCCACGCCCTAGCGATTCAGCGCCTTCCCCCTTGACGGGGGAAGGTTGGGATGGGGGTGACTTCGGTAGACAACTCGGTTATTGCGGGGTGTTCACCCCCACCCTAGCCCTCCCCCATCGAGGGGGAGGGCTAGGGTGGGGGTTATAGCCTGTCTAGTTTTCGTCTAGCCAGACGGCGCTCAGCTGCCTGAGCGCGTGGATCCAGACGTAGCCCTTCACGTTCTCGCGGTAGGCGGTGCGCTGCACGTTGTGGTACAGGAACACGCCGTGGAACGTCTCGTCCATCCGCTCGCTGATGCCGAGCACGTGCTCGAGCCTCTCTTCCAGATCGACTGCGGCCTTCTGCTTCAGGTTGAGGCGGTTGACCGTCTCGTCGTTGTAGCCGTAGGTGTTGAACTTCGAGCCGTCGGCGAACCAGTCGTCAATGGCGTCGTCCGGGTCAGGGTCGCCGCCGCTGCCGCCTACGAAGCCCTGGTACTCGCCCGCCGCGCGGCGCGGCTGATACACCGACGCCTCCACGATCTCAGGCACCAAGGTTACGCCGACCTCTTCCTTCAGAAGCGCGCCCAGCACTTCCAGAGGAACGCGGTTGCCCGAAGTGGTCATCACCTTGACCTCGAACCCGTCGGCGTAGCCCGCGTCGGCCATCAGCTGGCGCGCGCTGTCGGGGTCGTACTTGCGTCGGCTGTTCTCGCTCAGGTCGCGGAAGTAGTACTTCTGACCCGGTGGGATGGGGCCATACGACGGGATGGAGCGCCCTTGGAAGGAGCGGTCTATGAACGCGTCGCGGTCGAGCGCGCGGCCCAGCGCGTAGATGACGTTGATGTCGTCCCACGGCGCGTCGGCGATCCCTGTCTTCTCCTCGCGGTCGCCCCTCATGTTGAAGGCGAGCATCTGGAAGCCCACGTCCGGAGTCGTGTCCACCACCACCTTGGGCGTATCTTCCAGCTGGTCCCAGAACTGCGGCGCGAAGCCGTAGATGATGTCAACCTCGCCAGTGGCGAGCGCCGCTATCAGGGTGTTGTCCTCCGGGATGTTGTTCATCGTTACCATGTCAACGCACGGCACCGACGGATCGTAGTAGGTATCGCGCGCCGCTTCCAACTCCAGGCTCTCGCCGAAGTTGTGCTCGGTGATCCGGAACGGACCCACGCCGACGGGCATACGGTTGAATCCGCCCTCGCCCACCGCCGCGATCGTCTCGGAATCCACTATCGTCATCACGCGGCCGCTGGCGCGCTCCACCACCTTCGTCAGGAACGATGCCCTGGGGAAAGCGGTGCTGATCTTGACGGTGTAGTCGTCCACCTTCTCAGGCCTGTTCACGCCTTCCAGCCCCTTGGTGTGGATAGACTGCGTGTCGGGGTCCAGTTGGTGGTCGTATGTATAGACCACGTCGTCGGCGGTGAACTGCCGGCCCGTGTGGAACTTGGCGTTCTCTCGCAGCTCGAACGTGTACTCGAGCAGGTCCTCGGACACCGACCAGCTTTCCGCAAGGTCCGGCGAGGGCCGAAGCTCAGGGTCTAGCTGGACGAGCCCCGAAAGCACCTCGGCGGTGATCGAGAACTGGATTACCTGGTTGACCGTCGCGGGGTTGAGGTTGGTGAACTCGGTAACGCGGTTGCCGAGCTTCAGGTGTCCGCCCCTGTCATCGCAAGTCGCGGCAAGATCGCTCCAGAAGGTCAGCCCCGAAGACTCTACCATAGGCTCGGCCATCGAGGGCATCACCTGTCTGGGCGTTGCCGGAGCTGGCGCCGCGGTTGCCGCTGGCGCCGCCTGCGCCGCCGGAGCCGGAGCCGCGGCCGCGGGCGCGGCCGGCTGCTGCTGCGGAGCCGGCGCGGCTACGGAGCCTGTCGCCGGCGCCGCTGGGGCCGGCGCCGCAGGCTGCTGCGGAGCGACTGGCTCGGACGTCTCCGATGCCGAACACGCCAGCAGCAGCGGAATGATTAGGGCGAACGCCAGGATCGCCCAACGCTTCGATAATCGTCGTACAGCCATTTGCTCCTCCTCCAGATATTGATTACTCGCTCAACCTCGCATAACCTATCTCATAATCTGCAAGATAAGTCAAACGCCACAGTCCACGGGCGCAACCTACATGAAAAACGCGCTGATAATGTTACACCTACGTTACAATCACAGGGGGTGCAGCCATGCCAACCACTGCCAAGACCGGGCCAACTAGCGCAAGAGGCGTATGGACGCGGGGCGCGTTCGTCCCGGTCATTCCCCTAATCTTGGCCCTAACCATGGCTATGTGCGTCGCGCTCGGCTGCTCCGGAGACGGCGCGTCCTCCGAGTCTGCGACGGACGGCGGCGAAACCGCTGGCGGTCCGGTCGGCTGGAATATCCTGCCGCAGTTCCCGCCCAGGGAGCAGGTCATCAGCAGAAGGCTTCTGGGGCTGAACGACCTCCAGATGGTAGATGCCAACACGGCGTGGGTGGTCGGCACCGACGGCGCCGTCGGCAAGACCACCGACGGCGGCGCGACTTTCACCCTCCAGAAGACCGGCACCGCCATCAACCTGACTGCGGTATCGTTCCCCGACGTCTCCAACGGCTGGGCGGTCGGCACCGCCGGAACGGTGCTCAGAACCACCAACGGCGGCGACGTCTGGGAGATACTCGATCCCATCCAAGGGGTGTTCGCGCTCGAAGGCGTCCACTTCAGCGACGCCTCCAACGGCTGGACGGTGGCGGACTCCGGCGCCATCTACCGCACCACGGACGCGGGCGCGTCCTGGACGAAGCTGGACTCAGGCACGAGCGAAGACCTCATGGACATCGTGTTGCTGCCGGACGAGGGCCGGGCTTGGGCCGTCGGCTGGGATGGCGCGATCGTCCACTCCGCCGACGGCGGCGCGACGTGGACGGCGCAGACCAGCGGGGTGGATGCGACGCTCTACAGCGTGTCGTTCCCGTTGAGGAGTTTCGGCGTGGCGGTCGGCGCGGAGGGGCTGATCATACGAACGTCCGACGGCGGCGCGACGTGGACGACCGCCGATTCCGGCCTGACCGAAGATCTGTTCGGCGTCTTCTTCCTCGACCACAGCAACGGATGGGCCGTGGGCGCGCGCAGCAAGGTAATCCACTCCGCCGACGGCGGCGCGACGTGGGCCGAGCAGGAGACCACCACGTCCGGCGACTCGCTCAAGGGGATCATGTTCACCGGCCCGGACAACGGCCTTGCGGCCGGAAGCGGCGGCAGGATCTGGAAGTACGGCGCCCAGCCGGAGCAGTAGCGATTCAGTCCCTTCCCCCTCGCTGGGGCGCAACCCAAGTCCCTTCCCCCTTGATGGGGGAAGGTTAGGATGGGGGTGAAAACCTCGCCCCCATCCAGTTGCATAACCCTACTCCAGCTCCACTATCGGCGCGCCCTCCATCACCTGTTCGCCGACCGCCACCAGCACCGACTTTATGATGCCGGACCACTCCGCGCGGAGGTTCTGCTGCATCTTCATCGCCTCGAGCACGCAGATCACGTCGCCGGTAACGACCTGGTCTCCGGGGTTGACGGCGACCGAGAGAATGACGCCGGGCATGGGCGCCGAGAAGACCTTGTTCGGATTCGGCGGGCTGCTGACCACCGCGCCCGCGGGCCGGCCTGCGGCGGGACGCGGGGTGGGGGAACGCGCGGGAGCAGTCGCCGGGGCCGTCTGGGATTGCGGGGGGGGTGACGACGGGCGCGCCCGCGCCGGACGACCTTCGGGCGCGCTTGGCCGCGCCTCCTCCACGGGATCCGACACTTCTACCAGCGCCTCGTAGCCGTCCACCACCGTCCGGACGGGACGTTCCGACAGGTCGCCGACCTCGACCGTGTACCAGCTGTCATCCAGTTTTACCCTGACCGTGCGCGACACGCCCTAGCCTCCTTTTGGCCTCCTACCCTTCGCCTACCCCCAGACTACCCCCCGCCTACCAACGATATGAACACGCCCGCCACGACGGCCGAGCCGAGCAGCCCCACGACGTTCGGCCCCATCGCGTGGGGCATCAGTATCGCGCTGGGGTTCGACTCGCGGCCCACGTTGTGGGCTATCCGCGCCGCCGTCGGCGCGGCTGAGATGCCGGCCGAGCCGATGAGCGGGTTTATCTTCTCTTTCAAGAACAGGTTCATCAGCTTGGCGAACAGCAGCCCGCCCACAGTGCCGCACGCGATGGCGACCAGGCCCAGCGCGAGAATCGCCACCGTCTCCACCTGGAAGACGCGCTCGAAAGATAGCTGCGCGCCGATGGCGAGCATCAGGAATATCGTCGCTATGTTCAGTATCTCATTTGAAGCCGCCGACGTGAGGCGCGGCACTACGCCGCTCTCCCGGAACAGGTTCCCGATCATGAACATCGCTATCAGCGGCGCCGCGCCCGGCGCCAGCAGCCCCAGCGCGATCATCGCTATCGTCGGAAACAGTACCTTCTCCATGCGAGAAACTTCGCGCGGTTGCGACATCTCGATGGTACGCTCGTTGTTCGTTGTCAGCAGCCTCATCAGCGGCGGCTGTATGACTGGCATCACCGCCATGTAGAAGTATGCGATCACGGCGGTAATGCCGAGCAGCTCCGGCGCGAGCTGCGCCGTCAAGAATATCGTCGTAGGTCCGTCCGCGCCGCCGATGATGCCTATGGCGGCGGCCTGCGACAGGTCGAAGAACGGCGTCGCCAGCGCCCCCCAGAACGCCACGAATATGCCCACCTGCGCCGCCGCGCCCAGCAGCAGCGTCTTGGGGTTGGAGATCACGGGGCCGAAGTCAGTCAGCGCCCCCATCCCCAGGAATATTATCGGCGGCAGGATGTTCGAGAGATACGACCCGTATCGGATGATGACGTCGAATATTCCAGAGTCGCCCAGCCCCGCGCCTGCCCCTGACGCCTCCGCCGCTACCGACGCGCCGACCAGCGCGGTCAGCGGCAGATTCGCCACGATCACGCCGAGACCGATGGGCAGCAGGCCATACGGCTCCATATCCCTGGCGACCGCGAGATAGATGAGCGCTAGGCCCAGCGCTATCATCAGCGCCTCGCCCGGGCCGATGTCGAATATGCCGGTGGGAGGCAGAGAGCCTATCAGTTCGTCCAATTAGCTTCAATCCTTACCCCTTCCCCCTTGATGGGGGAAGGTTGGGATGGGGGTGAAATCTCCGCCCCAACCAAGCTGCGTACCTGTCAGCCTGTCAAGAATCATCCTTTGGCAGCGCCCTTTTAGAGCGAGGGTTGGCTTCCAGCAGCGCGGTTACTGCGATCGCCGCCGCGCGCGCGCGATTTCGGACCTCCGGGTCCGGCGCCGGAGTCGCGGGGCGCGGCGGCGGCGTCGGACGCGCCCCCGAAGCGGGCCGCCCAACCACGCGCGACGCGAACAGGCGAATGAGCAGCACGATTACGAGCAGCGTCGCCAGCGCCCCGACCGAGGCGCCGAACCCGATTATCGAAAGTACCAGTGCGCTGGGCTCTGCCATGATTCGCTGATTCTACACCTTCTCGCCCCAATTGCGCTATTGGCAATTGACCGCCTACAATCTCACTCAGCACATCTACCGAGTGGGTTTCCCGAATGTTCATGCTTGCTCTCCGCGCCGTCGCGCTCGACGGACGCGTCTTCCAAGAGGTGAAAGACCGGCAGGAGGCTATGTTCTCCGCGCTCGGAATCGTCGCCGTCGCCGGCGTCGCGCTCGGACTCGGCGTTTGGAGCGGGCTGAGGGACCCCGGCGCCGTCGGCTTCGTCGCCGAAGAGGTGCTCGTAATCTTCGTCGCCACGTCCACGATCATCTTCGGATGGTTCCTTTGGACCGCGTTCGTGTGGCTGCTCGGCGCGCGGCTGTTCAAGGGCGGTGGGGGCGACGCCGGATTCCGCGCGATCATGCGCTCGCTCGGCATATGCTACGCCCCCATGTGGCTGTCGCTGCTGGGGGGTATGCTGCCGTATCTCATCATAGTAGGCGCGCTATGGACGCTGGTATCGGGCGTGAACTCGGTTCGCAACACGCTGGGGCTTGCGTGGTGGCAGGCCGCAATCGCCGCCCTCATCGGCTGGGCATGGGCTCTGGTAGGGATGCCAATCCTCATGCTGTCGCCCTATGTGATCGAACAGCCGGTGTAAAGGCCCTCCGCGCATTTGACCCGCCCGAAACCGCGCGGCTATACTTAGTTCATAAATCTTGACCATTTGACTCAACAAATGCGGGAGTACACGTCTCATGACCACGCAAACCGTCATTTCCAGAGAGACCGGCATCGAGGAATCGCAGTACAAGTGGGGCTTCGACTTCGACTACGAATCCGAAACCGCCCCCAAGGGGCTTTCCGAAGATACGGTGCGCTTCATCTCGCACAAGAAGAACGAGCCGCAGTGGATGCTCGACTGGCGGCTCCGAGCGTTCCGCCACTGGGAGCGGCTCGGAAACGAAGAGCCGACATGGGCGAACGTTACCTATCCCGAGATTGACTTCCAGGACATCAAATACTACGCCGCGCCCAAGTCTCAGGACGACGGCCCCAAGAGCCTCGACGACGTGGACCCGGAGATACTCGAGGCGTTCGACAAGCTGGGCATCCCGCTCGAAGAGCAGAAGAAACTGTCCGGCGTCGCCGTGGACGCGGTGCTAGACAGCGTGTCGGTGGCGACCACCTACCAGAAGATGCTGGAAGACGCCGGCGTCATCTTCTGCCCCATCTCAGAGGCGGTGCAGAAGCACCCCGAACTGGTGCGAAAGTACCTCGGCTCCGTCGTGCCGTACACGGACAACTTCTACGCCACCCTCAACTCGGCGGTCTTCAGCGACGGCTCGTTCTGCTACGTGCCGCCCGGAGTCCGCTGCCCCATCGAGCTGATGACCTACTTCCGCATCAACGAGCTAGACTCCGGCCAGTTCGAGCGCACGCTCATCATTGCGGACAAGGGCAGCTACGTAAGCTACCTCGAAGGCTGCACCGCCCCCATCCGCAAGACGCACCAGCTCCACGCCGCCGTCGTAGAGTTGGTCGCGCTAGAAGACGCCGAGATCAAGTACTCCACGCTCCAGAACTGGTACCCGGGCGACAAGGACGGCAACGGCGGCGTATTCAACTTCGTCACCAAGCGCGGCGCGTGCCGCGAGCGCAACTCCAAGATAAGCTGGACGCAGGTCGAGACCGGCTCCGCCGTTACTTGGAAGTACCCCAGCGTTATCCTCCAGGGCGACGACTCGGTCGGCGAGTTCTACTCCGTCGCGCTGGTCAACAACTACCAGCAGGCCGACACCGGCACCAAGATGATACACATGGGCAAGAACACCAAGAGCACCATCGTCGCCAAGGGCATCAGCGCCGGAAAGGCGCAGAACACCTACCGCGGGATGGTTCGCATCATGCCGTCGGCGTCCGGCGCGCGCAACTTCACCCAGTGCGATAGCTTGCTCATCGGCAACGAGTGCGGCGCCCACACCGTGCCGTACATCGAGGTGCGCAACCCCACCGCGCAGATGGGACACGAGGCCACCACCTCCAAGGTCAACGACGACCAGCTCTTCTACCTCCAGCAGCGCGGCATAGACCAGGAGGAAGCCAACTACATGATAATCAACGGCTTCTGCCGCGGCATCTTCAAAGAGCTCCCCTTCGAGTTCGCCGCCGAGGCAAGCCAACTCCTCCGCGTCAGCCTAGAAGGCACGGTGGGGTAGGGGAGACGGCGCGTTGGTACAGATACCGATAGAAGCCCCGGTAGAACGACACGAAGAGACGTGCGACCGCTTCATACAACACGCCGGCGAATGGTACGAACGAGGCGACTTGCCTCAGGCGTCCGAGAAGGCGTGGGGAGCGGTGGCGCACTACCTGAAATCGGTAGCCAAGAGCAGGGGCTGGCCCAACTCATCGCATGGCGACCTGGATGAGGTAATGAGCGACTTGGTGGTTGAGACGGACGACCCACAACTGGCTGGAAGGCTGTACAGATCCGTCAGCGACCTGCATCGCAACTTCTACGAAGACAGGTTGCCCGACAGCATGGTCGGATGGGGAATCGAAGACGCCATAGAACTGCTCGCGTTGCTCAGAAACAGAACCAAGCCGCGGCCCGCCGAAAGACCGTCCCAAATCAGACGACCGATTATCGCCTGATGCAGACGACGCGAAAACCCATGCACGCCGCCACTTTCTCTCCGGACCGCCGCTACCGCTACTGGCTGGAGGCGCGGCTGACAGACAGTGAGGGCGTCTGCCTCTTCGTGATGCTCAACCCCAGCAAGGCCGACGAGGTTCGCTCCGACCCGACGGTTACGCGAGCCAAAGGCTTCGCCCGCGATTGGGGATACGGAACGCTGTGGGTGTGCAACATATTCGCGCTCCGCTCCACCGACCCCGGAGCGCTCAGACAGACAGGAGACCCTATCGGAGAAGAAAACGATCATCACATACTGAAATCGGCGCGCGGAGCCGACCGCGTCGTCTGCGCCTGGGGCAACCACGGAGATCATCTCGACAGAGGATCGCAAACGCTCAGGCTACTCCGCGACGCCGGCCTGTCCGACAAGATGCGCCACCTCGGAATGACCAAGCTCGATCAACCGAAACATCCACTCTATCTCAGGGCCGATACCCAACCGATCAACTTCTCGAACTGAACCGGAGGCTGGACGAACACACAACATGCTCGAAGTACACGACCTACACGTTTCCATAGAAGACACCCAAATCCTCAAAGGCGTCAGCCTGACGGTGAACGAGGGCGAGGTTCACGCCATCATGGGGCCTAACGGCTCCGGCAAGAGCACCCTCGCCAACGTCATCGCCGGGCGGCCCGAGTACACCGTTGACTCCGGCGAGATACTGTACGACGGACAGAACATCGTCGAGTGGTTCCCGGAAGACCGCGCCCGCGAAGGCGTCTTCCTCGCCATGCAGTACCCGGTGGAGCTTCCCGGCGTCCGCACGTGGCAGTTCCTCAAAGCCGCCGTGGATGCCCTCCGCAAGCATAAGGGCGAATCCGAATTGTCAGTGCGGCAGTTCGACCGCCTGCTCGACTCCAAGCGCGAGCTGGTCAACATACATGACGACCTCGTCCGACGCTCCGTCAACGAAGGCTACTCCGGCGGCGAGAAGAAGCGCAACGAGATACTCCAGCTCGCCCTGCTCGACCCGCGCCTCGCGCTCCTCGACGAGACCGACTCCGGCCTCGATATAGACGCCCTCCGCATCGTTGCCAACGGCGTCAACACGTTCAAGAGCGCGGACAAGGCGATAGTGCTGGTAACCCACTACCAGCGCATCCTCAACTACATCACCCCCGACTACGTGCACGTCCTGGTGGACGGACGAATCGCCCGCTCAGGCGGCAAAGAACTTGCGCTTGAGCTGGAGGAGAAAGGTTACGACTGGATAATCGAGGAAGCGGCTGTCGCCGGTTAGAACAACGTCTAGCGCCGCTGGAAGAGATACGCATTTAGGTAGGAAACCCAACCGTGAACCCCCAAGCCCGAACCAAGAAAATCGAATCCTACGGCAGCGCCTTCGATGAGCTAACTGCCGCCCTGCAAGACTTCCCACCCCAAATGTGGCAGTTCAGAGACGAGCACGGCTGCTGGAGTATCCACGAACACCTCGTTCACATAGCCGACAGCGAGGCGAACAGCTACATCCGCTGCAGACGGCTGGTAGCCGAGCCTGGCGAATTCCTGATGGCATACGACGAAAACAGGTGGGCGTCCGAACTGGACTATCACGACCAGAGCGTCGAGGACGCGCTCCAGCTATTCAAGTGGCTGCGCCACAAGAGCTACACGCTGATCGAATCCTTGCCGGAGCCTGCATGGTCGAACACGTCCTACCACCCCGAAAACGGAGACATGACGCTCGACGACTGGCTGGACGTCTATGCCGCCCACGTCGCAGAGCACATCGAATACATGAGGGAAAACTACGAGGTATGGCTGAAAACCCAGTCCAACGCCTCCTGACGATCACAGAACCGAACTGGATGAACAATGACACAATCGCTTGACACATACGACCGCTACTCGCAGCAGTACGCCGCCCAGCCGTCCGCCGGCGCCGGTTGGCTGCGCGACCTGCGGCAGAACGGATTCGACAACTTCTCGCGGCTTGGCTTTCCCACCGCGCGGCGTGGCAACGAGGCGTGGAAGTACACCAACGTCGCGCCCATCGCCAGGGCAGAGTTCAGACACCCAACCCGCAACGGCGCGGCCACGGACACGGACGCCATGCGCGACTCGACTGTGTGGTCCGACGACTGGAATACGCTGGTCTTCGTCAACGGCAGATACGACGCCGACCTGTCGTCGCTGCATGACCGCGAAGGCGTAACGGTTGCGAACTTGCCTCGCGCCGTAGAGGCCGACGACGGAGCCGTTCGGCGGCGGCTCGGAACGCTCGCGTCGGTAGATGACGACGGTTTCACCGCCCTCAACACCGCCTTTATCGCCGACGGCGCCGTCGTAAACGTGGCCGCCGGCGCGTCCGTCGAACGCCCGATACACCTCGCGTTCATATCCACCGACGAAGATAGCATCATCGCCCACCCGCGAGTTCTGGTAGTAGCCGGCGCGGAGTCGGAGGCGACGGTGATCGAGACCTACGTCGGCATCGGCGACAACGCCTACCTCAACAACGCCGTCTCCGAGATCGTCGTCGAAGAGGGCGCGCAGCTCGACCACTACCGGATAATGGACGAAAGCGACTCGGCGTGCCACGTCGGCGTCGCCCGCATCCACCAGTTGGACGGCAGCCGCTTCGCCTCCCGCGCGTTCTACAAGGGCGTCGGACTCGGCAGGCACGACCTCTACACGCTGATCGGCGACGGCTGCGAGACTAAGCTCGACGGCCTCTACATCACCGACGGCGCCCAGCACGTGGACAACTTCATCAACATAGACCACGCCAAGCCCAACTCCACCAGCAACCTGTACTACAAGGGCATCCTGTCTGGTCGCTCGCGCGCCGTGTTCGGCGGCACCGTGTTCGTGCGCGAGGGCGCGATCAAGACCGACGCGCTCCAATCCGACAAGAACCTGCTGCTCTCGCCCAACGCCGAGGTAGATTCCAAACCTGCCCTGTTCATCTGGGCCGACGACGTGAAGTGTGGGCACGGCGCGACGGCGGGCAACATAGACGAGGAGACCGTTTACTATATGCGCAGCCGAGGCATAGACTTGGCGACCGCCAGCCGCCTGCTCATCTACGGCTTCGCCTCCGAGATAATAGATACCGTGGAGATACCGCATCTGCACGACTACCTGGAACGCTCCTTCCTGGACGCCATACCACCCTACGAGTTCACCTTCTAGCGCAACACCCCTTCCCCCTCGACGGGGGGAGGTTGGGATGGGGGTGAAAGCCCCCTCTCCCTTGGGGAGAGGGTTGGGGTGAGGGTGAATCCCTCGCCCTTGCCAATACGGGAAAGGCAACAACCGAAATGAACGACCTGCAAGACCTGTACGCCGAAGTCGTGATGGACCACAACCGCCGTCCACGCAACTTCAAGAAGATCGAGGACGCAGACCGCGCCGCCGACGGCTTCAATCCGCTGTGCGGCGACCAGATTTCCCTCTACCTGAACCTCGACGCCGATGGCGGCATATCCGACATCGGCTACGTAGCCGCCGGCTGCGCCATCTCCAAGGCCGCCGCGTCCATGATGAGCGAGGCGGTCAAGGGCAAGAGCGACGCCCACGCCCGCAAGGTGATCGAGAACTTCCGCCTGCTGCTCACCAACAACGCGGGCGACGATTTCGACTACGAAAGCCTCGGCGATTTGGAGATACTGGAAGGCGTATCCAACTACCCGACGCGGATAAAGTGCGCTACGCTGCCGGTTCACACCCTCGCATCCGCGCTCGACAAAGGCGTTGCGGTTTCTACGGAGTAACGGGGTTGGAGAAATGCACATACCCGTAAAAGTGGATTACGGCGTGAGAGCGCTGGTCGATCTGGCAATACACCGCCGGAGCGCCCCCGTTCGCGCCAGCGAGATTGCAAGTCGAACCCTGATACCGGAGCCGTATCTAGCCCAAGTCCTCCACGCGCTCGGACGCGCGGGACTCGTTCGCTCCCAGCGCGGACGTCTGGGCGGACACTCTCTGGCCGTCGAACCGGACGACATCAGCCTGAGCTTCGTCATGGATTGCCTGGGACCCAACGACAACCTGGTGCCGTGCCTCGAAGACATGAACGCCTGCATCCACGTCCCCGTCTGCGCCCAGCGAGAGGTCTGGCACGAAGTGGAGCTTGCCGTGGACAGGGTGCTAAGCTCAAGAACCATAGCCGATCTGGTGGCCAGAAGCTACGCCATACAGGCGGAAGCGGCCACCCGGAAGATCGAACTAAGCGGCAGACGCAACTAGCGCCACAAATCAGGTATAGGAGAGACGCAACATGGCATTCGTAAAAGTAGGCAAGCTGGCGGACGTGCCGGAAGGCTCCGCGAAAGTGTATGAACTCGGCGACCGCGCCATCGCCGTCTGCAACGTGGACGGTACGCTCTACGCCATAGACGACGTCTGCACGCACGACGACGCCCCCCTCAACCAGGGCTATCTGGAAGGGTGCGAGATAGAGTGCCCCCGGCACGGCGCGCGCTTCGACGTTCGCACCGGCGACGTGGTCGAACTTCCCGCCGTAGTGCCGCTCGATACCTTCCCCGTCCGCGTGGAAGGCGACGACATCGAACTCGACGTCTAGTTAGCCCAAACACATGCCGAAGGCGCGGGGGAGCGTCCCGCTCTCCGCGCCGCATACACCGAAGGCTCCCCCCAACTCGGGCGAGCCGTGCGAGGGTAATGCCCCAGATGTACGACGTGAACAAGATACGCAAGGACTTCCCTATCCTCAGTCGCGAAGTCTATGGCAAGCCGCTGGTGTACCTCGACAACGCCGCGACCACCCAGAAGCCGCGCCAGGTCATCCAGGCGCTGGTGGACTACTACGAAGGCTACAACGCCAACGTCCACCGTGGCGTTCACGCGCTGAGCCAGGAGGCTACCGACCACTATGAAGAGGCCCGCGCCAAGGTTGCCCGCTTCATCGGCGCAGAGTCCGCCAGCGAGATCGTCTGGACGCGCAACGCATCGGAATCTCTGAACCTCGTCGCCTACACCTGGGCGCAACAGAACATCCGAGAGGGCGACGAGATAGTCGTTACCCCCTACGAGCACCACTCCAACCTCGTGCCGTGGCAGAAGGTTGTGCGCGACAACGGCGCGACCCTCCGCATCCTGCCCATGCTCGAAGACGACAACAGCCTCGATATGTCGCGCCTCGACGAGTTCATCACCCCGCGCACCAAGCTGCTCGCCGTCGTGCACATGTCCAACGGCATCGGCATCGTAAATCCGGTGGACGAGCTTGCCGCCGCCGCCCGCGCCGTCGGCGCTACCGTGCTGATAGACGCCACGCAGAGCGCCCCGCACATGCCCGTCAACGTGGGGGAACTCGACTGCGACTTTCTTACCCTCAGCGGACACAAGATGCTCGGCCCCACCGGGATCGGCGCGCTGTACGGCAAGCGCGAAATTCTGGAAAGCATGGAGCCGTTCATGCGCGGCGGCGAAATGGTGCTGGAAGTCTGGTACGACCGCGCCACGTGGAACGACGTTCCCATGAAGTTCGAGGCCGGCACGCCCAACATCGCGGACGCCATCGGCTTCGGCGCGGCCATAGACTACCTCGACGCGCTGGGTATGGAAAACGTCCGCGCGCACGAGGTCGCGCTCAGCGCCTACGCCCTCGACGCCTTCAAAGAGCTCGAAGAAGACATAGATATCTTCGGCCCGCGCGATACCGCGCGGCGCGGCGGCATCATCTCGTTCCACTCGGACATCGTGCATCCGCACGACCTCGGCACGTTCCTCGACCGAGACGGCATCGCCGTCCGCACCGGCCACCACTGCACTATGCCGCTGATGCGCGAGCTGGGCGTCATAGCCACCGCGCGGGCGAGCTTCTACCTCTACAACACCGAGCAAGAGATAGACGCCCTCGTAGATTCCGTTGGCCGCGCGCTCAGGTACTTCTCCGATGGGGCGGTCTAAAGTCTTTCCCGATTGACTATGGCCTACCCTCTGCGCCTCTGCGTCAAAACCCTAATGCAAGTCTGACCCCATATGACCCCAACCAACCTCGACGAAATCTACCGCGACGACGCGATACTCGATCACCGCCGCCGCCCGCGCAACCCGCTCCGCCTGGACGACGCCGACATCGTAGCCGATGGCGTAAACCCGTTCTGCGGCGACGAGATACACCTCCAAATGCGCCTGGGCGACGGCGGACGCATCGTAGAAGTCGGCTTCCAGGGCGAGGGCTGCTCCATCAACCAGGCGACCGGCTCCATGCTCTCCGAAGCCATCAAGGGCTTGACGGTGGCCGAGGCCGACGCCCTCTCCGCCACCTTCCACGACATGATGCAAGGCCCCCCGCCCGCCGCCGCGCTGCTTGAACGGCTAGGCGACCTCGGCGCCCTGGCGAAGGTGCGAGACTTCCCCGTCCGAATCAAGTGCGCCCTCCTTGCGTGGTCAACCCTCGAAGACGCCCTAGCCGGACGGTAGAATTTCCCCTCACCCCTCCAACCACACTCGAGCCCAGTGGTGATACTCATACGCCCCGAAGTTCGGATGGAAGTCGCGGATGGGCGCGCGCCACGTCCAGATGGTCTCCGACGACGCGGGCATGAATCTGTACGCTTGGTCCAGCGTCCGCCGCTGGATGGCCCTGATTAGCTCGGCGCGGGCCGCCGGATCGAACTCCACCGCCTGCGACTCGATGAGATCGTCAAGAACGCTGTCCCTGTGGCCCGTCGTGTTCCACACGCCCAGACTGTGGAGCGTCGTCAGCAGGTAGCCGTTCGGCGCGGTGATGGGCGCCGGCGGGCCGACCATCATCCGGTAGTCGCCGCCCAGCCATACGCGCTCGCCGAAATCGCGCCTGTTGACCACCTCCAGCTCCGTCTCGAAACCGATCGCGCGCAGCTCCACCGAGATCGCGTGCGCATGGTGGACGTAGGACTCCCCGAAGTCCCCGACCGTAATCGCCAGAGATATCGGGAACGGCGCGCCCGCTCTCGCCGCATCCGCCACCGCGTCCTCGCGTCTGCCAAAGCGTTGAATCAGCTCATCTTGCGGTAGAAGCCACTCGGCGGACGCCGCCGGGAAGCTGTGCCCGATGTATCCGAAGCTGCCCCAATGCTCCTCGATAGCCTTGACCGGATCCATCGCCAGCATCGCCGCGCGACGCAGCGCTATGTTGTCGAACGGCGGCTCCGTCGTCTTGAACGCCACCTCCACGCCCGCGCCCGGCTGCGGCGCCGCGATGAACTGCGCGGACGGCTCGCGCTCGGCGTACTCGCGCCACGTCTCCGGCCGCATACTCACGATGTCCATAAGTCCGATCTGGAACGCCGCGGCCTGCGTCCGGTCGTCCGCCCCCACGTGGATGCGTAGCTCATCTGCCAGCGGCAGGCCCGTCTCATAGTAATCCGGGTTGCGCTCGAAGGAATGAATGTCGCGCCCGCTGTCCGGGTCGAACGTCCATGGCCCCGAGCCTGCAGTCGGACCGTCTCGCAGGTCGCCCGTCATCTCCACCGCCTCGCGCGCGACCACCTTCGAGTGGCCGTCGGCGAACGCCAGCAGCGCGTCCGCATCCGGACTGTTCAGCGTAATCCGCAGCGTCGAGCGGTCGAGCGCCCGCGCCTCGACCACGTTGACCAGCAGCGGCGAATTCGGCAGATCAGGGTCGCTCTGCCGCTCGTAGCTGAACACCACGTCGTTCGCGTCCACCCGCCTGCCGTACACGGGAGCCACGTACTGCCACCGCGCGTCGGGACGCAGATCGAAGCGGTACGCGGTAGGCGATTCCATCTCCCAGCCCACGCACAGATCGCACTCGACAGTCAGGCTCGGCAGTTCGACGTCCGCGCCGGAGCGCAGCCGCAGCAGCCGAGAGTACGCGATGCCCGGCCCCCAAGTCGAAAGCGCCGGCGATACGTCGGCGTGTACGTCCAGATGCGCGATGCCGTGCGGCGTCGCCAGGTTCAGAGCGCCGCCGCGCCTTCTAGTATCCGGCGTCCCAATTGGCGCCGGCGGCGTGGGAGGTATCGGAACGGGCGTCGCGGTAGCCGTCGTCGCGGGCGTCGGAGTAGCGGATGGCGCGGGCGTCCGCGTAGATGGGGGGGCGGTTGGCGTAGGTTCGGGCGTGGGCGACGGCGTGGGTGGAACCGGCGTCGCCGTCGCGGTTCCCGTTGGAGCCGGAGCGGGCGTCGGAATCGGCTCGTCGCCGATGCCGCATCCGAACGCCCCGAATACCAAGAACAGCGCCGCGCATAGAACGAGCGCAACCACGCGGCGACGCGACAGGTACTGATTCCATACGTTCGCGCCTCTGCGCCTCTGCGCCTCTGCGTTCAATCCAAGAGTCATGCCGAACCCGCCTTCTCGCGCGTCGCGTCTTCGCTCATCAGCGACCACAGCTTATCGAACGAGCCTATGCCCTCGCGCGGCAGAAACACGACCGCCATGATGGTCGGCGGCAGGAACAGCGCAGCGTGGACTATGACGGCGAATCCGAAAGCCGGCTCGCGCTCGACTCCGAACAACCCGAGCGCGTACACCACCGCGAACTCGAACGTCCCAACCGCCGCCGGCGCAGCCGGTATGGACGTGGCGAAGAATATCGTGCCCATGATGACCAGAGTAGCCGTAACCGGCGATATCGAGAGCCCGATAGCCTCGGCAAGCAGCCAAGACGTTGCGCCGACCAGCAGCCAGTAGGCGACGCTCATCGCGCTCGACACGGCAAGGCGAGCCCGCTCGCGCTCCAGGTCGCGGACCGCGTTGCCGAACGAGACCAGGGAGGACGGCAGCTTGCGCGTCCAGCCCGCGCCGGAGCCGCTCCAGGCTACCAGCCGCACTAGCGCGACGCATACCGCGACGAGCGCGACCGCGACCCATACGTAGGGCGCGAACTGCCGCATCTCCGGTATCATGAAGAACGCCACGGCCATGATCGCGGTTGTAACGACAAGGTCCAGAACTCGCTCCATGCCGACTGTGGCGAGGGCGACTGACGGGCGAACGCCGTCCCGCAGCGACAGGATGGCGACCTGCGCCGCCTCCGAAGCGACGCGTATCGGAGTAACGTTGTTCAGCCCGATGCCCACGTTCTGGATCACGAACAGCCGGTTGGTGGATACCTCATCCTCCACGAACAGCATCCGCCAACGGGCGGCGCGCAAGTAACAGGCCCCCATGAAGACCACGACGGCGAACGCAGCCATCGGAAGAGACACATCCCTAAACGACGCGCCCACTGCCGACCAATCCAGGCCGCGCGCCGCAAGCCAGCCCAGCCCCGCGCTGAGGGCCAGGCCGAGCGCGACCCTGGCGACCGACCATACGCGACGTTTCAAGCTGCCCTCTCTCCTGCCACATCACATCCCCTAAACGGGATACGGCCCAAGTCCCTTCCCCCTCGATGGGGGAAGGCTAGAGCCTGCCCCCGCGAAGGCGGGGGATGGGGGTGATTGCGACGCAAACCGCTACAATCCAGTATAATGAAGCCCTGTTACGGCTGACTACGGCAAAGCGAGAAACGGCAGCGACCCATGTACATAGACTCCCACGTCCACCTCGACCCGTTCACCGATGCCGAAGTCGCCGACATACTCGCGCGCGCCCGGCGCGTCGGCGTCCGCGCCGTCATCTCCGCCGGCACGACCATCGCCTCCACGCGGCGCTCGCTGGAGCTGTCGGCGCGTTTCGACGGCTTCTTCTCCGGCGTCGGCATTCACCCTATGGACATTCGGCAGCCGTTTACGGATGAGACCTACGCGACTCTGAGAGAACTAGCGCTGTCTTCCCGCAAGGTCTTGGTGATGAGCGAGATCGGGCTGGACTTCATGGAGGGCGCGCCTGATCGCGCCATTCAGTACCCCGCCTTCCGCGAACAGATCCGGCTGGCGCGCGAGCTTGGTCTGCCCGTAGTCTTCCACAGCCGCGAGGCGCACGACGAGTCGTTCCGCCTGCTGCGCGAGGAGCGCGCCTACGACGTGGGCGGCATCATGCACTACTTCCAGGGCGACTACCGGACGGCCCAAAAGGTGATAGACCTCGGATTCTACATATCGCTCGCCAGACCCTTGCTGAGGCTGACGGAGCTCCAGCGCACGGCGGTCAAGACGCCGCTGGAACACATAGTGCTGGAAACCGACGCCGCGCCGCAGCCATTCAAGTCCAAGCGCGAAAACTGGACCGAGCCGCGCCACGTCGCCACCGTCGCCCAGACGCTCGCCGAGCTAAAGGGCATAGACGTAGAGGAAGTCGAAGATGTAACCACCCGCAACATGCGCCGCATACTCGGCGACAAGTGGGACGTGCTGACCAGATATGTCCCGAATGACCATTAGGAAAGATATACCGGGATCAGCAGTCCGTCCCCCTTGCGAGTCTCGGAGAATCGTATTCATGCTATCCCAATCTGCGTCAGCTTCTCTCTACAAAGCTGACTCCACGTCGGTGAGCGTGAAATCATCGCCTTTGTAAAGCAGCGGCTCTCCCGCAATCTCAGCCAAGGCATAGGCGAAGCAGTCACCGAAATTTAACCCCGCAGGATGATTGCCCTTGCCGAACGCGCGCCATGCCCGCCGGGCGGCCCCAACCTGCTCTACGGAAACTGGCGTAATCTCTATCGGCGCCATCTCCACGAACAGGTCAAGCTCTTGACCTCCTGCGATTCCTGCGCGTCCTTCCACTACCATCGTGGCTTCCAAGAAGTTCGCTACAGACATCCGACAGCGCGCGGCTTCCGCTATTGCCATAGTGTAGCGTTGAGAGTCCGGTTCATCGAACAAAACCGCCACAAGCGCCGAAGTATCAACTATCATTTCGGCAGCCCGTTCTCGTCATAGAGGTAGTCTCCATGCTCCACTGCCGACGGGCCATCCTTTAGCAGACGCGCGCAGCGTCGTCCTATCGCAGTCAACTCCCGTGCCTTGGATTCTACGCGCCGCCTTCGTACCTCGCGCTCAGAGTGCGATTCGCGCGCTTCGACGTGAATACTTATGAACAGGTTCGCGCCTTCTTCGATGTCCAGCGGCTCCAATGGGACGATTGCGCCTCTGGAATACCTGGCTTTCACGCCTTTGAGCATCGCGCCCGCCTCCAGTATTGCGGTAACTGATCTACATACTTCTATTATCGCACACTTCCGCAGATGGGCGTCGTCCCAACTGCCCCTACCCCCTTAGCCTCTCCAACACGAACTCCCGCGCCCGCGCCTCATCCACGCCCAGCGCTATGCTCACGTTGCCGTCTCCATACGTCGCTCGCGTCTTGCCCACCGATTCCCCTTCCTCATCCACCGCAACCGTCCCCTGCTTGTACTCGAACACGTCCGGCGCGACGGCGGTGGCGACGGTCAGCGGATCGCACAAGACGTAGCGCGACCGGTCCGGGTGTATCTGGAACCAGCCGCGAATGATCCGGGCCGCCAACTCCTCGCCGTCCGATTCGCCGGACTGCCAGTCCGATCCGCCGCGGTCGAAACTCACGGCGTCGCCGACGTCTAGGCCCACAAGCGTAATGGGGATGCCCGAGTCGAATACGGCGTTTGCGGCGCGCGGGTCTTCGTGGATGTTGAACTCGGCGGATGAGGTGACGTTGCCCGCAACCTCCACCGCTCCGCCCATAACGAAGATGCGACTTACGCCGTCGCGCATATCGGGATACCGGCTCAGCGCGAGGGCTACGTTGGTCAGCGGACCTAGCGCGATTATCGTCAGGTCGCCCTCAGCCGCGAGGTCGCGCAGGAACTCCAGCGCATCCGTTTCTACCGGGCGGCTCTCGGTCTCCGGCAGCCGCGTCGTCAATCCGCCCGCGCCGTGGTAGTGATAGGCGAAGTTGAAGCGGCCCTCCAAGGGCTTGTTCGCCCCCTGCGAAATAGATACGTCCGCGCGTCCCAGGTAGCTCATCAGACGCAGCGTATTGCGCGTCGTATCCGTAAGGCTCGCATTCCCCCCGACGGTCGTGATGCCCGCTATCTCCATCTCCGGCGAGTTGACCGCCATTATCAGCGCGATGGCGTCGTCCGTCCCCGTGTCAACATCTATAACCGCTCTCATATATCTAACCTCACAAATAACGGTCAAGCGTTTGGCTTGCGGTCAAGCGTTTGGCTTGCCCAAGTCTCCCGCGAAGTATAGCGCATACGCAGCCCCAACTCCCGCTTGATCTTGTCCGCGCTTACGGTCCACCTGTGCCTGATGAAATCCAGCCCGACCGCCGGCGAGTCGTTCTGGATCCTCAGCGCCCATCCCGCCTGTACCAGCGCGCGCCACGCGAAGGCCGGCAGGCGCGCGGTTCGAATACCTGCCACAGCCGCCATCTCGCTCCACCTGATCGCGCCGTCGCCCGCCGCGTTGTATATGCCCGGAGGTCTGGATTCCAAGCACCGGACGAGCGTCTCCACCATGTCGTCCTCGTGGATCAGTTGCATCGGCGGGTCGGCATCGCCCAGGATGGGCAGGACGGGCTTTCGGAAAGCGTTGGCGATGAAGTTGTCGGCGTTCGGCCCCATCACCGGACAGGCTCGGACGATGCTGATCGTCGCCGATGCGCTGCGCGCCGCGAACTCGACCAGCAGACGCTCCGCCGCCAGCTTGTGCTCGCTGTACGTGAAGCCGCGCAGCGGACGCGGCGGCGCGTCTTCGGTCAGCCAATCCGGGTTGTCCGCGCGCGCGCCATAGACCGAGGCGCTGCTGAGATAGACGATATGAGATACTCCCGCGTCCTCGCACGCCCTGATGACGTTGGCGGTTCCGCCGACGTTGACGCGGTGGGCGGTCTCTCCCCGCCGGTCCGGATCGAGGATGAAGGCGAGATGCGCTACAGCGTCAATCCGCCGGCTGCTCAGCAGGTCCCCCAGCGGCTGGCATATATCACGCTGAACGAACTCGACGTTATCTCCCCAATCGGCCCTCGGCTCCCGGACGTCCGTAGCCAAGACGTAAGGGCGTCCCTTGCGGACGCCCTGTCCTCCCAGCCGCTCGATCAGGCGTCCGCCGATGTAGCCGGACGCTCCGGTTACGGCCACGCGCAGGCCCAGCTCGGACGCCGAATCAAGCGTCGTTATCGCCATTCGCGTCAACCGCGCCAACCGTGTCCGTAAAATCGAACCGCAGCGTGCCGAGTCCGGGCACGTCGAACCCCATCCCGATCCGACGCGCGCCCGGCGCGAGCCGTATGCCCGACACCCGGATCGTAATCGTCCTGTTCATCGCAAGAGTCAGCGTCTTCTGCGGCGATACGTTCTCGAACGGCATAACCTCGCCGTCCAGATCGAACTCGGCATTGGCGATTGGCGTATCCGCGTCATCTACTCTCAGAGGATGCACCTTGTGCGCGTAGCCGGAGCCGAGACGGTTCATCAACTCGAATTGAAAGCCGTCCGGCGTGTTCTTCAGACTCCCCTTTACGTAGAGACGCCGCAGCAAGAAGGATGGGACCGTTACCATCAGAGGCTATCTCCCAAGCCCGGATTCCGCATCCGGTAGATTGACTTTGCGGCGTCCACGAACTCGGTGGATATCGAGGTCGCGCCGCCGAGCGAGCGGGCCAGAATGTAGATCTCGCAGGCGCGCTCCACCAGCAGACAGATGTCCAGCGCCTCGTCGAGCGAGCGTCCGACCGCTACGGCGCCGTGGTTGGCGATGAACGCCGCCTTGTTCGAGTCAAGCGCGTCGCAGACGTTGTCCGCCAAAATCTCCGTACCCGGAAAGCCGTAGCGCGACACTCGCACTGTGCCGCCGGCATATACCGCCACCTCGTCTATCACCGGCGGCAGGTTCACGCCGGCGACCGCGAACGCGCTCGAATACACCGAGTGCGTATGGACTACCGCCGCCACGTCCGCCCGCCTCTTGTAGATGCCGGCGTGCAGCAGGCTCTCGGACGACGGCGAGAGCTCGCCGTCCACCGTCTCGATGTCTAAGTCCGTTACCACGATGTCGCCCGCCATCATGCGGTCGTAGCCGATGCCCGACGGGGTAACCGCCATCAACCCACGTCCTGAATCATCCGCGTCGAGCCGCGCGCTGACGTTGCCGGCCGTGCCGGATACCAAGCCAAGCTCCGCCATGCGCTGGGCGGTGTCGGCTACGGCTTGCCGTTCTGAGAGCCAAGATGTGTTCATGAGTACGCTCCAGATTCATGCGCGGTATGGTAACATTGACGAACATTCTATCATTGAAAGACTCTGAGAAGTTAGGCAAGGAGCGTATCGTGGCCGTTGTGACAAGGCTGGAACAGGCTGCGTCCGACACAACCGAGCGCGTGGCGACCTTGGAAGGTGCATATGGACACTTGGCGACGAAGGCGGATCTCGAGCGTCTCGAAAAGGTCTTCACCGAGCGCATGGCGGAGATAGAAGTCCGCATGACGCGTTGGTTGGTAGGAACGATGATCGCTGGGTTCGCGCTGGTAATCGCCGCGTTGAAACTGCCGCCGATTGGGTGATTGATTCTACGGCGTTCGCCTCACCCCAGCAACGCCCCCAGACGCTCTTGAGCGTCCGACCACATCTCGTACAGCTCCTGATACTCAGCCGCCATCGCCGGGTCGGGCTGAGCCGTAACCCCGCCATGCGCCCGCGCTCCCGCCGCTCCCGCCGCCGTCGCGTCATGTTCGGAAAACGTCGTTACCGGGCGTCCGAGGACGCTGGGCAGGATGCGCCGCAGCGTCGCCGAGCGTGTCAGACCGCCGCCGAATGCGACTCGCGTCGCCTCGACGCCCGACTCCCGCTCCGCCTGCTCCAGGTTGGCGCGGATGGCGTAGGCGAACGACTCCAGCGTGGCGCGGCATATCTGCGCGCGAGTCGTCCCGCCCAGCGTCATGGGGACCGGAAACACGATCCCGCCGAGTCTCATGCCCAGCGCCGACACATCCATCGCCTGCGGCCCGAGGCTTACGCTTACTCCATCGGCCCCGCTCGGGACGGACGCCGCGAGCCTGTCCATCTCCCCATAGACGTCTCCCCGGCCATCCCGATAACCGCGCTCGCCGCCGAACAGCGTCTCGGCGAGCCAGCGCCAGGCGTTGCCCATGTCGCCCGCGGCGCTCTCCATGACCCACAAGTCCGATTTCAAGCCTGGCGCCAAGCCTGACGCCGGAAACAGCCCCGTCCACGTCTTCATGCTCTCAGACATCGCGGGATGCGTCATCGTCATCTGAACCGTCGCGCTCCATCCGGCGACTATGCCGGCTTGCCCGCCACGCCCGCCGTCGCCGACGCCCATGCCGATCAGGGCGCGCTGCGTGTCCGCGCCCGCGACGGTTACGGGCAGTCCCGCGAGCGACGGAAGGCCGTAGTCATGCTCCGCGTCGAGCGCGACGCCGCGCGGCTCGGTCGCGTCGAGCAGCCGCGTTTCAGGACAGCGCAGGCCAAGCTCCGCGAACAGGGCTGACGCCCAGTGGCGAGATCGAATGTCCAGCAGTCCGCTCGCCGCCGCAAGGCTCGGCTCACACGCGATCTCCCCGGTCAGTCGCCACGCTATCCAGTCCGCCAGCGGGAGGACGTGGGCGACGCGAGCGTAGGCGTCCGGCCGCGTATCGCGCAGCCACGCGAGCTTGCCCGACGCCATCATGAACGCCGGACGGTGGCCTGTCGTCCGGTAGATGGCGTCGCCATGCTCGACGTCGAGAGCGGCGCCCTGGAAGATCGCGCGCAAGTCGGTGTTCGGGCCGGCGTACAGCGGGCGCTCCGCGTCGTCGAGAAATACCAATGACTGGCGTTGGGACGTAACCGCGATAGCTGACGGCGTACCGTCGCCCTCCAGAATCTCGCCCGCCGCGTCCGTCAGCGCCCCCCAGCATCCGGGCAGGTCGAAGGCGCGGGCGAGGTCTCCGCCGTCGGGTTCGCTCGCGTAGGCGTAGGGACGGGACGCGCCGGCGACTATGCGCCCGTCGGCGCTGACGAGGCGCGCGCGGATGCTCGAGCTTCCGGCGTCGAAGACTAGGGTAGGGGACAGCGCGCCAGAATATACGGAGCGCTCACCCATCGCGTCGTCCCCACGCCTCAGGGTTCACCATATTCGTGGGCCGCTCGCCCCGCGCGAACCTCAGCAGGTCGTCCGCCATCATGCGCGAGTGACGGCGGATGGTCTCGTCTGTCGCGCCGCCGATATGCGGGGTCATGACCACGTTGTCCAGTCCTAGCAGCGGGCTGTCCGGCGCTATCGGGTTCGTCCGGAAGACGTCCAGCGCGGCGCCGGCTATGCGTCGTCGCCTCAGCGCGTCGAGCAGCGCCGATTCGTCGGCTATGTCATAGTCCGAGCAGTTGATGAAGTACGCCGTCGGTTTCATGAGCGCGAAGAACTCGTCTCCAAGCATCCCCGCTGTCTCCAGCGTGTAAGGGGCGTGCACGCTGATGAAGTCCGATTCAGAAGCGAGTGTCGGCAAGTCCGTCATCGCAACGCCGTCCAACGCATCGGGAGGCTCGCATACGTATGGATCGTAGGCGATTGTGTTCATGCCCAGCGCGGCGCATATGGCGGCGAGCGTTCGACCTATCTCGCCGGCGCCCACTATGCCGACTGTGCGAGATTCGAGTTCCACGCCGCGTAGATCGGCGTAGCCGCCGGTCGGGTTCTGCCAGCCTCCGGTCGCCACGTACTCGTTAGCCTGAGGGATGCGACGCGCCAGCGAGAGCATCAGCGCCAGCGCGTGCTCCGCCACGGCGCGAGCGTTGCGACCCGGCGTGTTTACCACCGCCACGCCATGCTCCGTAGCCGCTTCTACGTCCACGTGGTTCGTCGCCGCGCGGCATATGCCTACGAACCGCAGCCCGGGACACGCCTCGAACGTTTCCCTGAACACAAAGTCCGCCTCGATGACCAGCGCGGAGATCCCGTTGTCATTTATGCGGTGGGCGAGATCGTCAGGGTCCGCGAGCTCTCGCGTGTCCAGCCAGCTGTCGTAGCCGACCTCCATCTCGGCGCGCAGCCGTTCGAGCTGCGCCGCGTCGAACGGCGCGAGTACTAGACACCGGTTCATGATCAAGTCCCTTCCTCCTACGAGCGGGGCTGCAAATTCAGAACCTTCTGCAGATTAGACAGGTACTCCGCGAACGCGCGGCGCCCCGCCGGAGTCGCCTGCACCCACGTTCGCGGCTTGGATTCGTGGAACTCTTTGGCGATTTCCAGGTAACCGGCCTGTTCTAGCTTGCGTAGATGGGTGGTCAGATTGCCGCCGGTCAGATCCAGCGTCTTCTGGATGAAGCCGTATGTCAGCCGGCTCGTCTCAGGAGTTGAGACCAGCGTCGTCATTATTCGCAGTCGGGTGGACTGGTGGATGGTCTCGTTGAGAACCGTTGCCTCGCCGGTCACAGGACGCCGCTTCTGCGAATCCACGCCGCGCTCAGCGCGACCACCGCCAGGATAGCGGCTGCCGTGATGATCGGCGCCGCGTCTCCCGCCAGGTAGCTGGGAACGTAGTGCGCCGCCGCTATCCCGACGCCCACCGCCGCTATTACCGGGCGGTGCATTATGCCGAACAAGACGTATCCCAGCGCCACTATGCCGAAGGCGACGTGGGGTATCTTGTGCGCGGATTCCTCAGTCCACATCCCTGCAGCCGCCGGGATGAGATACACCGCCGCCACTACCGCGAGCCAGAATAGGAACACTCTGATTCCGGCGCTGCGAGCGGCCCCTCCGGCGACGTCCCTGCCGCCCGAGCGGTGTCCGATGACAGCGCTGCCCACCATCCCCGCCGTTACGAGGATGCCCCACAGCAGCCCGACAATCCACGGGTCGCGCGACGCGAACTCAAACGCCTCCAGGGCGTATTGCGAGATCATACCCAGCGAGGTTATCGCGCCCCAGAGCAGCATTATCGTAGCCGTTCCGGCCATATACATGGAACTTCGCGCCTTGTCCATCGTCGCGTGGATCGTTTGCCAACTCTCTTGCGGCGTAAGCGCTGCGGCTCTGCCGTCCGTCTTTTGCATCTAACGTCTCCCGTCTTCCGTGAACTGCGTTGTCGCGGCCGTATTTGCTGTGCAAACCAGTTTACATGACTGAAATCGCACTGTCATCCCCCTTGACTCCATCCGCATTCGGCGATATAGTGACATTTACAAACTAATTTGTATTGCAAACTATAAGACGCATAAGCGCGATTGAAGAGGCATACCAGCATGAAACCTTCACATGATCTTGCGGTTCAGGTGGCATCGCTGCGAAAGGCGTATGGCGACGTGGCGGCTGTGGATGACGTGAGCTTCACGGTGCGGCGCGGGAGCATCTTCTGCATGATTGGGCCGAACGGCGCCGGCAAGACTACCACCATAGAGTGCTTGGAGGGACTGCGCCGGCCCGACGGCGGTTCGATTCGCGTCGCCGGACTGGACCCGATAGCTGATCGCGCCGAGTTCGTTTACAGGATCGGGGCGCAACTCCAGGAGACGGGAATCCCGCCGCGCATGAAGACCCTGGAAGCGCTGCGCCTGTTCGCCTCGCTCTACCCGACGCCCGCCTCTCCGTCCGAACTGATCGGCGAGCTTGGGCTGGACGACAGCGCCTCCAAGACTTACGGCTCTCTTTCAGGGGGACAGAAACGGCGCGTCAACATCGCGCTCGCCCTCGTCGGCAACCCCGAAATCGCGTTCTTGGACGAACCCACTACGGGTTTGGATCCGGAGTACCGCTTCCGTTTCTGGGAGTATCTCAGGCGGCGGAACGCGCGCGGCATGACGGTCGTGGCGACGACGCACTACATGGAGGAAGCGCGCGAGTACTGCGACGACGTTCTCCTGCTGAACGAGGGCGAGGTCGCGGCGCGCGGACACCCGGAGCGTCTCATCGCCGATTCGGGGCTGCGGACGCGTGTCGTCCTGCCGAGAGCCGCGCTCGGAACGGTGGCAGCGGACGACCTGGCGACATTGCCGGGCGTCGCCCGCGTCCGCGCATCGGAGTCGAGCTTCTACGTGTACGGGGACGGCGACGTGGTGAGCGCCGTCGCTAACTTCCTGAACCGGAGCGGGGTTTCGTCCGGCGTGATGGAGACTCGGCCCGTCAACTTGGACGACATCTACTTTCTCGCAGTCGGGCAAGCCGGAGACGAAGGCGCGCAAGGAGGACGAGAATGAACTCCAAATCTATACCACGGCTGCTCTATGCGGAACTGCTGCTGACGGCCCGAGAACCGGCCGCTGTGTTCATGTCGCTGATACTGCCGTTGGCGATCTTCCTGGCGCTGGGATTCTCAGTCGGCGGCATGGAGATCGAGGTAACGGCTGATTCGGGAAACGTGGACCTGTTCCACGTGCGGGATGTCCTGCTCGCGGGCAACGTTTCGTGGGTAATCGCTATCTTCGGCATCATCGGATTGCCCCAGACCGTGGTGGAATTCCGGCAGCACGGAGTGTTTCGACGTTACCGGGTTACGCCCATGCCGTCCTATGCGCTCATAGCCGCTCCTCTGGCGGTGGGCGCGGCGGTGATAGCGGCGTCGCTGGCTCTCATGCTCGTCGTCGGATGGGCGGTCTTCGACATACGATTCGCGGGCAACGCCGCGATGGTGGCGCTGGCGATCTCGGTCTCCTACATGGCGTTTGCCGCGTTGGGGATAGCCTTAACCGCTCGCGTTCGCAGCGTGCGTACCGCATTGGGGCTGGGACTGGTCTCGTTCTTCCCGATGATGGCGCTGAGTGGCGCGTTCGGGCCGAGGGAAGCCTTCCCCGCCGCGCTCCAGGTAGTCGGGAACTGGCTGCCGTTGACGCACTCCTACGACCTGCTCACCTACCTTTGGCTGGGCGCCACGTGGGAGGTGGAGACGACCATCGGCGTCCCCGTCTGGGTCTCCTTCGCCTATCTGGGAGTGATAGCCGCGGTCAGCGTCGCCGCCAGCGTCCGACTGTTCCGGTGGGACTGACGTGGGAACAATCGCTGTGCAAGTCCCCCTGTTCCAGCGGTCCAGTTCCTTCCCCCTCGATGGGGGAAGGCTAGGATGGGGGTGAAAACTTCGGGCATACCAACGTAATCCGCGCTACTCTGCGCCTTCGCGTCTCCGCGTCAAATCCCAGCTATCTCGCTATTCGAATCATCCCGCCTATCCACAGCCGGGCGGCTATGGCGAACTTCTCACGTCCGCTCAGGCCGATGCGGCGCGAGAACACGTCGTAGCCGTTCCGCTCGATGCGCTCCAGGATCGCGCCGTATGCAGTATGCAGACCGCGAAGGCAGGCGCGAGCCTCCGGCTCCACCAGGTCGAACAGCGGACGCGAGCGTTCGTAGTAAGATCGCGCCCTCTCGACCTGGAACTCCATGAGCGCCTTGAATCTGTCGTCGATCACGCCCCGCGCCAAGTCGTCCTCCCCGTATCCGAACTCTGCCATTTCGTCTTGCGGAATGTAGATTCGGTCGCGCTCAGCGTCCTCCTTGATGTCGCGCAGCACGTTCGTCAGTTGAAGCGCGATGCCCATATCCTCCGCGTATCGCTCGGCGCTCGGCTCTTCGTAACCGAATATCGAGATGCAGATTAGCCCAACCGCCGAGGCGACCTTGCGGCAGTAGTCCCGCAGCTCGGCGAAGTTCGCGTAACGGCTGGTCGCCAGGTCCGACTCTACGCCGTCCAATACGGCCTCGAAGTACTGCGACGGGATGTTGTAGGCGCGCGCCGTGTCGGATAGCGCGACGAACTCCGGAGGCTGTTCCGAGGCCTGTATTGGATCCTGCGTTGGATCTCTACCGTTGGCCCCCCCGCTCGCCTCGATAAACGCGCTTGCCAGAGAGCGTCGCGTCTCTACGAACAGCGCGCGTTTGCGATCCGACGGCATGTCGTCGTCGGCGATGTCGTCCCACAGTCGGCAGACGGCGTATGTGGCATAGATGGCGCGACGCTTCGGGCGCGGCAGCATCCGAATGACGTAGTAGAAATTTCTGGCGCGCGCGCGCGCCACCCGCTGGCAGTAGTCGTAAGCTCGATCGAGGTCCGATGCCGCCACGAATCCCACTCCGTTCCGCCGCTACACCCCCATCGTCTGCACCAGAACCTGGCGGCTGACGCGCTCCGGATCCAGCTCCACGACGAACACCCTCTGGAACTCTCCAAGCGCGAGATCGCCGTCTATGACCGGGATGGTCTCGCTGGTGCCGAGAACCAGATGCTGGCAGTGGGAGTGGCCGTTGGGGCATTCGTCCTCGTGCATGTGCACGGTTCGCACGCTGAAGTCGTTGTGCCTGTAATGCGCCCTGCTGGGCGCGAACCGCTCGAGCGTCGTGCACATATCGATGTGCAGCAGCGGTTCATTCTCTTGGATCGTGATTGCGGCGGTGGTGTGCTTGGAAAACACCAGCGCGAACCCGTTTCTGATCTCCGAGCGCCGAACGTATGCGGCAACCTCGTCGGTAATGTCAAAGAAAGCGGGAGAGTCGCCAGTCGTTACGTCCAAAGTGAACACACTGGTCTTGAGGGCTGCCTCGCCAAGCTTCATCAGGTAACCTCGCTATGGTCGTTGCGACGGCGCGTCTCACAACACGACATCGTGAACACTACCATATCTTCAGTAATCGGCGCAATCTGCGGTCGGGCTTGTCCTGCCTGTACTCGTACCCTTCCGGGCTCGTGGACCGCCGTTTGGCGGGGCGCGAATCTCCGGCCGAGAACCGTCTGTACCGTCCCAGGGCCATCAGCGGCCAGTAGTTGCGGTACATATGATAGTTAATCATAAACCCCGCGGGCAGTTCATGTCCCTGAGCCGAGCGCGGGTCCTCGAGATGCGACTCCCGCTTCCGCCCAATGCCGTAGCCCGGAAAGCCTGTGCCGGTGAAGTACGGCTCGTCCCAAGCGCCGTCTTCGCCCTGCGAGCCAACGAGGTAGTCTATGCCGAGCCGCGTGGCCGGATGCTCGACCTCGCCGGCGGCGAGCAGCGCCAGCAGCGCCCAAGACGTCTGCGACGCCGTGCTGGGACCTACCCCCTTGTGGCTGGCGTCCACGTACGATATGCAGCTTTCTCCCCAGCCGCCGTCTTCGTTCTGGTGGTCTAGCAGCCAGCGAACGGCGCGCCGCGCCGGTTCTATGGACATGTCCACCCCCAGCGCGGCCAGCGCCGGAAGCGCCGCGGCCGTGCCATATATGTAGTTTACGCCCCAGCGTCCGAACCAGGATCCATCCGGCTCCTGCTCGTCGAAGATGTATTCCAGCGCGCGCGAGACCTGCGGATGGCTCGCATCGTAACCGAGCTGTCCCAGCATCTCCAGGATGTGCGCCGTAACGTCTGCGCTCGGCGGGTCTATCACTTCGCCGAAGTCCGAGAATGGAATCTTCGCCAACAGCGTCTGCGTGTTGTCTTTGTCGAACGACGCCCAGCCGCCGTTGGAGCTCTGCATCCCAAGCAGCCAGCGCGCCGCGCGGCTTATGGATTCGCGTTTCGCGCGCTCGTCCGGAAGCGCGAGCCTGTCCAGCGCCATCACTATCTCCGCAGTGTCGTCGAGGTCGGGGTACTGGTTGTTGTGAAACTCGAATGCCCAGCCGCCCGGCGGCGTGTCCGACGCCTTCACCTGCCAGTCTCCGCCCGTCAGAATCTGCCGGCGCGCCAGCCAATCGCCGGCCCTGACCAGTTCGGGCCGTCCCGGATCAACCCCCGCGTCCAGCAGCCCGATAAGCGCGAGGCAGGTGTCCCAGCCGGGCGACACGCACGCCTGGACGCGCAACCGGTCGTCCTCCTCCACCCAGAACGTCTTGAATCCCTCGATGCCGCGCTTCATTGCCGGGTGGTCCAGTTCGTAGCCCAGCTCCTTCAGCGCCATCAGCGAATAGACCCACGGCGGCTGGATGCCGCCCCAGCTGCCGTCGGCTTCCTGATGGGCTATGATCCACTCTTCCGCCTTGCGCACAGCCCGCCCCCCTAGAGGGGATAAATGGGGCAATGGCAGCCGATCAAGCTGCTTGAGTATCGCGTCGCCAGCGTAGAACAGCGTCTCCCATCCGAACAGCCGCTCCGGTCTCTTCAGAGAGTAGTCAACCTCGTCGCGTGGCATACCGTATAGCTCGCCTATGCCCTGCGCCGCCGGCGTATCCCTCGTTGGCTTCAGGTCGAAGATTATCAGCAGGGGCGCGATTGTCGCGCGCGCCCAGCTCGAGAACTCGTAGAGATTCACCGGAAACCACGTCGGCAGCAGCATGAACTCCGCCGGGATTATGGGAACCCCGCGCCACTCGTACTGCCCGAACAGCGCCAGCCATATCTTCGTGAACACCCGCGCCTCGGTAGGCCCGCCCTTGGACAGGATGAACCGCCGCGCCGCTTCCATGCGTGGATCGTCCGGTGGCATACCCGCCAGCTTCAGCGCGAAGTAGCACTCTATGGAAGTGCTCAGGTCGCCCGGCGCGCCGTAGAACAGCCCCCACGCGCCGTCGTCGCGCTGCGCGTGCAGCAAGTGGTTGCGGAGCTTCTCCTCGACGCCCAGCTCCCCCAGCTCCCCCTGCTCACCGATGCCCAGAAAGCGCATCAACATCAGGTACTCCGCTTCCATCGTGGGGTTCGACTCTAGCTCGCCCCACCAGAAGCCATCCGGGCGCTGGATGGACAGGAGATATTCGATGGAGAGGTCTATTGCGTCTCCCACATCCTTTGTCCGCCGGTATGAAGTTGTATCTGGAGACGAGATCAATAAAAAATCCGGCTGTCGCTCACTTCATGCCGCTATTCTACCCAACGGCATACCCGCTGTGTAGGAGGAGAAAATTGCGCGAGTGCTCGAACCCGGTGGGGCCGGACGGCTCTAACTCCCATCTCTTATCTCCTAACTCTTATCTCCTGGAAAACCGCCCATGCGACCTTCTTCATGTAGAAGCCGCGTCAGTAGATCGCTGAGAGACTTGCCAGCCAGCCTGACCTGCCCGGACAGCCTCAAAAGCTCACGCGCCTCTTTCGGATGCATCGCGAGGTAGCCCGCAGACCTGAAGACTCGGCGCATCCGCGTATCCTCGAGCGTGTTCTCCACCAGCCGGCTGACGCTCTGCTCCACCGGGTCCAGGATGACGCGGATGGGTACGCACGGCGTTCCGTGTCTGGACGCCTCCGCTACTGCCCAGTAGCTCTCCATATCTATCGCCGACACGCCATACTCAGCGCCCAGACGGCGTTTCGTCGCCGGGCTCGATACGAATGCGGGCGCGGTCAAGCACGACGCGACGGCATATGTCGCATCCGAACCGGCCAGCGCGTTCCGAACCCAGTCCAGCGCGCGCCGTTCGGTTTCGATAGCGCGCGCGTCGCCCTCCAGCCACGCGGACGGCGGCCCCCCCGCCGTCCCAAAAGCCGCGGGGGGAGCGACAGTCCGACTGCCGACTACGACTTCCCCCGTCTCCTGACCCTTCGTCGCCCCCGCCGAGAACCCGGCGCAGATGATCGCGTCCGGCGCGCCAGAGGGGGATTGGGCGATCGCGCCGCGAACGCTCTCCGTCGCGCCGTCGCGCCCGAAGCCGCCCTCGACGATCACGACGCCCGGAATTGCCCGCGACGTGTAGAATCGGAGCCGGCCGGCGCGTTTCGACTCCCGAAAGCGCCCCGAACTCAGAAACTCGCCGATCTCTTGCCTGAACGCCGCAACCACAGCCAGCATCGCCCCATTACCCCCAACAATGGCCGCTCGCCTACCCCGCGCCCACGCCCGAGTTTCGCACAGCGCCCGACCGCGCCATCGCAATCGCGTCCTTGGGACTCTTCATCGCTCCGAAGATGGAGGCCGACTCGAAGCCGCAGTGCATCATACAGTTGGCGCAGCGTGGATCTTTGCCAACGCCGTAGCGTTCCCAGAGGTCTTCAGACATCAGGTCTTCTACTCTGGAGGTGTGGCGATCGCCCAGCAGATAGCACGGCTCGCGCCAACCCATCGGCGTATAGGTCGGGTTGGACCAGGCCGTGCACTGGTACTCGCGGTTGCCGCGCAAGAAGTCGAGATAGAGCGGGTTGTTGTAGAAGCGTATGTTGCGCTTCGGGTCCAGCACGTTCTTGAACACGGCGCGCGCCTTATCGCGCGAGATGAACAGGTCCTGGTTCGGCACCGTCTCGAAGTGGTATCCGGGAGAGACCATCGCGCCCTCGACTCCCATCTCCGTAACCATCTCGAACATCTCGATTACGTCGTCTTCGTCAACGCCGTTGAAGACCGTAGTGTTGGTGGTAACCCGGTAGCCCGCGTCCAGCGCGGCGCGGATGGCGCGGGTGGCTATCCTGAACACTCCCTTGCGATAGACCGATCTGTCGTGCGCATCCTCCATGCCGTCCAGGTGGACGACGAAGCAGAACCGCTTGTTGGGCGGGATCCGCTTCATCACGCGCTCCATCAGCAGCGCGTTGGTGCACATATAGACGAACCGCTTGGTCGCCGTGATGCGGTTGACTATCTCGTGAATCTGCGGATGCAGCGTCGGCTCGCCGCCGGCTATGGATACGATCGGCGCGCCCGACTCCTCGACGGCGGCGAGGCACTGCTCCACGCTCAGCATCCGGTCCAGAACCGGCTCGTACTCGCGGATGCGCCCGCAGCCCACGCACGCCAAGTTGCACTTCTCCAGCGGCTCAAGCATCGTAACCAGCGGAAAGCGCTTGCGGCCGCTCAGCCTGTTGCGGACTATGTGCCACCCCACCCTCAGCGCCAGCTCCATAGGCCTGCCAGAGTGACGCGGTTCCGACTCTATCCCTCTTTGGCCGAAAACGCGCCAAATCTCCCCACAGAAGACCATAATTCCCTTACACCTCTCTCATCTATCCCTCACCAACAGAAAGTGCGTAAAGTCTTCTATATCCCGCCGCGCTTCGGGCGAAAGCTCCACCGCCACGAGGGCGGCCATCGCCCTGTCCGCCCACTCAGACGCCTCGATGTGGGCGTGTTCCTGAACGCCGATCCGATCCATCACCCCCATAACCGAGGCGACGTCGGCGTCGTCCAGCGCATCCTTGGAGTAAATCTCAGACAGTAGCCTACCGTCGAGCGTGTCCGCATTCTCCATGGCATAGACTACGGGGTACGAGTTCTTCTTGCGCCGGATGTCCGAGCCGACGGGCTTGCCGGTACGGCTCTCTTCGCCCCACACGCCCAGCGCGTCGTCGCGTATCTGAAAGACGTAGCCCAGCGCGCGCCCGCACTCCCGGAACGCCGCCACCGTCGAGGCGTCGTCCGTGCCCACCGTCGCTCCCATGTTCAGCGAACAGCGCAGCAGCGCGCCGGTCTTGCGCGAGATCATCCGGCGATAGTCGTCCATGCCAATATCGTGGCGTCCCTCGAACGATATGTCGAGGTACTGTCCGTCTATCATCTCTAGGTATGCTTCGGTGAGCAGCGATACGGCCCTATACCACCTCAATGGCGCGCGCTCAGACTTGGGAAGATTGTGCAGCGCGGAATCCGCCACCACGCGCAGCACGTTGCCCGCCACCAGCGCCTTCGGAAGTCCCCACACCGCCCAGACCGTCTTGCGGCCGCGTCTCGTCTCGTCCCCATCCTGTATATCATCGTGGATGAGAGAGAAGTTGTGGATGAGCTCTAGCGCGACGGCGGCCGGAATCGCCTGCGCCACCTCGCCCCCCACAGCCTCGCACCCGAACAGGCACAGCGTAGGCCTGACCGCCTTGCCCGCGCTCGCCAATGCCGGAGCACCCGTCTCGTCGGCCCAACCCATGTAGTAGCGCAGGATGTCGTACACGAAAGAGCCGGCCCCAACCCGATCTGGCGCCAGCTCGGCGCGCAGCGCGTCCTGGACGGCATCGTTGTAGCGGTCTATCATCTGCGGCAGCGGCGCCGGAGGCGTCCTGCTGCCGCCGGATGTACTAACGTTAGCCGTCATCGCGTTCAGCGCCCCTATCTATCTAATGGCCTTCAAGAAACTTCGCTCCCCGCCCAGAGGTTTGGGCGGATAGTCCCGCGCAAGCGCATCATACACCAACCGCCCCAAGCCAACAACGAACCTTTGCCCCGCGTCTCCGCGTTCCTCCGTCCCCATGCCCCCCGCGTTAGATTCCCGACGCCGCTTGCGGCCCACTTGCCGTATCTGGGAACCCTGTGCTATATTTCGCCCGAATCGCACCCCCCAGAGTGACGCGATTCCGACAGCAGACGGAAAACGCGACAGAAGACCGCAAGTGACGCGATTCCGACACCAGACCGAAAACGCGACAGAAGACCATTTGGAGCTCGACTCGACGCTATGCTTGACGAGTACTTCCGGCAATACGCCCTCATAGCCATCTTCATCGCCGTCGCCACCGCGGTGCCTGTCGGCATGTTGGCCGCTAGCTGGGCGCTGTCGCTGTTCAGGATACGTCCCTACGTTCCCACGCCCGTCAAGAAGGCGATATACGAGTGCGGCTTCGAGACGCTGTCCGGCAGGTGGAGCCAGTTCAACTTCAGGTTCTACTCGTTCGCGCTCATCTTCGTCGTGTTCGACGTGGAAGTCATCTTCCTGTTTCCGTGGGCGGCGAGTTACGGGCTGCTCTCCGCACAGTTCGGACTGTTCGTGCTGGTGGAGATGTTGGTGTTTGTAGCGATCCTGGTCGTCGGCTGGCTCTACGCCTGGCGCAAGGGTTCGCTGGAATGGAGTTAGGGCCAGAGTGACGCGATTCCGACAGCAGACCGAAAACGTGACAGAGGACCGACAGATGACGCAGGAACCGACATCAGCATCTGACAGCCTCAATGATGGAGCTAGGGGCGGCCTCGCAACGGGAGAGGTCGAACTGCCGCGGGGCCCGGACAGTGTAAATTGGCCCCGGCTCGCGCTGCACCAGTCCACTTGGGAGTTGGACAGGACAGAGGGCGACTACGTCAATCACCTCAAGGCGACCCACACCGAAGCCCTCGCCGAGCCGATAATCGAAGTGCCGGAGGAGTTCGATCGCAACATCGCCGTAACCTCCGTTGACGCGCTGATCAACTGGGGGCGCAAGTCCGCCGTGTGGCCGCTGTCGTTCGGGTTGGCATGCTGCGCGTTCGAGATGATGGCGAGCGCAATGTCGCGCTTCGATATATCCCGGTTCGGAATGGAAGTCTTCAGGCCTTCGCCCCGGCAGGCCGACCTCATCATCATCGCCGGCACCGTAACGTGGAAGATGGCCCCCGCCATAGAGCGCGTGTACGAACAGATGGCGGAACCCAAGTGGGTCATTTCCATGGGCGTCTGCGCCACCAGCGGCGGTCCCTACTACGGCTCGTACAGCGTAGTGCCGGGCGTCAACCACATCATACCCGTAGATGTATATGTGCCGGGATGTCCGCCCAGGCCCGACGCGCTGCTGTACGGCATAATGCAGCTGCACGAAAAGATAAAGCGCTATTCGATACAGCAGGGGCAGCGAGGCGGCCGATGACCAGGCCACACCCACCAGAAGACGCCGCTCAACGCCTCGACGAGGCGCTGGCCCATTATCCAGAAGGCGTCGTCGTCGAGTACAACGAGACCGACGTCTGGATCCGCCCCGAAAGCGCGCTGGACGTGGCGCGCGTCCTGAGGGACGACTCCGCGCTCGACTTCTCGTTCCTAAACGCCGTCAGCGCGGTTGACTACGTGGAGTACTTCGAGGTGATCTATCATCTGTTGTCGCTCCGCCGCAACGCGAGCCTCGTCGTAAAGTCGCGCCTCTACGGAAGGGACGAGCCCTCCATGCCTTCCGTATACGACGTCTGGAAGGGCGCCGACCTGCAAGAGCGCGAGGTTTGGGACCTCATGGGCATCCACTTCGAAGGACACCCCAACATGAAGCGCGTAATGCTGTGGGAAGGCTTCGACGGCCACCCGCTAAGAAAAGACTACATCGAATAAGGGAAGCAAAAATCCCTTCTCCCTCAGGGAGAAGGTTAGGATGAGGGTGAACCCCTTAAACCGGGATTGGCCGACCATGACCATTAGAACCGAGCCAGTAACCATCAACCTGGGCCCTCAGCACCCCAGCACGCACGGGGTGTTCCGGCTGCGCGTTACCTTCGATGGCGAGGTCGTCATAGACGTCGAACCCGTCTTCGGATACCTGCACCGCGGCTCCGAGAAGCTGGCCGAGTCCCGAACCTACGTCCAGATCGTTACGCTCACCGACCGCATGGACTACATCGCCAGCATGTCGAACAACCTGGCGTACGTCCGCGCCGTCGAAAAGCTCGCGGGCATCGAAGTGCCGGAGCGCGCGCGGTACATCCGCGTCATCAGCGCCGAGCTTCAGCGCATAGCCAGCCACATGATGGCGACGGGCTTCCTGCTGAACGATCTGGGCGCGTTCGCCACGCCGTTGATGTACTGCTTCCGCGAGCGTGAGCGCATCCTGGACCTGTTCGAGATGCTGTGCGGAGCGCGCATCACGCTAAGCTATATGCGACCGGGCGGCCTCTTCCAAGACGCGCCTGACGACTTCTGGCCCGCGCTTGACCGCATAGTCGAAGACCTGCCCTCGTCCATAGACGAGCTCGAAGACCTGATCACCGGCAACGAGATAGTGCTGACGCGCACGCGCAACGTCGGCGTGCTGAACGCCGAATCCGCCATAGACAACTCCGTCAGCGGCCCCATGCTCCGAGCCGCCGGCGTACAGTGGGATCTGCGCCGCGCAGACCCCTACGAAGTCTATGACCGGCTCGAATTCGACATACCCATCGGCAACGACGGAGACAACTTCGACCGCTACATCGTGCGAATCCAGGAGATGCGTGAAAGCGTCCGCATCATCGAGCAGTGCATAGAGCAGATACCGGACGGCCCCGTGCGCACGCCGGCTCCGTTCTTCCTCCGAGCGCCGCATGGCGACGCCTACGCCGCCGTCGAGGGGCCCAAGGGTGAGCTCGGCTTCTACCTGGTTAGCGACGGCGGCATAGCGCCGTATCGCTGCAAGGTGCGCGCGCCTTCGTTCATCAACCTCAACCCGCTGCGCGAGATGCTCGTGGGCGGCAAGATGGGCGACCTCATCACCACGTTCGGCTCGGTTGACATAGTGCTCGGGGAGGTGGACAGGTAATGCCCGAAATCTCCATGGAAGGCATCATCAGCTTCGAGAGCATCTACGGCTTCGTCGATGGCTTCATGCCCGAGAGCCTGGACTGGCTGGCGTTCGCCATAGGCGCGGTGGCGCTGGCGTTCATCGTCATCAACGTGATGGTCATGTCCACCGCGGTCTATACCTGGTTCGAGCGCCGCACGCTCGGACGATTCCAGAACCGGCTCGGCCCCAACCGCTGGGGGCCGTTCGGGCTTCTCCAGCCCATAGCCGACCTGGTTAAGCTGATAACCAAGGAAGATACCACGCCCGACGAGGCGGACCGCTGGGTCATGGCCCTAGCGCCGATCGTCCTGTTGGCGCCCACTCTCTTAGTCGTCGCGGTAGTGCCGTTCGGCGAGATGAGCTTCCTGGGGCGTCTGAACATCGGCGTCCTGTTCGTGCTGGGCGTAACGTCGGTCAACACCATCGCCATCTTCATGGCGGGTTGGGGGTCGGCGAACAAGTACGCCATGCTGGGCGCGATGCGCGGCGTGGCGATGCTGGTGAGCTACGAGGTGCCGATGGCGCTCGGCGTAGTAGGCGTCCTGATACTGTCCGGCTCTCTCGCGCTGTACGACATAGTGAACGCCCAGACCGTGCCGTACCTCATCGTGCAGCCGCTCGGATTCCTCATATTCGTCGCCGCGGCTTCGGCCGAGATGAGCCGCACTCCGTTCGACCAGATAGAGGCCGAATCAGAGCTCGGCTCCGGCTACAACACCGAGTACAGCGGCATCAAGTTCGCCCTGCTGTTCCTCGCCGAGTTCATGGCGCCCATCATCAACGCGATGATAATCGTAACGCTCTTCCTGGGCGGAACCAACGGATTCTCCCCCATACCGGGCCAGATATGGTTTATCATCAAGACGTTCGTCGTCGTATTCGCGCTGCTGTGGGTCCGCGCGACGTGGCCGCGCCTGCGCGTGGATCAGATAATGGGCTTCGCTTGGAAGGGGTTGTTCGCCCTGTCGCTGCTCAATATCTTCGCGCTGGCGATAGAAGTCGCTATACTGCAAGACCCCGACGGCAACATCTCCACCACGTCGCTGTGGATCATGGCCGCAATCAACTGGGTAATAACCATCGTGGCGATAATCGTTACCGCGCGGGTTCTCGGGCAGAAACGGCTCGAACGCCCGGCCCCAACGCCGTCGCCGCTTGCAAACATGTACGCGCCCCAGGGCGACGCGCTTTCGACAGCAGACCGACAACGTGACGGCAGACCATAATCTGTCGCGCTCAAGTCCACTGTATGAATCGCGTCACTCTGGCAGCAGACCAAAACGTGACAGCAGACCAAAACAAAAGACCGAAAACGCGACAGAAGAAGGAAAGCTGATTAGATCATGTATGGCCTCTCACTCTTCAAAGGGCTTGGCGTTACGATGAAGAACCTCGTATCGCCCGGCAGGCTGTTCACCGTCCACCAGTACCCGGACCGCAAGATCGGGCTGATAGGCCTCGCGCGGATGAACGGGCGAAACCCCGTCGCGTTCGCGTTCACGCGCCCGGGCCAGTCGCTAAAGGCGCTCGTCGGATTGGCGTCCGTGCGCGACAGGCAGTACCAGCACCCGCGCTTCAGAGGCGAGGAGTTCTCCTGGTACGAGAACCGCTGCACCGGATGCGCGTCCTGCGCCAAGTACTGCCCGCTCGGCATCATCAAGATAGTTACCGACCCCGCCAAGACGGACTTGCAGGAGGGCGACAAGTACTTCCTGGAGGTGTTCGACATAGACATCGGGCGCTGTATGTTCTGCGGGCTGTGCGTGGAGGCTTGCCCCTACGACGCGCTGCACATGGGCAGCGGCTTCGAAGAAGGGCAGTACCGCCGCAACGACCTTGTGATAGACAAGGCGAGGCTGGTAGCCTCTCCCAAGCGACCGAGCCACTGGTTCAGGCCGCAGCTCGCCAGACCCCAGAGTGACGCGATTCCGACAGCAGACCGAAAACGCGACAGAGGACCATACCACTACAACCCGCTCGACGGCGACGAGGCCGACTGGCGCGAGGTGCACCGGCACGAGAAGCCGTCGCTGGGCGATCAAAAAACTCGATGGGGTCAGCGGTGAGTGACGCGATTCCGACAGCAGACCAAAAACGCGACAGAAGAAGGTCATGAGTGACGCGATTCCGACAGCAGACCGAAAACGCGACAGAGGACCATAGATGATGCCTGGTCAGGGGACGGAAGCGTCCCTGATAGTGGACATAGTCTTCTGGACGCTCGCCGTCAGCGCGATCGTCTCGGCGTTCGCCGTCGTCCACATACGCAACCTGTTCAGAGCCGCGCTGTTCCTGATAGTCTCGCTGCTGGCCGTAGCCGGGATGTTCGTGCTGCTGCGGGCTGAGTTCATAGCCGCCGTGCAGGTGCTCATCTACGTAGGCGCCATCTCCGTGCTGATCATCTTCGCCATCCTCATGACCGGCGAGGTTGAGACCGGCAGCCCCGCCCACTCGCTGCGACTGCCCGTCGGCGTCTTGGCGGCCCTGTTCGGGGCGCTGGCGATATTCGTATCCGTCCAGACCGACTGGAGCGGAATAGACGCGATGATGCAGGCGAACGCGCTGAGCGCGGGCGCGACGGCGCAGGTGCGCGAGGTGTTCTCGAACACCATACCCTGGATAGCCCAAATGCTGGTGCAGGATTTCGTTCTGGCGTTCGAAGTGGCGTCCGTAGTCCTGTTGGCCGCTATAATCGGCGCGCTAGCGCTCATACGGGAGCGCTGACCAGAGTGACGCGATTCCAACAGCAGATCGAAAACGCGACAGAAGACCAAACCAGAGTGACGCGATTCCAACAGCAGATCGAAAACGCGACAGAAGACCAAACATGACCCTGGAAAACTTCCTCATAGTATCAGCCATCCTGTTTTCGATAGGGCTGTACGGCGCGCTCAGCAAGCGCAACGCTATCGCCGTGCTAATGTCCATCGAGCTGATGTTCAACGCGGTCAATGTGGCGGCCGTCGCGTTCTCGCGCTACACCGTGCCGGCGTCTCTCGCCTACACGCCGGGGTCCCCAGAAGCGATTGGCTCACAGCTGGCGCATCTGCTCCTGACAGGTCAGGTGTTCTCGATATTCATAATCACTATCGCCGCAGCCGAGGTCGCGCTCGGACTGGCTATCGTCATAGCCATCTATCGCAACCGCTCGACCGTCTTCGTAACGGACGCGGCCCAAATGAGCAAATAACCGAGACCAGAGTGACGCGATTCCGACAGCAGACCAAAAACGCGACAGGAAACCATAAATGTGGGTAGAGTACAAGACTGCGCCAAACCTCATGATGGCGGAAATGTGGAAGGACGTCCTTGAAGGCGACGGCCTCCCCGCAAAGATACTTCCGGTTGGCGACATCATGGACTGGAGCGAGCGCGTGGAGTTTAAGATTTACGTGCCGCTGGGTCGAGAACACGTAGCCGACGAGATTCTGAGGAAGCTGTAATCCAGAGTGACGCGATTCCGACAGTTGAACAAAAACGCGACAGAAGAAGGCCAGAGTGACGCGATTCCGACAGCAAACCGAAAACGCGACAGAAGGTTAATATGATGTCCGAAACGCTCGCATGGTTGACCCTGTTCGCGCCTGTGGCGTCGTTCGCGGTTATCGGCGTCATCATATGGCCGTGGGCATACGCGCGCTCCTCCCACTCCCAATCGGCATCTGGGGCCCGGGACTTCCTCGGAAACTCCGCCGCGTACCTGACCATTCTCGCGGTAGGGACCAGCTTCGTCATCTCGCTTGTGCTGCTTTCCGGCACGATCAGCGGACACGGCAAGATAGAGTACCCCGTTCACGAATGGCTGACCGTCGGCGGATTCACCTTCAACGTCGGCATCCTGATGGACCCGCTCACGTCTATCATGCTCGTAGTCGTCTCCGGCGTGAGCCTGATGATCCAGATATACTCTGTAGGCTATATGAGCGAGGAGGGCAACCGCGCCTACGCCCGCTATTTCGCCTACATGTCGCTGTTCACCGCCTCTATGATCGGGCTGGTGCTGGCGTCGAACATCATCCAGGTGTTCGTGTTCTGGGAGTTGGTCGGGCTGTGCTCGTACCTGCTCATCGGATTCTGGTTCACCCGCCCATCGGCGGCTAACGCCGCGAAGAAGGCGTTCATAGTAACTCGCGTCGGCGACTTCGGATTCCTCCTGGGCATCCTCTACCTGTTCTTCAACCAGGACGCCCTCGCCGCCCACGGCCTGAACGGTCTCGACATCGCCGACCTGTACAAGGGCGTAGAGATGGGCTTGATAGCCGGCGCTACCGCGACGTGGATAGCCGCCGGCATATTCGCCGGCGCTGTCGGCAAGTCCGGCCAGTTCCCCCTGCACACCTGGCTGCCCGACGCCATGGAAGGCCCAACCCCCGTCAGCGCGCTCATCCACGCCGCGACCATGGTTACGGCGGGCGTGTTCCTAGTGGCGCGCTTCTTCCCCGTGTTCCAGGCGTCGGACAGCATGATGACCGTCGTCGCGATAGTCGGCGGCTTCACCGCCATATTCGCCGCCTCCATGGGCCTCGTGATGAACGACATCAAGCGCGTTCTCGCCTACTCCACGGTCAGCCAGCTAGGCTACATGATGCTCGCGCTCGGCGTAGGCGCATACGCCTTCGCCATCTTCCACCTGTTCACCCACGCGTTCTTCAAGGCGCTGCTGTTCCTCGGCTCCGGCTCGGTCAACCACGCCTCCGGAACCTTTGACATGCGCTACATGGGCGGCCTGCGAAAGCATATGCCCTGGACTTTCTGGACGTTCCTCATAGGCAGCCTCGCGCTCGCGGGCATCTTCCCCACCGCCGGCTTCTGGAGCAAGGACGAGATACTCGCAAGCGCTCTGCACGCCGGAACCGGCGTCGGGACGTTCGTGTTCGCGCTCGGAATCATCGCCGCGCTCATGACGGCGTTCTACATGTTCCGCGCGCTGTGGATGACGTTCGGCGGCGAGTTCCGGGGCGGAGCGGACGCCGAAGCCAAAGACGCCGCCGAGTCCGGCGCCGACCCCGAAAGCCTCCACCTCGGACACGTCCACCTGGCGGAGTCGCCAAAGGTCATGGTAGCGCCGATGCTGGTGCTGGCGGTTCTGGCCGTCGTCATAGGCTTCGTCGCCAACCCGCTGTTCGACCTCGATATCGTGCCGATACACTGGTTCACCCACTTCATGGGCTACGGCCCCGTCGAAGTGCATATACCAGACTTCGATGTTCTGCTCGCCATCGTCTCTACCGTAGTCGCGCTTGCGGGCATAGCCATCGCGTACATGATGTACTCGCGCCGCTCCCAGAGTGACGCGATTCCGACAGCATATGAAAACGCGACAGACCAGATAATCCGCCCCATCTACCGGCTGCTCAGCGCCAAGTACTACATAGACGAGCTATACGAAGGCCTGATAGTCAAGCGAGCGTTCTACGGCGGCGTCGCTCTGGCGCTGGACTGGGCGGACAAGAACGTCGTAGATTGGGTCGTCAACAAGATCGGCTGGTTCGGAGCCAATATCGGCGTCCCGCTCCGGCAGATACAGACCGGGCAGATACAGCAGTACGCCGCCGCCATATCAATCGGCATCATCGTAATACTGGGTCTCTACCTGTGGCTGCTCTAGCAAGGGCCAGAGTGACGCGCTTCCGACAGCAGACCGAAAACGTGACAGAAGACTAAGAAGTCCCTTCCACCTCGACGGGGGAAGGTGAAAGCGGGGAACAGATAAAGTCCCTTCCCCCCGATTATCCCAACATGGGGGGGAAGGCTAGGATGGGGGTGAACCCCCCAGGGATCTGAACAAGGAAAATAGGAATTGTTCACAGGCTGGCTGACATTAGCGGTATTCCTGCCCATAGCGGCCGCCGCGCTGATCGCGCTGCCAATTATCCCTCTGTGGCGCGGGGCGCGGGGCGTGCGCGTGTTCGCGGCGATCGTTGTGGTCGTCGAATTGGCGATCTCGCTCGCCATCTTCCTCGCCTACGATACCTCAGCCGGCTCCGCGCGCTACCAGATGATAGACCGCGCGTCCGACTGGATACCGATAGAGTCGTTCCAGGTGCAGTACTTCCTGGCCGTGGACGGCCTCAGCGCGCCGCTCGTTCTGCTGACAGGACTGCTCGGCATGGTCGCCGTATTCGCGTCGTGGAGTATCGAACATCGCGTCCGCGAATACTTCGTCTGGCTGCTCGCCCTCCAGGGCGCGGTGATGGGCGTGTTCACCTCGCTAGACTTCATGCTCTTCTTCATCTTCTGGGAGCTCGAGCTTATCCCCATGTTCTTCCTCATATCCATATGGGGAAGCGGACGCCGCGAGTACTCGGCGATGAAGTTCCTCATCTTCACCATACTCGGCAGCGCGTTCATGCTGGTCGGGATACTGGTCATCTACTTCACTGTAGGCTCGTTCGACATGCGCGAACTGCCCGAACTTGCGCGCGGCGCCGCGTTCGCCGTACCGCCGCTGGTCGTGTTCCTCATGCTGTTCGTGGCCTTCGCCGTCAAGCTGCCCGTATGGCCGCTGCACACCTGGCTGCCCGACGCGCACACAGACGCTCCGACGGCCGCCAGCGTGATGCTCGCCGGCGTGCTGCTGAAGATGGGCGCCTACGGCATGTTCAGGATCGGCGAAATCTTCCCCGACGTGCTTGGCGACATATCATGGGCGCTCGCCGCGTTCGGCGTCATCAACATTCTGTACGGAGCAGCCGTCGTGCTGCGCCAGACCGATATGAAGCGGCTGATCGCGTTCAGCTCCATCAGCCATATGGGTTTCGTGCTGCTCGGTCTGTCGTCCGCCGTCGGCGTCGCCGGACAGGTGTCGTCCATCGGTCTGACGGGCGCGTCGTTGCAGATGTTCACGCACGGCGCCATCACCGGGCTGCTCTTCCTGCTGGTGGGCTACGTCTATGAACGCGCGCACACGCGCCACATACCCGACCTCGGCGGCTTGGCTACGCGAATGCCGCTGCTCTCCGCCGCGCTGCTGATCGCGGGCCTGGCTTCGCTCGGCCTGCCCTCCACCGCGGGGTTCGTGTCCGAGATTCACGTGTTCCTCGGCGCCTTCCCCGTGTGGAGTTGGATGACTGCCATAGGCGCGTTCGGCGTCGTCCTCACGGCGGGCTACATACTCTGGATGATACAGCGCGTGATGTTTGGAACCCCCAACCCGCGCTTCGACGACCTGAAGGACGCCGCGCCCATAGAGCTTGTGCCGATAGCCGCGCTGATAATCGCCATCATGGTCGTCGGCATATTCCCCAGTCCGCTGACCGACGTGTTCGCCACCGGCGTCCAGCCGATAGTAGAATCGCTCCAGATGGAGCTTGCCCTTAGCCTGCCAGAGTGACGCGATTCCGACAGCAGACCGAAAACGCGACAGAAGATCGAAACTGAGCCACTAAGCCCCCTGAGACTTGGACCAGAGTGACGCGATTCCGACAGCAGACCGAAAACGTGACAGAGGACATCTGATCCAGTGACGCTAAACGACATATACCTGCTATCACCCGAAATCGCGCTCGTCTGCGTGGCGTTGGCGGTCATCCTGCTCGATCTGGTCGTGTCCAGAAAGCGCGCGCTGCTGTTCGTCGGCGTGGCCGGGCTTGCGCTGCCCGTGATCTTCAGCCTGCTGCTGTGGAACGACGTGGCGGCTGAGCCCTCGGGCAGAATGGCGGGCATCTTCGGAACCCTCGTCGTGGACAAGTTCGGGCTGTACTTCAAGTTCGTGCTCGCCGCGGCCGCCGCGCTGGTGCTTCTGATGTCCGGCGCGTACGTTGGCAGGTTCAGGCGATTCCAGGCCGAGTTCTACGGGCTGATTCTGATGGCGACGTCCGGCATGATGCTGCTGGCGTCGGCCACCGAGCTAATCACCATATACGTCGCGCTCGAACTAACCGCGCTGCCCACCGCCGCCCTCGCCGCATTCCTGCGCGATGGCCGCTCCGCCGAGTCCGGCATGAAGTTCCTCATCCTGTCCGCCGTAAGCTCCGCGGTGCTTCTCTACGGAATGGTGTTCATCTACGGCTTCACGGGAACCACCTCCCTGTACGTCATAGCCCAGCAGATAGACGTCATGCTGTCCAACGGTATGCTGGACCCCGCAGCGGCGTTCGGCGACAGCCACGCGCTGCTGTTCGGCATAACCCTGTTCATCGCCGGATTCGGATTCAAGATAAGCAGCTTCCCGTTCCAGTTCTGGGCGCCGGACGTCTATGAGGGCGCGCCCACTCCCATCACCGCCTTCCTGTCCGTCGCGTCGAAGGCCGCCGGATTCGCCGTGCTCGTGCGAATCCTATACATCGCCTTCCCGATGGACGCGCTGAGCCAGAACTGGGCGGCTATATTCGCCGTTCTCAGCGTCGCCTCGATGACGTTCGGAAATCTGGTGGCGATACGCCAGAACAACATCAAGCGGATGCTGGCGTACAGCACGGTCGCCCACGCGGGCTACGTGATGGTGGGTCTCGCGGCCTTCGCCTCCGGCGAGGCCGACATCGGCTCGTCTGGAATGCTGTTCTACCTCGGCGGCTACGTGGCGACGAACCTGCTCGCGTTCGGCGCGGTCGTCGCCATATCCAACCACATAGACACCGACCGGATAGACGGCTACGCCGGCATGGCTCGCCGCTCGCCGCTGCTCGCAGCTACGCTCGGCTTCGCCATGATCTCGCTGACGGGCATCCCGCCGACCATTGGGTTCATGTCCAAGATATACCTGTTCGGCGCCGCTGTGGAGGCCGACCTGGCGTGGCTCGCCGTCGCCGGCATGGTCAACAGCGTGATCTCCGCGTACTACTACCTGCGCGTAGTCAAGGTCATGTTCCTGAACGAAGCGTCAGACGACGCCCCCATCCGCTCAGACTCCGCCACCGGCGTCGTCCTGGCCGCCACCGCCGCCGCAACCCTGGTATTCGGAGTCTATCCCACGCCCCTCATCGAGCTTGCGAGAACGGCGGTAACGGCGCTGGGCTAGGCGAGTCTCCCTGCCGAAGACGCGGCCTCATTCCCTTCCCCGTCGGACGCTGACAGTGGTATGCAAATACCCAGATCGGCCACAACAGTCCCTTCCCCCTTGACGGGGGAAGGCTAGGATGGGGGTGAAACCCGCGCCCGCAAACGGTATTATTCTCGATACTCGCCCCCACCCGCCGCGCAGAGAAAGGAAATCGCCATGCTGAGCACGGAAACCCGCGCGCCATCCGCCCTACACCCGCTGGCGCCGCTGTCGAAATCCGAGATGGAGTTGGCGACGGCGATACTCAAGGCCGACGCCCGCGTGAACGGCGCCCACCGCTTCGTAACCGTGGAATTGAACGAGCCTGACAAGCCGGCGGTTCTGGGCTATGCTCAGGGCAGCCGTACAGACAGCCGCCCGGAGAGCAGACCGGAGCGCCAGGCGTTCGCTGTGCTGTTGGACAGGGCGACCGGGCACTGCATAGAGGCGGTCGTCTCTTTGGATAGCGGGTCGGTCGCGTCTTGGCGGGCGATAGAAGGCGTCCAGCCCTCCATCATGCCGGATGAATTCGTGGAGTGCGAAGCGGCGGTCAAGAGTTGCCCGGAGTTCATCGAAGCGCTGCGAAAGCGCGGCGTGGACGACGCGAATCTGGCGATGGTGGACCCGTGGTCCGCCGGCGCATACGACACCGATCCCCCCGAAGATGCGGGTAGGCGGCTGACGCGCGCCCTCGTCTGGGTACGCTCAGACCCGACTGACAACGCCTATGCCAGGCCCGTACAGAACTTGGTCGTGGTCGTGGACCTCAACGCTATGGAGGTGGTGAGAGTCGAGGACTACGGCGTCGTGCCGCTGCCGCCGGAGTCTGGAAACTGGACGCGAAACCACATCCACGAAACCCGAACCGATCTCAAGCCGCTGGAAGTCGTCCAGGACGAAGGCCCCAGCTTCAGCGTGGACGGACATCTCGTCCGGTGGCAGAACTGGCAGTTCAGAATCGGATTCACCCCGCGCGAAGGGGTTGTGCTGCACACGATCGGCTACGAAGACGGCGGCAGGCTGCGCCCTATCGTCTATCGCGCGTCTCTCAGCGATATGGTAGTGCCTTACGGCGCTCCCGACGAGACCGGCTTCCGAAAGAACGCCTTCGACATCGGCGAATACGGCATCGGGCTGCTTGCCAATTCGCTCACGCTCGGCTGCGACTGCCTGGGCCACATTCGCTACTTCGACGCGCACATGACGGACAGCGCCGGCCGGATTTCGACAATCGAAAACGCCATATGTCTGCACGAAGAGGACAATGGCATACTCTGGAAGCATACCGACTGGCGGACCGGCGACGTGGAAGTTCGCCGCTCGCGCCGGCTCGTCGTATCGTTCATCTCCACTGTCGGCAACTACGAGTACGCTTTCTACTGGAACTTCTACCAGGACGGCTCTCTGGAGCTCGAGGTGAAGCTGACGGGGATAGCGAACACGACAGCGGTGAACCCGGGCGAACAGACGGCGCACGGCGTAGAGATAGCGCCGCAGCTCATTGCGCCATACCACCAGCACATCTTCAACGCGCGCCTGGATATGAGCGTTGACGGGCAGAACAACTCGGTGTACGAAGTGAACTCGACCCGAACGCCGCGCGGCGACGGGAATCCGCACGGCAATGCCTTCACCGCCGAGCGCGCGCTGTTCGAGTCCGAGTTGGACGCGGGGCGGCTGTGCAACCTGGCGACCAGTCGGTACTGGCGCATCGCCAACGATTCCGTACCCAACAGGCTGGGCGACGCCGTAGGCTACCGGCTGCTGCCCGGAGAGAACTGTGTTCCGTTCGCCGATGACGACGCGGCGATCATACGTCGCGCCGGCTTCCTCACCAAGCACCTGTGGGTTACGCCGCGCGAAGAGCGAGAGAGATACGCCGCCGGAGACTACCCGAATCAGAGGCGCGACGGCGACGGTCTGCCGGAGTGGACGGGTGCCGACAGGCGCATAGCCGATACCGACGTTGTGGTGTGGTACACCTTTGGCCACACGCACATACCCAGGATGGAGGATTGGCCCGTGATGCCGGCGCACAAGATGGGCTTCATGCTGAAGCCGGATGGCTTCTTCGATCGCAACCCCGCGCTGGACCTCCCGCCTTCGCCGGAGTCCCATCCCTGCGCTTGCGACGGCTCGTCCTGCGCTTGTGGCCACTCGTCGAACGGGCCCATTTCTGTCGATAGGGGCTGCCACTGCTGATGAAGCCTACGCCGGAGTGACGCGATTCCGACAGCAGACCGAAAACGCGACGGAAAACCATATGAGGAGGTGAGATATGTCCAATGCCTGCTGCGCCCCGACGGGCGGGATGGGTCGCGCCGCCAGAGTGACGCGATTTCGACAGAAGACCGAAAACGCGACAGAAGACCATAATGGCGCCCCCCGCGCCCCCCGCGCCGCTAGGTCGCCGGGCGATAGGCGAACGGCGCCCGCGTCCCGTCCCCCCGGCGGCATGGCGCTCATACCCGGCGGAGCCTTCCTGATGGGTACGGACGATTCCGAGGGCTTCCCCGCCGACGGCGAAGGTCCCATCCGCGAAGTGTCGGTATCTTCCTTCTACATGGACGAGACCGCGGTTACCAACGCCCAGTTCGGCGCGTTCATCCGCTCCACCCGCTACGTTACGGAAGCGGAGCGCTTCGGCTGGTCGTTCGTATTCCACTCGTTCGTAACGCGAAGGGCGGCGCGCGCCGTGACACAGGCGGTCGCCCAGGCCGGCTGGTGGTGGCGCGTGGACGGCGCGAGCTGGCGGCGTCCCGAAGGCCCCGGCTCCGGCATCGGACGGCGCATGGACTACCCCGTCGTCCACGTATCCTGGAACGACGCGCAGGCGTACTGCCGCTGGGCGGGCAAGCGCCTGCCGACCGAGGCGGAGTGGGAGCGCGCGGCGCGCGGCGGACTGACAGGCAAGCGCTACGCCTGGGGCGACGACCTCACCCCCGGCGGCAAGCACATGTGCAACATATGGCAGGGAGAGTTCCCCACCCGCAACACCCTGGACGACGGTTACGCATCCACCGCCCCCGCCCGATCGTTCGAGCCGAACGGCTACGGCCTGTACAACGTCTCCGGCAACGTGTGGGAGTGGCAGGCCGACTGGTTCAGTCCCAACCACCACCGGGCGACGGCGTCCCGCCTGGCCGTCAACCCGTCCGGCCCGCCGACGGGAACCGCGCGGGTCATACGCGGCGGCTCGTACCTCTGTCACGAGTCGTACTGCAACCGCTACCGCGTCGCCGCCCGCAGCTCCAACACGCCCGACAGCAGTACCGGCAACATGGGCTTCCGCTGCGTCGTGGACGTGGCGTAGCGCTCTTAGTGGTACAATAAACTGGCATCAAGCTAGGGGAGGCTGATATGGGAACCATGATCGAGCTGCCGGATGAAGTCGAGCAGAGAATAGACGCCTTAGTTGATGAGACGGGGCGGAGCAAAGAGTTTTACATTGAGGATCTCCTTTGGCGTATGGCAGAGGACATCGAGGATTACTACCGGGCGATACAGATTATAGGTCCACCCGAAGGGCGCGGGGGACGGCGCATGTATTCTTCCGAGGAGATAAGGAAAGAGTTTGGATTGGACGATTGAATATTCGCCCGCGGCACGCCGAGACCTCCGCAGACTGGGCAGGAGCGCTACTCAGAGGATCGTTAGATTCTTGGAAGATAGGATCGTAGTTTCTGGCGACCCACGAAGTTCCGGCGATCCACTATCAGGCCCGTTTAGCGGACTATGGCGTTACAGAGTTGGGGACTATCGCATCGTGTGTGACATCCATGACAGTATAGTAAATATCGAAGTCGTGGCTGTCGATCATCGCGACCGCGTGTACAGGCGGTTGGCGCGGTTGCGATAGATGTCAAACTTCCCCCGCTAGTATGCAAGTTTGCTTACTAACCCTTGCCGTCGCCCTCGCCGCTCTCTCCCTCGCCGCGTGCGCCCAATCCCCCGCCCCGGCCATGCCGACGCCCGAACCTGTAGCCGCCGCGCTCCCATCGCCCACCCCCACGCCTACTGAAACCCCGACGCCCACGCCTACGAGTACCCCTGAGCCGACCGCCACGCCCGTCCCAACGGAAACTCCAACCCCAAAGGCTACCGACACCCCCACCCCTACACCCACGGAAACGCCCACTCCGACCAATACGCCGACCGCAACGCCCACCCCAACCGCGACGCCGACGCATACTCCGACGCCGACCAACACGCCGACGCCGACGAGTACCGCCACTCCCACTCCAACTCCAACAGCTACTGATACCCCCACTCCCACGCCTACGAGCGAGCCTACCGCGACGCCATCCCCAACCGCTACATCTATCCCAACCCCCACGCCCGTTCCAAAGCCCGGCGAAGTCGCTTGGCGCGTCGAGACGGGCGGCTGGGTAAACGCCCGACCTGCGATACACGGCAACACCCTCTACATCGGCTCTCAAGACCACTACCTCTATGCGCTGGACGCCTCCACCGGCAGACTCGTCTGGCAGTACAGCGCCGGCTCCTCGCTAAACGGCGGCGCGGCAGTTACTCAAGATCTCGTGTTTGTCGCGGATCTGGATGGCTCCGTCCACGCCGTCAACCGCGCGGACGGGACTCGAATTTGGAAGGCTGAGGAGATCGGCAGATCATGGAACTCGGTTTCGACCTATGGACAGAGAGTTTTCATAGCTACCGAAGACGGCGTCGTAAACGCCCTGGACACGGCCGACGGCTCCGTCCTGTGGTCGTTCGAGACCGGCGACAAGATGTACGGCAGTGTTACCGTCGCCAACGCTCTGGCCTATTTCGCGTCGTATGACGACTTCGTTTACGCCCTCGACGCCGAAACGGGCGAAGTCGCGTGGTCGTCCGAACTGCAATGGGGTTCGAGCTCGACCCCAACGATCGCCGGAGGCCTCGCGTTGGTCGGATCGTGGGACTCCCGCGTTTACGCCATCGAAGCCGGAACCGGCAAGCATCGCTGGAACTTCTGGGCGGGCGGTCCCGTAACCAAGTCAATCGCGGCGTTCGGCGACGCCGCCTACTTCGGCTCGGACGATGGCTATATCTACTCCGTATCGCTCGCAGACGGCTCGCTGAACTGGCGATACGAAGTCGGCGCAGAAATACGTTCCACGCCCACCGTAGCCGGCGGAATCGTCTATGTCGGCTCCAACGCCGGCGAACTGCTCGCTCTGGACGCATCCACCGGAACCCTCGTCTGGAAGTACCGAACGGGAGACGACATCCGATCTCAGCTGGTCGTCCACGGCGATAGGGTATATTTCGGGTCCACAGACGACGCCATCTACGCGCTTGTCGCCGGCTTCCCCGAAGGCTACGCGCCGCCGGTGGCGTCAATGCCTGTACCGGATTCGACGTTCGCGCCGCTTTCCAGGGAGGCCATGACCGAGAGGCTGAGCCAGGCGCTCCGCACACAGCAAAAGGTGTACGCGACAGTTGGAATATTCACCGCCGACAGCGCGCGGGAGGAGGAACGTGACAACCGGGAGCTAATCACTGACGTGTTCGAGAACGGCTACTACCTGCTGACCGGCAGAACTCCCCGACAGGACGGATGGCAAACGCGATATCTGAAGGTCGCAGACTACGCCGCGCTCGCCGACGAGCGCGGCGACCCAGCTCTGAAGCGCTTTGCCGGCTGGTGCTGCCTCCGCGTAGAAGGCGGACTAGAACTGATCATGCGCGGCGACCTGATAGTGGACGAGGCGACTTCCACCACCGCGCACGAGGCCGGACACGCCCTCCAGCGACTGCTGAACCCGGTTCAGAGCAAGACCGCCCGCGAATCTCTGATCGGCGCGTTCCGAGAAGCAGAGGCGTACACATTCCAGGTAGCGCTCGTTCGCAAGATAGGCGAATACACGGGCATACAGACCGCCCGCTGGCCCTCAGGGTACAGCTACGACACTTACTTGAACAGTTTGCGCGAGGCATTTCGAGACTCCGTCGCCGACCTCTCCGAGGAACATGACCGCGGACGCCTTATCATGTGGCAGGCAGTACTGAACGATCCGGAGTTGGCGCATCTGAAGGCGGAGCTATCACGAGACGGCCACGTATCCGCAGATTCGCTGATGGACATGTTCCACAAATTCGTCCGCCTCACACCCAGCGAGGTCGAGCCTTACATCGCATCCATTACGAGCGGGGCGCTGTCGGATGACATCAACCGGATTATCGGGACGGTCAACAAGCGTATCGGCCACTCGGTGGAGTTTGCGAATCTGGTTTTCAACGTGCCGGTTCTCGTAACCGCCCCCTAACCCCTCTCCGACTCCAGCCAGGCCCGACGGCAGCACCGGCAACGTGGGCTTCCGCTGAGTAGTGGACGTGGCGTGGGGCGATTCGGTGGTACTATGAACCAACCTAGCGTTATCAGGGATTGGAGTGGTTCCGATAGATGACATATTTCGCTGACCGCAGATCTATCTGGCCTCCAACCCTAGCTATGGCCGTCGCCCTGACCGCATTCTTCCTCGTCGCCTGTAACGAGCCGCCCGCCCCAGCAGCGCCGACGCCCGAACCGGTAGTCGCCGCCCTTCCTTCACCACTCCCAACAGCCACGCCGACCCCAGCGCCAACCAGCACGCCAAGTCCATCGGCCACGCCAACGCCAGCGGCAACCAGCGCTCCATACCCAACAGCTAGGCCAACCAGCACGCCGAGTCCATCGGCCACGCCAACGCCAGCGGCAACCAGCACTCCATACCCAACAGCTAGGCCAACCAGTACGCCAAGTCCATCGGCCACGCCAACGCCAGTGGCAACCAGCACTCCAACCCCAACGTCCACCAGCGCGCCAACCAACACGCCCATACCCACAGCTACCCTAACTCCAACGACTTCTACCAATACGCCAACGCCAACGGTCACCCCCACGCCCACCGCAACCGCCACGGCTACCTCCACACCCACTGCAACGCCGGTTCCAAAGCCCGGCGAGGCTCGCTGGCGAGTCCAGACAGGCAGCTGGGTAACCGCCCGTCCCGCTATCCATGGCGATACCCTCTACATCGGCTCTCAGGATCACTACCTATATGCCCTGGACGCTGCGACAGGCAAGCGTTTGTGGCGCTACGACGCAGGCGCCAACATATTCGGTGGCGCGGCTGTAACTGACGACGCGGTGTTCGTCGCCGATCTCGACGGCTCCGTTCACGCCGTCAGACGCTCGGACGGTAGGCGGCGCTGGAAGGCTGACGACCTCGGCAAAGCGTGGGGCGTGGTATCTACTGACGGACGACGGATCTTCGCGGCGCGCGAAGAAGGCATTGTGAGCGCTCTCGACGCGACTGACGGCTCGGTTGTCTGGCGATTCGAGTCCGGCGGCGAGGCGCACGGCGGCACGGCGACATCCGGCGGGTTGGTCTATTTCACGTCGTATGACGACTTCGTTTACGCTCTGGACGCCGAAACTGGCGAAGTCGCGTGGTCAACCGAATTGCGTTGGGCTTCCAAGTCGACTCCGACGCTGGCTGGCAACCTTGTACTGGTCGGATCGTGGGATGATCACGTTTACGCCTTGGAATCTGCAACCGGCAAGCTGGTCTGGAACTTCTGGGCAGGCGACAACGTAGTTGCATCAATCGCGACTTCCGAAGACGCCGCCTATTTCGGCTCGGACGATGGCTATGTGTATTCCGTATCGCTCGCCGACGGCTCCCTGAACTGGCGATACGAGGTTGGCGCAATCGTCAAGTCCACTGCCGCCGCAACCGGAGGAATCGTCTATGCAGGTTCCGAGACTGGCGAACTGCTCGCCTTGGACGCGTCCAGCGGAGATCTCGTCTGGACGTACCGAATCGAGGAAAACGAACGCCTGCACGATGCGGTTGCCCATGGCGACATGGTCTATTTCGGAGCTAGGGACGACGCCATCTACGCCCTCGCCGCCGGCTTCCCCGAAGGCTACGAGCCGGTGACTGCAACGCGGCCTGCGCAGCCTCGGTTCACGCCGCTGTCCAACAGCATTCTGAGAGGTCGGATGAGTGAGTTGTTTAGCTGGCGCGACCGGTCCATGTTCTCGGAGGTGGCCGTATTCGGACCGGACGGCGTTCGAGAGATCAACGGACCCGACCTGGCCCTTGAGATATTCGAGAATGGCTACTACCTACTCATGGACAGAACCACACAGCATGAAGGATGGGAAGCGCGTTTCCTTCCTCTGGAAGATTATGAAGCGCTCGCCGATGAACGGGCCGACCCAGAGTTGAAGGCCGCTAGAGGCTGGTGTTGCACTCGTGGAGACGACGGCCTTGATTTCTTCGTGAGAGGTGACATTACGCTCAACGAGGCGGTAGCCGTTACGGCGCACGAAGCGGGACACGCCCTTCAGAGAATGCTCAACCCCGTGCAGAACAAATCTCCACGCGATTCGCTGCTCGGCGCGTTGCGAGAAGCCGAAGCGTACACCTTCGAAGTAGCCATAGTCCGAAAGATGGGCGAATACATGAATGCAGATACCGCCAGATTGTCCAACAGGTACAACTACGACAGATACCTGAACAGTTGGCGCGATCGGTTCCGAAGCTCCATCACCGATCTCACACAGGAACACGACCGCGGACGCCTCATCATGTGGCAGGCTGTACTCAACGACCCTGAGTTGGTGCATCTGTACTTTGAGCTATTGCTGGACGGCCACGTCTCGGCGGATTCGCTGATGGACATGTACTATAAATTTGTCCGCCTCACGCCGGACGAGGTTGAGCCATACATCGAGTCCATCACCAGCGAGGCCTTGTCCGACGACCTCAACCGGATAGTTGGAACCGTCATCAAGCGCGCCAACCACTCGGTCGAGTTCGAAAACCTGGTTCTGAACGTACCAACGCTGGTACTCGCCCCCTAGCCCCTCTCCGACTCCAGCCAGGCCCGCGCCCCGTCCATGAACAGATTGGTGGCCCGCGCCGACGCCATCACGTCGTCCGCCATCAGCTTGCCGGCCGCGTGCACCGCGTCGCGCACCTGCGCCTCGAACTCCTGCACGCGCTGATGGTTCGGCTGGCCCGGCAGCCCCAGCGACTGCGCGATGTCCTGCGCGCCCGACGCGTACAGGTCTATGCCCTCCACCGCCAGGATTTCGTCTATGTTGTCCAAAACCTGCGCGTCTTCCAGCTGCGCTATGACCAGGATGTTGTCGTTCGTGTGGCGCATGTAGTCGGGCAGCGACTCGACGTCGCCGAAGTACGCGCCGCGACCTGAGCCGAAGCTGCGCCCGCCCCTGGGCACGTAGCGGCAGGCGTCGGCGAGCTTTTGCGCGCGCTCGGCGTTGATGATGTGCGGCCCTGTAACGCCCATGATGCCGCGGTCGAGAAAGCGCAGTATCGTCGGATGCTCTATGTCCGGCACCCGCGCCATCGGCGTAAGCCCCGCCATGTCCGCGATGCGGCACAGGTCGTCCAGCATATCCACCGTGAAAGGCCCGTGCTCGCTGTCGAATGTTACGAACTCCAAGCCCACGCGTCCGCCAAGCTCGATCAGCGTCGTGGAAGGAAAAGACAAATTCAGGCCGTAGGACATTCGCCCTTCGCCCATCGCGGTTACTACTCTGTTCGTTCTCATCGCGCCCCTCCTAGAGTCTATCCGAGAAAAAATTCCTTCCCCCTCGACGGGGGACGGGGGTGATTCCCCAGACCCTGCGAATCGGTAATCGCCGCCGATTATATCCGACGAACAGGAAAATTGTCTTGACGCGAAAATCCCAGAATCCCCAAGCCCGCCGCCAGAGTGACGCGATTCCGACAGCAGACCGAAAACGCGACAGAGAGGATAAGGCAACCGACCCTAACTCCTAACTCTTATCTCCTATATCCTGAAAATCGCTTATGCGATTTTCGTCTTGACATACGCCAATGCAAAGTGATAATTTTCACGATAGCTATGGGGCGAGGCGAGAATTGCCCAACTTGGGGTATTGACACCCGACGCGCCCAAGCGTGATAATCGTTCGCGGCCTTACCGATGGGCCGCCCAAGACCGCTTACCAATAGCCCCGAACGACGACTCTGCCATATGGACCCAACGCCAATAACAATGGACCCGAATCCCATCGGGCCGGCAAGCTGGAGCGAACTCGGAGTCATGCTTCGCAGCCTCTGGCTTGCAGTTCTGTTCATCGTGCTGTTCGCATCGAACATGATACTGGGCCACATCATGCTCCCGTCGTTCGTCATGTCCGGCCACGTACCGGCCGGCCTGAGCAAGCTGAGAATCCCGCTCTACGCGCTTGCCATAATCTGTTTCGTCGTCGCCATGTTCTTCATCAGCCAAGCGATCATTCACGCGAGGGTGCTGAGGGACATCTGGCCCGACTACTGGATCTAGAACCGAATCCCTTCTCCCTTTAGGATGGACGCCCGTTGATCCCAGGCGACTTTTACATCAAGAAGCCGACGCGCAAGGAACTGTTCTTCAGCATAGTGTTCGGCATCGGCGGACTCGTAACAGCGGTCATCGTCGTACTTGCGCTCATCTGGGTCATGTCGGCTTGGTTCGGAACACCCGTCATCTTTAGCTCAGACGAAGGCCCCGAGCAGCCCATCGCCTTCCCGCACACCATCCACGTTCAGGATCTGGGGATGGACTGCACCTTCTGCCACCGTGAGGTCGAAACGTCGGCTCAGGCGACGATCCCGGCGGTCGGCGTGTGCATGACCTGTCATCAGGCGGTGCCAGGCTCTACCGAGATCGCCCAGGCCGAGATCAAGAAGATCAAGGACGCTCACAAGAACAACGAACCGATCGCTTGGGTTCGCGTCCACCGCGTACCAGACCACGTTCGCTTCGTGCATGAAGCGCACATAACCTACTTCTCGGAGCGAGACGGCATCCCCGCCTCGCAGGTCTGCTCCGTCTGCCACGGCGACGTCGGCGCGATGGAGAAGGTGAAGCGGGTTACCACCGAGCAGGGCGGTTCCCTGAAGATGAGCGACTGCGTGGATTGCCACCGCGACAACGGCGCTCCGACCGATTGCACTACCTGCCACTACTAAGATATACACAAGCCCACAGCATCACGGATATAGCGCGATGGCCCTAACCAGAAGACAGTTCCTAACTCTAACCGGCGGCTCGGCCGGCGCGGCGATTCTGTTCGCGGCGTGCGGCGTGCCGGAAGACGAACTGCTGGTCGAAGCTCCGGTGCAGATGCCCGAAGACATGGTTTCCGGACGCGACAACTGGTACGCCACCCTCTGCCGTGAGTCCGCCAACGCGGATGGCATCGTCGTTCGCGTGATGGAGGGCAGGGCGCGCAAGATAGAGGGCAATGTGGACTACCCTGTCAACGCGGGCAAGCACGGCGCCCGCAGCGAGGCCGGACTCCAGTCCCTCTACCACCCCGACCGCATCCGTGGCCCCCTTGTCCGAGCGGGCGAGCGCGGAACCGGCCAGTTCGAAGAGATTAGCTGGACGGACGCCATCGGACGGCTGACCTTCCACCTTCAGAACGTGCAGCGCGACCGCGGACAGCGCGGCGTAATCCTTGCCACCAACCCGATGGGCGGACGCGCCGGCTCGGTCGCGGACGCCTTCGCCAGCGCATATGGCGCAAAGCGCATGACGCACGAGCCTCTGGAAAGCGCGAACCTCCGCGCCGCGATCAAGAACGTGTTCGACCAGGACGCGATGCCCGATTTCGACATAGAAAACTCGTCCTTCATCCTGTCCTTTGGCGCCGACTTCCTAAACACGTGGGGATCGCCGACGCGATACGGGCGCGGCTACGGCAAGTTCCGGCAGGGCCGCCTAGAGTGGGCGAACGATGAGTTTACCGGCGACCGCGAGCGCGGAACCCACTACCACGTTGATTCCCGCTTCTCGATGACCGCCGCCAATGCCGACAAGTGGATTCCCGTCAAGCCCGGCGCCGAAGGGCTGCTCGCGCTCAGCATCGCCCACGAACTCGCTCATCACGCCGACGAAGCGATGGTGGACGCGCTCACCGACGGCAACCCCGCTATGCTCGATGCCTACGCGGCGGAGCTTGTAGCCGACCGCATTGGCGTTTCCGCTGAGAAGATAGCCGACATCGCCCACGCCCTTTCCGAGCATCCCGAATCGTCGCTGGTCATAGGCGGCGGCTCGGCCGGCGCCCACACCAACGGGCAGGCGAACCTCCAGGCTATCTATTCGCTCAACCTCCTGCTGGGCAGCGTCGAACATGATGGCGGCGTCAAGTTCAACCCCGCGCCGCCGCTCGAAGGCCTTGCGCTGGCGAACCCGCCTAGCGCGATGTCCGGCTGGCGCGAAGCCATAGCCGATATGCGCGCCGGCAAGGTCAGCTCCCTGCTGTTGCGCGGCGCGGACCCGTTCTACGGCCTGCCCGCGTCGCTGGGCATACACGACGCCTCATACGACGTGCCGTTCATCGCCAGCTTCAGCGGCATCATGGACGACTCTACGCTGATGGCGGACCTGATTCTGCCTCAGCACACCGCGTTCGAAGACTGGGACATAGATTCGCCCACCTTCGGTCCAGGCTATCAGGTCGTCGGATTCCAGCAGCCCGTAGTCAAGCCTTTCTTCGAAAACAGGGGCGCCGAACTCGGCACGCGCGGCTTCGCCGACGTGCTGCTGACGGTCGCCCAGGGCTTGAACCTCAATCTCGATCTCGGCGGCGACACATTCGAAGAAATCCTCCGGGCCGACGCTCAAAAGCTCTACGAGATGGGGCGCGGCTCTGTGAGCGCCTCCACCTTTGGTGGCTTCTGGAACGGCGTTCTCCAGCGCGGCGGCTGGTGGGACACGGCGTCTGGATACACGGGCGGCATCAGCCGGCCCGCCGCGCTGCCCGAATACGCCGAGCCGCAGATTGCGGGCGACGGCTACCAGTTCTACCTGACGCCGTTCGCCACGGCGGGCCTCGGCGCCGGCGACGGCGCTCACCTGCCGTGGATGCAGGCGCTCCCGGACCCGATAACGACCGCCACCTGGCGCACGTGGGCCGAGATCAACTACCGCGTCGCCGAGCGCCTCGGCATACGCGAGGGCGACGTGATAAGAGTAACCTCGCCGCGCGGCTCGATCGAGGCGTTGGCGTTCCCGCATCCGGGCGCGCCCCCCGATACCATCTCCATACCGTTCGGTCAAGGACACAACGGCATGGGGCGATACGCCAAGGATAGGGGCGCGAACGTGTTCTCTATCCTCGCGCCGCTGACCGACGCCGATTCCGGCGCGCTGGCGTGGGCGGCGACAAAGGTAAACATAGAGAAGACGGGCGAGTGGGTCCGCGTTCCGAAGTTCGAGAATACCGTTCCCGACTTCCCCAGGGACGACCAGAGCCACGTTCCCGTAATCCAAGTAACGTCGGAAGACAGCTAGGAGACCGCTAAAAAATGGCCGCCGAAAGCTGGGGAATGGTCGTAGATCTCGACAAGTGCACGGGCTGCATGGCCTGTGTGGTCGCTTGTCAGTCCGAAAACAACATTCCTGTCAACGAAGAAGAACACTTCAACCAGCGCCGCGCGATCCAGTGGATCCGCGTCGAGCGCTACTGGGAAGGCGAATTCCCGGACGTCAAGGCGCGGTTCGTGCCGATATTCTGCCAGCACTGCGCAGACGCTCCGTGCGAGCCGGTATGCCCGGTTTACGCCACCTACCACAACTCCGAGGGGCTCAACGTGCAGGTTTACAACCGCTGCATAGGCACGCGGTTCTGCGCCAACGGCTGCCCATACCACGCTCGGTTCTTCAACTTCTGGGAACCCGCATGGCCCGAAAGCCTCAAGAACCAGCTCAACCCCGACGTTACCGTCCGAAGCCGCGGCATCATGGAGAAGTGCACCTTCTGCATCCAGCGGATTCGGCGCACCAAGCGCGACGCGGTCCAGGAGTACGGCGATTCGTCCGCCGAGACCATATTCTCCGATCCGGACCTGGAACGCGCCATATCGCCCGCCTGCGTAAACGCCTGTCCGACCGACACCCTCGTGTACGGCGATCTCTACGATATGCTCAACACGATGCGCGAAAAGCAGTCCGGACGCGATGAGTTCATACGGCTGCCCAAGCCCAAGAATAAGGCGCAGGCGATAGTCAAACGCGAGATCGAAAACTCCTTCTATGGCGACGACGACAAGAAGGGCAGGGGATACCGCATACTCGAATCGCTCGGCACCAACCCGTCCGTAATCTATCTCAGCAAGGTGGATAAAGACGGGCCGGGTGGCGGCGCGCACTAGATCGTCTAAAGCAATCTCAGGAAGCCCCAGGAACCCAAAAACATGGCAAGCATACCCGCAGCGGCTCCCAGCGAGGGCCACGATACGACCGACGAGCGCGAAGAAGCGCGCGCGAGCGGTCATGGCGAAGCGCACGTTGATCCGCGCGTAGCCGTCCCGCCCACGTCGCCGAGCGAGACGTCGTCCTTCCTGGTCGGCAAGTATCTGCGCGTGGGCGACAACTTCTGGCGCGCCTTCGCAGTATTCGGCGTGCTGACGATTCTGGGAATCATCGGCGTCGTGATGCGGCTGTCCGGCGGCATCGGCGACAAGGTCGCTTGGGGTTACTACGTGGCGATGTTCAGCTTCATGTTGACCACCGCCTCCGCCGCGCCCATGGTCGCAATCGCGCCGCGCCTCGCCAACGCGCACTGGCGCCGCCCGCTATCGCGCGCCGCAGAAATGTGGAGTGCGGTCGGATTGCTGAGCCTGCTCTGGTTCATCCCGATTCTCTGGGTGCTGCCCCCGCTCAGCGACGGTCGCCGCTCGCTCTGGTTCTTCGACAAGGCCGATCCCAACGCCGTGCCGTCGTACTCCCCGCACATCTGGACTTCGGCGGCCATCCTCGCGTTGGTGATCCTCGGATTGGCGATGCTGTGGCTGTCCAGCTTGCCGGACTTCGCCTCGGTAGCCAAACGCGCGCCGGACGGCTCGCGCCAGAAGCGCTGGGCGAAGCGCATGGCGCTCGGCTGGCAGGGGACGTCCGCGCAGTGGTTCATGATGAAGCACCGGCTCGGCATCCTCGGCGCGCTGTACTTCATGATGCTGGTATTCGTCCACTTCCTCGTAAGCGTAGATTTCCTGATGACGCTGGTGCCCGGATGGATAGACGCGCTCTACCCGATAACCCACGCCGCCAACGCGCTCCAGGCAGCGGCCGCCACTATGGTGCTGACCGCCTGGGTGCTGCGTACCTTCTGCGGCTACGAACGATACATCGGACTCGACCAGATATGGGGACTCGGCAAGCTCATGTTCGCCCTGTCGCTGCTCTGGTTCTGGTTCTGGTTCTCCAGCTTCAACGTGCTTTGGTACGGCAAGAAACCCTATGAGCAGGCGGTCATAGACCTGTTGTTCACCGGACCGTACCTGTGGATATTCATGGCTACGTTCATGATGTGCTTCGTCATACCGCTGTGGACGCTTATGTGGAACCCCGTGCGCCGCAGCCTGTGGGGGCCGCCGCTGCTGGCGGTAGTAATCCTGGCAGGCACGTTCCTCGACCGCGTGCGGCTGTACGTAGCCGCCTACTCGGTAGAAGGCATCGGCAACCCCAACATCCACAAAGAAGTCTTGGACCTGTACCACATACCGAAGGCGCACTACCCCGACCTGTGGGACGTGTTCATCATGCTGGGCGCGATAGGCGCGACGATATTGGTGTACATGGTAGCGACCCGCCTGTTCCCGATCATGAACTTCTGGGAACAGCGAGAGTTGCAACTGTACGATCAGGGCCACGTCGAAAACCATCGCGGCCATGTCAGAATTATGGGCAAGAGCGAATAGCGCTAAGCTAAGGGCATTATGCTACAACACGTACAGCTAGATCAGAAAACGATCAACAAAGAGTTGCTCGACGGCGTTCTAGGCACGCCCAAGTGGTGGTTGCCGACCGTCTTGTTCCTACTCGTCGTAGTGTTCACCGGGCTGGGCGCCTTCGGATACATGATGAACAAGGGCTTGGGCGTAACCGGCCTCAACCGGCCCGTGTTCTGGGGATTCTTCCTCGTCAACTTCGTCTTCTGGATCGGCATTAGCCACGCCGGAATCATGATCTCGGCCATCCTCCGCCTCACGCAGGCCGAGTGGCGACGCCCCGTAACGCGCGCCGCCGAGGTTATGACCGTGTTCTCGCTGATGGCGGCGCTGCACACGCCGCTGTTCCACGTCGGACGCCCCTGGCGCGACTTCTGGGTATTCCCCTACGACTTCTCGCGCGGCGTCTGGCCCAACGTCCGATCACCGTTCGTCTGGGACCCTAGCGCGGTCATGACGTACCTCATCGGAAGCTCCCTGTTCGTGTTCATCGCGCTGATACCCGACCTAGCGGTCATTCGAGACAGGGCGAAGAACGTCTGGGTCAAGAAGATTTACGCCGGCCTGTGTCTCGGCTGGCGCGGTACGCCCCGCCAGTGGAAGCTCCAGGCCGTCGCCGGCATCCTGCTCTCCGCTCTCGTGCTGCCGGTGTTCGTCTCCGTGCACTCCATAGTGTCGTGGGACTTCGCCGTCGTAATCGGCGTCGAAGGCTGGCGCTCGACCATATTCGCGCCGTACTTCATCATCGGCGCCATCCACTCCGGCGTGTCCGCCGTGGCGATGCTCATGGCGCTCGGCGTCTGGATGTGGAAGCTAGACAACTACATCCGCCCGGACCACTTCGACGCGATAGCGCGACTGCTCATAGTCGTCGCCACCACGTGGTTCTTCTTCTTCTTCCTCGAGTGGGTGTTCGCCCTCTACACGCTGGAAGGGCCGGAGATCGTACTGCGCGAGCTGCAAGTGTTCCAGCAGCCATATTCGTGGCTGTTCATAATCTTCATCTTCACCGCGTACTTCATACCCGTGCCCATGTGGATGTTCAAACGTGTCCGACGCTCGGCGTTCTGGATGCTCATAACGACCATCCTCGTCAATATCGGCATGTGGCTCGAGCGATTCATCATCATCATCCCCAGCCTCGTTCGCCGGCAGCCGCTGACGTTCGACTGGGGCACCTACCATCCGAGCATCGTCGAAATCCTGATCGTCGCCGAGACGTTCGCCTTCGTCGCGCTCGGTATGCTCCTGTTCAGCAAATTCTTCCCGCTCATCCCGCTCTTCGATATCAAGGAGGGGATGACCAACAGACGCGAATTTAAGATTGGACGTCGCACCATCCCGGCGACGGTCCGCGAATGAGGCGATCCTGATGCAGATGCTTGCCAAGAAGAGCGTTCTCGGCCTGTTCCCGGAGGGGCAGGAAGACCAGGCGGCTGACGCCCTCGACGCCCTGCGCGCCGAAGGCTACACGCACTCCGAATACGAGATAATCACAGGCACGCCGTACCCCGAAGGGACGTTCGGCGAAGAAGAACCCAAGCACACCTTGTACCGATGGCCCCTCATGGGCGCAGCCTGCGGATTCATCGTAGGCTTGGTGCTGACCGCCGGAACACAGCTCGCATTCCCGCTCGTAACCGGCGGCAAGCCGGTGCTGTCCATCCCGCCGATGGCCATCATCATGTACGAAGGCACCATGCTCGGCGCGATTATATTCACCGTCATAGGCATCGTCATAGAGTCGCGGCTGCCGCGGCTGTTCATGGGCGCCTACGACGAGCGCATCACCGAGGGCTACATCGGCGTCGCCGTAACCACCAGCGAGGACCGCGTCGGCAGAGCCGAAGAAGTGCTCAACGAAGTCGGAGCCGAGGAAGTCAAGCGCGGCTGGGAGTCCTGAACCACGTGAACCCGATCGCTCCAAACATCACCCCGGAAACCGAAATGACACCTCACGCCGAAAACAGAATAGTCAGCGACCGGCGCGACACCCGCGCCGCCTCTGACATTGCCGCGTCCTCCACTTCGTCATTTCGGCGAATGCGGGAATCCAGGGCGGCGCGCGGCGGCGTGGCGACACTGCTGATAGCCGCGCTGCTGCTGATAGCCGCGCTCGGCTGCTACAACAACAACACCGGCGAGACCTACATCGGAGAATCTATCAGCTTCAAGCTGCCCGCTTTCCCTGAGACCGGCCCCCACGCCGTCCAGGTCTTCACCGAAATGCACTACCAGCCCTCCTACCGCTCGCAGGAAGGGCCGCGCCTCGACGTCCCCGCCAGCGCCGTGCCGATTACCGGCAAAGAGGTTATCTACACCAGCGTAGAAGAGTACGCCGCCCTCGAAAACCCGGGCGGAGACTCCCAGAACGGCGCCGCGCTGTACAACATCAACTGCATATTCTGCCATGGCTCGACAATGGACGGGCAGGGCGTCATCATGCAGCGGGAAAACATCACCATGGTCCCGGCCGACCTGATGGGCGAGATAACCTTGGAACGCACCGACGGCGAACTCTTCGGCCTCATCAGCTACGGAGGCAACACCGGCTACACCACCCGCGTATCCGCCCTAGCCAACCCCGAAGAGGACGGCGAACGCTGCGTAGGCCAAGGCTCCTGCCCCATGCCCGAATTCCGCCGCCTGCTCACCGAGCAAGAGCGCTGGGACCTCGTAACCTATCTCCGAGGTATGCAAGGCCGGTAATACCGCCCAGATGCGGAGAACCGAATCCCTCAATACCCCAGATTCGGCCCCAGCCACCGCTCCGCCTCCTCCACCGCGATCCCCTTCCGCGCCGCGTAGTCCGCCACCTGGTCGCGCCCGATACGACCAACGCCGAAGTACCGCGCTCCCGGATGCGCCAGGTAGTAGCCCGACACCGTCGCCGCCGGCCACATTGCGTAGCTCTCCGTGAGCCGCGCCCCCGTAAGCCGCTCCGCGTCCAGCAGGCGCCACAGCGTCCCCTTCTCAGTATGGTCCGGGCACGCCGGATAGCCCGGCGCCGGTCGGATACCCTGGTAGCGCTCCCGGATCAGATCCGCGTTGTCCAGCGACTCGTCCGGCGCGTAGCCCCAGAAATGCTTGCGTACCCGCTCGTGCATTCGCTCGGCGAACGCTTCCGCCAGCCGGTCGGCCAGAGCCTTCGCCATGATCGCGCCGTAGTCGTCGTGCGCCGCTTCCAGCGCCGCCGCGTACTCGTCCGCCCCGATGCCCGCGGTAACCGCGAACGCGCCGATGTGGTCCCGAACGCCCGACCCGCGCGGCGCGACGTAATCCGCCAGGCAGAAGTTGCTCCGAGACAGGTTCGCCCGCGCCCCCGACTTGTCGGCCTGCTGGCGCAAGAAGTGAAAGCGCGCAAGTACATCATCCCCCCTCTCTCTTGAGGGAGAGAGGGGGGGTGAGGGTGACGCCCCGTACACCTCGACGTCGTCTTCGACGGAGTTGGCGGGCCAAAAGCCGATTGCTGCCCGCGCCGTCAGCGCGTTCTGCGCGATCATCTTGTCCAACAGGTACTGCGCGTCGCGGAACAGCGTCCGCGCCTCGCGCCCGTATGTCGGGTGATCCAGGATGGCGGGATAGGCGCCGCGCAGCTCCCACGTCAGGAAGAACGGCGTCCAGTCTATGCGCTCCAGAAGATCACCAATCGGGTAGTCGTCGAACGCCTTGACGCCTGTGAACGTCGGCGCCGGCGGCGTGGTGGATCGCCAGTCGAACCTCTCCCGCCGCGCCCGCGCCTCCGCTATTGGCAGCAGCTTCGACCGCCGACCGCGCGCCGCCCGATCCTCCCGCAGACCGGCGTACCGCGCCCGCGTATCCTCCAGCAGCGCTCGCCCGCCGTCGTCTCCCATCAGGTCGCCGAGCGTCGTTACCGCCCGCGATGCGTCCCGAACGTGGACGACGCCTTTCGCGTACTCCGGTTCGATGCGGACGGCTGTGTGAGCTACCGATGTCGTCGCGCCGCCTATCAGTAGCGGCGCGTCGAAGCCTTGCCGCGTCATCTCTCGCGCCACCCCTACCATCTCGTCCAGCGACGGCGTTATCAGCCCGCTCAGCCCGATAGCGTCCGCGTCATGCTCGCGGGCAGCGTCCAGGATCGTCTGCGCCGGAGCCATAACGCCCAGATCGATCACCTCGTAGCTGTTGCACCGCAGCACGACGCCGACGATGTTCTTGCCGATGTCGTGCACGTCGCCCTTGACCGTAGCCATCACGACCCTGCCTTTAGACTGCCGCGCCCGTTCTTCTCCACGCTCGGCTTCTATGTACGGCTCTAGCCGCGCTACCGCCTTCCGCATCACCCGCGCGCTCTTGACCACCTGCGGCAGAAACATCTGCCCCGAGCCGAACAGGTCGCCGACTACGTTCATGCCGTCCATCAGCGGTCCCTCGATCACGCTCAGCGCGCGCTCAGCGCCCAGCCGCGCCTCCTCCACGTCCTCCTCTATATGCGCGTCTATGCCGTTGACCAGCGCGTGCCGCAGCCGCTCGTGGACGGGCAGCGAACGCCATGCGTCGTCCGCGCGACGTTCCCGCGCCTCGCCGCGAACGGTGTCGGCGAGATCGAGAAGCCGCTCCGTTGCGTCAGACCGACGGTTCAGGACCACGTCCTCCACCGCGTCGCGCAGCGTCGGCTCGATCTCGTCATATACGGCCAGCTGCCCCGCATTGACGATGCCCATGTCCATCCCTGCCGCTATCGCGTGGTACAGGAAGACGGAGTGGATGGCCTCCCTCACCGCGTCGTTGCCCCGGAACGAGAACGAGACGTTGCTGACGCCGCCGCTAACGTGCGAGCGTGGGAAGCGGCGCTTCAGCTCCCGAGCCGCCTCGATGAACGCCACGGCGTAGCCGTTGTGCTCCTCGATGCCGGTGCCGACCGCGAAGATGTTGGGGTCGAATATGATGTCCTGTGGCTCGAACCCAACCCGTTCGGTGAGGATTCGATACGACCGCTCGCATATCTCCACCTTTCGCTCGAACGTGTCCGCCTGTCCCGTCTCGTCGAACGCCATCACGATGACAGCCGCGCCGTACCGGAGCGCCACTCTCGCCTGACGAACGAACTCCTCCTCTCCCTCCTTAAGCGAGATCGAGTTGACCACGCCCTTTCCTTGCAGGCAGCGCAGCCCCGTCTCGATCACGCTGAAGCGCGAGCTGTCAACCATGATGGGCAGACGCGCGATGTCCGGCTCTGAAGCGAGCAGCTTCAGGTATCGCTCCATGGCCGCCTCCGAATCGAGCATCCCCTCATCCATGTTCACGTCCAGAACCTGCGCGCCGTCCTCCACCTGCCGCCGCGCCACCTCCACCGCGTCGTCGTACCGCCTGCGCCTGATGAGTCGCCTGAACCGCGCCGAGCCTGTCACGTTCGCGCGCTCGCCGACGTTCACGAAGTTGGCGTCCGCGCGTATCTCCAGCGGCTCCATACCGCTCAGCAGCGTGTTCTCCGACGGCGAGCGCCGCTTGCGCGGCGGCAGTCCGGCGACGGCGTCCGCGATGGCGCGGGTGTGCTCAGGCGTCGAGCCGCAGCAGCTGCCGACGATGTTGGCCAGACCGCTACGCGCGTATTCGCCTATGTTCGCCGCCATGAACGCCGCGGATTCGTCGTACTCGCCGAACTCGTTGGGCAACCCCGCGTTCGGGTAGCACGACACGAAACGCGACGACACTCCGCTCAGCGCGGCAAGAAATGGGCGGATCTGGTCGCTGCCCAGCGAACAGTTGATGCCGACGGCCAAGAGAGGCGCGTGCGATACCGATGCGTAGAACGCCTCCACGGTCTGCCCCGAAAGGTTGCGCCCGCTCATGTCCACGGCGGTGAACGAGGCGATTACCGGCAGCCGTCCGCCGCGCCGCTCTAGCGCAGATTCTACCGCGTACAGCGCGGCCTTCGCGTTTAGCGTGTCGAATACCGTCTCCACCAGCAGAATGTCCGCGCCTCCGTCCACAAGGCCTAGCGCGGCGTCTGTATAGGCCTCCGCAAGCTCCTCGAACGACACGTCGCGGTAACCCGGATCGTTCACGTCGGGCGAAATGGAGAGAGTCTTGTTCGTGGGCCCAATGCTGCCCGCGACGAAGCGCGGCTTGTCCGCGTCGCGTTCCGAGAACTCGTTCGCCACCTCCCGCGCGATCCGCGCCGCCTCGCGGTTGATCTCGTACGCGTGGTCTTCCAGACCGAACTCAGACAGCCCGAACCGCGTCGCTGTGAACGTATTGGTCGTCAGAATGTCCGCGCCGGCGTCCAGGTACTGCCGCGCGACGTCGCGCACCAGGACGGGCTGGGTCAGCGCGAGAACGTCCATACAGCCACGCAGATCGTGGGTGGATCCGGCGAACCGCTCCCCGCGGAAATCCGCCTCCGACAGATCCAGAGACTGGAGCATAACGCCCCATGAGCCGTCCATCACCAGCGTCCGCTCCGCGAGTATCTGCTCCAGTTCCGGCGTTCTGTCCTTAGGCAGCGTCATCTTCCATCCTTGTAGCGCCTACTGTTTTGGAGAACAGTCCTTCCTCAATTGTAGTGAAGATGGGGCGCTGAGGGGAAACCTTCCCCAACGCCGATCCCGAAATTGGTGTTCCGAACGGGCAAGGGAACAAATCCGCGGCGAATATCGTCCTATATGATAAGAAGCAAGGCGCATCGTCATCTCCGGAGGTTGTGAGGATGAAAAACAACATCAAGAACGCTCTAGCGTCCGTCATAGGCACCTCGATTGCCCTGCTGGCGCTTGCGGCATGCGGGAGCGACTCCGTCGCGTCGCAGCCCACAGTCGTGCCTGCGCCGGGGGGGAGTCCACAGTCCACAGTCGAAGCGCTGTCGGGCAGAAATCCCAACGCATCGGTGAGCGGCTCCGTCACCTATCGGGAGCGGCTGGCCCTCTCTCCGGGCGCGAAGCTCGTAGTTTCGCTGTGGGACGTGACCTACCAGGACTCCGAGGCTCCGCTCATTGCGCGGCAGACCATCAACGATCCTGGACAGGTTCCCATCAAGTTCAAGGTCGAGTACGACCGCGACGACATCGACTCGCGCAACATTTATTCCGTAAGCGCCGAGATCATCGAAGCGGACGGACGGTTGGCCTTCACCAACGACACGGCGTACGAGGTGATCACTCAAGGCAAGTCACCCACGGTGGATATGCTCCTCGTCATCGTGCAGCCCCCGCCAGACCAGATCCAAGAGGGTACTGACTGGCGCCAATGGGTCGAGGTACCCGCCCGCGTGATCTGGGCAAACCTGATACCGAACGAGCCGGAGCTCTTCCTCCGCATCGGCTACTACCAGTCCACGATAGAGAACTGCGCCCGTCCCGGCAGCCAGAGCCTCAAATTGGAGGGCGACAAGATCATCGCCACGCTAACCCTCATGCAGCCGCCTCCCACCTCGTGGGCGATTCCCTGCGACGAAGAGTTGGTTGAACTCGATGCCGTCGAGCCCATACGGGCTCCGCTCGAACCTGGCAAGACCTATCATGTTATTGTCAACGACGTGGAGACAACCTCGTTCAGAATCCCCAGAGCGGACTTTGGGCATACCATCATCGCCGAGTCGCCCGTCGAGAGCCTGGAGATCACGGTATCGGAGAGCGCGCCGCCTGAATACCGGCTCCATGTTATCTCCGGCTTGTCAAAGGGAAGTGGCTGCTCCCAGTTCAACGGCTACGAGGTCCGGCGTCCGGCGCCAAACGAGATCGAGGTGGTCATAACACACCACGAGGTCGCCGACCCGGCGGTCATCTGCACTGCCGATTTCCCAATTCTCGAGACCACCGCCCCACTCGGTTCCGGCTTCGAGTTGGGCGAGGAGTACACCGTCCGCGTGAACTCGGACGCCGTCACGTCATTCATGGCGCGGTAGGCCCGGAATCTAGCGCTGTCGTCCCGACAGGTGACCGCTGATAGCGCTTTCTTTCAACGCGCTATTCATAAAGTACCGCGCCATATACTGCCACATACTGATTGAAAGCAATTTTCCCGAAATAGTCAAAAACCCTTGACAGACCTTCCGTTCTGTTCTAATATGTTCTTACGAACATAGAATCGGATGAGGAGGACAGCCATGACCGTAGCGCCTCTCGATCTCACCAACTCCCAAATCCCCATGCCCGGCATTCCGGTGGCAGGCGTCGTCAGGCGTCGCCCGCTCAACGCCAGCAGCCTCACGCCAGGGCAGGTGGTGCAGTACCACGGGCGCGTAAGAGGCGGCCCGCGATTCGGGCTGATCGGAACGGTGGTGGAGACGCGGTTGCGCCAGGCGGTGGTGGACTTGGGAGCGTTTGGACGCTGGCACATCCCATACTACCTCCTTTCCATGCCGCAGACCACGCAGGTCTTCCAACCCGCTGACGGAGAACGGGATGCAGCTCGGGTCGCGTAAGATCCGTTCCTGGAATCCCATCTCCGAAATGCGGCGCCGCAGACGCTAGATCAGGCTCTAAGGAGACGCGAATGTTATTCAAATGGCTCAAATCAAAATCGGCCGAGGCGAAGCGTCGCGGAGATGTCCCAATCGATGCTGTGCCGGATGCTGCCCCAGATGCCGCGTCCGGCGTCAGTATCCGCGTCGTGGGCGTTGGCGGCGGCGGAGGCAACGCGGTGCGCCGCATGGTGGACGGTAAACCACAAGGAGTGCGATACCTTGCCCTGAACACCGACGTCCAAGCTCTCCGCGCTCTGGAGCGCGTTCACACGTTCGCGATAGGTCCAAACGCCACCGGCGGCGCGGGATCGGGCGGACGACCCGAAGTTGGACGCAAGGCGATGCGAGAGAGCCAGACGGAAGTGGCGACACTTCTCCAAGGCGCGGACATGGTGTTCATCGCCGCGGGCATGGGTGGAGGCACGGGAACAGGCGCGGCCGCGCTTGTCGCTGACATCGCCCGCAAGCAGGGCGCGCTCACCGTCGGCGTCGCGACCCTGCCTTTTGGCTTCGAAGGCGCGCTCCGACGCGAGCGGGCGGAACATGGCTTGCGACAGCTAAAGCAGAAGGTGGACACCCTGATCGTCATCGAGAACGACAGGCTTCTTCCTGCGCTCGATGGTCGCGTCGAACTCGAAGAGGCCTTCAGGCTCGCCGACGAAGTGCTGCGACAGGGCGTGCAGGGCATATCCGACATCGTAACCGTTGGCGGCATGATAAACGTGGATTTCGCGGACGTGAAGGCGGTTATGGAAGGCGGTGGCGCGACATTCATGGCGATAGGACACGGGCAGGGACGCGACGCCGCCGCTCAGGCGGCTCGCTCTGCGTTGGCGAATCCGCTGTTCGACGCGCCCCTCGAAGGCGCGTCCGGCATCCTGTTCAACGTAACCGGCGGCGCCGACCTCACGCTAGGCCAAGTGCATGAGGTCGCCGAGATCGTAAACGAAGCCGCCGACACGAACGCCAACGTGATCTTCGGCGTAGTCCAGGATAAGCGAATGCGCGGCAAAGTCAGCGTTACCCTCGTCGGAACCGGCATAGAACGCCATGATCAGGACGATAGAGTCGAGCGGATCGCCGAGATAGGCGTCACTGCCAACGCTGCGCTGAAAACCGCGCCGCGCGATCCTTCTCCGAACGGCCGCGCCGAACCTGTCCTGGTCGGAACGCGTAGCCTGCTCTAGGCGTGTCCGTAGCCATCCTATCCGGAGACGGGCCGGAGACGGGTGGGGGAACAAAAAGTGGGGCTGCGCCAAGCGGTGATTCCGCCAAAGACGCAGCCCCACCGTATTGGATGAGGTTGGAGGGGACGGGCGACCATCTGCGATAGGGCCGATGGCCGCCCTGACTAACTGGTTGTGCGCCGCGCTAGTTGTACGCCGATATCAGCGTCCTGGCGCGACCGGAATCGACTCGATGCGCTCCCGCGCCATTGGCCGTCAGTAGCGCGTTGATGCGCTCGAACATGGCCGCGGCGTTCTCGATCGTCGCTTCGTTGATCTCGGAGCGGAGCGCGCCGTGGTTTTGCAGGAAGTATGCCGCCGGCTTGTACGTGTCGAACTCGCCGCCGTCGATGTCGTTCGCCTCGAAGTACGCCTTCACACGCTCCACGATGCGTGGGTTGCGGCTCGAGATAGACCTCAGCGTTATCTGCTCCGGCAGCGCGTCCTTGTAAGACTCGTTGACCAGCCGCAGATAGAAGGTGGGATCCATCAGGTCTTCGATGTCGGAGTCGCGGACGTGTGTAACGTTGATCCACTCGACCTTGCTGTGGTGCGTGCCGCCCGACATAGCGTCCGTGAGCGACTCTATGCGCTCGCGATTTGCGGGCGAAACGTTCATCAGCGCCGCGAGGCTCGTGTAGTTGTCTCCAAGCAGCGAGATGAACGCGGGCAGGGAGTCTGAGTTTCCGGCCGGGATGATTACCCACCTCGGGTCCAGCTTCGGTTTGCCATCCGACGTGCACATCTCGCCGAGAACCTGCAGGTAGATGAGGTCGGACGCCGAGCTCACCAACAGGCAGTGCGGCGCGAGGAACAGTGTCTGCGCCAACTGGAACCCCAGAGCCGTCTGAAGCGGGAATATGGTCTCGCGGTCGTTCTGAAGCACGTCCGAGCTGATGACCGTACCGGTGTCCTTCTTGTCCTCTACCGTGCGCACGCTCGCCAACCTGTCAAGGTCTATCATGAACGGCGAGTGCGTGGTGTAGATTACCTGGTGCCTGGGCGCGAGTCGCTCCTTGATGAAGCGCTGGAAGTCGAACTGCGCCAGCGCGTGCAGGTTCAGGCCCGGCTCGTCCAGAAGCAGCACCAGGTCCCGCCTCTTCAACTCCTCGATCTCCGAGAAATAGACCAGGAAGCTGAAGAACCATACGAAGCCCTTGGACTGCTCGTCGAAAGGCACCGATACCCGGTGCCTGTCGTTCCAGACGCGAACGTGCAGGATGGTCCCTGAGTTCAGCGGAGGCGCATCGTTCGGGTTCGCCTGCGACAGGTCGAACTGGACGCGCAGATGTGTGTTCTGCTTCCAAAATTCGAATATCTCATCGCTGATCCCGATAGACGCCGACTCAAGCTCGGCTTTCAGGTATTCGAAGTTGGTCTCCTGCTCCAGGTCGTCCATGTCCGCGCCCACCATGGAGAGCAGAGCCATGAACGTGCGGTCCGAATCGTCCAGATCGGCCCGATCCATACTGCGTTCCTTGATGTCCTCGATGGATATGCGCCCGCGCATGGTGCTGTAGTTGTCGAAGTACACGAACTCCGGCAGGTAGCGCTCCAAGTGTTCGAGGACGATCTGCTGCCGCAGACCACCGCTGGGATGCACCACCGGGTTCGCCAGCAGGTCCTTCACCGCCTTCGGCTTCACTTCCAGCGACTCCAGTCGCCTGTACAGATCTTCCCACCCGGTCGAGCCGCTGACGTACTGCTGCACTTCCGCGGACAGATGCGTGTCTGAGATCAGGTACTGGACGAAGCTGTCCTCGTCTATGTCCAGGTCCCAAGATCGCTGGTTCTTGTAGTTCTTGGTTGCGGTGACCTTCCGCGATTTGAGCACGCCGGTTCCGAACTTGGCTTCGATCTCGCCCATCTCTGCGTCGGTCAACTCAAATTCGGCGTGGACTACGGTCGCCGGATCAGTCTCATGGCGCCTCTTGTAGCGCACGTATCCCTTCCGTGGGTAGTCCATGATGTCGAAGTTGCCGTTGGCGCCTCCAACCGGATTCAGGCGCCTAAGCGCCTGGAGGAACGCAGTCTTGCCAGACTCGTTCTTACCCACCATGGAGGTGACGTTGTCCAGGTCCACCCACCCCGAGTCGTCGATGCTGCGGTAATTGGTGACCCTTGCTCGAGTTATGTTCATGCTGCCTCCTTCTAGCTACCCTCTGGCACGTCTGCGTAAAAGGCTAATCATGAACATAACCTTGCTTCAAGGCGTTTTAGCGCCCTTTGTTTTGGAAATATGTCAAGTCGTGGCGGGGAATCCTCGCCCAGGCGGCCCGTGTAGAGACGCCCGAACGCGGCGGAGCGCAGATCAGACACTAGGGCGAATTTGCATAGACGCAAGCGCGCGGCTGGATCCCGCGCCCCCGTCCTCCGGATCCAACCGCGCCCCGCCGCCAGCGCCGAATCGCCCTAGACCAGACTGTAACCGGAGCCCTGCCGATCTACACCAGTGCCCCGCGCTTCATCTATCCATCCGAACTCCTTGAGTATCTGCTGGCTGTACGTAACACGTCCGGTAACCGCGTCCAGAGGCTCCGTAGCCAGCAATAGGGCGGACTTCGCCATCAGCTCCGGGTGTTCGCCGCGCGGATCGTCTATCCCGGTAACCAGGTTGTGGAACACCGTGCCGGGCGTCGGCACCACTTGGGATGGCGATACGCACGTAACCGAGATGCCGTACTGATAGACTTCCTGCGCCAGCCCTTGGCTGAAGCGTTCCAGAGCGGCCTTCTCCGCGCCGTAGCATGTGCCGCCGGAGTTGGCTGGCGCGTCCGGGTACGGACCTCTGCCGGGCCCTATCGCCGCGCCGGACGAGATGTTGACGATGCTGCCGCCGCCGTCCACCATGTCGCCCACCGCCAACTGGCTCAGAATGAACGGCGCGTGGAAGTTGACCGCCCACGACCGCATCCAGCGGCGGAGCGGATAGTCCTTGACCGGAATGAAGTACGTCAGCGCGGCATTGTTGACCAGTACGTCCACGCTGCCGTAGGCGGCGTGCGCCTCCTCGAATAGCCGCTCGCAGTCCTCCGGCAGCGATATGTTCACCGACGCCGCCGTAGCCTCGCCGCCCGCCTCGCGGATGTCCGCCACCGTCTTCTCCAGCGAACCTTCCAGCGGGTGGTCGCCCTCGCGCAGCGTCCGGGCCGCCGCCACCACGCTGCCGCCCTCAGCCGCGAACAGCCGCGCGATCTCCGCGCCGATCCCCCGACTCGCCCCCGTTATCACGCATACCTTGCCATCCAACTTGCCCATAACAGTACCTCCGTCTGCATTCGATACAAAGTCGGGCGCATTATATTAGGATTCGGTCGAATATGTTAGTCTTGGCAGACGCCGAGTATGACTTTCGCGTTTGACAAAAATCCCTTCCCCCTCGACGGGGGAAGGCTAGGATAGGGGTGAGGTCCATGACGACAAATCAGATACCTACCAAATCCGAAGTGGACGCATACCTGAAAGAAGACCGCAAGTGGGGACGCTACGGCGACCAAGGCTCCGCGGGCGCGATCAACCTGATCACCCCGCAGAAGCGACTGGAAGCTGTCTCGCTAGCGCGGAACGGGCGCGCCGTGTCGCTCAGCCGTCCCTGGGCGGTCGAGCCGCGCGCCGAGAACCCGCGACCGGCTCAGCAGTTCCTGTTCGTCATGGACAGACCCCACGACGCGGGCGCGGCGATGGACTTCTACGGAGTTTCCTACCACGGCACCGCCACCACGCACATAGACGCGCTCTGCCACGTGTGGGACTCTGAAGGAATGTGGGACGGCAAGAAGCCTGACGAAACGCTTACCTTCAACGGCGCCAACTACGGTACCGTGGACGCTTGGAGCGACGGCATCCTGACGCGCGGGGTGCTGCTCGACGTGCCCAGGCATCGCGGAACCGACTACGTAACGCTCGATAACCCCGTTCACGGCTGGGAGCTGGACGAGATAGCCGCCGCTCAGGGCGTCGAGATTCTACCGGGCGACGCCGTCATGGTGTACAGCGGACGCGAGAAGTACGCCGCCGATCACGGCGGCAACTGGGCGGGCGAGACGGAGCGCCCCGGACTGCACGCCTCATGCCTCCGCTTCGTGCGCGACTCCGATATCTCGATACTGGGCTGGGACATGATGGACGCCTCGCCCAACGAGTACGACCTGCCCTGGTCCGTCCACGGCGTCATCTTCGCCTACGGCGTCGCCCTGCTCGACAACGCCCTCCTCGAACCGCTCGCCGACGCCTGCGCCGAAGAGGGCAGGCACGAGTTCATGCTAACCATCAACCCGCTCAACGTGGTCGGAGGCACCGGCTCCCCCGTCAACCCCATAGCGGTCTTCTAGCTACCTCCGGATAAACGCAGAGGCGCAAAGAATCTAGTAGTGCGACAACTTAGTTGTGATGGATATTCAGATTCCGATTTATTCCCTCTCCCTCTGGGAGAGGGTGAGGGTGAGGGTGGATAAGCCGCCATTTCAATAATGTTGAAGCGCTAGCTTCCCTTTGCGTCTCTGCGTCTCCGCGTCAAAATCCCTGCCGTTGAAATTGGGCTACCGCGTTGGCTAACCTTATTCATTCAAGGTGAGCCATGCAGCAGTCCCCCATCATTCGCGCCGAACGTCTCACCAAGCGTTACAACGACTTGGCGGCCGTTGACGGCATAGACTTCCAGATTCACCAGGGCGAGTGCTTCGGATTCCTCGGACCCAACGGCGCGGGCAAGACGTCCACGATGAAGATGATTTCGTGCGTCTCTCCCGTAACCTCCGGCGAACTCGAGGTGCTGGACATGGACGTCCGCCGACGCCCGCGCGACGTCAAGCGCGCTCTCGGCGTCGTATCCCAGGCGGACAGTCTCGACCCTGACCTGACAGTCATCCAAAACCTGCTGTCGTTCGGACGTTACTTCAACCTAAAGCGCGTCGTTTCCATGGAACGCGCGCTCGAAGGGCTGGAGCTGTTCCAGCTTCACGAAAAGGCGTTCGATATGCCCGACCAACTCTCCGGCGGCATGAGGCGGCGACTGCTGATAGCCCGCGCGCTTATGAACGAACCGCGCATCCTTGTGCTCGACGAGCCGACAACAGGACTCGATCCCCAGGCGCGGCTGCTCGTGTGGGACAAGCTCAGCCTGCTCAAGGCGCGCGGCATCACAATGCTGCTCACTACCCACTACATGGACGAAGCCGCCTACCTGTGCGACCGCCTGGTGGTGATGGACAGGGGGAAGATCCTGAGCGCAGGCTCGCCCGACGAGCTAATCATGTCGCAAGTCGGAGATACGGTCCTCGAGGTGCGAGTGCGCCACGCCGAGAAAGCCGCGCTGATGTCGCGCCTGGACGCGCCGGAGCTGAACCTGCGCGTCGAAGACCGCGCAGACTCCGTGCTCATATACCCCCAAAACGGAGTCGTCTCCATGGACGGCCTCGATCTCGACGGCTACCAGACCACGCTACGACCCGGCAACCTCGAAGACGTGTTTCTGCGGTTGACCGGACGCGGCCTGAGGGAAGAGTGATGCTCGCCGCCATCTACAACCCCGTCTGGGGAGGCGCCAAGCTGTGGCAGCGCAACCGCGACGCCACGATACGCGCGTGGAAAGTCGAAATCGGCGGCCTGTTCATCGAGCCGTTCATCCTGCTGCTGGCGATGGGCTTCGGACTGGGCTCATACGTCGGCGCGATCGGCGACCTGTCGTATGCCGAGTTCATCGCGCCCGGCATCGTAGCCAGCTACGCCATGTTTCACGCCACGTTCGACGCCACATACGGCGCCTACCTGCGGATGGAGAGCCACCACATCTACGAAGCGATGCTGTACACCCCCCTGGAGCCGCAGGATATAGTCGTAGGCGAGGTCATGTGGGGCGCGACGCGGGCCATCATCTCCGCCACCGCAGTCATGATCGCAGCGCTGGTCTTCGGCCTGGTGAACTCCCCGTTCGCCCTGCTTGCCATACCCGCCGCCTACCTCATCGGCGTGGTCTTCGCTTCCATGGCGATGACGGTTACCGCCACTGCCACAACCATCGGCGCCATGAACAACTTCTTCACCCTGTTCCTGCTGCCCATGTTCTACCTAAGCGGCACCTTCTTCCCCCTCGAACGCCTGCCCGACGTCGTCCGCCAGATCGCCTGGATACTGCCCCTCACACCCGCCGCCGCCCTGACGCGCGGCCTGATGACCGGCGAGCTAACGCCCTGGATGCTCGCGTGGACGGCGGAGCTGCTCGCCTACGCCATCCTGCCTCTGTTCCTCGCGTCCTACTTTCTGCGCCGCCGCCTAACCAAGTAGCGGCGTTCGTCTGCCGAAGACGCCAAAGCGGTATCGCCCGCCCTACCTATGTGAATAAGTTAGCCCTTGCCGTATAATGGCCCTAATCCCACGACGTGAGTAAAGGAGCGTCCCCATGGTCTTCAGCGAAGGAGCAGACATCTACCGCGCCCTCGGCGTCAGCCCCGCCATCGTAGCCTCCGGCTCGACCACCGCATACGGCGGCAGCAAGCTGCGCCCCGAAGTTCTCGACTCCATGGAGAAGGCGTCCAGAACCATGGTCAACCTCGACGACCTCAACGTCGCCGCCGGCAAGGTCATAGCCGAAATCACCGGCGCCGAGGCTGGATTGGTAACCTCCGGCTCCGCCGGCGGACTCGTGCTCCAGGCCGCCGCAGTCATGGCGGGCAGCGACCCCGCGAGCATGGCGAAGCTCCCCAAGTCCGACGGACTCAAGAACGAAATCATCATGCACACTAGCCACCGCTTCCCTTACGACCAGTGCTACACCGCCACCGGCGCCACAATCGTAAACATCGGCGACGGGCGACGCTGCCACCCCTGGGAGCTGGAAGCCGCCATCAACGAGAACACGGCCGCCGTGGCCTACCTCTTCTCCGGCTTCATCAGCCGTCGCGCCCTGCCGCTCGAGCAGGTGGTCGAGATAGCCCACGCCCGCGACGTGCCAGTCATCGTGGACGCTGCCTCCTACCTGCCGCCCCGCGCCAACCTGCGCCGCTTCATAGACGCAGGGGCGGACATGGTGCAGTTCAGCGGCGGCAAGGCAGTGCGCGGACCGCAGGGCACCGGCGTCCTCGCCGGACGCGCCGACCTCATCGAGGCCGCATACGCCAACGCCAGCCCCCACCAGTTCATCGGGCGCGGCATGAAGGTCGCCAAAGAAGAGATAATCGGCCTGGTGGAGGCGCTCCAGATCTTCGCAGAAGAAGACGAAGACGCCGAGAACCGGCAGGTGGCCGCCATGTGCCAGCAGGTCGTGGATGCCCTGATAGAAGCCCCCGGCTTGGAAGTGTCCGTCAAGCACGACGAGTTCGACTACCTGACCCCCGTCGCCATAATGCGCTTCACCCGGGACTGGCGAGGCCCCTCCCGCGACGAAGTGGACGCCGCCCTCGCGGCAGGAGACCCACCCGTCTATCTCCACAACATCCACAACCCAGACGAGCTGGGCGTCGACCCCTTCAACCTCGACGAACGCGAACTCGAAACCCTCATAACCCGCCTGAGAGAGACGCTGTTAGCGTAATAGATGTACTAAGAAATCCTACTCACCGCACACGCAAATCCAGCTCCGAAATCTGGTGCCACAGCACAGCGCCCGAATCTACGTCGTCGCGCGCCCAATCGTCGAGCTGAACGCCGGCCACCGCCGGCTGTGCGGTCAGGCCGGTGAACCGCGTCAGATACTCCGCGTTGCGGACCGCGCGCCGGACGTCGTTATCTTGTACCGTGTACGACACTTCGATCGCCACGTAGCTGGCGTCCTCGGCGTTCGGATGAACGACCCGCGCAATTATGTCCGCGTTCACGAAACTCGTCACCTCGTCCTGCGGCAGGTCAGTGGCGCCGCTGTTTCTGACCATCCCAAGCAGTTCGCGTTCCGTCAACACGGCGTCCAAGTCGCCGCCCGTCATATTCCATATCGCCATGTTGAGACTTCTGGTAACCGCATGATACGCGAAAGCGCCGCGCAAGAACCCGACGTCATTGCTCTGTCGCTGCACAACTCCGTCGAGCCTCTCGACTACTCTTTCGAGCCTCTCGTTGGAACTTATCAACCGGGTGATCGCTTCCCGAAATTCCGCTTGCCCTTCTTCCAGCGCGGCGAGCCGCCGGTCCGTCGCATCAAGGCGCCGGTCCGTGTTCTCTGCGTACTGAGCCAGGCGCGCCGGAAGCTCCAGCAGTTCTCGCGTCAGTATCCGCGCCCGCAATTCCTCCAGCCACGCAGGATTGGAGTCCAGAACCTCTATCAGTTCGTTTATGGTGTTGAAAGTCGCCATCGCGCTCTCCTCGAACCATCATAGCACACGCGCCGGGCGCTCCCCCCACCCCCTCCCCCCATGTAGTACAATACCCCCCAACCTCACTCCCAAAGGAGCGCCACCCCATGAAATACGACTACATCATCATCGGCGCAGGCTCCGCCGGCGCCATACTCGCCACCCGCCTCACCGAAGACCCCTCCAAGTCCGTCCTCCTGCTCGAAGCCGGCCCCGACTACGCCGAGATGGAGCAGCTGCCCGACGAGGTCCGCTACGGATACGCCACCGCCACCGACATCATGACCAGCGACCACAACTGGCAGTTCACCGGACGCGCCACCGACGACGCCGAGCCGATGCTGGTGCCCAGAGGCAAAGTTACCGGCGGATCCTCCGCCATCAACGGCCAGATATTCCTGCGCGGCGTCCCCGAGGACTACGACAACTGGAACTCGTGGGGCAACGACGACTGGAGCTACGAAGACTGCCTGCCATACTTCCGCAAGCTCGAAACCGACACCACCTTCTCCGACGACTTCCACGGCACCGACGGCCCCATAATCTGCCACCGCTTCCAGCCCGAAACTTGGCAGCCCGTATCCCACGCTTTCTATCAATCCTGCCTTGAGTACGGCTTCGAGGATTGCCCCGACCACAACAACCCGGACTCCACCGGCGTCGGCTCCCTGCCGCTCAACAACCCCAACGGCATCCGATGGAGCACCAACCTCGGCTACCTCAGCCTCTCGCGCCACCGGCTGAACCTGACCATCCGCCCCAACTGCGTCGTCCACCGCATCGCGTTCGACGGCAAGCGCGCCACCGGCGTCGTCGTCGAGAGCGGCGGCGAGACGTTCACAGTAGAAGGCGAAGAGATAATCCTAAGCGCAGGCGCCGTCGGCTCGCCGCAGATACTTCTGCTGTCCGGCGTCGGCCCCTCCGCGCATCTGAACGAAGTCGGCATCCCCGTCGTCCACGACCTGCCCGGCGTCGGACAGAACCTGCGAGACCATCCGCTCGTATATGTAACATGGAGGGCTAGAGAAGAGCACGAATTCGACCTCAATGGTCCCCGTATGCAGTTCGGCCTCCGTTACACCGCCACCGGCTCAGACCTGCGAAATGACATGATCGTCTATATGAACAGCTTCGCCACAGAGCGCGTAAACCGCGGCGGCAACCGCATGGAGCCTATTGGCATCCGCATGATCGTCGGCCTCGACCTCGAAGTCGGCTCCGGCGAGCTCAAGCTGCAGTCCGCCGACCCCCATGACCAGCCCTCGCTCGACTACAACTACTTCCAGGAAGAGTTCGACCGCGAGCGGATGCGCGAAGCCGTCCGCATCTGCATCGAGCTAGGCAACCACGAAGCCTGGCGCGACATCCTCGACGAGCGCATGGAGCCGCCCGACGACGCCCTCGTCTCGGACGACGCCCTCGACGCCTGGATGATGCGCGAAGTAACCACCGGCCACCACATATCCTGCACCGCCAAGATGGGCCCCGCGTCCGACCCCATGGCCGTCGTAGATCCCGCCGGCAACGTGCACGGACTGGAAGGCATCCGCGTGGTTGACGCCTCCATCATGCCCGACTGCGTCCGCGCCAACATCAACGTAACAACCATGATGATTGGCGAAAAGATTGCCGACGCCGTGAAGGAGGGCCGCTAAGCGGTAGAGACAGGAGGCGCGCAGTGAACTACGACCACATCATCATCGGCTCCGGCTCCGGCGGCGGCGCTCTCGCTACGCGCCTGTCGGAAGATCCCGACCGCTCCATCCTGCTGCTCGAAGCGGGGGTGGACTATCCCGATTTCGACACCATCCCCGACGACCTCAAGTACGGCTGGGGAACCGGAACAGACTTCGTAATAGAAGACCGCCACAACTGGCAGTTCACGGGGCGCGCGTCGCCGCTCAACCCGAACATGGACGTCCCGCGCGGCAAGGTAACCGGCGGCACCAGCGCCATCAACGGCCAGGTGTTCCTGCGCCCTGTCGCCGCCGACTTCGACTACTGGACGTCGCTCGGCAATGACGAGTGGTCGTACCAGGAGACGTTGCCCTACCTCCGACGCATGGAGACCGACACCGACTTCTCCGACGACTACCACGGCTCCGACGGCCCCATCATCGTGCGTCGCCACAGTCTGGACTCGCTGCAGCAGGAGCAGACGGCGTTCTATGACGCCTGCCTCGCGCTCGGCTTCCCCGAGAACCCAGACCACAACCACCCGGACGCCGAGGGCGTAGGCCCGTACCCGCTCAACAACCCGGGGGGCGTACGCTGGAGCACCGCGATCGGCTATCTCGGCATGGCGCGCCACCGCCTGAATCTGACCATCCGCCCCAACTGCTTCGTCCGTCGCGTGCTGTTCGACGGACGCCGCGCCGTCGGCGTCGAGGTCGAAAGCGGCGGCGAGACGTTCCGAGCGTACGGCGACGAGATAATCCTGAGCGCCGGCCCCATCGCCTCCCCGCAGCTGCTCATGCTATCCGGCGTAGGCCCCGCCGACCACCTCGCCGAACATGGCATCCCTGTCGTTCACGATTCCCCCGGCGTCGGACAAGGCCTGCGCGACCACCCACAGGTGCCGATGCTGTGGCGCGCCCAGCCGCACGTCCCCGCGCCGCCGCAGGAAGTAGGCCCACAGAAGGTCGCCCTCCGGTACACCGCGCCCGGCTCCCATCTCAGCAACGACATGATAACCGTCATGCGCTTCCGCAAAGAGGGCCACATGCTGCTGATGACCGTCGGCATCTACCTCGCGGAAGGGCAGGGGACGCTGCGTCTCCAATCCGCCGACCCCCACACGCAGCCGCTGCTCGACTACAACTACTTGGCGGAAGAGTTCGACCGCCAGCGGTTGCGCGACGGCGTGCGCCTGTGCCTGGACATAGTGGATCGGCCTGAGTTCGAAAACATACGAGGCCCGCTCGTATCCCCCTCCGAATCCGATCTCGCGTCCGACGACGCGCTCGACGAGTGGATGCTGCGCAACGTCTCCACCATGCACCACATTTCCTGTACCGCCAAGATGGGGCCCGACTCAGACCCGATGGCCGTCGTGGATCAGCATGGCCGCGTCAAGGGCGTAGAGGCTCTCCGCGTTGTGGATGGCTCCATCCTGCCCGACTGCCCCCGCTCCAACACCAACGTCCCGATCATGATGCTCGCCGAACGCATATCGGACTGGATCAAGGCCGGAAGGTAGCCGCGCCATGCTCAAGACATTAGCGTCCCTTCTCGCCGCCGTGCTGGCGCTGCTGGCCGTCGCCTGCGCCACGGACGATCCTGCGGCTCCTACGCCCCAGCCGGCCGCTCGCGCCGTCCAACCGTCGCCTACGCTCGTACCCGATACCCCCACGGCGATCGCGACTTCCGAAGCTGAACCGACCCAAGCGCCCGTCCCCACCGCGCCGCCTGTCCCGACAGCCACCGCGACTCCGGCGGGGCCGGCTGGTTATGACTCCAATGCGGCGATGTACGAGATATTCCCCGCGTTCTCCGTCGTGCGCCCTGACCTCGAAGATACCCTCGATGAGGTGGTGGAGCAGAACGACCAGTCGCTCGCGCCGTTCTTGGTAGAGGTCCTGCGCTTCATGCCGTCCAGGAGATCAGCCGAACTCATCGGGCAGGCCCTCCGGGATCTGACCGGGCAGCCGTTCGCCACCGAAGACTGGGAAAGCTGGATGGACTGGGCGGGACGGAATGCCGACCGTCTCGAGCCTCCGTCGGAGTACGTCGCATGGAAGGCGAAGATATACTCGGCGATCGATCCGAGAATGGGGATCTTCATTCGGCCCGCCTCGGAGTTCTCACGCATAAATCCCACCGAGATCGTGTGGGGAGGAGTCCTCACCGACGGCATCCCGCCCCTCGCAAGTCCGCGCGCGCTCAGTCCTCACGAGGCCGACTACATGCAGCCGGACGACAGGGTATTCGGCGTGAGCATCAACGGCGAGAAGAAAGCGTATCCCCTTCGCGTGGTCAACGCCCACGAGATGGTCAACGATACCGTTGGCGGGGAACCGATCTCGCTGATGTGGTGAACGCTGTGCGGCGCCGGAATCGTGTATTCCGCGAAAATAGATGGAGAGCCTACCACCTTCGGCACCTCAGGGATGCTGTACCGCTCCAACAAGCTGATGTACGACCGCCTGACAAACACCCTCTGGAGCTCGCTTGTCGGCAGGCCCGTAATCGGCAAGCTGGCGACGCGGGACGACCTGCAGCTAGACTACTTCCCCGTCGCGCTGACCACCTGGCAAGAGTGGCTGGAAGAACATCCCGATACCGGCATCATATCCAACGACACCGGCTACTACTCGCCCAGGTTCTACCAGCCCGAATCCGATGCCAACTCGATCTACTACTCCTACCGCGCCGACCCGGACACCATGTTCCCCGTCTGGAACCGCGACGGCCGCCTTCAGCCGAAGGACGAGGTGGTGGGTCTAAGCTCCGGCGGCGTCTCGAAAGCCTACCCGGTGAAGACGCTGATGGACGAGCGCGTAGTCAACGACACGGTGGGCGATCTGGACATCGTCATCTTGGCGTCCGGCGTATCGTCCGACGTTCGCGTGTTCGAACGCGGCGACAGGCGCTTCTCGCCCGACCCGGATATCGTCTCGCTCGCCCTACCGTCAACCCTGGTTGACGCCGACGGACACACTTGGGAAGCAACCGACACCGGCCTGGTCGGCCCGAACGGTGAAGAGCTCCCCAGACTGCCTTCATACGTATCGTTCTGGTTCGGCTGGTACGCCTTCCACTCCGACACCCTGCTATTCGACGGTACGGAGAGTTAACGCAAAAGGCGCAAAGACGCTAGGGGATTGATTTCCCAATACACCCTTCGCGTCTTTGCGCCTCCGCGCCAAATTATGCGTTCGATCCTTAGTCAGCCGCCCCAACCATTTCCCGGTCAAGCGCCTGGCTTGCCCAGCGCAGCAGCTCCTCCGTCTCCTCCCAGCCTACGCATGCGTCGGTGATGGAGACGCCGTACTCGAGCGAATCTCGGTCGCCGTTCAGTTTCTGCGCGCCCTCCTTCAGGTTCGACTCCAACATGCAGCCGATGACGTAGTCTCGCCCGCCGGCGCGCTGGTTGACCACGGCCTTGAAGGCGTCGCCTTGCTGCCGGTGATCCTTGTTCGAGTTGCCGTGCGAGCAGTCCACCAGCAGTTCGCGCCGGACGCCCGCCTGCTCCAGCAGGTCGTAAGCCTCGCCAACAGCCTCCGGCCCGAAGTTCGGCCCCTGGCGACCGCCGCGCAGCACCAGATGGCCATACTGGTTGCCCCGCGTCTGAATGACGGACGTCTGCCCCATATGGTCGATGCCGAGGAATGCGTGTGGCGACTCCGCCGACACCATCGCGTCCACAGCCGTCTGCGCCGAGCCGTCGGTGCCGTTCTTGAAGCCCACCGGCATAGAAAGCCCGCTCGCCATCTGGCGGTGTGTCTGGCTCTCCGTCGTCCGCGCGCCGATGGTGGACCAGCACACCAGGTCCGCCAGGTACTGCGGCGTTATCGGGTCCAGGAACTCCGTTCCGGTATAGACGCCCATCTCCGTAATCGAGCGCATCAGGCGGCGTGCGGTTCGCAGCCCCTCGTCAATGTCGAACGAGTCGTCCAGGCGCGGATCGTAGATCAGACCCTTCCAGCCCACCGTCGTTCGCGGCTTCTCGAAGTACACCCGCATCACTATCAGCAGCCGATCCTCCACCTGCTTGCTGAGTTCGAGCAGCCGTCCGGCGTACTCCACCGCGACGGCTTCGTCGTGTATCGAGCACGGGCCGACGACCATCATCATCCGGTCGTCCTCGCCGCTCAGCACGGCGCGAACGAGCTCGCGTCCCTCCAGCACCGTCCGCTCGGCGGCGGGCGTAAGCGGCAGTTCGTTGACCAGATCTACGGGACTTATAAGGTGCGTTGCGCTAACCACGTTCACATCCCTCGCGGGTGACTGTTGCATCGGATGGATTCTCCTTACTCATGTGCCTTCTGTTGTTCCCAATCTCGGCAAAACAAAAAGCCCCAGTCGCTGCCGACTGGGGTTTCGTTCCTGTGTCTCTGTCTCGCTCGGACTTTTGACGCAACCACTCAGCCGACGGCGCTGGCGCCGCTAAAATAAGCGTAGGTGGCGAAAGTGAAGCTGGCGGACGAGTTCGTCATGTCGGTTGAGATATTAGCAAGGTTAATGCGCGGGTGTCAAGAGAATCTTCCACTGTCGCTATATGCTACAATGCCTAATCATCGAAAAGTCTCTTCGCGCCTTTGCGCCTTTGCGTTGACCTGAGGCCCCGAAAACCCATGTCTTACATAGGATTCGTCTATAACGCCCTCGTCGAAGAGGCGCCAGCGCTGATAGAGTCGCTAGTCGCCGATCTGGGGCTTCGATCCCGTGCTTGGGTATCGTCGGCGTTCGAGATAGACGCGCGCGCCGACAAGCTGCCGGATACCGCGATAGTCGTAGTGGCCGGCGGCGACGGCACCATACTTCGCGCCGTCCACGCGATCGCCGCCCACTCAGTGCCTATCGTCGGCGTCAACATGGGCAGAGTCGGCTTCATGAGCGAGCTGCGAGTCGAAGAAGCCGCAGAGCGGCTGCCGGCGTACCTCAACGGCAGCGTCCGCGTCGAAGAACGCATGATGCTGCGCGCCACCGTTGCCGACGGGCGCGGCGGCCACATCATGACCGCCGACGCGCTGAACGACGTGGTCGTCGGCAGGGGCGGCGTCGCGCGACTGCTGGACATAGATACGGTGGTGGACGGCGAGTTCCTCACGTCGTACCGCGCCGACGCGGTTATAGTCTCCACGCCCACGGGCAGCACCGGATACGCGCTGTCGGCCGGCGGCCCTATCTTCTTCCCCGAAGCCGAGATGATGATGCTTCAGCCCGTCGCTCCGCACACCGGATTGCGAGACGGCCTCGTGCTGCCGCACGATACCGTCGTGCGTCTGTCTGCTACCGACGGCAAGCACGCCTCGCTGAGCGTGGACGGCATGGCCGACGTCGAGCTAGAGCCGGACTTTCGCGTTACCATCAGGCGCGGACCGCACACGGCGAGATTTCTCAGGGCTAATCCGCGCACCGCGTTCTACACTCAGCTAACCCGTCGGCTGGGCCTGGTGTACAACCTCACATCGCCCGCTTAGGCGCGTGGCAGGTGTGCAAAGTCCCTTCCCCCTCGACGGGGGAAGGTTAGGATGGGGGTGAGACTTCGCCCAACCGTCAACGGAGAATGTCCAATCATGATGAACCAACCCCAGCCAATTCGTCAGGATACTGTCTTCAGCGGCAGGATCATCGAAGCCCGCGTAGATACGGTGCTGATGCCGGACGGCAGCCAGGTAACGCGAGAAGTCATATCCCACCCGGGCGCGGTCGCCATCGTGCCTATCGACGCTGAAGACAACGTGCTGATGGTGCGGCAGTATCGCTACTCCGTCGGCCAGTCCCTCCTGGAGATCCCGGCGGGCATGTGCGAGGAGGGCGAGTCGCCCGACGATACGGCGCAGCGCGAACTGCAAGAGGAAATCGGCTACGCTGCGCGCAACCTCCGGGCGCTCGGAGGAATATATTCGGCGCCCGGATTCTGCACCGAGATACTCTACATGTACCTCGCGCGGGATCTGATTCCCAGCAAGCTTCCTGCCGACGATGACGAGGACATCAGCGTCGAGCGGATACCCATGTCGCGTGTGGACCGGCTGATACGGCTCGGCGAGATACAGGACGCCAAATCCGTCGCCGGCCTGCTCATGGCGCGCTACCTATTCACTTAATCGAACCTAGATCTAGCCGTCGTTCCCACCATCCGCCTCGTCGTTCCCGCGCAGAGCCTGCCCCGTACTTGATACGGGGCGGGAACCCAGGGAGGCTGTGGGTGGCGTGGCGCGCTAGGAAAGGCCTGACTCGCAATTCGGATACTTTGCCAACCCGCCTCGAATCCCCGGACGTAGCCCTACATGACACGTAACAAGGAGACCTAGATGCCAAACTTCCAGGAAATCTTCTCCCAGATAGACGCCATGACGGACGAAATCGTCCAGCTGCACCAGGAACTCGTTCGCATCCCGTCCGTGAACACCGGCGCCATGCCCACCGGCGACGAGACGCCGGTTTGCGAATACGTCCGGGACTGGCTCGCCGAGGACGGCATCGAGTCCGAGATCTTGGGGAGGACGCCGGAACGCGGCAACATCATCGCCCGCATCGAGGGCGAAGACCCGGCTGCGCGGCTGATGTTCATGTCGCACACCGACGTAGTTCCCGTCGAAGAAGCCGACAAGTGGACATTCCCGCCGTTCAGCGCGACCGTTCACGACGGGCGCATCTACGGGCGCGGCGCGTCGGACTGCAAGGGGCTGCTGGCGGCGCAGATGGTGGCGATGCGACTGCTGAAACGCAACGGCGTCCGGCTGCGTCACAGCCTCGTCCTCTGCTCAGGCGCGGACGAGGAGCACGGCGGTCGCTACGGCTTCGGCTGGCTGGCGGAGAACCACCCGGAGAAGATAACCGCGCCGTTCGCGGTCAACGAAGGCGGCGGAACGCCCATCGAGGCCGCCGGTGGCCTGACGTATCTGCTCGGGGTTGGAGAGAAGGGGCGGTTGCAGGTCGAGTTCGAGGTCAAGGGCGTCAGCGCGCACGCCTCAGTGCCCTGGCAGGGAACGAACGCGCTCTACCGCCTGTCGCAGCTGCTCAACCGAATCGAGACCTACGAGCCCGAACGCGACACGACGACCAGCCTGTTCGCGCACCTGTCCAACTTCGCCATCGAGCACGCACCATCCGCCGACAACGTAGATGAGATAATCGCAGAGGTCTCCGAAGACAACCCGCGCTTCGCCTCCATGCTCACCGCGCTCTCGCGCATGACCATCACCCCCACCATGATAAACGGCGGCATCAAGTCCAACAGCGTTCCGGAGCAGATACGGCTGACCTGCGACGTCCGCACCCTGCCGCATCAGGACGACGACTACCTGCGCGGCGAGCTGGACCGCATCGCCTCCGGCATTCCCGGAGTGAGCTACGAGATAGACTACATGGCGGTCCCCAACGCATCGGAGTTCGATACCGAGCTGACCGAGCATATCCGGGCGGCAACCGCCCTCGCCCTGGAACGCGACGACATCCAGTGGGTGCCCGCCATCAGCACCGGCTTCACCGACTCTCGCTTCACCCGCCCGCTCAACGTCATCACCTACGGCTTCTCCGGCTCCCACCCCGACGACGACCCGATGCTGAGCAACGCCCACGGCACCGACGAATCCGTCGGCATCGCCAGTCTGATAAGCGGCTCCAAGATAATGTTCACCCTCGCCTGCACCCTCTGCGGCGCCGACTGAGGTACAATGAGAGCATGATTTCCCGCATCGCCATCAAGAACTACCGCAGCCTCCGCGACGTCGAATTGCGCCCCGGCCCGCTGACGGTACTGATCGGCCCCAACGGCGCCGGCAAGTCCAACATCATAGACGCGCTGCGCTTCTTGAAAGGCGCCTACTCTGATGGGCGCAACATTCAAGACGGCACGCATTCCCAACTTGCGGAACGGGGCGGCTACAGGCAGGTAGTGTGGGGCGGTATGACTGACGAGAACATAAGATTCGAGATGCAATTTTCCGGTGATGACACGGATTCCGACTTAGTTGGGTTTGCGGTAGAGATTGCGGACGATGATTATAGAATCCCCCGCATTTCACTCGAAGCAAAGCATACGCTGGACAAGCTCGAGCAATGGCAGTTCTACAACTTCTCTCCCGCCCTGATGCGTAAGCCGACGAAGGTGAAGCAAGAGAGTCTCCTGAACGAGACCGGTTCCAACCTATCCACCGTCATCCATAGCCTGTTTTCCGAGGGACACCCCGGTCTGGATGAAGCCGTAGAAATGTTGCAAGTCATGGTGCCGACCGTAGAGAAGCTCGTATCCCCCATCTACGGAGATGGGCAGACCTACGTTGCCCTCAAGGAGAAGGGAATCGAGAAGTCAGTCGGCGCGTGGGGACTATCCGACGGAACGCTTCTGGCGTTGGCGTTGTCAGTCGCGCTCGTCGTAGAGCCGCTTCCCAAGCTCATTTGCCTGGAGACACCGGAGGCGGAGATTCATCCGTCGATGATGGAATCTGTGGCGGATATGCTTGAAGTCGCTTCCAAGCATACGCAGGTAATCGTTACCACACAGTCGCCTTACCTGTTGGACCAGTTGCCCTACGAGCAGTTTGTGATCGTCGAAAAAAAAGACGGCGAAACTCGACTCCGACCTCTCACCGTAGAAGAGGAAGACCGCGAATTCTTCCGCGAGGTGGGCGTAGGGAACGCATGGCTTTCGGGCAGCATCGGCGGTGTTCCTTGGGACTGGGACTGATAGTAGAGGGACAGAGCGATCGTGACACGATCCCAATTCTGGCTAGACGGCTCGGCTATGACGCCAGGATCAGGCCCCGCGTCGTCAGCCGCGGCGATATGCTCGCCCAGAGAGCAATATCCAGATACCTAACCAAGTTCTTGCGAGAATTCCGCGACGTTACTCTGGTCATCCTCTGCCTGGACGCCGAGAGGGAGAACCCCGCCCAAGTGTTGGCGCGTACTCGCCAAATTGAGCGCAGGATGAACGAAACCTTGTCCGTTCCAGTCAGGTACGCCATCGTAGATCACACCCTCGAAGGCTGGCTCGCCTGCGACGAGGATGCGCTCCGCTCCGTCCTTGGAGGAGGACGCGCGAGGATAAACATTCAAGGGAACCCGGACCGCCATCCGAACCCGGCATCTATACTCAGTAACGTGTTTCGGCAAAACGGTCGCGATTTCCGAAAGATACGGGATAACCGGAAGATCGCCCAAGCCATCACTCCTCAAAACATAGCTGACAAAAGCCCGACCTTCCAAAGATTCGCCCAACTGCTAGGACATCCCTTTACGCCATGACCGCCACCCGCAAGACCATCTACCTCGCCAACCCATACGGCTTCTCCGAGCAGCAGAATGAGACGCTCCTGCCGCCGATAGTCGCCGCCTTGGAGTCTCTCGGCCTCGAAGTATGGGAGCCGTTCGAGCGCAACAACCAGGTGGACTTCTCCGAACCCGGCTGGGCGTACCGCATCGGCCAGGCCGACTACCGCGATGTTCGGGAGTCCGACGCCATCTTCGCCGTCGTCAACGGAACGCCGCCCGACGAGGGCGTGATGGTCGAGTTGGGCATGGCGGTCGCGCTCGGCAAGCCCACGTTCCTGTTCCGAGACGACTTCCGCCGCGTAACCGACAGCGAGGAATATCCCCTCAACCTCATGCTCTTCACCGGTATCCCCCAGCATACCTGGCGCGACTACTACTACACATCCCTCGCCGAAATATCCGACCCAGCCAAGGCCCTCGCCAAGTGGTCGGCGCGGTAGCCGCTACCCAAAAGCATCACGCCCAGCTTGCGCCAGCGCATCGCATCGCCCCAAACCGCCCCCGGGACTCGCCAACACACCGCGCAGCCCAAAATACCGGTCAAGCGCGTGGCTTGCGGTCAAGCGTGTGGCTTGTCGCGCGCGATCAGCGTCTTCAGCCTCGGCAGCACGTCCGCCGCCACCCGGTGGCACTCCTCGACGTGCGGGAAGCCTGAGAGGATGAACTCGTCTATGCCCAGCCGCCAGTACTCCAGCAGTTCGTCGGCTACCTGTTCGGGATCCCCCACTATCGCCGTGCCGCAGTTCACGCGAACAGTGGATATGCCGTTCCACAGCCGTTCGCCGACGCGGTGATCGGCCACCACCCGCGCCTGAGCCTGCTGCCCGACCATCGCCGTGCCGGAAAAAGCCGCGCTCCGCTGCTCCCTGACAACGTTCGCCGCCTGAGATAGCAGATCCTCCGCCGCGCCCCACGCCTCCGCCTCCGTGTCGCGCACCACCAGATGCGTCCGCAGTCCGAATGACCCCACGCGCCCCGCCTCGGCGAATTTTATCCGCGCCCGCTCGAAAAACGGCTCCAGAACGTCGCGTGGCAGAATCCACGCCAGATACACGTCCGACTGCCTCCCCGCCAGCCCCAGCGCCGCGTCCGACGCGCCGCCCAGATAGAAGCTCGGCCCGTCGCCAACTGGGCCCGGCGAGCAGAGGGCGCCGTTCAGCCGCACGTGTTCGCCCTCGAACGTCGTAGGCTCCGGCGACTCCCACAGCGCGCGGCACGCGGCGATGAACTCCTCGGCGCGCGCGTAACGGTGAGCGTGATCGCTCGTCTCCCCAAGCCGCTCGAAGTCGCCCTGTATCCCGCCGGGCACGATGTTGATGTCTATGCGACCGCCGCTAATGCCGTCCAGCGTCGCCGCCATCTGCGCGAATAGCCCCGGCGATATGAAGCCCGGACGCAGCGCGATCAGAAATCGAATGCGACTCGTAACGGCCGCCAGTGCCGTAGCCATCGTCCACGTCTCGGCAAGCGGTTCCCCCTCATCGAAGAGACCGTTGGCGAAGCGAGTCGGGATGAGCAGGGAGTAGTAGCCCTCGTCCTCGGCGGTCTGCACCACCTCGCGCAGGTACTCGAAAGTCGGCGGACGCTCGGCCTTGACCGTGCCGATGTGCTCTCCATCCCCGTCAATCGGTATGAACCATGAAAACTTGGGTTCCGGACGTTCCATGATCACCTGTTATCCTCCCCGCGTCTCTGCGCTCCTCTGCGCCTCTGCGTTAAATCCAGATTACCCGAGAGCAACCGCCTATGGATCCCAAACGCGCCCAAACCGCCTCACCAAATCCCAGTCCGGCTTCGCCCCCAGACCCGCGCCGTCCGTGAGCCACAGCTGTCCATCTTCCACCCGCTCAGGCGGAGTTAGCAGCTCCGCGCGCCAGTCAGCCTCATACACGGCGTGTTCGAGCGGCAGCGAGTCGGGTAGGGCGGCTGTAGCGTGTCCGCTTGCGAGAAGAGATACGGGTCCCGACGGGCTGTGCATCGAGAATCCCTTGCCTCGCGCCCGCGCGGAGCGTCCGATGGTTACCGCCTCGACCGCGCCCCCGCAGTGCTTGATGTCCGGCATTACGATGGACACGGCCTCGCCGTCCAGCAGGCTGTCGAAGAACTCCACGCCATAGCCGGATTCGCCGCCGGCAAGGGGCATCCGCGCCCAGCGCGCTATCGCCGCAAGGTCATCGGGGTCGGAGCGCGGCTGCACCGGCTCCTCGAACCAGCCGACGTTCAGTTTGGCAAGCTCGTCCGCGATTATCGGCGCCGTCTCGCGCTCGAAGCGACTGTGGCAGTCCACAAGCACCGTCGCATCGTCGCCAACCGCCGCTCGCACGGCTCGGACGCGAGCCAGGCCCGTCGCGGCGTCGTCTAGGATGCGATCAGGCGACGACGGCGGATTCACCTCGTCGAACGGCGCGCACTTGAACGCCGTGAACCCCGCGCGGGAGGCGCGCTCGGCTACTCGCCCGAAGTCCGCCGGCGTCCGCTCCGTGGCGAACAGCGAGCGGTTTATGTTCGCGTACAGCCGCACGCTCCGTACGTCGCCCCGAGCTCCCCCAGCGCCCAAAAACGTCCCCAGGCTCACGCCCTCCCGCATCGCGTCCAGCTGCGCGACTGCCGTTCGGATGCCGCTGACCGCCGTTCCCGTAGTCGGCTCGCGTCGCAGCTCGGAGGGCGTGAGGCCAAGCATGGGTTCGATCTCAGATTCGTCGGCTACGTCATCGCCTTCCAGCGCGCTCACCAAGCCTCCCACAGCGTCGGCGACCGGACGCGAGCCGATCTCCACCGTCGTAGAGTTCCCCTCGCCGTCTCCCAGTGTGGCGAATACCCAAGTGGTGTTCGCCGTAACCGCCACTGACGCGAACCTTTCCAGCGTCAGCTTCATGCGCTCAGCTCCCCAAGCAGTTTCAAGGTACGCTCCTCCGTAGCCTGTGGATCGTCTCCTGCCGGAATCGGAGTCGCCAGCAGCTCGTCCGCGCCCCACTCGAAGACGGTCCGGATGCGGTCGGCGACTGCTGCCTCGTCGCCCGCTATCAGAACCTCGTCCAGCATCTCGTCCGTCCAGCCCGATTCGGGAGTGCCGGCAAAACCCGCCTCCGCGAACATGTTGGCGTAGAACGGGATGGACGGGAAGTAGCCGAGCCTCGCGCGCACGCCGTTGCGGGCGGCCTCCAGATCTTCGGTAACGCAGACCGGAGCGTGAGCGATGAGCGGTGGCGTCTCGCGCCCGGCGGACTCCGCGCCGCGTTGCATTGCGGGAACTGCGGTGTCGCGCAGGTAGAAGTGTGGACAGACCCAGCTAATCGCGCCGTCCGCCAGCTCTCCGCACGTCTCGAACGCCCCCGGACGCAGCGCCGACGCCATTATCGGAACGTCCATCGGCGCCGGGATCGAGGCGTTCGCGGAGTACCACCGACCTTCGAACTCGACCGCGCCCGCGTGCATCAGCGCCCGCAGGATGTGAATGTACTCGCGCAGGTGTCCGATGGGCGCGCGAAAATCCGCCCCGAAGGAGCTAATCATCCCCGCTCGGTGGCTCGGCCCCACGCCCAGCCGGAAGCGTCCCGGCGCGAGGCTGTCCAGTACCTGTACCTGCTGCGCCAGCGCTACCGGGTGCCGCGACCACGTCTGCACGATGGACGTGCCGAGCCGGATCTCGTCCGTAACCGCAGCCGCGCCCGCCAGAACCGTAACCGCCTCGCCGCCGCCGCCGCTCGACGTCAGCCAGGCGCAGCCCACCCCAAGCTCTTCGAGATGGACGATACGATCAACCGCCTCCCGCGCGTCCGCCGCCGTAACCGATACTCCGATGATTCGCTGCTCTGCCATGCCGCGTCCCCCTTGCGTGATGCGTCTATCCTAGCACAACCTCCAACTGCCAAGTCCCACTTACGATTCAACGCAGAGACGCAAAGAATTCCATTGTACCTTTGCGCCCCTGCGTTCCTCCGCGCCTCTGCGTTAAAATCTCAACGCAGTCGCCACTAGACTGACAAGCGTAAGCGCGTTTGCTAAAATACCCCCATCCCAAACGCTGGAACCTGTCTATGGATCATCTCATCGAACACGAATCCCCGGACCTCACCCTTCCGACGATGGTCGTCGCGTTCGCCGGCTGGCCCGATGCCGCCGAGGCGGCGACACGCGCTATCCGATATCTCGTTCGCAAGCTCCCAGCTAGGAAGTTCGCCGAGATAGACCCGGAGGAGTTCTACGACTTCACCGTAACGCGCCCGCGCACGCTCATCAACCGGAGCGGACAGCGCGTGATCCGCTGGCCCAGAAACAGCTTCTACTACCACCGCGACCCCATTGACGAGAGTCGCAACTTGCTGCTATTCGTCGGAACCGAGCCGAACCTGCGATGGCGCGCCTACTCGAACATCGTAACCCACGTCGCCACCCGCAGCCGCGTCCGGCTGGTCATCTCGCTCGGAGCGCTGCTCGACGCCGTGCCGCACACCCGCGAGCCTCGCGTTACCGGACGGGCGAGCTCGCGCGCGCTCACCGACAAGGTGAAGTGGCTGGGCATCGAGAACTCCGGCTACCAGGGGCCGACCGGCATCCACACCGCCTTTGCCGACGCCTGCAACAAGCTCGACCTCGAACACGCCAACATCTGGGGCCACAGCCCCCACTACGTCGAAAAGTCGGTCAACCCGCGCGTGAGTCTCGCGCTGCTCCAAAGGCTGCGCAGCCTCATGGACTTCGACGTGGACCTGGAGGAGCTCCAACGCGCCGGAGAGAAATTCGAGGACGAAGTGACCAAGGCAATCGAAAAGCGCGACGACGTAAGCAGATACGTAACCCGCCTCGAACGACGTTACGACGCCACCCACACCCCAGAAGACGACGAGATACCCGAACCGGGCGACATGGTGCGCGAGCTGGAACGCTTCCTCCGAAGCCAGCGCCCCCCGGAAGAAGATTAGCAGACTTCCACGTATGGCCCTCTCTTCTCCAGAGAGAGCTATGAAAAGTCCCTTCCCCCTTGACGGGGGAAGGTTAGGATGGGGGTGAAAACCCCGCCACCGACCAGTTGCGTACCGCCCCCAAAGGACCACTAGCAGACGAGACGCGGAGACCCGCCTAATGCCCATAGTCCAACCGACCGATGCCCACACGTCCGTCAACGGCAACAGCTTTCACTACCGCGACTGGGGCGGCGAGGGGCAACCCGTCGTACTGGTTCACGGCCTCGCGTCCAACTGCCGCATTTGGGATCTCGTCGCGCCCATACTCAGCCAGCGCTTCCGCGTCGTCGCCATAGACCAGCGCGGACACGGCGAGTCGTTCAAGCCCGATGCGGGGTACGACTTCGCCACCGTATCGGCGGACTTGCGCGGCTTCCTCGACGTCTTGGGAATCTCCAACCCCGTCATCGTTGGCCACTCCTGGGGCGGCGACGTCGCGTTGGAGTACGCCGTCAACTACCCCGGAAGCGCGCGCGGCCTGTGCTTCGTGGATGGCGGAACCATAGATATTTCGAGCCAGCCCGGCGCCACCCTCGAAGCCGCCAAAGAGCGCATGGCGCCGCCCTTGTGGACCGGCGTAACCCTTGACGCCTTCCGATCCCGCATCCGCTCCCGTCGCATCGGCGGCGACGATACCCCGGCAATCGAGCAGATAGTCCTCGCCAACTTCGACATCAACGACGACGGCACGATAGCGTCTAGGCTAAGCCGCGAGAACCACTTCAGAATCATCGAAGCCCTGTGGGATCACAAGCCCTTCGACCTCTACCCCCAAGTCGGCTGTCCCGTCCTGCTCATGCCCTGCCGCCAGAACAATCCCCCGCCCGAGACACGCCGTTGGCGCCGCGAAGAGTCCATCGCCCGCGCCGAAAAGCTCCTGTCCGTATCCAAAACCGTCTGGATGGAAGACAGCATCCACGACGTTCCCTTGCAGCGCCCGCCCCTCGTAGCCGCCACAATCACCGACCACATCACCGACGGCTTCTTCGGATAGCGTGGGACGAGAAAGTCGCGACAGGGTGCATGGAGTTGTCAACTCGTCCCTTCTTCACTCCCTCCCCTCCGGCTGCTCCACGCTCACCGTTATCACATCCGTCCCCTGGTACTGCTGGTGGACCACCGAAGAAGCGTAGCTCCGCAGCAGCACCAGCGATAGGTCGCCCTCCGCTGGCGCTTCCGTATCGTGTTGCTGAAGCTGCCTGATTCTGTCCTCCAGATTGCCCTCGTCCCCGCCGCCGATGAACTCCAGATTGGCGACCGTCCCCTCGCTGGACGCCAATACCACCAGCTGCCTTTCCTCTCCCTCGTCATCGGCATCATCCTCGTCGCCGATGCCCTCCAGATCAAGCGGCGCGAGCGTCAGCAGCGTCTCCTCAGCGACGGCGCTGAGCCGGTTCGTCATATCCTCGCCCCATCCCCTGCGAGCCGCGAACGTCGCCATGAACTCGTTGAGCTCCGGCAGCGCCTCTATGTCGAGCCGAGACCGGAAACGCATACTCCGACGCTGCGTGATCTCCAGGAAAAGAAGCATCACTATCGCCGCCACCCCGCCGGTGGATATGCCGCTCTTCAGCGCCGTGTCCCACTCCGGCCCGAAGCTTGGCAGCCTTAGCCCGAATTGGAAGGCCGCTCCGATCCAGAACGCCACCCCCGCCGCCACGACCTTTTGGGGGTTGGTCTCAGTCTGAATCACCAGTCGCGCCCCGTCCACGAACAGCGTTCCCGTTACCATCAGCAGGTATCCCGTCATCACCGGCCCGGGTATCGAACCCAGAAGCGCCGACGCCTTTGGACTGAACGCCGCCGCGATGAACATGATCCCTATGCAGTACCCGACCCTGCGAGAGGCGACGCCGGTAGCCCGCGTGAACGCCACTATGCCCGGATGGATTATGTTCGGAACCGCGCCCAGCGCCCCGGCGATCACGTTGCTCACGCCCGTCCCGGACAACGCGCCCTGTACCTGTCGAAAATCTATCGCCCGGTCGTCGCGCGTCGCCACCCGCTGATGCGCTATGGATTCCCCGTTCGCCTGGATGGATATGATTATTCCCAGGAACAGGAACGGCATCAGCAGCGTCCAGAACCCGGGCCCGAAGTCCAGCCCCAGGCCCGGCCACTCGTTGGGAATCCCAACCCACGCCGCGCGCGCGATCAGATCCGTTTCGTACATGCCGAACCCGACGGCCGCCACGCACCCCGCGATTATGCCGATCATAGGCGCCCACAGCCTTAGGATGGCGGTTCCCCTAAAGGTCAGCCCCGCCACGGTCGCCAGAGTAGTCAGCGCGATTAGAAGCGACGGCATCGGGTCGGTCTCATAGGAGACATTCAACAGGTGGAACACCACAGACGCCAGCGTGATGGACAGTATCATCATCACCGTTCCGCCCAGCGTCGGCGTTATGAATCGCCTCAGCAGGAAGAGCCACTTGGAGACGACCAGCTGTACCGCAGCCGAAACCAAGACCAGCGTCGTCAACGTCGCCGGCCCGCCCGGCCCATCCACGTCCACAGCCGCGATGCAGAACGGTATGGCGAACGCTGACGTGAACATTGGCAGCGTCGCGCCCGCCCCCAGCGCGCCCAGCTTCCGCACTTGGAGCAGCGTCGACAACCCCACAGCTATCAGCGATGCGAAGATCATCCACATCAGGTAGTCATCGCCCCTGCCGGATGCCTTCGCCACGATGACCGGCGTAACCAGCAGAGAAGCCGAAGCCAGCAGACTGAACTGGAAGCCGTAGCCCAGCGTCGTCTTTAGCGGAGCCGCCTCGCCCGCCTCATAGCGTGGATTCTGAGAAACCGGAGTAGTAATTTCGCGTCTCCTGACCCGGAGATGGAGATATGGAAGCGCCCATAGAATACCACACAGAGGACTTTTCCCGTTGCTGGAATGCGCCGTATTCTCGCGTGTTCGGTTCTCACCCACCCCGCTCGAACGTCCATGCCGTATCAGGCAGCCCTAGTCGCCGCTCGTCGCCATCTTGTCCGTCGTCTCCCCCTCCGCGCCCGCTGCCTCCGCCTTGCGCCTCGCATCCGTCCGCCACACCGCGCCATAGACTAGCAGCCCTACCATCAGCAGAATCAGCGCGGCGGGCGCGGCGTACTCGAAGCGAATCCCGTCCAGGTTGCCGTCAACGCGCTGCGCGGCGGAAGCCGTCGGCAGATCGCCAAGCTCGACGGACACCCGCTCCCCGCGCGCCAGTCCGCCGCCTTCGATGACGCTGTACTGCCGCTCGCCGATCTGCGTCCGCGTCGCGTCGCCCAGCGTCGGCGCCGAGACGGACACCACCTCCTCCGGAGCGAGTATTCGGACACTCTCCCCGCCGTAGCGGTACGTCTTGTCCAGCGTGAACTGGGCCGACTCGTAGGGGAACCGGTACGCATACATCACCTCATGCTCGCCGGGCGGCACGCTCGCCAGCAGCGCGAAGCCGCGATCGACCTGCACGAAGTCGGCCCCTATCAGCCGCGTGTCCAGAGTCAGATCTGTCGCCCCCGGCGGCAGCCCGAAGCGCAGCAGCTCCATCACCCCTTCGCCCGGCACATAGGTCTTGTCAGAGCTATTGACCAGATGGAGTATCTCAAGCGCCGCCAGCGTCTGGTCCGATGGATCTGCGTCCGCCAGCAGCAGCGACGCCGCGCCGGTCGAAACGATAGCGTCGTCCGAAGTGCCGTCATAGACCGTCAGCCGAACGTCGTCCGCCGAGCCGTTCGCCAGATCGAGGTCCGTACCGTATATCGCCCCGTCGTAGCGGACCGAAACGCCGTATGCGCGGTTCGGGTCGTACTCGATGCCCGTGAATATGAACCTGCCGCTATCGTCCGTCGTCGTGGTCATATCGTCGAACCCTGTATCGTCCACGCGGTGCAGCGTAACCGTCAGACCCGCAACCGGCCCGCCGCCGACTGTCGCGTTCAGCGCCACTCCCGAAATCGTGCGTATCTGCGGAGGCGCCTGCGCCTGCGCGGTGGCGTGGAAGACGAACAGCGACGTGGCAACCAGCGCCAACGACGCCAGAGAGCGCAACACGGTCTTCATCATGGCGACGTCTCCTGCTGCCCCAGCCGTTTCAGCGCCCTATTCTCCCAGCGTCAGGTCGCGCAGGGTGACTATCCCGATGGGGTTGCGGTCGTGATCCACGACGACAGCCCGGGAAATATCGAAGCGCGCCAGCAGGCGAACGGCGTAGCGCGCCAGCATATCCGGCGGCGCCGTCCAGACGGGCTTGGACATGATTTCATAGACGTTGACCCGGTCCGGCGACCGGTTGGTTGCGATCACCCGGCGGGCTATGTCGGAAATCAAGACCAGTCCGATCTCGTCATCCTCGTCACGCCTGTTGACTACCAGCGAATTGACATTGTGCTGGCGCATCAACGCCATGGCGTCGGATACGGTGGCCAGTCCGTTGATGCTGATAATCTCGGTGACCATCACGTCGCCGACCCGGAGTTCTGGTTTCGCGCTCATATTTCTGGGATCAATTCCTCGTAAATGGTGGGCAGTTGGGTGACCATGCCAACCGCGTCTTCTACGTCGATCTGGAAGGCGATGCCGGTCCCGCGCTCGGAGTCGAAATGCGCCGCGTCCCTGATGCGCTCCAGTATCTCCCGCGCGCGCGGCTCGACGACCAGGAACATGACTATGTCTCGGATGGATTCCAGTTCCAGTCCCAGGAAGGTCCTTCCCGGCGTCAGGCCTTCGCCCCTGACGCTGGTTACGATGGTCGCTCCCGTAGCGCCCGCGTCTCGCGCCGCGCGGACTACGACATCGGTTTTTTGCTCGCTAACGAGCGCTACTATCAACTTGAGTCTCATGCTTGGACTCTTCCTCCGTTTCATGCGGACGCTTACGGCGCGCCCGCTCCCACCAAGACGCGACGATGGCGTATCCCAGCACTGTCATTATAGGAAATACGCTGGCAAAAGCAATCAGTCCGAACCCGTCGATCAGCGGACTCCGGCCCGGTATGCCGGCTGCGAGTCCCAGCCCGAGTGCCGCGACCACCGGAACGGTAACCGTCGAGGTGGTAACCCCGCCGGAGTCATATGCCAGCGGCACGATAGTGCGGGCCGAGCGGAAGGTCAGCGCGATCACTATGACGTAGGCGACTATGATGTACCAGGGCAACGGCGTTCCGGTGACGATTCGGAAGCATCCCAAAGCCACGCCGATAGCCACGCCGACCGCCACAGCGATTCTCAACCCCCACGCCCGGACGGCCCGACCGGAAACCGTCTCGGCTTTGAGCGCGACGGCTATCAGCGAGGGTTCGGCCACCGTGGTGGCAAAGCCTATGGCCGCGGCGAACGCGTACACGAGCCAGTAGTCTCGCCAGTCCGGGGCGGCTTCGTTCGCGGCGTCTCCCAGAGTATCGGGCGAGGTCAACTGGCTGGCCATGGTCTCTCCGATGGGAAACAGCGCTTGTTCCAGGCCGACCAGAAACAGCGCCAGGCCGGCTACGACGCAGATAAAGCCCGAGATCAGCTTTCGCAGGTTGGGGAGCGGGCGGCGCAGGACTGCGACCTGGAAGAGGAGCAATATCCCGGCGATGGGCGCCACGTCCAACACGGTCGATTGCAGGGAAGCCAGGAAGGCGTGGAATAGTAACTCCAAGGTCAGACCACCATCCCGTAGCCCATCACGCAGATCATGGGTGTCAGGCTGGCGAAGGCGATGAGGCCAAAGCCATCGACCATCGGGCTGCGTCCGCGGAGAGACGATGCCAAGCCGACGCCCAGCGCGGTAACCAGCGGCACGGTGATCGTGCTAGTGGTTACCCCTCCCGAATCGTAGGCGATGCCTATGATTTCAGGTGGCGCGAACATGGTCATGACGGTAACCAGAACGTAGCCCCCGATGATTAGGTAGTGGATGGGCCATCCTTTCAGGATGCGAAACACGCCCAGCGCTATGGCGACGCCCACGGAGAAGGCCACTACCATGCGCAAGCGCAGGGCGTAAGTGTCCTGCGCGGCGTCGCTGTCTTGGATTACCCCGGCTTCGGAGGCGACCGACGCGGCCTCGCTGGCTACGGCGATGAGCGCCGGCTCGGCGACCGTGGTGCCGAACCCCAGGCAAAAGGCAAAGATCAGCAGGGCGATGACGCTCCCCCTGCGGGCGAATCCCTGGGCCAGGGCCTCTCCAATGGGAAAGAGGCCGCTTTCGAGCCCCTGAATGAACAGCGCCAACCCGACAACCACACAAACCAGCCCCGTCACCACGTTCCAGAGGTTGGGAAACGGTTGCTGGATCACCACTATCTGGAAGAAGGCGATGACCAGTATGATGGGAGCGAGATCCTGCGCCGAGCCGACGAGGCGACGGAGTATAGTAGGTAACAGGTAGGCGGACTCCTTCATTCTGTTCCTGTGAATCAGCGAAATTATACCACGACCGGGTGGTATGGAAAATGTCATCGGTGTGCCTTAACCGTCCCATAGAAAGAGAGTCATTCCCATGCCCCACTACCTCGACACCCTATCCTGTTTCGCCGCAGACGCCACGTTCGATAGCCTGCCTACCGGCGCGACAGCCGCCGCCCGCGACGTTGCGCTGGATACCCTCGGCGCGATATCCGCCGGTATGCTGGAACCGGAAAATCTGCGCCTCGCAGCGTGGACTGCCCAGAACATGGCTCCCGCCGAATCCACCATCATCGCCACGCTCCACCGCGCCAACGCGATGGGCGCCGCGCTCGTCAACGCCACCGCCGGCGTCGCGCTCGAAATGGACGAGGGCAACCGCTTCGGAGGCGGACATCCCGCCATCCACGTCCTGCCCGGCTTGCTCGCGGTCGCCGAGCGCGACGGCGCGTCCGGCGCTGACTTCCTGACCGCCTTGGTCGTAGGATACGAAGTAACCTCGCGGCTGGGCGGAGCGACCGTCGCGCGTCCCAACGTCCACTCGCACGGGCACTGGGGCGCGCCTGGGACGGCGGCTGCCATAGCGAAGCTGCGCGGCATGGACGCCTCCGAAATCCGCGCCGTCATCAACGTCGCCGTCAGCATGAGTCCGGCGAACACCTGGACCAACGCCTTTGCCGGAGCCACCGTTCGCAACCTGTACCCCGGACGCTCATCCATGCAGGGCGTGATGGCCGTCGCCCTCTACGAGTGTGGCTTCACCGCGCTGGACGATGCTCCGTCGGATGTGTACGGAACGATACTCGGAGAGTCGTTCGACGGCGAGGCGGCAGTGGCGGGACTCGGCGACGAGTATCGGATCGAGCAAAACTACTTCAAGCTGCACGCCTGTTGCCGCTACAATCACGCGACGCTGGACGGGGTTCTGGAAGCGATGGGAGGCGCCCAACTGTCGCCACATGCCGCTGACGACGTTGACTCCGTTACGGTATCCGTCCCTTGGATGCTCGACGGTATGCTGGGCGACTACCCTCAGAATATGCTGTCGGCAAAGTTCAACCTGCGCTACGCCGTCGCCGCCGCGCTCGCCACCGGGCGAACCGATATCACCGTCTTCAGGACGGACTCTATAGCCGACCCCACCGTCCGCGCGCTGTTCGACAGGGTCAGCGTCCAGGTAGGCGATTCTCCGCAGCGGCAATCGGTCAGAAACCCAAACGCCAGCGTCGAGATTCGACTGCGAAACGGCGTCGTCTCCACGTCTCGCGTCCAGACCATCCGCGGCGACTACGGAAATCGAATACCCCGCTCCGAAATAGTTGACAAGTTCCTCTTTCTAGCCGAACCCGCCCTTGGCCCCCAGCGAACCCAACAAGCCCTAACACGCATCGAAGCGCTGCAAACCTGCGACGATATGCGCGAGTTCGTGGGTGCAATATTCGGCGTAGAGACGCCATCCTAAATCCACCTCTGCGGTCCTCCGCCTCTCCGCGCCTCTGCGTCAATTCATACTTGGCGTCTTTGCGCCTTTGCGTTAAAAATGCCCCTGCGCCTCTGCGTTAAAAAATACGTCCCCACGTCGAATTCTGCTACAATCCCACCAATCCCACACACAGGACGCGGCCATGCTCGACTACTACAACGTTATGGATATGATGGGCGACGAAGAGCGTCAGGTACAGTCTTCCGCGCGCGACTTCCTGGACGCTGAAGCGGCGCCCGACATCGCCGACTACTGGGAGCGCGGTGAGTTCCCCAAGCATCTCGTGCCAAAGTTCGGTGAGATGGGCTACTTCGGCGCCAATCTGCCGGTCGAATACGGCGCGGCGGGCGTGAACAACGTGTCCTACGGCCTGATCATGTACGAGCTCGAACGCATAGACTCCGGCCTTCGCAGCTTCGCCAGCGTGCAGGGCGCGCTGGTGATGTACCCCATCTACTCCTACGGCTCCGAAGAGCAGCGGCGCGAATACCTGCCCAAGCTGGCGTCCGGCGAGATGATCGGCTGCTTCGGCCTTACTGAACACGAAGGTGGCTCCGACCCCGGCGCGATGCGGACCCGCGCAAGCAGGGACGGCGAGAGCTACGTACTCAACGGCCAGAAGATGTGGATAACCAACGGCAGCATCGCCGACGTCGCCCTCGTCTGGGCGGCTGACGACGACGGCGTGGTCCGCGGCTTCCTCGTGCCCACCGACACCCCCGGCTTCACCGCCAACAAGATTGAGCGCAAGATGAGTATGCGCGCCTCCGTAACCAGCGAGCTTGTGATGGAAGACTGCCGCGTTCCCGCGTCGGCTGTTCTGCCCGACGTGCGCGGATTGCGCGGCCCCCTGTCGTGCCTCACGCAGGCGCGCTACGGCATCACCTGGGGAGCGCTGGGCGCCACCGAAGCCGTGTACCAGGACGCGCTCGACTTCTCCCAATCCCGCCAGACCTTCGGCCAGCCCATAGCCTCGCGCCAGCTGGTGCAGGACAAGCTCGTCAACATGGTAGCCGACCACACGCGCGGCTTGCTGCTTTCGTGGAGGCTGGCGACGCTGAAGGACAAGGGCAAGCTCAGCTTCTCGCAGGTATCGCTCGCCAAGCGCGAAAACGTCCGCTGCGCCCTCGAAGCGGCGCGCAGCGCGCGCGAGATACTCGGCGGCTCCGGCATCGTCCTCGACCACCCCTCCATCCGCCACATGCTAAACCTCGAGACGGTGGATACCTACGAAGGCACCCATGACATCCACACCCTAATCTTGGGGCGAGACCTGACCGGACACAACGCGCTGGGCTAGACCACCGTAAACCGCGCCTCCCCCAGCCCCTCTATCTCTACGCCCGCCGCGTCCCCCGCGTTCAGCAGGTACGGCGGCGCGTAGCTGCCCGTAAGTATCGTGTCGCCTGCCGCAAGATTCTTGCCTCGGGCGACGAGACTGTTCGCAAGCCACGCCACCGGCTCCACCGGATGCCCCAGCACGTCCGAGCCCACCCCCTCTCCCACCACCTCGCTGTTGACGAGCATCCTGCCGGACGATGCGGCAAGGTCCAGCCCCTGCCAGTCTCGGACCGGCTCGCCCAGAACCGCGCCGCCGTTGCTGATATTGACCACAATCGCGCGAAGCGACGGATCAACCCCCTCGACGACAGCGCCCTCGCGCCCGTCCACAAGCTCGAACGATACAGCCAGCCACTCGATAGCGTCCGACACCGACTCGCGCGTGTACGGCGCCCCGGATGCTGGCAGGTCCGCTCCCATGCGTACCGCCACCTCGCACTCGATTCCCAGCCGGTAGTAGTCCGCGCTGTCCAGCGTCGCCCCAGTGTCTCCTGATTCGTGGACGGCGTTCGCCAGAATAAGCCCGGACACAGGTTCGTATATGCCCGCGCGCTCGCGCATCACGTTATTGGTGTACGCGATCTTGTATCCCCACACCGTCGTATCGCCCGCCTCCGCGACGCGGTCCAGGAACGCCTCCTGTATCGCATACGCGCTCGCCTCGTCCGTTGGCGCGAAGGGCTGCGTCATAATGTCCAGCGGCCTGCGCGCTAGATACTCCGTGGCCATGTAGTCGCCGGCTTGCCGAATGGAGTCAGTGTTGGTCATTCGTAGAACCCCTCTCTAATCAAAACTCATTCCGAACCTCCGCCGGCTGACCCGACCTCAGCGAGTCCCACGCCGACAGACATGTGGACACCACCCGCGCGCCCTCGCGCGCTCCCACCCACGGCGTCGCGCCGTTCAGAACGCAGTCCGCCATGTGCTGAAGCATCACCATCATCTCGCCGCTATGACCGCGCTGCGACGGGAACTCGACCGACTGCGTGCGTTCCGGCAGCCACTCATCGGCGTCCAGCCGGACCTTGCCGTCCAGGATGGTCCCCTTGCGCCCATAGACCGTCAGGCTGTTCATCGGAACGTCCGGCGGGTGGATGACGCCCAGGAAGTTGGCGACCCGCCCGATTTTGCCGCTCTCGAACTTCACGTTTATGACGAACGTGTCCTCCTGCGGATAGTCCTCTGAAACGCCGCTCCGCAGCCCGTAGCAGTGCACTTCCGCAACGTCGCCCATGAACCACCGCAGCAGGTCTATCGGGTGGCACGCGCCGCCCAGAATCAGGTCCTGCGGCATCTGCACCCGCCACGGCGTCTGCTCGTAAACCGGGCGCAGATCGTGTACGTAATGCGCCTCGGCCATGAACGGCTCGCCGATGACGCCCGCGTCGCACATCCGCTTGGCATTCATGAAGTCGAACCGCCCCCGCATCGTCTGCGTAACCAGCAGCGTCAGCCCCGACCTGTCCACCGCCTCGACCACCCGCTCGGCCTCTTCGAGGCTGTACACCATGGACTTGGTAACCATAACGTGCTTGCCGGCGTCGAGCGCGGCAAGTATCTGATCGGCGTGAAGCGGTCCGGGCGTATAGATGCCGATGACGTCTATGTCCGGCATAGAAACCAGCTCGTCGAAGTCGGTAGTGGCGGCGCCGATCCCGTACTGTCGCGACACGCTTTCGAGCCGCGCTTCATTCGTGTCGCAGACGGCGGTTACGCTGATCGGCATATCAGAGTCGTTCGCGCCAAGAACGGTCGCCCCGTGTCCAAGTCCCGCCAATCCGAGCCTAAGCCGTTTCATCCGCTCGTCTCCATTTCTCCAAGTCTTCCATCACCCGCTCCCACCGTTCGGGCATATCGCCGCGGTTCATATTCGGCTCGAAACCCATCGAAAGATACATCGCAATCGCCGGAATCCGCCAGTTGTCGGTCCATAGAATGACGTCGGAGTAGCCCCGCCCGAATAGGTACTTGACGACGGCGGTGCAGACCGCGCGCCCAAGCCCAAGCCTCCGCGCGTCAGGATGGCTGATGACGAAATCCACACGCCCCATCCCCTTTGCATCGTCTGGAACAGCAATGCTATCCGAACCGTCCTCCACCGACGCGAAAGTCGCCGCCAGAACCCTGCCGTCCTTGACCGCGAGCCGCGAGCCTTCGCGCCGCTCCAGTCCATCCAGATACTCGTCGAACTTGGAGCGCGGCCACGGTGTCCCGAACGCGCCTGTATTGATGAGCGCAAGCCAAGATTCGTCATCCCCCGCGCGGTAGCCGCGAAGTTCGTATCCCTCCGGGACCGGCGCCTCCGGCATCCGCGCCTCGCTGGCGGAGGGAATGACCATGCTAAGCTGCATCGGATACCAAAGAACGCTCATATCGCCTCCCTACTCTCGGTCGTCGCTCCTTCCCCCTTGACGGGGGAAGGTTGGGATGGGGGTGAAAATCCCACCTTTGGCAGCTATGCACCCCTTTTGCTTCCTCATTTCAGACGCCGGACCACCAGTGCCCTCTCAGCGCCCGAGAGATCCTTGCGGGTAGTAATCTCGCAGTTGCCCCCGTTAGCGCCGATGGCATCGGCGGCTATCGAGCGCGCCGCTTCCATCTGCTCCGGCATCAACTCCACGGCAATCATGCCGCCTACCGCCAACTTGGAGCTCGCCTGCGCCATGAGTTTGCGGAATGGATCCAGCCCGTCCGAGCCGCCGTCGAGCGCGATGCGTGGTTCGCGCCGGACCTCCACCGCCAGCCCCTCTATATCTCCGCTGGGGATGTACGGCGGATTGGAGACTACCATGTCGAACGCGTCGCGCGCGCCGTCTAGCATATCGCCCTGAACGAACTCGACGCGCTCCGACAGCCCAAGCCTTGCCGCGTTGCGCCGCGCGACCTCGATCGCTGTGGCTGAAACGTCCGTAGCAACCACACTCACCCCGCGCCCCGCGTTTGCCGCGATCGCCAACGCCACCGCGCCCGATCCGGTTCCCACGTCAACGACCCGCGCGCATGAGACATCTGATATTCGCTCGAGTGCGACCTCGACGAGCAGTTCAGTCTCCTGGCGAGGTATCAGCGTGTCCTCGCTCACCTCCAACTCAAGCCCGTAGAACTCGCGCCGCCCGAGGATGTAGGCCAACGGCTCTCTGCCCAAGCGACGGTCGAGTAGGCATTCGAAGCGTTCGGACTGCTCTTGGCTTAGACGGAAATCGCCCCCGTACAGCATCCCCAGAAACTCGCCCCTGCCGACTCCGAGCGCGCAGCGCAGCAAAACCTCCGCCTCCAGACGCGAATCGGGTATGCCGGCGCGTTTTAGCGCAAGCGCAGCGGTGGCGAGCTTATCGCGCATCACTCATCTATCGCGGCCGCAAGCTTCCGCGTCTGTTCCTCTTCCAGCAACGCCTCGATGATGCCGTCTATCTCGCCGTCGAGCGCCTGCGCCAGACTGTGGATCGTCAGGCCGATGCGGTGGTCTGTAATCCTGCTCTGCGGGAAGTTGTACGTCCGCACCCGCTCCGAGCGGTCGCCGCTGCCCACCTGCGACCGGCGCGCGTCCGAGCGCTCGCGCCGCTGCCGCTCCTCCTCCCGCGCGTAGATGCGCGACCGGAGCACCGACATCGCCTTCTCCTTGTTCTTGAACTGGCTGCGCTCGTCCTGGCAGACCGCGACGATGCCCGTAGGCTTGTGCGTTATGCGGATGGCGGTGGCGACCTTCTGAACGTTCTGCCCGCCGTGCCCGGACGAGTGGAACACGTCGATCTGCAAATCGTCCTGGTTTATCTCTACGTCCACCTCTTCCGCCTCCGGCAGCACCGCCACCGTTGCCGCCGACGTGTGGATGCGCCCGCTCGACTCCGTAACCGGAACGCGCTGGACGCGGTGCACCCCGCTCTCGTGCTTCAACCGAGAGTACGCGCCCTTTCCCTTGACCTCGAACACCACTTCCTTGAGCGCGCCGATGCCCGTCTCGTTGATATCCACCACGTCCGCGCTCCACCGCTGACGCTGCGCGTACCGGGTGTACATCCGATACAGGTCCGCCGCGAACAGCCCCGCCTCATCGCCGCCCGTGCCGGCGCGTATCTCGACGATAACGTTCTTGTCGTCGTTCGGATCCTTCGGCACAAGCGCAAGCTTCAGGTCGCGCTCCGTCGTCTCGTAGCGCGCCTCTAGCTCGGCGATCTCCTCGCGCGCCAGCTCGACCAGATCCTCGTCGCTCTCTTCGCGCAGCATCTCGCGCAGATCGTCCAGCTCCGACGCCAGCGAACGGGCGGCGCGAGACAACTCGACCACCTCGCGTATCTGGGCCTGCTCGCGCGCGAGCCGCTCGATTCGAGTGTAGTCAACGGCAACGTCCGGATCGGCCATGAGCCGATCTATCTCATCGTACCGGTCTTCGATTGTTCTCATTCTGTCTAGCATAATGACTAGATGTTACAGTAGCGCGGCGAATGTAGTAAACTGCCCACAATCACACAATGCGCAGCGGGGAGACGCCAACTATGCCGAACCGAATCAACCGAGCGATAGAGCTTCTGGAACAAGACCAGCCCATCTACTACACCGGAGGACACACCGGCGCCAACCTCACCTACGAAGGCGGCAAGGAGATGGTTCACACCTACGCCGACTATATCAACGTAGGTATGGAGCACGGCTCTTTCGATATGCCGGGTTTGCAGTCGTTCATGGAAGGGCTGGTGGCGGGCGGTCCCACGAACAGCGGCCACCGCACCCCCGCCGTCGTCGTCGAGGTGCCTGTGGACGGCGCCAGCGGCGACATTGTGCGAGCCAACGCTTGGCAGTTCCGGCAGATACTCGCGCGCGGCGTGCACGGCATCCTGATGTGCCACGCCGAGACGCCCGATGCGGTCAAGGCATTTGTCGAGTCGTGCCGGTACCCCTTCCAGACCACCGGCGTCGGACGCGGCGTGGACGTTGGACGTCGCGGCTCGGCGGGGCAGGGTTCTGCCGCTCCCATCTGGGGCGTGTCCATAGACGAGTATCTGGACAAGGCAGACCCGTGGCCCCTGAACCCGGACGGCGAGCTGATGCTGGGCCTCAAGATCGAAAACACACGCGCCCTGGTCAACGTCGAAGTAACCACCCAGGTCCCCGGCATCGCCTTCGCCGAGTGGGGGCCGGGCGACATGAGCATGGCCATGGGCTACAAGAACGCCCCCGGCGAGCCGTGGCCCGACGAGCTGTGGGAAGCCCGGGAGCGCGTCCGAAAGGCGTGCAAGGCCGCCGGCATCGCCTTCCTCGAAGGCGCCACCCCTGAAACCATAGGCCAAAAGATAGACGAAGGCGTCCGTGTAGTATCCTCAGGCGGGCCTCTCGGTGAAGCCACCGCCAAGGCTGGCCGAGCCCACAGCGGCAGAACGATGCCCGTCTAACCACGCCCGCGCCACCAACCGCAACCGGACTGAAACGGGGTTCCGCCACCACCCGGAAACGGGTAGGGCGGAACCACACACGGTATTTGTTTTGGAGGTAGGTACGGTGCTTGCGGACATAGTTGGGAAGCGAAAGGTCGAAGAGCGGCTGGCGAAAACGGAAGCCGAAAGGGACGCGGCGCAAGCTGAAAGGGACGCGGCGCAAGCTGCATTGGCAGCGGTGCAAGCCGAGGTAGAGCGACTTCGACGCATCATTGAAAGCAATGGCTCGAACTAAGAGCTTAGCCTATTGGTAGGTGAGTATCCGACATGGCAGAAAACTTTGAATACACATCCCGCAACCGCCTCGAGACGAACCACGGACTGCGCCACGCCTATACCGGCGATGTGCCCGCGCCGGTGGTTTACGGCGTGCAGGGCGCGCTGAAAGCGCATTATGGCGTGCCCGAAGACGCCCCGCCCATCGCCTCGACGCTGGACCACATCGTATCCGCCGTCGGCGGTTGAATGTACGGCGCCCTGAGACGCGCCCTTGAGGCGCGTGGAATCGTAATGGACGACAAGGACTACACCGCCACCGTCGAGGGCAAGATCGAGAGCGTGGGCAGCGCCATTCGGATTACCGCCATAGACGTCAGCTACCGGTTCCCCGTCCCCGCGGACAAGCGCGAGGCCGCCGAGCGCGCCCTCCGCTTCCACCCGCAGGGCTGCCCCGCCCACCAGAGCGTCAAAGACGCCATCGAAATCACCTGGTCCGCCGACATGCGCGAGGTCTGAGCGCCCACCGCGCGCCGCCGTCCCAATGTCCTCACCTACGCAGAGGCAAGCAGGGTTGCATCGGCGGCTCACGCCTCACACATCCCGGTCAAGCGCTTGGCTTGCGGCTTGCTACCGCACGTGTTCCGCGTACTCCTCGCCTATGTGCCCCGCGTCCACCAGCGTGTCGTACTCAGCGTCCGACAGCCCTAGCAGCGTCTTGTAAACGTACTCGTTGTCCTGCCCCAGGCGCGCCGGCCCCCGCCGTATCCGCACGTCGCTTCCCGACATCTTGAACGGCGCTCGCGGGTACATATGCGTCCCCACGTCCCGTTGCCACGCTTCCTCGAACATCCCCCGCTCCCGCAGGTGCGGGTCGGCGGCAGCGTCGCGCTGGTTCAGTACCGCGCCGGCGGCCACGCCGTGCGCCTGGAGCAGAGACATAGCCTCGATATGCCCCACGTTCCGGGTCCACGACGAGATGCGCTCGTCCAGCGCGTCGTGATTCGCGCGGCGCGATTCGTGAGTGGCGAACTCGGCGTCGTCCGTCCACGACGGATTGCCGATGGCTTGGCGGAACAGCTCCCAGTCACGGTCGTCGAATATGGTTATGGCGATCCAGTTGTCCTCTCCGGCGCCCACTCCTGAACATGGATACACGCCCTGCAAAGCCGTCGGATGCCGGTTGCCCAGCGTCGTTTGGCTGCGCCCGTTCATCGCGTAGTCCATGAATGCTTGGCCCAGAAACGGCACGGAATTCTCGGCCTGCGAAAGCTCTATCTGCTGCCCTTCGCCCGTCTGACGCCGGTGATTCAGCGCGCAGGCGACCGCGAACGCTCCCCCAACGCCCGCCGCCGCGTCCGCCATATAGACTTGCGTGTTCGACGCCGTGTCCAGATCCGTGTACCCCCTCAGCAGGCTGTGGCCTATCACCCCCTCGATGTGGATGCCCAGCGAACGGTGATTCTGGTACGGCCCATCGTTTCCGTAAGCGGGCATCCGCAGCATGATGAAGCGCGGATTGATCGCCTTCAGCCGCTCGTAGGATATGCCCAGCTTCGTCATCGTCTCCGTCGGGTTGTTCTCCACCAGAACGTCGCTGACCGCGACCAGCCTGTCGAATATCTCCTGCCCCTCCGGGCGAAGCAGATCGACCGTCATGCTGCGCTTGTTGCGGGCGTGCGCGTTGAACAGCGGATAGCGATTCCACGGGCGGTCCTTAGGATCTCGGTCCGGCATCCCCCCGATGAAAGGAGGCAGGTTCTCGATTGCGAACTTCGACGGACGGGCCATAGACCCGCGCGTCGGCGGTCCGAATATCTGTATGGACTCGACTCGAATCACCTCCGCGCCCAGGTCCGCCAGCAGCGTAGTGCAGTACGGCCCGGCCCACACCACCGTCATATCCAGAACTCGAACACCCTCGAGTGGCAGCTTCATATCCCAATCTCCGCCAAGATTTCCTCAGTATGTTCCCCGAGCAGAGGCGCCGGACGGCGTATCGCCCACGGTGTCGCTCCCATGATGAACGGACGCCCCGGATATGTCAGCGTTCCCACCTCATCCCGTTCCACTTCCTCGAACGCGCCGCGACGGTGGAACACCTCGTCGTTCAGCAGGTCCTCCATCGTGTTCAGCGGGCCGCTCAGCACCCGCGACTGCTGCGCCCGCTCCCAAAGCTCGTACTTCGTGCGCTCCAGGATCCACGGGTAGAACACCGCCTCGAACAGCCCCGCCAAATCCTCGTTCGCCTGCGCCTCGGGCGTCAGCCACTCGTCGCCCGCCAGTTCCTCCGGCTCGTCCAGCATGTCGCGGACGCGGACGAAGTAGTTGCCGCCGCCGGTTATCTGGAAGAACCCGTCGGCGCACGGATAGACGCCGGACGGGTACCCGCCCGACCCCGACGCCTCGCCCATAGGCGTCCGCCCGCTGATCTCGCCGTTGTACTGGTACGCCAGCAGCATACTCATCCGACGGTCTATCGAGCCTGCCTGCGTCTCCATCAGCGACACGTCAACATACTGCCCCGCGCCCCCGTCTTGCGCCGACATGAACGCGCCCAGCGTCGCGTAGGCCGCCACCGCGCCCGCCTGGTACAGCCCAACCGTGCCGCCCAGTTTCAGAGGCTCCTTCTCCGCCACGCCGGTCGAGTACAGCTCGCCTCCCATTCCGTAGAAGATGAGCTCAGAGCCGCGCCAGTCGCGGTACGGGCCCGTCTGTCCGAAATTCGAGATGGCCGTCATCACCAACGCCGGATTGTCCGCCGACAGCGACTCGAAACCCAGCCCGAACCGCTCCATAGAGCCGGGACGGAAGCTCTCGACCACCACGTCCGCGCGCGCCGCGAGCTCTCGCGCCGTCCGCTGCCCGCCCGCGCTCTTGAGATCGAGCGCGATAGACCGCTTGTTGGTGTTGAGATGCAGAAACGTCCCGCTCTTTTCAGGATGCGGCTCATCGTTCGGAAACGGCCCCATAGCCCGAGCGCCGTCGCCCGAGCCTGGCCGCTCCACCTTGATCACGTCCGCGCCGTAGTCCGCGAGCAGCTTCGTGCAGTACGGCCCCGCGATGTAGTGCGTAAAATCCAGAACCTTCATATTGGAAAGCGCCATCGGCGGCAACGGGTTCACCTCCCGGCCAGAATCTTAAAGAATCCCACAGCGAGTCGCAGAACATCATAGCGCTTTTCTCGCCCCGCGCGTCCCCGCACACGCCCCCGCTCAGTCTGCTAGAATGTCTCCAGCACACCACACGAGAGGATAGCCCCATGCCCACACCCATAGAGAACCGCTTCTTCGAGCTACACCCCAAGTCCGCCGAACTGCACGACTCGGCCCGGGCGCTGTTCCCCAACGGCGTTACCCACGACGCGCGACGACAGGACCCGTTCCAGCTCTACTACACCCACGCCGACGGCGCGGCGAAGTTCGACGTGGACGGCAACCGCATTCTCGACTACTTCCCCGGGCACGGCGCGCTCATCCTCGGCCACTCGCGTCCCGAAGTCGTCCAGGCGGTGCAGGATCAGATGGCTATGGGCACCCACTTCTCAGGCTCTACCGAGCGCGAAATCGAGTGGGGCAACTGGGTGCGCGAGCTAATCCCCACCGCCGAAAAGGTGCGCTTCCACAGCTCCGGCACCGAGGCCGACATGATGGCGATTCGCATGGCGCGCGCCTACACCGGCAAGTCCAAGGTCATCAAGTTCGAAGACCACTTCCACGGCTGGAGCGACTATCTCGTGGCGGGTTCCGATGGGATTGGCGGCATCCCCCAAGAGACGCTCAGCACCATGATAGTGCTGCCCCCCAACGACATCGAGACGTTCGAGAAGACGTTGCGGGAGAACGACGACATCGCCGCCGTGATTCTCGAACCGACCGGAGCGCACATGGGGCTGGAACCGATTCTGCCCGAGTTCCTCCACCAGCTCCGCGAGGTAACCGCGCGCTACGGCGTCATACTGATCTTCGACGAAGTGGTAACAGGCTTCCGAGTCTCGCGCGGCGGCGCGCAGGAGTACTTCGGCATCGAGCCGGACCTGACCACGCTAGCCAAGATACTCGGCGGCGGGCTTCCCGGCGGCGCGGTTACCGGCAGAGCGGACATCATCAACATGATCGAGGGCAGGGCGGACGACGCGGATTTCAACAGGGACAGGCGCATCGCCCACAACGGCACGTTCAACGCCAACCCCGTCTCTGCAGCCGCCGGAATAGCCGCGCTGCAGATAGTGGCGAACGAACCCATCAACGACACCGCCAACGCTCGCGCCGCGCAGCTAAAGGACGGCCTGAACGACCTTCTGATGCGCATGGAGATTCCGGGTTGCGCCACCGGCATAACCTCGCTGATGTTCCTGCATCTGGGGATAGACTACGAGGGAGACACCGACTACTGCGTGCTGACGCCCGAGCAGATGGCGCAGTCCATGGAGCCGAACCGCCTGCGGCAGCTCACGCTGTCCCTGCTCAATCACGGCGTGCAGGCAGGCAACCGCTTCATCCTGACCGCGGCGCACACCGAGGACGACATCGTCCACACCCTTAACGCCTACGAAAACGCATTCGGCGAGATACGCGAACTGGGCCTGATATAACCGCCTGGTCTAACGGGATGAAACGCGAAAGTCCCGCCCTTTTATAGCCAAATGACCCCATACCTCATCGTCGCCCTCGGCGGCGCGCTCGGCGCCATCTCCCGCTACGCTCTCGACCGCGCCGTAACCGCCGCCGTAGGCGGTCAGACCGTGCTGGGGATCCTGCTCATCAACGTAACAGGCTCGTTCCTGCTCGGCGTCTTCGTCGCCGCATCCGCCGCCGCATCCGCCGCCGCATCCGATGGACAGGGCTGGCAGTCTTCCGCCCGAATGCTCGTCGCAGTCGGATTCCTCGGCTCATACACCACCTTCTCCACCCTGACCGTTGCCTCGGTCCAACTCGCCCAGTCCGGAGAGATCGGACGCGCCGCCCTCAACATCGTCGGAAGCGTCTGCCTCGGTCTCCTCGCCGCGCTCGCCGGCATATTGATAGGACGCGCGCTCTAAGACCTGTGTACTGCGCGCGTCGGAACTGCGCTCACAGGCGCGCCGGCCGAGATACGGATAGGCCGCGCCCTCTAGCGCAAAAAGTCCTCCGCGCCGCGCCACACCAGCAGAACGCCAACGATCATCAGCACGACGCCCATGCTCAGAATCAGCGTGTCCAGCCGCACGCGCCCGGTCAGCCGGGCGCCTATGTTGCTGCCGATCATCGCCGCCGCCCCCATCGCAATCAGCACAATGTAATCCACCTCGCCGACTGCCACGTGGCCGACCCAGCCGAGCGCCCCCATGAAGAATCCGATGAACAGGTTGGTTCCCGCCGCGATGCGCGGATCTACCCGCAGGATGCGGATCATGGCAGGCAGGCGGATGCTGCCGAGTATCAGCCCCACCGCGCCGCCGAGTATCCCGACGCCCAGACCGATGCCCGCCTCCAGCGACACGCGCTTGGGCGTGAACTCGCCCTCCGCGCCCTCCAGATCCGCGCCGAACATGTGCGGCCCGCCCGAGCGCCGCTGGTTCCTGACCAGTATCAGGAACTCGACGCCCTGCCAGAACACCAGCGCGCCGGCGCCGATCAGCAACAGCCACTCCGGCGTGAAGTCGCTCGCGAACCCGCCCGCGAACGCCCCAACGCAGGCCGGGATGCCCATGACCAGCAGGATGCGGTTGTCCACGCGCCCCTCGCGGTAGTGGCGTATCGCGCCGCTGATAGCCGAGAGGGCCGATACGAGGATGTTCGTTCCCCCCGCTATTGGAGCGGGCATCCCGATTAGCAGCATCGCCGGCAGCCGCATCGTGCCCAGCGCAAGACCGACGAACCCGCCCAGGATGCCCACCCCGAACGATACGACCGTCAGTACAGCTATCTGCAAAGGCTGAAGGTCTGTCGTCATATCAATGTCCTATCTAGCCCCTTTTCCCCTCGATGGGGGGAGGCTAGAGCCTGCCCCCCGCGAAGGCGGGGATGGGGTGAAACTCCGGTCAAGCGCGTGGCTTGTCCTTCTCCGCCTCTTCCAGCATCTGCCTCATCTCCGCTATCTCCTCCGTCGTGGAGGGTAGCCGTCCATAGCAGGCGCGGTCGAACGCCGCCGTAGCCATATCTACCAGGCGGTCCGGCAATACCCGGCGCAGCGCGGTGCGGTATTCGCCCGGGGTCTGGAAATCCAGGCGAGGTTGGCCGCGAGATTCCGCGATGTTCAGCATCCCGAAGTATATCCTGAACACGTCAACTATGTTCCGCTCGTCGTCCGGCAACTGCAGCCGCCTCTGCGTTCCGCGCCTCCTGAACCGGTCGGGAAGCAGACCGAACAGTAGCCGCGCCAAGTCCATCGTCGGGTCGAACTCGCCCTCCAGAGACTCTCGTTCCCCCTCATCTTGGATGCGTAGCCAGCGCGTCTTGCGCCGGAACGCCCGCGCCAAGACCAGCAGTATCGCGCCCACCAGCAGCGCCACCGCGATGCCCGCGAGAATCTGGAGCCATATCGAAGGCTCAGAAGGCTCGCTCTGCTCCATGAACTGTTCCAGGAACTCCTGCCCGCCCAGCCCGAACTCCTGCTCTCCCTCCGGAGGATCTCCCGCCACTCTCTGCATCAGCCAGAAGATGCCGGATATGATGAAACTCAGGATATAGACCAGCGGCACGATGATTACGAAGAAGACGACGCGCGCCGCTATGCTCAGCAGAAATATCAGCGGAGCCGCTATGAACGCCAGCGCGCCGCGCTGCAGCAGGCTGAACAACAAGCCCAATAGCGCGATGCAGCCTACGACCGCGCCTATCACCCGCGCCCATCTGCCCCGCGTCAACGTCTGACCCGCCGACGGTAGAATGTGGCCCACGCCCAGGCCTATGAGCCCGGCGACGAAGAACACGAACATCAGCGAGAATATCTTCAGATCCGCCGGGTGGAATATATCAACGACAGCGGCGACCGACAGCGCGATCAGCCCCAGCCTAAACGTGAACATCAGATGCTCGACCGGGAACTCCGTGGACGCCAGTCTGCCGCCCCTCAGCCAGAACAGCGTGGAGAAGAACCCGCCCAGCAGCGCCTTCCTCGTGAAGTGGTCCGGCTGTGTATCCGAGAATACGCCCGACAGCCAGCCCAGATCCATCCACTGTCCGGCCGTCTGCAGCTGCGCGCCCAGAACCAGGTAGATCGTCAGCGCGCCCACCGCCATCTGCAAGACGTAGGGCATCCACGTCGGCATGATCACCAACGACAGCCCCCGCGCCGTCATGAACGAGACCACCGCCACGCACAGCGCGGCCACCCACGATATCGGACTGCCCCCGGGAATCGCCAGCAGCGACAGCGTCGCCAGTATCGAGTAGATCCATACGCTCTCGACGACGACAGCCGACAGCAGCGTCAGCCTATCTTGGAGCGTACTCACCGGCCATCTCCAGGTTCTCGAAGAACTGTCTCAGATCGTGCGTCATCACGCCCTCGGGCATCTCAGGCGGCTCCGTATCGCCAACCCATACCACAACCACTTTGTATCCCTGGCGGCGCAGATTGGCTATCCCATCCACGAACTCATCCGTGATGATGGCGGCGACCACTACCAGTGTAGAACCAAGTGGGAACTGTCTCAGATTCAGCCCGATCTGGTCCGCCATCGGTCCTATGGGCAGCGGCCTGACCGTCGCCAAAGCCTCTAGGATGATAGTGAGCTGTTCCGGCGTGCTTGCGGGTTCCACCTTCATGGGGCGGTCCGTCAGAATCGGCACCCCGTTCGAGAACAGCCCTATGCTGTACTGGCGTTCCGCCGCGTAGCTCGCTATCGAAGCCGCCGCCGTTATCACCCTCTCTAGGTTCGTCGGCGAATAGCCTTCCCAAGACCGCTCCGACGTCTCCACCGCCACTATCAGTATCACCGTGAACGTCGAGCTTGGCTCGAACACCCGAACCTGCAACTCGCCCGTCCGCGCCGTCGCCTTCCAGTCAACTATCTTCAGCGGGTCGCCCATCTGGTACTCGCGGATTCCGCGAGGTCTGGACATATCCTGGAATATCTCGATGCCTCCCCGCGTCTCCCCAAGCGGACGCAGCGGCGGAAGCCCCAGTTCCGGCAGCGGCACCACGCGCGGATAGACCAGCAGGTAGTCGCGTTCCGAGTGTGTCGCCTCGCTCCCGTAGAAGCCGAACAGGTCGCCGCTCTCCATCCGCGCCGGCCCGAACCTGAAGAAGCCCCGGGTATCGCACTTGATGGTGTACTCCCACTTCACGCGCTCGTACCACGATAGCGAAGTGTGGTGCTTCAATACCATGGACTTCGGGTTCGAGCCTACGGAAACCTCGCCATCCACTATCTCGATCTCTTCAGGAAACTCGTCCTCCATATCCACCTTGGCCAACGGAATTGGCTTGCGGTTCAACACGGATATGGTCAGCGTGGTCTCCTCGCCCCTGAACACCCGGTTCTGCGCCACCTCGCGCTCGTAATGCACCTGCTCGAGCGATAGACGGTTCCAAAGCCAAGATACCAGCGCCACCAGCAGCCCCATCACCCCAAGTCCGATGACGAGCCCCTGGCCGGCGAAGATGCCGACCAGTATCAGAACCGTGAACATCACGCCCCAAATGTCGTGCCAGAACTTGTTGAACAATCTTGACCGCCTCCGTTCTGACCGCTACTGTCTGCGAATCAAAGAAATCACGCTGGACAAGCGCCGGTCAAGCGCTCGGCTTGCTACCTCTCTATCGGCGTCGGCGCTCGGCTAAGCGTCTCCGCCACTATCTGCTCCGCCGTTCTGCCGCGCAGCCGCGAGTTCGACGTCAGTATCACGCGGTGCGCCAGAGTCGTCTCCGCAAGCGCCTTCACGTCGTCCGGCGTAACGAAGTCCCGACCGTCGAGCGCGGCGCGCGCCTGCGCCGTCTTGTACAGCGCCAGCGCCGCGCGGGGACTCGCCCCCAGCGTCAGCCCGTCGTTGCGCCGCGTGGACTGCACCAGCTCGACTATGTAGTCGCGGATGATGTCCTCCACCCGAACCGTTGTAACCAGACGCTGCATCTCGCGTAGCTCTTTCGCGCCCGTAACGGCGTCTAGGTCCGGAAGCGTCGTGTCGCGCTCGAAGCGCTGCAGAATGTCCGACTCCTCCTCGGCCGAAGGGTAGCCCAGCTTTATGCGGATCATGAACCTGTCCAGCTGGGCTTCCGGCAGTGGAAAGGTGCCCTCCAGCTCTATCGGATTCTGCGTCGCCAGCGCCAGGAACGGCTCGTCCAGACGGCGCGTCTGCCCGTCCACCGTAACCTGTCGCTCCTGCATCGCCTCCAGCATCGCCGACTGCGTTCGCGGCGTCGCGCGGTTGATCTCGTCCGCCAGTACCACTTGGCTGAAGATGGGTCCCGCCCTAAACTCGAAGTCGCCCGTCTTCTGGTTGTAGAAGTTGACGCCAAGCACGTCGGTGGGCGTAAGGTCCGGCGTGAACTGGATGCGGCTGAATGTGCACCCGAGCGACTGCGCCAATGCCTTCGCCATGGTCGTCTTGCCGATGCCCGGCACATCCTCTACCAGTACGTGTCCGCGGCATATGACCGCGATGATGGCAAGGTCTATCACGTCCGACTTGCCGACCACTACGCGCTGGACGCTTTCGCGCAGGTCGCTCGCAAGCTGCTGGATGCGGGTGATGTCAACTACTGAAGGGGACGTATCTTGCGGCATAACCTCTCCCTGCGCGCGCATGAGCATCGCCAATAGACGTTCGCTGCATTATAGACGGGATTAGGCGGTAGCGCGAACCCTAGCGCCGATTTCACGCGAAGATGCAGAACCGCAAAAGGAGAAAGTAAATCTCTGCGCCCCTGCGTTAAACTCCAGCCGCCCCCGTCCCCGCTATCCTCCCATACACCGCGCCGTGCATCAGCCCGGCGGCCCTCAGACTGCCGTGAACGAAGATGCCCCCGACTATGATGCCCGCCGCGTACAAACACGGAATCGGCTGGTCGTCCGCGCCCAGGACACGCGCTCCCGTGTCTATCCTGATCCCGCCGTATGTGTACGTGATGCCGCCCGTAACCGTATGCGCGAAGTATGGTGGGCTGTCCAGTCTGATCGCCCAGTTGCTCTTGGGCGGGTTCAGCCCGCGGGTGGACAGGCCGTCCAACGCGCGCGGACTGTACTCACCGTCGTTCGCCGCCGCGTTGAACTCCTCGACCGTGCGACTCAGCGCGCCCGCGTCTATGCCTAGCTTCGCGCCAAGCTCGGATACCGTATCCGCCTCGACTCGCCGGGAGCCGCCGTAGCGTCCCTCCAGGTGGGGAAGCGCCTTGGCGTCGAACACCTGGTAGGCGATCCCTCCCGGCTGGCTCAGGATAGCGTGTCCCATATCCACGAACGTCTGCTCGGCGAACCCGGCGCCCTCGTCCGTGAACCGCAGCCCCTCGCTGTTGACAGTAACGCCGATGGGATACGAACGGCGCGGCATGATGTCCGTAACGCTCAGGTCTCCCGTGTCCGGCGCGTCCACGTCTATCGGCGTCGCGTGGCAGCCCGTCCACTGTCCGAACGGCTGCGCGCCCACGGCCAGCGCCGCGCGGATGCCGTCGCCCGTGTTGTGCGCCGAACCCCGGACCCTCGCGCGCTCCCAGCCCGCCCCGATGTGCTCGCCCCGCATCTCCGCGTTCGCCTCGAAGCCCCCACACGCCAGTATCACGCCCTTCGCCCGCAGCGTGTGGACCCCGTCGCGGTCCTCCGCCTCGATGCCTACGACCCCACCGTCGCCATCGGTCAGCAGCCGCGTCATCGCCGTCTCGTACAGAATCGTAACGCCTGCCCGACGGCAAGCGGTCGTCAGCATTCGCACCAGGCCCGGTCCCGACTCCCAAGCGCTCAGCCCCACGCTGTTGGGAATGGTAGAAGGCGCGCCCTCCACCCGTGACGAGGCGCCGGAAAGCTCCCACCGCACGCCCTTGCCGAACATCCACTCGACAGTAGGACGCGATTCCGCGATCAGCGTCTCTATCAAGGCCGATTCCGAGTCGCCCTTCGTAACCGCAGCGAAGTGTTCACGAAAATCGTCGGCGGTGTATGGCGCCATACTGATCCGGCTCACCTCAGAATCGCTGAGCTCCGGCAGCATCCGCCGCACGTCGGCGATCCCATCATGGACGAACCTGAATCCGCCGCCCGTGTACGGGCAGTTGCCGCCCTGCTCCGACGGTGGAGCCTTCTCCACCACCACCACCTCCGCGCCCGCGTCCCGCGCCGCAAGCGCCGCGCACAGAGCCGCGTTGCCCGCGCCGACCACCACAACATCGTATCCCGCTTCTATACCCGCCATCCGATCCTCCTCCGAACCTGTCCCAGTTTACACGGCGCCCGGTTTTCAGATACCATCTCGCCCCTCAACGCCCATCCCCACGAAAGTGGGAATCCAGAGCGCCGCTCCACCACTGACCGCGATTTCCCGAAACAGCGTCCAATATACTGGCGCAGCATCACTTGCCGGACGGTGGACAATTCTACTAGAAGACATCAGTCAAATTGATGGTAAATCCACCGAGCGTCGGCGAATCGAAAGACTCGCCCGCGCCGTAGACGCCCGCTATCTCGAAAGCGTCCCCGCGCAGCATCAGCCGCCACAGAAAAGCGGCCTCTGGATCGACTATCCACAACTCCTTGACGCCGTACTTCGCGTATAGCCCCTGCTTGTAGTTCCAGTCCCTGCTCGCCGTGGACGGCGACAGGATTTCGACCACCAAGTCCGGCGCGGCTTGAACGTTGGCGTGAGTGATAATCTCGGCGCGTTCCCGCGCTATGAACATCAGGTCCGGCTGCACGACCTCCGTATCCGAGAACACAATGTCGAACGGCGCGAAATACGCCTGGCCAAGACCCGAGGCCTCGACCTCCGCAATTTGTAGGAACAGCATCTTGCTGGCGCGCTGATGTGGTTCATTCGGCGATGCTACCAAGATAAGCTCTCCGTCGTGCAGCTCGTATCGCTCATCGCCGGGCAGCGCGAGATAGTCTGCGTAGGTGAATTTGGTTTTGAGCGTCATCGTCGTCCTCTGGACCGCTTCAAGGCTCTTTCATAGTTCCTAGGATTGATAATGTCTCATTCTACCACGCGCGCGCCCAGCTCAGTTGGCCGCGTAATCCGAACCGCCCCGTCCAGCCCCGACTTCGCCGCCGCGTCTGCCATCTCGTACCCGATGGTGAACTCCTTCTCCGTCGCCAGCGCCAGCACCGTCGAACCCGCGCCCGACAGGAACGCGCCCAGCGCCCCCGCGTTGATGGCGGCCCGGATGATGTTGTACATGGGGAAGAAGATAGCGCGACGCGCCGGCTGGTGCAGCCGGTCGTCGGTGGCGATGTCGAGGCGCGACAGATCGCCCGTCGCCATCGCCTGGACCAACAGCGCCGCCCTGCCGATGTTGAACACCGCGTCGGCGCGCGACACCTCCGGCCCCAGCAGCCCGCGCGCCTGTTCCGTCGGCATCGGCTCGTTGGGGATGTACAGTACCGCCGATAGCCCGCCCGGTATCGGAACCGGCGCCGCCACCACGCGCGGGGCCGTAGTCGCGGGCGCGGTTGGCGCGGTTGGATTGTAAGCGTAGTCGTCGTCGTGAATCGTTACGGTGGGAGCGTCGTGCGTTACCGCGATCTGCATTCCGCCGAAGATGGCGGGAGCGACATTGTCCGGGTGTCCCTCGATAGCCGCCGCCAGCTGAAGCAGATCGTCGCGCTCGAACGGCTCGCCGCACAACCGATTGCCGACGGTAAGCCCCGCGACCAGCGCCGCCGAGCTAGAGCCAAGTCCCCGAGTCGTCGGGATGTCGTTATGGCATCTAACCGACATCTGTGGCATCCGCTCGCCCGCCTCCTCGAATACGCGCGCCATGCTCTGCCACACAAGATTCGACTCATCCGCCGGCAACTCGTCCGCGCCCTCGCCCGTAATCTCGAAGCCGCTCTCGCCCACCTCCACAGTTACGGTATTCCAGATGTCCAAGGCTACGCCCAGACAATCGAAGCCCGGTCCCATGTTCGCCGACGTAGCGGGCGCGGCAACCGTAATCGTTTCGTTGGTCATGCTCTTGCCAATCACATATCCACCGAGGCGGAAGCCGCCATAAGTCCCTTCCCTCTCGACGGGGGAAGGTTAGGATTGGGGTGACCCCTCCCGATCACTCCAGGCGCGCCAGGTACTGCGCGGTTACGTCGATCCCCACCATGCCGCTGTACGCGCGCGTGAGCCGGTCCGTAACCGGCCCTGGAACCGAGCCGTCGGCCACCGGCGAGCCGTTGAACGACGACACTGGGCAGATGCAGAAGCTCGTCGAAGTTACGAACGCCTCGTCAGCCGTGTATGCGTCGAATAGGTCAATGTCCGCCTCGTGAACTTCTATGCCCAGCTCCTGCGCCAGCTCGATGGTTACGCGGCGGCTTATTCCCGCCAGAACGTACTGCTCCTTCGGCGTAATGACCGCTCCGTTCTTGACGATGAACAGATTGCTGCCGGGCCCTTCCGAAAGGTTGCCGTTGGTATCCAGCAGAATGGGCCAGTTGTCCGCGCCCTGCGCCGTCACCTCCATCGTGGCCTGCACCAGGTTGACGTAGTTGTGAACCTTCGCGCGCGGGCTGTTCGACTCCGGCGGCGTGCGGCGCACCGATGGCACCACTACCGGGATACCGTCGCGGTAGTAGCGCGCCCGCGCCTTGAACGGCAGCGGTACGCACTCGATAACGACCGACGGCTTGTCCTCCCCGTCCACCGTCACGCCCCGTGTTACACGCTGCGTAACCCAGTAGTCGTCATCCGCGTCCAGCAACGGCAGATTCGCGTTCAGCACCTCCATTGTCAGCCGGACGAAATCGTCCTTCGTCAAGCCCGGCTCTATCCGCATATACTTCAGCGACTCCATGAACCGCGTCAGATGCTCGTCCAGCCGGAAGATGCGATGCCCGAACGTGCGCGTCGTGTCGAACACCGCGTCGCCTTGCAGAAAGCCCCTGTCCCGAATCGAGATCACCGCCTCGCTCTCCGGTACCATGCTGCCGTTTACGTATGCGACCCTCTCGGTAGCCATAGTGTCCTCCTTGCTATCCTGTTCCATCAACGTCCCGCGCCGCCAACCGTCGTTCCCGCGCAAGCGTGAATCCAAGTACGCCGCTCCCAACGCGGTCTCGAATCAATAGCCAACCGCGCAACACAAACACCGGTCAAGCGCTTGGCTTGCTAGCGTGACTCCCTGAACCTGTACCCTACGTTCCAGATAGTCTCTATGAAATGGTGCTCCGCGTCCCCAATCTTGCTCCTCAGCCGCCGTATGTGCACGTCCACCGTGCGCGTGCCCCCGAAGTACTCGTAACCCCAGATCTGGTTCAGCAGCGCATCGCGCGAGAACACCCTGCCCGGATTCTCCGCCAGCAGCTTCAGCAGTTCGTACTCCTTGAACCGCAGTCCAACGCGCTCGCCCTTGATGGTAACCTCGTAGCTGGACGTGTCTATCTGAAGCTCGCCCTCGCGGATGATGTGGCTATCCTCGCCAGCGTCGCCCGCGCCCGCAGTCAGCGCCCGCTGCGCGCGGATGACCAACTCGTCCGGGTCCGGCGGACTCACGATGAAGTCCGCCATCGGCAGGCTGGAATCGAGATGCGGCATACGGCGGCGCGGCGTCAGCGCGATAGCGCGGACATCGGCATCGGCGCAAGCCTGGAGGCAACGGCCGACTTCGATCGTCGTCATATAGCCCGTATCGACCAGCGCCAGCGCCGGCCCGTCGCCATCGCGCGACACAAGAGACGCCAGATCCTCGTCCGAAGAAATCAGCGCGCATGAGATGCCCTGGCGACGCAGCAGCGCTACCAGCTCATGCTCCTGGCCATGTTCAGCGCGTCCGCTCTGCGCGCCCAGCCGATCCAGCGCCATACTCCCTCCTCGCGCCGCGCCAACGAGCGCGGCGTCCTACGGGGGACAAGTATAGCAGGTTCGACGCGGGAGTAGGGGCTCGCCGGCGCGAAGCGTTCACTCAGCCGCGAAGCAATTGCCTCACAGGCGCTGAAGACCTATGTTCAGTCTTCCCACCAGAAGATGCGCAGCTGAGACCCGTCTATCTCAAGGTCTTTGCCAAACTCGCGCCACGCATCACTAAAGTAGCGCTTGAATTCAGGCGTCCCCGCGCCGTAGAGATGGAGATCGACCACGAAATCAGTGCCACCAGCCTCGTACTTGGCCTCATCTACAAGAGTCTTTGCTTTGTCCAACAAGTCTTCGTCTCTGGCAGGATGTGACTCAAAGAAGACTTTTCGCCCTCGTGAGTCTTCCATGATTACGTCGAAGTCTCCCCGGTCTTTGCCTAGACTATCGAAGAACTTCTCGCCTATATTTTCAACTTTATGGTCGTTATATTCCTCACCTATCAGTCGAAATATTCGCTCACTCCCTATTGCGTTTTTATAGTCTCCGCTGGCGAGTTTCTTCAATTCGTTGTCGAACCCTGGGACCTTTTCGAGTCTGGTCGCAACTCCGTTATATTTGTCGTCAATTATGCTAATCTGTTCCTTTCGCGTTAGCTTTGCGAAGTTTGGCATATCTGATATTCTAGAAACACTCTTGACTCCTTTGGATGCGTCACCTATGACTGGGACTATGCCGATAAAGTTTAACGCCAAATCACTCATGCCGCATTCCTCTATAACAATGCAGCTTATTATGTCGCGAACATCACCTATGATGACAATTCCACTGACAAGATGGCCGACATTGTACTCGATACTATTCGTATCGTATAGCGAGTCGGTCATATTAGTACAATAGTCGCCGCAGCCCATACCGCCGATTATGTTCCACACCACGCCTCCTATCCCCCGCAGCCATGACATGCCATCACTATAGAACGTAGTTGTTTCTACAGGCGCGGAGTTATGATTTGGGCTAGGATGCCGACCTCCGCTAAAGTCTGCGTCGCCGTAGATCAGCGCTGCGCGGTGCTGCGCTCTTATTCTTTCTGATATCGTCGGCTCAGTGATTTTAGGCTTTTTGATTTCAATTTTAACGGTGAATGAGTTAAATCTACTCTTCCATGTCTTGCGTACCGCAATCATGTAAGGCACACCTGGTTCTAGGTGATGCGAGAAACCTAGCGATGATCCTCGATCAACAAGAACGCCGACGCTGGGATCGTGGCCCTCCATCAAAGACGTGTACTGATTGCTCGTGTGGCGAATCCGCAATCTCGAATGTTCTGAAACTACAAACTTGAAGTAGTGAGTAGGCGCTGGACTGCTCGTAAGTTGGCAGCCCGTTGGAAGCCATGCTTTCCCGACGTTCAATTCAGCTCCACGCTGCAATATGCCGAGTAAGTGGATACGATCGTTCGAACAATACGACGTTAGTGGAGTGACGACGTAAAACTGGATAGCCGCGCTACCCTCCAAACTGCCTAGATTGAGCTTTTCGAATCCCTCGGAACCGCTGATGCAATCGTTCTCATTGACACAATTGGCTTGCGCCTCTCCTGAAGAAAACGCGACGATAACCGTCAAAGCGATGAAGACCGCCCCTATGATAGTTCTTGTGATTGTCCAGTGTGACTGCATAACGAATCTCTTGCCAACGCAGTGGCTGGTACACACTGAAGGTAAATTCTAATTATAGCAATACTATTGAAGATATGCAAATGTAAATACCTCCGCTTTCGGCGACGTGGATTTGCGAGGATGTACGCTCACGAGGCGAGCATGATCCGTATCGCGTGTGGGACAGGTTCTATTGCCGCCTACGCCGTCCCTGTCGTCGGCGCATGCCCGGACGGCGAGCGCGCTTCCATCTCGATAGCGCTATCTGGCGGGCTCTCATGCGGTGATGCCGTTTGGATATCTGTCAACGGCGTGGCACGGCAAGGGTCGAGCGTAATATCAGCGCGTATCCGCAGCGCAAATCGGATTTGACCGCCATACTCCGATGCCGGTATAATCCAGACCTACTCGCTCGACGCGGCCCCGTGGTGTAGCGGTTTAACATACTGCCCTGTCAAGGCAGAGATCGCCGGTTCGAATCCGGTCGGGGTCGCCAGCTTCACCACTGGGATTTGCCCTCTCCGATGAAATCCCGCAGCACGCCCTCGGTCGTTCAACCTATGGATCGTGGGACCGTTGTGTGCTAGGGGTTTGGAGTTAGCTCCGCAATCACGGCGCGCAGCTACCGGGGTCGTGGCGCGGGTTCGCCGTCCTTGGGACAGCTCCATTGGCCAGCGCGCGCTGCTCTGGAACCTGCATGTACCCTTCGCGGCTGTTCACAGATTAGCGCTGTGCCCGCGGCATCCTGCCGTGGCGCTCCGCCATTGGAGAGGGCCTAGCAACCTAGAGCGTCAAAATGCGACTGCCGATGCATCTACTTGCGAAGACATCCTCTGCCTGTCTGCCGTGGCAGATGGATAATCCGAGACTTGCCCCAGCAACCGACTCAGTCGAAATTCTACTTTCGCCATGGGCTATACGTCGAAAGGCGCGGAGGCTGCTTAGAGAGTCTGTCAGCTGGGCCGACTTCGCGCAACCGTCTCAGATACGGGAGTCACGTCGCCAGAATTCGGAATCACTAGACGATTCTCGTAGGCAAACACTACAAGTCGCGTCCGGTCGTGTAGGTCGAGCTTCGAGAAGATTCGCTTCACGTGAGTCTTCACAGTGCCTTCGCTGATGAACAGTTGCTCGGCGATATCGGCGTTAGTGTCCCCCCGTGCCATCAACATGAACACTTCCCGCTCGCGAGCGGTCAGCTCGCCAATAGCAGTCATGTTCGCGGCGAACTGCCCCTGAACTTCCGACTGATGCGGAACCATGTTCAGGATCGCCGGAGGGCCGTCTGGCTCGGGCGACCCCGTTTCCGCCCTCGAATTGGGCTCAGCCGCCGGATCATCTGTGTTCCCCCTCGAACCCAAAGTCATTGACGCGCTCGGTTCGTCTTCGACGGTTGGGGGAGGGGATGGTCTGTCAGCGATTCGCGCTGAACGAGAGCCAAGCATCAACCTGGCCCACCAGCCGTGTGCTGACGAGAACACGATGATAAGATGCGCAGTCAGCATAAACCCCAGGATGCCAAACGGCGTGAGTTGCAGAGCTTCGAAGGGCGTATCGAACGTGGCATAAAAGTCGCCATTGCGGAAGAGCTCCAGAGGCTGGTCTGTGAACAAGACGATCGCGGGGGCGAATGCAAACGCTCCGGAGACCGCGTATGCGACGACGAGCCCCACGAACGCAGTCACGCCTATCGGCCCCTGAGCCGCGAGATAGACCAAGCCGGTCCATGTCGTCGGGTCAACAAGTCGAACCTTCACCTGTGACCGGAAGTTACTGACCCCTTCGATGCCTGATGGAGGGCGTCTGATCGGCGTTTCATTTATGTACCCGGCCATCAGCGCTTCCAGATCGCCCAGCCAGCGGGAAATAAACAGACTGGCGAGCAGTACCACCGGTCCAACTACAGTCCATATCATTGCTCCGCCCACTGCCAGCGAGACGACGAGAAACACGAAGTACGCGATGCCGAGGGGGAACATCAGCAACATGTGCAAGGCCCGCAGATAGGTGCGGTGATCGGCCACAGGGCGGAAGATTCTTCCCATGGGCCCACGGCTTGATGGATACGCTGCGGCAAACAGATCGAGTTTGTAAGTCATGCTAACAGTTCCACCTAATCTTTGGCTGATTACGTCTCCCTGCGACAGCTTCACCTAATCTTTGACCGATTGCGTCCCCCCGCGGAGGTAATTTTGGTCGTTTGAGTATCCGAACCGTCACCCGCAAGGGTTAAGAATCTGGCCCGGATTGGTAGGCATGACTTTTATTGACCCGAGCAACGCGCAGTATCGGCATTCCCCGGGCAGGCGCCTGTGAAGCGCAGCGGCGCTTCTGTCAGTAGCGGCGCATCGGCCTGTGATATGGACAGGGCCGCTGGCTTCCAAGACGTCGTCTTGAACCCCACTGTGAAGGTTCTCGATTTTATACGGTCAGGGTCGCCAGAGATTCTCTTTTTGGCGATACGCCAATGAGTATCGTCATTTCCGAATCAACCTTCGCGCTGCAGAGCGTGTTGGGCGCTACTCGGAGCTTCCAAAATAGCCCGCTACTCCGCTCCGATAGACGCTTCCCTCACCACCCCATCGCGTACCCGATGTTGTTCTTCGCCGACGCCGCCCCAGCTATCATCCCGCTCTCCGCGTGGTAGCGGATGCCCATGACCTTGCCGTTCGCCCAGCCGTCCACCGCCTCGATCTCGTGCCCCCGGCGGCGCAGCTCATCCAGAGTGCCGGCCGGAATGCGCGACTCAGCCACAACGTGCCCCGGGAACGCCGCTCGCGGATAGAACGACGACGGGAAGTGCGTCGTATGCACCGTCGGCGCGTCCAGCGCCTCCTGCAGATTCATCCCGAAGTCAACGTGATTCAGGAAGAACTGCAGCGTCCACTGCTCTTGCGAGTCCCCGCCCGGCGTGCCGAACGCCATGAACGGCCCGCCGTCCCGCGTAACCATCGTCGGCGTCAACGTCGCGCGCGGGCGCTTGCGCGGCGCCAGCGCGTTCGGACGATCTGAGTTCAGATAGAACATCTGCCCCCGAGTCCCAAGGGGGAAACCCAGACCCGGAACGACCGGCGACGAGCCGATCCAGCCGCCGCTCGGAGTCGCCGCCACCATGTTGCCCTCGGCGTCCATCGCGTCCAGGTGCGTCGTGTCGCCGATGTGCGCGTGGCCGATGCCCAGGTCCTGCACCTCGCGCGCCGCCACGCCCAGCGCGCGCCGGTTGTCCTCGGCCACGCTGATAGACGTGTACTCCGGTATGCCGTAGCCCGCGTTCCCAGGGCGCAGCTCCAACGACGCCGTGTCGCCGATCTCGCCGGCGCGCGCCGCGCCGTACTCGCGCGACAGCAGCGTCTCGAACGGAACGTCGTCGTGCGTTGGGTCGCCGTAGTACGCCTCGCGGTCCGCGAACGCCAGCTTGGCCGACTCGATCCAGGCGTGCAGGTAGTCAGCCGTGTTGTGTCCCAGCGCGCCCGCGTCCAGCGCGTCCAGAATCGAAAGGTGCTGCAAAAACGTCGGACCCTGCGTCCAAGACGGGCACTTGAACACTTCCAGCCCGTTGTACTCTATCGCCACAGGCTCCTCGACCGTGGCCTCCCACTCCGCCATATCCTCGTAAGACAGCAGCGCCGTATGCTCCTCGCCGCTGGCGTCCAACACCGGCGTATCAGTCGTGTATCGGATGATCCTCTCCGCGATCTCCCCCTTGTAGAAGGCGTCGCGCGCCGCCTCGATGCCGGCTACACGTCCGCGCCCCTTCGCCCCGTCTTCCGCCCTGCACATGATCCTCAGCATCTCGGCGAAGTCCGGGTTGCGGTGGATGTCGCCCACGTTTCGCGCGCGTCCGGCGTCGAGATAGACTTGGCCGGTGGTGGGGTATCGTTCGTTGAACTTCTGCTCCTCGGCCCGGATGCGGCGGTTCATGGACTCGTACACCGGGAAGCCGTTCTCGGCGAACTCGATAGTCGGCTGCAGAATCTCCGAAAAGCTCATCGTGCCGAAGCGCGCCAGCGCCGTCGCCCACGTGCCGACAGGCGCCGGTACGCACGCCGGCAGGTAGCCGTCGCCCGGAATCAGGTCTATGCCGTTCGCGCGGCACCACTCGATGGTCAATTCCTTGGGAGACCATCCCATGCCCGATACCGCGTAGGTCTTGCGCTCCTTGGCGACGTAGATGAGTGTCGGAACCTCGCCGCCTATGCCGCAGCTTTGCGGCTCGATCAGCGTCTCGCAGATGCCCATGGCCGCCGCCGCGTCAATCGCGTTGCCGCCGTTCATCAGCATCCTCAGCCCTGCCGTAGATACCAGATAGTGTCCCGAAGCTACGACGCCGCGCCGCGCCATAATTACTGGACGAGTGATGAAACTAGCCATGTCATGCCCTCCCTCGCGTCAATCGGACTGTTAGCCAGTGTACCCCCCAAAGCTCCAGACCGCAATACGCCATCGCGGGCGCCGTCATTGAGCGTGCCGTCGTATGATACAATCAGCGCATCCGAAGCGTGGCGAGCCTGCGCCGCCGACAGGAGCCTGATCATGACCACAATGCCCAAGACCGTCGAGAAGCGGCGCTTCGTCTTGCCCTCCGGGGTAGAGCCAGCCCCAGACATCCTAGACGATGATATGCCAGAGGCTATGCAGCAGCTAGACTACATCTTCGACGTCGTAACCCAGATCAAGGCTTTCATCTCCGATAGGCCAGGCGCGTTCACAGCCGGAGACGGCCCAGTTTACTATCTGGACGAGAACGGCCAACAGCAATACTTCAAGCCGGACTGCATGGCGGTCTTCGACGTGGACCCACAGTACATAAGGGCGCGCAACGGCTACTTCATTGAAGAAATGGGCAAGCCGCCCGACTTCGCCATGGAGATAGCCTCAGTCTCCACCGCCAGCAGAGACACCGGCTTCAAGCGCGCCCTCTACGAGCGGCTCGGCATACAAGAGTACTTTGGCTTCGACCCCACCGGCGGCGACTACTACGGCGTATCCCTATTCGGCTGGCGGCTCCGCGACGGTCTATACGTCCCGGCCGAGACGTGGACGGACGCCGACGGCGCCACATGGGCATATAGCGAGACGCTCGGCCTTCAATTCCGCGCCGAACGCGAAAGCCTTCGCGTCCGAGATCCGATCAGCGGAGAGTTTCTTCGGACACTAGAGGAATCGGAGCGCGAGCGATTTGACATCGAGCGCGAGCGCGATAGGCTTGCCGCCGAGCTTGCGGCGAAAGACGCCCTGGTCCAGCGTCTGCAACGCCAGTTCCCCGACGCCGAATTCTAGACGCGCTCCCGCCGCCGTCGCGTCAATCGCGTTGCCGCCAACCATCAGTATCCACAGCCCCGCCGCCGAGACGAGGCAGCCCCCCGACGCAATGACGCCCCAGACTAACGACTGTCCTGAACGGATGTTACAGCTTGGCCCACCCAGAGATGTCGGGTAGGGTAATTTCGTCGTCCACCTTAGACGCGGATACTCGTGTCATCGAGCTGGATAGCCACTGGAAGAATTCCCTGAACGCGAGTCCATTCAACGGGACTGCTCCGCGTGGCCCCATTCGATTCAACTCGTTCATGTCCGCGCCCTCCACGCCCACGCTGAAGAAAGCAAGCTGATTGGACTCCTCCGCTCGATGGACTCTTTCGGATACCTCCAGCATCTGCTGCTTACTATCGGTCGATGCGCCATCGGTTATCATTACAATCCAAGGGCGGTAGTAAGACACGCCCGCCTCCCGGTATTTCCTCTTGCGGTCTTCTATCATGTCGAGAGCGCGATTGACGGCGGTTGCTGTGCTTGTCTGTCCTCTAGCATCGAGATCAGGCGTCGTCAGCGAGTCAACCGTCGCGAAGTCTTGCAGAACCCGAACGTCGCTGTCGAAAGTCACTATGGCGGTCTCCACGCGAGTGGACGCCAACGAGTCGCTCTCTAGCGCATTCTTGAACGTTTCGATCCCTTCACTCAACTCTTTCATCGGGATCAACAACTCATGCGTTCCGGTAATGGCGTATGTCTGAACACCATCAACAATGTCCATCATCTTGCCCAATGCTTCAGCCGGCGCTATCGGAATGGACATAGACTTGGAAGTGTCCAATAACAGCACGCAGGCGCATCGGGGTTCGGGATTGTCGGCAAATTCCACCAGGTCCCCGAGGTCGTATCCCGGCGTACGATCGTCTCCACGCATAGTCATTGCAACTACCTCCCAGTCCGAGTCAGAGCGCGCTGCCTTGGATTCTACGCGCTAGCATACAGCCATACGGCTCGTCCCGCGCCATATGCGCGCCGGAGCGTAACCGCCCCAACAATCAGCGGTTACGAGAGCGATTCGGTAAATCAGTAGCTATCATCGCGCCATCAGTGTAAGCGCGCGCCTGGATTTAGTTGCTTCGTATCAACTCTATTGCTATACTAGATGTACTAATCCTAATACACGTATCCAACGCACGAGGCTAAGACATGGTACTACGCGCAGACAGCTTCACCGAACAGGCTCAGGAAGTCATCCGCCGGTCGCAGGAGGCCGTGCGACGCTACCGCCACCAGCAGTGGGACGCCGAGCACCTGCTGATGGGACTGCTGGAACTGGAAGAGGGCGCGGCGGTGGACGTTCTCTCAGAGATGGGCGCGCCGACGGACACCATGCGCGCTGCGCTGCGCGCCGTCATGGACGCCGCGCCCAAGTTCGCGGGGCAGTCCAACCAGATATTCATGACTCCGCGCGCCGAATTTGCCCTCAGCCGCGCCAAGGCCGAAGCCGACAGGCTCGGCGACCATTACATTAGCGCCGAACACCTGCTGATCGCGCTCACGCGTGAAGACCAGGGGCCGGTCGCGGCCATTCTCCGGCAGCGCGGTATCAATACCGAGGGCGTGTACCAAGCCCTTCAGAAGGTGCGCGGCAGCCACCGCGTTACCGACCAGCGCGCCGAGAGCAAATACCGCGCCCTCGACCGCTTCAGCGTGGATCTGACCGCGCTCGCCGCCGAAGGCAAGCTCGACCCCGTCATCGGACGCGAGGCCGAGGTAGCCCGCGTGATGCAAACCCTCGTTCGCCGCACCAAGAACAACCCCGTCCTGATAGGCGGCGCCGGCGTCGGCAAGACCGCGATCGCCGAGGGCCTGGCGCATCGCATCGTCGGTGGCGACGCGCCGGAGGAACTGCGCGACCGCCGTGTGCTCGCGCTCGACATCGGCGCCCTGGTCGCCGGCGCCAAGTTCAGGGGAGAGTTCGAAGAGCGGCTGAAGGCCGTGATGGACGAGATACGCGACGCCCGCGGCGAGATAATCCTGTTCATAGACGAGCTTCATACCGTCGTCGGCGCGGGCGCGGGCGAAGGCTCGCTAGACGCCTCGAACATGATGAAGCCCGCCCTCGCGCGCGGCGAACTGCAAGCCGTCGGCGCGACGACCGAGGACGAGTACCGTCGCCACATCGAGCGAGACGCCGCTCTCGAACGACGCTTCCAGCCCGTGCTGGTCGAAGAGCCGGAGCCGGAAGTCGCCGTCGAGATGCTCAAGGGCCTGCGTCCCAAGTACGAAGCCCACCACAAGGTCGAGATCGAAGACGCCGCCATCGAGGCCGCCGTGAGGCTGAGCCAGCGCTACATATCCGACAGGCTGCTGCCCGACAAGGCGGTTGACCTGATAGACGAAGCCGCCTCCAAGCTCCGCATCGAGTCCCAGGCTGTGCCGCCGGAGGTCGTGCGGCTGGAGTCGCGCATCCAGCGCCTCGAAGACGAGGAGCGGGCCGCCGCGCAACGCGCCGACTACGAGCAGGCGGCGCTCTACCGCTCCGAACGCCTGAAGCTCGAAGAAGAGCGGGAGGCGCTCGGCGCCGGTGACCGAGATGATGAGCGCGACGCCGCGCCCATGACTGTAACCGCGCACCGGGTCGGCAGGCTGATCGCCACCTGGACCGGCATCCCCGTTGACCGGCTGCTCGAGACCGAGGCGGATAAGCTGCTTCGGATGGAGGAGCGGCTGCATGAGCGCGTCGTTGGACAGGACGCCGCCATCGCCGCCGTCTCAGATGCCGTGCGCCGCGCCCGCGCCGGACTCAAAGACCCCAAGCGTCCCATCGGCAGCTTCATCTTCCTCGGCCCGACCGGCGTGGGCAAGACCGAGCTGGCGCGCGCGCTGGCATGGTTCCTGTTCGACGACGAGCAGAACTTGGTCCGCGTGGATATGTCCGAATTCATGGAACGACACGCCGTGTCGCGGCTCATAGGCGCGCCGCCCGGATACGTCGGATACGACGAAGGCGGACAGTTGACCGAGGCTGTCCGCCGCCGCCCATTCCGCGTCATACTGTTCGACGAGATAGAGAAGGCGCACCCCGACGTGTTCAACGCGCTGCTGCAAATCCTCGAAGACGGACGCCTCACCGACGGACACGGACGTACCGTGGACTTCCGCAATACCCTGGTGATTATGACCAGCAACTTGGGCACGGATGCCGCGAACCGCGAGGCCGTAGGCTTCCTGCGCGGATCGGGACGCGAGAATGACTCCGCCCGACGCCGTTCGGCGATAGACGACGCCCTCAAGCGTGTCTTCAGACCCGAGTTCCTCAACCGCATAGACGAAACCATCGTGTTCGACCCCCTCAGCGAATCGCAGATAAGACAGGTCGTGAACATCGTGGTCTCGGAAGTGGCGTCGCGCCTCTTCGAGCATGGAGTAACCCTGGAGCTAACCGACGCTGCCCTCGACAAACTGGCGGCCGAGGGGTACGACCGCGCCTACGGCGCCCGCCCGCTGAGGCGCGAAGTGCAGCGGACGGTCGAGAACCCGCTGTCCCGCATGATACTCGCGGGCGAATTCGTCGCGGGCGACCATGTAATAGGCGACGTGGACGGCGACGGCGCGATCACGTTCGCCAACGCGAACGGCGAACCGTCGCCCGTCCACGCGCCCGAAGCCGTCGCCGTGTAGATACGATAAGGGCGCGTCCATTCATCTTCCCCCTCGATGGGGGAAGATTGAGATGGGGGTGAAAACGGTTGCGCCAAGCGCATCCGGGGAATTACCCAGGAGTCTCGCTACGGGCGCGCCCAATTCCGGTCAAGCGTGTGGCTTGACCCTCTGCTACAATGCAGGCAGCCTTGGGCGCGTCCGCCGCCGCCCGGTCGGGACTGTCCCTTGCAGCAGAACGACACATCCATTCCGAGAGACACCGCCAATGGCGAAATCGCTGCCGTCTGGTTTGGCAACCAGGGACGGCTGGCGATAGTTGGACTGGTTCTGGTCGCGTGCCTCATCGGGGCGACTTGGCTGTTCAGAGACCATGCGCTGGAGGTGGCGGGCTATCCCGGCATCTTCCTGGTGAACTTCGTCGGCGCGGTGTCGCTCATACTGCCGATTCCGGGACTTGGCCTAATCGCCACCTGCGGACTGAGCGTTCAACTGAATCCGCTCGCGCTGGGCCTGCTGGCGACGTCGGGTGAAACGCTGGGCGAATGGTCCGGCTACGTCATCGGATACGGCGGGAACACGGTATTCGACAGGTTCGGCTGGTACAGGCGTATCCGCCCGACGCTGGCGCGGTGGATGCTGAGGCGCGGAACCCTCATCCTGTTCGTGGTGTCCGTCATCCCCAATCCGGTGTTCGATATCGTAGGCATCGCCGCCGGCTCGGTGCAGTACCCCTTCCGCCGGTTCATGATGGTAGTATTCGTCGGCAAGCTCATCAAGTGGCTGGTGATAGCGTACGCCTGCCACTACGGGATCGACGTTGCGGTACTGCCCTGGGTGCGGTGATAAGCGCCACGCTACGAGAGAATCCGGGCGCCCAGTGGAAGGTGAAGCCGCGCGCTGTCCAAGCGCAGACACCACGCCGCTGCCGCGCCCTAACTCCTATCTCTTACCTCCTACTTCGCCCAGTCCTCCATCATCATCCGCGCCACCTGCCTGCCCATGCGGACGCTGTAATTGGTGCCTCTGTCCTCCGGGTATATCTGCGTGGTATTCGCCAGATATACCCCCTCGAACGGCGTGCGGTGCCCCGGGATGCGATCCGAGTAGTTCACGCCAATCACCGGCTGCGCGCCGTCCACGCGGTGATGGTAGCTCTCCTCGATCCACGACGGGTCGAAGTCCGGGTTTACCTTCCGCAGGTGAGGGATGTAAGCCGCCAGCAGCTCCTCATGCCCCATGCTGTACATGGGATGGTCGGTCGTCAGGTAGTTCGAAATATAGACTATGCGCTTGCCGCCGTAGTGCTCCGGCCCTATCAGGTTCGTATGCTCTATCACGCCTACGAACGGTATAGTCCTGTCGGCTACGTTCAGCCAGTAAACGTGCGACAGTGGTCTGTCCAGAACCAGCACGACGAGTACGGCGGACATGTACCGGGCGACGTCCAGGCGAGCTTGGTAGTCGTCCGGAAGCGTAGGCGCGAGGCGCGTGAACACGGGCGACGGCGTCGTCGCAAGTACCGCGTCGAACCGCTCTTCGCGGGATATGTTTCTGCCTGAGCGAAGCTCCACGCCGCGCGCCCGGCCGTCTTCCACCACTATCCGGTTCACCGGAGTGGACGTGTGTACTTCGCCGCCCAGCGCGCGGATCCGGTCCGCCAGCGTGTCGAACACGAGCCCGAAGCTGCCCATCGGATACCCCAGCTTCTCGCGCACCATGCTCTTGCCGCGCGACTTTACCCGAGTGTTGATCTTGCCCCAGACCCAGGCCATGGTCACCTGGGTGTAGTAGTCATCGCCGAACTTGCCGCGCAGCATAGGTCCCCAGAAGTTGTCGTAAACTCGCGCCCCGCCGTGTTCGCGCAGCCAGTCGTGCGCGGTAACGCTCTCGAACTTGCGCCAGTCCTTATCGCGCTGGAGTCGCAGCGTCGTCAAGCCCAGCCGAATGCGATCCAATATGCTCAGCGGCTTATACTTGATCAGATCTATCGGGGTAACGAAGTCGTAGATTCGACCGTCGTGCAGCGTGCCGACCGTCGAATCTATCCACCGGATGGTATGACCCAGCCCGATCTCCTCCACCATCTCGATGATGTCGGTGTCCGATGTGAACCAGTGGTGATAGCCGCGTTCGAGCCGCTCTCCGCCCACGTCGAACGTGGATGCGTGACCGCCGATGAATGGCGCGGCTTCGTACACGATGGCCTCGTGTCCGGCCTTCAGCAGATCGTATGCGGCCGGCAGGCCGGTCGCGCCCGCGCCGATGATAGCTACTCGCATAGCGGGCTCCTTACGTCAGAGTATCTCAGTTTCGCAGGTTTCGCGCTCTCGGTTCTAGTCAACAGACAAATCTTCGGTCTCCCGACAATCCCCCCGCCGCTTTCCAAGGATGGGGGAAATAACGATACCAGAAATTCCTTTGCGTCTCTGCGGTAAAATCAAGCGTCCGGATTGCGCCCCTCCTCAGACAGCCGCCGGAGCGACACCTGCGCCGCCCACAGGAACACCTGCCCAAGCGCGATCATCGGCAGCAGCACCACTATATGGACTACCAGCGCGAACCCCGCCGCCGTCGCCCTGTCCACCGACGATAGTGGGCTGAGAACCAGCGTCTCCCGCGCTATGATCTCGAACAGACCGATCCCGCCCGGCGCCGCCGGCACCGACGCGCCGATGTTCGTGATGGACGTTACAAGTATCATCGTAATCACCATCTCCATCGCGCCCGCGTGCGCCTCGGCGACTCCGAACGGGAAGCCCATTATCCAGAACACAGCCGCCTCGGTCAGCCATATCGGGACAGACAGCGCGAACAGTATGACCAGCTTGCGAGGTTCGCGCATCGGCGCCAACCCTTCCAGTACCCGCGAGATGAGCGAGTCGGCCAGCGTCGCCACCCTGTACGGTAGAGGCCGCGCCATGGTCATCGCCAGGCTCCGCGCGCGCTCCGGGTACAGCGCGGCAAGCGCCATAGCGCCGAACGCGCCGACGAACGGCGCGCTGAACCCGACGACCAGCGCCCATCGAGGGACGCCGTACCGCTCGCCCAGCGCCTCCAACATACCGCCCACCGACACGAACGGCGCGACAGCCGCTATCATGAGCAGCAGCGTCAACGCGTCGAACACGCGCTCCGCCAGCACAGTCGCCAGCGCGGCGGTCTTGCTGATGCCCTCTCGCTCGCCCACGTAGTAGCTGCGAACCAGCTCGCCCAACCGCATCGGCAGAATGTTGTTCGCCATGTACCCTATGGTAACCACCGGGTACAGCCGCGTCGTTTTCACCGGCTTGAGATGCCTGAGCATCACCGTCCAGCGCATGGCCCGGAAATAGATGGAAATCAAGTACATCCCGGCCGCCGGCAGAACGAACCAGTAGTTGGCTCCGGCGAGCGCATCTACCATCCGCCCGAAATCCGTGGTCAGCAGAAAGAACGCCAGCAGAAAGACGCTGATGCCAATGCCAATGACGATGCGGTACTTCATCTACGCTCAGCTTCCCGAAGCCCTACGGCGCCGGCGGACCCTGGTACTTCAGCGGCGTGTCTTCCTTGAAGTAGAGGTACGAGTCCTCGCTGCCCACCTGGTCCATTACGCCCTCGCGGTTCAGCCAGTACGCGGCGGCGTGACGCCACGCCGATCTGTCCAGTATCTTGCTCGCCAGTTTCGACGGCGTCATGTTCCTGTACACGTGCTCCGGGAACCACCAGCGATGCCGTATCCGCTCCGCCTCGCTGAACGTGTCCGAAAGCATCTCGTCGGCGGACTCGCGGTTTTTCGAATGTACCAGCAATACCGACTCGTAAGGATCGGCGTTGAACGAGTCGGTATTGTAAACCGGGAAGGTCGCGCCCTCCGCGTCTCGGAAGTACCATGCCCACGGCCACGAGAACCCGGACGTGCTGTCTATGGAGATCGACGTGTCGATGCCCGCCTCAGACCGGTCCAGCTCGTCCAGCAGCCGCGTTACGTCCGGCGACGTCTGCGTATAGACCAGCATCTCCACCGGCGTATCGCCGTTGCGGTACGATGCGATGACGCCCGCCCGCAGCGACAGCGCGGCGAGAACCACCGCCAGCGCGATCAGCGAAACGCCGAGCGCGCCGTATCGCCCCACCGAGCGCGACACATAGACCAACAGCGCGACGAGCGCCCCCAGCGCCGCCGCGATCCCCAGCTGAATCCCCACGTCGAGTCCTATGTTGCCCGACGACCTGTACACTACCAAGTTCCACAGCAGAACCAGGAACAGCGGCACGCCCGGAATCAGCATATAGCCGTAGCCGCTCATCCGCAGCGACGAGCGCCAGTCTATCCGTCGCGCCACGTCCGCCAGGAACTTGCCGGACAGTACGATGAACGGCAGCGTTATGCCCACCACCAGCCACGGCATCTTCTCGCTGGCTATCGTGAATAGCAGCAGCGTAACCAGCGCCCAATAGACCAGAAACACATCGAAGCTGTTGCGCCGCCGCCTCCTCAGGTAGTACACCGCGGCAATGGCGCCTATGAGAATCGGCAGAAATTCATATATGGACGTTATCACGAAGTAGTAGTACCATGGCTGGCCGCCGCGCCCCTCCCCCTGCTGCACCACCCAGTATCCCAGCGCCTGCCATATGCCGCTCTTGATGCCGCCGTAGTTGGTGAAGAATGTCGTGTACAGCAGCGCCCACGTCGGATAGAAGATGGCCGCGCACCGCCACCATACCGACCAGTTCCACAAGTACCCGAAATAGACCGACGCGGCGCCCAGCGCGGCGACTACGACGAACGCGATGAGATTGCCGCCCGCTACCGGATCGCCTATCTTCGGGCTGCCCTCCGGCGCGGCGAGCGTCAGATTCGTCCAGCCAAGCAGTGTATCCTGAAACAGCGCGCTGAACGCCGACCACTGCGGCAGGGTGAGCGTGATCAGGAAGACCAGGAATCCTCCCGCCCCCACGAGGTTCGTCAGATCCAGCCTGAAGTCCGCGCCCGAGCCGAGCAGCCTGTTCGCCGCGCGCGCCAACGCGACCGGAGGCGACACGCCCCCCGCCGTGGCTTCCCGGCTATCGGACTGACGCGACCCTCGCGCCGCCGCGCGCCTGTTCCTGCGCCTCTCGCGCCGGCCGCCGCGCGTCCCTCGGTCGTTCCCCCTGTCGCGCCGCTCGCCGCGTCCGCCCGCGCCCTCTCGCGCCGCTCGCCCGAAGTGCGCATGGGCCAAGACCAGGACGCACCACAACCCCAGCGTGCCTACCAGTAGATACGCCGACTCCTTCGTGGCGAACGTCAACGCCAGCAGCGCCGACGATATGTACAGGTATCGGTTCTTCCCCTCGTCGAAGTACCGCCACATGCAGATTACGAGACCCAGCGCCCACACCGCCATCAGAATATCGTTGCGGGCGAACCTGCTGAAGTACAGCATCGCCGGCGATACCACCAGCAGCGCCGATACCGCGAGCGCGCCATAGCGTCCGAGCCTGTTTCTGAACAGCGCGGGCAGCGCGATCAGCGCCGTTCCCATGACCGCGTACAGCAGTCGGGCCGTGAACTCGCTATCTCCCAGCAGCGCGAATATGGCGGCGTTCGCCTCGAACTGCAGCGGCCCGTGCATCATCGGGTTGTGGACGTACTGCGCGCCGGTGGAAAGCTCCCAGGCGTAGAAAGCGTGCAGGCTCTCGTCGTGGTGCATGGCTCGCGCGCCAAGCTCCCACAGCCGCATAGCCAGACCCGCCAAGATCAGCGCCGCATAGACCGCCGCCTCCCACCACCGCATATCCAGGCGCGTCCAAATTCGCTGGAGCGGCCCGCCCAGATCCTCTTGAGCAGCCAAAGCCGAGCTATCTGCCGCGCTCTCGTCTGTTTCCGTCGTATCTGTCATAGTGTCATAGTCGAAATGAATGCTAACTCGCCCGTAGGCGTCTGGGCCAACTCAACAAATCCCTTCCCCCTCGACGGGGGAAGGTTAGGATGGGGGTGAAGCCCAAGCGCTGTAATCGCCCCATACTCACCGCTTTCGATGCCCATGCCGCCCAAGAGATTCTACTCCCGCAGCTTGTAGATAGTTACGTCGCCCCGCTGGAAGGCGATATCCATGAATTCAGAGAACTTTTCCAGGCCCGGTCCCTCGTGCGCCGCCCGTTCGCGCGGCCCCACGTACACATAATCTACGTCATACTTGTCGAGCAGGATTCGCGCCTCGTCCGCGTCGAGCGTCATATAGATAGTCGCTACGTCGGCTTGCCTATCTCCAAGAGCCTCGGACGAGCCTCGCCACTGCAGCTCGTGTCCGGGCCAGTTGATGATCGTCGGAACCCCCGTGCTGCGCGAGATGAGCCCCGCGTCGAACCACTCGCCGACCGACTCCAGGATGGCCGACCCCTCCGGTACGCTGCTCTTGACGTATGCGATGGCCGCGTACTCATCCGGTCGGGCGCGGTTGACGTATTCCAGCCCGTCCAGCGTCGGCTCGCGTCCGAAACCGCCTGTCTCGGTCGCGGCCATGCCCGCCGTCAGATACAGTCCGAACGCCGCCAGCGTGAGCGCCGCTACCGCCCAGATCGTCGAGAGCGTGCGGATCGGTCGTTCCAGTCGCGCCCGCCCATGCCGCCCATGCCGTATCGACAGCCAGTAGTATATGGAATAGCCCGAAACCGCCGCAAGCAGCGCCCACGCTTGGTAGTACAGCTTGAACACCGTGTTCATGCGCTCGTCCTGGCCGCCGAACGAGTCGTTTATGTACAGCAGCTCAGGCCCCAGTATCAGCAGCAGCGCCAGCGTCGCCAGCGCCAGCGCGAACGCCTTGCCCGTAGCTCCGCGCAGCTTCGCCTCGTGTATCGCCGACCATGCCGCCATCGCGATGAGCAGCGCGAGCGGCAGAATGTGGATGAGCCGCGGGATGGAGTTGCCCGCCGACGTCTCCAGCCTCACGATGTTCCACACCGCGAACGGCGCGAACGCGACGGCGAGCGAGATCGCCGTCATCAGTCGCCAGTCATCGTCTTCGACCGTCGTCTGCCAGAAGCGCGCCACGATGAACGGCGCCACGAATGCGAGCGGTACGCCCCACACGATGAACGAATGCAGATGGCGGGATGTAACCGCGACCGCGCCTATCCCCTCCACTGAGCTGGGCAGGTCGAGGTAGTACGGCAGATACAGCGCCACCGCGAGGGCGATCACCAGTAGCGGAACCTGCAATGCCGTCCTCGCCATAAGTCCGAGCGTCGCCCCCGCGCCGCCGGTATCGGACGGTGGCAGGTACGCCTTCAGCGCAGCGGCGCCCATCAGCAGCGCGGCGTATGTCGGCATATCCCAGAAGTTAGTGAACGCCAGTCCGCCGAGCGAGACCGCCATCGCCGCGAGCCCGCCGTACCCCCACGCGCCCAGCCTGCGGATGTCCGTCTCGTCCGACCTGAAATGATTCAGAATGAACCCGGCCGCCAGCAGCCCAATCGGAATCGCCATCATGTGCGGGTGCAGGTCGCCAAGCATAAAGCTGAAGAACGGGTACTCGTGGATAGTGTAGTCGCCCTCTCCTCCGATGACCCTGCTCGATCTGAACCACCACCAGAACTCCTGCGGATGCCACGAAGTCGTCGGCGGGTCCGCCGGTCCGTCCAGCCCCCTTATCCCGAGCCAGTCATAGAACCCCTGCGAGCCGATGGCGTTGGCGCGCAGGAACTCCAGAACCCCGTGCAGGTTGCCGATCACGCCCAAGACTATCGCCGCTCCGATGCCGCCCGCGACGGCCATGCCAAGCTCTCGACGGTCGCCCCCGCCGGATTCGAACTTCGGGCGGATGACGCTGACCACCAGGCTAACCATCCCCGCCGCCGCGAGCGCCGGTACCAGCGCCATCGCCAGGTTATACGAGTAGTTCGACGCCACGCCCGACAGGTCGCTCAGAACGCCCATCATCCAGTAGCCGAAGTAGTAGTAGCTGATGGACTCGCCCCTGAACCACGGGTCCTCCGGCTGCCCCAGCGTAGCCTCGATGGACGCGTTCAAGAACGCCATGTCCATCGGCTGTTCGGTGTGGTCTATCGCCGGATCGTACGAGCGCAGCAGCGTCCAGACCAGAAAGAACGCGATGAACACGATCTCGGTCACCGCGATGAGCCGCCACCGTTCCCGCGCGAACGCCGCCATCTCCCGCCGCCGCCTGTACGCCACCGCCGCGCCCGCCGCCGCCATCAGCGCGACCAGCCCGAACAGCGTAACCCGAACGCTCGGGACCAGGTGAAGCGCGCTCAGAATCCACGCCGCGTAACCAACCAGCAATATGCCGAACGCCTTGCTGAGTCCGTAGCCCCTGTCCGAAAGGCGGGGCAGCAGCATATAGACCAGCGGAACAGCCGCCAGCCCGATGATCTCCACGGTTATCAGCCAAAGCAATACGTTCGACATAAGCAGACGCTATTATACCCATGCGGCGCCCCCGTTGGTATGCCCCGTTACGGAATGAAAAGCTCCACCTCCACCGCATACCCCATACCGGCGTAAGCGGGGGACCCAGAGCGCTGGTCAACGACCAACCAGGAATCCCGCAAACCAACCTATCACCCCATTTGCGTCTCCGCGCCTCTGCGTCTCTGCGTTAAAATCGCCCTCTACTTGTGAACCGCGCCCCCAAGCGCTAACCTCAACTCGCCATCCCAGACTATCAAGGAACATCCCCATATGCTCAGGTTCCTCAGAAGAGGCGAACGTCAAGACCGCGAAAAAACGCGAGGGGCGGTCCGCAGAACCGGCCGACGCTGGTTCCAGCGCGTGACCGGTGTGTTCCAGCGCGACAGCATAGACGACGATATGTGGGACGAGCTGGAGGAGATACTCATCTCGGCGGACGTGGGCGTCTCGACCACCATGAAACTGCTCGACGCTCTGCGCGACGCCATCCGCGACGAGGGCATCACAAGCCCCGATGACGCCTTCGAAGCCCTCAAGCGACTGATGATCGAGATGCTGGACGTCGAAGGCGTCGAAAGCGTGATGGACGTCGAGGAGTCGCCCCTCGTAATCCTCATGGTGGGCGTGAACGGCGTAGGCAAGACGACCGCGATCGCGCGCCTGACCAAGCTGTACCAGGACGAAGGCAAATCGGTGCTGCTTGGCGCCGGCGACACTTTCAGGGCCGCCGCCATCGAGCAGCTTCAGACCTGGGGCGATAGGCTCGACGTGGATGTAGTCGCCCACCGGCAGGGCGCGGACTCCGCTGCCGTCGCCTTCGACAGCATACAGGCGGCGCAGTCGCGCGACGCCGACGTCGTCATCATAGACACCGCCGGACGCCTGCACACCCGCGCGCCGCTGATGACCGAGCTTCGCAAGGTCCGCAACGTAATCGCGCGGCAGGGCGTCGCCCGGTCGCAGCGCGTCATCTTGGCGATGGATGCCACCACCGGGCAGAACGGACTTATGCAGGCGCGCGCGTTCGTCCAGGACATGCGCTGCGCCGGCGTCTTCCTCGCCAAGCTCGACGGCTCCGCCAAGGGCGGCGTCGTCCTCGCCATCACCGACGAACTGAACCTCCCCGTCCTCTTCGTCGGCACCGGCGAGACAGCCGAAGACATGGCGATATTCGACCCGCGCAGCTTCGTTGACGGCCTATTCGAAGACTAGCGGCTTGGATGCCTCCTTCACCCTCGGTCGGGGAGGGGTGAAAACTCCCTCTCCCTCAGGGAGAGGGCCGGGGTGAGGGTGAACTCCTGTCATCAGAACAGATGGTAAGATAAGAACCGAAGGTGAAAACATGACTACCGCACAGCAAACTTGGACGACTCACAGCCGCGAACTGGCAGGCATCCAGACCGCGTTCGTAGCCGGTGGCGATGGCGACCCGCTCCTGGTGCTGCACGACGAGACCGGACACCCCGGCTGGCTGCGCTGGCACGAGTCCCTGTCCCAAGACTTCGCGCTCAGCATACCCATGATGCCCGGCTACGGCGGCACCGCGCGCCTCGATTGGGCGATGACCATGCGCGACATTGCCGGCTGGTATCTCGAAGCCCTCGACGATATGGACATAGGCCGCGTCAAGGTCATGGGCTTCTCGTTCGGCGGATGGCTCGCCGCCGAGCTCGCAACCATGGATCCGGGACGCTTCGAAAAGCTTGTCCTGGTGGGCGCCGCCGGCGTGCGTCCGCCCGTCGGCGATATAATGGACATGTTCCTCGTAACCGTCCCGGCCTTCCTCGAGGCGAGCGTTCTCGACAAGAGCGCCGTACCCGAGTTCGCCGCCGTATGCCCCGACGAGCCGACGCCCGATCAGGTCTTCGACTGGGAAGACGTCCGAGAAGTCGCCTGCATGGTCGGCTGGCGTCCCTACATGCACAACCCGACTTTGCCCCAGCTTCTCCACCGCCTCAAGCGCGTCCCGACCCTTCTGGTCTGGGGCCGCGACGACGCCATCGTCCCCGTCAGCGCCGGCCAGCTCTACAACGAATCCATCCCCAATTCCCGCCTCGCCGTTCTCGACGACTGCGGCCACCGCCCCGAGCTAGAGCGCCCCGACGAATTCGTAGAAACAGTCCGCGCCTTCCTGACAAGCTAATTCACTTGATAATACGGTCGGGATCATGCAGCCACGCGCATCAACCGGAAACTTGCCTATCGGCCTGCGGGATCTGATTCACGCTAGGTCGGTAGAAGACAACCGGCGCGAGTTCAAGGTGGCGTGGAACGAGTCAACGCGCGACTCGGTGATTCGGACAGTCTGCGCGTTCGCCAATGACCTCCTGAACCTCAACGGCGGCTACGTCATCATCGGCATAGAGACTGATGACAACGGACTGCCCGTTCTGCCGCCGCGTGGCTTGGCAAACGCAGACTTGGGTAGGATTCAGAGAGAGATACGCGGCCAGTGCAACCGCATCGCCCCGCAGTACCAGCCGTTGCTGTTCCCGGAGGTGTACGATGGCAGGGCGATACTCGTGGTCTGGGCGCCCGGCGGCGACACCCGCCCCTATGAAGCGCCTTCGAGGGAGGTGGCAGGGCATACTACGTTCGGTCCGGCTCTGAGACCGTGGAAGCAACCGGCGCGTTCCGCTCCCAAATGTTCGAGCAGGCGGCCAGGGTGCCGTTCGACGACCGCCGTAGCCTGTTGGCAAATATGGACGCGGTTTCGGATAGGCTCGTGAGAGAGTTCCTGTCGGACGTCGGAAGCGCCCTTGTCGAGGATTTGCAGTTCGATCCCCAATCGGTTTACTCACGGATGCGATTGGACGTGCCCCTGAACGACCATAGCGCGCCCAGAAACTTCGCGCTGCTGTTTTTCAATAACTTTCCCGAGACGGTATTCGAAGGCGCTCGGATTGACGTCGTTGAGTTCCCAGACGGAGCGGGTGGGGACCTCATTCATGAAAGAATCATAGGCGGACCAATCCACCACCAAGTTAGGGACGTCATGAGGTATTTGGATTCTTTGCAAGATGTCCTTATCGAGAAAGGGAGGGGAGGGGCGGAAGCGAAAAGGATCGTCAAGTACCCGTTAGACGCTGTGAGAGAAGCGGTAGTGAACGCCGTATATCACCGCTCATACCAGATAGGCGAACCGACGAAGGTTTACATTTACCCGGACCGCATGACGATTACCAGCTACCCGGGGCCCGTTCACGGCATAGAGCTAGACCACTTCGCTAAAGGCGTCGAGGTTCCCAGCGTACCGGCGCGAAACCGCAAAGTAGGAGAACTGCTGAAAGAGCTAAGGCTCGCTGAATCGAGAGGAACCGGACTTCCCCGTATGCGCCGGAGCATGGCGGCGAACGGCTCCCCCGAACCGCGCTTCGACTTCGACGCTGGCCGGACGTACTTCACCGCAACCCTTCCGGCGCACCCCCGCTTCGGAGAGATTCGCGCGCGATAGGTCAAGCCCCGCGCCTGACTCGGTTGTTTCACCACCACCCCTACTAATTTAATGATATGAGCCATGCTATGCTAGAATTAGAGCGAGAGGCGTAGTGGTGGCCGTCAGAGATGGCAGAATGAAGGAAAAAGTATGCCCACCCTAAACATCTTCGTCAGTTTCGAGTTCGATAAAGACAACGACCTGAAAAACAACTTCTACCAGCAGGCTAAGCAATACACCCAGCACCGCATCCGCAACTGTTCGCTCAACGAGCCGTCTCCTGACGATACCTGGAAGAACAAGGCGCGCAAGGCAATCGGAGAGTGCGACGTAGTGGTCGTCTTGATCGGTCAGGACACACACAACGCGCAGGGCGTCATAGTAGAAACGGACATGGCGCGCAGTTTCAACAAGCCCATCATTCAGATTAGGCCACAGGGTAGAAATTACAACGGGCTGACCCGTCTTGATGCCCCGATTAGGTGGAAGTGGAAGACCATAAACGCCAAGCTGGACAAAATACAACCACAGAGAGGATGAATACTTCCGAGTCATCGTCAGCGAAGGAAGGGAACCAAATGAACCAGAGTGCATCCCTCGATCATGACTCCTCTGCCGTGCAGAAACACGTCGAGATAATGCAGGGCGTCATCACCTGCATGGCGGAGAACAGCCGAGCCTGCAAGGTCTGGTGCGTTACGCTGGTTGCCGCTGTTCTCGTTCTCATCGCTCGGACAGGCGAGGCGGAACATGCGCTAATAGCTCTAATCCCGACTCTGCTGTTCCTGTTCCTCGACTCTTACTACCTCGCGCTTGAGAGGGCGTTTATTGCCTCCCAAAACGCATTCGTCCAAAAACTGCACGTCGGCGAACTGAAGCATACTCACGTCTACAGAGTGGCGCCGACCGGCATGGGGATTAGTCTAGTAGCGCGATGTCTTTTTGGTTCGGTATCCACATTGCCGTTTTATGTTCTAGTCGCAATCACCATCTTGGTTTCCTGGGCTTGGATTTTACAGTAGGAGCAAAATCTGTGGCATCTAACACTCCAATACCCAAAGTCTTCATTAGCTACTACCATCAAGACGACCAAGAGTACAAGGATAGACTTGTTCAGGCGTTGGACAGCAGAGCCATTGACAAGTCTGTCAGCCCTGGCGACATCCACGACGAGAATCTTCACATTGATGAGATACGCCGCAGAATCCGCGACGATCATATTGCGGACGCGACTGTTATCATTGTCTTGATTGGTCCATGCACTTGGCAGCGCAAGCATGTGGATTGGGAGATTTCCGCCAGCCTCATTCACAGGCGAAACAACCAGAGGTGTGGACTTCTTGGGATTCTACTCCCAACCCATCCCGATTATCGAAGAGGACCGGAAAACCGCAACCCACGCCTTGTTCCACCAAGGCTGGCTCGCAACATCGGAGGCAACGACCCATTCGCCGCGATATACGACTGGCCGAGGAACGGAGTAGCTAGGAGGATGCTCCCCCACATCCATACGGCTTTCTTGAGAAGAAACAGGTCCCCTTGGCCGGATGATGGTCTGAGCCTATTCGCAGACAATCGTAGTGGGAATTGTAGGAGGGGTTGGCAGAACTAGGAAAGCCGAGACGACGGTGAACTCAACACACAAGATCGAAGGCGGCTGAGCAGATCGGCGATGTTCCAGCGCCTATCGGATCTCGTAGGTTGCGTAGTAACAGGGTAGGGTGGGAGCGCCAGCATGGGTCTGCCATTCCTGCTACCCTCACCAATTACGCCGCAATAATATCGGTCCAACCCCCTCACCCCAACCCATGCCGCGCATTCTCCCGCCCCAGCACCTCCACATTCACCAGATTATCCGGCATCCGACCCGTCAGCACATACGCCACCTCGCGCGCCGCCCGCTGTTCCAGCTCCAGCGTCGCCTCCTGGCTGAAGAACGCCACGTGCGGCGTGATGATGATGTTCTCCAAAGACAGCAGCGGGTGGTCGTTCGACGGATGATTGTCCACCATCACGTCCAGCCCGGCGCCCCCAATGCCACCAGCGCCGCCCGTCGTCAGCGCCTCGTGCAGCGCGTCCTCATCTATCAGCGGCCCGCGCGCGCAGTTGATCAGGAACGCCTCCGGCTTCATCAGGCCAAGCTCGCGCGCGCCGATCATCTTCTCCGTCTCCGCGTTGAGCGGGGAGTGCAGCGTAACGAAGTCCGATTCGGCCAGCAGCGTATCCAGGTCAGTCTTGCGCGCGTGGCGTAGCGCGCACTGCTCCGCAGTCATGTACGGGTCGTGCGCCAGGATGCGGAATCCGAACGCCTGCGCCTTTTCCGCCACCGCCTGCCCGATGCGTCCGAAGCCGATGACGCCCAGCGTCTTGCCCCGCAATCGCATCATTCGCATCGTCAGCGCGACGCTGCCCCAGCCGTCCGTCTTGACCGAGTTGTCGAACAGACCCACCCGCCGGTTCCAGCCCAGCAGAAGCGCCATAACGTGATCCGACACCTCGTCCACGCAGTAGTCCGGCACGTACGTAACCGCCATGCCCAGCTCCGTCGCCGTATCGACCGCGATGTTGTCCACCCCCACCCCGAAGCGCCCGACCGCGACGCACTTGGGCGCCGCACGCAGCACCGCCGGCGTTACCTGCGCGAAGCACGTCATTATCGCGTCCACGTCCCCGGCAAGCGAGATCAGCGTATCCTCATCCCCGTTCGGAGCCACGATCGCCTCCGCGTCCGCCTCCTCCCGCAGCACCGTCTCTTCAGGCTCGGTGGTAGGCCATATATAGTCTGTAATCAGCACCTTGAACTTGGGCATTCTAATACCTCTTTCTTTCCTGCCAAATCCATCGCTTCGCGCCCTAGGGTTGAATCCTCCAATCCCTTTGCGTCTTCGCGCCTTCGCGTCAAATTCCCCTACTCGCTCCTCACAAATCCATCGGCTTGAACATACACCCCTCCACGAATATCTCGAAGAAATCCGGCGTCGTCTCCAACTCTATATGCTCGACCGTCATCGCCAGCCGCTCCATGCGACGTCGGAGCGGCGCGTTCGTTAGCATGATCGTCGCCCCTTCCAGCGCGGCGTTGCCCACCTTGTGGATGCGCTCCGGCGGCGCGTTGGCTATGAAGCCGATGTCTAGCGCGTTGCCGACGTCTATGTAGTTGGCGAACCCACCCGCGAGATACAGAGCCGAGATCCGATCTACCGGCAGGCCGTAGTTTCGCAGCGCGATGTACTGCCCGCAGTAGTTGGCCGACTTCGCCTGCGCCAGCGCCGATATATCGGCGCGCGTCAGCGCCATGTCCCGATCCGGCGCGAACGCGAACTCCCGAGCGCCGTCGTCAAACGCGCCCAGCTCGTTCATCAGCCCCGCGCGTCGAAGCTCAGCCAGCAGGTCCACGAGCCCCGATCCGCAGATGCCCTCAGCCGTCGCGTCGCCGATCGTGCGGATGAACGGCTCGCCGTCCCGTATCCTCACCGACTCCACCGCGCCGTCGTAGCCCGGCATCCCGTGAGTGATCTGCCCGCCCTCGAACGCCGGCCCCGCCGGACACGACGCCGCGACCAGCCGGTCCCGGTTGCCGATGACGACCTCGGTGTTGGTGCCAACGTCAACCAGCATCACGTCGTCTTCCGCCTCGTCCATGCCCACCGCGAGCATATCCGCTGCCACGTCCGCGCCCACGTGACTGCCGATGAGCGGTCCCCAGTAAACATGTGCGTCCGGGAACACGCGGATGCCAGCCTCCCGCGCCGTCGAGCGCAGCGCCGTCGTGTCGCGCAGCCCCGCGCGCGCCTCGCTCTCGACGACCGACCGGTACGGCTTCTCGCCTATCGGCTGCACGTCCAGGCCGAACAGCATATCGCGCATCGTCGAGTTGCCCACGACGACCACCTCGTATATGCGCCGCCGGTGGAAGCCCAGCTCTCGAGCCATGTAGCCGATCTCGAAGTTGATGGTCGAAAGCATCACCTGACGAAGCTCGCCGTTGAACTCGCCTCCGTCGTAAGAGATGCGGTGCATGATGTCGCTGCCGCCGAACCGCTGCGGGTTCTCGAACGAAGCCGTATGCGCGATGTCACCCGACTCCAGGTCAACTAGGTTCATAACCACCGTCGTCGTGCCCACGTCCACCGCAAGCCCATAGACCGCGCCGCGATAGTCGTCTATGCGCCGTCCCTCGAACGTAACCGAATCGCCGTCTCGAACGGTCAGCGGCTCCAGCGCGACGCGGCGGCGTATTGAGTGTGTCAGGATGCGCGGCTGTCGGCGCAGAACCGCGAACTCTATGTCCGCGTCAGGCTCCGCCACCGTGGCCTGGCAGGCCAGCCGGTAGTCCGCCCCGCGCAGAAAGCTCTCAGCGGCCGTCGGCGGCTCCAGCGCGTCCGCGCCCCGCTTCACTTCGACGATGCACTCATGGCACTCGCCCGTCCGCCCGCACGACGTCGGAACTCGCACCCGCAGCGCGTCAGCATAGTCGAAGATGGAAGCGCCGACGGTGAGCGGCAGCGTCCCATTGGCGTGGTGCAGTGGCATAACAGCCGCTATTGTAGCAGGTTCGGCTTGCGGGAATTTTAACCCCGAGGCATAAAGACGCAATGGATTTCTTGTTCTTTCCCCGCGTCTCTGCGTCCCTCCGCGCCTCTGCGTTAAATTCTTACCGTAACCTTGAACCGCTTCGCCGAACAGGTCGCCCTCAGCTCCTCGAACGCCACCACCTCCCCTTCCTCGACCCGCGCCCCCACCTCCGGCAGCTGGCGACGATAGACCTGCCCGATAGGCTTGCCGCTCTCCGAATATATGAACCACTGCGACGTAGGCAAACAGGTCACCCCCGATCCTCCTTGATGAAATCCGCGACTCGTTCGCCAATTAGTATCGAAGTCGCGTTCGTGTTCGCGCGGATGCAGTCCGGCATTATCGAAGCGTCCGCCACGCGCAGCCCCTCGACGCCGCGAACCCGGGCGCGCTGGTCCACGACCGACAGCGCGTCGGATTCGGCCCCCATCTTGCAGGTGCCGGATATGTGGTGGCTGGTGCGGACGTTTCGCAGCAGCCACTCGTCCAGCGCGTCATCAGATTCCAGGTCCGCCGGTGTCGGGTCCAGCAACTCAACGACCATCGAAGCGAGCGGCTCGCGCTTGGCGATCTCTATGCAGATGTGTATGCTCTCGCGCAGCCGGTCGAGGTCGAACCGCGTGGACAGCAGATTGTAGTCAAGATAGGGCTGGACGCGCGGGTCGGCGTCGCGTATCCACATCTCGCCCGCGGACTCCGCCAGATATATGGCCGCTATCATGCCCACGCCCACCGGCTCCTTGTCCCAATCCGTGTAGATGCGGCTCTCCGACGCGCGCGATATGGGATGGACCAGCATATCGTTTCGCAGATTCGAGCCGGTAGCGGTATAGCGCAGCACGAACTGGATGCCATGCGTACCCTCAGGATGCGTGAACTCCGGCGCGGTGCGCCACAGCACGGGCGCCTGCGGATGGTCCCGCAAGTTCTTGCCCACGCCCGGCGCGTCGCACACTATCGGGATGCTGTACTCGGCGAGATGCCCCGCCGGCCCGACCCCCGACAGCATCAGGATGTGCGGCGAACCGATAGCGCCGGCGGATAGTATCGTCTCCCGCCCGAACTCGGTCCGCGTCTTACCGTCCACTTCCACTTCCACGCCCAGAGCGCGCCGCCCGTCGAATACCACCCGGTGGGTCAGCGCGTCCGCAAGTATCGTCAGGTTCGGACGCTCGCGCGCTGGGCCGAGATAGGCGATATTGGTTGACCAGCGTATCCGATTCGGGTTGTTGAACGGGCACGGCCCCACGCCCGTCGAGTCCGGATCATTGTGGTCGGGGGAGTCGGCGAACCCATAGTCCCGACACGCCTCGTACCAGGCGTTCTGGTCGTCGGTCATCTCCGAATCCGGGTATCGCCGGACGATGATAGGACCGTCAGAGCCGTGGAAGTCGTCCGAGTAGTCCGTATCCGTCTCTATCTTGCGGAAGTACGGCAGCAGCTTCTCGAAGCTCCACTCGTCGTTGCCCCACGAAGCCCAGTCGTCATAATCCTCAGGAACGCCGCGCAGGAATATCTGCGCGTTCACGGCGGACGATCCGCCCGTGGTCTTGCCGCGCGGCACTATCATCGGCGGTCCGTAGTCCGTCGCCTTCGCCACGAAGTGCCACCGGTGGGTGGCGGCGAGATTCTCACGCGCCGTAATGCCGTGGCCGTAGCCGTACTTGACGTCCTCCGGCATATCTTCCAGCGTCGGAAAATCCGGCCCCGCCTCGATCAGCAGAACCGACACATTCGGGTCTTCGGTCAACCGGGCCGCGATAGTCGCGCCCGCGGACCCCGCGCCCACCACGATGTAGTCATAAGGCATATAAAACTAACCTCCCGTTAGTAGCTGCGCCGCAGATTCGCAAACAGACCCAAATCAGCTTTGCCCCTCTGCGTATCTCTGCGCTCCTCTGCGCCTCTGCGTTAAATTCCTAGCCCGCCACATCGAACCGTTCCGACTCCGCCGGGCGAGACCACAGCTCGTCCGCGCCCGCCATCGTCCGAACGCGAACCGGACTGGCCCGCCACGAATCGTAGATATCGTTGCTCTCCCACATGACCAGGCTAGTGATCTTAGTCGGGTCTTCGCGCGACACCAGCGTAACGCGGCTGATGAACCCCGGATGCCGGCTCTGCGCCTCGCCGTTGCCGTCCAGCAGCTTGCGGGCGGCGTCGAACGACTCCGGCTTCGACCAATGGTGTGTCAGGACGCCTATCATCTGCATCTCCTGATTTGGATGTCCCCAGATTGTCGCACAGCCGTCGCCACCCGTCCAGACGAAAATCCCGCAGCCGCGCCAACCCGTCATTCCCGCGAAGGCGGGAATCCACCTCGCCGCAACTATATTTGTTCCCAGCATACCCAAACCGCTAAAATTAAAGGCGCCGCGTCCCGCGCGCCGATTTATCTATGTGTCAATAACCGATTCTAATGCGTAAATTTGACACAAAACATCGTGGATAGGTACAATTTATGTGAAATCTTCTAAAATGGGGGTGTTTATGATGGATAGGCTTGATGTGGAAATAGTCGCGCATCTTCAGAAAGATGGCACTTCGACCAACGCCGGAATCGCTCGAGAGGTGAAAAAAAGTGAAGAAACCGTCCGCCGTCGCCTCAAGAAGCTTATGGAAGACGAGTACGTAAAGGTCGTCGCCGTTCCCAACGCCCGCAAGATGGGCTACGAGTCTCAGGTGCTCATCGGCCTGCAAGTCGAGGCGGACAAGGTGGACGCCGTAGTCAAAGCTCTCAAGGAAGAGCATTCCATATCATGGATTTCCGTAACCACCGGCTCGTTCGACATCTTCGCCTGGGCAACCCTCAAGTCGCTCACGGACCTAAGCGAGTTCCTCAGATTGAAAGTCGGCCAGATACCCGGCGTCCGCAAGATGGAGACCTTCATCAACCTCGATTCCCCGAAACAGGAATACGGCTTGAACATGGAGTCCATCATCACCCCCGCGCACAGCATGAACGGTTCCGAGATCGCTAATCCATGAAACAAAAGGCGCTGATTGACAGCGCCTTTTGCCTTGAGTAACATTGGCTTGTGATACTGCTGGGGGGGTGTGATCACTGATGCAAGTCCAACAAAGCAAAGGAGCAACCATCTTTCAGGCTATTGGCATGTACGTCAAGACGCTGAAAGAAAAAGACAAGGATGAAGAAACCTATCGAGAGCTGCAACGGTTCGTTACATGGTGCGGACAGGATAGGGTAATGTCCACCATAAACCCGTCGTTTATCGGCGACTACGCAGACAGCGTAGCGGGCGCCGGGGGCGCGGGAATCAGGCCCCAGGCCGCCGAGAGGCTACAGGCAGTCAGAAAGTTCCTCACATTCGCCCACAAACAAGGCATCACCGAACGCAGGCTCGCCACGCACGTCCGAATCCGAAGGTCGCGAACCAGGCTCGGCGCGGGCGGAGTTCAGGAAGATGAGCGGATACAGCTAACCTCCGTCGGCTACGCCGCCCTCCTCGCCGAACTCGAAACCCTTAAGTCTCAGCGACCGGACCTCGCCGCCGAAATTCAGAGAGCCGCCGCCGACAAAGACGTGCGCGAAAACGCTCCCCTCGATGCCGCGCGTGAAGAGCAGGGCAGGGTGGAAGCCCGGATCAGCAGCATCGAAAATACCCTCAACAACTCCGTAGTCATAGACGAGTCAGACATGGGCCGCTCGATGACTGTCAAACTCGGCGCCACCGTCAAAGTCAGGAAGCTCTCATCGAGCGACGAGGAAGAGTACACCGTAGTCAGCGCATCCGAGGCCAAGCCGCTCGAAAAGCCGATCGCTAAGATTTCCGATGAATCCCCCCTCGGCAAGGAGCTGATAGGCAAATCGGTGAATGATGACTTTGAAGTCAAGACGCCGCGCGCCACTATGACGTACCGCATCCTCAGCATCTCATAACGCAGAGTCCCTTCCCACTTGATAGTAGAAGGCTAGAGCCTGCCCCGCGCAGGCGGGGGATGCGGGTGAAAAGCCCCGCCTAAATCCCCAGCGCGTTCGCCAGTCTCCTCCGGTGATACCGCGGCTCTCCCAGGTAATGGTACAGCGTCCTCGACATGCGCGTATGCAGCGTTAGCCCGTACTCTCGCACGACGCCGATGCCGGCGTGTACCTCGTGCGAATGGTTGCATCCCTGGTAGTACCCTTCAGACGACACCGCCTTCGCCAGATGCGTCGCCGCCGCGTCCGCGCGTCCGCTGTCCAGCTTCCACAGCGCCTCATACGTCGTCCAGCGCGCCGCGTCCAGATGGTTGACCATCTCGACGATGTGGTCCTGGACTCGCTGGAAGCGGCCTATCGGCGTGCCGAACTGGATTCGCGTCCGCGAGTATTCCAGCGTCATGTCGAATACCGCTTGAGCCCCGCCAACCTTGTACGCGCACAGCACCGGCATCGCCTTGCCGAACGCCGCCTGAATCGGCTGCCAGCCCCCGCCGGCCTCGCCCAGTACAGCGTCCGCCGCCACCTCCACGTCCTCGAACGTAACCTCTCCGACCCAGCCCATGAACCCGGACAGCGGCCGTGTGGATACCCCGGGCGCCCGAGCGTCCACCATGAGCAGCGTAACGCCGTCCTGCCCCCGCGCCCGGACGGCGCAGATGAGCGTCGTGGCCGACGTCGCGTCGTGCACGAACAGCTTCGTCCCGTTCAGCGCATAGCCCGAATCAGTCCGCTGCGCGCGCATCTGCACGTCGTCCGCGTCCCAGCCGTACTCAGGCTCAGTCAGAGCGAGCGTAACGATCTCGCGTCCCGACGCGATGTTCGGAAGCCAACGCCGTCTATCCTCCTCGTTGCCGGCCTCGCCCACCACCAGCGCGCCAAGAACGCCGGACGAGAAGAATGGCCCCGACAGAGGCCCCGCGCCAAGCTGCTCGAACACTACCGCAGCATCCGTGAGCGAACTGCCCGAACCACCATACTCCTCCGCCGTCAGCATCCCAAGCCAGCCGATCTCCGACGCCTTCTGCCAGACCTCCTCAGAGTACCCGACGTCCGACTCGTCGAACTCCAGCAACGTCTCCTTCGGACACTCCCGCGCCATAAAGTTTCGCGCCGTAGCGCGCAGCAGTTCCTGTTCCTCGGTTAGCGAAAGATCCATCTAGGCATCCTCTAATTCTTCACGAAGCCGCCGCGCTTCAAGGCGCAGTGTCGGCAATTTCCTGTTTATGACAGTGTGCCAAACGAGATAGTCGTCCACATCGAAGAAACGATGCGTGAGCACGTTGCGAAAGTTAACGATAACCCGGTTTTCCGATATGCGGTTCGCCATATCGGAATCGAGCCGCATAAGCTGATTGACCGATTCGCCGATATTTATCAACTGCCTTTCGACGGCTGATCGCAAGAGTGGATCGCCGAGGTAGTCCTCATACGACTTGTCATCTGTCCATTCGGTTACGAAGTCTGCAGCCTCAACCGCATATCCTATCAGGTCTTCGGGTTTGGGATTATTCCTCATAGAACAGCGTCCTTGTCTTCTCAACGTCTCTCCGCAAGTACGGACTGCGCTTTAGCGCCACCGGCGTAAAGAAGCCAATTTCGTGTCCGAATATCGCCTCCAGAGCGCGCTGGAGACCGTAGTACGATTCCACGCCGCCCCAAGAGTCATCATCGCCATCGTAGTTGAAGTCCACGATGAAGCCGATTTCCTCCTCGTACTTCTTCGCGTCGTTGTGTACGCCTTCGCCGAAGATTTCAAGACGTTTGACGTTGAACCTTTTGCAGAGCGCCGTCATCACTTCGCTGTTCTTGTGGATTGATTTGTTCATCTTCCTACTCCAGCCTTCCCGCCCTCTCTCGCGTCTGCCGCCCGATCCCCAGCCTGCGCGCCATTATCACCTTCTGGATCTCGGCAGTCCCGCCGGGGTGCATCGCCACGATGCTCGACCGCTGGAACACCTCCATATGCCCCTCAGACATATCCCACTTCGGATCGTTCGTCAGCGCGTATGGCCCCAGCGCCTTCAGCATCGCCTCCGCCGCCCGCAAGCCCGACTGCTTGCGGTAGAGCGAGTGCTGCGGGCCCTCGTGTCGCAGCTCCTGCCGCGCGTGCCGCATCCAGTAGTTGCGCAGCCCGAACAGACGCGATATTTCCGCTTCCACGTACACGTCAACAAGCAGATCCCGCGTTTCCGCGTCCGCGCTCAGCGGCTTGCCGTTGCGCTTCAGCTCAGCCGCGTATTCGAACAGCCTGTCAACCATGCGATTGCGCCGGATGGAGCCGCCCGAGCCGTGCTCCAGCTCCAGGTGCGTCGTCGCCACCTGCCAGCCGTTGTTCTCGCCGCCAATCAGGTTGAACGCCGGCACACGCACGTCGTCGAAGAAGATCGTGTTCTTCTCCCCCGTGCCGGCTCCGCCCTCGCCGCTCGTAATCAGCAGGTCCATCGGCTGGATGGTGATGCCATCCGTCTCCGTCGGCACCATGAACCAGCTGAGGTTGCGGTGTCTCGCGCCGTCCGGGTCCGTCCGCGCGATGGTCCACAGCATCTCCGCGCCGTGCGAGCTGCCCACATAGACCTTCTGACCGTTCAGCACGTAGTCGTCTCCGTCGCGCGTCGCGCTCATCTGCGCGCCCGCCAGGTCAGACCCCGCGCCCGGCTCCGTGAGCAGCTGCCACGTCCGCACCTCGCCCTTGAAGATGGGCGGCAAGAAGCTCTCCTTCTGCTCCTCGCTGCCCCACACCAGCACACTCGCCCCTCCCAGCCGGCCGCCGCTATCGTAGTAGGGCGGCAGCGACAGGTCGTATGCGTCGAGCTCCTCCTCGATCACGATGGCGTGGTCTATGGACAGCCCGCCGCCCCCGTACTCCGTCGGAGCCGTAGGCCACAGCCAGCCCTTGGATCCCAGCATCCTGCCGATGTCGCGCAGCTTCAGATAACCCTCGTAGCTAAGATCCATCGAATCCGCCGGATACTCCAGGCCGTCCGGCAGATTCTCAGCCAGCCAGCCCTTCACCTCTTGGCGAAACTCCTGCTGTTCCGGTGTGTAACGAGGCTCGAAATCCATATTGGGAACTCCTATTGGGTCTGCGTCCTGTGGCAAGCCGAATTGTAGTAGCGCCGGGAAGCGGCGTCAATCGCGCGTCATGCCCGCGCATGGATTCTAACGCAGAAACGCGAAGGAATCTAAGCTGCCCTCCGCGTCCCTTTGCGTCGCCGCGCCTCTGCGTTAAAATCGTCATTATCATGACCTACACCGCCGACCTCCATACCCACTCATCCTACGCCTACGCCACCAGCCCCGCGCTCGACTTTCCAAACATCGCGCGCTGGGCGCGGCTCAAGGGCATAGACCTGCTCGCGTCCGCCGACTTCACCCATCCCGACTGGTTCGCCCGCACCCGCGACACCCTCACCGATCTCGGCAACGGCCTGTTCGAGTACGGAGGCGTCAACTTCATACTCGGAACCGAAGTCAGTTGCGTCGCCCGCGTCGGAGGCAGGAGCCGCCGCGTCCACCTGCTCGCCTTCGCGCCCAGCTTCCAAGCGGTGGCTGACGTCAACGCCCGACTCGCCGCCACCGGCGCCAAGCTCGACGGAGACGGCAGGCCCACGCTCGCCCTCACCCCGCGCGACTTCACCGCCATCATGCTCGAAGCCGATCCGCGCTGCTTCGTCATCCCCGCCCACGTCTGGACACCGTGGTTCGGGCTGTTCGGCTCCAAGTCCGGCTTCGACTCGCTCGAAGAGTGCTTCGGCGACATGACGCCCCACATCCGCGCCGTCGAGACCGGGCTGTCCAGCGACCCCGCCATGTGCTGGCGCGTGCCCGACCTCGACCGCCTGTCCATCGTCTCGTTCTCCGACGCCCACTCCCTGCCCAAGCTGGCGCGCGAGCTGACCGTCTTCGAGGGCGAGCCGAGCTACGACAGCCTCGTCGCCGCCCTCGAATCGCAGGACATCGCCTACACCCTCGAATTCTTCCCCGAAGAGGGCAAGTACCACAACTCCGGCCACCGCAAGTGCGGCGTCAGCATGGACCCCGGCGGCGTGGCCTCGAACGGACGCGCCTGCCCCAAGTGCGGACGCCCCATGACCCTGGGCGTAACCCAGCGCGTCGAGGAGCTTGCCGCGCGTCCGGCGGAGGCGCGCGCCGGTGAGGACGGACTTGTCGCCCCCGCCGCCAACGGAAGCGCGGATGCGAACAGGCCCCCGTACAGATCGCTCGTATCCCTCGACCAGGCCTTGTCCGAAGCCATAGGCGTCGGAGTCAATACCAAGCGAGTCCGGACCGCCTACGCCACCCTCGTGGACGCCTTCGGCAGCGAGCTATCAGTCCTCCTAGACGCGCCGATCCCCCACGTCGCCACCGCCCTCCAACCCCACGGCCCGCGCGTAGCCGAAGCCATCCGCCGCATCCGAGCCGGAGACATCCACATCCAATCCGGCTTCGACGGCCAGTACGGCACAGTCAAAATCTGGCCCGATTGACCCTAAAAGGCGTCAACCAAATAACTGGCGCAAAGACGCAGAGGGCGCAAAGAGTTCTGATTTTCCTCGTTGCGCCCTTGCGTGAAAATCCCTGCACGCCACCCCATCCTCTGCTACCCTTAAATATACGAACATACACACACGCCAACCTCAGTCGGGTAGGGAGGGGATGACATGACAACCACCACCAATCGCCAGGGTATGCTAATGGCCGGAACGATCGAGGACATCCGCGCGCGCGGATGCGCCGTCGTTACCGGCAACGGACACACGATAGCCGTCTTCCCGTGGGGAGACGACTTCGCCGCCGTGGACAACCGCTGCCCGCACATGGGCTTCCCGCTCGATAGAGGCACCGTGAGCAACGGTATCCTCACCTGCCATTGGCACCACGCGCGCTTCGACCTCTCCGGCGGCGGCACGTTCGACCCCTTCGCAGACGACGTTCGCGCCTTCCCCGCCTCCGTCGAAGACGGCCGCGTGTGGGTGGACACGAACCGGCCGGAAGCCGACCCGGTAGAACGCTGGTCGCACCGCCTCGAAGACGGCATGGAGCACAACATACGCCTCGTCATCGCCAAGTCCGTTCTCGGCTTGTCCGCGTCGCCCGCCGACTATCGCGCGCCCCTCACAATCGCCGCCGACTTCGGAACCACCTACTCCGACAGCGGCTGGGGCCAGGCGCTCAGCATGATGACCTGCTCCGCCAACATGCTGGAGTATCTCTACGAAGACGACAGGCCGCTGGCGCTGTACCAGGGCATCCGGCACGTCGCGTCCGAGTGCTCCGGCAGACCGCCCCGGTTCATGGTAGATCCGCTACCCACAGCCGAGCGCAGGCCCGATGTCTTCAAGCAGTGGTTCCGCAACTTCATCGAGGTGCGCGACGACGAGGGCGCCGAGCGCTGCCTGCGAACGGCGATAGACTTGGGCTTCTCCCAGCGCCAGATCGCCGACATGATATTCGCCGGCGCCACCGATCGCATCTACATAGACGCCGGCCACACGGTGGACTTCTGCAACAAGGCGTTCGAGCTGCTGGACCACATCGGATGGGATCACGCCGCGCAGGTTCTCACGAGCCTCGTTCACGGCATGGCGACGGCGCGCCGCAGCGAGGAGCTGAACTCGTGGCGCAACCCGATAGACCTTGTCTCCATGGTCCAGAACGCCCGCGCCGCGCTCCCCGCGCTGTGGGAGGAGGGCGCGTCCAGCCGCGGCGAATGGGACGATGAGGAAGCGCTGGTCGCCACCATGCTCGACGACGACCCAACGGAGACGCTAGACGCGCTCATGGACGCCGTTCGCGCCGGCGCCACCGCCGAGCAAATGGGCGGCGCCGTCGCATACGCCGCCTTCCTGCGGATGGCGCGCTTCCACACTTCCAACGAGTTTGGCGACTGGGACACCGTCCACAATACCCTCACGGCGGCGAACGCGCTGCACCAGGCGCTCATCCGCGCCCCTTCCGTCGAACTGCTGCGCGCCGTATTCGACACCGCCATCAGCGTCTATCTCGACCGCTTCCTCAACATGCCCGCCCAGCGCATTCCCCAGCCGAACGGCCCTTCCGCAAGCGACGACGGCGACATGGCGCAGAGCATCTTGGACGCCATGAACTCGCAGCAGCAGGTCGAGCAGTCCGCCCAGCTCGTTACCGACTACGTAGCCCACGCCGAAAACCCCGACGGCGCGCTGTCCGTCCTCGCTCACGCCATGCTGCGAGAAGACTCGACGTTCCACCACTTCCAGATTGTGGACGCCGCGATCAAGCAGTACCGGCTGCGCCGTGGCTCCGATGCGGCCCGGCGCTCGCTGGTCGGCATGGCGCGCTTCCTGGCGGCTCACTATCCCACGCCCCGCGCCGTCAACCAGACCTTCAACATAGCCGTCCGCCTCAACCGCGGCGACGACATCTTCAGCGAAGATTAGGTAAGAACCCAAAGCGACTAAGAAGTCCCTTCCCCCTCGACGGGGGAAGGCTAGGATGGGGGTGAATCAATGGATACTTGTGTCCCCCCAAGCGCCACAAGGAGCAACCCCACATGACCACTCTCCCAGACCTCATCGAATCCGCCGAGCCGGAACGCCTGGCCACCGGCTTCCAATTCACCGAAGGCCCCCTGTGGCATCCGGACGGATACCTGCTGTTCGTGGACATCCGGACCAGCCGCATCTACCGCCTCGAGCCGGGCGGCGAGCCTGAGCTGTTCCGGGAGGACAGCGGCGAGTCCAACGGCATGACGTTCGACTTGCAAGGGCGCCTCGTCGTCTGCGAGATGATAAACCGCCGCGTTACCCGCCTTGAGGACGACGGCTCGTACGCCACCCTCGCCGAATCATGCAACGGACAGCGCATCAGCCGCCCCAACGACGTCATCGGCAGATCAGACGGCAGCCTCTACTTCACGAATCCAGGCCGCGAACGACTCGATCCCGCCGACGTGGAGATGCAGTTCAACAGCGTCCACCGCATAAGGCCCGACGGATCAGTTGATATGCTCGTGCCCGGCTTCCAGTATCCGAACGGCTTGGCGTTCTCGCCCGATGAGAGCGTGCTGTACGTCGCCAACACCCGTCCCGGACAGTACATCCTCGCGTTCGACCTAGACGACGGCGGCGACGTGTGCGGCGTCCGGCACTTCGCCGATATGCCGTCGGACACCGATACCAACGGCGTCCCCGATGGCATGAAGGTGGACGTCGAAGGCAGAGTCTATTGCACCGGTCCCGACGGCTGCTGGGTCTTCGAGCCGAGCGGCGAGCTTATCGGCATCATCCGCCTGCCAGAATTTCCCGCCAACTGCGGATGGGGCGGCCCCGACAACCGAACCCTGTTCCTCACCGCCAACACATCCGTGTACAGTCTGCGAATGACCACCCCCGGAACCGCCATACCGCGAGCGTGACTCCTCCCCGTAAATTCAACGCACAGGCGCAAAGGCGCAAAGTAAAATCCTCTGCGTTCCTCTGCGCCTCTGCGTTAAAAATACCCACGCAAACGCAAACCCCGCCGCCAACGTTGTACCCTGTGAACAACCTCCCACAGGGTATCGCCTCATGACGCTGCCAAGACAAACCCTACGGCTCGCCGCCGTATCCATAGCGCTCATCATCCTCGTCTCCGCCTGCGCCGACGCCTCGACGCCTGGCGCGTCGTCCACGTCTGCTCCCACCGCCGTCCGCGAGCCGTCGCCATCGCCGACCGCCGGACTGCCAATGCCCGCTACGATTCCCTTCCCGACGCCGACCGCGGGACTTCCAATACCCGCCGCTATTCCCTTCCCAACGCCAACCTCTACGCCAGCCGCGACGCGGGCGGCGCCGGCGCCGCCTCCGCCGTTGCCGACCCGCGCGCCTCTCCCGCCCCTCCCACCGCCTCCACAGCCCCCGGAGCGCGACCTCGCGGAACTAGCCGTCAGACTCCGCGGCGTTGAGCTAGACGACACGCCTCCCGCGCCCGCCCAGCCCATGACTCAGGGCGCGCAACAGGACTTCTGGATTACTCGTCTGCGCGACGGATCGGCGTACACTATCACCGCCACCCTGCAAGTGGTGAGCGACAACGCCTACTGGTTCGTTGACGACGCGGTGGCCGTGGATCGGGCGGGGCTGGAACGCGCCGCGCGGCTGTACGAAGACCGCGTCAGGACCGCCGTCGTCGGCGCGTTCGGAGACATCGAAACCCCCGGCATAGACGGCGACCCGCGTCTCGTCGTCCTGCACTCCGCGCTCGACGGCGCGGCAGGCTACTTCGGCTCCAAAGACGGCTTCCCAACCGCCGTTCATCCCCACAGCAATCGCCGGCAGATAATCTACATAGACGCCCGCGCTCTCCCGCCGGGAAGTGGGGCCTACATGGGCGTCGTCGCGCACGAACTTCAGCACGCCATTCACGCAAACGCCGACGATGGCGAGGATGCCTGGGTGAACGAAGGGCTGTCCGAAGTAGCCACCGAGGTGGCCGGCTACGCAACGAGATCTCCGCAATGGTTCATGCGCCGCGCGCATACCCAGCTCAACTACTGGCCCGACGAACCGCGGGACACGCCGTCGCACTACGGCGCGTCTGCGCTGTTCTTCACCTATCTGGCTCAGCGCGTTGGCGGCGCGACGAAGCTGGCTGGGCTTGCCGCCGAGCCGTTGGACGGCATAGACGGCGTGGACGCCTTCCTCAGACGACACGGATTCACCTTCGAGGAAGTGTTCGCCGACTGGCTGGTCGCCAACTACCTCGACACCCCTGCCCCCTTCCCCGCCACAGATGATCCGCGCTACGGATACCCGAACAGGAACGTTCGCGCTCGCTCCATCCGAACGCTGCCTCTCGGCGCGAACAGGCGCGAGTCGCTGCCACAGTACTCCGCGCGATACTACCGGCTCGATCCCAATGCCGACTCCGGCATCCTGACGTTCAACGGCGAATCCGAGGCGCGGCAGGTCGGCGCCGACTGCCCGCGCGCTCCCACCTGCTGGTGGAGCGGACGCGGCGACTCCATAGACACGACGCTAACCCGCGAGTTCGACCTTGCCGGCTTGGACTCGGCCACTCTCCAATTCGACGTGTGGCACGAGATCGAAGAAGGCTGGGACTACGCCTACGTCCAAGCCTCCGGCGACGGCGGGCAGACGTGGAGCATCCTGGAGGGCGAACATACGACCACCGAGAACCCGAGCGGCAACGCCTACGGTCCCGGCTACACCGGCGAAAGCGACGGATGGCGGCGCGAGACGATAGACCTCACGCCCTTCGCCGGCGGTCCTGTGTCGCTGCGCTTCGAGTACGTTACCGACGACGCGGTGTACCTCGACGGGCTGCTCATAGACGGCATCGCCATCCCGGAGATCGGCTTCGCCGACGCGCCCGCCGACGCCTCGGCCCACACCCACGATTGGACAGCCGACGGCTTCCAGCAGGCGGGCGAACCCATCGAGCAAAGATTCCTCGTCGTGATCGTCAGAAAGACGCCCGACGGCGGATTCAGCATATCTCGCGTACCGCTGGACGCAGAGAACAACGCGTACCTGGAATGGTCCGACCCGGACGCCGCCGAGACGACGATAATCGTATCCCCCACCGCGAGAAACACCCGCCACGACGCCCAATACACCCTCTCCTTCGATGCCAACCCCTAGATTCGGTTCACTCCCATCAAGTCTGGTATAGTATGCAGGGACTAACCCACGCATCCGAAACGAGAGGGGTACACCGTATGACCACTGCAACCCGCGAATACAAGGTAGTCGGCACGAGACCCATCAGGCACGACGGCGCAGACAAGGTTACCGGTCGCGCCGTGTACGGGGCGGACATGAACCTGCCCGGTATGCTCTACGGCAAAGTGCTGCGATCCCCCCACGCCCACGCGCGGATCAAGAGCATAGACGTATCGAAGGCCGCAGCGCACCCGGACGCGCACGCCGTCGCAACGCGCGCCGACTTCGAGCCGTCCGACCCCGTCGGTCCCATAGCCGTTCTCGGCCAGATGCCCACCGACAACGTGCTGGCCCGTGACAAGGCCATGTACAAAGGCCACGCCATCGCCGCAGTCGCCGCGTCCAACGCGCACGCGGCAGAGGAAATCCTGTCGCTGATAGAGGTCGAGTACGAGCCGCTGCCCGCCTATACGAGCGTAAGCGACGCGATGGCGGATGACGCGGTGGCGATCCACGATACCTGGACCAACAATCCAGACCTGCCGGGCGGCGTGAACGTCGCCGCCCAGGAAGTGTACGACTTCGGCGACCTCGAAGCCGGATTCGCCGAGGCTGACCACGTCTTCGAGCGCGAGTACACCACCAAGACCGTCCACCAGGGCTACATCGAGCCGCAGAACGCTACGGCATGGTGGTCGCCCGACGGACGGCTGACTGTGTGGTGCTCCAGCCAGGGACACTTCGGCGTGCGCGACAACGTGGCGCGAATACTGGGGATGCCGGTATCGCAGGTCAAGGTGGTTCCGCTTGAGATCGGCGGCGGCTTCGGCGGCAAGATTCCGCCATACCTCGAACCCGTAGCCGCCATGCTGTCCAAGAAGAGCGGCAGCCCCGTCAAGATGGTCATGGACCGCACCGAAGTCTTGCAGGCCACCGGCCCCACGTCCGGCGCCGTCGTCCGCCTCAAGATGGGCGTTACCGACGCCGGCAAGATAACAGCCGCCCACTGCTGGATGGCGCTCGAAGCCGGCGCGTTCCCCGGAGCTCCGCTCGCGGGCGCTGCGTCCGCCGTCTTCTCTCCCTACCTCATCGAAAACGTACGCATAGACGGCTACGACGTCGTCTCCAACAAGCCGCGCACCCAGGCATACCGCGCGCCCGGCGCGCCGATCGTCATGTACTGCGCAGAGTCGATGATGGACGAGATCTCCCAGGCGCTCGGCATAGACTCCGTGGGGCTGCGACTGCTGAACGTGGCGCGACAGGGCGACCGCCGCGCCGACGGCGTGATGAATGGACGCATTGGCGCTGAAGAAGTCATGCAGGCGGTCCGCGAGCATCCCCACTACTCTGCCCCGCTGGAACAGGTCGAGGGCCGGATGCGTGGACGCGGCTGGAGCATGGGCTTCTGCCGCAACAACACCGGCATGGCCTGCGTAGTCGCCAACGTGCTGGACGACGGCACCGTCAGCCTCGTCGAAGGCTCTGTTGACATCGGCGGCACGCGCACCGCTATCGCGCAGCAGTTCGCCGAGGTGCTAGGCATCCCAGTCGAGAACGTCAACCCCTCCATCGGCGATACCGACACCATCGGCTACACCTCCGTAACCGGCGGCAGCGGCGTCGCCTTCAAGTCCGGCTGGGCGGCGCACGAAGCCGCGATGGACGTGATCCAGCAGCTTACGGTTCGCGCCTCGCTGGTCTGGGACACCGATCCGGAGAACGTCGAGTACGTTGACGGGACGCTCCGCCACAAGTCCGACCCCGAGCTGAGCATGACGTTCGACGAGATGGCCGCGCGCCTGCCCGAAACAGGCGGCCCCGTCGTCGGACGCGCCAACCTCAATCCGGGCGGCTCCGGCGGCTCCTACGCCGCCAACATCGTGGACGTAGAGGTTGACCCCGGAACCGGCAAGGTGGACATTCTCCGCTACACCGCTCTCCAGGACGCCGGCTTCGCCATCCACCCGTCCTACGTCGAGGGACAGATACAGGGCGGCGCGGCCCAGGGCATCGGCTGGGCGCTGAACGAGGAATACTACATGGGCGACGACGGCTCCATGATGAACACCAGCCTCCTCGACTACCGGATGCCCACGAGCCTCGACCTGCCCATGATAGACGCAGTGATCATCGAGGTCGGCAATCCGGGCCACCCGTTCGGCGTGCGCGGCGTGGGAGAGGCGAACATAGCCCCGCCGCTCGCGGCGCTGTCCAACGCCATCCACGACGCCACCGGCGCCCGCCTCAACCACCTGCCCATGAACCCACAGTCCATAGTCGCCGCCCTGGAAGAGAAAACAGACTAGCGGCTTAAGCGCAGAGACGCAGATAGCGCTATCTGCGTCTCTGCGTTAAAACCCTTTGCGCCTTTGCGTTAGAATCGTAATTCCCTACGCAAAGACTCCTCGAACTCCCGCCGCTGCCAGTTGCGGACTTCCGGCTCCTGAAGCTCGTTCTCCAGGTTGTCCGGCGCGCGCGCTATGCGTTGCAGACTTCTCATCGGCCACAGCAGCGCGGGATCCAGCGACAGCCGTTTGCCGTGCGCGATGCGCCACCTCTTGAGCGCCGCGAGCCGCTTGTCGTAGCCGGCTCCATGGCCCCGCGGCTGGCGTCGGCTGCGTGGCTGCGCGGGACGGACCGGCGGATCGGCCGACTCGCCGCGTTTGATAGCCTTCCGAAGCTCCGACGCCGAGCGTCCGCGCGCGTGCCTGCCCAGCCCCCGAACCTTGCCCAAGTCCTGCTTCGGATCCGAGGCGAGCGACACCAGCGCCATGTCCGGCATTATGCGAAAGTGTGGCTTGCCCACCGTAACCGCCAGGTCCTCGCGGTACTCCACCAACTCCTTCAGTATCGCAAGTCCGCGCCTGTCGAGCGTTCCCCAGCCCTTCACGTTGAACACCGCCATATCAGGGTCAGGCGCCTCGTAGCGCGTCTCGCTAAGGCGACGGCTCTCCTCGATCACCCATGTCATCCTGCCCAGCCGCCGCAGCCGCCCGTCCATCTCGACTCGCGCGTCCAGCAGATAGCGCACGTCAGCGGCCGCGTATTCGAGCGCCTTCGCGCTCAGCGGGCGTTTCGTCCAGTCCGAACGCTGGATTTTCTTGTCTTTCGGAATGTTCACCCCCAACGTCTCCTCCAGCATCGGCGCCAACCCACGCTTGGTCATGCCCACGAACCCGGCGGCGATATGCGTATCGAACATCCTGTCAATGTGAAAGCCCCAGTCGCGGTCCAGGCTCGTAACATCGTGGCTGCCCGCGTGAAGTATCGTCTCCGTAGCCCCGCTCGCCAGCGTCTTTCCCATAGGAGACATATCTTCGATCGTCAGCGGATCGACCACGAAGACCCTGTCCGGCGTGGACACCTGTATGAGGCAGACGCGCTCCGGGTACCTGAAGAAACCGTTCGATTCGAGGTCGAAGCCGATGCGCGGCTGCCCAACCATAGAAGCCACCGCCTGCCTGAGACCGGCGTCGTCATCTACTAACTCGTAGTCTTTGCTCAATTCTTCCCTTCTCCTCGCTGCTATCCCAATCCGGCCCGCGCGCCGCAACCTCCATTCCCGCGAAAGCGGGAATCCAGGGCGCTGCGGCCCAATCGTCCTCGAATCCCGGAAGCATCCCCCTGCTGAATCAGGGCAGGCTAACTCCCGAATCGCCCTTCACAATTCTCATACACTATGATACACTAAGACAAAAGTTCTCATATCCACAGGGCGCTGCCATATGGCAAAATAGTAACATTGTCCCGCTGGCGTAAGGCGAAACTGACAAACGAAGCCATAAGGAACCCTTGCCCATGAGAGTCGTATTCTTGGAAGATGTCCCTGGCGTAGCGCAGGGAGGGGAAGTTAAAGAGGTAAAGAACGGCTTTGCCAGGAATTACCTGATACCTAAGAGCTTGGCGACGCCGGCCACGCACAACGCGCTCCAGCGCGTGGCGAAACTAGCGCGGCAGGCCGAGGTTACGCGCATCAAGCGGCTGGACGATATGCGCGAACTGGCGGCCGAGATCGGCGGAGCGCAGATAGACGTCGAAATGCGCGCCGGCAGCTCCGGCAGACTGTACGGCTCGGTTACCACCGCGGTCATAGCCACCCGGCTTTCCGAGATGACGGAGAAGGAGATAGACCGGCGAGTAGTCGAGCTTGCCGAACCTATCCGAGACCTCGGCGAGTACGAAATAACCCTGCGACTTCACTCGGAGGTGGAGGCGGGCGTATCGGTGCTGGTCTATCCGACCGGCAGTACGCCTGAGGAGTACGCTGAGGCCCTGAAAGCCGCCGCCGAAGCCGCGGAGCAGGCGGAAGACGAGGCCGACGAGTACGACGACGATTTCGACTTCGACGACGACGATTTCCTGGACGAACTGGACGAAGAAGAAGAGTAGGCGGAGCGGATCAGGACGCTTGGGCGCCCCATCCTAAGGCGTGGCCCACCACGCGGGAAAGGGGAACCACACTGATCGGCCCGCCGAGCGGAGGCGGCATTGGTCAGCGAGCGTCTTCAACCACACGACATCGGCGCCGAAGAGTCCGTCATCGGCTCCATCCTGATAGATGGAAACGCCATTACACGCATCACCAGCATCCTGAGCGCGTCCGACTTCTACAGCCAGCGCAACCGCAAGTGCTACGAAGCCGCGCTCACGCTGTACGAGCGCGGAACCGCCATCAACCAGGTTACCCTGGCGCACGAAATCTCGATAGAGGACGGCGCGCTCGAGATGGTCGGCGGCGCCGAGTACTTGGGACGCTTGGTCTCTAACGTCCCTACGTCGGTTCACATAGAGCACTACGCCGCCATAGTTCACGGCACGGCGGTGTTGAGGCAGGTGATCCGCGCCGGTGCCGAAATCGCAGATCTCGGCTACGACGGCGGCGCGGACGTCGAAAAGACCCTCGATAGGGCAGAGGAAGTCGTATTCGGCATCCGAAGCCGTCGCGGGACGCGCGGTCTCACCCACATACGCTCGTTCTTCGACATCTACATGGAACAGCACGGCGCGATGCTCGACCCCTCATCGGTCGCGCTAGCCCCCGTGACAACCGGCTTCCCCCATCTCGACGAGCTGCTTGGCGGCGGAATGCAGCGCTCCGACCTGCTGATACTCGCCGCGCGTCCCAGCCTCGGCAAGAGCACGCTCGCGCTCAACATGGCGCGCTACGCCGCTGAACAAGATTCCACGTGCGCCGTCTTCAGCTTGGAGATGAGCGGATTGCAGATAGCCGTCCGTATGTTGGCGTCCGAGGCGGACGTTGACAGCCACCGTATGCGGATGGACCTGCTGACCGACGCCGAAGACGCCCGCGTTCTGGACGCCATCGGGTTGCTGTCAGACCTCCCCATCTACATTGACGAGACGCCCTTCCAAAGCGTGATGGAGATGCGCAGCAAGTCCCGACGTCTTCAGCAGGAGTCCGGGCTAGATCTCGTGATCGTGGACTACCTCCAACTGGTGGACGTCGGCAGGAACGACAACCGCGCGGTCGCGCTCGGCGAGGTGTCGCGCGCCCTCAAGGGCCTCGCGCGCGAGCTGGACATCCCCGTGCTGGCCTGCTCCCAGCTAAGCCGCGCCGTCGAGCAGCGCCCGAACCACAGGCCCTTGCTGTCCGACCTGCGCGAATCCGGCTCCATTGAGCAGGACGCCGACGTGGTGGCGTTCATCCACCGCGAAGACCAGTACCTGACGCGGGAGGAGTGGGAACGCAAATTCCCGTCCGACCCATATCCTGAGAACATCGCCGAAGTGATAGTCTCCAAGCACCGCAACGGCCCCACCGGCGCCGTCCCGCTGTACTTCCGCAATGAACGAGTCCGCTTCGAGACGCTGACCGACTCTAGCGCCGTGCGGACGCCCGAGTACGCCCCAGTATGATAAGACAAAGTCCCCTCCCCCTTTGCGATCCAGTCCCTTCCCCCTTGATGGGGGAAGGCTAGGATGGGGGTGATTCCCCCGGTGCTAACCAGGCCAATATGACCACCGCCAATACACATCCCGATCGATACGCCGGCTTCCCCCGGCGGGTGCGCGTCGTCCCCGTCCCCGCGCCTCTGCTCGGCTCGCTGCTGTCCGAGATAGACGACTTGGCCGAGTTGAAGTGTACCCTCCGCGTCATCGCGCTGCTGAGCCGCAAGCGTGGACATCCGCGCTTCGTAACCCTGCGCGAGATGCAGGCCGACGAGAGTCTTGCCCGCGCCATCCCAACTCCGGACGCTCAGAAAGACGATGGCGTCAAGACCGCGGACCTCATCGAACGCGCTCTGGGCGGCGCGGTGAAGCGCGGAACCCTCGCGTTCGCCATCGTCGGCGCGGACGGCGGCCGACAGCCGATATTCGGCCTGAACTCGGAGTTGGACCGCAACGCTCTCGAAAAACTGGCGCAGGAGCCGCCGGAATGGTTGAAGCGCGACATCGAGCCGCCGCCTAGCCACGAGTCCGACCGTCCCAACGTCTTCGAGCTGTACGAGCAGAACATTGGCATCCTCAGCCCCATGATCGCCGACGCGCTCCGCGAAGCCGAGGATATGTACCCCGAAGAGTGGATCGGAGACGCCATAGATGAGGCGGTGAAGCAAAACAAACGCAGTTGGCGCTACGTCTCGGCCATCCTGGAACGATGGGAGCGTGACGGACGCGGACGTTGGCTGTCGGACGGCGCGCCAAGCATGGCGGGTAGATACTAAGGCTTTGCTATGGATAACTTGGACGAAGTGCTGAAGCGATACAAGCAGGCGCGAGCCGCCAACGGCAGCGCGCGGCATGACGATGATGGCTCGGACGTTGCCTTCTTTTATGAGGAGACGCCGGAAGACCCGTGCGACATATGCCAGGGTCGTCTGTGGCTGGTGTTCGACGTGCCGGTCGGACACCCCGACTTCGGCAGAACCAGACCCTGCGAGTGCATCGCCGATGCCGTAAGCGCCGACCGCACCGACAGGCTGCGCCGCTACTCGAACCTCGGCCCCCTCTCCCGCATGACGTTCGAGTCCGCCGACCCGTGGGGGCGGGCAGACGACCCGGAGAGCGGCCGGCTGTTCGGCGCCGCCTACAAAGCGACGCAGGCGTATGCCGACAACCCGACCGGTTGGCTCGCGCTGACAGGTCCGAACGGCTCCGGCAAAACACACCTCGCCGCAGCCATCGCAAACCGCTGCATTGAACGTGGACGCCCAGTTTTCTTCGTCCATGTCCCGGATTTGCTCGACGATCTGCGCTCCACCTACTCCCCCACGAGCGCGATGTCGTATTCGGAGCTGTTCGAGCAGGTGAACGAAGCTCCTCTCCTGATTCTCGACGGGCTGGGAACGCAAAGTCCCACGCCCTGGGCGCAGGAGAAGCTGCAGCAGATATTCAACCGCCGCGCCAACGCCGAGCTCCCCACTGTGGTAACTACTGCCGCCGACATCGGCGAGATAGACCCCTACATCAGCAGCCGTATGCTAAACCGCGACCTGTGCGCCGTTCTGGAGGTGCGCGGCAGAAGCCACGAACCCCGGCTGCGGCTTGGCCGCGTCCCGTCGGAGATGATAGAGCGCATGACGTTCGACACATTCGACACGCGCGGCAACGCCGCGTCAGCGCAGCAGCGGCGCAGCCTCGAAGTAGCGTTGGCGACGTCCAATGCGTGGGCGTCCGACCCGTCCGGCTGGCTGACGCTGTTCGGCGAGACCGGCTGCGGAAAGACGCATCTCGCCGTCTCGATAGCCGCCACGCGTCTCGCGCGCGGGCTTCCCGTCTTCTTCGCCTTCGTACCGGAGCTTATGGACTATCTGCGCTTCACATTCCAGCCGAACAGCGGCGCGGCATACGATCGAGTCTTCGACGAGGTACGCAACGCGCCGATGCTGATTCTGGACGACCTCGGCGGCGAGTATCGCAGCGAGTGGGTCTATGAGAAGCTCTACCAGATCATCGTCCACCGCCACAATCTGCGGCTGCCGACGATCATCACCACCGGCATGAACGTTCCGGACACCGCCGGCCCCATCGTCTCTCGCATACAGGATCCGGCGAGCGGACTGCTAATCCGCATGGAAGCGCCCGACTATCGCATCAAGCGACGCGATGGCAACCGGCAGGGAACTCCGGAACGCGACGCGCGACGGCGCGGCGCCCGCTAGATCCATGCCCGACTACTGCACCTTCTGCGAGATTATCGCCGGCAACCTGCCTTCCACCGTCATCCACCGCGAGGACGGCATCATCGTCTTCCGAAACAGGCTTGGCTGGTTTCCCATCCAGTGGCTTCTAGTGCCTACCCAGCACATGACCCAGCCCGAGCTTTGGGCAAGCGGCGATCTGATGGCGCGCATCGCCGCTCTCGCCGTCCAACTTGGCGAAGAACACTGCCCACGCGGATACAGGACCGTATCCAACTTCGGGAGAAGCGAAACCAACGGCGAGGGAGACGCCATGCAGTCCCAGGAGCACGCCCACGTACACCTGCTAGGCGGCCGGATGCTCGGCCTGTACGTCCGCCCCCCATTCCCCCCGCCATCCCCCTAAGCCAACCTCAATATCCTCGCCAGCCTGATCGCCCCCACCAGCACCGGCATCAGCAAGTCGCGCATCCTGAAAACCATGAACGTAACCGGAATCGCTATCGCGGCCCCCGCCAGAACGTCCAACGGATAGTGGACCCCGGCATAGACCCGCGCCAGCGCGTACAGGCTGGCCGCGCCTATCGCCATCCATCCCAGCTTCCGGTTTACCCCCCACACCCCGAAGGCTATGCCGAATACCGCAGCGACGGAGTTGGACGGGAACGATGAGTCCGTCGGCTTGTAGAACAGTAGTTCGACATCCAGATCCACGAACGGTCGCGGCCTGAAGTAGAGCATGTTGAGTACGAACACGACCAAGTTAGACAGCGCCATCGAGGTCAGCGCGACGAACACTCCAAGTTGCTGGCGCAGCCGCTCCTCGCGGTCGCTCTCGATGAACCACATCACTATCAGCAGCAGCGCGAGCGCGATAGGCGTGAGGTAGTCGCTCACGACCCACCTCGCAAGCCTGTCCAGGAACGGAACCGTGCCGACGAAGCCGTTTATCAGGAGGGATAGCTGCCTGTCCGCGTTCGCTAGCGCTTCCACCTCTTCCACCAGTAGCCGGCGCTCCGCCACAGCGCGAGCGCGTAGTTGGTGTGCCTCAGAGCGTCTATGCCAACGTCCGGTTCGTCGTCCGCAATTCCCTTCCCCCTCGACGGGGGAAGGTTAGGATGGGGGTGAACACCTGCGCCATCACCGGATTCAGCGCCGCGCATCCTCCAATTGATCAGCGAGGTGAGCGCCAGCGTAAAGACGAGCGCGCCGATCGCGCCGTAGGAGAAGAACAGCGCCTGCGCCGGCGCGTCCAGCCCGCCCTCGTAGTCGTTGATGTTGCGCTCGCCGACCCCGAAGAAGAAGACGAACCCGGAGACCGCCAGCGCGATGCCCAGCGTCCGCGCCACTATCGCGCGCTTGAACGCCAGCAGCCCGTGAATCCCGCCCACCGAGAACGCGAACTGCAGCGCGCCCGTCGTCGAGAGGAAAGCGGCGATGCAGTAGTCGGTGGCGAAGGTGAACATATTCAGATAGACGGCGGCTCGCCGGCGACTATTCCAGCGGAATCTCGGTGCACCAGTCGCGGTACTTCGGGTTGCCGCCCCGTATGGCGTCCAGATATACGTCGCTGATCTTCTTCGTCAACGGCCCCACTTCGCCGCTGCCGATTGGACGCCTATCGAGGGATCCGACAGGCGTGATGTGCGCCGCCGTGCCCGTCAGGAACACTTCGTCGGCAAGATACAGCTCGCTGCGACGAATGTTGCGCTCGACCACGTCTATCCCAAGCTCCTCGCGCGCCAGCGTAATCGCCGAGTCGCGCGTGATGCCGGTCAGGTTGTTGTCTGAGACCGGCGGCGTGAATATCTCGCCGTCGTTGATCAGGAACAGGTTCTCGCCCGAACCTTCGGACACGTCGCCGCCGGGCGTCAGCATGATAGCCTCGTCGAAGCCCGCGAGCGTGGCCTCCGTCTTGGCGAGGATGGAGTTGACGTAGTGGCCGCTTATCTTCACGCGCGGAGGAATGATCGTATCGTCTATGCGCCGCCACGAAGAGGTGGTGCAGTGTATTGCCCCCTCGACGTCTATGTACGCGCCGAACGGCACCGCCATCAGCGTAAAGTCGCTCTCGAGCTCCTGGAGCTTGAGGTTGGCGACCAGTTCCTCGCTCTTGTACGCCAGCGGCCTAACGTAGAGGTCCTGCTTGTAGCCGCTGCTCTGGAGGAGTTCGATGGTGATGTCGCACAGATCGCTCGCCGAATAGGGTATGTCCATCAGCAGCATCCGGCAGCCTTGGATAAGCCGGTCGTAGTGTTCCCTCATGCGGAACACGTACAGCTTGCCCTGCTCCTCGTTCCAGTTTCCGCGAATGCCCTCGAATACGGCGGTGCCATAGTGGAGGGCATGAGTCATAACGCTTACCTGCGCCTGCTCGACCGGTACTATCTGTCCGCGGAAGAAGGCAAGCGACTGAGGCATCAGGTAATACTCCCTGCTAATGGATTAGGCTGCCGACATTATAGACAATGCGCGCCGTTCCAGACAATGACTATGTGATGTTCAGGACAACTGCGTTGAGGCGAAAAGTCCCTTCCCCCTTGATGGGGGAAGGCTAGGATGGGGGTGAAATCCTCGAATCTTTACCCCCTCATCCACCCTCTGCGCCTTTGCGCCTCTGCGTTATAATTTCACCCATCCAATTCGACTGGCGCCACGCAGTAGTACGCGGAGTTGTCCAGCAGCCGCTGGATTACGGTCGGGGACGTATCTCGGGGGAAGGGGGTCATCTCCCACTTCTCCGTTAGAACGGCGCTTATCTCCGCGGCGTCCATCGGCTCGTTGCGGTTTTGCAGAAGAACCCTGAAAATCGCATCCTTCATCGGCGTATCCGGCAGCAGAAATTCAGCATCGTCGGCGCAGCCATCGGCTACCTCATTTATCAAGTCCTGCGGGTCAGCCGCCACCACATCGCTCTCCTCGTAGCGCTGCCGGTCCATATAGGGCAGGCACCGGTAGATGAGCAGCGACAGCGACCGGCGCGATGCCTCGACGCCCTCCACGTTTATGTGGTAGGGCGCGTAGGCGGGCGCCGCGTCCGCATCGTCGTTCATCGTTGTCTCAGTCGTCAAAATACTTCCTCCGGCCAGTCCAGCATAAGCGCTTCTACTGTCTCCCCAGCGTCTTTCATCGGCAAGTCTTCGGGACAGACGGCCAATCCGTTGGCACCGGACATCGAAGTTAGAAGGTTCGAGCTTTGATTGCCTGTCAGCCTGGCGCGATACGCGCCGTTCTCTTTGCGAATCACCGCGCGCGCGTACACGCGGCGCCCGTCGGTATTGTATATCGGCTCGTCCAGCGTCGCGCGGACCACGGGCTTCGGCAGAGGCGTCTTGCCCATCATCTTGTGAATCGCCGCCCGCCCGAACTGCTCGAACGCCACCATCGCGCTCACCGGGTTGCCCGGCAGACCGAGATGCGGTACCGACCTGCCGTCGTCGGCGCGCAGAACGCCGAACGCCAGCGGCTTGGCCGGACGCATCCGGACCGACCAGAAGTCTATGCGCCCATGCCGCGCCAGCGCGTCTTTCACCATGTCGTAGTCGCCCTTCGACACTCCGGCGGAGGTGATGAGCATATCGGCCTCCATCCCCTCCCGCAGCTTGGCGTTCACCGAATCCATGTTGTCGCGGGCGATGCCCAGCATCTTGGGAACGCCGCCGTAGCGACGGACGCTCGCGGCGACCGAGTAGCTGTTCGAGTCGTATATCTTGCCCTCGTCGTACTCGTCGCCCGGATTCAGCAATTCGTCGCCGGTGGACAGGATGGCGACTACCGGACGACGAACCACGCTCACGGTATCGAAACCCAGCGACGCCAGCACGCCGATCTCCGCCGGACGCAGCGTGGCGCCTGCCGCCAGCACCGTCGTTCCGGCGCGAACGTCCTGTCCCGCCGGGCGGATGTCCGCGCCCAACTCTACGGGAACGCGGACGCCAATCTCGTCCATGCTGGCGCCCGATTCGCGCCGGTCCGTCTCGTCGGTCTCCTCGAACGGCACCACCGCGTCCGCGCCGTCCGGTACCGGCGCGCCCGTCATGATTCGCACGGCAGTGCCGGGAGTTACGGTCTCGCGCGGCAGCTGCCCCGCGGCGACGTACCCGACAACCCTCAGCATCGAGGGCGAATCTTCCGACGCGCCGGACATGTCGGCGGCCTGGACCGCGTAGCCGTCCATAGCCGAGTTGTCCAGCGGCGGGATGTCATGCGTCGCTACCGCGTCCTCGGCGAGAACTTGGCCCAGCGCGTCCAGCAACGGAACTCGCACCGTATCCAGCGTCTCGAAATGCGACAGTATGCGCTCCAACGCATCTTCCACCGTCAGCATGGACTCCAGATCGTGCCGATGGCCATGCCCCATCCCCTGCATCGGATCGTGGTGACTGCCGTGTACCCGATGGCCGTGGCTGCTGTGAGCTCCACCGTGTCTTCGATGGCGGTGGCTGCCGTGGCCGCCCCCCCGCTCGCCGTGATGGCCTCGGTGATGCTCTCCGTGTCGGTGGCTCGTCGTCATTGCTGCTCGTTCCTCTGCCTAAAGACCCTTTCCCCCTCGACGGGGGAAGGCTGGGATGGGGGTGAACCCCTCGCGTCATGCTTGCTACTGCTGCTCGTTCCTCTGATCCCGCAGATATTGGTAGATGCTCTCTATCGTGCCGTCCTCGCTCACCCTGAACGCCACGCCGCCGCGTTCCGCCTCGATTACCGACATGGCTATCTCCCACCCCTGGTAGGCCGGACCCACGCGGCAGTCGTCCGGCACGTAAACATTATCGAAATGCACGCGGCGCTCGCTGCCCATCAGCAGCCGCATCGTGCGGATTTCCAGTCCGGGGCTGTTGGCGTCCACCATGAACACGCCCAGATTGGCGCGGCGCGGTCTGTCGGGCGCCGTGTTGGCGAGCGTGATGAGATAGTCCGGATCGAACCTTCCGGTGATGAACGCCTTCTCGCCATTTATGCGCCAGCCGTCGCCGTCGGGCGTGGCGACGGTGTTGACCGCCGCGAAGTCCGAGCCCGATTCGGGTTCGTTGAAGCACTGCCAGGTTATCGTCTCCCCGCGCAGGCACGGCGGGATGAAGCGCCGCTGCTGCTCCGTGGTGCCCCACACCATCATCGCCGGAACCCAGCGGTTGTTGTCCCCCATGCTCGGCAGCGGCAGGCGGCGCATCTCCTCCATCAGCACGATGTCGAAGCCAGCCGTAAGTCCGCCGCCGCCCATCTGTCGCGGCCACGATGGCGCCAGCCACCCCTTCTCGCCCAGTTGTTGCCTGAACTTCTTGACCTTGGCCTGGTTCTCGGCGTCCAGCGGACTGCCGTCCGGCGGCACCTTCAGGTCGCGCGGAAAATTCTCGAACATCCACGCCCGCGCCGCCATGCGAAACGCCTGTTGCTCCTCGGTGTACGGAGATCGAAAGTCCACGAAATCCCCCTGTTGACTCCATGCCGTCACGATGGAACGCCGCCCGCCAACTCTATCGGCGCCGCCACCATATTCTATACACGAGGGATTGAGAAGGTCAAAATCCAAGAACAGGGTAGGGACGCTCACATCCTGGATACCATTCCAGAATAAGATATGACCAATGTCCTCTGAGCCTTTGCCCTGTTGCCCCTTTGCGTTAAAATCCCCTAAAAGGAACTTCTCATGCCTCCATCCCAGAACTTCCCCGCCCACGCCTTCCGCAGGATGGACGAGGCCGACGACCGGCTCTTCTACGCCCAGCCGCGCCTCGTCGTCCACATAGACGACCGCGCCATCTCCGCGATACGGAGTTACCTGACCGACGCGCTGCCGCAAACCGGAGTCGCGCTCGATCTGATGAGTTCGTGGCGTTCTCACATGCCGGAAGACGGAAGGGACCTGGAAGTCGTCGGCTTGGGCATGAACGCCGTCGAAATGCGCGAGAATCCCCAGCTGTCCCGTCACGTCGTCCACGACCTGAACGATGACCCGGCGCTCCCGTTCGACGACGCATCCTTCGACGCCGTGGTGGTAACCGTATCCATCCAGTACATGACGCGGCCCGTCGAAGTGTTCACGGACATCCGCCGGCTGCTGAAAAACGGCGCGCGCTTCCACGTCATCTACTCCAACCGGATGTTCCCGACCAAAGCTGTCGCCGTGTGGCAGTCCCTGGACGATCGCAACCGCGCTCGGCTCATAGGCGCCTACTTCCAGGCAAGCGGTGGTTGGGAAGACCTCGCGGCGCGAGACATCGGCCCCTCATCGCCGGCCCACTCAGACCCCGTTTACGTAGTCTCCGCCCGCAAACCGTAAGGCGCGTCCCTTGCGCGCGCCCAGAAACGGTCAAGCGCCTGGCTTGTCAGTGCAGCGGACACACGAACAGCGCCGCCTGCTGGTACCAGTTGTACTCCCCGCCGGCCGCGTCATTCGCGCCGCCCGCCGCCGTACTCACAGTCACCACCGAGCCTGAGGGCGTCGAATACACCCCGCCCCCCTCTACCGCATTCGCTGAGATGGCGTACGCCCCCGTAAACACCAGCATCGCCAGGATGATCGCCAGCGAAACCGGAAAGACTATCGGTATATCGCGCATGACCCGTCCTCCCTCTCATGCCCGTATCGAGCGGACGTACTCTTCCAGATGCTTCCTGAGCAATACCCTGCCGCGGTGCAGCCGCGACTTGAACGACGCCACCGTAACGCCCGCGACTTCCGCCGCCTCCGCGTTCGACAGACCCTCCACGTCTCTCAGCACAACCGCCGTCCTGAAATCCTCCGGCAGCATGGCAATCCCGTCGCGCAGTTTGTCACCCAGCTCCGAGTTCGACGCCGACCTGTCCGGAGTCCCGCTCCAGTCCGGTATCTCTACGTCGTCCAGACCCGTCCGCGTCAGCTCCCGCGCCCGCTTCTCGCGCCGCAGCCGCTGGAGCGCGGCGTTGACAGTGATGCGATACAGCCACGTCGTAACCTTCGACTCGCCCCGGAAGCGGTCGTAGGCGCGGTAGGCCGACAGGAAGGCGTCCTGCGCCACTTCCTCGGCGTCTTCGGGCTTTCCCATCATCTTGAGCGCGACGTTATACACCAGGCCCGAGTGGTTCTCCACGACCTCTTCGAAATCGGGACGCCCCGCGCCATCCGCGGACTGCTGTTTCGTCTGTCCTACCATAATCGTCGGCCCGCCTGACGCTGCTGAATCTTTGCCGCGCCGCCTTGCATCCAATTGTATCTAAGGCAAGGTGAATGTGAAAGTCGCGTTCCGCCAACGCCCCATCGTTGACGATTCCACCCGCTTGCAATAAAGTATAGTCGCCCCCGATGAAACAGGCAGATGCAATGTTATCCAGACTGCTAAGACTAATCGGCGTGAAGCGCGAGCTGAACTGCCAAGAGGTTCGCGCCGCGTCTTCCGACTACGTGGACGGCGACCTCTCCGCCGCCGAATCTTCGCGCATCGAATCGCATCTGGCGTGGTGCGGCGCTTGCGCCGCGTTCGTCCGAACTCTGCAAGCGACGGTTGACGCGATGCGCTCGATGGCGCGAACGCCCGCGCCCACGGGGTTCTCGGACCGCGTCCGCGCGCGGCTGGAAGCTGAACTGTGAAGATAGCCGTCTGCATAAAGCAAGTGCCCGTCGCTTCGATGGTGCGCTTCGACAACGACACGCGCCGCGTGGTGCGCGACGGCGTGCCGAACGAGGTCAACCCCTACGACGTCCTGGCGCTGTCTCTCGCCGTTCGACTCAAGAACGAGCGCGACCCGGAGACAACGGAAGTCGTGGCCCTCAGCATGGGGCCGCCCCAGGCGTCCGAGGCGCTGGCGCAGGCGCTTGCCATCGGCGCGGACCGCGCCGCGCTGCTGAGCGACCGCGCCTTCGCCGGCGCCGACACTCTCGCCACGTCCCGCGCCCTCGCCCTCGCCCTCGAACGCGAATGGCCGGACCTGATCATCTGCGGACGCCACAGCGCCGACGCCGAAACGGGGCAGGTAGGCCCGGAAGTGGCAGAGATGCTCGGATTCCCGCAGATAACCGCGGTGTCCAAGCTGGACCTGGACGCCGATGGCGGCATACTCGCCACGCGGCTCACCGACGAGGGCTACGAAGAGCTCGCATGTCCGTTGCCCGCGCTGGTTACCGTAACCGACGGCGTAACTGAGGAGATCTACCCCCGACGCAATCAGCTGGCGGCCGCCCGGGAACTGCCCATCGAGATGCTGTCGGCGTCCGACCTGTCGGACGACCTTTCACAGTTCGGGCTGCAGGGTTCGCCGACTTGGGTGGACGAGATATTCTCCATCGAATCGTCGCGCCTCGGCGTGGTAGTCCGCGATACGCCCACGGATGAAGCCGTAGCGCAGCTGATGGACTTCCTGGAAGAGCGCGGCGCGCTAGGCGACCACGCCGCGTCAGGCGACGCCTCCGTTCCTCGCGGCCCGCGCATGGAACGCGGATCGCAGGGCGCTATCTGGACGCTGGCTGAGGTCATGGGCGGCGAGATTCGCCCCGTAACGCTTGAACTGCTGGGACGGGCGCGAGAACTCGCGGCGCGGATCGGCGCGACGGCTGAGGCGGTTCTGATAGGCGACCCCGACCCGTCGCATATTAGAACGCTCACCGCTTACGGCGCGGACACCGTTCACGTCGTCTCCGACGACTCCCTATCGCGTTACGATACCGAGTCGCACACCGCCGCGCTGGTGGCGGCGATCGAGGCCGAGTCGCCGTTCGCCGTACTGGTTCCATCCACCGCGAACGGGCGCGACCTCGCGGCGCGTGTCGCCGGACGGCTCGGCCTCGGCCTGACGGGAGACTGCGTCGGGCTGGACATAGACGACGAGGGCAGGTTGTCCCAGCTTAAGCCCGCTTTCGGCGGCAGCATCGTCGCCCCCATCCTGTCGCGTACCCTGCCGAACATGGCGACCGTGCGACAGGGCATTCTGACCGCGTGCGCCCCCGACACCACCGTCGAGCCGAGAGTGAACCGCATAGACACGGGCGAGCTTTCGACGTCCGCGGTCCGCGTTCTCCGCGCCGTGTCCGACGAGGCGTCCGACGCCGCCGACCTCGAACGCGCGTCGCGCATCGTCGCCGTCGGCATGGGCATCGGCGGCCCGGAGCATCTGGGCCCCGTTCGCGAGCTTGCCGATGTCCTCGGCGCGTCCATCGGCTCGACGCGGGACGTCGCCGACCTCGGCTGGCTGCCGCGCCAGTCCCAGATAGGATTGTCCGGCAAGGCCGTCGCGCCGCGACTATACATAGCCGTCGCCCTGCGCGGTCCGTTCAACCACACCGTCGGAATCCAGCGCTCCGAAACGGTCGTCGCCATCAACAACAGCGCGCGGTCGCAGATATTCCGAGCCGCCGACTTCGGCATCCTGGCCGACTGGCGCGAAGTCGTGCCCGTCCTCACCGACGCCATCGCGAGCCGTCTCTCACGCTAGCGCGCAAATTTCCTCCCCAGCCCCCAACCCATTCCCGCGAAAGCGGGAATCCAGAGCGCCGCGCTACTACCAACCTGGATTCCCGGATACTACCCCATTAAATTGGGACAGGTTCTAGGGGCATCCTCCGTCTATCCACTCACCGCCGCGTGTGATAGAATCACCCCAGCGATTCAGAACACGACATTCGCAATTGGAGGGATTGCAATGGCAGACGTATCCATCACCCCACGCATAAACGGACCATTCCTGATACAGGGCAACTTCACCATCAAGGACGCTCAGGGCAACGAGTATACCGTCGAGGGCGACGTAGTCGCGCTCTGCCGCTGCGGACAGAGCAGCGAAAAGCCATTCTGCGACGGAACCCACCGCCCCGCCGGCTTCGAGGCCGACAGCGTCGCCCGCTAGATTCTCGGCAACCCTGTAAGCCTAAGAACGATGGTGAGCGCCGGGCAATCGTCCGGCGCTTTGCTTTTCCGCGCTTAATGTGTCCCGCCGTCTGAACGTAGCGCTTCCACCCGCCCAGCCAGTTCCCGCGCCATCGGAATCGCGATCTCCGTGATGGCGCGCGCGTTCTCGTGAGTCATTGGCAGAACCGCGTCCGCCGCCTCGAAGGCTACCTTGCGTATCTTCAGGGCCGCTGCGCGCGCATCTTCGTCCCCGTAGAGACGCGCCGCTTCGACGCAGGCGTCCGATCTCCTCCTCAGAGCCGATGCCAGCTGCTTCAGATGCCCCATATCGTAGCTGCGCGGGTAGTCGTGAATGCGCTCCGCTTCAGCCAGGAACCGGCGGACGACCGCCTTCAGCGCGTCGGCGCCGGACGAATCCGATGCGTCTTGATTGGGAGTATCCCCAGGCATCGCGCTCTACTCGTAGAATCTTCGTTTCGGATCTGCGCGGCGGTTATGAACCCGCCCTCGGCGCCGGCGCCCCTCGACATACGCAGACAAAGAAATGGCTCCGCAGGTAGGACTCGAACCTACGACCAATCGGTTAACAGCCGACCGCTCTACCACTGAGCTACTGCGGAGCGTATCTATTAGCATAGCGCAGGACGCCCGCGCCGCTCAACCCTGATCTTACGACTGCTCGCAGTCGATCAGCCACGGGATGCCGAACTTATCGACACACGTTCCGAAGTACGACCCCCAGAACATATCCGCCATCGGCATACCCACCTCGCCGCCGTCCGACAGCCTTGCGAACAGCCTGTCCGCCTCTTCGCGCGATTCGGGGCTGACGCTGATCGAGAAATTGTTGCCCGGCGCGTGGGGCATGCCGAACCCGGAAGGCGTGTCGCTGCCCATCAGCACGCTTTCCCCTATCGGGAATGACACGTGCATCACGTTGTCAAGCTCGTCGTCTGCGACGGGCATACCCATATCCGGCGGTCCGTTCCGGAACGTCTGCATAATCGCGAACTCCCCACCGAACACGGAACGGTAGTACTCGAATACCTCGCGGCAGTTGCCATCGAAGTTCAGATATATGTTGATCAAGGCTAACTCCTATGACTGTGTGGATTGGATACTATCGCAGGAGGAGACAAACGCCCCCACAGCGATTCCCCATCATAAAGCCCCGTCCCACTCTGCCGCTACGGGAATTGCGCTCCTTATTACAGCATTCCAGCCCGTCTTGCCCGCCCATGCCCATGTGGGGCAACCCGAGAGCGAACCAAGACCTCAGACGTGCTGATCCACCAGGATTGGGTTGCCATCCGGATCTACGGCCACGAAGCTGGCGGGACCTTCGCTTTCTTCGTCCGCCTCATTGACCAGTTCTACACCCCTCGATTTCAGTTCGCGTTGCAGTTCACGGATGTCTGTAAAGGAATCGGCAGGTTGGGCCTCGGCGTCCCAGCCGGGATTGAACGTGAGAATATTCTTCTCGAACATCCCTTGGAACAGGCCTACGGTATGACCGGAGTTCCTGAGGATCAGCCAGTTCTGCGAAGCGTCGCCTCCAACTACTTCGAACCCGAACTTTTCGTAGAAGTCCCTGGAGGCCTCAAGGTCTTTCACCGCTAGGCTGATGGAAAATGCGCCTAACTCCATGCTCAGATACTCTCTTTCCTTGGTCGTTTCCCGACAGATGTCCTGATAGGCAGCGTAGCATAGGAGTCGGTCAGCTGAGCGTCAAGGATCGCGGCGATCATTTGCGAAACGAATAGATAGTCCACCCCTACCTGTCCACCCCCTATCTGTGATAGATTCCATGCGGCTGGCGGCGCCAACAATAAGCGCGGAGGGATGCTCCATTGATTCACAAGGACTTCAGATGCGAATTCTATTTCATCAGACACGGCGAATCTGAGTCGAATGCGACACCGGGTTTCGCCGCGGGAGCCAACTTCGACTCGCCGCTGACAGAATTGGGCGAGGCCCAGGCGACGTCGCTAGGCGAGCGACTTCGCAGCGAGGGGATCAGTTTCGACCTCGTGTACAGTTCCAGTCTCGTACGCGCGGCCAAGACGGCGCGCCTGATGCTGGACGCGATGGGCGAGCCTGAGCGCGACTACCCGAAGGTGGATGACATCATCGAGCAGCAGATACCCGGCTGGCGAGGCGTGCCGATCGAAGAAGTGGACACACCGGAAAACAGGGCGTACGCGTTGGAGAAGGGTCCGTTGGACTTCGTGCCTCCGCAGGGAGAGTCGCTGCGAACGGTGCAGCGGCGCGTCTCCGGCTGGCTGGAGCGAGAGATAATCTACAACGAGAGCCTCACGTCCGAACCACGGGATCTCACTGTGGCTGTCGTCGGACATGGCACGGCGTCGCGTTGCCTGTTCCACTACATCATGGGCTTCAGCGAAAGCCTGCTGTCGCGCATGGCGATAGATAACACGTCCATAGCGCGGTTCATTTTCGACCACAGGGGGTGGTCGGTAGTAAGGCTCAACGATGCGTCTCACCTCGACAACGCGAAGGCCAGCTTCGAGGCGCGACCGTGAAACGAGCCGTTCCCCCGACAGACGACCGCCCCGTCTAGGCGTTCGCAGCCAACCGGTCCGCCTATGTTTTCGACAACCTGAGCGCCCGCCGCCAACCGTGGGCCATAAACGCGCGCGCCAATCTGGTACACTCCACCCACACCCATAGGAGGCGCTGTGATGAACCACGGCAGACTTGCGATAGACGGAGGCGCGCCGATAATAGCCGAGCCGCTCCCGACGGGAGTATCCGGTCCCAGCATCATCGGCGACGAGGAGATAGACGCCGTCGCCGACGTTCTCAGAAGCCAAAACCTGTTCCGCTATCCCAAAGACAAGAGCGAGGCCGCGCGATTCGAGGAAGAGGCCGCGGAGTGGCTGGACGCCAAGTATGCGCTGATGGTCAACTCCGGCACAAGCGCGCTGATTAGCGCTCTAACCGGTGTGGGCGTCGGACCGGGCGATGAAGTGATCGTGCCGGGATACACCTACATCTCGACCGCCGCCGCTGTGCTGGCGACCGGCGCGGTGCCGGTCATAGCCGAGATAGATGAGTCGCTCGGACTGGACCCCGCCGACTTCGAGCGCAAGATCACCCCGCACACCCGCGCCGTCGTCCCCGTTCATATGCGCGGCGTCCCCGCCCGCCTGAACGACATTTTGGCGATAGCGCGCAAGCGTGGCCTGAAGGTGGTCGAAGACTGCTGCCAGTGCGTCGGCGGCTCCTATATGGGCAGGAGCGTCGGCACATACGGTGACGCCGGCGCCTGGAGCCTCAACTACTACAAGACGATCTCATCGGGCGAGGGCGGGCTGGTGTACACCGACGACCGCGACATCTACGAACGAGCCTGCTTCGCCGCCGACCCGGGCCTGCCCATGTGGACGTCCGCCGACGAAGGCGTAGAGTGGCGCAACGAGCCGTTCCCACGCCAGACGTACCGCCCCAGCGAAGTTCTGGCGACCATAGCCCGCGTACAGTTGTCCAAGCTCGAAGACATCCTCCATCATCAAAGATCGCTCAAACGCGCGTTCCTCGAAACGCTGGAAGAGGCGAGAGGCTACCGTATGCAGCGCGTGGACGACCCCGCCGGCGACACCGGCGTCTCCGCGTCCGTCATCGTTCACGACAAGGAACTCGCGCTCGGATACGCCCACGCGCTCAAGGCCGAGGGCGTCGAGGCCGCCACCGTCTATAACGACGGCTTCCCCGACAGGCACATCTACACCTATTGGGACTCGATACTCGACAAGCGCTCCCACCACCCTTCCGGCTATCCCTGGAACGACCCAAGCTACAAAGGCAGCGTCGAGTATTCCAAGGACATGTGCCCGCAGACGCTCGACATACTGGGACGCAGCCTGCGCTTCGACTTCAACATGAACATGACCGTCGAACACGCCCGCCTAATGGCCCAAGCCCTCAACAAAGTGGACGCCGGCCTGGAGGCCTAGTCCGCGACGCGACTGCTTACGCCTCCGACGGTACTTCAGCCCGCCGAATATAGCCAGCGGAGCCACCAGCAGGAGCGCGCTGGCCGCTCCCGCTCCGTTGGCCGAATCACCGTTCGGGATGTTGCATGAGCCGCCGGAATTCGTGGCGGGCGGGCTGGTCTGCGCCGTAGGCGTAGCTGTGGCTGAGGCGTCTTTCGCTACAACCGTCCCAGCTAGTTCCGGGGTTGCCGTCGCCTCGATTGGCGCCGGCGTGAGTGTTGGAAGCGGAATTGGCTCAGGCGTTGCCGTCGGTGTCGGCGCGTTTGCGGACATGGGCGCTGACGGCGCATCTCTGTCTTGACTTCCGAATTCCTGCCACGTCGCTTCGCCGTCTCCGTCGAAGTCGAACTTCAGCGCGGGATACTGGCCGCTCGACCCGAAGTCCCAGAAGTCATCGACGCCCGTAGAAGGATCGTCATCTCCATCCGCGTCATCCATGTCCCGGGCCCAGACGCTGTATATGCCGGAGTATCCTGTGGGCGATTGCAACTCGGCAGTGGTCTTGCCTTTTCCGGCTGCTGACGTCTCCTGACCGGAGGTCTGGGTATCCCAGAAGTTGGCCGATTCCCTGATGGACCCGCTTTCAGTCCCAACCAGCCCGCCGACGTGTTGGTCGCCCGACACATTGCCTGTTGCGTAGCTGCCGACGATGTCGGAATGGTGGCTCTCGCCGGCCAGTCCGCCCACGTTCTCGCCTCCGTTCACCGAGCCTGTGGCGTAGCTGGCGACGATTCTGCCGAAGTTGTTCGACCCGGCCAAACCGCCGACCTCGTTGCCGGAGCCGTCCACCGAGCCTGTGGCGTAGCTCACGATGATTGTCCCGACGCTGTTCGAGCCGACCATCCCGCCAACTTTGTAGGAGCCTGATACGTCTCCCTCAGCGTAGCTGCCGCGAATGACGCCGCCCACGCCCCGGCCGCTATCCCCGCCGCCATTCCCTCCAACCAGTCCGCCTATATGTTGGCTGCCCGATACGTCGCCCGTAGCATAGGAACCTACAATCGCGCCTCCGTTCACCCCTGCTAGCCCTCCAACTAAGTCGCCGGACTGCCTCCCGGATACGTTGCCGGTAGCGTAGCTGCCGCTGATGTCCCCTCCATTCCGTCCCACCAGCCCGCCGACGTTGAATCTCCCCGTCACGTCGGTGGTGGCATAGCTGTTGCGGATCGCGGTGTGGGCGCGGTTGGATCCGACCAAGCCTCCAACCTCCGCGCCCCCGTTCACGATTCCGGTAGCATAGCTGCCCTCGACGACGCCCTCATTCCATCCGACCAGTCCTCCCACGCTGTCATCCCCCGAAACCTCCGCGCTTACGATGCCGGTGTTGCGGATGATACTGGTCTTGCCCGCATAACCAAAGAGGCCCGCCGCGCTGTCGGCGTGGTTGACGTACAGGTTGGAAATGGTATGTCCATTGCCATCGAACGCGGCGTTGAAACTGATGTCGTAGTCACGGCCATCGCCGATGGGCAGCCATCCTCCGCCTTCCGTCCAGGATGCGCTTGTCTCGCCGGAAGCGTAGCTGTCGGCATCGTCGAAGTCGAGAGAACGGCCCAGCTCATAGCCCAGGCAGTCGTCGCCGCAGACCGCCTCGCCGTCGGAAATGGGATAGACGGCGGCGTACTCGCCCTCGAAGCCGTCCACTGGCAGCCCGTCGCCGTCGAGATCGTACCGGATGGCGTGCAGCTGATCGAGGTTCGACACTTCGATCAGCCCATCGCTGTCGCTGTCGTATCTTACGCTCAACAAAGGCGAAACAACCGGTGTGGGCGTTGGCGCCGCAGCCCGCGCCGCGCTCGGTTGCTTGCCGGACTCCCACCAGTCCACAACGTCGCCGGTATAGTCCCAATATGCTTTCAGAGTCGGGTACTCATTGGACGCGCCAAAATCCCAGAAGTCATCCATCCCGGTAGAAGTGTCGTCGTCCAGGTCTATCCTCCAGCCGGCGTAGATACCGGTGTATCCGGTTGGCGCCTGCAACTCTGCGGTGGTCTTGCCGGCGACGCCCGTGGACTCCCCGTCGCCAACTCCCTCATCCGAGCCCGATGTTTGGGTGTCCCACAGACTGTTCGTCGCTTGGCCGTAGTTCTCTCCGATCAGCCCGCCGAAATTCCCCCTCGCTGACATCTGCCCGGTGGAATAGCTCGCGACGACCTCGCCCATGGTGCCGTTATGTCCCACCAGCCCTCCAACGGCGTATTTCCCCGACACCCGACCGGTAGAATAGCTGCCGACGACGCTACCGTCGTTGTGCCCCACCAGCCCTCCGACATTCTCGTCGCCGGACACGCTCCCGGTTGCGTAGTTGGCGACGATTCTGGTGACGTTGTTCTGTCCTGCCAGCCCTCCAACGGCGTACTTCCCCGATACCTGCCCCGTAGCGTAGCTTCCGCTGATGAAGCCATTGGTGTGCCCCGCCAGGCCGCCGACGGCTAGGTTGCCGGTGGAACTGCCGGTAGCGTAACTGGCGACTATTCCGCCGTAGTTGCTCCCTGTCAGCCCGCCCACGGCTGTATCGCCGGACACGTTGCCGGTGGCGTAGCAGGAGATGATGGCGCCGTCGTGATATCCGACCAACCCGCCCACGGAATCGCCTTCGGTTTCCCGGCCGACTACCTCTGCAGTGGAGTGACTGTCTCTGATTGTAGAGGAGTAATCTGTCCAGCCGGCCAACCCTCCGAGATACACGGCGCCCGATACCCTGCCGGTAACGTAACTGTCGCTGATGGAACCCAGGTGGAGTCCCACCAGCCCCCCAACGATGGTGAGGCCGGTTACGTTGGCGTCAACCAGGCCCAGGTTGCTCACCTCGCCGGACGAACCGACTGCCCCGAACAACCCCACCATGCCAACCGGCTCGCCCGACCCATCAGCGGCCCGTTCGATGTACAGGTTGGAGATCGTGTGCCCATTGCCGTCGAGTATCGCGTCGAACGAAATTTCCGAACCAAGAAGGAAGTACGAGAAGAAGAGCGGCAGCCATCCGTCGCCGGTGGTCCACTCCGAGTTCAGCGCGCCCGATGCGTAGCTGTCGGCGTCGTTGAAGTCCAGTGAGCGGGCCAGTTCGTAGCCCTTGCAGCCGCCGCCGCAAACCGTTCCAGGAAAGGCGGCGGCGTAGGCGTCAGCGTGGTCGGCTTCATCCGCCCTGCCGTCGCCGTCCGAATCGTAGCGTATGGCGTCCAACTGCTGCAGGTTCGAGATTTCGATCAGCCCGTCGCCATCAGTGTCGTGATCGCCGCCGGAACCCTGCGCGTAGGCGACGCCCATGGCGTCCGGCCCCGCAATCGTCGCCGTCAGCAGCGCTAGACAGAGTAGGGCGAGGACGACCGCTAGGGCCGTCCCCGCATCCTTTCTTATCATGCCCTGTACTGATCCACCCCCACCGTGGACGCGCCCTCGCCCGTTGGCATCACCAGCGTCTTCGCGCGGTCAGCGCCCACGACTACGATGTACCAGCGGTCCACGCTCTCCAGAACCGGAACGGTGATGTCGAGACGCTCTTGTTCCGTCAGCCCCTTGAGCCACTGCCACTGGGCGCCCACGCGAGCGTCATCGATCGGCATATAGTTGATCAACTTCCCCAGGCTCGCGTTGGCGTGGAAGTGGATGAACTGCTTCGCCTCCTGCTTCGAGAAACCCTCGCCGCCCACCGGCCTCGCCACGTCCGGTGGCATGAAGATCAGCCGCTCCGAGCCGTGAACCGAACCCAGCCCCATCGTCCCGAACGTGCTGCCGTAGGCGATCGTCTTCAGCAGACCGTCCGCCGACGTGTTGCCCTGGTCCTGAACGTCCAGCTCGCCGTCTGTGATGAACACGCTAACCGTACTTTCGTCTCGCCCAAAGCCCTGATCTACGTGGAACGGCTGCCACGGACTCATCTCCTCGTTTTCCGCGATGCAGTGGACGAACTTTCGCGTAGTGCCGATTGTGTCCATGTCCATCTGGCCCGGATACCAGTAGCCCAGATTCCGCAGGCACAGCGAGAACGCGCGCCCGATGGTGATGTTCACCTCGTTGTCGCGCCCGGGCCCAAGCCCTGAGCGCGGATTGATGCCCAGTTCCTTCGCTATCGGCCCATTGACCACGAGCATCGGCGCGTGCGGACTTGTGGACATGAGCAGCGACTTGCCGCCGTGCTCCCCTACCTCGGACAGCGCCTTCACCGCCGCGATGATGACCGGCATCTGCTCCGGCTTCGCGCCCGCCATCGCCGCGTTGATCGCTATCTTCTCCACTGTCGCCAGCCCAAAGCCGGGCGGCATGTCGCACACTAGGTCGTCCCTATCCAGACCGGTGCCCGCGACCAGCGCCTCGACCGCTTCCGGCGTCGGCGGATGCAGGATCAGCGAATCGCCCCAGTCGCGCAGAAGCCACTGCTCGTTCATCTTCAGAATCGCGTCCCAGCGATCCTCGCCCTCGAACCGCTCGATGGCGGCGGTCGTGTCGCGCTCGCGCCGGCCGTGCGCTTGGTCGATAGTCAGAACTTCGATGATTTCGTCAATCACGGCCTCGGTCTGGCTAACGCAAAGCTCAGGCGCCAGGTTGCGGTATATGCGCGGCACGATGACGAACTGTAGGTCCGGCATTGCGAACGCGCGCGAGCTTGCGATAGCGTCCTCCTCGAACCGTCCGGATACGATCGGGATGGCGGGCTTGCCCGTCTTCTCGATCTCGATCATGTCGTGGACCATCCACGACGCGCACGTCCCTCAATCGGCTGTCGCGCCGATTACGACGTCGCACTCCCTCGCCGCCTGCTGCACTATCGGCGGCGGCGCCGGATAGTTGCCGCCCGTGTAGAATTTGATGCTTACGTTGTCGAACCGCTCCTGGAGCAACTCGCCCGCGCGATTCAGCGCCAGGTCGCCCCCGTGCGTGCCGCTCCACAGCAAGCCTACGGTCTTGTTGTCCAGCGTATCGGGTCGCTGGCTGATGGTCAGCGAGTTCATCAGCCCCCGCTGCTGCCCGATAGGGTTGAGTACTTCTAGAAGATGCATGGTCGAGCCTCCGGTTTTAAGTGTCTGTATCTTATCAGAGTCCTCTCAGATAAACCGTGAACTTCCCCAGTCTTTCCATGATATTCAACGCAAAGACAAATAGAGACGCAAGAGATCTCGGCCAATTCCTTTGCGCCTTTGCTTCTCTGCGCCTTTGCGTTGAATTTAGATAAAGACCCTGGTGGACTTCCTAGATTGCCTGCCAGTACCTCCGCCCCTCCAGCCGCGCGAACCTGCCGATGTGCCGCTCCGGGTGGAAATGTCCCGCCGCCACGACCATGTTCTCGCGCTCGGCGCGGTCCATGAAGGCCTTGCGCGAGCGGCGCGTGTCGTCCGGGTTCGTATCCACGAACGCGCACCAGTCCGGCTCGTGAATCTGAACCGGGTTGTGGATGAGATCGCCTATGATCGCGGCGCGTTCGCCCTGCGAACTTACCAGAATCACCTGGTGTCCCGGCGTATGCCCCGGAGTTTCCAGCGTCGTTATCTCGTCCGTTACGTTATGCCCGTCTTCGATGAACTCGATCAGCCCCAGATCGTTGAGCGGAATCACGTTCTGCGATATGTGCGGCGCCGTCGGCAGAACCTCCGGCTGCATGAAGTGCTCCCAGTCCTTGAGAGGCCCCAAGTATCGCGCGTTCGGGAAGTACGGCGCGACGCCTTCGCCCGACTCGTCCACGTTCCAGCCCACGTGATCCGGGTGCAGGTGAGTGTGGAGCACGACGTCCACCTCGTCCGCGCTAGTCCCCGCCTCGAGGAGCGCGCCCAAGAGATTGCCGGTGCGGTTCTCCAGGTGCGCGTGCGGCCCCGGCCCCATGCCCGTATCCACCAGAACCGTCTTGCCCTGCGAGCGGACGAAGAAGCTGCCGTAGTACAGCTGCAGCAACCCGTCCTCCAAGACCTCGTCCTCATACGGCGCCCAGGCCTCGCGCGGATGGTCCCGTATGAAAATCGTGGGGTCGCGGGCCGGCGGAATCATGTCCAGCACAGCCACTATCTCCACGTTTCCAACCGTGATCCTGTCTGACATGTTCCTCTCCCTCCGATTCCTGCAACCGCAGGCTGGTCGCAACCAGCTTGCTGCTTAGTCCGAACCTGGAGTCATATACGACAATGCCGCCCGTTTCCACAACCAACCACGCCTGCCAAATATCGGTCAAGCGTATGCCTACGCCCTTAGCTCGAACGTCTTGCGCCACACCCCTGGCGACTCCGGCAGATGGATCATAGCCTCCCGCATCCGCGCGTTATCCGGATGCGCCGTCTGCTGCTCCAGCCAAGCATCGCCCTTCGACACGTCCGGATCGTCGAATTCGTACATCGTCAGGTACGCCGGTGAGCCTGTAACCGCGGTATAGCGACGCCCGCGCCGCACCCCGTCCACCGTCTCGTAGTTCGGCACATAGACCGTGTTGTACCAATCGTTCCACTCCGCCTCCGCCTCGGCCGGAATATCCATCCGCCCGATCTGCAGCGCCGGAGCCATCGGGCTGGACGCTATCTCATCTGTCAGTGACGACGGATGGATCATCTCGTACACGTTGCGGACGTATGTCGTCGCCGTGTACTCTGGCGACATCCGCTTCGACCACTCCGTCGGATTGGAGCGCACCTTCAGATAGGCGTCCGAAGTCATCACGTCCGAGTTTTCCAGCTCATACACCGCCAAATGTTTGGGGCCGCTGACCACCGCCTCGTATCGAGCCGCGCTCAGAATCCCCGGAATGGACAGCCGTTCCTCGATATGCTCCTCGTTGTACCACCGGTTGAACTCGTCCTCCACGTCGTCCGGCACCTCGCACCAGACCATCAGCAGCCCCGTGCCCTTCAACTTCGTCATGCGTTCACCTCGTATCTGAAACTTGCCTCACTCGCTCCATCAGTTTACAGTTACCAACAGTAAATGTCAGCAAACCGCAGAGGGAGACTAGGATTTTCGATTATAGTCAACGTGAAGACACAGTAACGCAAAAGACTTGATTCATCCCTTCGCGCCTTTGCTTCTTTGCGCCTTTGCGTAAAATACAAGCGTTGAATTTCGATAATCGAAAGACTCTGATAGGGAGACTTGTAAATGACCGCGACCATTGAATCCACCGTTGCCGAACTCGAAGAGCGTCGCCTAGCCGCCATGGTAGCCGCCGACACCGACGCCCTCGACGACATCCTCGCCGACGACCTCAGCTACGTCCATACGACAGCGGCGCTAGACACAAAAGAGAGCCTCACCTCCGGCCTCGCCACCGGACGCCTCAACTACGAATCCATCACCCCCACCACCGATCGCGCCATCCGCTGCTACGGAGACTCCGCCATCGTCCGAGGCCAGGCTCACGTCCACGTCAACGGCAACCACTTCACCCTCGAGTACACCGTAGTGTACGTCAAGCCCGACGGCGACTGGCAGATGACCTCCTGGCACGCCACCCGCCTCCCCGAATAGGGCAGGGGAGTAGGAGCGCTACGCGGCATCCTCCGTAAGGGCGTCCACTGTGGACGCCCGTCCTTACTGCTACCACGTCTGACCGCCTAAACGCCGGCTAACGCCCCCTCCTACTCCGTGGAGCCGCCCCGTTGTTCAGCCACCAGTACCGGAACAACCCCAGCCACTGGTCGAACGTCAGGTCCGATGGTCGGGCGTGGGCATCGAATCTCAGGTCGTGGGCGAGTCGAGAGATCTGGCGACCCGTGAAGACCCCCCTCAGACACCGTCGCGCCGTGCCGCCGCCACGTCCGAAGCAGTCCGAGACGAAGCGTCGGTACAGCCTGCCTTGAGGCGCGTCTATGAGAGGACGAGTCCGCCGCGCCATCCAGAGCATGACCGACTCGACCGAGGGCGGAGGGTCGAAGTCGGTCCGCCGCAGCCGGTGGGTAATCTCGATGTGCCACCACGGCTTCAAGCTCAGAGACACCAAAGTCTCAGGCGCGTAAGGACTAGCGGCGAAGCGCTCAGCGGCTTCGCGTTGGACGATGCAGTAAGCGTCTTGGGGCGGAACGGAGGCCTCGGTCAATCGCCGGATGATTGCGGCCGTCCTGCTGTACGGAACGTTGGCGAACACCTTGTAAGCGGTGGAGGGAAGCGGAAAATCCAGAAAGTCCGCCAACGCCAATTGGACGTGAGATGACTCGCCGAACTCCGTCTGAAGACCGGCAAAGAGCCGTTCGTCCAGCTCGACGGCCACGAGGCGTCCGCTGCGCTCCGCAAGCTCGCGGGTCAGTATCCCATTGCCTGGGCCGATCTCTACAACCAGGTCGCGCCGCGAGATCGAAGACTCGCGGATCAAACTAGCCGCAAGCGTCCGGCTCCGCAGGAAGTGCTGGGAGAGGTCTCTGCGTCTTCGCGCCCGGCGCTGTCGCCCGGCCACGGAGGAACCTCACACACATAACGGCTGCAACTCCTAGCCACACTGATGCGTTCATGCCATAAAGGGAGCCGCTCCGAGAAACGCCTCGAACCCTCCCAACGATGATACCATAACCCGCCGCCCGGTTCACCTTCAAACCCCAGTGTTCGGTGTCGGCGTCAAAGTCTTTCCCGGGCCACGATACACGAGACGTCATCCCCGGTAGAACCACTCGCAGACGCCTGCGCAGAGGCATAGCGCGGCCAGCCCGAAGAGAACGCCCGCCCCGACGAAGCTGCCAGGAAGCGAGACGATCATGAGCAGTCCGAAGAGGGTTCCCCCACCCACGGTGATCAGGACACCGGCCACGCTGTCGCGTGGGATGTCCGTCATGGAGGGCAGAAGGCCGAACCCTGTCTCGGTGAGCCACACGAAGGCGAGATAGGCGAGTGCGAGCGCCACCAGCGAAGCCGACAGCGTGAATAGCGTTCGCATGACGCCGCTCCAAACGTGTTACAGGATTGGGTATGGGGGGCGCTCGCTCCTAATTTTCTCCCCTAGTCCCCCGCGGCAGCCGCCACGCCGGACTTCCTGAACGCCGGCATAACCTCCTCGGCGAACCGCTCCATCTGCTCCAGGATCACCGCCTGCGGAGTGCCGACAGGGTGGCTGACGCCCACGCGCTCCAGGCCCGGGTACGTCTCCTCCAGCTTCTTCAGATGCTCGATGATCAGGTCGGCGGGCCCCGCCAGGACTCCGCCGTTCCGCACAGCGTCTTCGACACTCGGCAGGTCAGCCGTCGGCGCGCGGGACGGGTCCGACATCGCGTCTATCTGCTCGTCGCTGAGCGCGCGGACGAGACGCAGCGGACCGAACATCTTGAGGTTCTCTTCGTAGTACTTGCCGACGGCGGCTATCGCCTCCTCCTGGCTGTCTGCAATGTAGAAGTGGAACCCGATGGACAAGTTCTCGCCCAGCTCCAGATCGCGTCCCGCGCGCGCGTTGGCGTCCCGGAACGCCTCGATCACTCGGTCCGTCCCGCCGCCCTCAGCCACGCCGCCGCCTATCATCCCCTTGATGCCGTGCTTCGCCATGAAGTTCAGCCCGCGCGGCGTCGCGCTCTGGATCGGCTGCCAGCACTCCACCGGCAGATTCACCGGACGCGGAACCAGACTGATCTCCTTCAGCGTGTAGCCTCGGTAGGGCACCTCCGGCGGAATGGTGTAGTACTCGCCCTTGTGCGAGAAAGACTCCTCGTAGAACGACCTGAAGATGATGTCCACCTGCTCCTCGAACAGGTTGCGATTCGCCTCCTGGTCCATCAGGGGCGCGCCGAACGTATCCACCTCGCGCGTGTGGTAGCCGCGCCCGACCCCGAAGATCGTGCGCCCGCCCGTCAGGATGTCCGCGGTCGCATAGTCCTCCGCCAGCCGCAGCGGATGCCACATCGGGGTAATGTTGAATCCGCAGCCTATGTTGATGCGCTCCGTAACGTGCGCCAGGTGAACCGCCAGCATCAGCAGATTCGGAATGCACTCGTAGCCCTCCGGCTGGAAGTGGTGCTCCGCCATCCAGAACGTATCGAAGCCGAGCCTGTCCAGCGTCTTGGCGATCGCCTCAGCCTTGTCGTAGGCGGTAATCAGGTGATCGTTGCCGAACCACCGATCATTGACCGCCACGCCTCCGTACCCGACGTTCTCCATATCCACGTGCCCAGCGTACAGGCTATCGAACTTGTTGATCATGGGTTATCCTCCTTGTTCGGTAGTCTAAGGTCGAGCATAACATATCCCGGAGACGTTGTTTCACATACGTTCAGCAGTCACAATCCTCTATGCAGGTTCCTCTCACTCCCCCTTATCTGGAACTGTCACGCGCGCATCCGTTACGATATAAGCGCGCAGTCGCTTCCCTACTCGCAACCAACCCCACTCGGAGGAGCGCCCATTAACGCATCGCCGCGCCAACTCATATGGCCGCTCCTTGTGGCCCTCTGCGTCTCCTCTATCCTCCTGATAGCCTGCGATAGCAACGACGCCCATGAAGCGGATGAGACCCTAGCCGCCCTAGATGCCCTCAGACAGGAAGTGGCGTCCCTCCAAGATACTCTCGAAAACCAAGAGACGAGTGAAGGGGAGATAGGCGACCCAACCCCGTCTCCCCAAGTGGCCTTTACCCTTCAGTTGCTTCATGCCTCCGACATGGACGGCGCGGCGGGAGCGCTTGGAAACGTCGAGAACTTCTCCGCCATCCTCGACGGCTTTCGCAAGCAGATGCCCGACAACACCATCGTCCTGAGCTCCGGCGACAACTACATTCCCGGTCCCAGGTACTTCGCAGCGGGCGACGAGGCGAACGAAGCCGTATTGGGGATAGCGGGGGACGGGCGCGGAGACATTGCCTTCCTCAACGCTATGGGCTTCCAGGCTTCCGCGCTCGGCAACCACGAGCTAGACCTGGGCACAGGCGCCTTCGCTTCAGCCATCGCCGCCGAGGTCGAAGACGACGCGATCTACTTGGGAGCCGCCTTCCCATACCTTTCCAGCAACCTGGAATTTGCCGGCGATGAAAATCTTAGCCCCCTTGTAGTTCCCGACGCGCAAGAGGCGATGCTGGTCGGAGGCGGCCTTGCCAAGAGCGCGGTCATCACCGTAGGCGGCGAACGCATAGGAGTCGTAGGAGCGACCACCCCCTACTTGAGGACGATCACCGGCGTCGGCGGCATCGGCGTCGAACCGGAAGACGGTTCCGACATGGACGAATTGGCCTCGATCATACAGCGAGCGGTGGATCAACTCGTCGGGCAGGGAATCGACAAGATCATCCTGCTCGCCCACATGCAGCGGATTGACATCGAAGAGGCGTTGGCTTCCCGCCTGTCACATATAGATATAATCGTGGCCGGCGGCTCCAACACCATTCTGGCGGACGAGAATGATCGCCTACGTCCCGGAGACCAAGCCGCCGGCGCTTATCCACTCCGGCTGGTCTCCGCCACCGGAGAGCCTGTACTCCTCGTCAATACCGACGCCGATTACAGATACCTGGGGCGGCTGGTAGCAGGCTTCGACCAAAATGGAGTGGTAGCTCCCGAGAGCGTCGATCCATTCGTCAGCGGAGTATATGCGACCGACAGGCAGGGCGGACAGCGCTTCTCAGGACGACCTATCCCCGAAGTGAGCCGGATAGCGCGGGCGCTGAATCGAACGCTGAAACGTCGAGACTCCAACATACTGGGCAGCACGAGCGTCTATCTTGCCGGCGGCCGACAAGCCGTTCGCACCCAGGAGACCAACTTGGGCAACTTGACCGCTGACGCCAACCTGTGGATGGCTCGGCAGCTGGATCCGGACGTGGCGGTCTCCCTCAAAAACGCTGGGGGGATAAGAGACGACATCGGCATAGTCGTCCAGCCTCCCGGAACGATAGATCCGTCGGACGTGATGCCCCTTCCGCCACCCGCCAATCCCGATGCGGGCAAGCGGGAAGGGGACATTTCCCAGTTCGACGTCGAAAGCGTTCTTCGCTTCAACAACAAGCTGGTCATCATCCCGATCACCGCCCGGCAGCTTGTCGAGATAATGGAACATGCCGTCGGGTTCGATGGCGTCGGAGAGGCGACGGTGGGACGTTTTCCGCAGATCGCCGGTATGCGATTCAGTTTCGATCCCACCAAGCCCGAGGGCCAACGAGTCCGCTCCCTGGCCATCGTGGATGATCGCGGAAACATAACCGACCGCGTTGTGGAACTTGGGTCAATCACCGGCGATCCGGGTCGAGTGATCGAGATGGCTACTGTGAACTTCGTGGCAAACGGGGGAGACGGTTATCCATTTCCCACACCGGCGCCGGGCCGGATAGACTTCGCAGGGGAGGCGGATCAACCCAACGCGCCCAACCCGGATTTCCCGGACACGAACGGCAACGGAGTCATAGACGGCCCAGCCTACACCGACCCCGGCTTGGCCGATTTCGTAGAACCGGGAGGCGAACAGGACGCGCTCGCCGAGTACCTGGCGAGTTTCTTCGCCGATACCCCGTTCGATCTAGCCGAAACTCCGCCTTTAGAAGACCGGCGCATCCAAAACCTGGGCATCCCAGGCAGTCGGGATACCGTATTAGAATCGCCCGCCGGTCAATAGCCCCCACTTGCGATGCAAGGCCTTTCGACTATAACCGAGCTGAAGGGTAGGGCGGCAAAAGATTTAGGTCATCCCTCCGCGCCTTTGCCTCTTTGCGCCTTTGCGTTACATCGAATCTCGCTAAGATCGCTCTACCGACTCACCCGTCCACCTGCCGCTCCAAAAACTCCATCACCACCTCGTTGAACCTGCGCGGATTCTCGATATTCGACAGGTGCCCCGCGTCTTCTATGATGCACAATTCCGAACCCGGAATCGCGCGGTGCATCTCGCGGCTCACCTCCGGCGGCGTCAGCCGGTCGTACTCCCCGCACACGATCAACGTCGGAACCGCGATCTTAGATATGTCGAGCGTCTGCGGCTGAAGCCCCGACGCCTCTATCGCCTTGATGTAAGACTCCACGTGAAGCGCCGCCATGCTGTCCACCAGCCGTTGGAACGACTCTCTTGATGACGTCGGCCCGATCAGCGTCTCCGCCACAGCGGGAGCCATCTCCGCCGGTGTCTTGCCTTCGACCAGGGGCTGCTTGCGAAGCCGGACGAACTCCGCCCTAGACTCTGGCGTCTGGTGGAAGTCGCCGCTCCGCGTGTCGCACAGCGTCAGCGACGCCACCCGCTCCGGCCAAATCTCGTAGAAATCCTGGATGATACGTCCGCCCATGGACAGCCCCAGCAGATGGGCCTCCCGCGCGTCCAGATGATCGAGAACCCGCAGCAGATCGCGCGAGAAATCCTTGAAGTCGAGATCTCCCTCGTAGTCGTCCGATAATCCATACCCACGCGCGTCCCACGCCACAGTCGTAAAGCGCTCCGCGAAAACCGGAAGCTGATCGCCCCAGTTGGTGCGATTTCCCCCGATGCCGTGCAGCATCACCAGCGGCGGACCCTCGCCCATCCGGTCGATTGCGATCCGGCCGTCTCCGGGCACGAACTCCGTAATGGATGTCGCCGCGATCGTCATCTTCTGCTCCTCCCGCGCTCGGGTCGAAATCCTAGACCACCCGCCACCGCGTAGCCGTGCGCGGAAAGTCAGACTCCAGCCACGCAAGCGCCTTCGTCAGGCTTAGCCGGAACATACCCTCCGGCTCCTCCCCCAGCGCGATGCCATACTTGCGTTCATAATCGTACACCACTTCAGGCGTGGCGCGCGTGGGCTTGATCTCACCCTCCAGAATCACCACCTCGTCCCCGCTCTCCAGGTGAACCACGGCGCGCGGATCCCGTCTCAGGCAGCGCGCCTTCAGCGATTCCGGATCCGTAAAGAAGTGCAGCGCGCCATCCGTCCAAACTGCCCATACCGGGCTGAGATGCGGCCTGCCGTCGGCGCGCGTCGTAGCGACCCAGTAGCTGCGCGCCGCCGTTAGCCGCTCGACCACCCACCCCCACTCGATAGGCTCGAATCCGTACTTCGGGTCTCCCACCCCATAGCCCGTCGCCATCGCCGGCCTATCCACCGTCCACGAACCGCTCATCGCAACCCCTTTCACTTCCTGATTCACACAAGCGCCCTAACCTCTAGTATAGTAGAATATCGCAGAACCACCCCCAATCTGACCAGGAGGACCAACATGGCAAACACCGAATGGGGAAGCATCTACAAAGAAATCGATGCACAGCCCGTCATCAACGCCATCGGCAGCGTTACGATGCTCGGCGGCTCCACCCCCGCGCCCGAAGTCAAGGAGGCGATGGAGGCCGCCGGCGTCGCCTACATCCCGCTCATGGAGCTTGAAGAGAAGGCGGGCCGCGCCGTCGCCGAGATGGCGGACGTCCCAGCCGCTTGGATAACCTCCGGCGCCGGATCCGCGCTCACACTCGCCGCCGCCGCCGTCATGGCGGGCGACGACGACGACCGCATCCAGCAGCTCCCCGACACCACCGGCATGAAGAACGAGTTCCTGATCCAGCGCCGCCAGCGCTACTGGTACGACCGCTGCCTTGAGACGTCAGGCGCCAAGCTCGTCGAGTTCGGATCCGACGAGCGCACGACTCGCGAAGACCTCGAAAACGCCATCGGCCCCAACACCGCCGCCGTACACTTCTACGCCGTCGAGCAGGAGCCGGACGACAACATCCTGCCCCTGGAAGACTGCATCGAGATAGCGCGCGAGCGCGGAGTCATGGTAACGGTGGACGCCGCCGGCCAGATATACCCGCTGGATAACTTCGGCAAGTACGTCCGAATGGGCGCGGACTTCCAGTGCATCGCCGCCAAGTACATGGGCGCCCCCCAGTCAACCGGCCTCGCGCTAGGCACCGAAGACATGATCCGCAAGCTCGGCTACCAGTCGTTCGTCGGCTACGAGGGACGACGCATCCGCGGCATCGGCAGACCCCACAAAGTGGACCGCCAGGAGATGATCGGAGCCGTCGCCGCCGTCAGGCGCTGGTTCACCATGGACCACGAGTCCCGCCTCGCCGACGCCGAGCAGCGCAGCCAGACCATCCTCGCGCCGCTCACGAACATCCCCGGCCTCAGCGCCGAGATGATGGACAACATCATCGGTCACCAGCCTTTCGGCGTCCACTTGGAGGTGGATCCCGAAGTCGCCGGCTTCACCGCTCAGGAACTCGTCGACCGCCTTAAGGCGGGCGACCCGCCAATCTGGACCCGCGTGCGCGAGGGCGAGCAGCACATAGACATCCACGTCTTCGGCCTCTACGACGGCGAGGAGCAAGTGGTAGGCGAGCGCATCGCGGCCGAGTTCGGACGCTAGCGTGGCGCCGCTCTCCGGCATCCGCATCATAGACCTGACACAGGTGCAGGCCGGCCCGTCCTGCACCCAGTTGCTCGCGTTCTTGGGCGCGGACGTGATCAAGATTGAGCAGCCCGGCGTCGGCGACCGCACACGCCACGAGCGCGCGGTCGCCGACGACACGGACAGCTTCTACTTCATCGTATTCAACGCCAATAAGCGCAGCGTTACCCTGAACCTGAAGTCCGAGCGCGGACGGCGGATGCTTCTCGATCTCGCCGCCCGCGCCGACATCGTGGTAGAGAACTACGCCCCCGGCCAGATGGAGCGGTTCGGGCTTGGCTACGAAGCGCTGATAGAAGCCAACCCGCGCGTCGTATATTGCAGCATCAAGGGCTTCGGCACATACGGCCCCAACGCCGCCGTCAAGAGCTTCGAGCACATAGCGCAGGCGATGGGCGGCGCCATGAGCGCGCAAGGATTCCCCGACGGTCCGCCCACCTTCGTCGCCCCCGGCGCCGGCGACTCCGGCACGGGCTTGCACGCCGCCATCGGTATGCTTGCCGCCCTCAGGCAGCGCGACGCCACCGGCGAACCCCAGCGCGTCGAGGTTGCGATGCAGGACGGCATCGTCAACCTCATGCGAATCCGCATGATAGACACCTTCGGCACGGGCAAGCCCGTCCCGCGCGAGGGCAACCGCACCTGGGGCGGCCCATCCGCCATCTACCCCTGCAAACCTGGAGGCCCCAACGACTACGTAGCCCTAATCTTGGCCGGTGACTGCTGGGACAGCATCCTGGCGCTCGCCGGACGCGCGGACCTCATCGGAGACCCCCGCTACGCCACCGACGAAGCGCGCCGCCAACGCCCCGACGAGGTGGAGTCCATCGTCTCATCATGGACGCTCACCGTAACCAAGCACGAGGCAATGCGGACCATGACCGATCTGGGCTACCCCGCCGGCGCCGTCCAGGACTCCGCGGAGGTACTCGCCGACCCCCACCTCCGCGCCCGCGAGATGGTAGTAGATATGCAAGACCCAGCGCGAGGCGACTACCAGCTCATCGGCAACCCCATCAAGCTCGCCGGCAACGACGTCCCCATTCAGCCCCCGCCCCTCCTCGGCCAGCACACCGCCGAAGTCCTGTCCGAGCTGCTCGGCATCGCCCCTGCGGAAGTGGACGCCCTACGCGACGAAGGCGTAGTCTGAGCGTCCTAGTCCGCCGCCACTATCGCCAGCTCCGGGTGCGCCATCGGCGGGCGCTGCGCCGCCACAGCCGCCTTCTGCTCCGCCTCAGTCATCGGCTCGAACCGCTCCGCCGCGTCCAACACCCTCGGCAGCAGCCCTATCTCTCCCGAACTCGGCGCCGTGTGCATCGCCTGAGACAGAACCCACCACAGCGAGCGGTCTATATCCGCCTGCTCGCGGTGCGGATCGTACCAGGTATGGCAGTCGCGGGCGCCGTCGCCCCAGCCGCCCCGCGCGATCATCTTGATAGTCTGTACGCCCACGTCTCGCGCCGCGCACTCAGCCAGCAGCGCGTTCGAGTCGCGCCGGTAGTCCGCGTCCCGCGCCATCGCCGGACTCAGCGGAAACATCACCGTATCGAAGTCGAACCGCCGCAACCCCTCCATTATCGCGCCCGGCGCAAACGGCCCGTGCCCCGTGATGCCAAGCCACCGCGTCAGCCCTTGCTCGCGCATCTCCACCAGCGTTTCCAGCGCGCCGCCCGGAGCGGTCGCCTTGTCTAGCTCCTCCACAGTAACCACCGAGTGAAGTTGGAACAGGTCGAAATCTTCCACGTTCATCCGCTTCATGATGCTCTCAACGTCGCGCCAGGCATCGTCGCGCGTCCGAAAGCGAGTCTTCGAGCCGAGGAACACCCTGTCCCGGATCTCAGGCATCCACGGCGCCATACGCTCCATCGAGTGGCCATAGCTCGGAGCGATGTCAATATGGTTCACTCCGTGATCCAGTGCCAGGTGGATAGCCTCGTCAGCCTCGTCCTGCTCCACGTACCCGACCGAGTACGCCCCGAATGTAACCACGGCGCTATCATGTCCCGTCCGACCCAACCTGCGAGTTAGCATAACGATCTCCCAACTAAACTAAACCCTGAAATTTCCTCAAACGCTCCTAACCCCTCAATCTTCACCCTATACTCCTCCGCGTCTCTGCGCTAAATCCCTCTCATGCGTGGCTCATTCCAATCGTCTTGTACACCAACCCCATATCCAGATTCTCCCGCAGATACGCCGCCAGCTTGTCGTACTCCGCGTCCTGCGAAAACCCGCCCGCGTCGTCGCCGGCATCCGCGCCTACCGCCGACGCGACGTTCGCCAGAATCGCCGACGTAACCGCCTCGTCCTTGAACATATCGTGAACGTAGCTCCCCACCACCATCCCCGACTCGTCCACGAACGCGATCGGCGCGCCGCCGTCCGCCCGCTCCATCACCGCCGCCGCGCCCCGTGAGTCCCTTGAGTCGCTCACGCCCACGTGTATCTCGTATCCCGTGAAGTCCAGGCCCGCCGCGCCCGCCAGAAGTCCTGAGTCGCCCGTTACCCGGACGCGCGTCCGGGTCGTTGTCTTGTCCCGCATCATCTCCGTCTCGATGTCCAGCGCCCCAAGCCCTTCCACCACCGGCCTGTTCGACTCCACGCTGTGCGGATCGCGTATCGTCTTGCCCAGCATCTGCATTCCGCCGCACACGCCGATAGTCGGCAGCCCGTCGGCGATGTGCCGCATAACCCGCGCCGCGATTCCAGACCGCCGCAGCGCGTCCAAATCGCCAACTGTCGTCTTAGAGCCCGGCAGTATCACCAGATCCGGCGTCCCGAACTCCGGCGCCCGCCGCACGTATCGCAGTCTAACTCCGCTCCGCCGCGCCAGCGGATCGAACTCGTCGAAGTTCGCCAGGTGAGGCGGCGCCACTATCGCCACGTCCAAAGCGCGGCCATCGGCAGGTTCGGACACGCGCGCCATCCGCGCCGAATCTTCCTCCGGCACGTACACGTCCGTCAGGTAGGGTAGGGTGCCGACGACCGGAACGCCCGTCATCTCCTCGAACATGGTCAAACCCGGCTTGAGCAGCTCTATGTCGCCCCTGAATTTGTTGATGATGAACCCCTTGATCAGCTCGCGCTCGCGTTCGCCCACCAGCGCAAGCGTGCCGTATAGCGACGCGAACACGCCGCCCTTGTCTATGTCGCCCGCCAGCAGCACCGGCGCGTCCGCGTGCAGCGCCACTGCCATGTTCCCGATGTCGCCCGCCCGCAGGTTGATCTCCGCCGGACTGCCGGCGCCCTCTACGACTACGATGTCGAAACGACCCCGCAGCGTGTCCAGCGCGTCCCTGACGGTCCCCCAAAGCCGCTGGCGCCGCGTCAGAAAGTCCATCGCCTGGACCTCGCCCGCCATCTTGCCCATAGCCACCAGCTGCGAGCGACGCTCCCCCTCCGGCTTCAGCAGCACCGGATTCATCTCGACCTGGGGATCTACGCCCGCCGCCTCCGCCTGCACCACCTGAGCCCGCCCGATCTCCAACCCGTCCGGCGTAACCCCCGAGTTCAGCGACATATTCTGCGCCTTGAACGGAGCGACCGCGTACCCATCCTGGGCGAACAGTCTGCACAGACCCGTAACTAGAAAACTCTTGCCGACCGACGAACCGGTCCCCTGTATCATCAGCACGCGCGCAGCTATGGTAAACTCTCCCAAACTCTGAATCCCGATACGCAAAGTGAGCATACACCAAATGTCCCAGATATTCGACATCGCAGACCGCTACGTTGAGAAAATCGCCGAGATGCAGCCGTTCAGCGCGACATATATGGGCGTCCCGGGCCACGACCACGAGATGCAGGACTTCTCCCCCGAAGCCAGCGACGAATCGGCGGCCCACGACCGCGCCACACTCGCCGAGCTGGAGGCCGCGCCAGTCGAGAACGAGCGCGACCGCATAGCCCGCGACGCCATGACCGACAGCCTGCGCCTCGACCTCGACCTCTACGCCGCCGACTCCCACTTTCGCAGCCTCAGCATGATCCACAGCCCCATCCACAGCGTGCGCCAGATATTCGATCTGATGCCGCGCGACAGCGAGGAGGCTTGGTCGAACATCGCCTCCCGCATGGCGCGGATACCACAGGGACTGCACAGCTACCGCCGCACGCTGGAAGAGGGGCTGCGGCGCGGCTTGGTCGTCGCAACGCGACAGGCGCGCGAGACCGCCGAGCAGTGCGATGTCTGGACGGGCGCGGCGGAGGGGCAAGCGTCGTTCTTTGACGGCTTGGCGGAAGCCTACGCGGCCTCGGACGAGCCTACGCCCGGCCTGCGCGCCGACCTCGAAGCCGCCGCGCTAACGGCCAACGAGGCGGTGTCCGACATCGCCCGCTTCCTGCGCGATACATACGTCCCCTCCGCTTCCGAGCGCGACGCCGTTGGCGAGGAGCGCTACTCGCTCGCCGCCCGCGTCTATAACGGCATCGAGCTGGATCTGCTCGATACCTACCGCTGGGGCTGGGAACAGCTGGCGTGGGTCGAGTCTGAGATGGACAAGACCGCCGAACGCATCGCGCCGGGACAGGGCGTGATGGCGGCGCGCGAACTACTGGAAACCGATCCGGCGCGCGCCATCGAGGGCGAAGACGCCTTCGCGGAATGGATGCAGTCGCTCCAGGACCGCACGATCGGCGAACTGGACGGCGTACATTTCGACATAGCCGAGCCTGTCAAAACTATCGAGGCGCTAATCGCCCCGCCCGGCGGCGCGCTGGCAATGTACTACACTGGCCCGTCCGAAGACTTTTCCAGGCCCGGACGGACGTGGTATCCGACGGGCGGCAAGACGCGCTTCCCTCTCTGGAGCGAAGTGTCCATCGCATACCACGAGGGTGTGCCGGGCCACCACTTCCACATCGGAACCACCGTCTATCTATCCGAACGACTTTCCCGGTTCCAGCGGCTGCTGGGCGGCACGTCAGGCCAGATCGAAGGATGGGCGCTCTACGCCGAACGGCTGATGGGCGAGCTCGGCTACCTCGAAAACCCTGACTACTACCTGGGGATGCTCGCCGGCCAGTCGCTGCGCTCCATCCGCGTCATCATAGACATTGGGATGCACCTGGAGCTTGAGATACCGTCCGGCCAACCCTTCCATCCGGGCGAACGCTGGACGCCTGAGCTTGGCTTGGAGTTCATCCAGCAAAAAAGCCTGTTCCCGCCCGACTTCGTAGCCAGCGAAGTCAGCCGCTACCTCGGCATTCCCGGACAGGCGATAAGTTACAAAGTCGGCGAGCGCGAATGGCTAGCGGCGCGCGAAGAATCGCGCCAACGGCTCGGCGCAGACTTCGACCTGAAAGCGTGGCACACCCGCGCGCTCGAACTTGGCCCGATGGGCCTAGCCCAGATGCGCGACGAATTCAGGCGGGGCTGAGCGTCTATCCTCCCGCCAGCGCCCCGCTCGCGGCCGCCACCCCAGCGCCCGGCGCCACCTCGTAGCCCGCCCGCGTCAGCGCGGACTCCATCGCCGACAGCGCCAGCAGAACATAGTCTGGACGGCTCGACTCGCCCATAAGCCCAAAACGCCAGACCTTGCCGTCGAACTGCCCCAGCCCTTTGCCTATCTCCATGTTGTACTCGGATAGCAGAATCGCTCGGACCTCCGCGTCGTCCACTCCCTCCGGTATCCACGCCGGAGTTACCTGCGCCAACCGGTATCCCTCCGGAGCGACCAAATCCAGCCCCAGCGCGTCGAGGCCCGCCCTGAGCGCGGCGGCGTTGCGCTCGTGCCGCGCGAATCGGTTTTCCAGCCCCTCATCCAGTACAACGCGCAGCCCCTCGCGCAGCGCCAGCGTCATACTCACCGGCGATGTGTGATGATAAACGCGCGGCTCGTACCAGTAGTTCGCGTTCAGATTCAGGTCCAGATACCACGACGCCGGCGGTGTCTCCCTAGAGCGTATGGACTCCAGCGCTCGTTGACTCACAGCCACCGGCGACAGCCCCGGCGGACAGCCCAGACACTTCTGAGTCGCGCTGTAACAGTAGTCTATACCCCAGTCGTCGAACGCCACCTCGTTGCCGCCCAGCGACGTTACCGCGTCCACCATCAGCATCGCTCCATGCTCGCGAGCAAGGCGCGAAATCCCCTCGATAGGCTGCCGTATGCCTGTGGACGTCTCCGCGTGGATAGCGGCGACCAGCTTGACGTCCCCGTTTTTGGCAAGCGCGTCTTCCAGCATCTCCTCAGGGAACGGTTTGCCCCACTCCGAGCGCAGCGCGACGACATTGGCGCCCACGCGGTTCGCCATTTCCACCATCCGCTCGCCGAAGAAGCCGCATATGCACACGATGACCGTATCGCCCGGCTCCAGAATGCTCGACAGCCCGGCCTCCATCCCTGATGATCCGGTGCCGGAAAGCGCCATTGTCGCGGCGTCGCCCGTCTGGAACACCTCGCCCAGCAACTCGGAAATCTGTTCCATGACCGTAACGTAATCCGGGTCCAGGTAGCCGATCATGTTCTGCATCATCGCCTGCAGAACCCGCGTGTTGACCATGGAAGGTCCAGGCCCCAGCAATATGCGCGGCGGAACCGGAGAAGCGGCGGCTGTCATGTGATTAGTCATCGGCATCCTTCACTTCCATAATCTGTGTCAGACCGCTAGGCGCAAGCCCCCTCCCCCTTGACGGGCTGATAGGAATATGAAAATCCTTGCCCTAGCGACTCAGTCCCTTCCCCCTCGATGGGGGAAGGCTAGGATGGGGGTGAAAACCTCAATCACGTCCGATTGTACCGGTCCTCGAAACGCACTATATCGTCCTCGCCCAAGTAGCTGCCGGACTGGACTTCGATTATCTCAAGCGGAATAGTCCCCGGATTTTCGAGCCTGTGCGTCTCGCCCACCTTCACGTAAGCCGACTGGTTCTCGAACAGCAGCGACTCGCCGCCATCCTTGACGATCTTCGCCGTGCCGCTCACTACCACCCAGTGCTCCGAGCGGTGGTGGTGCATCTGGAGCGACAGCGCCTGCCCAGGGTTGACGACTAGCTTCTTGACCTGGAATCGGTCGCCCGAATCAATCGTTTCGTACCAGCCCCAGGGCCTGTGGACGCGGCGATGGATCTCCCGCTCCGCCCGTCCGTCGGCCTTCAGACGCTCGACCAGCTCCCGCACGTCCTCGACGCGCCTGCGATCCGCCGCCAGTACCGCGTCCGCCGTCTCGACTACGATCACGTTCTCCAGGCCGACCGCGGCCACCAGCCGGTGATGTCCGAATATCATCGAGTTTCGCATCTCGTGAGTATAGACGTCGCCCCGCGCCACGTTGCCGTCTTCGTCCTTCTCGTTCATGTCCATGATCGCCGCCCATGAGCCGACGTCCGACCATCCCGCTTCTATCGGCGCCACCAGCGCGCCGCGCTTCCCGGAGTTCCCCCCATGTCCGTTGCCCGATATCCGCTCCATCACCGCGTAATCGATCGTATCGGCCGGACACGCCGCAAACGCCTCTTCTTCGGGACGGAAGAACAGCCCGTCATGAGAGCCGGCGGCGTGCGCGACGCGGCAGGCATCGGCAATGTCGGGCCTGAACCGCTCGATCTCCTCCAGCCATGCCGAAGCGCGCATCACGAACATCCCGCTGTTCCACAGGAACTCCTCCGTCGCCAGCATCGCCCGCGCCGTCTCCTCGTCCGGCTTCTCTACGAACTCCTCCAACTCGAACGCTAAGCTCTCGCTCCCGCGTCCCCCCATCTCTTTTCTACCAACCTCCCGCCCCCGCCTAATGTAGCCGTACCCCGTGCTGGGAAAGGTGGGCGTGATGCCAAACGTAACGATGTCGCCGCTCTCCGCCAGCCTCGCCGCGACGACGACCGCCCGCTGAAAAGCCTCGACCTCGCCGATGACGTGGTCCGCCGGAAGCGCCAGTATCACCCCGTCCGGCCCGTCGTCCGTGTGCTCGCACACCGCAAGCGCGGCCAGCGTAAGCGCGGGCGCCGTATTGCGGCCCTCCGGCTCCAGCACGATCGAGCGAGGAAGCCGCCCGATCTGTCGCGAGTGCTCCGCCACCAGGAAGCGATGCTCTTCGTTGCACACCACTAGAGGCTTTTCCAGATCTCCTATGCCGTCCAGCCGCAAGATCGTATCCTGGAGCATAGACCGACCGCCGGAAACCGACAGAAACGGCTTTGGGTAGAACTCTCGAGACAGCGGCCAAAGACGAGTGCCCGAACCGCCCGCGAGTATCACAGGATGTAGCGACATGACCTAAGCTCACGATTGAAGAATGTGGCGCTATGGTAATCGGATGGTGGCAAGGTTGCAAGGCGCGCCCGAAACCGTGGCGCTCCGATACCGCGCCCCAATTCCCCGGTCGAGCGCTTGGCTTGCGGTCGAGCGCTTGGCTTGTTACCCACGCAGTACCTCCGCCACTATCCCCTGTTCCATCGCCATCCCCAACTCGTTCGCCTCCGAAATCCGTTCGTAGTCGCCCAGCGTGGCGATGTAGGCCACCCCCAATATGCGACCCACTCGAAAGTCTATGATCGTTGCCGAAATAGCGTGCCCGTATCTGTCGTAGCGCGCTCGGATGCCGGCCGCCTCGTCGAAGAAGCCCTCCGGCTCGAAGCGGTCTATGCCCACGAGTATCTGGCCGTCCCCGGCGGGCGAGCCGACGTTGTTGGCGAAATCGCCCAGAAACACCTCGCTTATCCAACGAGACACTCCCTCCGGCGTCTCGAATAGGTGCGCCACCGTGCCCGCCATCACGTCCTCTCCGTCCAAATCCAGCTGCCCATCCGGCGACCAGAACTCGCGCACGAAACCGTTGATGCGCCCAATCTCCCGGTAGCGCTCTTCCGAAGCGTCCTCGAAACCGTTCTCAGCCATACGAGCGTTGTCCAGCTCGTCCTCGCGCACACGGGTAAAATCCCGAAACGTATCCGGCAGATCACTGGCCGCCAGCGCAAGGTACGGCAGATCCGATTCATCTATGCCGTATGTGGCCTGAACCAGCATGGTGGACATAAAAGCCTCCCGCGCCCCGATTGCGCCCGAATCGCCCTCGGGCATAGTCGAATATTGTCAGCCCAACCGACAAAAAGTGTCAAGCGCCCTCGCCCATAGAAGGAAAACAACCCCTGATCCTCCTCCGCGCCTCCGCGAACCGTATCCCAATTGCAAAACCTCCCCATTTCCGTATAACCTCCCCTTACCGGCATCAACGAACGCGGGGAACGCGGGAGGTTAGATATGCGACTCGATGGCAAGGTGGCGCTCATCAGCGGCGGCGCGCGCGGGATGGGCGCGGCCGAAGCGAAGTTGTTCGCGTCCGAAGGCGCGAAGGTGGTCATCGGCGACGTCCTCGAAGAAGAAGGGCGACAGACCGAGGCGCAGATAGCCGAGGCCGGCGGCGAGGCGCTGTTCGTCCCCCTCGACGTTACCGACGAAGGCGACTGGAACCGAGCCGTATCCGCCGCCGTAGAGCGCTTCGGCAAACTCGATATCCTCGTCAACAACGCCGGCATCTGGAACGGAGACTCCGTAGAGTCCGAAAGCGAACAGAACTGGGACCGCGTAATGGACATCAACGCCAAAGGCGTGTTCCTCGGCACAAAGGCCGCCATCCCCGCCATGCGCGAAGCGGGCGGCGGATCCATCGTCAACATATCATCCGTGGCCGGCATAATCGGCAGCCGAGGCGCAACGTCGTACAACGCCTCCAAGGGCGCCGTGCGAATCCTCACCAAGTCAACCGCCGTGCAGTGCGCCGCCGAAGGAATACGCTGCAACTCCGTGCATCCCGGACCCATACAGACCGATATGCTCGATATGGTCTATCCCGACGAGGAGACGCGGCAAGCTCGCCAGTCCGCCGTCCCGCTAGGCCGAACCGGCGAGATGGCCGACGTAGCCTACGGAGTGTTGTTCCTGGCGTCCGACGAAGCATCGTACATGACTGGCAGCGAACTGGTCATAGACGGCGGCGTAACCGCCCAATAGCCTATAACTCCCTTCCCCCTTGACGGGGGAAGGTTAGAGCCTGCACCCGCGAAGGCGGGGGATGGGGGTGAAAACCCTGTCTTGTGCCCAACTAAGGAGAACCCAATGTCCACTATCGAACAGAAACTGCAGCGCGAGATAGACGACTTCATAGCCAGCGCTCCCATCTCTCGCGCCAAGCAGGCGGAGGCCGAGAAGTACCTGCCCGGCGGAAGCTCGCGCGGCACAGCCTACTTCGACCCGTTCCCGCACTTCATCGAACGCGGCGAGGGACACTATCTCTACGACGTCGACGGCAACCGACTGCTCGACTTCATGATAAACGCCACCAGCCTCATCCTCGGCCATGCCCACCCCGACGTAACTCGCGCTATACAGGAGCAGGCGGCGCGCGGAACCGCGTTCACCGGCCCAACCGACCCGCAGGTGCGGATGGCCAAGCTGCTGACCGACCGCGTGCCGTCGGTGGACCTGGTGCGCTTCACCAACTCCGGCACCGAGGGAACGATGATGGCGATTCGCGCCGCGCGCGCCTTCACGGGCCGCGAGAAGATGGCCAAGTTCGAAGGCGGGTATCACGGCGCCCACGAGTACGTGTCCGTCAGCGTTCGGCCGCCCGCAGCAAAGCTCGACCCGTCCGGCCCCACGCCCATTCCCGAACATCCGGGACTGCCCCAGAGCATCCTGGACCAGGTGATAGTGCTGCCGTATAACGATCTCGACTGGTGTGAGCGCGTCCTGCGCCAAAACGCCTCGGAGGTCGCCTGTCTCATCATGGAGCCGGTAATGTCCAGCTTCGGCTACCTGCCGGGCGAAGTGGACTTCCTGCGTGGGCTGCGCGAGTTGACCGCCGAGCTGGGCATAGTGCTGATCTACGACGAGGTGCAGAGCTTCCGAATCGCCCCCGGCGGCGCGCAGGAGGCGCTGGGCGTCATACCGGACATGACCTCGTTCGGCAAGATCATCGGCGGAGGCACCCCCGTCGGCGCGTTCGGCGGCAGAGCCGACATCATGGAGCTGTTCGACCCGACGCGCGGCGCGCCCATCGCGCACGCCGGCACCTTCAACGCCAACCCGGTTACCATGGCCGCGGGCGAAGTGGTGATGAACCACCTGACGCCCGAAGTTTACGACCGCATGAACGCCCTCGGCGACGAGACGCGCGCCAAGCTCAGCGCAGTGTTCGACGAATTCGAAGTGGACGCGCAGGTTACCGGCATCGGCTCGCTCTTCGGCATACACTTCACCGCCGAGGAGATCACAGACTACCGCTCCGTCGTGCGAGGTGACCAGACGATGCGCCGCGCCCTATTCACCGGACTGCTCAACGAAGGGGTGCTTCTCCAATCGGGAACCGCCGGCGCAATGAACTCCCTCACCACCGCCGACGAGATAGACACTCTGGTTGACGCCACCCGCCGTGTCATCGAGCGTGTACGCTAGACGCGGCTCCAAAACCGCTTTACCCCCAATAGTCGGTTTGCTACACTTATGTAGTTTGATTGACGTGTTGCGTCCCAAGTGGATTTGCAGCATCTGTACAGCGGTAGGAGTGACTTTTACGATGGTTAACACAAGAATGTACGTGATAATCGCGGCGCTCGTCGCTGCGGCGTTTGCGCTCGTCGCCTGCGCCCAGGAAATGACGGACGCCGAGATAGAAGAGCGCGCCCGCGAAATGGGCATGATGATGGAATCGGAGATGCCCGCCGCCAGCGGCGAGATGATGGAGATGACGGACGAACAAATCAAAGAACGCGCCATGGACATGGGCATGGTGATGGAGTCCGACATGGAGATGGGCGAGATGATGAGCGCCCGTCTCGATGAGGTTAAGTCTCGGGACAAGGTCATCTGCGCCAGCCGCAACGACGTTCCCGGATACGGCTATCTGGACGCCGGCGGCAACAACGTGGGCTTCGACATAGACCTCTGCCGCGCGGTAGCCGCCGCAGTGCTCGGCGATCCTTCCAAGATCGAGATCCGCCTGATCTCGGCCGCCGAGCGCGGCCCCACGATCCAGTCCGGCGAGGTAGATGTCCTGGTGAGAACCGTAACTTGGACGAGCTCCCGCGACGCCGGCTGGGGAAACTACACCCAGACCATGTTCTACGATGGCCAAGGCTTCATGGTAAACAAGGCGCTCGGCATATCCAGCGCGCTTGAACTCAAAGACGCCACGGTGTGCGTCACCCAGGGCACCACGACCGAGCTTAACCTGCAGGACTACTCCAACCAGAACGACCTGAACATAGAGGCGCTGACGTTCGAGGATACTGACGCGGTGGTCGCGGCGTACACCGGCGGCCAGTGCGACGCCTTCACCAACGACCGCTCCCAGCTCGCGGCGATCGGCAGCGCTTTCGAGAACCGCGCCGACCACGTGATCCTTCCGGAGACCATCTCCGAAGAGCCCCTCGGCCCCGTGGTCCCGCACGGCGACGAGCAGTGGTACGACATAGTCAAGTCCGTCATGGGCGTCCTGATCTACTCTGAGGCTTTCAGCGTTACCTCGGGCAACGTGCCTACCACCAAGACGGGCGACACCAAGGTGGACAGGCTGTTCGGCCTGGAGGGATCTTGGGGACAGGAAACGCTCGGAATCAGCCAGACCGCCGCGCAGGACGTCATCAACGCCGTCGGCAACTACGGCGAGATATACGACCGCAACCTCGGCCCCGGCGGCATAGACCTGCCGCGCGAGGGCGGACGCAACGCCCTGTGGGCCGACGCCTCCTGCATGGACTGCCCCAAGGGCGGCCAGATCTACTCCGCGCCCCTGAGGTAGAGGTGTAGCCGAGCGAACGAACCGATAGACGAAAACTGAATCGAGAGAGGACGGGAAGCGTGACGCGACCCGTCCTCTCTTCGCTTGTGGCGCATTCGCTTCCAACCACTAGCCATCAGCCGCCGTTTAGGATAGAATCACGCCGAAATCGCTGACAGGTGGTGCGAGACTCGATGACGCTGATGCCCAGCAGCTTAACCTACCAGGGCATACCGATCTGGCGGCACGCCCGCATCATCCAGTGGACGATACAGATTCTGTCCGGAATCTTGGTCGTCGCGCTGGTTTACTGGTTCTTCCGCAACATCGTTACCGCGGTGCAAGACCGGGAGATACCGCACGGGATCTCCTTCCTGGACCGCGAGTATCAAACCCCCATAGGCCACCACTTTCTGCCGTATGAGTCTTCAGACTCTTTCCTGTACGCCTTCGTGGTCGGCGCGACGAACACGGTGGTCGTATCGGTTATGGGCGTGATCCTGGCGATAGCCTTGGGTATCGTGGTCGGCGTGGCGCGAATGTCGAACAACTGGATAGTCTCCAGAATAGCGCTGGCCTACATCGAGTTCTTCCGCAACGTGCCGTTGCTGGTGCAGCTCTTCTTCTGGTTCTACATAGTTCTTGCGCTTCCGCCCATACTCGAAGGCTACGTGATATCCGACATCCTGTTCATCAACAATCGCGGCATGTCCATCCCGATTCTCGCGCCCGTCAACTATGGCGCCGCCGCGGTGTGGTTCATCGTTGCGATAGCCGGCGTCGCGGTGGGCATCGCGCTTCACCGGTGGCTCACCTGGCGTGAGACCTCCACCGGCGCAGCCTCATACCCGCTTCTGATCGGAATCGGCGCGTTCGTCCTCATCGCCGCCTTGGGCTGGGCGATTGTCGCCGTCGCGTCTGGAAGCGCCCCGCTTCATGTATCCATCCCCGCCCCTCAGGGGACGTTCGGGCGAATCTCCGGCGGGTTCACCGTGCCGGGCGGGCTGGTGGCCCTGCTCGCCGGTCTCGTCATATACACGTCGTCGTTCATCGCAGAAATAGTGCGCGCCGGGGTGCAATCAGTCGGACGCGGACAGACCGAGGCGGCGCGGGCGCTGGGGCTGACAGGCATGGAATCGCTGCGTCACGTTACCTTCCCGCAGGCGCTGCGCGTCATTGTGCCGCCGCTCATCAGCCAATGCCTCAACCTCACCAAGAACAGCAGCCTGGCGGGGGCGATAGGCTACGCCGACCTCACCAACGTAGCCAAGACCATGACGCAAACCGCGCCCGCCGTTTCAATATACATAATGATAATGGTGGCCTACCTCGCGATGAGCCTGACGTACTCGCTGCTGGGCAACCTCTACAACCGCTCACTGCGCTACTGACACAAACAGGACCTGAATCTGAGATGAACGCCGATACGACCAACACGGCCAGCGCGGATAGCGCGGATAGAGGACGAATTCTGCCTCCGCCGCGTTCGGAGCGAGGCGCGCTTGGGTGGGCGCGCGCCAACCTGTTCGGCTCCGCATACAATGCCGTACTTACCGTCGTAGTGGGCGGCGTGGCGATACTGTCGCTGTGGTTTGGGCTGGGCTGGGTGCTGTTCGAAGCCGACTGGGCCGTCATATCCACGCTGGGCGGCCAGATGGTAATAGGCCAGTACAACATCGTGGCGGCCTGCCCCAGCCAGAACTGTTTCTGGAGGCCGCAAGCGTCCTTGCTGATGGTCTCCTTCCTGCTGGGCATGGGATGGGCGCTGGCGGGAGGCGGGTTGACGAAGCGCATGGCGATAGGCGTCGCCGTCGCGCTCGCCGCGTTCGCGCTGCTACCCTACGGGTTTGACCGCATGGGCATGGACGTCCGGCTGCTGCTGGTCGCCAACCTGCCCGCGCTCGGCGCCGGCTGGCTGATCGCGCGATACACTCCGCTGGGATCGCCCCGCGGCGTCATGATAAGCGCCGTAGTCGCGTTCATCCTAACCCTCGTCCTCCTGCGCGGGATAGAGACTATTGCCGTAAAGCTTCCGTATATTGAAACCAGCGTCGTCCTCCTGCGCGGGATAGAGGACGTCCCGGGTCTGGAACCCGTCTCCGTCATCTACTGGGGCGGGCTGATGCTGAATCTGCTGCTCGCGGTGGCGGGCATCGCCATAAGCTTTCCCATCGGTATCGCCCTCGCGCTCGGACGCCGCAGCAACCTGCCCGTCGTCAAGCTCCTGTGCGTGGTCTTCATAGAAGTGTTCCGGGGAGTGCCGCTCATAACGCTGTTGTTCATGTCCCAGGTCCTGGTGCCTCTGGCGTTTCCCGAAAACTTCCCCGTCAACTCGCTGCTGCGGGCCGCCATCGTAATCACCCTGTTCAGCTCCGCGTACATGGCGGAGAACATACGCGGCGGGTTGCAGGCCCTCCATCCGGGACAAGTCGAGGCGGCGCGCGCGCTCGGTATGCCGGGTTGGCAGACCACAATGCTCATCTCGCTCCCGCAAGCCATCCGGAACGTCATACCCGCCATCGTCGGCCAGTTCATCGCCCTGTTCAAAGACACCAGCTTGGTGTATATCATAGGTATGCTGGACATCGTAGAGATAAGCAGAGCGTTCATTCAGGGCAACACCGAGTACATATCCAGCGCAAAGGAACTCTTCATATTCTTGGCTCTGGTGTTCTGGATATTCACATACGCGATGTCGCACGTCAGCAGGAGAATCGAAGAACATCTCGGAGTCGCCAGGCGGTAGCCAGACCGAATGCGTGAATGCGCGATTGCGAGCGGCGCCTCGAAAACGGCGGCCAAGACAGCGCCAAGACAGCGCCAAGACACTGGAGAATGAAAATGGCTCTTGCCGAAGACAAGACCGAAGTGGAAGACATCATTGTTTGCCGGGACGTTCACAAGTGGTTCGGCAGCTTCCACGCGCTGCGAGGCGTGACGACAACGGTCAAGAGAAGGGAAGTCGTCGTCGTATTCGGACCGTCGGGGTCGGGCAAATCCACCTTCATCCGCACTATCAACCGGCTGGAAGAGCATCAGCGCGGAGACATAATCGTCGACGGTATCGAGTTGACCAACGATGTCCGCAACATAGACGCCATACGTCGCGAGGTCGGCATGGTCTTCCAGCAGTTCAACCTGTTTCCTCACCTGTCGGTTTTGCAGAACATAACCCTTGCGCCCATCAAGGTCCGCCACATGCCTTCGGACGAGGCTGAGGAGATAGCCATGGGCTTGCTGAACCGCGTTGGCATCCCCGAGCAGGCGGACAAGTACCCGTCCGAGCTGTCCGGCGGCCAGCAGCAGCGAGTCGCCATAGCCCGCGCGCTCGCCATGCAGCCGAACATAATGCTCTTCGACGAGCCGACATCCGCGCTTGACCCGGAGATGATCAAGGAAGTGCTGGACGCGATGAAGGAGTTGGCGGACTCCGGTATGACGATGATAGTGGTAACGCACGAGATGGGCTTCGCGCGCGAGGTCGCCGACCGGCTGATGATGTTCGACGAGGGCATAATCGTCGAAGAGGGATCCCCGGAGCAGATATTCGAGAACCCGCAGAGCGACCGGACCAAGCTCTTCCTGTCCCAGATACTCTAATAGGATCCCTTCCCCCTTGATGGGGGAAGGTTAGGATGGGGGTGAACCGCCGCGTCACATCAAACAGGAGCCCAACGATGAAGAAACGCATCACCAGAATCTCCATCCACAGTACGAGTATGACCGTGGCCTCGATGTACGCCATAGTCATCTTGGCCATCGGTATCGTCATTATGGTTGTAGGAACGCCGATAGCGCTAATCGCCGGCAGAGCGCTGGACAACGACATGAGCGTAGGGATATGGATTGCCGGAGCGTTGGCATTCACCGTCTTCGGAACGATATTCTATGCCTTGGCCGCCTACGCCTTAACCGCGCTAACGTCGTTCATCTACAACATTGTAGTCAACTGGACGGGCGGCATAGAGTTCGAGCTATCAGACAGCGACGAATGGCCCCCAGACCCGTCACCAAGCGGACAGGGGTAAGCGATACTCACAGGGGCGGGTTTCAACCCGCCCCTTGCGTCAGACCCTCGTTGTCCCCGCGACATTACAACGCAAAGACACGGAGACCAGTAACAATCCCCTCTGCGCCCCCGTGTCTCTGCGCTAAATCAACCGCGTCCTAGATATTCCGCGCCGCCGGCCTCGCCTCGATCGCGTGCCGGACCTCCGGATTCACGACCGACATCGGGAACGTCCCCCGCAGCAGCCGAGAAGTCTCCTGCCCAACCTGCGCGCCGGACCGGATGCGCGATATGTTCGACGACCCCGCCGAGTGTGGCGTAACCACCACGTTGTCCATCTTCAGCAGCGGATTCTCAGGATACGTCGGCTCCTCCTCGAACACGTCCAGCCCAGCGCCCGCGATCTCCCCGCCCTGAAGCGCAGCGATCAGCGCCGCCTCGTCCACCACCGGCCCGCGGCACGTGTTCACGAAGTACGCCGTCGGCTTCATCGCCCTGAAGAAGTCCGCCCCCAGCAGCCCGCGCGTCTGATTGTTCAGCGGCGTATGGACCGAGACGAAGTCCGACTCCGCCGCCAGCTCTTCCAGACTGCCTACCAGCCGCACCCGGTACTCGCGCGCGATCCACGGCGGGCAGTAAGGATCGTAGGCGATGACGTCCATGCCGAACGCCTGCGCCTTGCGCGCCACCGCTCGCGCGATATTCCCGAACGCCACCAGCCCCAGCGTCTGATCGTATATCTGCGCCATCGGCATGATCGCCGCGCGAGTCTCCGCGCCCCACTTGCCCGCCTTCACCAGATCGTTCAGCTGCGTCAGCTTCTTCGCGCACGACATCAGGAGCAGAATGGCGTGATTCGACACCTCCTCCGTGCAGAACCCCGCCGAGTTGACAACCATGATGCCCTGGTCCGTAGCCGCCTCGTGATCGATATGATTGAACCCGTGGCTGCCGACCAGGATCGCCTGGACGCCCTCAGTCTCCTCGATCACCTCGCGCGACAGCTCCACCCCCGCGTTGATGACGATATCAGCCCCCGCCATCGCCTCGATCGCCTCCCCGTCGCTCGTAACCTCGAACTTATCCAGCTCGTAGTCCATCCCCTGGATCTGTTCCTCGATAAGCTCCGTATCAGCCTCGCCCCTGCCCGATATAACCGAAATCTTCAAAGTCACCGTGAACCCTCCTATGGGTTGGATTGTGTGTAGCGCCCCCATTATACCGATACGGCCGCATCTTGTGGGGAGTGAAAGGCGTCAGTACGTGAACCGGCTCAGGGCGAAAGGCCAAACCGCCACTTTAGATTTGCGCGACGGGAACGATTGGTCGATGGGACAAAACCACCGTTCCGTCCGTGCCGGACACAGACCGTCAGAGCCTCGGACTTGCGTTGTATTGCATATCACCAGCGCCGCGCCGACCGAATGTTGCGCCAATGTTCCGGTCAAGCGCTTGGCTTGCCTACATCACCGGCGCCGTGCTCACCGAATGAGGAAGCGTCGTCTGCCCCATCAGGTACTCGTCTATGCCGCGCGCCGCCTCCCGTCCCTCCGCCATTGCCCACACCACCAGCGACTGACCCCGCGCCATGTCCCCCGCCGCGAATACCCCATCCGCCGACGTCATCTTGTTCGCCGCCGTAACCACGTTGCCGCGCCCGTCCAGCTCCACCCCCAACTGCTCCAGCATCCCGTCCGGCTCCGGGTGCAGGAAACCGAGCGCCAGCAGCACAAGGTCAACGTCCAACTCGAAGTCCGAATCCGGTATCTGGATCATCTCAGGCCGACCACTGGCGTCCGGCGCCCCCCACTCCAGGCGTACCGCGTGCATCTTGCGTACCTGTCCGCCGGCGCCGCTGAAGCGCTGTGTGAGGATGTTGTAGTCCCGCACCGCCCCCTCTTCGTGAGATGACGATGTTCGCAGTATCATAGGCCACTGCGGCCACGGATTGCTGTCGCTGCGGACTAGAGGCGGTTCCGGAAGCAGCTCGAACTGATAGACCACCTCCGCGCCCTGCCGGTGCGCCGTGCCCACGCAGTCCGACCCCGTGTCCCCTCCGCCCAGCACCAGCACGCGCTTGCCCTCCGCCACTATGCGCTCTTCGGAGTCGAATACCTGTCCCGCGTTCACCCGGTTTTGCTGAGTCAGGTACTCCATCGCCAGGTGTACCCCGTCGAGCTCGCGTCCCGGGATCGGCAGATCGCGCGCCACCGTCGAGCCGCCCGCCAGGCAGATTGCATCGTACCGCCCGCGCAGTTCCTCGCCGCGCACGTCGCGCCCCACGTAAACGCCCGTCTTGAAGGCGACGCCCTCAGCTTCCATCTGCTCCACGCGCCGCTGCACGACACGCTTTTCCAGCTTGAACTCCGGGATGCCGAGCCGCAGCAGTCCGCCAACGTACTCGTCGCGCTCGTACACCGTCACCCTGTGGCCCGCGCGGTTTAGCTGCGCCGCCGCCGCCATGCCGGCCGGCCCGGAGCCGATAACCGCCACGCTCTTGCCCGTGCGCTCCGACGGCGGCTGCGGAACTATCCAGCCCTCGGACCAGCCCCGGTCGGCTATCGCCTTCTCTATGTACTCTATCGTAACCGGGTCGTTGTTGATGTTCAGCACGCACGAACCCTCGCACGGCGCCGGGCAGATCCGCCCAGTGAACTCCGGGAAGTTGTTCGTGGTGTGAAGCTCATCGAGCGCCTCCCGCCACATTCCCCGGTACACTAGGTCGTTGAAATCGGGGATGATGTTCCCCAGCGGGCATCCGCCCATGCAGAACGGCACCGAACAGTTCATGCACCGTCCGCCCTGCGCGCGCGCCTCAGACTCCGGCCAGGCGTTGTAGAACTCCTGCCAGTGCCTGGTGCGCTCCGAAGGGTCCTGAGTCGTCGGGGCCTTTCGCGCCCACTCTATAAATCCTGTGGGTTTTCCCATAGCGCCTTTGCGATTCCCAAACTGTATCAGCTAGTCGGTATGCAGAGTCCCTTCCCCCTTGATGGGGGAAGGCTAGGATGGGGGTGAAACCCAAGTCCTAGACGATTACGTTCAGGCTAACCTGCCAAACTGATACGGCTTCTGCATTTCTCATTTCGAGTTGTCGTAGTTCGTTTATCCTCTTAGGCGTTGCCTAGTCGCCCGGCGTTGCGACTAACTCGTGCTCGCGCTCCCGCGCCGCGCGCTCGGCCAGAACTCGTTTGTAGTCTATCGGCATGACCTTGACGAACTTGGACAGCATCGCGTCCCAGTCGGCCAGAATCCGCCGCGCGTTCTCGCTGCCGGTGTAGGCGAGGTGGTCTTCCAGCAGACGGCGGACGCCGGCGATGTCGTCCTCGTCTTCCAAGTCTTCAAGATATACCATCTCGGTGTTGCAAAGGTCTGCGAACCTCCCATGCTCGTCGAAGACGAACGCCTCTCCGCCGCTCATGCCGGCGGCGAAGTTGCGCCCCGTCGGACCGAGGACGACCACGCGACCCCGCGTCATGTACTCGCAGCCGTGGTCGCCCACGCCCTCGACGACGGCCTCCGCGCCGGAGTTGCGGACCGCGAACCGCTCGCCCGCGATGCCGCGAATGAACGCCTGGCCGCCCGTCGCGCCGTACAGCACGACGTTGCCAACGATGATGTTGTCCTCGGCTACGTAGCTCGCTCCCGCCTGTGGAGCGATGACCACTCGCCCGCCCGAAAGCCCCTTGGCGAAGTAGTCGTTGGCGTCTCCCGCCACGCGGAAGGTTACGCCCTTCGCCAGGAAAGCCGCGAAGCTCTGCCCCGCCGACCCGTCGAAATCGATCTGGATCGTATCTTCCGGCAGCCCCTCCTCGCTGTAGCGCATGGCGATCTCGTAGCTGAGCGTCGTGCCTACCGTGCGGTTCGAGTTCGATATGGGCATCGAAAGCTCGATGGGCGTCTTGTTCTCGATCGCGTCGGCGCAAAGCTCGATCAGCTTGTTGTCCAGCGCCTTTTCCAGCCCGTGATCCTGTGGCTCGCAGCAGTAGGTGGCGACGTCGTCCGGCACGTCCGGCATATTGAGCAGCTGTGAAAAGTCCAGTCCCTGCGCCTTCCAGTGCGCCACCGCCTGCCGCGTGTCCAGCCGGTCCATGCGCCCAACCATCTCGTTGATCGTGCGGAAGCCCATCTCGGCCATTATCTGCCGCAATTCCTCGGCTACGAAGAAGAAGTAGTTGATGACGTGCTCCGGCTCGCCGGTGAACCTCTTGCGCAGCTCAGGGTCTTGCGTGGCCACCCCTACCGAGCAGGTGTTGAGGTGGCACTTGCGGAGCATGATGCAGCCCATAGCGATCAGCGGCGCCGTCGCCATGCCGAACTCCTCGGCGCCCAGCAGACACGCGATCGCCACGTCGCGCCCTGTCTTGATCTGCCCGTCCGTCTGAACGACGATCCGTCCGCGCAGGTCGTTCTCGACCAGCACCTGCTGCGTCTCGGCGACGCCTAGCTCCCACGGCAGCCCCGCGTACTTGATGGACGCCTCGGGCGACGCGCCGGTGCCGCCGCTGTCGCCGCTTATCAGCACAACGTCGCCGTGTCCCTTCGACACGCCCGCCGCTATCGTGCCGACGCCCGCCTCGGCGACGAGCTTGACGTGGATGCGCGAGCGCGGGTTGGAGTTCTTGAGGTCGTGTATCAACTGCCCCAGGTCTTCGATGGAGTAGATGTCGTGATGCGGTGGCGGCGAGATCAGCTCGACGCCCGGCGTGGAGTTGCGAACCCAGCCGATGTACTCATCCACCTTGTGTCCCGGAAGCTGGCCGCCCTCGCCAGGCTTCGCCCCCTGCGCCATCTTGATCTGCAGATCCTTCGCGTTCGCCAGGTAATTGATGGTAACGCCAAAGCGTCCCGAAGCCACCTGCTTTATCGCGCTGCTGCGAAGGTCGCCGTTCGAGTCCGGCGTGTACCGGCGCCAGTCCTCGCCGCCCTCCCCCGTGTTCGAGCGCGCGTCTATCCGGTTCATCGCTATCGCGAGCGCCTCATGCGCCTCGCGGCTTATCGAACCCAGCGAAATGGCGCCCGTGGCGAAGCGCTTGACTATCTCCTTGGCGGACTCCACCTCGTCGAGCGACAACGGCTCGTCCGCCGGCTTCAAGTCCAGCAGCCCGCGAATGGTGCACATCTGCTCCGCGTAGTTGTTCGCCCACTGCGCGAACTCCTCATACGTCTCCCAGCTGTTCGACTTGGTGGCGTACTGCAACTTGGCGATAGTGGTCGGGTTCCACATATGGTACTCGCCGTCCCTGCGCCACTGGTAGAATCCGCCCCCGTCCAGCTGCGCGCCGCCGCCGGACGGCGTAACCAGGTCAACGTATGCGAACGAGTGGCGAACGCGCGACTCTTCCTCGATCTCGTCTATGCCGATGCCGCCAATGCGCGACGGCGTCCACGCGAAGAACTCGTCTATGAACTCCGCGTTCAGCCCCACGGCCTCGAATATCTGCGCGCCGCGATAGCTCTGGATGGTGGATATGCCCATCTTCGCCATTATCTTGACCACGCCCTTGTGCGCCGCCTTCAGGAAGTTGTACTGCGCCGTATCCAAGTCTATCGGCGTCATGAAATAGCCGTCGCGTATCATGCCGGCCATGGTCTCGAAGACCATGTACGGGTTGACGGCCCCCGCGCCGTAGCCGACCAGAAGAGCTAGGTGCGCGATGTCGCGCGGCTCGCCCGATTCGACGACGATGCCGCACTTCGTCCGCGTTCCCTCGCGTATCAGGTGGTGGTGAACGCCCGCCGTCGCCAGAAGGCTCGGTATCGGCGCGTTGTCCTCATCTACTCCGCGATCCGATAGAATCAGTATGGAGTAGCCTTCCTCTATCGCGCGCGATGCCTCGGCGCGCAGCCGTCCCATCGCCTCGCGCAGCCCGCCGCGCGCCTCCGGGTCGAACAGCGTCGAAAGCGTCTTGGAGCGGATGCCCCGTATGCCGCTGACTTCCATGTCGCGTATCTTCTCCAGATCCGCGTTGGTGATGAACGGATAGTCCAGACTCAGCTGGCGACAGTGGTCCTGCGTCTCGGCGAACAGGTTGCTCTCCCGCCCGATCATCGAGCGCGTGGACGTGATCAACTCCTCGCGGATCGAGTCGAGTGGCGGATTCGATACCTGCGCGAACCGCTGCCTGAAGTAGTGGAACAGCACGGGCGAATGTTCGGACATGACCGCCAGCGGCACGTCCGTGCCCATCGAACCCACCGGATCGGCGCCGGTCAGCGCCATCGGCTCCAGTATCACGCGCAGGTCTTCGAGCGTGTATCCGAAGGCTGCTTGCCGCCGCGTGAGCGTGTCGAAATCCGTTTCGTGAACCGAGTCCGGCTCAGGCAGATCCGATAGCGACACCATGTTGTCCCGCAGCCACTCGCCGTAGGGCTGACGCCCCGCCAGGCTCGCCTTCAGTTCCGAATCCTGCACTATCTCGCCGCGCTCCGTATCCAACATGAACATGCGGCCCGGATAGATGCGCTCCTTGTACAGTATGTTTTCAGGCGGCGCGTTCAGCACTCCGGTCTCCGAACCCATGACCAATGTGCCGTCCGTCGTAATCAGGTAGCGGCACGGGCGCAGCCCGTTGCGGTCCAGGACCGCGCAAACCTTCGTCCCGTCCGTCCCGATGACCAGCGCCGGGCCGTCCCACGGCTCCATCATGGACGAGTGGTACTCGTAGAAGTCGCGCTTGGCCTGATCCATGGGGATATGGTCGCCCCACGCCTCCGGTATCAGCATCATCATTGAGTGTTCGAGCGAGCGCCCCGACGCGATAAGCGCCTCTATGGCGTTGTCCAGCGTGGCCGTATCGCTCTGAAGCGGCGTAACCACCGGCGTTATCTTCGCCACCTCGCTGCCGATGATGTCAGACTCGAAGTTCTTCTCTCGCGCCGTCATCCAGTTGATGTTGCCCTGAACCGTATTGATCTCGCCGTTGTGAATGATGAACCGGTACGGATGCGCCAGTTTCCACGAGCCAAGCGTGTTGGTGGAAAAGCGAGAGTGCACCAGCGCGAAAGCCGATACCATTCTCTCGTCGGTCAGGTCGTGATAGAAATCGGCTAGCTGGTAAGCCATCACCAGGCCCTTGTAGATCAGCGTGCGCGCCGACAGGCTGCATATGTAGAATTCGCTCGGGGTCGCCAGGTCATCGCCCAGAATGGCCTTCTCTATCTGTTTGCGTATGACCAGCAGCCGCAGATCGAACGCTCGACCTGCGTCGGTGTCGTCCGCGCGTCCCACCATGAACTGCCGGATGACGGGCATGACCCGCGCGGCCAGCGTGCCTATCTTGTCCGGCGACACGGGAACGTCGCGCCAGCCCAGGAAGCGCTGGCCCTCGTCCGCGACGACGCGCTCGACCTCAGCCTCGCAGCGCGCGCGCTCGTCCGCGTCCTGCGGCAGGAACGTCATGCCGATTCCGTAGTCGCCCCGTTCGGGCATTGCTGCGCCCGGCTTGCCGAACTGCGCGACGATGAACTCGTGCGGCATCTGAATCGTGATGCCCGCGCCGTCCCCCGTCTCCGGGTCCGCCCCCGCGGCGCCGCGGTGCCGTAGATTGTTTAGAACCTCGATGCCCTGTTCGATCACCCCGTGCGACTTGATGCCCTCGATGTTCGCCGCAAGCCCAACGCCGCAAGCCGCGCGCTCGAAAGACGGGTGATGCAGCCCATCTGAGGATAGGCGAGGTGTGTATTCCTTGTTATAACTGTTCATCGCGTCTGTCCTGGTTTCTCTCTACACCCGTTCCCGCGAAAGCGCGTCCCCGCGCAGGCGGGAATCCATAGTCCTCGCCATAACTGTTGGCCGTATCTGTACCGCCCCACACCGATCCCCGCGAAAGCATGTTCCCGCGCAGGCGGGGGCGGGAATCCAGAGGCAGGGCAGGGCGGCTCTGCCGAGAGGCGGATAGAAGCCGGAGCATCGTCCGAGAGTGTGCCGCATGGCTTACAGCGTCGGCAGGTACTGGGCTATCTCGTAATCCGTAACCTGCGACCTGTATCGCTCCCAATCTATCTTCTTGTTCTCCACGAAGCTGTTGAACACCGTTTCGCCAAGCGCGTCCCGCACAAGTTGGCTGTCTTCCGTAATCCTCAGCGCCTCCAGCAGATTCGACGGCAGCGATTCGATGCCCAGCGAATGGCGCTCCGCGTCGGTCATCTCGAACACGTCCACTCCAGCCGCCGGTGGAAGCTCGTACTCATTCTCGATACCCTCCAGCCCCGCGGCGAGCATGACGCTGAACGCCAGGTACGGGTTGCACGCCGGATCCGGCGAGCGGTACTCGATGCGGCGAGACTCCTCGCGCCCCGGCTTGAACGACGGCACCCTCACCAGGTCCGACCGGTTGACGTTCGCCCACGTTACATAGACCGGAGCCTCGTAGTTAGGCACCAGCCGCTTGTACGAGTTGACCCACTGGTTGGTGACGGCGGTTATCTCGCAGGCGTGCCTCAGCAGACCCGCGACGAAATGGCGCGCGATGTCCGATAGCCGGTCCTCATCCTCAGCGTCGTAGAAGGCGTTGCGTCCGCCCTTGAACAGCGACTGGTGAATGTGCATCCCGCTGCCGTTCACGTTGGCGATCGGCTTCGGCATGAAGCTCGCGTAGCAGTCGTGCCGCTGCGCAGTCTCCTTCACGACCAGCTTGTACGTCATCACCGTATCCGCCATCGTCATAGCGTCGGTGTGGCGCAGGTCTATCTCGTGCTGGCTTGGCGCCACCTCGTGGTGGCTCGCCTCCACCGGAATGCCCAGTTCTTCGAGCATGAGCACGCTCTCCCGGCGCAGGTCCGTTGCGAGATCCGTCGCATTCTGATCGAAATAGCCCCCGCCGTCCATCGGCTCAGGATTGGTAGAGTCGGGGAAGTAGAAGTACTCGATCTCAGGCCCTACGTAGTACGTATAGCCGCTCCTGGTCGCCCGCTCGACGTTGCGCCGCAGCACGAAACGCGGGTCGCCCTCGAACGGAGTCTCGTCCGGGTTGATGATGTCGCAGAATACCCGCGCGACCGCGTTCTCGCGCGGACGCCACGGGAGGATGGCAAACGTATTGGGGTCGGGCAACGCGTACAGGTCTTTCTCCTCCGCGCGCGCGAACCCCTCGATCGCCGAACCGTCGAAGCCCATACCCCGCGTCAGCGCCGATTCGAGCTCCTCGACAGTGATGGCGAACCCCTTGAGATTGCCCAGAATGTCGGTGAACCACAGGCGGATGAACTTGACGTCATTGTCCCGCGCCTCTTTCAGCGCGTATTCGATTGCATCGTCTCTGTCAACCATGCGGCTAACCCATGTCCCATGCGTTCAGAGTGGGCAGACAACTCAGAGATCCGTCGGCTGCGCCGTTGCCATAAGCAACGTACAGGCGCAAACCGGCGCGCGCAGACGCGCCGGAAATCTTGGCGAAATATAGCAATTTTGTGAAAGTTGTGTCAATCTCGACAACCGTCCCAAGTTCCTTCCCCATCAAGGGCGAAGGTTAGAGCCTGTCCCCGCAAAGATGGGGGATGGGGCGAACCTTCTCCGGCAGAACTTCGGTCAAACGCTTCGCTTGCCGCGCAAAACGGGGCGACCGCCCAACGAACGGTCGCCCCAAAGCTGCGTCAATCAGCGTCGAGCTCGAAGCCTAAGCGTCGAAGTACAGGTAGAACTCGTAGGGGTGCGGGCGCAGGCGAATAGCGTCCACTTCCTCGCTGCGCTTGTAGTCCAGCCACGTCTCGATGAGGTCCGACGTGAACACGTCGCCCGCCAACAGGAAGTCGTGGTCGTCCTCGAGCGCGTCGAGCGACTCTTCCAGGCTGCCGGGGACCTGCTTCACGTTGGCCGCCTCCTCTGGCGACAGGTCGTACAGGTCAACGTCCATTGGCTCGCCTGGGTCTATCTGGTTCTGTATGCCGTCCAGACCGGCCAGCAGCATCGCGGCGAAGGCGAGGTACGGGTTCGCCGTCGGGTCAGGACAGCGGAACTCGATGCGCTTGCTCGGCGGCGTGTCGAAGTACGCCGGAATGCGGCAGCACGCGCTGCGGTTGCGCGACGAGTACGCCAGGTTCACCGGAGCCTCGTAGCCCGGCACCAGCCGGCGATAGGAGTTCGTCGTCGGCGCCGCGAACGCCAGAATCGCCGCGGCGTGCCTCAGCAGACCGCCGGTGTAATACTTCATCGTGTCGCTCATGTGCGCGTAGCCGTCGCCGTAGAAGATGTTGGTGTCGCCGTTCCAGATGCTCTGGTGCGTATGCATCCCCGTGCCGTTGTCCTCGAACAGCGGCTTGGGCATGAACGTGGCGATCTTGCCGTGACGGGCGGCGACGTTCTTCACCAGGTACTTGTAGATCATGATGTTGTCGGCGGTCTTGACCAGCGTGTCGTAAACGATGTCAATCTCGCCCTGGCCGGCTGTGGCGACCTCGTGGTGCTGCTTCTCGATCTTCATGCCGAACTTCTGCATCTCCAGCACCATCTCCGAGCGAATGTCGCTCAGCGTGTCCACCGGAGGCGCGGGGAAGTAGCCGCCCTTGTGGCGCGGCCTGAAACCGTTGCTCCGCGTCTTGCCGTCCAGCATAAACTCGTTGCCCGCGTTCCAGATGCCCTCGTCCGAGTCCACGGTGTGGTGAGACGAGTTCGCGTCCTGGTGGAATGAGGCAGAGTCGAAGATGAAGAACTCAGCCTCCGGCCCCCAGTAGCTCGTGTCGCCGATGCCGGTGGACTTGAGATGAGCCTCGGCCTTGTGCGCTACGTTCCGGGGGTCGCGCGTGTAGCTGCTGCCCGTCAGCGGGTCGCGAATGTCGCACAGCAGGCTAAGCGTCTTGATGTTGTAAACCGGATCGACGACGGCCGTGCTCGCGTCCGGCACCAGCAGCATGTCGCTCTCATCGATCGTCTGGAAGCCTCGTATGCTCGAACCGTCGAAACCCGTGCCCTCCGCGAACAGGTCTTCCGTCAACTCGTTCGGTGGAATGCCGACGTGGTGGAGAGTGCCGGGCAGGTCGGTGAACTTGAGATCTATGATCTCTATGCCCTCGTCCTGCGCTAACTTGATTACGTCTGCCGGGGTCATTGCGCTACTCCTTTTCGTGGTCTGGGGGCTTTCCTCAGCCCATCCGCCCTACTTGCCCCATCCGCTCGGTCAGGGCTGATGATTCGCTTACACTGAATGTGCCTGACCGATGATCGGACAGGCACATTCTATCAGTTCTATTGGTCTGTGGCATGCCGGCTCCTGTGGACAGTCAACGCCGGCCTCCTCTTCGGACTTGAGATGAAGCCGCTAGTCCCGGTCCTTGCGCAGCCTGCTGGGCAGAATCACCCACAGCCCGAACAGAGCCACGAATACCACTACGCCGAGAATCGCTTCTATACCCATCTGCTCATGCTCCTGATCTGAGTATGACGCCGGGAACCGCCCGGCATCGCTGAATTCTGTACACATATTATTGGGCATCCGTGTTTCGGAGTTGTTACGCAGATGTTAACTTTGTGTTACATATCACAAAGTCCCCCCAGCAACCGGGCAGACCCCCGCCCCCTCGATAGCCTCACACGGATGCCGCTCGAAGACTCCAACTCGCCTATCTCCTAACTCTGATCTCTTATCTCCCAAAACAGAAAGGCCCCGACCGCTCAAGCCCCCTTGGAACGGCCGGGACCTTATGACTAAAAGAAGCGATTCGTTTGTTCGAGTGTTCGAATGGATTGCCGGCCCCGGATGAGCGTCGGCCAAGCGCTTGGCTTGTTACCCGCGCGCCTGCTCGGGGTAGGCAAGCGCGCCGTGCTCCGGCTCGTCCAAGCCCTCGTCCTCCTCCTCTTCGGAGGCGCGCAAGCCTATCGTCAGATCGAGCGCCTTGAACAGGATCAGGCCAATGCCCAGACCCCACGCGATGGCGACTACGATGCCGATAATCTGGGGCAGGATCTGCGTGGCGTCGCCGGCGATCAGGCCGTTCACGCCGTTGTTGCCCGCGGCGAAGATGGCTACCGCCAGAACTCCCCACGCGCCGCAGATGCCGTGTACCGTAACCGCGCCAACCGGGTCGTCAACCTTCAGCGTGTTCTTCACGAAGGCGACGCCGAAGATCATGATGACGCCTGCGATGAGGCCGATGACCACCGCGCCCCACGGGTCCACGTAGGCGCAGCCGGCGGTGATGCCGACCAGCCCGGCGAGCGAGCCGTTGCAAGCCATCTCTACGTTAGCCTTGCCCGTGCGAACCAGCGTTACGTACATCGCCGCTGTCGCGCCGGCGGCGCCCGCCAACAGCGTGTTCACCGCGTTGAGTCCCAGGCTGTCCGAGTTTATGTTGAACCCGAACCAGCCGAAGAACAGGATGAACGTGCCGATCACCACGTAGGGCATGTTGTGGCCCTCTAGCGGCGCGCCTTCCCTGAAGCCCTTGCGCGGCCCGACTACTATCGCGCCCGCCAGCGCCAGGAAGCCGCCGATCATGTGAACCACCGCCGAACCCGCGTAGTCCGCCAGACCGGGTCCGATCTGCGTCAGCCAACCTTCGTCGCTCCACGCCCAGTGCCCGTATATCGGATACACCACCGCGCCCACGATGAAGCTGTAAGCGAAGTAGGCGTTGATGCGGGTGCGCTCCGCCATCGCTCCCGCGATGATCGTCGCCGCCGTGCCCGCGAACACCATCTGGAACAGCCAGCCGACCAGTTCCGTGTCCTCGAAGTCAACCAGGAAGAAGCCTTCCAGGCCGATGATGCCGGACGCCGCGCCGCCGCCCATCATAAGCGCGAAGCCGAACGCCCAGAAGCCCAGCGAGGCTATGCAGAAGTCGAGGAACGACTTGGTCATGTAGTTGATTGTGTTCTTGGAGCGGATCAGCCCCGCGCCTAGGAACGCGAAGCCCGCCTGCATGAAGAACACCAGCGTAGCGGCGACTACCAGCACGAAGTCGGCAAGCGTCGCGCCTACCTCTTCGGCAGACTGCGCGTAGGCTATCCCGCCGCCGCCAATGAAGATGCCGAGACCCAGCAGCGCTATCATCACCAGCTTGAGTCTGAACGGTGTTAGATTTAGAGTGCCTATCTTAGTCAATTCGATTACCTCCTCAGTCGGTCCGGGGGCTTGTACGGATAGGGGGCCATTACCCTTGATAGAAGAGGATAGGGTGGGATTATTTCCAAATCTTTTCGCCCGTGTAAACGTTATGTTGCATTAGTATTGCAAAAATGTTAACTTTCCCACGCTTCAAACTGCGTGTCCCGCCTATCTCCAATACAACTCAGAGCCTATCGAACCCTAAATCATCCTCCTGCGTCTCTGCGCTCCTCTGCGCCTCTGCGTTAAACTCCCAAGCGGCTTGCCATGATGCCCGCGATGTAAGACCATTGCGAAAACCCCCAAAGGAGGCGACAAAATGGATCTCGGACTCACAGACAAACTCGCGTTGGTGGCGGGAGGCAGTCGCGGCATCGGCAAGGCGATCGCGCTCGACCTCGCCCGCGAAGGCGCCGACGTCGCCATCGCCGCGCGCAGCGCCGACGCGCTGGAACAGACGGCGGCGGAGATAGCGGAACAGACCGGACGACGCGCCATTCCCCTGGTGTTCGACGCGACCGACACCGACCGGACCAACGCAATGGTGGACGAGGCGGCCGAGCGGCTCGGTGGCCTTCACATCCTGATCAACAGCGCTTCGCTGCCGGGAGGCTCGCCGAACGCCGTAGGCCCCGTCGAAACCGTTGACGAAGAAGAACTGCTCGACGACTTCAACACCAAGTACGTCGGCGCGCTGCGCTGCGCCAAGGCGGCCATACCCCACCTGAAAGCGCAGGGTTGGGGACGCATCGTGAACATCAGCGGCACCAACGCCCGGCGCGCCGGCAACCTCAGCGGCGGCGCGCGCAATACCTCGCTGGTTCACCTCACCAAGACACTCGCGCTCCAGCTCGGCCCGTTCGGCATCACCGTCAACTGCGTACATCCGGGAACCACACGCACCGAGCGCACGCCCGCTATGCTCGCCGCGCGCGCCTCCGAGTTGGGAATCACCCCCGAGGAAGTCGAAGCGCGAGACTTCGCGCCCGGCGCCGCGAGCGGAAACGCCATCGGCAGAATGGTGGACGCCGACGAAGTCGCCTACGTAACCACCTTCCTCGCGTCCGACAGAGCTTGGGCGGTTACCGGAGAGCTGATAGTCGCAACCGGCGGAGCCGGCAACTTCGTGTACTACTAGACTCCTATCCGGCGCATACCCTTAAGGGCGTCCCTTGTGGGCGCCCACAAGGGACGGCGGCTCCCCACACTTCGGTCAAGCGCTCGGCTTGCCTTCATACACCACAATCCCCAGACCCTCATATACCAGAGTGGCGACCTGCGCCGGCAGCATTACCGCGCCCCTGAGCCTGGCGCGCGTCAGGCTCGCGCCGGAGATGACCGCCCCGCGCATGTCCGCGCCCTCGAACCGCGTCAATTCATCTACGACCGCGCCGTTCAGCCGGCACCCGTCGAAGACCACGCCACTGAAGTCGCAGCCGCTCAGGTCCGCCTCCGTGAAGTTGACCCCGATGATTCGCTGCCCCGCGAACGTGTGCCCGCGCAGCGACGCCATACTGAAGTCCGCGCGCTCGATCTTTACCCCGTCCAGCCGCGTCCTCGCCAGATCGACTCCACTCAGCCGCGAGCCGCTGAGATCCGCGCCAAACAGGTTCGCCCCATCGAGGTCAGAGCCGGATAGGTCGCAGTCCGTGATGCGCGATAGGTTCAGCTTGGCGTCTCCCAGCTTGGCAGCCGTGAAGTTGCACCCCGTCAGCTCGGCCTCGTGCGCCTCGATGCGGCTCAGCGACGTCCCCTCCGCATCGCAGTCGCGCATCCGCAGCTCCGCGCACACGATGTTGGCAAGGCTCGCGCGCCTCAACGAGCAACCCTCCATCACTAGCGAGTCCGCATCGATGCTCGCGAAGTCGGCGTCGTCGAAGTCGCAATCGCGAAAGACGACGCCCGTATCCAGCATATCGTAGAGACGGTCGCCGTCGGTCAGCGCAAGTCTTTCATAAATCTTCATGCGTCGCGCGCCACCGCCATAATTCCTCTGCGTCTCTCTGCGCCCTCCGCGCCTCTGCGTTAAAAATCCCGCGCTGAAATTAGGCGCGGGAAAGGAAGGGGTGGTGGGCGATACTGGATTTGAACCAGTGACCTCTGCGATGTCAACGCAGCGCTCTAGGCCTCTGAGCTAATCGCCCGTGTGTCGCATCAAAGTCTAACAAGGATTCCGAAATCCGGTCAAGAAAGACAAGCGGGAAACGGGGAATGAGGAGCGAGAGACGAGAACAGCCCTGAAAGCAAGCCCCCATCTCTCTTATCTCCTCACTCCCATCTCCTCACGTTAGTCGTCATCCGATGGAACGGGCACCGAGTAGTCGTCGAAGACGCTGGGCCCCGGCTCCTCAATGCGCTCATCGGCGAAGTCGGGCGGGCCGAAGCCGTGTTCAGGACCTATCAGAATCGGCTCGCCGGATCCGCCCGCGCCGGTGGTCATGATGCCCATGCCGCGCGTCGGCGCGCTTGCCTCCTCCGCGCTCAGGCCCTCTACTCCGTCCTCGCTCAGATTCAGCCTGGCCGGGATGAGCCGTCCGATGATGACGTTCTCCTTCAGCCCTTGCAGCTGGTCGGTCTGACCGTTGACGGCGGACTCGGTCAGAACCCGCGTCGTCTCCTGGAACGAGGCCGCCGCGAGGAAGCTGTCCATGTTCAGAGACGCGCGGGTGATGCCCAGCAGCACCGGCGTCGCCGTCGCGGGTTCTCCACCCTCGGCAAGCGTCTCAGCGTTAGCCTCCTCGTAGTCCTGCCTATCCATGTACTCGCCCGGAAGCAGGTTCGTGTCCCCGGGGTCGTCGATCTGCACCTTGCGGAGCATCTGCGAAATGATCAGCTCGACGTGCTTGTTGTGGATCGGCACGCCCTGGGAGCGATACACTTTCTGCACCTCGTCTATGAGATAGCGCTGCACCGCTTCCTTCCCCTGGATGCGAAGTATCTGCTGTGGGTTCTTGGGTCCCGACGTTAGCGCCTGTCCCGCTTCCACCCTGTCGCCGGAACGGACGGTGATGTTCGCCGCCGCCGGTATGACGTACTCGCGCTGCTCTTCGTCCGTCCACGCAATCGAAAGCGTGTTGTCGTAGATCTCGACGACACGGCCCGACACCCGCGCCATTACGTCCTCGCTATTGAGCGCGAGCGACTCCTCATCCACCTCGTTCTCCGCATCGTCCGGCTGAGCCAGCATTTCGCCGATGGCGACGAGGGAACCCTCCTCGACTATGGGCGTGAAGCCCTCGGGCAGGGTGTACTCCTCGGTGTACTCCTCCAGGCTGGAAACCTGGATTCTGCGTCCCTCGGTAAGCTCCGTAACCTCTACCGTGCCGTCTATCTCAGACAGCACCGCCTCGCCCTTCGGATTGCGCGCCTCGAACAACTCTTCGACGCGCGGCAGACCGCTGGTGATGTCCTGGCCCGCGACGCCGCCCGTGTGGAACGTGCGCATCGTCAGCTGCGTGCCCGGCTCGCCGATGCTCTGCGCCGCGATGATGCCCACCGCCTCGCCCATCATGGATCCGCGCATCGTGGCCAGAGACAGCCCGTAGCACATCTGGCAGATGCCGCGCGGCGACTCGCACACCATGGGCGAGCGAACCGATACGGTATCTACTCCCGCCTCCTCCAGCCTGTCCAGCGCCCTGTCGTCCAGCGCCTCGTTGCGGTCCAACAGAACCTCGCCGGTGTTCGGGTCCGCGACCGGCGCGGCTAGGTAGCGAGCGCGTATCTGCTCCCGGAACGGCGCCGTGCCCTCCTCCTGTCCGACGCTGGAAATCACAATGCCGGCAGGCGTCTCGCAGTCCGGATGCAGGATGATTATCTCCTGCGACACGTCTATCAACCGCCGCGTCAGGTAGCCCGAATCGGCTGTCCTCAGCGCGGTGTCGGCCAGACCCTTGCGCGCCCCGTGCGTGGAGATGAAGTACTCCAGCACACCAAGACCCTCTCTGAAGTTAGCCTTGATGGGCCGGTCTATGATGCGTCCGCGCGGATTGGACATTAGTCCGCGCATACCCGCCATCTGCTTGATCTGCGCGATGTTGCCCTTCGCTCCGGAGTTCGCCATCAGGTAGATGCCGCCGTAGTCCTCGAGGCTCTCCTGGATGGTGCGCGTCAACTTGTCGTTCGCCTGCGTCCAGATGTCCACCTTGTTTACGTACCGCTCTTCCTCGGTGATCAGTCCGTCCATGTACTGCTCTTCGAGTTCCTGCACCGTGTCCTCGGCGTCGGAGATGATCTGCGCCTTCTCGGGAGGCGCCGCAACGTCGCTAATCGAGATGGTGATGCCCGACTTGGTGGCGTACTTGAAGCCCAGATTCTTGATCTGGTCCAGAACCTCAGCCGTCCCCTCGTTGCCGAGGATGGCGTACACGTCGGCCACGATGTCCTTGAGAACGCCCTTCTCGACCTCTTGGTTGCGGAAGGCAACGTCATCGGGCAGCGCGTCGTTGAGGATGATCCTGCCGACGGTCGTGTCGATCATCTCGCCGTCAACTGTCCTCGTGGTCGTCTCGCCATCGTTTGACGTTTCGGTCACATCGCCATATACCCGAACCTCGATGGGATCGCGCAGCTCGATGGATCCGAGCTCGTGCGCCAGCCGCGCGTCCTCGCGGCTGTTGAACTGCCGACGGGTCTCGCCGCCAGCGCCCTTTTCCATGATCGTCATGTAGTACGTGCCCAGCACGATGTCCAGCGACGGCGCCACTATCGGCTCGCCCGAGCTTGGCGAAAGCATGTTGAACGTGCTCATCATCATCTGCCGCGCTTCCATCACCGCCTCGCGCGATAGCGGCACGTGAACCGCCATCTGGTCGCCGTCGAAGTCCGCGTTGAACGCAGTGCAGACAAGCGGGTGCAGCTGTATCGCGCTGCCGTCTATCAGAACCGGCTCGAACGCCTGGATGCCCAGCCTGTGCAGCGTCGGCGCGCGGTTTAGCAGCACCGGCCTGTCCTTGACCACCTCTTCCAGAATGTCCCAGACCTTCGGCTCTATACGCTCCGCCGCCCGCTTCGCGCTCTTGATGTTCTGCGCGTATCCCTTCATCACCAGCCGGTTCATCACGAACGGCTTGAACAGCTCCAGCGCCATCCGGCGCGGCAGGCCGCACTGGTGCAGCTTCAGTTCCGGCCCCGCTATGATGACCGAGCGGCCAGAGTAGTCCACCCGCTTGCCCAGCAGGTTCTGCCTGAACCGCCCCTGCTTGCCCCGCAGCAGGTCCGACAGCGACTTCAGCCGGTGGTTGTGGCTGCCCGCCACCGCGCGGCCTCGACGCCCGTTATCCACCAGCGCGTCCACCGCCTCCTGCAGCATGCGCTTCTCGTTGCGCACGATGATCTCCGGCGCCGCAAGCTCTATCAGCCGCTTCAGCCGGTTGTTCCGGTTGATGACGCGACGGTACAGATCGTTCAAGTCGCTCGTGGCGAACCTGCCGCCGTCCAGCTGCACCATAGGGCGAAGCTCCGGCGGCAGCACCGGCAGCGTAGTCATCACCATCCACTCCGGCCGGTTGCCGCTCTTGCGGAACGCCTCCAGCACCCGCATCCGCTTGATCGCCTTCTTGCGACGCTGGCCCGACGTGGACTGCATCTCTTCCTGAAGCTCGTCGCGCAGCGCGTCCAGGTCCAGACCTCGCAGCACCTCCAGAACCGCCTCCGCGCCCATGCTCGCCTGGAATACGCCGGCGTGCTGATCGCGGAGCTCGCGGTAGCGGCTCTCCGTCAGCAGCTGCCCAACGCGCAGGTCCTCGACCTCGTCCATCAGCGACAGCTGCTCGCTCTCGAACTCAGCCTTTTCGTCCTCGATCTGAATCTCAAGCTGGTGGATGTCGGCTTCCAGCTTGAGCCATGGCGAGTCCGCCGCCTCGTCGTCGTCATGCGACTCCGGAGCCTCGCCAAGCGCTTCGAGCCGCTCCTGGAGCTCGGCCAGCCGCCGCTCGCCCTCGGTCTCCAGCTCCTCCAGAACCTTGTCGAGCTCTCCCTGTATCTGGTCCACGCGCGCCGCCCGCATCTCATCGTCCACGTGGGTAACGAGATACTGCGCGAAATACAACACGCGGTCCAAGTTCCTCGGAGATAGGTCCAGAAGCAGACCCAGACGGCTGGGCGTGCCTTTCGAGAACCAGATGTGCGCCACCGGAGCGGCCAGCGCGATGTGTCCCATGCGCTCGCGACGCACCTTGGCGCGGGCCACTTCCACGCCGCACCTGTCGCAGATCACGCCCTTGTAGCGGATCTTCTTGTACTTGCCGCAGTAGCACTCCCAGTCCTTCGTCGGACCGAAGATGCGCTCACAGAACAGACCGTCCTTCTCCGGACGCAGTGTCCGGTAGTTTATCGTCTCCGGCTTCGTAACCTCGCCGTAAGACCATATCCTGATCTGCTCCGGAGATGCCAGAGATATTCGGATTGCGTTGAAATCGTTGCCGCCTAGGGCCATATTCACGCTCCACGAAGTTTACAGTTTGTCGATTGCCAGTCTAATTCTCTGCGATTCACCTCTGTCTATTTATCGGATTTATCATGCGCTCGCCCGAGGCCAACCGTAGGGGCGACCCTTGTGGCGCCCGCCCAACTTCAGTCAAGCGCTTGGCCTGCGCCTAATCGTCGTCCGCGGGCGCGCCGGCCTCCTCGACCGCCTCGTCCGGCGCCGCAGTGGTTCCGAAGTAGTCTATGCGCGGCTCCGCGTCTATGACGGCGCCCCCCATTGGCGGCATGGCCATCGGAGCGGCTTCCAATTCGTCCTCGCCAAGCTCGCCGACCAACTCGAACGGTGGGAACTCAGCCATATCTTCGTCCAGGTCGCCCATTCCGAACACCTCAGGCTCCTCGTGGAGCAGCTCGACCGACAGGCCCAGACTCTGAAGTTCCTTCATCAGAACGTGGAACGATTCGGGTATGCCCGGCTGTATCACGTCCTCGCCCTTGACGATCGCCTCGTAGGTCTTGACCCGACCCACAACGTCGTCAGACTTGACCGTGAGCATCTCCTGAAGGTTGTACGCCGCCGAGTAGGCTTCCAGCGCCCATACCTCCATCTCGCCGAAGCGCTGGCCGCCGAACTGCGCCTTGCCGCCCAGCGGCTGCTGCGTTATCAGCGAGTAAGGGCCGGTCGAGCGCGCGTGCACCTTGTCCTCGACCAGGTGAATCAGCTTCAGCATGTATATCTGCCCCACGGTGATCGGCTGGTCGAACGGCTCGCCGGTTCTGCCGTCGCGCAACTCCTCCTTTCCAATGTTCGGCGCGGCGACTTGCTCGTCTCGGTTGAACTGCGACGCCTCCGCCAGTAATTCCTCTTCCGTCATGTTGGACACGTCTAGGCCGCGTGTCTTTGCCTCTTCCCTTCCATTCAGCCACAGCCTGATGCTTTCCCGTCGCGCCGCGCCGACCTCGGCGTCGTTGCTGAATAGCGCGTCGTAGTCGCAGCCGCGCTCCGACAACCACTCGCGCACCTTGTCGTGATCGATGCGCCGATCCTCGTAGTCCACCGCCCGGGGATCGACTGCGCCGGACTCCTTGACGATCCATGCCCTACCCAGTTCGTCCTCGATTTGGGTATCGCGCGCGCCGTCGAACACCGGCGTAACGGCATCGAATCCGAGAAGGCGCGCCGCCCAGCCCAAGTGCGTCTCTAGCACCTGCCCCAGGTTCATGCGCGACGGAACGCCTAACGGGGTCAGGATGATGTCAACCGGCGTGCCGTCCGGCAGGAACGGCATGTCCTCTTCCGGCAGGATGCGCGCGATGACGCCCTTGTTGCCGTGCCGCCCGGCCATCTTGTCGCCCTCGGTAATCTTGCGCGTCTGCGCCACCCACAGCCGAACCAGCTTGTTGACGCCCGGCGGAAGTTCGTCCTTGTTCTCGCGGCTCAGCACGCGAACGTCTATTATCTTGCCGCGCTGTCCGTGCGGAACGCGCAGCGACGTATCCTTCACGTCCCGCGCCTTCTCGCCGAATATCGCCCTCAGCAGCTTCTCCTCGGCCGAAAGCTCCGTCTCGCCCTTCGGCGTTATCTTGCCGACGAGAATGTCGCCCGGCCCTATCTCCGCGCCAACGCGGATGATGCCCTCCTCATCAAGGTTTCGCAGGTTCTCATCGCCCACGTTGGGGATGTCCCGCGTTATCTCCTCAGGCCCCAACTTAGTGTCGCGGCTCTCCACCTCGTGCTTTTCGATGTGGATGGACGTGAACTTGTCGTCCTTCAGCAGCCGGCGGCTGATGATGATGGCGTCCTCGAAGTTGTAGCCCTCCCAGCTCATGAACGCGACCAGCACGTTCTGGCCTAGCGCAAGCTTGCCGCCTCCGGTGGACGAGCTGTCGGCGAGCACGTCGCCCTTCTTTACCTTGTCGCCCCTGTCCACTATCGGACGCTGGTTCACGCAAGTCCCCTGGTTAGAGCGCACGAACTTCATCAGGTTGAACCTGTGGTTCTCACGCTCCGAATCGGTAACCACTATGCAGTCGCCCGTAACGCTCGTAACCACCCCTTCGACGTCGGAAAGCACCACCTGGCCGCTGTCCTTCGCCACGCGCTCCTCCATGCCCGTGCCCACCAGCGGCGGATCGGGACGCAGCAACGGCACCGCCTGCCGCTGCATGTTCGAGCCCATCAGCGCCCGGTTCGCGTCGTCATGCTCCAGGAACGGGATGAGCGCGGTGGATACGCTGACCAGTTGTATCGGCGCGACGTCCATGTAGCCCACGTTGTCCGGGGATTCCATCGGCACGTCTTCGCCTCTTCGCGTCTCCACGCGGTCCACGGTAAACTGCCCGTGCTGGTCCAGCACGTCGTCGGCTTGCGGCGCGATGTGTACCGCCTCCTCCTCATCCGCCGTCAAATACACGATGTCGTTCGGGTCGTCCGACACATATGGCTTGACGTGAATCAGCCGCTCCGGAAGCGCGGCTATCTGCGTCAGCCTGCCGTTGCTTCTGGTGGGCGTGCCGCCCGCTTTGAGGATGGTAACGCCTTCGTCGGACACTACGTCTTCGGCCAGTGTGCGCCCGTCCAGGCGCGGATCCTTGTTGGAAATCGTAGTGCGAACCTTGCGGTAGGGCGTCTCTATGAAGCCATACTCATTGGTGCGCGCGTACGTGGCCAGCGAGCCGAGCAGCCCGATGTTCGGACCCTCGGGCGTCTCGATGGGGCAGATGCGCCCGTAGTGCGAGTGGTGAACGTCGCGCACGTCGAACCCGGCGCGTTCGCGCGACAGACCGCCCGGCCCGAGAGCCGATAGCCTGCGCTTGTGCGTAAGCTCAGCCAGCGGGTTCGTCTGGTCCATAAACTGCGATAGCTGCGACCCCCCGAAGAACTCCCGAACCGATGCGACCACGGGCCTTATGTTCATCAGCGCCGCCGGCGTCGTGGTGGCCGGATCCATCTGCGTAGTCATGCGCTCCTTTATGACGCGCTCCATCCTCAGCAGCCCGACGCGCACCTGGTTCTGGATTAGCTCGCCCACCGCGCGTACGCGGCGGTTGCCCAGATGGTCTATGTCGTCCTTATCGAGCACGGCGTTGTTTATCAGTATCATCCGGCGGATGAGCGCCACGATGTCGTCCGGCGACAGCGTGAGCTCCTGGAACTCCTCCGGGCTGTCCGGGTGCAGCTTGCGGTTCAGCTTGTAGCGGCCGACCCTGCCCAGATCGTAGCGGCGCGGATTGAAGAACAGGCTGTCCAGCAGGTTCTTCGCGTTCTCCACGTTGGGCGGCTCGCCCGGACGCAGCCGGCGGTAGAACTCCAGCAGCGCTTCGTCGGTCGTCTTGGCCGTGTCCTTCTCGATCGTCGTCCGCATGAAGCTATGCTCTTCGTCCGTGTCTATGTCCTCGAACATAGACATCAGCCCCGCGTCCGTCTCGAACCGGCTGCGAAGCTCGGCGTCCTCCGAATCCTGGTAGAAGTAGCTCAGGCAGCGCAGCAGCGTGCTTATCGGCGTCTTGCGCTTGCGATCTACCTTCACCGACAGCAAGTCGCGGTTGGATGTCTCGAACTCCATCCACGCCCCGCGGTACGGGATGAGCTTCGCGGCCGTCAGCGGCCTGCCCGTGTTCGCGTCGGGCGTCGCCGTAAAATAGACGCCCGGCGACCGCACGAGCTGGCTGACCACCACTCGCTCTGCGCCGTTGATGATGAACGTCCCGGTAGAAGTCATCATCGGGATGTCCCCAATGAATAGCTTCTGCTGTTTGATCTCGCCCTGGCCTGGGCCGGACGCCTTGATCGTCAGCTTCACCGTAACGTGCAGCGCCGCCGCGTAGGTGGACTCGCGCTCCCGACACTCCGCCTCCGAAAACTTGGGGAGGTCGAAGTGGTAGTACTGAAGACCATCCCTGTCGGCCCTGTCTAGCGCCGCCTCCCACTCTGCTTCCGTACCGTACTGCCAGCGGTCGAGGTAGTGGTCGCCGAGGCTCAGCTCGAACCTCCCGCCGGGAAAGTCCTCGATCGGAGAAATCTCGTTGAACAGGTCCCCCAATCCCTCGCCCTTGAAGTGCTCGAATGAGTCCAACTGAACCTGGATAAGGTTGGGCACGTCTATGATCGAAGGCACCCGCGAGTAGGTGCGCTTGGCCTGGACGCCATCCCATACTGTGCCGTTAGCGCCGTTGCTAACCTGAGATGCGGTTGCTGCGGTTGAGGTCATACGCTCTCTCACTCCTGGGAATTGCAAATAGAAAGCGACGATTAACTTGACTGAAGGTGAACTGCAAAGGTGAAGCGACGCCTACGGGACGTCTGGGGAATGGGGAAGGGACAATGGGCAAACGTGTAGTGAGGTTCGGAGGGGATGAAAATTTAAAGTCAAATCTAGGCGCATAGGGCGACTTGGTACACTTTACCAAGATACGAGCGCCGTGTCAAGTGGTTGCGGGCGCAGAAACAGGGCAATTCGCCATGCTACAATTATCCTCGCAATTCCAAGAGTAGGAGAACCTTCCACCATGCCGGATACCAGATTCACCGTCTATTCACTTGGCGCCGGAGACCATCCAGACATAATCGAGGAGCTTGACAAGGTCGGCGCCCGGCTCGTGCCCCTGGAAAGGCTCGATTCCGAAGACGAGATCATCGCGCAGACGGCCGCCGACGCCGACGCGCTCATCGTCACCGAATCCCCTATCACGCGGCGCGTGCTGTCATCGTTCGACCATTGCAAGGCGGTTCTCAGAACCGGGGTCGGCTTCGACTGCATAGACGTACAGGCCGCGACGGACAACGGCATAGCCGTAATCAACGTGCCCGACCTCTGGACCCGCGAGGTGGCGAACCAGGCTATGATGCTCCTGCTCGCCGCCAACCGCAAGCTGCTGGAACAGGAAAGCGGAGTTCGAGAGAATCGCTGGCTTCCGCGCATCTCCGCGCCCGTCGGCCCCCTGCACACCGAGACCGTCGGCGTCGTTGGGCTGGGCCGCATCGGCAGCGCGTTCGCGCGGCGAATAAAGGCGTTCGAGGTCGAGCTAATCGCGTACGACCCGCTCATATCCGACGACGCGTTCGAAGCGGTGGGCGCGACGCCGGTATCGTTCGACGAACTGCTCGCCCGCTCCGACTACATATCCGTCCACACACCGCTCGACGAAGGCACATATCATCTCATAGACGAAGACGCGCTGCGAAAGATGAAGCCGACGGCGATACTCATAAACACATCGCGCGGCCCCGTCGTGGACGAAGACGCGCTCATAACCGCGCTCCAAGAGGGATGGATACTCGGCGCAGGCCTCGACGTGCTGGAGAAGGAGCCGCCCGACGCCGACAACCCCTTGCTCGGCATGAACAACACTGTCCTCACACCGCACGCCGCCCACTACTCCGAGCTTTCCATGGCCCTCCGCCCGGGGCGCTTCGGCTCCGAAGTCGCCGCCGTTCTCGACGGGCGTCGCCCCCAGAACCTCGTAAACGGCCCCGTCCTGGAAGTCCTTCCGTTGAGATAAACGCTAAGGCGCGGAGATGCATAGCGCTCAAACCATCCCTCTGCGTTTCTCCGCGCCCTCTGCGTCTCTGCGTTAAAATACCGGTCAAGCTCCCGGCTTGCTACTCTATCTCCACACGGTCCCCGTCGAACGTTATCAGCCGCGCGCCGTGCCGCAGCGTCGCTCCCTGGAAGTGGCGTAGCTCTACCCTCAGCTCGTCCAGCCGCCTGTCGGTTTCGGACTGGAAACGCGACGACCCCGACTGCCGCGCCATGCGTCCCCACAGGCCGCGCTGCGGCATACGCTTGAGCGCGTCTCCGAACGCCGACATGAACGGCGCGAACGCCCGCGTCGAAAGCTCCCGCATCGGCGCGTCGTCCGACGGGTCCGCGAAGTACAGGCTGAAGACCAGCTTGCCGTCCGCCATCGTTTCCGCGTCCAGAAGCAGCGACGGCGACGGCTGGCTCTCGAACAGCTCCCCCGCGTCTTGGACGCCCCGCGCCACCTCGCGCACCGCAGCCTGCAGCACGCGCAGCGTCCGCGACACGTACGATACGGGTATCGCGCGCGCCTCTACCGCAAGGAACAGGCAGAAGTCGCCAACGCAGCGATTAGAGTCATAGTCGCCGGACACGGCTCACCTCAGCACGCGCGCGTCGCCGACGCGCCGCGTAACACGCGTGTGGTCGAGATGGTCCATCAGCGCCAGCGCATACTTGCGACTGGTGCCGAACAGGTTCCGCGCGTCCGCTATCGTAATCTCCCCGTGCTCCTCCAGGTGCGCCGACACCTTCTCGACCATCTGCCGGTACGCCGCCGCGGAGAAGACCACGCCGCCGCCGGTCTTCACCACCTTCCCTTCGTCGTCCAGTAGGTTGACGATCTCGGCGTCTATATCCATGTCCGTCGGCGGGGAGTACGGCTCCGACTCCAACCGGCGCAAGTACTCTTCGACAGCCGCTCGCTGCGCATCGCCCAGGCTCGGCGCGTGATCCGGCAAACGCGCCGTGGAACCTCGCTCCACGGTTACGCCTCCCTCGTTCAGCAACCGTAGAACCTCGTTGAACACCTGCGGGTTCAGACGCAGCCGCGAGCGCAGCTCCTCCTTGGGCGCTGCGGCGCGAAGCGGAAACTGCCGGTGATAGTCGCCCAGCGCCTCCCGCGCGTTGCCCTCCAGTGCGCGCCAGCCGCCGCCGGTGTAGAACCGCGTCCCCCGTCTGACGTCCCCCACGCCCAGCGCCACCGCGTCCCCGTCCGCGATCATCGCCTCGATCTCGTTTAGCGCCGTCCGTTCGTCCAGATTCGCGCGGTTGACGACCTGCGTGAACTCCGCCGGCTCCAGCCCCTCTATCGTCTTCAACAAGACCTCGCGGTCCGAGCCGCGCTCCATTATCTCCAGCCGCTCGATGGTCGGCGCGTGGCGACGCCTCGGACGCGGCGCGTGCGTATCCACGATGTTGCCGCCGCCCAGAGTAGTCATGTTCGAGCGTATTACGAAGTAGTCGCCCTTCGCCACCGCCACCGGCGCGTCCAGCTTCAGCTGGGCCCATGTCGTATCGCCTGGTTGAGCGCGGTCATCCTCGAGCAGCCGCAGCCGAGCCACCGTCTCGCTAGACCCGGTGTGAACGGTAACGTACATGTTGTGGCGCAACGGATTCGGCGCGTCGCGCAGAACCCGCAGGTGAACGTCGAACGCCGTCGTGGGCCGCAGCCAGCCCGGTACCGTCAGCGTCTCGCCGCGAGACACGTCGCGTTGTGAAACGTTGATCAGGTTGGCCGCCACTCGCGTGCCGGGCTCGGCCTTCGACACGCGCTGCATATGCGTCTGCAGACCGCGAATCCGCGTACTCTGCCCGGCCACGGCAAGCTCCACCTCTTGTCCGGTCTCCAGGTGGCCGTCTATCAGCGTGCCGGTAACCACCGTGCCGAACCCGGTCATCGTAAACGCGCGGTCTATGGGCAGGCGCGGCCGCGCAAGGTCGCGCTTGGCGGGTATGTCTTGGAGCATCGCGTCGATCGCGCCTATAAGCTCAGGCAGTCCCGCGCCCGTGTGAGCCGACACCGGCAGAATCCGCGCCCCTTCCAGCGCGGTGCCTCCAAGCGCGTCCTCCACGTCCGCCGAAACCAGCTCCAGCCACTCGTCATCGACGAGATCCGTCTTAGTGAGCGCCACCAAGCCGCGCGGTATCCTGAGCAGGTCCAGTATGGCCAGATGCTCCCGCGTCTGCGGCATTACCGACTCGTCCGCCGCCACTACCAGCAGCGCGACGTCTATCCCGCCGACGCCCGCCAGCATATTGTTGACGAACCGCTCATGGCCCGGCACATCGACGACGCTGACTTCGCCGCCGGACGGCAGCCGGAACCACGCAAAGCCCAAGTCTATCGTCAGCCCGCGCTCTTTCTCCTCGGCGAGTCTGTCCGGGTCTATGCCCGTCAGCGCCTCGACGAGCGTGGACTTGCCGTGATCTACGTGTCCCGCTGTGCCAACTACAAACATGAAACCCGCTTAGTCACATCCTAATCCTTGAGCCTGCAGTCGGCTGACGGGGCTATGTACGCCCCTCGCCCTGGAAAGCCGTCCCCAATCCAGTCCGTTCCGTAGTCGCCTACGCCTACCCGACTTCTCACAGTGTACGCTAGAGCGATGCTATGCACAATCGCCCCTTTGCGCCCTTCGCGTCTTTGCGCCTTTGCGTTGATTTAGCGCTATAATCCCTAAGTGATGAACGCGATACTAATCAGAGTGTGGCCTCTGGCGCTCGTTGTCCTGATGGTAGCCCTGCCTGCGGTCGGCCCATTGCTCGACCATCACTTCGCCGAGCGGCAACCCTATCACGCCCATGTGGGAGCGGATTCGTCGCACCGGCACGACTACCGAGCCGCCCACGCCCACCCCCCATACGCCGCTGACCCGGCGACAGGCGAATCGTCCTCCACCCCATCCCCGGGCGCCGCGCTGGTACTGTACAGCTTCGAGGTGTCCTCGCCCATCGCGTCCATAGCGATCCTGGCGAACTCGAACCTCGATGACCGCCTGGCCGCCACCGCCGACTCCCTTCTGGCTATCCGCGCCGCGACCGAAGCGGCATTCGCATCAGCCCTCGTTCCGGTTCCCAAGAGACCTCCTCGCGCGTAGCCCGCGGCTCTTGTCTCTCTAGCTCTCGGGACGCCGTTCGCCAGGGCGGACGGCGAAGGTTTCGGTGTGGGTATCCCGCTGAAGTACGCGCTTACAGCTATTATCGCCGCGGCGGTTGCGGTCGCCTGTCTGGGGCCGCTGCTTTGGCTGTCCGCCGATCCGGTCGGCGCGCACGGCGGCGGATTCCAGCTAACCCGGCCCGCTGTGGCTGGACCCTACGAACTTCTGCTTGGCACGATTCCGGATCCGCCCATCGTCGGCGAGGCGATCCTGATTCTCCAGATCGCCGACCCCGACACCGGCGCGCGAGTGTTGAACGCGCAAGTCGAGGCGATACTCGCAAGCCCCGACGGACCGGCCCCCACGATCCCGTTCGGGCCGGACTCATACGACCCGACGTTGTACGAGGCGAATGCCGCTCTCGACGCCGAAGGCGCGTGGACGTTCACCATAAACGTCTCCGGCGCGGACGGCGGCGGATCGGCAACGTTCGACTATGAGGTCAGGAGCGCAAGCCCCATCGCGGGCATCATCACGCTGGCGACGCTGCTCGCGCTCCTGACCGTACTCGGCCTGTCCATGCGCGCTTTCCTGAAGCAGAGAGGCGACCGCCAAACAAGAAGACGAAAATCATGACGACACTCTTGAATCTGTCTCAGCTTTGTAGACGCGCAGTTCGCAGATACAAAGTCCCTTCCCCCTCGATGGGGGAAGGTTAGGATGGGGGTGAACCCGTTTGGGCAGATGACGACGCTCTTCGGAGGCTACTACTAATGAAGATACTCACAACCATAATGATACTCATAACGATCGCGGCTGCCACAACAGCCGTCGCGCTCGCGCACGGCGATGAAGAGGTCGGCGACTACAAGTTGGTAGTCGGCTTCTTCAACGAGCCGGCTTACGAGGGCGGGATTAACGCCGTCAGCGTCCGCGTTACCCGCGGTGACGACTCCGAAGGTGTAGAGGGCTTGGAGCAGACCCTTCAGGTCGAAGTTACCTACGTCCCGACATCTACTTCCAAGATGATGGACTTCCTCGCCGTATATGGCGACCCGGGACACTACGTTGCCTACCTCATACCGACCGCGCCGGGCCAATACCGATTCCGGCTCTTCGGAACCATCGAGGGCGACGAGATAGACGAGACGTTCGATTCCCATGCGGGCGGCGGCGACTTCGACGACGTGCGGACCATGACGGGTCTCCACTTCCCGGAACCGCAGCCGTCCCTCCGCGAGATCGAAAGCGCCGTCCGCGGCGCTCAGCAGACAGCTCAACAAGCGGAGCGACTCGCGCAGCAGGCGCAATTAGCCGCTGCCGACGACGACTCTGATAGCGACGCGGGCGCGTTGCTCGGTATAATCGGAATCGTCGTCGGCGCCGCCGGCGTAGCCATCGCCGCAGCCGCGATGATCGTGGCGACTCGCGCCCGAAACTCCGCCAACAACTCGTAGCGCGGGAGGGAAATAATGCCAGCCCCCAAACCTCTGCGCTTCTGCGCTTCTGCGCCAAACTTGTCCCGCCTCGCGCGAGCGGGGCTGGCATTGGTCGCCGCGCTCGCCATCCTGGCCCTGGCCGCCTGCGCCTCGCCATCCGACGATGCGCGAACGCCCCCGCCGACCTCTACGCCGGTCCCCGCGCCGCCGACGGTCGAGTCTGCGCCGCCAACCGCCCCGGCGCCAGTCGTGGCTCCAATCGTTACCGCCGTCATCGCCACGCCGACCCCCGTACCGCGAGAGACCGCGCCTGCCTTCGACCTGCCCTCGGCGGGCGGCGGCGCGGTATCGCTTTCCAAACTGCTGGAGGGCAGAAAAGCCGCTGTGCTTGTGTTCTATCGGGGCCTGTTTTGAGGGATCTGCCGCAACCAGCTCGGCGAGCTGGCATTGATGAGTCAACAGTTCGAAGAACTCGACGTATCCCTGGCGGCGATAAGTACCGACAAGATAGAGGACGCCGACAAAATGGCTGAGATGATAGGCTCCCGCTTCTACGTGCTCGCGGACGCCGACGCCCAGACGGCGCGCGACTATGGCGTATTCGATCTGCACGGCGACGGCGTGGCGGCGCCCGCCACGTTCATCATAGACCCCGACGGCGGGATTGCCGCCGTCCACATTGGCCGAGACATCACCGACCGCCCCACGCCGGATCAGATCCTGGCGGAGGTGGATCGGCTGTTCAGATAGGCGATTTCCCTTGCGCGTATCCTCCGGCCAATCCGCGCTCGTCAAACTCGCAGCCAACAGGCTGGGAGCGGCGGCTCTCGTCCTGCTCCCAATGGCGCTAGCCATCCTGGTGGCTATGCTGCCGGGCAGCGTCAACGCGCACGCGAACTATATCGAGTCCGACCCGGCCGCCAACTCGACTCTCGAAACCGCCCCTGATCGCGTCGTCATCCGCTTTACCGAGCCGATCGAGCCGTCCCTGAGCTCGATACGTGTGCTGGACTCGCAAGGCAACCGTGTAGATGACACGGACCAGGTCGTTCGGTCAACCGATCCGCATGTGATGGGGGCAGCCCTCCAACCGCTGCAAGACGGCGCCTACACCGTTGTATGGAAGAACGTCTCAACAGTGGACGGACATCTCGCGCGCGGCTCCTTCGTATTCTCCGTCGGTGAGCCGTTGCCCGCCGATGCCGGGTCGCGGGCCGAGATTGGCGGCCTCCTCCTGTCTGGCATAGATCCCTTTCTGCGCTGGGTGATGATACTCGGCGCGGCAACGGCGTTCGGCGCGCTCTTATACCGGCTGCTGGTGGCGAAGCCCGTCATAGACTCCGCGATTCCCCCCGACGGTCCGGATGCCGTCGAAGAAGACTCTATACAAGGCAGGCTGAGCAAGCTGCTGTTCCTCGCCAACATGATAATCTGCGCGGTGAGCGTCTTCGTCGCCGTATGCGCGACCGTCGCGCTGATAGTCCTCCAGGCGTCCGCCGTTTACGAATCATCCATCTTGGAAACGCTCACCGGGCCGGTGTGGCGGTTGCAAACCGAGACGTTCTGGGGAAGGATGGCGGTAGCGCGGCTTGGCCTGATGGCGGCGTTCCTCTGGCTCATCTACCTGATTACGGACAGGGGAGACCGCCATTCGAGCGCGAAGAGCTGCGCGGCGGCGCTCGCCTGCGCCGCCGGCGCGCTGCTGACCGTCAGCCTCACCAGCCACGCGGCTGCTACGCCCGGCATCCGCCTGGAGGCGATAGCCAACGACTACGTCCACCTCGTCGCCGCATCCGTCTGGATAGGCGGACTGGCGGCGCTGGCGACCGGCGCGTCCGAGATGATCATCTTTGCGGACAGGTCCCTGCGCCGCGCGCTGTTGGTCGGGATCGTGCGGCGGTTCACGCCCATCGCGGCCGCCAGCGTGGGCTTGCTCGCTATGACCGGGCTTTTCAGCGCATGGGCGCAGGTTACGACGCCCGAGGCCATCACCCTGCCATACGGACTGGCGCTCATGGGCAAGACCGCGCTGGTTCTCGTCGCCCTCGCGCTCGCCGCCGCCAACCTGCTGTGGATTAGGCCGCGCATCATGGGAGGCCTGTGGAGCGCGCTCTGGCTGCGGCGACTGGTGAGGCTTGAGTACCTCGCGCTCGCGCTCGCGCTCCTGGCTGTCGGCTACATGACCGCCATGGAACCGGCGCGCCAAATGGCGTCCCGGTTGGGCATCGGCGTCGAAAGCGACCTCATATTCGAAGACACCTCCGAGGGGGCGCGCATAGAACTGAGCGTCGAGCCGGGCGCCGTCGGACCGAACACCGTCCGCATCTCCCTCACCGACATGCTTGGCGACCCGATAACCGACGCGACCGACGTGCGCCTGCGCCTGTCGTACCTTGACGACGACTTGGGCGAGACCGCGTACTCGGCCGCCAGCGTCGGCGAGGGCGAGTACGCGCTCGAACGGCAGACCATCGGCATCGCAGGCGCGTGGCAGGCCGAAGTCGTGGTTCAGCGCACGAGCGCGTTCGACGCCAGAACGGCGTTCAGATTCGAGATCGGGGATAGCGGAGGCGGCCTGTCCATCCTTCCCGACCCGGACGTCGGGCGCAGCCTTCTGGGCATAGAGCTCGGCATCGTGGGGCTGGTTCTGCTTGCGGTCGCCATCCCGCTCGGCGGACGCTACTCGCGCGCTGGGCTAACCGCCATGGGAACGGGTCTCGCCGGCGTAGCGGCAGGCGTCGCCCTGCTGTTCGGCGCGCTCGGTTCGGGCGATAGCGTCCCTGTCAGGAACCCCATACCGCCAACCCAAGAGTCCGTAGCCGCCGGGTACGACCTGTACCTGACGAACTGCCAGTCATGCCATGGTAAACTCGGCCGCGGCGACGGCCCGGCGTCGGTCGGTATGGACCCGCCGCCGGCAAACCTCATCGTCCATGTCCCGTTGCATCCCGACCGCGCCCTTTTCGAGTTCATCCGCGACGGCGTCCCCGGAACCTCCATGGCAGCGCAAGGCGACAGGCTGACCGACGACGAAATGTGGCATCTCGTAAACTACATCCAGACTCTAAAATGAGACCATGCCCAACCCCCTGACCAAGACCGCGATAGCCCTGTCTGTCGCCGCCCTCGCGCTCTGCGCCGCCCCCGTTTACGCTCACGCCTTCGGCCAGCGCTACGACCTGCCCATACCCCTGAACTACTTCCTCTTGGGAGCGGCGGCGACCGTGGCCCTCTCGTTCGTGGTACTAGGATTCTTCGTTCGCGGCGCCCACGAGCGCATCCACTATCCCACCTTGGATCTTCTGCGCGTCCCCGCGCTCGGGGCCGTCCTGACCAGCCGTATCGCCGGCGCCGTCGTTCGCGCCGCGTCGGTCGCTCTGTTCGCGCTGCTGCTGTTCGCCGGATTCTTCGGCACTGAAAAGGCGATAGACAACATCTCCCCCGTTTTCATCTGGATAATCTGGTGGGTGGGCATGGGATACGTAGTCGCGCTGTTCGGAAACGTCTGGGCGTTCCTCAACCCTTGGAAGATAACGTTCGAGTGGTATCGTCGCATTATTGGTCGCATTGGGGGCCGCGCCAACGAGCCGGAAGACCCGCCGTTCGACTACCCCGACTGGCTCGACGTGTGGCCCGCGCTCGCGCTGTTCTTCCTGTTCGCGTGGGCCGAGAACGTCTTTACCTCCGCCTATCAACCGCGCGCCCTGGCGGTCATGGTATTGCTGTACTCGATCCTGACGTGGGCCGGGATGGCGGCGTTCGGCAAGCATACTTGGTTGCGGCGCGGAGAGGCTTTCGCCGTCCTGTTCGGATTCTTCGCCCGCTTCTCGCCGACCGAGGCGCGAGTATCCGATCGCGCCGTCTGCGCCGATTGCGACTCATCCTGCCGCCTCGAGTCCCAGTGCGTGGACTGCTATGACTGCTACGAGTACGCCGCGCCCCAAGACCGGCGCCTAAACCTGCGCCCTCCCGCCATCGGTCTCGCGCTCCTGGAGCGCGTGCCGCTCGCCACAGCCGCCTTCGTCATCCTCGCGCTCGCGACCGTCAGTTTCGACGGCTTCCAGGACACCAAGACATGGGCCGATTTGAGGACGGCGATGCTCGCGTATGCAAGCCTCGACGTGGTGGATACCCTCGCTCTCGCCGCCGCCCCCCTGACGTTCGCGCTTGTCTATCTCGCGTTCGCGTGGGGCGTCAAGGCGTTGTCCGGCGACGAGGGCGGCGTTCTGGAAGTGGCGCGCGCGTATGTATTCTCGCTAATGCCCATAGCCCTCGCGTACAACCTCGCCCACTTCATCACCCTGCTGCTGATACAGGGCCAGCTGATCATCCCCGTCGCCTCCGACCCGTTCGGCTTCGGCTGGGATATATTCGGCGCGTCGGACTATCTGGTGAACCTCGAAATCATCAGCGCGAAAGCCGTCTGGTTCATCAGCCTGGCCGCCATCGTCACCGGCCACGTCATCTCAGTCTATCTCGCGCACCTCATCTCCCTGCGCCGCGCCCCGTCCCCGTCAGCCGCCATGCGCGGCCAGATCCCAATGCTCGCCCTCATGATAATCTACACCGCCACCAGCCTCTGGATAATCGCCCAACCCATAGTGGGGTAAGGGATACAGCCGACCAATTCCCCCGATCACGTCCCAAATTTAGCTCCTAGCCGTTGACCGTCCGTTAACACACTCCCTATAATCCCTACTGTACTGTATTGATAGCGCGTCCGTCGGCCGTCGGCTCTTCGGCCACCGGCATCGGATACGCCCCGGAGCGTTGTTGGGCGACAGGTTTGAGGGAAGGGAGAGTCCCATCAGTCCTGACAGCCAGCCCCAGCCGGTGGGTTACGCCGCCGACTACGACGATACCGCTCGCGAAGCCTGCGGTGTCGTAGGCGTTTATCATCGCGGAGAAGATGTCTCCCGCGTGGCGTTCTTCGGCATCTATGCCCTCCAGCACCGCGGACAGGAGAGCGCCGGCATCGCCTCTGCCAACGGCGCCCGAATCTACAATCGCACCTCTATGGGACTCATCGGGCAGGGGTTCAAAGACGACCATCTCCTCGACTTGCCCGGGTACATCTCGATAGCCCACACTCGCTACTCGACCACCGGCTCGAACCGCATCGTCAACGCTCAGCCCATCATCGCGCATGGCCCAGACTTGGAACTCGCGCTCGCCCACAACGGCAACGTCATCAACGCCCTCGCCCTCCGGCGAGAGATGGAAGACCGAGGCTACCGCTTCGAAGGCACCAGCGATACCGAGATCATAGCCAGCGTCCTCGCCAACGCGCCGTCTCAAGACTGGGAAGGCCGCATCTCATACCTCATGCGCCGGCTCAAGGGCGCCTACTCCCTGACGGTGCTGACGAAGGACCAGCTTCTGGGCATTCGCGACCCGCTTGGCGTCCGACCGCTCTGTCTGGGCAAGCTCAACGGCGGCTGGGTGATAGCGTCCGAGACATGCGCCCTGGATCATGTGGGCGCGACCTACGTCCGAGACATCGAACCCGGAGAGGCGGTCCTCATAGACGATCGAGGCATGAGAACCGTCAAGCGCCCCGCCGACTCTCGCCGGCGCGCAAGCTGCGTGTTCGAGAACATCTACTTCTCGCGCCCCGACAGTGTGCTGGATGGAAGGCTCGTTTACGAAGACCGTATGCGAATGGGCGCCGAACTCGCCCGCGAGTTTCCTGTGGACGCCGACATGGTTATCGGCGTGCCCGACTCGGCGACCGCCGCCGCCGTCGGCTACGCGCAGGAATCCGGCATCCCATATGCTGAAGGACTGGTCAAGAACCGCTACGTGGGCCGCACATTCATCGAGCCGACCCAGCGCTTCCGCGACCTCGGCGTTCGCCGCAAGCTCAACCCGTTGACCGGCATAATCCGCGGCAAGCGCCTCGTCGTCGTGGACGACAGCATCGTGCGCGGCACCACCACGCCCCACGTCGTCAAGCTGCTGCGTCGAGGCGGCGCAGCCGAAGTCCACCTGCGCATCACCGCGCCTCCCATCATGTCCACCTGCCATTTTGGCGTGGACATGGCCACCAAGAAGGAGCTGATAGCCGCCAACCTGTCCGTAGAAGAGATACGGCGGCTCGTCGGCTCGGACTCGCTGGGATACCTGAGCGTCGGGGGACTCTCCCGCGCCCTCGAAGACGCGGGCGACAATTTCTGCATGGGCTGTTTCACCGGAAACTACCCCATCCCCGTCCAGCTCGAGATGGACAAGCTGGTCATGGAAGTCGTCTGAAGGCCGCCGCCCCGCCCCAATCCACCTCAAACGCTCGCCAGATGCCTGACCATACCGACTCCGCCCAACCGCCCAGCGCCGCGCCTCTTGCGTTGGGCGTACTAGCTTCTCACGGCGGCACGAACCTCCAGGCGATAATAGACGCATGCCTCGCCGGAACGCTCGACGCCGAAGTCCGCGTCGTCATTTCCAACAACTCGCGCGCGTTCGCCCTGGAGCGCGCCCGTCGCGCGAGCATCCCCGCCGTTCACCTGAGCGCGGTTACGAACCCGAACGCCGACGACCTGGACCGCGCCATCACGGACACCCTCAAGCGGCGCGGCGTCTCTCTCGTCATACTCGCCGGATACATGAAGCTGCTCGGCCCCCGCGCCCTCTGTGCGTACCGCAACCGCGTACTCAACGTCCACCCCGCGCTGCTGCCCAAGTTCGGGGGACGGGGCATGTACGGCGAGCGCGTTCATGCGGCCGTGTTGGCGGCGGGCGAACGCGAATCCGGCGTAACCGTACACATCGTGGACGAGCGATACGACCACGGCCCCGTCGTCGCGCAAGCGACTGCGCCCGTGCTTCCCGGAGACTCGCCCGAATCCCTCGCCGCCCGCGTGCTGGAACGCGAACATTCGCTGTACCCGCAGACTATCCAGCGCATAGCGAACGGCGAAATAGACCTGGACTGCATAGCTCAATCACAGGATTCGCCATGACATCGCAAACTTACCAAGCCGCAGGCGTGGATCTCGATGCGTCGGCGCGTGTCAAGCGTCGTATCGGCGACATCGTGAGCCGCACGCACGGCCCCGAAGTGCTGGCCGGCGTCGGCGCGTTCGGCGCCATGTACGCATTCTCCGGCTACTCCGATCCCGTGCTGGTCGCAAGCACCGATCCTGTGGGCACCAAGCTAAAGCTGGCTGTGATGACGGGCCGCTTCGACGGCATAGGCGAAGACCTGGTAAACGCCTGCGTCAACGACGTGATAGTCTGCGGCGCCAAGCCAATCCTGTTTCTCGACTATATCAACATGAGCGTCCTGCGCCCCGACGTTGTGGAAACGCTGGTCGAAGGCATGGCGCGCGCCTGCGAAGCCGTGGGCTGCGCCCTCATAGGCGGCGAGACCGCGGAGATGCCCGGCGTGTTCGCCGACGGCAACTTCGACGTTTCGGGCTTCGTGCTCGGCGTGGTCGAGCGCGAAGCCATGATAGACACCTCCCAAATCGTTCCCGGCGACGCGCTCATCGGCATCCCGTCCAACGGACTGCACACAAACGGATACTCGCTAGTCCGCCACATCTACGGCCTGGACTCCGACCCGTCGCCCCTGTCCGGGTACCGCGACGAGCTTGGCGAGACGCTTGGCGACGCGCTGCTGCGCCCGCACCCGCCCTACTACCGCCAGCTCGAACCCGCCTTCGGCATCGTTAAGGGCATAGCCCATATCACCGGCGGCGGCCTGATAGAAAACGTACCCCGGATGCTGCCCGGCGGCCCGGACGGTGTAGCGGCGCGTTTCGATCCCTCATCCTGGCCCGCCCCCCCAATCTTCTGGCAGATCCAGGAAGACGGCGGCGTAGCCCTCGACGAGATGTACCGCGTCTTCAATATGGGGCTGGGCATGGTCCTGGTGTGCGGACGCGAGCGAGTAGCCGAAACGCTCCGCGTGATCCCCGACGCCGTACAGGTTGGCGAGATAACCGCCGACGCTGTCGGCGCGCGTGTTATCATATCTGCATAGCCCAAGCGGGAGGATGCGCGTGGCGACTCAGGCATCCTAGAAAGGCTCCCATGAAAGCCCTCCTAAGCGTTTACGACAAGACCGACCTCCTCCCTCTCGCCCGCGCCCTGTCCGGCGCCGGATGCGACCTCGTTTCCACCGGCGGCACCGCGCAAGCCATAGCCGACGCCGGACTCGACGTAACCCAAGTCGCCGACCTGACCGGCTCGCCCGAAATACTCGATGGTCGCGTCAAGACCCTGCACCCCACCGTCCACGCCGGCATCCTGGCGCGACGAGACTTGGACTCTCACCTGTCGGAGCTCGACGCTCGCGGCATCGGCGCCATAGACGTCGTAGTAGGCAACCTGTACCCCTTCGTAGAGGCGGTCGGCGACCCCGACGCCACGCTGATGGACGCGCTCGAAAACATAGACATCGGCGGCCCCACCATGATCCGCGCCGCCGCCAAGAATTTCCCCTCCGTACTCGTGGTTGTGGATCCGAGGGACTACGGCTGGATAGCGGAAAGAATCGCCGAGCGCGGCGTCTCGCCCGAAGCCTTCTCCTCTGCCGAGCGGCGCGAGCTCGCCCACAAAGCCTTCCAGCACGTCGCCTTGTACGACACCGCCATAGCCCGATACTTAGCCGGCGACGAGGCCGCCGAAAACGGCGCGTCGCAGGCAGAGCTAACCTTCGGCTACGACCGCGTGGCAGATCTCCGGTACGGCGAAAACCCGCACCAGTCGGCTACGCTCTACTCATCCGCCCTCGCCACCGGCGGCGTTGTCCGCGCCGAGCGGCTGCACGGTATCGAAATGTCGTACACCAACTACCTCGACGCCGACGCCGCGTGGCGCATCGTCAGCGACTTCTCTGAGAACGCCGTCGCCGTCATCAAGCACACGAACCCGTGCGGACTCGCCACCCATGCCGACCAGCCAACCGCATACCGCCGCGCCTTCGAGGGCGACTCGGTATCGGCGTACGGAGGCATCGTCGCATTCAACCGAGCGGTAACGAACGACACCGCCCGAGCCATGCGCGGCGTGCTGTACGACATCATCATCGCGCCGGACTACGACGAAGACGCCCTGGCAACGCTGCGTCGGCGCCGACGCACGCGGATCCTGCGAATCGCTCCCGTTGGCGGCATGGCGGCAGACCTCGACGTGCGTCTGGTATCCGGCGGCGCGCTGATCCAGACTCCCGACGCCGCAGATGAAGACCCGTCCACTTGGACTACCGCCACCGATCTCGCGCCAACTCCCGAACAGTTGGCAGACCTCGCATTCGCTTGGAAGGCAGGCAAGCACGTCAAGTCCAACGCCATTGTTCTTGCCAAGGACAACGCCCTCGTCGGCATGGGCGCGGGACAGCCGAACCGCGTTACCAGCGTCCATCTAGCGCTGAGAATCGCCGGAGACAAAGCCGTCGGCTCAGCGCTCGCGTCCGATGCCTTCTTCCCGTTCCCGGACAATATCGAGATGGCGGCTGCGGGCGGCGTAACCGCCATAGCCCAGCCCGGCGGCTCGATACGCGACGACGAATGCATCGAGGCCGCCAACAAGCTCGGCGTGGCGATGGTATTGACCGGAACGCGCCACTTCAGACACTGAGACAACCCCTGCGCTGCGATGACACACACACTGGACGTAGTAATCCCCGGCTTGAACGAGGAAGCGGGGCTGGCGAATACCGTCGCCACCCTGTCCGACTTCATGTCCGCCAAAATGGCGGAGTACGACTGGCGCATCGTCATAGCCGACAACGGCTCCACCGACGCTACGCCCGACATAGGCCGCCGACTCGCATCCGAGCGCGAGCGCGTCGAATACCTGCGCTTGGAACAGCGCGGACGTGGCCGCGCCCTCAAACACGCTTGGACGCGGAGCGATGCCGACGTGGTGGCCTATATGGACATGGATCTCTCGACAGACCTGTCCGCGCTGCCGACGCTTGTGGGCGCCATCCTCGAAGGTGGCGCCGGCGTCGCCACCGGCTCCCGGCTCACGCGCGGCGCCGAAGTCATCGGTCGCTCCCTGAAGCGCGAAATCATCTCGCGCTGTTACAGCCTCATGTTCCGAACCATGTTCTTCACGAGCTTCGTGGACGCGCAGTGTGGATTCAAGGCGGTCAGCCGCCGCGTGGTCGAAGAAGTCCTGCCTCTGGTAGAGGACACGGGCTGGTTCTTCGATAGCGAACTGCTCATCCTCTGCGAGAAGAACGGCTACCCGGTCCACGAAGTCCCCGTCCGCTGGGAGGACGACCCCGACAGCCGCGTCCGCATCATCAGTACCGCCACCGAAGACATCAAAGGTTTGCTCCGCCTCCGCTTCGGCGGCGTCCGCGCCTCGCGCAAAGCGCTTGGGCGGCGTAGTCCGGACGGCTGAACGCGATATGCCCGTCCAAGCTTTCATCGGCCTCGCCGTATTCGTCGCCCTGCTGTGGCTCGCCGCCCTCGCCGACTGGGCCGCCAACTTGGAACTCGCTCGGTTCGGCATCCAACCCCGCGATACATCGTCCATCGTCGGCATCGCGCTGCACGTCTTCGTACACGATGGAATTCGACACCTTCTCTCCAACACCGGCCCGCTGCTCGCTCTCGGCGGACTGATAGCGTTCACCGGCGGTCGTAACCTGCTGGCGGTATCCGTATTCATCACCCTGTTCTCCGGAGCGGGCGTTTGGCTCGTGGGACGGAGCGCAACCCATATCGGCGCCAGCGGCCTGGTGTTCGGATACTTCGGATACCTGCTCGCGCGCGGATTCTACGAACGCAGCATCCTGTCCATCGTCGTCGCACTCATCGTCGGCGTTCTGTACGGCGGCCTCATTTTCGGCATACTGCCGTTGCAGGCGTCCATATCTTGGGAGGGGCACCTGTTCGGACTAATCGGCGGCGTAGTGTGCGCGTGGATGTTCAGGCGTCGCAACAAGCCCGATTAGTGGTCCCAATAGGCGACGACATCCCCCGACATGCTACAATCTACCCCGCATCCAACACGTGAGGAGACACGCGCCATGACTGATCTCATACTCGCCGGCGGTAGGGTCATAGATCCCGCGCAGAGCATAGACGCGCGCATGGACGTCGCCGTTCAGGACGGGGCTATCTCACAGATAGCCCCCGCCATACGTCCCGGCCCCGAAAGCCGCGTCATCAACGTCAGCGGCAAGCTGGTCGTTCCGGGCCTCATAGACCTGCACACCCACGTCTATCACGGCGTCAACCAGACGGGCGTGGACCCCGACATGGCGGGAGTGTACGCCGGCGTGACCACAGTCGTGGACGCCGGCAGCGCTGGCTGCTACACCTTCGGAGGGTTCCCACAGCACGTCGTCCCCAACGCCCACACGCGCATCGTCTGTATGCTGCACATCTCCCGCGCCGGCCTCAACTACCAGCCCGAGATCTCCGGACGCGACGACATAGACCTCGATGAGACGGTCCGCGTCATCCGCGCCAACAGGCCGCTCATACAGGGTGTCAAGATTCGCGCCGTAGGCCCCGCCGTTCCGATACTGGGCGTAGAGATGGTCCGGCTGGCGAAGCAGGCCGCCACCGAAGGCGGCGTCCGCCTCATGGTGCACATCGGCGACCGCGGCGTAACCGACGGCCCCACCATAACCCGAGACCTGCTCCCCCTCCTCGAAGAGGGCGACATCATCACTCACCTGTTCAGCGGCAACGCGGGCCGCATACTCGACGACGACGGCAAGGTCGTCCCCGAGATCATGGACGCGCAGGAGCGCGGCGTCTTCCTTGACACCGCGCACGGACGGCAGAACTTCAGCTTCGACGTAGCCCGCGCCGCGCTCGATCAGGGTGTCATGCCCCGCTCCATCAGCACCGACCTCACAATACCCGGCAGGCTGAACACCGTACACAGCATGACGGAGATGCTTTCGCGCTTCCTCGCGCTCGGCTTCAGCCTCCACGATGTCATCCGTATGGCGACGATCAACCCCGCGAGCGCGCTCGACATGGACGGCAGCCTCGGCAGCCTCGCCGTCGGACGCGAAGCCGACATCAGCGTCCTCGAAGAGCGCACCGGAAGCTGGCTGTTCCGCGACACCGAAGGCGGAACCCTCACCGGCGACAAGGCGCTCACCCCCGTCCTCACCGTAAAATCCGGCCAGGTCTTCACCGCCGAGTGGGGACCCCATCCGTGGGGCTGGCTCCCCGAATCGGCGTAATCACACAACCATGCGAGACTAGGATCACATGACCGAAGACATCCTCACCGTCATAGAGAACGGCATCGCCACTGTAACCTTCAACCGCCCTCGCCAGCGCAACGCCATAGACTACCACGGCTGGCTGGAGCTGCGTCGCATCGCGCTCGACTTGGAGGCGGATCCGAACGTGAAGGTCGTCGTCTTCACCGGCGCGGGCGACGCGGCGTTCTCAGCCGGAGCCGACATCAAGGATTTCGAGAACTACCGGAACAACTCCGAAAAAGCGGTCCTCTATTCCGAGGCGTTCGACGGCGCGCTGGACGCGATAGAGGCGATTTCGCGTCCCACCATTTCGCTCATCAAGGGCTTCTGCGTCGGCGGCGGCTGCGAGCTCTCGACGGCGACCGACATCCGCATCGCCTCAGACAATAGCCGCTTCGGAATACCCGTCGCGCGGCTCGGCATCCTCGTCGGTTACCGCGAGATGCGTCGCCTCATCCGCCTCGTGGGGCCGGGCAACGCATCGTACATCCTGCTGTCGGCGCGCCTCATAGACGCGGGCGAGGCGCATCGCGTCGGACTGGTAACGCAGACCGCCCCGCTCGACGACGTGGACGAGGTGGCGTACTCGCTGGCGCGCGAAATGGTCCCGCTCGCCCCCCTGTCCCAGGCTCGGCACAAGCGCATCCTCCAAACCGTGCTCGAAAACCCCGCCCTCGAATCTCTGACAGAAGAAGAGGAGCGGTTGCCGTTCACCAACTTCGATAGCGAAGACTTCCACGAAGGCCGCGCCGCATTCGTGGAGCGCCGCGCTCCCAAGTTCCAGGGCCGCTGAACCACCCCGACGCCGGAGATTTGACCATATGACAACTAACCAGTCCCTGCCCCTCGCCGGCGTGAAAGTGATGGATCTGACCCAGATAATGGCAGGCCCATACTGCACCATGATGCTCGCCGACATGGGCGCCGACGTGCTGAAGGTCGAGAAGCCCAACGGCGGCGACGACACGCGACGCATGGGGCCGCCGTTCATCGAAGGCGAGTCGGCGGCGTTCTTGGGCATCAACCGGAACAAGCGCAGCATCGTCATCGACCTGCGCTCCGACGACGGACGCGAGATAGCCCGGCGCATGGCGCGCGCGTCCGATGTGTTGGTGCAAAACTTCCGCCCCGGCGCCCTCGAACGCATGGGCCTCGGCTACGAGCAAGTCCGTGAAATCAACCCCGCCATCGTCTATTGCACCATATCCGGCTTCGGCGCCACCGGCCCCTACGCGCGGCGCGGCGGCTTCGACCTCGTCGCGCAGGGCATGAGCGGACTGATGAGCGTTACCGGCCATCCCGGAGGCGCCCCGACCAAAGTTGGAGTGCCCGTTACCGACCTCAACGCCGGCTCTTTCGCCGCCATCGGCATCCTCACCGCGTACATCAACCGCTTGCGGACGGGCAGGGGACAGCACGTGGACACTTCGCTGCTCGAAGGTGGCGTGGCATACACCTTCTGGGAGTCCGCCATCTACTTCGCCACCGGCCAATCGCCCACTCCAAAGGGCAGCGCCCACCAGCTAAACGCCCCGTACCAGGCGTTCAGGACGGCGGACGGCCACATAAACATCGGCGCGGCGAACCAGGCGACTTGGGAGCGGCTGTGCGCCGCCATAGGCCGCGACGAATTGCTGACCGACGCCCGCTTCGCCGAACCCCGCCTGCGGATGGACAACCTCGACTCGCTGGTGGCGACGCTCCAGGACACGTTCGCCCATCGGACTTCCGGCGAATGGCTCGCCGCCCTCGACGCCGCCGGCGTCCCCGCTGGCCCCATCTACGACATCGAAGCCGTGTACGCCGACCCGCAAGTGCAAGCGCGCGAGATGCGCGTCGAGACCGACCACCCCATCGCCGGCCGCGTCAGCGGCATCGGCATCCCCGTCAAGCTGTCCGACACCCCCGGAACCGTCCGCCGACCCGCGCCCACGCTCGGCCAGCACACAACCGAGGCCCTCCGCGAGCTCGGCTACACCACCGCCGAAGTCACCGCGCTCAGAGACGATGGCGTGGTGGCGTAGTCCCCGCCCGCATGTACCGATTTTGAGAACGCCGACTCAGAGGACGAAAGAAGCCACTCTACCATGAACAAGATAACCCCCACATTCGCCGAAGCGGTCTCCGACATCCCCGACGGCGCGACCCTCATGATAGACGGCTTCGCCGGACCGGGCGGCACTCCACAGAACCTCATTCGCGCCCTGCGCGACCACGGCGCGCGACGCCTCACCATCATCTCCAACACCGCCGGACTCGCCTCCGTAATCGGCTTCGGAACCATACCGGGAGACACGCCCACCGACATCGGCGTGCTGGTCGAGAACGAGCAGGTGCACAAGGTGATCGCGTCATTCCCCGTATCCCCGTCCCCCTCGCGCCCCACCGCCTTCGAGCGCGCGTACCTGGAAGGCAAGGTAGGTTTGGAGGTGGTGCCGCAGGGGACGCTCGCCGAGCGCATCAGGGCCGGCGGCGCGGGCATACCCGCGTTCTACACCCCAACCGGCGCCGGAACGCTAATGGCCGAGGGCAAGGAGTCTCGCGTGTTCGACGGGCGCGAATACCTGCTCGAAACCGCGCTCACCGCCGACTTCGCGCTACTGCGCGCCCACCGCGCGGACACGCTCGGAAACACCGAGTATCGAGGCACGTCGCGCAACTTCAACGGCGTCATGGCGACATCCGCCAACGTCGTCATTATGGAAGTGGACGAGATAGTCCAACCCGGCGACATAGACCCAGGAGCCGTCCACACCCCCGGCCTGTACGTGGACCGCATAGTCGAAATACCCTAACTCTTTATCCCAAGTTCCTTCCCCCTTGACGGGGGAAGGTTAGGATGGGGGTGAAAACGCCCGACCTGGAGGCTCAACGATGGAAAAAGAAAAATTCCCCCGCGAGATAGTCGCTATGCGCGTCGCCCGCGAACTTCAAGATGGCGACGTAGTCAACCTGGGCATCGGAATCCCGACCCTTTGCTCACAATTCATCCCGGAAGGACGTAGCGTCGTCTATCACAGCGAGAGCGGAGTGCTCGGCTACGGTCCCATGGCCGAGCCTGGCGAGGAAGACGTTGATCTCATCAACGCCGGCGGACAGTTCCTGGCGATGAACCCCGGCATGTCGTTCTTCAATTCCGTCGAGGGCTTCGCCATGATACGCGGCGGACACATAGACGTCGCCGTTCTCGGCGCCATGCAGGTATCCGAACGCGGAGACCTGGCGAACTGGATGCTCCCGTCGCGCGGCATCGGCAACGTCGGAGGCGCCATGGACCTCGCCGCCGGAGCGCGCCGGATCATCGTGGCCATGGAGCACACCGACCGCGCCGGCAACCCCAAGATAGTCCGCGAGTGCGACTTCCCGCTAACCGCGCCCGGGTGCGTAAGCCTCATCGTAACCGATGTCGCCGTAATAGAAGTCGGCGAAGACGGCCTGACCCTCATCGAAGTCGCCCCCGGCTGGACCGCCGCCGACGTCCAGGCCATCACCGAACCAACCCTGCGAATCTCCCCCACCCTCGGAGACTTCAACCTCTAGCGCCCATCTAAACGAGTAGAAACGCATGGGCGTATAAATCGTCCCCTCCGCGTTTATCTGCGTCCTCTGCGCCTCTGCGTAAATTCCCAACGTCGTACTCGCTCTATCTGTAATGCCTATCCAATTCTGACGAATACGACCTCCCCAACCGATCCCCATTCTCATCCAGCCAGTCCGCCAATCGAGTCTTCCCCGGAGGCGGCTCGCCCGACTTCGACACCAGAAGATCCCCCGCCAGCCCCTCGATCTCATCCCGGCTCAGCACGATGTCCCGTACCAGCAGCCCCAGAAGGTTCGCCGCTCCCAGCGCCGCCCAGGCTGGCATACGCATCAGCCGCGCCGATGTCCCCGTCTTGCGTCCGATCAGTCGCACCAGCTCGTCATATGCGAACACGTCCGGCCCCACCGCGTCCAACTCCACGTCATCGTCGCGCGACGCCATCTCCACGGCGAGGTCGGCTATATCCTCCACGTAGATCGGCTGGAGCCGGTAGTCGCCCTTGCCCGGTATCGGGAAGACCGGAAACTTCCTCAACATCCACGCGATGTTGTTCAGCAGAATATCCTCCAGCCCGAAGATGACCGTCGGCCTCAGCATAGCGTAGGATAGGCCCGAAGCGCGCAGCGCATCCTCCACTTGCGCCTTGCCCCGGAAGTACGGCAACGGGGAATCCGCCGTCGCGTTCGTGATGCTGACGTGGACCACCCGCCGGATCCCGGCGGACTTGGCTGCCGAGAACAGCGTTCGTAGATGCTCCACCGTGCGCTTGTGCGTCCTGTCCTTGTACGAAACCCTTATCCAGTACGTGTTGAACAGGGTATCCGCGCCCTCCAGGCTGCGCGCCAGCGCGTCCGCGTCGTCGAACTCGTAGGGCATCATCTTCACGCGGTCGCCGAACTCGCTCGGCCTGTCCAGATGCCACGTCAGCGAGCGCACCTCGCAACCCGCATCCAGCAGACGCCGTGTCATGTACTTGCCCGTATATCCCGTCGCGCCCGTAACGATATGCGTTGTGGACATCGCTGTCTCTCCAGTGGGGTTCGTTGGCTGTGTCTCTTACTTAAATTGAAACACAGCCCACCCCACTATGGAAGGGCTGAAGCAATGTAGCCCACGGCCAGATTCTAGCGCAAGGGCCAGAGAACTATTTCCCATCTGCTAAAACCAATCGCCTTAGCTAAGGTTCCAGCGCGGCCTCTCCGCCGCCTCGGCCCGCAGCCGATCGGGAAGCCAATCTCGCACCGCCTCATCCATATAGAAGACCGGCTCGATCAGATCAGACTCGCTGCCGATCATTCCCTCATCCACCGCCGCGGCCGCCACCGGCGTCCCGGGCAGCGCTCGGACTCCCGCGCGCACGGCGACGAACGACGGCTCCACCTGCTTCATCAAGCTCAGCTTGCGCTCGACGCTATCTTCCGTCTCGCCCGGTTCGCCGAAGCTGATGTTGAGCGCGAACGGCAGACCGGCTTCTTGCATCATGTGGCCCATCACGCCGAGGCGGTCCAGACGCTCGGCGAGACCGCCGCCGCCCCGGCCCGATTCGGCGAGCAGCGCCAGCGAGCAGCCCGACTCCTTCATCAGCCGCAGCAACTCGTCGTCCCCGTAGCCGGGACGCACGTAGCTGTTCCAGCGTATGCTGACCCCCGAAGCTATGACGGCGCGGCACAACGCCTTGGCGTGGTCCGGCGGGATGTTGAAGCCCGAATCTATGAAGAATATCTTGTTGATGCCGTAATCGTCGTTCAGCGCGCGCACTTCGTCCACCACCTCGCCCGGATCGCGGATGCGCCAGTCGCTGCCGTCGAACCCCCCAAACGACACTCCGGCGCCTCCGGACGCCTCGCCACTATCGTCGCCGTTGCCGGACGTCGGGTAGTACGCCTGCGCCAGCTTGGTAACCACGCCCACTCCAAAGCCTGAGCCGTTGTACCGCCGCATATCCAGCAGATCCAGGCGAGGCGCGTTGTGGAAGTATGAAGTGAAGCGCCCTTCGCTAACGGTAACCTCGCCGTTGCGCCGATAGACCATGCCCGGAATGTCCGCATAGTCGTCACCCGATTCCAGTCGGTCCAGCAGCGTGGCGAACGCCTCCGCCGCGTCGCCGGCGATGCCCAGATCGGCCCCCACGTACTCCAGGCACTCGGCGGGCAGGATGCCGAACGCCGGCCCCCCGCACAGTATCGTCGCGTCGCTCACCGAGCGGATGCGCCCCACGATGTCGCGGACGCCCGGCAGGTTCGATACCGGGTTGAAGTAGCTCTGGTTGTCCAGATTTCGGATGGATAGCCCCACCAAATCGGGGGCGAAGTCCCGAACGGCGCTCTCTACGTCCCCCGCGCCATCGTCCGAAAACATCAGGTCCAGAACCTTCAGCTCGTGGCGACTCTCGTCCACAGCGGCGGCTATGTACGCCAGCCCAATCGGAACCGGACGAACGACCATCCTGTCCATAAACCTATCGGCCTGATTGGTCGCTACCAGCAGCACCCTCATGACGAACCCCCCATCGGCAGACAGGCGCGCAAACTAACCCTCGTGGACGTAGGAGATTCCAATTCAAACCTCTGCGTCTCTGCGCCTCTGCGTTAAATCCAAACGTCAAGTTTAGAAACCATGCCAACCCTACCACATCGTTTGACCTGCCGCCATCAATGTTGTACAACCCATGTACGCCACTCAACCAGCCCCGGAGCAGCCTCCCATGCCACCTACGAACACAGTCGGCAAGATTCAGACCGTGCTCGGCTCCATCGAGCCGGACGCGCTGGGTACGACGCTGACGCACGAGCATCTGCTGATAGACTTGGCGCCGGTGTTCTCGCCGCCTACGGAGGCGGTGGCCCGTGACCTGTATGAGGCGCCGGTGACGCCCCAGTCGTCGGAAATTCTGGGCTACATCCGATACCACAACGCGGCCAACCGCGACAACTCGCGCCTGCTGGACGTGCAGACGGCGATAGACGAAGCGAACCTGTACAAGCAGTTCGGCGGCGTGTCGCTGGTGGACGCGACCAGCATCGGCATCGCCCGAGACCCGCTGGGGCTGGCGCGCATATCCCGCGCGACCGGCGTGAACGTCATCATGGGCGCCGCCTTCTACGTCAACGACGCCCACCCGCCTTACGTCGCGGAGCGCTCCGCCGAACAGCTTGCCGAGCGTATAATACGCGACGTAACCCAGGGTGTGGACGATACCGGCATCCGCTCCGGCATCATCGGCGAAGTCGGCTGCTCCTGGCCCCTGACCGACAGCGAGCGCAAGGTGCTGACCGCCGCCGCCATCGCGCAGCGAGCGACGGGCGCCCCCATCCTGATTCACCCCGGGCGCGACGAGCAGTCCCCGATCCGCATCATCGACGCGCTCGACGCCGACGGAGCCGATCTCAGCCGGACCATCATCGGCCACCTCGACCGCACCGTCTTCGAGCGCGAGACGCTGGCGGCCATCGGCGAGGCGGGCTGCTACTTCGAGTGGGACCTGTTCGGCAGCGAGGGCGCCCACTATCGGCTCAACCCGAATATAGACCACCCCAACGACGCCACCAAACTCGCCGACATCGCATGGCTCATCTCCGAGGGCTACGGCGAGCGCATCGTAATAGCGCACGACATCTGCTCGCGCCATCGCCTCCTCAAGTACGGCGGACACGGCTACTTCTACATCCTCGCCCAGATCGTCCCGATGATGCGCCGCCGAGGCTTCACCGAAGAATCCATAGACAACATACTCGTACACAACCCCGCGCGAATACTCACATTCGTAGATCCGAAGGAATAAGGAGAACCGCAATGACCACCACCCCGCACGACGAAAATTGGGAATACGGCCTACGCGACGAGGGACACGAAGGCGGCGGCGAAGGCCCCGTCACGCTCGGCGACGGCGACTTCCGCTACGTAGTATCCGGCGAGAACTGGGGAACTCTCCCCGAAGGCTGGGTCTATAAGGAAGGCACCGCCGTTGACGTGAACTCAAAAGACCACGTTTACGTGTTCAACCGCGGCACCTGCCCCATGATAATCTTCGACACCGAAGGCAACATCATAGACACTTGGGGCGAAGGCGTATTCGCCAACCCGCACGGCGTAACCATCGCGCCCGACGACACCGTCTTCTGCGTGGACAACGGCGACAGCACCGTCCGCAAGTTCACCGCCGACGGCAAGCTCCTGATGACGCTCGGCACGGCCCACAAGCCCGCCCCCAAGATGAGCGGCAAGCCGTTCAGCGTCCCCGCCCACGTCGCCATAGACGTCCGCACTGGTGAGTTCTACGTCGCCGACGGCTACTCCAACGCCCGCGTCCACAAGTACACCCCCGAAGGCGACTACCTGTTCAGTTGGGGCGAGTCCGGCACCGGCGAGGGCCAGTTCAACATCGTCCACAACATCACCACCGACTCTGACGGCATGGTGTACGTCGCCGACCGCGAGAACCACCGTATCCAGATCTTCAACCCGGACGGCAAGTTCGAGACCCAGTGGGTCAACCTATCCCGCGCCGCCGCCATCTGCATTGACGGTGGTTCGGGACGAGAGCTCGTCTATATCGGAGAGTATTTCGCCGGCATCGGCACCAACGACACCGGAACCGACCTCGGCCCCCGCGTAACCATCATGGACACGAGCGGCAACGTGCTCGCCCGCGTCGGACGCAACAGCTACGGCGCCCAGAGCGGACGCTTCTACTCCCCCCACGGCATAGCCGTTGACTCCCGCGGCGACATCTACGTAGCCGAAGTCTCCTGGAGCGACTACGGCTCCAAGATGGACCCGCCCCGCGAACTCCGCTCAATGCAAAAGCTCGTCAAAGTAGAGTAGGGCAGACGCTGAATTGGAAAGCGCGGGCGGTGTATCTTTATCGCTCGCGCACTCGAAAGATAAAGGCGCAGGCAAGGTCGTGGACATGGCAGGGCGAACAGTAGAACCCGCATCCCAACTCTCAATGGGAATCCCGTCCGAAGGCAGAGTCAAGCGGCGCGTCCAAGGCGGCGTATCCACTAGCAACGTCATAACCTCCGCACATGTCGGCGGCAATGCCGACGTGTTCCCGCAGATTTTGAAGTTGCACGTCCCGCAAGGCGCGATCGTGGCCGACGTTACATGGGGTAAAGGCGTCTTCTGGCAGAAGGTGGACGATGGGCTGTACGATTTGAGAGCGACCGACATATCAATGGGTGTTGACTGCCGCGACCTGCCCTACCACGACGGGGAAATTGATTGCGTGGTCCTGGACCCTCCGTACATGGAAGGCTTCTATCGGAATCAGGGAAGCCAGAAAGCCGGCGGTGGCAGCCACAAGACTTTCCGCGAGCATTACTCTAACGGAGACGAGCGCCCCGGGCGGTCAAAGTGGCACGCCGCCGTAACGGACATGTACCGAGAATCCGGACGCGAAGCATATCGGGTCCTCAAACCCAACGGCGTCCTGGTAGTCAAGTGCCAGGACGAGGTGAGCGCGAATCGTCAGTGGCTAACACACGTAGAGATCATCAACGACTACGAGGCGATGGGGTTCTACACAAAAGACCTGTTCGTAGTAGTCCGTTCCAACCGCCCTTCGATCACGCGATTGAAGAAGCAGGTTCACGCGCGGAAGAATCATTCGTACTTCTTGGTGTTCGTGAAGACGACACGCAAACGGTGAAATCCACCGTTCACTCGCCGGAATCTCGCTCAGCGACTATCTGATCCAGAACCTCGCGCAAATCGTCGGTAAATGGTGGTTCCGGGGGCCATGATACGGCTACGAGGCTGGCGATCAGTTGGCTACGGATTTCAGGAGGATACCTTCTGAATGTACTTCTTGGCAGGTCTGTATTCTTGGCAAAAGCGAAATTCCATTCTTGCTCGAACGCAAAACAGTTCACAGCGAGAACGTCGAACTGCCCGACCATCAGTAGCGTAGTATCGAACGTAGCCCCATCTTCCAGTGTGATGGTGCGCCTATCGCTGGCATCGACTTGAGCCCGACCACGCCATGTGTCGCCATCTTTCTCGACCATCCGGGATTGTAGCGACTTGCTCTCGATGACAAATCGTTGACCACGGTATCTGACTATGTGATCGCCCGCGCTGGTCCTGTCGTGGTCGTCCGGTTTGCCGAGGTACTCTATGTCATCATCGGTAAGCCAAATCTCGTGCAGTTTGTGTTCCGCCACATAGCCAAGCAACATACCCCTGAGACTTGGGTTCTCGTCAACTAGCTTCGTCAACGCGCTGGGTGTTAGATTCCACCGTTCCAGAATGGTTGTAGGCCCTTCCGTGTTGATCCTTTCCAGAACGGCAGACGCATCGATATCGAGAACCTTCAGGATCTGCAATAGCTCGACTACATCCAGCCGTCGCTCACCACGCTCGTACTTAGACACGAAAGACTGAGGCACCCCTAGCTGCCCCGCAACTTCTGATTGTTTCAGTCTGCGGGCGTGCCGGGCTTCGACGAGCAAGCGTCGCAATTTTAGGTAGGGGGTAGCATGGGATGGTATCATGGGATACTATGAGAATACATTGAGCCAATTCCGTAGCCCAAAATCGGTTATGGGATTTATTGAAGGGTGATCCAGACCATGACTACTATGCAGGAAATCGAAAAGTCGTTGACGGCGGGCGATCTCTCCGCCCTCGACGACGACTACCACTCCACGCCCCACTACGCCCTCATGCAGAACACCGTCACACAGCGCGACGTCAACGAAGTCGCCCTCGATAGACGCATCGTAACCGCCGCTACACACACCTTCTCCACTACGCTCGATAGCTGGAAGCCCACCGATCAGGGCTGGTCTGGCAGGTGCTGGCTGTTCAGCGGACTCAACCTGTTCCGCGTGGACTCGATGCAGAACCTCGGCGTCCGCCAGTTCGAGTTCAGCCAGAACTACATGATGTTCTGGGACAAGGTCGAGCGCGCCAACTACATACTAGAAGCCGTCATCGAAACCGCAGACCGCCCCGTTGACGACCGCATCGTCCAACACCTCATGACTGCTCCCGTCGAAGACGCCGGACAGTGGGACATGTTCGTCAACATCGTGGGCAAGTACGGCGTCGTCCCCAAAGAGACGATGCCCGAAACCGAAAGCTCCGGCAACACCCGCCGCATGAACGAGGCGCTCTACTACCAGGTGCGACAGGGCGCGGCCAAGATACGCGGCCTATATCAGGACGAAGCCGGACTCGACGCCATGCGCGCCGCCAAGATGGACACCCTCAAAGCCGTGTATCGCATCCTGTGCATCCACCTTGGCGACCCGCCCGATACCGTAGATTGGCAGTGGCGAGACCGAAATGGCGACTTCCACAGAGACGGCGAACTTACCCCGCTGGACTTCGCCGGCAAGTACGTATCCACCGCCTACCGCGACATGGTCTGCTTGGTCAATGATCCGCGTCCCGATCATCCCTACTTCCAGACTTACACCATCGGCTACCTCGGCAACGTCGTCGGCGCCCGCTCGGTGCGCTACCTGAACGTGCCCATCGAAGTGATGAAAGACGTTACCCGCCGCCAGATAGAGGACGGCCGCCCCGTCTGGATGGGCTGCGACACCGGCAAGCAAAACCACCGGACACTCGGACTGTGGGACGCCAACCTGTTTGACTATGACGCCGTTTACGGCGCCGACTTCGGAATGGACAAGGCGACGCGCCTCGAGTACGGCCAGACGCAGATGACCCACGCCATGCTCTTTACCGGCGTGGACATGGTGGACGGACGCCCCCGCCGCTGGCGCGTCGAAAACAGCTACGGCGACAAGGTCGGCGACAAGGGATTCTTCCTCATGAACGACTCATGGTTCGACGAGTACATGTTCGAGATAGCCTCTCCGCGAGCCTACCTGTCCGACAGCCTAATCGCCGCCCTCGACACCGACCCCGTCACCCTCCCGCCCTGGGACCCAATGGGCGCGCTGGCATAGACTCACCAAGCATAAGACAAGTACAGGAGAACCACCATGACCATCGGTATCTCAACGCCCCTGCCCGCATACAAAGTCAACGCCGCGTTCATGGCGTCCAAGGCCGAGGAGCTCGGATTCGAGTCCATCTGGTACGCCGAGCATCCCGTTCTGCCCGTCGAGTCCGACAGCCCCTTCCCGGGATCTCCCGACGGCGTGATACCGTGGACCTACGCGCACTTCGCCGATCCGTACATCGCCCTCGCGCAGGCGTCCGGCGCCACCAGTACCATCAAGCTCGGCACCGGCATCACCCTCATACCGGAGCGCAACCCTCTTGTGCTTGCGAAGGCCGTCTCCACCCTCGACCTGTTCAGCGGCGGACGCTTCATCCTCGGCATCGGCACCGGATGGCACCGCGAGGAGACGACCATCATGGGCGGCGACTTCGATCACCGCTGGACGCAGACCAAGGAGTCGCTTCTCGCCCTCAAAGAGTTGTGGACTAAGGACGAAGCCGAGTTCCACGGCAACTACTACGACTTCCCGCCCGTCCAGATGTACCCCAAGCCCGCGCAGAAGCCGCACCCGCCAATCCTCATCGGCGGCGCGGCGCGGCGCGTGCTCCAGCGCATCGTCGAAGTCGGCGACGGGTGGCTCCCCAATCGCGCCACTCCCGCCGTAATCGAGGACAGCCGGCGGCAGCTCGACGAACTGGCCGCCGAACGCGGACGCGATCCGGCTTCCATCAACATATCCGTGTACGGCCAGCCCGCCGACCGCCAGAACGCGCAGGACTTCTTCAACGCCGGCGCCAACCGCGTAATCGTCCGCCCTGAAGTCTGCGACACCGAGGAAGAGATGTCCGCCCAGCTAGAGCGCATGGCGGAAGCGGTGCTATAACCGAATCTAACGCGAAGGCGCGGAGACTCAAAGAACCCCAAGTTCCTCCGCGTCTCTCTGCGCCTCTGCGTTAAAATCCCCCATACGACACACATTCCCGGAATAATGTATAATCATGTCAACTCCCGCCGCATAGGAGGCAATCATGACGCAAGAAAAGCAGCCACCCAGCGAACGCGCGATGCAGCGTATGAAGGTCTTCGTCGAGAAATTCACAGAAAAGTCCGGCACCTACACCCATCCCGGCGAAGGCGTAACCGACGCTGTAATACTAGGCCTGGCCGAGAACATAGACTCGGTCGGCCGCCCGCTCTGCCCGTGCCGCTTCTACCCGAGCAAGGAAGAAGAGGTCAAGCACCGCACCTGGATATGCGCCTGCGACGACATGCAGATATACAAGTACTGCCACTGCCTGCTGTTCGTGGACAAGGAAGGGCTGCCGATCACCGAGTACCTGCCCGAAGACCACGAGGGACGCCAGATGTACGGCCTCGTCAAGGACCCGCATCCCGACAAGGGCCGCGTGCTGCGCCACAAGGCGGAGGAGCGCGAGATAGAACGCAAAGAGCGCCCATCCTAAAGAACCTGGCGCGATATACCACCCCCCAATAACAGGAGACACGATGACCACCACCAAGACCGTTACCGTTTACTCCACGCTCGGATGCGGCTACACCGATATGCTCAAAGAGCAGCTTGACCGCGACGGCATCGAGTACGACGAGGTAAACCTCTCGCTCCACCCCGAGCGGTGGCCTGAAGTGCTGCCCCACACAGACGGCCAGCGCATCAGCCCCGTGATGATCGACGGCGACGAAGTAACCATCGGCTTCAACGGCATCGGATGCTACGGCTAGAGGTGAACGCATGGCAGGCGCGGTGATATACACCCACCCGGAATGCACCATCTGCGTATCCGTCAAGATGGAGTTGGACGAGCAGGGCAAATCATACGAGGAAGTTGACCTGGGCGACCACCCCGAACGCTGGCCCGAAGTCGAAGAGCTAACAGGCGGCGACAAGATAACGCCCGTTCTGGTCGAGGATGGCGAAGTAACCATCGGCTACCGGGGAATCGGCTGCACCTTCTACTAGGCCCGCCCCCTCGACTTTAGCCACTTCTCCCGCTGCTCCATCCTAACCGCTTGGTTAGGCGGCGTGTACCGCGCATGGAACTCGCGCCTGTACTCCTCGAACGTCCCTTCCACTATCGCCGCCCGCATCTCTTCCATCAGTCGAAGAATGAACCGCAGGTTGTGAATCGTCGCTAGTCGGTACCCCAGCAGTTCCTTCGCGCGAAACAGGTGGTGGACGTACGCCGCGGAGAAGGCGACGCACGTATAGCAGTCGCAGCCCGGATCTATTGGTTCGTCCCGCTCGCGGTGCGCCGCCGCGTAGATGTTGACGCGCCCGGCCGCCGAGTACAGCGCGCCGTTTCGCGCCGTCCGGGTCGGCAGCGCGCAGTCGAACATGTCTATTCCCCGCGCCACGCACTCCACCAGGTCCTCCGGCGCGCCTACGCCCATCAGGTAGCGCGCCGACCCGATAGGAAGCAGCCCCGTCGTAAACGCCGTCGCATCGTACATCTCCGGCTTCGACTCGCCGACGCTCAACCCGCCGATCGCGTACCCCTCGAAGCCGATACACGTTATCTCCTTCGCGGAGCGTTCTCGCAGTTCCTCGAACAGCCCGCCCTGCACGATACCGAACATCAGCTGATCGTCGCGCCGTCGCGCTGCCTTGCATCGCTCCTCCCACTCCGTCGTGCGCTCCAGCGCCCGCTCGACCGTCACATAGTCCGAGTCGGCGGCGACGCACATATCCAGCGGCATGATGACGTCCGCGCCGATGCTCTCCTGCGCCCACACCACCAGCTCCGGCGTAAACTTGTGCGCCGAGCCGTCCAGGTGAGACTTGAAAAGAATCCCGTCCTTGTCAACCTTCCGCAGATGCGCCAGACTGAACCCCTGAAACCCGCCGCTGTCTGTCAGTACGGGCCCATCCCACCGCATGAACTCGTGGATGCCGCCTAGCCGGCGCACGAGCTCGGCGCCGGGCCGCAAATACAGATGGTACGTATTGCTAAGCGCCATTTTCGCGCCCGCGCCCCGCAGATCCGCCGGATCCACCGCCTTGACCGAACCCTGAGTAGCCACCGGCATGAACAGCGGCGTCGGAACGTCCCCACGGGCCGTCCTCAGCGTCCCCGCGCGCGCGCCGCCGCAAGTCGCCTCGAGCGCAAGTACCCCATTATCGCCCAATGCCGCCATCGTCTCCCTCAACAGTCAACCCTCTATGGGCCTCCATGCCCCAACTTCCCATTGCGCCTTCGCGTTGCAATCAGACGAAAGCCCCGAAATCCCGGTCAAGCGCCCGGCTTGCCCAATCCCGGTCAAGCGCTCGGCTTGTTACACGAACGGGTAGGGGATATTGTAATTCGGATCGAGATTCGGAACCACCGGATTGCTCAGCAAGAACCTCAGCCGCTTTATCAGAGCCTTCAGTTCAGGCCCGCTCAGCGCATCCCTCAACTCAGCCGTATCGTCCGACCGCGTGTCCAGCTTCCGGTGCAGCCTGCCCACGTCAGCCACCATCTCCGGCGAGATGTCCTGCCCCCAGAACTCCATCATCACCGTTCGCAGCTTGAAGCTGGGGTGGAATGTGAGACCGTGATCTATGCTCCAGATGCGGTCGTCCTCTCCCGCCAAGCAGTGTCCCGCCTTGCGGTCCGCGTTGTTCGTTATCAGATCGAACACCATGATCTTGCAGAGTTGGTCGTAGTTCCCGTCGCGCTTCACCATGTCGAAGTAAGTAACGTCCGGATCGCTCTCGACGTAGAGTTGGAACATGCCGATGCCGTATGGACCATCCCGCGCCAGCGTCAGCGGGATGTTGGGCCAGCCCAGCAGCCTGCTCAGCAGAAACGCGGCGCGCTCGCGCTGATAGAGCGTGCCGGTCGGGAAGTCCCACAGCGGACGTTCACCGTCGCGCGGTTTGTAGATAGCGCGAAGATACCGACCCGGCCCCGCGTCGATCCACACCAGGAAGGTATAGTTCGAACCCCAAGGCATCCGGTGCCCGCCCGTAATCTCGCCGCTCTCCAGCAGCGGGCGCGCGTCGTCCTCGTCCATCGCGACGGGCGTAGCATCCTCCGGTTCTGGAAATGCGGCATAGTAGTACTGTCGGCTGCGGCGTGCCATAGTCTCGGACCGTTGCCTGCTGCGCCCAAATTATGGTTGGTAACCAGGCGCGAGGCTCACTCGAGATCTGCCAGGTCTTCCGGCGTCAGCTTGGCGTGGCCGTTGACGCGGGCGCAATTATGACCGTCCGGATCGATCGCCTTGCCGCACAGTGGACACAGCGGCCTACCGGCGGCGCAGACGCGCAGCGCCTCCTCGGAAAACTCCAGCAACTGCTGGCGATCCGCCCACACGCGCACTGTCGCCCGGTCCTCGTCATCTACGTCGTGCGCGTCTATGATGAACAGCCCGCGTCGCTGATCGTGCCCTAGCATCAGCTTCATCACGCGGAAATCGAGGTTCGTCAGGCCGGGCGCCTCGCGGTCATACGGCGGCTCTTGGGACGCTGACGGGTCTTCCTCCAGCGCAGTCATCATCTGTTGAATGGCGAGCGCAAGCTGGAAGAGATGCTCCTTCTCGATCCAGATGGACGCGGTGCTGCTCTCGCTGTCCACGAGGATTCGGAACGTCCTCTGCCCCGGCTGTCCGAACGATTCGGCGGCGAGCTTGGATACGTTGGTAAATTCGTTTCTGGCGCTTGGCATGATCTTGCTATCCATATTAGAGCGTAGCCACGACTGCCGCAAGTCATACGCGGAATTGCTAAGCGGAAGTTCCCTTCCAACTTTGACCAGAACCCCTACGTCCCTCCGCGCTTCCGAGCCTCCGCGTCAACCCCCGAATCGTGCTACAATCCCATAAGCTACCCCCGTAAGCTATCCCAAAGAAAGAGACGACGTCTTGACCGCCGCCAAGCCCATTCTGGAAGTGCGAAACGTAGTCCGCGACTTCGGCGGCGTGCGCGCCGTGGACCACTGCTCGCTATCCATCATGCCCGGTTCCATAACCGGGCTGATCGGTCCAAACGGCGCGGGCAAGACCACCCTGTTCAACCTCGTGTCCGGAGCGCTGTCGCCCAACAGCGGCGAGATAGTGTTCGACGGCCGGCGCATAGACGGGTTGCCGATGCATCGCGCGTTCGCCCTGGGCCTGATGCGCACGTTCCAGATACCGCGTGAGATGAAACGGATGACGACTCTCGAAAACCTGATGCTGGTGCCGGCCGGTCAGACGGGCGAACGACTGTGGGCGTCGTGGTTTACGCCCTGGCGCGTCGCGCGGCAGGAGCGCGAGGTCGAGAAGCGCGCGATGGAGGTTCTGGAGTTCGTCAATCTGGCGAGCCTGGCCGACGAGTACGCCGGCAACCTCTCCTCCGGGCAGAAGAAGCTGCTGGAGCTGGCGCGTACCCTGATGGCCGAGCCAAGCCTCGTGTTGCTGGACGAGCCGGCGGCGGGCGTCAACCGCACGCTCATGCGCGACCTGTCCGCAAGCATCCTCCGCGCCAGCGTAGAGCGCGACGTAACGTTCGTCATCATCGAACACGATATGCCCGTCGTGATGACGCTGTGCGACCCGATCATCGTAATGGCGAACGGCGCCGTCATCGCCGAAGGCGCGCCGGACGACATCCGCTCCAACCCTCTGGTGCTCGAAGCCTATCTCGGCTCCACCTTCCAGGAGCGGTCCAACATCGGTACTGAACATGACGCTGCTCGAAGCCAATGACATCGTCGCCGGATACGGCGAGACCGAGATACTGCATGGCGTGTCCATCGCCGTTGGCGATGGCGAGATCGTTACCATCATCGGACCCAATGGCTGCGGCAAGTCAACCCTCATGAAGGCGATAGTAGGACTCGTAGCCGTTCGTTCAGGGTTCGTATCCTTCAGGGGCGATGACATTTCCGACATGCCTCCCCAGCGAATCGTCCGAAGCGGGCTTTGCTACGTGCCGCAAACCGCCAACGTCTTCCCATCGCTCTCCATACGCGAAAATCTCGAGATGGGCGCGTTCGTCCGCGACGACGACTACGCCGGGCGAATAGACGAGATGTTCGACCTGTTTCCAGACTTGGCGGCGCGTCCGTCGGCGCGGGCCGGCGCCCTGTCCGGAGGCCAGCGACAGATGCTCGCCATAGCCCGCGCGCTGATGCTCGATCCCGCGCTGCTGCTGCTCGACGAACCCTCCGCCGGGCTGTCGCCCGCGATGGTCGGCCTGGTCTTCGAGCGCATCCAGGACATCAACCGCGCCGGCGTATCGCTGCTGCTGGTCGAGCAGAACGCCCGCGAGGCCCTGCGAATGTCCGACCGCGGCTACGTGCTGTCGTCAGGTGAAAATCGCTTGGAAGACGCCGGCCAAGCCCTGCTCGACAACCCCGAGGTGGCCCGGCTGTACCTGGGCGGAACGCCCTCATGACCGCCTCGCAGCTGTGCACTCCATCTGTCCTGTCCCTACGCGAGAACCCCATGCGTGAGAACGACCATGCCGATTGGGAATAGATTCAGGTTCGCTTGGACGCCGTGGCACACTGTGGCGGTCATCGTCGTCGCCGCTTTCGCGCTCGGTCTGCTGCCCTTCGTAAAGATGGGGCTGGTGGTCAACGGGGTGATCCTGGGGTCGATAATCGCCGTCGGCGCGATTGGGCTGACGCTGATATACGGCATTCTGAACTTCGCCAACATCGCTCACGGCGACTATATGATGATGGGCGCGTACCTCACCCTGTTCGTAGTGGTAAGCGTATTGGCGCCGCTGGGTGTCGAGGCGGGTGGGCTGGGGCCGTTCACCTTCGGATACCCGGTTCTGATAGCTTTGCCGCTGGCGGTCGCCGTCGTCGTCGCGGGCGCGATCGTCTTGGACGTCGTCGTGTATCGAAGGCTTCGTGACCGCGTCGTCAACCCCGTTGTGGTCTCGATGGCGTCTCTGGGCGTCGCAATCGCACTGCGAGGACTGGCGCAAATACTGTGGAGCGGCGACTCCCAGCAGTTGCCGCGTGAATCGAAGAAGGTCTTCCACCTGCCCATGGACGTACGCGTGCCTCCCGACGCCATATTCGTCATCATAGCCGCCGTCGCGCTGGTCAGCGCCGTCTATATCGTGCTGACTCGCACCAAGATGGGCAAGGCGATGCGCGCCACCGCGGATAACTCGCAGCTTGCCCTCGTGAGCGGTATAGACACCCAGCGCGTGATTTGGTGGACTTGGGGCATTGGCGCCGCGCTGGCCGCCATCGCCGGCATACTGCTCGCCGTGTACCAGGCGCAGATCCTGCCGATCATGGGCTGGCGATTCCTAATACCCCTGTTTGCCGCCGTAACGCTCGGAGGCATCGGCAACCCGTACGGCGCGCTGATTGGCGCGTTCATTATCGGCGTCGCCTCGGAGGTGTCCACCCAGTGGATCAATCCCAGCTACAAGCCCGTCGTCGCGTTCGGCATACTTATCGTGATGCTCCTCGCCCGACCGCGCGGCATCTTCACTAGCGGCTAACGGCTCACGACTAATAATCGAGCGATCATGGAACTTCTAGGCATAATTGACTACGGCGTCGGCTTCGCCATCATGGCCGGCATCTATGCTGTATTTTCGCTCGGCCTCAACGTCCACTGGGGTTTCACTGGCCTGTTCAACATCGGCATCGCCGGATTCTTCGCGCTTGGCGCATACACCACCGCGCTGCTGACGACGCAGCCCCCGGATCCCTCGCTATTCGAAGACTTCACGTTCGGCGGCAACCTCGCTCAGACACCGATGCTCGACTGGGGAATAGATATCTGGTTCGTCATTGGCATGGCCGCCGCCGCCGCCGTATGCGCCGTCGTCGCGCTCCTCATTGGCTACCTGACGCTCAGACTGCGCGACGACTACCTGGCGATCGCAACGCTCGGAATCGCCGAATCGGTGCGCCTGTTCTTCCTGAACGAAAAATGGTTGGCCAACGGCTCCAAGGGGCTGTACAGAATCCCCAAGTTCCTGGGCGAATGGATATCGCCGGATAGGTACGACTACCTCTATATCGTGGTCGTCCTTGCGGCTCTCATCGTCCTATACCTGGCGGTGGACCGCGCCATCAAGTCCCCCTGGGGTCGCGTGCTGCGCGCCATACGCGAGGATGAGGTTGCCGCCGAGGCCAGCGGCAAGAACGTGTTCGCGTTCAAGCTGCAAGCCTTCATGCTGGGCGCCGTAGTGATGGGAATAGGCGGAGCGCTCTACGCGCACCACATCCGCTTCCTGTCACCAATCACCTTCGACCCGCTGCTGGCGACATTCGTGATTTGGGCGATGCTCATGGTAGGTGGCTCCGGAAACAACCGAGGCGCCATACTCGGCGCTTTCGTCGTCTGGGGCATATGGGCGGGCACTCAGTTCCTGCCGGGCATATTTGCCACTCCCGAATTCCGCCTGGCGATGATCGGCGTCCTGATAGTGTCGGTAATCCTGCTCAAACCCGGCGGCATTCTCGGAGAACAGCGTCGCGCCGCCCCTTGAACGCAAAGATCGGGGGAACCCTTCTGACCCTCCGCGTCTCTGCGCCTTCGCGTCAAAACTCCCTGGTCACTGCTAAGGCGTCTCGAACCTTCCAGTAGAGACGATCTCGCCGCCTTCCACCTTCCAGATCTCGATGGGGCCCACCACGTCCCCATTCTCGTCCAGGTCAACGGCGCCGGACGCGCCTTGGTAGTTGACGTCCTTGCCCTCGGCTATCAGGCTGAACGCCTTGAAGATGCCATCGCGCCCAGGTCCCACGATGACGCCCGGCGCGTTCGATACGTCCCTGAGAGCGTCCCGAATGGCGGCGGCGTCCGTCGTGCTGCCCGCCTTGGCGGCCGCCAGCGCGATAAGCACCGTCGCGTCGTAATGTTCCGCCATGAACGGATGCGTTACTTCGTATCCGTAGGTATTCAAGTAATCGCTCTCGAACAGTGTCTTCTCCGGGCGACCGGGGCTGCCGGGGGCCGTGCCGAACGTGCCGTCCAGGTCCGACCCGAACTTCGCCGCCATCTCAGGCGACTTCACCCCGTCCACGAACAGGAACGTATCAGCGTATCCGCCTTCGATCGCCTCTCGAAGATATATCTCCGCCTGTCCTGGATAGCTTATGGTTACCAGCGTGTCAGGGTTGCCCTCGGTAGCCTTCGCCAACTCCGATACGTAGGTGGGCTGAGCGTCCTCGTGCGGAGACTTCCCGGTTACCGTTCCACCCAGTTCAGTGAACGTCTTCTCGAACTGGTCCGCCAGCCCCTCGCCGTAGGCGTTGTTCAGGTAGATGATGCCGGCGGTCTTGTAGCCCTCCTCGACGGCAAGGTTGGCAAGCACCACGCCCTGCGCCGCGTCGGACGGAGTCGTCCTGAACACGAAGTCGTTGTCTTCCAGTACCGTGATGGACGGCGCCGTTGACGCGCCGGAGATAAGCACACGCTCTTGCGGTATGGTTACCGAACTGGCCACGGCTATGGTTACGCCGCTGGACAGCGCTCCGACGATGGCGACCGCGTTCTCGACGTCCACCAGCGCGCGCGCCGAGTCAACGCCCTGCACGGGATTGACCGCGGTGTCTCGACTGACGATTAGCATGGACGCGCCCTGAACGCCACCGGCGCGGTTGACGTGGCTGGCGGCGAGCGCCACCGCGTTGCGCAGCGGGGTGGCGAACTCGGAAAGCGGGCCCGTGAATCCGTTGAGGTTGCCGACGATCAGGGGATTGAGCTGCTCCATCGGCACCTCTATGATCTCCGACACCGTCACCACCTCGACTTCCTTCACCACCACCGTCTCGCCGGGCACTTCTATCTCTTTGACGACCTCTTTGATGACCGTCTCGCCGGGCACTTCTATCTCTTTGACGACCTCTTTGATGATCGGTTCGCCCGGCACCTCTTTGACGACCTCTTTGATGACCGTCTCCCCCGGCACTTCGACGATTTCAGTTCCGCACGCGGCGACGGACAGCGCAAACAGCGCCACTATCGCAAGAAGCGCATAGATACCTGATCGATTCGTGACCATTACGTAATCCTCCATATCCACTTGTAACTCGAAGCAAAATTGTGATCGTAGTCTGTATGCTGGCGCAACGAGATTAGGGCAATCGAGTTGGACAGAACCCTCTCGGAATCCCGAATTTGAACTCAGAGGCGCGAAGACTCCTCAATCGCTCTCTTGCGTCTGCGCCTTCAGCGTCAACCCAGCGGGAACCTTACGGCGTCTCGAACCTTCCCGTAGAGACGATCTCGCCTCCTTGGACCTTCCATATCTCGATCGGGCCGAACACGTCCCCGTTCTCGTCCAGATCGACCATTCCGGACGCGCCTTCGTAGTTGATATCCCTGCCCTCGGCTATCAGGCTGAACGCCTTGAAGATGCCGTCGCGCCCCGGACCTACCACTACGCCCGGCGCGTTGGCTACGTCTCGAAGCGCGTCTCTGATCGCCGCCGAATCCGTCGTGCTGCCGGCCTTCGCCGCCGCCAGCGCGATCAGCACCGTCGCGTCGTAGTGCTCAGCCATGAACGGGTGCGACGCCTCGTATCCGTACGCGCTCAGGTACGACGTCTCGAACACTTCCTTCTCGGGCCGGCCGGGTCCGCCTGGCGCGGTGCCGAGCGTGCCGTCCAGCGCCATGTTGAACTTCACTATCAGCTCGGGCGACTTCATCCCGTCCACGAACAGGAACATGTCGGCGTATCCGCCCTCGATCGCCTCTCGAAGATATATCTCCGCCTGGCCCGGGTAACTCATAGTTACCAGCACCTCTGGGTTGTCCTCTGTGGCCTTCTGCAGTTCGGAGGCGTATGTGGGCTGAGCGTCTTCATGTGGAACTCTCGCCGTTACCGTCCCCCCCAACTCGGTGAAGGTCTTCTCGAACTGGACGGCGAGACCCTCGCCGTAGGCATTGTTGATGTAGATGACGCCGGCGGTCTCGTAGCCCTTCTCGTCGGCGAGGTTGGCGAGCACCACGCCTTGCGCAGCGTCCGATGGCGCCGTCCTGAACAGGAAGTCGCCGTCTTCGATCACCGTGATGGCGGGCGCCGTTGACGCGCCGGAGATCAACAGCCGCTCTTGGGGTATGGTAACCGAGTTGGCTACCGCGATGGTTACGCCGCTGGACAGCGCTCCGACGATGGCGACCGCGTTCTCGACGTCCACCAGCGCGCGCGCCGAGTCAACGCCCTGCACGGGATTCACGGCGGTGTCGCGGCTGACGATGACCATGGACGCGCCCTGAACGCCGCCGGCCCGGTTGACGTGGTCGGCGGCAAGCGCCACGGAGTTGCGCAGCGGGGTAGCGAAATCGGAAAGCGCGCCGGTGAAGCTGTTGAGGTTGCCGACGATCAGGGGAGCGAGCTGTTCCATCGGAACCTCTACGATCTTCGGCACCTCCACCAGTTCCACCTCCTTGATCACCACCGTCTCGCCCGGCACCTCTACCTCCTTGATGACTTCCTTGACCACCGTCTCGCCCGGCACTTCCACCATCTGGACCAATTCCCTGACCACCGTCTCGCCCGGCACCTCTACCACCTGGACGACTTCCTTGATGATAGTCTCGCCCGGAACGCTTACTTCCTTGATGACTTCCTTGACGATCGGAACCTCCACCTCCTTGATGACTTCACTCACTATCGTCTCGCCCGGAACTTCGATGATGTCAGGCCCACACGCGGCGGCGAACAGCGCCACTGTCGCAAGGAACACAAGGATATACGCTCGGTTCTTGAACATGAAATTTGCCTCCACGTTTATGGGCCAAACTCTGACGATGACGGTGGACTAATGCCCACTCCCAGCCGAAATTGTAATGAAGTGTGTGGGTAGGCGCAACAGCATTCATTGTCAACGCGCCGCGCCCGTTCGTTTTGTGCTACTATGCGATCATGCATCATGGCGCTTGGCGCCGCCCCGCATACGGCTCAAAAGGAAACCAAATGCCCCCAATGCCCAACCATACGAACCGATTCTACGACCGCCTCGGCGTCCGCCGGGTCATCAACGCGTCGAGCTGGATCACCGTGTACGGTGGCAGCGTCATGCCGCCCGCCGTAGTTGACGCGATGGCGGAGGCGTCGCGTTGGTTCGTGGATATGCACGAGTTGAATCGCAAAGCGGGCGACGTAATAGCCCGGCTGACCGGCGCCGAAGCCGGGCTGGTAACGGCGGGTGGATCGTCCGGGATGCTGCTCGAAGCGGCGGCGTGCATCGCCGGCTCCGACCCTGCCCGCGTCTGGCAGCTTCCGGACACAACCGGCATGAAGAACGAGATCGTCATCCACCGCGCTCACCGCGTTGGCTACGACCACAGCTTCCGAGCCGCCGGAGCCAAGTTCGTCGAGATAGGCGACTCCGTCGCCACGCGCGAGTGGGAGCTCGAATCCGCCATAGGCGAAGATACGGCTGCCGTAGCTTACATATTCGGCCCCCGCTCCGGCGTCGCCCTCCCGCTTCAGACGGTTATAGACATCGCCCACGCTCGCGGCGTTCCGGTCATCGTGGACGCCGCCGGGATGCTCCCGCCCCCGGAAAATCTGACGCGCTTCGTCTCTATGGGCGCCGATATGGTCAGCTTCAGCGGCGGCAAGGGCGTGCTGGGACCGCAATCCACCGGCATCCTGGCGGGTAGGGCAGACCTGATCGAAGCCGCCTACGCCAACGGCCAGCCCAACGCAGAGGGCATCGGCAGGGCGGCCAAGGTGTGTAAAGAAGAGATCGCCGGATTGGTAACGGCTCTGGAACTGTTCGCCGATACCGACTTCGACGCCGTGCAGGCCAACTGGCGCGCCAAGGCCCAACACGTAGCCGACGCCGTTGGCGACGTCCCGGGCGTCCGCGCCGAGATCATCGAAGCCGACCCCCAGACCGAAGACATCCTGTCCACGGCCCCGCGCGCCCAGATAAGCCTGGCCGCCGACTACGCCGGCCCGCCCGAAGACGACGTCATCCGCATGTTGTTGGACGGCAACCCCAGCGTCCGCGTCCTTACCCGACCTCTTATAGACATGCCCATCAACGTAATCCCCGTCTGCCTCGCCGATGGCGAAGAGGAGATAGTGGCGCAAAGACTGAAAGAGATATTCGAAGGCTCCCAATCTTGACCCCTTCCCCCTCGACGGGGGAAGGTTGGGATGGGGGTGAAAATCCCGCCCCAACAACCCATTTGCAGGGAAAAATCCAAGGAGAACGACATGACCACAGCCGTAAAGTACGAACTCGCCGAATTCATCCACGACATGAGCGCGCTCGTTGACGAGCAGCCCGACCAGGAGCGGCTGTTCGATATCGGCTCCTCATACTTGGAGCGGCTGGTTGTGAACCCCGAAGCCGTGCCCGAACGCTTCCGAATGCCCGCCCCTGGCCGCAACCACGGCACCTACCTGCTTCACTACGGCGACAATGGTCTGCTCGTAACCACCGTCGTCTGGGGACCGGGCGACCACATCGGCCCGCACGACCACTGCACCTGGGGCATGATCGGCGTCATGGACAATGGCATCACCGAAACCCGGTTCACCCGGCACGACGACCGTTCGCGCGACGACTACGCCGTCCTCGAAAGAGACCGCGAGACGCTAGTGCGACCGGGCGAAGTCAGCCTGCTCGTCCCCCAAGTGGACGAAATCCACCAGATGGACAACTACTCTGATCGGCCCACCGTCGAAATCCATGTGTACGGCAACGACCTGCGCGGACTGCAGCGTAGCAGCTTTAACCTCGAAACCCGCCAGGTCAAGCATTTCGCCACCACCCGCTTCGACAACTGCTAGGAAGTCCCCATGCCGCCCACCACAAACTGCGCCGACCTTGCCGCCCTCCTCGAAGGCGACAGCCAATTCGCGCTCATAGACGTCCGCGAAGTCGGCGAATACAACGCCTCGCACATAGTTGGCGCGAGCCTCATCCCGCGCCGCGAGCTCGAACTCCGCATCGCCGACTCTGTGCCGTTTGCCCAGACACCTATCGTCGTCTGCGACGACGACGGACGCCGCGCCGCGCTGGCCGCCCAGGCCCTCCGGCGAATGGGCTATCCCAACGCCTCCGCCCTGGATGGCGGCATGAACCGCTGGGTAACCGAGCGTCGCCCGACTGAGTGGGGCGTCAACGTCCCAAGCAAAGACTTCGGCGAAAAGGTGCAGGTTCAGCACGGCGTGCCTGAGATAGACGCCGTCGAGCTAAAGAGCCGCATGGACCGCGGCGACAAGATGGTCATTCTCGATACCCGCACCCCGGAGGAGTACCAACGCAACTGCATCCCCGGAGGCCGCAGCGTGCCGAACGGCGAGTTGGGATTGCATATCAACGACATCCTGACCAAAGTAGAAGACAACACAACCGTAGTCATAAACTGCGCCGGACGCACCCGCAGCATCATCGGAACCCGCCTGCTTCAGAGGATGGGCGTCGAGAACGTGGTTGGCCTTGAGAACGGTACAGCCGGCTGGGTTCTGGCGGGATACCAACTCGAGCTTGGCGCGGATAGGCTCGACCTGCCGACGCCGACCATAGAAGGCATCGCCGAGGCCGAATCGTTCGCCGACAGCATCGCCGAGCAGGACGGCGTTGGCTACATAGACGTATCCGCCTTGGACGCGCTCACATCTCGCGCGCGAACCGAGTGCATCTACTTCGTGGATGTGCGAACCGAAACCGAGTACGCCGCCGGGCACATTCCCGGTTTCAGATGGTTCCCCGGCGGGCAGGCGGTACAGCGCGCCGACGAGGTGGCGGTGGTGCGCAACGCGCCGGTCGTGTTCGCCTGCGATAGCAGGGCGCGCGCCGCGTTTGCAGCGTCCTGGTACAGGCAGATGGGATTCGGCGAGGTGTACGTCCTTCATGGCGGAACGTCCGCGTGGACAGCCGCCGGGCGCGCCCTCGAGACCTGCGTCCCGCCGTCCGACGCCGAGCGGGTAGGGGAGACGGTGTCCCAGACGACGCAGCGCTCCGCCGCCGACCCGATACCCGCCAACGCCGCGACAATCCACGTAGGCCTCAGCGCCGAATTCGCCCGGGCGCACGTCCCCAACGCGCGCTGGGTTCCCAGGGGCTGGTTGGAGATGCGGATAGAGGATGCCGCGCCCGACAGAAACGCGCCACTGATCGTAACCTGCGAAGACGGCGTGCAATCCGCCCTCGCCGCCGGTACCCTCGCCGAGCTCGGCTACCGTGACGTGTCCGTTCTGGATGGCGGAATGGCTGCGTGGCGCGCCGCCGGCATGGACGTAGAAACCGGCCTCTCAGGGGTAATGTCGCCGCCCAACGACATGATAGCCTCCGGCGCCGAGCGCAACTACGCCGACATGGTGAACTACCTCCGCTGGGAAGAAGAGCTAGGCCACAAATACGCCGACGGCTAAGGTGCTCCCTTTCCCCCGGTTCAGCGCAAAGGCGTGGACGCGCAAAGTGACTCTGGAAGTCCGCTCTAAGAAATCTTTGCGTCTTTGCGCCTCTGCGACTCTGCGCCAAACTCCATGGTGTTCAACGCCGCCAGCGCCGCCTCCGCGCCGGCCGACTTCTTGCTGCCGCCCCGGCCGCTGCCCAGCGGCCGACCGCCCACCACCGCCTCGACTGTGAACGTCGGCGCGTGATCCGGCCCCTCGGACTCCACCGTCACGTACTCCGGCGGCCCGAAGCCGCGCAGCATCGCCGCCTCGTGCAGCAGCGACTTCGGATGGCGTGGCGCGTCCGGCGCGTTTGCGGCCGTCTCGACTTCCGGCTCCAGCGCCCTCAGCGCGAACTCGCGCGCAGCCGCGTAGCCGCCGTCTAGGAACAGCGCGCCCAGCGTAGCCTCGAACGTGTCCGCCAAGATAGACGCCCGCTCTCTGCCGCCACGCTCGATCTCGCCCTTGCCCAGCGCCAGCAGATCGCCCAGCCCAAGCCTCTTGCCGACGCGCGCCAGAGTCGCCTTGTCCACCAGCGACGCCCGAACCTGCGTCAGAAACCCCTCCGTCCGGTCCGGAAACCGCTCCACGAGAGCCTCCGCTACGATCAACCCCAGAACCGCGTCGCCGAGAAACTCCAGCCGACCGTTCGACTCTGCCAGCGCGCCGGGAAACTCCGCCACGAACGACTCGTGCGCCAGCGCTCGCTCGAACAGGGCGATTTCGTTGAAGCGGATGCCTAGCGCGTCCGCTTCAACGACGAGACGGCTGCGTGAGAGCTTCATACGCCCGGCTCCGGCTCCGGCTGGGGAGATCCGGCGCTTCGCAGGAAGACGCGCCTGAACAGCCTCGGAACGCTCCGGTGCGCCAGCGTATAGACTATTGGCACCACAACCAGCGTCAAGACCGTCGAGCTTATCAAGCCGCCTATCACCACCGTCGCAAGCTCCGCGCTGATTAAGCCGCCCGCATCGCCGGAAAATGCCGCCAGTGGCAGCAGCGCGATACTCGTCGTCAGCGCCGTCATCAGAATCGGGCGCAGCCGAACCCGTCCGCCCACAATCAGCGCCTCGTCAACGCTCAGCCCGCGACGCTGACGCAGCTGCTCCACGAACGAGATAAGCACAACCGCGTTCGTAGCCACAATCCCAATCAGCATCAGCACGCCCATCATGCCCGCAAGCCCGAGCGAGCGATCCGTAATCGCCAGCGCAATCAGCGCTCCGATAATCGCCAGCGGCAGGCTCGAAACTATCACAATCGGGTTCCGCAGCGAACCCAAGCTCGCTACCATCACCAGATATACCAGCACAATGCCCACCAGCATCGCCAGGAAGATGTCTTGGAACCCCTCCGCGGTCTGCGCGAACACCCCGCCGCTCACGACAGCCACGCCCGGCGGCAGCGCAAGCGCGTATATCCTAGACTGTATCTCGTTGCCCACCGTCTGCTGATCGTCCGATACGATGCTGCCGGACACCCGCGCCGAACGTGCCCCGTCCGTGCGCCTTATCGTCGCAGGCCCCTGCTGCACCTCCACGTTCGCAATCTCGGACAGCGGCGCCGCCCCGCCCGGCCCGGCGATCATCAGCGCGCCCACGCCCTCCGCGCCAACCACTCCATTCGGCCTGCCCGCAAGCTGCACGTCCACCGCCCGGCCGTCCACGCTCACCTGGGTAACCGTCTGAACCACCAAGAACTGGTTGACTTGGAACGCCACCTGGCGCGCGCTCAGCCCAAGCGCCGCCGCCTTGCCCGGCTCTACGCTCACGAGTATCTCGTCTCGCGCCTGGCTCACGTCGCTAACTACGTTTGCCACCCCTTCGACGCCGCTCAAATCCGCCTCCAGCGCCCTCGCAACCTCCGAAATGTCGTCGTAGTCAGGCCCCGTAACCAGCACGTCCAGACCTGCCGTTGGCGGCCCATTCGTAACCGGCGTTACGTTCACCCGCCTGCCCTCCACGCCGCTCAGCCTCTCACGCAGCGTAGCCTCCGAGTCTTCCGGCGCATCGTCCCTCAGCCTGACGAACATGCTGGACTGGTTGAACCCGCTAACCAACGCTCCCGGGCCAAACGCCGTCTCCGGGCTGCCGATTGTTGTAACGTAGAACTCGGAAAACTCGCCGACCACCGCCTCCATCTCCTCCACCTGCGCCAGTGTCTCGCTCACCGGGCTGCCCGGCGGCAGAGACATGTCTATCGTCACGAACCGCTCGCCGCCGGACGGGAACAGGTTTATCGGAATGAAAGCCAACAGCCCCAGGCTGCCGGCCGTTATCACTATCGTCGCCGCCAGCGCAATGGCTCTATGACCAAGCGCCCAGCGCAGAACAGGAGTGTAAACGCGCTGCATCCACGTCTCCCTATCCGGCAGATCGTCCCCCTCTCCCACGCCCTCCGGCAGATCGCCCTGCCTAAGCAAGTACGCGCCCAGAACCGGCACGACCGTCAGCGACACGACCAGAGACGCCAGCAGCGCAAGGCTCACCGTCAGCGCGAACGGGAAGAAGAACTCACCTACAAGCCCCTGTATGAAGGCAAGCGGCGCAAACACCGCTATCGTAGCAAGCGTGGCCGCCGTAATCGCCGGACCCACCTCCACCGTCGCATCCAAGGCCGCGCGCCACCGTTCGCGCCCGCCCTCTATGTTCCGATACACGTTTTCCAAAACCACGATGCTATCGTCCACGACGCGCCCCACCGAGATAGCCAACCCGCCGAGCGTCATGAAATTCAGCGCAAACCCCTGCCAGCCCAGCAGAATCACGCCCATCAGAATGCTCATCGGTATCGAAAGCGCGATGACGAGCGTCGGGCGCAGCGTGCTGAGCGCCCCCCGCAGCGCCGTAGGCCTCAACGTCAGGAAGAACGAGAACACCACCATCACCGCAAGCAGCAGCCCCAAAATCGCCTCACGTTCCAAAGTCGTTATCTGCTGCTGTATCGCAGGCCCATCGTCGGAGACGACCACAAGCTCGATGTCCGGCGGCAGCCCCTCGAGGCTGTCGAGAGCCGCGTTCACCGCGTCCGTCACCTCTATGGTGTTCGCGTCCGGCTCCTTTATGATGCCAATCACGATCCCGCGCTTGCCGTTTGTGCGCGATATGCTGGTCGGCGCGGCGCTCCCGAAAGACACGTCCGCTACGTCTCCAAGCGTTACCGGTGTCGCCGGTCCCGCCCCCTGCGCCGTCCCCACGCCCTGCGGAGCGCCCGATGGCATCCCCGGAGACGCCCCGGCGGGTGTCTCGAATCCCACTACCAGCCCACGGAGGTCGTCCAAAGACTCGAACGAATTGGTCGTCTTGACCGGCAGCGCCGCCGAACCGTCGAGCACCACCCCGCCCGGCAGCGTTACGCTGTTCTCCCTAAGCGCCTGCGAAACTTGGAACAGCGACACCCCCTTCTCCGCCATCTTCGCCTCGTCAACCGACACCAGCGCCCGTTGATTCACCCCGCCCGAAACGTCCAGTCCGACAACGCCGTCGATTCCCGAAAGCTTCGGCAGAATCCGATCCTCTGTTATACGCTGAACCTCCGCGAGGCCCCTCTCCCCCGTAACGCTCAGCTGAAACACGGGGAACCTGTCCGGACTTATCCTCGTAACCGACGGCGCGCTCACGCTGGCGGGCAGCGAAAGCGATTGCATACTCGCGCCAATCGCCGCCTCCGTAGCCGGCATATCCGTGCCGAACTCGAACGACGCCAGGATGACCGAACGGTTCTCGGTGGATACCGACTGCACCGTATCCAGACCGTCTATCCCCGAAATGGCGTTCTCTATGGGAGTCGTAACCTCCCTGTCCACCGCCTCCGGATTCGCTGACGGGTAGAACGCCGTAACCGTAACCAGAGGAAACTCTATCTCAGGGAAAAGCTCTACCGGAAGCGAGCTATACGTAAACGCGCCAGCCGCCAGAACCAGAAGCGACGCCATAAGCGTAACGGTGCGCCGCCTGAGCGCGAGACCGATGATGAATCTCAATGTACCATCTCCATTTCAGCCTGCGGTGTAACGAATCCGCGCCACTCTTAGTACGGATGAGGCGAAGGTAGAGATTCGCCCGAAACTCCAAGCGCGAGACCTAACGATTGGCGCTAAGATTAATACTAACAATCCCAGCCTCTCAGCCGCTATACCGCTCCCAGTCGCGCTGCTCTGGATGCTGTCCGGCGTCATGGCAGCCGTAATCGTCGTATCGGGGCTGCTCGGCATCGCGCAGGTCTGGGCGACCAACCTGGTCGGCCAGAGCGTCTTGCGCGACAGGCCCTACGCGCGCCTCCATCTCCATCACTCCTGTTTCCGCTCTCCTCGCGCGCGCCCTTGCAATTTCTGCACATTGATGCAACTCTAATTCCAGCCAACGCCCACCTTCACAGCGGAGACGACGCTTGCCATCTCCCCGTCCACATACCCAGATGCGGCGAACCATACTCATCCTCGCCATCGTAGTCGCGCTGGCCCTCGCCGCGTCCGCATGCGCCTCCGAGGCTGAGAAGATCGTGTTCGTCTCCGACAGGGACGGCAACCTCGAAATCTACTCCATCTCGACATCCGGCGAAGACGAAACGAACCTCACCCAATCCGGCGCAGACGAGTCTTCGCCCAAACTTTCGCCCAACCGAAAGTCCGTCGCTTTTCTGAGCGGCGAGCAGGGCAAGACCTCGCTGGAAGTCATCGGCGCCGACGGCCAGGGACGCTTCGAGGTCGCCGGTGCCGACGAGTCGATCTCCAACCATCACTGGAGTCCGGACAGCCAACGCATCGCATTCCTCAGCGAGCGGGGCGATCTCAAGAGCGTCATGGTGGCGAACGAAGACGGCTCGGACAGCGCTCCGATCACCGACATGCCGGGCGATGAAGTAGGCGACTGGTCGAAAGACGGCCAACTCGTCGCATTCGCGCTGAGAGAGGGCGACGAACGCGGCATATACCTCCGCAACCCCGACGGCGTGAACGAGTTTCGACTCACCGATGGGGCGGACTTCAGACCCCTATGGTCGCCCACCTCAGACCATATAGCCTTCGTCTCCGACAGAGACGGCTATATGGACCTATACGTCATGGAAGTCGTGGACGGCAGCCGCGCCAACGTCGTCCGCATCACCCGAACCGAGGCGATGGAGTACGACATAGCATGGTCCCCCAACGGCAAGCGGATAGCGTTCGTATCCGATGAGCATGGCAACCCGGAGATCTATTCAGCCGCCGCCGATGGCGGGCGCGTAACTCGCCTCACGTTCAACTCCGTCGTTGACGAACAGCCGGCATGGTCGAAGTTGGGTAGGAAGATCGCATTCGTGAGCTACCTGGATGGCGATGCGGACATCTTCACTATGGACCCAAACGGCGAGAACCAAAGACGGCTGACGCGCAACGACTCAGACGATACGCAACCATCTTGGTAAGATAGAAAGCGCGGTGAATTGAAGTCCCTTCCCCCCTTGACGGGGGAAGGTTAGGATGGGGGTGAAAACTCTGCCCTCAACTACGTGCATATCCTGGCCAGTCCTTAACGTATTCGGAGGAAGCAATGACCCTATCGAGTGTACTTAGCGAGCGTGTAGGCGACGTGGGCGTCGTCACGCTCAACCGGCCCGACAAGCTGAACGCGATAGACCGCGGCCTGATAGACGGAATAGACGCGGCGATCGAGTGGGCGGAGGCTTCAGAAGTGCGCGCCCTGGTGCTGACTGGAGCCGGACGCGGCTTCTGCGCCGGCGCCGACCTGACCGCGCCGCCTGGCATGGGACATACGCCCGGAACCGAGACGCTGGCGAAGAAACGGATGCCTCTCGGATTTCCGTCACTGCTGTTGCAGCGGTTCCCCCGTCCCACCATAGCCGCCGTCAACGGCGCCGCCGTAGGCGCGGGTTTCGGACTCGCCCTCGCGTGCGACATGCGAATCGCCGCCGAGAGCGCCCGCTTCTCCGCCATATTCGCCAAGCGCGCGCTGTCGCCCGATTACGGCTGCACCCAACTGCTGCCCATGCACGTCGGCATGTCCAAAGCGCTGGAGTTGATGTACACCGGAGACATCATAGACGCCGCCGAGGCCGAGCGCATAGGCCTCGTCAGCAGCGTTGTTCCCGACGACGAACTCTTGGAACGCGCCATGGACCTCGCCGCCAAGCTCGCCACCGGCCCGTCCGTCGCCCACGCTCTCACTAAGCAGATGGCGTACTCGGCGATGTCGCGCAGCCTGCAAGACCAGCTATGGCTAGAGGGACAGGCGAGCCAGGCGACCGGCGCCACCGAAGACAGGGCCGAGGGCATACGCGCCTTCAAAGAACGCCGCGAACCCGTCTTCCGAGGCCGTTAAGCTCACCCCGAATTAACGCAAAGACGCGAAGACGCGCAGGGATGAATGAAAATCCTCTGCGGTCTCCGCGTCTTTGCGTTAAAATCCTTTGCGTCTTTGCATCTTCGCGCCTTTGCGTTAGAACCCCGCCGTCTTATCGCACACGTATAGGAAAGGCTCATTCGCCAGGAACCGGCGCAGATTCTCGCGGAATATCTCGCGTCGTCCCTCCCACATCTCCACCGTAAGCGCCGAAGCGTGCGGCGAAATGATCACGTTATCTAGACCCCACCACTTGCTGTCCGGCGGCAGTGGCTCCACCTCGAAGGCGTCGATGCCCGCGCCCGCGATTCTGCCGTTCGCAAGCGTGTCGTACAGCGCGTCTTCATCCACCACCCCGCCGCGAGATATGATGATTACTCGCGCCGTCGGCTTCATCAGCGCCAGATGCTCCGCCCCGATCATGCCCCGCGAATCCGGCGTGTACGGAGCCGTAATCACCAGCCAGTCCGATATAGCCATCAGGTCGTCCAGCCTGTCCAGTCCCCACACCGCGCTCACGCCCGCAGGCGCCGGGAACGGATGCTTGTCCACTGCGTGGATTTCGATCCCGAACGCCGCCGCCCGCCGCGCTACCGCCGAGCCGATGTCGCCCAGACCCACAATGCCCATCGAGCTGCCCTCCATCTCGACGAAGGAGCGGTCGTACTTGGACGTGTCCCATCTGCGCGCCCGCTGGTCCAGGACCATCTCGTTCGTGCGGTGCGCGAACGCCAGGCACATCCCAATTACGTGATCCGCCATCGGCGCCGCGTGCGGCCCGCGAGCGTTGGTCAGTACGACATCGCTGTCAACGACCTCCGGTATCGCCGTCAGCTTATCAATCCCCGTGCCCGGACAGTGCATCCACCGCAGCCGCCGCGCCGCGCGAAATACCTCGCGGTTGGGACTCCCCATCAGCGCGTCCGCATCCTCGATCTCTCGCGCCTGGTCCTCATCGGACGACACGAACACGAAATCCACATCCGCAAACTCCGATACCAAGCTCTCCTCGAATCCATCCCCAAACAGCCCCGTAACCACAACCTTCATGACCAACCCCTTTCATATATTGTCTTGCTATCCGGTCCATCCACCTTGCACCAAAATCTCTTTGCGTCTTCGCCGCTTTGCGCCTCTGCGTTAAAACTCAACTCTCCCAAACCGGCTCCCGCTTCTCCAAAAACGCCCCGATCCCCTCAACCGCGTCGGGATGCTGGAGATTCTCCACCATCACCCGTTGCGCCAGTTCGTAAGCCAACGGCCTGTCCAACGACATCTGCCGGTAGAACGCCGGCTTGCCGATGGCGACCGTACTGGCCGGAGCGGACGCCACCTTGCGGGCTAGCTCCATCGTAACCTCGTCGAGCTCCGACGGCGGGACGACCCGGTTCACAAGCCCCGCGTCCAGCGCCGCGCGGGCCGGCATCGGCTCCCCCGTCAGCAGCATCTCCATCGCCACCTTGCCCGACACCGCGCGCCCGACCGCGACCCCCGGAGTAGTGCAGAACAGTCCGATATCTACTCCCGGAGTGGCAAATGCCGCATCCTCGGACGCCACCGCCAGATCGCACGTCGCCACCAGTTGGCATCCGGCGGCGGTAGCCAGGCCCTGCACGCTTGCGATCACCGGCTTCGGCAGCAGCCGAATCGCCTCCATCATCTCCGTGCACTGCGCGAAGACCATCGCCTGCTCCTCCCGGTCGCCGCTCGAAAGCTCGCGCAGATCGTGACCCGAGCTGAACGCCGTCCCCCGCGCGCCGATGACCACGACGTTCACGTCCGGGTCATCCCGCGCCGCGTCCAGCCCCCGCATCACCGTCCCCATCATCTCCGACGACAGCGCGTTGCGCCTCGCCGGATTGTTCAGCGTGATGAATGCAATACGGTCCTCGACGGAGTATGTCGCGAGCGGTTTGGGCATAAGCGCCTCCGGTCAGAGCTTCCAGCGGATGATAGCAAGGTAAATGTATCATACACCGAAGGTAGCCCTCCGCGTCTCTGCGTTAAAAAATCCCCAAGTAGTGCGCCCGACCACGCGATTGCCTTATCCTATAGGCGCCAAATCTGCAACTGGAGATCAGTCCCATGCCCACAATCGCCCCACACGGCTCCTGGAAATCACCCGTAACCGCAGACCTCATAGTGCAGGACTCGGTATCGCTCGGCTTCATCGCCCTCGATGGCGACGACGTGTACTGGTCCGAGATGCGACCGCAAGAGGCCGCCCGCAACGTCATCGTCCGCCGAACGCCCGACGGCCGGACCCGAGACGTAACCCCCGCACCCTTCAACGTCCGCACCCGCGTCCACGAATACGGCGGCCTGTGCTTCTGGATAGCCGACGGCGACGTGTACTTCTCCAATTTCGCCGATCAGCGCGTCTATCGGCAACCTCCCAGCGGCTCCGAAAGCGGCGAGCCTACACCCGTCACGCCCGCCGACGTTGACCTGCGCTACGCTGACGGCATGATAGACAGCCGCCGCGGCCGGCTCGTCTGCGTCCGCGAAGACCACCGCGACGCATCCCGCGAGGCGGTCAACACAATCGTAGCCCTGGATCTTGGCGTCGTCGGCGAAGGCGACGTCCTGGTGTCTGGCAGCGACTTCTACTCGAGCCCCAGCGTCAGCCCGGACGGTTCCAAGCTTGCTTGGCTGTCTTGGGAACACCCCAACATGCCCTGGGACGATACCCGTCTATGGGTAGCCGACATTCTGGACGACGGCTCGCTCGGCGAGCCTCGCGCCGTCGCCGGGGCGCCGGGCGAATCCGTGTTCCAGCCCGAATGGTCGCCGGACGGCGTCCTCTACTTCGTCTCCGACAGAACCGGCTGGTGGAACATCTACCGCGAGCGTGGTTCGCACATCGAGGCGATGGCGCCGATGATGGCCGAGTTCGGCGCTCCCGCGTGGGCGCTCGGCTCAAGAACCTACGCCTTCGAGTCCGCCGAGCGGATCGTCTGCCAGTACGTCGAAAACGGTTTCTGGAAGCTGGCGACGCTCGACACTCGTACCATGCAGCTCACGCCCATCGAAACGCCGTACACCGAAATGTCGCGCGGCGACATAAAAGCGTCCGCCGGGCGCGTCGTCTTCGAGGCTGGGTCGTCCTCACTCCCCGACGCGCTGCTCTCGCTCGATCCCGGCGCCGGAGAGGTCGAGCCTATCCAGCAAGCCGGACCCGTTCCCGTGGACGAAGGCTACCTCTCCGACCCGCAGCCCATCGAGTTCGAGACCACCGGCGGCAGAACCGCCCACGCCTACTACTACCCCGTCCGCAACGCCGACTTCACCGGCCCCGACGACGAGCGCCCCCCGCTCCTCGTCATCAGCCACGGCGGCCCCACCGGCTCCGCCATGACGTCGTTCAACCTCTCCTACCAGTTCTGGACGAGTCGCGGCATCGCCGTCGTGGACGTCAACTACGGTGGCAGCACCGGCTATGGCACGGAGTACCGCCGCCGGCTGAACGGCCAGTGGGGGATCGTGGACATAGACGACTGCGTCAACGCCGCGCTCCACCTGGCGCGCGAAGGCGAGGTGGACGGCGACAGGCTCATGGTGCGCGGCGGCAGCGCCGGCGGCTACACCACCCTCGCGTCCCTCACGTTCCGCGACGTGTTCAAGGTCGGCGCCAGTTACTACGGCGTCAGCGACCTCGAAGCCCTCGCCCTCGAAACCCACAAATTCGAGTCGCGCTACATGGATTCCATGGTCGGTCCCTATCCGGAGCGGCGCGACCTCTACCTCGAACGCTCGCCCATCCACCACACCGATCTGCTGTCCTGCCCAATAATCCTGCTTCAGGGCTTGGAAGACAAGATAGTGCTGCCCAACCAGGCCGAGATGATGCTCGACGCGCTGCGGCGCAAGGGCTTGCCCGTCGCCTACCTGCCGTTCGAGGGCGAGCAGCACGGCTTCCGCAAATCCGAGAACATCATACGCGCCCTCGAAGCCGAGCTATACTTCTACTCCCGCATCCTCAACTTCGACATCGCCGACACCATAGATCCCGTAGAAATAGAGGGCTTGTAGCGACACCCAATCCCCCAAGCGGGTTCTGATACAATTGCCCTCATCCAAATTCTACACAAGGAGACCCGCGCATGACATACCAGCGCCCCGAGCTGCTCGCCTCCACCGAGTGGCTCGCCGAACGTATTGACGATCCCAACGTCCGCATCGTTGACTGCGACGAATTTGACCCATACCGCCGCGCCCACATCAAGAACGCCGTCGGTATCCGCGTCCACCACTACATCAAGCACCCCGACTACCCCTCCGCGCCGCAGCAGTACCCCCTGGTCGCCGAGCCGGACGTGATGAAGTCGCTCATGGAAGAGATGGGCATCGGCGACGACACCCTCGTCGTCGCATACGACGACTCCGGCAGCCTCTACTCCACCCGCTTCTGGTGGGTACTCAACTACTACGGCCACACCAACGTCAAAGTGCTGAACGGTGGCTGGAAGAAGTGGTTCGACGAGGGCAGGCCCGTATCCATAGATCGCCCGCCCGCCGCCGGCGACGTAACCTTCACCCCTAGCGCCGACGAATCGCTTGTCTGCACCCTCGATTACGGCGTAGCCCACGTCGGTGACGAAGACACCGTGTTCCTCGACGTCCGCTCCGACGGCGAATGGGACGGCTCCACCGACCGGGGCAACGCCCGCGCCGGACGGATCCCGGGCGCCGTCCACCTCGAGTGGCTCAACCTCATCACCGAAGACCGCCACCGCCTGTTCAAGCCCGCCGCCGAGCTTAACGAGATGCTGACCGCGCTCGGCGTAACCCCCGACAAGAACGTCATCACCTATTGACAGGGCGGCATCCGTGCGGCGCACGGAGTGTTCACCCTGCGGCTACTCGGCTACGACAGAACCCGCAACTACGACGGCTCCATGGGCGAATGGGCAAACCGCCAAGACACGCCCTTGGAGCTCTAACCGTCCACGGCGCAGTTCCTTCCCCCTTGACGGGGGAAGGTTAGGATGGGGGTGAAATCCCAATCATCCCCTTTGCGTCTCTGCGATCCTCTGCGCCTCTGCGTTTAAAACTCCCAACAGGAGGCAACCCCATGGGCTGGTCCATCCATCACCCCGTCGGACTCATCCACCACTCGCCCGCATTCTCCCACAAGGGCTACACCCTCCTGTTCAACAACACCGGCAACTTCGCCGCCCTCGTGGATATGGAAGGCAGGGTCTGTCACCGCTGGGAGCATCACGGCGGCCTTGCCTACGTGAAACTGCTGCCCAACGGCCACCTGCTCGGCAGAACGCGCGCCCCAGCCGACTTCGAGAAGACGCAGGGACTCGGCGGCGGCGGCTCGTCCATAGTCGAGCTCGACTGGGACGGCGTGAAAGTGTGGGAGCGAGAAGACCCCTGGCTGCACCACGACTTCCACCGCGCGCTCACCGGCGAGACGCTGTACCTGCGTTGGGAGGAGATGCCCGCCGACCTTTCCGCCCGCGTGCGCGGCGGCAAACGCACCTCGGAAGACCCCGTGCTGATGCTCGGCGACGCCATCCGCCAGGTGGACGCCGACGGCGAATCCACCAACGAGTGGCGTATCTGGGAGAAGCTGTCCATAGAACGCCAAGTCATCTGCCCCCTGGAAGGCCGCCGCGAGTGGACGCACGCCAACTCGCTGAACGTAACCAAGTCCGGCGACTTCCTCGTCAGCTTCCGCAACACCAGCAAGATCATCCGCGTATCGCGCGAAACGGGCGACGTAACCTGGGAGTGGGGCGACGATGAGCTGGGCCACCAGCACAACGCTACCGAGCTCGAATCCGGCAACGTCATGATCTTCGACAACGGCGCCCACGTCCGAAACGGCGCGACGTCCCGCATCATCGAAGTCAACCCCGAAACGAATGAGATCGAGTGGACCTACGAAGGCAGCCCGCCCATGTCATTCTTCAGCTCATACATCAGCGGCGCCGATCGTCTGCCCAACGGCAACACGCTAATCTGTGAAGGCGCGCACGGACGCATCTTCGAAGTAACCCAAACCGGCCAGATCGTCTGGGAATACGTCAACCCCTTCTTCGAGCCCGACCGCGAAGGCCACCAGTCCAACTCCACCTTCCGAGCCCACCGGTACGCCCCCGACTACCCCGCCTTCGCCTCCCGCGACCTCGACCCCGCCGCCCACGCCAACCTAAACCGCCTGCTAGGGGTCATGTAGCGTCGGGTAATTGGTCGTCTCCATCCGCGTCCCGACGGTACACGACCCTGATGCTCTCAACGTCGCGCGAGTTGAGCAGAACCGCGCCGATGCCATCTATTGAATTCAGATCCAACTCGTCATCGAAATTCCCATGTCTGTAATAGCGTGTTTTCCTAATGAGAAAATCCTTCTCAGCTTGTATATCTGGAACTATTGGGTAAGACGCAATCTCTCCCACATAGATGTCGCCGCTGCTCTTCATCTTAACGAACAGGATAGGGGAGTCGTCAGACTCGTCAGACATTGCCCTGAATGTGTGATACCAGATCGGTTCTTGGCGATAGGTATCTCCTGGGATGGGAATCCACTTCAACAGCCGACGCTGCTTGAAAACCCTGAGTACCTCGACCATGCCCGTTGAAACCCTGGCGGGCACGTTGTACGCGCCTATGATCATAGAAGCCGCGATAACATATATCGCATACCCGACATACCATCTGAGTGCCTCAGCAAAGTAGTCGTCAAGGAATCTCTGTGGCCCGTGTTTGAGCAATTCTGGGAGGTGTGTTGTTGATCCAAGCGCGATAACAACGAAATGGAGGGTATAGGCAAGTATAAACCCTAAGAGGTGAACATAAAGAGAGTGCTCAAGGATCTCGGAGACTTGCCAGATTACGCTCCTGTCGGCGGGATCCGCTCGCTGAAATACCGAAAAGCGGTACGCAAGGAACCCCGGCAGGATCAGCAGGAGTACTGTTCCTACATCAAGCGCGACTTTTGGCATCTATCAACTTCTATCGGGTGAGCGTCGATTACGCGGTGCAGCCTTCCCTTGAGTAGATTTCTGGTCAGATTGGTTGAATAGCTTAGCTACGAGTTCTTTCGGTATTGATTTGTCTGACGTCTTGAAGTCATCCCTGCTTTTCCGTATCAACCGAGCATTACTTCGCCTTCGGACCTTCTCATCTTGATTACCCGCCGCCATAGTGGTCCCTCCTAGAATCTGCTAGTGCACCAATCTTACCATATCCCTGCGCCTCCGCGTTGAACCCAACCATCCCCGCCTCCTGCCTTCCCCGCATAGTTTCCAACAATCGCTCGAACTCCCCCGGCGTCGAAACCTCCGATATAACCCGGATGAACTCCCCGATATCCCCCATGTAAGACCGCAGTTCCCGCATCTGGTCGCCCACCGGGCTAACCGACGCCACGCTGTCCGCGTACCGCCCCCTGAACGCGAAGTACGCCTGGTTCAGCTTGCGGATGTAGTACCCTCCCAGCCGCAGCTCCCACTGCCGTTTGCGCATATATTCCTCCGCCTCATCCACCTTGCCCTCTCCAAGCAGCCTCTCAGCCTCGATCCGCGTCTCGCGCATGAAAGCCGTGAAATCCGGGTTCACCTTCGACTCCGCCTCATAGCGCCGAGCGTTCTCCGACAGATCGCCGCCCATACGCTCGAACGCCATGTCGCCGACCTCGTTGCCCGCCAGCGTAGCCGCCGTCTCGTTAATCGTCGTCATCTCCGGAGATGCAAAGTAGTTCCTGCCGAACGGATGGAAGAACCAGTACGAGTGCAGCCACTCGTGCGCCGCCGTGCGGATCACCGTCCGCGTCGTATGCCTGTCCGACACCATGTTCGGGAATGTCGCCAGACCCGCGATGTCGTCCACATAAGCCGCGTAATCCACCTCGTCGTACACCCGCCGCTCTATCTCGTCCCGCTCGAACGGTTCTATCTCCGGGTCCAGGAACACCGCTCCCACCATATTCATCTCGCCGCGCGGCGAGATGACCAGCAGCGCCGGCAGATCCCCGAACCGAACGTCCACCGGCGGCCAGACCACCCCAAAACGCGAGCCTAGCCCGATGTCATCGAAGACCGCCGCTATCTCAGCCTCCACCGCCTCCTCCGCTTCCGGACGCAGGTCGCGCTCTCGCGCCAGCAGCTCATTCAGGTACTCGTCCGACACCTGAGCGACCTTCGCCGATGCCCCTCCCGCCCGGAAGCTCCGCAGCTGCGCGGCGCCTTCGATACGCCGCTCCTCCTTGTTCGCCGCCCGAACCGTCTGAAGATATTCGTCCAGAATGGCGATGCGCTCGTCCCTCGAAGGCTTCAAGATCGGAACCGCGTACCTCAGCCAGTGAACCCACTTGTCAGAAAAATTCTCGAACTCCCACTGAGCGATTGAGAAGATATGCGCCTGCGCGATGCGCTCAACCGGCGTAATATGAAGGTCGTCCGACGACGCGACCGCGGCAAGCATCAGCATCAGCAGCCCAAGCGCCGCCCTGCGCGGCAACATCCGCCAGCGTCTGGCAGTCTGTTCTTTGGAACCCACACAAACAGCATACAGCGCAATCGCCTTTGGAACAAAACCTCCCTCCGCGCCTTCGCGCCTCTGCGTCAAAAGTCCCCCTTTGCGCCTTCGCGCCTTTGCGATAGAATCTCCCTACACCAAGACATTGGAGACTCCCATGCCATCCACAACCGTAATCATCACCGTTGACGGCCTCGACCCCGAGTACATAGAAGCCTGCCACGCCCCCACGCTCGCCGAAATCGCCAAACGCGGCTTCTATACCGTCGGCGACTGCATGATGCCGTCCGTAACCAATGTCAACAACGTCTCCATAGTAACCGGCGAGTACCCAGAAGTTCACGGCATCAGCTCCAACTACCGCCTCATCCGCGAGACAGGCGAAGAGATATACATGGAATCGGGCGAGTACATACTCGCCGAAACCTTCTTCCAGCGAGCCAAGCGGATGGGCGCCCGCACAGTCTTGTCCACCTCCAAAGACAAGCTGCGAACCCTGCTATCCGACGGCGCCGACCGCGCCATCTCGTCCGAGCGTCCGCCCGCGTGGGCCGTCGAAGGCGCCGGCGATCCGCCCCCGATCTACTCCCTGGACGTAAACGGCTGGACCATCCGCGCCGCCACCCACGCCATGACCATGGAACCCGCCGACATCGTGTACATATCCACCACCGACTTCGCCATGCACACCTACGGCCCCGACGAGCCGGAATCCCAGCGCCACATCACCGTTCTCGACGACGCAATTGCCGCGCTCCTAGACGCCCACCCCGACGTCACCCTGCTCCTGACCGCCGACCACGGCATGAGTCCCAAGACCCGCATGATAGACCTTGCCGACGCCTTGAACCGGGCAGGCGTCCGCGCCCAGGCCGTTCCCATCATCAAAGACCGCTACGTCGTACACCACAACAACCTCGGCGGCTGCATGTTTATCTACCTGGACGACGCGGGGCAAGCGGACGAAGCTGCGGGCATCCTGAGGGCGACTGGAGGCGTAGAGCGCGTCTATACCCGCGACGAGGCCGCGCGCGACCTGCGGCTGCACTACGACCGCATAGGCGACCTCGTAGTAACCGGAGACACCGAAACCGTCTTCGGCCCCAAGGAACTAGAAGGCTCCTGGGACGACACCGGGGCGGGCAGGGGACTGCGCTCCCACGCATCCGCCCACGAGCAGGCCGTCCCCCTGTTCGGCTGCAACGGAGACTTCGACAACTTCACCTTCCAGGAAAACAGAGACTTCGGACGCTACGTATTTGAGCGCGTCCTAGCGTAGGCGCGCCCCTCTGCGCCTCCGCGTCAAAACCTCACTGCTGCACGAACCGCCGGTACACCTCTTCCTCCGATACCGGCTCCGCGTGGAACCACGCCGCTTCCACCGAATCGTGCAGTTCGCCGAGCGTCGCCAGCGTCCGGTTCACGATCGCGATCACCTCGTCCGGGTTAGAGGGCGAATGCCCCAGCGTGTCCAGATCATGAATCGCCCTCCCTATGATCCGCAACGCCTCCACCGGCGCGACCTGCGTCGCGTTGTACCGCGCCGCCGCGAGGCATCCCCGCAGCGAAGCCCCGCTGTCCCGCGTCAGCAGCGCGTCCAGCGCCGACTCGCCGGGCGGCACGCTCACGCCCCGTACTGACGCGGCCATCTCCGCCACCCCCTCCAGCGACGGCGCCGCGCCGGTATGTCCGCTCTCTTGCTCGGCAGCCCATAGCAGCACGCGGGCGATCGTCTGCGCCCGCTCGATCCAGCGCCCCAGCCAAACCAGGTTGTACACCCGGGAATCCGTCAGCCACCGATCAACTCCCAGACTGTAAGTACGCGGATCCATAGTTCGTCCATCCTTCCAGCGACTAAGAAACAGCCACTAATGACTCTCAACCACAAACGCGCTCTCCAACAGCCTCAGCGCGTCATCCATCGTCGCATCCGTATCCTCGAAACGCACCGATGCGATAGCGGCAACGTCCGTCGCCACGCCGCGCGACGTGAACGAGCCGTTGATGGGCGAAACGTCCGTATAGTCTCGCCCCACCGACAGCTTCACGTAGTCGCGCGCCGGCGGAGCGATGACGCCTCGCGTCGGATCCGCGCCAACCCAGCCCGCCTCCGGGTGCAGAAACTCCAACCACGAGTGCGTCTCGCCGGTCTGTCCCGTCAGCAGGCCGCTCACGTACCGGCACGGGATGTCCAGCGAGCGCAGCATACCCAGCGCCAGGTGCGTCTTGTCCTGGCACACCCCTACCATCGCCGCCGCTACCTGCTCAGCCGTAGTCGCCACACCCGTCGCGCCGCGCAGATACTCCACTTCCTCGTACACCCAGCCGATGACGGCGCGCGTCGACCGCAGCAGCGAGTTCGAGCCGGACGCGACGCGCAGCGCGAGCGCGGATACCGTCGCCGGGTCCACCAGGGGTGACGGCATCGTGTACTCCAACCCCTCCACGAGATTGCCGACCGCGGCCACTTCCACGTCCGCCGGCGTCTCCTCCACCGTTGACAGGCTGACCTGGCCGGCGGTAGCGATTACCAGCGCGGTGTGTATCTCGACCACGCGCGCGCGGTGAACGCGGTTCCCGAACCGGTCCGCATACTCCACGCTCCGTCCGTCCGGCGACGTCCACAGGCTCATGCGAAGCGGCGTCTGACCCTCTCCCGCGCGTGGAGACAGCCTAATCCGGTTATCGCTGTTCAGAACGATGTCGGAATATCCGTACCGCGCCGCGTAAAGGTACGAAGCGGTGATAGTCTTTAGGTCTGTTTCACCACCCATGTCGGTTTGCATAAGCCACCCGAAGAGTTGTTGGTGATGCGTCCGCCGGGGCGGGCAACCCGCGTCAGGCCCCCGGGAAAGACCGTTACCGCGCCTTCGCCATCCTGAACCGCGAACACGCGCAGGTCTATGTGCCGGTGATCCAGAGCGCCGTCCTCTTCCCCTTCCCGCGCCCCTCCCTTTTCATTGAAGACCACGTGCCTCGAAAAGTCTAGCGTCTCCTGGGCGATGTAAAACTCAGGGTCGCCAAGCGCCAGCCGCGCCGCTTCCGCCCGTCGCTCCGGCTGCAGGTCCGGCATTACGTACACTCCGGCGCCGCCATACCCGTGCCGCGACTTGATCACGAGGTCGTCAAGATTACCGGCCGCGAACGACCGCTCCCCCATATCGAGCAGATTGTACGTCCGCGCCTGCGGCAGAATCGGAGACTCGCCCAGATAGCGCTCGATCATCTTGGGTACCCACGCGAACGCCAGCTTGTCGTCCGCCGCGCCCGCGCCGAATCCGTTCACCAGCGCCACCTTTCCGCTCAGATGCGCGTCGCGCAGACCCGGCACGAACATATCCAGGTCTTCTACCCGCCGGTATATCACGTCAACAGGCGCATGACTGTCCAGCGTCCGAGCGTAAACCCGCCCGTCTTGCCCCACGTACAGGTCCGACCCCTCCACCAGCGGGATCCCCAGCAGGTCGGATAGATAGCGATGTTCGAAGAACGCCGATCCGAACTTCCCGTCCGTCAGCAGCGCGACCGTCGGCGAGTCGGAATCCGACAGCGACCGGAACAGCCCATGAAACCCGTCCCGTATGCTGTACGGCTCGATGTCATACCCGTCCAGGAACTCCGGCAGAATGCGCGAGACGATCTCCAAACTCTTGATCTGGTAGCTGATGCCCGACGGGATCCTTGCGTTGTCTTCCAGCAGGTAGTACCGTCCGCCACCCATATGCACCAGGTCCGCCCCGTATATGTGTACGAATACGCCCCCGCGCGGCCTGAACCCATGCGCCTCCGGGTAGAAGTAGCGCGACGTGAACACCACCTCATCCGGTACTACGTCTTGTCCGTCGCCGTAGAGATCCGACAGAAAGCGATTGATCGCCCTGACGCGCTGCTCCACCCCGGCGGCGATCGTCGCCCAATGCTCGGCCGGAATGATGCGCGGAATCCAATCCGTAGGCGTAGTCCTAAACTCCTTCGGATCGAGATAGAACGTAAAGGCGTCCAGTTCCGCCTGCCGCCTCGCGTCATCCCAACGCCGCGCCATCCGCTCCGGCCCCATCGCCGTCACGGTCTCGGCAAGCCGCGCGTAGCGCTCGCGCGGGCATCCGTCGTCACCCAGCCACTCGCTGAACCCGGCCGGCCCGGACAGCTTGGATGATATGGAACTGGCGGCAGACATGGCAAAGCCCTCGACAAACAAACCCAACCAAAGGAGCGCCCCAATTCTACCAGACCGCCTACCCCCGGAGTACCTCCCCGTCCGCCGAAATCCCACGCACTCTCTCCGCGCCCTCGTACGCTACCGCCAACTGCGACGCCTCCACCCGCTCGCCCGGCTCCAGAAGCAGCGCCGTCCCGTTCTCCACAGCCCGCGCAAGCCCGCCGTTTCCGAAACTCGTGAACGGCTCCAATCCCACGTTGTAAGTCCGCCCATACCACGGGTAGCCGAACCCGCCCCCGAACGACTGCCAGTACCAAAGATACTTGAACACATCCTTCGGATAGCGAAATCCGAATCCCACGCCGATCCGCGTATTCGTGATCCCGTACCAGCCATCCGGCATATCCGCCACATACGACATATCGTAAGCCCGGAAGCTCTTCGGCGGAATCCTGCTCATGTCGCGCGGCGTCCCATCCCGTAGCTCAGACATCGGCCAGGCGCTTCTCAGACCTGCCTTCAGCTTGATGTTCGGATGCCAGTCGTATCCCTCCTCGTTGATAACCGTTCCGCCTGGCAGATCGATCACGCAATCCTCGCTCAAAAACGGCGGACCCAGCGCGATATGCTCCCCCCAAACGCAGTGAACCGGCTCCTCGCCCTCGTTTGTCAGCGCCGCCTCGATCTCCAGCGCCGCCGAACCCGAGCGCAGCGTAAGCGTCTTCTCGAAGAAGAACGGCGTTCGCGCCGCCCGCGCCCAGAACCGCATCGAGACAACCTCCGGGCTGTCCTCCACAATCGCCGAGTCCCACGGAACCGTGTTCACCTCCGCGTGCAGCCCCAGGTCCGCCCCCATGTGCTCAGTCGGAAACCCGCCCCCGGGCAGAGCCGTCTGCCAGCCGCCCTCATAGACGTCGAGCCACGTCCCCTCGCCAGAACCGGTCGTCGGAATCCGCGCCCGCGGGTCGCGAACCCCCCACGGCGAACGCCACAGAAAGTCCGTGTCCGTCGGCTTGTGTACGAACTGGTAAACGTCCGCCCCCTTGTCCACCAGAACAACCACCCTCAACATCTCATTCTCTATAACCGCCGTCTTCAGCCCCCTGAAAGTCCAGGCGTCCGACACCCGGCACCCATAGTTGCGCTCGTCCTGGTAATGCGTCACAGTCATCCCTCCCACCGATTGCGATTGCCCCATCCCCAAGCGCTAGGCTTTCTACTCCCGCGCCGCCGACCCCGCTCCCGACGCCCATCCGCCCAGCGCCATGTAGCCGCCGTCCACGTTCACGTACTCGCCCGTCATGAAACTCGCCTTGTCGCTTGCCAAAAAAAGTACCGCGTTGGCGATGTCCACACCCTGGCCCACGCGCCCAATCGGATGTCCCTTGCCCCACCCCTCGATTGTCTCGTCAGGGTCGCCCGCCTCCATGCGCGCCACCGTTCGCACCATCTCCGTATCGATCGTGCCGGGGTTGACCGCCAAGACGCGGATGTTCTCGGAGGCGTAGTCCAACGCCATCTGCCGAGTCAGCGACAGTACACCGCCCTTGCTTGCCGCGTAAGCCGGAACTAGATTCTGCGACTGAAGCCCCTGCACGCTCGCCGTGTTGATGATCGCCCCGCCCCCGCGCTTTCGCATCTCCGGTATGGCGAACTTGGACATCATGTAGTAGCTCTTCAGATTCACGTCCAGAATCCGGTCCCACATCTCCTCCGGCGTGTCCTCCACGTTCCGGTACGAATCCGGAGGCTGGATTCCGACGTTGTTGAACAGAACGTCCACTCCTCCAAAGGCTGCGACCGTCTCAGAGACCACGCGACGGCATTCGTCCATACGCGCCACATCCGCCGCCACAAGCAGGCTCGCGTCCCCGATTTCGGCTTGGACAGAGCGGCCCGCCTCCTCATTTACGTCCGCGATGGCGACGCGCGCGCCTTCCCGGGCGAACTCCAGCGCGGTGGCCCGCCCGATTCCCAGCGCTCCACCCGTTACGATCACAACCTTGTCGTCGAAAGTCCCCATTATCCCCTCCGCGTCCCTCTGCGCCTTTGCGCCTCTGCGTCAAAACCCCCTACGTCCCCATCACCACCTTTACCACGTCGTCCTCTACATTCTCGTACATATCGTACGCGGCTTTCACCTCGTCGAAGGTCTTGCGGTGCGTTACCATCTCGCCCGGATCCCACCAGCCGCGCTGCTTTAGCTCCACCATCGTGCGGATATGGTCTATCGCGTCGGGGCTGGCGGCGCCCTGCGTTGGGATTACCGTGATGCCCTCTTGGAACATTGCTCGGAAATTCAACGGCACCGTGCCGTCGCCGCCCCCGGCTTGGATGCCGAAGATAATGACCTTGCCCCCGTCCGAATTGGCGTGCTGCATCGCGCTGTTGAGCGCGTCTGGGTAGCCGGCGGCTTCGACTGAGATATCCGCGCCCTGGCCGCCCGTCAGCTCTGCGATCGCCTCGTCCAGATCGTCGCGCGTCGGGTTGATCGTATGCGTCGCCCCGAATCGGCGAGCGAAGTCCAGCCGGTTGTCCTCCAAGTCAACCGCGATCACGCGACGCGCGCCCGCCCGCGCCGTTATCGCCGTGAACGATAGCCCAATGCTGCCCTGTCCGAATATCAGGACGCTCTTGCCCAGTATCGTGCCCATCTGCTGGCACGAGTACAGCACGGTGCCGGACGGCTGGCACATGACCCACTCCGCGAGGTCGCCTTCGTCGGGAACCAGCGCCATGCGGTCCGGCGAGCCGGGCAGGTACTCCACTAGGCCGCCGGTGCCCTCGCGTCCAGGCAGGACGATCACGCGGTCGCCCACCTTGAACTCGTCCGTGCGGCTCTCGACCACCGTTCCGGCGCACTCGTGGCACGGCGCCCCCGTTCGCATCGGGTACTCCTCCTCCGGCAGCACCGGGCCGTACCCGTGCCGGATGTCGCTGCCGCAGACCGACCACCGTTCCAGCTGGATGAGGCACTGTCCGTCCGATATGGCGGGTGTCTCGATGTCCATGATCTCCCACGTCTTGGGAGCGCTGATTCTCGCTGCTCTCATTATCGTCCCTCTCAGATTCAGTCGTTAGTGGTTATGCCTCGTTTCCGGACCGCTTCCCAATCATTCCCCCGCGTCTCTGCGCTCCTCTGCGCCTCTGCGTTAAAACCCCCGCCTACGCCCCCATCACCACCTTCACCACTTCATCCTCGCGATTCTCGTACATGTCGTAGGCGGCCTTAACGTCGTCGAAGTCCATCTGGTGCGTTACCATCTCGCCCGGGTCCCACCAGCCGCGCTCCTTGAGCTCGACCATGCGCTCGATGTGACCCACCGCGTCGCCGCTCGCCGCGCCAAGTGTCGGAACGATTGTCGGCATGTTGCCTATGAACTGCCGGTAGTGCAGGGGGGTCATGTCCTCCGTACCCCCGACCAGCCCGAATATGATGCACCGCCCAAACTTCGATACGTACTTGAACGTATTGTTGAACGTATCCGGGTAACCCGCCGCCTCCACCGAAATCTCAGCGCCGCGCCCGCCGGTTATCTCCGCTATCGCCTCGTCCAGATTGTCCCGCGTCGGGTTGATCGTGTGCGTCGCCCCGAACCGCTTGGCGTATTCGAGGCGGTAGTCCTCGATGTCCACCGCTATCACTTGCCGCGCGCCTGATCGCGCCGTTATCGCCGTGAAAGACAGCCCGATGCTGCCCTGTCCGAATATCAGAACCCGCTTGCCCAGTATCGTCTCCATCTGCTGGCACGAATACAGCACTGTACCGGACGGCTGACACATGATCCATTCCGAAAGGTCGCCATCGTCCGGAAGCGCCACCATGCGGTCCGGCGTGCTCGGCATGTACTCCACCATGCCGCCCGTGCCGTCCTGGGACGGCAGGACGATGACGCGCTGCCCCTCGCGGAACTGGTCGTTGCGGCTCTCCACGACGACGCCCGCGCACTCATGGCACGGACCGCCGACACGCATCGGATACTGTTCTTCAGGATAGACCGGGCCGTATCCGTGTCTTATGTCGCTGCCGCAGACCGACCATCGTTCCAGCTTGATTAGACACTGGCCGTCCTCGATCGTCGGCGTCTCCGCTTCCATGATTTCCCAAGTCTTGGGGGCGCTGATCCTCGCTGCTTTCATATCGTTCCCTTTCAGTGGTCAATTTAGCCGGGCGGGTGGCGACAAAGCCGCGCAATTTATATCGCACCACAACCCAACAGCGCAACCCTCAAAGCCCCCATAACCCTTATACCACCTTTGCGTCTTCGCGTTAAATCCAAACATAGAATCTCTGCGCTCTCTGCGTTAAAATCTCTTCCTGTGCTACAATCACCCCAACCCACTCAAGGAGACTTACATGGAGAACGCAGTCATCGTCAGCGGAGCCAGAACGCCCATGGGCAGGTTCGGTGGGGCGTTCAAAGACGTGGCGGCGCCGGACCTGGGCGCGACGGCGATCAAAGCCGCTCTCGAACGCGCCGGAGTTTCGCCCGAAATGGTGGAAGAGGTGGTCATCGGCAACGCTCTCCAAGCGCAGGAGGCGGGTTACGCCGCCCGGCTGGCGTCGCTGAACGCCGGAATTCCGCATGAAACGCCGACCATCGCCGTCAATAGGCAGTGCTCGTCCGGCCTCGAAGCCATCAACATGGCCGCGCAGCTAATCCGCGCCGGCGAGGTGGACATCGCCGTCGCCGGCGGCGCCGAAAACATGACGCAGGCGCCCTTTATGCTCGACTCGTCCGTCCGGTTCGACGGACTGCGCATGGGCGACAGCACGCTGCGCGACGGCCTGGTAGAAGGGCTTGGCTGTCCGGTCAACCGCTACCACATGGGCGTCACGGCCGAAAACGTGGCCGAACGCTACGAAGTGAGCCGGGAGTCGCAGGATGAACTGGCGCTCATCAGCCACCAACGCGCCGTCTCGGCCATCCAAAACGGACGGTTCGACGGCCAGATAACGCCCGTGTCCGTCCCTCAGCGGCGCGGCGACCCCGTCGCGGTGGACGCAGATGAGGGACCGCGCGCTGACACCAGCCTGGAGCGCTTGGCGGCTCTGCGTCCCGTGTTCAAGCGCGATGGCACCGTAACCGCGGGCAACGCCAGTAGCATCAACGACGGCGCCGCGGCGGTCGTGATCATGTCCGAAAGCAAAGCCGCCGAATTAGGCATAACGCCCAAGCTGCGCTGGACTGCCCGCGGCGTCGCTGGCGTCGAACCGGCGATCATGGGCATCGGCCCCGTTCCCGCCGTCCGAAGAGCTCTCGATAGGGCGGGCATGGAGCTAAGCGACATAGACCTGATCGAACTCAACGAGGCGTTCGCCGCGCAGGCGCTATACTGTATCCGAGAGTTGGATATGGATCTCGACAAGACCAACGTGAACGGCAGCGGCATAAGCCTCGGCCATCCCGTCGGCGCGACCGGCGCTGTGATGACCGTCAAGCTGCTGGAAGAGATAGACTTGCGCGACGAAAGCATGGGGTTGGTGACCATGTGCGTAGGTGGAGGACAGGGTGTCGCAACCATCTTCGAACGCGTGGGGTAGGCCGGCCGCGAAAGCCCCTTTTATTGTGTGACGATCAGAGCCTCCCCCCGCGAGGGCGGGGGGTACAGGTGGAATCGCATATGCAAGTATTATCGCGCCCAATGCCCGCCCCAATGCCCGCCCCAATGCCCGCCCCAATGACCGCCCCAATGACCGCCAATGTAGGAGCGGCGCGGTCTTAGCCGGGCGTCTCCGGTTGCGACAACCATAAAGCGATAGTATCGCGCGCGCTTTTTCTTGTATCATGGATTTGTCAGGCGGCGGTCTGGCTGCCATTGCCGGTTTACCGCCTCGCGGCGAAAACAACTGATAGATAGCTAGGAGGTACGTGTAATGGGAATGGGCCTTTTCGTAGAACTGGCCTCAGAGGGAGCCTACGAGTGGAGCCACTTCACCCTTATGGGTATGGCGCTAATCGCCATATGCCTGCTGGCGTCCTTGGCCGTCGTCTTGTTCTGCGCCGTCGCTCTCAGACGCGCGGAGTGGGACGACAAAGATGCCATGCTCAGCGTCGTCATGGCGGTTACCGGCGTTGTTTCCCTGTCTATATGGTATGTCCTGTTCGCCGGGCAACTGCTGAACTATCACGAATCGAACATACCGTCCGCTAATAGAGTGATACTTTTCGCGTTCGCCAGCTTGGCGGGCTCGATTTTGGCGGCTTTGGCGGGCGGAATAATGATGGACGTGGCGTGGCTAAGGTTCGGGAGAAGCCCCAGGCGGGATCGCGGGGCGCGACGTGGGAGAGCCGCCGCGGGCGGGCGTCCCCAAGTTACCCAGGGCATGAGCCCACAAAGGGGCGCGCCGCCGCCAAACCTCGGCGCAGACGTAACGACCATTGGCCGGTCCAACCCAAGCGGCGGCTCCCCGCCCGCTGCGGGTTCGCAGGAAGGAACGCTCATTCAAAGCCGTCCCGCCGCCGCTCCCGGCCCCTCGCCCGCCGCCGGTTCGCAGGAGGGAACGCTCATTCAAGGCGCCGCTGGTCCGGCGGGCGTGGCCGGCTCAGCCGCGCCGGCGGACGCGACGATGGCTCCCGGCGGCTCGCAGCCCGGTACTCTGTTGCACTTGGACGTGGTCGCAGGTCCCGCCGCAGGCCGATCCTACGATCTCCAGGAGGGCAACAATGTGCTGGGTAGGTCGCCTGACAGCGCGCTGTTCCTCAATGACCCGATGGTCAGCCGCATCCATGCGATGTTTCGCGTCAACGACGGCCAAACGTTCCTGGTGGATTTGGGAAGCAGGGGCGGAACCCGCGTCGGCAACCGAAAGGTCGAGGGGCATACTCTGGGTCTCGGCGAGACCATGACCCTGGGGCAAAGCTCGATGACGCTGTTGTTCATGCAGGGAGCGGCGACGCCTCCGGCAGGTGGTGGCGGTGGCGAGACGATGGTCGGAGCGCCCCCCGGCGCAGGGATGGCGCTCGTCGCGCAGTCAGGCCCAGACTCCGGAAAGGTCTTCCAATTGCGCCAGGGCGCGAACATCGTTGGACGTGACACGGACGCGGACGTGCAGCTGTCCGATCAGCAGGTCAGTCGCCGCCACGCCGTCGTTACCCTCACAGACGAGCGTGTCGCCGTGTCCGACATGGGTAGCTCCTACGGCACTACTGTCAACGGACGAAATCTTGAAGAGACCAAACTGAATTTGGGCGATCACGTCTTCGTGGGGCAGTCCGAACTTGTTCTCACAGGGCCAGGGGTGTAAGACTTGGCAGGGTTCTTGAGCAAACTCATTCAGGGATCCGGGAAAGATCCCGGATCAGAGACTCGACCGGAGTACATCCCCCCGGTTGATGTTGGCGCGATATGCGATATAGGCTCCGTTCGACAGGTCAACCAGGATCGTGTATTGGCAGTCATTGGAGACGCCGCGCCTGCGGATATGGTCGGCATGTTCGTGGTGTCTGACGGTATGGGAGGCCACGCGGCGGGCGAGGTCGCCGCGCAGATGGCGGTGGATGGCGTAAGGGAGCGCCTGCTCTCCCTTACCGGCGCGCAGTTCCTATCCTCTCCGAACATCATGAGACGTCTTGTAGTGGACGTCAATCTAGCCGTCCATAACGCTTCGCTCGAACCGGGACGGCAGGGAATGGGCGCTACCCTCACCGTCTGCGCCATCGCCGGTTCGACGCTGGTGGTCGGACACATCGGCGACAGCCGCGCCTATGTTATGAGAGACGGCATTCTGAACCAGATTACGCCGGACCACAGTTGGGTTATGGAGATGGTAGCCAAAGGCTTGCTGACACGGGAGCAGGCGGCTACTCACCCACGTCGCAATGTGCTGACGCGAGCGCTTGGCATTGATAGGCGGGTGGATGCATATGTCGGCTCCGAGAAGATGCGCGAGGGGGACGTGTTGATGTTATGCTCCGATGGGCTTCACGGAGTGGTTCCCGAGGCCGACATCGTGAATGTCCTCACCCGAGAGACCGCGCAAAAATCCTGCGATCAGCTAGTGTCTATGGCGAACCGGCTTGGCGGACCCGACAACATCGGCATCGTCATCGCCCGGATAAACCGGCTTTTGCTATCCGACGATGCCGTCTCTGCTTCAGCAATACCGTCCGCGGAGGAAGGGGCCGCCGTCACCATGACACCCGGGAGGGCCTAGATGACCGCTCCGGGTCCGGTGGCGATCGGAAAGTACCAGGTGAGGCGGTCGCTCGGCGCCGGTTCGCAAGGCGCGGCATACTTGGCATACGACCCCGACCTCGGCCGCGAGGTCGCGCTCAAGGCGCTGCATCCCCACCTAGCTACTGGAGAAGTGCTCAAACGCTTCGTGCGCGAGGCGCGCATCCTCGCCCAGATCGACCACCCCAACATCGCCACCGTCTTCGACGTCGGACGCGACCGGCAGTCCGGCCTCTACTACTTCGCCATGGAGTACGTCCCCTACAGCGTCGAAGAGGCGCTGGGAGGCCGGGGCAGGATCAGCGCAGACCGCGCAGTCCGCGTAGCCAAAGAGACGGCGTCGGCGCTCGAAGCCGCCAGACAGGCGGGCATCACCCACCACGACGTCAAGCCCGAAAACCTCCTGCTCACCTCCTTGGGAGCCAGCGGCTCGGTGAAGCTCATAGACTTCGGGATCGCGCGCGCTGGCGACTCGGGCGGCACGCAGGTCGGCGCGATGTGGGGCACGCCATACTACATGGCTCCGGAGCAGTGGCACAGCGTTCGCGGCGACACGCGATCGGACGTGTACTCCCTGGGGGTAACGCTGTACCGGCTGGTGTCCGGGAGGCTGCCGTTCGACTCTGACCTTGAGAATCCTGCGGCTCGCAACACTGAGATCTCCCTTATGCACGCGGAGGACGAACTTCCCGGCATTGACGAGGTTGACGACGCCCTTTGGGAGATAATCGTCAGGTGCATGATGAAAGACCCTGACGAGCGCTTCCAGACGCCGGGCGATCTCGCCCAAGCTCTCGAACGCTACCTCGCGGGCGAACCGCTAGCCGGAAGATATTTGCGACCAGGCCGGCGGAGAATGCTGCGCCGACCCATGCAGCTATTCGCCAACTCCAGATTCATGATGGGCGTATTCGCCACTCTGCTGATCATAGCCGTCGTCGCGCTGGTTCTCGTAGGAGCGGGCGATGCGGTTCCACCAGAATCGCCGGTCGCCGTGAACGTACCTAGCATACCCGGCTTTACACCACCGGAGTCTGTCAACTCCGACCTTCTGCCGCCTGACCCTGCCGAAATAGTTGCAGCCATTATAGATCCCATCGCCACGGCTACGCCGACACCCACCGCGACGCTCACGCCTGCGCCGGTGCCTACCGTCACGCCTACTCCCGAGCCTACGCATACCTCCACGCCTACACTCACACCCACGGCTACGTTCACGCCTACACCCACCCAGACCTACACGCCCGTATCCCAGAATACCCCTACGCCCACCTACACGCCCACTCCAGTTCCCACGTTTACGCCAACGCCCACCTACACGCCCACGCCTACGGCTACGCCAACTCCACACAATACCCCCACGCCCACACCCACGGCGACGCAAGTCCCGATACCCGTGATCATATCAACGCCAACGTTCACGCCAACGCCGGCGCCAACGTCCACCCCAACCCCAGTTCCCTTACGCGCCGACCTGACGGTTGAAGAGGTGTCTTTCACCCCGGACAATCCCGACGTATGGGATGAAGTGACGTTTACCGTGGACGTCAGGAACATCGGCTTGAAAGATGCAACCGACTTCACAGTCGGACTCTACGATGGAAACAGGCTCTTGGACGAGGGTGAAGTCTCAGAAGAGGTCCCGCCGAGTTATCGTCATCGTGTCAATCTCGTGTGGCGCGCTGAGGCGGGGCCGCGCGCTCTCGCCGTGGTCGTGGACACGGAAGATCGCGTCCCCGAATCCAACGAAAGCAACAACGTTTCCGACACGTTGAGTATCTTGCCGACTATCCCGCCCTACCAGGTGGACAAGATAACCTGGACGCCGCCGAGACCGGAGTTTGACGAACGTACGACATTCTGGGCTCACATCAAGAACACCGCCGACGATCGCGTCGATTACGACGCAAGCGTCGCATTCTACGTGGATGGCGAATACCTCGCCTGGTCCGCCCTGAACAGACTTATGGCTCCCAGGTCCACTGTACAGAAAGATTCACATACGGGTTGGGATGCTCAGAAAGGCGTCCATGAGATCGTCGTCGCAATCTATCCGGCCGCCTATCTTTCCCACGTCGCCAACCCGTTCTGGCGCGAGTTCGATCACAGGTACGCCATACATGCGCGCAGCGTTCCATACAACGCCACCAACCTCCCGAATCTGGAGATTCCGAGTGTGGAGATACAGGAGAGGGAAATCTCCGGGTCCCACAACGTCTATCTGGACATGAGGATTACCGCGAACAACGCTCTGGGCGACGGTGGCGTACGGCCGGGCGCGGTGAACGGCACCTTCGTAGTCGGCGTCGAGATGATTACCGGCCCCAAATGTCCGTTCGAGGCGGATGACCCATGCGTCGCGTCCATACAGTTCGACGGCCTGGATGGAGGTTCGGGAAAGACCGAAACCATCAGCGGCGTGACAGGTGTGCCGCGTCCTACGGCGCAAGGCAGCGTTTACGAGTACACCTTCATCATCACCGCCGACCCGCTCGACGAGATAGAGGAGTCCGACGAGACCGACAATACCACGAGGACGACGTACCGCATCAAGTACGACGACTGACGCCCCGCCACCTAGCGCGCCCACTTTGTGGTATCCTAAGAAGCGAAGCCTGCCGCGCAGGACGCGATCATCCACATGGGCGCCATAGGGACGAGTGAACCACCATGCAAGAAGTATTCCACGAAGCGGTAAACCTGCTCGAAAGAGATGAACGCCTGGTCATGGCTACCGTTATCCGCACAAAAGGCTCGACGCCCCAGAAGCCGGGCGCGAAGCTGCTCGTGCGATCCGATGGCACCGGCGTCGGCACGCTCGGCGGCGGGTGTGTCGAGGGAGACATCTGGTACGCCGCGAGCCAGCTCATGCGGCGCGGCGGCGACGCCCAGTACCGAGAGTATGAACTGAACGAAGACCTCGCCGCTGAGGACGGCCTAGTCTGCGGCGGCACAATGTTCTTTCTCATAGACCCCGTTTATCGGCCCGAGCAGTACCTAGACTACGCCAAGGAGATAGACGACGCATACGCCGGCGGCCCGGCGGTCGCGCTCGCAAGCCTCATCAGGCCCGCCCCCAATGGCCCGCCCGCTATCGGCTCGAAGCTGTTCGTGCGCGAGGACGGCTCCACTCACGGCACGCTCGGCGACCTGCGCCTGGACCGCGACGCGACGACGCGCGCCCACGGCCTGATGGCGATGGGACGCAACGAGTACGTCATCACCGATGAGGGCGCCGAGTACTTCATAGAGGCATACACAACGCCCCCCCAGCTCGTTATATGCGGCGGCGGCCACGTCTCCAAGGCGCTCGCCGCTCATGCCAAACCCCTGGGCTTCCGACTGTTCATCACCGACGACCGCGAAGAGTTCGCCAATCCCCAACGCTTCCCCGAGGCCGACATCGTGGTCCCCAAGAAGCCCGAAGACGCGCTCGGAGAACTTCCCATCAACCCCAACACGTTCATCGTCGTCGCCACGCGCGGCCACAGGTTCGACAACGTCGCCCTCGCCGCCGCCGCGGCCACCCCTGCCCGCTACGTCGGGCTGATGGGCAGTCGCCGCAAGACCATCCTCATCTACGAAGACTTGGTGCGAATGGGCATAGACGAGCGGCGCCTCCGAGAGATACGCTCGCCCATCGGGCTCGATATCCACGCGCGCACGCCCGAAGAGATAGCCGTCAGCATCATCGGCGAGATACTCATGTACCGGCTCGGCGGCACTGGCAACGCCATGAAGCTCGACCAGTGGCGCATAGACCGCATAATCGAAAAGGTAGAGACCGAGCGCCGCGAAACGGTTGCCGCCGTTGCCGACGACTAACCCCCACGCCGATAAGGGTATGCAAGGCCATTGCCCTTACAACAACTCCCTTCCCCCTTGACGGGGGAAGGTTAGGATGGGGGTGAAAACCTCGCCTCCAACCAGTTGCATAACCCCTGTGAACCCTCCCCCCGATCCAATACCCTCATGATAGCCGCCATCCTCACAGCCGCCGGACTCAGCTCTCGAATGGGTCGCCCCAAGCCGATGTTGCCGTGGCGCGGCGTAACCCTGGTCGAAAGCCAAGTGTCCGCCCTGCTCGATGGCGGCGCGGATGAAGTGATCGCCGTTCTCGGATACGAGGCGGACCGGATCGCGCCCCTGGTCGAACGCGCCGGAGCGCGCTGCGTGATCAATGAGCGTTACCTAGACGGGCGAACTTCTTCGATCAAGGTGGGCTTGGCAGCCGTGTCGCCGTGCGCCGAACACGTCCTCCTGCTTGGGGTCGATCAGCCGCGTACTCCCCACGTCATTGCCCGTGTCGTCGAAGCCCACACCTCCGCCGCCGCCCTGCTAACGTCCCCCCGCTTGGAGGGACGCGGCGGCCACCCCCTCATGTTCTCCACGCGTCTAATGCCCGAACTGCGAATGATCTCCGAGCAAGGGCAGGGCTTGCGGGAAGTATTCGAACGCCACCGCGCCGAGATTACCCCGGTCCACTTCGACGACCCAACCGTCCGGCTAGACCTCAACACCCCCGAAGCGTACCGGGCCGCCTACCAAACACATGGTCAGCCCCACCAACCACCAACTTAGATTCCCCAGACCGCCTCTTCCATTAAACCCTCTGCGCGTTTGCGCCTCCGCGTCAAAATCTCACCCCTTACGCAGACCGCCGGTTCCTCTGGTGCAGCCCCAGGAAGCCCACCACAACCTTGCCCAAGTCGTCATCCCACTCGAACGCGATCCGCATGGTGTTCTGAGGATCGTGGCTGGTGCCTTTGGCAAGATGCGCCTCGAGCTCGTAAGTCTTGCCGTCGTGCCTGGTAGTGTACCACTCGTTGAACTGCTCTTTGGTAACTTCGGTTTGGCCCGGTTTGTACGACCAACCCGGGCAGGATTGCTTGAGCAGCATATTGAAATCCGGGTTGCCGCCGGGGTTGGATCTCAGGCGGCGATAGTCCGTAGCCAGCCACTTCAGGGCCGCGAACACCTCATCCGGCTTCTGGAAAGGGCTGTTCTTGTCCGACTTCGAGTTCAACGCCATAAGCAGCTGATTTGGGAAAGACTGCTCCGCCAGATCCAGCGCATCCGTAACGCTCTCGAGATCAGATGTTTCGAGCTCGGATATCTGCGGCTGCCTGGTTCGCTCCTCTTCGTAGTTCTGCCTCCACATCTCCTCCATGCGACGCCTTCTGATCAACCGCCCTCGCAACCTGCTGTTCTCCTCTCCGAGCTCACGCTTGTCCGTCTCCAGCCCCTCGTTTGCCACACTCAGCCTATGGTTGTCGGATGTGAGCGATTCGATCCTCCGCTTGAGCGCCTCTGTCTCCTCCTCTAGTGCCCCCAATTCTTCAGGGGATATGTCGTTTGACGTAGCCAACGCTGCTTCCGCGGCTTTCAGCCGTTCGTTTTCCACCTTCAGCGCATCGCGCTCCGCCGCCAGCGCGTCGTAATCATCGACAAGCGTTGCGCTCTCCGCAGAGACGCCGTCAGCAGGATCATCCTCAGTGTCGTTCCGGGCCTCCTCAAGGCCGGCGATAAACTCTCCCCACCGCTCAGCGTCGTTGAGAATCTTTCGCTCGCGCTCCGCGCGGATCAAAACCCGCTCCGCCTCCTGTTCCCTCGTGGACGCCTGCGGGCGGATGGGGCGATACTCGTCCAGATCATGCTTCAGTCGGCTGATGAACTCGCGCGCTTCCGTGAAGGTGGACTTGCCGTGTCGCGTCCCATCGCCAGCCCAAGCTCCGATCTCGATGTCTAGGTACCGAAGCTCGTCCGAGTACTCATCCACAATCTCAGCCAGCTCGCCCTCGATAGCCTCCGACTGCGCCTTGACTCTCTCGATCGCCTTGCTCTCCCCAAGCTGCGATAGCGCTGTCTTGAACAGGTCCAGATCCAGCCAGTCGTCAGCGTCTGAGTCCAGCTTCTTCAGATCTTCGATCCAGCCCTTGAATAGCTCTGACTCGATCTTCTGATCATCGCTGATGAGCGGCTCCGGCAGCCTGCCGGACACACAGCACAGCATCAAGGCGATGTCATCCACATCGAAGCCGTCATGAGATTTCCTAAGCGTCGCGCGCTCATTCTCCCACTCGCCCCGCCTCCAGAGCGAATCGAAACTGCCCTTGCGCGCGTCTATGCCGCCGGTAGGAATGCCCCGATCTGCAAGATGTTCGACTATGACCTCCTTGAGAGCTTCGCGCGACTCCATCCATGCTATCAAAACGGCGCCCGCCAGTCTGTCGTTCCCTTTCACCATGTCCAATATCAACGGAGAGCGAAGTTGATGGCTTGGCGCCTTGCTAGAGTCTCTAAACCCGGGTAGATTGACGCCGCTATTCCTGATAGCGGCGTTGAGCCTGCTTCTGGTGCCTTCATTCGCTTTGTCGCGATATTCCAGGGCGTGGTCTATCACTGAATCTATGTGGGTCGGATCCTCGAAGTCTCTGAAGACTGAGCTAAACTGGGCGTTGATCTTGTCCGTAGGGTTCATGGCCTACTCCCTCGTCTGCTGCGTGAACCGCGCATACGCTGGCGCCGAGTGTCATTATATGGAACGAGACCAAACCGGTTCCGGTTTTCAGGAGGCGATGAGCCCCGCAGGTTGATTCTACCATGTCCGGCGACAGCGCGTGACACCCTCGCCTTCGCGGCAGGACAGTCACATTTGGACGAAAGTCAACACGCAGCCGCAGAGAGTTTCAAGTCGCTCTCTGCGGCTTTGCGCCGAAACCCCGCGGTGGGGTAGGAAGAGAGGAAATCAGTAAGTAGAAGCGCCCGTGTCGGTCAGCCTTCCTGTTACCAGGAAGATGACCCTCTCGGCGATGTTCGTCGTGCGGTCGGCTATACGCTCCAGGTCATGCGCCACCCACAGCAGGAACGTGGCCCGCCTTATCGCGCCCGGGTCAGTGATCATGTACGTTAGCAGCTCCCGATAGACCTGCTCGTACAGCGCATCCACCTCGTCATCGTCATCGCATATTTGGTACGCCGACGCCGTATCCCTGTCCACGAAAGCGTCCAGACTGCGGCGCAGCATGTCCATAGCCCTGTCCGCCATGCGCGGTATGTCTATCAGCGGCTTCAACGGGGGCTCATCGCCCATCAGCAGCGTGATCTTCGCGATGCCCTCCGCGTAGTCGCCCATCCGTTCCAGCTCTACGGCTACGTGCAGCGCCGTAATCAGTATTCGCAGATCCCCGGCCAGCGGCTGCTGAGTCGCGATCAGGTCTATGCACTTCTCCTCCAGCGCGAACCGCATCTCGTCTATCACGTCATCTTCGCGGATGACCTCCTCGGCGAGCGCGTGATTGCGATTCTTCAGCGCGTCCAGCGACTTGGCGATCGCCTTCTCCACCATGCCGCCTAGCGTCAGCAGCTCGTCTTCGAGCGCCGACAAATCCCTGTGAAATTCCGTCCTCAGCATGATGGTATTCCTAACTGCTAAAGTGCGTCCCCCGCCACATCAACTCCCAATGCCTCGCCATTCACCCCCCATTCCCGCGAAAAGCGGGAATCCAGAGCGCCCTACCGCCACTAACCTCGATTCCGAGAAACCGCCGATATCCCCGCGCAGACCGAAATCCGGAGCAATCCCACGCCTCACAAATAACGGTCAAGCGTCTGGCTTGCTCGCCTAGCTGAATCTACCCGTGATGTAATCCTCAGTCCGCGAGTTCTGCGGCGTCGTGAAGATCTGGTTCGTCTCCCCGTGCTCCACCAGGTAGCCCGCGCGGTCTTCCGCCACCATTAGGAACGCCGTCTCATTGGATACCCGCGCAGCCTGCTGCATATTGTGAGTAACTATCAGGATGGTGTAATGCTCGCTCAGCGCGCTGACAAGCTCTTCGATTGCGAGCGTCGCTATCGGGTCCAAGGCCGACGCCGGCTCATCCATCAGGATGACCTCCGGCTCCACCGCCAACGCCCGCGCGATGCAAAGCCGCTGCTGCTGTCCGCCGGAAAGCGCCAAAGCGCTCGTGTTCAGCCGGTCCTTCACCTCGTCCCACAACGCCGCCTGGCGCAGCGATCTCTCCACCGCCTCGTCCATGTCCCCCAGATAACCGTTTATCTTCAGACCGAACGCCACGTTGTCGTAGATGGACTTCGGGAACGGGTTGGGACGCTGAAACACCATGCCGATGCGCGAGCGGATCTCCGTCGCGTCAACGTCCGGGTGGTACAGGTCCGCCCCCTCGAACAGAATCTCGCCCTCTATCCTGGCCGCCGGTATCAGGTCGTTCATCCGGTTGAAGCACCGCAGCAGCGTACTCTTGCCGCATCCCGACGGCCCGATCAGCGCCGTTATCGAGTAACGGCGTATCTTCATGTTGATGTCGCGCAGGGCCATGAAGTCATCGTAGTAGAGACTCAGATTATTGACCTCGAATATCGGCGCGGAGTCGTTCATTCTATTCCTCTGACCTGGTTTGGTACTTGTTTCGCAGTATCACCGCCACCGCGTTCATGGTGAGCAGGATGCCCAGCAGCACGATGATCCCCGCCGCCGCCAGTGACTGGAAGTCGTCCTGCGGTCTTCCAACCCAGTTGAATATCTGTATGGGCATAACCGTAAATTGGTCCAGCGGGTCGGTCGGCACGAACGTCAAATAGACCAGCGCGCTGATGGCGATAACCGGCGCGGCCTCGCCGATGGCGCGCGACAGCGCGAGTATCGTCCCCGTCAAAATGCCCGGGATCGCCGAAGGCAGCACCGTCCCCTTGATCACCTGCCACTGGTCCGCTCCCAAGGCGTAGGCTCCCAGCCGGTACTCGTTCGGCACCGCCCTTATCGCCTCGCGCGACGCCACGATAACGATCGGCAGCACCAGCAAAGACAGCGTGAGCGCGCCCGCGAGCACAACGCGCCCCATACCCATCAGCTGCACGAACAGCGCCCACCCCAGAAGCCCATAGACTATGGACGGCACCCCCGCGAGGTTCGATATGTTGATCTCGATGAGCTGTGTCAGCCGGTTCCTGCTCGCGTACTCTTCTAGGTGTATCGCCGCGCCCACCCCTATCGGAACGGTGAAGATGGCGGTTAGCGCCATCACCCAGATCGTCCCGAACATCGCCGAGCGAATGCCCGCGATCTCCGGATGCCTCGACGGATAGTTCGTCAGGAACCCGACGCTAAGCCACGGTATCCCCTCTATCAGGATGCGCGTCAGCAGCGTTATCAGGCTCAGTATCCCCACCATCACCGCCGCGAGGAACACGAAATAGACCACCGTACCAATGGTCTTCCGTCGAGCCAGTCTCGGCCTGAAATTCTCGCTAACCGCGCTCGCCATCAGTAAGCCTGCCTCTGGCAATCATCCCGGCGAAAGCCGGAATCCAGTAACTTCTCGTCCTCTCTCAGTGCCGGACCCACAACCAACCGCGCCTGCCATCTCACGGTCAAGCGCTTGGCTTGTCAGTACGCCTGCCTCCAGCGTCTCACTACCCAGAACCCGAGCAGGTTCATGCCCAGCGTCATTACGAACAGCAGTAGGCCGACGGCGAATATCGTGTTGTACTCCAGCGACCCGTGCGACGCCTCGCCCAGCGCCAGCTGCACTATGTACGCCGTCATGGTCTGTATGCTGTCCAGCGGATTCATCGTCATGCGCGGCGTCGCGCCCGCCGCTATCGTCACCAGCATCGTCTCGCCTATGGCGCGCGATATGGCCAGAATGAACGACGCCACTATCCCCGAAAGCGCCGCCGGGGCCACTACCTTCAGGGTGGTCTCCAGCTTCGTCGCCCCAAGCGCGTATGCCGCCTGCCTCAGCGAGCGCGGCACGCTTATCATCGCGTCCTCGCTCAGCGACGACACCATCGGAATTATCATGATGCCCATGACTACGCCCGCGCTCAGCGCGTTGAACACGATCATGTCCGGGAAGATGCGCTGAAGCTGGGGCGTCACGAACGTCAGCGCAAAATAACCGTAAACCACCGTCGGGACGCCCGCCAGCACCTCGAGCGCAGGCTTGACGATACGCCGCAACTTGTCTGGCGCGTACTCCGCTAGGTATATCGCCGTCGCCAGACCCACCGGAAGCGCCACCACCGCCGCGATCGCCGCGACGATCAGCGTCCCGTTCACCAGGGGCAGCACGCCGTAAGCGCGCGGCCTTAGAATCGGCGTCCACCTCGTGCCGGTCAAAAACTCGAAGATGCCTACTTCCCTAAAGAAACCTATCGCCTGGCTGAGCAGGCTGAACACGATAGCCACCGTCGTTACTACGGACAGCATCGCGCATATGAAGAACACCCACCAAAGAATCCTAGCCTGAAGGCTCTCCCCACGCCTCCGCCTGAACCTGCCGCCCTCCACGCGCTCGCGCGCAGCGGCGCCCATCTCGGAGCGCGGAACCGGGCCGCGGCTGCGCGCGCCCGATGCAGGGTTCTCCACAAGTTCTCTCCCGTCGTTCATAGATACAATAATCGCCATCCAGGCTAAGCGCTTGGCTCGCTACTTCAGCAACTCCCAGTTCGCCATGTACTCAGCCTCCGTCAGCGGCGCGTAGCCCACCTCGCGCGTAAGCTCGCGGCCATGCTCCATGTAGAAGCGCGTGAACTCCCGCACCTCCGGTCTCTCCAAGCTCGTCTTGCTCACATAAATGAACAGCGGCCTGGAGAGCGGGCCGTAGTCGCCGGAGGCGATCGTATCGACCGACGGGACCACACAGCCGGAGCCGCTATCTACTCCGATCAGTTTCAGCTTGTCGGCGTTCTCGGCGTAATATGCGAACCCGAAGTAACCCAGCGCGTTGCGGTCGCCGTTGATGCCCTGGACCAGCACGTTGTCGTCCTCGGACGCCGTGTAGTCGGCGCGCGACGCCTGCGCTTCGCCGTTGATCTCCTCGGTGAAGTAGTCGAACGTGCCGGAATCGGTTCCCGGCCCGTACAGGTTGATGTCGTTGTCTGGCCAGGAAGAATCGAGGTCGGACCACTTGTTGACCGCGCTGCCGGGCTTCCAGAGTTCGTGTAGCTGTTCGACGGTCATGCAGTCCACGAAGTCGTTTTTCGGGCTGACCATGACGGAAAGGCCGTCCACGCCGACCAGGAACTCGTAGTATTCGATGCCGTTCTCCACGGCTGCCGCGGCCTCATTGTCTCCGATGGGACGGGAAGCGTCGGAGATGTCGGTTTCGCCGGCGGTGAATCGTTTGAAGCCGCCGCCGCTGCCGGAGACGCCCACATTCACTTGGACTTGTGGAGCTTCCTTGCGGAACTCCTCTGCGACCGCCTCAGTGATTGGGAACACGGTGGACGACCCGTCGATCTCTATCGCGCCGGTCAGCGTTGCGCGGTTCATCCCGGCCAGATCTTCCATCTTCTGCATCGGTTCAGCGCTGCCCTGAACTATCGCCAGGTTGTGCTCGTATTCCGACTCGCTCAGCGGCACGTAGCCCACCTCGCGCGTAAGCTCGCGGCCGTTCTCCATGTAGAACTCGACGAACGCGCGAAGCTCGTCGCGCTGATGCAGCCGCTCGCGGTTGACGTAGATGAACAGCGGCCTGGAGAGCGGGCCGTAGTCGCCGGAGGCGATCGTATCGACCGACGGGATCACGCAGCCGGAGCCGCTATCTACTCCGATCAGCTTCAGCTTGTCGGAGTTCTCGGCGTAGTATGCGAACCCGAAGTAACCCAGCGCGTTGCGGTCGCCGTTGATGCCCTGGACCAGCACGTTGTCGTCCTCGGACGCCGTGTAGTCGGCGCGCGACGCCTGCGCCTCGCCGTTGATCTCCTCGGTGAAGTAGTCGAACGTGCCGGAGTCGGTTCCCGGCCCGTACAGGTTGATGTCATTGTCCGGCCAGGAAGAATCGAGGTCGGACCACTTGTTGACCGCGCTGCCGGGCTTCCAGAGCTCGTGCAGCTGTTCGACGGTCATGCAGTCCACGAAGTCGTTTTTCGGGCTGACCATGACGGAAAGCCCGTCCACGCCTACGAGGAACTCGTAGTATTCGATGCCATTCTCCACGGCTGCCGCGGCCTCGTTGTCTCCGATGGGACGGGAGGCGTCGGAGATGTCGGTTTCGCCGGCGGTGAATCGTTTGAAGCCGCCGCCACTGCCGGAGACGCCCACGTTCACCTGGACTTGTGGAGCTTCCTTGCGGAACTCCTCTGCGACCGCCTCGGTGATCGGAAACACGGTTGATGAACCGTCGATCTCTATCGTGCCGGTCATGCCGACGCGCGGCGTCGGCTGCTGCTGCGAACTCGGCTCGCTGGTTTCGCTACTGCATCCCACCAGCGCCAGCGCTACGACTACAATAACAAGTCCCAGCGCCAGCGACGCCGGGATGCCGACTATCTTGGATCTCATCTCCCTAGTCTTGATGATCGCCATGATGATTCGTTCGTACCTCCGGGTTCTCTTGCCCCTGATGTAGTTGATATAGCTCGCAGCCCCCTCGCTCGGAAGCGCGTATGGCATCTAGACGACGCGTGGCTGGCGCGAAGACGCCGATTCCACGTCAAGACTCTAGCGCAATCACATCAACGGACAATTAAACGAAGGTTAACGGAACGTTAGGAACCCGCTAAGGATTGGTTAGCCCGAGGGAGACTCCCCGCGCCCCTTGTTAAACACAAAGACGCGGAGGCGCAAAGGAGATAAACCAAGACCCCTCTGCGCTCCTCCGCTCCTTCGCGTCAAATTCCCTTACGTCGCCCGCCGCAGCTTCAGCGCGAACTCGCTGCCCTCGCCCTCAACGCTCGTCGCGCTCACCTCGCCGTCGTGCGCCTGGACCAGGTGCTTCACTATCGCCAGACCCAGCCCGGTGCCCCCATCCCGGCGCGACCTGTCCACCTTGTAGAAACGCTCGAATATGTGCGAAAGGTGCTCGCGCGGTATGCCTACCCCCGTGTCCGCCACGGACACCGTAACCCATTGGGCGTCGCGCTCGGCGGAGAGCGTGATTCGCCCACCCTCCGGCGTAAACCTCAGCGCGTTCTCCACGAGATTGGTCAGAATCTGGCTCAGTTTGCCCTCTTCCGCCATCGCGTATGGCAAGTCCGGCGGAACGCTCTGCGCGAGTTGGATCCCGATTGACGCGGCCGCGAAGCTGAATCGCTCGACCGTTCCGGCGATCACGTCCCCCACGCTCACCGGCGACAGGTGAATCGGCATCTGACCGCTCTCCAGCCGCGAAAGCTCCAGCAGCTCGTCCACAAGGGCCGTCATCCGGGCGATATCGTCGCTGATGCGGTCCAGAAAGTCGCGGGCCAGGTCGCGGTCGTCCATCGCGCCCGCTTCGAGAACTTCTACCATCGCGTTCGCCGACGCCAGCGGACTGCGAAGCTCGTGCGACACGTTGCTGACGAACTCGCGCCGCGTCGTCTCGAGCTGCCTCAAGCTCGTAATGTCCCGCAGGGTCAGCAGAACGTCCTCCCTGCCGTGTTCCGACATAGGCGTAGCGATGACGTTCAGAAACCGTCGCTGGTGCAGCAGTTCTATATCGGCGGCGCGCATCTGTCCGCTCTGCGCCGCGCTCGAAGCCAGCCGCAGCGCCTCGTGATCCCTCAGAGCCTGCGCCAGCGGCCTGCCCAGCGCGGTCCGCGCGTTCACCTCCAGCATCCACTCGGCGGCGCGGTTGATCAGCGTAACCCTGGTGTGCGAATCTATGACCACTACGCCATCCGCCATCGTATCGATGGCCGTGGCCAGTTGGTATCTCTCAGTCTCCAGACGGAGCACCCTGTCGGCTATCGCGCCCGACATGGCGTTGAACGCCTCGGCTAGATCCTGCCCCGAATGTTGTCCCGGACGCTGCCCGGGATGTTGAGATGAAGACGCCGTGAGAGTCGCCCTGTGTCCCAACTCTCCTCCCGCGACCCTCCTCGCGCTCTCCGCGACCCGATCCATGGACTCCGCGTCCCGCCGCGCCTTTGTCAGCGCGTACCATGCCGCGCCGACTCCGCCGACGACACACACTGCCGAGCACGCGACCAGCGCCCGCGTCAACGAAGCGTCCCATCCCGCGCCGCCCACCACCGCCGCCATCAGCCCCGCCGCGCCGCAGACCAGAAGCGCAAGCGCCGCATAAGACAGAACAGCGAATTTCCTTCCCCATTGACGGGGGAAAGTCACGATGGGGGTGAAAATCCTAGCCCTTGCCAATCACATACCCCCGCGAATTTTCTATCCCCAGTCAAGGGGAAGGCCAGAGCCTGTCCCCGCGAAGGCGGGGGATGGGGATGATAACCCCGCTCTCAGCGCCGGTTTCTTCGGCAACCAGCCACGCGCCCCAAACTCTGGTGAAGCGCTCGGCTTCTCACCCGTCGAACCTGTACCCCACCCCGCGAATCGTTACTATCCTGCGGGGCTGAGACGGCTCCGGCTCGATCTTCTCGCGTAGCCAGCGGACATGAACGTCAACAGTCCGCGAATCCCCGATGTAGTCATGCCCCCACAGCCGCTCGAGAATCTGATCCCGTGTGAACGCTCTTCCCTGGTTCGCCATTAGAAGCGCCATCAGCGAGAACTCGCGTGGCTTCATGGCCAGAGGCTCGTCGCGCAGCGTGGCTGAGTGGCTGGCGAGATCGATCTCCAAATCCCCGGACTTCATCACCTCGGAGGCCTCCGCAGAGCCGTCAGCCGCCTGCGCCGCCGACCGCCGAAGCAGATTCCGAACCCGCGCCAGAAGCTCCCTCATGCTGAACGGCTTGGTAACGTAATCGTCCGCGCCTAGCTCCAGGCCCACTACGCGATCCACCTCCTCGCCCCGCGCCGTCAGCATCAGAATGGGAACGTTCGACTCGCGCCGCAGAATCCGGCACACCTCGAATCCGTCCAGTCTCGGAAGCATCACGTCCAGAATCACTATATCGGGACGCCGCTCCCGCGCGATGCTGAGCCCGGCGTCTCCGTCCGTCGCCGTCAGCGTCTCGTACCCCTCTTGTTCCAGAGCGTACTCCAGCGCAAACAGCATATTCGGCTCATCTTCTACTACCAGCGCCGTATTCGGCATAGAACCGACCTCACCGTAAGGCTCTACGTTATGTCCAACTCAAAGACGCCAGAACGCAGGTAAATTAAATTCACCTCTCCGCGTCCCTCTGCGCCTCCGCGCCTCTGCGTCAAATGGAGGCTAACTCGTCGGAATAACCGCCCGCTTGTGCACCGCCCGCCCGATCTGCTTATCCCCCTCGAACGCCTCTATCTCATACGTCAGCCGGTTGCGGTCCACCTCGGTCAGCGCCGCGCGCACCGTAACCGTCTCGCCCACGTTCGTCGGCGCGATGTGTCGCAGCCCGTCCACGGCATAGCCCACCGTCGTATATCCATCCGGCAGATGCCTGTCCGTCGCCTGGATGCAGGCCCCCTCCATCAGCCCCAGCAGGTGCGGAGTCGAGAGCACGTCCGCGCCCTCGCGCCCCATCCGATTCGTCGTAAGATCGGTCGTAACCACCACCTCGAGCGCCGCCTCTTGCCCGACCGAAACATTATCCATCGTCATACCCAAAATCTCCTGACCGCTTGTAATCCATCCCAATTGTACCAGACCATGCTATGCCATAGAGAAGTGGGGATGAGAGGTCCCAAGATAGCTAGATGCCATGCCTCAGGCGCATCATCTCATCCAGGCTGCCGGTTCCGAATCTAGCGTATCCGCGTTCGTTTAGAATAGTTCGAAGCAGCTGCAAGACCTGTACCTCGTCGTCCACGGCAAGAACCTTCCACTATATCTACCAATATGGATGGAGGCATATTATGTGTAGGCTAATCATATCGATCATATTGGCCATCCTCGCCCTTTGCTGCAACATGTCAAATCCAGTTTCGCCATCGCCTACCACCGTAGAGAAACAGGAACAAATCGGTCTCACTCCAAGCCCCGCGACACAGGCAACTCTTCAGACATTCTCCACGCCCGTTACGCCTACGGTAGAGCCCCTTGATGAACAGGAACAGCCTCCTACTCCATCCCCAATAGCCACTCCGAGCCCGCCAATTCCCCCAATTCCTCAGACGTATATCGAATACCGTGGAGGTCTCTATCCGGGACGGCTAAGCAGCTACTGCTGGCCGATGAGCGCGAACAGCGTCGTCTGTACGGGAGGTGTAGCGTGGCAGGGGTTTGACAATGCCCCCGCGGTCCGCATGAATCGAGGGGACGACTTCAAGATTGTCATTACAGGCGCCGATCACAGTCCGGACCCGGAACTAGCGCGATTCGCGGTGTTTCCCGTAATGGAAACAGAACCATTGCTGCGGCTCGGCGAGCAAGTCTATTCGATTGACGTGGACGGGAACCTACATGTACCTGACCTCCCCGAGGGCATTTACTTCGCAGCCATCTCCCTGAAGTATCGTGTCGGAGACGTTTCCCACGGTTTCAAATTAGAGATCGTCCGCTAACGCCCACTCGAGCAAGCATGCGATCTTGCGATGCTGGCCATCGTCGCAATCGCGTCTGGACTTCGTTCCCCTCGAACCTTCTGGCATCTTGGAATCCACCCCAACCCTACCAGACTATGCTATCCTAGCGCCCGCGCGGGACGAAAATCCGCAAAACAAATCAAACCCTCCGCGTCCCTCTGCCCTCCGCGCCTCCGCGTTAAAATCTACCCACAAGGACTCCCCCATGAAGATCACCTCCATAGACTGCCTGATACTCGACGGCGACTACCCCTTCGTCTGGATACACACCGACGAAGGCGTCACCGGCATCGGCGAGTGCTTCCGACGTCAGCCCAGCGTCATAAAGGCGCTCGTGGATGATCTGCTCGCTCCCGCCGTGGTCGGCAAGGACCCGCTCGAAACCGCGCGCCGCTTCGATGACATGATGCGAGCCGGCTCGGCGGTCGAAATGGGCGGAGCCGTCTTCTGCGCCGTCGCCGGACTCGACATAGCCATGTGGGACCTGAAAGGCAAGGCGCTCGGCGTCCCGATTCACAACCTGCTCGGCGGCAAGCGCCGGGACTCGATACCCGTGTACGCCAGCTCCATGCGCCGCGACCTCACGCCCGTCCAGGAAGCCCGCCGCGCCGCGTCGCTCGTCGAACAGGGCTATCGCGGATACAAGCTGCACAGCGCCGTCCCCGGCGCGATAGACGACCCTGCCGACCAGACCGTCGCCACCGTAACCGAAGTCCGCGCCGCCGTCGGAGACGACGTGGACATCCTGGTCGACGTCAACGGCGCGTTCTCCGTCCACCACTCTATCGAAATCGGCGCCGCCCTCGAATCGCTGGGAGTCTTCCACTTCGAAGAGCCACGACCCGCCCAAGATCTCGAAGGATTGGCGACCATAGCCGACGCGCTCACCATCCCCATAGCCTCCGGCGAGATGATCTACACCCATCACGAGTACCGCGACCTGATCCTGAAGGGTAGGGTGGACATCATCCAGCCCGACATCGTAAAGGTTCCCGGCTTCACCGAATTTCAGCGCATAGACGCCCTCGCGTCGGCCTTCAACGTCCCCATAACCGTCCACAACACCCAGCCCATCCTCAGCACCGTCGCCCACCTCCACTTCTGCGCCGCCAGCGCCATGGTCCCTTACCAGCAGGAGTACAACATAGAGCCAATCACCATCCGCGACGACTGGCCCATCCTCGCGGAACCCCTCCAAGTAGTGGACGGCCACATAGACGTCCCCGACGCCCCCGGCCTCGGCGTAGAGCTTGACGACGACATGGTCCTCCGCCTCTCGACCCGTTGACCCGATACGCCCCCGCCCATACAATCAGTCCACCAAGTTCACTATCACGGAGCAACCTCATGCCGCGAGAGAACCTCAGCCCCGCCGCTATCATCGACCAGTTCAAGAAGAACGACGTCTCCCACATCGTCTGGCTGCCCGATACCGAGACCAACTTCATGTACAATCAGATCATCGCCGACGATGATCTCCAGCTAGTGCCCATATGCCGCGAAGGCGAGTCCATGCCAATCGCCGCCGGACTCTGGATCGGAGGCAAGAAGCCCGTCGTGCTGATCCAGAACACCGGCATGTTCGAGGCTGGCGACTCCATCCGTGGCATGGGCATAGACCTCGGCATCCCGATGGTCATGATGGTCGGATATCGCGGCTGGATGGGCGAAGACGGCGAGATGACCGACTCCGCCGGCGTCTTCACCGAGCCGATCCTCAACGCTTGGGGCATACACTACTACATGGTAGAAACCGACGACGACGTAGAGCGCATCACCGACGCCTTCCAACACGCCGAACGAGACCAAACCCTCGTAGCCTGCCTGCTAGGCGCCGAATACGGCTAAACGCCGGCAGTCCCTTCCCCTCGACTGGATATGGTTAGAGCCTGCCCCCGCGAAGGCGGGGGATGGGGGTGAAATCCCACGCCCTCAACCCGTTCATTCCCGCCAGCCCCTCACGCCCTCCAAACTCCGGTCAAGCGCTCGGCTTGTTGCCAAAGTTCGCTTCCATCTCCAGCACCTTGTCCAGTCGGCGCTGGAAGCGCTCCTCAGGCGCGAACTCCGCCGACAGGAACGCGCTCGCCACCTCCCGCGCCAGTTCCACACCCACGATCCGCGCCCCCAGGCACAGCACGTTCATATCGTCGTGTTCCACCCCCTGGTGCGCTGAGTAGGTGTCGTGGCACACACTCGCGCGTATGCCCTTCACCTTGTTGGCCGCCACCGACGCGCCCACCCCGCTGCCGCAGATCATCACGCCGCGCGCGGCCTCGCCCGACGCGACCGCCGCCGCCACGGCAGCCGTAAAGTCCGGGAAGTCGTCCGCCGGATCCAACTCGTGCGCCCCCACGTCCACAACCTCGTGGCCCAGACCCTCCGCGAACGCCTTCAACTCATCCTTCAGAGCGTACCCGCCGTGATCAGCCCCTATGACGACACGCATGATGGCAACTCCCCATTCTTGTGATATGGTTTCCACCAGCAGTGTAGAAACCCGCGCCCACAGCGTCAACCCACAGAGAGACAGCGAACCCAAGTCCCTCCCCCCTTCACGAGGGAAGGTTAGGATGGCGGTGAACTCCTCGCCGCCAAACCCAATATCCCAAATCTCCGCGCCTTTGCGCCTCTGCGTCAAAAATGGGGGATAGTCCCATGAAGACAACCGACATCGAAATCATCGTCCTCGAACACAACTGGGGCCCGCCCGAAGACGGCGTCCTCCGTGAGTGGCCCCTAATCCTCATACACACCGACGAGGGCATCACCGGACTCGGCAGAGGCGGCGACCCGTCGATCATCCGGAACGAACTAGCCCCCCTCCTCATCGGACAAGACCCTACCCGTACCGCCATGCTTTGGCAGACCATGTACGACCACGCCTGGCGCTTCCGAGGCCCCGACCGCGCCGCCATGCCCTCCATCGGCGCCCTCGACGTCGCCCTGTGGGACATCTACGGCAAAGTCTGCCAGCAGCCCGTCTGGAAACTGCTCGGCGGCTTCACCGACCGCGTGGAGGTGTACGCCGACGGCATCGGATACGTGGATCAGGATGCCCAAACCGTCGCTCGGCTGGTCAAGAAGCACGCCGACGAAGGCTACAACCACGTCAAGTTCCACCTTAGCGGATACGACGACACCGCCGCCCTCGAAAAAGTGCGTCTTGCCCGGGAGTCCGTAGGCCCCGACGTCCGCATCATGCTCGACGCCCACCGTATGTGGCGTGGCGACGTCGCCGCCGAGATGGCCCGAAAGTTCGAGCCTTACGATCTCTACTGGATCGAAGAACCCGTCCGCGGAGACGACGAGCCGCGCTTCTACCGCATGGTGCGCGACGCCACCAACTCCATCATCGCCGGCGGAGAGGGCGACGGAACGCTCGGCGGAGCCCGAAGGCTCATCACCGAGGGCGGACTCCAGCTCTTGCAGACCGACATCCTCGTAGGCGGCGGCTTCACCGGCCTCATGCGCTTCGCCGCGCTCGCCCACGCCCACCACGTGCCGATAGCCCCGCACGGCGCCCAGTACCCCGACCTCAGCAGCCACCTCGTCGCCGCCGTCCCCAACGGCCTCATCGTCCCAGCGTGCCCAAGCGTCGAGCCGTACGAGATCTGGTCCAAGCTATACAACCCAAAGTTCCAAATAACCAATGGACAAATTCGCATGACCGACAGCCCTGGCTTGGGCCTCGACCTAGACTGGGACTTCATAAACGCCCACCGCAAAGGATCCTAAAATCTCCCCGCGTCTCTGCGTTAAAACGCAACACGCCATGCCCCCCAATCCTGCTACAATCACCCCACACTCCCAGGAAAGGAATCCCCCAGTGCCAGTAACCAAACTCGAGATCACCAGCTCCACCCCCTTCGCCGGCGGACAGTCTTTCGGAGACGCAGGCGCGTACACTCACCTAAAGGGCACGGCCCACTTCTCAGTTGACCCGCTCCATCCCAACAACGAGGCGATAACAGACGTAGAACTCGCCCCGCGCGACTCCGAGGGCCGCGTCCGCTTCTCCGCCGACTTCGAGATGCTTCATCCCACCGACCCGGACAAGGGACGACGCAGCATCGTCTTCGACGTGGTGAACCGCGGACGCAAGACGATTCTCGGCTTCAACAGCGCCCCCCGCGCCATGGACCCGGGTGCGCCCGTCGAACCCGGAAACGGCTTCCTGATGCGCGAGGGCTATACCGTCGTATGGTGTGGTTGGCAGGCTGACGTGCCGGACGATCCCTACCTGATGGGCATGAACGCGCCCCAAGCCCTCGACGCCAACGGCGCGCCGCTCACCGGTCGCATCCTGCACCAGTTCCAGTGCAACGAGCCGACCAACGTATTCCTGCTGGCAGACCGTACTCACGTCCCGCACCCGCCGACCGACGCCGACGAAGCCGGCGCCTCCCTCACCGTCCGCGACCATCCCAACGAGCCGTCCACGGAGGTTTCGCGAGACCGCTTCCAGTTCGTCCGCGTCGAGGACGAGCAGGTCGAGCCCGACATCGAACACGTCTATCTGCGCGACGGCTTCGAGCCGGGCCGCGTCTATCAGCTCGTCTATACCACCACCGGCAGCGAGGTCGTAGGACTCGGCATGGCGTCCGTCCGCGACATCGTATCGTTCCTCAAGTACGAGTCCGAGGACGACGGCAACCCGGTCGCCGGGACGATTGACTACGCCCACGCCTTCGGCTCCTCCCAGAGTGGACGCTTCCTCCGCACCTACATCTACTACGGCATGAACGACGACGAGCAAGGACGCATGGCGCTCGATGGCATCATGCCCCACGTCGCCGGCGGGATGCGCGGCGAGTTCAACCTGCGCTTCGGCCAGCCCTCCAAGGACGTATGCTACATCATCCCCGAGCTGTTCCCGTTCGCCGATACTGAGCTTGCCGACCCCGTAACCGGCGACACCGGCTCGCTGATCGCCCGGATGGAGGAGCGTGGAAGCGTTCCGAAGATAATGTTTACCAACACCTCCGCCGAGTACTGGCGCGGCGACGCGGCGCTCATCCACACCAACTTCGCCGAGATGCGCGATGCTGACGAATCCGAGAACGCGCGCCGCTACCACTTCGCCGGAACCATGCACGGATCCGGTACATTCCCGCCCCAGACCATCCGCGTCATGGACGGACTGAAGGGACAGCTGCCCTACAACGCGGTGGACTACGCGCCCATACAGCGCGCCCTGCTGACCGCGCTCGATGAATGGGTGCGCGACGGCGTGGAACCTCCGCCGTCGCTCCATCCCAGCCTGGACGACGGCACCGGCGTAGAGTCATACACCCTGCGCGAGACGTTCGAGCTGCTGCCCTTTGTAAAGTTCCCGCCGCGCGTAACCCGCGCCCACCGCCTGGACTACGGCGACGAGACCCATCTGGGCCGCACCGTCAAGCTCCCCGCCGTCCGAGGCGAGGAGTACCCCGCAATCGTCTCCAACGTGGACGACGACGGCAATGAGCTGGGAGGCATCCGCCTGCCGTCCGTGAGCGTCCCGCTCGCCACCAACACCGGCTGGAACCTGCGACACCCCGACAACGGCAACCCGGACCTCGTAATCGGCATCACCGGAGGACTCGCCGGCTGGACCGTTCCCTTCCACAAGACCGAGCAAGACCGCGAAGCGGCCGGAGACCCGCGTCCTTCCATCGAAGCGCGGTACGAGTCCCTCGACGGCTACGTGGGATTGGTCAGAGAAGCGGCGCAGGCTATGGTCGCCGACCGCTACCTGCTGGAAGAAGATGTAGAACGCGAAGCGCAGTTTGCCGAAACCCGCTACGCCTACTGGACCAACGGCAGCGCCTAGTCTCAACCGGATCATCCAACCATCCGTGGGCGCCCCTCGTGGGCGCCCCCGCTTAGCGGACTTCCGCATCGTAGAAGCTCTTCATGAAGGCGTAAACCTCCGGAAAGAATGGCTTGAGAAGTTCGAGCACCCCGGTGCGGTCCACTATGCCTGGCAGGTCGATGGCGCCGAAGTAGGCGGTAGTGGATGCCCCGAAGAACGAGCTGATGTTTGCGACGTAGAATTCGGGGAGTATGCCCACTTGCTTAGCGTTATCGTAGATGACGTTCAGTTGCGCGTGGTCTTCCTCTGTGAAGCAAAGGTTCTGAATCGTCTGCGCGAACGTGTGCATGGTAACGTCAACGAAGGCGTAAGAATCACTTGGAAGCCCCAGTAGGTTCTCTTCGGGAGTGGCGGCTACCGGCTGTATCCTCACCCCGCTTTGCGCTCGTATTTGGAACGAGTTGTATGCTCTGCCGTCGGGGGTGGTCTCGCCATCCAGCCAGGCAAACTCGGGTAGCGCGGTAACGTATTCGTCCTTGGGGATTATCGCCAGACCCGCTCCCGCCGCCGAAAGACACTCCGGGATGTCGCTCCTGATATGGGCCAGCATACGATCTATCGTGGCCGCCGCGGTGTGGAGCGCCTCAGGATCCACTGTGTCGTTTGCCTTGACGGTTATACCGCCCACTTCGATGAACTGGGTGTAGTAACCGGAGGGACCTTCTTGGACGACTATCTGGTAGGGCGTCGGCGTGGCGGTGGGCGTGTATGTCGGCGACGGCATCGGAGTAGCCGTAGGGGCGGGTGTGGGCGTGTATGTGGCGGCGGGTGTAGGTGTAAGAGTATGTGTTGGCGTCGGCGTAACCGTAGCGGCGGGTACGGATGTGAATGTGGGGGTTGGGGCAGCCGCAGGCTGCGAGATGGCCGTCGCCGTGATCTCCGCCACAACCGTAGCCCGGAGGTCTGGCGTAGAGGCGGCCGTCGGCGCGACCGTGGCGGTGGTTGTAGGCGCGGGTGTGGAAGTAGGCGTGGCGGTAACGGTAGGAGATGGCGTCATGGTAGGTGTCGGCGTGGGCGTGGATTCCAGAGCGGCGGCCAAAGGCGCGCCGCCTGCGGGGACCGGCGAAAGAATCCCGGGGGCGACTGGCGCCGGGGGCGCGGGACTGGATGGATTCGAGTCTGACGGCGTCTGTCTCGAAGGCAGGAAGTTGCCGTTCACCACGCCGACTAGGGCTATCACCGCGACTGTCCCGACCAGCAGCCCGGCGATTATCAACACGGGCGTGGAGCGTAGGAATCCTCGAGACTTGGCGCGCCGCCCGGCCGCTGTGCCCGCTCCCGACGGCTCGCCCGCGCGGTAGCGTTCGAGAGCCTGAGCCAAGTCGCCCGGCGTCTGGAATCGCTCGTCAGGGTCTTTCATCAAACACCTAACGATTATCTCCCACAGAGCGTCGTCAATCTCGTCAATGCCGGCAAGCTCGTCCTCGGCGTGCATACGCGAAATCTCTGTGTTGCGAGCGGTAGGATTCTCAAGGTCAGAGTCGAACGGCAGCCTCCCGGATACCAACCGGTACAGCGTTACCCCCAGGGAGTACACGTCCGACCGCGTGTCGCCTCTCACGCTGTGCCACTGCTCCGGAGCCATGTAGTACGGCGTGCCCCACAGCGCGCCTGCCTGCGTGCCGCCCGAGTCGCCGGCGCGCGCGATCCCGAAGTCTATGAGCTTCACCGCGCCGCTGGCTGCCAGGGAGGTGAGCAGGAGGTTTTCGGGCTTCACGTCGTGGTGAGTGATGCCCGCCTGTCTCGCCGCTTCGAGCGCCGACGCCGCCTCCTGAGCGACACGGGCGGCGCGGTCCACGCCGAGCTTGCCCCTGACTTCCAGAACCTGCTCGACGCTGTGCGGCACGTACTCCATGGCGAAGTAGTAGAGACCGGACCGCCGGTCGCGTCCGACGTCGAAGACGGTGGCGATGTTGGGGTGGTCGATCTGCGCGAGGATACGCGCCTCGCGCATGAAGCGGTTCCGAACCTCGCCGGTGGCCAAGTGGGGATGCAGCGCCTTGAGCGCGACCTCGCGGCCGAGGTCGGGATCGTATGCCAAGTATGCCGAGCCTTGCGAACCGGCGCCGAGCGATCGCCTCAGCTGGTACTTTCCTATCATGTTTGGGCTGCGTGCGGTCATCTATCCGACTATCTGTACCAAGTGCGTGGGCGACAATGTCGCGGTGGGGATGAGTGGACGTCCGCTCGATCATCGTTCGCCACCGGAGCCACCGCAGTTATACCACATGTTCATCCCTTTGCGCCTTTGCTTCTTTGCGCCTTTGCGTTAAATTTGAGAATACACAACCATGCCACAGGGAGGCCCCAGATCACCCCTTCCCTCACACATCGCCAGTTGCCCCGCCCCGCCATCCTTCGCCTGCTGGACGAGCTTGGCGGCGAGGATTGCGTCGCCACCGTGTGCATTTCGGCTGAGACGCTCGCCTCTGCCGACCTCGCCCATCTGCTGCCGGACGCCGACCCTGAGCGCGCCCGCGCCTCAGAAGCTTTGTCAGCCGCCATATCCGCCCGTCAGCCATCCGATACCGGCCTGGCGCTGTTCCTGACGCCCACACGGACCGTCGCCATCCGTCCGCCGTTCCCGCTCGACTTGGATATGACAGCGCCCGGTTTCGAGCCGGAGCCTTTGCGCGCGCTACTCGCCTCGCGCCCCGTCGTCGGCATCGTGCTGCTAAGGCTTGGCCGCTACGCCGTCGCAGTCCTTCGCGGAGATGAACTCCTCGCGTCCAAGACGGACACTCGCTACGTCAAGAGCCGCCACCGCGCCGGCGGCAGCTCCCAGCGCCGCTTTATGCGTAGCCGCGACAGACTCATACGCGAACTGTACGACAAGACCTGCGAGGCGGCGCGAACCATATTTGAGCCTCGAATCCGCGAACTCGACTACGTAATGCTAGGCGGCGAGCGCAACACCCTAAACGGCTTCGCCAAGCGCTGTCGCCTGATGCAAGACCTCAATCCCAAAACCCTATCGCGCCTTCTCAGCATAGACCGCCCCAACCAACGCGCCCTCCAATCCATATCCCGCGAAATCTGGAAGAGCCAAGTAACCTTGCGCCACCACTACTAGCCCAACCGCCCAATCCCTTCTCTCTAAACGGGGAAAGTCATGATGGGTGTGAGACAAATCAATTCCCCTCTGCGTCTCTCCGCGTCCTCCGCGCCTCTGCGTTAATTTCTCCTCCGCGCTTTTGCGCTAAAATCGCCCCTACCAAGCCGTGTATCCCCCATCCACCGTCAGCGCCGCCCCCGTAACGTACTTCGACTCGTCCGAAGCAAGGTACAGCGCCACGTTCGCCACCTCGTCAGGCGTCCCCAACCGCCCCATCGGATGTAGCTCCTTCAGCTTCGCCAGCATCTCCGGGTCTTCCCTCAGCCCCCGCGTCATATCCGTCTCGATGAACCCCGGACACAGGCAGTTCACCCGGATCCCCTTGCGCGCGCTGTCAACCGCCAGCGTCCGCGTGAACTGCACCACGCCGCCCTTCGATACCGGATATGGGTTGAACCCGTCGCCGAACGCCATGGGATACCCCACCAGCCCCATCACCGACGCCAGGTTGATGATCGAGCCGCCCCCGCCAAACTCCATGACCGGCGCCGCGTAACGGCACACATTGTAAGTACCCGTCAGATTTACTTCGATCACCCGTGCCCACGCCTCATCCGCCGTCGCCCCTTCCAGCGACGGATGCCGAGCCGTAATCCCCGCGCTGTTCACCACAACGTCCAGTCGCTCGAAGCTCTCCACCGCGCACATCACAGCCTCCATCGCCTCCATCGGCTCCGCGACATTCGTCGTGAGCGAGAATACGCTTCCACCCGCCGCCGTAATCGCGTCCGCCGTCGCCAGCGCCTCGCTCGTATTCACGTCGCACGCCACCACAGATGCACCCTCAGCCGCAAATAGAACCGACACCGCGCGCCCTATCCCGGACCCGGCCCCCGTAACCAGCGCAACCTTATCCTTCAACCGCATACTCAACTCCTCTCAAATCGGTGTAGATGCGTTCCTCTTACCTGCCTCTTTGCGCCTCGGCGTCTTTGCGTTAAATCCCTGCTACAATGCCCCAATGTCCGCGTCCCAAACAACCGACCTCACTCCTGCCCGCGTCATCGTCGTCGGAACCACCGGCGCCGGCAAGTCCACGCTCGCCGCCGCCCTTTCCTCGAGACTCGGCGTCCCGCACGTCGAGTTCGACGCCTACAGGCACGGCCCCAACTGGGTCGAAACTCCCAACGACGTCTTCCGAGCCCAGATCTCGGAAGCGCTGTCCGCAGACGGCTGGGTCGCCGACGGCAACTACTCCCTGGCGCGCGACGTCGTATGGCCGCGCGCCACCGCGATGGTCTGGCTCGACTACCCGTTTCCGATCGTCTTCTGGCGACTGTGGCGGCGCACCTGGTCGCGCGGCATCCACAGAACCGAGCTCTGGAACGGAAACCGCGAAGACCTCTGGCGCCACTTCCTGACTGGAGACTCGCTATTCCTCTGGCAGATCAAGACGCACTGGCGACGCCGGCGTCAGCTGACCGAAGCCCTCGCCCAGCCGGAGTACGCACACCTGCGCGTCCTCCGATTCCGCTCCCCGCGCAAAGCCGCCCAATGGCTAGATCGGCTCGACGCGACCTAAGATAACCTCCGCGCCTCTGCGCCTCTGCGTTAAACCCCCTACCTACACGTCCATCATCTTGTCCGGCGTCAGCAACTCCATGAACTCGATGCGGTTGTCCACCGTAAACTCACGCACCTGCGCCCCCACGTCGTACACCGCCGGCGGAATGTCGTTGCCCCCGCGCATCGGAGACATCAGCGCTTCGTCCGTCCACTCCAGGACCACCACGTTGTTATCGCCCGGCACAGTGCCGCCGTTGAAATACACCTTGAACTCGCTGCGGTGTCCGGCATCGTGGTAGATCTGCGCCGCCTTGTGAACTAGGCTCGCCACCCGCCGCGCCTCGCCCGGCTTGGTATTGAAGATTCGTCTTACCAAGTACATAGTATCTCTCCTACGATCTATTGCCATCTCAGGCAACCTGTATCAGGTGCGATCTTAGCCTAACCGATCAAGCGTGCAAAGGGAATTTTAACGCAGAGGCGCAAAGAGAAAAATGAAAACTCCCTCTGCGCTCTCCGCGCCTCTGCGTTAAAACTGCTACAATACCACGCGCAATGAAGACTTCCGGTGAGAGCCACCTAAGCGTATCCCGCCTCAGCAAGAGCTACCGCGCCGGTGGAGAGCGCATCCACGTCATAGACGACGTGGATCTGGACATCGCGCGCGGCGAGTTCATATCGCTGCTGGGGCCAAGCGGTTGCGGCAAGACCACGCTGCTAAGGCTGATAGGCGGCCTGATCGAGCCCGACGCCGGCGACGTCGCCATAGACGGACGCCCCCCGCTCCTGGCGCAAGCGGACAGGGAGTTCGCATTCGTCTTCCAGGAGCCTGCCTTGCTCCCCTGGCGCTCCGTCGCCGCCAACGTCCGCCTCCCGCTCGACGCCGGCGGCGCGGACGGGCAGGGGAGCGCCGGCCGCGTTGAAGACCTGCTCAAGATAGTCGGCTTGGAGAGCTTCGCAGACTACTACCCCCATCAACTCTCCGGCGGCATGAGCCAGCGCGCCGCCCTCGCCCGCGCCCTCGCCGTCGGCGCCTCTGTGCTGCTGATGGACGAGCCTTTCGGCGCTCTCGACGAGATAACGCGCGCCTCCATGCGCTACGAACTCCTCCGCATATGGGAGGCCGACAAGAAGACCGTCGTGTTCGTTACCCACAGCATCGCCGAGGCGCTCGCCCTGTCCGACAGGGTGGTCGTCCTGTCCCGACTGCCCGCCCGCGTGGTCGATGTCGTGGACGTCGGACTGCCGCGCCCCCGCTCCCGCCGCGTCGAGCGCGAACCGGAATTTCTTCAACGCTCAGAGATCCTCCATGATCTCTTGGAACAACACTCCGGCGCGCATCCGGACGTCGCCCAGCCAGCCGCCCCGGCGAGTCGTCCCAGCGAGTTGACATGAACAAGCCGGTTGACACGCCATCGCCCCAAGCCGCCTCGTCGCGCGCGCGGCGCCGGTCGTCCCCCGGCGAGTCCGGGCGACGAGGCTCGCCCGCCCTGATCTGGGTTCTACTCTCACTGCCGCCCGCGCTCGCGCTCGCGCTGCTGTGCATCGGCTGGGAGATCTGGACGCGCCTCGCCGGCGTGCCTGAATATCTCGTCCCCGCGCCTTCGGTGGTGTTCGCGCGGCTGTTCGGAGACGTCCCCTTCTTCGCCATGCACGGCGTCATAACGCTCGCAGAAGCTCTGGCCGGATTCGCGCTCGGCTCAGCCGTCGCCCTCATTGGCGCGACGCTCATGGCGCACTCGCGGCTTATCGAACGCAGCCTCTATCCTCTCGCCATCCTTGTCAAGGTAACGCCGGTTGTAGCGGTCGCCCCCCTGTTCGTCATCTGGTTCGGATTCGGCCCCGTCCCGAAAGTGTTGATAGCCGCGCTCATCACCTTCTTCCCCGTTCTGGTCAACGGGGTAACCGGCTTCCGCTCGGTCGATCCGGGCGCCCTCGACTTCCTTCGTTCCCTCCGCACCTCCCGTCGGCAGATATTCTTCATCCTCCGCGTCCCCAGCTCCATGCCTTATTTGTTCGCCGCTTTCCGGGTCGCCATCCCCTTATCCGTCATAGGCGCCGTCGTCGGAGAGTGGTTCAGCGCCAGCAAGGGGCTCGGCAGCGTCATCTTCATAGCGCACAGCAATCTGGACATGCCCACTCTCTTCGCCGCAATAATCGTTCTCTCCGCAATGGGCATAGCCCTAACCGTACTGGCATCGCTATTAGAAAGGAAGATACTGTTTTGGCACGAATCATCGCTTATCTGACGATACTCGCGCTCGCCGTCGCGCTTACCCTAGCCGCCTGCTCGTCGCCCGACGCCGAGCCGGAATCGCCCGATGCCGAGTTGGAAAAGATAACGTACATGGCGGGATACAAACCCCAGGCGAACCTCACAAACGTAGGAGCCTACGTAGCCGCCGAGAACGGATACTTCGAAGATCAGGGCCTGGAAGTCGACATACGCCACACCACTACCGGCGAACACCTTCCACTGCTCATGTCCGGCGACATAGACTTCACTACTGTTGACGCCAACAACCTGCTCGAAAAACGCGCCGACCCCGGATTGCCCATCGTCGCCATCGGCTTGCTCGGACAGCGCGGACAGCAGGCTTACGTCTCACTGTCCGACTCCGGCTTCCAGTCCCCAAAGGACTGGGAGGGACACACGTTCGGCTACAAGTTCACCATACCCCCCGACTATCTGGCGATAATCGAGGCCGAAGGCGTTGACCGCTCTAAGATCGAAGAAGTGAGCGTAGGCTTCGACCCCCGTATCCTCACCGAAGGCAAGGTGGACCTGCTCGCGGTCTTCAAGTCCAACGAACCCAACGCCATTCGCGGACTCGGCTTCGACGTAACCGTATTCGACGCCGCCGACTACGGCGTGCCTACGCTGGGGCTAACCTACATAACCCGCCAGCAAATCATAGACGACCGTCCCGAAACCGCGGAGCGCTTTCTCATGGCTGTCATGAAGGGAGTTGAATTCGCCAACGACCCCGACAGCATCGAAGCCACTCTCGACATAGTCATGAAGTACGCCCCGGACGAAGACCGCGAGCATATGCGCTTCATGCTCACCACCGAGCTTGCCGACGCCGTATCCCCACTGACCGACGCCAACGGCATCGGCTGGATGACCGGGCAGCAGTGGCAGGCCGTCCACGATTACCTGATCGAATACGGCGCCCTCGCCGAACCGCAAGACATCGAAGCCGCGTTCACCACCCAATTCTTAGAGCGCATCTACCAGGACGGCGAGCTCAAATAGCCTTAACACCCGTCCACGCATCCCTGCATCATATAGGGGGCGACCCTTGTGGTCGCCCTTCCCACTCTCCTACCGGTCAAGCGCTTGGCTTGCGCCACTGCTCCGCGTCGTCCTCCGGCGCGTAGCCAATCAGCTCCTGAGAATTGGAAATATCCCAGAAGCGCCAGGTATTGCCTGAAACGCCATAGAAGATGGCGAACCTCAAAGCGTCCGGCGCCTCTATGCACCGGCGCGCCAACTGAACGAGATCGCGGTGCGACAGCAGCGTTGCGAAGTGGCGCGGAACGAGCGGACGACCCTCGCGGTTCAGCGTCCCGATCCTCAGGCAGATTACCGACAGCCCGTGCCGGTCCGAGTAGTATCTGCCCGCCGCCTCTCCGAACGCCTTGCCTATCCCGTAAGGCCCATCCGGACGAATCGGCATACCCACCGTAATGAGCGGAAAGTTCCCCGGCTCTAAACCCTCGTACTTGCCCGCTACGATGGAGGCGTATGGCTCATCGTCTTCGTAATTCCCGGTCGCGTGATTCGAGCTTGCGAATATGACCCGCCTCGCGCCCGCGCGCCGCGCCGCCTCCAGGGCGTTGTATGTCGAGGGCAGATTGTTCGCGTACACCACGTCCCACGGGCTGTCCTGATCCGGCACGCTCGCCAAGTCGATCACCGTATCCACCCCATCGTAGGCCGGCAACACCGCCTCCAGGTCGGTCGTGTCTGCCACAACGCTGGTGGCGAATCCGTCCGCTGGGCGAATATCCACGCCCGATACTTCATAGTCGCTCGTCAGCCCGTCGCGCAAGATTCCGCCGATCAGTCCCGCCGCGCCGGTGATTAGTACCTTCTTACGATCTCCCATAGTCCGTTGTCCCCCTTGCAGCTTGGTTTTCCATTCCACTATAAAACCCCAAATCGCATTCTCTCAAAGCATCTCCAGATTGCGAAAATCTCGAGCGCCCAGTAAAATTGACCCAAGACTCCGTAAGAGGCGTCGCCCCCTCCACTAGGAGATAACATGACGATCGAAGGAATTGACATTGGCGACATAGCCATCCTCATAGCCATAATGCTTGGCATCATATCCGTCATAGTAGTACTGATTTGGCAGACCAGCCGGAGTGATGCCAAGCACGATAGACACGACGACAGGATCGACGCCCTCCGCTCCGAGTTTTCCCAAGAACTCAGCGCCGCGCGAACCGAACTCAGCCAACGCACAAGCGACGTTGAGTTGGCCCAAGCCCGACAGGACGGCGTGAACAGCGTTCTGCAAAACCAGACACACACCCACGAGACTGTGGCAGATTAGCATACATAGAGGTTCAGCCCTATGCCCAACTCGCAAGCCCAGAAGGTACTGGACATCGCCCTGAACAGGCAAGCCCTGATGTTCGGAGAGTTTCGACTGACGGCGGGCGGGACTAGCGGCTACTATTTCGACGGACGCATCCTGTCGCTCGACCCAGAAGGCGGGTACGAAGTGGCGAAGGCGCTGCTCCCCCTGGCTCAGGGCGCCGGAGCGGTTGCCATAGCGGGCCCCACGCTTGGCGCCGACCCAATCGTAGCCGCCGTCTCCGTGCTTAGCCACCTGGACGGGGACCCGCTGCCCGGTCTAATCGTTCGCAAAGAGGCGAAGGGACACGGCGGCCAACGCGCGATCGAAGGCCCAGTCGCCGAACTCGCCCCGGGCGCCCCAATCGCCGTCGTGGATGATACCTGCACGACCGGATCGAGCCTCTTTCACGCCATAGACGCTGTGGAGGACGCCGGCTACACCGTCGCCGTGGTCCTGTCCATCCTCGACCGCAACGAAGGCGGCAGCGCCGAACTCAGACGGCGAGGCTACGATTTCCGCGCCCTACTCTCCGCCGACGACGAAGGGCGGATCTCGCCCAGCTAATACCAATCCGAACACTCCCCTCCGCGCGTCTCTGCGCTTCTGCGCTGGATCACCCAAACAACCCTGCCCAGAGTAGCTGAACCCCCAGCGCAAGAACCACCACGAGCAGCATCCGTAGCACCCAGATGCCCCGCACGTGCCGCGAGATTCGCGCCCCGAACTGGCCGCCTATAGTCAGTCCCACGCCCGCGAACACCAGCATAGGGAACCACTCGATGTGCCCTTGCACGCCGTGAATCACCGCGCCCGCCGTGCCGTATATCGCCAGCGCGAACACCGACGTGGCCGCCGCGACTCGCGCCGGAAAGCCGAACGCCAGAACCAGTACCGGCGTCCGCAGGAAGCCGCCTCCAATGCCGAAGAAGCCGGATAGGAAGCCGAGCGCGACGTTGAAAGACGTCGCCAACGCCTCGTTGAATTCGTACTCGTACTCTTGTCCGTCGCGCGTCCTTATGCTCCGACTGCGGCGCGTCATGGCGAGGAGTCGTCGGAATCGGCCCGAGCTTCTTTGTTCGCCATCCCGCCTGGCTCTCACCACGTACGGGCGGATTGCCAGTTGTACCGCAAGCAGAATGAGCAGTACACCGAACGCCGTCCTGAACAACCCCGGCGGCGCCGCGCCCACGCCGATAGCCCCTATGACCGCGCCCGGAGCCGCCGCCCCCGCGAACAGCAGCCCGCTGCGGTAGTCAACCACCCTCACGCCTCGGTACGTCAACGCCACCAGCGCGCTGTTGATCGCTATTGCCGCGAGAACCGTTCCGGCCACCCGCCCCGGCTCAGCGTCCGGCAGCAGAAGCAGGATGGGACTCAGGATGAAGCCGCCGCCCGCGCCCACGAGTACGCCGTAGGCGCCCGAACCTACGCCCGCCAGCGCCATGAGCAGCCATTCCAGATACTCCACAGCCCCTCCGGACATTTACCGGTCAAGCGCTCGGCTTGCAACCGTCATTCCGAGAGCGGTCAACCGCGCCGGACGTTTGCCGGTCAAGCGCTCGGCTTGTCGGTCAGATCGCGCCGGACATTTGTCGGTCAAGCGCTCGGCTTGTCGGTCAAGCGCTCGGCTTGTCGGTCAAGCGTTTGGCTTGCCCGTTAGGCCGCGCAGCGTCTCGCTCACAAGCTCAGTCGGAACATCGTTCCGAGTCGTCGCGTTGCCTATGCCGTCTAGCAGCACCCAGCGGATATTCCCGCTAGCCACCTTCTTGTCCGAACGCATAGCCTCCGATACGTCATCGGCATCGACTCCGGGCGCCGCCAGCGGCAGCCCGTAAGCCGCAAGAGCCTCCCGCTGTCGCTCGACCTCAGCATTCGATGTCAATCCCATCCCGCGCCCAATCCGAGCCGCCCCCATCATGCCCACGCTCACCGCCTCGCCGTGAAGATACTGCCCGTATCCCGTAGCCTGCTCGATGCCGTGACCGATGGTGTGCCCGTAGTTCAGCAGCACGCGGATTCCCAGCGTCTCGCGCTCGTCCTGCGACACCACGTTCGCCTTCACCGCCATGCTGCGGCGGATCACGTCCGTAGTCGTCTCCGGTTCCAGCGCGCGAATCTCGGCCGTGTGATTCTCGAAGGTCGAAAGCAACCCTTCGTCCAGAATCAGCCCGTGCTTTAGCGCCTCTGCCCAGCCCGAGTTTAGCTCGCGTTCGGGTAGTGAGCGCAGCGTCGAAACGTCGGCAAGCACGAACTTCGGCTGGTAGAACGCGCCCACGAGATTCTTGCCCTGCGGCAGATCGACAGCCGTCTTGCCGCCGATGGCCGCGTCCATCATCGCCAGCAGGCTAGTCGGAACCTGCGCCAGCGACAGACCGCGCAAGTACGTCGCCGCCACGAACCCCGCCAGGTCGCCCACGACGCCGCCTCCGACGGCCAGGATCAGGTGGCCGCGCTCCGCCTTTAGCTCGGCGAGCCATGTGTACATGTGCTGCGCCGTCGCCAGAGTTTTGCTCTGCTCTCCCGGCGGAATGACGAACAGGTGCGCCGCGATGCCGGCGCGTTCCAGTGAGTTCTGCGCGCGCCGCGCATGATCATAGACGCCCTCGTCCGTGACGATGTACGCCGCGTCCGGCTGCATCATGCGCCCAACGCGCTCGCCAACCTCGTCGATCGCGCCCCAGCCCACCCAGAGCGGGTAGTCGCCCTGCGACGTTCGCACCTCGGCGGCCAGTTCGGGGTCGCCTTCACTCGGAGCCGGGCGTTCCGGCGCGTCGAAGCCGGCAGACCCTCCGGTCGCGTCCCAGAATGTCTCCCCCAAAGCCTCCGTAGCCCCTCGTGAGCCGGCCGCGTCGTTGACCATGCGAAAACCCCTAACGACCTCCTCAGCCGCCTGAGCGGGCGTGAGCAGGTCCGTGTGTACCGTCCAATGCGCCAGAGTGTAGTTATACTGTCGTTCGGCCTTCAAGGATTGGATGCGTTCGACCAAAGCGGTTGAATCGTCAGCGGCGTCCAGCATCGGGCGCTCTACTAGGTCGTCGCCCTCCTCGGCGCGCTGAAGTTCGAGTCGGCGCATCAGCGTCTCGGGCCGCGCCTCCAGCAGCGCCACGACGCCGGATCGTTCCATGACCTCACGGTTCCGCGTGTCCATCGGAAGGCCTCCGCCGGTGGACACCACCTGCCGGTCATCCGCCGCTACTCGCGTTAGCGTCTCACGCTCGATCCGTCGGAACTCGTCCTCGCCGCGTTCGGTGAATATGCGCTCGATGGATACGCCTTCCGTCTCTACGATCATGTCGTCCGTATCAACGAACCGCCATCCCAGCAGACGAGCGACTTCCAGCCCGGTCGTCGTCTTGCCCGTGCCAGAAAATCCGGTAATGAAGATATTGCCCGTACTCAGAACGAACTCCGGATGCGCCCCGCCGCCGGGCGCGGACTGCGCGCTTGTCTCTACTCCACGCCTTTCGAAAGCAGATAGTCCACCGCCTGCTGAACCGTCTGGATGCCCTCAGCGTCCTCGTCCGAGATCTCCAACTCCACGTCTCCCGTGGAGAATTCCTCCTCGAACGCCATGATAAGCTCCACCAGGTCCAGAGAATCCGCGTTCAGATCCTCGGTGAAAGACGCGTCCGACACCACCTCGGATTCATCTACGCTCAGCTTCTCGGCCACTACTTCCTGCACTCGCTCCATTAGAGTTGCCAATTCGGTACCTCCGGTCAGTTGGGGGATTGCTTCTTCGACATTGTAATTTCCATGATAGACCCCAAGACGCCGTTGACGAACCTGGGAGAGCTTTCGGTGCCGAACGCCTTGGCGATCTCCACCGCTTCGTTTATCGCCACCTTCGGCGGCGTCTTGCCCCACAGCGCCATTTCGTATATCGCCATCCTCAGCAGGTTTCGGTCTATCATAGCCATCTGCGAGATGGGCCAGCTTGGGGCGTACTCCGCTATCAACCTGTCTATGCGCCGGTGGTTGTCGAGAACGCCTGTCGTCAGCGTAACCAGAAACTCCGACGCCTGCCGTGAGAACGAGTGCATCTCATGTTGGTATTCCAGAGCGTCGTCAACGTGGCGATTCACGCAGTCCATCTCACACAGCGCCTGGAGAGCGGCGACGCGCGTCCTGCGTCTGGAAGTGAGTACGACGTTTCCTGCCATCGCTTGTATATCTCCAAAGAAACGGCGGCCGGCTCAAGCGCTATGGGATGAGACCGGCCGCCGCCCGCAAAATCGCTTCTAGGTCCTGAGCAGACTGTGGATCGAACTTAGGTCTGCAACGTTCGATATCTTCGCGCGGCGATTGATGCGCTTGACCATGCCGCTCAGCGCGCGTCCCGGGCCGATCTCCAGGAACCTGTCCACGCCGGAACCTACCATGTACTCGATCGTGTCTTTCCACTGCACCGTGCCGCACACCTGACCCAGCAACTCCTGCTTGATGTCTGCCGAATCCGTCATCGGCTTTCCCGTGCAGTTGGCGACAATCGGCACCAACGAGTCGTTGAACTCCACGCCCTCGATAGCCTGCATTAGCCCGGCCCGCGCCGGCTCCATCAGTCCGGAGTGGAACGCCCCGCCGACCCGCAGCGCTATCGCCTTCTTCGCGCCGCGCGCGGTACAGAGGTCCATCGCCCGCGCGATAGCCATGCGCTCGCCGCTAATGACGACTTGCTCCCCGGTGTTGACGTTCGATATCCACACGCCGGTCTCCCGCGCGACTTCCTGGAGCGCCACCTGGTCTAGCCCTATGATCGCAGCCATCGTGCCCGGGTTCTGATCGCACGCCTCTTGCATCAGCCGCCCGCGCTCCTGCACCAGCAGCGCCGCATCTTCGACCGACAGCGCTCCGCCAACGGCCAGAGCGGTGTACTCGCCCAGGCTATGGCCCGCCATCACTACTGGCCGGGGCATATCATCATCGCCCAGTTCCTCTTCCATCGCCTTCACACACGCCAAGCTCATCGCCATGATTCCGGGCTGCGCGTTGATAGTCTCTTTGAGATCGTCTTCCGGTCCCTCGAACATCACCCCGGTCAGAGAGCGCCCGAGCGCGTCGTCAATCTGGTCGAACACATCCCGCGCCGCGCGCGAAGTCTTGTACAGCTCTTTGCCCATGCCCACAGCCTGAGCGCCCTGTCCTGGGAACAGGAACGCCGTGTCAGGGCCGTAAGCCTCGGTCTTGAATGTCAGCGTCATGGTAAAAACTCCAGATGGGGATCTTGCGCCCGCTCTATGATTCTTGCCAATGTACGTCTTCCGGCTTCTAGCTGATATCGATGTCCGGTTCAGATGTAACCACCTCGCGGCCATTGTAGTAATTGCAGTGCGGGCACACCCGGTGGGGTAGTTTGACTCGCGGGCAGTGGGGGCATCTGGATAAACTTGGGCCTCTAATTCCGAAATGGGCGGTTCGCCCGCCTTTTCTCTTCCTTGAATGCTTCTTCTTCGGTAGGGGTGGCATCTTCCAACCTCGTTGCTCGCGCGCCTATCAGCGCATAGGCCGCTTTCGGCTCAATCAATCGTTATCGGCGGCGCCTATCATCTCCAACAGCGGACCCCAGCGCGCGTCTCTAACGGGCTCGCAGCTGCACCGCATCTTGTTCAGGTCGGCTCCGCATCGCGCGCACAGCCCCGCGCAATCCTGGCGGCACAGAGGCTTCATCGGCTCCGACATCATCACGCACTCCCTAACCGGCTCGGTAAGGTCCAGAGTGTGGCGTTCGTCTATCAGGTAGTAGTCGCCGTCTTCATCTGGAGGTTCGGCGCGCCCGCCGGTCAGCGGATTCAGGGTAGGGAAGTACTCCTCTTCAAGCTCGAACTGTATCGGATGACTATACCGCGCCAGGCACCGCCCGCACTCACTATCCAGGGCAGAGCGCAACCTCGCGCTCACCCATACGCTCTTGTTCGTCCGAAGGAGACTCACCGCCCCACGCACCGTAACGTTCCCGTAGCTTCCGTCCAGAAGCAGCGGGTCGTCCAATTCATACTCACGGCCGGAGCCGCTCGGTTCCATCAGAAGCTGCGAAACGTTCAGCTCCATACTTAAACCTCCCGCGCAAACGGGCAAGCCATCCGAACGATTCAGCAGATTCTAGGTAACCACCCCACATTGTGTCAAGTTTCACGCTTGCGCGTGAGCCTATTTCGCGCAAAATAAGCGCAAAGACGCAAGGAATTCCATTCACCCTCTGCGTCTTTGCGCCTTCCTGACTCTGATCCTTCTTGCAACCTCGCGTCACAAACTCGGGTCAAAGCTCTCGGCTAGTCCTCCAGTTCCGCCAGAATCCCCCGCACGTAGTCCACGGACCGCTTGTCCTTGTGCAGCTGATCCCCTGTGTTCGTCCCTTCCAGAGCGAAGTAGCCGTCGTAGCCCGCCGCGTGCATCGCAGACAGCGCGAAGCGGTAGTCTATATCGCCGTCCGGCAGCGCCGTGCGAATGAAGTACGAGTGATTCAACTCCGGTATGTGCACGCGCTGCAGGCTCTTGCAGTGCCAGTACTTGGAGCGCTCAGCCAGCGCGACGATGCACTCCTCCGTAGATTCCTCCGGCTCCTCGTATGTCCACAGCACGTTGCCCAGGTCCGGGTTGGCGAATACATGCTCGCTGTCAGTCAGCTCCAGCAGGTGCAGCGTTGACCACGAGTTGTCCGCTATCGAGTGCTGGTGAACCTCGATGGTGATGTCCGCGCCAACCGCGCCCGCCATATCTCCGACCTCGCGCAGCGCGGCGGCGGTGCGAACGAAGTCGTCGGCCGTAGCCAGCGCGCTAGACCCGTGCGAAGACGGCTCCCCCGACGGCCCGGTATCCAGCGTCGCGTCGCGCGGCGGCGTGCCGAGAGCCGTATTGACCACCTCCACCCCGATCCAGCCGGCGATTTCCACTGCCTTCTCCAGCCGCTTGCGGTTCTGCGCCGCCACGCTGGGCTGCGACAGCCCGCCGCCCGCGCGTATCGCCACGCACGGCGTCCCCGCGTCCGCGAGTACCGACTGGAACTCCTTGGCGCGTTCCTTCGTGGTCTCGTCTCCTCCGAAAGCCTCGAGGCCAAGCTCGATGCCGTCGAAGCCCATATCATTTACCTTGCCCAGATACTCCGTTCGAGTCTTCGGGTCTTCCGGAATGTTCCACGCGGCCCCCGCGATGAACGGGTAGAACGTGCCGCGTCTGAATGCGTAGCAAAACTTCATCTGTACACCTCTAGCACTCTCACTTGTAAGGTTGAACTCGAATCACTCATCCAGCCCGAACGACTCCCGCGCCATATCCACGATGTACCTGCTTATGGACAGCGACGAAGTCGCCCCCGGCGACGGAGCGTTCAGAACGTGAATCGCCCCCTCCGTCTCCGCGATGCTGAAATCCTGCAGCAGTCCGCCGTCCCTGTCCACAGCCTGCGCCCGGACTCCCGCGCCCGGAGCGTACAGATCGTCGCTCGTAATCTCAGGCACCAGCGTCTGCAGCGACTTGACGAACACAGACTTCCTCATTGACCGGTACTGCTCGCTCAGACCCGTCTTCCACCACTTGCCCGTCATCCGCCAGAAGCCCGGATACGTCAGCGTCCCGAACGTGTCCCCCGCTGAGAAGCTGGTCTTGCGGTAGCCTTCCCGTTTAAGCGCCATCACCGCGTTCGGACCCGCCTCGACCGAACCATTGATACGCTTCGTGAAGTGGACGCCCAGGAAGGGCAGGGCAGGGTCCGGCACCGGATAGATAAGCCCTTTCACGAGGTGCGACCTCTCCGGCGTGATCGAGTAGTACTCGCCCCTGAACGGGATGATCCGCACCCCGATGTCCACCCCCATCATCCGCGCCACGCTGTCGGCGTGAAGCCCCGCGCAGTTGATCACGCTCTTCGCCGCAATGTCGCCCGCCGTCGTCTCCAGATGCACTTGCCCATTCGAGCGCGAGATGGACTTTACTTCCGCGTCGGTAATCAGATCGCCGCCTCCCTCGCGCATCTCTGTCGAGTACGCCTCGGAAACCCGCGTAAAGTCGATGATGCCCGTGTTCGGAGACCAGATCGCCTTCACGCCCACAACGTGCGGCTCGTGTTCGCGCAGCTCCTCCGCGCCGATGAGCTCCAGGCCCTCCGCGCCATTCGCCGTCCCGCGCCGGAACAACTCCTCCAGCCCCGGAACCTGCGAATCTTCTATCGCCACTATCAACTTGCCGCACATGTCGTACTCGATGCCGCGCTCGTCGCAGAAATCGCGCAGCAGGCGCCCGCCCGTCGAGCAGAAGTTGGCCTTCTGAGATCCGGGCGCGTAGTAGATGCCCGCGTGTATCACCCCGGAGTTGTGCCCAGTCTGATGCTGCGATATAACAGGCTCTTTCTCCACCACCGCGACCCGCTGATCGGGATGCTCCTGCGTCAGTCTCATCGCCGTAGCCAGCCCGATGATGCCGCCCCCAATGATCGCGATGTCGTAGTTCGACGAGTTCATGGCTCCCCCCTTCCGCCCCGGCCCTTCGAGGACCGCCTTGTACCAGTACGTTTCGCTGGATTGTAGCACACGAAAATCGGTTACACTAATGCAAGAGAAAAGAGGAAGGAACGCCCCCATGCCATACTCCGCTATCATCGTCGGCGCCGGACACAACGGACTCGTCGCCGCCAACTACCTCGCCCGCTCCGGCGCGAGCGTCCTGGTCTTGGAACGTCGCCCATTCGTAGGCGGCGCCTGCATCACCGAGGAGCTGTTTCCAGACTTCCGTGTCTCCTCATGTTCCTACATCTGCCACATGCTCCAGGACAAAGTGATAGACGACCTCGAACTCCGAAAGCACGGCCTCGAAATCCACCCCGTGGACCCGTACCGCTTCCAGCCCTTCCCCAACGGCAAGTACATGTTGCGCTGGCACGACGACCGCCGCAACGCCGACGAGATAGCCCGCCTGTCCCCCAACGACCTCGACGGCTACCACCGCTTCCAGGCGTTCATGTCCAGGGCTTCCGCCATCCTCCACCGCTACTTCCTAGAAAGCCCGCCCACCCTCGCGCAGGTGTCCGCCGACGTGCGCGGCACTGCCGACGAACCCGTCTGGGATCGGATGCTCACCGGCAACATGCGCGATCTGGTGGAAGAACACTTCGAATCCCCTGAAGTCCGAGCCGTCTTCATAGACGCCGAAGACGCCCAGGACCCGCGCGCGCCCGGCTCCATCGCCGCCGTATCCTACAACGACACCGACCAGTTCACCGCCGACCGCAACTTCGGCATACCGCACGGCGGCATGGGCGGAATCACCCAGGCGATGGCGCGCGCCGCCGAATCGCACGGCGCCGAAATCCGCGTCAACGCGCCCGTCGAACGCATCCTGGCGCGCGACGGACGCGCCGTCGGCGTCCGCCTGGCCGATGGCGAAGAGATTGCCGCCGACGTCGTGCTGTCCAACGCCGACCCCAAGCGAACCTTCCTGACGTTGATGGACCAAAGCCAGCTGCCCCCGCCGCTCGTCGCCCAGACCCGTCGCCTCAAGACCGACGTCTCCTACCTCAAGTTCCACGCCGCCCTCGACGAGTTGCCCGACTTCACCCACTATCTCGGCGACCGCTACGACGAGCGATTCCTCGTCCAGGTGCGAATCTGCCCGTCGGTAGAGTACTTCCAGCAGAGCGCCGACGACGCCCGCGCCGGACGCCCATCCACCGCCCCCGTCATGCACATCCAGATCCCCTCCGTCTTGGACAAGACACTCACTCCCGAAGGCAAGCACGTAATGTCCATCTGGGTCCTGTACGCCCCCGTCCGACCCTACGGCGGCAGCTGGGACGACCACCGCGAGGCGGCGGGCGAACAGCTGATAGACATCATAGACAGCTACGCCCCCAACTTCCGCCGCTCCGTCCGCGACTGGGATCTCTTCACTCCTCAAGAGTTGGAAGAGCGAGTCGGCCTGACCGACGGCAACATCCGCCACCTGGACATCACCACCGCCCAGATGCTGTCCAACCGCCCAACCGCCCTGCTCAGCGGCTACCACACCCCCGTAGAGAACCTCTACCTCTGCGGCGCTGGAACCCACCCCGGCGGCGAAGTAACCGGCGCCCCCGGCCACAACGCCGCCCACACCGTCCTAAGAGATTGGGAGTTGGCCTGACGCGACTGACGACAGTCCTGCGGATGATTCTGACGCGAATGGGCGAAGGAGCGCGGATGTTTTCTACCATTTCCTAGCCGAAACCGTTTCGGCGAACGGAGATTGCCAACCCCCCAGCGGCCGCCCTCAAATTCCCCCGCCTATTCCGGATTCCTTCGCGTCTCTGCGCCTTCACAGCAAGACGTCCCCCCCAATAGTTGATACTGAATCACAACTGTTATTGACCATCCACAGCGGTATCGCCTATAATCCTCTGAAATATATGATATGGAGTATCAATAAATGACTCGACAGAAAAATCCATTCAGAACCGCGCGGATAGTTCTTGGCGTATGCGTCGGCGCGGCGCTACTCGCTGTCGCAATCGCCGCTTGCGGCGACTCGGCGAGCGAAGAGCCCGCGCCTCAACCGACAACAGCTCCGGTCCCGACCGTAGCGCCCGCCTCCCAGTCCGCCCAGCCCACCGCCGAACCTGCGGCCGTCGCCGAGCCGACAGCCGCCCCCACCGAGCCGCCTGCCAGTATGTCAGAATCGTCCTCGATAGCCATAGTCACGCCGTTCGCGCCCACTAGCAACGGCGCTATCGAGACCGACGACGCCGGGATCTTGGTCAGAGCGGGCGCGTTGGAAACGCTCATCAAGATAGATTTCGACGGCGAAGTAAAGCCATTCCTAGCCGAATCGTGGCATCTCCATGACGACGCATGGGAATTCCACCTCAGGGAAGGTGTGGAGTTTCACAATGGCGCGTCGCTTGACAGCGGATCGGTAGTCGCGGCGCTCACATACCTCGGCGGCGTCGCCAACCCACCCAGAGGCTTCACCGAAGATACGCTCAAGAGCGTAATCGCTGAGGATGCCCACACAGTGGTCATCGAAAGCGGCTCGTTCGACATTTTGCTGCCCACCAGGCTTGCGACCGCAAGCACAGGGATACTGTCGGCTGACGCATACGCGAACGCCGGCGACGCCCCGCCGGACCCCATCGGCGCCGGGACGGGTCCCTTCGAGATAGAAGGCGACATATCCATCGAAAGTATCCACTCGTACAACACCGACCGCTACTGGGACGGCGAAGCGAATCTCGAATCCGCCGACACGTACTTCGTATCCGATGGGCTGGTGCGAGCCGCCATGCTCGAAACGGGCGAAGCCGACATCGTAAATCACCTGCCCGTCTCGCAGCTGCCGCTGTACGAGGGCAGAAGCGAATTCGTTATCCACAAAGTTCAGCAGCCCAGGACCGTAACTGTGTACGTAAACAACAGAAAAGGCGCCTTCGCCGATGTCAACGTTCGCAAGGCGGCGCAGCACGCGATAGACAAACAGGCAATCGTTGACTCGGTGCTGGAAGGATCGGGGCAGCCGGCCATAGGTCCGTTCGCGCCAGACGAGGCCTGGGTGAACGCGGACTTGCAAGAGTACGCCTACGACCCGCAAGCTGCCAAAGACCTGCTCGCCCAGGCGGGATACGGCGAGGGCGAGGCGCAGGTATCGCTGTGGACCTACCCCAGCCGCGCCGAGTTCCCAGCCATGGCGGTAGCCATGCACGAGATGCTAAGCGACGCCGGATTCAGCGCCGAGATTCGGCTGGCGCCATACGGCGCGCTGGTGGACGACGTCTTCGCCGGCGAATTCGATATGTTCCTGGTATCGAGGGGACACCTCATAGACGCATACGATCCGGAGGGCTTCCTGTCCGCCGATTTCTCGTGCGGCGCGATAGATGTGAGCAACTACGCCAACTACTGCAACCCCGCGGTGGACGAACTGCTGGAACAGGCGCGCCCGATGAGCGACCTGGAAGCCCGGTACGACCTCTATCGGCAGATTCAGCAGATTCTTCACGACGAAGCCGCCTCCACGTTCATCAATTACACCGAGCAGATATTCGCGCACAGCGACCGCGTAATCAACTGGCAGCCCCATCTGCTCGAATACTATATGCTCACGACCGATCTGGACGTGACGAACTGACGGCGAGGCAGGGAGGTTTTTGACGCGAAGGGGCGTCGCTTCTAGTGAGCGTTCGCCGGCGGAGATACGCAGTTTGGATGCCCGCAAGAAGGGAGCGCGTTGTACAGGATAATTCTGCGCCGGCTGCTGCTGATTCCCGTCATCGTGGCGGCGGTATCGTTCCTCATCTTTCTGATGCCCCTAGTGAGCGGCATAGACCCGGCGATGGCGGCGCTGCAGGCTCAGACGCTTGAGCGCCGCCCGCCCCCGGAAGCGGTCGAACGCCTGAAACGCCAGCTTGGGCTGGACCGCCCTCTGCCCATCCAGTACGCCGCTTGGCTGTGGCGCGTGGCGCGCGGCGACATGGGGCGCTCGTATCTGGGGCGCGAACCCGTCGCCCCCAAAGTGTTCAGCGGATTGCGAATATCCGCCACTCTCAGCGTCGCCACCCTCGCCATATCTCTCGCCCTCGCCCTGCCACTCGGAGTCGTGGCTGCGATGAAGCCCAACTCGCCGCTCGATACATTCATCTCCGTTGCGTCCCAGTTAGGCGTCGTCATACCCGCCTACGCGCTCGCGCCCATCCTCATCCTGATATTCGGCATCTATCTCGGATGGCTGCCCTCCAGCGGATGGCGCTCGCCGGCGCATCTCATACTGCCGTGCCTCACGCTCGCCTCCGGCGCCACCGCCTTCTTTACGCAACTCACCCGCGTATCCATGATTGAATCCCTCTCGATGGACTACGTGCGAACGGCGCGGGCCAAGGGCTTGAAAGAGCGCGTGGTGATAACGCGACACGCCCTGCGCAACGCGCTGATTCCCGTCGTTACGCTGTCCAGCATGTGGCTGGCGGGGCTTATCGGCGGCTCGCTGATAGTCGAGGTCATCTTCTCAGTCCCGGGAATCGGGCGCATTCTGTACGACGCCATAAACGCGAGCGATATTCCGCTCATTCAAGCAAGCCTCATGATCATCGTCGCCATAGCCATTGTCATAAACACCGCCACCGACGTCATATACGTCCTGCTCAACCCGGCGATACGGCTCGAAAGCTGAGGCGCCCCCGATTATGGAACCGAACAGCGCATTGGAGGCCATTCGCGGAAGACTGCGCGCTCGCCCCCGAGTTTCCGCGGGCATAGCCTTGCCCGCTATGGTCTTGGGGATAGTAGTCATCGTCGCCATATTCGCGCCGCTGCTGGCGCCTCACCCGCCTAACGACCAGGACCTGACAGCGCGGCTCCAGCTTCCGAGCGTCCAGCACCCGCTAGGCACCGACCATCTCGGACGGGACGCGCTGTCCCGACTCATCATCGGCAGCCGGTTTTCGTTGGCGATAACAACCGTGTCCGTCCTGATCTCCGGCGTCTTCGGCTCGCTTGTGGGCGCGCTCGCCGGCAGGCTGGGCGGCGTAGCCGACGAGATAGCGATGCGCCTGGTGGATGTGATACTCGTCTTCCCCGAGTTGGTGGTTGCCTTCGCTTTGGCGTCGCTGCTGGAACCCAACTTCGGCACAATCGTTATCGCCGTTACCGTCTTCGCGTGGACGCCCTACGCCCGTCTTGCGAGAGCCGTCACCCTCGAAGTCAACACCCGCGAGTTCATGGAAGCCGCCGTAGCGGTCGGTTCGCCTCCGGCGTTCATACTGCGCCGCCACGTCTTCCCGAACATCATGGGTCCGCTGCTGTCCATGGGGCTGCTGCGATTCGGGCAGATATTCATAGTCATCGCCGGCCTGTCCTACCTCGGCGTAGGCGCGCCGCCGCCCGCCCCCGACTGGGGCGCCATGCTCTGGGAAGCGCAGCCGTATATGCGCCGCGTCCCCACCCTAGCCCTCGTGCCGGGCGCCGCCATATTCATCACCGCTCTCAGCGTCACTCTGCTGGGGCAACGCCTCACCCTAGCCGCCCACGCCCGCCCAAGGGCCTAATCCCCAAATATTGCCCATCACCGCCTCCTCCCCTACAATACCCCCACACTCACAACCGGAGGCCAACCCCCCCATGACCACCGAATACCGCAAGCCCATCCCCGTACCGGTGCCCGAAACCGAATTCTTCTGGCGCAAGGCAAAGCAACATGAGCTCTGGATCCAGCGTTGCGTCCACTGCGTCAAGCCCTTCTTCTATCCCAGGCTCCAGTGCCCGCTGCCCGGCTGCATGTCCGACCAGGTCGAGTGGTTCCAGGCGTCCGGACGCGGAACCCTTCACACCTACATGATCAACTACCGGCCCGCTCCCGGATTCGAGACCGAAGCCCCTTACGCCATCGCCATCATCCAGCTGGAAGAAGGCCCCCGCATGATGGGCAACATCGTTGGCATCGAGAACACACCCGAAAACCTCGTCCTCGATATGCCCCTCGAAGTCGTCTTCACCGACGCATCCGACGACATAGCCATCCCCAACTGGACACCCGCCTAGCGCGATGCCTCACAACGCCAGGAGCCTGCCACAATGTCCCTCAGATACAAGACCGCCATCGTCGGAGCCTCAGAGACCACCGAACTCGGCATCATCCCCGACATGTCCGAGACCCAGCTGCACATAGACGCCGCCATCAACGCCATGCGCGACGCCGGCATCGAAAAAGACCAGATAGACGGCATATCCGCCACCATGAACCCAGCTACCCTCGCCCACTACCTCGGCATCGTCCCCAAGTGGGTGGACAACACCTCCGTCGGCGGCACCTCCTTCCTGATCCATATGCGCCACGCCGCCGCCGCCATTGCCTCCGGACTGGCGACCACCATCCTCTGCTGCATGGGGCAGAGCGGACGCAGCCGCGTCGGAGTGGGCGGCGCGCGCATCGGCGCCATGTCCGCCCCATCCGGCCCCACCTACGACGCCTCCTACCCCGGACAGTTCGAGTCCATCTACGGCGTGCTCGGCCCAACCACCCAGTTCGGCATGGGCGTATTGCGCTACATGAAAGACACCGGGACCACTATCGAGCAGCTCGCATCCGTCGCCGTAGCCCAGCGCAAGTGGTCCAACAAAGTGCCGCGCGCCATGTTCCGAGACCTCGTAACCGTCGAAGACGTGCTCAACAGCCGGATGATCTGCTACCCCTATCGCCTCTTCATGTGCTGCCCCGTAACCGACGGCGGCGGCGCCTTCATCCTCACCTCCGCCGACAGGGTGGGGGACTTCCCAACCAAGCCCGTCTATATCCTCGGAACCGGAGAGTCCGTAGAAACCCCCGTCGTTAGTCAGATGTACGACATGACCTCCTCAGCCGCCTTCAAGACCTCCTCGACCAAAGCGTTCGAAGAGGCCGGCGTATCCCACGACGACATAGACCACGTCCAGATATACGATGCCTTCGTCCACCTGCCCATCTACGCTCTGGAGGACACCGGCTTTGTAGGACGCGGCGAGGCGGGAGCGTTCATCGAAGAAGGCAACACCTCCCCCGGCGGCAAGCTGCCCCTCAACACCAACGGCGGCGGACTGTCCTACACTCACACCGGCATGTACGGAATGTTCGCCATGCAGGAATCCGTCCGCCAGGTTCGCGGAGAAGCCGCCCACCAAGTAGAAGGCGTCAAGACCTCCTTCTGCCAGGGCGTCGGCGGAATGTTCATGGCCGCCGGCAGCCTAATCTTCACCAACGAACCCCCGCACGACTAGAATAGAATCCAACCGCCATACGAGAGTAACCCCCATGACCCACATCCTCTGCTACGAAGACAGCTACCTGAAGACCTTCGACGCCACCGCAACCCGCGTAACCCCGCGTGGCGTCGTCCTCGACCGTACCGCCTTCTATCCCGGAGGCGGCGGTCAGCCTCCCGACACCGGAACGCTAGCTGACGAAGGCGGAGCGACATACACCGTCAAGCGCGTCCGCCGAGACTCCGGCCAGTACGTCCACGAACTCGACGGCGACGCCCGACCCAGCGACGGCGCCAGCCTGCGCGGCGCCATAGACTGGGACCGCCGCTATCAGCTGATGCGGACCCACACCGCCCTCCACATCCTTTGTGGAGTTGTCTGGCGCGACTACGGCGCCCAGGTAACCGGCGGCAACATGGAACCGCTGCGCGCCCGCATGGACTTCGAGCTCGAAAGCATGTCCGCCGACTTCGCAGAGCGTGTCGAAGAACTGATTAACGCCGAAGTCTCCGCCCAGCGCGACGTCCACGTCAGCGTTCTGCCCCGGGAAGACGCATTCCAGATACCGGACCTCATCCGCACCAAGATAAACTTGCTGCCGCCCCAGATCACCGAAGTCCGCATCATAGACATCGAGGGACTCGACCTCCAGGCGGACGGTGGCACCCACGTCGCCAACACCCGCGAGGTGGGACGCATCCGCGTAGTCGGCCACGAATCCAAAGGCCGCATCAACAAACGCCTCAGAATCACCGTCGAACCGTAGAGGCGGCGTAGTGAACAAGTGTCCAAACCCAACGCGCCATTGAACCTGTCGTCCACACAACGGCGCATTTCAACATTTCTTAAAACATACGCTTATATGTGATAGTCTTGGCTGAGGGTCAAGTGCGCCCGTATTCCCTGCGCGTGCAGTGAATGCCAGATAAGTCATTTGTAAGGAGAGAACAAGAGAATGAATAAGGCTGTTGCTCCGGGCAATCGGAACCATAGGTGTGGCAATTTTAGCTGTCGGCGGAATATGGCTGGCATTGGACGGTGCGGCTCAGGCACAGACGAGCTTGCCCGCTCCCGCCAACGTGACTGCGGTAAATGGCGACAATCCCGGCGAAGTGGTGGTGTCTTGGGATGCGGTGAGCGGCGCGTCCGGTTACAGCGTTCGCTGGGTGAATCATGACTCGGCTTGGGCGGTCCATCGCGCCGGCGAGGATTGGAGGAACCTGATTCAATCCGTTGACGTCGCCGGCGGTCAGACCACCACCCACACGTTGACGATCGACAACCGGACAGCCGGAGAAGTTCAGTACGGATTTGGAGTGGGCAGCGCGAGTGGCTCGACCTCAGAGCCGACCTGGTCGGCGTGGCAGTTTCTGAATGTGCCAGGCGTCGGCGGCCTCCCGGTCGACGGCGTCAGTGTTCTGAGCGCTGCGCTAGCAATCACAAAGAATGCCAGCGCGTTGGTCTCCACCTCTGTCGCTACTCAACGCGGCATGACCGCCGACGACCTCCGCGCATCCGCGATGGCCGTGGCCGGCCACAAGGCGGCGCTGAACCAGCAACTGGAAACCCTGACTGCAAACACCTACAACGACAGGGTTCTCAGCATCAAAGCTCTGGTAAATAGGCTGCTATCCAACGCGGAGCGGATCACCAGCGGAAGGCCCCAGTTGTTGCGGGCGCTGGCTCAAGGCGACCAAACCATACAACAACTGACCGTGGCCAATAGTACGGTGCTGTTCCCCGCCGCCGTCACCAGCGTGGACAACCAGTTCTATCGCCTGGTGTCCGACGCTCAAGACAGCGAAGCCGAAGCCGCGGAGTCGAGCAATATCTCGAAGGACCAAGTTCTTCGCTACGAGCACATTAACAGCTTGTCCTCGAGCGTCGCATTGGCTCATACGCTTCTGTTGGTAGCGAGCCGTCTCGAAGATCCGACCTTCGTGGCGCGGAGCCGGGAATCTTACGATTCCGTCGCCGGTCGCATAGAGCGGGACATCGCTTACCTCTCGGTCAACGGCGCCCCAGCGCTGAATGCGACAATCATACCGCTTGCCAGGCAAATGCTCGCCGACGGAAACCAGGACTTCGACCGCCTGGAACAACGGCTCGCGCTGGTCGTAGCGGAAAACGCCCTCATCGATAACAACGCCAAAACCCTAGAACATCTCATGGCTCACCTCAACGCTCTGGCCGCTGAGATCCGGGGAATGGACGCTCCCCCCATCATGGCTATGATAGAGGAACCCACCGCGGTTCCCGGAGTTGCCGCCGACGCGATACTGTTCGGGCAATCCGCCGCATTGACGGGGCCTTCGAGCGCCTTGGGCAAAGGAATGCAGCTCGGAATCCAAGCGGCGTTCAAGGAGGTGATTGACGCCGGAGGAGTTAACGGCCGCCGGCTGACTCTCACGACGCGCGACGACCGCTACGAATCAGACTTGGCGTTCGCGCAGACCCGGAGGCTCCTCGAAGATGATGAGGTGTTCGGACTGATCGGCTCGGTCGGCACGCCCACCTCTCGCGCCGCGTCGCCGTTGGCGCGCGCCGCCGGGGCGCCATTCGTGGGGCCATTCACCGGCGCTCAGCTCCTGCGCGGGCCTGAACTGGACAACATCCTCAACTTCCGCGCCTCGTACCACGAGGAAACGGAAGAGATGGTAGCGCGTCTCACCGATGCCGGCGTTACCCGTGTGGCGGTGCTGTATCAGAACGACTCATACGGCATCGACGGGCTAACAGGCGTAAGGCAAGCGCTGGAACGCCGGGACATGGAACCGGTAGCGTCCTGGTACTATCGGCGAAACACGCAGGCTGTGAATTCCGCAGTGTTCAGGATCGCGGAAGCGAACCCCGAAGCGGTGATCATCATCGGCGCATACGGGCCGGCGGCCCGGGCCATTGAAAGGCTCCGCGCCGAGGTAGAACCGGATCCGATCTTCATGGCCGTGTCTTTCGTGGGCAGCAACGCGTTGGCTAACGAACTTGGCGCCTCCGGAGAAGGCGTTTACGTCACCCAAGTAGTGCCTTTGCCCGGCGACAGCAACTCCGACGTTGCCCGGTATCGCGCCGCCCTGGCGGCGCTCGACTCCCAAGCGGAACCCGGGTTCGTCTCCTTGGAAGGCTACCTCGCAGGACGCCTGGCAATCACAGGCCTAGAGCTTTGTGGCCCCAGCGTAAGCCGGGAATGTTTCCTGAATGCGGTGCAGAATTCGAGGACAATCAACTTGGCCGGAATCCGACTGCAATTCGGGGCGGACGACAACCAGGGGTCCGATTCGGTATTCCTTACCCGTCTCGGCTCCGATGGGGAATACCGGAGGGTCAATACCGTCACCGACGCGCCCTGATAAGCGCGTTCAACATAACTCTGGCCGGATGGGGGCGAATTGCCGTTCGTCCCTGTCCGGCATGAACGAACTCACACCCCGCCGACTCGCAGCCAACCCCGCGGAGACTCCCATGACCAAAGTCCTCATCACCGGCGCCGCCGGATACATCGCCGACCAATTGCTCCCCACGTTCCGCGAACGCTACGAAACCGTCCTCGTGGACGTTACCGACATCAACCGCCGGGGCGAGAAGGTGGAAGGCATCGTCATCCAAGACCTCATAGACCCCAACCGCGCCGCCTACGCCCACCTCTTCGAAGGCGTGGACGCCGTAGTCCACCTCGGCTACAAGCGGCGAACCGCTCCCAACCCCCTGGACCACTTCGCCGAAGAGAACCAGAACGTCCAGATGGCGTACAACGTCTTCCGCTCCGCATACGACGCCGGCTCCAAGCGCGTTGTCATGGCAAGCTCCAACCACGCCGCCGACTGGTACGAACACAACCTCATCCACGCCCGCCAAATGGAATCGCTCGACCCATACCTGCTGCCCCTGTCGGACAACTTCTACGGCTGGGCCAAGGCGACCTACGAGCACATGGGGTTCCTCTTCGCCTGCGGCGCGATGGACTTCCGCACCGCCGGCGGCGACCAGGATCACACCGGCTCATCCCAGGTCCAGCAGCGCAAGCTCGAAGTCGTCATGGTACGCATCGGCGCGCCGCGAGACATAGACCCCGCCAACTACCGCGGAGACCCCGCCAACTACAAACGAGACCTCGGCGCCTACATCAGCCCGCGAGACCTAACCCAGCTATTCGCCAAGGCATCCGAAGCCCCGAACATCGAAAACGAGCATGGCATCCCCTGGCAGGTCGTGTACGGCATAAGCGACAACACCCGCGCCTTCTGGTCGCTCGCGTCCGCCCGCGCCGCGCTCGGATACGAACCCAAAGACGACTCCGAGGTCAAGTACGCCGACGACATCCGCGCCATGCTCGCCGATGCCCCAGGCGGCAGAGTAGGGGTCGGCTGACAGAGTGAATAAATTCCCCCTTCCCCCTCGACGGGGTAAGGTCGGGATGGGGGTGAACTCCACCCCCTAACCAACCCCTCTGCGTCCCTCCGCGCCTCTGCGTCAAAAATCTGAACAACCAAACTTGGCCAAGTTCCGAAATTCAGTCCAGAAACCCTTGACAGCCCCCGAAAGCGTAAGCTACTATCTATTTCCGTACTCGAAAGAGTACCAGCGCCTTAACAACTGGATAGTGGAAAGAACCAAAACCCAAAACAAATCCGTAGAGTTTGATCCTAGCTCAGGACGAACGCTGGCGGTGCGCCTAATGCATGCAAGTCGAACGAGCGAAGGGGCTTCGGCCCCCTAGCTAGTGGCAGACGGCTGAGTAACACGTAAGTGATCTGCCCCGGAGAGGGGGATAAGCCGGAGAAATCCGGTCTAATACCCCGTACGCTCCCCACGCTGCGGTGTGGAGAGGAAATGTTCCGACGCTCTGGGAGGAGCTTGCGGCCTATCATGGTAGTTGGTGGGGTAAAAGCCTACCAAGCCGAAGACGGGTAACCGGTGTGAGAGCACGATCGGTCAGAGGGGGACTGAGACACGGCCCCCACTCCTACGGGAGGCAGCAGCAGGGAATCTTGCGCAATGGGCGAAAGCCTGACGCAGCGACACCGCGTGGGGGATGAAGGCTCTTGGGTCGTAAACCCCTTTTGTCGGGGAAGAGAACGGACGGTACCCGACGAATAAGGTTCGGCTAACTACGTGCCAGCAGCCGCGGTAATACGTAGGAACCGAGCGTTGTCCGGATTTACTGGGCGTAAAGTGCGCGTAGGCGGTTTGTTAAGTCTCATGTGAAATCTCCCGGCTCAACTGGGAGGGGTCATGGGATACTGGCAGACTTGAGTGTGGCAGAGGGGAGTGGAATTCCCGGAGTAGTGGTGGAATGCGTAGATACCGGGAGGAACACCAGAGGCGAAGGCGACTCCCTGGGCCATGTCTGACGCTGAGGCGCGAAAGCGTGGGTAGCAAACCGGATTAGATACCCGGGTAGTCCACGCCCTAAACGATGGATACTAGATATGGGGGGTATCGACCCCCTCCGTGTCGCAGCTAACGCAATAAGTATCCCGCCTGAGGAGTACGGCCGCAAGGCTAAAACTCAAAGGAATTGACGGGGACCCGCACAAGCAGCGGATCGTGTGGTTTAATTCGATGATAAGCGAAGAACCTTACCAGGGCTTGACATGCTTCCGACAGGCTGGGAAACCAGCCCTTCCTTCGGGACGGATGCACAGATGTTGCATGGCTGTCGTCAGCTCGTGTCGTGAGATGTTGGGTTAAGTCCCGCAACGAGCGCAACCCCTGTCGCTAGTTAGGATGTCTAGCGAGACTGCCCCCACTGGGGTGAGGAAGGTGGGGTCGAGGTCAAGTCATCATGGCTCTTACGTCCTGGGCTACACACACGATACAATGGTCGGGACAGAGGGTTGCAAAGGCGCGAGCCCTAGCCAATCCCACAAACCCGGCCCCAGTTGGAATTGCAGGCTGCAACCCGCCTGCATGAACGCGGAGTTGCTAGTAACCGCAGGTCAGCACACTGCGGTGAATACGTTCTCGGGTCTTGTACACACCGCCCGTCAAGTCATGGAAGTCGGCAACACTTGAAGTCGCTGGGCTAACCGCAAGGAAGCAGGCGCCGAGGGTGGGGCTGGTGACTGGGACTAAGTCGTAACAAGGTAGCTGTACCGGAAGGTGCGGCTGGATCACCTCCTTTCTAGGGAGACAGGGATCGCCAAGGCCTAACATCCGGCCAAACGGCGTGACCAGGTCGGTCGGCGAACGAGCGAGCCGCCGCAGAGGGTAGAGCAGGATTCCGCGCCAGCCCAAGCGCAAGCAAGGGCGAAGCGTAAGGAAGGAGCTCCCCAAAGCCCAAGCCCGTTCATATCTTAAACTCGCCGCAACACAACACACTAAGACAACCTACGGTGAGGTTCTTTCCACTATCCAGTCGCTAAGGCGTTTCGCTTGTCAGCCGATTTGCGATTCGGTCTCCCCTCCATGGACTGAAACGGGTGTGCAAACCCGTTAGCCATAACGGTTCAGTCCCTTCCCCCTTGACGGGGGAAGGTCAGGACGGGGGTGAAACCCGCGCCCGCAGCAACGCCGGACGAACTCCGGTCAAGCGCATGGCTTGCTTGTGGGGTTGTAGCTCAGTTGGGAGAGCGCCGCTCTTGCACAGCGGAGGTCAGGGGTTCGAATCCCCTCAACTCCACCATGATGCGCCGGGCTGTGACCTCCCCCCTCAGGACGTCTGACGGCGACTACCGGCAATAGTTGAGCGGCGCCGCCAGACGTCTTAGCGACATTTGTACGGCCGTGAGTCCTTTTGGCCGGCTCTTGGCTGGGGCCCGTCCGCAATGGGTCTGCCAGCTCCCGAATCTCTACTTTCTCACTCCTACTCGGCGCCTACCTGCGCTATTCGGTATCCAGTTTCCCCCATGCTCCTGTTCCTGCTCGCGTGATTGTACGTTAAAATTCCTTTCAGTACGCCCAAAATCTTTTCAGTACGCGAAAGTGATTTCTCAAGCCTTAGGGTGGAGTTCACGAAAGGTCGTGAGTCCAAGGATCCAAAGCATGGGCGAGAGCGAGATGCCGGCAATGGACGCGCCTCGAACTTCAGGCATTCAGAGTCCCGAACCGTGGTTGGGATACCTGCTGCTCATGTCCACGCTGTTCATGCTCAACGCCACCCTCTTCTTTACGCTCAACACGGGGATGGACATGTACGGCTTCTACACTCTGGAGTCGGTATCAGTCCGCCCGCTGCCTGCCGTGCTATCCACCCTGCTGAGTTGCGTCATGGCCGTCGCGTCCTACCTTCTATACCGCTGGCTCTGTCGACGCCGGGCTTGGTTCTCCGGTCATGGGTATGGCCCGTTTACGAGGAGCGCGGTTCTATCCGCCGTCCCCGTATTTTTCGCCTTCGCCCCGGGCATCGTCCTCACGTGTATTGGATGCAAGCCCAACCTCATCGCCGTGGCTGGACTTATGGCCGGGTCACTGTGCGTCATCCACGCTCTCAGGGATCCGGAGATGTACCTCGACCCTGACCTGGCGCGTAGCCTGTTCATTAGCGTGATCTTCGTCATCGCCGTTTTCCTCGCTCTATCGATCGGCGCGATGCTGGTCCTGTACACCATGGGGGAGCAACCCACGTCGGGAAACTTTCTCTGGAAGTGGGAACACGAGTGGTCCGACCTGGGCTATGAGGCTGAGCAGTTCCAGCAGCGCCAGCGAGAATCGCTCGTGGCGTACACGCTGACAGGATCGGGCTTCATGATCGCGGTACTTGGCGGAAGCCTACTGGGATCAATCCTTGGATACACCCGCAGGAGCCGCAACTCAACCGCTCAACCCCCACCAGCCGATTCGCTGAGCGAGACGCTTCTGAGCTCGGCTCACCACTCAGCCCCAACAGCGACCGCCCGACCACATGAGGACGTTCCCACGTGGGTTGACCGAGTAATCGAGCGGCTGGAGTCGCTCTATCCATCCGCTCCCGGCGAAGAAAGGGAGTACGTCGCGGCGCTCAGCGGTCGCGAGACCCAAGTAACCGACGTCCAATACCAGCGCCTCGTGGCGGACAAAGACAGCCTGCTGCGCGAATTCGACCTGTTCGTGGACAAGGTGGTGGGCAGTGTGTTCCTCCGAATAGATGGAACTTGGACCAGACTCGACTTCCGTGTCGGAGACAGGACCACCGGCATCAGAAGCGGCCCCTTTTCGCTGCTATGCATATACGCGCGTTACCCGGGCCGGCGATTCGCTAACGCGGAGTTGAGTATGCTGCTGGAGCGGGACTTGAGTGACCGTGTGTCGGTTGACGTCGGAGAGTTCATCTCGCAGCTTCGGCGGAGAACCCCGCCCCTCCCTGTGGATCGAGACGAGTTGGGATCCTTCCTGTCCGATGCAACGAAGGTATGCTACCTGGACTACCGACAGTAGCCGAGCTGCGCCATCATAAGAGTCAGCGACGTTCAGACGGCTCTGAGTCCCTGTTTGGGTTAGCTCCCCGGCCGGCCGCGGCGTCGGGAATGGGTCTGCCAGCTCCCGAATCTCTACTTTCTCACTCCTACTCGGCGCCTACCTGCGCTATTCGGCCTCCGATTTCCCCCATGCTCCTGTTCCTGCTCGCATGAACATACGCGAAAATCCCTTTCAGTACATGGGAATTGGTTTCTCAAGCCTGTTGATCGTGTACACATCTCGTTGTGGGAGGTCTGAATACCATGAAGTCGATTGGCCTTTTGATTGCGATCTTGATAGCGCTCGTCGGAGCGCTGGGGTCCATCCCCGCCACCTACGCTCAGGGAGCGACTGAAACCGCCACGCCGGAAGCGGAACAAGAAGGCGCTGAGGCGCAGCAGCCAACCGCGCCCGAAACGCCACAGACGAGCGACGCCGACGTAACCGTCGTCGCCATGTCCGTCGCGCCGCCAACGCCGAACCCAGGAGACACCATCACCATTGACGTAACCCTGGTGAACTTCGGCGGCGCTGCCGCCACCGAAACTTTCGAACTCTACGCCAACGGCGTCGTCGTAGATACCGCGTCCGTATCGCTCGAACCGCGTGAGAACAAAGATGTGCGCTTCTCGTTCGAGGCCGGCGGCCCCGAAGATGTCGTGATAGCGCTGAGCGGGGTGACCAGAGAGGTCAAGGTTGTCGAATCTGGTGGTCTGGTGTCTCCCAGGATCGGTCCCACAGTCCGACTCGATGTACGCCAAGACATCATCACCGACGGCCAGGACGCGCTCATCGACCTGTTCTGGGACAACTCGATACTGAACTCTGAGACCGCCGAGATCGAGCTCACCGTCGATGTTCCCTCAGGTCTCTATCTCTACTCAGGGAACGGAGTGATGTCCTGCGCCGCCGGAATGTGCAAGGGCCTCTTCGAAGCGCCGCCCGGCGACGTGCGCAACATGCCTTTGATTGTGAAGGGCGACAGGGTCGGCGACTACTTCGTCCACCTGAACGGGCGATACTGGCCCGAATCATGTCCCGAATGCTGGAATCCGATCAGCCTTTCCACGAGTCTCACGGTGAACGACCCGCCGTCCGCAGATACGGGGCCGCCGCCGCAGACGTCAACGTGCGACAGCGAGTGGATGCGCTGCCCCTCCAACACTCAAATGGCCATGATGGCGCTGGCCGCCCTCGCCCTCGTAGCGCTGGCGGCGGTCTGGGCCATTCCAAAAGCGATGAAGGCCGGACGCCCAAAGATAGACGTCGCGTAGAGGAGGTCCCAGAGTGGGAGCGAACCGACGGCACAGGAGGATAAGAGTGCGAGGCGGCGGAGACATCCGCATACGCCGCTCGTGGTGGTCGCCGCGCCAACCGGAACCCGCATCCGAATCCGCTCGGCCGCCGGCGATGAGGCCCTCGCCTGCGCGACCCGATCCAGACTCCGGAAACAGGCTCGCGATCGCATTCTCATGGCTCGCCCTGGAGCGCGCCGAGATCCTCACAGAAGGCGTCTTCAGGCCGGGCGCAGAAGATGTCGAGGTCAAGTACATCATGTCTGGCGGCAGAGCGGACGCGATCGAACATGTCCACGCGCTCTCCTCCGACATGGTGATTCCGGAAGCCACCTCAAGATCGGTCATGACCAACGTTGGCAGGCTGGTCGAACTCCTGAAACATGTCGGAGCGGAGCGCGCGGCGCTGATCGTCGATATCCACACGCATCCGTCGGGGATAGCTGAACCCAGCGACCAAGACAAGAGAACGTGGCGCGAGATGGGACGATACTTCGGCAACGAGTTCCCCAATGCCAGAGCCCTCTTCGGCGTTCATGCCATCGGGCCCGCCGCCAGGGAGTTCATGAAGCGCAAGGCGCCGAACCGCGTGGCAGTCAACACCGTGGCGTGGCGCAGCAACATTCGGGATCACAAAGTCGCCCTGTTCACACCGGAAGCGTATCCGGTGGAGGTGAGCGCCGATGGTTAACCGCTCCCGGCTCGCGGCGCTCCTCGATATCGATGACCAAGGCGAGCAGATCGCCAACCTGCTGAACCACGCTCTCATTGACGAGCGCAAGCGGCAGTTGCTGCTCGCTAGGCTCAAGGAGATAGACAGCGACATGCGGACGATCGAGCGAGACATCGTCCTGACCCGGAGCGAGCGGGAAGTCCTCGCGATCATCCAAGATACTATGAGGCCCACCTCCACCGTCGAGGTGCAGTTGCTCGCCAAGAGCAGAAGCCTGAGAGAGTATCGCCAGCACGTATCTGCGACACTCAACAGCCTGGTTGGCAAAGGGCTGCTGGGCAAGGTGAGCGCGGGCGGCAGACAGGTGTACTTCGCGCCAGCTCACGACGCCGTCGTCCACGCGCTGACGAGGCTGGGTCAAATGCCGGACGACTTCGACCCACAGCGCATCGCGAGCCTAACCGGCCTTCGAATCAGAGACGTCATCCAGACAATCGAAACCATGTAACCAAAAGAGAGACGCCGACAGATGAGAAAGATACTATTGCTCCTGCCCCTCCTCGCCGTCGCTCTCGCCGCCGCGTGGGGAGTTCGCCCCGCCTCGACCCCAGCCGACGACCAGCGCATGGCCTTCACCCTCCAACCACCCGTCGCCCTCGCCCAGTCCAGCGGCTTCCCAATAGACGAGGCCGGCCCAATGGCGTATGTCAGAGTAAGGGAAAGAGACAACTTCGACGAAATACTCAGATTCGCTGAACAAGGAGGTGGTTCGCGTGATTTGAGTGTCGACAAGATTGTCCAGTCGGACGGGCGATCCTACGTACTACTCTCGGGTTATTTCAGAACGAATGACGATGTTCTTTATTCCGAAGGGCACTTGTACGCTGATATCAACGGCTGGAGAGTGGCGTTCACGTCTCCGTCTTCGTCGCTTGAAAGGCTAGTTGACTGGCGGTTCTTCTCCGGTGACCCAAAATTCGAATTTGCATTTAATCTAATTAGCGCTGTGTATGATATGACTTGGAACATTGGTGGTGGCGTGAATCGGTCTGAAGTTAAGATATTTCATCCGCAGATGCCACAGGTGTCGAAAGTGTATATTGCCGGGGAGAGAGGAAGCGGGGAGTTCACATTCCTCATCCCCGACACCCTACACGCTCGTATCGTGGAGAGCGTTGTCGTCACGAATTCGAACCACGACGATCCAGGATCCCTTCATATTGACGGGAAAAAAGTAGCCGACATCAACAAAAGAGCGGGAGGGCAATTCGCGACCCTCGCCCTCAAACCGAACACAAGCTACAGAATCCATTCGGAGGGCGACAACGTCTCATTCGCTATAGTGATTGGCGTACGCGGAGACAGCGGAAGGTGAGCGCCAAGCGCATCGAGTCTGGCGCTCAACGCGCGCTCCGCAAGGTGGTCGGGAGAAGATTGATCCCCTTGGCGCGATGCAGGCGCTTGGCGGGCGTGACAGTCGCGTTTCTGCTCGCTGGTTGGCTGGCAGTCAACGTCCTGTACGCTCAGGCGACCGACACCGCTGAGCCCCTGTTCGTGAACGCCGGATTTCAGCGCGAGTTCACACTGGCTCCGGCAAGCATTCCGGCGACCATGAGTCAAGGCCCCGCTGAACCCCTGTTCGTGAACGCCGAGTTCCAGCACGAGTTCACACTGGCTCCGGCAAGCATTCCGGCGGCCATGAGTCAAGGCCCTGCTGAGCCCCTGTTTGTGAACGCCGGATTTCAGCGCGAGTTCACACTGGCTCCGGCGCCCTTCATGCTGACGCCCACGCCGGTTCCTACTCCGGGTTCGCCGACAGCCATTCCGGTCATAGTCATCGGCGCCGAGACAACGCCAACACCAACTCCCACGTTCACTCCGACCCCGACGCGCGCAGCCACTCCAACGGCCACCTCCACCGCAACCATAACGCCAATACCCACAATCACCCCCACGCCAACCACAACGCCAACCACAACTATCACCCCAACGCCCACGGCCACCCATACACCAACTCACACCGCCACACCAACGCTCACCCCAACCATCACCCCCACCCCAACAATCACGCCTACGCCCACAATAACCCCTACGCCCACCATCACCCCTACGCCAACGGCCACACATACGCCAACGCACACGCCGACGTCCACCCCGACACACACTCCTACGCCCACCATTACCCCCACGCCCGGCGGCTTCGACTGCCCGCCCGGCACACCATGCGTGGACCTCCACGCGGACAAGACACGAGTGCCAATCGGCGAGTCGGTCACCCTGAATCTCTCTATCGTCAACGACCCGCAGGCGGCCGCCCTGACCGTGCAGCTAATCGTCAAGACGCCATCGGGCTGGACGTGGATGGACAACGAGGCTACGCAGTCCTGCACCGGCCTGTGCAGCGTCAACTACGAGATACCCACTGGACTCCACCGCAACTCGAAAGTAACCATAACCCCCAACCAGCCCGGCGACTTCATAGTTCCAGCCACCCTGAAGTGGTTCTACCCGAACGAGGCGCCTGAGCAGAAGGATCTATCCATCCCCGTAACCGTCTTCGACCCGTCCGCGCCCCCAACAGCAGTGTCCGCCAGCGTATCAACTGCCGTGCCGACCCCAACGCCGGTTACAGCGACCGGCGCCGGCTGCGTCCTGCCCCCAGCATCCGCCGTCCCCCTCGATGCCGGCCTAGTCCTGCTGGCCCTAACGGTCCCGCTTCTAGCCATACGCAAACGTGCAAGACGCTAAAAAGCCCAACAGGCAATTGTGCAGATTGCCCATTTTGATGATCCCATCCAGAACGACCAAATACCGCGATCTGGTCGTCCCCACCGTCGAGAAGTACGGCGGCGAATACCTCGCGCGCGGCGGCGACGTAGAAGTGGTAGAGGGCGACCGCGTCGCGAACAGAACCGTCATCCTCCGATTCGAAAGCGTCGAGCGCGCCCGCGAGTGGTACTACTCTGAAGACTACGCCGACCCGAAAGAGATGCGCATCGGCGCCACCAACTCCCACGTCCTAATCGTGGGCGGCGCGTAGCCCGTCCCCCTTTCCCATCAACTCCACCAAACTTGACAAAATCAAGAACTTTCCGGCCGTACTTAAAGCTGAAGGCATAGACGGTTCATTGGTTGTGAGCTAGAACGCGCGTGGGCCTCAGTTAGAGATTGCGCTGGATGCGCCCTACCGGGCGAAGCGCTCGCCTCGTCCGTATAGACTATCGCGTCGGTTTCCGTTCGCTCTTCCATGAACCCCCGAAGCGTCGCCTTGTCCGCCTTCTCACCGCTTCGGCGTCAACCTGTCCAGTTTCCCTGTCCTTGACGCCCACAACCGCCGTCTTGCCAGCAGCGCCGCGTCCCTGCCGCAACTTCTTGGATTCGTACTTGTCGCCCTCTCTGTCGCCGGAGTAAGTCTCATCTGCTCCTGCCGGACCGATGAACAGCGGATCGCCTGAGTCCATCGCCTCATGGATGCGGTGTAGCAGATGCCACGCTGTCGCCTGCCGGATTTTGAGATCGCGGTGTAGCTGCATGGAGCTGAAACCATTCAGGCTGGTCGTTACCCGATGGATGGCGATAGCCCATATCCGCATCGGGAGTTGGCTTGAGTGCATGACCGTTCCAGTCTTGACGCTGAAGTATGATCTGCAATCCGTGCACCAGTAGGGCATGGGCTTCTCATTGGGAACCTCGCGGGTGTTGACGCTGCCGCACTTGGAACAGGCGCGTCCATCGGGCCAGCGTGTATCCTCGAACCACCTGCGAGCCGATGCTTCATCGGGAAACATCTCAAGTAGTTCCATCAAGGTCATGCGGCTTCTGTCTGACTTGCCAAGCCCTGCCATGTGAATCGCCTCAACTTGCCTATAGTATGAACTTAGCAGGCTGCTAACCCGTCTGTCAAGCTAGGCGTATAATTTCGTCTAAAAAAGTAAATTGGCTATTGACCGCGCGAATGTAGGTTGATAATCTAGGTTTCAATCAATAAGGAGGCAGATACTCTATATGAGACTGATCAATTGGATTTGTCTGGATCAAATGTCCATCGCTTCCACTCGGAAGCACCTAAGTATCGTGGTCCTGGTGACCGTGATCGCGCTTTTGTTCGCTGCGTGTGCCGGAGACACGGGTGCGAAGGGTGATCCTGGCGCCCAGGGCAATCCTGGTCCCCAAGGACCCACGGGAGCGCAAGGTCCTCAGGGCGCGACCGGACCTCAAGGTGAAACCGGGCCCTCAGGCCCAGCCGGGCCGCAGGGCCCCAAGGGAGACCCCGGAGCCACCGGATCCCAAGGTGAAACCGGACCCCAAGGCGACACCGGAGCCACAGGGCCGCAAGGCGCCAAAGGAGATACCGGAGATCAGGGTCCCCAGGGTGACGTAGGACCAGCGGGCGCTCAGGGTCCCGAGGGTCCCCAGGGTCCCCAGGGCGACGTAGGACCAGAAGGTCCTCAGGGTCCCGCGGGAGGACCGGAAGGACCGGCCGGAGCGCCGGGAGCGACCGGACCGCAGGGGCCGACTGGACCGCAGGGCCCGAGGGGTGATGCCGGAGCGCAGGGCCCGAAGGGTGATAAGGGCGAGCCAGGAACAGCCGGCGGACCTCCAGGACCCATGGGCGCCCAGGGACCGACTGGGCCGCAAGGACCCATCGGCACGCGTGGCGTAAAGGGCGACACAGGCGCACAGGGTCCTCAGGGACTCCAGGGCGAAATGGGAGCGACGGGGCCTGACGGTGCGCAGGGCCCGCAGGGTGAGCAGGGTGAGCAGGGACCAGCGGGCCCAGAGGGCGCGCAGGGACTCATGGGGCCGGTCGGGCCACAGGGTGAACAGGGACCTGCTGGACAACGTGGCGCTGCAGGGCCACAGGGTATTCCGGGGCCTCACGGTCCGCAGGGGATACAGGGTGAGCCCGGGATAGGCAACATTGAAATAGTCACGAATCAAACCACCAACGTAGCAGGTGCCCATAAGGCGATCACAGCGACCTGTTCAGCCGACGCTGTGGAAGGCCAAGAGGAAAAGACTGCCATAGGCGGCGGTGCGGAGTTGATAGGTTCGGTGGAATCCGCCGGCGCGGCTATCACTGTAACGCGTCCGGACGGGCTTGCCGGAGAGGTGCCCAGAGGATGGCGTGCAGAGGCCAGATCGACTTCCGCTACTGCTGTGTGGAGCCTGAGAGTTTACGTGGTGTGCGCTACGGTACACAGTGAGTAACTCGGCATAGAGCCACCCAAGTAAGAAGGGCGCCGTCCACTTTGGTGGGCGGCGCCCTTCTTGACTCACTCAACACATCGCTTCCCTACTTCAGAACAGGACCGCTTCAGCGACGCGGCTTAGCTGTCTGAAGGCGTTGAGTCGAAGCGCTGTGGAGCCAAGCCAAGGAACCCCATATGTCCCCTAACCCCAATTGGCCCCCCGACCTAGCCCAACGCTGGGACGACGGCATCGTCCGCTACCCCGACCCCGCCGTGCAGGTACTCGACCCCCGCTTCGCCGCCTACCGGATCGGCAACACCGCTGTCGAGCGACTGTACACGGGAACCCGCTGGGCCGAAGGCCCTGTATGGTTCGGCGACTTCCGATCCCTCGTCTTCAGCGACATACCCAACAACCGGATGCTGCGATACTGCGAGCTGACCGGCGAGGTAACGCCGTTCCGCCAGCCTTCCAACTACACCAACGGCAACACGCGCGACCGGCAGGGACGCCTCATATCGTGCGAGCACCTCACCCGCCGCGTAACCCGAACCGAGCATGACGGCAGCATCACCGTATTGATAGACAGCTTCGACGGCAGACCACTCAACGGCCCCAACGACGTCGTAGTCCAGTCCAACGGCGCCATCTGGTTCACCGACCCCGGCTACGGAATCCTGGTGAACTACGAGGGCGAGCGCGCCGAACCCCAACTTCCCACTCGCGTGTACCGCCTCGATCCCGCGACCGGCGAAGCCGCCGTCGTAGCCGACGATCTGCTCATGCCCAACGGCATATGCTTCTCGCCCGACGAATCGCGCCTGTACGTCTCAGACACCGGCGTCTCCCACCACCCTGACGGCCCCGGGCATATCCGCGTCTTCGACGTGGCGGACGGTCGGAATCTGCGCGGCGGCGATGTCTTCGCCGACATGTCCCCCGGATTCGCCGACGGCATCCGGACCGACCGCAATGGCAACCTGTGGTCCAGCGTCGGCTGGGCCGGCGCGGGAACCGACGGCGTACACTGCCTAACCCCCGACGGCGAGCTGATAGGCAGGATCATCCTGCCCGAACCCTGCGCCAACCTCTGCTTCGGCGGCGTCAAGAAGAACCGCCTGTTCATGACCGCCAGCCAGTCCCTCTACGCCCTATACGTCGAAGCCATCGGCAGCCAAGTCCCATAGCTGCCCGTCTGCATAAAAACCCACCACAAAAACCTCCGCGCCCCTTTGCGCCCTCCGCGCCTCCGCGTAAAAATAGAACTCACCCATCATCAGGAGCGCCAACAATGCCCTCGACTCCCACCGTCCGCCTCCTCTCCGGCGGCAACCCCCAAATCGCCAAAGCCGACGGCGACGCCCCGGTGCAGGCGTACATAGCAGCCATGCCCGAATGGAAAAGCCACGTCGGACGCCGGCTCGATGAGATCATCGAGCGAGAGGTTCCCGGCGTCTGCAAAGCCGTCCGCTGGAACTCCCCTTGGTACGGCGTCGAGGGCAGGGGATGGTTCCTCAGTACCCACGTCTTCACCCGCTACGTCAAAGTAACCTTTATGAACGGCGCGTCGCTCGACCCGGAACCACCCGGCTCCGGCAAAGACCCAGACGCTCGCTGGCATAACATCCACGAAGACGGATTCGACGAAGATCGAATGGCGGACTGGATACGCCAGTCCGCCGCCCTCGACGGCTGGTACGGATTCGACACCCTCTAAACCATCTTGATCCCCCGCCCCCCATACCCATCCCCGCGAAAGCGGGAATCCAGAGCGCTGCGGTTCAACCATCCTTGAATCCCGGAGTACCCGCCTACCAAAGGGGTGAAACCCTCCGCGCCTCTGCGTTAAAATTCTCCTACACCAACAACAGGAGGCAAACGACATGGCAGGATACGTAATCGCAGACGTGGAAGTTACCAACCCGAGCCTGTTCGCCGAATACCGCGATCTGGTCGTCCCCACCGTCGAGAAGTACGGCGGCGAATACCTCGCGCGCGGCGGCGACGTCGAAGTAGTGGAGGGCGACCGCGTCGCGAACAGAACCGTCATCCTCCGATTCGAAAGCGTCGAGCGCGCCCGCGAGTGGTACTACTCCGAAGACTACGCCGACCCGAAAGAGATGCGCATCAGCGCCACCAACTCCCACGTCCTAATCGTGGACGGCGCGTAGCCGATTCACACACCCGCTTGTCGTCGTGTCCCTCCCGTATTTGCGACCTCCGCGCCTCCTAGTTAAAATGGAGCCCCGCTGCAATCTTCGCGAGGTCCTCATGAACGCTATTGGCCTAGCCGTCATCGGCTCAACCGGAATTATCGGGCGCGTTCACATAGACGCAATCGCCCAACTCGACAACTGCCGACTCGTCGGCATCCACGCCCGCACGCAAAAGCCCCTGGAACGCCAAGCCCGCGAGCTCGGAGCAACCCCCTATCCCACCCTCGACGACGCGCTCTCCGACGATGCGGTTGATGCCGTCGTCATCGCCACGCCGCACCCGTCGCACCGCGACATCACCCTGCGTGCCGCCGACGCCCGCAAGCACGTCCTCGTCGAAAAGCCCATGAGCGTAACCCCCTCAGAAGCCGACGACATGATCCGCGCCTGCCGCGCCGCCGGCGTCAAGCTTGGCGTCCTGTTCAACAATCGCTTCCGGCCCGAGGCGATCAAGATGCGCGAGCTTTTAGACGCCGGCGCCATAGGCTCGATCTATCGCGTGGTCATGGCATCGGCCATGATCCGCTCGCAAGACTACTACGATCGCCTCGAATGGCGCGGCAAGTGGACCGACGAAGGTGGAGGCGCGCTCCTCAATCAGGGTATCCACGCCATAGACATGATGCAGTGGCTCGGCGGAATGCCGACCTCGCTGTTCGGTATAACCTCGACGCTGCGACACGACATCGAAGTCGAAGACTTCGCCACCGCCGTCATGTCCTACGCCGGGGGAGGGCAGGGGACCATGCACTGCAACACCTCCCAGGCGCCCAACCACCAACGCCTCGAGCTGTGGGGCGAGCGCGGCGCCATCGTCATGGACGACTGGAACGTAACCCTCCACCGTCTCGACACGCCCGTGCAAGAATTCATTGACACCGACCTTTCCCCCACTTACGACAGCCCCGACCACGCCAGCGAAACATTCCAATTCGCCCCCGTCGCCAACCCCGGCGGTACCCACGTCCCCGCGATCGGCGACTTCGCCGACGCTATCCTGCAAGACCGCGAACCCGCGATTACCGGCGAAGACGGCCTGCGCTCCCAGGAGCTAGTCGCCGCCGTTACCCTCTCCGCGCGCGAAAACCGCCCCGTAACCCTCCCCATAGACCGCGCCGAGTACGACGCCCTCCACGCCAGACTGTCTTCCCCCTAGACCAACCCTCATTCCCTCCGTGATCCTCCGCCCCTTCGCCCCTTCGCGTCAAAATCCTCTGCGCCCCGCGTCTCCGCGCCTCCGCGTTATAATTTGGGCGCATCCCCCAACTTTCTGATATACTCCATTACGCTCACACCCTCTAAGGAGAACACGCATGACAACCACCACCGAGCGGAAGCAAGACGTTGATCTCATGGCTCACCTGCTCAGACGCGCGGGCTTCGGCGCGACGCCGGACGAACTCGACCACTTCCTCGGCATGAGCTACGAAGACGCCGTAGAAGAGCTCATCGCCCAGCAGCCGTCGGCAGACCTGCCCCACGACCTCATCCGACGCTACCACGTTGACCAGTCCGACCTCCGCAACGGACAGGCCGCCGCCGCCCAATGGGTGTTCCGCATGGTCAACACCGACGCCGTGCTGCGCGAAAAGATGTGCCTGTTCTGGCACCGGATCTTCGCCACGGCCGCGACCAAGCTCATCCAGGCGCGCATGGTCACCAACCAGGTCAGCATGTTCCGTGAATACGGCATGGGCAGCTTCAGAGACCTGCTCGTCCAGCTCTCCCGAGACCCCGCGATGCTGATGTGGCTCGACAACCAGGACAACCACGCGGACTCCATCAACGAGAACTACGGGCGCGAGATCTTGGAACTGTTCTCCATGGGCGTGGGCAACTACACCGAAGACGATATCAAAGAGTGCGCCCGCGCCTTCACCGGCTGGCGCGTGGTCAACCCGGACTACATGTCCATCAAGATGCGGAACAACACCGCTCGGCCATACGGCTACATAGCCTGGCAGTTCGAGTACGACGACGAAGACCACGACCACGAAGACAAGCGTTTCCTCGGAGAGGTTGGCGACTTCAACGGCGAAGACGTAGTGGACATCATCTGCCGCCAGCCGGCGACGGCGCGATTCATCGCCCGCCACATGTACCACTTCTTCATCGCAGACGAGCTTCCCGTCCCGCAGTGGCCCCACTTCGAGCCTCTGGACCCCGAGGCGATAGACGTGATGGCGCAGGCGTACTTCGACTCCGGCTATGACATATCCGCCATGCTCCGCGCCATGTTCAACTCCGATGCCTTCAAGGCCGAGTCCGCGCGCTTCGCCCGCATCAAGAGCCCCGCCGAGATGGTTGTGGGAACTCTCAGACTCGCCGGGCCGATAGACCTGCCTTCCACCGATACCTACGCCGCCGCCGGCGCCTGCGCCGCCATGGGGCAGGGCCTGCTCAACCCGCCCAGCGTCGAAGGCTGGCAAGGCGGCAGCGAGTGGATAAACACCGGCGCCTACGTCCAGCGCGTCAACTTCGCCAGCCGCGTGCTGAATGACCCGCGCAAGCTCGGCATCCGCGCCGTCATAGACCGCGTGGCCGACCGCGCCGCCGGACGCCCCATGCCCGCCGAAGACGTCATTGACGCCTGCCTCGACATCCTGGGACCGCTCCCCGTACTCGAAACCACCCGCGAAGGCCTGATCGCCTATGCCTCCAAGTGGGGCGACATGTCCTTCCCCTCCGAAGAGACAGACAAGAACATAGTAACCCTCATCCAGCTGATCGTAACCACGCAAGAGTACCAGACGGTCTAAGAGAAACCGCATGACGATAACCACGGATCACAGACTGGTCAGCCATATCCTCATGGAGCAGGCGCAGACAGAGCTCGACTCCGGCGACCTGATCCAAGCGTCCGAAAAGGCTTGGGGTTCGACGGCGCGTATGATCAAGGCGATAGGCCAGCGGCGCGGCTGGCGACACAGCAGACACTACGACTACGTCCAGATTATCGGACGATTGGAAGATGCGACCGGCAGGGAAGAACTGCGGCGCGACTTTCATACGGCGCAGGCCGTTCACGCCAACTTCTACGAAGGCTGGATGACCGAAAATCAAGTCCGCAAAAGCATTGCCGACATCCGCCAGCTAGTCGCTGAACTAGACCAAATGATAGACGCCGACGACATCTAAGACAGAATCGAGTTGCCAACATGACCACGACATTGACCAAATTCCAGCTCAAGCCCGTTACCACCGTCGGCTTCGTCGCCGACCAGGGTGGACGCGGCTTCCACCTGCCGACCGACTTCGCCATCCGCTCCGATGGACGAATCTTCGTCGCCAGCCGCTCGAACACCACTGCGCTCGACATCGTTGGCATTCAGATGGCGACCGTCGAGCACGAGTTCTTTGGGCAGCTCGGCGGATACGGGCGCGCCCCCGGCCAGATGATATGGCCCTCCGCCCTCGCCCTGGATAGCCAGGAGAATCTGTACCTCGCCGACGACTTCCTCCAGCGCATCACCGTCTATGACCGCGATGGCAACGTCCAGACCACATGGGGCGAGCAAGGCGACGGCGACGGCCAGTTCGACGGCATATCCGGCATCCTGTTCGACCGGGACGACAACATGATGCTCGTGGATCACCGCAACCACAGGATCCAGAAATTCACGCGCGATGGACAGTTCATCTCCAAGTGGGGCGAATTCGGCGACGGCGACGGCCAGTTCAACCTCCCCTGGGGCATCACGCAGGCCCCCGACGGCCACCTCTACGTAGCCGACTGGCGCAACGACCGCATCCAGAAATTCACCCCCGACGGCGAATTCGTCGCCAAGTTCGGGACCTCCGGCAGCGGAGCGGGCGAATTCGACCGCCCGTCCGGCTTGGCAGTGGACAGCGACGGCAACATGTACGTCGCCGACTGGATGAACCAGCGCGTCCAAGTACTGGACGCCGACGGCGGATTCATACAGCAGTTGCGCGGCGACGGCATCCTCGGCCCCTGGGCCGTCGAGTACCTCAACGCCAACGCCGATGAGCTAGAAGCCCGGTCCAAGTTCGTCCCCGTCTTCGACGTGGATACCGACGACCCCAACGAGACCTCCGCCCGCATCGAACCCTACTTCTGGGATCCGGTGCGCGTAGCCCTCGATGCCGAAGAGCGAGTCTATGTCCTGGAAACCTCCCGCCACCGCTTCCAAGTCTATGAGAAGGCATAGGAGGCGTGTTGCCCAACTGGAAACCCGCATAGCCCCCTCTCCCTTAGGGAGAGGGTCTGGGTGAGGGTGAAATCCTCCCCTTCTCAGCCCCAAACCGACATAAAGGAGTAAACCCCATGGCCGAAGGAAAGAACCGGAAGCTAGTAGTCGTCCAGCTGTCCGGCGGAAACGACTACCTCAACTGCATCGTCCCGTACACCAACCCGGAGTACAACGACAACCGCCCCAACGTCCGCATCCGCCAGGAAGACGTGATACCGCTGGACGACCAGTACGGCTTCAACCCATCCATGGGACCGGTCAAAGACCTCTACGACCAGGGCAAAGTCGCCATCCTGCACGGCGTCGGCTACCCCGTGCCGAACCGCTCCCACTTCCGATCCATGGACATCTGGCACACCGCCGAGCCGACCAAGGTCGGCGACGAAGGCTGGCTCGGACAGGCGGTGCGCGAGATGCACCCAGACAGCGACAACGTAGTAGCCGCCGTCAACTTCGGCGCCGCGCTGCCTCGCGCCCTCGTCGCCAAGAACGCCCCCGTCGCATCCGTGTCAGACCTCAACTCCTACGGCTTGCTCAGCCACATGGACGTCGAAGACCAGCGCAGCGAGGCGCTCGAAGCCTTCCGGAACATGTACACCCACGCCATCGGCAGCGGCCCCGTCATGGACTTCCTCAGCCAGACCGGCCTGGACGCCCTGCGCGGCTCCGACATCCTCAGCGCCGTCCCCGAGCGGTACGAATCCGACGTCGAGTACGCCGCCAACCCGTTCGCCGCCCGCGCGCGCGACGCCGCCCAGGTCTTGACCGCCGACATCGGAACCCGCATCTGCTACACCCAGCACGGCAGCTTCGACACCCACACCAACGAAGTCGCCCTGCTCAACACCCTGTGGGACCACGTAGCCGGAGGCATCTACGACCTCTACACCGACCTCAAGCGGCACGACGCCAGCGAAGACGTCCTGTTCCTCGTCTTCTCCGAGTTCGGACGCCGCGTCAAAGACAACGGCAACGGCACCGACCACGGCTCCGGCGGCGTAGCCTTCATGATCGGCGACGGCGTAAATGGTGGCCACTACTCCGAGTACCCCTCCCTCGCTCCCGAAGACCTCGTAGAAGGCGACCTCGCCTTCAACCTCGACTTCCGCAGCGTCTATACCGAGATCCTGGAAGACTGGCTCGAAATAGACGCCCGCCCCATAGTCAAAGGCCACTACGAAAAAGTAGGCGCCCTGAACGTGTAGGCAGCGCTAGCGCCCCCGCCATCCAAATTCAGCCCTCCACTACGGACTGGCGGGGGTGGGCGCTCCCATCCTATGATGGAGCTTTTCCCTTCCGTTTACCGATGAAAGATCATCTCACAATGCCCCACCCCACTCCCCCCGTCACTTCACCCAACCCCATAGAAGCCGTCCACCACTGGTTCGCGCTCATGGGACGCTACTGCGCCAGCGTGGACTACGATGCCGCCGAGCGCATCTTTGCCGAAGACGTCGTTTCGTTCGGCACCGCCATGGACATCGTAACCGGACGCACGGCGCTCCGGGAGGGGCAGTGGGAAAGCATCTGGGGCAACATCACGGACTTCGCGATGGATCTGGAAAACGTGAACGCGGGTGGAAGTGGTGATCAGGCATGGGGCGTCGTCACATGGACGTCCACAGGCTACGACGCCGACCACAAGCCCTTCCACCGTCCGGGGCGGGCGACGGTCACGCTTGAAAGGCGCGACGGGATCTGGCTCGCGGTGCATACCCACTTCTCCTTGTTTCCAGGCGCCCCGCAACGTACCTTTGGCAAGGGAGCGTAGATCGGGCTGAGTCTCGTGACTGACAAGGATCGCCAAGGGCAGGCCCAGAGCCTGTCCTTCTTTCTGTACCGCATTCCCCACATCCCATTTCCTGTAACCCGATTCCCCCTTTGCAATTCAGAAATCCCCCTTGAATTTTCCCCAAAAAAAGTCCAATATGCGGGATGGCAAGTTAAGGGGAGGTTAAATCTCAAATGAACCCGGTATCGTTATTCGACCTAGAGGCCATGGCAGAACAGGTAATGCCGCACCACAAGTGGACGTTCGTTGACGCCGGCGCAGCCGACGAGATCACCGTCCGACGCAACCGCGAGGCGTTCGACGAGATCACCGTCAACCCCAGGTTCCTCGTGGACGTGTCCGACCGCGACTCCTCCATCGAGGTGCTTGGCGAAAAGATAGACTTCCCCGTTATGGTCGCACCCGCCGGTAGCCAGCGTGACGTCCACCCCGACGGTGAACGCGCCACAGCCGCGGCCGCCGGCGCGCTCGGTACCCTGTACGCCCTGCCCACCGGCTCCGGGTACAGCATCGAAGAGGTCGCCGAGGTCGCCACCGGCCCCCTCTGGTTCCAGCTCTACCACTTCGACGACGAAGTTACCGAGTTGCTGGTTACCCGCGCCAAGGCCGCCGGATACAAAGCCATCTGCCTTACCATAGACACCCCAAGCCCAAGCCCCAAAGAGCGCGACGTCCGCAACGCCCATACCCCCACGCCCGGCCTGTACATGGGTAGCCTGCTGCGCCCCGTTGACCGCACAGACCTGATCGAACGCCGCTCGGTCGGCGTTCCCGACATGATGAACTGGGCGCCCCCCGACTTCACCGGCCTCACCTGGGACCGGCTCGACTGGCTGCGCGACCTCACCGGCCTGCCCCTCGTCATCAAGGGCATCCGCACCCGCGAAGACGCGATCATGTGCGCGGAGTACGGAGTGGACGGCATCGTAGTATCCAACCACGGCGGACGGCAGCTCGACTGCACCCGCGCCAGCATCGAGACCCTGCCCGAAATCGCCGACGCCGTCGGAGACAGGCTGGAAGTCTATCTCGACTCCGGCGTCAGGCGCGGCATGGACGCCCTCAAGGCCATTGCCCTCGGCGCGCGCGGCGTATTCGTAGGCCGCCCCCTCTTCTGGGGCCTCGCCAACGGCGGACAGGACGGCGTCGAAAAGATGCTCGACATCATGCGAACCGAGTTCGACCGCGCCATGGCATACTGCGGCGCCCGCACCGTCAGCGACATCCACCGCGACATGGTCTCCCTGAACTCTGAGTTCCGAACCCGAGCATAGACGGACAAGCGGCGGAACGCGCCCTACGTCCTCACCACTATTGAACCATGCGAATCTGCTCATCCGTCGTCTCTCCGTCTCAGGGAGAGGCGGCGGGGGCATAAATCCCGGTCGAGCGTCTGGCTTGCTCGCTACCTCCTGTCTCCATCCTCGTCTTCTTTCGACGAGTGTACGATGACCCTCCGGTAAGGGTGCGCCCAATTCGCCAGCGCCTGCGGACTTCTAGACTGAACCCACAGACGCCCGCGACCTCTGAACGACATCAGCAACTGGTCCGAGAACATGAAGGCGCGGATGGACCGGCTCCGCGTTACACGGCAATTCAGCGTCGCGTCCCAAGCCACCGCGTGCCCGTTGTCCACGACGTAAGAGCCATCCACCTCTATCTCCTGGATGTCCCCGTAGGCGCTGAAGAACAGCATACCGTTGCCTGTCGCTCGCAGTATGAACAATCCCTCGTTGAACAAGCCGCTCAGACCCTGCCAACTCGAATCTATGATCACGCTCTGCTCGGAGGCGAGGAACGCTCCGTCTTCGAGCATCAACTCGCCTCCGTCAACGTCCACTGCTACGATGTCGCCGGGCTGACCCGGAGCGAATCCTATGGCGCCGCCCGGCGCCTCAGCCTCGAACACGTTCTGGAAGAAGCTCTCCCCGCCGAGCGCCGAGCGCCGAAGGCTTCTGAACATGCCCCCGCGCGCCGAGGTAGAGAGCCGAACGGTATCCGTCATCCACGCCATCGCGCCGGACTCGGCCACAATCGATTCGTCCGGAGCGAGGCTCACCTCCAACGCGCTGTAAGTCGGTTGGGCGATTATCTCGTATTGCATAGCATCCCCGTCTGTCTTATCTCTCTTCCTCTATGGGTGGGAGAATACCGCCCAGGGCGCGTCCCCACTCATCCGGATTGTGGCTCTGCACGTACAACTTGCCGTTTCCTCTGAAATTCAGAGTTACACCCTCGCTCGCCAGGAAAGACTGGAGCCAGCTTCCCCCAGCTCTGTCCAGAGAATAGTCCAGCGAGTCTTCGAACGCCACGACGTGCCCGGTGTCAACCGTAATGGCTCCGTCAACTTCCATCTCCCGGATCGAACCGAAGGCGCTGACCAGCAGATCCCCACGTCCCTCGACCTCCACGAACGACAGGGACTCTCCGGAGAACATTCCTCTGAGACCCTGGAATCGCGTATCGAGCGTCAGACTCTGGGATGATCCGACGTAGCTGCCGCCGGCGCATATCCAATTGCGAACCCCGGAACACTCGATAACGACCATCTCGCCCGGCAGCTTGGGCGCCAAGCCTATCTCTCCCGCCTGTCCATCTATCGTCTGGTAAGTTGACATGAAGAAGCTCTCGTTCGCAAGCGCGCGTCCCATACCGCTCAACGCGCCTTGGATGAATCCGCCTCTCCCAGTACTGGCCGCAACCTCTATGTCTATGTTCGCCGTGGCGTGGAACATCGCGCCCGCTTCCGAGGTGAAGGACTCTCCCGGCCCCAGGCGCACGAGCGCAGAGACGAAACCTCCGCTTCCATTTAGCGTGTAGCTGGGCATTTCAGCTCCTCTCGTTACTCCAAGGCGCTTCGGTTGTCAATCATCATGGCAGGCGTCCTCCCACACACTTTAGGATGCACGCTGCCGCCTACATTCGACAGGCCCGCCGCGACTCGCGGACCCATGCGCGCGTCCCGGACCGATACGGCGGATCAACCAAGGAAGGGCGCGAGCCAGTTGGCGAAGGAGTCCAGCGTCCTCGTCTGGAGGAACACCTTCCCGCGCCCCGAAAAACGCATGGCTAGGCCTTCCCCTGACAGCATGGTGCTCTTCAGCCCCCCCATGCCGCGAATCGAGTATTCGACCGTGGGCTCCCAGGCGACCACGTGGCCCGTGTCCACCGTAAACCCGTCTTCGACATCGCGCTCGATTAGCGCTCCGTAGGTGTTGAAGAACAGATCCCCACTGCCGCTGCACTCTATGACGAATGCCCCCTCGCCTGATAACAAGGCCTTCAAGCCACCGAACTTCGTTCTGAGACGAATGTCCGGCGTGCAAGCCATGAACGCCCCGCCGGTCAGGATTAGCGAGTCGTCTTGCAGTTGACGGTGGATGATGTCCCCGGGTATGGCGGGCGAGAACGTAACTGACCCCCCCGTCGGATGTGTGTACTCTCCGACGAATGCCGATTCGCCGCCGAACATCTTTCTGGCGAGCGCGCGTAGCGCTCCGCCGAGCAGCCGCGCCTTGACCTCCACGCCGTCGGACATCCAGGCCATAGAGCCGCCCTCCGCGATGATGCGGTCTCCCGGATCGAGGCTGACTGTCAGATGTCCGTAACTGGGCGTTCCGTCGATCTCGAAGTCCACTTCGAATCCTCCCTATGCCGTAGTCGGCGATATCCGAACTTTCCACGAGCGCAGAAATCCACCGACTGACGGCTAATACATACCGGAGTCGCGGCAATCCGGCGTTGGATTCATCTGAAAGACGACACTGCTGCCATTATGCCGATTCGAGATTTGAGTATAGTATAAGCGCTGACCGCGCAGGGTTCACATGAGCCGCTTGCGACGGGTATGATTATACCCCAGCGCAGAGTGCAATCATACCTTAATTTCCTATTCAGTTTGTAAGGAGAGCCGCCATGAAGTATGACGTCATCGTAGTGGGCGCAGGTTCAGCCGGCGCGACAGCCGCCTCGCGCCTGTCCGAAGACCCCAACCGCTCGGTCCTGCTGCTCGAAGCCGGACCCGACTACCCCGACTTCGACACTCTCCCCGAAGAGCTGAAGCTAGGCTACGCCACAGGAACCGACATTATGGTCAGCGACGACCACAACTGGCAGTTCATGGGCAAGGGCAACGACGTAGCCGAACCCATGCTAGTGCCGCGAGGCAAGGTAACCGGCGGCACCAGCGCCATCAACGGCCAGGTGTTCCTGCGCGGCCTGACTCACGACTTCGACGACTGGGCCGCATACGGCAACGACGAGTGGCGCTTCGAAGACGTCCTGCCCTTCTTCCGCAACCTCGAAACCGACACCGACTTCCACGACGACTTCCACGGCTCCGAAGGCCCCATCATCTGCCACCGCTTCAAGCGCGACGCATGGCTGCCCCCGCAGACCGCCTTCTACAACGCCTGCATAGCCGCAGGCTTCCCCGACGTCGCCGACTTCAACTCCCCCGACGCGCACGGCGTAGGCCCAATCCCGTGCAACAACCCCGACGGCATCCGATGGAGCACCAGCCTGGGCTACCTCAGCCAGTCGCGCCACCGGCTCAACCTCACCATCCGCGCCAACTGCATGGCCCACCGTCTGCTCTTCGACGGCAAGCGCGCCACCGGCGTCGAGGTCGAGAGCGGCGGCGAGAAGTTCGTCGTCGAGGCCGATCAGGTAGTCCTCAGCAGCGGCTCCATCGCCAACCCGCAGCTGCTCATGCTCTCCGGCGTCGGCGACGCCGAACATCTCCGCGAACTCGACATCCCCGTCGTCCACCACCTGCCCGGAGTAGGGCGCAACTTCAGCGACCACCCGCTAATGTTCATAGACGCCGCCGTCAGGGATGGCGTTGACCTGGACGGACTCGCGCCCCGCATACAGGTCGGCTTGCGCTACACCGGCGCCGGATCGTCCCGCCCCAACGACATGATGATGTGGATGCAGTCGTTCGCCTCCGAGCGCATCAACCGCGGCGGCAGCCGCATGGAACCAATTGGAATCCGCATAACCGCCTCGATCTATCTGGCCGCCAGCAAGGGACGCATCACCCTCGCATCCACCGATCCCCACGTCCAGCCCTTCCTCGACTACCACCTCCTCGAAGACCCCGAGGACAGGCGTCGGATGCGCGAAGCGGTTCGACTGGCCGTCGGAATATTCGAACACCCCGACTTCGCCGACATTGTTGAGGAACGAATCATTCCGCTCGACTCTGACCTCGAGTCCGATGACGCCCTCGATCAGTGGATGCTCCGCGAAGTTACCACCGGCCAGCACCTCACCACCACCTGCAAAATGGGCCCGGCTTCAGACCCCCTCGCCGTCGTCGATCAGCATCTTCGAGTACACGGCATCGAGGGCCTCCGCATCGCCGACGCCTCCGTCATGCCCGACACCGTTCGCGCCAACACCAACGTAACCACCATCATGATAGGCGAGCGCCTGGCAAACTTCGTTCGCAACGAGTAGGGCAGGGACTTGGGGTGGGGTGAACCTCCCCACCCCAATCCCCCTCTGCGTTTCTCCGCGCTCTCTGCGCCCCTGCGTTAAATTTCCCCTTGCGCCTTCGCATCTTTGCGCCTTTGCGTTAAATCCTCTGCGCCTCAGCGTTAAATTCCCCATCTACCACAACAACGCCCTTTGCTGTACAATGCCCCCAACACACAAAACGGAGGCATCGAGATGGTTCATCAGCAAGCCGCGATCCTAAGACCCGAAACCATGGTCGAAGAGTTCAAGAAGAATGGCGTTACCCACGTCGTAACCATTCCCGACTCTGAGACCAACTACCTGTACGAGCTTATGGAAGAGCAGGACTGGCTGGACGTCGTTCCCGTCTCCCGCGAGGGCGAGGCGTGGGGCACCGCCATGGGCCTGAACATCGCCGGCAAGGTGCCGGTAGTGTTGGTCCAGAACACAGGTATGCTCGAATCCGGCGACTCGATCCGCGGCATGGCGATAGACGCCGGCTTCCCCCTCGTTATGATCATAGGCTACCGCGGCTGGAACCGGCGCGGCGTCATCACAGACTCCGTAGCCAAGTACACCGAGCCGTTCCTCACCGCCTTCGGCATAGACTACTACCTCGTCGAGCAGAACGAAGACGGCGAACGCATCTCCCACGCCTTCGACCAGGCGCGCAAGACCAGCCAGCCCGTAGCCATCCTCGTCGGCGACGAGTACCACGGCTTCAACAGGTAAATACAGGAGACTCATACATGATTGACCCCAGAGACGTATTCGAAGCATTCCAGGAGCACCGCGGCGACGCCATCGTCTCCGCCGCCGGCACCGCCGGACGACACTGGCAGGACGTCAGCACCAACCAGAAGCGAGACATCTCCCTGGGCGGCGCGATGGGCCAGACGACCTCCGCCGCGTTCGGACTCGCCCTCGGCCTCCCCGACGAGAAGGTCGTGCTGTTCGACGCCGAAGGCTCCCTGCTGATGAACCTCGGCGCTATCGCCTCCATCGCCGGCAAGAAGCCCGCCAACTTCTATCACTTCCTGCTCGATAACGAGTGCTACGCCACCACCGGCGGCCAGCCCGTACCCAACTCGCAGGAGATAGACTACGCGCAGATGGCGGCAGGCGCAGGCTACGCCGCGACGTACAACTTCACCGACCTCGAAGAGTTCACCACCAGCGTCGGCGAAATCATGAGCCAGACCGGCCCCGTGTTCGTCGCCATCAAGATCGAACCCGAAGTCCAGAACCTGCCCATCGGCCTGCGCGAGCGCCGACCGACACGCAGCCGCGGCCAGACCGTCACCGAACTCCGCGAAGAACTCGGCATCGGCTAACCAGCCTTCTGAGGTGGGCAGACAAAGTCCCTTCCCCCTTGATGGGGGAAGGTTAGGATGGGGGTGAAAATCCCATCCATAACCAACCCATAGGGGCGCCCCTCGTGGGCGCCCGCCGCTTTCTCTCCTAACTCCTCACTTATAACTCCCAACTCCCAGCCCAAGGCTCCCACCATGACCACAGACGCCCCTACCACCCCCGAATACGACGGCAGGCCCTTCTACGGCTACGACTCCGCCGAGGTACAAGACGGCTACATAGACCGCGACGCCGGCGTAGTCGCCGACTTCCTCACGCCCCGCCTGTCCCCCGGCCTCAGCGTCTTGGACTGCGGGTGCGGTCCCGGCCCCATCACGCTTGGCTTGGCCCACGCGGTCGCGCCCGGCGCGGTAGTCGGCATAGACATCGAGCCGACCATGATCGAACGCGCCAACGCCCTCGCCGCCGGCAGCGGACTCGACAACATAGACTTCCAGGTAGCCGATATCTACGACCTGCCGTTCGACGACGGTTCGTTCGACATAGTATTCTCCAGCGCCGTAACCGAGCACCTCTCTGACCCTGTCCGCGCCCTGCGCGAACTGCGCAGAGTAACCCGAACCGGCGGCATAACCGCCGTAATCCGCACCGACTGGACATTCCCCTTCATTGTGCCCGACTGCCCCGAGTTTCACCGCTTCTTCCAGCTATTCGAAGCTGGATTCAACCGCATCGGCGGCTCGCTCAACCGGGGACGCTATCTCGCCGCCGACATGTCCACCGCCGGCTTGGAAGTCGTAGAGTTCGAAACGCGCCTGTCCAACCGGCGCGGAGCCATAGCCCGCGCCAACACCGCCGCCGGCGTCGAGGGCTACATAACCTGGATGGAGAACATCCCCCTCTTCCAGGAGTCCATCCAACTCGGCCTAACCACCGCCGCCGAGCTCGACGCCGTCAAGACCGCCATGCGCGCATGGGCCCAAGACCCCGACGCCTTCATAGCCGTAGCCCACGCCTACGCCATCGGCCAGAAGGCGTGAGGAAACGAGGCGCCAATGACTTTCACCGAAGTCTATCTGGCGCAAGTAGCCGTGGACGATTTGAGATGATCCCCCTCAAACCAACCCTTCCCCAACCGCCGCCTCCTCCACCAACTCCCACCCGCCTTCCATGCCGGGAATGAAACTGTCGCACGCCTCGCCTTCCAGCACCGCGCGCTCCACCTCATCCGCGCCCGTAATGGACAGGAACGCCGCCTCGATCTCGCTCATCTCATCGGGCGACATATCCCGTTGCGCCGTAAAGCAGCAATGGCTGTAAGCCGGACTCGACCAGAACGCGCGCAGGTCCAAAGCCGCCAGGATCCCGTCAGCCGTCATGGACTCTATCGTTCGTCGGCTCGCTGCGCCAGCGTCGAACTCCCCGGACATGACCCGCTCCACAACGTCCCGCTCGTCCGATGCGGTCGCCGTCTCCCGGTCTTCGTAGAAGCTGATCGCCGCCAGGTCCTCTTGCGGATTCAACCCCACCTGCTTCAGCATGTGGTACGGGATCAGCCCCGCCTGCTCAGAGCCTCGGCGTCCGAACGCGAAACGTTTGCCAACCAAATCCTCGACTGTCAGAATCCCTGAGTCAGCCCTTGCTACGAATTGGGTAACGAGGTCAACGTCAACGTCCCGCATGGCGATCACCCGGCACGGCTCGTCGAGCAGCCGCTTGATCTTCACGTAGCCAAGCGGCCCGTTCCAGGCTAGGTCTATATCGCCGTTGACGAAAGCCTCCACCATCGCGTCGTAGTCCGAGTAGAGTACCCAGTCCAACTCGATGCCGCGACGTCGAAAGATCGTCTCCAGGCCCTGGAACACGTCGAAGTGAGATTGAGTCGCCGATCCGCCTAGCCTAACCATGTCGCTCCTACCCCAAGATGCTCCCTGACAGGGGCAGGCAAAGCCCCTTCCCTTTGATGCCGGTGAAACCTACGCACAAACCAGTCACGTACCTCTCGTGAGCCACCCCGCTAATCCATCCCCCTCCGCGCCTCTGCGCCTCTGCGTTAAAACTCCCTACACTCCCAGCAGCCCCTTGAGGTTCCGCCACAAGATCAGCTCCTTCTCCTCGTCGCTCAGACTTTCCAACCCCATGACCCATGATACAGGCCAATCTATGCACATATCGTACGGCCAGTCCGTCCCGAACACCACGCGGTCCACGCCCACGCGGTCTATGATGTAGCGCAGCGCCTCCTCCGAGTGTGTGATCGTGTCGTAGTAGAATCGGTTCAGATACGCGCTGGGCGGCTGTGAGATGTTGCCCCGCGCCTCCGGGCGCACCTGCCAGCCGCGATCCATGCGCCCGATGCCGAAGCACGTGTACCCACCGCCGTGCGACAGGCATATCCGCAGATCCGGGCAGGCGTCCATCACGCCCCCATAGACGAATGCCGCGAACGTAACCGCGCGGTCCGCCAGGTTCCCGATAGTATTTGGCAGATGGTACGCCGACGATCGAGGAGATACTATCGTAGGCCCGCCCTGGTGGATCAGGAAGAACGCGCCCATCTCCTCGGCCGCCTTCCAGAACGGCAGAAACTCCGGCGCGTCGAACGTTCGCCCGTTAACGTGATCGCCGATCATCGCCCCCTTCAGCCCCAACCGCGTCATACTGCGCTCCAGCTCCGCGATCGCCGCCGGAATGTCCTGCATCGGCAGCGTCGCCAGCCCCGAGAACCGCGTCGGATGATCGACCGTAAGCTGAGCCACGTAGTCATTGCAGTCTCGCGCCATGGCCGCCGTCGCCTCTGCGTCCTTGTCGTAGTTGTACAGAACCGCGTTCGTGGACAGCACCTGCACGTCCACCCCCAGCGAGTCCATATCTGCCAGCCTCTCGTCCGGTGTCCACATAGTGCGCGGGTTGTGCCGGTGCGCCCCCACCGCTTCCGACGTGATGCCGTGCCAATCTTCCCCAGAATCCACCGAATCAATAAAGGCCTGCGGCGAAATATGCGCATGAATATCAATCGTTCTCATAAGTCTATCCTCTTTGTGCCTCCGTGCTAAATTCCTTTGCGCCATTACGTTCAATCTCTCTGCGTCTCTGCGCCTCTGCGTTAAATTCCTTTGCCCCTTCGCGCCTTTGCGTTAGATTTCTCACGCTACGCCCCTGCGTCAAATCCCCTACCTATCCGGGCTCATCAGCGTAACCCCGCCGTCAACCGGCATAACCACCCCCGTAACCCAACGCGCCTCGTCGCTGGCGAAATAGACCGCCGCCCACGCAATGTCCCACGGCGAACCCTCGCTACCCAGCGGCGAAGACGCCCGCCGCGTCTCTCGTCGCTCCGCAGACATCCCCGGCGCCACCATCGCCGAGTACACAGGCCCGGGCAGGATGCAGTTGACCCTAATCCTGTCCCGCGCATGATCGACCGCCATCCCCTGCGTCAGCGCCATCACCCCGCCCTTCGACGCCGTGTACGCCGTCAGCCCACGCGGGCGTATCGCCGAAATGGACGATATGTTGATGATCGAACCGCCCTCGCCCGCCGCCATAACCGGAATCGCATACTTCGACGTAAGCATCATGGATTTGACGTTGACCGTCATCACCGTGTCCCACACCTCCGGGTCCACCTCCAGCACGTTGCCCGCGCCGCCAATGCCTACGTTGTTGTGCAGAACGTCCAGCCGACCGTACCGCTCGACGGCTGCTGCGACCATCGCCTCGCAGCTCTCGGCAGACGTAACGTCCGCTACGAACGCCGACGCTATGCCGCCCTCCGCCGCTATCTGCTCCACCGTCCGCTCCGCCCGGTCCCCGTCCGCGTCCGCCACAATCACCTCAGCGCCCTCCCGCGCGAACAGAACCGAAGTCGCCTGCCCGTTTCCAACAACGCCGCCCCGAGCGCCGCCTCCAGCCACAATCGCCACCTTGCCCTCCAGACGTGGATGTCTGGACATCGGATGATTCGTCATATTGGACGCCCTTTCGATACCGAGAAGATAGACTTCGTGATGATACACCACCGCCGTTGACCAATCTACCGCCGTTTGGCCAAGGGCCATAGCCAGATGCGCGCAATCTGGAAGTTACAACCGGAAACCCTCTATGACTCGTTGTAACCTCTCGGAGAATGCGGCATAATTGTCCCCGTCGGCTCCAAATTCTCGGGGCCTCGACGGCCGAGATGTCGGAAGTGTCGTGTCGATACGGAGGTGACCGGTTGAACCAAGCGGACGAACTGATGCGAGAAAACGAGATCCTTCGGGAGCGCTTGGCTCGTCTGAGCGAGGCCAGTCTCCGCATCACCGAAGACTTGGACCTGGATACCGTCCTGCGTCGAGTGGTGGATGGAGCGCGTCTTCTGACCGGCGCCCGCTACGGCGTAATCGTCCTGCGCGACCGGGCGGGGGTGGCTGCGGAATTCCTGTCCTCGGGCATGACCGCCGAGGAGACGGAGCAGCTGTGGGTTGCGCCGGGCTGGTCCGAACATTTCGAGTACCTGTCCATGATTCCGGACCCCCTGCGGATCCCCGACCTGCTGGGCTACATCCGGTCCCTGGGCCTGCCCGAACTGCGTCCCCCGGTGGAGGTGAGCGAGAGAGTCTCCTTCTTGGCCTTCCCAGTGCTGCTCCGGGGGGAGCGGGTGGGCAGCATCTACCTCGCCGAGAAACAAGGGGGACGGCAGGAGTTCACTCAAGAGGACGAGGAGACGTTGGCGCTCTTCGCTTCTCAAGCGGCCCTGGCCATCGCCAATGCCCGTAGGCATCGGAAGGAGCGCCTAACCAGAGCCAATCTGGAGACGCTGATCGACACCTCCCCGGTGGGGGTGGTGGTCTTGGACGCCAGAACAGGGGATCCCGTGTCCATCAACCGGGAGGCCCAGCGGATCCTGGGCGGTCTGCAGGAGCCGGACGAGCCCGACGACTATCTTGGGGACGTGCTGACTATACAGCGACACGATGGGCGGGAGATCTCTCTGAGAGAGTCGTCCGTGGCCCAGTTGCTGAGGGCCGGGGAGACGGTGCGGGCTGAGGAGGTCGTCCTCAAGGCGCCCAATGGTCGGAGCGTAACCGTGCTGCTCAACGCCACGCCCATCCGCTCCGGTGAGGATGACGTTGAGTCCTTCGTGGTCGTCTTGCAGGACATGACGCCCCTGGAGGAGTTGGAGCGTGTGCGCGCCGACTTCCTGGCCATGGTGAGCCACGAGCTGCGGGCGCCCCTGACCTCCATCAAGGGTTCCGCCGCCACGGTGCTCGGTTCGACTACGGACATGGACCCGTCATTGGTGCGTCAGTTCTTCCGGATCATCGAGGATCAGGCCGACCGCATGAACGACTTGGTGGCCGACTTGTTGGACGTGGCCCGTATCGAGACCGGCGCCCTGTCGGTGAGTCCCGAACCGGCAGAGGTAACCGTGCTGGTGGACCGGGCCAGGAGCGCCCTCGACAACGCGGGAGGCGGAACTCGCCTGCAGATCGACATCGAGCCGAACCTGCCTCTGGTGATGGCTGACCGGCGGCGCGTGGTCCAGGTGCTGGGCAACCTGTTCGCCAACGCTACCCAACACTCCCCGCAGTCCTCGGTTATCCGGGTGAGCGCCACGCGGCAGGACGTTTACGTGGCGGTGTCGGTGTCCGACGAAGGAAGAGGCATCCCGGCGGAGCGCCTGCCGCACCTGTTTCGCAAGTTCTACGGGACCCAGTCGGAGGAGCGGGGAGGGAACACTGGACTGGGATTGGCCATCTGCAAGGGGATAGTGGAGGCTCACGGAGGCCGCATCTGGGCAGAAAGCGACGGCTCGGGCTTGGGCGCGCAATTTACCTTCACCCTTCCCACCGTGGGGGAAGCCGTCAGCGGCTATGTGGCCCCGCCATCGACACGTTCAGCGCGGCGGGAGTTGGACGAATCTCACGAACTTACGCGGGTGCTGGCGGTGGACGATGACCCACAGGCGCTCCGGTACATCCGGGACATACTGGTTGACGCAGGCTACGACCCGGCAGTTACCGGAGACCCCGATGAGGCGCTGCGCTTCGCGGAAGAGGAGCGGCCCCGGCTGGCGCTGCTGGACCTGATGCTTCCAGATACCGATGGCGTTGAGTTGATGCAGAACATCCTGAAGATTGTCGATGTGCCGGTCATATTCCTGTCGGCCTATGGGCGAGAAGATCACATCGCCCGCGCCTTCGACATGGGAGCCGCGGATTACGTGGTCAAGCCATTCTCGCCCACGGAGCTTGCGGCGCGGATCCGGGCGGCCCTGCGCCGGCGCGAAGTGTCTCAGCCTTTGGAACCCTATGTCTGTGGAGACCTCGTTATCGACTACGCTCACCGCCGGGTGACCCTGGGCGGTCGCCCGGTGTCCCTGGCGTCCATGGAGTACCGGATGCTGGCCGAGCTCTCGGCCAACGCCGGGATGGTGCTGAGCTACGATCATCTCCTGCAACATGTCTGGAGGCGGAAGAGCGACGACGTGCGACCCATGCGCACCATCGTGAGCAAACTCCGCCGCAAGCTGGGCGATAACGCCGACAGCCCCACCTACATCTTTACCGAGCCCAGGACGGGCTATCGGATGCCGCCGGGAGGCGAAATGTGAGGAGCGCCGCGGACTGTCTGAGCCTCAAGCGATAACCCGTTTCACGTTGGCTCCCGCAAGTACGGAAGACCGCTGGGAAACCTCCCGTCCATCTAAGCGTCTAGGGTTCAGTTTTCCACAAATTCATGCTATATTGAAGCTAACAACTTGGAGCCCTAATCGAAGCTGGCAATTCCCGCAAAACACATGCGCATACCGAGCGAACCCCACCAATACGGAGGCCAACCATGACCACTGCAACTGCTGACTTGCAATTGATGGCGCATCTGATGCGGCGCGCCGGATTCGGGGCAAACCGCAATCACCTGGAAGAGATGAACCGGCGCGGCTACGACGCCGCTGTGAATGACCTGCTCGATCCCGGTCGCCGCGACGAACTCTCCGACCACATGATCCGCAGATACCACCACGAACAGTCCGGACAGATGGGACAGATAGCCCCCGGCTCATATTGGCTCTACAAGATGGCTACGTCCACCGACGTCCTCCGCGAGAAGATGACGCTGTTCTGGCACGGCATCTTCGCCACCGGATACCCCAAGATCACGAACGGCAAGGTGCTAACCGACCAGATCAGGATGTTCCGCCGGTACGGCATGGGCAACTTCGAGACTCTGCTCACCGAACTCGCCAAAGACCCCGCCATGATCGTCTGGCTCGACAACCACGACAACCATAAGGGAGCCATCAACGAGAACTTCGGCAGAGAGCTGCTGGAGCTGTTCTCCATGGGCGTGGGCAACTACTCCGAAGACGACATCAAAGAAGCCTCCCGCGCGTTCACCGGCTGGACCATTGGCAACACCGAGTACATGGCGCTCCGCGCTGAGCGCGACTCCATTTGGCCCTACGGACGCATCTCTTGGCACTTCCAGTTCGACGAAGACGACCACGACGATGGCGAAAAGAGTTTCCTCGGTGAGACCGGCAACTTCGGCGGCGAAGACATAGTCGAGATAATCAGCCGCCAGCCCGCCACCGCCGCCTTCATCGCCCGCCACATGTACCACTTCTTCGTCGCCGACGAACCGCCCGTTCCGCAATGGCCTTACGTGGAGCCGCAGAACCCGGAGGCGATCCAGGTTCTCTCCGACGCCTACTTCGAGAGCGACGGCGACATATCCCACATGCTGCGGGTTCTGTTCACCTCTGACTTCTTCAAGTCGCCCGACTGCTGGTACGCCCGCGTCAAGGGTCCCGCCGAGTTGGTAGCCGGCGTTCTCCGGCTCACTGGCGAGTTCGACCGCCCCCGGCGCCAGATAGTCGAGCGCCAGCAGCAGATGACCTGGATGGGGCAGTTCCTCATCAATCCCCCGTCCGTAGAAGGCTGGCACGAGGGCCTCGAGTGGATAGACACCGGCACATTCGTCGAGCGGCTGAACTTCGCCTCCGGACAGCTTGGCAACCCGGACTACCTGGGCGTCCGCTCGATCATCAACAGCGTAGCTACTAACGGCGGCTCATCCATCAGCCCCGAAGAGCTGGTTGACAGGTGCCTCGACGAACTGGGCATGATCAGCGTATCCGGCGAGACGCGCGACTCGCTCATCGCCTACGCCTCGACTGATGGCGACATCATCGCGGGCTCGACCGTAGATTCCGAGACCGCCGAGCGAGTGGCGCAGCTGCTCCAGATGGTCGCCGCGACACACGAATTTCAGCGCGCATAGCGACGCTCCATGACCAAATCGTACAGGCAACCTTTGTGGCTGCCCGCCGAGACCAAAACATCCCCTCTCCCTCGGGGAGAGGGCTAGGGTGAGGGTGATACACCAGTCATGACAACCGCTGAAACAACCCGACAGATGATGGCTTACAGCCACTCCATCGGCCTGTCCACCATGGAGGGACGCGGGTTCTACTACCCGTGCGACACGTTGTGCGCCAGCGATGGCAGGCTGTACACCATCAGCCGCTCGCTGGAAGGCGACCCGCGCGGCGTGCGCGTTACTATCTACGACATAGATAGCGAGTACTACGGCACCTTCGCCTCGTTCGGGGAAGATGTCGGCCAGTTCGTGTGGCCCGTCGCCATCGCCCAAAGCGGCGCGGGCAACATCTACATCAGCGACGAAGACAAGAACGTCGTTACGGGCTTTAGCGCCTCCGGCGACATCGTCCACCACTGGGGCGAGACCGGTAGCGCGCCCGGCCAGCTGGACGGCCCCGCCGGCTTGTCCTTCGACGCCGCCGACCGGCTCTACGTCGCCGACCAGCACAACCACCGCGTCCAGGTGTTCACGCCCGACGGTGATCTGCTGGACGGCTTCGGTTCGCACGGCTCCGGCAACGGACAGTTCTCGCTTCCCTGGGGGCTGACCGTCGCGCCGGATGGCTTCCTGTACGTCGCGGACTGGCAGAACGACCGCGTGCAGAAGCTGACTACGGATGGCGAGTTCGTGGCGTCTTTCGGCGCCTCCGGGCGCGGCGACGGCCAGCTGTTCAGACCGTCCGGCGTCGCCGTAGATACCGACGGATGCGTCTATGTCGCAGACTGGGGCAACGAGCGCGTCGTCATCTTCGACGCCGACGGCGGACTGGTCCAGAACATACGCGGCGACGCCACCGATTCCAAGTGGGCCGAAGCCTTCTTGTCCATCAACCGCGAAGAAGCCGCCGCGCGCGGTCGCGCCAACATGGAACCCGAGATAGACTTCTTCATAGACGACCCGCACGAGGTGTCCTCGCACATAGAGAAGTACTTCTGGGCGCCCACGTCCATCAAGCTAGACGACCAGGGCCGCATGTACGTAACCGAAAGCAACCGCCACAGAATCCAGATCTACGAGAGAGCGTAAGGCGCCTGCCCCTTCCCCAACGTGAAGTCCCCTCTCCCTGTGGGAGAGGGTTAGGGTGAGGGCAAAACGCCCCAACCAAAAACCAAAAGCTAACGACTAGGAGTTCCAAAATGGCAGCGAACGGCAACGGCAACGAGAAGACGGTTGTGGTACTGCAGCTCAGCGGCGGCAACGACGCGCTGAACACCCTCATACCGTACAGCGACGGACTCTACTACGACCAGCGCCCCTACCTCGGCATTCCGCAGAACGAAGTGCTGCACCTCGACGAACGCGTCGGACTCAACCCCGCCATGGGCCCCATCAAGTCCCTGTGGGACGAGGGCAAGGTCGCCGTCATCCAGGGCGTCGGTTACCCCAACCCCAACAGGTCGCACTTCCGCTCAATGGACGTGTGGCACACCGCCCAGCCGGCGGACATCGCGCCCGAAGGCTGGCTCGGCCAGGCGATACGCGACCTCGACCCCAAGGCCGAGAACGTCGTTACCGGCGTCAATTTCGGCAGGGGCCTGCCGCGCGCCATGTACGCCAAAGACGTCCCCGTCGCCTCCGTAGGCAACCTCGAGACCTACGGCCTGATGCCCGACATCAAAGACGAAGCGGCGCGCAAGCTCGCCCTCGAAGCGTTCTCGCAGATATACGGCGGATCCGGCAAAGACACCATCTCGCAGTTCATCAGCCAGGTAGGCATGGACGCGCTCAAGGGCGCCGACATCCTCCGCACCGCTCCCGAAGCCTACTCCTCCAGCGTCGAGTACGCAGACACCCCCATAGCTGAGAACATGAAGAACATCGCCCAGGTAATGTTCGCCGACGTCGGCGCCCGCGTGTTCTACACTCAGCACGGCAGCTTCGATACACACGCCAACGAGCTCGCCGCCCACGCCAAGCTGTGGGGCGACGTATCCTCTGCTGTCGCTGACTTCATGGACGACCTCAAGGAGCACGGGCGCGACAAGGACACGGTAGTCCTCATGTTCTCCGAGTTCGGGCGCCGCATCAACGACAACGGAGCGGGCACCGACCACGGCTCCGGCGGCGTGGCGTTCGTAGTTGGCGGCGACGTCAACGGCGGTCTCTACGGCGACTTCCCGTCGCTGCGCCCCGAAGACCAGCTCGAAGGCGATATGCACTTCAGCAATGACTTCCGCATCACATACTCCACCATCCTCGACCGCTGGCTCGGCCTCGATCCCGAACCGATCGCCAACGGCAACTTCGAGCAGTTCGACTTCGTACGCAACTAGCTCACCACCGCGGGGCGGGTTCGCGCCCGCCCCGCAATTCACCACTCGCGTCCACCCATCCCCCCCTCATCCGACTTCCCCCGGCGCCTGAACTAGCCATCGCTCTCCCTATCTCCTCTGCGTCCCTCCGCGCCTCTGCGCCTCCGCGTCAAAAGTGGTACGATACTCTCGAACAAGGAGAGCCCCACCATGCAAAAAGCCCTACACGGCATCCGAGTCATAGACATGACACAGTTCGAGGCCGGTACATCCTGCACCCAGATGCTCGCGTGGTTAGGCGCCGATGTCATCAAGATCGAGCAGCCCCGCGTCGGAGATCCCGGACGTGGCGCGGGCGGACACAGCGGTGGCGGCGACTCGAACTACTTCATCCACTACAACTCCAACAAGCGCAGCGTAACCCTCAACCTCAAGACCGACAAGGGCAGGGAGATGTTCTTCGACTTCGTGCGCGACGCCGACATCGTTGCCGAGAACCTCGCGCCCGGCACGCTCGAACGGCTAAACCTCGCATACGACGTCCTGTCTGAAATCAACCCGCGCGTCATACTTGCCCGCGTCAAGGGCTTCGGCACATACGGACCGTACAGCGGCTACAAGAGCTTTGATCCCGTGGCTCAGGCGGCCGGCGGCGCGTTCTGCGCCACAGGCGAACCGGATGGCCCCCCGATGCGCCCCGGCACCACCTCCGGCGACTCCGCGACCGGGATGCACACAGCCATTGGCATCCTCGCCGCCCTGTGGCAGCGACAGGCGACGGGTAGGGGACAGGTCGTCGAAGTATCAATGCAGGACGCCATCGTCAACCTGAGCCGCACGTGGATGGCGCGCGCCGAGCAGGGCGCCGTATCGCCGCCGCGCACTGGCAACAGTATGCGAAACTCTCCCGGCGTCGGCACATACCGCTGCGCCCCTGGAGGCCCCGACGACTACGTGTACATGATCGCGTCGCCCCAGCGCCGCTCCATGTGGGCCGGTCTCGCCAACGCCATAGGCAGGCCCGACCTGATAGACGACCCGCGCTGGTCAGACCCCGACGCTACCGAGGCCGCAACCCCGGAAATCAACGCCGAGATCGAGGCGTGGACCCAAAAACATACCAAGTTCGAGGTGATGAAGATACTGGGTGAGCGCGGCGTGCCCGCCAGCGCCTGCTTCAACGCCGTGGACATCTACGCCGACGACCACCTGCGCGAACGCGGCATGATCCGCACCATAGACCACCCCACCTACGGCGAGTTCACCCTGCCCGGATGCCCCGTGCAGCTATCTGACTCCCCGGTGGACTTCCGTCCGGCGCCCCTGCTGGGCCAGCACAACGCAGAAGTCTTCGGCGAAGCGTTCGACTACGACGACGACGCTCTGGAAGAACTGGAACGCGAAAGAGTAATCTAGCCGTGCGCCTTTCCACTCCCGCGCGCCTTCTTGCGCTTACGCCCATTGAGGACGAGTTCGACGCCATGCGACGCGCCCTCGAAACGTTGGGGCTCTCATCCAGTGAGAAGACCATCGGCTCCATGGGGGGAATCAGCTTCCAGGATGGCGCGCTGATAGTCGCTCGCGGTGGGCTGGGCAAAGCGCAGTTCGGCATACAGGCGCAACACGCCTTGGAACGCCTTGGCGATCGCGACCTGCTCGTCTGCGCCGGCACCTCCGGTGGGTTAGCGCCCGCGCTCGCCATAGGCGATGTTGTGGTAGCTACCGAGACAGTAGAGCACGACTTCCGATGGGGAATGAAAGACAAGCCGGCGCCGAGATTCCCAGGCTGGGGACTGGGCATAGCCGAACTGCGCCGTAGCTCGCAGCTCGCCGAAATGCCGTTCGGCGTCCACTTCGGCGCCGTAGCCAGCGGCGATGAAGGAATAGCCGACCAAAACCGAGCGCGCGAACTCTACCAGGATACCGGCGCGCTCGCTGTGGCGTGGGAAGGAGCCGGCGGCGCGCGGGCGGCGCAATTCTCCGGCGTCCCCTTCTTGGAGATTCGCGGCATATCAGACGGGGCGGGCAGCGACGCGCCCGGAGAGTTCGAGCGCAACCTCCCCCGTGCGGTCGGCAACGTAGCCCAAGTCATACTCGACTTGGTATCCGTGCTACGATAAACTCAAGACAATCCCCAAACCATCCCCTTCGCGCTTGTGCGTTAAAATAAAAGCCCACGATCAGGAAACCCGCATGGAACTAAACACAAATCCTCTGCGTCTCTGCGCCTCTGCGTTAAAATCCCTCCGCGCCTTCGCGCCTCCGCGTCAAAACTGGGAGAACCCTTCATGAAATACGCCATCTTCACCCACGTCCCCTGGCCGGAGAACACAGACTCGGCCAAGTTGCTGTCGCAAGCCGCCGACGAGGTGCGTCTAGCCGAAGAGCTGGGCTTCCACAGCGCGTGGATCGCCGAGCATCACTTCACCCGTTACGGCGTTGGCTCCTCCGCTCTCGTCATCGGCAGCTACATGGCGGCGCAGACCAAACGTATCCGGCTGGGAACCGGCGTACTCATCCCCACCCTCCACAACCCGATACGCTTGGCAGAGGACGCCGCCACCATGGACGCACTCAGCGGCGGACGCCTCGACGTGGGCTTCGGTCGTGGCGTCTATGGCTACGAGTACGGCGGATTCGGCGTCCCACCCGAGACCAGCCAGGAACACTTTCAGGAGAGCGTCAACATAGTGCAGGGCCTCTGGACCGAGAAGGAATACTCCCACGAAGGCGAGTTCTACAACCTCAACAAAGTCAGCCTCGCCCCTCCGCCCTTGCAGACCCCACACCCACCCATATACATAGCCGCCACCCGCACCCCCGCCACGCTCGACTACTGCATCTCCAATGGACACAACCTCTGCATCGCCGTCGTCATGGATACCGCCCCCGCGCTCGATCTGCTGGACCGGTTCGTAGCCAAGTCAGCCGATGCCGGAACCGGACGCGCCGCGGCTGACGTCCCATTCTTCCGCTACATGTACGTAGCCGAGACGATGGAACAGGCGAGGAAAGACGTCGCTTCCCGTCTCGAATGGGTGCTAGACATGCTCCTATGGCGCGGCTACTTCCAGGGAGGCGGCAGCGAAATCTACCATAACATAGACGACTGGCGCGCCATCCGAGACCAGACCCCCGCCACCTTGGATTACGTCCTCGAAAACCGCGCGATAGTGGGCGACCCCGACCACTGCATCCGCCGCATCGAAGAGTTGAAGGCGCGTGGAGTCCGCTACCTCGGCGCCAACTTCGCCATGGGCGGCTTGGACGGACGGAAAGTCCTAAAATCCATGGAGCTATTCGCCCGCGAAGTAATGCCCGCCGTCGGGATGCCCGAAGCCTGTTAGCATACACTCGTGTACCGTCACATGAAACAACCTCTCAAAGTTCAACGGCTCATCCAAGAATCGGGACGATTCGCAAAAGCCGAATCATCACACACGGAACCCTCGCTTTTCGGCGTTACCGACGGAAAAGCCATCGGAACATACTTCGAGCATAAGTTCCGGGACTACTTGGATGAGCGATACGATTACGATAAAGGCAGTTCCGCAAGGGGAATAGACTTTCCGGGTTTGAATGTCGATATGAAGGTAACTCGCATCACTCAACCGCAGTCTTCCTGTCCATTCCGCTCAGCGCGTCAGAAAATTTACGGTCTAGGATATTCCCTCTTGGTATTCGTGTATGAGAAGATAGACGATCCCTCGACTCGGACAGGTCGGCTCAACATCCTGCACACTGTCTTTGTTGACGAAAACAGGACTGCCGACTACCAGACTACCACAGGCATACGTAGGATAATAGAAAATGATGGGAACGTGGACGACTTGATGGCTTTCATGCAGGAGCGATCTATCCCCGTTGATGATATCCAAGCCCTTCAGCTGGCTGAAGAGATGCTCGCCAATCCTCCCGCGATCGGTTATCTGACGATCTCGAACGCTCTCCAATGGAGGCTTCAGTACAGGCGTGTCGTTGACATTGCCGGAACCGTGGATGGAGTTCACAGGGCAGAGCAATGATATGGCAATGATGACCAAAAATAGGAAAAAGCAAGAGTTTGGAGACTTCCAGACTCCGCCAGACTTAGCGCACGACGTGTGCTCCTTGCTTGCTGGCTTGGGAATTGCCCCCGCTTCGATTCTTGAACCCACTTGCGGCATTGGAAACTTCGTTGCCGCCGCAGCCCGGAAATTCCCTACAGTATGCAAAGCCGTTGGAATCGAAATCAACTCCCGACACGTTGACGCTGCACGGCTCTCTCTTATGGAATGGGATGATAGCCGCGAGATAGAAATTCGACACGCCGATTTCTTCCAAACCGATTGGGACAACTTGCTATCCTCGTTGCCTGATCCGCTTCTCGTCATAGGAAACCCACCATGGGTCACCAATTCTGCGTTAGGCTCTCTGGGCAGCTCTAACTTGCCTGAGAAAGCCAATTACCGGAATAACAAGGGCATTGACGCGATAACTGGCAAGAGCAACTTTGACATATCTGAATGGATGATTGCCCGATCTCTTGAATGGGTGTCTCGCAGACGGGCGACCGTAGCCATGTTGTGTAAGACGGTCGTAGCCCGCAACGTTCTACGTCAAATGTGGAAGCGCGGCGACATGACTGCCCAAGCCGACATCTACAACATAGACGCCCGCTCTCACTTCGGCGCGGCGGTGGACGCTTGCTTGCTAGTCGTCTCAACATCAGAAACCAAGCAGCCCGCCCGGTGTAGGATTCACCCTACGCTTGCGGGACATCCGGTTGAAAGCATTATCGGATATGAAAACGGGCGACTCTTGGCGAATATCGAGGCGTACAACTCGTGGAAGCGTCTCGAAGGCGATGGATCGTATAGATGGCGGTCTGGCGTTAAGCACGACTGCGCCAAAGTCATGGAACTTCGAAAGTTCAACGGCAAGTACCAAAACGGTCTTGGGGAAACCGTCAACATCGAGAGCGACTATCTCTACCCAATGTTCAAGAGTTCCGATGTCGCGAACCCATCCGAACCGCCGCGTCCGTCCAGATATGTGATAGTGCCTCAGCGGTTCGTGGGAGAAGATACCGCTTCCATCAAGTCGCGCGCGCCTAGGACGTGGGGTTACCTGTCAAGTCATTCTGAACTATTCGAGCGCCGCGCCAGTTCTGTCTATCGTAACCGCCCGAAGTTCTCCATATTCGGCGTAGGCGACTATTCGTTCGCGATGTGGAAGGTCGCCGTATCCGGTTTCTACAAGAAACTGGGCTTTAGGGTACTGGGTCCCTCATACGGAAAGCCCGCCATCCTCGACGATACGTGTTACTTCATCCCGTGCCAAACCCAAGAAGAGGCCACTTGCATAGCGGAAGTGCTAAATTCCAAGATCGCCAAGGAATTCTTCTCCGCTTTCGTCTTTTGGGATGCGAAGAGACCAATCACGATAGAGATTCTCCAGCGTCTGGATTTATCGTTGCTTGCCCACGAGTTGGGTATGCAAGCCAGTCTGTTGGCACATCGTCCGTCCATATCTAGTCAACTCCGCTTGGTTTGACCTAGAATACCCTCAGCATAGACCGATGACGAACCGATGGCAGCCAGGAGACCACGTCGCCCTACGCGAGATATGGCTCGGACGGGTGTGGTCAGGCAGACCGTACATCGTCGTCGAAGACACGCCAAATCGGGTGCTGCTCTACGCGGGCGCGGGCGTCCGATGGATGAAGCCCGTTCCCCCCGATAGACTGCTCGAGCCTACTTGGTCGCTCTGCGAGGACACTTGGTACACCGAGGCCCTGCGAATCGTCACGCCCGGTTCCCGGCACAGCGTCCTGCTTCTCTGGACACCCGGATTCCGGGAACTCCTGCTATGGTACGTAAACCTCGAAACCTCGATGACCCGCACCCCCATCGGCTTCGACTATCTGGACCAGCTTCTGGACATCGAGATAGCCCCCGACCTGTCCGCGTGGAGCTGGAAGGACGAAGACGAGTTCGAAGGAGCGATCGCTGCCGGGCTGCTGACCCCCGACGAAGCGCGCGCCGTCAGGTCCGAGGGAGAAGAAGTCATCGCCGCATTCAACGCCGGACGTCCGCCATTCGACGAACCCTGGCCCCAGTGGCGTCCCGACCCCGCGTGGACGCCCCCGGCCCTGCCCAAATCTTGGAACGACCTCCACAAGTACCCGCCCTTCGCGGGCGTTCCGCTTCCTCATCCCACCTCTGACAGGAGCAAGTAGGAGCAAGGAATCAATACGCCCATTCCCGCGAAAGCGGGAATCCAGAGCGCCGCGCAACAACCAGCCACGATTCCCGAAACCAGCTTGTTCCGCCCACCCCCAGCCTCACTAAGCCTCCCGCAGACATTCCCCCAGCAGCCCCAGCGCGCGTTCGGCGAACACCCGCATATTCCCCTCCCTGTCTGCGTCCCCCGTCTCCACCGTAATCGCTCGTTCCACCGGCCCCGCGACCGCGATGCACGCGTGCCCCGCGTCATCCCCGTAGCGATTGCCCGTCGGTCCGCTCGCCCCCGTCTCGCTCAGCGCCCACGTCGTCCCCAGCTTCTCGCGGATCGCCGCCGCGTTCATCGCCGCGTACTCCTCCGTGCTCGCCCTCTTCCCCTCCATGGCTTCGTCCGGCACGTCCAACAATCCCCGCTGAGCGACGCGCGTGTAGATAATCGCGCCGCCCACGTAGTAGGCCGAGGCCCCCGGCATAGCCACCAGCGTCGCGTTCAGTAGCCCCCCACACGACGACTCGGAGACCGCGATAGTGTCCCCCCGCTCCCTAAGCGCATCACCAACCGACCGCGCCAAATCCCTCAACTCACTCATATCTCTTGTCTCCCAACTCTTGACTCTTCACTCACGCCAGCTCCGGCATCACCCTATCCGCGAACAACTGCATGGATTCCTTTATCTCGTCATTCGTCAGCCGCCCGCGGCGGTTGAACTCCAAGATGCACTCCGCCATGCCCGGCAGATCGTCCCGTAGTTGGGCAAGTTGCTCCACGCAACCGGCGGGGTCGTCGTAGATCGAGTATCCCAGAGCGTCCTCGAACCTCCACGTCGCCCAGCCCCCCACGCCGCTGCTGAAGCTGTGCCGCGACGTGCCGACCGAAGACGCCGATGCGTCCGGCACATCCGTCATAACGTCGTCGTCGCGCCAGTTGCGGCGCATCATGTCGTGCGCCTTCTCGCGCGTCTCCGCCACGAAGAAAGAAATGTTGACGTGGAACGGCTGGTCCTGCCAGCCTCCGGACGGTTTGGCAGCCTCGAAATCCGAGAGGCGGTCTATCATGCGCGGCATCGGCTGGCTCAGCGTAGTGCCGATCACGCCCAGCCCATGCTCCGCCGCGTACGGAAAGGTCTCGTCGCTGTTCGCCGCCAGCAGCAGGGGCGGGTAGGGTTGCTGAACCGGCTTGGGCATCACCAGCAGGTCCTTCATGCTCCAGAACTCGCCGTCGAAGTTCGCGCGCTCCTGCGACCATGCCGCCTTCAGAAGCTCGATTCCTTCCGACACCCGCGCCCGGCTCTCAACCGCGCTGATATCCGACGCGTGGCCCAGCGCTTGTCCCGCCGGCGCGCCCCAGCGCCCGCCCAAACACAGGTCCAACCGCCCGTTCGTCAGGATGTCGCACGTCGCCGCCTGCGTCGCCATGTGGATCGGGTGGTGCAGCGGAAACTGCGCCGCCAGCGTGCCGAAGCGGATGCGCGGCGCATGCTGACCGGCGGCTGAAGCCACCATGAGCGGATTCGACAACGGACGCCCCGGAAAGAACACCGACTCCGCGATCCAAGCCGTTTCGAAGCCCAGCTTGTCTGCCAGCGCTATCTGCTCTATCGTCTCCCAGTGACGCCGCGCCACCGACGAACCAACGTATCCCGGTACCTGCCAAAAAGCTCCAAATCGCACGTCTGCCACTCCTTTTGGAAAGTCCCTTCCACCTCGACGGGGAAAGCAAGAGCCTGCCCCCTCGAAGGCGGGAGATGGGGGTGAAACCCGACTACGCCGCTGCCCCGACCGGCGCCGTCCCGTTTGGCTCTTCGTACTTGCGAACCAGACCGACCAGCGCATACACGACGGGCGTATCCACCGCCGCTATCAGCAGCTTGATCACGTACTGCGTAATCATTATCTCCCAGAACACGTTGCCGGGCATCGTGCCGGCGAAAGCTATCGTCACGAACAAGAACGTGTCCGTCGCCTGCGATAGAACGGTAGAGACGTTGTTCCGCAGCCACAGGTGCCGACCCTCGGTCCTGCGCCTCAGGAAGTGGAAGGTCAGCACGTCCTGATTCTGGCTTACCAGATACGCCACCATCGAGCCAAGCACGATGCGGGGCAGCAAGCCTAGCGTGTCCGAGAACGCCTGCTGACCTTCCCAGAACCCTGCGGCGGGCCATATGTTCGCAAGCCACACCAGCAGTAGCATCCCCACGCTGAACGCGAACCCCATCCACACGATGCGGGTCGCCGTCCGTCTGCCATACACCTCGGATATAGTATCCGTAACCAAGAAAGTAAATGGATAGGCGATGATGCCGGCCGAAACCGTCCATGGCCCGATGGCGATTATCTTCACCGCGACAATATTGGCAACTAACAAGAGCGTCATAAAGGCCATAGAAAGCCCCATCAGAATCATGCGCCGCTCCTTACAATCCTCATATCCCGCCCAAGCCCGTCGTCTTGCAAACCTATCACAAAACATCCCCACCACGCTAATCCCCAATCCTCCTCTGCGCCTCTGCGTCTCTGCGTCTCTGCGTTAAATTCCCACTGCAAACTCGCCTCCAAATCTGGTAGCATAGCCCCTACCACCCACGTCGGAGGGGAGGCCGAACCGTGCCAAAGCCAGTCGTAGCCATTGTCGGACGCCCAAACGTCGGCAAATCCACCCTGTTCAACAGGCTGATAGGCCGGACCGTCGCGATCGTCTCCAAACAGTCCGGCACCACCCGCGACAGGGTTATGCTCGAGACCGTGTGGGCCGACCACCCGTTCATCCTCGTTGATACCGGCGGCCTCGAAGTCTTCCCTGATACCGATATGTGGCGCCAGGTCCGCGCCCAGGTCGAGACGGCCATCGAAGACGCCGACATCGTGATAATGGTCGGAGACGTAACAGAGGGCGTTACCGGCTCGGATATAGACGTCGCCGACATCCTGCGAACCGGCGGCAAGCCCGTCGTCCTCGCCGTCAACAAGGCGGACACCGAGCGAAAGGCGGAGGGCGCGGTCGAGTTTCACGAGCTGGGGCTTGGCGACCCGTACCCCATCAGCGGCTACCACAACATCGGCCTGGACGATATGATGGCGGAAGTCGTTGAATACTTCCCGCCCGAACCGGAGTTCCCCGAACCCGAAGCCGACCTGCGCCTTGCCATCGTCGGACGCCCGAACGTCGGCAAGTCCATGCTGCTCAACGCGCTCACGGGCGAATCCCGCGCCATCGTCAGCGACGTCCCGGGCACCACCCGCGACACCATAGACACCCTGATCCAGTACGACGGCCTCGACGTGCTGCTCATAGACACCGCCGGCATCCGGCGACGCGGCAAGATAGGTACCGGCATAGAAAAGTACAGCGTCATCCGATCCGTGCGCGCCATAGACCGCGCCGATGTCGTCATCATGTTGATGGACGCCATGGAACCGGCGACGATGCAGGACACGCACATCGCAGGCTACATCCTAGACGCGTACAAAGGCATGGCGCTGTGCATCAACAAGTGGGACCTTCTAGAAGGCAAGGGCGTCACTAAGGGCGAGATCGAAGCCCTGCTGCGAGACCGCTTCCGATTCGTCTCCTTCGCTCCCATCTGCTTCATCTCCGCCCTCAAAGAAACTGGACTGGACGAGCTAATGGATACCGCCCTAGACGTCTATGGCGAGTGGACTAAGGGAGTGCCGCGTCCCGAGCTGCGTCGCGCCATGATGAGCGCGATAGCCGAGCATCCCCCCACCGGCATTAAGGGCAGAACGCTGAAGATATACAGCGTAACCCAAGATGAAGTGGCGCCCCCCAGCTTTACATTCTTCGTCAACCGCGCCGACAGCATCCACTTCTCATACGAACGGTTCCTGGAAAATCGGTTGCGCCGCGCCTACCAATTTCGGGGAAGCCCCGTCAAGATGCGCTTCAAGGGCAGGAGGCGCTGATGACCGATGACGTTTACGTTGCGTCTATCTACTACTACCTGGTGATGATTCTCGTCGGCTACCTCATCGGCTCCATACCCTTCGGGCTGATCGCCGGCAAACTCGTCGCCAAGATAGACATACGCGACTACGGCAGCGGCAAGATGGGCATGACCAACGTGCTGCGGACGTCCGGTCTCACGGCCGCCATCATCGTACTGCTGCTGGACATGGGCAAAGGCGTCGTCGCCGTGCTGATCGCGCGGCTGCTGTTCGATGTTCCGGGCGTAGAGGCCGCCGCCGCCCTCGCGGTGCTGTTCGGACACAACTGGCCCGTCTTCATCGGCTTTCGCGGCGGACGCGGCACCGCCCCCGGCTGGGGCGGACTGCTCATCCTGTCGCCGTTCGCCGGCATCATCGCCACAGTCGTCGGCCTGACCCTCGTGGGCGCGACCCGCTACGTCTCGCTAGGCTCCATAACCGCCGCCTCGCTAGGCTCCCTCGTCCTTATAATCCTAGCCTTCACTGGCTCCGGACTAGGCGATATTCCCATGATTAGCGATGTGCCGCCCGACTACATATGGTACGGCATCATCGGAGGCACCCTAATAGTGGTCCGACACAAAGACAACATCGAGCGCCTGCTAAACGGAACCGAGCGCAAAATAGGCCAACGCGCCGAAACCTAAATCATCCCTCCGCGTCTCTGCGCCTCCGCGTTAAATCCCAGCGTTGAATTTAGACACCACGAAGACTCCGGAGCGCCAATGGCAACAATAACCGCAGTCGGCGCCACGAGCTGGGGAACCACCCTCGGCATAATTCTGGCCCGGCAGGGACACGAAGTTCGCCTGCTGGCGCGCACGCCGGCCGAGGCGGACGCGCTCGAATCCGCCCGGGAAAACGCCCGATTCGTGCCGGGCGCGAAGTTCCCCAGCGCCATGCGCGCCCTCGCCGATCCGGTAGCCGCGTGCGACTCGGCCGACATGGTCATGTTCGTCGTCCCGTCCCAAACCTTCCGATCGAACGTCCGCGCAGTCGCCCACGCCATTCCGCCCTCAGCCATTCCCCTAAGCGCCGTCAAGGGCATCGAGCTAACCACCGGCAAGCGCATGAGCCGTATAATCGAAGAAGAGTTGCCCAACTCCCAACGTGGCGTCTGCGTCCTCTCCGGCCCCAATCTGGCTCGAGAGATCATCAACGCCATGCCCGCATCCACCGTCGTAGCCTCCGCCGACGCCGACGCCGCCCGCGAGGCTCAGCGCATCATCAACTCGTCCGTCTTCCGCGTCTATACCAACGACGACGTGATAGGCGTCGAACTGTGCGGCGCGCTCAAGAACATATTCGCGATAGCGGCGGGCATCTGCGACGGCATGGACTTCGGCGACAACTCCAAAGCCACAATCATTACGCGCGGCCTGGCGGAGATTGCCCGACTCGGTACGGCCGCCGGCGCCAACCCCGCCACCTTCGCCGGTCTAGCCGGCATGGGAGACCTCGTAGCCACCTGCGCCAGTACCCTGAGCCGCAACCACTACGTGGGAGAGCAACTCGCCGCCGGCCGCTCTCTGGACGCCATTCGCCGAGAGATGCACAGTGTAGCGGAGGGAGTGGACACCACTCGCGCCGCGCTTGAACTGGCCGACAGGCTCGGCGTAGAAATGCCCATAGCCCAGGGCATCCACGACATAATGTTCGGCGGCGTATCCGTAACCCAGGCCGTACAAGCCCTCATGGGCCGAGAACCAACCCGTGAATAACAATACCCCTCTGCGCCTCTCCGCGCTCCTCCGCGCCTCTGCGTTAAAAATCGCCCTACACTCGCCCGACCAGCGCTACCCAATCCCCATCCTTGATACATTCATCCACGGACACGCCCACCTCCGATAGGGCCTCGGTGACCTCTTCAGCGTGCTTGTCCAGCACGCCCGACACCAGAACGGTCGCCCCGTCCGCCGCGCACTCCACCAGTCGGTCCGCCATATCGATCACCACGCGCGCCGATATGTTCGCGACCACCAAGTCGAATGACGCCGGTGGCGCGCCGGGACTTGGCAGCGTGCCGTGCAACAACTCCACCTCCCCCCCGGCGTCGTTCAGCGCGATGTTCTTGCGCCCGGCGCTCACGGCTATCGGGTCTATCTCCAACCCTACCGCGCGCTCCGCGCCCAGCTTGATAGCCGCTATGGATAGGATGCCCGATCCACAACCCAGGTCCAGAACGCGGTCGCCCCGCCTCACAGTCCGCTCGATAACCTCCAGGCACATTCGAGTCGTCGGATGGTGCCCCGTGCCGAACGCCATGCCCGGATCCAGGTGAATGACCACCTCATCGGGATGCGCGTCATGTTCGCGCCAGGTGGGGCAGACCACCATGCGCTTCCCAACCCGCTGAACGTGGAAGAACTCGCGCCAACCGTTCTGCCACTCGTCGGCCCCCACTCGCCGCTCTCGGAGCTCGGTAACGGGCGCCAGGTGCGCTACCAGTCGCACGCCGATGTCTATCTGCGCGCGTCGGTGAGCCGTAGTATGGTCGTCGGGCAGATACGCCTTGACCGTAACGCGATCCGGAACCGGAGCCATCTCGCCCTCGTCCGGGTTGAAGCCGCCGGGCTGCTCGACGGCGACCCCGCCCTCACCGTATCGGTGGAATATCTCCGTCAGCGGCTCCACGTACTCGGGAGGCGTCTCGATGCTCAGCTCTATCCAGTCGTCCGGCATCAGTCGCCCGTTAGCGCGTCCTTCACCTTGCCCAGAATGCCCTTGGGCGGCGCGCCGTTCTCATCCATCGTCTCCGCCAACTCCACGAACAGCCGCTCCTGTTCGCCGCTAAGCGAAGTCGGTATCTCCACTCGAACCGTAACTATCTGGTCGCCGCGCCTGTTGCTGCGTAGGAACGGCACCCCATTGTTTCGGATGGATATCCTGTCCCCCGGCTGGGTTCCCGCCGGAATCGTGATCTGCCGCTCGCCGTCCAGGGTTGGCGCCTTCAGCTTCGCGCCCAGCGTCGCTTGTGACACGCTGATAGGCAGCGAGTAGTGAATATCATTCCCGACGCGTTCGAACACCTCGTGGTCTTCTATATCCAGAACCACGTACAGGTCGCCCGGCCCGCCGCCGTTCGTCCCCGCCTCGCCCTCGCTGTTGAGCCTGAGCTGCGTACCCTCGTCTATGCCCGCCGGTATCGTAACCGCCAGCTTTACCGGACGGCGCGAGCGTCCCTGGCCCCGGCACTCGGAGCACGGGTTCGATATGACCTCGCCTTCGCCTCCGCACGCGCCGCACGCCGTAACCTGTACGAACTGTCCGAAGAACCCCTGCTGCGACCGTCGGACCTGGCCCGTCCCGTTGCAATTCCCGCACTGCGAACTGTGAGAACCCGGCTCGCTCCGCCCGCCCTTGCAGCGCCTGCACACGTCCACCCGGTTCAACTCCAGGTCCTTCTCGACGCCGAACACCGCCTCCTCGAACGAGATAGGGAGCGTTGCCTGCAGGTCGTTGCCCCGACGCGGCGCGTTCCGGGTCGCATGGGCCTGGCTGCCGAATCCACTACCGAAGAAAGCGTCGAAGATGTCTCCGAAGCCGCCGAAGTTCTCGTACCCGTCGAAGCCGCGTCCGCCGTTCGCGCCCACGCCCGCGTGCCCGAACCTGTCATAGGCAGCGCGCTTGCTCGGGTCCGAAAGCGCCTGGTACGCCTCGTTCACCTCCTTGAACCGCTCCTCCGCGCCGTCGCTGCGATTGCGGTCCGGGTGAAACTCCAGCGCCAACTTCCTGAACGCCTTCTTTATGTCTTCCTCTGAGGCGTCGCGCTCGATGCCCAGAACGTCATAGTAGTCGCGCTTGTTGCTCGTAGTCATATGCACAACTCGGCGGATTCCAGCTTCCCGTAGTATCGTGAAGCGCGCTTATATCGCCGCCACTCCGAACGCGCGGCGCATCCCATGTCATTCTATCACTTACCGTCAAATCCTACAAACTCAACCCGCCGCGTCAGACACATAAATCCATCTCTATCCTCTGCGTAAAGCTCCCCCTTGCCTCTTCGCGCCTTTGCCACTTTGCGTAAGATTCTTCCTCTGCGCTCTTGCGCCTCTGCGTCGAAATATCGGTCAAGCGCCTGGCTTGCCTAGCATCATCGCCAAAATGAACCGCGCCACCTCTTTGTCCAGCGGCTCGTTGTTGCTGCTGCACTTCGGAGAGTGGATGCACGACGGACAGCCCAACTCGCACGGGCACCCCTCAATCACCTCGAGCGTCGCCCGCCATAGCTCCTCGACCATCTCGTAGCCGTGCTCCGCCACCCCCACGCCGCCCGCGTGTCCGTCGTGGATGAACACCTGTGGTCCGCCGGTGTCAGGGTGCAGCGGATACGATATGCCGCCTATGTCGTTGCGGTCGCACATGGCGAACAGAGGAAGGATGCCGATCGCGGCGTGCTCCACCGCGTGCAGCCCGCCCGACAGGTCCAGCCGCTCGCGTCGGATAGCCTCCATCGCATCCTCCGGCGGGCCGAACCACAGCGCCGTCGTCTCGTACTCCCGCTTCGGCAGCTCGACGTACTCCTCGCCCAGTACCTCGTCCGTGCTCACCGACATACGCTTGAACCCCAGTACCCGCGTCGTTACCCTCACCTCGCCGAAGAACGCATCCACCCGGCCCGCCTTGCGGCGTCTGTCCACGCTCAGAATCCGCGTCTCCGTCCGGTCTTTCGCCTGCGTATAGTACGGCGCGTTCGACTGCGAGGCGTATGCCATGCCGGATTCTATATCGAGCTCCGTAACCAGGTACGACTCGCCCTGGTGCAGGTACATCGCGCCCGGATGCAGTTGCATGAACGCCGACGACTCCGGCACCGCCTCCAGAACCGCCCCCGTCTCGTCGTCCACCAGCGTGTACGGCGCGCCGGACGCCGAGCGGATGCTCACCCGCTCCGCTGGATATGTTACCTCCGGCAGCAGGTGCCACCGACCGTGCCGCGCGTGCAAGTACTCATCCTCGATCAGCTCGTCGGCGTACCACAGAAGCTCCGGCCCGAAGAACTCCGTATCGGCCATCTCCAGCGGCGCCTCGTATGCGGCGCACAGCAAGTGCGGCTTCAGGATGTACGGATTGCCCGGCGAAATTCGCGCGCTCTCATGGCTCTTGCCGAAGAAGTACTCCGGATGCCGCATCAGGTACTGGTCCAGAGGATTGTCCTGCGCCACCAGCGCGCTAAACGACCGCTCGCCGGACCTCCCGCTGCGCCCCGCCTGCTGCCACGCGCTCGCGATCGTGCCCGGATAGCCCGTCAGCACCGTCGCGTCCAGATTTCCCACGTCCACGCCCAATTCCATCGCGTTCGTAGTCGAAAGCCCCAGCAGCGCGCCCTCGTACAGGTCGCGCTCGATTCGACGACGGTCTTCCGCGAGATAGCTCGCGCGGTACGGCGCTATCCGGCCGGCTATGTCGGGATACGACGCCTTTAGTTGGTCGCGCGCATAGACGTACAGCAGCTCCGCCTGCCGCCTGCTGCGAACGAACGTCATCGTGCGGACGTGCCGTTTCAGCAGTTCGACGTATATCTGTGTCGCCTCCGAGTTGGTAGAGCGCCGCGCGCCCTTCTCCATGTCTATCATCGGTGGATTCCACAGCGCGAAGTCCTTGCCGCCGTAGGGCGAGCCGTCATCGTCTATCACCTCGAACGGCAGCCCCACGAGCCGGCCCGCGTGCTCGCCCGGGTTGGCGATGGTGGCCGAGCACAGGATGAACTGAGGATCGCTTCCCACGCGCCGGCAAGCTCGCCGCAGCCTCCGAATGACGTTTGCGACGTGCGTGCCGAACACGCCCCGATACACGTGCGCCTCGTCTATGACCACGTACCGCAGCCCCCGCAGCGTCCGGTACCAGGAGTGCTGATTCGGCAGGATGCCCACGTGCAGCATATCCGGGTTCGTCATCACGATGTGCGACCCGCGGCGTATCGCCCCCCGGTCCTGCCGCCGCGTATCGCCGTCGAAGATCGCGTGTCGCAGCCGGCTGCCGCGCGGCATGAGTTCAGCCAGCTTCTTCTCCTGGTCTTGAGAAAGCGCCTTCGCCGGGTGGATGTACAGCGCCCGCGCCGAGCGGTCTTCCAGAAGAGCCTCCAAAACCGGCAGGTTGTAGCACATGCTCTTGCCGCTCGCCGCCGGCGTCGCCACGATCACGTTCTTGCCCGCCCGCAGCGCGCTGATCGCCTCGACCTGGTGCGTGTACAGCGCGCCTATGCCGAGCGCATCCAACCGCTCCTCGATGCGCCCGTCCAGACCGGGAACCGGCGTCGCCGTCCTGGCCTTCCGCGCCGGAACCCGCTCTAAGTGCGCGATCTGGCCCTCGTACCACAGCAGCGACTGAATGTGTCTTAAGAAGTCAGCCGTATCCATCTCAGAACCCCGTAAGCGTCTCCACCTCCCATCCTACCACCTCCGCGTCCGGTCGCTCAGCCTCGATGAACTCCACGACCCGCTCCAGAACCTGCTCCGAGAGGCGGACGCTATTCGACACGCACGCGATACCGATGACTGCCGTCTGCCACTCCTCCACCGCGTCCACCTCCGCTATGGACACGTTGAATCGCCGCCTCACCCTCTCCCGCGCCGACGACACCACCCGTCGCTTGTCCTTCAGACTAAACGACCCCGACAGCCTGAGTGTCAGCCTCCCAACGGAAACATTCATACACCCCTCCGTTTTCGTCAATCCGTTCCTCGACCATTACACCCCAACCCAGTCTATACGAAATACTCCACAGGAACGAACTCTAATCAATCCACACTCTGCGTTAACTTACTCCTCACCCAAAATCCCCAATAACACACCCTATATGTGATTGACATGCCCTGTGCCGTCTTTCACCATTAGTATCAGGGTGCGACGCCATGACTAGGAAGCAGATGTACAATTACATGGGCTACCCCCACAAACTGCCGTCCTGCAATGGCAAGGCGCGCTACTCGAGCCATGCCGAAGCGGTGGCGGCGATGCTCGATCACCAGCGCCAGATCGTGTGCGACGGCATGGACGTGTACTGGTGCTGGACGCACCAATGCTGGCACAAGGGCCACACCGATAAGCGCTGGTGGAACAACCGCCAACTGGAAGAATCCGTAACCTTCTTCGAGCGCATGGCCCCCGTTGGCGTCCGCATGACAGCCTTTTCTCGACAGTAGCCCCGCGCCCTATCAACCCATCCCCGCGCGCCATCCCCCCCGAAAGTGAGGAACCAGAGCGTCTTCAGCCACCACTGCGATTCCTCGGAACCCGCCTTCGACCGCCTCTGCCCCTTTGCGCCTCTGCGTTAAATCCCCTGACCCCGGCGCGTCCGTCTTGATTCTCAATCTTGCCATTATCACCCGCACCCAATAGAATCCACTCAGGGGCATCCGACCCCCGGGAGGACCTCACCATGCAAAACAACCTGCGCGATAAGTACGCCATCGTCGGCGTTGGCGAGACCGACTACAGTCGCGGCTCCGGGAGGAGCACCCGCGCCCTCGCCGTCGAAGCCATACGCAACGCCGTCAACGATGCCGGGCTGACCATGCAAGACATAGACGGGATGCTCAGCTACCACGGCGGCGACTCCACCTCGTCCAGCGTCTTGACATACGATCTCGGCAACCGCCTCAACTTCTACATGGACTGCTCAGGCGGCGGCTCCAGCACCGAGGCTCTGATAGGTCTCGCCATCGGCGCCATAGAGGCGGGCATGTGCGAGACCGTGGCTGTCTTCCGCGCTATGAACGGTTACTCGCAGGTCCGTATCGGCGGCACCGGACGCGGACCCGCGCCCGTAGTGTCCGCCGACCTGATGCGCCGACCATACGGACTCGCCAGCGCCGTCCAGTCCTTCGCCTTCAGCTTCACCCGGCACATGTACGAATACGGCGTTACCAGCGAAGACCTCGCCCACATCAAGGCAACCCACAGCAACCACGCCTCCAACAATCCCAAGGCGCTTATGAAGCACCGCGTAACCGTGGACGACGTCGTGAACTCCCGCTGGATCGTCCGACCGGTTGCTCACCTGCTAGACTGCTGCCTCGAAACTGACAACGCCACCTGCATCATCATAACGTCGGCGGAGCGAGCGCGAGACCTCAAGCGGCGTCCCGCCATCATCCGGGCGGCGCAGGGCAGGGGAACGAAACGAGGCGGCGACTTCCACTACCACCACGCCCCGATAACCCGCGTCGCCGGACACTACGTCGGCCCGCGCCTGTTCGCCCTCGCCGACCTGACCCACGACGACATAGACGTTACCGGCTGCTACGACGCCTTCACCTACACGACGCTCCTCCAATTCGAAGACTACGGCTTCTGCGAGAAGGGCGAGGGCAAAGACTACGTGAAGTCCGGCATTACCGACCTCGGAGGACGCCGCCCCAACAACACCAGCGGCGGCCACCTGTGCGAGGGATACACGCACGGCATGAACATGGTCATCGAAAACGTTCGCCAGCTGCGCGGACAAGTGGACGACTACTGCCCAAACTGGCAAAATGGAGAACACACCTACGACTACTCCGAAGGCGGATGCCGACAGGTGCGCGACGCCGAGATAACTATGAACATGGGCTGGGCGAACCCCGCCACCGGCAGCGCGCTGATCATGAGGAGGTAACGCCATGCCAGTCTATAACTACCGGCAACTGCCCATAAACATTAGCGAGCAGGATTCCGAGTACGCCGGCTACTTCCTCGCGGCGCAAGAACATCGCCTCGTCGTCAAGAAATGCCTCGATTGCCGACTGCTGCGCGGCGAACCCGGCGCCTCGTGCCCCTGGTGCTCCTCCATGGAATCCGAATGGCATGAGGTGAGCGGCAAAGGCGTGATCTACTCATACCAGATCATCCCGCACGCCATACTGCCCGGCTTCCGAGACTGGACGCCGTACCCAGTCGTATTGGTCGAACTCGACGAGCAGCGCGGCGAACCGGAAGATGGCGACGGCCTCCGCATCACCGCCAACCTCGTAGATGTCAACATGGACGCCGAGGACGAAGAGAACGTCGCAATCGGCAAGCGCGTCCGCGTCGTATTTATGGATATGGAAGACGGCCTTACCCTGCCGCAATTCACCCTCGCCGACGAACCTCCCGAAGGCGAAGTGTGGCGATACCCCGTATAAGGTCCCTTCCCGTTGGTGGGGAGCAAAAAGCCCCCTCTCCCTCAGGGAGAGGGTTGTGGTGAGGGTGAAAACGCCACCCCACACAAAGCATTCACAAACAACAACCCACAAGGAGCGCCCAATGAACCTACTGGTGCTATCAGGCGGACGACATCCATACGAAGAGTCAACCCCCGTGCTCACGCGCTTCCTCATCGAGGCGGGACACACCATAACCGTAACCCAAGACGCCTCCATCCTCGACGACTCCAATCGCATGGACGGCTTCGACGCCATCGTGTTCAACACTCTGCGCGCCGGCGAAATGACCCTATCGGAGGGCGAGCAGGCGGGCATGAAGAGCTTTATTGGCAATGGCAAGGGCTTCGTCTGCATCCACATTTCCGGCTGCGTCCCCGAAGACTGGCAAGAGTACATCGAGATAACCGGCGGCGGCTGGGTCATGGGAACCAGCTTCCACCCGCCCTACGGCAAGTTCACCGTCAACATAACCCAGCCGGAGCATCCGGGCTTGGCGGGCATTGCGGGGGACTTCGAGACCAACGACGAGCTATACATGGGCGTGGACTATCAGGAAGGCAACAACGTCTTCATGGAAGCCACCTCCGAGGAATGGACGGGACCCTGGGGCGGACAGGAATCCGTCCACATGCCCGCCGGCACCTTCCCGCTCGGCTGGACGCGTCAGTACGGAGACGGCAAGGTCTTCGTAACCCTGCTGGGGCACAACGGCCTCAGCTTCGAGACCCCCGAGTTCCAGCAGATGGTGCTCAACGGCATAGACTGGGCAGCCGGATAGTTCCCCAAGGGATGTCCTCCGACCTTCCCGAAAGCGCGGCGGGGCATCTCCACACCTTAGACATGCGTAAAGGAACGACCGTGAGCCTCAAGATTTTCTTCGACGTCGACTATACGCTGCTCGCCGTGGACGGTAGTCTGCGCCCCGGCGCTCGCCAGACCTTCGAGCGGCTGATAGAAGACGGACACCGCATCTACATATGGTCCGGCGTCGGCCTCCGAACCGCCGACGTCCATCGCCACGACCTCCAGAACCTCGTATCCGGCATCTACAAGAAGCCGATCTACGACTTCGTAAACGGCCTGGAACTCCTCAAAGTTCCGCACTGGCCCGACTTCGTAATAGACGATTACCCCGAGATTGTGGATACCTTCGGCGGCGTGCTCGCTAGGCCGTACTTCTTCCGCTCCCAGTCCGATGACGAGATGGACCACATCTACAACGTCATCAGCGACTTCGCCGCCACCGGCAGCTCCGAGCGGGTAGGGTACAGGCCCGCGCGCAGCCAACGCCCGCCGGAGGCCGAAGAGACCGCCGCCGACTAGCGAGATGGGCTGATACATGCCGATCCAGCTTCTACGACCCGAAGTGTCGTCCAAGATCGCCGCCGGCGAAGTCATCGAACGTCCCGCGTCCGCCGTCAAGGAGCTGGTCGAAAACGCCCTGGACGCCGGCGCGTCCAGAATCCGCATAGACATACGCGGCGGCGGCATCGAATATATCAGCGTCGCCGATGACGGCGGCGGCATCCCGGCTGATCAGGTCGAGCTCGCCTTCCGGCGCTTTGCCACCAGCAAGCTCTCCTCCACGGAGGACTTGGAAGCCGTATCCACGCTCGGATTTCGAGGCGAAGCGTTGCCCAGCATCGCCGCCATAGCCCGCGTAGAGCTGCGAACCCGCACACCCGACGCCAACGTCGGAACGATCATCGAGCTCGAAGACGGCGCCGTCCAATCCGTCTCGCCCGCCGGCGCGCCTCCCGGAACCCGCGTTGCGCTGCGCCACCTGTTTCGAAACCTCCCCGCTCGTCGCAAGTTCCTCCGCACCGTCTCCGCCGAGCAGAGGCGCATACACCTCGTCGCGGCCCACTACGCCATGGCGTATCCCCACGTCGCCTTCGAGCTGACAGTTGACAAGGGACGCGGATTCTCAAGCCCCGGCTCCGGCGACCTGCGCGACGTAGTAGCCGCCGTGTACGGGCCTAAAGTAGCCCAACAGATGCTGGAAATCGCCGAGGACGAAGAAGTCCCCAATCTGGATAATCGCCCGGATGACCGCGCAATCGTCGTCTCCGGCCTCATCGGCCCGCCGTCTCTCGACCGGGCCAACCGCACCTACGTCAGCCTGTTCGCCAACCGGCGATGGGTGCAGAACAGGTCGCTATCCTATGCCATCGAACAGGCATATCACGGTTTCATGGCCGAGCGTCGCTATCCGGTTGCCGTACTCTGCGTCAGCGTCCCGTTCGACGAGGTGGACGTCAACGCCCACCCCGCCAAGGCTGAGATTCGATTCCGGCGCGAAAACCGCGTCTTCGGAGCGGTCCAGCGCGCTGTCCGTCGAACGCTCACCGAACAAGCTCCTGTGCCCCATATCGACCAGCGCGCCATCAACCGCCACCCCGGCAGCCACCCCCCCGCCGCGTCCAGCGTTCCGCGTCCATCCGCGTTCTGGCCCACCGCGCCCTTCGCAGCGGCCACGACGTCCGCCGCGCCGATTACTAGCTACCACGGCATCATAACCCCGGCCGACGGCGCCTCCTCCACGACTTCGGAACAACCGGCGGCGCCTCCCGCGCCTGCGCCGACGCCGGGAGGCGCGCTGCCAATCCTCCGCGTGCTCGGACAGGTCCAGAACACCTACCTGATAGCCGAAGGCCCCGACGGAATGTATATGATAGACCAGCACGCGGCGCACGAGCGCATCGTTTTCGAGCAGACCCTCGCGCGCGCCGCCTCCGGAACGCCCGAAGTCCAGAGCTTGTTGGAACCCGCCGTAGTAGAGCTAGACCCCGCGGGCATGGAACTGGTCAAGGCCCGCGCCGACGCCATAGCCGGGATGGGCTTCATCCTGGAGACGTTCGGCGAAAGCGCCGTGATCATCCGCGGCGTGCCCCCCTTGCTCGACCAGACCGACCACGCCGCCGCGTTGGCCGACGTTCTGGACCTCATGCAAGACGGCGGAGGCTTCGAAACGTGGGAAGAGCGAGCCGCCTACTCCATCGCCTGCCACGGCGCCATCCGCGCCGGCAAAGTCCTGTCCCGCGACGAGATGCAAGAGCTGATCCGCCAGCTCGAAGCCTGCGCCCAGCCCAACTCCTGCCCCCACGGACGCCCAACCATGATCCACATGTCCACCTACCAGCTGGCCAACGAATTCGGCAGAACATGACAGCGCGAATTTAAACGCACAGACGCAAAGGCGCAAAGAATCTCCAATCACCCCTCTGCGTCCCTTTGCGCCTCTGCGTTAAAACCCAAGCCCGGCTTGCTACCAGTTCAGCAGCGCTTCCTTCTGCGCCCGCCACCCGTCGTCCGACGGGAACACCGTAGTCATCGCAACCCGCTCGATGTCGCCGTCGAACATGTGCTCAACCGCCGATCGCCACGTCTTGTAGTGCGGAGCTTCGCGGTGCGCGTCCAGCGCCGCGTCGTCAGCGTACACCTCGTACAGGTGGAACAGATTCGGATCCTCGGCGTTCGCCAGAATGTCGAACCTGAAGCAGCCCGGCTCGTCACGCGTCGAACCCTGCGCGTCCCCGAAACTCGCCTCCCGGAACTCGTCGGCGTACCCTTCCTTGATGCGGATCGTAACGAAAATGGAAATCATGCCTTTACCTCTCAATCTGATTGTCCTGATCGCTTTGATGCGCGTCGCCGGCCGCGCCGCGCCCTTCGCGCCGATTGTATCAACTGCCCGCCAGTGCGGTAAACTATGCATAGAAACCATCCACTGTCTGTACATTGAAGATACAGGGACTCAAGCGACTCTATTTCATACCTTCGCGCCTTTGCCTCTTTGCGCCTTTGCGTTAAATTCAAACAAAGACCCTGAGACCCCACCGGAGGAACCCCACCATGCGAATAGCCGTCATCGGAGCCGGAATCGTCGGAGGCGCCATCGCCTTCCATCTCGCGCGGCGCGGCGCGGACGTTGTACTCATAGACGCAGGGGAGCCGGGCATGGGAGCCACTAGCCACTCCTTTGCCTGGATCAACGGATTCGGCAAAGAGCCGCGCCACTACAACGCCCTCAACCGCCGCTCGCTCGACACTTGGGACCGGTTCGCCCGCCTCCTCGACGCCGACATCGGCCTCCGCTGGGGCGGCCAGCTCACCTGGACGGACAACGACGAAGACGCTGCCGCGCTGCGCCGCAACGTAGCCCGTCTGCAATCATGGGGCTACGTCGCCCGCATGATAGACGTCGACGAGATGATGCGTCTCGAACCCGGACTCGAACCGGGCCCCGTGACCGCAGCCGCCATCAGCGACAACGACGGACATATCCCCGGAACCCTCGCGGCGCAGGCGTGCGCCCTCCGCGTCCGCGAGATGGGAGGCGGCGTCCTGCCCAATACCGCCGCGACCGGCGTGGAGCTGCGTAACGGCCGCGCCGTCTCCGTCCAAACCGACGCCGGCGAAATTGAGTGCGATGCCATCGTTCTGGCCGCAGGAGTCGGCGTAACGCAGCTTGCCGCTACAGCCCGAATCCATATCCCGCAGGAGTACAGTCCCGGCGTAGTCGTCCGCACCGACCCGCGGCCGCCCACGCTGCATAGCGTCGCCGCGCTCTATGGCCCGCCCGTGGGCGCCGCCGATAAAGAGGTGCACGTGCGCCAGTCCACCGACGGCGTGGTGATGCTGGGCGAAGGCAGCCAGGAAAGCCTCGCCGAAGACGACTCACCCGAACACGCCGCCGAGCTTCTGGCCCGCGCCACGACCTACTTGCCGGAACTCGCCGGCGCCACCGCCGAACCTGTACCCGTAGGCTACCGTCCCATGCCCATAGACGGGATGCCCGTCCTCGGATACACCCGCGCCGTCCCCAACCTCTACGTCGCCTTAATGCACAGCGGCATCACCCTCGCCCCCCTTATCGGCGAGCTCGCCGCCATGGAAATTCTCGACAACGCCCGTATAGACATCCTAGACCACTACCGGCCCGAAAGATTCAACGAAGCGTAGGCAGCGCCAAAGTCCCTTCCCCCTTGACGGGGGAAGGTTAGGATGGGGGTGACCCAATCCCATCTGCGTCTCTCTGCGCCCTCCGCGCCTCCGCGTTAAAATCCCCACATAGGAGATCACCTTGACCACCGCCGCCATCAACGCCATCATCGAACGCTCCGCTCCTCCGTGGACGCCCGACGCCTGCGGCGTAACCCGACGCGACACCCAGATAGAATCGCTCGTCCATCAGGACGCCTACGCGGACGACTCAGACCGACACCGCATCCTCCTGATCGGTGGACTGACCGGAGACCCCGACGACGTAGAAGTCTCGATCGCCGCGCTCGACGCCTACGCCTCCAGCCAGCGACTCAGAAACCGCGTCGCTCTCAGCGCCATCCCGTGCGCCAACCCTGATGGACTGAGCCTCGGCGCCGCGCCCGGCAACGGCTCAGGCGGCAGCCCAACCACCGGCTACCCCCCTCAAGGCGGCTTCTTCAACCACGAGACCGACCCTGAAGCGCGCTACCTGTGGCGATACATCGGCTTCATGGCCCCCGACCTCGCGCTAGAAGTCCGCGCCGGAGCCAGTGTGGCGTGGGAGAGCGCTGGCGTCCCGGCCGGGATCGCCAACGCCCTCGACGCAGTCCCGATGCCGCCGGACACTGATAGCGATGGTATCTTGTCCGCCCTGTCCTCCGGCGTTCCCCCTGGATCTATACCCAACACACTTGGAACGATTCCGGGCCTCCGCCTCACCGCGCCGCCCGCCGCCGCCGCGTCCGAGTTGATGCGCTTGGCGCGCGCCCTCGACGCGGCCGGACCGCCCGCCGTCTCGCCCGCCCGCGCCGCGCTCGCCGGACGTCGCGCTCGAACCCCGCTCGATGTCGCCGCCGCCCTAGCGCCGCGATACGGCGACACGCTAACCCCAGTCATCTACACTCAGGGCGTATCCATCAGTGGCAGGCTGCGCTACGGCGCGCTGACCGGACGCCTGGATGAGTACGCGCAGGGCGCAGCCGATCTCGTGGAGCCGTACCTGTCCGGCGAACGCGCGTGGTTCGGAGACTCCGACGCCGGCGCGAACCACGCCGGACTCGTCTGGTGCGACGAGATGTTCGACGCCACCGGCGACGCCCGGTACCGCGAGCTGCTAATCTCCACCGCTGATCTATACCGCGGCAACGCGCCCGGCGAGCCGCCCCCACCGTGCGACCCCGACTACCGCACCGAAGACTTCTTCTTCTCCGGCGCGCTGATGGGCAGAGCATACGCGCTGACCGGCGACCCAAGCTACGTCGACATCCAGACCGCGTTCCTCCTCGGCGCCGGTATTCAGCATGACGACGGGATGTTCCGCCACTGTCGCGCCGTTCCTTACTACTGGGGACGCGGCAACGGCTTCGCCGCCCTCGGATACGCCGAGACCCTAACCTATCTGCCCCCGAACCACCCCGACCGGCCCGCGCTGATAGAGAACCACACGCGCCACCTCAAAGCTCTGCGAGGCTTGCGGCGGCCATCCGGCATGTTCACCCAGCTGCTGGACATGCCCGGCACGTATCAGGAGCTGACCTCAGTCTGCATGGTGGGCTACGCCGTAGCGCGCGGCGTCCGCCTCGGCTGGTTGGACAGCTCGTGGCGAGACTTCGCCCAAAGCCTTTGGCGCGCCGCATCAGAGCGGATCGGCATGGACGGCGCCGTAGTTGACGGCTGCACCGGCACCGGCGCCGTGGACGACCGGCGCTTCTACATAGACCGCGCCGCCGAGTTCGGCCAAGACAACCGCACCGGCAACCTCGCCCTCTGGTTCGCCACCGAAATGGCCCGGCTCTAGGTAAGGCAACAGCCCCCGGTTTAAACGCAAGAGACGCAAAGAACCCCATAAGCCCCTTGCGTCTCTGCGCTAAATCCCCTGGCCCCTAATACGCCGCTGGCGCCGTCTCCCAACCTTCCACGCGGATGCAGGATACCCAGTGCCCGGGCGACACCTCTCGCAGCTCCGGCATCTCCAGCTGGCAGTCTTCCACCATCACCGGGCAGCGCGTGTGGAACACGCAGCCGGGCGGTGGGTTGGTCGGGCTTGGCACGTCGCCCGTCAGGATGATGCGCTCGCGCTGCGCTTCGACCAGCGGGTCGGGAATCGGCACCGCCGAAAGCAGTGCGCGGGTGTACGGATGCAGCGGATTCTCGTACAACTCGTTGCGGTCCGCTATCTCCACTATGTGGCCCAGGTACATCACCGCCACGCGGTCGGATATGTGCCGGACCACGGACAGGTCGTGCGCGATGAACAGGTAGGTCAGCCCGAACTGCTCCTGGAGGTCTTCCAGCAGGTTGATGACCTGCGCCTGGATGGATACGTCGAGCGCGGATACCGGCTCGTCGCATACGATGAAGCTAGGGTTGACCGCGAGGGCGCGCGCGATTCCGATGCGCTGGCGCTGCCCTCCGCTGAACTCGTGCGGGTAGCGGTCCGCCATGTACGGGTTCAGCCCAACGACCTGGAGCAGCTCCGCCACTCGCTCCCGGTACTCGCCCTTCCCCGACGTGAGCTTGTGCACGATGAGCGGCTCGCCCACTATGTCGCCACACGTCATGCGTGGGTTCAGCGAACCGTACGGGTCTTGGAAGATGATCTGCATCTTGCGGCGCATCGCCCGCATACTGCCGCTGTCGAGGTCGTTGAGTCGAGTCCCCTCGAACATCACGTCCCCGTCCGTCGGCTTGTAGAGCTGCAGGATGGCCCTGCCGGTGGTCGTCTTGCCGCATCCGCTCTCGCCCACCAGACCGAGCGTCTCGCCCTGGTTGATCGTGAACGTAACGTCGTCCACCGCCTTCACGTCGGCGATCTTGCGCTGGAAGATGATTCCCGACGTTACCGGGAAGTACATCTTCAGATTCTTCACTTCCAGCAGCGGCTCGCCGCCGTTCGCGCTGGAACCGTTGGTTGCGATCTCAGTCTGGGTGGTCATCGGCCTTCTCTACCTCACCTGAATCAGGTCGTCATACGCCGGCGATCTCGTGCAGCTCTTTGTATCTCCAGCAGGCGGAAGTGTGTCCCTGGTTGGTCTCGACCAGAGTCGGAGTCTCGTCCAGGCACTGTTCATACACGAACTTGCAGCGTGGAGCGAACGAACAGCCTTCCGGCAGGTTTACCAGGTCCGGAGGCAGCCCCTCGATCGCGTCCAGCCTTATGCGCTCGCTCGAATCGAGCCTCGGCACCGAGTTGAGCAGCGCGAGAGTGTATGGGTGTCGCGGGTTGTGATATATCTCCTCGGCGGTGCCGGTCTCGATGATCTTGCCCGCGTACATCACGTTCACGTTGTCCGCGTATCGCGCCACCACCCCAAGGTTGTGCGTGATTATGATCATCGCCGTGCCGAAGTCTTGCGCCAGCTGCTGCATCAGCTCAAGTATCTGCGCCTGGATGGTAACGTCGAGAGCCGTCGTCGGCTCGTCGGCTATGATCAGGCGTGGGTTGCAGCTAAGCGCCATCGCGATCATCACGCGCTGTCGCATACCGCCGCTGAACTGGTGCGGGTAATCTACCAGCCGCCGCTCGGCGTCCGGTATGCCGACCGTAGCCAGCAGCTCCGCCGCCCGCTCTCGCGCCTCTTGCTGAGACATGTTCTGGTGAAGCTCCAGCGTCTCGGTGAGCTGGCGCCCTATGGTCAATACCGGGTTCAGCGACGTCATAGGCTCCTGGAAGACCATGGCGATTCGATTGCCTCTGATGTTCCGCATCTCGGCGTCGTCCATCTTGAGCAGGTCTTCGCCCTCGAAGACCACCTCGCCCGAGACGGTTCGACCCGGCGGGTTCGGCACGAGGCGCATGATCGAAAGCGCGTGGACGCTCTTGCCGCAGCCGCTCTCGCCGACCACGCCAAGAACCTCGCCCTCCTCCAGATCGTAGCTGATGTGATCTACGGCCTTGACCACGCCATCCTGCGTAAAGAAGTAGGTGGCAAGGTCATTGACCTCCAACAACTTCGTCATGTGGTCCCCTTTCCTCCAAGTTCGCCGCCGAGCGGCATATCACTAACGCCAACGCCGCCAGCGGCCCGCCGACGGGCGATTTCATGACCGGAACGGGTTCGGTTCCGACCATCCCCATCGCGCGTCAACATATGTCAACTGCCCCGCGATTGTCAAGTATCGCGCCTTGAAATTCAGGTGCTTCCCATCGTAGTTGTCCCAGAACCGCGGGGACGCATGAAAGCTGACCTCATTCCATTGCGTCTCCGCGCCTTTGCGCCTTTGCGTCGAATCTAAACTCAAAGCTCGCCGCCCGCCCACGACTCCGGCGCATCCTCGGGCGACACCACCTCCGCGAGCCTGTCCAACGTGTACCTGTACCTGCTCGCCAGTATGCCGCAGGCCGCGCTGAAGATATGCAGCCCGATGCGCGGCTCCAACTCGCACAGCTCCAGCAAGCGAACGCGCGGGATGATGAAAGCCGAGCCATCGGTGGCAGCCCGGGACGTGGTAACCAGCTTCGGCGGATTGAACAGTATCGCAACCGGAAACGCCTCTCTCGGCGCTACCGTCCGAACTGCGACCGGCCTATCGCGCGCGCCCGTCGTCGCCGTCACCTCGCCGCTTCGCACCACGTACAGGCGATCGCCCAGTTCGTCCTGGTATCCCAGATAGTCGCCCGCCTCGAAGTGGAACTCGTCGCACAGCGCGGCGACGCGCTCTATGTGGCGCGCGGAAAGGCCCCGAAAGAGATCGACCTCGCTCAGGAAGTGAGTAACCAGCGCTGCCGGAGAACGGTAAACCATGGCATCTCCCCATCACCCCTAATACTTGCAAAGCCCATCCACCATGTCAAACTCGGCTGCAGAACAACTGCGCCCCGACAAGAATCCCCGTCATCTCTCTGCGCCTTCGCGCCTCCGCGTCAAAGAGTCAGTACGTAAGCAGAGACTCTATGCGGTGGTCGCCGAGCGCCGAGCGCCCGTCGAGGTCGAGCAGTTCGATGACCGCGCCGATGCCCGCGACTGCGCCGCCCGTCTTCTCCACAAGTTCCACCGCCGCCGCCAGCGTGCCCCCGGTGGCGATCAGATCATCCACTATGAGCGCGCGCTGCCCCTCGCCGATAGCGTCCACGTGAACCTCCATCGCGTCGGTTCCGTATTCCAGATCGTAGCTGACAGACACGCTATCGAACGGCAGCTTGCCGCGCTTGCGAAAAGGCACAAGCGGAACGCCCAGATTGTAGGCCATGGGCCCCGCGAACACGAAGCCGCGCGACTCGATGCCCGCCACTACGTCGAAACGCGCATCCGAGAAGCGCTCCGTCAGCGCATCCACCGCGCGCCGGAACGCCGCCGGATCATGCAGTAGCGGCGTAATGTCCTTGAACAGGATGCCCGGACTCGGAAAATCCGGCACGTCTCTGATGTACTCTCTCAAATCCATGCCCAAACCCCTTTCGAGCGTGGTCAGCCGACCACCCACAGCATATCAAAAACACCCTCCGCGTCTCTGCCCCAAATTCTCCTCTGCACCCCCGCGTCTCTGCGTTAAATCCCCCTTGCGCCTTTGCATCTTCGCGCCGTTGCGTTAAAATCACTTGGTATCCCCAAACGCGAGGCATCCCTTGACCGACCCTGAACTTTCGTTCCAACAGTTCGAGATGGATTATGAGAACGCGCTCGCTGTGCTCGTCGAGCGGTACGGAGACGACACGGCCATAGATTCGCTCATCTCCGCCGAAGAAGCGCGCCCAAACTCCGGCGCAGACCAGTACGCGCCCGAGTGGATTCAGCCCTTCGTCGCCGTGGTCGCCAACTTGGCGCAGGATAATTTCGTCCGGCTGGCCGCCGAGTCCGGCGGCTTGGCGTCGGTGATACCGCAGGCTATCGCGCCGGCCCTGGTTCGCGCCGTGCAACTGGGCTACGTAGAAGGCTATTTCGCGGCGAAGGACGACTAGGCGACGTGGGCATCCTGGACCGACTCGTTCCGGGGCGCGCGCGCCGAAACCTCGCGCTGTCCATAGACGGCGTGGCGGGCGTTGCCCGCGACGGAGCGGGCGCCGACGGCTTGGACTCCCCCGGCTATAGGCTCTGGACGCTCCTGTGCGACGCCTCCCGGCAGACGCTCCACCAACTGCTCGTCAAGAACGACGACAAGCGCTTGGACTGGGGACTCAAGAAGCGCGCGGCGCGCATAGACGATACCGCCCTGGTGGTGCTGTTCTGGTGGATGCTCCTATACCAGCTGGTCGTATTCAGAAACAAGGGAATGGACGGATACTCGTCTGAGGAGTCCACAGACCCCATGTACGAGGCGGCGGCGCGGTTCGTGGAAACGGAGTTCGCGCGGCTTGGCATCGAAATCCCGCCCCCGCTCTGGGCCGAGGACTGGCGCCGCCACTACCCACTCGAATCGGCCATGGCGTTCTACAACAGCGCCTACGAACTGCTGCGCCTGGACAACGATCTGACGAAGCGGATCGCGCACGTCTCCCACTTCGCCACGCTCACCGAGCAGGGATTCGAGCGATTGTCTGCGGAGACGTCGCTGTGAAGGACCTGCTCAAACAGTACTTCGGATACGACGAGTTTCGTCCGCTCCAGCAAGATGTCATCGAGGCCGTGATGGACGGTCGCGATTCCCTCGTCCTCATGCCCACAGGCGGCGGCAAGTCGCTGTGCTACCAGTTGCCCGCGCTCGCATTGCCGGGACTGACTCTGGTCGTATCCCCGCTGATCGCGCTGATGAAAGACCAGGTGGACGCGCTCCGAGAGAATGGCGTACCCGCCGGATTCGTCAACAGCGCCCAGAGCTACGAGGAGCGGATCGCCGTCCAGAAGGCGGCGTACTACGGCCAGGTCAAGCTGCTCTACGTCGCGCCTGAGCGCGTCGCCATGCCGGAGTTCCAACGCTTCGTCGCAGCCTCCAACGTGAGCCTGATAGCGGTGGACGAGGCGCACTGCATATCGCAGTGGGGACACGAGTTCAGGCCCGACTATCGCGCTCTGAGCCGGATGCGCGAGATCGCCCCCCAAACCCCCATCATCGCGCTCACCGCGACAGCGACGCGACAGGTGAGAGACGACATCGTGGAGCAACTGAACCTGTCCGAGCCGCGAGTGTTCGTCGCCGGATTCGACAGATCCAACCTCCGATACTCCGTCCTGCCCAATACCGACCGCTACGACCGCCTGCTCGACTGGCTGAACGCCAACCCCAACGCCAGCGCCATCGTGTACAGAAGCTCGCGCGACGGCGTGGACGACATGGTATCCGATCTCGAGAGCGACGGCATATCCGCGCTCCCTTACCATGCCGGGCTTGAGTCCGAAGTCCGCGCCGCCAACCAGGAGCGTTTCGTCCGCGACGAGGCGCGCGTCATAGTAGCCACCGTCGCCTTCGGCATGGGCATAGACAAGCCCGACGTGCGCCTCGTAATGCACTACGAGACGCCCGATTCCGTAGAACGCTACTACCAGGAGTCCGGCAGAGCGGGGCGCGACGGCCTCGAATCCGAGTGCATCCTCTTCTACGGCCCACGCGAGCGTGAGCGACTTCGGTACCTCATAGACCGCAACGACGAAACCCGCCGCGCCGTCGCCCAAACCCAACTGGACGCCATCGTCGCATACTGCCAACAAGCGACCTGCCGCCGCGCCGCGCTCCTCCGATACTTCGGCGAGACCCCCGGCTGGCAGGACTGCGGGAACTGCGACGTATGCTCTGCCGAAACCTTCGACGCCACCGTAATTTCCCAAAAGATACTCTCGGCAGTCATCCGAACCGGCGAACGCTACGGCTCCACGTACATAGCCCAAGCGTTGAAAGGCGTTGACAACGCGCAAACGCGCGAACGCGGCCACCAGAACCTGTCCGTATTCGGCATAGTGGACGACTACACCCACGCCGCCCTCCGCGAGCTAATGACCGGCCTCGCCGCCAAAGGCTTGCTCCAACAGGGCGGCGAGTACCCAACACTGTCCGTAACCCAAGAGGGTAGGGCGTTTCTGCGAAACCGTGATACCGTACACCTGCCCGTCCCCGAGTCGCGCGCCCGCTCCCGCGCTTCCCGCCGCGCCGCCGACCGCGTCCCGATAGACTACGACGAGACCCTGTTCGAAAAGCTCCGCGCCGTCCGAACCCGCCTAGCCCAAGAACGCGCCGTCCCTCCCTACGTAATCTTCGGAGACCGCTCCCTCCAAGAAATGTCGGCATACCACCCCACGACCCCGGACGCCTTCCTAAGAGTCAACGGCGTAGGCCAGAAGAAACTCCAAGACTTCGGCGAGCAGTTCCTAGAAGTCATAAGAAACCACAGCGCGAATACACAATCACTCAATAACCCCATCCGCGTCTCTGCGTTAGAATCTCCTTAGCGTCTTTGCGCCTTTGCGTTAAATTCAGGTTAGGACAACAACCATGAAATTCAGCAACTTCCTCTTCCCCCATTCCCCAACCCCAGACACCGACCACACCGTCGTAACCGACGCCCTGCGCGAGGCCGAACTCACCGAAGAACTCGGCTTCGACGGCGTATGGCTCGGAGAGCACCACAACGACGGCGCCTGCGCCTACGTTGACCCTGTAACCTTCGCAGCCGCCGTCGCCGCCCGCACCCAGCGCGTCAGGATCGGATTCGCCGCCGTCCAGATGGCGCTCCACCACCCCATACGGCTCGCCGAGCAGATAGCCCTTATAGACAACATCAGCAAGGGCAGAATCACGCTCGGCATCGGCAGGGGAACCGCCTACAACTTCTACGAATACCGTAGTTACGGCATACCGTTCGCCGAAGCCCAGGGCAGGCTGGTCGAGTCCGAAGAGATACTCCCCGGCGCGTGGACCACCGAGAACTACCGCCACACCGGCGAGTTCTTCGATATAGACCTGCCCGTGCTGCGCCCGAAGGTGTACCAGGATCCCCATCCGCCCATCATTCGCGCCGTCGCTACCGAAGGCTCCATGGTCGAGATGGCGAAGCAAGGCAGATCGCTGATGCTCGTGGTCCAGCCCGACGACGAGACCGAGCGCCGCTTCGACGTGTACCAGCAGACCATGCGCGACTCCGGCTACGACGACGCCCACGTCTCCCGCGCCATGTCCAACTGCTGGATATGGCGCAACATGTACGTAGCCGAAACAGACGACGAGGCGCGGACGGTCGCCACCCGGGTGCACACCGCCAGCCGCAGGCACATAGACGAAACCCGTCGCCGGCTCAACACCGCCGAGGAGATGGCGTCCGTAAGCTCCGGACTTGCAGACCCGCGCTTCCGCGTCGAAAACAGCATGATATTCGGCTCGCCCGAAACCGTAGCCAAGCGCGTCGAGCGTCTGCGCCGCATCGGAATAGGCGGACTGATACTCCAATTCCGCGTCGGCCCCATGTCGTGGGAAGACAACGAGCGCAGCATGAGACTGTTCGCCAACCAAGTAATGCCCCAATTCCGAGCCTGAGAACCCAATCCCTTCCCCCTCGACGGGGGAAGGTTAGGATGGGGGTGAAACTCTCGCCATCAACTAGCCTTCCAAAAGCAAACCCTCTGCGTCCCTCTGCGCCTTCGCGCCTCCGCGTCAAAAGGAACCGACCATGAACCAACCCCAATCCGTAGCGCAAGACTTCGTCCCGCTGCCCACGCGCCAACTCGTCCTGGCGATGGTCGGCGTGATGCTGACGCTGTTCCTAGCCGCCTTGGACCAGACCGTCGTGGCGACGGCCATGCCGCGCATCATCGCAGACCTCGGCGGCTTCGACCGCTACACGTGGGTAACCACCGCGTACCTCGTCGCTTCTACTACCGCCGTTCCCATCGTCGGCAGGATGACCGACATCTACGGACGCAAGGCGTTCTACATAGGCGGCATCGTGGTCTTTCTCGCCGGTTCCGTTCTGGCGGGTTTGAGCCAGACTATGACCCAGCTAATAGTCTTCCGCGCCATACAGGGCATCGGCGGCGGCGTCATCATGGCCAACAGCTTCATTGCCATAGCCGACCTGTTTCCGCCCGAAACGCGCGGCAAGTACCAGGGATTCGTTGGCGTCGTCTTCGGCATGTCGTCCGTCATCGGCCCCACGCTTGGCGGCTTCATCACCGACAACCTGTCGTGGAACTGGATATTCTACGTCAACATACCCATCGGATTACCGGTGCTGGTCCTGATCATCCTCATGTTCCCCAGCATCCGTCCCGAAGTCGAAAGCCGCAAGCTCGACTATCCCGGCATGGTTACGCTAATACTAGCCGTGGTGCCCATGCTCCTCGCGCTGTCTTGGGGCGGCGTACAGTACGGATGGACGTCCACCCCCGTGCTGGGGCTGCTCGCGTTCGGCGCGATCATGACGGTCGCCTTCGTTCTCATAGAGCGGAAGGCCGAGTCGCCCATCATGCCGCTCGAAATCTATCGCGACCGCGTAGTCGCCACCTCGCTAATCGTAACGTTCCTGACGGGGTTCGGGATGTTCGGCGGCATCATATTCGTGCCGCTTTTCTTCCAGGGCGTGCTTGGAGCGTCCGCCACCAGCAGCGGCAGCTTCCTGACGCCGATGATGCTCGGAATCGTGGTCGGCGCCACGATCTCCGGCCAGACGCTCGCCCGCGCCGGTGGACACTACCGGGTTCAGGCCATAGCCGGCACCGTCATCATGGCGACCGGAATGTTCCTCGTCTCCACCATGACGATACACACCTCCTTCCTCCGCGCCGTTGGCTACATCGTAATCATGGGCGTCGGGCTCGGCATCACCTTCCCCACCTTCATCCTCGCAGTACAGAACACCGTCCCGTTCCGGCTCATGGGCGTCGCCACGTCCGCCATCCAGTTCTACCGCTCGGTCGGCGGGATGCTCGGACTCGCCGTTCTCGGCGCCGTGATGGTAAACAGATTCGCCTACAACCTCGACGGCGCGATGACAGCCGAGATGCGCGCCGCCCTCCCTTCCGAACGGCTCGACTCCCTGCGCGACAACCCCCAGGCGCTCGTCGACCCCTCCGCCGCGCCGCTGCCCGAAGCCGCCCTCGACGCCGTCCGTTCTGCGCTGGCCGGCGCGATAGGCGACGTTTTCCTGGTAAGCACGGTCATCGTAGCCTGCTCCGTGGTGTTCACCCTCTTCATGACTGCGCCGAGACGCCTGCCGCTATCCCACCCCAACCCCGACTCAGCCCCCTAGCGGCCCAGTCCCTTCCCCCTCGACGGGGGAAGGCTAGGATGGGGGTGAAAACCCCGACTTCAACAAGTTGCAAACCCTTGAAGAAAAGTGAAAAACCCTTGCGCCTTTGCCCCTTCGCGCCTTTGAGTTAGAATCCCTCTGCGTCTCTCCGCGCCCCTCTGCGTCTCTGCGTAAAAATCCCAAACTGTGAGACCCAAAATGCCCGCCGTATCCAAGCCCCTAGCCATCGCCGCTTTCACGCTGCTGGCGCTCGCCTTCTTCGCCATCCTCGCATACGGACTGGCGAACAGGTCGCCGGCCACCGGACGCTCCGGCGAAACGCGCGTCGGCAAGCCCGCGCCCGACTTCACCCTGCCCCTGCTAGACGCCGCTCCGTCAGAGCGACCGGACACCTCCAGCCCGTTCATCGTCAACCCGCCGCCCGGATCCATCGCGCGCCTGCAAGACACAGTTGATGCCGGTCAACTCCGCCTGTACGACCATGCAGGTTCGCCCGTCGTCATCAACTTCTGGGCGTCCTGGTGTCCGCCATGCCGTCAGGAGTCGCCCCACTTCCAGCGGCTGTGGCAGCGCTACCGAGACCACGGGATCCTATTCGTAGGCGTGGACATCCAGGATACCGAAGAAGACGCCCAAGCCTACATCCAAGAGTTCGGCCTGACATTTCCGAACGTCCGCGACGCCGACGGCGCCGTCAGCATAGACTACGGCGTGATCGGCCTCCCCGTAACATTCTTCATAAGCGCCGACGGCGTAGTCGAAGGCCGCTGGGTAGGCGCCATCCCCGAACCCGACTTGGAGGAGTGGATACTAACCCTCCTGGACGAAGCCACCCTCGCGCCCCAATGACTCCGCGCCCCTCCGTTGGGCCAACCTTCGTGGTTGCTCGCCACTGTCAGCGCGCGTATCGTGTATAATCCCACATCACGGAGAGTGAACAATGACGCGAATGATCCAAAAGAGTATCTACATAGATCCCGAACAAGACGCCAGCCTAAAAAAGTTGGCAAAGCTGTTGGGAATCAGTCAGTCCGAATTGATTCGGCTCGCAATCTGCGCCTACATGGACGGTGACTCCGAAGATACGTCCTCGCTCTGGCAAGAGACCAGCGCCAGTAACTCCAGAGCATGGGCGCCTTGGAAAAGTCGTGAGGAGATGTACGAAGACATACTATCGGAGCGAATAGATAGAAAATCGGCTAGGTGGCAGCGCGAGCTTGAGAAAATGGAAACCAGATTCTACGTAAAACTGCTGGGCGAGACTGAAACTAAGTTTGATCGGAGCGCCGTCTATGACGACCGGATCAACAGACTACCTGGTTGATACCAACATATTCATCTACGCTTACCTCGGCGACGACCTGTCCAAGTCCCAACGATCTAAGCAGTTGCTCGCGGAGATTGTAGAAAACCGCGTGGGATGCGTCAGCACGCAGGTACTGAACGAACTTTTCTCCCGACTTGCACGGGGCGTTCAGAGTCCGGCGTCAATCGCCTATCTTGCGGATACCATCACCGCCATAACATTGAACTGGCAAGTCCTCGACACCACCAAAGAAACGATCTTGGAAGCCGTTCGTGGCGTCCGCAGGTATCAACTTGCCTACTGGGACAGCTTGATCTGGGCGGCAGCCAAGCTCAACGGCGTACCATACGTACTGTCCGAAGATTTCTCCAACGGCCAGACACTCGAAGCCGTAACCTTCCTCAACCCCCTTGCTCCCGACTTCACGCTCCAACCCATCACCCCCAATTAAACGCAAAGACGCGGAGACCCCAAAGAACCTCAGTTGATCCTCCGCGTCCCCGCGCCTCCGCGTCAAAGTCCCCCTAGAACCGGGACTTCTTGGCCTCGAAGTTCGAGTGAACGTCTATGATCACCGTCCGCCCGTCCGCGTTGTGTCGCTGCGCGTCTATGAGCGCCTGCTTCATCTCCGCCGGGTCCTTGACCACGATGCCGACGCCGCCGAACGAGTCCGCCACGCCCGCGTAGTCGCCGGTCATCTCGGTTACGCCGAACTGCGTCCGCGCCGTCGGATAGCCTCCCGGATACGTCGCCATCCCGCCGTTGTTCAGCACGACCGTCGTGATAGGCGCGCCGGAGCGCTGCGCCGTCTCCGTGTCCATGCCCGACATTCCGAACGCCCCGTCGCCCATCAGGTTCAGGCAGAAGTTGTCCGGGTTCGCCAGCTTCGAGCCGATCATCAACGGAATCCCGAAGCCCAGATGCGTCGTCTTGCCCCAGCCCACGTATCCGTGCGGCGTCGTCGCCTCGTAGAACGGGATGATCGAGTCGCGCGGCGCGCCCGCGTCGTGCGTAACCACCGAACGCGACTTGTCCAGCGTCGTGTTGATCTCGTGGATCACGCGATACGTGTTGATCGGCACCTCGTCCGACTGCAACAGCGGCATCCACTCCTCCATCCACTTCTCCCGCTCCGCCGCGATGCGCGCCTGTACGCCCGTATCGCGCGGAGTCTCGCCGATAGCCGCCTTCACCTCGTCCAGAACCAGCTCCAGCGCAGCCTTCGCGTCGCCCGGCAGACCAACGTCTATGCTCTCCTGCTTGTTGATGTCATCCACGTTGTCCGTGTTCTGGATAAGAACCTTGCCCGCCGGTATCGGCTGACCGTAGCCCGTGTGCGTCAGGCTAGATCCGATGGCGAACACCACGTCCGACTCGACCAGCCACTTGCGAGCCGGCCACGTCGTCGCGCCCGAACCCGCGCCCAACGATAGCGGATGCGTCTCAGGGAACGCGCTCTTGCCCTGCATCGTCGTATAGACCGGAACGTCCAGGAGTTCAGCGAGTTCCTTCAGCTCTTCGGTCGCGTCGCCGAACAGTACGCCGCCGCCGGCCCACAGCACAGGGTTGTTCGCTTCCAGCAGCAGCTTCACCGCGTCCTTCACGTCCGAGCGCGATGGGGACGTCATGCTGCGCTTCGGCGGACGGTAGTTCTCGACCGTGCCCTCCGGGACCTCGGCCGCCATCACGTCTCCCGGAGTCTCCAGCGTAACCGGCCCCCCGCGCCCGTTGCGAAGCGCGTGGAACGCCCTTCGCATCGAATTGCCGATCTCTGACGGCGTCAGCACCACTTCCGTCTGCTTCGAAATGGGCGCGTATGCCCGCGACGGCGAGAAGTTGGGCCTGATGTTCCATGCGTTCAGCGCGGAGCCGCCGGGAATCAGCAGGATCGGGACGTTATCTCCGAACGCCTGCGCGATTCCGCCCATCGCGTTCTCGGCGCCCGACGCGCCCTGCGTGATCACAACCCCGAACTTCTGGCGGTTGCTCGCCCGGCTGTACCCGTCGGCGGCCATAACCGCGCCCCGCTCCTGTCGGAACATAATAGTCCTAATACCCTCTTGAGCCACAGACTCGATCAGGTTGTTCGATGGGTAGCACGCCACCCATTCGACCCCCTCCAACTTGAGGATTCGCGCCACTGCAGAAAATCCGTCCACGTAGTTCTCCTTTCATTCCAATCGCCCGAACCGCGGACGAACAACCAATACCGTAGAATCTAGCCTAGCATACCCCCATACCCCACCCGACGGCAACCGCCGACCGCGCTCCGGGTTAAACGCGGGGGCGCAAACCACTTCGCTTTATCCATCCCTTTGCGTCTCCGCGCCTCTGAGATAAAATCCCCCATGCGCCTTCGCGCCTTCGCATCGAAATTCCCCACCACCAGGAGCCACCCCATGCCCACCATCATCGCCAACACCACCATCGTAACCTGCAACCCCACCCGAGACATCCTCTACGGCGCCGCCCTCGCCATGGACGAAGGGCGCATCGTAGCCATCGGCCCCACGCCCGAGATAGAGGCGGCGTACCGGTCCGCCGACCGCGTGGACGGACGAACCCGCGCCGTGTTCCCCGGATTGATCAACTGCCACACCCACCTGCTCGCCACCGCCGACCGCGGCATCCTCGAAGACTTCGGCTTCCCCACCACGCTGCGCTTCCCGACGACGGGCAGGGGACTGCTAAACGACGACGAACGCAACGTCTTCGCGCTCCTCGCCGCAATCGAAGCCATCCGCAGCGGCACGACTACGATGCTCGAAATCTCAGACCGCATACCCCAATACGCCCAAAGTTTGGTGGACACCGGCCTGCGCCTCTTCCTCGCCGAAAATTTCAACGATGCCGACGACGAACGCCTCAACGAAGGCAGATTCCACTTCTCGTCCGCCAAGCTCGAAGCCGGACTCCGGCGCGGCGAAGATCTCATCTCGGCGTGGCACGGACGTGAGAATGGGCGCGTCCGATGCTTCGTATCCCCGCACGCGCCCGAACTGTGCTCGCCCGACCTGCTGCGATCCGCCCGCGAGTTGGCTGAACGATTCGGTCTCCGCTCCACCATCCACCTGTCCCAGAGCCACAAGGAAGTCGAGGCGGTAATGCGAACGCGCGGCGTGCGTCCGACGCAGTACCTCTTCGCCAACGATTTCCTCAGCGACGACTTGCTCGTAGCCCACTGCCGCTACGTGGACGACTCCGAAATCGCGCTGCTCGGACAGCATGGCGTCGCCGTCTCCAACAACCCGGCCATCGCCGCCCGGCGCGGAGCCGCCGCCCCCGCGTTCGAGCTTGCCGCCGCCGGATGCCCGGTCGGAATGGGTAGCGACAACATGGCGGAGGACATGGTCGAAGTAACCCGCGCGGCCCTGTTCCACGAGCGCGTCCGCAGAAACGACGAAATGTGGCCCCAGCCCGAAGACGTGATTGAGTGGGCGACCATCGGCGGCGCCCGCGCGCTCGGCATAGACGACGAGACCGGCAGCCTCGAAATCGGCAAGAAGGCAGACCTGTTCATGCTGAATCTGCGACGCGCCCACCTGGTTCCGACGCTGCGCGTGGTCTCGGCTTTCGTCCACCAGGCTCAGCCGGCAGACGTGTCCGACGTGATGATAGACGGGCGCTGGGTCATGCGCGAGGGCAACCTCCTGACCATCCGCGAAGACGAAGTAATCCAACTTGCCGAACGCGCCGGCCACGCAGCCTGGCAGCGCCTGGTCGCAGAAAACCCCGACGTCCCGTTCCCCATCCGCCTACCCCCAACCCCAAGTTTCTAACGCAAAGAACGCAGAGAGACGTAAGGAATCCCTAAACCCTATGCGATCCCCCGCCCCCTCTGCGCCTCTGCGTTAAATCCACAGCCCCGCCGCCACCTCCATGTAACCCTCGATCCGCTTCCCAAGCTCATCCGGCTCTACGCCCAGCCGGTGCGCCAACCGCTCGAACTCGCGACTGCCCACCGGCGGCACGGTCAGATCTTTGGCGTTGCCTCGCACCACCCGCAGCCCGTCCACCAAGTCGCGGATGAAGTCGTATGCCTCGGCAATCTTCTCCGCGAGCGCGTCCCCGACGTAGCCGCGCGACCGCAGCGCTTCCAGCGCCTCTAATGTGTTCGTCGCGCGCACCAGGCGATCATCCACGCCGTTCGCTATCTGCCAAGCTTGGACCCTGTATTCGATGTCCACCAGCCCGCCGCGGCTCAGCTTCGCGTTGACCGCGCCGCGTTCCACGAGTTCAGCCGCCTGCCGCCGGCGCAAGTGCCGGATGTTTTCGACGTCCGGCGGCTCCGGCGAATAGACGAAAGCGTCGCGGACACGCATGACGCGGCGTCCAAGCTCGACGTCTCCGGCGACCGGACGCATACGCGCCAGCGCCAGCCGCTCGAACTGCTGCGCGCTGCCGTTAGTCGAGTAGTAGCTGCCGACCGCTCGTTCAGACGCCGCGAGCGCGCCCTTCGACCCGTATGGACGTAGCCGCATATCCACCTCGAAGATGCCGTCCCGCCGCGCTTGGATCACACGCAGGAACTCCCTTACCGCCTCCTCGAAGAAGGTGGACGTCCGCGCCGGACTCGCGCCATTTCCGCCGCTGGTCGTTCCCTCATCCTCGTACACGAACATCAACTCCAGGTCCGAGCCGAACCCCATCTCCGCGCCTCCGAACTTGCCCAGCCCGAAGATGGCCCAGCCGCACTCCGCGCCGTCCGATCGGAGAGGAGCGCCTAATCGCTCCTTCACGGCCTCCACGCTCAGCGTGAACGCAATCTCGACAACTACCTCTGCGAGCGTCGAAAGCTCGGCTCCGAACTGCCGGCGATCGATCCTGCCCGTGATGGAGCGCAGGCTGATCCTGAACATCTCGCGATCCTTGAACTCATTGACCGCGCGCGTTCGATCTTCATGGCTCGCGCGCCCTTTGCGTTCGGAAGCCAGCGCGGAGACCTCAGCCCCCATCTCCGCCGACAGTTCGTCCCGGCTGCGCTCCGAATATAGGCCCGGCGCGTCCAGAAGCGCCGGGAACAAGTTCTCGTGCTGTACCCTGAGAAAGTCCTCCCACATGAACCGGCTCGCGCCCATCATCTCCGCCAGCGTCTCCAGAACGCCCGGCGACCGCAACTCCCTGATCTCCGAGTTCCAGTCGGGTCGCGCCAGGAGTTGCGACAAAAGCGAGTTGAACTGTCTCAACGCCTGTTCCGGGTCCGGCGCGGTGGGCAGCAGATACGTGAACTGCTTTATTAATGCCGCCGCCGCCCGAACTTGACGCGCCCGGCGCTCCGACGCCAGCTTGCCGCCTGATGGCTCGGTCAGCCAGAACGTGTCCCGGACCTCGTCGCCGACCGTCCGCACCCGGGAGCGCAGCACGTTGACCCGAACGCTCGAAAGCGCGTTGCTGAACGCGAACAGGAATCCGGGCGTATCGCGCGACAGTATCTCCAGGAGAGTGTGGTCCGGCGAACAATCGCCGTCGAAGCGAATATCCATTGGCAGCGCGCGGGCCGTCGAGCCGTCGTCGCGTACCGTCTGCGCCACCCTCTCGGCAACCCTAAGCCGCGCCTCCTCCGTATCCCGACCGGCTAGGCGCCGCCCTACGGACTCCATGCCTTCGACCAGATCCGTCCAATCCGGCGCCCGCCCCGCCGCCGCTCGGACGTCGAACGCCATTGCCGCAACCGTGGGCGGCTGAGGCGCGACCAGACGCCCCGGCGGACGTGGCAACCGCCGGCGTTGTCCATATCCGCGCCTTGACCGCGCCCTCCGAATCGCGCCTCCCACATCATGATAGTTGCCCCTGTCCGATGTCGGCCTAACCGTAAACGTGTCGGCGTTCGTTATATCTAGGCCGTGCGCGGTCAGCGTGCCTGCGACAAGCGCGAGCGTGCCGGGCCGGTCGCGCACGCAAACGCCCACGCGCCACCCGCCTTCCGGGGCGCCGGCTATCTCGACCGCCGCGCCCTCCCGCGGGTCGAACCCATCCATCACGCGCCTGAATACGCCGACGGTCTCCGGTCCCAACTCCTCGAGCGCGCCCGGCCACTGCGAGCGCAGAGCGTCCAACCCAGGCTGCAAAGTCTCGTTATCAGAAACAGGGGCGATCATCATCCCGCATCCTCACTCACCCATCATAACACAAAAATCTCCGCGCCCCTCTGCGCCTTCGCGCCTCCGCGTCAAAATCCCCCTTTGCCCCTTCGCGCCTTTGCGTTAAAATCCCGTCAGCAAGGAGACCATCATGATCGGTACCGAAACACTCATGGACGCCTTCCAGGAGCGCAAGCTGCTGCCGCCCCTATGGAACCGCGCCAACTTGGTGGACCTCGCGCAGGCGATCGGAGCGCTGTGCGGCGTGGATGATGATGAGCTTTCGCCGACTCCCGATTCGCGCGCGCTTGAGGACACCATCGGCGCGTCCGACCACATCTTGCTCGCGCTTATGGATGGGGTTGGTTGCAGCCTCGTCGAATCGTTGCCCCAAGACTCGTTCCTGAGACAGAACTTCCAGGACGAACTCCGCACCGTGTTTCCGTCCACGACCGCCGTCGCTCTGACGACGCTGACCACCGGAAAGTGGCCCGCCGAACACGGCGTTACCGGATGGTGGACGCACTTGCCTGAGTTAGGATCAGCCGCGAACATCCTCCAGTACACCGCCCGGAACGACAATAGAGACCTGCGCACCAAAGGTATCGAGCCTGAGGTGTCCTTCCCTGTCCCCTCGTTGTGGGCGTCCATACCCCGCGACGTCCGGATCGTCGTGCCGGAGAGGCTAGTCTCGTCCGTGTTCTCAGACTTCCTCAAAGGCGGACGAGAGGCGATAGGCTACCGCTCCCCCGCCGATGGCATAGACAAAGCGGCGAAACACGCGCTGACGACCGGCGAAAAGACATTCACCTACCTGTACCTTCCCCAGGTGGACAGTCTGGCCCACCTGCACGGCGTAACCCGCCCTGAGGTGCGCCACGCCCTTTCCGAGATGGATGCTCAGCTAGGGCGTCTTCAAACGATAGTAGGGGGCAGGGCGCGGATCATCGCCACCGCCGACCACGGCTTCCTGGACTCGCCCGCGCACAATCGCTACACCCTGCGGCCAAATCGCCAGCTACTGCCGCTGCTGCGGTTCCCCCCGTCAGGCGACGCGCGCGTAACCTACCTGCACACTTGGGACTGGGCGCGAGAGCGCGCCCGCCGCCACATAGAGCGACGCTTCGGCGCGGACAGGTTCGTCGTCATAGACACCGAAGACGCCATAGCCATCGGCCTCTTTGGCCCCCACGATATAGCCGACGGCGTGAGGGAGCGCTTCGCGGACCTCATGGTCGTCTCAATGGGGGCGTCCATCCTCGAATACAACGCCGCTCGCGGCTCCGGCAGAATGTTGCAGCAAAACTCACATCACTCCGGCCTCTCACCCGAAGAAATGCGTATTCCGCTAATCTTGGCCTAGCCCCCTCCACACCCCTGCGTTATAAACTGAGGATACATACATGAACCCCACCATCCCCACCCGCATATGGGATCGCGACCACACCCTATGGTCCGAAGACCCCTCGGAAATAGTCGACCGGCTCGGTTGGCTCGACGCGCCGCTGTCCATGCTCTCCGAACTGGACGCGCTGGACCGCTTCGCCCACGAGATCCGCGCCCAGGGCATAGCCCACGTAGTTTTGCTCGGAATGGGCGGCAGCAGCCTCGGCCCCGAAGTCCTGGGACGTTGCCTCGCCGCTTCACGTCCCGACGCCAATCCCACGTTCCCGGAACTCATAGTCCTCGACTCCACCATCCCCGCGCGAATCCGAACCGTCGCCGGCTCGATAGACCCCACGCGAACCCTGTTCCTCGTGTCGTCCAAGTCGGGTACGACCATCGAGTCGAACATGCTCTACCGCTACTTCCGGCGCGTGGTAGAAGACGCCGCAAAAGATGCTGGGAAATCCGAGCGCGCTGGCGACAGCTTCGTCGCCATAACCGACGCCGGGACGCCACTCGACGAGCTGGCCCGTCAAGACCGCTTCCGCCGTGTCTTCCGGAACCCTACCGACATCGGCGGGCGTTACTCTGTCCTTAGCTACTTCGGATTGGTTCCCGCCGCCATCATCGGCTTCGATACGCGCGGGCTGCTCCAAAGCGCGGTCGCCGTCCGCGCCGTATGTGGCCCGGACGTTCCCGCATCCGAAAACGCCGGCGCATCGCTGGGCGCGGCAATTGCCGGCCACGCGCGCGCGGGACGCGACAAGCTCACCGTCCTGACGTCCCCCGCGCTCGATACGTTTGGTCTGTGGGCGGAGCAGCTGATCTCCGAAAGTCTGGGCAAGAGCGGACGCGGCGTCATTCCCGTCGTCGGCGAGCCGATAGACGCCTTCGACCGCCCGAGCGACGACCGCCTATTCGTGTACATCAAGCTCGCAGGAGACGACTCAGATACCGACGCTCTGGTGGACCGTATCACGTCCCAAGATCTCCCTCTGATACGCTACTCCATAGAAGACGTGGCCGATCTGGGAGGCGAATTTTTCCGCTGGCAGTTCGCGACCGCCACCGCCGGAGCGTTGCTTGGAGTCCACCCGTTCGACCAGCCGGACGTCCAGCGGGCAAAGGACTTCACAGAAAACGCCCTGCGCCAATTCGAGAAAGACGGCATTGCGCCCGGAATCGAACCGCGCAGCTCTCTGACAGAGTTGCTGGACGCCGCCAAACCCGGAGACTACCTCGCTATCCTAGCATACACGGAGCAGACTCCCCAGACCGACGCCGCGCTCGCCGACCTGCGCGCTTCGATCGCCGCCCGGCATAGCATCCCCACCACCTTGGGCTACGGCCCACGCTACCTGCACTCCACCGGCCAGCTGCACAAAGGCGGCCCCGATAACGTCCTGGCTCTGATAGTAGGCCAGCGACAAGACCCCCTGCCCATCCCCAACGCCACGTACGACTTCGCCATCCTCGCGAACGCCCAAGCATCCGCCGACATAGCGGCCCTCCAAGCCGCCAACCGCCGCGTAGCCGTAACCACCCTCGACTCCTTACCTCTCTGCGTCTCCGCGCCTCAGCGTTAAAATCCCCCTTTGCGTCTTTGCATCTTCGCGCCTTTGCGTTAAACTCCTTAAGCTATACTCCATCCATTACCCAAACACGTTCATCAAGAGGCGCGTAACCATGTCAGAAGAATCGACCCTGGCGGCAAAAGACTTCGTCAGGGCTAGAGTAGTAGAAGATAACGAGAACGGCAGATTCGGCGGCAGAGTTCACACACGCTGGCCCCCGGAACCCAACGGCTACCTCCATCTCGGACACGCGACGGCTATGAATCTCGATTTCGGGATCGCCCGCGATTTCGATGGCCTGTGCAACTTCCGGTTCGACGACACGAACCCCATCGCTGAAGAGGCGGAGTACGTCGAGTCGCAGAAGGAAGACGCCCGATGGCTCGGATTCGACTGGGCCGACCGCGAGTTTTACGCATCAGACTACTTCGAGCGACTCTATCAGTTCGCCGAGAGACTCGTCCTGGACGGCAAAGCGTACGTAGATCACCTGACCGCCGAGCAGATACGCGAGCACCGAGGCACGCTCACCGAACCAGGACGCGACAGCCCGTACCGCGACCGCTCGGCAGAAGAAAACCTCGCCCTGCTCCGCGCTATGCGCGCCGGCGAATTCGAGGACGGCGAGTGCGTGCTGCGCGCCAAGATAGACATGACGTCGCCCAACATGAACATGCGCGACCCCACCATCTACCGCATCCGACACGTCCCGCACCACCAGACCGGCGACGAGTGGTGCATATACCCTATGTACGACTATGCCCACCCGATCTCCGACTCGATAGAAGGCATCACGCACTCCCTCTGCTCGATGGAGTATGAAGATCACCGCCCGTTGTACGACTGGTTCCTGGACCAGCTGGACATCTATCACCCCCAGCAGATCGAGTTCGCGCGCTTCAACATATCGCACACCGTACTCAGCAAGCGCCGGCTGATAACTCTGGTCGAGGACGGTCATGTGGACGGCTGGGACGACCCCCGTATGCCCACCCTGGCCGGCCTGCGACGGCGCGGCTACACGGCGGAAGCGATCATCGCCTTCTGCGACGAGGTGGGAATCAACCGGACGGCGGCTCTGACCGAGATGGCGCTGCTCGAACACAGCTTGCGGACAGACCTGAACAGACGCGCCCAGCGCCGTATGGCGGTTCTGAACCCGCTCAAAGTGGTCATCGAAAACTTCCCCGAAGGCGAGACCGACTACCTCGAAGCCGTCAACAACCCGGAGGACGAGACTGCCGGAACACGTCTCGTTCCGTTCGGACGCGAGCTGTTCATCGAGCGGGACGACTTCATGGAAGATCCGCCGCGCCGGTTCTACCGGCTCGCCCCGGGCCGCGAAGTGCGGCTGAGATACGGATACTTCATCAAGTGCGTCGAGGCCGTCAAAGACAAAGACGGCAATATAACCGAGCTGCGCTGTACATACGATCCCGAGACGCGCGGCGGCTCCGCGCCCGACGGACGGCGCGTTCGGGCCACCCTGCACTGGGCCTCCGCGCAGAACTCAATAGATGGCGAAGTCCGGCTCTACGGCAGCCTGTTCACAATCCCCAACCCCTACGACGTGCCCGAAGGCAAGACGTGGACCGACTTCATAAACCCCAACTCGCTCACAGTTCTCACAGGCTGCAAGCTGGAGCCGTCGTTGACGGACGCCGAGACCGGGGCGCCGATACAGTTCGAGCGGGTCGGATACTTCGTCAAAGATCCCGATTCGACGCCAGGCGCGCCCATATTCAATCGGTCAGTGCCATTGAGAGACGGCTGGGCAAGAGCCCGCAGGCGCGCCAGCTAACTCGCCCCGAAAATGAAAACACAAACAATTCCCCCTGCGTCTTTGCGCCTCTGCGTCTCTGCGTTAAAATCCATCAGGAGACTCCTTCCGTGACATCCATCGCAACCCTGGCGCGACGCGCGCTGTTCTCCATGTGGTACACGTTCTTCCCGGGCATAACGCCCCTGCACCGCGCGGCCGTGGACGGCGACGCGTCGAGGACGCGCTCACTCGTCCCCGCCGCCGACGTGAACCGGCAGACCAACCATGATGGCCTCACCGCGCTGCACTTGGCCGCATACCGCGGCTATGCCGACGTCGTGCGCGTTCTCGTAGATGCGGGCGCGGATGTCAACGTCAGGAGCAAGAAGGGATACACCCCGCTTCACTCGGCGGCGCTCTGCGACACCAGAGACGCGATATGGTCGCTCATATCCTCCCGCGCGAGCGTCCACGCCTCGGCCAAGCGCGAATCCGAGCCCCCGCCCTCCGACGACAATGCCGGGCACATCGAGTCGGCGCGCATTCTGCTGTCCGGGGGCGCGGACGTTGACGCCAGGGACGGCAGAGGCCATACCTGCGTCCACTCTGCCGTCGTGTTCGGGCATGAGGATATGACGCGCCTCCTCATATCAGCGGGCGCCGACCTGCAAGCTAAGGGCAGGAACGGACTGTCGCCCCTGCATATGGCGGCGTCCGAAGGCCATGCCGAGACCGCCCGCGCGCTGATAGACTCCGGCGCGAACGTCCACGTCCGCGACGACCGCGGCATAACGCCCCTGCACGCCGCCGCCGCGTTCGGCAAACTCGACATAGTGCGTATGCTCATCGCCGGCGGCGCCGACGTGCGAGCCGCCGACCGGCAGGACAGGACACCCTACCAGTGGGCGGCCGTCGGCCCCGACCCCGACGAAACCCTTGAGGCGCTGGACGAGGCTCCCGCCGCCAACGGCGTATCGTCCGAGAGCCTCAGAACGTCCCTGCACGCGGCTGCCGAAGCCGGCGACGCCGAGGCTGCCGCCACGCTCATAGCCGAAGGCGCCAACCTCAACGCGCGCGACGAAGACGGCCACATGGCCCTCCACCTTGCGGCTCGACGCGGACACACCGCGATAGTTCGCGCCCTGCTGTCGGCGGGAGCCTACGTCAACGCGCACAGCAAGCTGGGACGCGCTCCCATCCACCTCGCCGCCGCCGCTGGGAGCGCCGAAACCGCGCTCGCCCTGATCTCGGCCCGCGCCCGCATACACACCGGAGACAAGAGATCATCCACGCCATTGGATCTCGCGGTCGCCAACGGCCACGTCGCCGCGGTCCAGGCGCTCATAGCCTCAGGCGCCGACGCCAACGTGAAGAACAGGTACGGAATCACGCCCCTCCACTGCGCCGCCCGCGACGGCCATACTGAGATAGTAGAGGCGCTCATCTCGGCGCGCGCCGACGTAAACGCCCTCAATCGGCATGGCAGCGCCCCGCTCCACTGGGCGTCCCGCGAGGGGCGCGCCGACGTCGCCAACGCGCTGATAGCCGCCGGAGCCGACGTGGGCGTGGGCGACGAGGGCGGACTCACCCCGCTGCACATGGCTGCGAACGGGCATACCGAAGTGGCCCGCGTCCTGATCTCGGCCGGAGCCGACGTCAACGCCGCCGACGTGTACGGCAAGAAGCCCCTGCACATAGCCAACCACCACGAGACCGCCCAAACCCTCATAGCCGCCGGCGCGAAATACTAGGTTCGCCGGGTCGCACGCCCCCGCATCGGGCCTTCGCGCAACCCGCTCCCGTCCGCAACCCCAACGTCGCTGCCCGCAGGATTCGGCCTCTGAAGGAGTGATTGCGCCACGTCTCCTAAAAATCACAAGAAGTCATGGCAGATTGAGGGTAAAGTAACGCCACAATCACATTCATTCCGTGTACCATCGGCGCTGTTCGTCCGATTCCGAACCAAGCCAAATCGCAAGGAAGCGCCAACGCCATGCCAAAGGAGACGTTGTTCAAGACCATCTGGGTCGTACCGGCCGCGATCATAACGCTTGGAATCATCGCCTACATGACGGCGCTCTTCAGCGAGCCTATCTCTGCCCAGGAGGAGGCAACGCCCACGGGTGAACTGGTGGTCGCGCCGCAGTCGGTCGAACTGGGACAGACGGCCCTCGCCGTGGGCCTCCACGTCCAGCCGTTCGACCTGGAAGTGAAGATCGAGTACAGCGGGCATTTCATCCCCGAAGGAGAGTCGTGCGATGATGCCGGAACATCCAGGACGACGCAGAGCGCGGTCGCGCCCACCTGGATCACCCTGAACGCCTGCGCGCTCGGAGACGGCTGGTCGCATCCGATACCGGCGCGGTCATAGAGACCGTGAACGTCACGGTCGCCGAGCCGGAGGAAGTAACCGGACAGGTAACCAATAGGGAGGAGGTTTCCATAAGCGGCATAAGAGCGGGGCTCGGCCTGCTAGTGGGCGCTTCGCACTCGTTCACGGTGAATGCGACGCAGCTCGACAGTACGGAAGTGTACGATCTGCAGACGGTCGTGCTGAGCAATCACAGCTTGGCGTTCGACTCAGGCTGCAGCGACCGGAGAGCGACGGCACGCATCAGAGAGTCCACTTCGCGCTCTGTTCGGTACACGGCGTGGGCGTGCAGCTCTCCCGGTTCGGTCATCTGGTCGTATCTCGAAGTGGACGGGAGCGCCGTTGTCGGCTCCCCAATCGAGCAGAACCGCATATCAGTCTGGAGCCGACCCCCACGCCAACGCCTACTCCCACCAACACGCCCCCAGAGATCGATTCCGGTCCGTCTTCTGTGAGATTCGACGAGTGCGGTACGTGCCCGGTGGGAACGTACAGCGCATCGGACGACGACGGCGATTCCATCAGTTGGTCGCTGCCCAACACCAGCATCGAGACCGACCGTGGCGACTTCGACATATGCACTAGAGGCGTCCTCACCTTCGAGGACACGCCCGACTACGAAGACCCGGACGACTCCAACGGCGACAACGTGTACAAGATCACGGTCAGAGCCAGCGACGGAGAGGGCGGAAAGGACGACAGGAACGCCACGATCACGGTGACCAACGAAGACGAGCCCGGAGTCGTCTCTCTCTCGACAACCGCTCTGCAGGTGGGGACTGAAATCACCGCCACCCTGTCCAACGAAGACGGCAACGTTAGGCACGAGTCGTGGCGGTGGCAGCGTTCAACGAATGGCGTGAGCTGGACAAACATCTCCGGGGCAACCGGACCCTCATATACTCCTGCGGCAGGGGACGCCGGAACGCGCCTGAGAGCCAGGGTAGCGTACGACGATGCTCATGGAACGGGTAAGAGGGCTACCAGTGGGGGGACCGGCGCCGTAACGCGGTCAAACAGCCCTCCGACCTTCGATGACGGAGACACCGCCACGATCACAGTGCCTGAAGGCGCTACCGGAGATATCGGCGATCCCGTTTCGGCTACCGACGACGACAACGACGCCCTGGCCTACTCCCTCGGCGGAACGGACTCCGCCAGCTTCGGCATCGATGCTTCCGACGGCCAACTGAGAACCAACGCCGCCCTGGACTTCGAGACCAAGAACAGCTACTCGATCACCGTAACCGTAACCGACGGCAAGGGCGGCTCGGACATGATCGATGTCACCATCAACGTAACCGACGTCAACGAGCCCCCAAGCAAACCCTCGGCCCCGACCGTCGTTTCCAACGGCGAGACCAGCCTGAACGTTGCCTGGTCGGCGCCCACAATCCCCCGCGGATCTCGCACACGTTATCAGATACAAAGACGGCTCCGCACAAGAGAGCGCCTTCGTAGAGGACTCCGACTACGTCTTCAAAGCGGTCGCCACGCTGTGCGCGGGCAACGATGAGGTCCAGCATAACGACTATAAACCTTGCGGCTACCAATATCCTGATGGCTCAAGTACACGAATCCGTGGTCCATCACTGCCGTCGCCCCCGCCGGCGTCGTCCACGAGGCCTTCTTCGACCCGGCCGAGTCGGGCGGCAAGGTCTGCTTCTCGGACACGTTCGGCAGGCTCTCGCCCGCAGACTTCACCATACGGCAGGCCGATACGACTATCCAGAACCTCTACTGGGAATCGGGCAAGGCGAAGTTGACGCTCGAACCGTCGGCGTCCCTGGCCGGACACTCGCTCGACTTCATCGCGCTGGACGGCACGATCTCCACCACGCTCAGAGCGGCCGATGCCACGTCCAACGGTGGAACGCTCGCGTGGAACGTCGCATCCCAACCCTGGAACGACGGGAACCGGCTGATGCTGCGCGCGCGACACGTAGCCGTTGCCCCTGACCCCACGCCTGCACCCACGCCCGCACCGCGAGACGCGGAGAGGCACGCCCACCCGGTAGCCGATCCGCAACGCCGCCGCGTCCGGATGCGTCGGACGCGGCGGCCGGCTGCAGGATACTGGATCGGGTGGAACCCCGATCTCGCCAACTACGCGCTCCTATCCTCCATAAACGCCCTCGCCCGCGCCATATCGGGCATAGGCTCCGTATCGCCGTGTTCAGTGCACACCAGCGCGCCGCAGGCATTGCCCAGCGCCAGCGCGTCCCGGAGCGCGACGGCGCGATCGTCCGATTCCATCGCCAGGAACTCGGCCAGCGACCCGCGCTCCCCGGACGTGAACATCCCGGCCAACATTCCCGCTACGAAAGCGTCTCCCGCCCCCACAGGGTCCACCACCTCTACGCTGAAACCCGGATGTTCCACCACCTTGCCGTCGCAGGCCGCCACCGCGCCCGAGTCGCCCGAAGTAACCGCCGCGATCCGCGTGGCGCCGCCCCTGTCGTCGCTAATGAACCGGAGCGCGTGATCCCTCGCGCTCAGCCCGCCGCCCCAGATCGTCTCCGCCTCATCGTATCCCACCTTGAACAGCGTGGCGTACTCGCGCATCCGGTCGCACACCGCCCGGGCTTCAGCGGGACTCCACAGCGCGTCGCGGTAGTTGACGTCCATGCTTACCGGAACGCCCATCCCTTGGGCAGCCGCCATCGCCGCAAGCGTCGTCTTCAGGCAGGCGTCGCTCAGCGCCGGGGTAATGCCCGTAACGTGCAGCAGGTCCGCTCCCTCCAGGTGGTGTAGAACCTCGTCAGCGCTGAGCCGGCTGGCCGCGCTCCCCGCGCGTCTGTAACGCCGGACCACCTCGCCTCCGCCCAGGTGATTCAGCAGCTGGATGCCCGTGTACTCCCCGCTCATTCGCGGCGCGTGGACCTCGATGCGACCGGGAAGCGCGTCCAGGATCATGTCGCCATCCGCGTCCGCTCCCAGCCTGCTGATCCACACCGCGCGAACCTCGTCGGGCATCAGCCGAACGAGGTCGAGCGCTACGTTCGACTCGGCCCCCGCCACGTGCGGAGTGTAGCCGCCGTCCGGATCATACGGCCCGATGTAATCGGCGTTGCGCTGAACAAGCGTCTCCCCAAACGTAACCAGCTTCACCGCAATCACCCCCGGCGACTCTTGAATCCTCTACCACAAAATGCTCTGCGAACCTCTGCGTCTCCGCGCCTCTGCGTCAGAAAATCCTTTGCGCTAAACTCCCCCGCGCTCATTTTTGTAACGATTCCAGAATCTTATCAGAAACACTAGCCAACCGCTTTTGTACGTAGTATAGTTGCATGAACGATAAGTTCTGAATCGCCGGACACAATCGGCGTACACCCGCGTAGTATAGGAGGGGAGATATGGCCGGAGACGATCTTGGTCTGATGGCCCATCTGTTCAGGAGAGCCGGATTCGGCGCGACGCGCGACGAGCTAGAAGCATACGTCGCCAGGGGATACGAGGAAGCCGTGGAAGACCTCGTGAACCCCGAACGCTGCCCGCCCCTGGACGAAGACATTATCACACGATACATAGACGGCGAAAACCACGTCATCTGGGCAGGCTCTTGGATATACCGCATGGTCGTTACCAAGCGCCCGCTCGTAGAAAAGATGGCCCTGTTCTGGCACCACGTCTTCGCCACCGGCGTCGGCAAAGTCGAGCATCCGACGTCCATGATCAACCACATCCAGATGTTCCGCCAAAAGGGACTCGGAGACTTCCGAACTCTGCTGGTCGAGTTGTCCAGAGATCCGGCAATGATCTTCTGGCTCGACAACAACGAAAACAAGCTGGGCGAGCCGAACGAGAACTATGGGCGCGAGCTTTTGGAGCTGTTCTCCATGGGCGTCGGCAACTACTCCGAAGACGATATCAAGAACGCCTCGCGCGCCTTCACCGGCTGGACGTTCACACAGCCCGTGCCGCTGTACCCGCAAGGGCACTACCCCTCCGAATTCGTCTTCAAGCCCGAGCTTCACGACTACGGTCCCAAGACGTTCCTCGGACACACCGGCGACTTCGACGGCGAAGACATCATAGACATCATCGTCCAACAAGAAGCGACGGCGCGCTTCATCTCGCGGCACCTCTACAACTTCTTCGTAGCGGACGAACCCCAGGTGCCGGCCTGGTCCGTAGAACCGCCGCAGGATCAGGACACGGTGGATATGCTCGTCAAGACGTACTTCGACACCGATGGCGATATGCGCGAGATAATGCGGACTCTGTTCCTGTCCGACGCCTTCAAGGAGGCGAGATTCAAGAGAGTCAAGTGCCCAACGGAGCTGGTAACGGGCGTCCTCAAGCTCGGCGGCTCGTTCGACTCTCCGAAACCCGGCGTTACCCGGTACCAGGGCGTTACCACCCTCATGGGCCAGCAGCTGCTCAACCCGCCGACCGTCGAAGGCTGGCACACCGGCAAGGAGTGGATAGACGGCGGCACGCTCAATGAGCGCATCAACTTCGCCGTCGAGCACGTTGGCGATAACTCGAACCCCGGCGTGCAGGCGATCATAGACCGGCTCGCAGACGCCGGTTCCCTGTCCCCGCAAGAGTTCGCCGAGCGCTGCATAGACCTCGTAGGCCCCATGGACGTAGGCGGACACACCCTCGATACGCTCATGGAGTACGCCGAAGCGGGCGGAACGCTCGACCTTAGCGACCCCGAACAGCGCGAAGAGAGCGTTTCGAGAATCTTGCACATGCTGCAAATGATCGTGTCCAGCAAAGAGTACCAATTCGCCTAAGCGCGCCGACCATCCCCTCCCCCTCGATGGGGGAGGGGAACAAGGAGACAGACAAATGACCATCAACGGCAAGCCTCCCGTCCTAGTCGTAGTCCAGCTCACGGGCGGCAACGACTTCATGAACACCATCATCCCCTACACCAACGAGCACTACTACGATGCCCGCCCGACCGTCGTCATCGAGAAGGACACCGTCATTCCCATTAACGACGAGCTTGCCTTCAACCCCAACGCCGCCCCCCTCAAGGAGATGTTCGACGATGGAACCGTGGCGATAGTGCAGGGCATCGGCTACGAAAACTCCAGCCGCTCCCACTTCCGCGCCATGGACATCTGGCACACTTGCGAACCCGTCAAGGTCGGCACCGAGGGTTGGCTTGGCCGCGCCATCCGCGACATAGACCCCGACAAAGAGAACGTCCTCACCGCCGTCAACATCGGCAGGGGACTGCCCCGCGCGCTAGTCGCGCCCGGTGTGCCTGTAACTTCCGTCGGCGACCTCGACAACGTTGGCCTCATGACCAGCATCGAGGAGCGCGACCGCCGGGACAAGGCGCTCGAAATGTTCAAGAAGATGTACGCTCCCGCCATCGGAACCGGCCCCGTCATGGAGTACCTTGCGCAGACCGGCTCCGACGTTTACACGGGCGCCGATATTCTCAAGCAGGCCCCCGCGTCTTACACCTCCGAAGTCGAGTACGCCGACAACCCCATCGCCAAGAGCCTCAAGGACGTTGCGCGCACCCACATCGCCGGACTCGGAACCCGCATCTTCTACACCAACCACGGCGGCTACGACCACCACGCCAACGAGCTCAAGACCCACCCGCAACTGATGACCGAGCTTTCCGGCGCCATCTCCGACTTCTTCCAGGATCTGCGCGACCACGACGCGTCCGAAGAAGTGGTGATGCTCGTCTTCACCGAGTTCGGACGACGGATGCGCGACAACGGCTCCGGCACCGACCACGGCTCCGGCGGCGGCGCCTTCATCATCGGCGACCGCGTCAAGGGCGGCCTCTACTCCGATTACCCGTCCCTCGAACCCTCTCGCTGGCTCAACGGCGAAGATCTCGAGTGGACGATAGACTACCGGGGCATCTACTCCACCATCCTCGACCAGTGGCTCGGCCTCGACCCCGCGCCCATAGTGGACGGACAGTTCGAGCAGATAACCCCGTTCGTCAACTAGCGACCAAGCCTATACACGCAAAAGACCCGCAACCCCGCTCTCTACAAACCGGAGGGCGGGGCGATCACTAACCCCCGGAGGTTCAACATGGGACGACCATACGGCCTTCTCAGAGCAGGCTACCCCTTCCTGAAGACGCTCGGCATGAGGCGAATAACCAACTTCCCCCTCGATATCGCAATCGGCGATGAGGGGCGTCTATACATCCTCTGCCGCAACGACGGAGCCGCCGTCATCCGCGTCTGGTCCATAGACGACGCCCCCAAGCTCACCGACGATCTGGTAGGCATCGGCGGCTACGGCAGCGACGAGGGACAGTACACCTGGCCCGTCAACATCATCAGAGACGCCGACGAGAATCTCTACGTCTCCGACGAGGCGCTGCACCGCATCACGTCATACACCCGCGACGGCGAGCTAATCGGCTGTTGGGGCGACGAGGGCGCCGCCGAAGGCCAGATCGACGGTCCCGCCGGCATCGCCTTCGACGCCGACGAAAACATGTACGTCGTTGACTCTCTCAACCACCGCGTGCAGAAATTCACCAAAGACGGCGAGTACATCTCCGGCTGGGGCGGCCACGGCGACGGCCCCGGCCAGTTCAACATGCCCTGGGGCGTAACCGTTGACGAGACGGGAGACGTGTACGTGGTGGACTGGCGCAACGACCGCGTACAGAAGTTCACCGCCGATGGCGAGTTCATCTTCGAGATCGGGGGTTCCGGCGACGGTCCCGGCCAGTTCAACCGCCCGGCGGGAGTCGCCGTAGATAAGTTCGGCGAAATATACGTCGCCGACACCGGCAACAACCGGGTGCAGCTGTTCAACGAGCATGGCGAATACGTCCAGCGCTTCATCGGCGACGCCACCCTGTCCCGCGTAGCGCGCGACTATATGCTCACCAACGCCTACCCCAACAGGTTGCGAGACATGGCCGACCTCGAAGTCCAGAGGCGGCTGCGCGCCCCCAAGAACGTGCGCGTCAGCGACGGCCTCATGTTCGTGCCAGACTACCGCTCCTACCGCGTGCAGGTGTACAAGAACGAGGCGATACCCCTCGACGAACACCAGATGTCCGCGCCAATGAGAGCCCCAACCCTCGCAACCGTCTAACTAGCCACCATCAACCCGAACCGTAGGGCGCCCCTCTCGCGGGGGGCGCCAAACAAACTTCCCACACTACCCTCTGCGTGTCTCCGCGCCCCTCTGCGTCTCCGCGTTAAAATCCCCTTCCCAATCCGGAATAAGAAGCCTGTCCGTCCGCTCCAGCGCCAGGATGCTTCCCGCCCCCAGCAGGCTTGCCACTATCGAAATCACGATCGCCCAGTCGTAGCTGCCCGTCAAGTCATAGATCGGACCGCCTACCCAGCCGCCCACAGCCATGCCCAGCCCCGCTCCCAGCATCTGGACGCCGTGCGCCGACCCTACCGGAGCCTGCCCGTAGTAGCGCCGGTTCAGAATCGGAAAGCCGCCCGCCTCGCCACCGTAGCCGATTCCGAACACCGCTGCGAAAGCGTAGAAGGCCCAAACGTCCTGCGTCCAGAACAGCATCGCCACCGGAATGCCCTGGAGAATGTAGGCGGCGGTCATCACCGTCTTCGGCCCTATGTAGTCGCACAGAACCGGCGTCGCCAGCCGCGTAATGATGCTCACTCCCGAAAGAACCGTCAGCAACCCCGCCGCCGCGACGGGCGACACTCCCTCCTTCACCGCGATCGGCACCAGGAACACCAAAATCACCGCGTGTCCCACACAGCCGAGAAAGTGTATCGAGCTAAGGTTCCAGTACGCCCACGTGTGGCGCATGAACTTGGTGAACAGCTTCACCCGCTCTGCCGGCGGTCTGGACCGCGACACCTCCGGATCGCCCGGTGCCGCGCCGTAGGGTTGCAGACCCCGGTCCGCCGGACGGTTGCTGTACAGCGCGATGAGCGCAGCCATGATGACCGCAGACCCGGCCGCCGTGATCCAGAACGTATCGCGCCACCCGAAGTACTGCAGCATCAGCCCCATCGCCACCGCCGTAACCGCTGGCCCCACTCCCCACGAGGCCATTAGGAAACCCATTCCCACGCCCAGGTGTCGCCTGAACCAGTTCATCGCCGACGGGATCAGCGGCACCAGGAACACCGCCTGCGCCACGCCCAGCAGAACCCCGAACACCGCGTAGAACTGCCACACCTCGCTCACTATCCCCATCAGCAGCATCCCGCCGATGAACATGACGCAGCCGATTATCATAGCCAGCCGCGCGCCCACCCTGTCGCCGAATGATCCCGCCAGTGGCGACGTTAGCGCCGTGACGATGCTCGACAGCGCATAAGCGAACGTGATGGTCCCCTGGCTCCATCCGAACTCATCGCCCAACGGTACGATGAACACCCCGAACGCCATCCGAATGGACGAGCCGACCATCTGCATAACCGCGATGATCGCCACGATGACCCAGGCATAATGCCAGTAGAAGACCTCTCCCGTCCGGAGTTGCCTTCTCGGCGTAGGGTTAGGGTTGGGAGGATTCGTCATGGGCGTGGGGGCTGCGCCGGCGCGATTAGGCCAAGCGCGCCCGGCTCGATGGCCAAAGCGCGCGCCGGCCAACTCTCGAACTTACCTCGGCCTGGCCTCCTGCGAAAACTCAGCCGTTACCGTCGTGCTCGGGGTTGCAACTGCAACCGATCCGTACAACGGTCAACGCTGCTTCCAGATTTCCACCAGGCTCTCGCCGTCCTCGTCGCTTACGCCCCACATCTGGAAGTGGACGGTTATGTGGTCATACACCGTGCGCTCGCCCGGCTCCGCCTCGGTATCGCGGTACGCATCGACGCCCACGTCCATCCAGTCGAGCGGAATCTCCTCCTCGCTCGCGATGCGCTCCACCATGTTCACCGCGCACGCGCTGATGCCCGACAGGAAGAACTCGCCCGCGCCGACCTCCTCGCCCCCCGAGTCGTCAGCGACCCAGGCGTGATTCCGCGCGCTGCATATAGACCGCCCCAGCGTTCCCGTGCTGTAACTCCTCACACTGTAAGCCAGCGTTGGCTCAGCCATGCCAAACTCCTTTCCCCGGCGTCTTTGCAATATATCCAACACAAAGGCGTACGAACGCAACGAATTTAACTCATTCCTCTGCGTCTCTGCGCCTCTGCGTTAAAATCCCCCATCTATTCCCCCGAAATCGCCCGCCACAGCGCCTCGCCGTTCGACTGCCACCAGCCGTGCAGTATGGTGATGTCCGTGCCTATCGAGAAGTGCCGGACGCCCATGTCGAGATACTTCTTCGCCTCGTCCGCCGACTGGATCTCTGCGCGCGCCGCCACGCCCGCCGCTACCGACAGCTTAAACGTCTTGTCGTGAGCCGCGACCACCTCAGGATCGTTGCGTTGACCCGGCTTGCCGATACTCACCGAGAAGTCCGAGCCGCCCCACTGCACCATATCCAGCCCAGGAAGCTCGAGAATCTCCTCCAGTTCATCCACAGCCCCCTTCTTTTCGATCATCACCGCCACAACCGTATCCTGGAGGGCCTTCACGTAGGTCGCGGACCCGCCGTAGCCCATGTACGTATGCCGCCGCGTCGCCACCCCGTACATACCCTTGTCGTCCGGCGTATCCGGCTTGATGGTCAGAATCTGCTCTCGAACGTCATCCGCGCACCGCGCGTCCGTAAACAGCACGCTTCCGAATCCCGACCCGACCGCGCGCTGCGCCAGGTACGCTTGGTGAGACTGGTCCACCTTGATCATCATACCCATATCGTACAGTTCCGCCGCCCGCGCCAGATTGTCCAGATCGTGCAGGTCCGACGGCCCATACTCCGCCACGAACTCCACGTAATCATAGATGCCCGTATGACCGATTGCCTCCACCACCGACGGCCACGTCGAGTGGATATGCGTGCTAACCGTAGGCTGCCCCGACTCCAACTTCTCCCTAAGCGAATTCGCTCTCATGTCAACCTCCCAAATCATTGACTGCGCCAGTCAGCATAGCATATACCACAACCTAACACACACAACCCAGCGAAATTCTCTGCGTCCATCTGCGCTCTCTGCGCCTCTGCGTTAAAATCCCAAGACAGGAAGGATTCCCATGTCCCAAAACAAGACCGTTCCCACCGCCGCCAGCGTCGCTGACTTCCTGGCCGCAGTCCCCAACGCCCGCCGCCGTGAGGATGGCCAAGCCCTGCTCGAAATGATGCGAGACATCACCGGCATCGAACCCCAAATGTGGGGACCCAGCATCATCGGCTTCGGAAGCGCCCACTACAAGTACGAATCCGGACGCGAGGGCGACATGCCCATCATCGGCTTCTCGCCCCGCAGTCGCAGCCTCTCCCTCTACGTCATGGACGGCTCCGACGCCTACAACGACCTGCTGGCCCAACTCGGCAAGCACCGCAAAGGGGTATCCTGTCTCTACATCAACAAACTCGCCGACGTGGACACGGCTATCTTGCGCGAGTTGATAACCCTCTCATTCAACCACACCAAATCCACCAATCCGTAGTGGACAACCCTTGTCGTTGTCCACCCTCACCCCCTTAGTCGCATAAGGAGCGCCCCCATGAAAATCACCGACCTCAAAACCTACGTCGTAGAAAACCCGCCCCCATCACACGGAGGCCCCTACTGGGTCTTTCTGAAGCTCACCACAGACAACGGCATAGAGGGATTCGGCGAAGTCTATGGCGTCCCGTTCAGCCCTCACCGCGTAACCGGACTCATAGAAGACGTAGCCGAAAACTACGTCGAGGGCCGCGACCCCTTCCAGGTCGAGACCATGTGGCGGCAAGTGTATTCGAGCGGCTACTCACAGCATCCCGATCTCACGCTCGTTGCCGTGCTCAGCGGCCTCGAAATCGCCTGCTGGGACATCATAGGCAAGGCGCTCGACCAGCCCATCTACAATCTGCTCGGCGGCCAGGTCAACGAACGGCTGCGCTCCTACACCTACCTCTACCCTGCGCCGCCCGACGAGTCAGACGACGACCTCGCCGTCGGCAACATATTCGGCGACCCGGTTCGCGCTCCCAAGCGCGCCGCGCAGTACATGGAGATGGGGTTCACCGGCGTCAAGTACGATCCCGTAATGCCCATGGGCGCGTTCGACCCCAGGCAGCTTTCGCTAGAAGCCCTCAGCAACGCCGCCGAAGTTACCAGGAACATCCGCGACGCCGTCGGAGACAGCGTTGACCTCCTCATCGGCACCCACGGACAGATGACCACCTCCAGCGCCATCCGTCTCGCCAAGCGTCTCGAACCGTACGACCCCCTGTGGCTGGAAGAACCCGTACCGCCGGAGAACCGCCGCGAGATGTCGCGCGTCGCCCACCACACCTCGATCCCCGTAGCCACCGGCGAGCGGCTCACCACCAAGTACGAGTTCGCGGACCTGCTCGGACAGCAGGCCGCCGCCATCCTCCAGCCCGCCCTCGCCCGCGTCGGCGGCATCCTCGAGGCTAAGAAGATTGCCGGCATGGCCGAAGCGCACTACGTCCAGATGGCGCCGCACCTCTACTGCGGCCCCCTCGAAGCTGCCGCCAACATCCAGATATCCACCTGTAGCCCCAACTTCCTCATCCAGGAGAGCATAGAGCGATTCGACGGCTTCTACGCCGAGATACTCAAAGAGCCGATACAGTGGGAAGACGGCTACATCATCCCTCCAACAAAGCCCGGACTCGGCATAGAGCTAGACGAAGAAGTGGCCGCCCGCCACCAGTACGGCGGCGGCGTCTTCCCCCCAATGTCCGACGACCCGATCTAGCCCCACCCCAATTTAACGCAGAGACGCAAAGACGCAGAGAGAAAAACAAAACCCTCTGCGTCCCTCTGCGCCCGCCGCGCCTCTGCGTTAAAATTGAACCCTAGGCTCTCTGCAACCCAAGCCCGCCGCGCAGCGTCTCCGCGCCGTACTCATCGCGGAACACTCCCCGACGCTGAAGCTCCGGCACAACCATCCGAACGAAGTCCTGGTACGCGCCCGGCAGATAGGGCGCCGCCACCATGAAGCCGTCGCAAGCCTCCTGGCGGAACCACTCCTCCATCTCGTCCGCGATCTGCGACGGGCTGCCGACGAACACCGGCAGCTCCCAGATGGTGCCTCGTCTGCTCTCGCGCAGCAGATCGCCGAACGTCGGATACTCGCTTCCCGACAGGCGTATTCGCTCCGCCATCCCACGCGAACCGGAGATCGCATCCAGATGATTGTCCATCAGCCGCTCCTCAGGCGCGTGCTGCCCGAAGTCGTAGTTCAGAAGTTCAGACAGCAGCACCGGCGTATCGCTCGGATGCGCCAGGCTCTCGACGTATTCAAGCTTTTCCCGCGCCATGGACTCCGTTTCCCCCACGATGGCATATGCCGCCGTAACCACCTTCACGTCGTCCGCGCCGCGCCCGTACTTGGCCGCGCGACTCTGGATGTCGTCGCGCACGCTCTTGCCGCCCGCGATGTCCCGGAACACCGCGAATACCACCTCCGCCCACCGCGCCGCGAACTCGCGTCCCCGGTCGCTCTGACCCGCCTGCATCACCACCGGATAGCCCTGCGGCGCGCGCGGAACCGTCAGCGGCCCGCGCGACTTGTACCACTGCCCCTCGTAGTTCAGCCGCCGAACCTTAGACGGCTCCGCGAACGCGCCCGCCGCCTTGTCCATTACCAGAGCGTCCTCGTCCCAGCTGTCCCACAGGCCCGTAACAACCTCCATCACCTCGTCCGCTTGGTCGTAGCGCGTGTCGTGTCCCTCGTGAACCTCCAGCCCAAAGTTCTGCGCCTCCGAGTCGTTGAGCGACGTTACAACGTTCCATGCCGCTCGCCCGCCGGTCAGGTGGTCTATCGTCGAGAACAGCCGCGCGATGTGGAATGGCGCGTGGTACGTCGTCGAGTACGTCGCGCTAATGCCCAGGTAGCGCGTCGCCATGGCCATTGCCATCACCACCGGAACGAGGTCCAGCTTCACCGCGCGGATGCCCAGCCGCACCGTATCGGCGATCGAGTCGTTGAACCGGCCCGGCATTGCCAGCCTGTCGTCAATGAACCCGAAGTGGAACTTGCCCGCCTCCAGCGTCCGCGCAATCTCCTGGTAGAACCCCGCCGTCAGAAAGCCGCCGTCCGACGCCGGATGTCGCCACGACGCCGCGTAGTTCGAGCAGTTCGCCGCCTGCAGGAACGCGCCCAGTACCATCTTGTTCTCTCTATCGCCTGCCATGCCTATCTGCCCCCGCGTGAATCGCTTTGCGTCCGCGCCGTTTCCGATATAATGCGGACAACAAACTAGCGTAATCGAAAGGAGACCCCGATGGGAAGACTCGAAGGCAAGGCGGGGCGCTTTCTGTCGCGATGAGGGAAGGTCAAGATGGGGATGATCGGCGCGACTCGACCTGCGACATGTCGAATAACCCAAAGACCCTGATCTGCCGCCATGGAGGATGACTTTGGTGAAGTCGCTGGGGTACGATGTAATGTGTATAGGTCCCGCGATTCACGCAATGGGTGTTATGAATTTTTCTCCGTTTGGTCGAACGATGGTTCTGCGCGTAGCCGCATATTGTTGGTTGTTGCTCTGCCTGTCTGCCGTATTGCTCTCAGCATGCGGCGAACCTGAGTTGCCACCCGAAGACACGCCCGCGCCACCCACATCGACTACCACTAACACTCCCGCGCCGACGCCTGTGCCGCCTACCCCGACGCCCACTGACACCCCCACGCCAACGCCTGTGCCGCCTACCGCGACACCCACTAACACCCCCACGCCGACGCCCACTCCCACCCCTACCGCGACGCCCACTCCCACTAACACCCCCACGCCGACGCCTGTGCCGCCTACCGCAACGCCGACGCCAACGCCCGGAGGCATTGCGTTCGTCTCCAACCGCGACGACGACGCTGAAATATACGTGCTGAATGCCGACGGCTCGGTTCTCCGCCTCACCGACAACTCCACTGGTGATTACTTCCCCTCCTGGTCGCCCGATGGCAGACGTATCGCGTTCAATTCCTACCGCGGCGGGAACTGGGATATCTACGTGATGAACGCCGACGGCTCCGGCGTAACCCGTCTCACCGACAACCCCGCTGACGACCAGTCTCCCGCCTGGTCGCCCGACGGCCGGCGCATCGCGTTCGTTTCCAACCGTTTCGGGAACTGGGATATCTACGTGATGAACGCCGACGGCTCCGGCGCAACCCGCCTCACCGACAGCCTCGCTGACGACGAGTTCCCCGCCTGGTCTCCCGATGGCCGGCGCATCGCGTTCCACTCATACCGGGACGGGGACTCGGATATCTACACGATGAACGCCGACGGCTCCGAGGTTCTCCGCCTCACCGACAACCACGCTGAAGATTGGGACCCCGTTTGGTCGCCCGATGGCCGGCGCATCGCGTTCGGTTCCTACCGTTCCGGGAACTGGGATATCTACATAATGAACGCCGACAGCACCGGCGTAACCCGCCTCACCGACAACCCCGCTGACGACGAGTTCCCAGACTGGTCGCCCGATGGCAGACGCATCATTTTCAAATCCGGTGGCGAGATCTACGTGATGAACGCCGACGGCTCCGGCGTAACCCCCATTACCGAAAACGCCGCTGTCGTTTGCTGCCCAGTCTGGTCGCCCGCCAACTCCGCGTCGGCGCTCCGGCTGATGCCAACGCCAACGCCGGGGCCACTGCCAACGCCAAATCTCCGCGGCGCCTGCCAGGTGGGGATGACGCTGTACGCCGGCGACAGCTGCATAGTCAACATCCCCGCCGCCGGCGCGTCCGACGCAGAAACCAACCAGTTCGAGATTAGAGGTGACGACTCCGGATGCTACGGGGGTACGATCTGCTCCGACACGGTTGTGAGCGTCAACGGGTTCCAAGCCAGCCGGGACATCCTTCTCTGGATCTTTGGCGGCAATCCCCCTTGGACCATAGATAGCCTCCCCTGACCATCCACAACCGCGGCTTCGACGTGGGCGACAGCCGAGACGCGAAGTCCGGAGCGTGAGAGACTTCGCGGACTCCGCATTCCGCGCTCCCTCCCGCCAACAGTTTCCGAGTGGCATCAGAGGCGCGGAATGCAGTATCCCGATCCTCCTCCGCGGAATCGTCCGCAACCGCCTCAACCAGTCTATAATATAGCGCAGAGAATCAAGATTCACACGCGAAAGACCGCAGGAGGCAATCATGGGAAGACTAGAAGGCAAGGTAGCGATCATCACCGGCGGCGCGAAAGGGCAGGGCGCCGCTGAGGCCGAGCTGTTCGCGTCCGAGGGCGCGACAGTCGTATTCGGCGATATTCTCGATGACGAAGGCAAACAGGTCGAAGCCCGAATCGCCGAGCTTGGCGGCGCTGCCGAATACGTCCACCTCGACGTTACCAGCGACGACGACTGGCAGAGCGTCGTAGAGCTTGCCGAGACCAAGTATGGCAAGGTGGACATCCTCGTCAACAACGCCGGAATCTCCATGCGCCACCAGGACATGGACATCACCAACGAAGAGTGGGATACGATGATGGACGTCAACGCTAAGGGCGTATTCCTCGGCACCCGCCACGTCATCCCCGCCATGCGGCGCGCGGGTGGCGGTTCCATCGTCAACATATCGTCCATAGCCGGCATCTTGGGACGGCCTCTGGCGTCGCCCGCCTACGCCGCCTCCAAGGGCGCAGTTCGCGTCTTCACCAAGTCCACCGCGGGACGATTCGCCGGCGAAGGCATCCGCGCCAACTCCATCCATCCAGGTCCCATAGACACCGACATGATCCGCGCCGCCACGAACACCGTCCGACCCGAAACCCGCGTCGGCGAAATCCCCGTTGGACGGCTTGGCACAGTCGAAGACATAGCCTACGGAGCTCTCTACCTGGCGTCCGACGAATCGTCCTTCATAACCGCAAGCGAGATTGTCATAGACGGAGGCGTCAGCGGCATAAGACCCTAGGGACTCTATACCCGGATTTAACCGCAAAGGTGCGGAGATGCGAAGGCGCAAAGAATTGTAAAAATCCCTCTCCGTCTCTCTGCGATTCTCCGCGCCTCTGCGTTAAAAACACGCCCTAAATCCGATACAACCTCTCAGCATTCCCCGAAAACAGCGCCCGCCTCTCGTCATCCGAGAAGTCCCGCGTAATCTCATCATACGCGCCCACGATGTCGCTGTACCCGCTCCAAAGGCTGTCCACCGGCCAGTTAGTGGCGAACAGGCTGCGCTCCACGCCAAACGTCTCTATGCAGTGCAATACATATGGGCGGATGCTATCCACAGTCCACTCGTTGTCGCTCATTCCGAGCCCCGACACCTTGCAGATGACGTTCTCCGCCTGCGCCGCCGTCCGCATACCCTCGCGCCAACGCTCGAAATATTCCGGCGTCCGCTCCGCCGGCAGCCCCGCGTGATCCATCACGATAGGGATGTTCGGAAAGGCCCTAGCCAGGTCCCGCAGCTTCTCCATATCCTGCCACTCCGCCGCGATGCTCGACACCAGCCCGTACTTCTCCAGCAGCGCGTGCCCCCGTCGGAAGTTCTCGGACACTAGGAAGTCCCCGTACGAAAAATCCCGTATCCCCCGCATATTCTCGAACTCGCAGTGTCGCTCGAGCGTCTGCTCCACCGCCGCGTCGCGCAGGTCCGCATACGCCACTATCGCATGCGGAAAGCCCGTCCGCTCCGCCGCCTCTTGCAGCCACTCCGTCTCCTTTACCGGATCGGGCGAGCCGATAGCCGCCTGCACGTGAATGGCCTTCGTAACGTTCGACTCCCGCGTCAGCGCGATGAAGTCCTCGGCAAGCCAGTTCCGTTCGGCAAGCTTTCTCGGCTGCGTCCCCAGAGACGGATGCACAACGTCCGGCTGCCAGTGCGCGTAGTGCAACTCCGGGTGTCCCATATCATAGAAGTGAACGTGAGCGTCCACGAATTCCGGCTTGGGCATGGTTGGCTCCTTTGCGCCTGGCGAGGAAGACTCGCCGAAATGGGGCGCCTGTTCTAGGCGGTGATGCGAAGCTGCAAGCCCAGCGCCCGCGTCGCCCGCATAACCGCGTCGAACGTCGGACTGCCGTTACGAGCTAGCTCATCGCACAGCCCTTCTTCGATCATCCCCACATCGTTCCCCAGCCGTCCCATCCTTTGCGCCCCGGCAATATCGCTCAAAGCGGCGCGAATCAGGCGACCGTCGCCGGAGTCTTCATCGGCGGCGGCTTGCAGATACAGCCGCGCGTCCTCCCACGTCTGAAGATAGTCCGCCGCGTCCCAGCGCGTGAATGTCTCAGCCATCGTGTCTTCTCCAATCCTGAACGATGCGCTTGGCGCGTAGAATGTCTCGTCGCTGGCCGTCTTTGTCGCCACCGCACAGCAACACGACCACAGCCGCGCCCTCGCGCATGAAGTATAGCCGATAGCCCGGTCCATAGTGTATCCGCATCTCAAAAACTCCGTCCCCCACCGAAGCCGTATCTCCCAAATTGCCCTGGGATGCGTTTCTCAGTCGAGCGGTTACAAGAGCGACAGCCTGTCGGTCCCGCAACCTGCGAAGCCATCTGGCGAACGTGGCGCTTTGGATTATCTCATACACAGCGCGTCTCTTTTGGGAGCGAGTCCATTTCTCAACCCTACTTCCCACGTCCATTATACAATAGGGTATAATCCATCTATAACAAGGTACCCAACACGATCAGGAGACCGACAATGCACAACGACGACCTCTCCCTCATGGCGCACCTCATGCGCCGCGCCGGCTTCGGCGCCTCCCGTGACGAGCTCGAAGCGCGAGTCGCCGCCGGATACGAGGCGACTGTCGAAGACCTGCTGAATCCCGAAGCCCACGAGCCCGTGGACGTCTATCGCTTCCTTCGATACTACCCCTTCCAGTGGAAGCCCGGCACCGCGGGCGGAATCGGACAGTCCGGCTGGGTCTGGCGCATGATAAACACCCGAGCGCCCCTGCAAGAGAAGCTCTGCCTGTTCTGGCACCAGATATTCGCCACAGGCGTGTCCAAGGTCGATCACTACGACGAGATCATGGACATGATAGACATCTTCCGGGAACATGGGCTCGGCAAGTACCGCGACCTTCTCTTGGAAGTCTCCCGCAATCCCGCCATGCTGTTCTGGCTCGACAACCACGAGAACCACGCCACCGCCATCAACGAGAATTGGGGCAGGGAACTGCTCGAACTGTTCACCATGGGTGTGGGCAACTACACCGAAGAAGACGTGTACGAGTGCTCCCGCGCCTTCACCGGCTGGACGATGACTCCCAAGCTGCCCCGCTTCCACATGGGCCGGTGGGACTGGTACTTCGAGTACCGCCCGGACGACCACGACAACGGCGAGAAGACGTTCCTCGGACACACCGGCAACTTCAACGGCGAAGACATCATAGACATCACGCTTGACCAGCCTGCGACGGCGCGCTTCATAGCCCGCCATCTGTACAGCTTCTTCGTGGCGGACGAAGTGCAGGTTCCGGCTTGGCAGGTAACGCCGCCCCGCGATCCCATCGCCGTCGAGATCATAGCCAACGCCCTCGCCGAGTCCGACTTCGACATCCGCCACACCCTGCGAGTCATCTTCAACTCAGACTTCTTCAAAGAAGCCCGTTACACCAAGGTCAAGAACCCCACGGAGGTCGTAATCGGCGCCCTCCGGATGGTGGGCGGCATCGAACACGCCGGCCCCGACGTGCTGGAATACTCCAACCACATAACCTACATGGGACAGGAACTCCTCAACCCGCCCAGTGTCGAAGGATGGCACTCCGGCGTCGAGTGGATAAACAGCGGCACCCTCATGAAGCGCGCCAACTTCGTCGCGGACATGGTAGGCCAGGCCGACCGGCCCGGAGTCAAAGCCATCATCGAGCGCGTCAGGGCGGGGGAGTCGTCTCCCCAATCTACCGTGGACACCTGCCTGGAACTGCTCGGCCCTATGGTGGTGGCGGATGAGACCCGCGCTGAGCTTATAGGGCACACCGAGGCAGGCGGCGACTTCGCGTGGGACGACGCCAACGAAGCCGACTCCGCCCGCCGCGTTTCCGAGCTCCTTCAGCTCATCGTATCCACCAGAGAATACCAATTCGCATAGCCGGCCAATCACGTTTCGAGAGGTAACCGCCCAATGCTAACCAGAGTAGTCGGAGAACGAGTTTACGACTTCAGCCACGTAGTCGGCGGACGCAACGAAGTAATGGGCCCGGTAGCCCTTGCGCTCGGCGACAGGGGCGAACTCTTCGCCGTGATCACCAGAATAGATAAGAACTGCAACATCGCCCGCTACTCAGTCGGCGATTACCAGGACCAGGAAGAACTCGTCTCCACGTTCGGAGAGCGCGGCGTCGGTCCCGGAAAGCTCGAATGGCCCTCCGGCATAGCCATCGACTCCGAACGCAACGTGTACGTAACCGACGCCTGGACCGACAGCGTATCAGTATTCAACGCCGAAGGCGAGTTCGTCCGCTCGTTCGGTTCCTCCGGCGACGCCCCAGGCCAGTTCCGAAGACCGTCCGGCATAGCCATAGACTCAGACGACAACATACTGGTCGTAGATACGGTCAACCACCGCATTCAGAAACTCGACCGCGACGGCAACTGCTTATCCCAGTGGGGAGGGCAGGGCAGTGGCGAAGGCGAGTTCAGAGCCCCTTGGGGCATCGCCATAGATTCCGGCGGCTTCATCTACGTCGCCGACCACGAAAACCACCGTATCCAGAAGTTCGACTCCGATGGCGAGTTCATCTTCGCGCTCGGCGACTACGGAGACGGCAAAGGCGAGTTTGACCATCCCTCCGACGTCGCCATAGACCCGGACGGAGACATCTACGTCTGCGACTACGCGAACCACCGCGTTCAGGCGTTCGACGCCGAAGGAAACTACATCACCACCTTCATCGGCGACGCTCAGGAACTGTCCAAGTGGCAGAAGGCATACGTCCGCGCCAACCCAGACGTGTACAAAGCCCGCCGCCGCGTCTATACCCTCGAACCCGAATGGCGCTTCGCCCTCCCGTCCGCCGTCGCCTTCGACCCCTACGACTCCCGCCTCATGGTCGCCGACACCCAGCGGTGGCGCATCCAGATATACAACAAACTGCTGGACTACGACGAACCCCAATTCAACATCTAAGCGCGAACCGCCTGATATGTGGAGGCCTTCCACTATCTGAAATCGTCGCCGGAATGTGCGGGCGTATCACCTTGAAATACCGCTAGCGCCGCGCTTTCACCTCCAATATAATGATTTTAATGTGGGCGCGGCGCCGTCCCCGCGCGCATCGCGCCGTCTCCGATCTAAGCAGGGTTATAGGAGACTGACATGGCAAGCGAAGAACTGTTGTTGATGGCTCATCTCATGCGAAGGGCGGGCTTCGGGGCGACGATTGACGAGTTGGAGGCGCGCGCCGCCATCGGGTACGAGGCGACCGTCGAAGACCTGTTGAACCCGGAGGCGCGCGAACCGGTGGACTTCTACGAGTTCCTGCGTTACCTCCCACTACAGTGGAAGCCGGACACGCTCAACGGCATTGGCCAGTCGGGTTGGGTCTGGCGCATGATCAACACCGAGACGCCCCTTCAAGAGAAGATGTGCCTGTTCTGGCACCAGATATTCGCGACCGGCGTCTCGAAGGTAGATCACTACGACGAGATAACCGACATGATCGACGTATTCCGCGAGAAAGGGCTAGGCAAATACCGCGATCTGCTGCTGGACGTCGCTCGAAACCCCGCGATGCTCTACTGGCTCGACAACCACGAGAACCACGCCACCGCCGTCAACGAGAACTGGGGACGCGAACTGCTCGAGCTGTTCACGATGGGCGTTGGCAACTACACCGAGCGGGACGTCTATGAGTGTTCTCGCGCCTTCACCGGGTGGACAATATCTCCCAAATTGCCCCGCTTCCACATGGGACGCTTCGACTGGAATTTCGAGTACCGCGCGAACGACCATGACGACGGCCTCAAGACGTTCCTCGGCCACACGGGCAACTTCGACGGCGAAGACATCATAGACATCGTGCTGGCCCAACCGGCGACGGCGCGTTTTATCGCGCGTCACCTGTACAGCTTCTTCGTAGCCGACGAAGTGCAGGTCCCGGCTTGGCAGACCGTTCCGCCGCGCGATCCGGAAGCCATCGCCATCATAGCCGACGCGCTGGTAGAATCCGAGTTCGATATGAGGCACACCTTGCGCGCGCTGTTCAACTCGAACTTCTTCAAACGGGCGCGGTTCGCCAAGATAAAGAACCCCACCGAAGTCGTTGTCGGCGCTCTCAGGATGGTCGGCGGCGCGGAACTCCCAAGTCTGGAAGTGTATGACTACTGCAACCACATAACTTACATGGGCCAAGACCTTCTGAATCCTCCAAGCGTCGAGGGTTGGCATTCCGGCGCCGAGTGGGTAAACAGCAGCTCGCTCATGAAGCGCGCCAACTTCGTCGCGGACATGGTTGGGCAGGTGGATAGGCCGGGCGTTCGTAGAATCATCGAGCGCGTCGGAGCGTCGGACACGACGCCCGCATCTACTGTGGATCAGTGCCTGGACGCGCTGGGCCCCGTCGCCGTGAGCGACGAGACGCGCGCCGAACTCGTCCGACACGCCGAAGCGCGAGGCGGCTTCGCGTGGGACGACGCTCACGAAGCCCGGTCCGCCAGGCGCGTGGCGGAGTTGCTCCAACTCATCGTAGCCACCAGGGAGTACCAGTTCGCGTGACTTAGGGTTCGCGCCCCTTGGACTTGATCTCTTAGCCCCCGCTTAGGTCAGCGCTTTCGCCAAGCGCCTTCGTAAGGAGTCGTCCAATGCTTACACAGATAGTCGGCAGCCGCGTTTACGACTTCAGCCACGTCGTCGGAGACCCCAATGAAACCTTGGAGCCGGTGGCATTGACCGTCGGCGATCGGGACGAGTTGTTCGTCATCATCAAGGGAGTCTTGGAACTCTCGCCCAACGTAACCCGCATCGCCCTCGGCGACCTGCCCGGAGATGAGCGGATCATCAACCGGATCGGCGAGCTCGGAGAAGGCGAGGGTCAGTTCGTCTGGCCGTCCGGCGTCGCGCTGGACTCGAACCGAAACGTGTACGTAACCGACGCCTGGACGAATCGCATATCCGTGTTCACTGTCGAAGGCGATTTCATCCGTTCGTTCGGTTCGTCCGGGTACGGACGGGCGCGGTTCCGGCGCCCCACCGGCCTGACCATAGACGCCGATGATAACCTCCTCGTCGTGGATACTCTCAGCCACCGCGTCCAGAAGCTGGGAGAGGATGGCCGGTACGTCTCCGAGTGGGGCCGAGAAGGCTCCGGCGCGGGAGAGTTCCGCTCTCCCTGGGGAATCGCGACCGACGCGGACGGCTTCATCTACGTCGCCGACCACAAGAACCACCGCATCCAGAAGTTCGACGGCGAGGGCCGGTTCGTATTCGCGCTCGGCAGCCACGGAAGCGGCGACTACCAATTCGATCACCCGGCGGACGTCGCTATAGACCCGGACGGCGACATCTACGTATGCGACTGGGCGAACCACCGAGTCCAGGCATACGATTCCGATGGCCGCTACATCACTACGTTCATCGGCGACGCCCAGCAGCTTTCCAAGTGGCAGGACGACTTCGTGATGGCCAACCCGGACGTGTACAAGGCGCGCCGTCGCGCCTATTCGCTAGAACCGGAATGGCGATTCGCGCTGCCTTCTGGCATCGTCTTCGACGGCCACGACTCCAGGTTGATGGTAGCCGACACCCAGCGCTGGCGCATCCAGATATACAGTAAGCTGCGCGACTACGACGAACCGCAGTTCAACCTATGAGGCGTCGGGCGGCGTATGTCAGGCGTCGGGCATGTAGGCGCATTCCCCCGACGCCTGACCCCCTCGATCGATCATGGGGCGACGACGGCGACAATCAGCGTGTATGACCCCGCGCCATAGCCGCCGACCTCGATGTAGAACTCGCCCGCGCTCGGGGCTTCCCAGACGATGCTCTGCGGCTCCAGAGAGTCGTCGCCGTCGTCACTGAATTCGAGAACCCAGCCATCGGAATCCAGCAGGTTCACGTAGGCGTCCTCCAGCGTTCCGTGCGTTACGTCTATCCGGTATGTCTGCTCGGCCTCGGCGGTGAAGCGGAACAGGTGGACGTCGAACTCGCTCTCCAGCTCCTCCTCGACGCCTTCGCCGACGACGAGGGGCGCGGCGTCCTCCGGGACGAAATCGCCGGTCATTCCGCCGCCAGGTTCCTGCCCGAACATAGATAATTCTGGAACACAGCTCTCAAGACCGGCCGTCAACTCATCGAGGGCGGAAAAGAGCCCGGTGTCGGAAAAGAACGTGGTCCAGTCCGTATCGGCCAACACCTCCCGCAGGCAGGACATCTCCTCATCGCTCAACTCGTCCGGGTCCACTCCCATATCAGCGACTATGAGGGAAACGAAGATGTCCGGGGCGCAGCTCACCAGGCCGTTCATCAGATTCCCCATGACGAGGCCGGATGTGTCTGAGGACTGGTCGGTGAGCGCGCCCCAGTCAGCGTCGGCCAATACCTCTTGCAGACAGGACATCTGCTCATCGCTCAGCTCGTCCGGGTCCACACCCATATCCGCGATCATGAGAGAAACGAAGATGTCTGAAAGGCAGCTCACCAGGACGATCGTGAACTCATCGGCGCCGGAAGGGTTTTCCTGGAGGTCCGCCATCATGGCGGAAACATCCGTGTCGGCGACCCCCTCATGCAGGCATGACATCTGGGCCTCGCTCAGTTCCACGCCCTCGTCGTCCGCTATCCCCCGAGCTATCCCGGCCACGAAGATGTCCCGCGCCGTTTCGGGAGCGAGACATGAGAATATCTGAACCTCGCGCTCCTGCGCGACGAAGTCGTCGCCCATGAAAGGCATTTCCAGCGCCGTCTCCAGGTCGTCGCCCAACTCCCGGCGTATGCAGGACTGCTCGGAGCCGGTGAGAGCATCGAACACGTCTCTCCAGGCCATGCCGGAAGTGACTTCGAGATCGAGTCCGTCGGCGGACTCCGGCGCAGGCGGGGCTGCGGGAACGGGAGTCGCCGTGGGCATGGGAGTCGCCGTAGGCATGGGAGTTGCCGTGGGCATAGGAGTCGAGGTGGGCGCCGCCGCCTCGGTTGGAGTGGGCGCGGCCGCCGGGGACGGCTCGGAGCCGCATCCGATCAGGAGCGCGACCGCCATCGCAAGAATTATCGCGCCCGCGCCCGGCAGGCCCGCCATGAGTTTCGACATATCCGCTCTCCTGGTCCAGATCTCAAGGTGAAGCGCGGCGCAAAGACCGCTAAGGCATAAAGTTACCTTGCCAGGGCTGACGTGTACAAGGCGCGACGGCGCCTATTCTCTGGAACCGGAATGGCGCTCCGCGCTGCCTTCTGGTATCGTCTTCATTGACCACACCTCAAGATCGATGGTGGCCGACATCCGGCGTCGCCGCATTCAGATATAATATGAACTGCGCGACTACGACGAACCGCAGTTCGACCTGTGAACCCACGACTCCGCGGAGAAACCACGTGAAATATCTCAAGACCATCGGATTCAACTCAAACCAGCCCATCGGGCGCGGATTCAACTACCCATACGACACCGCCTTCTCCGCCGACGGACGCATCTTCGTCCTCAACCGCATGGGCGGTCTGAATCCCCGCGGCATCCGAATCCAGATATGCACCTTCGACGAAGACTGGCTCGGCGAGTTCAGTACCGGCCCCGGCGATGGCGACGACCAGTTCCGCGTTCCGGTCTGCATGGCTTTCGACGCCGACGACAACCTCTACGTAACCGACGAGGCGCTCAATGAGGTCAAGGTATTCGACAGCGACGGCAACTTCATCCGAAAGTGGGGCGCCGACGTCGCCGGTGTCGGCAGCCTGGCCGGTCCCGCCGGCATAGCGCACGGCCCGGCAAACGCCAATGTAGACAGCAATGGACACGCCAACGCCGTGTACGTAGTCGAGCAGTACGCCAACCGTGTCCACAAGCTCACCCCCGACGGCGAATCCGCCCTCAGTTGGGGTGGCGAGGGCGACGGCCCCGGCCAGTTCGACCTCCCCTGGGGCGCCGCCGTTGACACCGCCGGAGACGTCTATGTCGCCGACTGGCGCAACGACCGCATACAAAAGTTCACGCCGGACGGCGAGTTCATAGCCGCCTATGGAGAATCCGGCGACGGCGAAGGACAGTTCCACCGACCGAGCTCCGTAGCCGTAACCGCCGACGGCCTGATCTGCGTCGCCGACTGGGGAAACGAGCGCGTCCAGATACTCGACCCCGACGGCGCCTTCCGGCAGATGCTCTACGGCGAAGCCACCCTGTCCAAGTGGGCCGAAGAGTGGTTGCTGGTCAACCGGGACGAGTTCGACGCTCGCAACGCATCCGACCTCGACGTCCGGGATCTCCCCGAACACCTCAGAGCCCCCTACCACACCGCATCCCAGACCGAGCCGATCTTCTGGGGCCCCGTCTCAGTCAAACTCGACGCTCAGGACCGCCTCTATATAACCGAGCACAGCCGCCACCGCATCCAAATCTACCAAAATGAGTAAGCCCCTTACCTCAACCAAACGTATCTGCTTCCCCTGTGGGCGACCACAAGTCCTTCCAATTATCGGGGAAGCGCCCCAAGAAGGTTGGGGATGGGTGTAAAGTCTAAAGACCTAACAAGTCTTTGTAAGGAGGGTGAACACATGACCACCGCCAACCGCAGCCAAATCGCTCACCTCGCCCGCCGCGCGGGGTTCGGCGCAACCCCCGACGAACTCGACGCCTACGAAGCCATGGGCTACGAAGCGCTGGTAGAACGCTTCCTGCGTCCGACCGAGCGCCACAACATTCCCGACGACCTCATCTTCCGACGACACGTGGATCTCCACGCTATGCAGGGGCACAACGCCGCCCACTGGGCCTACCGCCTCATCTCTACCCAGGCGCCCCTCGAAGAGAAGATAGCCCTCTTCTGGCACGGTGTCTTCGCAACCGGCGAAAACAAGCTCAACAACCTCGGCTCCCTCGCCAACCAGATTGACATGTTCCGCAGACACGGACTGGGCCGTTTCGACGACTTGCTCATCGAACTGTCCAAAGACCCGGCGATGATAATCTGGCTTGACAACCACACCAACCACAAAGACTCCATCAACGAGAACTACGGACGCGAAATCCTGGAGCTATTCTCCATGGGCGTCGGCAACTACACCGAAGACGACATCAAGGAGTGCGCCCGCGCCTTCACCGGATGGTCCGTCAAGAATGGCGAGTACATGGCGATGATGGCGATGAAAGACTCCATCTGGCCCTATGGACGAATCTTCTGGCACCACGAGTTCAGAGACTACGACCACGACGGTGGCGACAAGTCCTTCCTCGGCGAGTACGGCCCCTTCGGCGGCGAAGATGTGGTATCTATCATCTGCCGCCAGCCCGCGACCGCCCGGTTCGTAGCTCGCCACCTCTACAACTTCTTCGTAGCCGACGAAGTTCCCGTGCCGCAGTGGTCCGACACCCCGCCGCGCGACCCCGACGCGATTGACTACCTGGCCGACTCATACTTCCGGCGCGATCACGACCTGCGCTCCATCCTGCGCGACCTGTTCAACGCCGATTTCTTCAAGGCATCCCGGTTCACCCGCGTCAAGAGCCCCACAGAAGTCGTGATCGGCGCCCTTCGACGGACCGGAGAGTTCCAGGTCCCCAATGCGGCAGACAACGGCATCTTCATGGTCATGGAGGAGACCGGGTTCATGGGCCAGAAGCTCCTCGACCCGCCGTCCGTCGAAGGCTGGCACACCGGCGAGGAGTGGATAACCAGCGGCTCCCTGGTGGATCGCGTCAACTTCACCGCCCAACGCCTCAGCGATCCCTCCAACCCTGGCGTCAGGGAGATGGTCAAGCGCGTCTCCGATTCCAGCCAGGAAGACGCCGCCGCACTCGTGGACGCCTGCATAGACACGCTCGGCCCGATGGACGTCGAACCTGACACCCACGCCCTTCTGCTGGAACTGGCCTCTTCGGGCATCGAATCCGCCGCCGATAGCCAAGAATTGATACTAGACCTGTTCAAGCTAATCGCTTCCAGCCGAGAATACCAACTCTGCTAAACTCCATCGTACCCATCATCCCCTCCCCCTTGACGGGGGAGGGTTAGGGTGGGGGTGAACGCCAAGACCCAAAGAATACAATTCGATGTTCTATGCATTCCTCCGCGTCTCCGCGCCTCCGCGTCAAAACCCCCAGCTAACCCCCCGGCGCCAGCGCCTCCACCACACGCGTATATTCGCCCATGTCCGGCTCGTTCAGCACCAGCCGAATCTCCGCAACCCCCGCGTCGAAGAACTCCTGCATCTGGTCCCGGCACTCCTCCGGATTGCCGATTATCGTCATCGCGTCCACCATCTCGTCCGTTACCAGCCGCGCCGCGCGATCGCGCTCCCGCGACAGGTACGCTTCGCGGATCCGGTCCGCTTCCTCCCCAAAACCGATGCGATGCATGTACCGGTGATAGAACACCCCCATTCCGCCAATGTAGAACGCGATGTGTGGACGCTCGCGGTCCCGCGTCCCCGCGATGTCGTCCGTAACATACACCGACACCTGCGGAGACATGGCGATGTCATCCAGCGAACGCCCGGCGGACTCCGCCCCCGCCTTCAGCTCGGCTACCGCCGCGTCCATCCTCGAAGGAGCCAGGAATATCGGCAGCCACCCGTCCGCTATCTCCCCCGTCAGCCGCAGGCTCGGCGGACTGAGCGACGCGATGTAGATCGGGATGCTGTCGCGGTGCGTCTTGAAGCGCAGCCGGAACCGCTGCGTCTTGAAGAACTCCCCCTCGTGGTCTATGCGTTCGCCCGCGATAGCCTTGCGGATGATGTCTATGTACTCGCGCATCCTCGTCAGCGGCTTCTGGAACTTCTCCCCGTGGAAATCCTCGATCACCAGCGCCCCGCTCGCGCCAAGCCCCAGGAAGAACCGCCCCTCAGACATCACGTCCATATTCCCCGCCGTCATGGCGATATTCGACGGCGACCGCGCGAATATCGGCACGATGCTCGTCCCGATGCGCGCCCGCGACGTCACCGCCGCCACCTGCGCCAGCGACGTAAAGGCGTCCTCTGCCCAAGACTCGCCCATCGTGATGCAGCTATACCCAAGCCCATCCACCCGAACCGCCATATCCAGAGTATCCTGCCAGTTGCCGCCGGGGGGCCGCAGCCCCATGATTCCAACATCGCCCATGCCATACCTCGCGTTTCATGCTCTAGCTCTGTCAACAAGCGCTACCTTGTACTATAATGCGCCACGATGGGTAAATGCACGCTTTCAGGATCTCTTCGACTGGCCTGAGCGATAGGAGCGACACTTTGACAACAGCCACACAAACTTGGACCGAACGTACCGTAGAACTCGCCGGCTCCTCCGTGCAGGTGATCGAGGGTGGGTCCGGCGGCCCGCTGCTGATCCTCCACGACGAGATGGGCTACCCAGGCTGGAGGAACTTCCACGAAGCGCTCGCCGGCGACTTCAGCATCACCGCGCCGTCCCATCCCGGATTCGGCGACTCGGATTATGTGGACTGGATCATGAACATGCGAGACCTGGCCGGCTGGTACCTGATAGCCCTCGACGACTTGGGCATCGAAAACCCCAACCTGCTCGGATTCTCATTCGGCGGCTGGCTCGCGGCCGAGTTGGCGACGATGGACCCTTCGCGGTTCAACAAACTCGTCTTGGTCAACCCGATGGGCGTAAAGCCGCCCTCCGGCGAGATATTCGATATGTTTTTGGTCATCGCCAAAGAGTTTCTCGCCGAGAGCTTCATAGACCCGGAAAACACGCCCGAGTTCCAAGAGGTCTGCCCGGAGGAGCCGACGCCCGAACAGGCGGAATACTGGGAAGTCGCGAGAGAGCAGGCCTGCCGGCTCACCTGGCGCCCTTACATGCACTATCCCGCGCTGCCGCGCCTCCTCCGACGCCTACGCAGAGTGCCGACCCAGATCATCTGGGGCGCTCAGAACCCAATCGTGCCAATCAGCGCCTCTCAGGTGTATCACGAAGCGATACCCGGCTCCGAGCTCGCCATAATTGACAACGCCGGCCACCGACCCGAAATCGAGCAAACTGACGAATTTGTCAGCTTGGTCAAGGATTTCCTGACCTAGCCTCGCCCAATTTAACGCAGAGACGCAGAGGACCAACTTTACCTCTTGCATCTTCGCGCCTTTGCGTTAAATTCACCCCCTCCGCGTTTCTCTGCGCCCTCTGCGGCTCTGCGTTAAATTCAAAAGAGGCCCCGGCAAACCGCTGGGGCCTCTTGTTCACGCTACTGCGTGAGCGCTTCGCTAGTTGTCGTCGGCTGCCACAGCCAGCGCGTCCAGCCTGCTCCTCACGATCGCTCGCAGCTCCTTGACGCGGTTGAGGTGCGGTGTCTGTCCGTCCTCCTCGGCCTTGTCGTAGATCTTGTCCCCATCGACGTACACCTGAAGTACACCGCCGACGCCGGGCCTGACCTCGATTGCTACGTCCTTACCGCCTTCCGCCACGAACTCGTTGACCATCCAGGCCATGACTCCGTGGTACTGTCAAGGAACGCAGTAGATTATCTCAATGTCCATTCTGCCTTCGCCAGCCATGAGACAAACCTCCATTGGTTTCTTCGACTCAGACCCAGCCATGTTCACCTTAAACAGGGTATTATGACCGAATCTCCATCGTATGTTCACAACCTATCACAGCCCTTGCGTTGTGTCAATACTCCGACACGCTCCCCAAGTAAAACGCAAAGGCGCAAGAACGCGGAGAACAGACCACCCCTGTGTCTCCGGGTCAAAGATCTACCGCATCCCATCCACCAGTCGAACCGTCATCAGTCCCGCCTCGACGTCCACGTCCAGCACAAACTCCCGGATCGCGGGAATCAGCATATCGCGCCCGGACTCGCCGCGGACCACGTACACATCGTTCGCCGACGTATCTAAAATCTCGGCGATCGCGCCCAGCGTCTCCCCATCCTCGCTGACTACCTGCATATCGATCAGCTCGAAGTGGTAATATGCGCCGTCGGGCAGGGGAGCGATGTCCGTCTCGCGTACCGTCAGCAGCGCGTTCCTGAGCGACTCCGCCTTGGTCCGGTTGCGGACGCCTTCCAGCCGCACTACCAGACCGGCGCGGTGCGGACGCGACGACACGACTGAATCCAGCGCGCCGTTCACAAAAAGCTTGGTCCCGGCGGCGAACCTGTCTGGGAAATCCGTCTGTGGCTGGACCTTCACGTCGCCGCGAATCCCCCATGCCCCGGCTACGCGCCCAACGACGACGTGGCCGTCCGGCGGCTCGCGCACGACTAGACTATCTCCAGCGCCGCGCGCGTGCCCCGCTTCACCGCCGCCACGCGGATCAGCATCCTGATCGACTGCGCCACTCGACCCTCACGGCCGATGATCCTGCCCTTGTCGTCCTCCGCGACTTCAAGCCGGATGACTATGCGCCCATCCTCCTCCACTTCCGTCACGCGCACCTCGTCGGGCTGTGTGGCGATCGACCTGGCTATGTACTCGACCAGCTCTTTCATTCGGACTCGGCCTCGTCTCTTTCCATCGTACTCAGCGTCCGCAATAGCTGCCGCACCGAATCTGACGGCTGCGCCCCTTGGCTAATCCACTTCCGCGCTTTCTCTTCATCTATCACGATGGTTGGCGGCTCCGTTCTCGGGTTGTAGTGGCCCAGATAGTCCACGAACGCCCCGTCACGGGCGGCCCTCGAATCTGCCACAACCACCCGGAAGCTCGGCTGGTTCCGAGCGCCGGTTCTTCTCAGTCGAATCTTGAGCATCTAACCCACTTTCGAAATTCGTTGCTTGTATCCCGCTAATTCTATCGACCGCTCCGCCGCCCGTCAAAGACACCGGAGCCAACGTCATTCCTGTCGCCCGAACTCGTCATTCCCGCGAAATCGGGAATCTTAGAGCGCTGCGGTTCAATCGTTGTCTGGTCGTGGAACCTGTGGCGGCCACGCCTGACAAAGTCCGGTCAAGCGTATGGCTTGCGCTAACCTCGCTGCGCCTCACTCAGCTGCCGCATCAGCCGGGACTTGCGCCGCGCGGCGTTGTTCGGATGCAACGCTCCCTTCGACGCGGCCTTGTCCAGCGCCACCACCGCCGAGCGCGTATGTCGCTCCGCCTGTTCGAGATCGCCGCTGACCATGGCGCTGCGCGCCTGCCTGATGAACGTCTTCGCCCGCGAGCGCAGCGGCAGGTTCCGGTCGCGCTTCCGCAGGGACACTCTAGTTGACTTCGCTGAAGGCAATTTCACACCACTCCCGTACCCATTCATTGAACGAAAACCTATTTTAGCAGATTACTATTGCTACAATCTAATTCAGCCCGGCTCGCGTTCGAACGCCAGACTTGCCCTCGAACCCCAGAGCGCTGCGAGACCCGCAGACAACCGCGCCCCCTAAATGTCGGTCAAGCGTGTGGCTTGTTACTGGTTGCTCCTCGTAACCCCCATCACCCCGCGTATCGCCTCCAGCCGGAAGAACAGCCGGCTCAGCTGGTCTATCCCGCTTACGTGAACCGTGAGCGTGATTATGGATACGTCGTCGTACTCCTCGGATACGCATGAGGCGATGTTCACATTCTCCGCGGCCACCTCGTGCGTTACGTCGCGCAGCAGGCCTACGCGGTCCATCGCCCGCACCTGGATTCGGACGGGATACTTCACCTCCGTCTTGCCCCACGATACCGGCACCAGTCGCTGCGGCTCGTCTTCGTGCAGAATGTTGGGGCAGTTGCGCCGGTGGACCGTTACGCCCCGAGACCGCGTTATGTAACCGATTATCTCGTCGCCGTTGATAGGGTTGCAGCAGCGCGCCATGGATGTCAGCAGGTCGCCGACCCCAAGCACCTCGATTCCCGCGCTGGAGATGATCGGCAGGCCCGTCTCCTTCTGGCTGAGCGCTTCCTCCTCGGCCGCGCCGCGCTCCCGCGAGCTCAGCTTGTTCACCACCTGAACCACCGATAGCGAGCCGTCGCCCAGGGCGGCCAGGAAATCGTCCAGGCCCGCTATGCCCATCATGGCCGCGACCTGCGCGTCCGTTGCCGTCGTCAGACGCCGGATGTGTCGCGCGTACAGGTCGCGCCCGCGCTGGATGTTGACCGAACGCTCCTGCCGCTTGAACCACTGCCGCACCTTCGCGCGCGCCGATGAGGTCTTCACGTAGCCCAAGTCCTCGTTCAACCAGTCCAGGCTCGGCCCGCGCACCGTCTTAGAAGTCAGAATATGGCAGGTGTCGCCGTTCTGGAGTTGATACGTCAGAGGAACCAGCTTCTGGTTCACCTTCGCCCCTATGCACCGGAAGATCAGGTCCGAGTGGATGCGGAACGCGAAGTCCAGCGGTGTCGAGCCGGCCGGAAGCTCCTTCAACTCGCCCGCCGGCGTATAGACGAACACTTGGTTCTGGAAGATGTCCGTCTTCAGCGACTCCACGAAATCCTCCGCCTCCGCCACGTCTCGCTGCCACTCCAGAATCTGCCGCAGCCAAACCATGTTGCGCTCGAACGGGTCGCTGCTGTCTCCGCCGTCCTTGTACAGCCAGTGCGCCGCCACGCCATACTCCGCCAGTTGATGCATCTCGCGCGTCCGCACCTGAATCTCCACCGGGTGGCCGTCCTCGGCAATCACCGTCGTATGGATGGACTGGTAAAGGTTGTCCTTCGGGTTCGCTATGTAGTCATCGAACTCGCCCGGCACCGGATGCCAGCGCGAGTGGATCACCCCAAGCGCCGCGTAGCAGTCCGCCAATGAATCCACCAGCACCCGCAGCGCGAACAGATCGTAGATGTTGTCAGCTGTCTTGTTCTCGTTGGCATACTTGGAGATCTTGTTGTAGATCGAGTATATGTGCTTGGGCCTGCCGAACACCTCAGCTTGAAGCCCCGTCCCGACCAGATCACGTTCGAGAATTCGGCGAACGTTGCCGATATACTCCTCGCGCTCGGCGCGCTTCGAATTCAGCCGCTGCGAAATCTCCCTGTACTCAGCCGGGTACAGCTGCTGGAACGACATGTCCTCCAGACGCCATTTCATCTCCCAGATGCCGAGCCGGTGCGCGAGCGGGGCGTAGATGTCCAGCGTCTCGCGCGACTTCTCGATGCGCTTGGCCGGCGGCAGATGCTTGATGGTGCTCATGTTGTGAAGACGATCGGCGAGCTTGATGAGCACGACCCGGATGTCCTGCGCCATTGCCATGAGCATCTTGCGGATCGTTTCGGCCTGCGCGCGCGCCGCCTGCGGGCCGACGGCCACGCCGCCCGCAGCAAGCTCGGCCGCCGTGAACTTCGTTACTCCGTCCACCAGCCGCGCCACGTCCGCGCCGAACTTCCCCTCGATGTCCTCGACCATTATCTCCGGGCTGTCCTCCACCACGTCGTGCAGCAGCCCGGCGGCAAGCGCGTCCGCATCCAGCTTCAGATCAGCCAGCGCCAGCGCAGTCTCCAATGGATGCTCCAGGAAAGGCTCGCCCGACTTGCGAAACTGGCCGCGATGCGCCTCCTCCGCGTAATCGTAAGCCTCCCTCACAATACCGAGGCTGGCTTCCGGCAGATACTCCCTCGCCTTATCCATCAGTCGTTCCAACATCGGCATATCCCTCTCCAACGCGCCCAAACAACCTGTCAGTATCCCGACCAACATCGTCCCCGACCCGCTCGCGCCCAATTATAGTACAATATCCCACACCCTACACATAGGAGAACCCACTTGCGATTTCAGGCGCCGCGAGGCACAACAGACATCCTGCCCGAGGATGAAATGTACTGGTCGTTCGTCCGCTCGCGCGCCGAGGAAGTGGCCTCGCGCTTCGGATACCGGCGCATCGACACGCCCGTCTTCGAGGACGCCGGCCTGTTCGAGCGCGGCGTGGGCGAGACGACCGACATCGTCGAGAAGGAGACGTACACCTTCGAAGACCGCGGCGGCGACCGCATCACGCTGCGCGCGGAAGGCACCGCGCCCGTCTGTCGCGCCTACCTCCAACACGGGATGCAAAACGTGACGCAGCCCGTCAGACTGTTCTACATCTGCCCCGTGTTCCGCTACGAACGTCCGCAGTCCGGCAGGTACAGGCAGCACACGCAGTTCGGCATAGAGGTCATCGGAGAGGCGGACGCGAGCGTGGACGCCGAAGTAATTGAAGTCGGCTGGCGGTTCTTGGAGTCCGTCGGACTGTCAGGTCTGTCGCTCACGGTCAACTCCATCGGTGACTCCGAGTGTCGCCCCGCATATATCGAGCGCCTGCGCGCCTACTACGACAACCACCGCGACTCCATCTGCGACGACTGCGCTCGCCGCCTCGATCGCAACGCGCTGCGCCTTCTCGACTGTAAGAACGACCAGTGCCAGCCCTTCGTCGAAGAGGCCCCCGCCAGCGCGGATCACCTCTGTACCGCCTGCCAGGATCACTGGAACGACTTCCGAAACTACCTCGGTGAAACGGGCATCGCCTACGACGTGGATCACCGCCTCGTGCGCGGCCTCGACTACTACACCCGCACCGTATTCGAAATTTCGCCGCCCGAAGAGGGGCGAATGGTAACCATAGTCGGAGGCGGACGCTACGACGGCCTGATAGAGCAGTTGGGCGGACGCCCGACGCCCGGCATCGGATACGGCATGGGCCTCGAGCGCGTCATCCAAAACGTCAAGCGACAGTCCGTAGAGTTGCCGGACGACCGCCGCGTCCGCGCCATGGTCGTCCACCTCGGACCGGCCGCCAAGACAGCCGGTGTCCGCATCGCCTCGCAGCTTCGATCCGGAGGAATCGCCGCCACCCTCGCGCCGCCTCGCGGAATGAGAGCCCAGCTCCGCTACGCCAACAACGCCGGCGCCACCCACGCCATAATCATCGGAGACGACGAGCTGGCGAACGGCGTCGCCACCCTCCGCGACCTCTCCCTAAGCGAACAGCGCGAAGTCCCCTTGGCCGGCCTTGCAGACGCCCTAAAGCCCCAGCCGTAGCGATCGGAGCGCTCTCTCTACCCCCGCCTGTCCGTCGCCGGCGCGATTACGATCAGCGCGCACGCGATCAGCGTCAGGACGCCCGCGTAGAAGTACACCGCCCCGTATCCGCCAAAATTCTCTATCACGTAGTAGCCCAGGAACGGCGACACCGCGCCCAGTATCCCGTTCAGCCCGAAGATCAGCCCCACCGCCGTCGCCTCCGTGCCCTCGCCTACCACGTCCAGCACCGACGCCTGCACAATCTGGTGCAGCGCGAAACTGAACAGGCCGGTCCCCGCCAGAACCAGCGACAGCGCCCAGCCGTCGCCCGCAGCCACGGTAACGAACGACAGCGCCGCCGCCAGCACGAACCCCGGAATCAGCACTGCCTTGCGAGAGAACCTGTCCGACAGATAGCCCAGAACCGGCGCCGACACGATGCCCATCCCCGTCAGCAGCGCGAAGTGGACTCCGTAGTCCAGTCCCTCCTTGCCCAGCGTATCCGACAGGTAGAACGGCGACCACGCGAACACCGCGTCCAGTCCCACGCCCCGCAGCATCGCCGCGCCCACCAGGAGCAGCGCCGTCCGGTTGCGAGCGATGTGCAGCGACGCCCGTATCTGCGCCCGGACGTCCCGCCGCTCGACCGAGCCGATCTGCCCCACGTTCCGCAGATAGACCCAAACGAATATGCCCATCACCAGCGCCGGGATGATATAGACCCACATAACGCCGCGCCAGCTGCCGATGGCCGCCAGCGCCCATGCCGGAACCGCGTAGCCGAACAGCAAGCCGCGCCAGTCCTTCAGCGACCTCAGCAGCCACGCCGCCACGATTGGCCCCACCAGGTTGCCGATATTCGCGCCGAACCCGTGAATCGAGATGGCGAATCCTCGCCTGTCCGCGAAAACCTGCGAAAGCGACGCCGCCGATGGCAGGTGCCAAAGCGCGCCCGGAATGGAAACCAGCGGAACCACCAGCATCAGCGCTATCCACGTCGGCGACGCTCCCAGCGCGGCGAAGAACGCAGCCGCGCACCACATGCACCACGTCAGCATCCTGCCCCAGTGGCGCTTCATCATGTCCACCACAAGCCCACCGCCGATGTTCACCACCCCGAACCCCACGAACCGAAGCGCGTGGATTATCGTAACCTGAAGCGTGCTCAGCCCAAAGAAAGACGTAATCTCAGGCAGCATAACCGGCACGCCCTGATCGTACAGATGCGCCACCCCGTGCCCCGCCGACATGACTCCCAAAATCGTGGGCCGATTCTCCACCCCATGCGGATTCCTGCCCGACACCCTATCGGATACCCCGCCCGACCCGTCGTCGAAAGCCCTGCCCGCAGTGTCTTCATGTGACTCCAATGCCTAACCCCCTGCCAATGCGCCGCCGCGATTGTACGCCCGCTGCGTCGCATAGTCCACCCCAGCCGACACGCCGATTTGCGGGACGACTGGGCGATAGGTAAAATCCGCGAAACTACCCTCATCCATGGAGCTTACTCACCATGCCGGCGTCGAGCAACATATGCCAATTCCAAAGTTGCGACAAATCCACAGGACGCAGGGGACACTTTCTGTGCCGCGACCACTACTACGATTCGCAGGATGGGAAAATCAGCCTGTGCCCACAGTGTTCGGATGTGTACAAGCCCGACGAATACCCGATCTGTAGAAAATGCTTTCGATCTGACAGTCGCAATAGTCAGCATCGCACTGAGTGGCCTACTCCGGCAAGGCAGCCGGATCAGGCGACTTCCGTTCTCCACAGTGAAATTGAGAGAGTGAAGCGAATCCTTGCGGAACACGAAGGCCGCGTCCGCGACAGCGAAGAGGCGACCAAATACTACTGCATCAAGCCGGTCCTACGCGGGTTGGGATGGGATTCTGAGTCGCCAATCGAAGTCGAGCCGGAAAGACGCATATCGCAGGGATACCGTCGCGTTGATCTGAGAGTGGATTACGCGCTACTCATAGACGGCTCTCCGGTAATCTACGTAGAAGCCAAACGCCACGGCAACGCTTACGACCCCGAATGGGCGGATCAGTTGCGAAGATATACAGACGATTTGGGTTCCGGATACGGTGTTCTGACAAACGGACAAATTTGGATGATTCTGCGAGTAGCTCCTGGACGCGCTACACTCCTTGACACAGTGGACATACTACAAGACACTTCCAAGGCTGAAAACGTTCTCAACCATTATTTGGCGAAATCTCGATTCACGGCGCATAAATCGGTGGCGACCAATGCCCGCGTATCGAATACTGGCTGGCCCACCCCCAAGACGCGCCGCGCGAAAACCCGGCCGGCAGCCCCGCCACGAACCCAACGCCCAACATCCGACGAAGATCTACGTGGGCGACTGCTCGGTTACCGCAACCGCGTAAGCAGCCAGTACGGGGTACCCGCCTACATGGTATTCAGCAACAAGACGATGGACGGCATCGTAGCCAACAGACCGAAAAACAAGCGACAGCTGAGTTCTGTCCCAGGCATAGGCCCCAGAACACTCGGCGCGCACGGAAAAGCGATTCTAGCCATTGTGAATGATGGCTGATGATCTCCGATGGTGAACCAAGCCAAATTAACGAGACTCGGCCACGCCGCCATCGGCCACGCCCGCGCGCGCGACATCCTGACACGCGCCACCGGATTCATCGGCGCGTACGACTTCACCCTCAACCCATATAGCGGCTGTACGTTCGGATGCACCTACTGCTACGCCGCCTTCTTCAACCGCACAGCCGAAGACCGCGACAACTGGGGATACTGGGTCCGCGTCAAAGAGAACGCCGTAGAACTGCTCCAACGCCGCCTCCGCCGAACGCCGGACTACCTCGACGACAAGGCGATCTACATGAGCAGCGTAACCGACCCCTACCAGCCCATCGAGCGCAAGGCAAGGATAACGCGCGGCATCCTCGAAGTTATGGCCGGAACCGACCGCGCGAACGGCGCTCAACCTCTGCCGTTGGATGCCGACAGCGCCTCTCCAGCGGCGCCCGCTCCCAAGCCCAGACTGGTAATCCAGACCCGCAGTCCCGACGTAGTCCGCGACTGCGACTTGCTCCGCCGCATCGAGTCCAACGGCGGTCGCGTCCGCGTCAATATGACCGTCACCACCGACGACGAAGACATACGCCGCGTCTTCGAGCCGCACTGCCCATCCAACCGCACGCGCCTGCGCGCCATCGCCCAAGTTCAGGCGGACGGCATAGACACCTGCATCACCCTTACCCCGCTCCTCCTCGTAACCGACGCCCACGCCTTCGCAGACAGCCTGTTGGCGACCGGCGTGACCCGCTTCGTAATCCAGTCGTTCCACTTCGGACGCGGCAAATTCGTAGCTTCCACCCGCGACGAGGCGTTCGACCTCATGGCGCAGAAGCTAGACACCGACCGAGCCTCATTCCGAGACAAATACCTATCCCACTACCAGCGCGTTCACGACATCCTGCGCCAGCGCCTCCCCAACCTGTCCGAAGGCAAAGACGGCTTCGCCCCGCCGCCCTAGAAACCTGATTTAATCCTCCGCTCTTCTCCGCGCCTTTGCGCCTCTACGCTGATATCAACCCGCGCCGCAACTTTCCTGTATCATATCCCCAACCCCACCAACAGGAGCCTCCCCCATGCAAGTCTTCGAAGCCGTCCGCACCCGCCTCACCGTCCGCGAATTCAAGCCCGACCCCGTACCCGACGACGTCGTTCACAAGCTGGTCCTGGCGGGGCAGTGGTCCGCCAGCTCCCGCAACCTGCAGCCCTGGCGATTCATCGTCATCCGAGACCGCGACACCCTCGCCGCCATCGGCGACGTCGCCTCCAGTGGACGGTTCATCGCCGACGCGCCGATAGCCATAGCGATAGCCATGGACAACGCAGACCGCCCCGACCTCGACACCGGACGCGCCATGCAGCAGATCGAACTGGTAGCCTGGGAAGAAGGACTAGGCACCTGCTTCGTAGGACTCCGCATCGCCGAACAGAACCGGCGAGTCAAGGAGTTGCTCGGCATCCCCGAAGCGATGGACCTGGTAACCGTCCTCCCGTTCGGATACCGTCTCGACGGCAACGATGGCAAGCAGGGCATCAAGAACCGCAAGCCCCTATCCGAGATCGCCTTCTCAGACCGCTACGGCAATCCCTACCAGTAGCTCCGCGCAAAGGAAACCCCATGCCAGTTGACTACTTCGGCCCCCTCGCTATCCGAACTTTCGCCGGAACCGGACAGCCCGGATACACCGGGGACGGCGGACCCGCCCTCGAAGCCACCATGCGCGAACCGTTCATGTGCGATTTCGACTCGGCAGGCAACCTCTACGTATGCGAGGCGATGAACCACGTCGTCCGCCGCATAGACGCTCGAACCGGTATCATCACAACGGTCGCCGGGACCGGAGAACTTGGATACTCAGGCGACGGCGGACCCGCCCTCCAAGCCACCTTCCACGAACCCTACTCCCTCGCCATTGCCCCCAACGGCGACATATACGTCGTTGACAGGCTCAACGCCGTAGTCCGCCGCATAGACGGCGAAACCGGCGTCATAAACACCGTCGCGGGCACCGGCGAGCCCGGATACTCAGGAGACGGCGGACCCGGCGACCGCGCCCACCTCCGCGAACCCAATGACTGCTTCCTCGATCACTCCGGCGGACTGCTGATAGCCGACATTCAAGACCAGCGCATCCGCCGCCTAGACCTCGCCACCGGCGTCATAGATACCTTCGCCGGAACCGGAGAGTTGAACAGGGAGGGAAACGGACGCCCGGCGACCGAAGCCGGCATCATGGGCGCGCGCGCCGTATGCGTGGACCCGGAGGGCTACACCTACATAGCCGAGCGCGAGGGCAACGGCGTCCGGCTCGTCGGCAAAGACGGACTGATGCGGACGCTCGGCGGCGACGACATGGAGTTCGGATACTCAGGCGACGGCGGACACGCGCTCATCGCCGCTTGGGGCGGCCCCAAGGGGATACGCTGCGCCGCCAACGGAGACGTCATCGTAACCGACACCGAAAACCACGCCATCCGGCACATCGAACGCTCCAGTGGTTTGGTCAACACCATCGCCGGTGGTCGTCTCGGCGGACACGGCGACGGCGGCCCCGCCCGCGAAGCCGGACTCGACAGGCCTCACGGTTGCGTCGTCGCCCCGGACGGGACCATCTACATAGCCGACAGCAACAACCACCGCATCCGCATAGTCTCCCCAATCGCCGTTTAAACGCAAAGGCGCAGAGGCGCAAAGAATCCTAAAGCCATCTCCCTGTGTCTCTGCGCCCCCGCGCCTCTGCGTCAAAACCCCCTAGTCCCACAGCCTCATCGAATCTAGGAACAGCTCCCGCAGAACCCCTTCATCCACTGGTCGCGGCGACAGTCCGATCACCCGCTGCTGGGGGATCGCGCCCGCCGCCAGCGCGTCCGCGTCCTCCGGCGAGTAGCCGATCGCGCCCAGCCCGTTCGGAACCCCGATTCGCTTAAGTAGCGCGATGATCGCGTCAGCCAGAACGTCCCCTGCGTCCTCGGGCCCCGCGCCCGACGTATCCGCGCCCATCAGCCTGGCCGCGTACAGGTGCCGCTCCGGATTCGTCGGAGCCGTATATCTGAATACCGCCGGAGCGTTCAGGATGACACTCATCCCGTGCGGCACGATCGCGTGATCGTCCGGGTAGCCCTCCGGCACGAACTCCCGCACCATGCCCGACACCGGATACGACATCCCGTGCGGCAGGTGGCAGCCCGCGTTCCCGAACCCGACGCCCGCGAACGTCGCCGCCATCATCATTTCCGACCTCGCCTCGATGTTATCCGGCTCCTCGACCGCGCTCACGATGTTGCCCGCCACCATCTCGATGGCCTTGGTGGCCCAAAGGTCCGAAATAGGGTTAGACCCCTGGTACGCCGGACGCAGCCCCGGATTCGGCGGCGCCTCCCTCTGGTCGAACGGAAGCGCGGTGTACGATTCCAGCCCGTGACAAAGCACGTCGAAGCCGCTGCACGCCGCCACCATTCCCGGCAGCGTCCGGCTGTTTAGCGGGTCCACCACGCCCATCGTCGGTCTGAGCGCTCGATGCGCCAGCCCCGTCTTCGCCTTCATCTCCAGCAGATCGAAGATCGAAACCCCCGTCGTCTCCGAACCCGTTCCGGACGTCGTAGGAACCGCGATATGCGGCTTCAGCGGCCCCGGAACCGGCGCGCCCTCGCCGATAGGCGCGTTCACATACGTCAGAAAGTCGGCCGGGTAGGTCGAGTACAGATTCGCCGCCTTGGCCGTATCAATTGACGAGCCTCCGCCCACCGACACGAAGGCGTCGAATGCACCCTCCGCCGCGAACTCGATAGCCGCCTTGAACGACTCATCCGTAGGCTCCACCTGCGCCTCATCGAACACAACCGCCTCGACCCCCTCAGCCCGCAGCGACGCCATCACCACATCCACCGGTTCGAGCTTTGCCATTCGCGGGTCCGTAACCACCGCCACCCGCTTCGCGCCAAGCCGCGCCGCCTCGAACCCCACCTCCCGCGTAGCTCCCTCCCCAAACTTGATGGACGAAGTATCCATCGTAAAAGCCGTCTCCAACTCGTGGTGTACCATAGTTGTAGCCCTCCATCGTGGTCAGAATCATGATAGCATAAGCCAACGCCACAACCGATAACATGCGAGACACCCCCATGCCCCACATCCTCATCGCCGCTTTCGATGGACTCCAGCCCGCGCAGGTCCGACACGACCTCGCCCCCAACCTCGCTCGCTTCGCCGGCGAGGGCGTGTTCTTTAGCGCTCACCACCCCGTCTTCCCGTCCGTAACCCGCGTCAACGCCGCCAGCATCGTAACGGGCGTCGGACCAGGCGCGCACGGACTCCCAGCCAACACCATGGTCGCACGTGACTACGACCCCAGCCTCGTCTTCTCCGCACTCGAACCCACCCTAGCCTCCGTAGCGGACAAAACCGGCAGCGCCCTGTTCGTCCCCACCCTCGCCGACATCCTGGCCTCGCGCGGCATGGAATACATCGCCATCGGCGTCGGGACCTCCGGCAACGCATATGTCCACAACCCGAAAGCCGACGAATCGGGCGGCGCCACCATCCATCCAGACTTCACCCTGCCGTACAGCCTGAACGACGAACTGCTGTCCCGCTTCGGGCCTTGGCCCACCGAAGCGATGCCCAACACCCCGCGCTACGACTATGCCATCCGCATCCTCACTGAATACATCCTGCCCGAACGACAACCCGCCGTCTCACTGATCTGGTCGTCCGAGCCGGACAAGGCGCAGCACGCCCACGGCGTCGGCTCCCCCATGTCCGACCACGCCGTCCGAGAGGCGGACGACCGCTTCGGAGGCATCCTTCGATGGCTGGACGCCAACGGACACGCCGATGCGAACGTCCTCGTAGTCTCGGATCACGGCTACTCCACAATCCAGGAAGAGGTGGACGTCGAATGGTACGTCCGCCACGCCGGATTCCCCGAAGACGACGTCCTCGTAGCCCCGAACGGCGGCTCCGTACTGTTCTACACCCGAGACGCCGACGTCGCCCACCGCTTGGCGGAGTGGATGATGCAGCGTACATGGTGCGGCGCGCTGCTCGCGTCCGAGAGGGTAGGGGACATCGAGGGCGCCCTCCCCCTGGCCCTGTCCGGCGGCGAAGGCCCCCGCGGTCCCGACCTCGCCATGTCCTTCGGCTGGGATTCCCGCGCCAACGACGCCGGCTACGCCGGTTACGCCTACTCGTCCGGCGGACGGCCAGGACAGGGACAGCACGGCTCCATGAGTCGCCACGAGATGAACAACGTCCTGCTGGCTAGAGGCCCCGCCTTCCGTCAATCCGCGCGTATCCAATCCCCAACCGGCAACGTGGACGTCGCACCCACCGTTCTCAGCATACTCGGAATACCCGCGCCGGAACATATGCAGGGCAGGGCGCTAACCGAAGCCCTCTCAGGCGGCGCCCCCGTCGAGTGGGCGGTGGAGACGCACCGCGCAGAACGCGAAACGCCGTCTGGAACGTACTGCCAGCACGTCCGCACATCCCGCGTCGGCCCCACCGTTTACATAGACGAAGGAATAGGCCACCTCGACCCCTAACCCTCCGCGCCTTCGCGCCTCCGCGTCAAAATTCCACTAATCCTCGACCTTCAAGCTCCCCATCACCACCGACCCGGTAATCGTAAGGTCCGGATCCGCGGTCATCTGCGCAGAGCGGCGGTCGTCTTTCGACTCGCCCATCACCGTGGAGTTCGCAATCTTCACGGTCCATTCCGACGGAACGCGGATCTTCACCTCTCCCATCACACAGGTTACGGATAGCTCCGCGGGCAGCGCCGAGCGGTCGATGTCCCGCAGGTCCAGCTTCGACTCTCCCATCACGGTAGAGAAATCCGTATCGTTCAGGTCGCTCGCCGACAGTCGCAGGTCCGACGAACCCATGACCGTAGAAGCGCCGTCTTCGACCACGACGGAAACGTTCGCCGAATCCGTACCGGACCCGCGCCGCCTCCTGCGTCCTATCCCGAACAGAATCACTGCGCCGACAGCGATGAGCGCTACAGGCCAAAAGATCGTCGCATCTATGTCCAACACGCTCAGCTGAACGATCGCCGCGATCACGATCATGATTACGGGCCAGGCGATCCGCCTGAAACGGTTGGCGACAATCAAAACCAAGCCCAGCAAAATAAACAGCGAAGGAATCCACTTGGCATACCCGCCCAAGTCGGCAATCCCCGTCGTGTGCAAAAGCAGCAGAACCCCCGCCACAACAAGCGCAACCCCGATCCCCCACCTTGTCGAAGCTCCCGAAGAACTCATCATCAACCTCCATTATCCCTCTGCGTTCCTCAGCGTCCTCTGCGCCTCTGCGTTAAAAACAGGGACGGGACAGGACTCTCACCCTATCCCATCCCATTTGCGCCTTCGCATCTTTGCGTTAAACCTAAGCAGGCTTGAACTTCGGAAGCGCTATCTCATCGGTGATGTCCTCGAACACCACCTCGAGGTCCATGCCTATCTGCAGCTTCTCCGGCGTCGGGTCGTCCATGACGATGTTCGTCGGCATGAGCGGGCCCTCTTCCAGCTCTACGATGGCGGTAACGAACGGCACGCCGTCGGGGTACCAGCCCGGGTGCGGCGGCCTGTGGACTATGGCGTAGGTGAACAGCTTCGCCTTGCCGGAAGCCTGCACCCATGTGGTGTCTCTCGAGAAGGTGTACGGGGAGATGTCGCGCGGGTAGAAGTAGGCGCGCTGGGTCTCGTTGCAGAACCTGAGCCACAACTCGTGCTGCTTTGCCTTCTCCCAGTAGAAGTCCGACTCGCCCTGAGGGACGGGAACGGGCTTGTTGTATGCCTGTGTCATCTTGTCATCGCTCCTGATATGCTTGTGCTAAACAGTCCCCTCTCCCTCAGGGAGAGGGTTAGGGTGAGGGTGAACCCCTCCTAAGCCGACTGTTCCGTGCTCAGAATCACCGTGCCGGTCGAGGACAGCGAACCGCCCGTGCCGTGTACCAGCGACAGCTTCGGATCGTCTATCTGCCGGTCGCCCGCCTCGCCGCGCAGCTGCCGCACCGCCTCCACCACCAGGAACATGCCGTACATGCCGGAGTGGGTGTAGGAAAGGCCGCCGCCGCTCGTGTTCATGGCGAAGTCGCCGCCCGGCGCCGTGCGCTGTCTGGCTACGAACTCAGGCCCCTCGCCCGGATCGCAGAAGCCCAGGCTTTCCAGCGTCGCGAGCACCGTGTACGTGAACGAGTCATAGATCATCGCCAGGTCTATGTCGTCGTGCGTAACGCCCGCCATCTCCAGCGACTTGGGACCGGAGTAGCGACCCCACGTGCGCGTAAGGTTCGGCATCGTGCTGATCAGGTTGTGGTCGTGGCCTTCTGCCGCTCCCAGCACATAGATCGGAGCCTTCGGCAGATCCTTCGCGCGTTCGGCGGTCGTAACCACGTAGGCGCCGCCCGCGTCCGTAACCACACAGCAGTCCGGCAGGTGGAACGGCCACGCGATCCAGCGCGAGTTGTGATAGTCGTCGAACGACATCGGCGTGTCGTAGAACATCGCCTTCGGGTTCAGGTTCGCCCACTTGCGCGTGGCCACGGCGATCTCGGCCATAGCCTGCCGCGTGCGGTCCTCGCCGTACATGTGCATATAGCGCCGAGCCGCCATAGCGTAGTTGATCGGCGCCCCGATGAAGCCGTAAGGCGTCTCGAACTGCGGGCCGGGTTCCGATGCGTTGCCGCCCGCGCGCGAGCGCGCCGACCGACCGGCCTCGCCGTGCGTAACCAGCGCCACCTCGCAGTAGCCCGCGTTGATAGCCGCCATCGCGTGCGCGATGTGGATGATGAAGGATGAGCCGCCTACCGCCGTCGAATCGGTGTACGTAGGTCTTATCCCCATGTACTCGGCCAGCGTAAGCGTGCTAAACCCTGCCGAGAGCAGGCCGTCAACGTCGCTCATCTTCAGACCTGCGTCCTCGAGCGCGTTGTACGCCGACTCGGCGTGATGTTGCAGAGAAGACTTGTTTTCCACCCGTCCAATCTCGTCGGACTCTGCAGCTCCGACGATGGCAACGGATCCTGACATATCAGCCATACTGACGCTGACCTCCCGTGTTCGACCATACTAGCCATACTAATATGGATGTACCGCTAAGCGTAAAATAGGGTATCGCAGTTAGCGGCAAGAGGGCAAGCTCCCCCAACCCCGCAGCCGCTCGGATACGCATCAGCCATTGACTCAGCTCCCTCTCGCGCGTATCATAGCAATGAAGTGGGAACCCCTACCCACTGCGGGCTATGGCGGCCGCTGATTTTGACGCCGAGGCTCACACATCGGTAGGCCCTGCAATATGCGAGTGTATATGTACATCCGCATCTTTGACGCACAGGTGCGCGAACAGGATGTCTGGCGAGCGCTGCTGTTGCTTGGCCGCTTGGATGTACCCCTCGCGGAACTCGCGATGAGCGGAGTTGTGTCGACCATGCCCTGAGTGGAAGGCTGACGCATCTTGGCATCACAGTGCGACATACCTATGCTCCGGTCAGCCATGACCGCGCTGATCGCGCTCCTCATTGCCGGCTTTGGCCTGGCCCCCGTAGATGCGTCTGCGCAGAACCCACCGGATAGCGTGTGCGCCCCGGGTACCGAGGTCAGGGTGGGAGAGATCTGCGAGTATCCCGGCAATTCCCTGGTCGAGTTTTCGGTTGACGCTTCGGGAAGGGGCAACTTCCTGCACCTCACCGAAGATCTGACGATCGATGCCCGCAACGTCTCCATAGACGGCGTGTTCTACAATTTTGCTGCGAGTAGGATTGACGATCTCACCTGGGCAGTCGAGGCGGCGGGCGACTCGCGGATAGAACTAACGAGTCTCCAGACCGTCAGCAGCGACTTCGGGTACACCTGTGCGCTTCGTCCCGACGGCTCGCCGGTGTGCTGGGGGCTGAATAATCACGGCCAGGTGTCGCCGCCCAGCAATGAGAAGTTCGTGTTCATAGACGCCGGCGACAATGATGCGTGCGGGCTTCGCGAAGATGGGTCGCCGGTATGCTGGGGTTGGGACGTTCGCGATCTGGAAACTCCGCCGCCCGATCAGCGGCTGGTATCCATCAGCATCGGGCACGCCCACTCGTGCGGCCTGCGGTTGGATGGGTCGGCTGTGTGCTGGGTGAATCCGTCTTATGACTATGGCCATGTATCCCCGCCTGCCGGAGAACGGTTCACATCCATCACCAGCGGAGATGAACACACCTGCGGACTTCGGACTGACGGCTCCGTCCTGTGCTGGGGACTGGACGAAGACGGACGTTCATCGCCGCCGAGTGGCGAGCGGTTCACCACAATCAGCGCCGGAAGCAATCACACCTGTGGACTGACCAGCAATGGATATGCGGTATGCTGGGGATCGAATGAGTTCGGTCAATCATCCCCGCCCATCGGCGAGCGATTCAAGTCCATCATCAGTGGAGATGAACACACCTGCGGACTCCGGCCCGATGGCTCGCCTGTGTGCTGGGGACTGAACAACGAGGGCCAGGCATCGCCGCCGAGTGGCGAGCGGTTCACATCGATCAGCGCCGGGGACGACTTCACATGTGGAATACGTCAGGACGGTTCCGCAACTTGCTGGGGTTGGGACAGCTACGGCCAGCTATCTCCACCGGCCGGTCTTCGGGTCATGGCTTCTTCCGACCAGCCCGCGCCGGCCCCGATACCAGAACCACGATCGGACGCTGATTTGGAAGCTCTGTATGGTCTCTACAACGCCACCGATGGCCCCAACTGGTCGAACAACGACAACTGGCTCAGCGACCGGCCCTTGGCCGCATGGTACGGCGTGACCACGGATCCCAGTGGCCGTGTTGTCGGGCTGTCGCTCGCTGCCAACGGTCTGCGAGGCAAGCTGCCAGACGATATGTTCACCCTCCTCACCCGCCTGCGAACTCTGCGCATGGGACAAAACCAGCTGAGCGGAGAGATACCGCCGGGTCTAGGCAACCTTAACGAGCTGCAATGGGTGGATTTCGAGTACAATCAGTTGGAGGGTCCAATACCGCCCGGGCTGGGCGACCTAACCGAACTAACCTACCTCAACCTGAGTGTCAATCGACTGTCGGGCGAGATTCCGACCGAGTTGGGCAACCTGCGGGAGCTCGAGACACTGGGCCTGGACTTCAACCAACTGAGCGGGGCCATGCCACCCGAGTTGGGCAACCTGACCTACGTCCAGATACTGGCGCTCCATAACAACCAACTCACGGGCGAGATACCGCCGGAACTGGAAAACCTTGCCAATCTAAGGGAGCTTAAACTAGAGGCTAACCGGTTGAGCGGATGCATCCCAACCGCGCTTGGAGCCGTGGAACACAACGACCTATCCCGCCTTGGCCTGCCGTTTTGCACGGATAGGCCTACACCCGCGCCGGCGACGCCCGCGCTTGCGATTCCCCGCGCGCCGGTTGCTACACCCACACCCGCGCCGGCGACGCCCGCGCTTGCGATTCCTCCCGCGCCGGTTGCCACACCCACACCCGCTCCCGTAAGAGGATTCTTCACTAACTCCGTTCCCTCTCCGGACGGAGTGGAGGCGGGCCTGCCTTTCTACATCCTGGACCCGGTGACCCTGTCCCTGATAGGCGTCATGGTGACGCTCATGGCCACCGGCATTCAACTTTTCAAGGGGAAATGACGATGAACGAGCATGAAACGATCGGGCAGAGCGATGCCGACACTCGCGCCTCGCCTACGTCCGCGCAGCAGAACGCTGGAACTGTGGGGACGAGCGATGCCTCGAGAGGCGTGTCGGGCGGGCTTCCGGGCCCAGTCAATATGGCGGCGCGGCTGATGATAAACGCGCTGGTGGCGCTGCCGTTCTTCGCCGCGGGCGGCTTCGGGATCGCCCGTGGCGATCTGCCGGACGACGCCTCGCTGGTCGTCTTGATTATCGGCGGGCTGGTAGTCCTCATCGGGCTATACGTCACGGTCCTCTCACGCCCACGCCTGAACCTTATGCCCAGTGAACAGACCTTGGCGTTGCGGCATCCTTCTATGAAGCCCGCGTTCGCCCGGATCTTGATTAGCCTGCCGTTCTTCCTGGCAGCTTGGTATCTGTTGGAGTTCACAGGTCTGCCCTACGTCTTTCCATTCATACCCTTCCTGATTGCGATGTACCTGTACTTCCGAGGAGTCATCAAGTACTGGGTAAACCACCATACCACCTACTACGTGACCAACCGCCGGGCGGTTCACATGTACCGGTTCGTCTGGCTCGACACGACCGAGATACCCGTGAACGCCATCAACTCCATTTCGGAGACCAGGAGCGTCATCGAGGCGCTCACTGGCCGGGGCAGCGTGCTGGTGGCCAGTGGAATAGGCGCTCGGCACAAGGTTTGGATGCAGGAGATAGACAATCCGGGACCGGTGGCGACAGCCCTTCGCCAGCTGATGCGCTGAGCGTTTGTCCAACTCAGCCCCACGCCGCCCCAAAGCCCTGTGCTACAATTCCCCCAATTTGCCATGCGAGGAATAACAACTCGATTGAAGCTAGATCCGGGGGCTCCCATGTCCGTCCTCAGCAACCTGCAAGTCAAAGTCCTCTTGGCGGCGCTCATACCCGGCCTGGCCACCGCCGCCGTAGTCGCCTTCGTCGCCCGGTACGGCTGGGAGGTGCCGATGCGCGGCCCAGACTTCATCGCCGTGCTCGTCCCGCTGGCCATCGGCGCGGCGGTGGCAAGCGTGGGGATATGGTTCTTCATCGGCAGAGCGCTCAGACCGGTGCGCGAGCTGAACGACGGCGCCCAGCGCATCGCCAGCGGCGACTTCGACTACACCATCCCCGAGAATACTGGCGGCGAGGTGCAGGAGCTCGCCCAGCAATTCAACATCATGGCGCAAGCCCTCAAACAGAGCTACGCCGAACTGGAAGACCGCGTGGAGCGGCGCACCAGGGAACTGGCCGAATCCGAAGACCGTGTCCGCGCTACCGCCGAAGAGAATGCCGCCATGGCAGAAATCGGACGAATCATCGGTTCGTCCCTCGATATCAGCGCGGTTTACGCGCGCTTCGCCGAGCAGACCAGACGGCTCGTACCGTCCGACCTTGTAGCCATCATCAACGTATATCCCGAAACAGACGAATTTGGCGTCGCCTACATAGCCGGAATATCCATCCCCGAAAGGCAGCCTGGCAAGACGTATCCGCTCGAGGGAACCGCCACGGCCCAGGCGTACAGCACCGGCAAGCCCGTGTCGTACCAGCCGAGCTCGGAGGAAGACCTGCTGCAGGCGTATCCGGGCCTCGCGCCCGTATGGCGACAGGGCATCCGCTCCCTGCTCGCCGCCCCACTTATCTCCAACAACCAGGTCATCGGAGTTCTGTGGATGGGCGCGCGACCCGAGTCGGCATATACAGAGCGCGACATCGAGGTGGCCGCGAGCGTCGCCTCTCAGATAGCCGGCGCGGTAGCCAACTCCCGCCTGTACGAGCAGGTGCGACGATTCTCCGCCCAGGAGCGCCGCCGCGCAGATCAGTTCAGAACCATCGGAGAGGTCGGACGCCGCATCGCCGCCATACACGATACCGACGAGCTTCTGGCAGACGTGGGCGAGACCGGCGCCGCCGAGCTCGGCTACGAGATGACCGCGCTCGGCATCGTCGAAAACGGCGATCTCGTCTTCTCGCCCAACGCCAATCCGCAGCTGGCCGAGCCTGTGCGCCGGTCGCTCGCAAATGGCGACAGGCCGCAGGGGATAACCGGCCTGGTCGCGGCCACCGGCAAGCCCATCATAGTGCCCGACCACGAGGCCGAACCCAGATACCTCTCGCGCGGCATGGCGCGCGACGCCCGATCCTCCGTAACCGTGCCGGTGTCCGCAGGCGGAAACGCCATCGGCGTTCTGCACTCGCAGAGCAGAAACGTCAACGCCTTCGATGAGGCCGACCAGGTGGTCTTGCAGGCGTTCGCGCAAGAGATAGGCATAGCTATCGAAAACGCGCGCATCTTCGAGGTCGAGCGCCGGCGCAACGAGCAGATGGCGGCCATCAACGCCGTCGCGCTCAACGTCAGCGCGGTTCTCACGCTCGGCGAACTGCTGCCACACGTCGTCCAGCTTGTCCGGGAGACGTTCGGCTATGACGTCGTCAGCGTCTTCCTGCTCGACGAGAACGAAGAGGAGATCGTTCTCCAGGCGGTGGACTCCGGCTCCGAAGACGTGCCGGAACGCGGCATCCGAATGCGCGTCGGCGACGAGGGCATCATAGGCCACGTCGCCGGCACAGGCCTGCCGTGGATGACCGGAGACGTAACCACCGACCCGTACTTCTCCGACCTCGGCATAGCGAACCTCGAAGCGCGCTCCGAGCTTGCCATGCCCATCAAACAGGGCGACGTCGTGGTCGGAGTGCTCGACTTCCATTCCGTCGAGGAGAGCGCCTTCGACGACACCGATATGCTGGTGGCGCAGATGCTGGCGAACCAGCTCGCGGTCGCCATAGAAAACGCGCGCATCTTCGACGAGACGCGCGACATGGCCGTACTGGAGGAGCGCAACCGCATGGCGCGCGAGATTCATGACACGCTGGCGCAGGGCTTCACCGGCATCTTCATCCAGCTCGAGGCCGGCGAAGACTCGCTCGAAGACGATGACCTGGACGGTCTGCGAGATCGCGTCGGCGTGGCTAAGCGCATCGCCCGCGAATGCTTGGCTGAGGCCCGCCGCTCCGTGTGGAACCTGCTGCCCGAGGCCCTCGAACGCAACCCGCTAGACGCCATCATAGCCCGCGAAGTCGAAACATTCGGCTCCACCATGGATTGCGAGGTCGAATTTACGCTGCTCGGCGCGCGGCGCGAACTTCCTGCGGCAACCCAGGCGGCCATGATGCGAATCTGCCAGGAGTCGCTCACCAACATCAGAAAGTACGCCGGGGCGACGCATGTTGGCGTAACCCTCGACTACGGCCTGGACGAAGTAATACTGGCCGTAACCGACAACGGCGTCGGCTTCGACCCCGAAACCATCCGCATCGGAGAAGGGCAGGGCGGCTTCGGTCTGACGGGAATGCGCCAGCGCGCCCGACTCCTCCGCGGCGACGTAGATATAGTCAGCGCCCCCGGCGAAGGCTCCGTGGTAAAGGCCAGAATACCCATAGCCTAGCCTAAGGGAATTCCAACAAACTCTCCGCGCCGTCAACATACTACCGTCAAGGAAATCCCCATACAAATGTACAAAAAGACCCAGCTAATCCTCCGCGCCACTCTGCGCTCCTTTGCGCCTCCGCGTTAAAAACCCCTATCTTCAATGTAGCGACTCCATATGAACCTCCGATCCATAATCCCCCATTTCCACGCCGAGATGCGCCGTGGACTGGCTGGCGACGATAGCTCGATCGCTATGCACCCCGCCTACATCGCTCCGCCGACCGGCGCCGAACGCGGACGCTTCGTAACGCTAGACCTCGGCGGCACCAACGTCCGCGCAACCGTAGTCGAATTGCCCGGCAACGGCGCCATTCGCCCACTCCGCAGCGCCACCCTGCGACTCCCCGCGACCGTCGGAACTTCCGATGACCTATTCCGACCCATAGCCCGCTTTCTCGCCACCGTCATCGGAGGCGATCGGCCGGAAGACCGTGAAATTTACACGCTCGGCTTCACCTTCGCCTTCCCAATGCGTCAAACCGGAATCCGCAGCGGAATCCTGACCAAATGGACTAAGGAGTTCGCCTTCACCGGCGTGGAGGGAAAAGACGTAGCGCTGCTTCTCCAAGCCGCCATCGAGCGCGAAGCGATTGACAACCCGACCCTTCGACGCCTCGCTGTCGGCGCCCTCGCCAACGACACCGTAGCGGCCCTCGCTACCGGAGCCTACCTGGATTCACGATCCGATATGGGCCTCATCGTAGCCACCGGCATGAACCTGGCAGCCTCCATCCAAGACCGCATCTACAATATGGAGTGCGGCAACTTCGACGGTGTCCAGTCCATCCAGACCGAGATAGACCGCCGCCTCGACGCCGCATCCGACACCGAAGGCCAACTCCTTGAAAAGATGATTTCGGGCCGCTACCTCGGCGAAATCGCCCGCCTAACCGTACTCGACGCCGCCGAACGTGAAAGCGCCTTTCCCGGCTTCCTGGCTCTCGGAAGCGCCTTCACCAGCCCATACGCCTTCGCCACCGAAGCTCTGTCCGACATCGCCTACGACACGTCCGACGATCTTGCGACGACAGCTATGCTGCTGCGTTCACTCGGCGCGGGCGACTCCTCGCTCGAAGAACGCCGCCGGCTGCGCGACATCTGCGAGTCCGTCGCCCGTCGCTCCGCCCAGCTGGTAGCCGCCGCCATCCACGCCACCGCCACGTACTCCGATCCAGACCTGGAGTTTCCCCATCTTGCGACTGTTGACGGCAGCCTGTTCCGAGGCTACCCATCCTACCAGCGCCACGTAGAGTCCACCCTGGCCAAACTCGCGCCCGAACGAGCCGCCCCAACCCACGTATCCTACCTCCGAGAAAGCTCCGGCGTTGGCGCCGCGATAGTCGCCGCCGCAGCCCGCTCGTAGCGCCGCCTCGCAGCGTCTCCCCCATTCCCGCGCAGGCGGAGAGCCGGGTCCATCCGACGCCGACCCGGATTCCCCGAAACCGCTCCGTCCATCACCGCGTCCCCCAAACCGTGTAATTCTCGTACTGTGCGGCGCTATGGCTATCCACGCGTGAATAGCCATGGCCAAGTTTGATGTCGCCTGAACTCGGCACACTCGAAATATTCGCGGTCCCCAGCAACTTGTCGTTCACATATACCGCTGCAACTTCACCGATGAACAGAACCTCCAACCGGTTCAGAATCGGATCGTCAACGTCAATATCGAGCGCATAGCCCTCTTCGAGCGTCCGCCAGCCCTCGCCGGAATCTGTCGCATGGCTTACTCTCCACCAACCCGACGAGATTATTCTGAAGACCAAGTAATCTTCTTCGTCCACCGATCTAAACGAAAAGCCGCAACTCCAGTTATCCACGCCGGCTGGAACTCTGAGTTGTGCGCTCGCATACGCCCACGGTACGTTCAATCTCGCGGGCTCGATCGCGATCGACGATGAGCCCTTGTCCAATTCACCAGCAGTCGGACCAAACAGAACTCCCACTTCCTCCGCATTTACATCAGTAACGATGGTGGTTTCACCGATCACTTCATTGCCTTTGAATGGGAATTATATACCTATGCACATTTTCCTTGACAATTGGCGCATCCCTAGTGTACACTAAGTCTGTAAATAGAAAGGGTTTCGCGCATGGCTAAGAACGCCCCAGGCAAGGCTTACCGCAAGGGCATCTCGCTGGTTGAGGCTGTCCACAGGTTCGGCGACGACGCAGAGGCGGAGAAGTGGTTTGTGTCCAGACGCTGGCCGGATGGCGTCGAGTGCGTCGAGTGCGATTCAGACCGCATCCATACCCGAAAGCCAAGCGCGCGGCGCAAGACGCCCACCTATCACTGCAACGACTGCAAGAAGGACTTCACTGTCAAGACGGGAACGATCATGCACGATTCCCGCCTGCCGCTCGGCAAGTGGGCATTGGCGCTCTACTTGTTCAGCACGAACCTCAAGGGCGTATCGAGCATGAAGTTGCACCGCGACCTGAACATCACGCAGAAGTCCGCTTGGTACATGGCGCATCGTATCCGCGAGACGTGGGATGATGACGCAATGGAGCGCTTTGTAGGGCCTGTGGAAGCTGACGAGACCTACGTTGGCGGGCTTGAGAAGAACAAGCACGAGGCGAAGAAGCTCAGGGCAGGCAGGGGCGCGGTAGGCAAGACACCCGTTGCCGGGGTTAGGGACCGCGAGACCAATCAGGTGTCAACGGCGGTGGTGGAGTCCACGGACAAGGCGACGCTTCAAGAGTTCGTGCATTCGCGTACTGAACCGGATGCGACGGTCTATACGGACGAGGCGCGGGCTTACATGGGGCTGAGGCGGGCGCATGAGGCAGTAAGCCACAGCGTGGGCGAGTACGTTCGGGGGCAGGCGCACACTAACGGGTTGGAATCGCATTGGGCGATGCTCAAGCGCGGGATAGACGGAACATACCACCACGTCAGCCCCAAGCATCTTGACCGCTACGCTACGGAGTTTTCGGGGCGTCATAACCGCCGCCCGATGGACACGGAGAGGCAGATGGCGTCCATGGCCGTCGGGTCTGTGGGCAAGCGTCTGCCCTACCAGGACTTGATAGGGCCGTCCCACACGCGCATCAACGGACACGCCTTGAGGAGCAGGGATACCTGAAGCTCGGGGCCGTCCCACACGCGCATCAACGGACAGATAGGGCTGGTATAACCGGAGAGAAAGATCACGAAGGAGGTCGGAGAATGACAACTCAACTGAAAGCGACCCGTCAGACAAAAGTATGCAAGTGTGGCTGGTGCGACAGATTCATGCCGGATCTGCGACTTGAGCATGAACACGTCTGCAACCACATCTGCAACGAGTGTGTGTCCCAATGGGCTCCCGACCACAACTTTGCGGCGGACAGTTGGCCGGCCAAATAACCGCTCAGGAGGAGATTGGCTGTATGACGCAGTTGAACATGGAAAATCGGACGCTGGGAGTGATGGACAATCTTCGCTTCCTGCGTTCGCTCAACAACGAGTGCATAGACCTGATAGCCATAGACCCGCCATTCGCAACGAATGAGACGTTCACTACAAAACCGAAGCCGCCTATCTCCGAGGCCGAACTTGCTGAGGAAAAGGCTCTGGCAAAGAAGCACGGGGCGAGGCACAACGAGGGTATCGGGGAGACGCGGGTACAGGACGTATGGAATTGGGATGAGGACGTTCATCCCGATTGGCTGTCCCGGATAGAGGACGACTACCCGCCGGTGCACAGCGTGATACAGGCGGTGGAAGCCTGCGCGTCGGAGAACGAGGCGGCGTATATCGCGTTCATGGCGGTTCGACTAATCGAGTGTCGCCGCGTGCTGAAAGACACTGGTTCTATCTACGTCCACTGCGACGATCACGCCAACGGGTATCTGCGGATGTTGCTAGACGCGGTGTTCGGGGCAAAGAACTTCAAGAACGAAATCGTATGGAAGAGAACCGCCGGGCGTTCGGATGCCAAGCGGTTCGGCAGGGTTCATGACAGCATCTACTTCTATGCCAAGTCCAATCAATTCACATGGAATACCCAATACGCGCCCCATGACCCCGATTACGTCAAGCGCATGTATAGGCACGATGATGGAGATGGAAGAGGCCGTTGGCGGTCAGCTGATCTGACCGCCAACGGCCACGGAAAATCCGGCGGCGAGTATTTCTCCCAATGGAAGGGTGTGAATCTAAACGCTGGTCGAATGTGGAACCTGCCCATGCGGGGTGGCATGGCTGATTGGATAGAACAGAACGCGATCCCCGAATGGAAGGCGATGACCGGCGTTCACAATAGACTGAATGCCCTAGACGAGGCTGGGTTGATCCACTGGCCCAAGCGCGGCAAGATGCCGTCTTTGAAGAGATACTTGTCTTCCACAAAAGGCCGCGCCTGCGAAGATGTTCTCACGGACATCGGCAAGCTCGAATACGCTTCATCCGAAAAGACCGGCTATTCCACTCAAAAGCCGCTTGTCTTATACGAACGCATCATCAGGGCGTCGAGCAACCCCGGCGACGTGGTGCTGGACATTTTCGCCGGTTGTGCCACAACCGCCGTAGCCGCTGAGAACCTCGATAGACGCTGGATAGCCTGCGACATGGCTTACCGGTCATGGACGATGCTCAAGCGACGCTTCGCGCTCAATGGCGTTGCGCTGGACGATATGACCAGCGCTACTACCGACGCCCTCAAAGGCAAGCAGCCCCAGATGTCCAGGGCTACGTCATGGACTATCGGCCCTAATGACCTGCCCGAGCGCGAGGACGTTGACCCTGAGCCGTTCCACAGTCTCGCCAAGCCAAAGCGCGGAAAGAAGTCCGTTCGGTCGTCCACGTGGTCGGGGCGCATCCCAAAGGACGAAGCCAAGCAGATTCTGATAGACGAGTTCGGCGCGGAGTGTTGGGGATGCGGCTGGGAAGCTCCGGTCTTCCCGAATGGCGACAGGGATTTGACGTTGCTGGAAGTTGACCACATATGGGCCAAGAGGGACGCCAGCGCCGCCGGAGGCGGAAATGACGAACTCTACAACCTTGCGCTCCTGCATCGAACCTGCAACGGTATCAAGGGCAACCGACTGACGCTGGAAGAACTCCGACAGAAGAACGCCGATGACCAACACGCCTACAAGACGGTGAAGGATATGGTTCACATTGGCAAGGCGATTCAATTCGCCAATGAGCGTATTCTACAACGTGGCGTTCAGACCGCATTGTGAGATTGGGGGAGTCAATGTCCGAGCGACACAACGAGGCAGAATCCGAACCAAAGCGCGAACGAGGACGCCCTGTAAAATGGGAATACCCAGAACGGATTGATGCCAGCCCAGAGGAGATCGCGGACGTGGTATTGCGAGCCAAGCCTAAGAAGGTGTGGAGATTCGAGGAAGAACGGCGGCGAAAGTCTCAGTAGCCAACGACAGACGATTCGTAGCTAAAATGTGCATAGGTATATAATTCCCATTTCTATCTATCACAGTCAACTATATCTATCAGACGAAACCATCTGATTGTCGTCCTCAAGATAATGCAGTCTAGGAATTGCACGAACTCGCTGCACTGTTCAGGCTCTAGCTGGAGACTTGGCGCAACTCCGCTTCTAGTTCGCGGACGCGGGCTTCGGCGTTGTCGGCACGGACTTCGGCTGCCAAGCGGGCTAGCCGTTCGCTCTCAAAGGTGGCGATATGGAGCCCAGTCGCCGGGTCGTGGCAGCCCAGCCGACCATCCTCCCACCGCCACATCACGTTCAACGCCTCGCTGTAGCCCTGCAGCACCCCGCCGGGCAACTCGGCGATGTCGATGGCTTGATAGCCTCCCACCGCCAACCGGTCCCCGGCCAGTCTGGTCCCGTGAAACGCTCCCGTAGGGTCGAACCGCCAGTACTCCAGTATCCCCAACCTCTCGTAGAACTCCCGCTTCTCCCCTACGTCAATATGGCCCGTGCCCTCAGACGCTATCTCCAGTACCAGGTCCGGAGGCTTCCCCTGCTCAGAGACGACGTAGCCGTTGGTCTCCCTGTAAGCCGCCGGGTCTGCGTCAAAGGCCACCAGCAGGTCGGGATACCTCATCTCGGCGCCCCGCCAGGCGGTGACGTACTTCTCGCCGGACACGATGGTGGTCTCTATATTGCCCAGGAACTGCTTCAGGTGGTGGTGCAGGCCGGTTTCGCTGAGATGCTCGGCGGATGTCATATCATCGGGTTCTCGTTCCGGCGCGTCGGGCAAGCGGAAGTGGCCCACGGATCTTGGCGCCTTGATGGCGGTGTCGGAGGTGGTCATTTCTCACCCAACCATGGTCAATGATGGCTTCTGCTTCGCGCTCCAATGCGAACCTTTACTCTCAGCACTATATCACACTGGCCAAGGGTCGGGTAATCCGCAGGACAGGCTCGGTTGGCTTGATTGCGCCGGAGGATACCGATTCCCGACGACTACTACCTCCACCGCAATCCCAGCGTGAGTACCCGCCTCAGCCAGCGCAGTCGCCTTGCTTTCGCCAGGGCCGCCGCCAGCGCCTCCTTCCGCCACCTCAGATGGTCATCCCTGCGCGATGCGTCCAGCGCGGTTCGGACTCCGGCGGCAGCATGAGACCATAGTCTGAGAGCTAGGGGCTCCCCCGTGGGCGCGGGTATAGACGTATGCGCCCCGCCATATCTCCGGGACTGGGCTGGCTCCCCCGTGGGCGCGGGGATAGACCGAGGACGACCGCTATCATCCAAGGGATGAGACGGGCTCCCCCGTGGGCGCGGGGATAGACCGAGGTATAGCCAGTCGTCATCACATATCAGCTCGGCTCCCCCGTGGGCGCGGGGATAGACCCCATGGATCCGTCGGGCGCTGCCATATCTGCCGGGTTCCCCCGTAGGCGCGGGGATAGACCTACGTCTGACGGTCCCGCCTCCTCCCACACCAGGGTTTCCCCCGTAGGCGTGGGGATAGACCCCCGTAGGCCATCCCACGGTTCCGTCTTGATTAAGAGGGTTGGTTCCGCTACTGTCCACGTAAACCCACCGAAGGGGGTAATCGTGGAAGTATTGGAAATCAGCAGCTATCCGTGGTTGCATTACGCCGTTCTTCGGTTTCTGGACGCGCTGTTTACCGGGTTGATGTTGGCTGCCGTCCTCGCCTTTGCCGTTCGCTTTCTCAAGGTGAGAGGCGTGACGTTCAAAGTCGAAGTCGATGGCCGCGACCGAGACCGCGGAGACTAGGCTTGCCCAGATGGGACCGCAACCCTCGTATCATTCGACATAGGACATTCTAGCGCGACTTAGGTGCCCCGTTCGTCCCCTTGAATGACCGCATTGGTCATCGTCCGCCCATCGAAGGTGCCTCGGCCACGAGTACCGACCGTGGCAATGAGCGGCGCCGGGTTTCAAGCGTTCTACCGGCGGGTGAAGTGCAACACCGACTGGGAACTGGGGTTCAGGCAATCAAGCTTTCACCGTATCGCGCGGGCCTTGCGGAACCAGCCCTCAACGCTTTCAGGCTGTAGCCGCTTTACCGACATGCTATTGTTCCCCTAGGCTTTCGCTTCGAGGTGGGTCGGTTGGCCCAAGAACTCTCTCCGAGTTCTTCTCGACTGAGCCGGGTATCATATGCCGCGTAACGCGGCGCGCTGAAGGTCTTCCCTGTTCACATCTCCGCCCACTATGGTGGCGCTCCGGTGGGTCTGTAAGGAGAGAGTGATGCGCCCCTGATGGCGTCGCCATAGGTGTCGATGAAGTCTCCGAGGTTCATGGCGTCGTCCTCCTGCGCTTGGTGAGCCGGAGGACGACTCCGGCCCCGATGCGCGCCACGCCCCCGGACGTCTGCTTGGATGTGCAAGGCTCGGTTGCGGCGTCGGTTGCGCGCGTTCGATGTGAGCTGTCCATGGAGCCGCTTCTCTTACGCGGACCTCGCCTCCGGCCGCTTCAGCATGGCGGAGCAGCCGCGCTCGACCACATGCTCCACAGACACCCGGCCCCGCCCGTCGTACCCCGCTCGGAAGGCGTACTCCACCGTGGCCCCCTCCGGCGCACGGCCGCCGGTCCGCACGGCGCCTCCGCCGTTCCCGCGTCCGGGACCTCCCGCGCCGCGCACCACCATACCGCTGCGCTCGCCCTTGCGCCAGCCCAGCACCTTCACCTCTGCGGGCATCACCCGCTCAGCCGGAGTCGGCTGGAAGAGCGCACGGTGCAGCCTCTTCAGCGCCCCCGGCGACGGGCTGCGCCGTCCGGTCATGATCTGGGAGAGGTGGCCTGAGCTGATGCCGGCCCTCCGCGCCACCTCGTTCTGGCTGATGTCGTGGGCGTTCATCCGCTCCCACATGGCATCCCGGTCCACCTCTGCGCACCGCGCGGGCGCCACCTCAGCCGGACCCTCGAGGGCAGCCTCGACCCTTGCCTGGACCCCGACTCCCATGTTCCTGTGTCCTCGGGAGACCTGTATGAGGTATCCATAGGAGATGCCGGTCTTCTCCGCGAGGTCCCCCATGGTCATACCCATCTCGCGCGCTCGCTCCCTGATGTAGCTGCTCTGTCCGCCTGCCACGCTTCCCCTGCGGTTGGCGCGCCGCGCGGGCGCGATCTTCACCGGCGTTCCGAGCGCGGACTCGACCCTTGCCTTCACCCCTGCGCTCATGTTCCTGTGTCCCCGCGAGATCTGTATGAGGTATCCGTAGGAGATGCCCACTCTCTCCGCGAGGTCTCCCATGGTCATACCCATCTCGCGCGCTCGCTCCCTGACAAAGCTGCTCTCAGCGGTAACGACCTCGCGCCGTCTGTAGACTGTGCCCTGTCCCGGGACCTCTCCCAGCGCAGCCATGGCCTTCTCCCTCATGGTCTGCGTCCAGGGCCTGCGTCCGGTTGCGATCTGCGACAGGTAGCCCGCCGACACGCCCATCAGGGCAGCAAGGTCCTTTATGGTGAGACCGCGCTTCCTCGCCGCCGCCCTGAGCTCGCTCTCGCGTACCGCCGTCGTGGTTGTCATCGTTGCCGTCGTCATGTCGCTTCCTCCTGTAATGAAGAAGCGGGACGGCCCCCGTGTCGGAGACAGTCCCGCGTGGTTCCACGTCCCGTCGGCCGGGACTGTCTGTTTGGGTGATGATATTGCCGATGTGACTGGGTATGAACCCGCTTTCGGGCAAAGAAGAAGGGCCGCCCCCGCGATGAGGACGACCCATGAATTGGGATAGGTTGTGGAGCCGGCCTACGGGCGGATCCACCGCCTGATGCGGCGAGTGAACCGCCAGACCAGCAGCGCGGCGATGCCTAGACCCACGAGGTTGAGATTGGCCGCCTCAACTCCGTGGCCGAGCGGCAGCGACGCAACGACGACCAGGGCCATAACGCCGGCCGCTGCGATGCGCTTCGTCGTCCACCAATTCCGCCATGACATCTTCGGCGCGTCGCCCACCGGCTCGTAGGCAGTCCGGATGGGCAGCCCCACGGGCGCCTCCAGGCGGGTTAGGACCAGACCGCGAGCGCAGCCCCTCGTGTGGCAGCGCACGTCTATGCCCTCGCCCCCATATCGGGGTACGGGGCAGGCTGACCTCTGCCGAAACGCCAGCCCGTCGGAGCGACCGCCGCGGCAGATGGCCGTGGTCGTCCAGAAGCAGCCCCGCTCGAAGCTGACCCTGTGGGGCAGCAGGTCCGCTATCCGCGTCGCGCTCGGTCCGATGTATCGTTGCGTCATGTCATTTCTCCCTTCTCCGTTGGTCCGTGTTCGCTCTGATGCCATTCGTTGCTTCCTTGCTGAATGTGTTGCTGTGTTCGATGAGTTCATTGCCGTCGTCGTTAATCTCCATGAGTCCGAACGCAATACCGAAGACGCCCGCCGTCCGAATCCGCGACGGACAGCGGGGTGAGAGAAGACGCAGCCTGCCCACGGGTCACATCGTTGGGAAGGGACCTGCCGGGGAGCCGCCGAGTGGGGTGTGCGACCGACATCCCGCGGATCGAACACATGGCGGAGCGGTGTAAGAAGACGCAACTCGCCCGGGGTGAGAGACTTCCGGGGAAAGCCGTGAAGACGCGAGGCGTCCGACCTGCGAGTGGCAGACGGGCGTGTGCGGAAGCTGCGGTCAGGCCGCGTATCAGCCGCGCCGCAGGCGTGTAGAATCGGTAGAAGCGTCGGCTGCGCTCCAACCAGTCGGACTCCTGCACTCGAGGCGGTGTCGGAGGAGCGGAGCTCGACCCCTAGACCGCGTCACGCAGCGGGAAAGCGTTCGTCCCTCGTGGAACTCCGTCGGGAGAGCGGGGCTCGATCCGTCAGGTCGCTCCGGGTCAGGGACTGACCCTCCAGTTTTCTCGGCATGAAACACTGGAAAAAGCCAGAAACTGGGTCGATTATCGCCCGAACAGATGCGCGATGGAAGCCTTTCGATGGACAATCAGGCCTTCACGCCGGAATCGCTTGCGCCGGGTTAGCTCCTTCGTGGCTCCGACATGGCTGTGATGTGGCAGCGACCGAGACGGCCCCTACTTCCTCCACAGTCCGAAGGTCAGAACGCGCCGCAGCCACCGCCTCAGTAGCGCACGGCCGCGATCACCCCACGCGTTCCCCGGCGACCGCCGCCTTGGACCCGTCCTCGACTTCGATCATGTCCCGCAGCGGCGCCATGACCCGCATGTGTCCGAGGCTGTCCAGGCTCCGGCTGGAATCCGGGCATCGCCCATCCCCATCCGGCCCCAGAGCGCACACCGGCGCTCTGACCACTTTAGTAGGGGAGCCCATCTCGATGGAGTGGGTATGCCTGTAGGTGGAGGCGTCTCAGGATGTCGGGACTCGCTGGGAAACCACTGCGCCGGTGGGCCAGGTTAGGCGGTTCACATAGATGCGGGATGTCTGCTGTCATCTCCGCAGTTCAGGAAGCCGGATGGGGCCAGGGCATGGAACGGATGGCTGAAGGCGCTGGAGCGCCACACCCGCCAGAGGGCGCGCAGACGGCGCCAGCGCCTGGGGGCGCCTTCGCGCCATGGAAGGGCGGCGCCTCGCCCTGCGGGCGCGCATGACTGTCGCCCTCCCGGCCGTATGCGAAATTGGTCCCTGTGATGGGGACGCTCCGGCGACAGTCACCCCCGGCGGCTTGCTGTCCTTCCCCGCCGACGGCTACCGCCACCAAATGCCCAGGGTGAGCATTCGTCGCAGGAGGCGCAGCCGTCTCGCTCCGGCCAACTCCCTCCGGGCTTCCTCCAGCGCCTCCCGTCGCCAGCGCAGATGGTCCTCCCTGCGCGACGCGTCCAGAGGCGCCTCCTCCGGAGGCAGGGCCAGGCGGAAGTCCCCGATCATGGCGATCTCCAACTCCCAACGGCGCGCCGCAGCCTCCGCCCGGTCAACGCGGTTGGCAAGATCCCCAGCGCCGCTCCGAAGCCCCCGCCACTCGGACACCAGGGACGCGGCCGGGCCGAAGGCGCGCTCCTCGTCGGGCTGCTCCTCCAGCGTGACTACGCCGGCATCGGGGATCCCGTGGTACCGACTTGGAGGACTCCACTCCTCGCTCTGTCCACAGCCGGCCTCGGAGGCATCGGCTTCGGTCTGTTGCCGTTCCTCGTCCTCAGGCGCGCCTGCCTGTCGTTCCAACCGCGTCGATCGCTCTGTCTGCGCTTCGATGACTTCCCGCAGTTCTTCCTCCAAAGCCGCCACCCTTCGCTCAAGCGACACAACCCGCTCCGCAATGTCGCTGGCGCCTTCATCGTCCGGGTCATCACCGCCATCTACAGCCGTATCCCTGTATTCCTCCAACGCTCGTCGCATTCGCCGGGAGACGCGCTGGGAGTCGTAGCACGCCGCCATCGTGCGATAGTTCACCCCCAGCGCCTCTGCCGCGCCGACCTTCCCCAGATCATTGACCAGAGCGTCCAGCAGGTCCAGTAGGGGACCGTCCGGTAGGGGAATATCCCTGCCGTCGCCGGAGCTGTCCTCCTCCCGTTGCCTGAACTGATTGGCGTCAACCATGGGGTCCCCCTGCCTCGAAACTACAATAAAGTGCAATGCAATAACTACAATCGAGTTGCGATGGAGTGTCAACCGCTCACCTGCTAGATTGCTTGCTGCCATCATGCAAATCAACCTGATTTAGGTTCGAAACTGCGTCGATTGCATTTTACAATGCACTCCGTTTCTCCTTACAGGCCGCATAGGGCGATTGCCGCCCCTGAGCGATTGTAGTCTGACGCGTCAGCCCCGGTCGGTCCGGCGGCGACCAGGTCCGCCAACCGGCTCCGGTTGGAGCCCCGCGCGGGGTGTCCCCCGCCGGATGGCCATTGCGGTTGCCGATCGGACTCTGCCATAATAGAACGGGTGTTTTATTGCAAGTCGTGGCAGAGGCAATCCCTTTTGAGAATGCCGAGCCGTGCGGAAGAGGAGACGCAACCATGAAACTCAACCCCATCGCAAGACTGTTCAAGGGCGACGAGAGGCCCGCCACCAGGCTGATGAGCGTCACGCCGCCCCGCGCGGGAGAGCGCACCATGCTCGGCGTGGAGAACCTGCTGAGCTCGATCGCCATTCCGGAGCCCTTCTCGCTGGAGATAGTGGGAGACGGCGACGGGGTCAGCCTGCTGGCCCGCTGCCGGGACGGCTCCTTCGTTCGCCAGCAGGTGGGCGGTCGATATCCCCAGGCCAGGGTGAACGAGGTCTCCGCCGAGGACGACCCGCTGAGACTGTCCGAGGGGGAGCGGGCGTGGTCGATGGACCTGCGGCTCGATGGGCCCGAGTACCTGCCGCTGCGCAGTTTCCGGGACGACGACCTGCTGGACCCCGGCTCGGATCCCCTGATCTCAGTCATCGGCTCGCTGTCCGACCTGGAGGAAGGGGAGCGACTTGTCGCCCGGCTGCGTCTGCTCTCGCTTGGGCCGGACTGGTCCAGCGCTCACAGAGAGAAGGTCAACCCCAGGCCCGCGTACGACCCGAACGCGTCCGCATCCAGCGCCCAGCCCAGAATCGACCGCACCAACGCGGCGACCATGACGATCCTGGGGCTGCTGCTCCTGCCGGCGCTGAAGGCATACTTCTGGATACAGGACGGTGAGACCTGGAAGGCGATCCTGCTGGGTCTTGGCGTGGCGTCCCTGGCGGCCCTTGCTGGCTGGGGGTGGTGGCGCTTCAAAAAGTGGCGCTCCGGCGGCAAGTACCGGGACCCTCTGATGATCAAGGAGAAGGTGTCCCGCATCGCCTACGAGGCGCAGCTGGAGTTGACGGCGATTCTGTCTGAGCACGGCGCCGAGGCTCGCGCGAAGGAGCTGCTGCGGAACGTGGCCTCCGCCTACGGCCACTACAACAACCCGGCAGGCGCCAGCTTCAGGGCCACGAAGGTCCGTCCGGCGGTTCCAGACACCGAGCCGTCGCCTCCCGTCAGAGGACTGTTCCAGAGCCGCGACGTGCTGGGGGTCCGTGAGCTGGCGGCGCTGTGGCACCCGCTGGGAGCGGCGGACGCGCTGCCCATGGTCGCCCGCTCCGGCGCCAGGGCGCTGTTCCCATCGTCAGGGAACAACCCGGGCGGCGCCTACGTGGGAGACACCGTGGTCGGCAGGCCGAGGAAGGTCCACTTCCCGGCCGACGCGATGGGCCGCCATCACCTCTACGTCGCCCGCACCCGCATGGGCAAGTCCACGCTGATGCGCCACCTGGTCGTCCACAAGATGCGGGAGAAGGCGGCGGGCCGCAACGACGACGCCATAGTGGTCGTCGATCCCCACGACGACCTGGTGAAGTCCCTGCTGGAGCATGTGCCCGAGGAGATCGCCGACCAGGTATACGTCATCGACCTTGCCGACGACGAACGCTCGCCCGGCGTCAATCTGCTGGACGCGCGCATCTTCCCGGACAGGGACCGCACGACCGACTCGGTGGTGCGCATCTCCAGGGGGCTGTGGGACCAGTGGGGACCCAGGATGCAGTCCATCCTGGAGCACACTATGAAGAGCCTGCACGAGTTCAACGCTCACCCCGACACGCGGGAGGAGGAGCAGTGCACCATCCTGGACGGGCTGCGGCTGCTGTCCGACCTGGAGTACCGCGGACGGATTCTCAGGCGCGTGTCGGATCCGTACATCCTGGGCTGGTGGGCCAGGGACTTCCGCAGCTGGACGCGCACCCTGCGGGCCGATGCGGTCGCCCCGGTTCAGACCAGACTCGCCTACTACGCGTCATCGAAGAAGGCAAGGGCCATCCTTGGCCAGCGACGCTCCACGCTGGACATGCGGGAGGCGATCGCCGGGGGCGGCATTCTGCTGGTCGCCACGTCGCAGGCCGTGGCGGGGCGGGACGTGTCCGCGCTGGTGGGAGCGTCGCTGCTCAACCTGACCGACGCCGTGATCAGGGAGCAGGGCAGGCTGTCGCCGGAACGGAGGCGCGGGGCGCTTGTGGTCGTGGACGAGATGCAGTCCATGCCCGGGGTGGACTACGAGTCGATGCTGAGCGAGCTTGGCAAGTTCGGGGCCAGCTTCATCCTGGCCACCCAGAGCCTGGCGAGGCTTGCGGATCTGTCTCCCACCATGCGGGACACGCTTCTAGCCAACGTCGGGTGCCTCGCGGTGTTCCAGGTGGCGGCGTCCGACGCCCGGCAACTCATAGGCGAGCTGGACAGGGACCGGTTGGACGAGGAGGACCTGGTGTCGCTGCCGGCGCACCACTGCTACGTGCGCGCCACTGTGGACGGCCTCAGGCAGCCCACCTACTCCCTGGGGGTGCGGAAGCCCGAGGAGGGAAGCCCGGAAGCCGCGGAGCGGGTAATGGCCCGCGCCGAGGCGTACACCACTCCGGTGGAGGCAATCGCCTCCCAGGACCCCGAGATCAAGAGAATGGCGCAGGAGTTTCGGGAGGAGCTGGAACGGCAGGAGCGTCAGGGGCGGCGTGAAACCTCGCAGCCTCCAGGCGCCCCCAACGGAACTGTCCACCAGCCCGGCGGAAAGAAGAAGAGACCACGCACCCTACGCAGGGGAAACGGCCCGCACAGTCAGGGCACGCTCAGCGGAGAGAGGGCGGAGGTTGAATGAGAGGCGGGGAACGGGAGAGGCTGGCGATGACCACGCTGGCGGCCATGCCCTTTCTCGACTACCTGGAGTTGGCCGCCGTATCCGGCATGTCGGATAGCTCGGCCCGCCACGTACTGGGCCGGCTCCGTAGGAAGGGCCTTGCCGACCACCTTCGCCATGCGTCTCCCCTGACGGTCACCGCCAGGCGCTGGTTCGCCACCAACGAGGGCCTCCGCTCGCTGGCCTCTGAGAACGGGACCGGCGTCGAACGACTCCTGCGGACGCATCCGGTCTCAGCACACTGGCGGCGCATCCTCATGGCGCGGCTGGACGCCGTTGCCGTGGTCTATCGCTTGACGTCGGCGGTGGCGGATGCGGTTGGCCCTCCCCGCTTCCGGTGGTACCGGGCCGCGCCGCTGGACGCCGCCATGCTGCTTCCAGACGGCAGGACGGTCGGAGTGATCCGGCCGGGCCCTACCGCAGACCGTACCGCCTTCTCCGACCGGGTCAGCCGCCTCATGGACCCGCAGCAGTCCCGGCCCCGCGCCCTGCTGGCGCTCATGCCCGACGAGGCGCGGCTGCGCCACGCCCGGCGACTCCTGGGCCGCTATCCCGGCCCGGTGTATCTGGCATTGGAGAAGGACGTGTCAGGAACGATGGCCGACGACAGGGTATGGCGCGGGTCGTCCGCTCCCAATCTCCTGTCCCTTGGCGAGATCCTCGCCCACCTCAAGCCGGGTGGCAGGGTGCCGTGGGAATCGCCAACTGCGAGGCTGCGCCTTCCCGACGACGATCTCCGCAGGGTCGACTTTGGCGTTCCGGGACACCTGCTCCCCGCCGCGCTCAGGCCTGCCGGGAAGCGGATGCTGGACTGCCTCGCCGACTGGCCCCTGATCACTGCAGCAGACATGTGCGGCATCCTTGGCCTATCGACTTCAGGGGTGTCCAAGCTGACCGTCCGACTTGGGGAGTTCGGCCTGCTCACCGCCGTCGTTCTTGACGGCCGTCGCCGGCTGGCGCTCAGCGACAGGGGGTTGGCACTGCTGGCGCGCAGGGACCGTGTATCCGTGGCGGCCGCCCATCGCCGCTGGAGCGTCGAGCCGTCGGAGGGCGAGCGTCTATCGTCATGGCGGGACGTCCCAGGCGGGCGCAGCCGCCCTCTTGCCCGGGCCATCGAACACACCCAGGCGGCGCACTGGTTCCTGGCGACGCTGGCCCGGCAGGCGGTGGGGATATCGGGCCACTCGGTCTCGCAGTTGTCTCCGCCGCATCATGCCGCCCGGTACTTCAGATTTGCGGGCAGCATGCGCTCCATCCACCCCGACGCCTTCGGCATCGTTCGCGCCAACGGGCGCGACCGGCCCTTCTTCCTGGAGTGGGAGCGCAGGGCGCTCAACCCCTCCACCATGGCCGCCCGCCTCGCTCCATACCTGCGCTACTACTCCTCCAACCGTCCACTGGACGACCACGGAGAATGGCCCCTGACGCTGATCGCCTTCGAAGACCCCCTGGCCGAGGCGAACTTCCTCGGCGTGGCACTAAGGGAGATGGAGCGCGCCGGCGTTAGCCTGCCTCTGTGGGCGTCCTACCGGCAACGGCTGGAGGAGGTCGGGCCGTTGGGATCCGCCTGGCGTAGCCCGAACGCGCTAGCGCCGGTGCGAATCTTTGGATGATTCGCTCGAGATCGCCTGTCGTACCCTGGAGTCGGCAGACCGTGGAACGGGAGAAAATTGCATGAGTCCCCAGAGGTTGCCCGACATGCCAAGAGTGTGTGGGAAAAACACAGCCGGAAATCCTTGCTACCGCAACTGGTCTCAGCCTTCACATTCAGAACAGTATCGGTTTAGCACAGCGTCGGGAGCGACGTCCAGCGACGCAACAGAAGCAGATATTTGTAAGAGTCTGGTCATGTGGAAATCGGGCGGAAAAGTTGGGTGAGGGTCCACAAACGGGATTTGGCGGTTTTGAGGCAGAAATAAGGAACCCGAACTCGCTCTTGGGAAATTGTCGCAACGAACATTTTAATGCATACTTGTTTCCAGCCGGTAGATACACGGCTCACACATCTGGTCTGCTGGCTATCGAGTCAGAAAAAACTAAGATTACGAGGGAATTGAAATGGCCGCTAGGATACACTTCCGACAGGGCAGCAGCGGGGCCGCCAGATGCGGCAGTCCCAATTCAAGCGGACTGGAGCAAAAGCGGTATTCACAGAATTGGAATGCGGTAACTTGCTTGGCTTGCAAGACATTGCAGTCAAAGAAGACCACGCGCGCTGCTAAGGCAAGAGCGACGGTCAAATGTCCGCACTGCAACAAACAGGTGTCTCTATCTGTGAGCAGAGGGTAGCAAGCCAACCTTGTTGCAGAATCCGTAAAGACGCATCCAGAGGGGGTAGGCTGATGCCAAAAGAGAAAGGTCCGACTAGACAGCACTACATCCCTAAGATGCTCCTGAAGAATTTTTGCGATTCGGATGGCTTCATCTGGGTATAGGATGGAGCCAAGGTGTATCCAACCACCCCCAAAAAGGCGTTCCGCATCAAGGATCTCTACACTCGTCGGGATTTCCCCAACGCGACGACAGACGCTGGCCAACAAGCGTTTCTTGATTCCATCGAGAAGATCTACAAGTACGAGGAGCGACTAAGCAAGTTGGAAAATCAGACGGATCCAGTGATTCAACAAATCATCGAACGCGCCCGCAATGGGGAACCGCCACAGCTTTCAGTCGAGTCCAGAGACACCTTCAAGCGTTTTGTCTTTGCCATGGCCAGGCGAACCCCGGAGTCCCAAGATCGAATGGCGGAATTGAAGGAACCGGGGGATGCCTTCTATGAGGTGGCAAAGGCGGACGGCTATCGGTTGCCATCGAAGGAGGAATTGTACCAAGATCATGGAATCCGCGACCTCAGGGACATAATTGTATCGAACGTCAACGCGCAATTCTCGGCTGGGGATCACCCTGACCTCAAGCGAGAAGAGCGAAGGTTCATCAAAGAGACTGGTCTGGGTTTCGCCGTGATTGACATGCCGGAGCGTAGCTTGTTGATTGGAAGTCATGGACTTGCGATTGGCGCCAAAAGAAGCGTCATCGAAGGCAGTTGGCTCCCCATCGCTCACGATGTGATGGTTGGTGTTACGCGCTTCCCGGACAGAGATAATTTGGGGGTTCTTGATAACTCCAACAACGGGAGCCAGATTGTTTCAGCTATCAATCAGGTTACCGCCGCGATGGGCAAGGTGATTGCGGGTCAGTCTGAATCCCTCGTGCGTTCTATGATCCGCAAGTGATTCACAGCAACTCGCCGCGAAAATCACAGGTCGAAACGAACTCCAAGCACCGGATTTAGCGAACTTGGAAATCACCGACGATCAGAAAGCGGCGCGGGTATCCACACGTTGCTCTGCATGATGGGACTTAGCAGTTTTCCCGGAACGGCGAGGCGATTGACAGGAGCCTACCAGATGTCGCAATATTCGGTAAGACTCGATAACAAGAGGTGAATCATGCCACGAACGACTAAGACCATCACCTTCTCACTCCCACCGGAGATGGCGGAGCGAGTAGACCAGGTGATGAGACAGCAGGGACGCTCCAGGAGCGAGTTCCTCCGGGAGGCGGTGCTCCGCTACATCGAGGAGTGCGAGTGGAGACAGCTGCTCCGGTACGGCGAGGCGAAGGCTAGGGAGAAGGGCATCGGCCCCGAGGACGTCGCCGGTCTGGTGGAGGAGTACCGGACAGAGGCCGGATCGGTCCACGCATGAGAGTCGTACTAGACACTAACGTCATCGTCTCCGGTCTGAACTTCCCCGGCAACGAGCGGTACGTTTTGGAACTGGCTCTCAGAGGACGATTCGAGCTCTATCTCTCCACGTTCATTCTTGAGGAAGCCGCCGGGGTGCTGGAGCGCAAGTTCGATTGGGACGAGGAACGCTCGTCTCAGGCCCTCAGAGCGCTGGGCAATGCCGCGACCGTCATCTACCCTCGTCGACTCCCGGAGGTAGTCGAGGGCGGCCACGCCGATAACCGCATCTTGGAGTGCGCCGTGGAGGCTTCCGCCGATTACCTGATCACCGGCGACCGGCGGCACTTGTTGCCGCTTAGGGAGCATCGTGGGGTGAGAATCCTCAACGCCCCGCGGTTCCTCTCGGAATTGGAGGCATAGTCCATTTAGGCCGCGACAGATCACCTGGTAAGGAGAGCAATGAAAAACTTCGACCAATGGTTGACTCAGCGCCAGGTAGAGTGGCGCAAAGCTAATGTGGAATCCAAAGAGCAGGGGCGTTGGGGCGGTCGTCAGTATCCGCAGATCCTGCCGAAAGGTTCGTGGGAAGAAGGTCTGTGGCCCGGTATAGGCCGCGAGTCGGAAAACTCGCTGCCAGCATACCTTCAGAGAACTGGCGTCCAAAAGCATACATATGCCCACCACCTCAATAGCTCGTGGATGCTATGCGCCAATCTGTACTTTCCCTTCCGGGCGACCGCCGAAAGCATGGCGTTATTCGCCTCGTTTCTCAAACGTCATGTCGCCTCCGAGATCGAGTCTCTGGAAGAGATTGAATTGGAGTACGCTGAGGATGGCGAACTACACCCGTCACACTTGCTCGGGGAAGAGGGAGGCAACAGGGGCGCCAACCAGACGTCGCCGGACCTTGGACTGTTGGTGAACGGGAGCCAGGGCTTGGTGCTGGTGGAGAACAAGCTCGCCGAGAAGAGCTTTTACGAGTGTTCTGCGTGGAGACATAAGGGCAGTTCCAGACGGCCCGGCAACCTCGACCCCGGCCGCTGCAACAACCCGCTGGCCGTCGCGAACGACTATGCAAGTCAGTGCCACCAACACCACCCAGCTTGGGGACGGAGATACTGGGAGCACTTGGCGCCCGTTGTCGATGAAGGATCCCTGGCTTGTCTCCCTCACTGCCCGGCAATGAAGGACGGCTACCAACTGTTCCGTCAGCAAGCCTTGGCCGAAGGCATCGCGCGGTCAGGACGATACGACCTGGTGGTGTCTGCGGTAGCGGTTGACGAACGCAATGATGATGCGGAAGCTGCCCTCAGGCGAAGCGGGATATCAGGATTGAGGAGGTGGGGACAGCTCTTCAACGGCCGGGCGCGGTTTGCCGTGTTCACGCATCAGGATTGGGTCGCATGGGTTCAAGAACACAACGCTGCTGGCAGGTGGAGTGATTGGCTAAGCTATGTCCGCTCCCGCTATTGCTTAGGTGAGCATTAGGAGCAATCGACTTCAGATTGTCTAGAACGGATGGACCATGAGAAGCGCCAATTGGCAGAGCTTCAGGAGTGGTTCGACCAACGCCGGGGAGCGAGTTGACATGATTGACATGGACGGTCTTTTGTGGAGCCTGGCGGACGCGCGGAAGGTGTTTCATTCGGAAGCAGACTTCCAGCACGCCCTGGCATGGCACATTCACCAGGCCATGCCGGAAAGCCAGGTCAGATTGGAGGTCGATGTCATGCAGGTAGAGCGCCGGAGGAGGTTCCTAGACATCTGGCTTCCGGTAGAAGGGATCGCCATCGAATTGAAGTACAAGACGCGGGGATTGGAACTGCGGCAAGACGACGAGTCCTTTGTCCTCCGCGACCAAAGCGCACAGGTTCAGGGTCGGTATGACTTCCTCCGGGATATTCAGAGACTTGAACTCATACACTCTGATCTGGAGCAGTGCAAGGCTGGATACGCGGTGTTGCTGACCAACGACTCTTCGTACTGGAAGGTTCCCACGTACAGAGACACGGTGGACGCCGACTTTCGTGTACACGAAGGGCGAGAAGTCTCGGGAGAGCTAGCATGGTCCGCCCGGGCGAGTCCGGGAACGGTCGGAGGCAGGAAGTCGCCGATACGGATACGAGGGTCTTATCCTCTTCGCTGGCAGGAGTATTACAGCTTCCCAGGGATGTCCTACGGCAGCTTTCAGTATCTTGCGGTTTCGGTGGAGTGATGGAGGGCAGCGACCGACAGCCGTTCCTTGACAATGGCATCCTGCAGGAGACATAATACTGAGTAAGACTCGGTAACATCAGGAGGACAACATGAAGAACAAGCGCCTAGAGCCGCTCACGCCAGCGGCGCTGTACGCCAGGGTATCCAGCGACCGGCAGGACGTGGACCTGTCCGTGTCCGCCCAGCTGCGGGCGCTCAAGGAGTACGCCAAGGCCAACGGCTACTCCGTGGCGCGCGAGTACATCGACGAGGCTGAGAGCGGCCGCGTGGCCGACCGGCCCCAGTTCAGGGAGATGATCGAGGAGGGCAGTAAGCCGAAGGCCCCCTTCGAGGTCATATTGGTATGGAAGTTTTCGAGGTTCACCCGCAAGCGCGAACACGCTGTCGCCTTCAAGTCTATGCTACGTCGCAGGGGCATCCGCGTTGTGTCCATCACCGAGCACGCCGACGATTCCCCGACCGGCAAGCTCATGGAGGCCATCATTGAGAGCGTGGACGAATTTTACTCGGAAAATCTTGCCCAGGATGTCGTCCGAGGGATGAGGGAAGCCGCATCGCGGGGCTTCTTCATGGCTTCCAGAGCCCCCTTCGGCTACAGGCGAGTCAAAGTCAGCGACGGCGTGAAAGAGAGGCCTACCCTTGAGGTTGATAGCGCAACCGCTCCGGTGGTGAAGGAGATGTTCGAGAGTTCCCTTCGTGGCAACGGTCTCAAGGAGATATGCAAGTCCCTGAACGACCGGGGCATCACCAACAGGGGCAAGCGCTGGTACAAGGGAAGTCTTCACTACCTGCTGACGAACGAAGCCTACACGGGAACCGCCGTCTGGGGTCGCACGTCGAAGGGAGGTAAGGCCACCGACCCGATCAGGGTTGAGGGAGCCTGGCCCGCGCTGGTGTCTAGGGAGCTATTCGACAACGTTCAGCAGGCGATGAGGAACCGAGCTCCGAAAGTGCAGAGGCCAGGTAGAGTGGGGAGCAAGTTCCTGCTGAGCGGGCTGCTCAGGTGTGGAGTCTGCGGCAAGCCCTACTCGGCCCAGGGAGCAAAGAGCGGCCAGTTCGCCTACTACATCTGCAGTACCCTCCACCGGGAGGGAGCCGGGACGTGCAGCGCCCGCTACCTAAACGCTCCCAAGCTGGAAGCGTTCGTGGTCGAGAAGATCAGGGCGCGCATCCTCAACGAGGAGACCATCATGGAGTTGGTGACGCTGGTGGCCGAGGAGATCGACTCCATGGCCGGTGAGCTATCCGGCAGGCTGGAGGTCATCGAGGCGGAGCTGGAGGACGTGAGGAAGCGGCTTGAGAAACTCTACGAGGCCATTGAGACGAGCGATCTGTCCCTGAAGGTCCTATCGCCCCGTATCTTCTCTCTGAGGCACCGCGAGGAGCAGTTGGAGTCTGCGAGAGAGGACGCAGAGCGCCAGCTCGAGCGGCGCAGGGTGGAGCTACCCTCGACCGACGTGATCAGGGAATATGTGGCAGACTTCCGGGAGTTCCTGAAGGAAGGGACGATTCCCGAGCGCAAGGCGCTCATCCGCAACTTCGTGGAGGGCATCGAGGTGATGGGTGACGAGGCTACCATGACATACACGGTCCCTATGCCGAGTGACGGGGTGACCAGAGAACCGGCGTCGGTTCTTGATTTCGTCAAGTCAGGGGTACCATGAAGTACCGTATTGCGAACTCCGCCGTTCAGGACTATTTCGGCGGAGTCCGCTCCCCTCATCGGACTGTCGTCCGGGGTGGGTATGGTGTAGACGATAGTCGCCCTTCCCTGCCTGACCTCTACCCCCTTGACGAACGAGTGGACGAAGGCTTTGGTCTGGGTCAGTTCGCTGGTCTTGAGGAACTCGCTCATCTCCTCTGCGAAGGTTGCTACGATGTCGGCGCTGTCGAGGAACTGCCGACGCTCGGCCAAAAGCGCCCTTGCCTTCTCAGCGGCTGCCTCCAGCTGCTCCTTGCGCTCGCGGTGTTCCCTGATGCGGTCAGAGGCGTCGGCCATCTCGATGTCCGTCGTCTCTATGACGCGCCATATGCGACCCAGCCTCCGCTTCACCTCCTCCAGCTCCCCCTCAATGGTCTCCAGCTGCTCCCGCTTTTGCCTCGCCACCCCGTCCATCTCCTCGTCCAGCAGCTTCACCAGTCCCCTGATATTGGACTCTGTGAGGATGTTCTCCCTCATTTGCTCCACGATGAGCTTCTCGAATTTCTTCGCGTTGAGTCTGGGGGTCTTGCAAGTGCCGCTGCCGCGCTTGATCAGGGTGTCGCAGACGTAGTAGGTGTACCTTCCGCTCTTGGCCTCTGAAGCGACCATGGACTTGCCGCAGATCTCACACTTGGCCAGTCCGCTGAGAAGGTATGGGCTGGACGCCCGTCTTGGATGGACTCGCTTCGGAGCGCGTGACTTCAGCAGACTCCCGACCTTTCGGAACTCCTGCCTGGAGACGATGGCGGGGTGCGCGCCCTCGACGCGCACGGGAGGCTGGCCGTCCTTGGCGTTGATTCCCCATACCAGCGTGCCCGTGTAAGCTTCGTTGCCCAGCATGGTGTGGATGGTGGTCTTGACCCATTTCCTTCCGTTGGCGGTGGGTATGCCCTCGGCGTTCAGCACCCTCGTCACGTCCAGAATGCTCTTTCCCTCCAGAATCATGTCGAAGATGCGGCGAACTACCGCGTCTGCTGGCGGGTTGAGCTCCAGCCTGGGGCGCTTCTTCGCGCCGTCCTGGACATAGACCCTCTTGTATCCATAGGGGGCATAGGTGGTCATCCAGAATCCCCTGGAAGCCGCCTCTCTCATCCCCCTCGTAACCTCCTGCGCCAAATTTTCCGAGTAAAATTCATCGACAGACTCGATGATGGCCTCGAGGAGCTTTCCAGTGGGGGTATCGTCCGCCTGCTCGGTGATGGAGACGACGCGGACGCCTCTGCGTCTCAGCATGGACTTGAAGGCGACTGCGTGCTCGCGCTTGCGGGTGAAGCGGGAGAACTTCCAAACCAGGATCTCCCTGAAAGGAGCCTCCGGCTTGCTGGCCTCGTCCAGCATCCTTCTGAACTGCGGCCTGTCGGCTATTCTCCCGCTCTCCGCCTCGTCCACGTACTCGCGGGCTACAAGGTAGCCGTTCCTCCCGGCGTAGTCCCTGAGCGCCCGGAGCTGTGCGGACACCGACAGGTCGACGTCCTGCCGGTCGCTTGAGACCCTTGCGTAGAGGGCCGCAGGTATCATATCGAGTCGATTATTCATTAGTCGCTACTCCCTGTTCTGTCTGGCGGGATCGCCGCCTCTGTATCCGTTCTCGTATTCGCCACTCGCGTTCCTCCATGTAGAGGCGGATGGCCTCTCGGAGAAGCTCGCTGACCGTGCGGTCCTCCTCCTTCACCACCTCTCGCAGCTCCTGAGCCGTCTCAGGCGGGAGCGAGAGTGTGATGGTGGCGGCGTTCCTGCGCTTGGTGGGCATGGCTCCCCTTTTTTTGCCTATCGTGGTAGCGCGCTGTCTTACTCTTATTGTCTCCCACACGAATCTCCATCGTCAAGGAAGCTCCTACGGAAATCCTCCCCAATGCGAACCGTCACTCCAGCTTAAACCCTCAATGGTGGTCTCCTGCCACATAGCTGCTACATCGGAGCAAGCAATTTCGGGCCGGGGTGCCCGATCTCCTGTGAGTGGGCCGATTCCGGGGTAAGTTCCCAAGAGAGCCTGATGCTCAAAACGCTCTTTGAGGGGTCAGACGGATGTGTCCATCGCCGCCGGGCCGCCAAGGGCTGACACGTCAGACTACAATCGCCCTGAGACGTTTTTCGCGGTAGCTGGGCTGTAAGGAGAGTAGAAGTACATTGCAGGATGCAATCGGAGCTGTTTCCAACGGAAATCAGGATGATTTGCGGGGGTTCGAGCAAGCAATGCGGCGAGTACGAAGTTGACACTCCATCGCAACTATGTTGTACCGATTGTATTGCAGTTATTGTAGTCCTGCGGCGTGGTTGACGCTGGTCGGCCCCTATCTGAGGGGTTGAAGAGCTCCGGCGACGGCGGAAGCGCACCCCTACTGTACACTCCCCTACCGGACCTGCTGGACGCTCTGGTGAACGACCGCGGCAGGGTCGTCGCGGCAGAGGTCCCGGGGATGAATTGCCTCATGATGTCGGCCTGCTACGAGTCCCGGCGAGTATTCCGGCGAATGCGAAAGACTCTGGAGGAGTATCGGGGCACGGCCATTGTTGATGACGATGATCTGTCCAGTGATGACTCCGGCGGTATTTCGGGAACGCCGGTGGCATTCGAAGAGCGTGTGGCAGCCGCTGGAGACAGACAACGTGGCCTTGAGAGAGGCCATTGAGACGCAGGCAGGGCGATCACGCCTCGTTGTGCGCCGGCGCATGTCCCGTCTTCAACTCCTGACACGGAGCCTACAACGGTGTTCCTTGCTCAGGACAGCCGAAGTGATAGATGGCGTCATAGCCGACTCGCAGGAGTCTGTCGCGTAGCTGCCACGTCGGAGCAGGTGCCTGGGCCCGGATGCCCTAGGTAGTCAGGGAGATCCGGTGAATGGGCTGGTTCCGGCGAAAGTTCCCAAAAGGGAAGTCAGAGAGCGGACGGCCGCAGACACATCGCTGCCACACCGGAGCAGGCAACTGCCAGGGGACGCCCGGCGCTCTCCCGAGGCCGTCCGGGACCGACTCCGGCGCGGGATGTGATGTTATATCCGTGCGCAGGGATTTTGCACACTTCCCAGAAGGGATTTCCGAGGCGGCTTTGAACCTGAAACGGGCCGGAACGGAGGGAAACTGCCACGTCGCGGCAAGCAATCCGGTGAATGGGCACGTTCCGGCGAAAGTTGCAGAAATACAAGCCGGAAAACAGGGCTGTGGGGGCGGGAGACAGCGATGCCGTATCTACATGCGAGCAAGCGATTCCGGGACAGTTCGAGGTCGTGCCAGTGGATGCGAGTCCCAATGAACGATGTGCGGTGTGCGACGTGGTGGGTAGCGTGGTCGATCCCAGTCGCATTGACTAGGGTGACGGTTCCGTGGGGGCTCGTGTACGAGCCCGGGGCTGTGCAGAGGCTCCCCTCAGAAGATCAGCCCTCCGGAGGGCCGTTGGCAGTGCACTACCCGTGTACAGACGATCTGCTAGAACGGCAAGTTGCAGGAGCGGCGACTTTGTAGCTGAAATCAGGGTTATGGGAGCAGCTTGCCACATCGGAGCAAGCAATCCGATTCCGGGGCTGGTTCCACGCTAATGGGGCAGCCGTAGCTACGAGATGGGGAAAGTGGAACATCGCCGTCTGCGGAGGCATGGGGCAGTCCCAGCTACAAAATGGGGAATTTGGAACATGGACGCCGAGGGCCGCCGGATTGGGTTGGGAGAGACCGCGAATCCGGTCTGGCGGGAACGTCGAGGGGCCAATTGCGACGTACGGTACCGTAGCGGCCTCCTGGACCCGACACCAGGGCCGGCAATGGCGCATCAGGGAGGATCGCAGGCTCACCCGGGGCTGCGCGCAGCCCCCCTCAGGAGGCCTGATATTTGAGAGGCTGGTTGTGGTGTACTACCCGTGTACAGACGATCGAGTGGAACGGCAAGTTGCACTCTGGGCGATTTCAGCTACGAAATCGGGGCAATCGGCGCTCCCTGCCACATCGGAGCAAGCAGTCCGGTTCCGGGGCTGGTTCCACGGATGTGGTGCAAGCGCCGTAGCTGGGCCGAGACAAGTTGCACACCGGCGAAGATCGGGGCCGGGAGCAAATGCCTCTATCGGATGGAGCAAGTTGCGCGGGAGGGTTTCATTCATGAGACAGAGCGAGCCGGTCATCGAGGATAGCGGAGCCGTCGAGGACGTTCACCACCTGCGGCTCATGGCGCTGCTGCGCGAACTGGTGCGAGAGAAGGGCAACAGGGGCGCGGCTGCGGCGCTGGGCATTGATCCCAGGACGGTCGCCTCGTGCATGAGGAGGGGAAGGGTGTCGTGGCGTGTGCGGGAGGCGCTGGAGCGCGGGCTGCAGTCCGGGGTGGGCTCGGCCGCTGCCAGGCAGCGTGAGCGCAACGACACGCTTGAAGGGAGGCTGGCAGAGCTGGAGAAGATGCTCCAGGGCGGCCTCGAAGAGTTCCGGTCAGAGGTCGTCGAAGAGGTCAAGGCCCTGCTGGATGAGCAGGGTAAGGCGATGCGGCGACTGGAACGGAGGATAGCGCGGGTGGAGTCAGTGAAGGGAATCGAGGCCGCGCCGAAAACGGATCCGGCGTCAGCGGAGAGACCGGCGGCCAAGCCGCTGAGGAGGATATACCGCGAATTGGTGACCGAGGGGGCCGAGCCGGACGAGGAGCGCGTGTACGGCGAGGCCGTGGCGGTCATCGTCGAGTGGCGCGCGGCGAAGGCCTCCTACAGGCAGGCCGTGGCGACGGGGAGCGCGCTTCGGAAGGCCGACGCCAGGATACGCCTGCTGGAGCTGGAGATCGAGCTGATCGAAGGGCATGAGCTGACTCTGCCCCCGGCGACACACCCCTGGAACGGGTTCGACAGGCGCGATGAGACATGGCTGCGGAGGCAGTCGCTGGGCCGGGCGCGGTCGGAAAGGACGCGGGCCGCGCTGCTCAGGCTGCTCCGCCGGGCGGTCAGCCTCGGACGGTGGCGCGACTAGGCTCCTGGACGGCGATATTCGGGGTTGCCACATCAGAGCTATGTTCAAGCTACGTTCGAGCCACGACAGCGCAAGTGATCTGTGCGCAGGGGGTTGATTGGGGAGGTGGGGGCTTCCATTCGCCCATGTGTTCGGGCGATAATCGACCCAGTTTCTGGCTTTTTCCAGTGTTTCACGCCGAGAAAACTGGAGGGTCAGTCCCTGACCCGGAGCGACCTGACGGATCGAGCCCCGCTCTCCCGACGGCGTTCCACGAGGGACGAACGCTTCCCGCTGCGTGATGCGGTCTAGGGGTCGAGCTACGCTCCTCCGACGCCGCCTCGAATGCAGGAACGCCACCGTAGCGAGTTACGGTGCAGCCCTTGGCCGTGGCGCGTCACCGCACACCGGCTGGTACATCACGTCTGCGGCATGGCTGAGTGGCAGCCTGACCGCAACCTCCACACGCGCCCGTCTGCCAATCGCAGGCCGGTCGCGTCACGTCTTCGCGGCTTTCCCCAGATGTATCTCACCCTGGGCGAGCTGCGTTCTTCTCATCGCGCCGTCCTGTGATCGAGCCGCAGGCCGGACTCTCTCACCCCACTCAGCAACTTCCCGGCTTGCCCCCTTACCAACGATGTGATTCTGGGGCAAGCTGCGTCTTCTTTCACTCCCCTGTCCGTCTCGTCCTCGGACTGCGGGCGTCTTCGGAACGGTACACGGAATCACGGAAGTCAGCGGCAACGATATGAGCTTCAGCAATGAGGCAACGAATGGCAACGGAACGGAAACACAGGTCAGCGGAGAAGGGAGAAAGGACATGACGCAACAATCCATAGGACCAAGCGCGGCGCGGGTCGCTGACCTGCTGCCCCACAGAGTCAGCTTCGACCGGGGCTGGTTCTGGACGACCACTGCCATCTGCCACGGCGGTCGCCCGGACGGGCTGGCGCTCAGGCAGAGGGCCGACGGCGAGGGCATAGACGCGCGCTGCCACACGCGGGGCCGCGCGCGCGGCCTGCTCCTAACCCGCCTGGAGGCGCCGGTAGTAGGGCATTTTTTCTTTACCTCCCTGTCGCCTGCTCCTAACCCGCCTGGAGGCGCCCGTGGGGCTGCCCATCCGGACTGCCTACGAGCCGGTGGGCGACGCGCCGAAGATGTCATGGCGGAATTGGTGGACGCCGAAGCGCATCGCAGCGGCCGGAGTTATGGCCCTGGTCGTCGTTGCGTCGCTGCCGCCCGGCCACGGAACTGAGGCGGCCATTCTCAACCTCGTGGGTCTAGGCATCGCCGCGCTGCTGGTCTGGCGGTTCACCCGCCGCATAAGGCGGTGGATCCGCCCGTAGGACAGCTCCACTACCCATCTCAATTCATGGGTCGTCCTCATCGCGGGGGCGGCCCTTCTTCTTTGCCCGAAAGCGGGCTCATACCCAGTCACAACGGCAACATCATCACCCAAACAGACAGTCCCGACCCACGGGACGTGGAACCACGCGGGACTGTCTCCGACACGGGGGCCGTCCCGCTTCTTCATTACAGGAGGAAGCGACATGACGACGGCAACGACGGTAACCGGGAAGGCGGGACGCGAGAGCGAGCTCAGGGCGGCGGCGAGAAAGCGCGGTCTCACCATAAAGGACCTTGCTGCCCTGATGGGCGTGTCGGCGGGCTACCTGTCGCAGATCGCGACCGGGCGCAGGCCGTGGTCGCAGACGATGCGGGAGAAGGCCATGGCGGCGTTGGGAGAGGTGCCCGGACAGGGAACCGTCCACAGACGGCGCGAGGTCGTGACTGCTGAGAGCAACTTTGTCAGGGAGCGAGCGCGCGAGATGGGTATGACCATGAGAGACCTCGCGGAGAGAGTGGGCATCTCCTACGGATACCTCTTGCAGGTCTCCAGGGGACACAGGAACATGAGCGCAGGGGTGAAGGCAAGGGTCGAGTCCGCGCTCGGAACGCCGGTGAAGATCGCGCCCGCGCGGCGCGCCAACCACAGGGGGAGCGTGGCAGGCGGACGGAGCAGCTACATCAGGGCGCGAGCGCGCGAGATGGGTATGACCATGGGAGACCTCGCGGAGAGAGTGGGCATCTCCTACGGGTACCTCATACAGGTGTCGCGGGGACACAGGAACATGAGCGCCGGGGTGCAGGCACGGGTCGAGGCTGCCCTCGAGGGTCCGGTGGAGGTGGCGCCCGCGCGGTGCGCAGAGGTGGACCGGGAGGCCATGTGGGAGCGGATGAACGCCCACGACATCAGCCAGAATGAGGTGGCCCGCCGCGCCGGCGTCAGCTCAGGCCACCTCTCGCAGATCATGACCGGCCGGCGCAGCCCGTCGCCTGGGACGCTGAAGAGGCTGCACCGTGCGCTATTCCAGCCGACTCCGGCTGAGCGTGTGATGCCCGCAGAGGTGAAGGTGCTGGGCTGGCGCAAGGGAGAGCGCAGCGGTATGGTGGTGCGCGGCGCGGGAGGCCCCGGGCGCGGGGACGGCGGAGGCGCCGTGCGGACCGGCGGCCGGGCGCCGGAGGGGGCCACGGTGGAGTACGCCTTTCGGGCGGGGTACGACGGGCGGGGCCGGGTGTCGGTGGAGCATGTGGTCGAGCGCGGCTGCTCCGCCATGCTGAAGCGGCCGGAGGCGGCTACCGCGTAGCCCTCTTAGCATACGTCTTCCATGCTTCCGCCGGAGCGGTACTCGAGGGCCTCGCAAAATGGGGATGACATCGCTGACCGAGCGATGTCATCCCCTTGGCTATCCATGTATGTCGCCCTTTTTGCGTTTCTGGCGAGGCCGACCCCTGTCGCCTGGGAGTGTATGCGGCCTTTTTGCGTTTAAGGTTAAGCCCGTATCCAGACTGCGCGTAGGAGGCCACCTGTCGTAGACGCGCCAATATGGTCAGTCGGTTGGCCGTCCGGTCTCACGAACTCTCACCGTCTCACCCGTCCGCTCAATCCCTGAACAGGTGGCGGCAGTTCAGCGAGTCCGCCGCTTACAGGAGTGCAACCTGGAGTCACGGCGTTGATCGCGGACCAGCGTGTCCTGACCGGACGTTCAACGGTGAGCGAGACTCTCAAGAGTGGTGGCGCAAGAGTAGCCGTAGGCTTCAATCCGGACGTTGATGGGATCGGCGCTCTCGGCCTCGGGTGTCGGTGAGCCACTCTCGGCCACCGCCGTCGCGGGAACTCTGGGCTACGCGGGGCGCGTGAACAAGTACAGGCAGTTCGCTGACACCCTAGAGAGCAATGCCGTTGCGATCAAACGCCTTTTGCCGACCAGAACTGTAACCGATTCCTGTTCCTGGCTAGCCTATATGCTACACTGGTTTAGTGAAGCAAGCATCCGGCGCGGGAGACTTCATGCAGGATACACAGCTTGGCCGAATCTCGAACTTCATCTGGGGCGTGGCCGACGACGTGCTGCGCGACCTGTACATGAGGGGCAAGTACCGCGACGTCATACTGCCTATGACGGTACTTAGGCGTCTCGACGCCGTGCTTGAGCCGACCAAGGACGAGGTCCTGAAGCGCAAGGAGATGCTGGACAACGCCGGCATCGTCGCTCAGGAGGGGCCGCTGAGGCAGGCGGCGGGCCAGCAGTTCTACAACGCCTCGCCCTTCACTCTGAGAAGTCTCCTCGGAACCAGTAGCCGCCAGCAGCTCACCTCCAACTTCGAGGTCTATCTGGACGGCTTTTCATCCAACGTGCAGGACATGCTCACCAATTTCGAGTTCCGCAACCAGATTCAGCGTCTGTCCGCCGCCGACGCGCTCGGCACGCTCATCGAGAAGTTCATCTCCCCTGACATCAACCTCTCCCCTGAACCCGCTCTAAACGCAGACGGCAGCATTCGACTGCCCGGCCTCGACAACCACGCAATAGGTACGATCTTCGAGGACCTGGTACGCCGGTTCAACGAGGAGAACAACGAGGAGGCGGGCGAGCACTGGACGCCCAGGGACGCGGTGCAACTGATGTCCCGCCTGGTGTTCGACCCGATAGCCGACCAGGTGCAATCGACAGCGTACCTACTATACGACGGCGCTCTCGGCACCGGAGGGATGCTGACGGTGGCGGAGGAGAGACTTCGTGGACTCGCGGCCCAGCGCGGAAAGCGGGTGTCCACCCACCTCTACGGGCAGGAGATAAACGCCGAGACGTACGCGATCTGCAAGGCGGACCTGCTTCTCAAAGGCGAGGGACACTCGGCGGACAATATCGTCGGCGGGCCGGAGCACTCAACGCTGTCCAACGACGCCGCGCTGTCCCAGCCCTCGTGGCCGCGCACCTTCGACTTCATGCTCAGCAATCCGCCCTACGGCAAGAGCTGGAAGAACGACCTCTCGAAGATGGGCGGCAAGAGGGGAATGACCGACAGGAGATTCGTCATCAGCCACGCGGGGGACCACGAGTACTCTTTGGCGACGCGCACCAGCGACGGCCAGATGATGTTCCTGGTCAACATGCTCAGCAAGATGAAGAGAGACACGCTCCTCGGAAGCCGCATAGCCGAGGTGCACAACGGAAGCTCGCTGTTCACCGGCGACGCCGGATCGGGAGAAAGCAACATCCGCCGCTGGATCATCGAGAACGACTGGCTGGAGGCCATCGTCGCGCTGCCTCTCAACATGTTCTACAACACCGGCATCGCCACGTACGTCTGGGTGCTGTCCAACAGAAAGCCGGCGCACCGCCAGGGCTATGCGCAACTTATAGACGCCACCCGGTGGTCCACGCCGCTGAGAAGGAACCTGGGACAGAAGAACTGCGAGCTGGCGCCAGAGGACATCGACCGCATCTGCGAGACGTTCCTGGCATTCGAGGAGACCGAGCAGTCCAAGATATTCCCCAACGAGTCATTCGGCTACTGGAAAGTGACGGTGGATCGACCTCTGAGACTAGACGGCATCGATACTGACCGCGCTTACAAGACCACGGAGATCAGGGAGCTGAAGGCAACCGCAGATCGCTCAGAGGACGCGCCTGCGGTCATCAAGAGAATTCACAGGCGGGGTACAGCGCCCGACCCGCTGCACGGACTGTACGGTAGGCACGTCGGCGGCAGGAACATCGTCGTCGAGTACGAACGCGACCCCGACCTCCGGGACACCGAGCGGATTCCTCTGCTGGAAGAGGGTGGCATAGATGCCTTCCTGCGCCGGGAGGTGCTTCCCTACGCTCCCGACGCCTGGTACGACCCCGGCAGCGTGAAGACTGGCTACGAGATCAGCTTCACGCTGCACTTCTACAAGCCTGAGCCGATGCGTCCACTTTCCGAGATCATCGCGGACATAAAGGCATTGGAACGGGAGTCCGAGGGCTTGCTGGCGGAGATTGTGGGGAGTTGACTATGAACCTCAAGACATTGTTTCAGAACTTCCACTTGGAGAAAGTCAGGCTGACCCCTAGTGGCGGGATGGTAGAAATAGCCTTTAAGCCAGACGATAAGGATGCTGCTTGGGAATTGTACATTGAGTTGCTCACGAGAATTGTCACTCAACCGCTGCCTGATGAGGTGGGAGACGAGCAGACCGCGCTCGACAGTGTGTACTCTCTGTTCGCCATCACACGCGAGATACTCCGCAGACGAGGGAGAGGAACAATCGAATTCACAAAGGTAGCAATCCCCGTGCTGAATCAAATTGTGCGCCCTTTCACCGCGAAGTGGCACAGAGAGAGCCTGGCAGGCGCTTTCGATGACGAAGGCAAATGCAGGGAATTTCGCCAAGAGCTGGCGAGCTTGCAAGATGAACTGCGCAACTACAACCGTATGCTGTCTGAGATCGCCGGCGTGGAAGATTTGACCAACTTGGAACTGACCGAAGGAGAATAGCCTTGTATGAAGCCCCCCGCCATAAGGTGTTCATTAGCTTCCACCATGATGACCAGTACTATAAGGACTGGTTTGTACAGCTGATGGAGGACGACATTGTCGACGAATCTGTCGGAGACGGAGACATTAACGACAATATCGCCACAGAGACGATTCGCCAGAATATCCGCGACGGCTTCATTCGTGACGCGACCGTCACAGTTGTTTTGATAGGTCTACGCACTTGGCAACGAAAGCATGTGGACTGGGAGATTGGTGCAAGCCTGCGTCAGACTAAGCGGAACTCGCGATGTGGACTGCTAGGTATCCTTCTCCCAAGCCACACGAACTACAATACTGGAAAATACAACCCTCGACTGATTCCACCAAGACTCGCAGACAACTGTTCTGGAGACAACCCATACGCGCTGATATACAACTGGTCATATCAAACCCAGGATATTCGTGATTGGATTCACCGAGCATTTCAGCGTAGGAACGGGACACCTCCGAACAATGCACGCACGCAGTTTCGGAATAACAGGAGCGGTGACTACCTACGCGGCTGGCAGAGCTAGAAGGTGCTCATTCTGGAATTGAAGCTAGGTTGCTACATGTGAGGAGGACTGTGTTGACTCACGTACCGAGACGCAAGACTTTCATCAGCTACCATCACAAACCTGATCAGGAATACGCTGACCTATTGCGGGAGGAGTTGGCGGACGACATTATTGACAAGGCTGTCAGTGATGGATCCATCAGTGACAATCTCACGACGGATGAGATCTGGCGGACGATTCGGGATGATAATGTCTCCGACGCGACCGTGATGGCTGTCCTGATAGGACGCAATACTTGGAGCAGGAAGTATATAGACTGGGAAATAGGTTCCGGTTTCAGCAAGACAAGGAATAACTCCAGGTGTGGGGTGTTGGGTATCCTGCTTCCAGACCACCCGAATTACGGAAAACGACCAATCGACCCTAAGACGCTTCCCCCAAGATTGACCGCGAATATCAGAGGGAGCGACCCTTACGTCCGCATCTACGACTGGCCACGTGATAACCGTCTGTCAGTGGTCCGTGATTGGATAGAAGTCGCTTTCCAGCGGAGGAATGGGCCAGCCCCCAACAACAACTCCAAGCGATTCCAGAGGAACCGAAGTACTGATACCCGTGATAGCGTTTCTCTTGAAAAAGCCCTGTTCTGGGGTGCAGCAGCAATTGTTGCCGGTGTGACTGCTGGTCACTTAATACGTCGCCTAAAGAAACCTCCGATACGGGAGCTTGACGCTTCCGCTCATCAGATGAGACCTCCGGCAGTCGCGGTCAGGAAGGATTTAATCTTTAGTAGCGCTTCGGCACGGTCTCTTCTAGAACCTTTCGATCGATGGAAGAATTCTCGTCCGACAAGCACTAGACGTCGAGAGGTTAGACTTCGCCCATATGGGCGATCGCGACCCATTCGATGAATTCACCCGATTCTGGATATTCAAGGAACCCCCACAGACCATACTCCGACTACAAGACCTCCGGTGTCGAGTACTTGGGGGACATTCCGAAACATTGGAAGGTGCGGCGTCTGAAGTACACTGCAACAATCATTGCTGGCCAGTCTCCACCATCCGAAAACGTCTTCGAGTATTCGGGACATTCCCCGTTCCTACAAGGTAACGCAGAGTTCGGCAACATTAACCCGTCACCCAGACTTGCTTGCAAGGTTCCATCGAATTTTGCTCAAACTGGAGACGTGTTACTTTCCGTTCGTGCGCCTGTAGTATGCTCGTGCATAATTAATTTCGGGGCGGAAAACCTGTGGGTTTTCCACATCAGGCTAAAAGCCTCAAAGCTAGCGTTTTCCCTACATCGAGCCTCAATTTAGAGGATACACGAGGCCACAAACAGCCGTCCAGATCCCAGTGACGACAAAAACCGCGCCCTGACCAGGGCGCGCGAGGGCAAGAAGGGGCTTGTTAGTAGGTGGTCGGCGGCTGAGACGCTGTTCAGGAAGCAGCCCTAATTTTGGCGCAGCGCTCCCCTAAGGTGACCATTCGAGCAAAATTGCCAAGTTGGACGGTTGGCTGCAAATCAGGCGCGAGAGCAGTTTCACTCCCGGCAGAGCGATTCCAGGCGTCGCCGTCCCGCCTCGGTGATGACCACTCCACGAGCTATCCTTGGGGTAAGGCTCAGATAGCCCATGCGCTCAAGAATCCTCATGTTGTGAGCCACCACCGACACCGAGCTCACGCCGGCCTCGGCCCGTATCTCTCGCACCGACGGCGGATAGGGCTGCCTATCCATAAGCGTGCCTATGGCCAGTAGGATCGCCTGCTGCCTCTCGGAGAGTCCCTTCCTCATCAGATTACCCCCTGCAATGTCGTCAGCGTCGTTGCCAGGTGAGCGAGCATCTGCAAGCGAACGTGCAGCGCGATGGCGAGGCGGTCCCTGAAACGGTGGACGTTCAGCCGTCCCGCCCCTTTCCACAGGCCGATCACGCGCTCGATTGACCAGCGCTTGCGGTAGAGACGCCGCCACTCGGGTCCCATGCGTCGCAGACGTCCGCCAAATAGCCAGACGTTGGTCTCGGGATCCACGGTCGCGTCCTTGCGACAGGCGACTCCCGCATCCCCGAACTTGCCCGCGCACACCACCCGCGTCTCTCGAAAGTCACGCGTCTGCTCGACAAAGTCTCCGTCCCCCACGGCGGAGCATCTGTACAGATAGCGGCCTTCGGGCGTCTCGCCAACGTAATCCATGGCGACGCCGCACTCGCAGGTCGGCGCGCCGTTCGTCGTGTACCCGCCCGGGTGCAGTCGCTTCCCCGTCTCCGGGTGCTTCTTGGGCCGCAGTTTGTGGATCACCGGCTCGATGCCGCGCTCGTGGAGATAGACGCAGCTGTCGGATGAGTCGTACCCTCTGTCGGCCAGCGCGACTTCGACGCCGAGGTCTCCAACGTTGACTTCCATGCTCTCAAGCAGCGGTATCAGCTGCGGGGAGTCGTTGTTCTCGCGGCTGAGATTGATCCAGAGCGGTATGTCGCGGTTGGCGTTAACCGCTATCTGGAGCCGGTGTCCCCACTCCCATTCGAGTCCACCTCTCGCACCACTGTTTCGACCGCCGTCCCGCCCCGGTCCGTGTTGGACCAGATGACGAACACCGCGACCGAAGCCACCGCCGCGCTAATTGACGGAACAATCCACTTCAGGTACTTCATGACTCTCTAAGCATGGAGCTTCTTTCCATTTGACACAGCATTCAGCCATCGTTCGGCGGCGCGAACAGGACTCCGGTAGATCTCTCCTGTGGGAGTTTCAGGTCTATGCCTCCATGGTTGTTCATGCACCAGAGACCGCTGCGCAACACCATACACGGCCGCCCTTGGTACACACCGAACCCACTCGCATTGGGTCCTCTCTCCGGGTCGGTGATTTTCGTGTACTCCGCTTCGCGCGTGACGGGGTCTATCCGAGATACGCCTCCCTGCTTGTCTGCGTCGGATCGGTAAGACAGATCCGTGTGATAGATGTACACGTAACCGTCGGCTCCGACCCTTCCCCATCTCGGATAGGGTTTTGGCAGGTTCAAGCTGTCTGCGACTTCAAGTGTCTTGGGGTCCATCACATAGACGTCTGCTCGCGGGGGGCGCTCGACGATATTGCTGAACTCATTCAGCAGCCACCCCATGCCATCGACTTCTACCACGTCGAGTACCCTGGAGCCGGGCGGCAACTCAGCTACGTAGTCATGGACGATCAGCGTATCAGGGTCTATGCGCGCCACTAAGGTTACACCGCTCCGGCTGGCCGTGACTTTGTCATAGCCTATGGGGGGTCTCCCTGACCCAATCACAAGGATCGACCCGGCGACCTCTTCGACCGCTAGGATATAGAAGTCGGAGAGATGTGGCGCCTCAGGATCGGGGCGTTCAACTTCAATCGTCTTTACGATGTCCTTGGTTTCAGTGTCTATTGCAACGACCCTTCCATTGGACTGGTCGCAGCCAATGAAGGCGTATCCTTTCGCGAATGCGATTCCGGCCCTCGGCGAGCGGCACTCCGTATCGTCGCTCACTTTCACCTCGTACTCAGAATCGCCTTCAGCTGAGAAGACCAATACCCTTGTCTTGAGCGTCCAAACCGTCCACGGCCACCAGGATCCGGGACGCTCTTGGTTGTATCCGATCCATATCCTCCCCTTGTCGTCTATCTCAAGGCGATGGGAGTCACCTGGCCATGGTTCCTCGGGGAGGTCGTTTGTCCGGTAGATTTCGAATGTGTCCGCGTTGAAAATGACCAGCTTTTCGGCTGTGCGCAGATAGCCTGTATTCTCCGGAAACTCTCCGAATGGGCCGGTGTCCCCGCCGCACGCAAATGCGAGCGTGAGTACGGTCAGTCCTAGAACCGCTACGCGACGCTTCGTGTGGATGAGGAAGAACACCCCGACGGAAATCAGGAGCGCAACACAAGGAATCTCCCCGTCAATGGAGCAGCGGAGAGATTCCATCGGTTCAGGCTGTTGTCCTTATCTATCGTTGGAGGAATATCCTGAGTAGCAGATTCAACGCCTCGAGCTCCCTCCTGATTTCTAATCGCTGATACAGGTCTTTGTGAAGCATGTCCCTTGCCATATGGTTGTCCTGCCACTGTGAGGCGTAAAGCAGGATGGCGATTCCCAACAAGGGTACACCGATCGCAATTGCCTTTCTATCCTCTATTCTCAGCGCGAGTCCAAAGCCAACCACCACCACTACCAGACCAGCAACTCCATACGTTTGTCCCATGCGAACCAGTCCAGTCCTCGACGCTTAAGCTCGTGTCTCAATACGCGGAGTTCTGCTGATACGACGTATTTTGGACGTGTGGAGTGGGTGAATCCCTCTTGTCCGTGGGTTATGAAGGCTGCGTCGGCGTCGGTCATGGCGGCGAACAACTGGTCGTCCGGCAGGTTCTGAGCGCTTGCTCTCCACCTGCTCCAGGGGATTCTGCATGATTCCTCGGAGAATACGAGAGTCGAACTTCCTATCGAGTCCAATCCCAATCCACATTCGCCGCAGGCGTACTCGGTTGGAGAGTTCTCCGATCTCCATTGGTGGATTGCCCGTTCGTCTCCACACATGACGAATTCGTCCAGCAGTTGCTTTGTATGATCGAGTGATGATACGAGAGCTACGACTTGTCCTCGGCCTTGGTCCGGCTTTTGCGAGTCGGCGAAGAACTCCGATACTGGACGTTGGAATATCGTGGTGAGATAGATCTCTTTTTCATGCTCCGTTAGCGCGGCGACCATACGATGTCTCCTGTCCTCGATTTCCACCGGGCTTTGCAAGTCTGGTGAAATGTGGAATCTGGGATTCAGTATAGCACGATGTGGAAGCTGTTGTTCGTTGGGGGCATGGGGTAAGCGTATGTGAGATATAATGGCGCCGTAGGAGGCGGCGGACATGAGACCGATCACACTATTGAATTACTTGTCGAGATGATCGCTCGGCAGGATGAGGCGTTGGCCGAACATACCGCCGATGAGCGCGATGCGGTCGATTGCCGGCCGGGACTGGATAACCGAAGCGATCAATGGCCTGCCGTCCTCTCATGCGGCTTGCTCAGACTAAAATGATATTAGCTGGACTTTGTACATTCACGCCGCATAGGAAAGCGATTCGATGAATCTGTTGAGCATGGGGGCAGGTATTTCTCGCATATGGGGTTTTTGGGACGACGTGCAGAAAGTCTGAGAAGCAAACCAGAGGTGACGTCGCGCCAGAGCGATCGCATCAACGAAAGTAGGCGTTGACTTGACATACCATGCCGCTGATCGTGGAGTCGTCAGCCGGCGACCTCCCAACAGGTGGGCTGCGAGAGTTATCCAGGAGAACAGTCCCAACAGTAAAGGAGTGGTCCGAGATATGGCTCGATCCGACCACTGTCGCTGAGTCTCCACTCCCAGATGGGCGCGGGCCTCCTGAAACGTCACCTCGATCTGCCAGCGCAGGACGAACCACTCGATGATCTGGGACGGGCCGATCGCCGGATCGGTGCACAGCAGAGCCTGGGACTGGAACTGATGGAGGGTGTCTCGAACGAGAACCCAGCGAATGGGCACGGGGGGCTTGCCGGTGTGATACCAGACCGCCGTCTGAGAGACCGCCTGCACCATGCGAGTGGCGCCGTCATACCAGTCCACGGACATCTCGGTCCAGACCGTGTCTGGACATTCGAGAAGTTCGGTGAGCGTGGGCAGACGTTGGCCCTTGAGTCGCGGACGCCCCATCTGTCGGGGCTCTCGAGGTGGAGCGGGTTGGTAGAGTGCGGCGTCCAGACGCAATCGGGTGATAAATGAGACCGGGCGAGTCATGTGGACTGACAGAAATGGAGCAGGTCAAGGGCAGCGTAACTGCTGTCGGCAACCACGACGATGCGTCGGTTGGGCAGCCAGCGACGCAGTTGGAGGATTATCTGACGCGCCCAATCGGCGATCTTCTTATGGGGTTTGCCGATCTCGATATGGTAGCGTTCGGACGGTGCCAGCGCGGTCAGCGCCGGCAGCACCCATGTACGCTGCGCCCAGGGTATGGTGGTCAGCCACATCAGACTTATCCAGCGCAGACCGGAGCTCACGCGTACCCACTTTGTGTTAGAGCGAGTCCGAAGCTCTTTGGCGGGGGATGTGGAGTCGCCAGGTAGTATCCCAGTCCCAAGTGAACAATCCCCAGACGCCCCCAGGAACTCACCTGCTGACGGAAGCTCGGAGACGCTCTCATCCCCGCCAGCATCAGCAGGTCATGCTCCAGAACCACCGCCGCCATCAGCCTGTGGAGTCTGCTCGAAGTCGTTACCGTCGTCGAATCGAGGTCGAAGCGCCGCTTGCCGTCTTTGAAGTACTGCTCCGGCTGCATCCTCCGACGGTACATCTTCACTGCCAGTCTCGGATCCAACAGCGAGGTCGCCAGATACCACGGCCCCCTGTGTCCACTTCCCCAGTACAGTGCCACGTTCACCACAGCTGCGCCGTCTTTGCGATACCGCGCCCTCCGCATCATGGCGTAGCGCCTCTTCCTCAGACGATAGGTTCTGAGCTTGCCCGCAAACCCGTCCGCCCCGACCCAGACGTCGCCTTTGATCCGCACCGCGAAATCCACGGGATATCCTCTCAGATCTGACAGTTTCAGCATGAATCTGATGAATTCGGCGCGTCCGAACCCTCTATCGGCCAGTATCAGCGGGCGAATGTTGGCGGGCAGATGGGTAGCCAGCCTTTGGACGAACATCTCCTCGAGTCTGTTCTGAGAGGGATTCAGTTCGCAGTGGCGGGAAACCCAGCTCAGAAGCGGCAGTCCCCTGCGTCTGAAGCAGACGGCTGCGAACAGCCCGTTGAATCCACGTCCGAGGTCGGTCCGGTCAATCATTATCGGGGTCAGCCCCTTGAGGCGCGCCACCGCGACGATCTTCGGCATCATGGCGGTCTGCGCGCTGAGCGGGTCGAATCGGTCGTTGGACAGGAATCTGAACAACCTCTTCTTGCAGTGTCGATGTGAGCGGCTCTTGGTCAGATTCGAGCAGGCTATGGCCCTTGCGAGAACCGACAGGGATAGCTGGCGACGGCTGAGGATCGCCGCGCTCAGCAGCGCGAGGTTGACGGTTCTGGTCGCTCTGAGATCCGGCGCTGCGCTCTGGATAAATGCGAGTATCTCGTTGTACCATCTCATGGGTCGGGTTCCTTCGGCGGGTTGTTTCACACATATCTTCGCCTAAGAATCCGACCTCTTTCTATGCTCGTCCAAAAGTGGGTACGCGTGAGCAGACCGGAGGCCTTGACGAAGTGACTCCCGCTGGAGCGCGTCCCGTCGCGATATATCCCCTTGGCCTTGATATGCTTGCCACGTCGTCGCTCCAGCGTCTCATCGATCCCAAACACCAGTGGACCATCACCCCGATCCAGGCGCTCTACCAAAAGCAACAGCAGAATACGGCTCGGTTGGAGCGGTGACCACACAGCGCAATTGAGAACGTGGTGGTGCTGAGCAAAGCCGGGGGCGTCGCTGAGTCCCGTGGCGCGGAGCGCGGAGGTGGCGGTCCTCTTGCGCGTAGCCAGAACTGCGCCAACCAGCAGAACCTGGACTTTCGCCCATGTCCTGGCCTGAAACATCGGCGCGAACGGACTGAGAAGTGGTACAATGGCATCGGGCAGGGTGAGCATGATTCGACCTTTCGTGATGGTTCGGTCTTGTCAGCTTACACTGTTCTGCTCTAAGTTTTGTACAAAGTTCAGCTTAGGTGAACACGATAAATGAGATCGGTTGGATTGACAGGAACGACTAATTCGGCAGGGTGGCAGATTGATATGCCGCTCGGCGTGTTCCCGCCGGAGTTGAACATTCCTATGCCGGTTGAAGACTCAAAGCCGGTGGAGTATGCCGGGGCCCTAGGAGAGGCCTACCTGTCGTTTTCGAATCACAATGCCCGGAAGAGCGAGGGACATTATCTGACACCGGCTATCATCGCGACTTTCATGGCCGGGCAGTCCTCCTACTCTGAGACTCATATGAGGGTTCTGGACCCTGGGAGTGGGACGGGCATCCTAGCGGCTGCCGTGTGCGAAGCGGCCTGCCGCAGTGGGACCGTCAAGAGCTTGCATGTCGATGCCTGCGAAACCGACCCCGTATTGGCTGGCTTAACTCGCCTGACACTCGCCTTCACCCGCTACTGGCTGGACAAGCAAGGAGTGGCGCTGGCTTTCGATGTCAGGCATGGGGACTTCCTTCTGGAGTACGCGGCGGCGCTTGAATCAACATCTAGGATCAGCGGCAACAGGGTAAACCCCGATGGACTTGCCGACGGATACGACCTCGTTATTGCTAATCCACCGTACTTTAAGATAGGGAAAGACGACCCTAGGGCTGTTGCCTGGGCGTCAGTCGTACACGGGCAGCCCAACATCTATGCTCTCTTCATGACGCTATCCGCTAAGCTACTGTCAGAGTCCGGTAAGCTCGTTTACATCGTGCCAAGGAGCTTTGCATCGGGACCATACTTCAGAAGGTTCCGTGAGGTCTTCTTCCAAATAGTGGCTCCCAAGGCCATCCATCTCTTCGATTCCAGGAAAGACGTATTCAAGAACCAGACTGTACTCCAGGAGAACCTGATAATCGCAGCCCAGAGGCGGAGAGGTGGTCAGATCCCCGATGGTGGTGAGGTTCTCGTGTCCCATAGCAAGGGGGCTCGCGACCTCCCGGACCGCAAGAGCCTTGTCGTGGATGTTGACTCGGTTCTGGGCTCGGAGAGTGAGAGCATGGTGCTGTCCATTCCCCTTTGTGCCCAGGACCTGGATCTGGTAGAAGCCTTGCACGCATGGCCCAATACTCTCCACACTCTAGGCCTGGAAATCTCCACCGGCCCTGTCGTGGCCTTCAGGGCCACCCGATTTCTGACCCACAACGCATTTGACAGCTCTACGGTCCCACTGCTGTGGATGCAGCACGTCCGCCCAATGCGAACGACATGGCCCGCGGCCACCGCGGACAAGCCCCAGTGCATCAAGGCGGAGCCGGACTCTATGAAGTTGTTGGTGGCGGATGCGAACTACGTCCTTCTCCGCCGATTCAGCGCGAAGGAGGAGAAGCGCCGCCTGGTCGCCGCTCCTCTGATCCGTGGCACTCTGAATGTGGACGTGGTGGGACTCGAGAATCATCTGAACTACATTCGAGGTGTGTCGAGACAAATGGAAGATGAGCTGGCCTACGGTCTCTCGGCGCTCCTCAATTCGACATTCCTGGATCGCTACTTCCGAATCTCCAATGGCAACACCCAGGTCAGCGCCACCGAATTGCGTGCCATGCCGCTTCCGGGCGAACGGGACATTCGGTCGATTGGTACGGAAGTGCAATCGGTCCTGGAGTCCGGCGGCGACCTGTCGAGCCTCGATGCTCTCGTCGCCGATACGCTCGATCTGCCCCCGGAACTCAGGACGGGATTGGAGTTGGGGGCGAGATGAGCAAGATTGACGAAGCGCGGGACATCCTGGCGCAACTGGGGCTGCCTCCCGCCCAGCAGAACGACATCTCCTGCCTGACCCTTCTGGCTCTCACCGGGCTCACCGAGGATGACGCGTGGAGTCAGGCTGGCAAGCCATCCCGCACCATTCACCAGATTCTGGTCTTCATGAGGGATACATACGGCAGGGATTACGCGGAGAACACGCGGGAGGTGGTGCGGCGCCAGGTCATCCACCAGTTGGAGCAGGCCCGGGTGGTGGACCGAAACCCGGATGACCCTTACCTTCCCACCAACAGCCCAAGGACGCACTACGGCCTCACTGACGAGGCGCTGAAGGTAATACGTCTCTACCAGACGAGTCACTGGGAATCCGAGTTGAGCGCCTTCCGCTCCAGCCATGGCGTTCTGTTGGAGATATACCAGCGCCGCCGTCGAATGCGTGAGATACCCATCCGCACATCGACAGGAGAGGAGATTCGCCTCTCCCCCGGCAGGCACAACAGGTTGCAGGTGGATGTGGTGAATGTCTTCGGCCCCAAGTTTGCTCCGGGGGCAGCGCTCTTGTATCTGGGCGATGCCGCCAACAAGCTCCTGTACTTGGACGGGGAAAAGCTCGACGGGCTCGGCGTACCGCTCACGGAACACGACAAGCTGCCAGACGTCGTGCTCTACGACGAGGAGAGAAACTGGCTGTTCCTTGTCGAGGCTGTTACGTCTCACGGTCCTGTAACGCCCAAGCGGTTTGAGGAGCTCGAAGCCACACTGAGGGACTGTAGGGCCGCGCGGGTATATATCAGCGCCTTCCCCGAGTTCCGACAGTTCAAGCGGCACGCTGACTCAATCGCATGGGAGACCGAAGTCTGGCTGGCGGAGATCCCGGACCACCTGATCCACTTCAACGGGGATAAATTTCTCGGACCCAAAGAAAGTCCCTAGCAGGCTGCGGAACAACGGGTCTCAAGGTGGCGTAGAGAGCGCGTCGGTCGCATTGGAGCGTTGATGGTGGAGATGTTCAGGCCGATACGGTCTTATCTGCCGCCCCGAGACCCCTTCTTCCGCAACCTGTTAGTTACCGTACCACCGCTCGATGATAGTTCGTACGGTTGGGCGTTCCTCCGGCGAAGCATACATGGAGAAGGCTTCTCTGACGTGGCAGGTGGCAGTTCGGTCGTTGTCGCATACGGGCGTGTTGACCCGTGTGTGGAGGAATAGTCTCCTGAGTCCCGTACGGAAGTTGGTCTCGTCCATGTGGTTGTGCAGGTCCTCGAAGAGTTGCCCCCCGAGCAGGTACATGCAATCTGAGCGTTCAAATGACTCTTCCATACGCTCTGTTTCTGCCAGCGTATCTCTCTCGCAGGGGCTGAGATCATGCGCGGTGAAGAAAGTGTTGAGATCGGGGAACGGCAGTTCCGGGTTGAGATGCTTGATGATGAGGTACGTGAGGAAAACGGTTGGCCCCTCCACCACCCACTGGGCGTAACTGTCGCTGTTGTCTCCCGCGCTCGTGAAGTAGTAGTGGACTGCTTCGTGGACAAGGACGACGCGCCCCTCTCACCTGCCCCATAAATGGGGATAGGTACAATATACAAGTTGTGGAAATAAGGATGCGTGGATGAAGAGGGAGGCGTACCCTTCCAGGTAGTCAAACAAAGTCCATAGGACAGAACTGGAGGGATACGCCGTGAAGCAAGTATAGCAGAGCAACGAGGACGCAGGCGTGGTCGGCGACACTTTGGAAGAGATGGTCAGGGAGGGAGCGAGGCGGATGCTGGCGGCGGCGCTCGATGAGGAGGTGAATGGATTCCTGGGTATGAGCGTTCCGATGAGTTTCGCGGATACTGCAACGGCTACCACAGGAGTCGGGAGTTGACGGTGGGCGTGTCGGCGGTGGAAGTGAAGGCGCCGAGGGTATCGGACGTGCCTTCTGAGGTATCGCCGGACGGATACAGGTCGAAGATCGTGAAGCGATATGAGCGCACTTCTCGTCAGACGCAGGAGCTGTTCCGAAAGCTGTACATGGAGGGACTTTCGACCGGAGACTTCGAGCCGGTGTTTCGGGAGTTGGTGGGAGAGACGACTGCGCTTAGAGCGAACGTTATCGTGAGGCTGAAGAGTCGTTGGGAGGATGAATACCGAGAGTGGCGGTCCAGTCGCCTCGATTCGCGCCGGTACGCCTACATATGGGCGGACGGTGTGTACTTGGGAGCCGGCGGGGATCGGGAGAATACGGCGCTTTTGTGTGTGGTGGGAGCGAGTGAGTATGGGACCAAGGAGCTATTGGGAATGGAACTCGGCTATAGGGAAAGCGCGGAGAGTTGGGCTGGTGCGCTGCGAGGTCTGAGGGACCGGGGGATGGATGCGCCGCTACTTGCGATAGGAGACGGGGCTCTCGGTCTGTGGTCGGCTCTGAACGAAGTGTATCCGACGACGGCGCATCAGAGATGCTGGAACCATCGCTCGCTGAACCTGTCTGCCAGGCTTCCGAAGTCGATGTAGTCGTCTTCGAGGCGCAGGCTGAGGGAGATCTCGCATGCTCCCACTCGATCGGAGTGCGAGCGGCTTCGCGATGAGTACGTCGGTGAACTGCGAGGTGAGGGTCGCGGCGATGCAGCCGAGACGGTCATGCGGGACTGGGAGGACTTCGTGAGCTTCTATGACTTTCCGACTGAGCATTGGATCCATCTGAGGACGACCAACCCGTTGGAGTCGGTGTTCAGCGCGGTCAGACTGAGGACCGATGCCGCTCGTCGGATGAAGCGACGCGATAGCGCGCTCTACCTGGCGCTCAAGGTGGTCGGCAGGCTGAGTGAGAGATGGAGACCGTTGTATGGAGGTATAAACCTGATGAAGCTGCTGATGGATGGAGCGAGGCTCGAGGACGGGATCCTGGTCGAACTTCCGCCATCTGAGGAGGCTGCCAAAGCCGCCTGATCAAGCCATATCCTGGAAGGGACTTTCCACAACATTTGACATATGCCCCACCTGTCTTTTGAGCCAAAGTTGTCCATGAGCTTGATGAGATCCATTTCTGCGAGTTCTTGCATGGGAGGCGCCTGTGGGCAAACGTAGACCTGTTGCTGAACTGAACCGTGACCAGTTGGCGCGTCGCGTCTTCCCTCCAAAGGTCGTGAAGGAAGTCAAGAAGATTGCCCAAAAGTAACCGTCCCATAGGCGGTGTGCGAGTTTGATCTGGGTTCAAGACGGATGCACTAACACAATCTGACGACCTGGGAACTGTGGGGAGGGATCCTTCCACCACCGACCCAGATGGACGTCTCTACACGCGGAGGCGAGCAGTATCCGGACAGCGCGCGACGCCGCTCCCCTCTACAAGAATCTGAAATTCATACCACGCGTCTGCTACGCTGAAATCAGATACTAGTCTGTTGGAGCAGAAGGGAAACGGATAACGCGAGATGAATGATGTTCAATACCCATACGCACTGGACGCGACGCGGAGCAAGCGAAGCATCCGGGACGAGGATGCCCCGAAGCCCTTTTCGTGCGGCGACTGCAACGAGGAGATGATCGCCAAGAGGGGAAAGAGGAATCGCTGGCACTTCGCTCACAAGGGCGTCATCTGCACTCCGAAACCAGACCCCGACAACTTCCTCCATCGGTTGGCCCAAGAAAAGATCGTTACCGGATTTCAGAGCGCGCAGCAGAACTCCACCGAATACAGGCTGGGCTGCCGATGCGCCTGCGGACACGCAGTTTCTCGAAACATCGCTCTGGAGGGGGCGACGATACACCTCGAACGCAGCGTCGTATATGGAACCCGGTCCGACATCGTGGTGATGATGGCAGATGGCAAGACGATCATCATCGAAGTCGTCAACACCCATACACCGGACGAGACGACCGAAGCTCGCTACAAGGCGTCGAAGGTCCCCGTGTTTATCAGGAACGTCGATTGGGACTCCATTGACGATCTGGGTACGGAGGTCTTGGCAAACCGGATGATGAACCCACCATCGGTAAAGTGTTCCGCCTGCAAGAATAGAAGGCGGCAAGAGCAAGTGGAGTGCAGGCGAGCGCAGACGAGGTTTGACCGCGGCAAGAAGGTCATAGACGCCAGCCTCCGGAATGTGGAGCGACGGCAAAGCTCTACGCCCCGGTTCAAGCCTTGGTATGCGGTGTCCAAGCCGAACTGGATACTGCCGCGACCAGTCGAGATGTACCCATGGACACAGCGCAGGGTCTTCGCCAACGCCGTCATCCTGACGGAGCTGGGTTTCAGGCAGCACAACACGAGCAAGCCTCATCTGTTCAGGTACCCCATTGGGAAGAACCCAAGGCGGTTTCTCTACGCCGACCTCGGCGGATCCGATGTGACTCCGATCTACCAGGACACTTCCGCGCTTCTGTACATACCGGACCTGCAAGACGAACCGGAGCTGGAGCAGTACGCGATAAACGCGTTCGGGGAACGCTTACAGAAGAATGGGGTCGAAGTTCGCGTCGTCGAGTCCGACGCATCCATGGAACAGAAGGACACAGACCCGACTCGACGCGTTCGCAAGGACGTGATCGACGCCATGATCAACTGGGACGGCTGGCGTCGGGCTCAAGAGTCAAGGCGACAAGAAACAGACGAGAGAACTTCGCCCGTGCCAGACCACTCGCAATCCGAAGCGCTCAACCTAGTCAAGCGGGAGACATCTCAGGAATGGCAAAATCTGAACGACTGGCTCCGCGAGCGAGCCAGCAGCGACGTCGTTGCCGAGCATGTGGAGGGCGCACAGCGTAAGTCGGGCGAAACCCCCATGAACTGGGACAGGCTGCCGTCGCTATCAAGCGCGCCGAGTGCCACAACCGAACCGCCGCCCGCTGGATGGACCTACTGTGGCGCGGATGCAGATTGTGGCGGCCTCGCACCCGAAGGGGACGGTCCCGTGTGTAAGGCGCACAGGGAGGCGTAATCCGGACGAGTGGCACAACCCAAAGGCGTGATGCGCGAGCATGTGATAACGCCCCCGGAAATTTCAAACGGATATGCTATCCAAAAGCCGGAATAGTGGAATGTGAGCGTTATCTGCGTCAACATCACCTCAAGTCGGACAGGCAATGCCCAAGTCATCGTTCATAAAATTACATTTATTGACATGGTCTTCGGAGGGTTTCCCGGGTGGCTATAAGCACACAAAAGCCGCCCCTAGCGTCGCCACTTGGTTGTCTTTCCACATCTCATCACAGCCGGCCTCCCTCGCTCTTGAAGAAAAAGGGCTTTTCTGGGGAATTACAAAGCAAACTTGACAGCCATAGCTGAATCCTGCTAGTAGTGTACTGCATTGATACGAGGTGAACGGCATGGTGAAGACAGGCCCGAGCAAGTCATATAGAGAGGGAATCACCCTCATCGAGCTGTTTGAGATGTTCCCCAACGAACAGTCCGCCCGCGAATGGTTAGAGGACGCTCGCTGGCCCGATGGACGCGCCTGCGCCAAGTGCGGCAGCGTCAATACAGGCGAGGTTCCGAACGAGAAGCCCATGCCCTACTGGTGCACGAACTGCCGCTCGTACTTCAGCGTCAAAACCGGCACGGTATTGCGGTCGAGCAAGCTTCCGCTCCGCAAGTGGGTTCTGGCGTTCTACCAGATTACGACCAATCTCAAGGGCGTGAGTTCCATGAAGTTGCATCGTGATCTGGGCATATCGCAAGCCAGCGCTTGGTTCATGTTGCACCGCATCCGCGAGGCTATGGACAGTGGCGATCCTCTGTTCGGCGGCCCGGTTGAAGTGGATGAAACGTACTTCGGCGGCAAAGAGGGGAACAAGCGCGAATTCAGGAAGTTGCGGCAGGGACGCGGCGCCGTCGGCAAGACGGCGGTTGTGGGCGTCAAGGACAGGGAAACGGGGCAGGTTGACGCAGAGGTGGTGGAGAAGACGGACAAGGCGACGCTTCAGGTCTTTGTGGAAGAGCTGACGGATACGGACGCGATAGTCTATACGGACGAGGCGAGCGCGTATGTGGGACTATGTAGGGCGCACGAGGCGGTCAAGCATAGCGTGGGCACGTATGTGCGCGGTCAGGCGTAGACCAACGGGCTTGAATCGTTCTGGGCAAACATGAAGCGCAGCTATCAGGGCGTTTATCACTGGATGAGCGCCAAGCCTTGCACCGCTACGTATCGGAGTGTGAGCGTCACCACAACGACAGGCCGTTTGATACGCTCACACAGATGACCTGCATGGTTCGCGGGAGCGTGGGCAAGCGTCTGCGCTACATAGACCTAATAGGCCCCGTGGAGACGCGGCTGAACACGCAGATGGCAATGGTGTAGCGGATGGGCGCCCCGAACTTCCAGAACAGGACGCTGTTTCATGGGGACAATGTCGGCTTACTGCGGGGCATAAACTCCGAAACGGTTAACCTGATAGCGGCCGACCCGCAAAAGCAGCTTAGATTCCCGCAAATCAGCGCTATTTGCGCTTGATACCCGCCCACAAAGGTGCGGAAGTGCGTTACAGTGAAAATAGTCTGAGGAGGAGGCAGGCCACCATGAATGGCAACGAGGAGCCAAGAATATATGATGCGCGAGCGGTAGCGAACGAACTGATTGGCATGGCGTGGGCGCATGGGAAGACGCTGACTATGTTGCAGACCATCAAGCTCGTGTATCTATGCGAAGGGTGGATGCTCGGCATATATGGCCGATCCATGATCAAACAGAAGGTAGAGGCTTGGCAGTACGGACCGGTGATCCCTGAGCTTTACCACTCTCTAAAGCAGTACAGAGGCTTCCCCATCCATGACAGGATACGCAAGCCGTATTCTCTGAAGCGCGCCGAATACGCTGACTCGTTTGACGAAGAGGCTACGGACATCATCCGGCAAGTCTACGACAAGTACGCCTTCATGACAGGAATTCAACTGTCGGCTCTCACCCACACGAAGGGATCGCCTTGGCATCAGTTCTCGGAACGTGTGTCCAGCGGTCTCCGAAATGTGGTCATACCAAAGGAAATCATCAAGGCGCACTACAAGGGGTTGATGGATGATGCCCGACGAGAACGCGGAAATACCGATACAGACGCCCGATGATGCGGAGACCCTTGAGAGAGCGAATGCCGAAGCTGACGACCTTGAAAGGTCTTTGCAAAACCAACGTCTGAGATTCAACCTGTGGGTCGGTCGAGGCGCGATGGGGATTTTTGCCGTAGCCTTGGTCGCGTTCACGTTCATTTTTGTCGTAGTAGTTTGGCATTTGATTACACCTTGGCGTTGGTTGGAAACCGGCAGCATCCAGGCGCTCACGTTGATTCTAGCTACTGGGTCGTTCGTTACGAACCTGATTTCTCCCGCCCTGAAGTACATCCGCGGAGAACAGTATTAGTTCGTACCCGACTTCAACCAAGCCCCCCTCGAATTTTGGAATCGAAACGAATACCGTCTACAGGTTTTTGCCGATTGGGAAATACCCTCAATTGCAGAAGACACTAGTGAATTCCCACGCGGCTTCTGCATGACCCGAATTTTGCAATTCCTCACACTCGGATACTCGCTGGACTCATATGGAGCGAGTGGGTAACATAGCTTCGCCTGACTAGCGGAAGCCTCGATCATAGCCACGGGGGGATAACATGGCAGAGCGCATTCGACGGCGCATGGCGCGTCCATACCCACCCATGCCTGAACCGCGCCCAAGCCTGAAGCCGTGTGGCGATACCTGCAAGAGAGCAGGCTGTCGTATAGGTCAAGCGGAGCTCGCATGACCAGAGCGGGGCGTCGGCAATCTGAGCGCGAGGGGCGGACTGGAGCGCATGTGACAGATTTCGTCAGCCATGCCTGTCCCAGTGGGCGCCCTGGGCAGAATCTCGCTTGAATGCGCGACGGTATAGAACCGGGTGAGTGTCCACGGTGTAGATATACCCCCATCATCGTAGAATCATAATCCTTATGCACTTTGGGATGACGTGTATGAATGACAATCCGTATGACAGAACCGTGAAGAGGCTTGGGCAGGCGCGAGGCGCTATCCATTGGCTCATAGCGCTGACAGTTTTCGGGGTTCTGGTATCTTGCTACTTCATGATCAGGGATGCGACAGGCGCCCCCATCCAACGCGCCGTATCAGATCGCCCCATCATGCTACTGGAAGATAGCGAGTGCTCTGGGCAGAACCCTGACATGGACACCGTTGTCTGCGCTGCGAGTTGGTGGGTACGTGAAGAGGGGGAAGATGATACGGGTGATGCGCTCTATTTTCCGGCGGCATTGGGAAAGTACGAATACTTCCTTAACCCTTTCCCCATGGTCATACTACTCTTGCTCTTATGGAGGGTGTCTTATCTGCATGGACAGATCAAAAAGGAACTTGGGATTATGGACCGGGATGCTAGCGGGCATTCTAGGCGAGTAGAGCCTAGGCGTGATGTCTGAGGAGGGCAAAATGGCAAGGCAGAAGCGACAGAGAGGCCGCCCGCCTATTCGTCCGTTGCCGCCCAAGGTGGACGCTACCGCCGAGGAGTTGGCGCGAGTTCTTCTCAGTCTCAAGCCTAGCGATATATCGGACTTTCCAATGGTATACCACTGCTTAGGATGCCAGCGCGGTCGTGTCATACCTTGAGACGCTTTACAGGGATAATTGGTGTATGCATTGCACCACCTATCCAGTTCACTGGCGGACGACCTGAGAAACATGGTTGGAATTCCCATATCAATGCACCATGGTCGTCAAGTTTGCTTTGTAATTCCCATGAGATTGGTAGTAGATAAAGGGGGGCTTGAACGGTTGACGTACGGCGCATCTGTATCAGGGACGGCATACCGCGAAAGCCTGCGGGTTGACTCGATGAGGCCCCACGCGCCGATATCCAAAAGCTCAGCCGCCACACACATCCTCAGACCTTGGAAGTGGATGCCCGCTTTCTGGGTTCGCCCGAAAATCACTCGATTTGGATAGGGGATGCTAATGTACCAGCTTCGCCAGATGCTCAAGTGGCTGCTGTTCGTCATGCTGCCCAAGCTACCTCGAAGACTCTCGGACGACCCGGCAGAACATTCCGACTTTGAGATTGGATGGAACTTGCAGGACGGCTGGCGAAGACTCGTCGAGCGGCATGTTCGTCGTCACGGACCAGACATGCCTTCTGGCCAGGCCGAGAGGCTCGAGGGAGTAAGGATAAGCGTCGCGTTCGTCAAACGTATGGGTGAAGGCGAGGCCATGGCGGTCGTCCGTCCGAATTCCAGCCTCGACAGACTCCCCGACATCGCGCTGGCGCTCCTGCTCGGAGCGCCGGAAGGTTTGGCCCGAAAGGTCGATCAGGTCATTAGAAGGGAGGACGAAGGCCTAATCTCGTCCGGGCGCTTGCTCATTGGGTGTGAGTTTGTGGACGGATTCTGGCGGCCCTTTGACGCGCAACGAAACTTCTGGGGGATCGAGTCGAATACCCAGTACGGCGTTGAAGAGGCCGTTAGGCAGAGGATGACGGCGATCCTTAGACAACTCCGCTTCTCGAACAATGACGTAGAGGAGGAGATAGCGCGTAGCCTTCCCGCAAAGTGGGACGAAATCGTCGAAGATCACTACGACCTGCTGGTGAGAGACTACTGGGACTCCAACCGGGCCGAGCAATTTCGCAGCACGAAGATACAGGTGGTGGAGGCCCGCCTGCTCAGCGCCGACAGGGCTGCGGCCGTAGTTCGGACCAATGTGGAGGTCGGCGAGTTGACCGACCTGGCGCTGGCGCTGCTTTTGGGAACACGGGAAGACCTGGCTCGCGAAGTTCACAGGTCTCGCAGTCAACTCATGGGGCCAGATGAAGATGCGCTCCGAGACCGTCTTCTGGTGTGGTGCCTGTTCAAGGATGGAGGGTGGGACATCGGCGGCTATTCGGAAGAGAGCCGCGCCGCCGAGACTGAGACCCGCGCCGCAATCGGAGAAGCCGCGCAGCTTCAGAGTAGCTGGAAAGAGCCGCCATTCGCGGTGACCGTCTTGGGTCCGCCTGAATCTGTCGGCGACACCCTGGTCAGACTCCCCGCGCGCATCACTTCCATCCTCCCACGATGGCGACTATGTGACGTTTCCTTCCCCGGCGCGCTGCTGGAAACCGATGAAGACAAAGACGGCAACCGTGTCTCTTGGGACAACATCGACGTGAGAGCCAGGCATGACTTTCCGACCGACCTTGCGCTCATCAAGGGAGGTTCACACGAGGGCCACCTCTTCTTTGACTCCGACGAAGACTCGTTGCCCGACCGGCCCTTTACCAAGCTTCACTATCTGGATGACACCGAGCAGATTGTCATGGTGGAACTCGACCGGAGCGTCAAGACGCCGGAGCGATTCACAGTCGATGCGGAATCGTTGGGAACAGCATGGGACGCCCCACACCTGGACGGAGTCAGCGAGAGGCTCAGAGGGTCCCAATGGACGAACACGCCCGTCCCCACAGTCGTGAAAGTAGGTGACGCCGTGGAGGCGTTCGCATCCACCGGGCATGGGATGGAACCGTCGTATGAGCTGATCGTGTTGGGGCCGCCGGAAGTCCTCGACGAACGTACTCTGCGGATCAGGCTTCGCATAACTTCTCGTGAAGCAGAATTGCAAGCCATGGGACTCTGCTTTCAGCTCTCTCCCGCCCCGGACAAGTTCGGGCGCTTGCAGTTCTTGTTGGAGTCACTGCCGTGGCATGAAGAGAAGTCCGATCTCTCTGACTCGTTTCGAGACGTCGAGTTGGGAATGGGAGAGACCCGCGAAGCCTTCGTTTACTTCCGCGTCTCCAACGAGAGACTCGTCCCGGCGCCGGAGTCTCTCGCCATCCTTTGGTACGGTCCAGCAATGTTTGAACGGCCTATCTTGCTCTGGTCGAGCTGAGTGGGTCCGGGTAACCGTCCCATAGGCGGTGTGCGAGTATGGGATGAGTTCGAGATGGACGCGCTCCTCCCAGACGGGCGACAGCCGGCTACGCCGCCATCAGCTCTGTGGCGTCGAGTCCGTACCCGCCCCACACCCACTGCGTCAGCCCCAATCCATTCATCATCCCAGATTCGCTCTTGTACCCTCTCACTGTCTTGTGCCTGACCTTGCCGCTGCATTATCATTCCACCATTCCATTCTGACGAGGGACAGACATGTGGCGCGTAATCGCAGAGGAAGACATCCGCTGTACGGAGTGCAGTCACATAATCTCTATGGGATCCCGATGCCTGTCGCAGATGCCTACGGCGATGCCTGATGACTTTCTACGACGCAAGTATCAGAATTTCTGTATCGAGTGCGCCGAGTGCAACGCGAAGACTCGCAAGCAAGGACTTAGAGCCCGCGCCTGCTACACTCGGAGGCTCAATCACTGGTACACATCCCGGGAAAAGACGCGAGAGGACGTCCGGTGCGGCTACTGCGACAAGACGATATCTAAGGGCGCCAGCGCTGTCGCCCAGAAGATCTACGCATGGCCTGAAACCGAATTGGAAGTCGTGAACGGCATCAACGACGGCGCCGGTTCGGACACTGGCTCCGTCGCAAGTGGGATGGCGGCGCGTCCGGTGAGCGGAGTCATCACGAACTCGACGGGCGGGTGGAATAATCTATCCCCCCAGACGCGACGCCTGTTTCAGACGCGCGGGCTGCGCGGGCGCGGACTGGGCTTCCGCTCCCCAGAAATGGCGCGTCGCCTCTACGAGCAGAGCGTACCGAAGGCGGTCCGCAACTTGGGAGACGACGCCGTCAGGGAGTTCTTGCGGGGCAAGGACGCAAGCCATATCACATCCGTAGCCAATGCGCCCGGTCGGGCCAAGCAGCCGAGCAACATCGTTTGGGAGAATCCCAGAACCAATCACCTGCGCGGCAGTCGGAACATGACCGCCGCCGAAGTCGCCGCCGCGAACTCAGCGGGACGACTCTCGGCGCTTGGCATAGCAGCCAAGGCTACCGTCAAAAGCGCGGCCAAGGGTGGCGTGTTCGCAGCGGCTACGGAGGCCGCCGTGTCCGTGCCTGAGAACATCCTGCACTGGAGGCGAGGGCGCAAATCCGGCGGTCAGGCCGCAAAGGACGCCGCCAAGGGCACGGCGGTCGCCGCGGGAGTCGGCGGCGCGACGGCCGGAGTGGCGACTGCCGCGTCAGCAGTGGGCGTCGGAATCTCGCTGGGTCCGTTCGGAACTCCGCTCATGATCGCCGGAGGCGCGTTCCTCGCAGGCAATGCAATATACCGAATCAGCAAAGCCGCAAAGCGGGACGTGCCTCTTGATGAATACTACATCTTCTTCTGTAAGGCTCAACGCTGCAAGACAAGGTTCGCGCGGTCCGTCACCGAGTCAGCAAGGGATGTCAGTGTGTAACGCGACCCCATATCCTCCGTCACTCACTACACCGGAATACTGGCGCTTCCCTCCTGGGGCGGACGGGTAGCGTGTCGAGGGGTCAAGCGCCAGTCGCCGGCGTGCCTGACGTACACTGCGAAGGCTCGCCTTATACCCAATTGCCGTGTGCACTATACCACTCACACCGCAAATAAAGAATATAAGCCAACAGGCTCATTCCCACGTGAGCTTCGATTCGATACATATCGAAGTACCGGTGGTATCCAAGCATACGCGAGCGCTTTGCGCTGCCAAAGAAGCGCTCGATTACCATCCTATCCTTGTATACCACCTTGAATTTCGGGGTGGACCAAGAAACTACAGATATGATTCAATAGTTTTCCTCGGGCCGTTCCCACTGCAAATTTTCGCACCATCTCACTGGCGGCGAGCCGTTCTTGAGAGAACATCCATCACTTGAATGAGCATACAGATGCCACCCGGCTCTTAGTTCTGTCAGAGCCCACTCCATCTCGTTTTTTGGGTCGCAAACCGGAATGTCCTGGGAGGAATAGCTCGTCTCCTCTTCACCAAACTCGCCCATCTGAACGATGGAGTGCAGGCCGCCTTTGGATGACGATCTCCTTAGTGCAATAAAGGGAGTGATCCCGCGAACTATAAGATAATCGTGGATCACCTGTGAGTCGTAGCCTTCATCGGCAAGCAGGCGTTTCGGTTCCAGCCAAGAGTATCGTTGTTTCGCAACATCAATATTTCCCCATTTCTCGCCGAGCGTACCTCACCACCTTCTTGCGAATTTGACGGAAGAACGTGCCAAGTCTCACAGTGGGGAATTCCCACAGAAATCGCGCCATTTGTGAGAACCGCCTGAGTCCGTTCCAAGCCCTAGCCAAACGACATCAGATCGCTGATGATGGAGAAACGAAATCAGCTAATATATAGGATTCCTATTGCGAAGGTCGAAGATGCATGTTAGCATAGCGATGATAACATAGTCACAATAAATGTTCTTGCGAGGAATTCGAAATGAAGCTAATCAAAGATATGCAGCCGCCTACATCATATCGCCCAGCGCGCTCTCGAGTCTTCAGAGTTCTGAGCATCTCCCTGCTGTTCACTCTGATTGTCTTGGTGAGCGGAGTCGTCAAGCCTGTGTCCATTGCGTATGCACAGTCCCCTCATGTTGGGACTGGTTCCTACTTGGTAGCGGGAGGTGGAGAAGGGCCTGTCACACAAGCTCTAGAACTCGTTGGGGTAGCCTCCGGGACAACAGTAAACCCTTGGCTATGTGAACCCACCTCACACAATCCCCATGAATCAACAAGAACTCCCGGTCGTGGCTACATCCAAGCCAAATCAGACACTATTTGCCAAACATATCCTCCGCCAGGGAGTCTCTGGGGAATCACCCAGTATCTCTACCGGTCAACTTGGAGAGGCTGGCGACTAGAACAGGTGAAGATATCCACTTGCCCTGCCGAGCTAGGTAGCGATGAGTTTGGCAGGCCAACATGCAGATCTGATTTCATGCGGGCATTCATAAATTGGAGATGCACAAAGGGAACCAGGTACAACTACAAAGTCACTGCTCATCATAGACTCCTTGCAGACGGCACTTACTACCAGAACTACTCGACACGCAAAACAGGGGAATGGTTTCAGGAAGGAAGGGTTGAGTGTACCAAATAACCCTGAAGCCAAACAACTGTAGATAGGTGATGGGTAGCGAACAAGCTCCGCTTGCTACCCGACAAAGTGGAGTTTGCGCCTTATGATCAATCTATTCAGAAAACTCAAGACGTCCCTAGGGTGGTGTGACGCCGACTCTGACGCTGACCTTTCGTATCTATACCGCGTCAACCTCCATGGCGAGCCTGACATGGAAGAACTCGCGGAAGCGGCGGGTCGGCGTGTGCGCCGTTGGATGTTGATTGAGAATGTCGGGAACGTGATTCTTGGACTGCTGATGGCAATCCCGTCGTTCATCGCTAGGCGTCTGAAGAGACAAGCGCAGTCCACACCGCCCGAATTGGACGAACACGGATTTCCGATGGACTGGCGACAAGACCCTACGACTCGCCCGATCTTGGTTAGCCGTCTCGAGAAAACCTCAGAGGACTGGGCTATATTCGAGTGCTGGTGCGAAGCCAGGTCTTTCAAGGCGTTCCCAGCTTCGCCTGAGACGGTTCTGAAATTCCTAACCGACCCGTCCGTTGACGGGCAGCGTCTCGCAGACGTGTACTGGGCCATTGATCGCCGGCACGATGCCTACTACTGGAATGAGGATGCGAATCCTTGCTACTACATAGACCGCTGTTACAGCGTAGATGTTTCCGCGAACGGGGCGGTGACGTTCGCGGACCACTGGAACGTCTTTGACTGGTGGAGCCGCGAACGGGACGTCGTCTCTTTACCCGCGTCCCCGGATGCGGTTCTGGCGTTTCTGCGAGAGCCGCCTCTGTCCGGCCCTAACCTCTACCACGTTTGGGTGGCAATAGGCGAACGCCACGATGCCCACTATCGCCACGAAGACGCCAACCCTCGCTATGTCCTGGAGCGAGAGTTTGAAGTGAGTGTCGCGCCGGACGGGACGGTGAGCATTCCTGCCAGCGCTCCTAATGCCCCAGCCTATCCCATGCGTTGGGGTTATACTGAGTGAAGCCCCGCGCTCCGACGGAATGAACATACGACTGCTGGTCTCTATTTATTCAGAGGCTGTACCCGATTTAGGCAGGTAGGTGTTTCGAGGGATACGGTTGACAGTGGAGTAGCGCTCTGGTTCCAGCTTTCGCGAGAATGGGGTCGAAGACGAAAGTGGCGTCCAATATCTGAACGCACAATCTAGGAAAGTAGGGACAGGTTTGAAACCTGCCCCTACGGGTTAGCCGAATTATCCTTACGGTTGTCGGATAGTCGGGCGTGAGTTGTTTCCAGTGCGCTAGTTGCGGACGAAGTCGAACTGCTCGAAGTTGCCGTTGGCGATGGGTTCTGGGCCGAGGCCGAGCCAGCGGTCGAGGATGGTGGAGTATGTGATGCGGAAGTCGTTGCTGAAGTGCATATCGCCTTCGAGCTGGTCTTCGGGGCGCAGCGACGGGAAGTCGCCGTAGAGACCGCCGTTGACGTCGCCGCCAACTACGAACGCCACGCCGCCGGAGCCGTGGTCGGCGCCCGCTCCGTTGTCGTTGATGCGGCGCCCGAACTCGGAGAACATGAGGACCACCGTGTCCTTGTCGCGCCCGTGCTCCTTGAGGTCGTCCATGAAGTCGGCGACAGCGGAGGATACGTCGCCCCACAGCTTGGCGTGGGCGGCGAGCTCGCTGGCGTGTGTGTCGAAGCTGCCGCGCTGAGTGTAGAACACGCGGGCGCCGACGTCGGCGAACATTGCCTGAGCGATGTTCTTCATGTTCTCAGCTATGGGGGTGTCTGCGTACTCGACGCTGGAGGAGTAGGCTTCGGGAGCGGTGCGGAGGATGTCGGCGCCCTTGAGCGCGTCCATGCCCACCTGGCTGATGAACTGCGTGATGGTGTCTTTGCCGGATCCGCCGTATATCTGCGAGAACGCTTCGAGGGCGAGCTTGCGCGCCGCTTCGTCCTTGATGTCGGGCATCAGGCCGTAGGTCTCGAGGTTGCCTACGGAGGCGACGGGGACGTCTTTGGCGTACATGGCGCGCGGCAGCCTCCTGGGCGGGGTACGACGGCCGGGGCTGGGTATCGGTGGAGCATGTAGTGGCGCCGGGATACTCCGCTTTGCTGACCAAGCCGGAGGCGGAGTCCGCGTAAGAGAAGCGGCCGCATGGACGGCTCACATCGAACCGCGCGCAAACGACGACGCATCCGGGCCTTGCGCATCCAAGCAGACATCCGGGGGCGTGGCGCGCCTCGGAGACTCATCGACACCTATCGCGACGTCATCAGGAGCCTGTCACTCTCTCCCTACAGACCCACCAGGGCGCCACCGTAGTGGGCAAGATGTGAACAGGGAAGACCTTCAGCGCGCCGTGCAACGCGGCATAGGATACCCGGCTCAACTGGGAAGAACTCGGAGAAAGTTCTTGGGCCAACAGACCCACCTTCGAAGCGAAAGCCTAGGGGGACAACAGCATGTCGGTAAAGCGGCTACAGTCCCAAAGCGTTCTAGGGCCGGTTCCGCAAGGCCCGCGCGATACCGTGAAAGCTTGATTGCCTGAACCCCGGTTCCCAAGCGGTGTTGCACTTCACCCGCCGGCAGAACGCTTGAAACCCGGCGCTGCTCATTGCGCTGGCCTGACGTAGGAACCACTGCAACTCCGATGAGCGGACGATGACCGATGCGGTCATTCAAGGAAACGAACGGGGCGCCTACAGTCGCGCTCGAACGTCCTATAGCTCAGCAGCCTGTCCCGCAGGTACAGATGTCCCGTCCACCGACAGGGGCAGCGCTCGCTACGCTCCAGAGGGGCGATGGACGAGCCTGCACAATTCCCGGATAGGTGGAAACTCGCTGAAACGACACCGTAGGGTCAACCGCGAGCGATCCGAGACCACCCTCCTAGGATGTTCTGCGCTTGCATCAGCGCGGTATAATAGTCGTCAGCGATTGGCGAGTGGCATAGTCAGCAGGTATGGATACGAAGATGCAGAATCCCAGAACCGGAGAAATGATCGCAGACCGCTACGCAATTCGACAGCGTGTCGGCAAAGGTCGGATGAGTTCAGTGTATCGCGCCGCGGACACGGCGGCGGATGACTCTGACGTAGCTATCAAGCTATTGGACACGTCGCACTCTGATGATTTCAAGAGAGTGGTCTTCAAGCGAGAGACGACCGCGCTGAAGCAACTCAGACATCCGAACATCGTGGGGCTGCAGCAATCAGGGTGGCCCGATGGAGATGATTTCCCCTTTCTCATTCTGGACTATCTGCCATATTCGCTGGACAAGCATCTTAGCGGCGCGGAGTCTCCGCCGGTTGAATTCAACCAGTTTCGCGCTATGCGGGAACTGGCTGACGCAGTCGCATACGCCCACTCCCACAATGTGGTGCACCGCGACATCAAGCCATCCAACATACTTCTCGACCGCAACGGCAGACCGCATCTGGCAGATTTCGGCATCAGCAAACTGCTTGACCAGCTGACCGTTGGAGAAACGCTCGATGGCTACTGGAGCGGTGGCTACGCATCTCCGGAACAGCGTGGCTCCCGGCCAATCGACCTCAAGACTGACATCTACTCGTTGGGGGCAGTCTTCTATCACCTTCTGTCGGGGCGCATCCCGCCTCCCGACGGCCCAACGCCAATGATGGTGGACAACGACTGCCGATCTCATCCAATACCCCTACGCAATATCGTGAAGCGGATGCTCGTCCCACGCCCGGAAGATCGGGCGTACAGCGCCTCAGAACTGGTGGTTGCGCTGGAGAGAGTGACCCAACAGGTCGAAGATCTACCCATACATCAACTTATCCTGACCAACAATGCCATGAGAGACCTTCGGAGAGAAGGTTACATCATGAGCGAGTATTTCGACGAGGCTTCGGAAGTTATACGCGACAACTTGGGCGGCGACTCCCGCGCTGAAGCCTACGTACAGCGAGACCGGCACGATAAGGACGATGTACAGATTCTGGGAGATTCGCTCCGCCTAATCTGCGCCGCCGATTCAGGAGCTCTGGTGGTGAAAGCGGTGCATACTCCCTTCCTACCCGACTTGTAAAAGTCAAGGGAAGGCGCGATGCCATACCGCGCCGTATGGGAGCCGGCTCAAGGAGGATCGGAGCCGACTGACAGTTTCTTGGACGGTATGCTGAAGGCGCTCGATGACCATGAAACAACTACCCTGGAGGTTAGAGAGCAGCGCCAGTCACGGCGTGAGTTCATCCAACACTGGCTAGACGCTCTCAAGAATTGGGAAAGGGAGTTGGCAACGGAGGGGTTGCAGTACAGTCGTGTGGAGGAATCTGGCGGCTACTTCACTTTCACGCTGTCCAACTCGCCTCCGGACAATCTGGATTGGGCGGATGACACTCCGATGGCGATAGCGCGGGTGGATGGCGAGTATCTGACGACCGTTCCAGTAGGAGACCTTGTGGATAGACGAGGACGGCAGGTCAGAACGTCCAGGCCAAATCGCAGGCTTCGAAGGACCGACATTCCCGACAGTGGCAGGCTGCTGGTGGATCCTGTCCAAGAGCGTTCCTCGAACCGACGACAGACCCAAGCGTCTTACAGCTTCATCAGCGGAGAGGTCGTAAATCCCAAGGTGGCTGACGCCGTGGTCGATCCGAAGACCGCCACTCGGATGCCTGAGCCGTCTCTCGACTTCTATCAAGATTGGCTGTCGGACGACAAGAAAGACGCCGTTCGTCGCGCCGTATCCAGCAACGAGATATTTCTAATCCAGGGACCGCCCGGCACGGGCAAGACCGCAGTTATCGCCGAGATAGTCTTGCAGATACTGAAGCGAGACCCTGACGCGCGAATCCTGCTTAGTTCGCAATCCAACGTAGCAGTAAATCACGCGCTGGCGCAGGTTGCCAATGCCGCCGGCGACCAAATTCCGGAGATGATTCGGCTGGGCAGGGACGAAAGGATCGGGGATGATGGCAAGAATTGGGCAATTCAGCAGCGGGCAGACTCGATGCGTCAGGAGGTCGTTGACAAATGCGACGAGGTCATCGACGAACTGAGGCGCGCGGAGCGCGCCGCTCGGTCCGCCACAACCAATAGCGGCTCGGAATCGGGAAAGGTCCGTCAGTGGATTGATGACGCCCGATCGGCCATCGCCGATTTGCCCGCGTCCGAGCCACAGGTGAGAGACCGTCTTGGATCGCTGGCCGACTCGCTAGGGCTTCCTATCAGCTATAACGGCGCCAACGCCCAAGAGGTATTGGACGCGGCTATCGAAGCTGTCTCAGCCCAGTACGGCTTCGACTCTGATTCGCAGGACAGCGACGCCCCAAAGCCCGCGCGATTCCGGAAGACCCGCGACATCGTGGAAGAATGGCGGGGAATAGTGGGACTCACTCCGGACTTCGCAAAGCTCATCGTCGAGCAGTCGAACGTCGTCGGCGCGACCTGCCTGTACAGCGGTGGGTCTCGAATGCCTGAGGCGGACTTCGATTGGGCGATCATTGACGAAGCGGGCAGGGCGACGCTGCCGGAGACGCTTGTTCCCATGGCGAAAGCCGAGAGGGCGATCCTTGTCGGAGACGAGGAACAGCTTCCGCCTATGATCGAGGAGGCAGCAGCCAATGTTGACAGTCCACACGCTTCCGAAGACAATCCTCTGGACAAGAGCCTGTTCCAGAGCCTGGTCGAAGACATGCCTCCCCAACACCTTGCAGCCTTGCAGACTCAGTACCGCATGCACCCGGCTATCGGGAATCTGATCAGCGAAGTGTTCTACGAAGGGAACATCGCCCAAGGCGCGACCACCGCTCAGCGTCCCAACTATGACTGGATGGCGAGACCCGTAACTTGGCTGTCCACGTCCTCAGCGGCGAACAAGGGAGAAACGCGGCGCGGGAGTTCATTCGCTAACCACGTTGAGGCCGACCTGGTCCTAGACAAACTCGAGGAACTGGAAGAACGCTGCCGAGAGGGCGGCTGGCAGCCCACCGTGGGCGTAATCAGCGGCTACTCCGCCCAAGTGGACCAGCTTCGCCGCGCTGTTGATCCCAACAATCAGAGGCAATGGCGTCAGATACAGATCGAAATCGCAACGGTTGATGCGTTCCAGGGGCGGGAGTGCGATATCGTTATCTATTCCACTGTACGGTCCAACCGGAACAGGCGAATCGGCTTCCTGAAGGACCACAGACGGGTGAACGTAGCCCTTTCCCGCGCCCGCGATTCGCTGGTGATCGTCGGCGATGAGGTGATGATGCGAAACGCGTCTCTCGGCATGGAAGACAACCCGTTCTCGGCGGTATTGGATCATATGATGGCGCACAGGGACGACTGCGCCATCGTGCCGTACGCTGCGAAGTGAAGGGTGAATTCCTAATGACGACCGAAACTTCGCACACTGATTTGATCGCCGCCCGCTCGCGCCGCGAATTTCCCGGGCACCGCGTGGACTCGATATATCCCGTCTGCTGGCCGGTGTACCGAGTCCGGCTTACGGTCACCGCGATGGCGCAAATCGAACTCGCGACGACAGCGCGCTACATCCTGAGGCTTGTCAACTTGGGCCCAGTGGGAGCCACCGAACTCGCGCGACTGATGGGATTGCCCGAAAAGTACATACTCGGCGCAGCGGCCGACCTGCTGCGCGACGATCTGTTGACCCAGCGGCCGGCCGACCTGCGTATCGCCATTACCGACAAGGGGAAGCAAGCGATCGCCGACGACGGCAAGGTTATCAGCCCGCAGACCAAGCCGCTTGAGATTCCCTTCGATCCCCTGACCCGCAAGATCGTTGACCTAGACACTGGCGACCTGCTCCATAGAGACCGAATCAGCGCTGATGGGTTGTACCTTGTCCAATATATCGGAGCCAAGCCGAAACGCAGCGACCTACGGCTTGACGAGATCAAGAGCTACAACGCCAACAGCCCGTCCGAAGACCGCATAGAGGAAGATATCATCGAAGTCTCGGAAGTCCGGCCGGGGAACGCCCGCCTGCAATACCGCAGCGACATTTTCGTCGCGAAGTTGAATGGGCGAAACAGCAACGATACGACCTTCGCGGCTTTCAGAGGGCATGAATATCTCGAAGACGAAACCACGGTGTTGCAACGCTTGGCGCGGAAGGGCATCAGCCTAACTCCGGGGGATTTCGAAGGAGGAGATTCCTTAGCTCCTGAGTATTCTCCAATCGCATCACCGGAAGAAAGGAGTCTCATCACCGACATAGATGAGCTTGGCGCCGCCCTGGACGAGGGCGAACAGGATGCCGCCGGTCTCGAACGGTCTCTGGCAGAGAGCCTGAACGACGCTGAGCGGCACGACCTCGCGAAGCGCATGGAGGAGGTCGCGGGGGAGAATCTCAAATTGCGACAGCAACTCGCCGATGCCAAGGCGGACCTGAAGCGGCAGACCGACGGTAAAGTGATCCTGATCAACACCGAGCAACACCACCCTCTTCTGCTGCAAGCCATAGACAGAGCCGACTTCGAGCTTACCTTGGTTTCGGCCTGGATCGGCCCGCGCGCGTTCGACGGCGAGGTTCAACGGAAGGTAGCGGACGCCATACGAAGAAACGTCACAGTTCGAACTGCCTGGGGGCTTGGTGTTGACCAGCGCGGACCGGAAGCGCAGCGCAACCGCCGGAAGGGCGAAAAGGTTCTTGAAGGGCTGAGAAGCCTCATACCTAGAAACATGAAAGACAATCTGATCGAGAAGCGAACTGCGACCCACGAGAAGTTCATCATATGCGATGATAAGTTCTGCGCCTCCGGCAGTTTCAACTGGCTGTCGTATCGTGGGGCCCGCGACGAGGGATACCGACGGGAAACTAGCACGTTGTCGTTTAGACAAGACGACATCGAAATGTGGCGGGACAAAGCGGAAGAACTCTTCGGTTAGCAGATGTTGGCTGTTGGGCGGTATCGTCTTTAGGCATAGTCGGGACGGGCTCATTGCGCAGATCGGAGATTATGTTGTCATACTCCCACCGACTTGAGAGCCTCGTCTTTGTCCTCCGGTTCCCAAAGTGTCCAGCAGACCAACGACGGATGGGCTTGCAACTAAGTGCCTCCATGATTGTCGCCGTCATCGTCATCTGGTGGACGCCTACAGGGCCGAGTCCAGATTCGCAGGATTTAGCCCTACCGCCAACTGCGCGAGGGCGGCAGGGAGTGGGGCAGCCTGACGCCCCGGACGCGGTCGCCGCCGACGTTCATGACGCCCCGACGCCGGGACACTCGCCCATGAATCACAACGGCGGGCGCGTGTCTCAAAGCGCATTCCTCTGATACAGCATCCGCGGGGATACCGGAGTGTGTCCAGTCTCGTTTGCGAACGTCAGGAAGACGGCGTTGGTGGAGGGATGCTGGTAGCGGACGACCAGACCGTATACGACCTCCGGCGAGTCGTCGTCCAGCCCATTGAGGTCATGGCTCGGCAGCCCGTCCCCCCGTACTCCATGAGGCGGGAGTTGGGATGGACTCATAGCCGCGACTAGCTGAGCATGATCTCACAATCGGGCATCTCTGGCAGGTCTGCCGCGGGCCATCTAGACAGGTGGGAGCAACTTCGCGCAAACCATGCCCTCGACGGATCCTAGCGGCGCGGTAGTTCAGATGATGCAGACGGAGAAGTAGTAGAACAACTTGCTGTCGCAAATTTCGAGCGACTGCACGGTGACCATGTCGGACAGTGGCTTCAAGCTGATGATGATCCTGCACGAATGCTGAAACGGGTGATTGGGCAAACCATGAAATTCGGCTAGATTGACAAAGGCGAACATGTTGGACTGACGATTGCACAATCATCTCATGAGATGGTTTCGTAGGCGATTGGACTGGGAGGGCATCGTGTCTCGCTAACCTGTGAAACTAGATTACAGCAGCCTGCTAGTCTCGCTCATCCCTCTACCTATACACAAAATTGTCAGTCCTCGGCATCCATGACTGCCCCGGCTAATGACACGGCAACATCCTCTACCGAAATCGCAGGATTCACTTCCTGAAAATAGGCGGATAGCACCACGACTATAAGGTTCTTGCGTAGAAACATAACCATATCAAGTCTGAGATCCACTTCATCGAACTCATAATCCATCCGCAATACCACGCTGCCGTCGCCAACTGGGAGAGGATCGAGAACTTCAAGAGATTCGATACTGCCATCAGCTTCGGCGGCAGCTTCTTCCTCAATCGCTTCTATGAACGCATCCTCAACTACTTTGAAATTCGATAACGCTACATCCAACCCAAAGCGTTCGGAGTCGTCCAGTTCACCCGTACCTACAATGACCATCTGAAACGGGTCTGCCGAGCCATATAACACAGAATCACTGAAGACGTCGTCGTCTTCCCAGAATCCTAAGCCAAATCCTTCATCCTCAGTGTCAAGCTGCTCGAACGACTGCGGCAGGATGGTCTCCAGAGCTGATGCCAACTTCCTCGATCCAAACTTGTCGTAGGTGTCGGACAGCACATTCTTGCCGCGGGCCAGCGATTGCAGTCTGGCGCGTGTTTCGTTGATGGCGATGGCAAGACTAATACCCTCGAGCGGTCTCCCGTCGCTCGACCTAAACAGTTTGCTGCTGCTTACGCCCACCACCCGTCGGTCTCGCCCAACGAGAGGCCCGCCGCTGTTGCCCGGGTTTATCGCTGCGTCGGTTTGCAGCAGTGCGAGGCCGTCTTCCGATGTGCGTTTAGCAGAGACGATGCCCTTGGTGACCGTGAGGGAGTCGCCAAACCTGTCCGATAGCGGGAATCCCATAGCGATCACTTCGTCCCCTACGTCCACTTGGTCCGAGTAGCCAAGCGCCAGAGGTTTCAGATTAGCCGCGTATCCCAAGCTGATCAGCGCCAGGTCGGCGTCCTCATCAATACCCAGAACCTTGCCTTCGTAGGTTCGTCCATCGGAGGATCGCACTTCCACCGTCTCGCGCCTACCAACAACGTGAGCGTTCGTGATTACTCGATCATACTCGTCAACGACGAATCCTGTCCCTACCCCAGACGGCGTGACTATCTGCACCACGCTAGGGGACATATCTTCCACAACGGACGATAACGTAGGAGTGGCTGTTGGCACCGGCGTAGCCGATGGTAATGGTGTTGCAGTTGGCATAGGAGTAGGAACTGCCTCCGCAGTAGCCGTAATCTCCGCCACTACTGTCGCGCGAACGTCTGGAACCCGCGCCATCTCTGGCTGCGTTGCTTGCGGCTGAGAGCACCCAACCACAAGCAGGACAACCCAGACAGCGACGCCAAAGGCCCAGATCGCTCCCGGACATATGTGTGAATCTCTATCCTTGGAGCCCAGCATTGCCTAGTACCTACCTATTCCCATTGACTGCGTTCTCGATGGCTCAGCGGTATGAGCCTTCGTCTTGGTAGATCCCATACGTGCCATGTCTATCATCAAGTCATTGCTCTGCAGCACAGCCTCAATCTCGCCATCCTCGACCACGTGGTTGAATTCTTCAGCAGATGCTAATCGGCTTCTAGGCTAACGGCGTTCGTTTTTCAAGCCTCGACTGGTTACATCAGGCCGTCGGAGCAAACCACTCTGACCACCTGCCGCTGCGGCGCTTCTTCCAATGTATCCTGCGGATTCAGCCTGTAGCGCTCGCGCAACGCCTCCAGGCGCGTTACCAGCGCAGCGCCCTCGATCTTCATGCTGCGTATCTCGGACAAGGCGCTCTCCACCTGAGGAGACAGAGCGCCGAGGAAGATGCGTCGCAACGGCTCTATGCGATTCATCTCAGATGGTCCGGCTTGAGCGCGCGCCAAGTTTAGCTGCCGGGATACGTAGCGACGGTTGCGGCTGTCCGGACGTCTCCGAGACCTGCCCAGACGCTTGCCCAAATCGGACTGGAACTCCTTGAACGCAGCCATCACCCGCTCGTTGGTCGCCGCGGGCAGCGGACTGGCGGGCGTGTCGGGGGAGCACTCGGCGGCCGATATGAGCTGCGCCGGACTGATGGCGCGCGTCTGAGGTTCGCCATCGCTATCGAGCGACACCGCATAACACCCTTTGATTTCCCCGGCGCTCAGCAGAACCAGGGTCTCGCCGGGCCCCGGTTCGTCGAAAGGCGACGGCGCGGAGCCGGGGTTCGAGGGCGACATGAGCGGCATCTGCCCCCCATGAATCTCGAATACGGACTGCGAACCCTCTATCGCCACCATGTCGTCCGATCCGCCCGCCGACTTGGCCTCCAGCGCGGAGCGTATCCCGTCGGGCAGGTTCTCTATCGTATTCCACAGTTCCGGATCTTCGTCGTAGATGCGCTGGAGAAGGGCTATCGCGCGCTGGTTCGCCGCCACCTCGTCGAGACCGTCCTCCAGATCCGGCATCTCGCCGCTGTAGATGCTGTACATCTCCTTCTCGTTCAGTTGCTCGGACTCCGACAGCAGCTTGCTGTCCAGCCCTATCAGATCGTGAAAGGATTGGATCCGGTTGTGTAGCCTGTCCGTGAGATCGAGCTCCTCATCCACCTCCGTATCGGGCCACATGTTGTGCAGGTTGATGACGTCGTGCTCGGATCCGATGCGGTCTATGCGTCCGAAGCGCTGGATCAGCCGAACCGGGTTCCAGTGCAGATCGTAGTTCAGGATGCGCGCGCAGTCCTGAAGATTCTGACCCTCCGATATGACGTCCGTGGCGAACAGGACGCGCACCTCATCTTCGGGCGCGATCTCTCCTCGACCAGGATTCCAGTTCGGAGAGAACCGCCTGACCACGCTCGCCGAGTCGCCCGATGAACCCGACAGCCGCGCCACGCTCCGGTCTTTGCCGCCGGGGTTTATCTGCGCGTGGAGATACTCGATGGTCGTCTCCGCCTCTGAAAACACCAGCGCCTTGCCGGACTTCACCTCCGGCGTTCCGAGGAAGCGTTTCAGCGCGCGGAGCTTGTCATCGTCAGCGGGACCGATGTCCTTCACCCGCTCCAGCGTCTCGCTTAGCGCATCGTAATCTGTGTCTATGTCGTCCATCCAGCGCGACGCCTCGAAGTCGTCTGTGGAATGAAACAGGTTCGACTTGCCGCGGTTCTCCTCTTGGCGCAGCGTCGCCAGCGCGTCTGCGGCGTCGAACGACTCTCCGGCGAGCAGCCTGGTCGCGGAGCTGCCGATGGGAACATAGCCCGATTCCAGCGCATCCCTGAAGTTTCGGTTGCTTCGCATGAGAGATCGCAGCGTGGAGCGAAAAGCCTCTATGCTCGATTCCAGCCGCTTGAACAGCAGCGCGCGCATCAGCCGGGCGATTCTGTCCCGCGCTCTGAACAGATCCCGGTACTCGGGCTTGTCCATAGCCTCAGGCTTTATGTAGTCCGTAACCCTGTACCGAGTCGCCTTGTGCCGCTTGAGCAGATCCTGGAGATCCTTGAACGGCCCGGCCTTGGCGTACACCTTGTCCAGCCGGTAGCTCACGTTGTCCAGTTTGGGTTCCGGGAAGCGGACGGGCGAGCCATCTATGGTCGCATCTGCGTACAGCTCGCGTATGTCCCTGCGGCGACGGCGAATGAACACCGGAGTCATAACCTGCTCCACGTCCGCCCTTGGAACGTCCGGCTGTCGCGGCGGAATCGGAGGCGTGGTCTTTCGGGTGGACGCGCTCCAGTCGGCGAAGTCAGACTGGTAGTTCTCGTACTCCGCGCGGTACTCGTGCCACTTCATGGCGTTGTTGAAGTAGTCCTCAAGTCCGAGCGGCTCAATGTTCAGCCCGTGCTCCGTCTCGTCCAAGAACAGCCGCAACTGACGGTAGATGTCCTTTGGGCCGAGGTTCTGTGGGGTGGCGCTGAGCAGAACTACCCTGTGGTCGCCCGATTCGAGGTAGGAGCGCAGCCCGACGGATCGCTGATTGATGTTGCGGAAGTTGTGCGCCTCGTCCACCAGCACGGCGCCGTGGTTGGGATACTCGTCCTGGAGCACGATTCCCCGTTCCTGCGTGGGGGCGTCCACGTACCTGCCAAGCTCCTCGTCGAACACGGAGTCCGCCGGCGCGGCTATGACGCTGTGAGACACCACCGCCGCGCCGAGCGCGAACTGGTTGTTGACCTGTTCCCACATGGGACGCAGGCCTGCGGGGCAAAGAATCAGTGGCGGACCGTCCTGCGGATAGCTCTGCCGCAACTGCCGCAGAAGCTCCGCGCCGACGAAGGTCTTGCCCAGTCCTACGACGTCGCCCACGTAGCAGCCGCCGTGCGCCTCGATCATGGCGAGCGCGCGGCTGACGGCATCTATCTGGAATTCAGTCAGATCAACAGGGCTCGTCGGCAGGGGCAGAGCGCCGCCGCCTATCTCTGATGCGTAGAGTTCGTGCAACGCCTTCAGATAGACGTGATATGGGGGTGTCTTGGCAAGCGGCCAGGATCGGTTGAGCTCGGACACCAGCGCGTCGCTGATGTCTTCGGAGTCGTTCCAGAGTTCCTCGAACCAGCGGCCCAGCTCGCCCATCTCCGCGTCACCGGTAACGCGGACGTTCAACTCGGTATTGCCCTCGAATCCCGCGAGGGTGAAGTTGGACGAGCCTACGATGGCTGAGCCAGGTTCGGCGTGTCCGTCGTACCAGCACAGGTACGCCTTGGCGTGTAGCGGGCTTCTGAGATAGGCGCGAACCTCGACGCGGTTGCAGGCTATCATGTCCCGCAGCCGCGCGACCGCCTTTTCGGAGTCTGTAGTCTGTGGCAGCGCGGCAACCCCATCCGAGACGTTGGCGACCGCTCTCTGGGCTATCTCGGCGCGCTGTCTGCGTTGGATGAGCGAGTCCGCGTCCAGCTTTGCCCTGAGCGCGTCTGCCTGCCGGATGCCGAGCGCGACCTCCTCCAGGACGCGCCTATCTGTCCTGCCAACCAGGATGCGGACCTTGTCGAGCTTTGCCAGATCGTCCGACACCGCGTCGAAGCCGGACATGAAGAAGTAGCCGACGGCAATGTCGGCGCGGGCAGAACTGCCCAGCATCTCCTTGAGACGGGTGAGCAGGTCTGGGTCGGTTGTGGCGTGGAGGATGTTCATTGGTTGGCTCACGCTCCTGTGCTTCTTGCCTGAATTGTACATGCGCGGGCTTGTCGTCGCACACGTTATAGTTACTCACAGAAAATCCTGTCCGGCGTGATCTGAAAATGCGTCGGCGTCTCTGATATACTGCATCACTGTTGCCGGGCTGGTATGTCTGGTGATTTCCATGATCTTGTCTATGCGAGCACGATGGACGGCCGCGCTGGTGACAAACCCTGCTCTGAGCGAATGTCCCGATATACCGCTCGGATCGAGTCCTATGGCCGCCGCATAGTGTTTGACGATTCTTGGAATGTCGCTGTGATGGAGTGGCTTGCCCCGAAGATTCCCGCCGCGTTTCATCGTCTGGAACAAATGCCCTCCGACTATACCGCTACTACTTAACCACGTGAGGAGGCAGTCAACTGGACGGATTGAGTGTCCGTTCAACACAGCCACTTTCTGTCCTCTGCCCTGCTGGTCCGTCTTGGAGCGACGCACAGTGATGATCATGCGATCCACGCCGTGGCCATCATGGTCTATCAAGTCAATGTCCTCGACGCGCAGGCTGCATATCTCTGAGCGACGCAACGCGGCGGCGAATCCCACAGCGATGATCGCGGCGTCTCGACACCCAATTGTCGTTTCTGGGCAGGCCTCGATCATTGCAGCTATGTGATATTCCCTCAGAGCGTCCACCCTACGGATTGGCGCGCCCTTCAAACGGGCCAATCCCTTGAGCGTCGCCTTGACCGTCGGGTGATTCGTGGGGGATGGTTTTCCAGCATCCGTAAACTTCCTAGCGAGAGCGCTCTTGTATATGGTGACTGTCCCCATAGACGGCACAATGCCACTGCGCGGACTTGGGCGTGTCGACAGATTTACGAAGTAGCGGGCCACACTTTCGGGCGACGCGGAGAGTGGATCTACTATGCCCTCCGACGCGCAAAACTCGGTGAATCTGCTCCACCCCTTCCGATACGCGATTCGCGTGTTATCGGACAGTGCCAACGAAATAGCTTGGTCAGTTGAGTTCCAATCCGCAATGACCGGCGATACCATGTCGAACCCCCTGTAATCTATGTTCTGAGTCATGGGTAGCAGAATCATCCATGAGGTGCGAAGCGGCATGATGTCGCGTAACCAGGGAATGCTGGGGAATGAGATTAACTACGGAATAAAGACTGGGTACAACGCGGCGTTCATCATCGATAACCAAACGAAGGAGGCGCTGGTCGCCGAAGACTCGACGTCTGCCGAGATACTGAAGCCGGTCCTGAGAGGACGGGACGTCCAGCGATACCAAGCGGAATGGGCCGGACTGTGGCTGATCGACTCGCACAACGGATTCAACGGCCGGGATGCTGTCGATATCGGAGATTACCTGGCAGTCAAGGCTCACCTAGATAAATCCTATGCCCGACTGGCGAAACGGCATGACAAGGGTAGAACGCCATACAACCTGCGTAACTGCGCTTACCACGAAGATTTCACCAAGGAGAAACTGTTCTGGATGCAGATGACAGGACCTGGCAGATTCGCATACTCAAATGACGAAATGTTTGCGAACGCCAAAGTCTTCATCGTAACTGGTCAATCGCTGAAATATCTCTGCGGGGTCCTCAACTCAAGACTTGCAGCTTGGTTCATGTCCCATACTGGTGTCACTACGGGAATGGGGCTAATGCAATGGCAGGGCAACACGGTTCAGCGAATTCCCGTTCCAAGAGTCAGCACGGAAACGGAACGGCCTTTGGTTGAGATCGTTGATTGCATCCTAGAAGCCAAGTCCAATACTCCAATGGTGAACATAGCTGACATGGAGGCGGAACTTGATAGGCATGTCTTCAGTCTGTACGGATTGGATGAATACGAAATCCAAGAGACTAAACGAATCTTCTAACCTGAGACTAGCGGGCTAGGAGAAAATCTTCAACCGAGGCAACCTCCTCTTCCTTGAGACCGTAGAGTTGGTACACGAGCCGATTGATTTCAGATTCTGCTTGACCTGATGCACGGTCGTCTGCCGATGAAATCAGAATATCGTCAATTTGCTTCTCCAACGGTTGTCGATCAACACAACTGACCAGAGGAACTGGGATCCGGTCGACAGTGAACCTCACCCATCTCGTGGTACCCATCCCAGAGTTCAGTGCGCTGCTTGCCATGAACCAAGATATGAGATGGGAGTTCAAAACGGCGCAGAGGTACTTGATCGAATTGCCTGTCATCATATATGCAGAATTTACACAGAAGGTCTCGCCAGTGCTGTATGCGAACCTGCCCTGCTCAGTCAGATCGATCCAGAACAGTTTCTCCTTGGTGAAATCTTCGTGGTAAGCGCAGGTATCCTGCATCTCAAACCAAGCATTGCTAGTCCTCTTCCTTGATCTGACCCCGTTAGGATGCCGCTTCCCTGATTGCTCCAACCTATCTCTGCCAAAAGAGAGCAGATGTCTTTTGACGGATGGATAGTCCTCAATATCCAATCCGATAGGAGGGAACGTGGCTATCAGCCACAGTCCGGCCCATTCCGCTTGGTATCGCTGGATGTCCCGTCCTCTCAGGACCGGCTTCAGTATCTCGGCAGACTTCGGGTCTTCGGCGACCAGCGCCTCCTTCGTTTGGTTATCGATGATGAACGCCGCGTTGAGGCCGGTAGTTATTCCTCGATAAATCTCAATATCCCACTCTTTCAAGGGCGTGCCCACACTGAGCATCTTGTCCATGACGCTCTGTTCCAAGGCCGACATGATACTCCAAGGAGCCTCACCGCTCGGTTGTACTTGTTCCCATTCGTCGTTGCTAGACGGGATACTCACACGTTGTACCTTGTCCATGTCGACAGCGGGGAACGCTCCCGCCCTACCTCCTTCCCGAAGCAGAAGGATGCAGGAATCAACGATTGCGCTATCGAACACATCCTTGCCCAGATCTAGTAGGCGCAAAGGCGAATGGCCTTCTGTGAAGAGGCGACGCGTCTCTCTACCGTACTGTGCCCTCATCCAACTATTGGAGGTGATATAACTGATCAACCCTTTGCCCCGCTTCACAAGTTGGCAGCCTCTCTCGAAGAAGAGCTGGTAGATATCGCCCGTGGCCGCAAGGGTCTTGTATCCCACTCGCTGATACTGACGCCTTAGCCTACCGCCGTTCCTTTGAAGCTGAATATAGGGCGGATTCGCTATGGCGATGTCGAAGCCACCTTCAAAGAACACTTCGGCGAATTCGATGCGCCAGTCCACTGTGGTCTCCGGCAAATGGGCAACGCCGAGTGAGGCGCGGACGGAGTCCGAGGTCTTCTGTATCTCATTTCGTAGGTTGTCCTTGTGACCGCCCTCTGAGGTACGCATGAATTCGCCCTTCATGCGGCCCAGATAACGTACCTCGTCGGCATCGTACCCAAGTACGCCCTGAACCTCTATCCCAGCGCTTGGATCCGGCCCCAGTAGGCTATCACCGCACACTATCTTGAAGTCGAGATTGGGTAGCGGCCGTGGGTCGCCAGGGGCATCGTACTCAATGGAGAGCGACAGCCATAACCGGAGCATAGCGATGTTGACGGCGAACACGTCCAGGTCCGCGCCGTAGAGGTTGCGCTCGATTATCTGGAGCTTGAGGTCGTACAGGCTCTTGGAACCCAGCCCCACGTTGTACAGCGCGGTCTGGAGCTCGACTAACTCCTGCATCATGCCTAGGAGGTACGCGCCGGAACCGCAGGCAGGATCAACGACGGTGACTTCTTCCAGCACACGTCCGATCTCGCGGGCGTCGGACACGGACAGGTCGGTGGTGTCTCGGTTTTCGACAAAGGCATGTATGGCATCCTCGGAAAGCGCGGCGGTGCTGTCGCCCAAGTAGCCCTTGAGCGCCTCGCGGCACATGAAAGATACGACTGGACGAGGAGTGTAGTACGCCCCCGAATCGTGGCGTCCGGTCACAAGCTCCTCGAACACCTTGCCCAGCATCTCCGGATCGACGGCGACCTCGACGTCGAACGGCGTGGACTCCATGACGGTGAAGTTGAACCGATCAAACAGATCGTCGAATATGGATCGAATCACACCATCCGGTACGGTCACGCCCAAGCGTTTGTCCAAGTCGGTCTCCTCGAACAGCCCGCCGTTGAGGAAGGGAACCTTGCCAGTCAGTCTGCGCGCGCCTGGGTAGTCCGATGGGTCTTCGGAAGAGGGGTTGTTCAGTCTTCCGAAGAACAACGGACGCAGCCGGTCATAGCAAAAGTTGGGCTCGCCATCCATCTCGCCGGCGTTCGCTTGGTAATCTTTCCAAAGCGCGTTGAGATAGTCTTTATCGCCGTTGAAGCTCAGCCAGCCCTTGCGCGAGATGAAATAAACGAACATGAGGCGGTTGAACAGCGTCTGCGTGAACTGTCGCCGATTCTCCCGCTCATCGTCGGATGCGCCAAATCCGGTTATCCGGTCCAATGCATCATCGAACACGCGCTTGTACTCGGCGAAGAACGCGCGCGTGACCGCTTCCACGTCGAAGGCGGATTCCAGCGCCGCGTGAAGGCTTCCAAGTTCCCGCCAGTGCCAGTAGATGTTTGATAGCTGCATGACGGCGGTTCTGCGCGGCAGGTCGCGCTCGACGACCATGCGGCGCAGCGTGGGGCGGGCGCCCTCGAAGCTGGGGTAGATGAAGTGCAGCTGACTGGCGTCGCCGTTGGAGAAAACCGCCAGTAGGTCGCCATGCAACTGCTGAGACACGAGTCGGACGGCTGCCGACGCCTCGGCGTTCCGAACCTTGCGCGTGCCTAGCGGAACATAGACGACGTTCGTTCCTCCCAGAGCGGCGACACGTGTGGCGGCGCCGGGGATCTCGACGTTATTGGGGACGGACTGCAAGCCAACCTCACCGTCTGCGGGATCGAAGTCAAGCAGTTCCACGAATAGGCGGCGGATCTCATGTATCCGGCTATCGGTCGAATCCGCGTCGAAGACACGCCTGACGCGCTGTTCGACCTCTACGGCATCGTTCTGATTGATAATCGGCATTTGGACTTCACGCTCCCTCGAAACTCAAGTAGATAATAGCACAGCGCGATAGCTGGGGCGAAAAGTCTTACAGTTTTCGCCCGCTCTAAGACACGTCAAGAGAAGGTATAGAACAAAGTTGCTAAGTCTGCTATTATCAGTTCAACCCATCGGAGCGTGAAACTCTTGGGCGCGAGGGTCGGGACTATCCCGGCCCTTTCACTTGAACCCTGACAGCTGAATAGCGGACGGAACGGAATGGCAAGCCGCGCCTACGCATTGTCGCGTCCACGCGCCCCCGCAACGCGTCGGACGCCATACGATACTAGAATCAAAGGAGAACAAGATGAACATACAACCTTCTATCGCAGCGAACGCTACAGGCGTCGATCGATGGAAGCTGCCGTTGGGAGGGCATCCACCGCGAATAGTTCCCAGCGGTGAGCCTGACTGAGCTCACAATTCATGCGACGCCTCCCAGCTTCGCGCATTCGGATCATCGAGAGCTTGGGGAGACGTTGGACGAGATGAACCTGGGGCCGATCGCGGCGTCGTTGACGCCGCCGAGTCGGCTGGGGCGAAAGCCACTACCCAGGATGCCCATAGCGAGGGCGCTGTGCGCGATGCCGGTGGAGGGCATCGCAAGCGTGTCCGAGCTGTGGCGCAGACTGGACGACAACCCGAGTCTTCGAGCGATCTGCGGATTCACAGAAGACTCGCCCCTGCCCTCTGTGGACACGTTCCGCAGGGTTCGCAGGAATCTGGAGGCCATGCCGGAGATCGTTGAATCCCACATCGAAGAGATGATAGGACATATGAAAGAGTATTTGCCGGACTTGGGCAAAGAGGTCGCCGTGGACGCGACCGTCATCCGCTCCAACTCCAACGGCAATAGACGTCCGGTCAGCGATCCCGACGCGGCGTGGGGCATCGGCAACAAGGCGGGCGCCAGGAACGGCAAGGATTGGGTCTTCGGTTACAAGCTTCCGGTGGCCGCAGACGCCAACTGCGACGCGCCGCTGTACATGCAGGTCGTTCCTGCGAACGAGAGCGAGATGAGCGGCTTCATCTCGTTTATGGACAACTTCCTCGCGCGCGGCTTCAAACCGGAGGTCGTCATCGCCGACAGGGGCTACGACAGCATGGAGAACAGCGTGTGGCTGCATGAGCGCGGCATGGCGCCCGTGATCCACAAGCGCAGGCCGCGCAACGAGAAACACACTCGGAAGTGGTACAGGCCCGGCTTCGCGCCGGACGGAACGCCGCTGTGCGGCTGAGGCATAGCCAGGCCGTATCTGAGAACCGATCCAAACACCGGCGAGCATGTTTACGGAGCCAAGCCCGACGGTTGCGAGAACCTGTTCGGGCCGGACCAGCCGGCGCTTGGCGACATGGGGCCGTGCGGCGTCGAGGCGCGCATAGATCCGACTCTCGACGTCCGCCTGTTCGGCGGAGCCATCAGACGAGGGAGCGATGAGTGGAACGCCGCTTACCGCAAGCGCTGGTCCGTCGAGAGGGTATTCAGCCGTTGGAAGCGGCAGGCAAGGCTCAACGACCACCACCTGCGAGGCTGGAGCTGCGTCAACCTGTTGACGCTGCTCCACATGCTGGCTCTGCTGTCCAGCAAGCTGGTCGAGCTGAAGGCGGAGGCGAGAGCGTCTATTCCCCTGGCCGCGTAGCCCCGTCCCACCAGAGTTTCACGCTCCGACTTTCCAGAAATGCGACGTGAGAGCCGTTGCAATGCGAGCCCATCCGTAGTACAGTTGTTCCAATCGAAAAGATGGGCCGCCGGAGAGGCAACTCCGACGGCCCTGAAGACCCGAAAGGCGTCACTGCGATGGTTACACCTGTGTCGGGCCCTCAGGGCAAGTGTATATGCGCGCGTCCGCCCGGACAAGCGCGAAACGGTACCTATTCGTCTAAGAACGACTGCCGGGACCTTGCCCAACAGCGGGCGATCCTCGCCAACGTCGACCTCGAACCGCTCATCGAGGCGGTCTCCAAGCCGCTGGGAGCCATCGGCCCCAGACAGAGTGACCGCGCTCCGATGGTGAGGGCCCACTTCCTGGCGTTCATACACCCGTCGAAGGTGGAGAGCGTGACCGCGCTCCACAGGACGCTCGACAACGATCCGGCGTTCCGTGAAATCGCGGGCTTCTGCGGCCCATTGCCGTCCCGCTCCACCTTCTCGCGCGCGTTCAGGGAAATGGCGCGCTATCCACGACTAGTGGAGAGAGCGACGGCTGAGATGGTGGGAGAGATCAGGAACGTGATTCCCGATCTCGGACGCGAGATAGCGGTGGACTCGACTCCGGTCAAGTCCAGATCCAATCCGAACTTCGAGCTTCCCAGCGACCGGGACGCCGTGTGGATTCGACACGACAAGGCCGGAGCGAAGGGCGGACTCGAATGGGAGTGGGGACACAGACTCCAAATCGCGTTGGACGCCAACCGCGACATCCCTCTCTGGATCGATCTCAGCCGCGAGAACAACGACTCCCCACAGCTGATACCGCTGCTTGAGAGTATGGAAGCCAACGTTGGAGACCTCGGAGTCGAGGCTGCGCTGGCCGACCGGGGTTACGACTCTGCCTCCAACTGCGTCTATCTCCACGAGCGCGGCATCGAACCGGTCATCCACAAGCGCAGGCCGAAGAAGAACCCGGAGACGGGGAAGCGGCTGCATCCGGGCGGATACACCACTCACGGCGTTCCGACCTGCGAGTGCGGCGTCGCCATGGACTACGTTGGAGAGATGCGCGAAGGCCGCTATCTGTACAGATGCTCAGCCGTGGGCGGCGGAGTTGAGGACGAGCAGGCTCGGGACTTTCGAGAGACGACGCGCGTGGTGTGCGCGGGAAAGTACGGGGATGCGGGCGTCGCCTGCCGCGAGGACGCGACCGTGGACCCCGAGGCCAACGTGTGGCTGTTCGGCGGTCGTCTGCGACGCATGGGACCCGAGTGGCGGCGTCTCTACCGCAAGCGCTGGGCAGTCGAGCGCGTGATCGGCCTGTGGAAAGGGGCGGGACGTCTGAACGCCCACCGTTTCAGGGATCGCCTCGCCATCGCGTTGCACGTCCGCTTGCAGATGCTGGCGCACCTGGCGACGACGCTGACGACCTTGCAGGAGGAACTATTGTGAAGAAGAGAATCTCCGACAGGCAGGAGGCGATCCTGCGGGCCATAGGCGCGCTTATGGATAGGCAGCCCTACCCTCCGTCGGTGCGAGAGATACGGGCCGAGGCCGACGTGAGCTCGGTGTCGGTGGTGGCTCACAACATGAGGATTCTTGAGCGCATGGGCTATCTGAGCCTAACGCCCAGAATAGCTCGCGGAGTGGTCATCACCGAGGCGGGACGACGACGCCTCGAATCGCTCCGCCGAGCGCAGGATCGTTCTCGCGTCTGATTCACAGCCAACCGTCCTACTTGGCAATTTTGCTCGAATGGTCACCCTAGGGGAGCGCTGCGCCAATATTAGGGCGACTTCCTGAACAGCGCCTCAGCCGCCGACCACCTGCCAACAAGCCCCTTCTTGTCTCCGAAATTCATCGGAGCCGTGATCAGAACCGGGCAAATCTATCATTAACCAGGCCATGTTCTGTCAAGATGCGATTGCCCTGGGTCTTTACGGCTGTCTGTGGCCTCGTGTATCCTCTAAATCAAGGCTCAATGTTGGGAAAACGCTAGTTTGGCGGCCTTCATCCTGATGGGGAAAATCCACAGAATTTCGCCCCGGAATCAATTATGCGCGAGCCTAATGGTAGATAGAAAGGAATTCTCAGCGTATGGAAAACTTGCTTAGCGAGAGAAAACCACTAGAGAACGGTACAATGGTAAGAGTCAAAGAGAGTGGCGATGAATGTCTCGCTCCGCCAGAACATATCAGAGGGAAATGCGCACCCGTTATGTTGTATGGATGTGGGAAAACCGGGGGTACAAAGAGTTACACTTATAGAATAGAAGTCGACGGACAGCCGTATCATGTTGACGAAAGCTGGCTAGAGCCAGCGTAAGAGGGTGTCTGAAGGTGCGTGTGCAGTCGCAACAGCGGTACCTGTACACCGCCACTTCGCTGACGTAGAGGTCCTTGGCCGGCTTTGTGACTGTGAGCCGTGTCGGTTCAGGTACACGCTGCCGCAGTGCGGACAGGCCACGGGGCGAGTGCCAGGGTAGAGCTTGGTATTCCCTCCACGCGCATATATTGAGACCCTCTCGAACCCAGACCATTGCAAGCGACAGCGTCAGTATCGTCAGGCTCTTGGAGTATCCCTTGGTTCTGCGTACCAGACGATTCAACTTGCCGCGCAACTTCGAGCGCAACCCCTCGTTGCGGTTTACCGCTTCGCCCTTCTCCGCGACGTGGCGCTCTGACGGCAGGCATGAGGCGTACACCGAGTAGTCGTCGGACCGGTGGTACACCGCCGCGCCTGGGAGTCGTCGGCGCAGCCTCATGAACGTCTCGGCGTCCCTGCCGCCGACTTCATAGTCGGCCCAGCGTGTCCCATCGGACTCCTCCACGATGGCGGTCCAGATGAATACAGAGCTCCTGCCTTCGCCCGACCTCGTGTTCAGATACGTCCACATCTCATCGAACGAGATCACTGACGCGGGCGGGCGGCGGCGCTGAATACCCCTCATCCGGCGAACAGACGCTGGCAGGTCGGACTTGGGAGACTTCTCAGCCCGCTCCATATCCAGTATCCTCATGTGCTGGACCCCCTTTTTTGACCCAAGAGGCTACGGTGACCGCCTTTACGTCCATCACCCTGGATATGGCGGCTATGGAGCTGCCCTCTGTGTACATGGCCATGGCCCTGTCCATGGTCTGGGCGGAGTGGTAGCTGCGGTTGCCGTCCGGCGTGAAGCGATAGGCGCAGTCGCCGCATCGGTAGGTCTGCTTGCCTCTGGGCAGTCCGGCCTTCGGAAGCCAGTTGGAGCCGCAGTGGGGGCATCTCAGGTCGTGTCGGTAGGTGCGCGCTCCCGCCATAGGTCAACTTTCACCTCTTGGGAATGAGGATAGAATATCATTGACTGCGCGTGTAGGGGATACCACGCAGCCCGGCTGAGAGCGAACTTCCGAATTCCATCGAGACAGCCCTACAGAGGCACTTCATAGCGAAAAGTTCGCAGTTCGGTACGCCATGGGGTACCAGACTTGACAAAATCGAGAATTTTTACGCTGAGGTTTCGGTTGGACATGTAGGCAAGTGCTACAATGAACTCCCACATGAGCGGTTTGCCAGTTTCACTGTCGAGGACGCCATTCAACCTTGGCTGACTATCAGGACCGACGTAGCCTGTTTCTAGTTGCACCTGTGTCAGGATGCTAGCAGGTTCGTCACATTGAGAAGATTGAGCATCATCGCCACAAAGGTCAGTATGCGACAGGTCGCCCCGGCTTTCCCCTGCTCAGCTTGAAGCCGTACCTCGGCTAGCGGACGAAAGTCTCGTCTTGGCAGATGTAGGTCCAGTGCTGGCTCTGAGTTTCACGGTATCCGACCGAGCAGCCCGCCGAGCACGATGCTTATCCGAGCCGTCCAAGCGGGGGTGCCGCGAGGAAGGAAGGTGAGGTGTCCACGACGTAATTGATCCGCACCTCCATCTTCTCGGCCGTGTTCCAATGGTAAATGAACCCCAGCCGCTCCCCCACGACCCGCTCGCTGGGAAACACCACAATTGGTCCGAGACTACCATGCTGGGCTAAGGCGTACCGATTTGCGAACTTTTCGGTGGGAGGTCTCGATTTAGAGGGCGGTACAACCATGCTAATGTACCGCCACCCAGCGCACCACATCTCAAAGGCCCGAGCGCGGAGCGGTTCTTATAGCTCCCGGACACGGGCTACGACTACCCTATTGGGACTATGACTGCGCGCCCGCCTGCCGGAGGGTCCGGAAGCCATTGCGAATCGTAGGGGTAAGGGCTTGGTCAGCTCTTGGCCTCTATGAGGACGCGACCCCCCGCTCTCAACGTCGATGTTCAGGTTGTGTCTGTCAAGCAGCAGCATCCCCACCAACGGGATAGAGCTTGCCTCGTCGGCCTCGACATGTCTCGGCCGTCCGTCCCAGAGTACGGTGACGCCATAGATGTCGAACTCCACTACGCTGCCATCGGCGATACGATCCTCTCCACAGCTTGTATAAGGCAGCCGTAGATCCCGATCCAACCGAAGGGGGCAATGTCAGTAGGCCATTGTAGCCGGTATCGACCACAGCCTCGATTTCCTGTATCTGTCCATCCGGGCCTTGTAAGGTAGGAAGGACAACCGGTTCGTAGTAAGCGTTGACGATGCCTTCAAATCACTCGGCTCTCCGCCAGAACACTCTCTCCCTCCTTATCGAGTACAGCGAGATCAGCAGCAGAGACTTCAGCAGACGCTCGGGAGGGACCGATGCCCGACCAACCCTCGAATCCATCCCGTCGAAGTCGTATGACATGCGTTCGAGCGCGTCGTCAGCGACGCGTTTGATGATCCTGAGGGGAGGGTCGGGTTGGACGCGCTGGTCGAGGTTGACGTAAGCGAGCATGGTGGAATGTGGATTGCGACTGCCTCTTATGAGACGTGCTCCTGAACGGTTGACTGGTGGGGGCATTAGATCCCACCAACACGCAGAACGCGACCTCAGCAAGGTTTTTTCAGCATCCCTCTAGAATTGATTGTGCATGAATCTGTTCATTTGTACGCATTTGTCGGACTGCCGAGGGAATTGTCATTAGGAGTAGGCTGGGTAAGTAGTGAGAACCGAACAGTTCGAAGAGCTTACAGAAACTACTTTTCGCCTCCTGTTAGCTTACTGGGCCAGCACTCAATCATTCTAGGTTCTGCGAAAGTGCCTTGGAAATCTGCTCCTGAGTCGAAATATGGGCGCCACGCGTCTCAGCCACGGACAATGAAGTGTCTGATAGCCTCAAACGTCTCAGAGTTATTCTGCAGAATTTCGATAGAGTCGCCAACACTTCCATCCAACCACAGCCTTCTCTGGCTCCTGACCCAACTCTGGAGTAACTCGTCGTCCCCAAAGGACGGAGGAGGAAATGCTTCATAGAGAAGTCTGGCGGGACGGCGCAGTCGAATGCCAAATCTATACCAGGCCAACGCCTCCACTGAATCAGAACCGTACTTAATACATAAAGGCATTGCCATCAAGTTTAGTGGGAGGGATTGACCCAAGCTCTGATCGCTTCGATAAAGTTCTTCCAACACCTGTTCCAGAATTGCGACCAAACCCCCAGCTATAAGTGCCAACCGTGAGAAGGAATCATTCGTAAGCAACAGAGTCTTGGGTATTGGTTTCCGGGCGGTATTTCTGCTCACGTCTATCTGATCGACATCGCTGGAAGTCAGGATAGCGGCGATATCCTTCAGGGGTTTTCCTGTCATCCAAGGCTCTAATAAGTGCATGATATATCGCCACTCCTGGATCCATTCTCTGGTAGGTTCCCAATCAAAGATGCCATTGCCTTCTATGTGAGGACCTCCAAGTCTGCTAAGTGTGGGGGAGAGTGCTCTAAAGGAACTCTCAGTGAAATGTCGCATTAGAATCGTTGGAGGCACATTTGCGGCGACCCTCAGCAATTCTTCTGTCCATTCAAGTACACTCCAGTCGAACATCTCGTTGTCCAACTCGGGGTGTATCCCTTGCCACGAATTGAACAGCTCCTGAATCAAAAAGTAGTCTAGCCCAGCCTTCTGGGCGGCTATAGGAACCCAGTCAGGAGCAGGACCACTCCTGATAAACTCGTCGCGAATCTGGAGGAGGTGATAGGCCGCGGTTTCGCTGCTATCTGGTAGCCCATCCTTTTTACGCAGGTACGACGCGTAGGACTTCCTGATGACATCCTCAGGCTCTGACTGATCAGCACTAGCTCCCGTCAGTGCCGCGATGGACTGGAGTTCCACAGCACTGGCTGTTTCAGTTTCTAGTAGCTGACTGGCAGCTCGGTCCAAAAACAATTCTAAACTACTTCGAACATTGACGGCATTGTCAGTATATTGCAAATAGTTTAATTTTTGTCTGATCTGCATTACTTCATGATGGGAATCAACACCAACAGGCACGTCAGGTACAGCGACTACCAATCCTTGATTTGCGAAGCCAGCGCGACCCGCTCTACCTGCGGCATTCAGTAGCTGCGATCGCTTTCTCCGGTCCAAGATGATCTGGTTCTGCTGTCTATCGAAACCGATACGAGTGCCTGCGATAATAACCGCAGAAGCTGGAAGGTTAAGACCCTGTGCTAATGTACCAGTAGCATACAAGATTCGGCACGACTGACTAATGAAGGACTCTTCGGAAGCGATCTTTTCCGTCTCGATCATCAATGCTGTATGCACCGCTACGCCTCTATCTAGCAAGTTAAACACGGCAGAGGGAGCACCAAATTCAAACTCAGCCAAGATGCGACAAGTATTTACGATCGCAGGTGCTTCCGGAAGTGTGGATAGGCATTCATCTGTAAGCGAAGTATTATTGGCATTTAGGAATGGATAATGTCTATTAGCCGGGATGAATGCAAGCGTTTGTATTCCACTCTCAGCCAGAAACGCGCTAAGCGTCACGGCGGATCCATTCACCCATCTTATAGGTTCGACTCCGTATTTCCACTCTCTGTTCCGTATTTTCCGCGATGTCGCGAACGTGGCTTCACGAGGTATAGAGACCAGACCATAGTCCGGTTCGTCAGTTGACTGCCATGCACCTTGAAGATTGCACACGAGAGTATATGGTGTCTGGAAACTTAATTTCTTGCGACGATCTGGAAGTCCTGCCAGCTCCTTCATGGCGAGATCATAGTTTCCTCGAAGAGCCAAACGATTGACGGCCAAGGCTCCGCGAAGTGTCCTCGTCGGCCTCCAGCGAATTGACACGACGGAGGCATCATGTCCAGTCGCAGAAATCAACCATTCAGCAAGATCACCTGGGTTCTCAACGACTGCAGACATCAAGAGTATACGGACGTCCGCTGCGACCAGCATCAGTCGACTCAACAGCAGCTCGGCGACTGCTCCTCGTGTGGACGCTTCTTCTCCTAGTAGGTGGCATTCATCAAAGACGATTATTTTGCATGTCTGGAAGACGCTGGGGTAGAGTCGTAGTGCCAGAGACGCTTTCTCTGGGGTCATAACCGCCACTGAATTTTTCGGCATGTCCGCAACAACATCCGTCTTCAGAATCGAATATTCCAAACCTCCAATGAATGCGTGTACTTCAGTTCCCAGTGAATTCAATGACTTCCTCAGGTCGTGTCGGATCTGCTCCGCAAGCGCATTCGTAGGCGCGAGATAAAGAGCCCATCCTTCACCTACAGTCTGAGATATAGCTAATTCTGCAATGAATGACTTTCCACTACCTGTTGGCATCGATACGACCGCATGCTTAGCACTTCCTGCTATGCAACTGTCTACATATGACTTCGCTGAGGGCCAGAGGACCGGACGTCCTGTCCCTCCTTCTGGATCCCCCCGTGCTCGATTCGTCAGGTATCCAGAAAAATCGTTTGAACTGAAACCCGGGCCTGTCGGAATGAGCTGAAGGAGTGAGCGTTCCCGAATATCGGGCAGGCAGATGTTCAGGAGGGAGGCCAAGTGACTTACCCTGGCATAGTCTCCGCCAGCGCCTTCAATCAGATTTCTATTGTTCTGCTGCCTTGGAGCAAGAGCGGACAATAGCCCGTCCAACTTCTGTTGCGCCTCTTCTATTCCCCCAGGTTGATCACCTGCAAGCCAAGCCATCATGCTGCTGGCCGCCTCACCGAGCAGCCCATACAGCCTGCCAATGGTGTCATCCATCAGAGTTATAGCATCGAGAGATGTTGAGTCTTCGAATACAACGGGGCATTCTGAGGGAGGCATCGGATTAAGTCTGAACTTGCAGAAGTTGATTAACACATCAAGCCCCCACTCGGCCCCTTGCTCTCCATTTGATCGTTGTACATCCTCTGACTCCGGTATTACAGACACCACCCCTGCAGCATTAGAGTCATAGCCGGCAATCAAGTACAGAAGCCCAGATTCAATACGAGTGTAGACTCCACTGCTGCGTATTCTACAGGTGAGTGGGGAGGTGGAAGGGGTGAACGTATCATAGAATTCCGCAAGGAGTGCTAGAGATTCCGCTGTGATAAACGCACCCGCAGTCCTGACTCTTGGCTCCACATCCTCTCCAAGCACGGCGTAGAATTCCATGGTGTCGGCAAGCCGTCGCAGATAATCAATTGTTGAAGAGTACTGAAGTGGATCGGAGTCGCTGGGAGTGTCCGTCCCCACATCACTTGAAGGTTGTGCAGTAGGCAGGTCTGTTGCATCTGCAGTCCTTAGTCTCACGACACTCAAGTACGCAGACGAGAGTATTCTTCTCGCTTCCTCGGATGTAAGTCCTTCTAGATTGGGCAGCTCGTCGAAAAACTCCTGTGCAAACGGGTCAAACATCGCTTGTCTCCAAATTTAGAAGTACATAGTCGCGCATAGACTGAGCTACGTCATCGAAGAAAGATTCTGCATTTTCTATTGGCAATGCTACAAGAAACTTCCTATCCGGCGGTGGTTTCAGGCGACCAAGGACAGGGCGGTCCCTCTCCCAGTCGACGGCCGCAGTTTCGTCGCAACACACCATTGGGAAATATGCCCTCTCGTCAAGCCAAAATGCCTCAGTCAAACTAGACTCTTGCTCTTGAGTCAGGAGCGGACGAAATTGGGAAGCCAACTGCCTAATTCTAGCATCTCTCGCGCCCGTGTCAATTTTTTCTAGATCGTTTGAAGCGTCCCTTATTGCGTCTGTAGGTCGATCGAGATAGGCTTTGCATTCGCCCGCAGTTACTCCGAGCGAATCAGTTCCGTACAGGGCGAAGACGTCCAAGCCATGCTGGGTTACATCCAAGCTAGGCATTGTCTTTGCAACTATCTGGTCAGGTGGATGGCTATGATGCCCTCGGTCCGAGAGGTGAAAAATTAGATGACTCATACATTCCCAAACCCAAGGATTTCTTCGAGTTCGCTTTTCGTTATCTGGAATGCCGTTATCCGCTCCAATGAGTGAGATGACATCGCCGTAAAGGCGATCAGCTATGGTGCCTTCTCCGAAAAGAGCCGCTCTTATCTCTAGGTTGGTTTGTATGCAGCTCGCTATTGAGCCAACTAGATACACAGCAATGGCTTCACAAATATCCCTACCGGCGGTCAGTCCATAGGCCCGGACAACACTGTGTTGCTGGTGTTTAGTGACGTTGAAATTCACATTGGTGCTAATTAAATTCAAGGCTATTTCAACGTCGCTGGCTAAATCTTCAGGACCGCCATACCTGATGAAACGTTGTGCTGTTGAATTCACTCGATCTGTAGTGCCAAGTTCTGTTTTTGTCAAGAAATGTGTTCTGATGTTGGCCGTTCACCCTCTGGATTAGAGGGCATACTTTGGCCGTTTTTCTACCCAGATGGCGTACCCCGATAACTCCATTAGCACACTCCGTGGCACTTTGCAATGCGATACACCCGGTGGCACTGTAGCATACTGGTCTGACTCCGCCACCTAGGGGCCCCTAATTGGCACCAAAGGGCTGAGACTGTCGGACTTGCAACAGCTCCAGCCAAATCTGGGCAACCTCACGGCCAATTCGTAGAAACCACCAGCTAAACTATATCATACTTGAGGCTGGGCATCAAACCACTTCTCTATGATCAACCGATTGTGCAGGCTTCAGGACTCCCAAGCTTCACCAGCAGGCTGCGGAAGAACGGGGCTCAGATCGGCGTAGGGAGCGTGTGGATCACGCAGGCGCCTTCATGCCGTGCGGTCGTCAGACCGATACGATCTCATCTACCGTCTTCAGAACCCTGACCTGGGCCTGAATGGCGCAGCTCGGCCGGGGCAGACTACCTGGCGATAGGTACCTTGCTCTCTCCTCCTCAGCTATCAACCTAGACATCCTCACCAGGTTGTACGTTGTCTTCACCAACTCCCGACACACCCCGGTTCTCTCGACTCCACTATACCGACTCCGACGGAACCCCTCCCACAGGCTTCACCCACTTGAACATCGACTCCTCTCACTTGTGAACCCTCTGGCTGGACACGTGTACGTCATGGCACGTGGTCGGTCCGTCAGTCCCAGACCATCTCTTCTTCTGCGACACGTGGGGCGTGATGTTGAGTTTCCCTGCACTCGGCGACGAAGTCCTTCGTGTCGTAGCCTCTGTCCGCTCTCACCTTCAGGCGACGACTTCCATGTTTCCTCATCAGAATGGCCAACGCTGCATCCTTCTCAGCCATCTCGTTCGCCTCGGTCAGCCGAAAGTCGCTCACCAGTTCATGCCTGTTGTCTATAAGCGCATATGCCATGAAGACCAGTTTCGCCTCCTTGCCCTTCCTCATTAGTCTCCGCATCGGCATCTGTCGCGCTCCGGTGGGTGGAGTTGCTCAGCCTCTCCCCCCGAAAATCCTCTGTCCCGGCCACCCATCGCCGGAGTCGTCTGTTTCATCGTCGTCATCGCGTCTTCTGAAACTCTTGATCGATGCCGCCCCCTCTCAGAGTTCCGTCCACGCTGAAATGCTCGTCCGATATCAGTCCACGACGGTCTGCCTCACACGCCACCTCCTCGAACAGCTTCCTGCTCACCTTGGGTCTGAGCAGCCTTCTCCTGTTCTTGGTGAATACGGTCGCGTCGAAGCTCGGCTCCATAATGTCCATGTCCAGGAACCAGCGGTAGAGCAAGTTGTAGTCGAGCTCCTGGCAAAACGTCTCTCGCTCCTGGTCGAATACTGATGGAGCAGCAGCAGAGACTTCAGGAGTCATTCCGGTTGGACCGATGCGGGACCGATCGTTGAGTACATCCGGTCGAAGTCGTCGGAAATGCGGTCGGACGCGTCGTCAGCGACATCCTTGATGATCCTGAGGGGATGGTCCGGTGGGACGCGCTGGTCGAGGTTGGGGAACGCGAGCATGCGGATTGGGGGTTGCACCAGCCTCTCATGGAACGTTCTCCTGTGCGATGGGACCGGTGAGGGATTATATCTCGCCAACCTAGGAAACGGAATTAAGCAAGCATTTTTCCGTCTCCTACCAGTCCGGCCTCTTCGTGACGGACTTCCGAATCTTCCTTTCACCACGACCCCATGCCCATTGAAGGGCCGTGTTGCCCCTAACGCCCAATTAGTCGAAGAAAAGCCAGTCGTCGTGGTTCAAGACTTTACGGAGCCTCCTTATGCTGGCCTCTGTCTCATAATAGGGTCGTGCATAATTAATTTGCGGTGTGGGTAATCTAGCGCGTTTCTCCAAGATGCGTGGATTACCCAAATAGAGGGTCTGTGTGGAAAATCCCCACTTGGGCCAATTCCTAGCTTTGGGGCCGTTTCCTACATGTTGAGGAGCATGGTATCACAGGGTTCGGACTGCGGGAGATGGACTGAGGGTGAGAATACGGTCCGGCGGCGTGCCTGGAGCGCTCGCCGCCGCTGTCGTGGTCATCGGGACGCCTCAGAGGTCGAGTCTGGATTCGCCGGACTTAGCCCTGCCGCCAGATGTGCCAAGGCCACGGTTTCATGCACCGCACGCGGTCGGAGAAGACGTACACGACGGTCGTCGGCAGCCGTTGCCGCCCGTCGCCGATGTTGACCATGTCGTAGGCATTGCCTTCCCTATCCATCCTGTGCGACACCGAATCTAGCTCATGCAGAACGACCCCGCTGGCGTAGTGGCAACGCCCGGGTCTACTAGGTCGTTCCAAGTCTTCAAGGAATTCGTGGACTCGCTGCCGTTCCCAAGGTCCCAGGGAGGCGATAGCTCCTCTGTCGCATTTCGAGTTTGACCTAGCGAAGAGCGAGCATCTCATTCGTTCTGGGGCGGCATCGCACTAGCCACGGAATACACTTCAGGCTCATATTCTGCCCGCATACCATGTCAGTCGAGCATATGGTCTTGCCCCATGGCATCTTGGCTTTCACCCACTGTTTCGTTATCCGGCCGTCCCGGCATGCGCGATCTCGGCATTGGAAAAAGGGATTGTGTCGAACTGTCGAGAATCATGCGTTGCATCTCATCTTGGAGCCACGGAGGCATTGCGGCTGAAAGCAACCGCTCGAGCGCGGTCAGACCTTCGATGCTTGCCCGTAAGTCCGGACCATCCTGCATAATCATGTGAGCAGTCGTCGCACCGCTGCGAGCGGCAATTGAGTCCGGGTTCAACCCGAGAGCCCTTTCGTAGCCCTCTTGCAGGGCCTGATCCGGCCTCATCATACACATGTAGATGTGACCCATCATCATGTATAGTTCTTCGCTCTCGCAGCCCAGGCGTATCGCGGCCTGAGCATCGCGCAGGGCGCGATCGAAATTCGCCGCATGGTAGTTGGCCTGCATTCTCAGGCAGTACAATTCGACCGAATCGGGTTGTCTCGATATCGCTTCCGTACAGTCCTCTATCGCGTGGTCGAAGTTTTCCAAGGTCATGTGGATGTAAGCTCTGTGGCGATAGGCCCTGTAGCTACCCTCCGGGTCCAAATTGAGACCCATGTCCGCGTCATCCAAGGCCAACTTGTACTCCCCGGTCTCATAGTGAACATACGATCGATGATAGAAACATATCGCCCAATCTGGTCGGAGTTCGACTGCTGCGTTCATATGTGCGAGGGCCGACCCGAAATCTCTCATCCTCGAGTAGATCTCCCCCAATTTAAGCTCGACGCTTCCATCAGCCTCTCCGAGATCCCTGGCCTTGAGCGTGTACTTCAGCGATTGTTCCAGGTTGCCGAGTTCAAGATGGCAGGCTCCCTTGAGAAAGTGTAAGTCCTGCGATTCCGATGCGAGACCCATTGCGTAATCCAAATGTTCCATGCACTCATCGAGTCTCCCGGTCTGCAAGCAAAGCTGGGCTGCCAGGCTGCGGATACCCACGTCATCCGGCTCGATTCTGATGGACTCAACGCAGTCGGCGAGCGCCAGGTCGAACCGCCATAAAGCTCTGTATGCGAGAGCCCGGCCATAGTAAACCTGGTCGACATCCTCGTATGAGCCTTCGCCTTCGAGGACTCTCGTATAGTCGGCAATCGCCCGTTCGTACTCTTCGAGTTCGTACAGACACTGACCCCTGAAGTCCAGGGCCTCGAGATTGTCTTCATCGAGGGCCAGGGCGGCGCTGAACGCCTCAAGCGCCTCGGAGTAACTCTCCGATTCCATCATCGACTCCCCAGACGCAACAAGCGCCTCCACTCCGGTCGATCTGGCCGTCTTCGCCGCCTCGTCCATGCCCGACCGTTCGTAGAGCAGGACCGCGCTGAGCCATCGCCGTTCACTCTCCCTGATAGCGGCTGTCCGCCCGGCGAACCCCGCGTCTACAGACTGGAGTATCGCCACGGCGGATTCACGCTTCCCCAGTTCCAGCAAGGTCTCGTAGGCGGTGATCCGCAGCTCATCAGCCCTAGCCTTGACGTCGCCTGTGAAGCCGCTCAGTTCGAGCCACTCCTGAACTTCACCGTGGAACCTGCCGGCTTGATGCGGATTCGAGGCCGCTGTCTCAATGCCATTCTGAAGCGTCTGGTAAACGGCCGAAAGGGAATTGCCCAGCCAGGCGCGAGGGCCGTCAGGACCGAGAAAGGCGTCCAGTAGATCAAGAGGGGGCTTGCCGCGGTCATCTGTCCATGCGACAAGCTCTCGGTACCCGCCCGTGTGGGAACTTCCGAGGACATCAGATGCGGTGAGACAGATTCGCTTCACTTCATCCTTATCGTCCGATGCGAAGCTGCCGTCGAAGAGGATGCGGCTACCGATGAACAGCGCATTTTCGAGTGCTTCCGTCCTCACTCCGAAGTCCGCGACACCGTTGGGCAGCTCGGACCTACCCAGCAGGTTGAGCGCCTGTGTTGCGCGGTTCCAAGCCGCCGCGGGATTGGCATCGATCAACTCTCGCGATTCGCGTATACGCGCCAGAACCCTCTCCTCGGGCGAAACGTCTTCGTCACTCAGGTACTCGACGAGATCGTCCGCATTGCAAGAGACGGCTGAGCGTAGCATCTGACGGCTGAGGGCTATTTCCTCATCGCCAACGCCCACATCGATGAAGGCCAGGGCCTCTGTGGACCTGCTCAGCGCCACCCTGAATCTGTCCATGGAAGTGCGCCTCAGGTGGTGGTCGAGGTTGGGCGCCTCCATGTGGTCTGAGACAGGTTCCATCATTTTGCTGAGAGCGAGGCCAGGGTTCAGTACGCAGACCGATTGGTACTCGAGCCCCTTCACCGCCTGTGGAGTGAGGACGATGCTTCGGAGATCACCCTGAATCCAGTTCGGAACTACCGGGTCGATAACAACAATGGCGAGATTGTCGACTGCCGATAGTCGGCCAATCAGGTCCAGCGCCTCGCCAACACCTGAGACTTCGACATGGAAGAGCCTTGCTTCCAGCGAGTCTCCCGCGGGCAGGTTGCGCTGGTTGGATGGTCGAAGACCCCGCGCCAGGCTGGCATACATAGCCGAGGCATTTTCAATGACGGCCGAGATGCGCTCGGGCGCGCGCAGTTTCACCTCGAGAGGGAACTCGCTGGCCTGAGTGAGCCGGTCTGCCAGCAGACGGTTCAGACTGCCCCAGTCGAACCCGGATGGCCTTACTGTCTGCCCCTCATCGCCGGCTATCAGGAGACTGGGAGAGTAACCACGAAGTCTGGCTATCGCGCGGCAAAGTTCGACAAATACGCTGATCTCAACGAGGGTAAGGTCCTGCGCCTCATCCACAACCACTCGGTCTATCTCTGAGAACCCTTCAGGCAGCCTTTCGGCTCTCAGCTCATCCAGCGAGTTGGACGCGCCCGCGAGTTCAGGGAAGATGTTCGTCAGCGCCTTCTGTTTGTCGATCAGTTCCACTATCTCGAGCAATGACTCGGCCGCCCTCGGCCCAACCCCACTTCTTCCGCCACGCCTGGAGAGATAGTCCTGATCGGCGAGTCGCCTCAGCCCCTCGCCGGTGGCTACGTTGGATGCATCGTCGACTGCCATTCCCAGAAGCGCCGCCCTGATCTCAGCGTACAGCGCATCGATCCGATCAGCCCATGGTCCAAGGGTCGCTCTCCCTATTCGAGCCTGTCCGGTAGCCTCACTCAGGGCCACAATTGACTGCTCTTGGCCAAGTCTGGGAATGTCGTACCGGCAGATCGCCCCCACCAATGTCACAAAGTCGTGGCTGATTACTTTGATATCGGATGGAGCGAAGGTGGCAAGGCGCTGCCCTGCAAACTCGACCAGCTCGCGGGACCATGATATGTAAAGTACGCGCTCGTCGTTTCGGGACTCTACCGCGCGCCACAGTGACGTTGTCTTCCCGGAACCAGGGTACCCATATACGATCCGTACCGGGTCGTTCGAGTTCACGAACTCCAGCTGCTGTTCCGTCCAGGGAGAGTCAACGAATGCATCGTCTGTTCCGTCTATGTCCCCCTGATGAAGCTGGAAGTAGTCGGCCTCGGCATTCCCCACACCAAGGGGAGTCATATCGTCGTGATGACGGACCGCCCTCACCCAGATGCTGCGGTCCTGACCAGCTACGCTGTTGAAGGCGCTGGGTACCTGCCGACCGCCGGCCGGCGACCACCAGAGGTAGTACTGCATGCCCCCAGTACCGCCAAGCGGCGTTCGTCTCCATCCCCTGTTTGCCGCGTCCCTACAACCCTTGACCACGTTTGTTCGGCCATGCGCCGCAAGTTGCTGGAGTAGGAGCGCGAAGCGGCGCCTGAGGGCCGACCGGCCGGAGATGGATTCGGCCACATCCTCGTGCAGGAACAGGGGAAAGTCGAGACCGCCGTAGCTGAGTCCCCTGCGGTCGGGGAGCAAGTCGGGTAGTATAAGGATATGGGATGACTTCATTCGATCCTTGAGGCCCGGTCCTAGCGGGTGGTGGTCTCAACTTTCGTTGGTTGCCGTCCCTATCCGGTTGTTCTCGTACTTTCGATGGCGCCTGTTGTTCACCCTCGTGAGAGCCGAAGACAGACTCTATCACGTATCGGGACAGTGAGGCAAAGGTTCCCTACGACGAGTTGCCGCCGGCTGACTTCACCGACCGGGTTGCTGGCAAGCCTCAAGGTCGAGGACGAGCCATGAGGACCGATCGTACATGGTCTGCCATGACAGGGCTCACGCGCATTTCATCTGCGGTATGAGTAGCATAGCGCACACGGCAATCGGGTATAAGGCGAGCCTTCGCAGTGTACGTCAAGCCCGACGGCGACTGGCGCTTGACCCCTCGACACACTACCTGTCTGCCCTAGGAGGGAAGCGTCAAATTTCTAGTAGTGTGTGACGGAGGATATGCGGTCGCGTTACACACTGACATCCCTTGCTGACTCAGTAACGGACCGCGCGAACCTTGTCTTACAGCGTTGAGCCTTACAGAAGAAGATATTGTATTCATCAAGAGGCACGTCCCGCTTTGCGGCTTTGCTGATTCGGTATATTGCATTGCCCGCGAGGAACGCGCCCCCGGCGATCATGAGCGGAGTTCCGAGCGGACCAAGCGAAAAACCGATTCCCACTGCTGACGCGGCAGTCGCCACTCCGGCCGTCGCGCCGCCGACTCCCGCGGCCACCGCCGTGCCCTTGGCGGCGTCCTTTGCGGCCTGACCGCCGGATTTGCGTCCTCGCCTCCAGTGCAGGATGTTCTCAGGCACGGACACGGCGGCCTCTGTAGCCGCCGCGAACACGCCTCCCTTGGCTGCGTTCTTGGCAGTAGCCTTGGCTGCAATGCCAAGCGCCGAAAGTCGTCCTGCTGACTTCGCGGCGACGACTTCGGCGGCGGTCATGTTCCGACTGCCGCGCAAGTGATTGGTTCTGGGGTTCTCCCACACGATGTTGCTCGGCTGCTTGGCCCGACCGGGCGCGTTGGCTACGGATGTGATGTGGCTGGCGTACTCGCCCCGCAAGAATTCCCTTACGGCGTCGTCTCCCAAGTTGCGGACAGCCTTCGGTACGCTCTGCTCGTAGAGCCGACGCACGGAGGGCGGGTCCTGGTCGCAGATTCACCGCGAATGCTCGGTGCGCTGGCGAACGGCAGACGCAAGAAGCCGTCGGTCTCCACGATCCGAAGATACTATGCGGAAAGTCAGCCGGACGAAGGAGGGATCGCATCATGACCACCAGCGCGACAGACAGCAGCCTAGATCTGAACGCCGTGACGTCCGAGTCCTTGGACTACGTGGCGGACCTGTTCGAGAGCGGAGCTACCAGCTGGACTCCCTGGCCGCTCGACGACGGCTCGGCCTTCACGCTCCTACAGGCAGTGAACGAGTTCGCGGCGGACGTCGAGCTCGCGCCTTAGCTCCTTCCTCCGCGCTGGGGCTGGGCTGTCCGCTTCCGGCGCGGCGAGCGAGTGTGGACGGCGTTAGGACCATGGACGTTGCGCGGTGGAACATGAAGCCGGACAGGACGGTTGAGGATGTGGTGTCGGCACTGAGGAGCGCGGCCGCGGTGGCACCACCCCTGCATGTCTGCCCGGACTGCAAGATTGAGCACGTCTGTGTGGGCTTGGCCTGCGTGGGTCATCCGGCAGCGCTGGGCGACGAGTTGGCGCGGGAGATCCTGTGCAGGCGTTTCTGGCCGGACCGTCCGTGGTGAAGTCGTGGCTCAACGGTCGGTGCCAGTTATTGCTGGACGCTTCCGTCCGTTCGGGGCTGAGAGAGACGCCCGGATCGGCGATTCTAGGCCGTTTTTGAGTGGAGTTGTGGATCGCCTGAACGCTCTCAATTCAACGGAGGAGGCGGTTACGGCGTGCGAGGAGGCGACTTGGGAGGGCCGCGGGCCTTCTGCCCTGTATGCACACACCTAATAGGTATCTCAGCGAGGCGGCCCAGGCGGTGAGTCGTTCAATGATCTTCGTTCTTAGCATCATGCCATCTGCGGTAGTCGCGGCGGGCTACGCCTACCTGGTCATGTACAGAGGAGAGACCACTAAGAGGAGGATCGTTCAGGCGGTCCTGCGCTTCGTAGTCTCCTGTATATGCTACCTGTCGGTCTATCTAATGTCGATGTTGGCTCTTGGCGCGCTGTACCTGGCGTTTGACTGGTACAGCGGGAGTGAGACTGCTTTCAGGATGCAATTCGTAGGTCTGAGCCTGTTCGCCAATCTTTGTAGCATCTTCTTCGCGACTCGTCGCCTCTGAAGCGTAAGCGACTGGCTGAGGAGGTGATGCGACCACGGCCAGCTCTGTGAATTGTCGGGTAGGAATTCCGCGGACGTTTACTTCGTCCGGCAGCAGTTCGGAGGAATGAGCATGGCGAATCACTACCGAGGTCCGATATGCCACGATTGCGGCGGTCCGGCGTTTGTCCTGAACAGGCATGTTAAGGAAGTGATGAGAACGTGCCGCCGACAACCTCTGCCATCGACGTGCTTGGCGTGGCGCGACATGGACGAGGACGAACGTGCCGCCGCGACTCTAGACGTCCTCCAGACGAACGATGCGCGTCCGCTCAGTTGACTTATGCGTTCTGAATGAGTACAATTTCAGCATCCTTTCCTTGGAGAGCGTAACCTGTTTCACCGCTCTCCGGCGAGCCGTTCCATCACAGGGGCGGCTCGTCTCATTATGCTGCACAGTAGCTCAATGGTAGAGCGACCGGCTGTTAACCGGTAGGTTACAGGTTCGAGTCCTATCTGTGCAGCCATCTTCGGAGGCAAGAAGAATGTGACAGTCTAAGATATCCTTGACATGGGCGGCTACTCTCCGCTCAGCTCACTTGCTCGAAGGATTTCGGTCTCCGATGAAGCGTATACAAACCGGTCGGCGTTCTGGAATACACGCGCATTGGCGAGGTCCATCTCCCTGTCGCCCATCTTCGCCAGTCTTGGAGCAAGGCCGCTTTGAACTCTGGCATCCCCGCTCATACCCATCAGCTGTAACTTTGCTGACAGCGGCATGACGAACCACATCCAGTTCTGATACTCAGGTTCAGGGCCTAAGAGCAGGGATTCTGAGGGGATATCCGAGGTAATGAATTGCCGACCTTCAACGGCTTGGTCGAATCTCCAGCTGCCCTCTTCGTACCATCCATAGTGTTCCTCACCGTCTTCTCCCCGGAGAAAGGGGTCTATGCGAAGCGCTTCAAACTTCCGGTAGCTATCAATGCCAATCATCTCTTTGAGGAAAGGGAACAGAACCTGCCACTGCTCGTCCAAATCAGGAAACCGGGCGCGATAGTCTGCCTCCATGGCTTGAAGCATCTCTCGAAACTCAAGCCGCATCTCCGTCACAGGCTCCCTCATCTGTCTGCGGAAGCCACGGCTCCGTAGCTTTGAGTCGACAACGAAGCGTGCGAGCCAAGCTCTCAACCTAGCAGATTTCTCACGGTCAGCAATGAACTCGTTCAATTTAGAGGCACTCTGGCCTCTGAGAATCTGGAGTATTTCTGCCCACCGACTCTCTCGTTCTTGTAGGAGCGCGTCGTTCGCGACAGAGTAGGCGTCTCTCGACACTTCTACCTTTTCGATGGAACGTACTACAACCCCGGTTTGAGGATTGTCCTTGTCGAAGGCATATATATGTCTTGGAGGATCGTCCAAGCAAAAGCCTCGCAGATAGAGCTTTGGAACGAAGTGCTTCCTAGTCTTGTCTATCTTGAACATCTGACCATTCACCACATGGGTAATACTATGACTTACTATCCATCACGAGGATTACTAGCCGCTGTCAGGGAGTCGGACATATGCTCAACTCAATATGCCCTTCTACAACAATAGTATGATACATTGCATTTTGGTCAAGGTGTGAAATGTGAGGTGTCCATCCTTAATGGAACGGCTTGTGGTCCCGGGCGCGGCTGGTGTGGTAGTGGTGGTTCAACCGTGTCAGCGTTCACAATGTCCTCTCTCCCTATCATGTAGTCTCCCGTATATTGAGGTATGTTCGGAGTAGACCATGAGTAGGTAGTTGTATGTTGGATTGCAGGTTGGTATGGATGCGTGGATATTGCAGAGTAAGTTGATGTAGATTGGACAGTGAACAAGGTGTCATGCCGATGTCAAAGACGTACAACGCAAGCGAAACCGCCGAATTGGTGGGGGTGCAGCGGCCGACCATCCTGCGCTGGATTGCGAGTGGGAAGCTGGTCGCAGAGAGGTCCGATAGGGATGGGGACCGTGGAGGAAGAAGACCGTGGCTCATTCGACATAAGGCCTTGGTGGAGGCGACTCGCCGCACGGGCTACGAAATACCCGAGTCTGGTTCGACCACGTCGAGGAACGGTAGAGAAGCGTACGGGCACGCGGCAGAGACTGCTGCCCACTCGAACTCTCTGCTCTACGTGGATGGGAGGTTCAACTACAACGGTCAGCAGATGCAGCGTCCTCAGGACACAGAACGCGTGCGGGCCGACGTAGAGTTGCTGGTTCGATTTATGGACAACTACGCTGAGTTCGGCGAGGACGCTGACCGCATGCAGCGCGACTATTTCGCTGCGATGGCCTGGCTCTACTACGGGCCGTTCATGCCGCGCTTGCGCCACGCTCTTGAGGAGCGCGGACCGGGCAACTTCGGCTGCAAGCACGTCGCGGTCCTGTACGGCGAATCAAATTGTGGCAAGTCAACCCTGATCAAGCTTCTGATGGCCTCGATGTTCGACGCAGCCCCCGCTGAGCGCGGTGACAAGGACTTCGAGCCAAGACGGGTCGATCCCCTTATGACGACGGCCGGGGTATGCCCACTCTACTTCGACGATATACGCGGTACGCGTTTCGGCCGGGATGCCCAGGGCACCGTGATAGTGAAACAGTACGACAGGATGTACTCCCAGCTCAGCCAGTATCCAAGCTTGGTGGTGTCGATGAACTCGGATGCGATAGACTTCCCCATTGAGGTTCGCAAGCGGTGCCTGATGATCCACGCTGACACTCCCCTCCCCTTGGACGACGTCGGATTGGGCGAGAGGATGGATGCCGAGGCCAAGGACATACTAAGTCGGATGGACAACGGCTTCTACCGGGAGTATCTTCACAGGATGGAGGAGCGGTTCGCCGCCCAAGAACCGAACGGCTATGAAGGCTTCGACTACCTAGCTGAGTCGTCGAGACTGATTCGGAGTATGTTCGGGGAGTACCTACCGGACTCGGCGTCTTTGCCCTACTGGTGCGGGACGATCGGTTCGAGGGATTTCGACGAGCGACGCTGGGACGAGACGCGCAGTCTGGTGAGCGGATACCTCGCCGCGGACACGTATGTGAGGGACTACCCGCCCCCTATCGGGTATTGGACGAAGCGGGGAGAGGACTTCGTCATCGGCGTTGACGCCATGCAGCGGGAGGGTGTGATAGCTTCGTTTCCTGCCACGCTCGTCAACCGGACAGCTTCGGTCGGTGCTCGCGTCTGCCTTCGCGTCCGTGGGACGGAGGCGTTCATACGACGGTCATGGCGCGATTGGGACGCCCCGGTGTCAAAGCGACGGCGCGGGATTCTCAGCACACTGTTTGGGTCCATGGTATTGAGGACCACTGAGCGCGCGTGTCCAGTGTTGCGGTTAGATAGCCACATTGGCCTTCTCCTAAGGAGTGGGTATATCAGCGTAGTGAAGTGAAAGCCAAATGACTCGAACTCAGAACCTGCAACGGCCTACCCCAACGAGCACGGCCGCAACGAACCGGATGCGCGCCAACCGTCGGGCCGACACGAAGCCAGAGGCTAGGCTCAGATCGGCGCTGCATCGGAGAGGGTTTCGATTTCGGAAGGATTATCCGATACGGTTCGCCGAACGACGGGTGGTCCACGCTGACATCGCATTTACCCGTAAGAAGGTCGCGGTATTCATAGACGGATGCTTCTGGCACTCATGCCCTGAGCATGGCACGACGCCAAGGTCCAACCAAGACTATTGGATTCCCAAGCTCCGCCAGAACGCGGAACGGGATAGGCAAGTGACGGAGGGGCTACGCGATTCGTGATGGAGTGTCATCAGGATATGGGAGCATGTCGAGCTGGAAGATGCTATCGCTAGGATTTTAGGGCTACTCGAAGCAGGCGATGCCTAGTCCCCTGGCGATGGGCTCATCGCTTCTATGTCTTCATCGGAGATGCTGCTGATCAGTCGGTAGAGTTCACCTGCTTCGCTCTTTCTATCGATGTAGTCTTGATATGCCTGCTGAGCGTTGTCGATTAGCTGATCGTATAGGACCACCCTGGCGTTCTGTCCATCGAGCGTCCGCCGAGAGTCATACTCACCATTGGGATTATCGTCCCAATCTCTCAGACGCCTGCCAACTACGCAGACGAACTCTAAAGGTTCGTTCCCCCTCCCCATATTTTGGAGAACGTTCAGCGCCGCACCGCGATACCTGCTTACCTGCGAAACCAAGTCGCCGGTATCTACCACGCGCCGTGCTCGCTTGAGTTCTATGACCACATGCTTGTTTCCGGTGGTGGCGTAGTAGATGTCGAGACGAGACCTCCTCTGCTCCTCTGTCAGGGAGTCATACACTCCACCAAGTGCGTTATGAATCTGCTTCTCCATTTGCGCTGTCTTTGAAGCGCGTTCCCAAGATGGGTCCAACAGCCACAAGTGCGTGTAGAGATGCTCTTGGAGTGCCTTCTCCTTTGCGTTGTCGTCTACCAGGTTGGTCAACTTATGAATCACTGCGAGTCGGTCAGTTGCGATTTGATAGTATGCGCTTGCCTCGAGGTCATCCAACTGAGCGAACACCTCGCCGAGCGCGGCGAGATTCTCAGTCGATACTCCCTCGAGGCGATGTAGCATGTGTCTGAATTTCAAGCTCTCGAAGGCGAGAATGCTGCCGATGAAGAGTTGACGCATCTCGCTCGGCTCATCGATTGGAAGTTCGTTGATCCTCCCTAGCAGTTTGCTAGCCGCTTTCCTGTGATCTTGGTTGAGTCCTCTGTACCACTCCCTGATCTGTGGCACTTCAAGGGCTTTCTTCGTGCCCCCTGCATTGCGTCTTCGTTGCCATTCCCCTACCACATGCCTGACTTCACGCTCGAGCTTTGAGCGGAGGGCAACGTATCGTGGATCTTCCTCGATAATCTGCTGCCTGCTAGTGGTTGCAATGTCATCCTTGTCATCCAGATCCAGGAAGTCGGCATGAATCTCTCCAATGATGTACTTGGTGGGAAGTCCACCAATGCCGAACGTGTCTAAAATGTCTTCCTGAGCCAACTTGCCACGAACCATGATCAGGATCTTGTTCAGGGTCTCATTCGTGTCTGGATCGCTGAGCTGCTTGACCGTGTGGACTGTTCCGATCCAACCATCTATCTCATATTCGGCCTCATCGACATCAACCTCTGGGGAGCGAGCGTCTTCATCGTCCAAGTGCCGCGCCATGTTCTTCGTTTTCTCACCCGACTTGCCATAGGTCCATATGTACTGCAACTTGTCTTGGTATTCTCTATCCTCAATGGTGACTGGCTGGCCGTCCAGGATTATCTCGAAGTCGTGGTCGCCACCGATTACGCTAAATCTGCGAGCGAGCCTCCGTCTCAACGCAGTACTAGAGCGATTCAACCTTCGCTTCATCTGGCTCAGTCTGATTCCGGTGCCTCGGATCAGATCGATGTTCGCTGGATCGACCGGAGGTGGATAGTATCGTCCATTGGCGCCCGACTCGATTGCCTCTCGGATCTCCCCCACGTCCATCAGAAAGCCATGTGTCTCACCATCCTTGACGCTGTGGACCTCTACGACCTCCGCAATTGAGAAAAGGGACAGCTTCCCAATGCCCTTGCGTCCCATGACGGGCCGCCCGAAGCGGGGAGTGATGGCTCCGTTCTTACCTCGACGACGTTCATAGCCGACGAACAGGAACTTTTCGTTGGCATCAGCTACCGTCATGCCATGACCATCGTCCTCGATCGTGACTGTACGGCCATAAGGATCAATATCGACGAAGACCCGCGTGGCGTCGGCGTCCCAAGCATTCGCGACTGCCTCGGACAGCACCGCTGGAATGTTACTGTAGAGTCCAAGCCCCAAGTGGTTGAGAACATTGAGGCTCATTGTCATTTGGTAAATGGGAGTTGGCTCGGTGGTCATGAGACGTCTTCCAAGTGTGCAAGTATCGACTTGCCTATAGCCTCCCCGAGCCTGACAGGGACGGCATTGCCTATCATGCGGGCAATCGGCGAGATATGAACCGGAGCACCCGGAGGGACGAATGAATAGGATTGAGGAAAGGTTTGGAGGATGGCCCCTTCACGCAAAGAGATTGCACGGTCCTGCACTGGATGTCCAAACCGGCCGTTGCCGAACCCATGGAACTGAGTCGTAATCGTCGGAGCAAGCTCCTCCCACTGCATCCGTCCATACACGCTGGGATACGTCCTCCCCGTGTCCCTTGAGTGGCAGCTTGCCCGAAGGTCATCGTCCCAATCCCGCCAGGTACCGCCTGGGACAGATTGGCGAATGCGTTTCAGATTCCTCTCAGACAGCCCACTGGACCGGTGCAAAGGGTCTGATTCGCATACCCCACCAGCGTTGATCTCGGGAAGGTGTCCGATGGCGCCCTCGACCGTCGAGCGGTCGTCTTGCTTCTTAGACGCTGGAATCAACTGAATGGCTCCAAGCCTAGATGCGAGCAGAACCAAGCGGCGTCTCCTCTGTGGAACGCCGTAGTCTGAGCAGTTGACTACCCCATAGCACCGCTTATACTCGGCAGATTCCAGGACATCGAGGAAATCTTGGAATCTCGGATGCGCCATCAAGCGCGGGACGTTTTCCATGGTGACCACTTCGGGTCTGACCTCATCGATCAACGAGCTAAACTTGGATAGTAGCCCCCAACTTACATTCTCATCGACGCGACGCCTGGAGTAGGAGGAGAAGGGCTGACAAGGGGCGCATCCCGCGAGCACCCGTGTGGAGTATCCAGAATAGAGTGAAGTGATCCACCCAGACGTGATCTGGGCAGCATCCATCTCGTGGAAATCCGAGCCCACATTGGTCTCGAACGGATGCCGGCAGGCTGGATCGATGTCAATGCCGGCGACAATGTTCAAGCCCGCCCGCTTCATGCCGTAGGAAAGTCCGCCGGCTCCGCAGAACAGGTCAACTACAGCCGCGGTCGAGTTCCGCGCCTCAATGTTCGCTGCTTCGACCATTGCCTGTCGATGCTACCACACCGCCTTGCCAAAAAGAAATCCTTTTGGCAACCCTCCGCCCATCTACGGAAACACCCTTCAAATCACGACCCCCTTTTGGCAAGGCGTCCAACCCTATCTGTCGAAGACGACGTTCGACGGGATTGTCGTGGCGGTGGCGAGACAGCATCCGAGGGGGGAGGACGGTGTTCGTGACCGCAGAGGACAAGACCGGGGATGTGGTGGCAGTTCTCGTGCTAGCCAAAGGGATTCTACGTGTGGCAGCCTGTGCCGGACTGCGAGGCGTCAGTCTGGGTACGCCGTGCGGATCAATGGTCCCTTGCATTCGCCGGGCTGTATGACGGACGGAGCGGTGGCGACCATCACGATGTACGGTGGAGTTCGCCCTGGCTCCAGCCAACAACCGGGTCGACCACTTCGGGCCCGTCGTTGGCGACCGAGTTGACGAGCGACGACACCTCGTAGGCCTCCATCAGCTCCGACGGATATGGGACGAGAACCGAGGACAGCGCACCTGGATCCTCGACGTCGTCATCGAGCCACAGCCTCTCGGCGTCCCTGGACAGAATGACCGGCATCCGGTCGTGTATCGGCGCGAGCGTCTCGTTCGGCGTCGTCGTGATGATCGCGCATGACGGTATGCGATTGCCGTCTTCATCCCGCCATACCGACCAAAGTCCAGCGAAGGCGAACGGCTCCCGCGACCGCATGACTATCCGAATCGGGGTCCTGGACTTCCCGACCCTTCTCCACTCGTAGAACCCGTCCGTCAATACCAGGCACCGGCGGCGGCGAAAGGCGTCTTTGAACGCCGGCTTCTCGGCCACCGTCTCCGACCGCGCGTTGATCATGCGCGCCCCGATCGAGGCGGTCTTCGCCCAGCGGGGAATCAGCCCCCAGCGCATGAGGCCCGCCCGTCTGTCCTCGCCGCCCACGACGGTAAGGACGCTCTGTGTCGGCGCTATGTTGTATCGAGCGTCGAAGGCGTCCCAGTCGCCGTCGAACTCGAACCGCCTGGCAAGCTCGCCGAGATCGGCTATGAGGCTGAATCTGCCGCACATGGCTCCCCTCCTGATTGCAAGCGGCGCCGCTCCAGTCGTCTCTCACTCTTTAGGAATCTTGTGTCCCACGATGCTCGCTCGCCCTGGACACAGGATTACCTTCCTCACCAGTCTTGAAGGAGGGCTGCCCTGGCGCTTCATCTGGAGCGTCAACGTCGGATCGCCTCAGCGCTCTGGAGGAGCGTTTCCGCAACTCCCCGCCTCGCAAATAGGCGGCGAGCTTCCGAACGTCATTGCCGTGCTCCCGCGCGATGCTGTCTTTGATTACCCACAGCTCTTCGATGATTTCGTCAGGCATCGTCCATACCTCCCATCAACTCGCTCGGAGTGCAAATCTCTGGACTTGCGTACCCTTGCAGCTCACAGACTTCGCGGACAAGGGGCCTGGTCTCAGCATTTGCAAGATGGCGAAAGTTCCATGTCAATAGATAGTCGACGCCATGCACAGCTGACACCGCGATATGAATGGCATCGTTCTGTGCATTTGCTGGCAGCGCCCGCCTGCGTATGAGCGCATCGGCCAAAGCAACCGCGGCTTCTGTAATCGGCAGCATGGCGATTCCGTCTAACGCTTCGAGTCTCCGAGCTGCGGCCTCATGGTGTCCCCTTCCAGCCTCTTCCAGTGTGAGAGCGGACGTCCGGAGCTCAAATCGGCGTCTGTGCGTGTCCCACCACTCAGTAGTGGCAGACTGCCACGCGGCCGCCAACAGGTTGCTCGTAGCCCTAGCCGTCAGATAGGACACCACCGAGGTCTCGACATAGACCGTCTTGATACTGTCGCTTGTCATCAACCCTCATACCTTCTCCTCAAGGGACCTCCCTAGTCCACAATGTCCATCTTGCCACCGGGCTGTGCTGTTGTCCAGCCGTGCGGCTAATGCCAAGCCTGTCCCAAATTGCTAGGCACCATCAATTTACACTTGTCGCAAGACAAACAACAGCAGGAGAAACTGATGGTGCGACTAACGTACATGGATGGATAGGTCCCGAACAGTTCTCGGAGTACACGGATTTGTAAGACAGCATAAATCGGGAGGATGCGCCATTGCGCGCGACTTGATGGTCGAACGCCTCAAGAAAACGACGGTGAACTGTTGGAGTGCAAGCCTGGGGGCTGGCGGATGGCGGGACGCTACCTTAGGACCATAACCACGCGATTTGGAGGCGGCGATGTATGCTGCAGGCTGTATCGCGACTCCAACGCCGAACCACTTCATATATCGACGCGGATGAGATCCGGCATCCGCTGTCTGTCCCTGCGCCGCGAGTGCTGGTACGGTTCCACTAGCACATCTGGTCAGCAATATGAGGCCGTTGGAGCGGTCGCGCAGGGACTCGACGGACGGGTGCGGCTCGCGGCGTCTGCCTTCTCCCATGCGAAAGAGCATGAGCGGCTCGCACAGGTTGGAGTAGCCTCGTCTGTCCTTGACCAGCAGCGTCAGGCCGGAACCGATAAGTGCCATAGGATAAGGATGCCCGTCGTCGCAAGGACGGTGGCAATGGCGGTCAGCAGGGCGTTGAGGATGAACACATTTACTCCAAATTGCTACTGGCGCGACCTATATCTCTCCGCTCCGCATCCACACGCCGGACTGCATATCTGCGAGCAGTAATCGGATGTCGGGCGTTATCCTCTCGTCGTCATCGCGTCTCCTGAAGCTCGTCATGCTCTCGGCAGCCTCGATGGGTGTGCCGTCCACGCTGAAGTGCTCGTCTGGTTTCAACCTACGACGATCTTCCTCGTACGCTACGTTCTCGAACAGAGTCCTTCCCGCCTTGCGACCAAACAGCCTCAGTCTATTCTTGGCGAACACGGTCGCATCGAAGCTCGGCTCGATGAGGTTCATGTCCAGGAACCAGCGATAGAGTGGGTTGTAGTCGATCTTATGGCACAAGGCTCTCTCGCTGCGTATCGAGTACAGACAGATGAGAAGCAGAGACTTCAGGAGTCAGTCGGGTGGAACCGACGCTACGACTGATTCTTGAGTACATCGTGCCGAGGTCGTCTAAAATGTGGGAGAGAACGTCATCAGCGACGCGCTAGATGACCCTCAACAGGTGGTCAGGTGGGACACGCTTGTCAAGGTTGACCAACGCAAGTATGGTGGATTAGAGATTGCGTTGGCCTCGCGTGGGACGTTCTCATGGGGCGGTTGGACTGGCGAAGGCATTGTATCTCGCCAATCTGAAAGACGCGACTTCAGCAAGCCCTTTCAGCAGCTTGTTGGAGCATCATGATAGACTCCCTCCTGCGCTACGTACAGGGATACTCCTACGATTTGGAAATTGACCTTCGCAATGCGCTTACAGGCTTAGTGAGTCATTTACAACTCCACTTCCACAGCGAATGAATCGTCTGGGAACTTAATTCTGTACACAGTGTAATCCTCGTGCTCATATTGCACACCTTTGATATATTGGACACAGATACTTTCCAAATCCAGCCGGAGGGTTGATTCAGCATATGATAAAGACGGATCGGAAGTCAGGGCATCTTCTTCTTCGAGTTCAATTCGTATCGATCCAAAGTTAGAAAATGTATCCTTCGTTTCACTGAGTGCATCCATATCATTGATGTTGTCTTGTGTTGTCTCAAAGATAGTTATCTCGTTGTCTCGCCAATCTTCCTCCTCCGAAAATATTCCACTTAGATCAACGTCTACGCTGACACCTTGAGGGCGCTCATGTGGTTCGACACCACAAGCATGATTAAACAGCACTATGTTTCGCCCGTCTCCGTTGGTCTGAGAGGACGGGAAGATGATTCCATCCAAAAGTGGGGACGCCCTGCCGGCAAGATATTCGGCTACTACTTGAGTAGGGAGATACTCACGCTCCTCGTCCTGCGGCATCACCGGACGACTGATCTCACTAACTAGGTGTCCTAGGAACGCCACACGAGCTTTTTGCCATGCGTAATTTGGAGCGAAATAACTGCCCTGAACATAGATTCTTGCAAGTGTGTCTAGCTCGAGTAGTCGAATTGGTCGAAGCAGCTCAAATTTCCCCACTATCACGTAACTGCCTACGGGTGGACGAATTTCAGAGACGCATGTGGACGCTTCCATGGCACCATAGAATACCGGAATGCCTCGGGCATTCATTCTCCCCGCTTCCGCGAATTCAGATGGCGGTGGACCAATCTCGCGGTCTGGGGACTCGAGGATAGTCTTGAGTTCCTCTTTGGACAAGGCTTTGCGGGCCCGCCAAACAAATCGGTCAGTGTCCTCTGGACCTATTACACGGATTACCGGACTGTTGTCATATGTCTTGTGATCAGCCATATCTCCAAAAATGCTGTCCAATATCTCCTTGGCGTTAAGACTGAAGAACCTAGCATGGGATCTTATCTCTGTGCAAAACACGTCCCAAGCCTCGCGGAACATCCATTCCTCAGGCTCGCGCTCCTCATAGAAAGCTTCATAATCGTAAGGATGGACTCCTCCTTCCTTGACTAGCCGATAGACTTGCCAGCTACTGGAAAGTATTTTCAATATATCATCGGTGACCTCTTTAGTCAGACCAGCCATATTGGCGATTACGTCACTGATGGGATCGCCCTTCCGTTCCCATATTCCCTGTTTCTCCAGAATGTATTCGAATATATCGTCTGGATCCGCGTAACCGAGGGTGAGTTGGAAGTGCTCGTGCAACGTTTCGCGGACTCGTTTCGCCAGATTATCCAGCGTTACGGTCTGCCACATTTCCCCGCAGTAGCTGCAATAACCGCGAGCGTCTTGATTTTTCACATCGTCCGAAAGTATCTTGTCGCCGATACAAGCATAGCAAACAAGCTTGACGTTATCTCGTGGTTTGGTCATCATGCCTAGCGCACTCCTGAAGATTCCGCATTCGCTTGGTTGTCGTGTCCACATCTATCCAGTGGCGACGAGCTTTGACCACCTCTTGCAATAGGATGATACCTCACCACCTTGCCAAAAAGAAGTCTTTTTGGCAACCCTCCGCCCAGCTACGGAAACACCCCTAGAATCACGCCCCCTTTTTGGCAAGGCACCCAACCATATCTGTCGAAGACGGCGTTCGACGGGGTTGTCGAGGGGTGGCGGTGGCGAGACAGCATCCTAGGGGGAGGACGGTGTTCGCAACCGCAGAGGACAAGAACGTGGACGCGCCGGCAGTTCTCATGCCAGCCAACGGATTCGGCGTGTGGTAGACCGCGCCAGACCGCGAGGTGTCTGTGCGGGTACACCGCGCGGACGTCCCCGATTTGATCTCCTCGCTCGCGTCGCGCTAGCGGCCGCGGTTGGTGCCCCAGGCCGGTTCGCGTGGATGTGGATATGGATGTCGCGCAAGCATCAGGACGTATGGTGGAGTTCTGCCTGGTGCCAGCCGTCTACCGGCTCGATCACTTCCGGTCCGTCATTGGCGACCGAGTTGACGAGCGACGACACCTCATAGGCCTCCATCAGCTCCGACGGGTGTGGGACGAGGACCGAGGACAGCGCGTCTGGATCCTCGACGCCGTCATCCAGCCACAGGTTCTCGGCGTCCCTGGACAGAATGACGGGCATCCTGTCGTGTATCGGCGCGAGTGTCTCGTTAGGCGTCGTCGTGATGATCGCGCATGAGGGTATGCGATTGCCGTCCTCATCGCGCCAGACCGACCACAGCCCGGCGAAGGCGAACGGCTCCCGCGAACGCAGGACTATCCGCATCGGGGTCCTGGACTTCCCGACCCTTCGCCATTCGTAGAACCCGTCGGCCAGAGCCAAGCACCTGCGGCGGCGAAAGGCGTCCCTGAAGGCTGGTTTCTCGGCCACCGTCTCCGCCCTGGCGTTGATCATGCGCGCTCCGGTCGAGGCGGCCTTCGCCCAGCGGGGAATCAGCCCCCAGCGCATCAGGCCCGCCCGCCTGTCATCGCCGCCCACAACGGTGAGAATACTCTGCGTCGGCGCTATGTTGTGTCTGGCGTCGAACGCGTCCCAATCGCCATCGAACTCGAACCGCCTGGCGAGCTCGCCGAGATCGGTTATGAGGCTGAATCTGCCGCACATGGCTTTCCCCTCACTGGAAGCGAACGTTGAATCCCGCCCGCAATCGTATCCCCGCCGGCCGCTTCGCGCAACGAGCGCCGCCGCCATGTTCCGGTCATTCGCATGGAGCGCTCACCGCCAGTCGTGCGACGGCGGCATATGTACCCCCGCTGGAATCGCGCGCACGGAGGACGCGATCACGTTCGCCACGCCGTCCCACCGCGACACCCGGCCGCAGATCATGACCACTCGACCGCTCAACTCCCGCCCGTACCGCTCGAAGACCCGCGGCCAGAGTATCGCCTGGGCGTCCCCCGTCTCGTCCTCCAGCGTAACGAACACCACGCCCTCTCGTCCCTTCGGATGCTGTCGCGCCACCGGCCAGCCCGCGACCGTTACCGGAGCGCCGTCGCCAAGGGACTCCACTCCGGCGGCTGGAACCACAGAGCGCGGCAGAGTCGGCCTGACGAACTCCATGAGATGGCCGCGAGGGTAAAGCCCCATAGTCGCGTACTCCCGCGCCATCTTCTCCGTGGCGGTGAAGTCGGCGAGATCAGGAACGCCGTCGTCCATGTTCGCCGGCAGCGTCGCCTGCCCGTTCCGTCCGGGGCGAGGGTACAGCCCGGCGTCCCAGAGCGCAGCCCTGCGGTTCGGGCCGACCCCGTCGAACGCGCCCACCATGACCAGCGACTCCACCGCCCGCGGTTTCAGCCCCGTCCGTCGCGCCAGGTCGCCCGCGCCCAGGTACAAGCCGCCGCGCTCGCGCTCGGCCGCGATGAGCGCCGCCGCGTCCGCTCCCACGTCCTTCACGAAGCGCAGTCCCACCAGTACCGCGCCGTCCAGCGGCGAGCAGTCCGCGACGGAGCGGTTGACGCACGGGTTCAGGAACGGAACGCCGAACCGCCTCGCGTCCTGCTTCAGCGACTCTATCGGGTAGAACCCCATCGGCTGCTGGTTCATCAGCGCGACGAAGAACTCCAGCGGATGGTATCTCTTGAGCCACGCGGCTTGGTAGGCCGTCACCCCGAAGGCGTGAGAGTGCGATTCTGGAAACATGTAGTGGCCGTTGACCTTGGAGAATATGCGCAGCGCGACGTCCTCCCCAACGCCGCGGCGCCGGGCTCCCGCCACGAACCTCCGCCTGTAGGCGTCAACCAGATCGCCGGCGTTCGATCTGGCGAACGCTCGCCGGACCTCGTCCGCCTCCCCCGCGCCGAAGCCGCCGACGTCCAGCAGCAGCTGGACCGCCTGCTCCTGCCAGATTATGACCCCGTATCCACGCTCCAGCGCCCGTTCCTCCAACGGGTGGTCGTACTCCCACTCCGCGCCGTGCCTGTACCGCTCGATGACCTGCGACACGGCGCTGCCCTGGACGCCCACGCCCGGGCGTATGAGCGCCACCAGGTAGGCGAGGTCCAGCAGATTGCGCGACTTCAGGCGTCTCGCAATCGCAAGCTGCGCTGGCGATTGCGGCAGGTCGTTGCCAAGGAACTGGATGGCATGGTCCGCGGACAACGTAGGAGACTGGAGATATCGAGTCTGAGCTTGCGGACGTACGTCGCCGGCTGGGCCGGCTCTGGGACGTCGTGGAGACCTCCGACGACGTTCCGGCTGACATGGACACCCGGATCAAGGCCAATACTGAGAGACGGAGCCTTCTTGAGGCATCATTGGAGGAGGCTCAGACCATCCTATCCCAGCGCGGGTCGGTCAAAAACGACCTGGATGCAATCGCGGAACGGGCTCAGGACATGGCCGAGTTTTTGAAGGAGAGCGAGTTGTCCGACCGCAAGGCCTTTGCCGAAACGTTCATCAGGGAAATCGTGCTCAAGCCCGGCAGAGCCGTGATCCTCTACAGAATGCCCATGCCCAGCGACAGCTATACGCTTGGGGCGGACTCTGGGGACATCAGCACCCCCCGTAGCTTTCCGGGGCTTGGCTTCGGTCAGCATAGGTTGCGGAAGATGTACGCACGACTCCGGTTGCAATGCTACGGGGGAGGATATGGCTGTTAACCAGGGAACCGGACCCGCGTACATCTTGAGGTGGTTGATCCCGTGTTTGTGGCGTTATTCCTGAAACTTTAGCATCTCCAGAATGTCGCTAGGCACTTCGTCCTGTAGTATAAGGGTTTCGGTTCCGTCTGCGGTGTCGCTAAGGCTTTTGACCACCCGGTTAGCAACAACTGGATCCTGGCACAAGGCAGTCTTTAGCTCTCCACGTGCTTCTTCGTACTTCTCCAAGGCAATCAGCGCGATTCCCCTACGAAACTGGGCGGCGGCCGGGTCTTCACCGCCCACAGCCATGTAGGCGGCCAAGTCCTCTACGGCACCTTGGTATTCACCTATATTGAAGTTGAGCAAGGCTCGAGCCATGTAAGCGGCCGCGTTACTTGGATCCAACTCTAACGCAGTACCTAGGTCAAACAGCGCTGGCTGGTAGTTTCCAGTCGCGGCAAGAGCAGCACCTCTACTGCTGTACGCGGTGCTGCTCTTCGGGTTCAAGTCGATGGCGACATTAAGGTCTTGTGCCGCGCCATTGAAGTCCCCGCGGTCTGCGCGAGAGCGAGCTCGCCCCATATAGGCATCCTCCATCTATTCGTCCAGCCGAATCGCTTCGCTAAAGTCTTTCTCCGCCAGCTCCGGATTCCCGCTGGATAGGTAAAGGTGCCCTCGGTCCCGGTAAGCCCGTGTATCTCTTGGATCAAGTGCGATAACTTGAGAGAAATCTCGAATAGCCTCATCATCCCTTTCCATTCGCGCTAACGTCGCTGCTCGGTTCACGAGTGTAGCCGTCTCGTACCCGTTCAATTCGATCGAACGGTTGTAATGCCTGAGTGCTTCGTGAAGGAGTCCTTGTTTTAGATAGAGTCCGCCGATGTGAAATTCCGCGTAAGCACTTCGGTGTATATTGGCATTCTTGATGAACCCGTGAATGTCATCGTATATCGTCTGTGTCGAAATATCATGATAAGTACTGAGGTACTTCAAGATGGGGAGCTTTAGCTCGGATTCGATGGAGACAATGTGGTCCGGGCTAACCATCCCAGAAGGAGGATCAACAAAGATGCTCTTCTGAGCCTTGATGCGATTCAACGGGCTTCTCATGCGGAAGAGCAAGCTAGTCTCTGTGTTAAGCAGAATGATGCGGCCATCGTCGGCGTGCTCGCTAGCGCAGGCAAAGAAGAGTGCAATGAGATAGTCAGTAGTGAAGTCAATTAGATTCGTAGGGTGACCATAGTGTTGGAGCTGGCTCAGTATGTCCTGAGGCGCAAGATCGCCGGCGTGACGGGCGGCGTCGGTAATGATCTCTTCTTGCACACTACGTATATCGAAGCCATCCAAGCCAAAGGGCTCTAGTAATGTCTTGTACTCCCGATAAAGGCTAGACGAAATCTCCTCATACCACTTGGGTTCACCGCGAAATACAAAGGAACCGCTACTCGCGGCCCTAGCGATCTCGCCTAGTTTGTCGAGCAAGGCAGAGAGCATGTCAGAGGTCAACCCCTCGGAACTGGTATAATCAGCAGTCATGCATGCTCCCTAAGCGGGCGAAGCTAACTGGCTTGAACGCCTTCGATCAGTCTGCAGATTCGACGGAGTTGAACGTAATCTCATTCCATCAATCAATGGGCGTCAGCCGCCACAGTCGCCTTCTCTCTTTCCTTGAACGGTCTTCGTTTCATCCTCTGGAAGGCTTCGTGCTCTTCACTCTTGGCATACCGCCATGACTGCGGAACAACGAAGTCGTCGAACAGATCCCTAAGCAAACTAAGTGCCACCGGATTCTCGTATTCCCATACGTTTGTGACTTCTAACGCGTAGGCGATGGCTTGGCCCTGAAAGTAAGCGTCGAACTCTCGTCTATTGATAGTGGGAAGATCAGCCACGATGTTCCACACCTCCTCGGGCGATCCTTCCCATACCTGACCAACACGAAATCCCCCACGCAGTTCCCTCACCGGGCTTGAAACGTAAATAAACACGTCCCGGTTGCTTATATGGGAGGCTATCCGTCGCCGGAGTTCAACCTTTTTGAGCCCCTCAAATAGCATATCGGCATAGTACGGCTTTAACGAGATGATTAACGGTCGCAGTACTGTCGTCATGAGCGCCCCGGAAAGCCTAGCTTGAACAGCTTCTGGAATCTGCTTACCGGCATGCTCGTGGGTTGCTGAACCGTCAGGCCACTCCCATCCTCTGCATAAACGGCCCGAACCTCATTCAATGGAATCCTCCTCCTAAAGACAAATGTATGAGAGAACCGCAGCGCCATCAGATCCATTGACGTGTCTCCGGCGGACATTTCGTAGAGTTCATCCCATCCTAGTATTCCGAACCTCTTGAATTTCCGAAGAAGCTCCTTAGCGGTATCGATGACCACTTCGTCAAGACGAGATACCGCTACGATCTCTTTCTGGCTACGGCTAACGTACCAGAGTATGCGCCCAGGGGCCTTGAGAATTTTATGCGAAGTAGTAGCTTTGCGGTAATAGACGTTCTCCCAACGCAACAGCACGGAAGGGTCTCCGCCGAACATATCGCTAGAAGACAACTGCCTGTCGATCAAACTCATGGCATAGCCTGGTTGAATCGGGACTAGGAAGTAATTCTGTTCCGCGGCTAGACTTACGGGAGCACAGTCGAGTTCAAGTTCGAGGTCTGAGGCATCGCCGTATGCAGTGGCCAGTTCAGGCGAAAGAGCCGCCATTTCCTGTAAGGCATCTTCCAGATTCATACAGCGTGAAAAGCAAAACTTAACGAAAGTATCCTTCCATCGCGTGAACCCCATCGTAATGAGGTCTGGTATCAATGAAGGACTGAGCCCGGACTGTTCAAACACCACGACGTCTTGAGCTTTCTCTACTGCCTTGGCAATGGTGTCCGCGACGAGGAAGCGCCCGAATAACGGTCGGTCAGCGGTACGCGCTACTCTGGCTAAGGGGACAGCGACTGTCCCTTCAGCATAAGTAGATACAATTCGGATTGCGACATCATTGCCCTCAGCCTTAAGTAGTTCACACTGATAGTCAGTGGGACGTGTAAGGTAACGATCCAAGAGCGATTTCAACTGCCTGAGTCCCTCGCCTTCGCTCAGGAAGGCATCCACTGGAAGAGAAGCGAGATCGTGGGCAGTACAGCGATACCATGCCAGGCCGTGGCCAGCAACACGTTCAGGTCCGTAGGATTGTCCTTCCAAGAGTTCATGTAGTTCAACGATTAGCTCCGTCGGGGAAAGCACACGGAGGTTGGTTAGGTCAGCAATGTCTCCCGCCTTATTGAGTAGAGGCCGGTCTCTGGTGACAAAGATGTCCACGTCGGAAGCGGCCGCCTTAGCCAAGTGCTTAATATCGGATAATTGGCTAGGAGTGCGGTGAGCTAATACCATTTCAGCGTAAGTCTGCCGTAAGGGGTCTGGCAGTAGTTTGGTACTTGGTCTATGCTGATTCCAACTCATCGAGTTGGAGGGCATCGTATGACTGGAAGACAGTTCCGGGTGGACTGGCGCCCGAATGACACGCCCGAGGCGCTGAGGGCGGCATATCGAGCAGAGCGGGACATCATGCTTCGCACCAGACTGCACGCGCTTTGGCTGCTGCGTAGCGGACGACGCATGGGCGAGGTGGCGTCAGTGGTGGACATTCACTACCGGACGCTCCAGAGGTGGGTGTCGTGGTACAGGACCGGAGGAGTGAAGGAGGTTGTTTCACATACGAACAAGGGCAAGGGACAGCCGCGATTTCTGAGCGCCGAGCAGGAGAGGGAACTGACCGAAGAGGTTGGGAGCGGACGGTTCAGGACGGGCGGCGAGGTCAGAGACTGGATAGAGTCCGAGTATGGAGTGAGCTTTCGGCTCGGAAGCGTGTACAGCCTGCTTGCGAGACTGGGATGTTCCCCAAGGGTTCCGAGAGGACTGCATGAGAAGGCAGACCTCAGAGCGCAAGAATCGTGGAAAAAGGGGGACTCCGCGATGCGCTCCGCGGCGCGGGAGTGAGTCGGGAGACGGTGCTGGGCTTTGCCGACGAGATGCGAGTGGGACTTCGGGGAACGGTTCGCAGGGTGTGGGGTCGTCGCGGGGTGAAGGTCCGCCAGCGGGTTCAGACGGTGTACGAGTGGATGTACCTGTTCTGTGTGGTGGACGGGAGACGCGGGAAGTTGCTGTGGAGTTGGATAGACTCGATGAAGTCAGATCGTATAGCGGCGGCGGTCAACGGCCTGAAGCGTGGGACCGATATGGAGGCGCTGGTGTGGGACGGCGCGCGCGGACACCGCAGTCGACTTGTTGAGGCGGTGGCGCTGCCGACGGTGGTACAGCCGGCGTACAGTCCGGAACTCAACCCCGCTGAGCGGGTGTTCGAGGAGGCGCGTCGCTGGGTCGAGGGCAAGGTCTATGGGAGCGTCGAGGAGAAGATGGCTGCGGTGGACGCATACCTGCGCCGCCTGGAGTCTGATCCTGCCCGAGTGCGGTCGATTGCCGGATGGGACTGGATAGACGAAGCGGTCGATGGCCTACCATCATGTCATGCGGCCTGCTCAGACTGAAATGGTATAAGACACTCCTTAATCGGCCCTCAAAGTCCTTCATCAAACGTGGGGAGTAGGTAACCTGTGGAAATTGCTGCATTCTGACGCGCCCAGCCTGCCGTATGCCGGGGTCTTTGTTCCGGTCAATTTCGTTAAACAGTTCATCGGTGGTCCGCAGGTTGAGAGAATCCACGAGGAAGTCAGCAAGCAGAGCCTTGGACGGTTCTGACGCCTCGCTGCTTGGCGTAAACAGGTCAAAGAACACTTGAGCGTCAATTATCACGTCGAAAGTCTCATCTGACGTCTGCGCCTGGAATAGTCCCAAGTCCAATTGATTGGCTGGATCGAGCGTCAGGTGCCACAGGTTCAATGAATGCCCAGCTACAGAACGCCCCGGCTTCTCACCAATTGATACGAAGCCTAGCTTCGGCCACAAGTGGTGTGCAGGGAAGTCCCGGCGGCAACTGAGGGTTATGGCGGACTGGGTTGTAGCAGTGCACTTGAGTTCTTCCAGCAGTCGGCTCGCGATGCCATTACCTCTGAATTCTGCCGAGACGCAGAGATGGACAATCCGAAGGCGGCTCTGACTAGGCGCATAGAGCAAGTACCCAATGAGCCTGTCATTTTCAGTCTTGGCGCCTATGACGCGTCCCCTCCGGAGGTAGTCGGTGAGTGCCTCAGCCGGAAGAAAGCCAAGAGTTCGTCTATCTTGTTTCATCAAGTCATCGACGTCACTTAGATCACCGGCGGTCAACGTCAAGAACTCGACCTTCGACTCATTTCCCACCATCACCAAGTATCTCTTTCTCCTTCCATCCCTGTATCAGTTGCCAACCAAGTCTACATGGACTGCATGGAAACTAAGGGGTCCGACTCACCTGCCACCCACCTGGGTTGCTTCTCGTCGCTGCACGCGCTCCTCAATCTGCGGGCCAGACTCGATTTCCGACACACGCAGCTCGAATGCCTTCTGAAGGTTCTGCCATAGTTGGGGCGTGGTGCCGAAGTACCGGGCAAGGCGTAGAGCCGTGTCTGCCGTTACCCCCTCTGTCCCTTGAGAATCGCCGTAATTCGATTCGTGGGTACATCAAGAGCCTTAGCGAGCACGTTAGCCGACAACCCAAGCTCCTCGAGCTCCTCAGCCATTATATCTCCGGGGTGGACCGGCCACATTCCGCTGCTTGTACTCATGTCCAACGCCTCATCGATGGTAGTCCACGACCTCCACGTCGTACGGTCCGTCATCTTCCCAGCAGAAGCATATTCGCTACTGGCGGTTGATCCGGATGCTGTACTGGCCCGCTCGGTCGTTGGAGAGAGCCTCCAGCCTGTTGCTGGGCAATCCAGCCAGATACTGTAAGGAGGCGGCGTTGTCCAATACCGTGAGACGACGCGTCGCCTGATCCGCGAACCCCTGGAAGGCCCGCACCAACTGGCCTCCAAAGAACCTCTCGGTCGTCCGATCTTTGAATCCCCGAATCATTGTAACGCCTTACGTAAATGGTACACAAGATGTTACCAAACCAAGAGTAATTTGGATGATGCGCAGATGAGTGAACGATCCGAGCCCACGCCAGTGGCTCTTTACGCCAGAGTGTCCAGCGACCGTCAGGACGTGGACCTCCTGGTGGCCGCCCAGCTTCGGGCGATGAGAGGCTACGCTGACAAGAACGGCTAGGCGGTCATGCGCGAGTACGTCGACGAGGCCAAGAGCGGGCGCACCGACGACAGGCCCGAATTCAACAGGATGATCGACGAGGCCAGATTGCCAGAGGCCCCTTACAGAGAGGTCTTGGTCTGGAAGTTCTCACGCTTCACCGGGAATCGCGAGCACGCCATCGCCTACAAGTCCTTGCTCCGCAGACGAGGCGTGACGGTGGTGTCGATAACGGAACAAACCGATGAAACTCCAACGGGCACGCTCACGGCGGCCATCATCGAAACTGTGGACGAGTACTACTAGGAAGACCTGGCGGCGGATGTCAGGCGAGGTATGCGGGAAGCGGCCTCCCGCGGCTTCTGGGTCTCCAGCAGGACGCCCTACGGCTACAAGAGGGTCATGGTCCAGGATAGGGAGAAGGATCGCCCCTAACTGCAACCCGACGACGCTACGGCACCCGTCGTCAGGCGCATCTTCGACATGGCCGAGACCGGAGTAGGGATGCTGGACATCGCTCGCGCCATCAACGACGAGGGAATCCCAAGCGCCAAAGGAAAGCTCTGGTCCAACGACGTGGTCAACTTCATCCTGAGGAACGAGGTCTACACGGGGACTCTCGTCTGGGGCGCCAAGGCCAAGGATGAGGCCGACCCGGTACGGGTGGAGGATGCATTCTCCGCCATCGTCTCCGGGGCCCAGTTTCGCCGAGTCAACAGCCGGATACGGTCCCGTGCGTCCAAGACCACCCACCCCCGAAGGATTGCGAGCTCCTATTTGCAGAGCGGACTGGTCAGGTGTTACATATGCGAGACGTTGCTGTCGGGCCAGGACGCCAAGGGCGGTATGTTTCACTACTACGTCTGTCAGTCGCTGATAAAGCGCGGCAAGGGTGCCTGCGAGACTCCCCGCCTAAACGCCCGCCGCTTCGAGCAGTTGATCGTTGGTAGGGTTCGTTCCAGTATCCTCGCCAAGGACGGCAACGACGATATGACGACAGTTGTGGTCAATGAACTGGATAGGTTGATCCAAGAGCAACGAGGCTAAATCGAGAGCATCGAGTCTGAACTCAAAGAGGTACGTCTCCGACTTGACCGGATCAGGAACTTCATAGGGTCCAGCGACCCCGAACTGGCCGAGACCGCCTCTCCGCGGATCAGGGCCAACAGGGATCAGCGGGCGCGCCTCGAGGCTTGCTCCAGGAGGCCAACGCCATAATGTCCCAGCGCAGGGCGACTCGGGACGGTGTGGCGACCATCACGGCCAAGACGCTGAGCATGATCGAGTATCCGGAGGCGAGCGAATTGCCCGAGCGTAAGGCCTTCGTTAGGGACATCGTGGTTATGCTCGGCAGGGCCACCATCCACTATAAGGTCCCCATCGTCATGGACAGTCCGAACCCCGAAGGGGACTCCGAGGAGCTGGATTTGGCCGGCATACCCAAGTCTGCTGCGAGTGGGGTCCGATAGCTGGCACAGCTTTGAGGCGATACGAAAACTCGTGGTCGGCCTCGTCGGGGGCCAAGGAATAGCTCAAAACTTACATGGTGGGGCCAAGGCGTACCGATTTGCAAACTTTTCGCTGGGAGGTGCAGATCTGACGTGTCGATTATATGACACCGGTCAAGTCGTATAGCCTTGGGGCCAGTGAGTTGGAGGCTCGGCTATCGCGTCAAGGAGGGCGATCAAGGCTCCACCAAGAGGTTGGCCCAAGGCTATCCATCCGCACCCTGACTGAAGTGACATCTTCCACAGCCTATGCAGCCTGCCGACGGTGGGAGCGTACCGGAGAGCACGGCGTCGTCCCTACCGCTGGACATCCGCATCCTCCCGGATGCCCAGCCTACACAGGTCGAAGGGAATCTCTGGGCTGTTGGATATGACTAACTTCTGGAGGCTGCTCAGATTGGCAACGCCCCCTGCGGTAGCGCGATCATCCAGTTGCAGTCCGGTTACAGTATGCGCAAGGCCAGTCAGGCTGCTGAAGTGGCCGGCAGCACACTTCTTCTCCTTGTTCTGGTAGCGCGCCTTGTATTCGGCGTCATTCCACGCCCCGGCATACTCGACGATTGCGCTGAGCGCGGCCAGTTGGGTGAAGCATTCGGTCACCGAGATCGCCGCTGCGCCACCGTAATCGCAGGACCGGGCACCGTCGCTTCCTCGGTCATCGCTGGTTGTCGTTTCGTAAACATCGGCGAAGCTGACGACTACGGCGATGCTAGCGGTGAGACCGTTTCCATCGGGGGTGTCCACCATCAGCGAGTTCGACGACCAGTTTCTTATATGGCACCCAGATGTGGGGATGTTGCGCGAGGTGGCGAAGCGCCTCCCTCTCAAGCTGGTCGACGACGGCAAACCCCATCTACGTCTTCGTAGAGCGCGATGTGGGTTACCGACTGGGACCGGCAGAACCGGAGATGGTGGAGGTGACGGATGACGTAGGGTAGTCAATCCCAGAGTCGCCGGCGCAGCTTGAGTGATCCATAGGTTTCTCTCCCGCGCCCGGTGTAATAGTAGCCTTCGAGCTGATCAGGGACGGCGCTGATCAGGACCGTCGTGCCGCGGAACCGCTGCATCGTCATGACGGATCCGGCTGCAGGTTCGTTGTCGAACAGGTAGGTCAGGACCAAACCCTCCGACGCGTTGGTAAGGACGGAGGCGGTCACACTCCAGGAGCGCGACTCGGCAGCGTTCAACCGCACCACCATTCTTGTCCATGTCTGTTCAATGGTGACGGTCGCTTGCTGCGTCTCCTTAAATTCCGTATAGGAACTGGCAATCGTTCCTGTCCATGTGCCCCGCAGGTCAGGCACGCTGATCAGCCGCAACACTCTCAGGAACCTCCATCGCCAGAGCCAGTTATCAAAGGCCCAATAGGAAACTCCAAACACCAGAGCGATGGACGGTATGGGAAGCAGCCAACGCATGGAGAGGAGGTCTGATGGAATGAACGCGGCTGCAATCCATGCTACGAGAGCGCTTGCTAGGAAGAGGATCCTAACCACTAAGACGCGCTCCCGTGAGTCTATTGTATAATCGTGCATTATGGTTGCTACCAGTCCTCGTACTGCCTGATCAACGCATCAATCAGGGTTCTGGCATCCCTTTCGTTCCATGAGTCTGGGCCTCCGCCAAACATGGGAACCAGCCTATTCTGGCATGAGAACCGCGTGATGTCATTCCCACGCAACAAATAGAGGGCGGATGAGTAGGCGTACTGATAAGAGCGTGCCAGCAGCCGGTCCGGCACGTTGTACAACAAGCGCTCAATTTGGTATGACCGCGCTGTATCCCGTCCCAGCCGACCCTCTTCGACCAGTTGGGCGCGGACGTTCTTGAACATCCGTATGTAGTGTCGGAACCACCAGTTCGTGGATTTCTCCTTCTCGACACCGTTTCGCCGGTGTATATGAGGATGGCTGACGGTCCATCTCCTTTCCGTTGGAAGGTACAATCCCAGACCTTCGGTGTGCCTGGATCTGCGCCGCCCCGAGTACCGCGTGTATTTCAGGTATCGGACGGCGACCACCACGTCAACCGGGATGCGAGGAGACTCCATGACAAGTTTGAGGGTCTTCCTGCCTTCCCGAACCCTTGACGCTCCAAAATTGGCGGTGATGGCCCTGATCACGTCTCTGCGGAACTGTCGCCATCCATATTCCGGCGCATGGAATCTTTCTTCCAACAGCCTTCTTTGAGAGTCGGGCAGCGGCGAACCGTCCCGCATGGGAAGGGAAGTCAGCTCCACGACGACATCGACATCGCTCTGACGCCGGAGATGAGTGTTGTTCCGGTAAGAGCCCTGCAGGTACGTCCTGTAGCGAACATCCCCCGGCCACCGGTGTCGTCCCAGAGCGTTGCGAATGGCGGCATGGATATTCTTCGCGCCCTTGACCGTGCCCGGCTGGGACCAGCCCTTGAGTTGATTTTCTGGAATTGCCATCACATCACTGTCGCCCCCTCGTGGCCTCCACCTCTGGTCGAACGTGTTGCTTGGTCTTGCCCTTCCGTCCCCTGAACTGCTGACAGCAACCCTACTGGCCGCCGCGCCCGGTTGACACGCAGCGTTCGAGCCCTGTCTCCTCGACCCATATATCCGGAAGCTCCTCCGCGATGCAGCCGGTGAACTGATTCTCACTGAGCCATAATAGCTCCAAGTTGGCCAGGTTGCCGAGCTCCGGAGGTATCTCCCCGCTTAGGCGGTTTCCCTGGATCATCAATCGCGTGAGGTTGTTCAGATTGCCAAGTTCAGCAGGTATCTCCCCGGTGAGGTCGTTCCGAGCCAGATCCAATGTATCGAGGTTAGCGAGACCGCCAAGCTCAGGAGGTATCTGCCCCGTGAGCTTGTTATCAGACAGTTCCAATCTCTTCAGGTTAGCTAGGTTGCCAAGCTCGGACGGTATCTCCCCGGTGAGTTCGTTGCGGTGAAAATTCAAAACCGACAGGCGGTAGAGTCCTCCTAGCTCCGGGGGCACCTCGCCGGCGAGGCCATTCTGGGCGAGGTCCAGAGCTATAACGTAGCCGCTCGGATGGGTTGTCACGCCGTGCCATGCGCCTAAGGGCCCGTCGCTCATCCAATGAATGTTGACCTCCCAGTCGTCCCCGTTGGCTGCGTCATAGAGCGCCGCCAGCGGCGGCAGGTCTTGGGAATCTTCCAACGACCGGTCGATGACGGGTCCACCGTGATAGCGTCGGAAGGCGGTCCCAAACGCCTCTTCTCTCCCCTTCGGTGTGTTTGACTTAAACGCAAAGTACACGCTGTCGTGATTCGGATTTTCGAAGATCAGCGACCGAGTGTAGAGTTCTCTCAAGGCTGCGGATACAGCTTCCGGCCCCAATGCGGCATACATGCCCAGCAAGAACTTCTCGCCTAGCTCATAGTCGCACTGCCCTCCCTTCCAAGGATTGACGTGTTGCCAGATGTTCTCCTTGTCGCATTCGCCGTGGGCATTCAAATGGGCCAGCCGCTCTTCCAGGCCTTCTCCGCCCGTATGGGCTACCATGTACGCCTCCAAGAACTCGGCCAAGCCCTCTTGGATCCATTGCGGGCCGTTCTCGAGGTAGAAGTGTCCCAATTCGTGATAGAGGGTCCCCTTTGGTGGGCCGGACTCAGAGTTCTTTGCCAGGATGATCGCCGAGATATAGACCGGCGTGTTTCCGCTACCCTGACTGAATCTATACAGTCGCCCCTTCGCTCTTTTCGGAGACCAGAATTCCGGCTCAGAGAGAAGCAGTATGACATCGCCGACAGGCAGCGGAGCGCCCATGAACTCCTCCATGGTACGTACACTTTCTTCCAGCGTCGCCAGCGTGTGGTCGTCCGTCGGAAACGGCGTGTGTCTCACCACAGCAAGTCCCATAACGCCGGCCAAGGGAAGGTCGACAGACTTCGATGCCACATAGGGAGTCTCGATGAGGGCTTGTCGAAAGTCATTGCCGCCGCCGGCGACTCCACTGTGAGTGATTGCATGCAAGAGCGCCGCGTCGTGGTCATCCAGGCCGTCAGCGAACCACGGTTGGCCGACAATCCGCGCCTTCAGATCTGAATCTTCATCGTTCCAAGGGTTCGACAAGTAAAGCAACACTTTTAAAGCATACTCGTCACGCTGTAGGAACGGCGGCTCCATGAATGGCTCCCTGACAATCTGCCAGGCCAATTCCGGATCATTTCTGGCCAGGTCGCGAACGGAAAAGAGGGCGAGCCCTTCTGCCTCAGACATGTCGTCCCGCACCCACGGAAAACGGAGCGCCGCCTTCGCTAAATCCGGATGCTCTTCCATCATGATGCGTATTTCACTAATGGCGCCCATTTCGTATTGGGAAACTTCATCAACAACCCAAGGGAAGCTCAAGATTCGAGCCGCTGTCTCCGTGTCGATGGAAGAAATAGTCATTAGATCTTCGAAGGCGTACTCTTCCAAATTGGTGATGCCGTCCGCAACCCAGGGCAACGCCCTGATTGCAGCGCGACTTCCCGGTACCACGGTAGGTACGGGCGTGGCGGTGGACTCGGGTGACGGCGTAGGAGTAGCGGTGGGTTCCTGTGTGGCCGTGGGGATGGGTGTAGCAGTTGGCGGCGGTGTCTGGGTGGGAGACGGTGACGGCGTGTGCGTAACGGTCGGTTCTTGTGTAGCCGTGGGGATGGGTGTAGCAGTTGGCGGCGGTGTCTGGGTGGGAGACGGTGACGGCGTGTGCGTAACGGTCGGTTCTTGCGTGGCCATGGGGGTGGGCGCAGCTGAGAGGTCGGGCAGTGGTGCCGGCGTTGCGGTTGGCTCCGGTGTCTGGGTTGGAGTCGGTGACGGCGTGGTCGTGACAGTGGCGACTAGGAATGGAGTCGCTTCGGGAATTGGTATAGGCTGGGCAGTCCGGGGGAGGGCAGAAACAGGTTCCACATCCGCAGCAACGAAGGTGGGCGCAGTATCATCACTGCAGGCAGTCAAGAATAAGGCGATTGCCAGTAGTGGCAGAAGTCTAACGCGAAGGCTACTTTGCATGAGCACTCTCCCTGCGGTGGTGAACCAGCGCTCCAAGCAGCCACTTCCAAAAGGGTGTAATATATTTAAGTTGACGCCGAGGTTCACACCAACGTCTCTTTCCAGTCCATTTGTGCAAATCGCGATGTGGGCTAATCAGGCACGCTGAAACACGTCGTCACGCATCAGCATATTGCGATGCCAGCAAGCCGCACGTCTCACTGAGTGCTCCGAGACAGCGTTGTAGCTCTTCTAGGTCGGTGGCTATATGGAGCAGTTGGCTGTCGATCTGAGGAGCCAAGGGGGTACGGACAGGCTCTAGAAGCTCGCGCACTTGTGCCGGCTTTGTACTGGCCTCGGTGTATCGCTGTTCTAGGACTGCGTACCGCTCCATAGACTACTCCCTTGACCGCATAATGGCTTGCTCCATCTTGTTGCCCATCTTCTACCGATTCATCTTGGCGTTACGTCGCGCCAGCGACCAGATGCCGAAGGGAAACAGGACGATATACCAGAACCAGCGCCAGCAGAAATATACTGCCTTGAGCGGGAACATGAGCACTGCTTTCATTGGAGCCTCCTCGTGGCGAGGAATTCGGCTGTACTCGCCACAAGTCCCATCGCTCCGTGTATGCCGCGAGGAGGCACGAAAGCGTGCCTTTCCACGACTGCATATACGCTGGAGTGTGGGCTGTGGCGCACGATGACCCAACTCTACCACAACGAGGCTTGTCGTCAGGCTGAGACAGCCTTAGACGATGTTAGTCCCCACATTGTTAAATCAATCAGTCCATGTAACCTCGCACCAGACCGTACTGGTAGCCATACAAAGCAGGCACCTCATCTATCAGCCGCTCGGCAAGGCACCTCTTGAAGAAGCGCGGCTCCAAGCTCATACACCAGTCGGTAATCTCGGCCATTATGTGGGTGTCCTCCTGAGCTATGCTTACCACTCCCAGGTGGTGCAATGCCAGCAAGATCGCTGGCGATACCCCTTGGTACTCAAACCAAGCGTGGAACGCCGGATAGTACGTTGCAACCAGGACTTCCTTATTTCTGTAGACAGGGTCCTGCAGGCAACGGAGTATCTGCTCCTCTATACGGCCACGCTCCCGAACAATAATACGGGCCTTTTGCTGGTCCGGCGCTTGCGAGTAATATGTCATCGGTGTCACTGCGCTCATGCACCACTCATGCAAATCGTCGGGAGCCACATTCTCCCGATGGGGTCGGTTCAAGTAACGCTCCAAGAAGTAGAGTGCCTCTAGGAGTTCATCGCTCATCGAGTCGTCCACTTCAATGCCGTGCGAAAACTCATGGCTCAAGATGCTCTGTCGAATCCGCTCATCAACAGTCAGCGTCGGCTCCGGCACAAGTGTCGGAATTGCTGTCGACGTTGGCGTCGCTATCGGTTCCGGTGTCGCCAGAACCACAACCTCGCCGCCACAAGCTACAAGAGCAAACAAGCCAACCAAGCCCCACAGCACAGAATTAGACATAATCATACCGCTTGCCAATGATTCGCTGGACCCTGGGGCTCCTTATGATTCACAATCAGCTCTCTCTCATGTAGCCCGCGGAGAATTTCGTTGACGATAGAGTACTGAGGGACATCGAGACCCTCACGCACTTGCGATGATGAGAAGGTGTCATCCTTGTGCTCACAGAGAAAGTCTAGGATCACTCCCTCTATGATCTCCACCCCTACATTAAACCGAACCTGTCGTTCTTCTGGTGTCATGCCAGCACCTCCGCCATTTTGGGGCCACAGTGGATCAGGCCTTGTCTAGAACATCGCTAACTGAGTCTCCGCTGGCGGCTCGTGACCGATGAGCACGTTGTACTTGAGCCGTCGGCCCACCATGCCCAGAACCAGATTCTCCATCTGGTCTATAGTGTCCATCGGTCGCCAGTTGTGTCGCGTTGTCGAATTCCCAGACGCCGCCTCATTAGGCGCCGTCACTCTGAGCATCTCCGGATTAGGCGAGTCCGTCTGGTTCGTTTCTTTCATCGAACACTCCTCACGCAACAAAATCCGGCAATCTCCGCCAATAGACGGTCTGATTGCAAGAGCAACGTGGGAACGTCTCACCCTTCTCGAACTTGCGCCAATGCACGATCGTGCAGGACGCGACGTATGTTCCGGCCGTTCGGCACGTCTCTCCGGTAACGTAAGTGTTTTCGGTCATGATTCTCCACACTCAGATTCCAGCTCTGCGCTCTCGCCGCTCGGCTGATCTTCTGTATCGGCCCCAACATGCGACACACAACTGCCCCTTATTGGAACCGACGAAGTCATCACTCTCGACGTCAAGCTCCAACTGCGCTGTTATTGGTTTATGTTGCACACCGGGGCTCAGGAGGCGTGGGCATCCCGGAAGATGAATCGTGCCGGACGCTGTTCGCAATGCTTGTACTGTGAGAATCATCTGTTTCCTCATCGGCGCTCGTACTCTATAAAGCCATCACCATCTGTGTCCCGCTCACACTGGAAAACGATATCGGACCGTCCGCACCGGCTCCATACGGCGGACCCACGCCGTAGAAGCAGTCCGGCCCGGACTCGGAGGCCCCCGGCGGGTCGGCCATGCTCAACAACCCGGCCGCCACGGCCAGCAGGGCAACCACGGAGATTCTCGCGAGCCATCCCGGCATTTTCATTTCTCGATGCATTCGAACCTTCCCGTATGCAGATTCCTTACCGCTGTGACGGACCCGATTCGGGGCGCGTCAAACGGCGCGCTGGACGACCCGCTTCATGATCCTCATACCGATGAAGCGCATCTACCTACCCTCTATCCGCTCTGGTTGAAGAAAATCCCTCATCGTCCATTTAGCGAAATAGGCTGAAGATATTGTACCATCGTTCGCGCTACCATAGCGTTTCATCTCGTTTCATTATCATTTCTTCTTATAATCTTTCCGAAATTGCTTCATAATTGGCCCTGATAGCTCGAATTTCTGGGGGTCGATCCGGGGCCCAGTTGCATTCTCAGGTGGGTGTTTGCCGGTCCGGTCCGGTCACTCGCAGCGGGTCAGACCGTCCCGGACCGGCACGTCGGGCGCACCGGCCAGCCAATCGTCGAACGCCTGGCCCGGAGACTGAGAGGGGCCGCCGAAAATACCGGCGGCCCCCTCTTGTGTCTGCTCCGGCCCCGGGGAGCCTGTTGGCTACCTCAGCGACGGGTACTCGTCGTCCGTGCCGAAGTCCCAGATGTCGGCGTCCCAGCCGGCGCTGTCGTCGGTCAGCGCCTTCATGTCCTTGGTGGTCAGGCCCTTGGCACCGCCCGGGTCGCCCTGACCCGCGCCCTTGCTCTGGCCGGTGGCCTCCGTGTCCCAGTAGCTGCCCGTCACCGTGGCCGTCTGCCAGCCGACCAGTCCGCCGGTGGAGGGGAAATCCTGGACGGAGGTCACGCTGCCGGCTGCGTAGCTGTTCTCCACCACGCCGCCAGCGTTGTTCCAGCCCACCAGGCCGCTGACGTGGCCGGTGCCCCGCACCGCGCCCGTGGCGTAGGAGTTCCGCACGGCGCCCTGATTGAGACCCACCAGGCCGGCGGTCCGTACGGACCACAGGGGCCCGCCCGAGTCTTGGGAGTCCACGCCCGTCACCGCGGCCTCGGAGTAGCTCCGCTCCACCGTTCCCAGGTTGAAGCCCACCAGCCCGCCCGTGTGGGCGTGGCCGTACACGCTTCCCGTGGAATGGACCCGAGTGATCGTGCCGCTGTTCTGGCCAGCCAGGGCGCCCACCGGACCGTCGCCGCGCACGTTGACGCCCTTCAGGCCCAGGTTCCGCACCTCACCGGAGTTGTAGGCGAACATTCCCACCGGCTGTTCGTCATTGGCGCGGCTGATGCTCAGGCCGGTTATGGCATTGCCGTTGCCCTCAAGGATGGCGTTGAAGCCGTAGATGGGCGTCCATTTGCCCGACAGCTTGATGTCCGCTGCCAGCTCGTAGCCGATGGTGTCGCAGGCCCCCCGGACTCCGTTGGCGTCCTCGCAGCCGGCCTGTGGGAAGGCGCGCATGTACGCCGCCCGGTCCGCATCGTTGTCCACCTTGTGGTCGCCGTTCTGGTCGTAGCGCACTGCGTCGAGCTGCGCCGCCGTCTTGATCTCGATGAGCTTGTTGTCGTCGCTGTCGTAGTTGATGGTCCTTTCCTCGACCGTGCCGTTCAGCGCGCCCCGCGCCGAGCGGTACTCGGACGCGGCGCTAGACGAGGCCCGATGGGTCAGCGTGAAGTCGTCGTCATTCCCGTCGCTGTCGGCCGCCGCTCTGACGGTTACCGTCTGCGGCATGTGCCAGTCGTTGGCCGTGAAGGTGAGCCGGCCCGGGTCCACCGTAACGTCCCGGTTGTTGCTGCTGATGTCCACCGTCACGCCGTCGGAGGGTTCCGCCTGCAACACCACGGAGTAGGTGACTTCTCCCGCCTCCTTGACCGCCAGACGACCGTCCGGCAGCGTTATGCCCGGCACGTCGTTGTCGGCGACGCTGACTCGCAGCGTCTCGGAGAGGCCGTCGAACTCGTCTGCGCTGTTGGCGTCGTCCACGGTGTGGGTGATGGTGGCCGTATCGTCGATGGAGTCGTCGTCCTCGGACGCGCTCACCGTTACCGCCTGCGCCTCGTTCCAGTTGGCGGACGTGAAGGTCAGGCTGACCGCATCCGTCGTCACGTCCGCGTTGCTGCTGGTCAGGTCAATCACCACGTTGCTCGTGGGCTGGGCGTCCAGGACGACGGTGTAGGTCGCCGCGCCGCCCTCGTCCGCCGGCGAAGAAGACAGCGCGCCCAACGTGATGCCCGGCGTGTCGTCGTCGTCCACCGTAACGGTGACGTCGGGGACGGCGATGCTGTAATTGGCGTCCGAGGTGGTTACGGTGTGGCCGATGGTGGCCATGTCGTCCGCCGCGTCGGCGTCCTGGCCAGCGGTGACGGTCACCCGCTGCTGGCGGTCCCAGTTGGTGGACGTGAAGGTCAGCGTCTGCGGGCCGACCGTGACGTCGCCGTTGTCGCTGCTCACGCTGAGGGTCACGTCGGCGGACGGCGCCGTGTTCAGGCGCACGTTGTAGGTCTCGCTGCGGCCCTCGGCGATGCGCCGCGTCTTGGGGCTGACCCGCACGCCGGGCGAGTCGTCGTCCGCCACGCTCACCGACACGCTGGACACGTTCACGCCGTCGTACTCGTTGGCGCTGGTGCGGTCGGCGTCGATGGCGTGGGTGATGGTCGCCGTGTCCGGGTCGCTGTCCTGGTCGTGGGCGGCGCTGACGGTCACCGTCTGGCCCTGCCGCCAGTTGCGGCTGGTCAGGTCGAACAGCGCCGGGCTGACCCGCACGTCGTCGTTGTCGCTGCTTGCGATGATGCGCACGCTGCCCACCGGCTCGGAGTCCAGCTTCACCGTGTAGGTCTCGCCCCCCTGTCCCTCGTCGACGATGATCGGGGCGCCAGCTTCCACCGTCACGCCGGCCGTGTCGTTGTCGGTCACGGTCACGGCGACGCTGGCGTCGGCGACGGAGCGGTACTCGGCGGCGCTCCGCCCGTCCACGATGCGGTGGGTGATACTGGCCGTGTCGTCGACAGCGTCGTCGTCGTTGGCCGCCCTGACGGTTACCGTCTGCGGCCCCCAGTTGTCCGGCGTGAAGCTGAGCTCGTCTTCGTCCACCGTGACTTCGCTGCTGTTGCTGGTCAGGCTAACGACCACGTTGGTCGTGGGCTGGGTGTCCAGCGCCACCGTGTAGCCGGCGGTCGCGCCCTCCTCGTTCAACGCCAGCGCCGCCTCGGACAGCGTCACACCGGGCTCGTCGTCGTCAACGATGGTCAGGGTCAGGGCGCGGATAGTGCCCCGGGCGTAGGACGCCACCGCCGTAATGGAGACCCGTTCGTCCACGCCGTCCAGGTCATCCAGGGCGATGATGGTCACGACCCCCGTGCTTTCCCGCTGTCCGGCGGGGATGGTGAGGGTCCGGTTCTCGCCGAGGGTGAAGTCATTCGGCTCGGCGGGGTTGCTACCCGTTGCAGGTTCCGCCGACACGACGACCGTGATGTCCTGGCTGGACACCGCGCCGGTCAGCGTGGCCGTCACCGTGGCCGTGGTCACCGCGCCCGGGCTATCAACGTCCGGCTCCTTGATGGTGGTATGGTCCAGGGCCAGCGCCACCCCCGGCTGGGCGGGCCCGCCGGACTCGACCCACGACCCGGCCGCGCCGTCCTCGTTCACCGCCCGGACCCGGTAGCGGGGCGACTGCCCCCGGTCCTTGTCCGTGTCCACGTACTCCGGGTCTTCCTGGGGGTCTTCGGGCTGCGGCACGCTGCCTTGCGACTCCCACCGGCCGTCCTCCAGCCGCTCCACCTGGTAGTAGGACACCGGCGAGCCGAACAGCTCCTCCAGCCGCGTCCAGGTGAGGTAGGTGACCGTCCTGGAACGCGCCGGCTGCAGGTCGACCGCCGGGGGCGGCTCCTGGGACAGGTAGATGTCGTTGTTGCTGTCGAGATAGTCGTACACGTTGGTGGCGTGCCAGGTCCCGCCCTCGGACTGGCAGGCGCTTTCGCCGTCCGGCTTGGGAAGGACGTCCCTGCCGCCGCCGTCGATGCAGACGGTGTAGTCCACGTGGTTCTCGATATGGCCGATGGGCTCGGTGCCGGCGAGCTGGGCCGCGGTCAGCTCCACTTCGGGGATGACGCAGGTGCGGGTGACGGCCTGCCCGGCCAGCTGCAGAAGTTCCTGGTGCCGGAACACCCCGCCGAATTCGCAGGTCTGGCCCGTGGCCAATACCGCCCGAGCGCCCTGCGAAGAGTCTGGGCCGTAGTTGAGGACGGTTATCTCCACTCCGCCACCCGGCGTCTGCTGTGTTGACAACACCCCCAGCTCCGCCACCGGGCCCACGTGGAAGGTGTAGACGCCGCTGTCGGTGTAGGTCGTCCCGGACTTGGTCCCCTCTATCTCAAACAGCACAACGTAGGTGCCCAGCGCTCCGAACTCCAACCTGATTGGCAGTTGACGATCCGCGCCCGTCTGCTGGACTTGATAGGTTATTGTTTCCACTGTCGTGTCATCGGTGGCGGTAAGAAGAGTGAATGAGCCAGGGCGGTTCCGAAGAACCCAGGAGCCGGGGGCTTGTCCGCCGCCAGGCGCGGTCACTGTTACTGATGCCTTCAGGTTCGTCCAACCCCCAGCGTCTTCAAGGTTCTTGTGGGCAAAGAACAGATCGAAGAGATCAACGGTTGACCATACGGTGTTCCCCGAATCCGTTTTCCGGGTTATTGAACTGTCAGGAACCTGCAGCACCGCCTCCTCCGGCTGCAGGACCATATTGTTGCGGATTTGGCGAAAATCGTCGGACCTGAAACGCTCCCGGTGGACTTGGCCAACGGCGTAGGGTCCTCTAAACAGTCTTCCAGTGGGGTTCAGACCATAGATCGACTTTGAGGCGGTCAGCTCAAGGGAGGGACGGCTGCCGCAGGGATAGTCGCCGCCGGCCAGGCAGTCGTGCAAGGTGAGGATGTCGAAGAAGCCCTCGACGATCAGGGCCTTGTGGGCCATGCAGGCGGTGACGGGGAGAAACGGCGCGGTATAGTCCGGGATCACGTGCTCAATCTCCACGGTGAGGCACTGGTCCTCCGGCGGACCGGCCCGCGCGTCCCTACCCGTCACCCGGATCTCCAGCTGCTTGTTGCCTTCCGGTAACGCGCCTGTGACCAGGGTGCCGATGTCCCAGATGCCCGTCGCCGCGTCGAAGGTGGTGCCGGCAGGGGGTGTCGCCGCATAGAGCAGTCCCTGGGACGGGGTAACCCTGAGCCGCACCTGGAACTGGTTGACCGAATTGGCGCGCCAGGCCCCAGAGCTTTGACCCGTATTGGTGACCTTGACGGTAAAGGTGTCGGCTATGGGGTCGGCATCCACCCCGTAGGAAGCGCGGTTTTCAAACAGGACTCTCATAGCGAGGGTCGCAAACACATCGAAGACATAATGACGCGCCTGGTTGTTGCCCAGGGCGGCCGGGTCTTCCGGGGGAATGGATCCCACGATGCCGCCCTGCAGGCGCACCAGGGCACCCTCTATGTCGCTGGGACCCCGGGCGGTCTTAGCATTATCTATTTGAAGTAGTGTGGTCGCCCTCAATCCTGCTCTCAGACTAGGAACAACCCATTCCAGCGTGTCATAGTCAAAGATTCCATCGCTAACTACGCCTTGTACGGGAGCCTCCTTGAGGAATATGCTCCGTCCCGTGGTAAGGTCCTCAACCTCCAATTGGACCCTTATGTCGCGAACGGTGGCGTCCGAGTTATTCAGTACGGAAACCACGAACGTGCCGTCATGGAGGTATCCTGGGTGCCGGTTGGTCACGCTCAACTCCAGGTCCACCGGCTGCTCCTGGGCCGCGACCGGTGATGGGACGGGGAGCAGGAGAACTGCCGTCAGGGCGGCGATCAACGCGAGTCCGAGAGGGCGAAAAGACAAGACGCAGTCCTCCTTTGTCAATGAGAGTTGAGCGAGAAATCCTCACGCAACGGCGCTCGCGACGGAAAGGGCGAATCCGGTCCTCCCTTTCCGTCGCGGCAGTTTGCAGCCGTTGGACCTAGTTGTTGTCGCTGGGCCAGGTGACGTCCACCCACTCCGAGGAGAAGGTGTGCGTCTGGCCTCCCTGGTCGTACCTCAGGTCAACCTTGAACCTCCGATCGTTCCCCGAAACGAAGGTGTAGGACTGGCGCAGCGAATCGCCGTATTGCCCGAGGATCTGGTCCGAGCCGCCGTATTCGCTTATGGTCCATTTCACCTGGAGGTTGGTGGCGCCCTCCGGCAGGTCGCCGATGGAGGCCCACAGGTCGGCGTGGTAGCGTGTGTGGCCCTCGGAGTTGGTTGACGTGGAGACTTCGAGGACGTTCACCGTCGCCTTCTCCGTCTCCGTTACGTCTTTGACCTCGATCTCGACCCAAACGGCATCGTCAACCGAGGCGTCCGCTCCGTTCTCGTGGTTCTTGCCGTCGCTGACCTCCAGGGCCAGCAGGTAGGAGGATCGGATTTCGTGGTCGAGGTCGCCGTTGCCGGCCACCCTTATCTGGGCACCGCCGGCGGCGGCGTCCACGCTGAAGTGGCTGTGTCCGGGCCCGGACAGCTTGTAAGCAAGCGTGGTCGTCCCGTTATCGTCCGGATCGTACACCCAGACCGGGTCGCCCACCGCGTCGCCCACGCTGGGGTTTTCGTTCACCGACCGCTTGACCAGGAACCGGGGCGGGTCGTTCAGGGTCAGCGGGCCGACGTGAATGGTGTACTGCTGCTTCACCACCTCGCTGGTGACGACTTTGTTGATCGAATCAAGGGCGATTTGGTTGCTCGGGTCGTAGGGAGGCCCGTTTTTGGGCCAGGTGAGGGGTTGCCAGCCTTCCGGCGTGATCCCCGGAGCAGGTTTGGTGCGGACGTGGCCCTTAATGTGGACCTCCAGCACGTAGGTGTGGCTCTGGCCGGGTCCGGGGAAGAACACCCAGTTGTAGTGGTCGTACTTGCCTGGGTACAGCGGGATCGAGTTGGTGTCGGCGTTGCGGCTGTCCCATACTATTGTCCCGTCGTTCTTGAAGACCACGAAGGGAATGACGTTGCCCTCGGGGTCCCGCTCCGCCTCGAACTCGTACTGCAACGGCGGGACCTCGGTGCAATCTCCTTGCAGGGGACACGTTTCAGCGAACCAGTCCGCCCTCTTGAACAGGCCGGCGGAGAGGCCCAGCACCAGCTCCGGCTCCTCGTCGCCCTCCGGCTCGGCGGCCTCGGCGATGGGGTCGTCCTGCTTCAACCACCAGACCTCGGTGCCGGCCGGGGGCAGGAAGGGGTACTTGGCCCGGTCGATGGTCCGCTTGCCGGTGTAATCGCTGGCGTTGTAATCGGCCGCTTCAGTGTCCACCACGGTGGCCTTGAACTCGTCGCCCGCGTGGAACACCGTGGTGTTGACGTCGATGTTGGATTCTTTGCGGGTGGTCTCTACCCTGGTGCCGGAAAAGTCCGTCACCACGTTATGCACCGCCAGCGGCGGGCAGAGGTTGTTGTTGAGGGTCTGGGTGTTGTAGTCCCAGTAGGCGTCGAAGAGGGCGACGTGGCCCTCGCTGAACTGCCCGTCAGGGTCGTCCGGCACGTCGCTCACGTTGAGGCCGCAGGGCTGGGGGTCTGCGTACTTGCCGTCGTTGAGGTTGGGGGCGGGGGACTGGGCCTGGGTGGGCCTGGCGGCGAATGCCACCGCCATCACGGTGATGGTGAGGACGGCCAGGGTCATCGTGATCCCGACCGCCCTCAGGTTTATTGTGGTTTCGTTAAGAGCCTTCATGATCTGTTCTCTGTTTCTCCTGTTGTTGACCTTGGTTTTCAGTGTCGTGATACCGGTGTCGCGCCGTGGGCGCGATGCTTCTACATTGGACTTTCCCCTGGACAGGTTTCGATCCTTGGTCGTCTTTCTCGCTTCCGCGCCGGGGTTGCGCTTGGCGAAAGCCCGGCGTCGGCTTCATGCTGTATCTTGTGATATTTGATCTCAATATGGTTGCCATCGAACCGTCGTGTCGCTCTCGCAACTTCGCCTGGTTCGTCCCTATGAAATGGCGTATATAGGGGATTCCACGCCAACTCTAGAAGTGGTACTTAGTATCAATATCTATCATCGACGGACGGCATTCTAGCAACCCGGCAAGTCATTTGTCAGTTTCTTTTTGTTAAATTTGCATTTCTTCTTGTAACATTTCGGGAATTCCGGTACAATTGCCCCCATCAGCCCAAAATCAGGCTAGCCGAGACAGCGGCGCGGCCCGCCCCTATGGAGGTGACAGATTGAACCCAGCGGACCGGAGAGACGAGGAGATAGCCGCCCTGCGGGAGCGCCTCTCCCGCCTGAGCCAGGCCAGCCTGCGCATCACCGAGGACCTCGACATGGACGCCGTCCTGCAGCGGGTGGTGGACTCGGCGCGCCTGCTCACCGGGGCAAGCCGCGGCGGCCTCACCGTCATAGATGACGCGGGCCAGCTCGAGGCCTTCATCTCGTCGGGTCTGACGGAGGAGGCCCATAGGGGATTCGAGGAACTCCCCGGAGGACTGGAGCTATTCGCCTACCTGGGCGGCCTGCCCGAACCCCTGCGGGTGGAGGACTTCTCCGCCTACGCCGAGGCGCTGGGGCTGCCGGAGATCGGCCCGCCCCTGGAGCCGCTGGGCGGCTTCCTCAGCGCTCCCATCCTTCTCCAGAGCGTCCGGGTAGGCAACCTGTACCTGTCGGACAAGCCGAGCGGGGAAGGGTTCACCGAGGAGGACGAGGACACGCTGACGCTCTTCGCCTCCCAGGCGGCCCTGGCCATCGCCAACGCCCGCAGGCACAGGGAAGAGCGCAGCGCCCGGGCCGACCTGCAGACGCTGATAGACACCTCCCCCGTGGGCGTGGTGGTCTTCGACGCCCTGACGGGCGCCCCGAAGTCCTTCAACCGGGAGGCGATGAGGATCGTCGACACCCTGCGAGACCCCGACCAGACGCCGGAGGACCTCCTGGACGATTTGACCTTCAGGCGGGCCGACGGGAGCGAGGTCTCACTGCGTGAGTTTCCGATGGCCCAGCTTCTGAGCAACGCGGATACGGTGCGGGCCGAGGAGATCGTCCTGCGGGTCGCAGACGGGCGGAGCGTGACGGCGTTGCTCAACGCGACGCCCATCTTGGGAGAGAGTGGCGCCGTGGAGTCGGTGGTCGTAACCATGCAGGACATGGCCGACGTCGAGGAGCAGGAACGGATGCGGGCCGAGTTCCTGGCCACGGTGAGCCACGAGCTGCTGGCGCCCCTGACCTCCATCAAGGGATCCGCCAGCTCGTTGCTGGGCTCGGGCGCGGACATGGATCCCTCCCTGGCGCGCCAGTTCTACCGCATCATCGAGGACCAGGCCGACCACATGAAGGAGCTGGTCGCCGACCTGCTGGACGTGGCCCGAATCGAGACGGGCGCTCTGCCGGTCGGTCTCGAACCCGCCGAGGTGGCCGTGCTATTAGACCGGGCCCGGAGCGCCTTCAGCGGCGCATGGGGCGGGAACCGCCTGGAGATCGACATCGCGCCCGACCTGCCCCTTGCGCTGGCCGACCGGCGGCGCATCGTCCAGGTGCTGGTCAACCTGATGACCAACGCTGCCCGCCACTCCCCACCCGCCTCGGTCATACGGGTGAGCGCCGTGCGGGAGGACGTTCACGTCGCCGTCTCGGTGTCCGACGAGGGGAGAGGGATTCCGGCTGAGCGGCTGCCCCACCTGTTCCGCAAGTTCTCCGGGGACGCGTCGGAGGAACCGGGCGGGGATACCGGCCTGGGTCTTGCCATCTGCAAGGGGATCGTGGAGGCCCACGGCGGACGCATCCGGGCCGAGAGCGACGGCGTGGGCCTGGGGGCGCGCTTCACCTTCACCCTGCCCACCGTCGGGGAGACCGGTATCAGTCCGGCGGCCCTGGACCTGACGGGACCGGCCCGCTCGTCGCAGCGTGATCGGGGGGAGACGGATGAACGGGTGCGGGTGCTGGCGGTGGACGACGACCCCAACGACCTTCGGTACATCCGCGACGCCCTGGCTGCGGCTGGCTACGCGCCGGTGGTGACCGGGGACCCGCAGGAGGCCCTGCGCCTCATGGAGAGGGAGCGGCCCCAGTTGGTCCTGCTGGACCTGATGCTGCCCGTTGGCGACGGCGTGGAGCTGATGGGGGACATCCTTGAAATGGCAGACGTGCCGGTCATCTTCATCTCCGCCTACGGGCGGGAGGAGTTCGTCACCCGGGCCTTCGACCATGGGGCCGTGGACTACGTGGTCAAGCCCTTCGCGCCGACGGAGCTAGCGGCCCGGATCCGGTCGGCCCTGCGCCGGCGCGAGTTGTCGGAGGCCCTAGAACCCTACGCGTATCGAGACCTGGCCGTTGACTTCGCCAGCCATCAGGCGACCCTGGGGGGACGCCCGGTTCCCCTGGTGTCCCTGGAGTACCGGCTTCTGGCCGAGCTTGCCGCCAACGCCGGGCGGGTGGTGACTTACGAGCGGATCTTGCAGCGGGTGTGGGGCAAGAAGGCCGACGACGACGTGCGGCCCATTCGCGTCATGATGAGCAAGCTGCGGCGCAAGCTGGGCGACGACGCAGACAACCCCACCTACGTCTTCACCGAGCCCCGCGTCGGCTATCGGATGCCGAAGGGGGACACGCGGGAATAGGAGCCGAACGCATCGCCTGGGGAGTGATTGAGCCGGGCAACAAAAATGGGAGGGAAACTCAGCAATGAGAATGAAAGTCGTCGCGCACGTGGCGCTGTTTCTGGTCGCCTTCGTCGTGTTCTACCTGGGACTGGGTGTTGGGCTACAGATCAGTCCGACCTGGGGTACCGTCCTGTGGGTCGTCGCCATCGCCATTGCCCTGCTGAACATCCTGTGGATCATCCGGTCGAGGACCAAGTCTGTCCGATAGACGGGCCGATGGAGGGCTCTCAACGTCCCTGAAACGCAGGAAGGGCCGCATACATCAAGTTGAGTGACGTTGGAGAGGGACATTCTCAGACTTCAGAAGGAAGTTCCAGGTGAGAACACCTTTGAACAGAATCCTGGCCGCCCTTTCATACATCGGACTGGCCGTCCTATCGACCGCTACTCTCGGCGTTGGGTGCTCGTTAGACCAGCCAGCGGCCACGGAGGGCAGTATGGCTTTGTTTGTCGGTGGCCTCAGACCCGGTTGGGATGTAGAGGAAATGGTGAAGCAGTCGGACGCCGTGGTGATTGGAGTAGTCTCCGAAGGCCTGGGCACAAAGCTGGCGCCGGGTGGCAACGACGACCCGCCCCGTTTCCACTACAAGTTCAGAGACTTCGCCTTCACGGTCGAAGAGGTCCTGTACGCGGAGAGGGGTGAGCTGCCCGACCGGATCGCGATCATGACGGAGGCCGGAATCACCACGACGAGCGCTGACATCACAGTCTTCGGGGGCAACGACATACCGGATTTCCGAGTCGGTGAACGGGCGCTGGTGTTCCTCGACAACCTTGATGACCCCGTCTATACCGCCGAGGGAGTGGGACGCCCGGCGCCCGAGGGGTTCACCGAAAGCTCCTACTTCCAGGTCGTGATCGGCGCCAGGTACTCCAAACTCTCACCGGATGATGGTCAATGGAGAGACTCGGTTTCCAAAGAGCCGTTAAGCCGAGACGAGCTCGTGGCTGCAATCGTGCAGATCGAAGCGACGACCCAGTGAGCAT